>CAVRGQ010000001.1:0-118681 GCA_963720785.1 uncultured Actinomycetes bacterium
TAGAGGCCTCCGCCGTCGGTGCCGTCGGTCGCCTGGTTGTTCGCGATGGTCGTGTTCACGATGGTGGTGTCGCAGTAGCTGGTGTAGAGACCGCCGCCACCGCCGTCGGTGACGTTGCCCGAGATGATGCTGTTGGTGACCGTGACCGTCCCGTTCGTGCTCGATTTACCAGTCGAGCACTCGATGCCACCGCCCCGCGAGGTGTTGTTGGTGTTGCCCGAGATCACGACGTGGTCGGCGTTCAAGTTGGCGCCGTCGAACACCGCGATCCCCGCCCGGTTGGAGCCGGTGATCGTGACACCCGAGATCGTGAGGGTGTGATCCAGGACGTAGAACGTCCCGAAGCCGTTGCCGTCGATCGTGACCGCACCGGACGCCGGACCGACGACCGTGAGGTCCTCCGTGATGTTGGGCAGGTCGGAGTTGAGGACAATCGAGCCCGACAACGATGAGTCGATCGTGATCGTGCCACCGCCATTCGCGTTGGCATCGTCGATCGCGGCGCGCAGCGAACCCGCGCCCGAGTCGTCGAGGTTGACGACGACGTCGTTCACCGCGGCCGAGGCGCTCGGTGACGCGAACGTCAGCGCGGCACCGCCGGCACTGAGCGCCAACACGGCACCTGATCCGAGGGCAGCGATCCGCCGTGACCGCGACGCCTTCGCGTGCTGCTGCTCCTGCGCCCGTCGGTGTGCGCGATTCATCGGTGCCGAACCCTCCCGCTCGTTTCCGGCCCGCAGGGGCGAACCGGATCGGGGGAGCATAATTGACCATACCGGGCGACGGGCGAATGCTGCGCCGACCGGAGGACCCGGGAGGTTCCACTCGTCAGTGGCCGGAGTCCAACCAGGGATCCCGGCCCGGATCGCCACCCGCCGCCGCCACCGCGAGGCGTCCGAGATAGTGCTGCCAGCCGACGGTGTGGCGCTGCGCTTGTTCCTCGGAGAGACCGTCGTGGTGCAGCCGCACGAGGGTGCCGTCGTCGGTGGCGGTGAAGGTGACGTCGACGGTGCTGCTGCGAGGTGGTGTGTCGTCGCTCCCGACCCAGCCCCACGTGAACTGCACGTGGTCGGGCGGCTCCACCTCGACGAACTCGCCCTCGGCGACGTCGCGCCCGTTCACCTCGACGCGCACCTCGCCTCCCGCGTTCGGGTCGAGCACGACGTCGACGCCTATCCAGCGCACCATCGCACCGGGGTCGGTGAAGCACTCACAGACCGCGGCGCGAGAGGCCGCGACGGTGACGGTGACCTCGGTGGACGCCATGGGTCGGTTACGGGCGCCGGAGTCTGCAGGTGGGTCGGTCGGCGTCAGGACTTGACGGTGACGAGACCGAGCTTGTCGAGAAAGGCCTGGCGCTTCGCCGCGACGGCCTGCCACGCGGCGAGGTCGTCGGCCCAGTGGGCGCGGTCACCGTCTTCGTAGGCGTGCTCGAGCTCGTCGAACGCGGTGTCCTCCGCATCGAGGAGTTCGCGGTACTTGCGGAAGAACGACTCGTCGTACTGCTCCGCTCCGTTGCCCATCGGCACGCCTCCTTGGATGCTGGCCCTACTCGCGGTCCCC
The DNA here is from genome assembly GCA_963720785.1 of uncultured Actinomycetes bacterium. GTDB lineage: Bacteria > Actinomycetota > Acidimicrobiia > IMCC26256 > DASPTH01 > CAVRGQ01. Next base: position 1,564 of record CAVRGQ010000001.1, read on the forward strand.
TGCGGGGTTCCTGGCAGTGCAGACCGTAGCCCGCCTCAGCCGGGCTCCACCATGGTCGCAAGTCCCTGTTCGACGGTGAAGCGGCCTTCGTAGATGGCCCGGCCTGCGATGATCCCGGCGAGGCGTCGGCCCCCGGCCTCGAGCGCGACGAGGGCGCGGAGGTCTTCGAGCGTGCCGACGCCCCCACTCGCGATCAGCGGGATGCCGCTCGCCTCGAGCACCGCGAGCAACTGCCCGAACGCAGGGCCCTCGAGGGTGCCGTCACGCGAGATCTCGGTGACGATCAACGCGGCGACGCCGATGCCGTCGAAGCGCTGCGCCAGGGTGACGAGATCGGCGCCCGACCCCTCGACCCACCCGCGGATCGCGACCTCGGTGCCGCGCGCGTCGAGCCCCACCGCGATCGCGCCGGCATACTCGGTGCACAGCTCCTCGACCAGCGCGGGGCGCTCCACCGCGGCAGTCCCCACGACGACGCGGTCGACGCCGGCGTCGAGCAGTTCGCGCGCGGCGTCGGCGGTGCGGACACCGCCACCCACCTCGACCCCACAGGACACCGCCTCGCAGATCGCACGGATCTGCGGCAGGTGTGTGCGCTCGCCGGTGCGGGCGGCGTCGAGATCCACCACGTGGATCCAGCGCGCGCCCGCGGCGGCGAACTCGCTGGCGACGCGCACCGGGTCGTCGTCGTAGACGGTCTCGGCGGCGAAGTCGCCCTGGTGCAGGCGGACGCAGTGCCCGCCGCGCAGGTCGATCGCCGGGAGGAGGTCGATCACAGGGTGCCCTTGGTCGACGGCACCCCGGTGCCCTCGACGCGCACGGCGTCGCGCAACGCCCGGGCGACGCCCTTGAACGAGGCCTCGATGACGTGGTGGCCGTTCTTCCCCGCGACGGAGCGGATGTGCAGCGTGATGCCCGCCCCGAACGCGAACGCCCGCCAGAACTCCTCGGCGAGCTGGGGGTCGAAGGTGCCGATCCACTCCGCGACCGGGTCGACCTCGTACACGAGGAACGGGCGCCCGGAGAGGTCGAGGGCCACCTGCACCAGCGCCTCGTCGAGCGGCACCAGCGAGTCGGCGAAGCGACGCACACCCGCCTTGTCGCCGAGGGCCTCCTTGAGCGCGGTGCCGAACACGATGCCGACGTCTTCCACGGTGTGGTGCGTGTCGACGTCGAGGTCGCCCTGCGCGTCGATCGTGAGGTCGAAGCCGCCGTGCTTGCCCAACTGTTCGAGCATGTGGTCGAAGAACGGGATCCCGGTGGACGCCTTGGCGGTGCCGGAACCGTCGATCTCGAGATCGAGCTCGATCGTGGTCTCGGCGGTCGAGCGGGACTGGTGCGACGATCGTGACATCAGGCAGCTCCCTCCTGGAGCGCGGCGCGGCAGTGCGCCGAGAAAAGCGTCGTTCTCGTCGGGGGTGCCGATGGTGACGCGCAGGCACTCGGCGAGGCGGGGCCAACGCGAGAAGTCGCGCACGAGCACGCCCTGCGCCACCATGCGCTCCCACACCGCGTGCCCATCGGTGTGGGCGGCGCCGCTCGATCCGGGCTGCACCCGGAAGAGCACGAAATTGGCGCCCGACGGGTACACCTCGATGCCGGCGAGCGCCGACAGCTCCTTGGCGACGCGCTCACGCTCGTCGACGAGGCGGTGGACGCGGTCGCCCATCTCGGGCGCGAGGCCGAGCGCGAGCTTCCCCGCAAGTTGTGTGGCGACGTCGAGGTGGTACGGGAGCACCACCTTGTCGAGCTCCTCGATCACCCAGGTGGGCGCGACCGCGTAGCCGAGACGCAGCGCGGCCATCGACCACACCTTCGAGTAGGTGCGCACCACCACGAGGCGGCCGTCGTCGCGCACGAGATCGAGCGCGCTGCGCGGTGCGAACTCGCCGTAGGCCTCGTCGACCACGACGAGGCCGTCGGTCGCGGCGACGATCGCGTCGATCGTGGATGCGGGCTCCACAGTGCCGGTCGGGTTGTTGGGGCTGCACACGAACGTGAGCGTGGGGCGCTCCCGTTCGATCAGCGCGACCGCAACCTCGGGGTCGATGGAGAAGTCGGCGCGCCGCTCCCCCACGACGACTTCCGTCGCGGTGATGCGGGCGATGTGCGAGTGCAGCGCGTAGGTGGGCTCGAACACCGCGGCCTTGCGTCCCGCGCCGCCGTAGGTGAGCAGCAGCGTCTGGAGCACCTCGTTGGAGCCGTTGGCGCAGAAGATCCGCTCGGCCGGCTGACCGAGCTGATCGCCGAGCGCGGCGCGTAGGTCACCCGCGGCGCGGTCGGGGTAGCGGTGGAGGGGCGCGTCGCGCAGGGCCGCCGTCCACGCCTCCACGAACTCCGGCGGCGGCGGGAACGGGCTCTCGTTCGTGTTCAGGCGCACCGACACGTCGAGCTGCGGCGAGTGGTACCCCTCGAGCGCGCGCAGGTCGTCACGCGGCGGGACCAGACCAGTCATGCGTCAGCTCCGGGGGAAGGCGTACCCGCGCCGGGGAAGGCGCGGCGCAACGCGACCGACGACACGTGGGCCTCGAGACCCTCCGCCGCGGCGAGCGCTTCGAGGGCGGGCGCGACGCCGGCGAGGCCGGCCTCGGTCGCGCGTACGACGTGCACGTGCTTGCGGAAGGTGTCGACGCGCAGTGCACTCGCGAACCGCGCCGTGCGCGCGGTCGGCAGCACGTGGTTGACGCCCGCGACGTAGTCGCCCAGCGCGGCGGGCGCCCACGGCCCGCAGAACACCGCGCCCGCGTTGCGCACCCCCGGCACGAGGGCGTCGGCGTCGGCGACGAGCAGTTCGAGGTGCTCCGGTGCGATCTCGTTCACGACTGCAAGGGCGGCGGCGGCGTCGTCGACGAGCACGGCGTGGCCGCCCGTGCCGAGGGTCGACTCGATCTCCGCGCGGCGGGGCGCCTCCGCGAGCAGCTTCGCGATCGCGTCGTTCACCGCGTCGACAACCGAGGGGTCCCACGCGACGAGCACGGCGCTGCCACCGGGGCCGTGCTCGGCCTGGGCGAGCAGGTCGGCTGCGGCGAACTCGGGGGGCAGCGACGCGTCGGCGAGCACCACCACTTCGCTCGGCCCGGCGAAGGAGTCGATGCCGACGACACCGGCGACCTCGCGCTTGGCCAGCGCGACGTAGGCGTTGCCCGGTCCGACGATGACGTCGACGGGCGCGATCGTGTCGGTGCCGTAGGCCATGGCCGCGATCGCCTGCGCGCCACCGACCCGGTACACGGCATCGACGCCGGCGATGGCGGCGGCCGCGAGTGTGGCCTGGGGCACCCGGCCGTCGGATCCCGGCGGCACGCACAGCACTACCTCGGGCACCCCGGCCACCCGGGCCGGGATGGCGGTCATCAGCACCGTCGACGGGTATGCGGCCCGCCCGCCCGGCACGTAGCAGCCGGCCCGGCCGACCGGCAGCGTGAGCTCGCGCACGGAGATGCCGTCGGCGTCGATCTCGGCGTGGCCGCCGCCGGCCTGACCCGCGTGATAGTCGCGGATCCTCGTCGCGGCGACGTCGAGCGCGGCGCGCAGGGCCGGGGACGCGGCGTCGAACGCGGCCTGGATCTCCGCCCCCGGCACCTGCAGTTCGTCGATCTCGCAGCCGTCGAACCGGGCGGTCAACTCCCGCAGGGCGGCGTCGCCGCGCGCGTGGACGTCGTCGATGATGGCGCGCACCGACGCCAGCGCGCCGTCGTCGCCCGCACCGGACACTGAACCCGGAGCGGCAGCGAGCGCGCGGGCGGGATCGGGACGGCCGCGGAGGTCGAGGAGCTGGAGCACGATCCGGTCATCGTAACCGTGGCCCCTTCCGCTCCTTGGTCCGATATGGGCGCTCCGAGTTGGCGCAACGACGGGGGCCTGCGAGGCTGCCCCCATGTCGATGACGTCCGATGCCGCCGAACTGTCGAGTCTCCGGTCCCAACTCGAGGAGCTCACCGTGCGGGTCGTGAGGGTCGGCGACACCTACCGCGACACCGACGACTCCGCGATCGCGAGCGAACTCGACCAGGCCGAACGGTCCCTGCTCTCGGCCTCCCGCGCGATCAGCCGGGCCATCGACCGTCTCTCCAGCTGAACCGCCGGGCAGCCGGGCAACCGGCTACATCGGGTTCGACATCGCAGTGCCGTCGGTGTCGGCCCGCTCGCCGCGCCGGCTGGCGTCGACCGCGTCCTGGTAGCGGCCGTGGTACTTCCGGAGCAGCGCCTCGAAGTCGGCGGTCATCTGCTCCGCCTCGGCCCAGGTGCGGGGAACGTGTCGGGCGGAACGCACCGGGGCAGCCAGCCGACCGGTGGCGGGCGCATGCCCCGCGAGGGTGATGCGCTGCGGGTGGTCGACGACGAGATGCGACTCCAGTTCGCTGCTCGTGGCGAAACGCAGCTCGCAAAACGGGCACTGGCGAGCGGTCATGGTGCTCCTCCGCGCTCGACGTGTTCCCGTACCCCGGCCCCGGATGCCGTCACCCCGATGGTACGCCTGCCGGCGCGCGAGGGCGATGGTCAGCCGGCGAGCGCGGTGGGGTCGGCCGAGGGGCAGATGTCGGCGAGCACGCAGCGGCCACAGGCGGGTTTGCGGGCGTCGCACACCTGGCGACCGTGGAGGATGAGGCGCAGCGAGAACTTGCCGCGTTCCTCGGGCGGCACGATGCCATTGAGGTCGAGCTCGGCCTTCACCGGGTCGGTCTCGTTGGTGAGCTTGAGCCGGCGGGTGAGCCGCCCCACGTGGGTGTCGACCGGGAGCCCGGGCAGGTCGAACGCCACCGAACGCACGACATTGGCGGTCTTGCGTCCCACGCCGGGGAGCTTCACCAGCTCCTCGAGCTCGGTGGGCACCTCGCCGTCGTAGCGGTCGTCGAGGGCGCGCGCCATGCCCAGGATGTTCTTCGCCTTCGAGCGGTAGAAGCCCGTGGTGAAGATGATGCGCTCGACGTCCTCCGGATCGGCCTGTGCGAGGTCGTGCGCGGTCGGGTACTTCGCGAACAGCGCGGGCGTGACCTTGTTGACGTTCTCGTCGGTGGTCTGCGCGGAGAGGATGGTCGCGGTCAGCAGCTGGAACGGGTTGTCGTGGATCAGTGCGCACTCCGCGCCGGGATACTCGCGCGCGAGCCGGATGCGCACTTCGTCGGCGCGCGCCTTCGCACCACGGGGACGGGCCATCCCCGCAACCTACCGGTCAGTGCTCTGGCCGGTCAGGCCAGGGCGGGGTTGAGCGCGATCACGTTGAACACCGCGCCCGCAGGGTCGGCGACGACGGCGAATCGGCCGGGCTCGATGTCGATCGCGGCCATGAGCACCGCTCCGCCGAGATCCTGGATGCGCGCGACCGCGTCGTCGGTGTTGCCCACCGCGAAGTACACGCCCCAGTTCGGCGGCATGTCGGGCGGCGCCATGGGCGGGATGGTCATCATCCCGGCGATGGCGCGACCGTCGACGGAGAACTCCGTGTAGGGCATCTCGCCCTCGTTCGTCTGCGCCGTCCACCCGAACACCGCGCCGTAGAACTCGATCGAGCGGGCGATGTCGGAGGTGAGCAACTCGCTCCAGCAGAACGCGCCGGGCTCGTTCACGACGCCGGCTCCGGGGTGCTCCCCCGCCTGCCACACGCCGATGACCGCGCCCACCGGGTCGGCGAAGAACGCCATGCGCCCCGCAGGGCCGACGTCCATCGCCGGCACGATCACGGTGCCGCCCGCCGCTTCGGCCTTCGCGACTGCCTCGTCGGCGCTGACCACGTTCACGTACGTGGACCAGTACGGCGGCCCGGGATTCATCGCCGGACCGAGCCCGGCGACGGTGCGCCCGTTGAGCGTGCAGACGCGGTACCCGCCGAACTCGGGGTCGCCTTCCGGACACTCCCACCCGAAGAGCGCGCGGTAGAAGTCGGCGGCGGCCGGGATGTCGGGGACGCCGATGTCGATCCAACTCGGGACCCCCGGTGCGTACGAGTCCATCTGCATCGTGCCCTCACTCCGTTCGGCTGCCTGGTGCGCCGACGCTAGGCGCGCCGCGTCGTCAGGTCGAGAGCCGGCCGGCGGGCGGGCAGGCCGGGAGTACCCTCCGACGATGCCCCCGATGCGCGTGCTGCGTGAGTTCGCGCCCGACGACCTCGCGCGCATCACCCGCCTTGCCGCAGCGGCCGAGCAGGCCACCGGCATCGCTCCCCTCGACGACGACGCCTGGACCGGGCTCCACGACACCACCGGTCGCGACACCGGGATCGCGCTCGACGCCGATCCGGACGACGGCCGCGGCGACGATCTCGCGGCCTACGTCCACCTCGCCCAGCACCACCCCGGCGAGTGGTCGGTGTCGTTGATCCTCCGCCCCGGTGCACCCGACACCCGAGGTGAGCTGTTGCGCGCGGCCCTCGACCACATCGGCGCGGTGGGCGGCGGCCGGGTCACCGTCTGGTTCCACGGTGCCACGGACGCCGACGACGCCCTCGCACGGGGAGCCGGCCTCACCTCCGACCGCGAGTTGCGCCAGCTTCGTGTCGCCCTGCCGCTCGCCGAGCCGGTGCGCTGGCCCGACGGCGTGACCGTGCGCACCTTCCACATCGGTGAGGACGAGGAGGCCTGGGTGCGGGTGAACAACCGCGCCTTCGCCGGACACCCCGAGCAGGGCGGCTGGACCGTCGACATGCTGCGCGCCCGGGAAGCCGAGGACTGGTTCGACCCCGAGGGCTTCCTCCTCGCGTTCGACGCCGACGGTCTTGCCGGCTCCTGCTGGACGAAGGTGCACGCGCCCCACCCGCCCCACGAGCCCGACGCGCTCGGTGAGATCTACGTGATCGGCGCCGATCCCGACCGCCACGGCACCGGCCTCGGGCGCGCCCTCACCGCGGGCGGCCTCGACGTCGCTCGCGGATCGCGGCATCACGACTGGGATGTTGTTCGTCGATGCCGCGAACGAGGCCGCCATCGGGCTCTACACCAAGCTCGGTTTCACCACTCACCGCGTCGACCGCGCCTACACGATCGAACTGGTACTCGCATGACCACCCGCTACGCACCCACCCGCGCCGAGCTCGACGAGTTGCTCGCCGAGTGGGGCGAGCCCCGCTACCGCGCGCAGCAGCTGTGGGACGCGCTCTACGGCGCGCGTCTCCCCCTCGCCGACGCGACCGCGCTCCCCCGCGCGCTGCGCGAGCGCATCGCGACCGAGCTCCCCGACGCGCTGACCGTCGTCACCGATCAGACCGCCGCCGACGGCATGACCAGCAAGTGGTTGTGGAACGCGGGCGATGGCGCGCAAGTCGAGACCGTCCTCATGCGCTACCCCGATCGTGCGACCGTGTGCGTGTCGTCGCAGGCCGGCTGCGCGATGGGGTGCACGTTCTGCGCCACCGGACAGGAGGGCTTCGAGCGTCACCTCACCGCGGGCGAGATCGTCGAGCAGGTGCTGCGCGCCGCGCACGCATCGCCGCAGCGCGTCGGCAACGTCGTGTTCATGGGCATGGGTGAGCCGCTCGCCAACTACGAGCCGGTGTGGGAGTCGATCGAGCGCCTCCACCACGATGTCGGCATCTCGGCCCGCCGCATCACCGTGAGCACCGTCGGCGTGGTGCCCGGCATCCGCCGGCTCACCACCGAGGCGCTCCCCGTCACCCTCGCCGTATCGCTGCACGCCCCCACCGATGCCGACCGAGAGCCCCTCGTGCCGCTCAACCGCCGCTACCCCATCGCCGAGGTGCTCGACGCGGCGGCCGAGTTCGCCGGGGCCAAGGGTCGTCGCGTCACCTTCGAGTACGCCTGCATCGCCGGCGTGAACGACACCCGTCCCCAGGCCGAGGCGCTCGGGCGGCTGCTCGGCGCCTTCCCGGGGTCGGGCGGCGCCCACGTGAACCTGATCCCGTTGAACCCAACCGGCGAGTTCGGGGGCCAGGCCTCGGCCCCGAACCGTCTCGTCGACTTCGCCGGCCGGCTCCGGACCCATGGGATCACTGCGACAATCCGGAAGAACCGGGGCACCGACATCGACGCCGCCTGCGGTCAGCTGCGCTCCCGGGTGGCGATGCCCAAGGTGGTCCGGGGATCGGACACAATGGAGCCGTGAACGACCAGTGGAAATGGGTCAACCAGTTCCAGCCCCAGACGCTCTACCTGGCGACGATCCTCTGCTACGTCGACGCCGTCTTCGGGCTGTTCAACGGCTTCAACCCCCTCAACCTCGTGATCATCGCGTGCCTCGCACTCGGCGGGTTCGGCATCGCGAACGAGAAGCGGTGGGGCTACGGCATCGGCGTGATCGGCGCGATCCTGCAGGTCGTGGTGCTGCTCGCGATCTTCGGCGTGCACGCCTTCACCTCGCTGGTGATCATCAGCCTCGGCTTCGACGTCGCGCTGGTCGCGCTGCTGCTGCACCCGATGAGCCGCGAGTACCAGCGCATCTGGTTCAAGTAGACGCTCGTCACTTATTTGTATTTGCGCTGGTCAGGACGCTGGAACACCGAGAACAGCGCTTCACCAGACGACAAGTGTTCCGGCAATCTGGCACGCGAATCGTCTGGGCACGGGCGCGCGTTCGAGCAGCCGCGCTGTCGCGATACGCCTGGGCAGTTCTAGCCCGTGAACGTCGGGGAGGCCACAACGGCTGGCGCGGCGACCGGGGTTGCCGGTACTACCGGGGGTGTCGGACGCGACCTCATCGAGGGTCGCAGTGACATTCAGCGTGTAGGACCCTGCAAGGCCCAACGTTTTGACATCACCTGGCACCGGCGCCGTCGGGTTTCCGCCATTGTTTACCGCGCTGCCCGCGAGAAAGTTCACGCATTCGTAGCCCGCCGTGAGAGTGCGCAGACCGAGAAGATCGCCGCCTTGCACAGCAATCGGCGTCGCCAAGTCGAAAGTGCTCGTTCCCGTCGTGCCGGTCGTGCCGACAGGGCTGATCCCCACAAGCTGGAACTGATCCGTGGTTCCGGTTGGACGCCAGATCTCCAGCTGCAATGAACCCGTCACATCTGGGGCGCCTCCGGCTAGCGTGCTCCACGAGGTGACGTTCCAAGCCCCTGCCGGAACCGTGTACGAAGTTCCTGACCCGACACCGGCCTGCACCCAATCAGCATTGACTCCCCCGCAAACGTTGCTACCGCCCAGCTGGCCGATCGTGGTCGTTGCCGCACCCGCTGGCGCGCCCATCCCCACCGCCAACAATGCCGCCGAAATCGCAGCGATGAGTCCCACGCGACACGCCGTCCAGACGGATTTCATTGGAGCCTCCTAAGCATGCCCTGGGTCCAACGCAGCTCGAATCCGGGGAATGCTACCACCCCGCGACGGCGAGCTCGCCGTCTGCGCGAGCTGCTCCGTCACCGAGGAGAGCCGGAAGTTCGCCGCCCGGTTCGGGACATGGTCAGGCGCGGTGTACGGCGGCGCGGCTCGCGGCACGTGGCAGACCGCCGACCAACGACCCGAACGCGTGGTGGTTGAGGTCCCGGCCGCGCACGTCGCGGCGTACCGGGATGACATCTACGCGGAGCTTCATGCGCGGTTCCGGGAGGAGCGGAGGGTCGCCACGAGACGATAGGTGGACGCGTTCCGTCTCCTAGGGCCCGTTGTACGCCAACGGATACGCCCGCGAAGTACAGCGCTTGTCGATCGCAACGGTTAAATTGCGGGGTCATGACTCCCGTCGGCGCGATCTCCGGGTACTACCTGATCCTGTTGATCCCCGCGGCCCTCGCGGTTGCGTTCGTGTTCATCCTCAGCCGCCAGAAGTGGGAACGCCCGAAGGGCGACGACACGGCCGGCGACACCCCTGGCGAGCGCCCCGTCCGACGACTGAGCGCCATCGCGCTCAGAACACTGCGGTCAGGACCGACAGTTCGCCTGGAGCGACTGCAGCTTCTGCTCGATCCGGTCCTGGTGATGCTGGAGCTTGGTGAGGCGGCGCGACCGCGATCCCTCGGCTCGCGGGACCTGCTGATCGAGACGATCGAGCCTCCGCTGCAACCTGGCCGTCGTCTCCGTGAGCCGGTCGCAGCGGTGCGCCCCCGCTCCACCGCTGCCGTCTCCGGCCGAGGCCGCGCCCGCGGTGCCGGCGACGAGGAGTGCCGCCATCGCGACGGTGACGATCGTGCGGCGCAGGGTCGTCACCATGGCTCGCTCCCCGGACGGACGGACAGGACCCGTTCAGCGTACGTCAGGCCGAGGGGTTCAGGAACGCGCACGCCCGCTGGGCCCTGAACGCCTTGGAGAGCTTGCCGCTCGCGTCGAGGCGCTTCGCGTCGTCGAAGGCCGTGGCCACCTCGTCGCTGCTCGAGCGGATCTCGTCGGCGATCGCCTGCGTGTCCGCCGCGAACTGCGTCGGAACGCTCGTCTGGAGGTCGACGACGTCGTTGCGCGCGGTCTCGAACACGTTGTTCGCCTTCCGCAACCCCTGCACGAGCAACTTCGAGATCTGCTTGCCGTGCGGGGTATCGGGCACTCCGGCCGCCTGGAGCCGCGCCGTCGGCGTCGTCGGTCGCGTCGATGACGTCACCGAGGAAGTCGTCGAGCGCGTTCTTGGCCCGGGCCAGCGCAGTGCTGTCGAGCGCGGAACCCGATTCGATCGTCGACAGGCGCGACGTGAGGTCGGCTTGCAGGTCGTTCAGACCGTTCTGCCAGTCGGCGAGCGTCGTGCAGAACTTGGTGGCCCACGTTCCGGCCGGCACGGTCTTCGCGGAAACGGTCTTCGCGGAGACCGTCGTCGCTGACGACGTCCGTGCGCTCGCGGGCGCCGCCGCCACTCCCACGAGCGGAATGACGACGACGACCGCGAACGCTGCGACGTGTCGCCGCAGAGGGGTCACGACGGTGTTGCTCAGCCGAGGAAGGCGCAGGTCTTGTTCGCCTTCACGACCTTGTTCAACTTGCCGCCCTTGTCGAGCGTGTCGATCTTGCCGAAGGCGGTGTCGATCTCGCCCGAGCTGTCCTGGATCTGCTGACCGATCTCGGTCGCCTGCGTGGAGAACGACGCCGCGTCGGTGGTCGACAGGGTCTCCGCGTCGGCCTCGGCCTTCTCGAAGATGCTCTTCGCCTTGCCGAAGCCCTTGATCAGCGCGGCCTGGATCTTGGCGCCGTTCGTGGTCTTGGGCACGCCCGCAGCCTTCACGTCGGACATCGCCGTGTCGGTGGCGTCGATCGCCTGGTTGAGGAAGTCGACCAGCGTCGTCTTGCCCGACGACAGGTCGGTCGTGTCGGCGAGCGCAGCCGAGACGTCACTCGACGCGGCCTTGATGGTGTCCTGCCAGTCGGAGAGGGCGGTGCAGAAGCTCGTGGCCCACTTCTGCGGCGAGACGGTCTTCGCTCCCGCCGGCGCAGCCGACAGCCCCACGACGGGGACCGCAGCGAGTGCGGCGATGGCAATGGCGCGGGTGAACTTCTTCATCGAGTTCATGGAGTCCTTCGTCCTCTCCCCGAGGGGCTCGTGCACGGTCAGGATCGGTCTGGCTGCCCGGCTCGCTGTTCGAACCAGGTGAGCGCCCCCGGATCAGCGAGGGAACTGCGGCTGGCAACGTCGTCGGCACGGCTCCCCGTGAGGATCCGCTTCACCGGGACCTCCAGCTTCTTGCCCGAGAGGGTACGGGGCACGGAGGGGACGGCTTCGATCGTGTCCGGGAGATGTCTCGGCGACAATTGGGTACGGAGTTGAGCGCGAATGCGGGTGATCAGGTCGTCGTCGAGGTCCACCCCCGGCGCCAGCGACACGAACAGGGCCAATCGACCCATGCCGTCGGTGTCGTCAGGCGTGTCGGTGTCGCCCTCGAGGTGCACGACGAGGGAGTCGGTGATCTCGGGGAACGACTCCACCACCGCGTAGAAGTCGCTGGTGCCGAGACGGACCCCGCCGCGGTTGAGCGTGGCGTCGGAACGCCCGGAGATCACGCACGAGCCGTCGTCGGTGAAGGTGATCCAGTCGCCGTGACGCCACACACCCGGGTAGTCGGAGAAGTAGGCGTTGCGCAGCTTCGTGCCGTCGGGATCGCCCCAGAACCCGACGGGCATCGACGGCATGGGTTCCGTGACGACGAGCTCGCCCTGCACGCCGGGCGGGCACGGGCGCCCGTCGGCATCGAACGCCTCGACCGCGCAGCCGAGCAACCGGCAGGTGATCTCCCCCGCGCGCACGGGCAGGAGCTTCACGGCACCGACGAACGCCGCGCACACGTCGGTGCCACCGCTCACCGACACCGGCTGCACGTGCGCACCGACGGCGTCGTGGATCCAGCGGAAGCCGTCGGGCGGCAGCGGCGCCCCGGTGGAGCCGACGCTGCGGATCACGTGGCCGGCGGGTGGCACCACGCCAGCCTTGCGGCACGCCATCACGAACGGCGCGCTCACGCCGAACACCTCCACCCCGGTGTCGGCCGCGAGCTGCCAGAGCGCACCGAGGTCGGGCGAACCGGGGTCGCCGTCGAACAGCACGAGCGTCGCACCCACGAGCAGTCCCGACATGAGGTAGTTCCACATCATCCAGCCCGTGGTGGTGAACCAGAAGAAGCGTTGCCCCGGCCCGAGGTCGTGGTGCAGGGCGAGCGTCTTCTGGTGCTCCACGGTGATCCCGCCGTGACCGTGCACGATCGCCTTCGGCAGGCCGGTGGTGCCCGAGCTGTAGAGCACGTAGAGCGGATGGGTGAACGGCAGCGTCGCGAACTCGAGCGGTCCCGGCACCGCGAGCAGCGCCTCCCACTCATTTGGCCGCGCCGCGGGCCGGTCGTCGGCATCCGTGCCCACGTACGGCACGTGCACGGTGTGATGCAGTGTCGGCAGCGCGGCCTCGATCGCGGCCACCTCGGCGCGCCGGTCGACGACCTTCTCGCCGTAGCGGTAGCCGTCGACTGCGAGGAGCACCACCGGTTCGATCTGGGCGAACCGGTCGACCACCGACCGCACCCCGAACTCCGGCGCGCACGACGACCACACTGCGCCGATGCTCGCGACCGCGAGGAAGGCGACGACGGTCTCGGGGATGTTCGGCAGGTAGGCGGCGACGCGGTCGCCGTGCTGCACGCCGAGGCCCAGCAGCCCGGTGCGGCAGCGTGCCACCGCGTCGGCGAGCTCCGACCACGTGAGCTGCAGCTCCTCGCGGGTCTGGCTGCGCGCCACGATCGCGACCTCGTCACCCCGCGTCTCCGCCGCGGCGAGCGCGTGTTCCGCGTAGTTGAGCGTTCCGCCCGGGAACCACTCCGTACCCGGCATCGCCCGACGGCCGAGCGCGGCCCCCGGCCGGTCGTGCCAGCGCACCCCGGCCCACTCGGTGAAGGCGGACCAGAACCCCTCGAGGTCGTCGACCGACCACTCCCACAGCTCCGCATATCCGGGGAAGGTCAGCCCGCGCTCGACCTCGAGCCAGGTCAGGAACCGGCCGATCCGGCTGTGCTCCCGCACGTCGGCGGGCGGCGACCACAGGATCTCGCCACGGTCGTGGAAGGATGCCGTCACGGCCCGGAGCCTACGGAGACTGGAGACAAGTCGTGGACATCCCGCACCACGGACGCTGGTTCGAGGACCTACCGGTCGGCCTCGTCGTGCCGCACGCTCTCACCCGCACGGTCACCGAGACCGACAACGTGCTCTTCACCACGATGACGATGAACCCGGCGCGCCTGCACCTCGACGCGCACTACGCCGAGGGCACCGAGTTCGGCCGCCCGTTGATCAACTCGATGTTCACCATCGCGCTCGTCGTGGGCATCTCGGTGCTCGAGACCACCCACGGCACCACGGTCGCCAACCTCGGCTTCGAGGAGGTCGTGTTCCCCAAACCGCTCTTCGCCGGCGACACCGTGCACGTGGAGAGCGAGGTCGTCGACGCCCGCGTCTCGAAGTCGCGCCCCGAACAGGGCATCGTCACCTTCGAGCACCGTGCGTACAACCAGCACGACGAGCTCGTCTGCCGGGCCCGGCGCGGCGCGCTGATGCACAAGCGGCCCACCGGACCGACCGGAGCCGACGCGTGAGCACCCAACTCGGAGGCCGCGTGCCGGCGCGCCTGCGCAGCCTGCTCTTCGCGCCCGCGAGCCGTCCCGACGTGTTGGCCAAGCTGCCGCGCGCCAACCCCGACGGCGTCGTGCTCGATCTCGAGGACGCGGTTCCCGCCGACGCGAAGGCCGCGGCGCGACCGAACGCCCGCGCCGCCGGCACCTCCCTCGCCACCGCGCATCCCGACATGGCCGTGTACGTGAGGGTGAACGCGGTGCCCACCGAGTGGTTCGCCCACGACGTCGCCGAAGGCGTGGCACCCGAGGTCAGCGGCATCATCGTGCCGAAGCTGGAGTCGCCCCACCAGATCGAGACGGTGGTCGACGTGCTCGAACGCGCCGGCCTCGGCCACCTGCACCTCCTCGCCGGCATCGAGACCGCCCAGGGCGTCGAGTCGGCCCGGGAGCTGTTCCGCTCGCCCGTCCGCGTCGCCTACTTCGGCGCCGAGGACTACATCGCCGACATGGGCGGCGTCCGCACGCCGGAGGGCACCGAGGTCCTCTACCGCGTTCACGGGTCGCGCTCGCCGCCCGCCTCGGTGGTGTGCTCGCCCTCGACCAGGTCGTCACCGCGCTCGACCACGAGGAGCGCTTCCTCGCCGATGCCGCCCAGGGGCGGGCCCTCGGCTTCGCCGGGAAGCTCTGCATCCACCCGGCGCAGGTCGCCCTCGCTCACCGTGCCTTCTCTCCGGGCCCCGAGGAGATCGATCGCGCCCGTCGGCTGCTCGCGGCGTACGACGAGGCCACCGCCCACGGCGAGGCCGCCATCGCGTTCGAGGGGCAGATGGTCGACGAACCACTCGCGCGACACGCCCGCGCCGTGCTGGCCAATTCCCCCGGTGGCGGCGCCACCGACACGCCCTGACGGCGACCTTCCCTAGAATCCGCCCGTGCCCGACCCCCGCACCCCCCGTCAGGTCATCGACGACATCGAAGCGCGCCTCCAGCCACTGGAGATCGAGCTGGCCGAGGCGTGGTGGGAATCGAACACCCGCTCCTCGCCCCAGGCCGACGAGCGCCGCATCCAGGCCGAGCTGGCCCGCCGGTCCTTCCTTGCCGACGCCGATCTGTTCGACCAGCTCCGCCGCGCCCGGGAGGAGGTCACCGCCGACTCCACCGACGGCACCAACCCGCGTGACGGTCGTCGGCTGACCATCCTCCACGACGCGTTCGTCGCGCACCAGGTGCCCGCCGAGCTGCGACGGGAGATGGTCGAGCTCGAGACGGCGGTCGAGTCCACCTTCAACAACTTCCGCGGCGAGATCGACGGCGAGCGCGTCGACGACAACGCGATCTCGGAGATCCTCCGCACCAGCGCCGACGTCCACGAGCGCCGCGCCGCGTGGGAGGCGTCGAAGCAGATCGGCGCGCAGGTGGCCGACGGCATCCGTGAGCTCGCCCGCCTGCGCAACCGCGCCGCTCGCGACCTCGGGTACCGCGACCACTTCGCCATGGCCCTCGCCACCGGTGAGCTCGACGAGGACCGCCTCTTCGCCACCCTCGCCGACGTCGACGCCGCCACCATCGGCCCGTTCGGCGAGTGGAAGGCCCAGCTCGACGCGTCGCTCGCGGCGCGGTTCGGTTGCCCGATCGACGACCTGCGCCCCTGGCACCTCGACGACCCGTTCTTCCAGACCCCGCCGGCCGACGGCGCGCTCAGCGTCGACCAATTCTTCGAGGGCGCCGACCTCGAGTCGCTCACGCTGCGCACCTACGACGGTCTCGGCCTCGACCTGCGCCCCGTGCTCGAGGGCAGCGACCTCTACGCGCGCGACGGCAAGAGCCAACACGCGTTCTGCATCGACATCGACCGCCAGGGCGACGTGCGCGTGCTGTGCAACGTGGAGCCCAGCGAGCGCTGGATGGACACGATGCTGCACGAGTTCGGCCACGCCATCTACGACCGCGAGTCCGACCGTTCGCTGCCGTGGCTGCTGCGCGGCGCCGCGCACCCGCTCACCACCGAGGGCATCGCCATGCTCATGGGGCGTCTCGCGCGCCATCCGGAGTGGCTCACCGCAGTCGCCGGCGTCGATCCCGCCACCGTCGCCGAGCTCGCCCCCGCACTCGCGGAGGCGCAGCGCGCCGCCCTGCTCACCTTCGCCCGTTGGGTGCTGGTGATGACCAACTTCGAACGGCGCCTCTACGCCGATCCCGACGGCGACCTCGACACGCTGTGGTGGGACCTGGTCGAGCGTTACCAGCAGGTGCAACGGCCCGACGGTCGCGCGGCGCCCGACTGGGCGGCGAAGATCCACCTCGCCGCCGCGCCCGTCTACTACCAGAACTATCTCTACGGAGAGCTCTTCGCCTCGCAGCTCGACGCCACCCTCACCGAGCGCGCCGGCGGTCTCGTCGACCGCCCCGCTGCCGGTGAGCTGCTCGTGCGCGACGTGTTCGCGCCGAGCGCATCGGTGCGCTGGGACGCGCTCGTGGAACGCGCCACCGGCGAGCCCCTCTCCGCCACCCACCTCGCACGGCAACTGGAGCGCTGATGGACCTCGGACTCAAGGGACGGGCCGCGGTCGTCGCGGGTGGCACACGCGGCGTGGGCCGCGCCACCGCGGAGCTGCTCGCGGCGGAGGGCTGCCGCGTTGCAGTGCTCGCCCGCACGCCGTCACACCTGCGCGAGGCGGAGGACGAGCTGCTCGCCGCCGGCGCGGAGGACGCCATCGGGCTCGAGTGCAACCTGCTCGATTCGGGTGAGGTCGAGGCCGCGTTCGAGTTCCTCGACGAGCGCTGGGGCGAGCTGCACTGCCTCGTGAACACGGTCGGTCCCGCGCAGGTCGGCGGTCTCGACGACCTCAGCGACGCCGCGTGGCTCGAGGAGTTCGACCTCGGCGTGCTCACCATGATCCGCACCACACGCTCGGCGATGCCGCTCCTGCGCAAGGCCACGTTCGCCGCGCGTCGTCAACGTGGCCGCGTCGGCGATCCGCCACCAGAGCCCCGGGCTCATCGGCTTCACTGCGGCCAAGGCCGCGATGGCGAGCGCGTCGAAGAACCTGTCGCGCGCGCTCGCCCCCGAGGGCATCATCGTGAACACGGTGGCGCCGGGCACGGTCATGTCGCCCACCCTCGCGGGCTACCTGGTCGGCACCGACCTCGAGGGTCTGCCCGAAGGCCCGCTCGAGGCCGCGTACGAAGCCATCGCCCGCGACTACGGCGCGTCGAACGACATCGGCCGCGTCGGCCTCCCCGAGGAGGTCGCCACCGTCGTGGTGTTCCTCTGCTCGGAGCTGGCCAGCTTCGTGGTGGGCGCGACGATCCCCGTCGACGGCGGCACCGATTTCTTCTGATCTGCTCGTGAACCGTCACACCGGGGGGAGTTGATGGAGTTCAACCTGGCCGATCTGTGGGAGGGCGTCGTCGACGCCGCGCCCGACGCGGAGGCGATGGTGTGCGGCGAACGCCGCCTCACCTTCGCCGCGGCCGACGAACGCGTGAACCGGCTCGCCCACCACCTGCAGGCCGCGGGCATCGGGCCGGGCGACCACGTCGCGCTCTACCTCTACAACGGCACCGAATATCTCGAGGGCATGCTCGCCGCGTTCAAGATCCGCGCGGTACCGGTCAACGTGAACTACCGCTACGTGGAGGACGAGCTGCGCTACCTGCTCGCCGACTCGGACGCGAAGGCCGTGGTGTACCACCGCGAGTTCACCGCCAAGCTCGATGCCGCGCGCGCCGACCTGCCGTTGCTGCGCACGTTCGTGGTCGTCGAGGACGACTCCGGGGCCGCGCCGCTCGACGGCGCGGTCGAGTACGAGGACGCGCTCGCGGGCGCGTCGGCGGCACGCGACTTCGGCCCGCGCTCCCCGACGACCTCTACATCCTCTACACGGGTGGCACCACCGGCATGCCCAAGGGCGTGATGTGGCGCAGCGAGGACGTGTTCTTCGGCGCGTTCGGTGGTGGCAACCTCGGCGGTGCAGCCATCGAGACGCCCGCGCAGATCACCGAGTCGCTCGACACCGGCCGTCGCGTGCTGCCCGCATGCCCGTTCATGCACGGGACCGCGCACTGGATGGCCTTCGCCACCCTCTACGGCGGCGGCTGCGTCGTCATCTCCCCCGACCGCCACTTCAGCTCCGACGGCCTGTGGCGCCTGATCGAGGCGGAGCGGGTCTCGTTCCTCGTCATCGTCGGCGACGCGTTCGGCCGGCCGCTGATCGAGACGATCGCCACCATGGACCCGCCGCCCGACGTCGCCGCGCTCACCGTCGTGCTCTCGGGCGGCGCGATCCTCTCGCCGTCGGTGAAGCAGGCGTGGGTCGACCGGCTGCCCGGCATGTTGCTCATCGACGGCTTCGGCGCCTCGGAGACCGGCGGCCAGGGTCAGAGCGTGTCGGCCGCGGGCGGCGCCATCGAGACGGCGGCGCGCTTCGCGGTGAACGACGAGACCACCGTGCTCGACGACGACATGCAGCCCCTGCCTCCGGGCGTGATCGGCAAGCTGGCGCGTCGCGGTCGCGTGCCGATCGGGTACTACAAGGACCCGGAGAAGACCGCGGCCACATTCCCGGTGATCGACGGCGTGCGCTGGTCGGTGCCGGGCGACCACGCCCGCATCGAGGACGACGGCACCATCACCGTGCTCGGGCGCGGTTCGGTCTCGATCAACACCGGCGGCGAAAAGGTGTACCCCGAAGAGGTCGAGGTCGCGTTGAAATCCCACCCCGCGGTGTTCGATGCCGTCGTCGTCGGCGTGCCCGACGAGCGGTGGGGCGAGCGCGTCGTCGCGCTCGTCGAAACTCGTGATGGCGAGGTCACGGACTTCGCGTCACTCGATGCGCACGTGCGCGCCCACGTCGCGTCGTACAAGGCGCCGCGCGAAGTCATGTTCGTGAAGCAGGTGCTCCGCTCCCCGAGCGGCAAGCCCGACTACCGCTGGGCCAGGATCGTCGCCGTCGACGGTCTCGCAGCACGGTGAGCGCGCACATCCGCTGGGGCATCGCCGCGACCGGCGGCATCGCCCGCTCGTTCGCCCAGGCCCTGGCCCTCGTCCCCGACGCCGACCTCGTCGCAGTGGCGTCGCGCAACCAGGAGCGCGCCGACGCGTTCGCTCAGGAGTGGTCGATCCCGCGCGCGCACGCGAGCTACGAGTCGCTCGCCGCCGATCCGCGAGTCGACGCGGTGTACGTCGCGTCCCCCCACTCACGGCATTGCGCCGACGCGGTGCTGTATCTCGATGCCGGCAAGCACGTGCTCTGCGAGAAGCCACTCGCGCTGAGCGCGGCGCAGGTCCTGGAGATGACCGCCGCGGCGCAGCGCAACGGCCGCTTCCTCATGGAGGCGCTGTGGTCGCGCTTCCTCCCCGCGTATCAGGCCCTCACCGAGCTCCTCGATGACGGAGCGATCGGTGCGCCGCGGCTGGTCGAGGCCGACTTCGGGTTCCGCGCGCCGGTGCGGCCGGAACACCGGCTGTTCGACCCCGCGCAGGGCGGCGGTGCGCTGCTCGACCTGGGCATCTACCCACTCAACCTCGCCCTTCTCGTCCTCGGCCATCCCGTGGAGGTACGCGCGGTCGGCGTCCTCGGCGAGACCGGTGTCGACGAGCAGACCGCCGCGGTGCTCCGCCACCACGACGGCGCCGTGAGCGTCGTCAAGGCCGCGATCCGCACCTCCCTCGCCTGCAACGCGCGGATCGCCGGCACCGACGGTCACATCGACGTCCCGGCGTTCATGCACTGCCCCGACCATCTCCAGGTGACGACCATCGAGGGGACGCGCCGCATCGACGCGCCCATGGAGGGCAACGGGCTGCACCACCAGGTGCACGAGGTGCACCACTGCATCCGCGCCGGGCTCACCGCGAGCCCGGTGATGCCGCTCTCGGAGTCGCTCGCGCTGGCAACGACCATGGACGACATCCGCATGCAACTCGGGCTGCACTACCCGGGCGAGTGACGGCGCCGTGACCACTGGAGGTCCCTGATGACCGAACGTGTCGACCAACTGGTCGCGCACCTGACCCTCGACGAGAAGGCCGCGCTGACGGCCGGGGTCGACATGTGGGCGACCGCGGCCGTCGAGCGCCTGGGCATCCCGTCGATCACCGTCACCGACGGGCCCAACGGCGCGCGCGGCACCGCCCTGTTCGGGCTGGGCGGCGAGACCGCAGTGTGCATCCCGTGTGGCTCGGCGCTGGGCGCCACGTGGGACCCTGCCCTCGTCGAGCGCGTGGGCGTGATGCTCGGCGAGGAGGCGCTCACCAAGGCGTGCCGTGCCCTGCTCGCTCCCACCGTGAACATCCACCGCTCCCCCACGGGCGGTCGCAACTTCGAGTGCTACTCCGAGGACCCGCTGCTCTCGGGGAAGACGGCCGCGGCCTTCGTGCGCGGCGTGCAATCGCAGGGCGTCGTCACCACGGTCAAGCACTTCGCCGGCAACGACGCCGAGTTCGAACGCAACACGGTCGACTCGGTGATCGACGAGCGTGCGCTGCGCGAGATCTACCTCGTGCCGTTCGAGCTCGCAGTCACCGAGGGCGGCGCCCTCGGGATCATGACCGGGTACAACCGCCTCAACGGTGTGCACTGCGCGATGCACGAGGAGTTGCTCGCCGGGATCCTGCGCGGCGAATGGGGTTTCGAGGGGTTCGTGGTCACCGACTGGTTCGGCGCGCTCGACACCGAGCAGTCGTCGCGGGCGGGCGTCGACGTCGAGATGCCCGGCCCCGGTCGCGCCTACGGGCCCGCGCTCGCGCAGGCCGTGCGCGACGGCATCATCAGCGAGACCGACGTCGACCGGCTGGTCGGTCACTACCTCGGTGTGCTCGATCGGCTCGGCGTGCTCGACGCCCCGCCCGCCGGTCCCAGTGCCTCCGTCGACCGTCCGGAGCACCGTGTGTTGGCCCGCGAAGCGTCGATCTCGTCACTGGTGCTGTTGCAGAACGACGGCGTGCTGCCCTTCGATCCGTCGTCAATCAGCCGCGTGGCGGTGATCGGACCGAATGCCGAGCGCGCCCAGATCATGGGCGGCGGATCGGCTGCACTCGCACCCCACTACGTGGTGAGCCCGCTGGATGCACTGCGCGCGCGCTTCGGTGACGACGTGACCGTCACCTACGAACGCGGTTGCGTGATCGACAAGACGACGCCGGAAGTCGCACCCCCGCGCATCACCACGCCCGACGGCCGGCCCGGGCTGCTCCTCGAACAGTTCGACAGCGACCAGATTGCCGGCGAACCCGACTCGACGCGCGTGTGCGCCGACGGCAAGGTCATCGTCGTGGGCGACATGGCGCTGGGCTTCGACGCACCCCCGGTGTCCCTGCGCGTTACCGGCGTGTACACGGCCGACGAGACCGGGCCGCACGAGTTCACCTTTGTGCAGATCCTCGGCGGCGCGCGCGTCAGCATCGACGGCGAGGTCGTGTTCGACGGCATCACCGACCCCCCGCCGCCCGGCACCGAGTTCTTCGGGATGGGCAGCGCCGAGCGCAACGCGACCCTCGACCTCGTCGCCGGCCGGACCGTGCAGATCGTCGCCGAGTACCACACGCCCAGGGGCATGGGCCTCATCCGCGGCGTCAAGATCGGCTGCCGCCTCCCCGAGCCTCCCGACCTGATGGACCGTGCGGTCGCGGCGGCCGACGCCGCCGACGTGGCCGTCGTCGTGGTGGGCACGAACGCCGACTGGGAGAGCGAGGGCCACGACCGCGACACGATGGACCTCCCCGGCGCCCAGGACGAGCTCGTCCGTCGCGTGTGCGCGGCCAACCCGAACACGGTCGTGGTGGTGAACACCGGCTCCCCCGTCACCATGGACTGGGCCGACGACGCGCCGGCGATCCTGCAGTCGTGGTTCGGCGGCCAGGAGATGGGCAACGCGCTCGCCGCCGTGCTCACCGGCGACGCCGATCCCGGCGGCCGCCTCCCCACCACGCTGCCGCTCCGCCTCGAGCACAACCCCTCGTTCGGCAACTTCCCCGGGGAGAACAGCGAGATCCGCTACGGCGAGAGCCTCCTCGTCGGCTACCGCTGGTACGACTCGCGTCACCTGCCCGTGCGCTTCCCGTTCGGCCACGGCCTCTCGTACAGCAACTTCGAGATCGGCGTGCCCCGCGCACCAGAGTCGTTCGCGCCCGGCGCCACGATCACCGTCGAGGTTCCCGTCACCAACACGGGCACACGACGCGGCAACGAGGTGGTGCAGGTGTACGTCGAGTCGGTGTCGCCCCGTGCGGTGCGGCCCTCGAGGGAGCTCAAGGCCTTCACCAAGGTGGAGCTCGATCCGGGCGAGACCACCACCGTGAGTCTGGAACTCGGCGACCGCGCGTTCGCGTACTGGGACCCGGCCGACCCCTACTGGGCGTCGACGGCCGAGCAGCGCGCCACCGGCGTCGTGCCCACCGGCGGGATCAACGCCCTCCACCGCGAGGAGGCGGGCTGGTACGTCGACCCGGGCGAGTACCGCATCCACGTCGGCCGTTCGTCGGCCGACGTCTCGCACACGCACGCCATCCGCATCGAAGCCTGACCATCGAGGAGCCCGCCAGCATGTTCGACCTGACCGGGAAGGTGGCGCTGGTGACCGGCGCCGGCCAGAGCATCGGCGCGGGCATCGCAGAGACGCTCGCCGAGGCGGGCGCCGCAGTTGCGGTGAACGACCTCGTCGCCGAGCGCGCCGAGGCCACCGCCGTGCGCATCCGCGAGCAGGGCGGCACCGCGTTCGTCGCGCCGTTCGACGTCACCGGCTACGACGCAGTGTTCGCCGCGTAGCCGCCGTCGAGGGCGAGTTCGGCCCTATCGACGTGCTCGTGAACAACGCGGGGATCGCCGAGGGCGCAGGCGCCAAGTTCTTCCTCGACGACGAAGCGACCCCGGAGTACTGGCACAAGTGGGTCGATCTGAACCTCTACGGCGTGATGTACACGTGCAAGGCGGTCGTACCGGGCATGGTCGAGCGCGGTTTCGGTCGCGTCGTCACCATCTCGTCGGGTGCGGGCACGCAGGGCCTCGCCATCGGCATGTCGGCCTACGCCGCAGGCAAGGGTGGCGCGATCGGCTTCATGCGCCACCTGGCGATGGAGACCGCGACGTCGGGGCCACCGTCGTGTGGCTCGCCGCCGAGGGCTCGTGGATCACCGGCCAGACCATCCAGGTGAACGGCGGCTCCACCACCACGTGAACCCGGTAGGGTGCCGCCGCCCCACACTCCGAGAGGAACCATGATGGCCGGAAGATTTGCAGGACGACGGGTAGTGGTGACCGGCGCGAGCCGGGGAATCGGTGCCGGCATCGCGGAGCGCATGGCCGCCGAAGGCGCTCACGTGGTCATCACCGCCCGTACCTTCGAGAAGCACGACCACCTCGCAGGTTCGTTGCAGGAGACCGCGGCGCGTTTGTCGACGTACGGCACGAAGGTCGGGATCGTCGTCGCCGACCTCACCAGTGAGACCGACCGCGCGCGGGTGATCCCCGAGGCGGTCGAGCAACTCGGCGGTCCCGTCGAGATCCTCGTGAACAACGCGGCGGCGTCGATCCAGAAGCCGCTCGACGGGTTCTCCACGAAGCGGCGCAACATCATGTTCGAGGCGAACGCGAACGCGCCGCTCGACCTCTCGCTCGCCGCACTGCCGGCGATGCGTGACGCCGGTGAGGGGTGGATCGTCAACGTCTCGAGCGACAGCTCGAAGCTGTGGCCCGGCCCGCCGGCCGAGTTCTCGCCCACCGCGATCAACATCTCCGCGTACGGCGCGTCGAAAGCCGCCCTCAACCGGCTCAGCAACGGTCTCGCCATGGAGGTCTACGGCACCGGGATCCGCATCAACACCGTGCAGCCCCGTGCCGCGGTGCTCAGCGAGGGCGCGGCGGAGCTCGTGGGCAACATGCTCCGGCCCGACCAGATCGAGTCGATGGAGGCGATGGTCGAGGGCACCGTGTTCCTCTGCGACTGCCCTGCCGACTTCACCGGCCAGATCACCGTGAGCCTCGACAACATCGAGAAGTTCGGCCTCACCGTCCACAACCTCGACGGCACCCCCCAGTAGCCCACGTTCAGTCGAGGAGGCCCCACTCGCGGGCGACGTCGGGCACCTCGATCGTCGCGCCGTTGGGGAACTCGCTTTCGGCGAGGCCATCTCCGCGGAGGATCCGGGCGAAGGCCTCGCCGATCGCGTCGACCGGGGCCGCGTGGTCCGCCACGAACGCGAGCTCGTCACCCGCGGCGAGCACCCGCTCGGTGGCGACGGCGCCCGGTTGCAGGTTGAGGAAGCGAAGCTCCGGGTGTTCCACCGCCAGTTGCTCGGCGATGCGGTTCATGCCCGCCTTCGACACGCCGTACGTGAGCACCCAGCCGCCGTCACCCGGGCCGTGCGTCGGCGGGAAGTAGCCCGCGCCGCTGGTGGTGAACGCGATGGTGCCGCTTCCCCGCTCCGCCATGTGGCGCAGCAGCGGCTGGGTGAACAGCAGCTGCGCGGTCACGTTGGCGTACAGGCGCGCCTCGATCTCCTCGCGTGGCGTGTCCACGAACCGCGCCAAGCCCGACGGCGCGACGTAGATCGCGTTGTTGAGCAGGAGGTCGACCCGGCCGTACGCGGCGACGGCCTCCTCCGCAGCCGGGCCGAGGCGGTCGCCGTCGAGCAGGTCGAGCACGAGCGGGGTCGCTCGCCCGCCGGCTTCCTCGACGGCGGCAACCGTCGACTCCAGGCTGCCGGGCAGCGCGACATCGCCCTCCGCGAGAGTGCGCCCGGTCACCACGACGTCGATCCCACGCCGACCGAGCGCGATCGCGGTCGGCGCGGCCGATGCCACGCGTCGCCCCCGTGACCACTGCGACCGTCATCGCGTCACCTCCATGTGCGGGAGCACTTCGCTCTCGACGAGGTGCAACATCCGCCACGCGTCGTCGGGGTCGATGCCGGCGAGCAACGGGTTGAAGTGCAGTTCGCCGTCGGGGCCGAGCTCCTCCACCAACGCGAGCGCCTCGGCAGGAGTCAACACGTCGTAGGCGCCGCCCTGTCGCAGGTTCTCGACGTCACGCTCGGGCACGAACGGACCCTGAGGCTCGCCGTAGGCGTCGGTGGTCCACCCCGCGTAGGAGTCGATCTGGTGACGGACGTGCGGCGCTAGGCGCGCCCACACGTCGTCCTTCGGCTCGGTCGTCACCCAGAGGAAGATCGGCCCGCGCCGAGCGAACTCGCCCGGGTCGGGCCGGCCGAGCGCGACCACCTGCTGGCGGTACTTCTCCCAGCCGATCGGCAGCCCCGGCGGGAAGTAGCCATCGGCCAGGTCCACCGCACGGCGGATCCCGGCCCGCGACGCGCCACCCACGAAGATCGGCATCGGGTCCTGCACCGGGCGGGGTGTGACCCGCACCGTGGTGCCGCGGTACTCGAACGGCTCGCCAGTCCATGCCTGGCGCAGCACGGGGATGAGCTCGTCGAGGAACTTCCCGCGTCGGTGGTAGTCGACACCGAACATGTCGAAGTCATGCTCGACGTAGCCCACACCCAGGCCGAGGTCGAGACGCCCGCTCAGGCAGAGATCGGCGACCGCGACCTCCTCGGCGAGCCGGATGGGGTCGTAGAGCGGCGCGAGCAGCACCGAGAGGCGCACCCGCAGTTCGCGCGTGCAGGCGCCAATGGCACCCGCCACCACGAGCGGCGCGGGGATGTAGCCGTCGGGCGACTGGTGGTGTTCACCCAACCCGACACGGGCGAAGCCGTGCTCGTCGGCCCACGCGCACATGTCGAGCGCGGCACGGTAGGTGTCGCGACCGCTGGCACCCATGTGCGCGGGGTGGCGCAGGTCGAAGTTCATGACGAGCTTCGTCATCGGCGGCGCTTCCCCGGGTACAGGCCGCCGAGGAGTCGCTCGACCGTGCGCTCCCAGGCCGACGGCTTCGGCAGGTCGACACCGATCGACTCCAGCACCCCGACCCCCAGTTCGGCTGCGAAGAGCAGGAACACCAGTGCCTCCATGTCGACGTCGGGATCGAGTTGTTCCTCCGCCTGGATCTCCCGGTACACCGCGCGCCAGTCGTCGAGCTTCGCAGTGAGGGTCGCCGAGAGCTCGTTGCGAACCGCGGGGTCGACGCGGGCTGCCGCCGCGCCCTCCACGAGGAGCGCCCGCATGGAGGTTCGGCGACGGTACGTGCGCCACTGGCGGCCGATCGCATCGACGAGATTCGCGCCCGTCCCCGCCGCGGGCGCCTCGAGCTCGGCTTCGATGCGCTCGTTCACCGCCGCCGCGAGGAGCCCGGCCTTGTTCCGGTAGTGGCCGTAGATCGCGCCGGTGGTGAGGCCGGTACGGCGGGCCAGGTCGCGTACCGACACTGCGCCGTACCCGGCGACCACGAACATCTCGGTGGCCGTCTGCACGAGCGCGGCGCGCGTGTTCGCGCCCCGGTCGGCGGTCGGTTCGGTGGCCTGCTCAGGCATCGGTCTCCCTCGGCGCGCGCGCTGGAATCGCGCGAGGCTAACAACGTCATGACACCGGGAGGCGACCGTGAGTGAGCTGTCGGAGCGGAACAAGGCACTCGTGCTCGAGTACATGGAGAAGTTCCGCACGTTCGACCCGGAGCAGTACTTCCCGTATCTCGTCGAGAACCCCACGTACCTGGCCGGCGCGAACGAGTACCACGGACGCGCTGCGTTCCAGGCGAACACCGACGCCGGCAAGCTGCTCTACCCGAAGCCCGACGAGGCGGTGAACGAATACCTCGCCGTGCTCGCCGACGGCGACTGGGTGGCGGTGCTGCTCAGGCGCCGCGCGGTCACCAACAAGGGCGAGGACTACGAGAACGTCTACACGATGTTCTACGAGGTCATCGACGGCAAGATCGCCACCCAGGTGGAGATGCTCGACTTCCGCGTGTCGGGCGACAAGTTCGACCTCAGCGTGCTGCCACCTCGGTAGCGCTCACGGGCGCGGCGAGTGCACCCGGCCGAAGTCATAGGCGTTCGGCCAGCCGCGCTCGAGCAGGTTGGCCTCCTCCGCGGCGATCTTCGCGGGGAGGTCGTCGGGCTGCCACCCGCCGACGAGCGCCTCGCCGTGGAGATCGAGCACCGGGCGGCGCAGCTCGAGCAGCAGTTGCAACGAGTACGCGATGCGCGCCGTGAGCACGGCGGGATCACCGGTGCACAGCGCGAGCGCAGCCTCGGCCATGGTGTCGAGCGGCTCGAACATCACGTCGTCGATCCAGCCCGCGGCGACGAGCGCGGGCGTGGCGATCGCGGCCTGCGGTGCCAGCGCGTTCACCGAGATGCCCTGTCCCTCGCACTCGCTCGCGGCGGCGACGGTGAGCCGGTTCAGCGCCGCCTTCGACGCGCCGTACTGGAAGCCCGCCTTCGCCGGCTTGTTGGTGGGGAACGGCGGGCCGGGCGGCAACTCCGCCGCGAAGGTCGTGAGGTTGAGGATCGTGCCGCTCCCGCATTCGCGCATCGGGTCGATCACGTCGCGCATCAGTTCCCACGGTGCCCACACGTTCACCTGCAGGCACAGTTCCAGCGCCTTGGGCGTGACCTGCTCGAACGGCACGTAGCCGCCGGCCGCCGCGTTGTTCACCAGGATGTCGATCCGCCCGAACGCCTCCGCGGCGCGCGACACCAGATCGCCGCGCCCTCCCTCGGGGTCGGACAGGTCGCACGGCAGCACGAGGCACTCGCCACCGAGTCGCCTCGATCCGCGGCCCGGGTCTCCTCCAGCCCGTCGACCGAACGTGCGGTGATCGCGACCTTGGCGCCCTCGGCCGCGAGCCGCACCGCGATCGCGGTGCCGGTGCCGCCCTGGCTCGCGCCGGTGACCAGCGCGACCTTCCCCTCGACCACCCGCTCGCTCACCACGGCGTCACCATGTCTGCATCCGGTCCTTCACGTGATCGACGGTGTGGAATTCAGCCGACTCGATGGAGTCGAGCACCACGTCCTTGGACACCACCTGATACTCGCCGTCGGCCCGGCGCAGCGTCCAGTGCACGAGGCCGCTCGACAGGGTGCTCGGCTTCATGTCGATCACCTGGGTGACGAACAGGTACGACTCCACGTCGACCTCGTCGCCGCGCTCCTCGCGCACCCACACGTTGAGCGCCATGTGCCGCAGCGGGTAGGGGCTGTGCTCGCGGTGGTCCTTCGTCCACGCCATGGCCGCCTCGATGCCCACGTTGTCGGAGGCGATGAAGCTCTCGAACGGGTGGGTGCCGAGCTCCGTGCGCGAGACCAGGTGGCAGTCGTCGGCGAGGTAGGTCCGCAGCACGTCGAGGTGGCCCTCGTCGTAGTGGAACCAGTAGCGCTGGATGAACTCCTGGACGGCGTAGTGGTCGTGACCGGACATCGGGATCCCCTGCAATCGAGTGACGGGCGTGCGGGAGCATCGTAACGGAGTTATCTTGGTGGTGTCCGGGAACGATGTAGGGGATACTCATGGCCGTCATCGACGTCGACACGCATTTCGAGCCCGGTCGAGGGTGGCTCGCCGACCTTCCCGAGCTCGGCAGCCCGGCTGCCCGAGTACTCCGTCGCCGAGGCCACCATGCGGGCCCAGGTGGGCGAGCTGCTCGCCGGGGTCCCCGAGGAGGAGCGGCCGCCGCGCGCCGATCTGCTGCCGCCCAAGCTCGCGGCGATCCTCGGCGAGATCGAGGTGGAGGGGTACGGCTTCGCCGGCTCGGCGATGCACTCCCCCTGCGACCCCGAGGGGCGCCTCGCGTGGATGGACCGCAACGGGATCGACGTGACCAACGTGCTCTGTCTCGAGGGCGCGGGGTACGCCCGCACGCTCGACGACCGCGCGTTCGCCCGCGAGGTGATCGGTGCGTGCAACACCTGGCTCGCCGACCAGGTCGACGGTCACCAGGAGCGGCTCATGCCCGCGACCGTGCTCGAACTGAGCGACGTGGACTGGGCGGTCGCCGAGATGACCCGCATGCGCGAGCGTGGGAGCCGGTCGTTCCTGATCGGTCCGATCCCCGCGCCGGGCAAGCCCGCGATGCACCCCGACTTCGATCCGGTGTGGGCGGCGGCGGAAGCCCTCGGGATGATCTGCGAGGTGCACGTCGGTTCGGGCGGCAACGCGTTCGACCCGGCCTGGGCGAACCACCCCGACACGATGGTGTTGCGCCAGCTCGGCGCCGCGGGCGGCTGGCAGGCTGCGCTCCTGATGATGAACGGCATGGTGTTCGGCGGCGTGTTCGACCGCCACCCGAACCTCACGCTGCTCTTCGCCGAGTTCGGCCTGCACTGGTTCGCCGGTGCAGTCGAGCACATGGAGGCGCGCGGTCCGGCGATCCCCGAGTCCGACATCTACATGGGTACCTACACGAACGCACTGACTCCGGAGGAGACGGTGCGGCGCAACGTGCGCATCACCCCCCTGCCCCGCCACCACCAGCCGGCGGCGCGCACGCTGGAGCTGTACCCGGAGTGCGTGGTGTTCTCGTCGGACTACGCCCACAACGAGAGCAACCCCGAGCCCACCGCCTACTACGACGAGCAGCTGGCCGGCGTCGAACCCGCGCGCAAGGAGGCCTTCCTCGGCGGCACGATCGCCGAGTGCTTCGCGCGCACGGGCGATCCGCTGCCCGTGTAGCGTCGCGCCCACCCAGAGGCGGCCTGTCCGCCGAGCCCGTCCCCGCCCCCTCGGAGGCCCTTCGCGTCATGGAATTCGGCATCTTCCTCAACGGCTACATCCCCGGTCCCGGTGCGCACGACACCGACTGGGAGCACCAGCAGCTCATGCAGGAGGCGGAGTACGCGATCTTCGCCGACAAGCACAATTGGAAGTACGCCTGGTTCGGTGAGCACCACTCCCTCACCGAGTACAGCCACATGTCGGCCCCCGAGGTCGTGATGGGCTACGTGGCGCGCAGCACCGAGTACATCCACCTGTCGTCGGGGATCAACAGCCTCTCGCCGCGCAAGGAGCACCCGGTGCGCTACGCCGAGCGCGCCGCGATGCTCGACCACGTGACCGGCCGCCGCTACGAGTGGGGCACCGGGCGCGGCGCCGGCTCGCACGAGCTCGCCAGCTTCAACATCATGGACCCGTCGTCCACCAAGGCCGAGTGGGACGAGGTCGTCCGCGAGATCCCGCGCATGTGGGAGCAGCTCGACTACGAGTTCCACGGCGAGCACTTCACCGTGCCCACGCCGCACAACATCCTCCCGAAGCCGTGGGGCCCCGGCCACCCGCCGATCTGGGTGGCGTGTGGCAACCCGCCCACCTTCGAGAAGGCCGGCCAGCTCGGCATCGGCGCGATCGCCTTCAACTTCGAGCCCATCTACAACCTGAAGGGCCGCATCGAGGCGTACAAGAAGGGCATCTCGGAGTGCACCGAGCCCATCGGTCAGTTCATGAACGACAACATCATGATGACCAACGGCGCGATCTGCATGGAGGACCGTGACAAGGCCCGGGCCATCGCGCTCGACCGCATGAACAGCTATCTCGTGACGATGGTGAACCTGTACCACGACACGATGCCGCCGAACGAGACCATGTCGAAGTGGCCGGTGGCGCCGAACCCGCTGCACCTGCGCGACATCGCGGGCAACGACCCCGACGCCTTCCTCGACGCGCTGATCGAGGGCGGCTTCATGATGGTCGGAACGCCCGACGAGGTGTGCGAGCAGCTCGAGTCCTACAAGATCGGTCGGCTGCGACCAGCTCTGCATCGGCATGCCGCAGGACCTCCACCCCGACGAGAACCTCGAGATCATCGAGCTCTTCGGCGACAAGGTGATCCCCGAGCACGACCCCGACCGCGTGCACTCCACCGACAGGTACCGCGCGACGGCGAAGCCGAAGTTCCCGCGGCTCAACCACCCGCTGCCCGACGTCGAGTGGCCGGTCGAGCTGCCGACGACGGCGATGCCGCGCGTCTGAGCCACCACGTGACACCCTGACGGGGGGAGCAGTCGTGCACGAATCGATCTCGATCGTCGACGCCGATCAGCACTACTACGAGCCGCTCGACTGCTTCACCCGTCACCTCGAGTCGAAGTACGCGGACCGGGCCTTCCACTGCGTGGAGGTGGAAGGCAGTCCGCTGCCCGAGTGGCGCATCGGCGACCAGCCCGTGGCGATCGAGAAGCACCCACGCGTGATCACGATCGCGCCGGGCGAGCTCGAGCGGCATCTCTCCGCCAACGAGCGCGGCGAGCACTACCAGGTGCAGCTGATCGACGGCACCGCACCCGAGTACACCGACCGCGACGCGCGGCTGAAGCTCCTCGACGAGTGGGGCATCTCCCACACGGTGATCTACCCGAGCGCCGCGCTTTCCTTCGACATCGAGATGGCGCAGTGGCCGGATGCCGCAGCCGCCACCGCACACGCGTTCAACCGCTGGATCGAGCAGGACTGGGGCTACACGTACCAGGACCGCATCTTCAGCGCGCCCTACATCTCGCTGATCCTCGTCGACGAGGCGTGCAAGGAGCTCGAGCGGGTGCTCGCGCTCGGCGCGCGCGTGGTGCAGGTCCGGCTCGGCGCGATCGACGGCCGCTCCCCCGCCCACCCCGACTTCGACCCGTTCTGGGCGCGGGTGCAGGAGGCGGGTGTACCCGTGGCCTTCCACATCAGCGGGAACGGCTACGAGGAGGTCCTGTCGCGTTTCTGGGGCGAGAAGCCCGACGCCGACCACCCCGAACGTTCCGCGTTCCAGTGGTACGCGACGTTCGCGACGCGCCCGGCGATGGACACCTTCGCCGCGCTGATCTTCCACAACCTGTTCGGGCGCTTCCCCGCTCTGCGCGTCCTCAGCGTCGAGAACGGCTCACGCTGGGTGCCCACGCTGCTCGACGAGCTCGACACCGCGTTCCGTTTCGTCACCGACTCGCAGACCGCGCTGTGGGTCGGCGGACGCGTCACCGAGAAGCCGAGCGAGATCTTCAAGCGGCACTTCTGGATCGCGCCGTTCCTCGACCACCGCCACGAGGCGAACGTGCAGGACCTCGTCGACGTGCTCGGCGCGGAGCACGTGCTCTTCGGCTCCGACTGGCCCCACGGCGAGGGCCGCGACACGCCCCGTCACTTCGAGGACGAGCTCTCCGGCGTCGACGGGGCCGCGCTGGCGCCGATCCTGCACGACAACATGTCCGGCTTGTTGGGCCTCTGAGCTACTTCATCATCCCGCCGGAGACGGAGATGTCGTCGCCGGTCACGAAGCTCGACGCATCGCTCACGAGGTAACACACCGGGCCCACGATCTCCTGCGGGTCGGCCACGCGCTTCTGGAACGTGCCACCCGCGACGAGGTCGTAGTAGCCCTCTTGCGTCGCGGCGGCGCCGGCCATCATCTCGCTCTGGAACGGGCCCGGCGCGAGGAAGTTCACCCGGATGCCGTACTGCGCCCACTCCATCGCCTGGCTCTTCGTGAGGTTGAGCAGGCCGGCCTTCGACGCGCCGTACACGCACACCGAGCCGCCACCGGAGTAGGCGGCCATCGTGCCGATGTGCACGATGCTGCCGCTCCCCTGCTCCTTCATGACGGGGAACACGCACTGGCTGGTGCGCAACGGGCCCTCCAGGTTCACCGAGAACACCTTGCGCCAGTACTCGAGCGTCATCTCCTCGGGCTTCACCCGCGCGGGGTTGATGCCGGCGTTGTTCACCAACGCGTCGATGCGGCCGAAGCGCTCGACGACCGCGTCGACGAACTCGGGCACCGCATCCCAGTCGCCGACGTGACACGCCCTCGGGAACACCTCGACGCCGGTGGCGCCGGCGATCTCCTTCGCCACCTCGTCGCACAGCTCCTGCTTGCGGCTGCTCACCACCACCGAGGCGCCGGCCCGGGCGAGCCCCTCGGCCATGGCGCGGCCGATCCCCTTGGTGGAGCCGGTGACGATCGCCACCTTCCCGGTGAGGTCGAACAGTGCAGCGGTGGGGCGCATGGTTTCCTCCAGGCGGCGGCCGACGAACCCGGAGAATCTAACAGCGTTATACCACCCGTGCTCCGTCAGCCCCGTCCCGTGGTGGTCGTAGGCTCGTGCCGTGGGGGTGATCGCCGATGATGGCGCGCTGACGGCCGGGCCGATCGTCTCATGAGTGGCTTCGACCTGCGACGCATCGGTGTGGTCGAGTCGCAGTTGCGCGGGCTGGCCGATGCCCCGCGACAGGGCGACGAGGGTGCGCCCGCAGCCTGGCTCGTGTTCGACCCCGACCTGGCCCCCGCCCTGCGGACACTGGCGGTCGGTGACCGGATGGTCGTGATCACCTGGCTCGACCGCGCCGATCGAACGGTGCTCGAGACACGCCCGCGCGGCGACGCGTCGCGGCCGGTGCAGGGCGTGTTCAGCACGCGCTCGCCCGACCGGCCCAACCCGATCGGCCTGCACGAGGTGGAGATTCTCGAGTGCGACGGCCGGCGCATCCGAGTCGACCACCTCGAGGCCATCGACGGCACCCCGATCGTCGACCTCAAGCCGGTGTTGGGGCCCGCACGCGACCGCTGAAGCGCTCCTCCGGTACGTTGCAGCGATGGCCCCCAACCGCCTCGCCACCGAGACCAGTCCGTACCTGCGCCAGCACGCCGACAACCCGGTCGACTGGTACCCGTGGGGCGAGGAGGCGTTCGCGGAGTCGCGCCGGCGCGACGTGCCGATCCTCCTGTCGGTCGGGTACTCGTCGTGCCACTGGTGCCACGTGATGGCCCACGAGTCGTTCGAGGACCCACAGATCGCCGCGATCATGAACGCACAGTTCGTGAACGTGAAGGTCGACCGCGAAGAGCGCCCCGACGTCGACGCCGTCTACATGCAGGCGGTGCAGGCGATGACCGGCCAGGGCGGCTGGCCGATGACCGTGTTCCTCGCCCCCGACGGACGGCCCTTCTACGGCGGCACCTACTTCCCGCCGCAGGACCGCCCGGGCATGCCCGGATTCCCGAAGCTCATGGAGGCGGTGAGCGAGGCCTGGCGCGACCGCCGCGACGACCTCCTGCAGTCGGCCGGGCAGCTGCACGAGGCGATCGCGCAGAGCACGGCGATCGGCACCCGCGGCGAGATGCCGGTGCCGCCGCAGTTGTTGCGCACCGCGGTCGACAACCTGCGGGAGCAGTTCGACCCGCGCTTCGGCGGCTTCGGACGGGCGCCGAAGTTCCCGCAGGCGATGACGCTCACGTTCCTGCTCGACGTCGTCGCCGCTGGTGAGGATCGGGCCGGCGCATCGCCCACCGCGCTCGAGATGGCCACGGTGTCGCTCGACGCGATGGCCGCGGGCGGCATCTACGACCAGGTCGGCGGCGGGTTCCACCGCTACTCCGTCGACGCGCACTGGCTGGTGCCGCACTTCGAGAAGATGCTCTACGACCAGGCCCTCCTGCTGCGCGCGTACGTGCACGGTTGGCTGGTCACCGGGGAGCCCCGCTACCGGCGGATCGTCGAGGAGACCGTCGGCTACGTGCTCGACGTGCTGCGCCACCCCGCCGGCGGGTTCTTCTCCGCGGAGGACGCCGACTCCGAGGGCGTGGAGGGCAAGTTCTACTGCTGGTCGCACGAGGAGCTCCACGACCTCTGCGGCGACGACTTCCCCGAGATCGTGCGCTTCTACGGCATCACGATGCGGGGCAACTTCGAGGACCCGCACACCGGCTTCCGGGGCAACATCCTCCACGCGGTCGGTCCCACCGACGCGCGACCCGAGGCCCTCGACCGCGTGCTGCCGAAGCTGCGCGAGGTGCGCGACCGGCGCGTGCGTCCCGGGCCTCGACGACAAGGTGCTGCTCGGCTGGAACGCGCTGTTCCTCCGCGCGCTCGCCGAGGCCGCCGACGCGTTCGGCCGCGACGACTGGATGGACGCGGCCCGCGCCAACGCCCGCTTCCTGCTCGACTCGATGCGCCGCGCCGACGGTCGCCTGCTGCGCTCGTGGCAGGACGGCCGCGCCGCCGACATCCCCGCCTTCGCCGAGGACCACGGCGCGCTGCTCGAGGCGCTGGTGACGCTGGGCGAGGTCGACGACCCGCACTGGCTGCAGGACGCCCGCACGGTCGCCGACGACCTGATCCGGTTCTTCGCCGACGACGAGCGCGGCGGCTTCCACACCACCGGTTCGGACGCCGAGTCGCTGATCGTGCGGCCCAAGGACTTCCAGGACAACGCCACCCCGTCGGAGAACTCGCTCGCCGCGAGCGGGCTGCTGCGCCTCGGTGCGATCACCGGCGACCACGAGATCGCCGAGCGCGGCGCCCGATGGGTGCGCACGCTGGCGCCGGTCCTCGGGGAGCACCCCACCGCGTTCGCCCACCTGCTCGAGGCGGCCCGCCGGGTGCTGGGCCCGTCACGCGAGCTGGTGCTGGTGGGCGACCCCGACGACGCCCGTACCGTCGCCCTGCACGACGTGCTGCGCGCCACCCTGGTGCCGGCTCCGTGCGTCTCGTGGCCACCCCGGCCACCGACGCCGCGGTCAGCCCCCTGCTCGAGGGCCGGGTCGGCCAGGCCGGCCAGGCCGACGGCGCGACCGAGCCCCGCGCCTACGTGTGCGAGGGCATGGTCTGCCAACTCCCGGCCACCACGGCCGACGAGCTCACCACCCAGCTCACCAACTCGCTCCCTGACCTGACCTGATCCGTTTTGGCGTCAGGAAACGTCGCCCTGGCGACGCATGGTGACGCCAAAACGAGAGCTGGGCGGGTCAGGCGGAGGTCTTGGGCTTGGCGAGGTCGTCGACGAGGGCCTCGGCCATCGCCCAGCCGTAGGCGATCACGGCCTCACCGTTCACCGGGTCGATCTCGCCGAGCAGCTCCACCACGACCTTGCCGCCGCCCTTGACCGCGCGGGCGTCGAGCACCGGCTCGGGCGCCCCGTGCGGGGCCAGGCGGAAGCTGCGGTCGTCGTAGCGACCGTCGCAGCCGAAGCGGCGGGCGATGCGCCGGCCCCAGGCCCGCTCCTCGCCGTTGGGCGAGTACTTGGGCCGCGGGCACACGTCGTCGAGCACGTTGAACAACGTGTACGCCGCCGGATGCGCCACCCGCCCCGCGACGAGGACGTCCTCGTCGGGGAAGGAGATGGCGGCCCGCCGATAGAGCTCAGCCACGAGGCCGTCGAGGCCGGCACGGGCGTTCTTGCCCCTGCGCACCCCACCGAGACCCCAGAGGATGCACGGCGTACCACCGATGCGCTCCAGCGAACCGAACAGGAACCCTTGGATCTCCCCGTCGAACTCGGCGATCGCGACGAGCGGGAACTGCTCGACGTGGCGGTCCAGCTGCTCGTCGAGGAGCGGCAGGCCGATGCCGGAGATCAGCTGACCGAGCTCATCGAGCTCGGCGGGCTTCAGGGAGACGGAATCACGCGACTCGACGTCCATCGAGTACCCATTTTGGCCGATGGAACGCCGCGCGCCCAAGTCGGCAGCCGCATTGTTTCGCCACCCGTGCTCGCAAAAGGGCTTCGGAACCACATTTCCGCCCCACGGGAGGCGGGAAATCGCCGGTCTGACGGGCCCCTGAACGGCAGCCGGCCCCTGAACCGCCGCGGGACCGCTACTCGATCACGATTCCCTCGAGGCCGGGCTCCGGATCCGGGATCTGCGGGTCGAGCTCCTCGAGCACGCGGATGAGCAGCTCCGCCACCGCGACGTCGCGCACCCACTTGCGGTCCGACGGCACCACGTACCACGGCGCGCAGTCGGTGGACGTCTCGGTGATCGCCTCCTCGTAGCGCTCCTGGTACTGGTCCCACTGCCGCCGGGCCTCGATGTCGGACTTCTGGAACTTCCAGTTCTTCGCCGGGTCGTCGATGCGGGCCTGGAGCCGCCGGCGCTGCTCCTCCTTGGAGATGTGCAGGAAGACCTTCACCACCGACGTGCCCTCGTCGTGGAGCATCCGCTCGAACTCCCGGATGTGGCGATAGCGCTTGGCGCAGTGCTCGTCGTCGATCAGGCCGAGCATCCGCGCGGCGACGACGTCCTCGTAGTGCGAACGGTTCCACACGCCGAGGAGGCCGCGGGCGGGGCCGTTGTTGTGGACCCGCCACAGGTAGTCGTGGGCGAGCTGGAGCTCGGTGGGCACCTTGAAGTTCGTGACCGTGCAGCCCTGGGGGTTGAGCCCCGACAGCACCCGGCGGATGGTGCCGTCCTTGCCCGAGGCGTCCATGCCCTGGAGCACCAGCACCACGCTGCGTTTCGCCTCCGCCCAGAGACGGTTGTGGAGCACGCCGAGCGTGGTCGCGAGCATCTCGCTGCGCACCTGGCCGCTGAGCTTGTCGCCCAGTCCGAGGGTGTCGCCGGCCTCGCGCCGTTCGAGGTGGGCCTGGGTGCCCGGCGCCACGACGATCTTGTCCATCATGCGTTGGTGGTGGTTGCCCATCGCGGGACCCTAGCCAGTCGTGCGGGGCGCGAGACGGCCCGGCGTGGGAGCCGGGCCGTCTGCGTGCGTGCGAGATGCGCTCGAGGAACGCTCGGGCGCTACTCCTCTTCGGGCGTGGTGATCAACCGCCAGATACCGGCGCCGATCACACCGCCGAGGATCGGGAAGACGATGAACACCCAGAGCTGCGTCCAACCCCAGCTCTCGCCGAAGAGCGCGGTCGCGAAGGAGCGCGCCGGGTTCACCGACGTGTTGTCGATCGAGATGGTCACGAGGTGGATCAGCGCGAGGAAGAGGCCGATCGGGATACCCGCGAAGCCGGCGATGGCAGAGCCACGCGTGGTGCCCGCGATCACGAGGATGAACAGCGCGGTGAAGACCACTTCCATGATGATCACGGCACCGAGGTCGAAGCCCCCCGGCGAGTGCGACCCGAAGCCGTTCGACGCACCGGCGAACAACGTCTTCGTGGTCTGCTTGTGGTCCGTCAACGTGCCGCTGGACTCGAAGATCCCCCAGAGGATGAACGAGCCGAGTGCGGCTCCGACGATCTGACCGCCGAAGTACCACGGCACTTCCTTGCCGGGCGTGCGCTTGAGCACCCACATGCCCGCCGTGACTGCGGGGTTGATGTGACAGCCCGAGATGTGGCCGAACAGGTACGCGGCGCACAGGAGGCTCAGACCGAACGCGAGCGCGACGCCGAGCACGCCGACGTCGATGCCGAACTTGCCGGTGGCCAGCATTGCGGTGCCCGGTCCGCCCAGGATCAGGATCATCGTGCCGATCAACTCGGCCACGAAGATTCGTGCTGTCCGACTCATTGGAACCCTCCCTCGGCTCTCGCGCGACGCACGCGCGGCCGAATGTCGTCTGCCCGCGAGAGACGCGGCGATCGCGATGGTGGCACGAATTCCTCCGCGAACGACGGATCTCGGCGCACAACCAGCACGATCCGCGCTGCCGTTCGCGCGCGGAAATCCGCGGAAAATCTGGCCAGAATGCCGCGATGGCCCCGTTGCGGTGGCATGATTTCCGCCCGTCGTGCCTGTTTCGACGATTCCCCGACTACAACCCAGGAGTGCCCCACATGAACCGACGTGAACTCGTCGCCGCGCTGGCCGAGCGCCTCGACACCGACAAGCGCAGCGCCGACGCCGCCCTCACGGCGGTGACCGAGACGATCACCGCGACCGTCTCCAAGGGTGAGGTCGTGGTCATCAGCGGCTTCGCGAAGTTCGCCCGTGTCGACCGCCCCGCCCGCATGGGCCGCAACCCGCAGACGGGTGAGGCGATCCGCATCAAGGCGTCGCGTCGTGCGCGCATCACGCCGCTGAAGGCGTTCAAGGACGCCGTGCTCACCGGCAAGACCGCGCCGGCGAAGAAGGCTCCGGCCAAGAAGGCGGCGCCCGCCCGCAAGGCGGCTCCCGCCAAGAAGGCCGTCGCGAAGAAGGCTCCGGCGAAGAAGGCGGCTCCCGCCAAGAAGGCCGTGGCGAAGAAGACCGTCGCCAAGAAGGCGCCCACGCGCAAGGCCCCGGCGAAGAAGGCCACGCGCCGCTAGTCGTTCGCGACTTCCTGCTCGTCCGTACGGGGCGGCCCTTCGGGGCCGCCCCGTCGCGTCCCGGCCTGTCGCGTTTCGGCCTGGCGCGCGGCGCCTTGACGACGGCGCGCGTCGAGCCGCTCCTGGTTGCGCGTCCACAACGACTCGTTCACCACCGCCGCCGTCGTGATCAGCCGCCCGATCATGTACGCCCACAGCAGCAGCGCGATGGCGAAGCCGATCGCTCCGTACGTCTCCGTCTTGCTCTCCACGTAGCGGGCGATCCAGTACACGGTCACGAGGTGCATCACCTCGAGCCCGACACCGAGCAGCACCGCGCCGGGGATCAACGCGGTCCAGGGGACGTCGGCGCGCGGCAGGTGCCACGACACGAACACCCACAGCGCCACCGGAATCGCCACGTACACGATCGACGCGACGAGTCCGAGCAGGAACGACTGCCCGCGCAGCACCCCGACGAGCGCAGAGAGTCCGATCGCGACGATCACGATCCCGATCAACGCGAGCGAGGCGCGCGCGGGCCGCTCGAACTTCCCGGCGCGCACGTGCCACACCAACGCGTGCACGATGCGCAGCACCTTGAGCAGCGCACGGGTGGCGAGGAACGTGGCGAAACCGATGACGACCACGTAGACGATCCGCTCGGTCAGCGACAGGTCGCCCACGCTCGACAACGACTTCGCGACGATCCCGGTGATGCCCGCCTTCTTGGCGAGCGTCTGGGGGTCCTGGTCGGCGGCACTGCTCCCGAGGCCGAACACGCCCACGAGCAGGAACACGAACGGCACCATGAACATGAAGATGCGGAAGGCGACCGCGCCCGCGAGCACGCCGCCGCCCGTGGCGGTGTCGCGCTCGATCGTGCGCAGCACCGCGTCGATGGCGGGGTTGCGCGGGCGCGCCGCCTCGAGCCGTTCCTTCACGCCGGTGGCGCGCTCGGTCATGCGCGCCTGCTGAGCCTTGAGCTGCTCGCGGCGCGTGAGCGGCGTCTGCGGTGCGGGCTCCGGAGCGAGTGCCGCGTCCGGTGCCGGAACCCGCTCGTCGCGGCGGAAGCTGCGGGTCGGTCACTCGTAGCGCGCGGTGACCCCACCGAGGATCACCGACACGATGATCCCGAGCGGCAGCGCGCCCCAGTACGACACGTGCACACCGACGTTGCCGAGGAACAGCATCAACAGCCAGGTCGCCGGGAACGTGGCGACGAGGAAGATGACGATGGCGACGAGCAGGCCCTTGATCATGCGTTGACCCCCACGGTGAGCTGCCGAATCTCGCACAGCTTGCCCGTGGGGACCCACGCGAACGCGGCAATCGGGTCGGAGGCCCCTCGCTCAGCGCCTCAGACGGCGCCTCAGACGATGCGGCGGTAGATCGTGGCGGTCGTGCCCTGCGGCGGGAACGCCTCGGCGGCGGGGCCGTCGATGAGGTCGAGCATCGCCGGGTCGGAGAAGATCGCGCGCTCCCCCTCCTGCAACGAGCCGAGGTCGGGATAGCCGGTCAACCAGCCGACGCCACCGAACTGGCCGGTCATCGCGGCGACGAACAGGCAGGTCTCGCCGCTGATTGCGCTCGACTTCTCCGCCAGCTCGATGCCGAGGCCGATGCCCTGACGCAGCCGACCGGGACCGACCGCCGACTGGATACCGGACACGTAGTTGATCTCACGCTCGGGATCGGGCGTGCCATGGAGCACCTCGACCAGCGAGTCGTCCATGCCATCGGCGAAGAGCGCGCCGCTCTGCGCCGCGATGAAGTCCTGCACGGCGGCGTCGCCGAGCATCGCGTCACCGGCGGCCTGCAGCGTGGGCAGATCCTCCACGAAGATGGACCACACGATCGTGCCCAACGCCGGCGAGAACTCCGTACCGTGCAGGCCGATCGGCAGACCGCCGGCCGTGCTCACCAGGCTGGTCAGCTCGACCGCGCCCGCCAGCTTGTCGGCAACCCGTCCGCCTTGTGTCAGGCGCGCAGTTCGAGTGAACAGGTACATGGCCACCCCCCGTGACCCTTGGACCAGGGACCCCGGCCCGGAAGGTCCAGACTGCGCCTTTCGTTCCAGGGGGTCAACCCCCGTACCGGATGACCTCGAAGGGCACTCCCCCGGCCACGATGTGCGCGAAGGTCGACGTGCCGCCGCCGATGTTGTCGAAGTCGAACGGGCCCCGCACCTCGAGCCCCTGCTCCCGGAACGCGGCCACCGCCCCCTCCACGTCGCGCGTGGCGAAGCTGAAGTTCGCGACGCCCGGCCGCACCGAGTCACGCAACGCGGGCGGGATCTCCACCAACTCGAGCATCCCCTGCCGGCTGCCGACCACCGCGCCGCGGGTGGCGCCGTGCTCCTCGGGCCAGCCGAGGCCGACTGCCGACTCCGCGCCCGTCGACTCGAAGCGCGCCACCGGCTCCGCACCGACGACGTCCATGACCGCGAGCACGGCATCGAGGTCGTCGACGAGCACCACGGCCTTCACGATCCCCGACGGCATGCTGGTCCCCCTCCGGCGGCGCCCGCCCCGGCGGCGTGCGCTCCGGCGTGAGGCTACGCGTGCGTAGGCTCGGCATGGTGCGCTCCCGTTCGGTCGTCGTGTGCGTCTTCGCCACCGCACTCGTCGCGGCCATCCTCGTCGGCGGCGGCTCGTCGCCCGCGGGCGCGGCCGCCCCGTACGCGAAGGCCGACGCCGCGATGCGGGCCCGCATGCGCGAGGACCACCTCGGCGGCGGCGTGCTCGTCGTGCGGCGGGCCGGCGACACCCTGCACCAGCAGACCTTCGGCAACTGGACGATGGGCAAGGTCGTGCCCATCGCGTCGGCGAGCAAATGGTTGACCTCGGCGACCCTCATGACGTTCGTCGACGACGGCCGCCTGTCGCTCGACGATCCCGTCAGCCGCTTCTTCCCGGACTTCGCGCGTGACGGCAAGCGCGCGATCACCGTGCGCATGCTGCTCTCCCACACGCACGGGCTGGTGTCGCCCGGATGTGAGGCCGACCCGCGCCTCACACTGCAGCAGTGCGCGCAGGAGGCGGCCGACGGGCCCGCGCCCGCGTACCCGCCCGGTGAGCAGTTCCACTACGGCGGCACCGGTTTCGTGATCGCCGGGGCGATCGTGGAGCAGCTCAGCGGCCGGTCGTTCGAGCGCACGTTCGAGACCCGCATCGCGGAGCCGCTCGGTATGGCGCACACCACGTTCGACCGCGACGGCTCGTCCAAGCAGAGGACGCGCAACCCCGCGCCGGCCGCGTCGGCGCAGTCGAGCACCGCCGACTACGCGAAGTTCGTCGCGATGCTCGCCGCGGGCGGCACCGCGAACGGCGAGCGCATCCTCGCCGAGTCCTCCGTCGCCGAGATCGAGCGCGATCAGGTGGCCGGGATCGACACGAGCGACGACGGCGCGGTGCAGATCACCGGCATCCCCACGTACGGCCTCGGTGTGTGGCGCGACGAGGTCGACGGTGACGACGCCATCGAGGTGGTCAGCGGCAGCGGCGCGCTCGGCTTCTACCCGTGGATCGACCGCGTGCACGGCACGTACGGCATCGTCGCGGTGGCCGACCCCAGCGGCCCGGAGCACGCGGTCCCCCTCTCGGCCAAGATCGCCCGCATGACCTGGCGGGCCGCCGCTTCCTGACCGAACTTGCGTCGCTCGGGGCTCGTAGAGGCCGGATCTGGACGCAAGTTCGGGGGTGGGGCCTAGGTCGGGGACTCGGCGGGGATGGCGTAGCGGTCGGTGTAGTGGGCGAAGCGCTCCCGCAGCTCGCCCTCGTCGAGGCCGAGCGAGGCGAAGTCGTAGTGGTGCGCGCCGAACTCACCACGCGGGTGCGCCTGCACGTACTCGGCGACCGCGACGCGGGTCGCGTCGTCGAGCTCGATGCCGGAGCGCGCGTAGATGCGCTCGACGGTGGCGACCGTGTCGCCGACGAGATCCGCGTAGTGCACGTCGACGATCTCGACGTCGGGGCGCTGCGCCCGGAACGTCTCGAGCCGCTCGATGCACACCTCGAGCAGCCGCGGCCACGTGCGGGCGATCTGCTCGCGGTGATCGGCGTCGGTGAACGTCCCCGCGAGCGACGTGACCAGGCTGCACACCGACGCCGCGAGCACCGTGGGGTCGCGGTGGGTGACCACCAGCCGCGCCTCCGGGTAGCGCGCGGTCAGCTCGGGGAGCGCGATCACGTGGTGCGGGCTCTTGAGCGTCCACGGCCCGGGCACCCCGCCGCTCTGCAACACCTGCAGGGCGAGGTGGTGGTACTCGTAGGCCGAGGTCTCGTCGACGCCGTACAGCCACTCCGTGTAGCTGGGCACGTTCGTGACCGTCGGCCACAGCAGGCTCTTGAAGTCGTGGGCGAGCAGCGTGACGCACTCGGTCGGGCCGTCGGCCGGGTCGTGGTGGATCTTCTTGAAGCCCGGGTTGATCAGCTCCATCATCTCGCCCGCCGCCGCGGCCGCGTCGACGCGTGGCCCGCTGCGCCACTCCTCGCGGGAGGGCGGCGGCACCGGGTCGGCCGACTCCCACCGCAGGAGCGACCGGAACCGGCGGTCCTGGTCGAGCAACTGGCTCAGGAATGTGGTGCCGCCGCGGAACATGCCGACGACCACGAGCGAGACGTCGACGGGCGCCGCCGTGACCTCGGGGTGGCGCTGCGCCCAGTCCACGATCTTCAACCGGTTCGCCAACGCCCCCACGATCTGGCCCGGCACCGCGGCCATCCCGAGGTCGTTGAGCTGCGCCTCCGACTCGAGCGCTCCGCAGAACGCCGCGAGCCCTGGCTGCCACCCGTCGGCTCCGAAGTCGTCGAGACCGGCCTGCGCGCGTGCCTGCTCGACCAGCGTGTCCGGGTCGAACACCCCCATGTTGCACTCCCCCCTGAGCGATCCGGACGCAAGGTAGCCGGGATCCCCACCGCGATCGATGGGAAACTGTGGCCATGGCCTACGACGAGCACCTGGCGCAGCGAGTGCGCGAGATCCTGAGCGCCGACGACGGCAGCGGCGGCGCCACCGACGCGATCGCCGAGATCCGGATGTTCGGCGGCTGGTGCGTCACGATCCGCGGGCACATGGCGGCCGGCGTCCTCGGCGACGACCTCATCGTCCGGGTCGGCCCCGACGCGTACGAGGCGGCGCGTGCCCGCCCCGGCGCACGAGAGTTCGACTTCACCGGCCGCCCGTCGCGGGGAATCGTCGTCGTCGACGGGAGCTCGGTGCGCACCAAGGCCGCACTCGCCCGCTGGGTGGCACGCGGGCGCGACTTCGCCGCCTCGCTGCCCCCGAAGCCGCCCCGCAAGCGGCGCCCGCCGCGGTCGACGCGCTAGAAACCCGCCATGGCCTCACCCATCGCCGACGACCCCCGCCTCGCCAAGCTCCGTGAGGCCGACGCCGCCCTCACCGCGCCCGGCGCGCCCTTCGAGCTGGTCGAGGAGGAGGTGCTCGGCGAGCAGATGCCCGTGCTGAAGCAGCGTCCCCGTTCGTTGCGCGACGTGCTGCTCGCCGGCGCCGCCCGCCACGGCGACCGCGAGGTGTACGTGTGGTCCGACGGCCGGCGCTCCACGTTCACCGGCCTCGTCACCGAGGTGGCCGAGGTCGCGCGTGGACTCGCCGAGCGTTACGGCATCGGCCCCGGCGACCGTGTCGCAGTGTGCGGGGCCAATTGCCCCGAGTACCTCCACACGTTCTG
Source organism: uncultured Actinomycetes bacterium (assembly GCA_963720785.1). Taxonomy (GTDB): domain Bacteria; phylum Actinomycetota; class Acidimicrobiia; order IMCC26256; family DASPTH01; genus CAVRGQ01. The sequence continues at coordinate 46,007 of CAVRGQ010000001.1, forward strand.
GGCCTGCGCCGCGCTCGACGCCGTGCTCGTCGCGATGAACGGCTGGTGGACCGGCGCGGAGATGCGCAACGCGCTGGAGCTCACGCAGCCGAAGTTGCTGATCATGGACGAGAAGCGCCACGCCCGGATCGAGCACGACCCGGGCATCCCCACCGTCGTCATCGAGCGCGAGTGGGCGCAGGTGCCCGTCGCCGGCGTCACCGAGCTGCCCGACGTCACCATCGGCGAGGACGATCCGTTCGAGCTCATCTTCACGAGTGGCACCACCGGCCGGCCGAAGGCTGCCGTGCTGTCGCACCGGTCGGTCGTGTCGTACCTGCTGATGCAGGGCTACGGCGGCCTGCGCGGCGCCTACCTCGCCACGGGTGCCCTCCCCGCGCCGACGGGCGCCGAGCCGCCGGTGCGTCTCGCCACCTACCCGCTGTTCCACGTGTCGGGCCTGTCGAACGCGGTCGGCTGCGTGATGCAGGGCGCGAAGAGTGTGTGGCCGCTCGGCCGCTTCGACGCCGGCACGGTGATCGAGCTCACCAAGACCGAGGGCATCAACATCTGGGGTGGCGGCGTCACCCACGTGGTGCGCCTCCTCGACCACCCCGACGTCGACTCCGTCGACCCGTTGCAGATCATGAACATCGGCGTGGGCGGCTCGGCCACTCCCCCGGCGGTCATCGACCGCATCGAGGCGGCCTTCCCGCACCTCACCGGCACCACGTCGAGCGGGTACGGCTCCACCGAGACCGGCTTGCTGAGCCTGGCGTCCAACTGGATGCTGCGCATCGCGCCCGACACCGTCGGCCTGCCGCTCCCGAGCGTGGCGATCCGCATCACCGACGACCTCGGCGACGAGCTGCCCGAGGGTGAGGCCGGCCACATCGAGGCCCGCAGCTGGCAGATGATGGTGGGCTACTACGACAACCCTCAGGCCGACGCCGACACGATCATGCCCGGCCGCTGGATCCGCACCGGCGACTACGGGCGGCTCGAGGACGGCATCCTCTACATCTCCACGCGACTGCGCGACCTCATCATCCGTGGCGGCGAGAACATCTACCCCTTCGAGATCGAGAACCGCCTCGACGAGCATCCCGAGGTGATCGAGTGCGCGGTGTTCGGCTTCGAGAGCGCGACCTACGGCCAGGAGGTCAAGGCCGTCGTGGTGGTGCGCGCCGATGCCGAGATCGACGCCGCCGAACTGCAGGAGTTCTGCGCGGTGGAACTCGCGTCCTACAAGGTGCCCGCGGCGATCGACGTCACGAGTGAGCCGCTGCCGCGCACCGCGTCGGGCAAGGTCATGAAGCACGTGCTCGCCGGCGCGGAGAACACCCAGGTCGAGGAGTAGCGCTCCGCCGCTCCGCCCGCCGCTCTGCTCCGCCGCCCGGACGCTCGGCCGCCCGGACGCTCAGCCCCGGAGGCCGCAGACCTTCAGCGCCGAGCCGGCCACCGGCACCAGGCGAACCTGCACGTCCTTGCGGGCGATGTTCAGCACCACGGGCTGGTCGGCCACCGCGTAGACGGGCCGCGCCTCACCCGCGCCCTGTGCGTCACGGAACTGCACCGTGAAGTTCCCGGTGCGATCCGCGGTGACCGGCAGCGAGCTGGCCTCGGTGAGCGGGAAGTCTTCTGCGCGCGAGATCGTGCGACAGGTGCCGCCGGCAACTGGGTACTTCTCGGCGCCCGGACCGTCGACCGTCATCTGCACGTACTCCGCGGCGGTGAGCACGTCGTCGTGGTCGACGGAGTCGAGCGACGGGAGGTCGCCCTGCGCCTCGAGGCGGGCGATCGTCTTCGGGCTGGGCTCCGCGATGATCCCGAACAGCGTGTCGGCGATGATCGGCGCCCGGTCGCGCAGCAGCACCGCGGTGCCGAGCGTGCGGGGCCGCATCTCCCCCACGAAGATCTCGCTCGACACCTCGTCGTTCAGGCCCACCACCTGCACCACGGTGAACGCCACGAGCACCGCGGCGGCCGCGTACGCCACCGGACGCCCGTGGCGGCGCACGAACGGCCCGACCACGTCCTGGAGCGCGAGCGCCAGGGCCGGGAGCAGCAGCACCACCACGATGTACGCATAGCGCGACGCGCCACCGTCGGTGCCGGCCCGGCGGATGCCGGTGAGCGCGCTGCCGAGGATCGCCCCGGTGCTGCACGCGAGCACGAGTGGCCACGGCTCGAGCCGCGGCTTCGCCCGCCACACCAGCCACGCGACGAGGAGGACCAGCACGACCGGCCCGAGCAGGTCGACGCGGAAGAACCCGCCGATCGCGTCGGTGACGGCGCGCCACACGAACCCCGGGAGGCCGGTGATCGCGTCGGCAGTCGAGCTCTTGTTGCGCTGCCCCTCGGTGCCCCAGGTGACGTACCAGACGAGGTACACCGCCGCGGGCACCGACACGTCGACGAAGGCGAGCTTCCACCCGCGCCGCAGGAGCGCGGCGATCCCCACCACCATCGTCATGGTCACACCGGTGCCCGAGCACATGATGCCGACCACGAGCAACGCCCACACCGCGACGTCGCGACGACCGAAGCGCGTGCGTTCGGGATCGTCCTCCGGCAAGCACGAGCAGCGCGCCGAACCCGAGCGCGATGGGCGTGATGATGGTGATCTGCCACGCGGTGCTGACGTTCTCCCACCCGACCGCCATCACCACGAAGATGGCGGCGACGGCAGTCGCGAACGCGGGCTGCACGCCGACGCGCAGGAGCAGCCGCCACAGCAGGTGCGCGACCACGAGTTGCACCACCACCAGCACCGCCACGTACGGCCAGTAGGAGCGCATCGCGACCATGGAGTAGAGCGCTCGGAACACCAGGATCGGCACCGTGGTCCAGTGCTCGAAGTGCGGGGCGAAGATGCTCAGCGTCTGCGGGTTCGCACCGAGGCCGCGGGAGGTGATCACACCCCACTCGTCGCCGCTGAACCACTGGTCGCGGTTCACCCAGAACAGCACCGGTGCCGCGAGCGCGAGCGTGGCCAGGTGGACCCACAGCCACCGCGTCCGGCCCGTCATCGCGCGTGCTCCAGTCGCTCCAGCAGATGGCCCACGTAGCGCGCCGGGGTGGCCGTCGCCGCGATCGCCGGTGCGTCCCGCGCCGCCCCTCGCGCGAGCGCGGCGAAGTCGGCGCCGACGAGCGCCGCGCGCAGGTCGACGGCGGTCGCGGAGCACGCCACGATCGCACCGCGGTACCCGGGCGGCACGCTGTCGGCCAGCGCCGGCGTCAGCAGCACCGGCGCCGCGTAGGCCAGCGCCTCGGCGAGCACCCGTGACCCGGACCCGAAGTCGCGGTAGCGGGTGGGGTCGTACGGGCACACGACGAGATCGCACTCCTCGTAGGCGCGCCGCAGGCCGGCATCGTCGACCGGCGGCTCGCGGACGACCAGCGCCCGCCCGACCCGCCGCTCCCCCGGCGGTTCGAGGTGGAACTCGCCACCGAGGTGCCGCACCACCACGTCGAGGTCGCGCACCGCGTCGAGCAGCGCCGGCAGGCCCTTCTCCCAACGGTCGTCGCCCACGAAGAGGAGTTGCGGCACCTCACGCGGCGGGCGTGCCGGTCGGGGTGCCGGCTCGGGCCCGATCAATCGAGTGACGCTGACCGCGTCGGCGGGCAGGAACTCCTCGAGCATGTGGCGGGCCGACTCGGTGTGCGCCACGAGCCGTACCCCCTGATCGGCGAGCCGGGCGAGCCGGTCCCGGCGCCGCTGCGCCTGGCCGTGGCCGAGCGCGTAGTGCCATGTGCGGTGCACCACGCGGACGCGGGCAACCGGACCGAGCACCCACAGCGCGTCGTGCGCGTGCAGGTCGAGCACCGCGTCGGCGTGGCGGAGGTCCCAGCGGGTCCGGTCGAGCACGTCGGAGCCGTACCACGCGGCGCGGCGCGCGGGGTTCCGACTCGCGGGCGGTCGCGTGCGGACCGCGCGGAAGGTACCGGTGCCGCACGGGCGGTCACCGAGGTAACGGATTTCGTGGCCGAGCCCGGCCAACTCGGCACACACCAGCCCCGCGTACTTCGTGTGCGACGGAGTCTTGTTCACCACGGCGACGCGCACCGCCGCACGCTACCGGGAGCGGCGGACGGCAGCGTGTCAAGGGCGCGTCGAGGCTCCGTCGAGCGGAGGTCAGCTGGTGGCGGCCACGAACTCCGCGATCACCCGACCGAGCTCGGGGCCGCGGTCCTCCTGGAGGAAGTGGCCGCCGCCCTCGATGGTCACGTGGTCCTGGCCCTGCGTGCCGGGCACCCGGCGGAGGAACTCGGCGTCGCCGCCGCCGGTGATCGGGTCGCCGTCGCTGAACGCGCACAGGAAGGGCTTGTCGAACTGCTCGAGCACCTTCCACGCGGCCACGTTGGCGTCGTGCTCGGGGTCGTCGGGCGTCGACGGCACCAGCTTCGGGAAGATCCGCGCCCCGGCCTTGTAGTCGTCGTCGGGGAAGGGCGCGTCGTAGGCCGCGATCACCGCGGCCGCCAGGTCGGTGGTGGTGCCGAAGTTGATGATCTGGCCGATCGGCAGGGACGGCGTCTCCGCCGCGAACTGCTGCCACGCGAAGAAGGCGTCGGTGAGGTGGCCGTCGCCGGTGGGCAGCCCGGTGTTGCCGATGACCACGCGGGCGAAGCGCTCCGGCTGCGCCGCGACGAGGCGCAGCCCGATGAGACCACCCCAGTCCTGCCCGAAGAAGGTGGCGTCGCGCAGGTCGAGCACGTCGAAGACCAGCTCGCTCATCCACGCGACGTGCGCGGCGTAGCTGTAGTCGGCGACGTCGGCGGGCTTGTCGGAGCGACCGAAACCCACGAGGTCGGGGGCGATCACGCGGTGACCCGCGGCGACGAGCACCGGGATCACGCGGCGGTACAGGAAGGACCACGACGGCTCACCGTGCATCAGCAGCACCGGCGCCGCGTCGCGCGGGCCCTCGTCGAGGTAGTGCACGCGCAGCTCGGTGCCGGCCAGTTCGCCCGGGCCCGCGGTGATGGTCGCGTAGCGGGGCGCGAACGGGTACTCGGGCAGGCCGGCGAACTGCTCGTCGGGGGTGCGCAGGACCTTCACGGTGTCTCCAGTGCAGTCGTGGATCGGATCAGGCGGGGGCTTCGACCGCCAGCGTCTTCGCACGCGGCGGGCATCGAGGCCCGGAGATCGGCGACGAGGTCGTCGCGCAGCGCGCGGTGCGCGGGGTCGGACCAGAGGTTGTGCCACTGGTGCGGGTCGTCGGTGAGGTCGTAGAGCTCGCCCTCGGTGCCGTCGTAGTGCACGCCGCACTTGGTGAGCACGCCTTCGCCCCACGACTCCTCGAGGCCGTTGGGCTGCCCGTCGGTGCTCTCGTCGTAGACGGTGCAGGTGAAGCCGTCGCGGACGATCGACGCGAAGTGCATCCCGTAGCCGGGGAACTGGCTGTCCCACTGCGTGATCGCGCGCTCGAAGCCGCGCGCCTCGGCGTCGGCACCGTCGACGGGCAGCGCGTGGCCCTGCATCCAGTCGGCGGTTTCGATGCCGGCGATCGCGCAGAACGTGGGTGCCAGGTCGACCTGGCTGACCGGCGCGTCCACCGCCGCGGGCGTGACCCCCGCCGCGGGCGCCGGCCTCCACACGAGCGGCAGGCGCATCAGCGCGTCGACGTGCCAGGGCCCCTTGAACAGGAAGCCGAAGTCGCCCTGCATCTCGCCGTGATCGGTGGTGAAGATGATGTCGGTGTCGTCGAGGCGTCCGAGGATGGCGAGGTGGTCGAGCACACGCCCGAGGGCCTCGTCGATCAGCTCGTTCATCACGTGCACCCGTGCGTTGAGCTCGCGCACCTGGTCGTGGGTGAGCTCGTCGGGATACCAGTACATCGGGCCACCCTCCGCGTTGGCGAAGGTGCGGTCGTACCACCCGAGCCAGTGGGCCGGTCGCCCCTCGAGCACGGCGCGTATCGCGTCGGGCGAGCCGGGATGACCCGGCGGCAGGTCGAGGTCGCGCCAGTTCACGCGGCGCATCTCCGACTCGGGCGGGTCCCACGGGTGGTGCGGGTCCGGGAAGCTCACCCAACAGAAGAACGGGTCGTCGGCGTCGACGGTGTCGAGCCACTCGATGGCCCGGTCCGCGGTCCAGTCGGTGTGGTACCACTCGCGCGGGATCGCGTTGTGCTTCGTCTCCGGCGCGCCGGTGTCGCCGCCGGGGTGCGCGCCGAGCAGCTCGCAGAACGACTCGAGGTGCTCGGGGTGGAACTCCGCCACCCACTTGCCGTAGTGCTGCACCGGCCGCCCCTGGAACGCGGCGACGTGCGCGGCCTGGATCGAGTAGTCGAAACCGCGCCAGGGCCCGGTGTCGCCGCGGCGCCACCGCTTGTTCTCCTCCCACTTGTTCTGGAAGTCGAACGCCGGCTCGAAGTGGGCCTTGCCCACCAATGCGGTGCGGTAGCCGCCGACGTCGCGCAGGTGCGCAGCGATGCTCGGCGCGTCCTCGGGCAACGGCACGCCGTTCGACGTGACACCGTGCGTGCGCGGGTACTGGCCCGTGAGCATCGTGCAGCGCGCGGGCATGCACACCGTGTTGTTGGCGTACATGCGCGAGTAGTTGACGCCATGCGCGGCGAGACCGTCGACGACGGGTGTGCGCGCGATGGCGCCGCCGGTGCAGCCGAGCGCGTCGTAGCGCTGCTGGTCGGTGGTGACGAAGAGGATGTTGCGCTTCACGCGCTCTCTCCGGGCGCCGTCGCGGCGGCCGCCCAGCGGCGCACGTGCGGCAGGTCGTCGTCGAGCCAGAAGGCGTCGTCGTCGGTGACGACCATCAGTTCCTCGAACTTGGCGCCCACGCCGGCGCGCCCGATGTGCGGCTCCACGGCCCACACTCCCGGCGTCGGCCGGTGGTCGGCGCGCTCGCCGTCGTTCCAGATCGGCCAGCAGGTGTCGCGCTCGACCGCCTCCATGATCGCGGCGACGAGGCCCTCGCCCGCCGCGACACCGAACCCGGGGATCGGGCCGGCATGGTCGGGATCGGGACCGAGGCGCATCACGCGGTGCCCGAGCGCGCGGTCGGGGTACTCCTGGTGGCAGTTCACCCATCCGTGGTCGGCGATGACGGTGTCGAGCTCCACGTAGAGTTCGCGCAGGGTGCGCCCCGCCCGCACGCCGGCGAGCAACTGGTCGCGCATCGGCGCGAGGCCGGCGAGCAACTCCTCGTACACCTCGTTGGTGCCGACCACACACGAGTAGCCGATGTCGGAGCAGTAGCCGTCGACGACGGGAGCGAGGTCGACGATCACCGCGGTGCCCTCGGCGATCGCGGTGTCGGTCGGGAAGAAGCCACCCCCGTTCTTGGCGCCTCGCCCGCCCTCGATGCCGGCCTGCGCCCAACCCGGCGCCAGCATGGTGCGCTCGCCGAACCAGGCGAACGGGAAGTGGAACACCTGGTCGACGTCACGCGCGGCCTGCGCCGCGGCGATGGCGTCGCACGCGTCCTGCTCGGTCATCCCGACCTCGAGCGAGGCGGCGACCTCCTCGGCGATGTCGTACGCGAGCCGTTGCACCTCGCGGAACCCGGTGAGCTCTTCGTCCCCGTACGGGAAGCTGTCGGTCATGGCGCGAGTCAAGCATTCTGGGAGTCCGACTGTCAACATCTATTGACAGTTGCACTCCCACTACCTACGCTTCCCGCATGACCAGCGCCCCACTCCCGGTCGACAGCACGGTCGACGGGCGGAACCTCCGGGCCGCGCGCGGAGTCGCGACGCCGTGGTGCACGCCATCCTGTCGCTCTACGCCGAGGGCGAGCTGCGGCCGGGCGCCGCCGCGATCGCCGCCCGGGCCGGCGTGTCCCAGAGCTCGGTGTTCCGCCACTTCAAGGACATCGAGGCCCTGGTGCAGGCCGCGGTCGAGGCCCAGTGGGATCTGCAGCACGACCGCTTTGCTCCCCCGCCGGGCACTGGCACCCGCGAGGAGCGGGTGGGCGCGATGGTCGAGCAACGCCTGGCGCTCCACGACGCCGTCGGCAACGCCAGCCGCGCCGCCCGGGTGAACTTCCCGGAGTCCCCCACGTTGCAGCGGATGCTGCGCCTGCGCCGGGCGCTGCTGCGCGACCAGGTGGCGGAGCAGTTCGCCCCCGAGTTGGGCCGCCGCGACGCCATCACCCGCGAGGTGCTGCTCGACGCACTCGACGCGGCGTGCGGCCTCGAGCAGCTCGAGTACCTCCGCGTCGACCGCGGGCTCACGCGGCGAGCAGGCCCGCGACGTCGTCACGGTCACGTTGCGCGCGCTGCTCCGGAAGGGAACCTGATGCGAGTCGACCTCATCCCCACCGACGCCCAGATCGCCGAGTTGCTCGAGCAAGCCGGTGACGGACCCGTCGTGATGCTCAACCTGAACCGGTACCGGCAGACCGCGCAGTACGAGGTGGGCCACTCCGATGCCGACGCCAGGCTCGGCGGGCGCGATGCGTACCTCCGGTACGGGATCGTCGCGCTCGAAGCGGTCACCGCGCTCGGCGGCCGCATCCTGTGGCAGACCGATGCGCGCATGGTGGCGGTCGGCACCGAGAACGACGTATGGGACGAGGTCGTCGCGGTCTGGTACCCGAACACCGGCGCCTTCCTGCGCCTGGTCGAGCATCCCGGCTACATCGAGGCCCACGCCCACCGCGACGCCGCGCTCGAGCGCGCGGTCGTGATCGCCACTGTGGGCGAGACGACCCCCACGCTCACTCCACCGTTCAGCTGATCGGGCGTCGGCGGGAGTACTCCACCGCGAGGTCGTCGGGCGCGCAGCAGAGCCAGGCGTCGACGACGGCACGCTTCACGTCGCGCTTCGTCGCGACGGAGAGATCGATCAGCACTGCGGCGTAGCCGTCGAAGTGCGGGATGGTGAAGAAGCCGCGCAACCCCTCTTCGAGGATCGCGTCCTTCTCACCGAGATCGTCGGTGGTCAACGCGAGGATCGGACCCGTCGGGGGCGTCTCGTCGCCGTACCGCTTGATGTCGGCCTTGCTGAATGGCCGCTCCCACGCGAAGACCTTGCTGTGCACCGTCCACGTGTGGTGCCCGTAGCGCGTGCCCTCCTCGACGTCGGGCAGCGCGGCGGCGAACTCGGCAACCTCCGACAGCGTGATCACATGATCACGGTACCGATCGCGGGGCCGTCGGGCGTAAGAGATCACGGGATGACGGGGTACGAGATCCAGGAGTGGTCGGACTTCGCGCTCGCGCAACTCGGTGCGTCCGCCGCGCTGCTCGGTCTCGTGTTCGTCGGGTTGTCGATCAACCTGCGTGACGCCATCGGCAGCACCTCGCTCGTGAACCGGGCCGCGGAGGCCGTGATCGCGCTCGCCGGCGTCCTCGTGGCCGCCACCTGCGTCCTGATCCCGCACCAGTCCCGTGCGGCGCTGACCATCGAGCTCCTCGCGATCGGCCTGCTGATGCTCGCCGCGAACGTGCGCCGGCAACGCGCCGACTTCGCGCCCACCCCCGCCGACCACCGCGACCCGCCCCGGGTATCGAGGGTCGTGCGCCACATGCTGGGCATCGCCACCCCGGTCCTCCTGATCGTCGCCGCGGTGACCCTCGCCGCGGAGGGTGGCGGTGGCCTCTACTGGTGGCCCGCGGCGATCGTGGCCGCCGACGCGGCGGCGATCTCGAACGCGTGGGTGCTGCTCATCGAGATCCTCCGCTGACGGCCGGGCGCGCCTGACCAACCCCGAACTTGCGTCGCCGACGGGCGCTAGACGCCGGATCTGGACGCAAGGTCGATGAGGGCGAGCCAGTCGGCGACCATCGGGTTGTCCGCGTCGACGGTCGCGCCGGCCATCCCCCACTGGAGCATCGCCCGGGTGGCGGTGATGCAGATGATGGTCATCGAGAACGCGGTCCAGTACTCGAGGTGTGCGAGCGGGCGGCCGGTCGCGCGGCTCCACCGCTGCCAGGTCTCGTCGGCCGACGGGAGCGCGAGCGGCTCCGCGACCGCGCGCCGGTGCCGATCCTCGAGCATGAGGCTGTAGCCGACATCGGCGAGCGGGTTGCCCACGTACGCGACCTCGAAGTCGACGAGCGCGCGCACGGTGTCGCCGTGGACGATGCCGTTCACGAGGCGGGCGTCGCCGAGGCACACCGCGGGCGCGTCGTCCGCACCCGGTGGCACGTGCGCGGCGAGCCAGTCCAAGGCCGCGAGCTGTCGCGGCGCGGGCGCGCCGCCACCTCCGCCGAGCCCGCCCAGGATGTCGAGCAAGGCCTCGCGCCAGTAGTCGAGGACGTCGCGCACGCCACCCTCGGGGCCGGCAGCGGCGCCGGTGACGGTGCGCGCCGCGGGCACCCGGGCGGGGTCGATCGAGTGCATGGCCGCCAGCGCGTCGTGGAACGAGTCCCACACCGCGCGCTGCAGGTCCGGGCCACCGGCGCGCAGTTCCTCGTCGTCGTGGTAGCCGTTGGCCCCTGCGTCGGCGACGCCACGTCCGGGCACGTGGGCCGTCACGAAGCACGGCCGTCCCAGTGCGCCGGCGCCGTCGTCGATGGCGAGGATCTCGGGCACCGGGGCGCCGGCCGCCTGCAGCCCGGCCATCACCTGCGCCTCGCGCACCGCGCTGCGGCGGTACACCACGCTCGGTTCGCCGGGCGCCTTCAGCACCATCGCGCGGGGCCGCCACCGGTCACCGCGTCGATGCGCCACGCGCCGCTCGAGTGACCGCCGCCGAGGCGGTGCACGTCGATCGCGGTGATCGTGGGGTCGACCACCTCGGCGAGCCACTCCTGCAGGAGCCGCGGCTCGATCGGGCTGTCGGTGCTCTCATTCGCCATCGGGTTACCTTCTCACCCCAACCAGGGGGAATGCGATGCCGAGCGTCGAACACGAGGAGATGGTGGCGCGCATCGTCGCCACCGGGATGCGGACGCCGGAGGAGGCCGATCCCGCGCTCATCGCCGCGATGCGCGACCACGAACTCGCGGCGCCCCGACCCGACATCGCCGACATGCGCGTCACCGACGTGGTCCACGGTGGCGTGCCCTGCCTCGAAGTCACGCCGGCCGACGGCGAGATCGGCGAGACCGTCGGCACCGTCGTGTACGTCCACGGCGGCGGCTACATCTGGATGCGCGCCGCCACCCACCTCGCGGTCGCCGCGGCGTTCGTGCGGGCGACGGGCTGCCGCTGCGTCAGCGTCGACTACCGCCGCGCGCCGAGCACCCCTTCCCCGCTCCGGTCGAGGACCTCGTCGCGGTGTACTCGGCACTCCTCGACGCGGGTGAGGCACCCGGCGCCATTGCGATTGCCGGCGACTCCGCCGGCGGCGGACTGGTGATCGCCGGCCTGGTCGCACTGCGCGACGCGGGCATCGCCCTCCCGGCCGCGGGCGTGAGCATCTCGCCGTGGAGCGACCTCGCGGTCACGGGCGCGTCGGCCGACACCGTCGACGACCCCATCGTGAGCGGCAACGCGCTGCGGATGATGGCCGGCATCTACCTCGCCGGCGCCGATCCCCACTCCCCCACTGCGTCGCCGCTCTACGCCGACCTGACCGGGCTTCCCCCACTGCTCGTGCAGGTCGGCACCCGCGAGTCGTTGCTCGACGATGCCCGGCGCGTGGCCGCGGCCGCCCGCTCCGCCGGGGTGGCCGTGACCCTCACCGAGTTCGAGGACGTGATCCACATGTGGGTGGTGAGCGGACCCGACATCCCCGAGTCGCTCGCCGCCTACGGTGAGGCGGGCGCGTTCGTCCGGACCCATCTGCTGCGGGAGGCCCGATGACCACGGTGAACACGTTCTGCCGCCTGTGCGAGGCGGGGTGCGGCATGGTCGCCACCGTCGAGGACGGCCGGCTCGTCCAGGTGCGCGCCGACAAGGACCATCCGGTCACGCAGGGCTTCGCGTGCAAGAACGGGCTGCGCGCGGTCGACGTGCACCTCGACCCCGACCGCGTGCTCCGTCCCCAACAGCGGACCGAAGCCGGTTGGGCCGACGTGTCGTGGGACGACGCACTCGCCGGGATCGCCGCCCGACTGCAGGAGATCACCGCCGTGCACGGGCCGCGCAGCGTCGGCATCTTCCTCGGCAACCCGAACGCGTTCAACGCGACGGTGGGTGCCGCGCTCGATGTCGCTCGCCCCCGCGCTCGGCACCGACCGGCTCTTCTCGTCGGCCACGCAGGACTGCAGCAACAAGTACGCGGTGTCGGAGCTGGTGTACGGCTCCATGTCGGCGCAGCCCATCCCCGACCTCGACCACACCGAGCTGCTGATGCTCATCGGCACCAACCCGCGCGTGAGCAAGTCGTCCTATATGAGCGTGCCCGACCCCGTCGCCGCGCTGCGCGAGCTGCGCGACCGAGGCACGCGGGTGATCTTCGTCGACCCGCTCGACGTGGAGCCCGACATCGGCGAGTGCGTCCAGCTACGTCCCGACAGCGACTCGTACCTGCTCGCGGCGATGCTGCACGAGATCCACGCAACGGTGGGCTTCCGCCTCGGCGCGTTCGACGGACGGGTCGACGGCCTCGACGAGGTGGCCGCGTTCGTGGCGCCCTACTCCCCCGAGGTGGTTGCCGACGTCGTCGGCATCCCCGCCGAGCGGATCCGCCAACTGGCCCACGACTTCGCCGCAGCCGACGGCGCATCGATCCACGCCTCGACCGGGTTGAACATGGGTCGCCAGGGTGCACTCGCCTACTGGCTGGTGCAGATGCTGTTGCTGTGCACCGGCAACCTCGACCGGCGCGGCGGCAGCTTCTTCGGCGCCCGTGCGTTCCCGCACGTGCCGCCCACCGTCGACCGCTCCGACGCGTCGTTCGAGCAGACGCCCTGGGGTCGGCTGCGCCGCCCGATCGGCACGATGCTCCCTGCCGCGATCATCCCCGAGCTCATCGAGGACCCCGACGAGCCGATGCGCGCGCTGTTCGTGTTCGCGGGCAACCCCGCGCTCACGGTCGGCGGTGGCGATCGCCTCACCGACGCGCTCGGCTCGCTCGACCTGCTCGTGTCGGTCGATCTCTACCGCAACGCGACCGGCGAGCTGGGCGACTACGTGCTGCCCGCCACCGACCAGTTCGAGCGCGAAGACCTCAACACGTTCGTGCAGGGGGTGCAGCGCACGCCGTTCGTGCAGTGGACGCCCAAGGTGTGCGAACCCGAGGGCGAGGCCCGCGAGGAGTGGCGCATCTGCGCGGATCTCGTGCGGGCGATGGGCAAGGACGCCGCGCTCGACTCCACCATGGAGTCGGTGCTGCCCATGATGTACGACGGCGCGCTCGCGCCGCGGGGCCTGAGCATCGAGGCGCTGCGCGACGCCGGCGGTGTCGCCACCCTCGACGAGCCCGGCCCCGGTGGCTCGCTCGACCGGCTCGGCCTCACCGGCACGATCGAGTGCGCGCCCGAGGCGCTGCAGTCCACGATCGAGCGCGGGCACGCGCTGTTCGCGGCGATGCGGGCCGCGGTGGCCGCGGATCCCGCGGGCCGCTTCAGCATGATCACGCGGCGCACGCTCGGCTCCATCAACACGTGGATGCTCAACCTGCCCGGCGGCGAGGAAGACGGCTCGGGCAACCCGCTGTGGATGCACCCCGACGACGGCGAGCGTCTCGGCCTGGTCGCCGGCGCGGTCGCGACGATCCGCAACGAACGCGCCACGTTGGCCGCACCGGTGCGCTTCGACCCGCGGCTGCGGCCCGGCGTGGTCGCGATGACGCACGGCTTCGGCAACGCCTCGACCACCGGCATGCCCACCGCGCAACGGCGCGGCGGCGTGAACGTGAACGCGCTGGCGCCGTCGGGCCCCGACGCCTTCGATCCGGTGAGTGGCATGCAACAGATCACGGGAATCCCGGTCGACGTCTCGGCTGGCTGAGGTTCGTCGTCAGGACTCCGTCGACTCGACCGGGTCGCGACGACGTTGGAGCCAGACCACCGCGAGCCCCGCCAGGAAGAACACGAAGCCGACGAGTGCGTGGAAGAGGAGGGCCGTCACGATCGGCTGCCAGATCGCGTCCAGGTACCGGCCGGGTTCGAAGTGCCCACCGGTGGTGTGCCACTGGTTGTCGGAGCCCAGGTGGACCTTGGGAACGATCTCCTCAGCCGCTTGATTGTTCGCCTCTCCGAGTACGGAGACGACGATGATCCAGAGGCAGACGTTGCCGACCGTCTCAGCCCCTTCGTGTGCGTCCTCGCGACGGAACGCCAGGGCAACGCCGCCCACTGCCGCGGCAGTCCAGCCGGCCAGCTCGACCACTAGTTCCAGCCAGTGCGGCAGCACGGGGTAGCTCGCGATCACTGACACGAACGGAGCGATCGGCGTCATCGGTTCAGACTCACCGATGTGAACTATTCCGTCAACATCTGCTCAGTGCGGTCCGCCGAACGCAGGCGTTCGGCGGCGCGGCGCAGCAGGTCGAGGTGACCGCCGGGCCACGCCGCCCCGCCGCGCAACGTGTTCACTGCGACGTGGTCGGCGCCCGCGTCGCGCCAACGCGTGACGCCGTCGGCCAGGCGATCGAGGTTGTCCTCGCGCGCCCACACGTGGCCTTCGAGCCCGAGTGTCTCCGGGTCGCGCCCCGCCTCGAGCGCCGCGGCGCGCACAGCCGCCCACGCTGCTTCGAAGCCGCGACCGGGTTGCACCTGTGGCATCGGCAGCCACCCGTCGGCGGTGCGCCCGACCCGGGCCGTCGCCCGGGGATCGGCCCCGCACCCGAGCCACAGCGGGATCGGCCGCACCGGTCGGGGCGCGATCCCCGCGGCGCGCACCCGGTCGGTGCCGCCGTCGTGGTCGAGCGTGTCCTCGGTCCACAACCGCCGCAGCAGCTCCACCTGCTCCTCGATGCGCGCCGCGCGCGTCGCGAACTCCTGGCCGAGTGCCTCGTACTCCACGTCGTTCCAGCCGATGCCCACCCCGAGGCGCAACCGCCCCGGAGACAGCAGCTCCAGCGTCGCGGCCTGCTTCGCCACCAACGCGGTCTGGCGCTGCGGCAGCACGAGCACGTCGGTCACCAGTTCCAGGCTGCACTCCCGCAGGAGGAACCCGAACAGCACCAACGGTTCGAGGAACGGGTCCCGGTGGTCGTACGCGCCGTCCCAGCCCGGGCGCGCCACCGAATCCGCGCCGAGGACATGGTCGAACACGAGGAGGTGGTCGTAGCCCACGTCCTCGAGCGCGTGCACGAAGGCGAGGATCTCCTCCGGGTCGACGCTGGTGAACTCGGCTTGCGGGAACACGGCCCCGAGACGCACGCTGCTACCCCCTCACCGGCCCCACCGGCTCCCGCCGGCTGCACCCTGCCCGGACCCCTGGAGGTTCGCACATGGAATCCTGGTACGACACCCTCGAGATCCGCGCCGTGCTCGATCGTTACGCCGCGGGGATCGACCGTCGCGACTGGGACCGCTTCGCGAGCTGCTTCACCGAGGACTGCCACGTGGACTACGGCCCGAACGGCGTGTACACGTCGCGCGACCCGTTCGTGGAGGCGTTCGACCTCATGCACCGGCCGCCCGTCGGCGCGACGCTGCACCGCGTCACCAACCACGACATCGTGGTCGACGGCGACTCCGCCACCGCGATCTCCTACTTCGACGCCGTGCTGAAGGTCGAACACAAGGGCTTCCAGCTCCTCCACGTGATCGGCACGTACACCGACGAGCTGCGCCACACCTCCGACGGTTGGCGCATCTCCCGCCGCACGGCCGACAGCGTGATGCGCCGCCGCGAGCACGAACCCCAGGCACCCACGCCGCCGGCCGCACCGGCGTCCGGACAAGGCTGATGGAGGGCCTCGCGCTCTGCGCCCGCACCGTGCCGAAGGCGCCGCTGCCCGAACGCATCGAGCTCGCCGCACGGCACGGTTTCACCCACGTCTCGCTCACGGGTCATGACGCGATCGCCATCCTCGGCGGCGAGCTCCCGGTCGCGGTCGTGCACGATCTGCTCGCCGGCCACGGGATCGCGATCGCCGAGCTCGACGCCGTCGTCGAGTGGTTGCCGTCCGCCGACCCGATCCCGCCCGAGATGCGCTCCCCCGTCGGCGAGGCCGAGTTCCACGTCGTTGCCGACGCGTTCGGCGCCACGATGGTGAACGTCGTCGACCTCGTGGCCGGACCCACACCCCCACTCGACGAGTGCGCGGCCGCGTTCGCCGCGGTGTGCGACCGGGCCGCCGCGCACGGTCTGCGCGCGGGCATCGAGTTCGTGCCGTGGACCCGGATCCCCGACCTCGCCACCGCGGTCGCGATCGTGCAGCTCGCCGATCGTCCGAACGGTGGCGTGATGCTCGACACCTGGCACCTCTTCCGCAGTGGTGGCACCCCCGCCGACGTGGCTGCGGTCCCCGCCGAGCTGATCGTCGGGATCCAGATCAACGACGCGCCCGAGCCGGAGCGCAACGCCCGCGTGCAGCAGGCCGTGCAGCGCCGGTTGCTCCCCGGCGACGGGGTGGTCGGCGTCGCCGCGATCCTCGCCGGCCTCGACGCACGCGGCTGCACCGCACCCATCGGCTGCGAAGTCACCTCCGCCGAGCTCGCCTCGCTGCCCGCCGACGAAGCCGTCGGTTTGGTCGCCGCTGCGGCGAGGAAGGTCAGCCCGGCGCGCCGGGCGCCCTGAGGTGGTCGCCGGGCAGGTGCGTACCCGAGCCGTACTTGTCGCCCTTGGGCGTCTTCGTACCGTCGAACGTCACGAGGTTGGTGACCTCGATCCGGAACGGCACGCGACCCACCGCGATCCAACTCCGGAAGTAGCGCTCGGCGTCGATGCCCGCGGCCGCGAAGCTCTCGGCCGACGCCCGCATGAGCACGCCGCGGCTGACCGCCCCGTCGGGGTCGTCGAGCTCGTGGGCGATCCCTTCGACGATCACGAACTTCGTCGGGAAGGCGGGCACGCTGCCGACGCTCAGCGACACTCGCGGGTCGCGCCGCAGTCGGTACAGGCCGGAGTGATCGAGCCCGAACGTCACGAAGAACGACTCGCCGTCCCAGTCGAAGCCCACCGGCACGACGAACGGCGACCCGTCCCGTCGCAGGCTGGCCAGCATGATCGTGTCGGCCCGGGCGAGGAACTCGTCGAGCTCGTCCGGCGTCATCGCCAGGTCGCCGTAGCGCGGCGCGTTCGCATCGTGGGTCGCCATGTCGCCACAATGCACGAGTGAGCGAGCCCGAGGCAACCGTGCGCCGCGTGCTGGTCGTCGGCGCCGCCGGTGAGATCGGCACCGCGGTGTCGACGCGACTCCCGGAGCTGCTCGGCCGCGCCTGGGAGGTCCGCCGCGCCGATCTTCGTGACGGCGGGCACGACATCGAGGCCCTCGACATCACCGACCTCGACGCCTACCGCTCCGGCGTGCCAAGGCGTCGACACGCTCGTGCACCTCGCCGGCGAACGGGACGACACCGCACCGTGGGAGCGGCTGCACGGACCCAACGTGGTCGGCACGCACCACGCCTTCGAGGCCGCGAGTCGCGCCGGTTGCCGCCGGGTGGTCTTCGCCAGCAGTGTGCACGTGCTGCTCGGCCACCCTCCCGAGATCCCGTTGGGACCCGACACGCCGCCGCGGCCCGCGAACCTCTACGGCGCGACCAAGGCGTGGGGCGAGTCACTCGCCCGGCTGTACTCCGACCAGGCCGGGCTCTCCTGCCTCTGCCTGCGGATCGGCTGGGCGGGCGCGCCCGACGACGCGCGCAAGCTGCGCATCCCCGCCGCCCGCGACCTCTACCTCACCTACGACGACGCGGCCCGGCTGATCGCCGCCTGCGTCACCGCACCCGACGACGTGCGCTTCGCACTCCTCAACGCCGCATCGGCGAACGCGGGGAGCCGCTTCCCGGTCGACGACACGCGCCGGGCGGTCGGCTACCAGCCTCGGGACGACGCCCACGCGCTGTGGGCGCAGCTCGCCACGGAGTGAGCGGCCTCGTCGATCGGATCGAGTCGATCAGATCGAGAAGTCCTCGCCCGCCCACACGCCGACCTCCGACGGGCACGCGTCGCCCTGGGTGAGGTGACCGAGCACGGTCGTCTCGAGGTCGTCGACCCGCCGCAACAGCGCCTGGAGCGACGCACCGACGAGGTCGGGAACCTGGGTGTCCTCGAGGTCGACGGGCGCCTCGACCGACCGGGGCCGGCTCCGGGAGATCACCTGGCCGGGGATGCCGACCACCACCGAGTTCGGCGGCACGTCCTTCACCACGACCGCGTTGGCGCCGATGCGGCTGTCGTGGCCGATGGTGACGGGGCCGAGCACTTTCGCACCCGCCCCGATCGTCACCCGGTCACCGACCGTGGGATGGCGCTTCCCGTGGTCGAGACTCGTCCCGCCCAGCGTGACCCCGTGGTAGATGGTCACGTCGGCGCCGACCTCTGAGGTCTCGCCGATGACGACCCCGGCCGCGTGGTCGATGAACAGCCCCGGCCCGAGCACCGCACCGGGGTGGATCTCCACCAGGGTGAGCCAGCGCACGACCTGCGAGAGGATGCGCGCCGACAGCCGGCGCCCACGGAGCCAGAGCCAGTGGCTCAGCCGATGACCCCAGATCGCGTGCAGTCCCGCGTAGCAGAACAAGATCTCGGCGACGCTGCGCGCCGCCGGATCACGTTCCTTGACCGCGCGGAGGTCGCGCCGCAGTGTGGCCAGGCCCATCCGCGGTCTCAGTCGGTGAGGCCGGCGAAGAGGGGGGTGCTGAGGTAACGCTCGCCGAAGGACGGGATGATCACCACGATGAGCTTGCCCGCGTTCTCGGGACGCTTCGCCACCTGCACCGCGGCCCAGATCGCCGCACCCGACGAGATGCCGACGAGCAGTCCCTCTTCCTTCGCCGCCCGGTGCGCGGTCGCGAAGGCGTCGTCGTTCTCGACCTGGATCACCTCGTCGACGAGGTCGACCTCGAGGTTCGCGGGCACGAAGCCGGCGCCGATCCCCTGGATCGGGTGGGGCCCCTTCTGCCCTCCCGACAGCACCGGCGACGCGGCCGGCTCCACCGCGATCGCCTGGAAGCTCGGCTTGCGCTCCTTGATCGCCTGCGCCACGCCCGTGATCGTGCCGCCGGTGCCGACGCCCGCGACGAGGATGTCGACCTCACCGTCGGTGTCGTTCCAGATCTCCTCGGCCGTCGTCCGGCGGTGGATGGCAGGGTTCGCCGGGTTGTCGAACTGCTGCGGCATGAAGTAGCGGGGATCGCTCTTGGCCAGCTCCTCCGCCTTGGCGATCGCGCCGCCCATGCCGTCGGGCCCGGGCGTCAGCACGAGCTCGGCGCCGTAGCCACGCAGGAGCGCACGCCGCTCCTTGCTCATCGTCTCGGGCATGGTGAACACGCACTTGTACCCACGCGCCGCGCACACCATCGCGAGCGCGATGCCGGTGTTGCCACTGGTCGGCTCCACCACGATGGTGTCGGGCCCGATGAGGCCGGCCTCCTCGGCGGCGTCGATCATCGCTACGCCGATCCGGTCCTTCACACTGTGCGCCGGGTTGAAGTACTCGAGCTTCGCGACGACCTGCGCCGACGCGCCGTCGGTGACGTTCCGCAGCCGCACGAGTGGCGTGTTGCCGATCAGCTGGGTGATGTCATCGGCAATTTTCATGTTCGGTCCTTCCGAGTTGCGGACGTCCGTCGACGGTAGACGACCGATTGTGCCCAAATCCGATGCCATGGGTCACAGATGTGAGGTCAGCCTGGTTGGTTCGTCAGGATCGCGGTCGCGGCGGACTGGAACATTCCGCCGATCGCGTGGGTGAGGGACACCTGTACGTTGTCGACCTGCACCGCGGCCTCGCCCCGGAGCTGACGCACCGACTCGAGCAACGCGTACATCCCGTACATGCCGCTGTGCGTGTAGTTGAGCCCGCCGCCCGTGGTGTTCACCGGCAACGAGCCGCCGATCGCGGTGTGCCCCTCGGCGACGAACGCAGGCGACTCGCCGCGTGCCACGAAGCCGAGATCCTCGAGCGCGAGCAGCGGGAGATGCGCAGTCGCGTCGTAGAGCATCGCGTGGTCGACGTCGGCCGGGGTGAGCCCCGATGATGCGAACGCAGCCGCACCCGCGTTGCGGAACGCGGCCGACGACGTGAGGTCGAGCATCTGGCTGGCCATGGCCGCGCCCGTCGCCTCACCGGCCCCGAGCAGCGCGATCGGCGGCCGGGGCAGGTCCCGCGCCCGCTCGACGCTCGTGACCACCACTGCCCCACCGGCGTCGGTGCTCACGCAGCACATCGGCCGGGTGAACGGAAAGGCGACCGCCGGTGCAGCGAGTACCTCGTCGACGGTGATCGGGTCGCGGCGCAACGCCGCGGGTTGCGCCCCGCCCACTCGCGCTGGGTGACGACCACGCGGGCGAGCGTCTCGCGGTCGGCGCCTCGGTCGTGCAGGAACCGCAGCGCGCCCAACGTGAGCAGCGTCATCGGGCCCGCGGTGCCGAACGGCAACTCGAACTGGCCCTGCCACGAGTCGGGCGACGGCCGCCACGCCGCGCCACCGTGGTGCGAGCGGCCGCTCTCGCCGTGCGCGATCAGCACCACCTCGGCCCGACCACTCGCGATCGCGTCGGCGGCGTGCGCGAGGTGCACGAGGTTGGAGCAGCCGCCCACCATCGTGGCGTCGACCCAGCGCGCCTCGATGCCCAGCGAGTGCGAGAGCAACGTGGGCAGGTACGGGTTGAGCCCAGCCATCGCGACGCCGTCGACATCGCGAGGTGTCAGCCCGCAGTCGGCGAGCGCGCGCCGCGCCGCGTCCACCGCGAGGCCGACCGACGACAACGCGACCTTGCCGATCTCGGTCGATTCGGCCGCGCCGACGATCGCCGCGCTCGGCACGCCCGCCGCGCTCATTGCGCTCGCAGCCGGACCACCGGCAGCGTCACCTCCCCGTCGCTCCCCACGGTCTCGAAGCCGACCACGACCGACGCGTCGAGCGTGAGCAGCGCGGGATCGGGCGCCACGTCGACCAGGTTGGTCAGCAGACGCGGCCCCTCGGCGAGCGTCACGACCGCGAGCACGTATGGCACCGCGAAGCCCGGCGCCGGCAGGTGCGAGATCACGTAGCTGTAGAGCGTGGCCGACCCCGACGCCACGAACACCTCGACGTCATCGCTCGCGCAGTGTGGGCACCAGGGCTGGGGCGGGAAGTACGCGTCGCCGCACCCACGGCAGCGCTGCAGGCGCAGCTCACCCGCGGCGGTGCCTTCCCAGAAGTGCTGGGTCTCGGGCGTGGCGACGGGGAGCGCGCGCTTCGGCGCGGTGACACTCGGAGTGCTCATCGGGCGATCTTGCCAGGTCTGGCGGCAACGAATGCGAGACTGCACCGGTGACCTACTGCCTCGCGCTCCGCCTCCACGACGGCCTCGTGTTCCTCGCCGACACCCGCACCAACGCCGGCGTCGACAACGTGAGCACGTACCGCAAACAACACGTCTTCCGGCCGGCACCCGACCGGGTCTTCGTGTTGGAGTCGGCGGGCAACCTCGCGACCACGCAGGAGGTGCTCGATCGCATCGACCGCGATCTCGCCTCGGAGGGGTCGGCCGAGAGCCTCGCCACCGTCGAGCACCTCTTCGAGGCCGCGCTCTACGTGGGGAGGCTCAGCCGTGACGTCGCCGCGGAGCACCGCGCCGCCCTCGCGGCATCCGGCGCCGACGGCACCGCCACCTTCATCCTCGGCGGTCGCCTCGGCGACGGCCCCGCCGACATCTTCCTCGTCTACCCGGAGGGCAACTACATCCGCCGCGTCCGACGAGCGGCCCTTCCTCCAGATCGGCGAGACCAAGTACGGCAAGTTCATGCTCGAGCTCGCGATCGAGGCGGGCGTCGACCTGAGCACGGCGGTCAAGATTGCGCTCGGCTCGATGATGAGCACGACGCGCGCCAACCTGTCGGTGGGGCCGCCCTACGACGTCGCCGTCCTCGAGACCGACGCGGAGGCAGATCTGCAGGAGTTCCGCGTCGAGCCCGACTCTCCGCTGATCGAGCGCCTCCGCGAGGTGTGGGAGCGCAACATGCTCGCGGCGGTCTCCGAACTCCCGCCGATCTTCGAGGGCGACGTCCGCCGCGTCGACTGACCCGGCCGCAGCGCCGTGCAGTTCGCTCCGTGTCGGGGACCGTTGGGTGCCCGACACGGAGCGATGCTGCGATCTCTCAGTCGTTCTGGTGGGAGCGCTGACGCGCTTCGTCCGCCGTTGCCTCGGCGCGCGACTTCTCGGCCTCGGCCTCGTGCTTCGCAACGTCGCGCTGCGAGGATGCCTTGTCCTGTTGAGCCCGACCTTCGTCCTGGAGCGATTCGTTGCCGGTGACCTCACCGGCAACTTCCTTGGCCTTGCCCTTGATGTCCTCGACGACGCCCTTGGCGCCGGCGGCGGGTCCGGAATCCCTGCTCATGTGATGCTCCTCGTCGATCGTGTCGCCGTCGGGAGTGCGACGGCCGTGCACTTCCGGTACCCGCTGCGACGAATTCGCAACCGCCGCGGGGCGAGGTCGGGAGACGTGGCCGGTACAATGGGCATTCACCACGAATGGAATTCCGGCAATGCTGTCCCCGAACACCCCCGCTCACTCCGAGATCTGCAACGCGACACGAGCGAGGCCCCACGGGTACCGGCTCCGCTGCATGGAGCCGTGCCGCCACGACGGCGAACACCTCTGGACTCCGGAACTGCACCCGGACCGGGCGCTGCCCGATCAGCGCGGCACCGCCGCCTGAGGGCTGACGCCGGGCGTGCGTCTCAGACGGTCGCGAACACCAGTTGCTCACGCTGCGCGACGTGCAGCGCCCAGCGCACGGTCACGAACACCGCGGTCGCGCTGATCGACAGCGAGATCAACGGCTTCAGCACGACGAACAGGCCCGTGTCGAGGCTCAGCAGCATCGCGACGGTGGCGCCGGCGTTGAGCAGCTGCGATCCCGCCCACACCGCGGTCAACCCGACGAAGAGTCGCTTGACCGACGGACGGGTCACGACGTCGGCCGCCATCGGGCAGAAGTCGTGCGCGACACGCGCGATGAACGGGCGGCCGAACGCGAGTGACACCACGAACAGCGACGCGACCGCGAGCATCGTCGCGACCGGTTGCACGAAGTAGAAGAAGGCGCTGCCGCTGAGCACGCCGATGAGGGTGCGCACCGCCAACCCTCCGAGACCGACGATGACGAGTGCCGGTGGTCGACGACCGCGCCAGCGACGCCAGGCGAACATCGTGCTCGCCCAGGCGAGCACCGCGACCATCGCCCAGCGCGTCCCGAACAGATTGCTCGTGAGGAGGAAGATCGCCGCGGGGACGAAGGTCGCCTCGAGGATGCCGGGCAGTCCGCGTCGTGCGACTGCCAGCAGCAGCGTGCGCTTCGAGAGTGAGCTTTCGGCTGCGGACTCGTGGTCGTGATCCGCGGTGTCGCGGGTCTTGAGCATCCAACCGGGCGATGAGTTGATGGGTCGAGTGTACGGGCGCGCGCGTCACGCACGGCATCGCGGAACCGACCCTTCACAGGTCGCGCTCAGTTCGCACCCAGCGTCGCGGCATTTGCGGCTGTTGGTCCGCGACCCCTTGGGGAGCCCGCCCGCCGGTACCCTGCAGTGACTGCTCCACAGGGAGCAGCTGAAGTAGCTGCACTGCTCGACTGCTCGGGAGCCTGGTGGTGTCGAAGCCGACCCCAGGAATTCTCCTTGACCACGAGTACGCCAGTCCTTCCTTCCCTTTCTCCTGACGCGCCCGCGCCCACGCCCGGGCTCGACCAGGACCTCGACGCGATCGTCGAGCTGCCCACCGCCCGCCGCCTCCGCTGGCAGCGTGCCCTCACCGGCCTCATCGTGTTCGGGCCGCTCGTCGCCGCCGTCTGGGCGGTCGTGGTCGTGCTCGCCGGCAACATGGTGTCGTGGACGACGCTCGCCGTCGCCGCCGCGTTCTACGTCGTGACGATCCTCGGCGTCACCGTCGGCTTCCACCGCCTCTTCACCCACCGCGCCTTCGAGGCCCGCCGACCGTTGAAGATCGTCCTCGCGGTCGCCGGGTCGATGTCGTTCCAGGGTTCGGTGATCGGCTGGGTCGCGATGCACCGCCGCCACCACATGTTCAGCGACAAGGCGGGTGACCCGCACTCCCCCGTGTGGCCGGAGCACCACCCGCTCGGCAAGACGCGCGGGTTTCTGCACGCGCACATCGGCTGGTTGTTCAAGCACCAGGACACGCCGCGCGTGCGCTTCGCCCCCGATCTGCTCGCCGACCGCGACCTCGTATGGGTCGACCGCATGTTCCTGCCGTTGTGCGTTGCGACGCTCGCCCTGCCCTTCGGCATCGGATACCTCCTCACCGGCACGCTCGGCGGCGCCCTCGCCGTCCTGCTGTGGGCCGGCGTGATCCGCATCGGGTTCGGCCACCAGATCACCTGGTGCACCAACTCGGTGTGCCACATGTTCGGCAAGCAGCCGTTCCGGTCGGGCGACCAGAGCACGAACTTCGCGCCGCTCGCGCTGCTCTCCATGGGCGAGTCGTGGCACAACGCGCACCACGCGTTCCCCTCGCTCGCCCGCCACGGTGTGGACCGTCACCAGCTCGACCCGTCGGCCATGGTGATCCGGGGCTTCGAGAAGCTCGGCTGGGTCAGCTCGGTGCGCTGGCCGGACGCGGCTCGTCTGGATGGTCGACGCCTCGACGCTCGTCGTCACGACGCCACCAGGTGAACTGCACGTAGATCAGCGCACTGACCACCGCGGCCCACAGGCACCAGACCGAGGTGAGACCCTCGGCCTGGATGGTCACGATCACCGCGACGGCAACCAGGTTGGCGACGCCGAACCACACGATCGCCTTGAAGCTGGAGAGCAGCGGCGCGCCGCACGTCGCGATCACGTAGAGCGCGGTCGCAATCCACGAGAGCTCACCGGCACCGCCGTACTGGATCGTGTTGTGGGTCGCGTGCGCCGACACGTCACCGTTGACGACTGCGACCGCGAGGTAGCCGCCCGCGAACACACCCATCACCACGAACGGCAGGAGGCGACGGCGACGCGGCCCCGGTGGTTCCACCAACAGGATCGCGAGAGGCGCGAGCACCGGCAGCAGCACCCACGCGAAGACCAGATAGAGGATCACCGCGGCGCCGGTGGCCGGCGTGTGACCGGCATCGAGGTCGCGCCACACGAACGACTCGACGAACTGGTGCAGCGCGAACGCGAGGGGCATCGCGGCCAGGGGAATCTCCCGCGGCGTGCGCACCTTCGCCAGCGTGGCCGCGCCGATCGCACCGATGACCGCCGCACTCACCAGATCCGCCTCGGCGGAGAAGCACACGGGCAGGGCCCTCGATTCGGTCGACCTCGACCGTACTCGGGATCCGAGCGACCCACCCGGGTGCCCGTCAGCGGGAACGTGCCAGACTGCGCGGATGAGCGACATCAGCCCTGCACGCGTCGGAGTCCTGATCGACTGGCTCGACGCCGACGGCAACTACGACGAGAACATCCTCCCGGTCTTGGAGATGGTTGCCGAGGACTACGTTGCCCGCGGCGTCGTCGAGCGCCCGGTCGAGTTCGTGGTGCGCGCGGTGCAGGGACTGCCCAAGGGCTCGTTCCGCGCCGTACGCGACGCCTACCACGAACTGGTCGAGGAGGACTGCGTGGTCGTGTTCGGACCACAGGTGTCGGAGAACGGCATCGCGCTGGCGCCGTTCATCGAGGCCGCGCAGGTGCCGACGCTCACGCTCGCCGGAACGGAGTCGATGCTCAACGAGTATTCCTTCTCCTTGCCGTCGGGCTCGCTCGACGAGGAGCCGATCGTGATGGCGCGCGTTGCCGCGCTCGACGGTGCAACCTCGGTCGGGATCACCTTCGAGGACGCGGCCATCGGGCGCGAGTACCTGCGGTCTGCTCGGTCGGCGTGCGAGAACGAGGGGCTGCGCATCACCGGCGAGGTGGCGATCCCCCAACTCGAGGCCGACAAGCAGCGTGCGGTCGAGACGTTGCGCGCCGGCAACCCGGACGCGCTCATGCACGTCGGCTTCGGCCTCGGGCTGGTCGGCATCAACACTGCGCTCGACGCCATCGGCTGGAAGCCACCGCGCTACACCACGACCGCGTTCGAGTTCGCGGCCACGAGCGACTGGTGGCGCCAGGAACTCGCCGGTTGGATCGGTCTCGATCAGTGGGACGAGCGCAACCCGCTCGGCCGCGAGTTCTTCGACGCCTTCGAGCAGCGCACCGGCCGGCGACCCGAGTACTTCTTCCCGCCCGTGTGCTTCGACGTGGGCCGCGTGCTCATGCTCGGTCTGTCGCAGGCTCGCCCGCTCACCGGGCCGGGCGTCAAAGAGTCGTTGGAGCGGATCAAGATGCTGCCCGCGTCGACGGGCGCGCCGGGCACCCGCATCCGCTTCGGGCGCTTCATCCGGCAGGGCTGGATGGGCAGCGAGTTCCTCGTCGCCCGACGCGTGCTCGACGACGGCAGTGCCATCGTGATGCACGGCACCATCGAGGGACTGGTCCCGCCCTACGAGGGCTGAGTGCTCGGGTGACGGCGTCGCCCGTTCGGGGTAGCCGAGTGGACTGAGCCTCAAGTGCGCCACATCAACGACGATCTTCTCTGATGCACTCACGACGAACCTTCCTCGGTGGCACCGCCGTCGGCATGGCCGCGCTGCTCGCCGGCAGTGGGCGCGCGTTCGCCGCGACCGGGTTGCCCGGGTCGCCCGCCGCTCCGTCGGAGCTCGGCCTCCCTTCGGGCGCCGACACGCTCGGCCAGGGCACGTTCGCGCTGTTCGAACAGACCGACCTGAACTTCCAGACGCTCATCGCGCTGGGCGGTGCGGGCATCAACTCCCAGGTGGGCGAGGTGACCACGGTGGTCGCGCAGGCCCAGAGCGCGCCGGGTGGCGCGTCCTACCAGTCGTTGTTCGACGCGTTCGTCGCCCAGGGTGACCGCGTGCTCCAGGCCGCACAGGACGCCGCGAAGGCGAAACGGACCATCACCGCGCGCGACCGCTACCTGCCGCGCCGCGCAGTACTACAACCAGGCGCTGTTCTGGGTGCTCGGCACCTCCACGCCCGACCGGGAGGAGGAGGTGTACCTCGCGATGGACGGCGCGTTCCGCGAATCGGCGAAGCGCCAGTCGCCGGTATGGGAGCCGCTCACCATCCCGTACGACAAGACCGACCTGCGCGGCTGGTTCCTGCGCGCCCCCGGCGCGACGGGCAAGCGGCCCACGCTGATCATGAACAACGGCAGCGACGGCCAGAACGTCGACATGCTCCCGCAGGGTGGCGCCGCCGCGCTCGCACGCGGTTGGAACGTCGTGCTGTTCGAGGGCCCGGGTCAGGGGCGCGCCCTGTTCGTCGACAAGGTGCCGTTCACCCCCGACTGGGGCAGGGTGGTCAGCCCGGTCGTCGACGTGGTCCTGAAGCGCAACGACGTCGACCCCAAGCGCCTCGCGCTCATCGGCGTGAGCTTCGGCGGCACCCTCGTGATGCGCGCGGTCGCCGAGGAGCACCGGCTCGCGGCGGTCGTGCCCGATCCGGGCTCGGTCGACGAGTACGGCGCATTCCCCGAAGCCCTGCGCCGCGTCGCCGAGAACGGCGACCAGCAGACCGTGAACGCCGCCTGGGCCGACCTCATCATCCCCGGTGCCGACCCGATGCAGACCTTCAGCTTGAAGAAGCGGCTGGAGATCTTCTCGACCGAAGCACTCGAGCAGGCGCGCGCCGGGCAGGTGCCGAGCGACTGGTACACGTTGTCGCGCATCATCCGGCAGTACACGCTCGGCGATCTCGTCGACAAGGTGCGGACGCCCACCCTCGTGGTCGACTACGAGCTGGAGAACTTCGTCCCCGGCCAGCCGAAGCAACTCTACGACGCGCTCCCGGGCAAGAAGGAGTACGTCGAGTTCACCACCGTCGAGGGTGCGCAGTACCACGACGCGCCGATCGGCTCGCAGTGGCACGGCGAGGTGGTCATGGACAAGCTCGGAGCGCTGGTCGGCGCGTGACGCCGCGAGACCGGCGTCGGCGCCGGCTCACCCGAACGTGATCACCGCGCGGCCGAGCACGGTGCCGGCCTCGAGGTCGTCGAGCACCTTCGGCAGGTCGTCGAGTGGTGCTTCGAGGCTCACCATCGCGTCGAGATCGAGCACACCATCGAGCGCGAACCCGGCCAGCAGGGGGATGTCGGCCACGAAGCGGTTCGAGCCCATCAACGACTGACGGATCGACTTGCCCATGAGCAGGTCGATGCCGCTGATCGTCACCTGCTCCTCGGTGCCGGGGATCCCCACCACGGTCACCGCGCCGCCGAAGCCGGCCATCCCGAGCGCCTGCTGGATGGTCGCCGCGGTGCCGATCGCCTCGAACACGAAGTCGGCGCCGCCGCGCGACAGCTGCTGCACCGCGGCCACCGCGTCCTCGTTGCGGGCGTTCACCACGTCGGTCGCGCCGCAGCGCCGCGCCAGCTCGAGCTTCTCGTCGCTCACGTCGACGGCGACGATGCGCCGCGCGTGCGCCAGGCGGGCGCCCTGGATCGCCGAGATGCCCACGCCACCACAGCCGATCACCGCAACCGTCGATCCCGCGCGCACCGGAGTGGTGTTCAGCACCGCGCCGACGCCGGTGAGCACACCGCAGCCGAGCAGGCAGGCCCGTTCGAGCGGCAATGCCTTGTCGATGGCGACAAGATGGTGCTGGCTCACCAACATGCGCTCGCCGAAGCCACCGACCCCCACGAATTGGTGGACGGTCTCGCCGTCGCGGGTGAGCCGCGGCGGCGCGTCGGCGCCACGCGCGTCGTCGTCGGTGAAGCACCGGTACGAGTGCCCGGTGAGGCAGTTGGCGCAGTGACCGCAGTACACCGAGAGGCAGGCCACCACGTGGTCGCCGGGCTTCACGTTGTGGACCCCGGGCCCGACGGCCTCGACCACGCCCGCGGGCTCGTGGCCGAGCACGAACGGCGATGGTGCCACGATCCCGTGACCGTGCATCGCGTGCAGGTCGCTGTGGCACACGCCCGTGGCCACGGTACGCACGAGCACCTCGCCGGCGCGCGGCTCGTCGACCTCGACCTCGGAGATCCCCACGCCACCCGGCACGGTCTCGACGACTGCTGCGCGCATGGGCGCGTCCCCCTCGCTCGGTGTTCGCTGAGCGACGATCCTCTCACCGATGGCGTGCTCACGCCCGGCCCCCACGGCGCGATTGCGCGATTGACGGCGGCGGCGAATCGGCGCACGATCGATCGACGTTCGCCCGCCCCCTCAGGAGGACCCATGGCTCGATACCTGGTCCAGGCCGCGTACACCGCCGAGGCGTGGGAGGCGCTCGTCCTCCAGCCCCAGGACCGTTCGCGTCCCGTTCGCACGATGGTCGAGAAGGCCGGTGGGCGGCTCGAGGACTTCTACCTCTCGTTCGGCGACTACGACGTCGTCTGCATCGTCGACCTGCCCGACAACACCGCCGCGGCCGCGGTGTCGATCGCGGCATCCGCCGGTCGCGGGATCAAGGCGATCTCGACCACTCCCCTGCTCAGTGTTGCCGAGGGCGTGATCGCGCTGCAGCAGGCGCACGACCTCGGCTACGAGCCGCCCGTGCGCGACGCCGAGTTGCAGACGCCCATGTACGCGGGGTGACACGCGTCGTGGGCTGGGGCAGGCGCTTCCTCCTCGTCGCCGTGGTGGCGGCTGCCGTCGTCGTCGTCCCCGCCGAGGCCGCTTCGGCAAAGGGCGCGCAGGTCGTCTCGATCACCGGGCCCGGCCTCTCCCCCGCGCTGCGCCTCGACAACCTGCACGACCAGCCCGGTCTCCCGGGCCCCAACGACCTGGCGAACGCCACCGGGGCCTTCCTCGTCACGTCGAGCGAGGCGACCAGTGCGATCACCCGCCACCGGCCCGCCGGCGCCCTCGGGCCGCGCTACCGGATCACGTTCCAGATCATGACCGGCCCCGACGAGTACCAACCGCTCCGCCAGGACGTCTACCCGTTCGCCCACGCGGGGTTCGTGGTGCGGACACCTTCCGGTCAGCGCGTCTTCGACCGCAGGGTGCGGGCGGGTTGGTACACGTCGGCGAAGCAGTCGGAGTACAACGGCATGGAGTCCGACGCGGCCACCGCGCTGCTCGTCACCGCGGGCGTGCCGAAGCACGCGGCGAGCCGCGTAGATCTCTGCGCCTCTCGCTTTCCTCCTCGTCCCTACTCGTCACCGCCGAGGACCTCGGCTTCGTACTCGAGGTCGGCTCGTCGTTCTTCGAAGTCGGACCGCAGGTCTTCCACGAGACGGGCGCCCGGAAGCACGCGCTTGCACGATGGCGAGGAGCGCGTCGGCGCGCGCTTCGGTGGTGGTGCTCGCGGTCAGACGATCGCCGTGCAGGGCCAGGGTTCCGAGGACGCGATGACCGGTGACCCCCGGAGGACCGACGAGCGGCCTCGCCCTCCTCCAGCCACGCCCACTCGCGACCCTCGTCCGTCGGCTCGTCCGAGGGCCCGAACGCGTGGTCGAGCGCCGCCACCGCGGCCACGGCGTCGGGCACCAACCACGTCGTCTCGCAGAAGACCACGAGCATCGCCCTCGCGGGAGACGATCGCGGGCCCCTCGCCGAGTTGGGCGACGAACGCAAGCAGCGTTCGGGCGTCGGAGCGCCGTCGAGCAGCTCGAGGCACCGGTCGCGTGCCGAGTCGGGCACGATCGTGATGCCCCCGAACATCTGATGCCCGCCGTCGCCGGTGGGGAGCACCCGCACCAGCAGCGCGCGACCTCGCACCATCCCGTGGGTGCCGAGTCGCTCCTGCACGTCGACGACATCGCCGGTCCGCAGGTCGCGCAGCGTCATTCCCTCGTCGAGGCGCACGTCGGTCACCTCGAAGACCGATCGCGCGACCAGCGCCCACTCCGCGGCGAGCGATGCCTCGTCGGGCGGGAGGAGCGCGCCGCGTTCGGTGAGCCACTCGGCGAACAGCCCACCCTCCGAGAGGGCCGCATCGACGATGAGCGGGTCGAGCTCGACCATCTCGGCGGCCGATCGCCCACTCGCACCCGCCCGCAGCATCGCGAGGTACCCGACCTCCATGCGGTGGCGTCGATCGAGCCACCAGCTGGCCTTGCGGGCGAGCCCGACGAGGCGGTGAGCGAGCGGGACCTCATCCCTGCCGAGATGACAGTGTTTGAACTTACGGCCGCTGCCACAGGGGCACAGGTCGTTCCGGCCGGCCGGAGCGCGCGTCGGCGCGAGCATCTCGTCGAGCAGCGCGATGTCGTCGTCCAGCGCGTCCAACCGCATCTGGGTCAAGAGGTTCCTCGCCGGGCGCGCGTGGCCCCGGTCGAACTCGAACCATGCCTTGTCGTGCAATGCGAGGAGGTGGTCGTCGTCGGAGCCGAGTGCGGTGTCGACCCAGGCCTCGAACTGATCGGTGCGACCGGCCTTCATGTGCGCCTGGGCCACGAGCCATGCGGGGCCGGCACGCTCGCGACCGTCAGCCGCGTCGACGAGCGACTCCGCGAACGCGGCCAGCTCGTCGAGTTCGCGGACGTCGTCGTCCTGCTCCTCGACGAAGGCCATCGCGACCGCCGCCGAGCCCAGCGCGAGCGCCGCGCCGGTGCGGAGGTCGCCAGGCAACGGCCGTTCGCCGTTGCTCCACGCCTCCTGCGCCGCAACCAGCGCGGCAAACGCCGTCATCTCGTGTTCGTCGAACCCTTCGGCGAGCGCCACCTCCACCACATGAGCGCGCATGTCGTCGAGCACGAAGTCGAAGCCCGGCTGGGCGACGCGATCACCGACTCGTTCGAGCCCCGCCGCCTCGATCCAGTCGGGCAGCGGCGGCAAGACGGCGCCACGTAGGTCGGGCCGCAGCACCAGGACCTCGGTCAGGACTTCCTGCACCGAACGGCACGCCCGCTCCGGGTCTTCGGCGGCGATGGTCGCGGCGAGGGCAGCGACGAGTTCCGAGGAAGCCGTTTCGATCGTGGGGACTCCCTCGCCGTGCACGACCTCGCCGGCGAGTCGGAGCCGGAGGTAGCCATCGGCGGATGCGCCGTGGGCGGCGAGCCACCCGGGAGGGAACGTGATGCCGAGGCGGGGGTGGTCACCGAGGTCGACGAGGAGCTCGTCGGCCGCGTGACCGCGACGATTGTCGCGGTCGAAATCGACCGTGCCACCGCCGGCGAGTTCGCACCACTCTTGGAGCAGCGGCTCGAGGAGCAGCCCCAACGAGCCCGACGCGATCGTGTCCGAGGCCAGATCGACGGCCGTGATCGGCACCGTCCAGGTGACGCCGTCGATGAGCACGAACGGGTCGAAGCAGATGTCGGTCGTGCCGTCGCCGTCGTGGTCGGTCACCCAGCCGATGCGCTCCATGGTGTCGAGCACATTGTCGAGGCGTTCGTTCGGCTGCGGTCCGAGATCGAGCCCGCGGCCTTGCAGTTCCTCGAGCAGCACGTCGAACGCGAGCGGGCCGTCTTCGAGGACGGCTTCCACCTCGGCGCGGATGCGTGCGGCGGGATCGAGACGGGCCATGCCCGAACGCTACAAGCGAGCTACGACAACGATCGGCGAGTGTATGCTGATCTGCATGCAGAGCACGAGTGTCCGGATCGACGTCGCGACCCACGACGAGCTCAAGCGCCTCGCCGCCGAGCTCCACACCACCGTGGGCAACACCGTCACCCTCGCGGTCCGGGCCCTCCGTCAGGACCGAGTCGGAGCCGAGCTGACCACCCCGCTGAACGACGACGAGGCGGCCTGGCTCGATGCCGAACTCGGGTGACGTCGTCGACCTCGAACTCGGGCTCCCGGAAGGACGCGAGGCCGGCTTCCGCCATCCCGCCGTGCTCGTGACGGCGCAGCGGATCCTCGACGCGCAGCCGACCGTCGTGCACGTGGTTCCACTCACCACGACGATCCGGCCGTTCCACTCCGAAGTCGTGCTCGAACCCGACGCGGCGAACGGGCTCCAGGATGTGTCCGCGGCGCAGTGCCAGCACCTCAGGGCCGTGTCACCCAGCCGCATCCGCGCCGTGCGAGGAAACGTCGGGCCGTCGGCGCTGTCCCAACTGCGCGAGACGATCGCCGTGATCCTCGACCTGCCCTGAGCCGGGCACTCCCCTACTCGTCGCCGACGCGGTGGCGGGGAACGAGGCCGCCGCGGTACACGTAGCGCTGGTTCACCAACTGGCGCATCACGAGGAAGTCGCCCTTGTACCCGCGGTGGTCCTGCGCGCCGAACGTGATGTGCGTGCGCGCCCCGCCGATCGCCGAGGGGAACATCTTGATGCGCTCGAGGCCGAGCTTCATGCCCCGCCCGCTCATCATCGGCGCGTTCACGATCGCTTCGGCGACCACCCGACCCAGGTCGTACCCGAGCGCGATCACCACGTGGTCGACGCGCCGACCGAAGCGGGCCTCGAAGCGGTCGAGCAGCGAGTTGTAGTTGATGTTCGCGTCGGGCCCGTCGGGACCGGTGAGCTGGTCGACACCGGTCCAACCCTCGAGCGCACGCATCCACGCCTCGTCGTGCGGCGCCCACATGAACGCGGCGTTGCACACACGCGGCGGGTCCCACCCGATGCGGCCGAGCGCGGCGTTGTAGGCCGGGGTCGTCCACCCGGTGCCCATGTAGACGAGCGCGTCGGGCGCGATGCGGTCGCGCACGTCGATCAGGATCGGATCGAGCTCACCGTCGGCGGGGCGTCGTTCGAGGAGGTGCTCGAACACGATGTGCAGACCCTGCATGCGGGCCTGGTCCGCGAACCAGTTGCGGTACTCGGTGTCACCGGTGCCGCCGTGTTCGCCGAACAACGCGATGCGGCGATACCCGTGCTCGGCCAGGTAGTTGGCGACCAGCGCCGCCTCTTCGCCGTGCCCGCCGTTGGGCAGGGTGAAGCAGTACTCGCCGGAGAACTGCGACGTGCCGACCACCCCGACGGCCGGCACCTCCCGCGCCTCGATGTGCTCCTCGAGGATCACCGCGTTGTCGCTGGCACCGGGGCCCATCACGATCAGTGCGCCCTCGTCAACCATGCGGTGGTACTCCGCCGCCGGGAAGCGCGCGCCACGCGTCGGCAGCCCGACCGCGACGCGCGTGATCAGCTCCACCGCCTTGGTGAGGCGGCCGCTGTTCATCGCGTCCTCGAAGGCGAGGATGATCGGATCGACGAAGTCGCAGAGGAGCTCGCCCGGCTCGTAGTCGATGAAGAACCCGACCGGGATCGGCTCGTGGGGGTACGCGCCGGCGTCGCCACTCGCGTCGTCGGTGCCGGGCATCGGCGGGGTGATCACGATGCGCTCGGTGACGACGTCGGACTTGTTGCCCGACGGCGCCTGCGGGTTCGCCTTCTGCACCGGCGTGGGCGTGACGCTGCTGAAGACGGAACTGTTTGCTCGAGCGCTCATGGTGCGGAACCTACGCCGGTTCGCGCAGGCCCCGCACCCCTCATGAGCGGGTGACGCCCGCGGCGTCACGTGGCGTCAGCCCTGGGTGGACTGCCCGGTCTCCAGCAGCGTCTTGAGGTCGCTGAGGATCCACGCCCAGCCGCCGCCACCCTCGTGCAGGTTGGCGTCGTTCGTGGTCGCGGCGGCGACGTTCGGCGCGTCGGTGACATCGTGCGTCACCGTGAGGCGCGTGACACCGGGCTGCTCCTCGTGGAGGTCCCAGGTGAGCTGCGTGAAGCCCTCGGCTGCAGTGTCGGGGGTGAAGAAGGCCCGCCACGTCTGCACGAGCCGGGTGGGCGGGTCGCACTCGATCACTTCACCGTCGATGAGCACCTCGGGCGCGCCGAACCCGACCATCTCGGGCGTGGAGCGCACCGCGTAGAGACCGCCGGGGCGCAGGTCGTAGTCGCTGGGGGCGCCGTACCCGTAGCGGCCGTTCCAATCGGGGTCGGTGATGGCGTCCCACACCTGCTGGACGGGAGCCTTGATGTAGATGCGGTGCACGGTCACCGTCGTTTGGCCGGTCTGCGTCGCGTTGGTCATTGCGCTTCCTCCAGGGAATGCTTGAGGTCGGTCAGCGCCGTCACCTGGCGCTCGGTGTACTTGTCGATCCACCGGTCGTGGATGAGCCGGATCGGCACCGGGTTCAGGAAGTGCAACTTCTCGCGACCCGATCGGTGGGTGACGACGAGGCCGGCCTCTTCGAGGACCCGCAGGTGCTTCATCACGCCGAAGCGCGTCATCTCGAGCTCCGACTCCAGCTCGGTGAGCGTGCGCCCGTCGCGCACGAACAACTGGTCGAGCAGGAACCGGCGAGTGGGGTCTGCGAGCGCCTTGAAGACGAGGTCGTCGTCGTTCACCAGCACAAGATACGTGACCATATGGTCACCTGTCAACCCGTCGAGTCTCCGGGGCGCCCGGCTGCTCGCGGACCGCGCTGTCGACGCGGCGGTTCAGTCGCCCCGCAGCGCTTCGATCCCGGCGACGACCGCGCGGAGACCCTTGCGGAACTGAGCGGCGGTGGTGAACTCGGTCAGGTCGGGGGTCAGTCGCGTGAGGTTCGGGAAGGCTGCCGGATCCAGCCCCGCGAGGAATGCGGGCCAGTAGCGCGGTGACGCCTCCGTGAGCACCCCGACCGCGGCATTCGACGCGGCATTCGACGCGGCATTCGACGCGCCGCCCGACGAAGTGCTGGGCGCGGTGCGCCGGCCGATCTCGAGCGCGGCGAAGCCGATCGCATACGTGTGGACGATCGCGTAGGCCGCGACGCACTCGTCGTCGGTGAACCCCGCTCGGCGCAAGACTTCGAGCGACGCCTCCATCCGGCGCAACGCGGCGGGCACGCCGACGGGCCGGCTGCGGTAGCGGTCGAGCAACGGGGGGTAGCGCACGAGCACGCTCTGCAGGCTCTCGGCGGCGAGGAGCATCCACTCCCGCCAGTCGGTGTCCGCGGGCGGCGGCTCGGCCTCGCGGGCAAGGAGGGCATCGAGCACCTCGTCGAGGATCTCGTCCTTGCCCGCCACGTGCGAGTACAGCGCCATCGCGGTGACGCCCAACTCCTCGGCGAGGCCCCGCATGGTCAGGTCGTCGAGCTCGCCGCGGGCCGCCGCCGCCAGGGCCGCCTCGGTGATCGCTCCACGGGTCAGCGGTGCGCGCCGGGCCGTGATCACCGGACCGCACCTCCGTGTGCGTCGGCCCCGGGTGCCCTCTTGGGAGTTCCGTACATGTAGGTATACTAGTAAGGCCCCGCCGGGTGGGAGGCGAAGCGGCGAGGTGAGGCAGCGAGGAGCCAGGCAGCGAGGAGCCAGGCAGACGCGGCAGGAGGCGCGATGAGGATCGTCGTCGGAGTCACGACCAGCACGGCGGCGCGGGCCGCATTGTGCTGGAGCTACGGCTTCGCCCGCCGCCACGACGGCGTTCTCACCCTCGTGACGGCGTTCTCACCCATCCCCCCTTCGGTCGCGTGGCCCGGTTCGGTCCCACTCGAACCGCGGGTCCTGCGGGCGGCCGTCGAAGACACACAGACGCGCGTCCTTCGCGAGGAGATCGGCCCGGACGCCGACGATGCCCGCATCACCCGCGTGGTCGCCCCCGGGGCGGCGGGCGCCGTGCTCTGCCGGGTCTCGCGCGGACGCGGACCTGCTCGTGGTCGGCCGACGCGCCGGGGTGATGCATCGCATCCGCCGGCTCCTCGTCGGCTCCGCCGGTGCGATCTGCATCGACGCCGCGTGCTGCCCGGTGGTGGTGATCCGGGTCCCGGCCCACGCGCCCTCGCGGGTCGCGCCTCACACGTGAACTCACCGCCGAGGTGTCCGGCGCGTGAACCGCCGCGTCCTCACCGCGTGCACCGCCATCGCGCTCGCGATCCTCCTGAGTTCGTGCGGCGGGGGTTCATCGTCCACGACGAGCACGCCCACCACCGCCGATCGCCCGGTCGCGACGGGGGCGCGCGTGGTCGACGTCACCGCTCGGTCGTTCGCCTTCGTGCCCGATCATCTCGTCGTGCACGCCAGCGAGAACATCGCGCTGCGCCTGCACGCCATCGGCGCGTACCACACGTTCGCGATCGCCGGGCTCGGCCACGTCGTCGGCAGCGCCCGCGGGCACGACGCGCACAGGGGGCTTCCGCCTCGCCAAGGCCGGCACCTACACGTTCTTCTGCGAGGTGCCCGGTCATCGGGCCGCCGGGATGCAGGGCACGATCACGGTGACGCCCTGACGTGCACATCGAGCGGACCGATCGCGTCCTACCACCCCCCACGCCCCGTGCCACTACCGCGCACCGGAGGAGTCCTCGAGCATGACCCTGCTCGACCGCAACGAAGCCAGGGTCGTCGACGTCGACGCCGATCGTCGCTACCGCTGGGTGGCGATGTCGGTCATCCTCATCGGCACGTTCATGGTCATCCTCGACACGTCGATCGTGAACGTCGCGCTGCCGCAGATCGGCGCCGACTTGCACTCCGTCGCCGCGGTCGACTGGATCGTCACGTCGTACCTGCTCGCGGTGGGCGTGTCGATCATGGCGACAGGCTGGCTCGCCGACCACTTCGGCAAGAAGCGCGTGTTCGTCGTCAGCCTCTCGGCGTTCACGATCGGCTCGCTCCTCTGCGCGCTCGCGCCGAGTCTCGGTCTCCTCGTCCTGGCTCGCGTCGTACAGGGCCTGGGCGGCGGCGCGCTCATGCCCCTCGGCATGGCGATGATCTACGAGCTGTTCGAGCCGCAGGACCGGGGTCTCGCCCTCGGGATCTGGGGTGTGGCCGCGATGGCTGCGCCGGCAGTGGGGCCGGTGCTCGGGGGCCTGCTCGTGACGACCGTCGACTGGCGGGTGCTGTTCCTCGTCAACGTCCCCATCGGCTGCGTCGGCGTCCCCGCCGCCGCGTACCTGCTCCGTGAGAGCCGCGGTGTCGACGACCGCCCGCTCGATGTGATCGGGCTCGCCACCGCCGCGGCCGGGCTCGTGCTCGTGCTCCTCGCACTCTCCGAAGCCCCGACCTGGGGCTGGGGCTCGGCGACGTTCGTCGGTTGCTTCGCCGTCGGAGCGCTGTTGCTCGTCGTCTGGGTCGTGCGATCTCTGCGGGTCCACGCGCCGATCATCGAGCTGCGCATGTTCGCCATCCCCGCGTTCGCGCTGACGATGGTCATCGTCTGGCTCCTGACGATCGCCCAGTTCGCACGACTCGTGTTCATCCCGCTGGAGTTCGAGTCCGTCCGCGGTGCGAGCGCGCTCGCCGTCGGCCTGATGCTCACCCCGTCCGCGATCGGCGTCGCGATCACGATGCCCATCGGCGGACGACTGGCCGACCGCATCGGCGCCCGGATCCCCGTCACCATCGGCCTCGCGCTCGGTGGCCTGTCGTTCTGGCCCCTCGGCCACCTGGGTGTCCACACGCCGATGTGGGTCGTCTCCGTGTGGTTGTTCCTCGGCGGCCTGGGGGTCGGCCTCGCGATGATGCCGAACACGGTGATCGCGATGAACTCCGTCCACGGGCGGTTCGTCGCCCAGGCATCCGCGATGCGGTCGCTCAACCGGCAGGTCGCGGGATCGCTGGGCACCGCGATCCTCGCGTCGATCCTCGCCTCACGGATCGGCGGCATCGGCGGCGGTGCCGGCGACGCCACCACCGCCGTCGCCGGCTACAACGACCTCTTCATCGTTGCGATGTTCTTCATGCTCGCCGCGTTCGTCTGCGCGTTCTGGCTACCGGGGAAGGTCGCGGCGCGCGCGCTGCAGGAGGAGCGGCGACACGACGGAGAGTCCGACTTCGTCCCGGAATTCGATTGACGCGTTGAGCGCCGTCAACCGATCTTCGTCCAGGTTCCGCAGTTGTCGGAGGTGAACCCCCGGTCGCCGCTCTCGATCGTCACGGTCTGCTCGCCGCCGGTCGACACGTTGCTCGCCAGAACCTCGCCCGCGGTGCCGCCGAAGCCGCTGAGCCGCGCCCAGTAACAGAGCCGATTGGGGAAGGCGGGATCGGCGCCGGGGCTCCGATACACGCCGGGTGCCAGCTCGTAGCTCACCGCGAAGTCACCAGGGCCGAAGGGTTGCCCCGGCGTGGCAAGCGGACGCGCGTAGGGGCCGGGCTCCTGCCAGAACGCGTAGCAGCCGGTCTGGCGGAACCCGGCGTCGTTGGCCGCGATCTGCACGTACCGCGGCCCGCCGTGCGACAGGTCGTCCGCGATGACGTCTCCCGGCGCGCCGCTGAAGGCGCGCAGCCTCGCCCAGTAGCAGGCATCGCCGCCCAGCGACCGCCACAGCCCGGACGGCAGGCCACCGGCCCCCGGGTTCCCCACGGAGTACACGCCCACGGGCACGCACGCGGCGAGCGCGAGGGCACCGGCGGCAACCAGCAACATGATCGCCCGGGTGCGCTTCCCGGACCATCGGCGACGGCTCTCGACCCGGCTCCCAAAGGTTTCGTTGACGTCCATCAGGCGTTGACCTCCCCTGGCAGCAGGGTCGATACCCGGCTGCGGTGCTGCAGAGCCTGCCCATCAGCGCACCGATCGACACACCGAACGGGTGATCGCGACGCGTTCGTCACGAACTCGACGGGCAACCGCAAGCGCACCGCCACACAACTCGCCTTCTGCGCAGTCCCCGGCGTGAGCGCGGGCGTCGGCGTCGAGCGCCGTGTGCAGTGTGCGCGACGTGCCGCTTCCTTCGATGGTCGTCAGCCCGAACCGCTGCAGCATCCGGTGCACGTGACGGGCACCGGCCAGTGTCTCGGCCACGAACGTGGTGATGCCCTCGGCGCACACGCTCGCCCCGAGGGAGTCGAGCAGTGCGGTGCCGAGGCCCCGGTGTTGGAACGCGTCCTCGACGAGCAACCCCACTTCCGCGGCGTCGGGCGTGCCCGTCTGGTTGCGGAACCAGCTGCCGATGCCGACCACCTGGCCGGACGAGCGATCCTCGATCACCCACGATCGCCGGATGGGCGACGACTGCACCACGTCGACGAGATGCGCCGCCGGGAAGTGCTGGAGCGGCGCCAGGAACCGGGCGTAGCGCGCTTCGGGGCTGCACCGCTCGAACATGGCGACCAGCCGCGGCGCGTCGCTCGGGGTCGCCGGTCGCACCACCAGGCCCGTCGCCCGGTAGGCCGGGCTGGTCACCAGTTCGAGTCGGTTGCGCATCGTGATCAGCCCGCCCTCAGGCCGCGGATCCGCTCGCCTGCAGGTCCTTGACGTCCTGCGTGGTGAGCGCCTTGCCGCCGATGCTCCACTCGCCGCTCGCCACCTCTTCGATGGTCACCCAGGTGACCGGCCGCATGGCCTCGCCCTCGATGTCGACCATCGTCTCGGTGATCCGGGTGAGGATCTCCTGCTTCTGCTCGGGGGTGAAGACACCCTCGATGGCCTTGACCTGCACGTACGGCATGGCCGCCTCCTGTCTTGGGTCTGGCTGGTTCGGGTCCGGCGATTCCGGACCTTCCGAGCCTGCGCCCGGGCGCCTGCACGGCCCTCGGGCAGCGCCTGCGGGAAACTGGTCCAGCACCTTGCAAGCGGGTCGTGCAGACTCTCGACGTGGACTTTCGTGTCCTCGGGTCGGTCGGAATCGTCGACGGCACCGCGCTCCTGCCCCTCGGGGGCGGGATGCCGCGGCGTCTCCTCGCGGTCCTGCTCGCCTACCGGAACTCGGTGGTGTCGACCGACCGGCTGCTCGAGGTGCTCTGGCCCGAGGGGCCGCCCGACTCCGCCGCCGCCACCCTGCAGAGCTACGTGTCGCGCCTGCGTCGCTTCGTGGAGCTCGACGACGGGGCCGTGCTCGTGAACCGCGCCCCCGGCTACGTGCTCGAGCTGCCCGACGCCGCGGTCGACGCCGGACGGTTCGAAGCCGGGCTGGCCGCCGCCCGCGACGCGCTCGACCACGATCCGGCGCGAGCGCTCGATCTCATCGACGCCGCGCTCGGTGAGTGGCGCGGCGACGCCTTCGCCGAGTTCGCCGGCACCGAGTGGATCCGGCCCGAGGCGGTGCGGCTGGAGGAGTTGCGCCTCGTCGCCACCGAGACGCGGATCGAGGCGCTCGTGCGCGTCGGCCGCCACGAAGAGGTGATCGGTGCGCTCGACGGCTTGCTCGTCGACCATCCCCTGCGCGAGCAGTTCGTGCGCCAGGCGATGCTCGCGTTGTACCGCTCGGGACGGCAGGCGGAGGCGCTTCGCCTCGCGCAGCAGTTCCGCGCCATGCTGCGCGACGACCTCGGGCTCGAAGCCTCGGCGCAGCTGCGCGACCTCGAAGCCGCGATCCTCGACGAGCGCGCCGAGCTCGCGTGGGTGGCGCCCGATGCGCCGATCGCTCGGGCGCACGCGGCACCGGCGCGGCCGGTGCTGCCGATCGAGACCACCGCGCTCGTCGGGCGCGAGGCCGATCTCGACCTCGTGGTCCGACTTCTCGGGACCGGGCGCATCCTCACGTTGTTCGGCCCCGGTGGCGTGGGGAAGACCCGCCTCGCGCACCGGCTCGCGGGCACCATCGCGGAGCAGTTCACCGACGGCGTGCGTTTCGTCGAGCTCGCGCCCGTGCGCGACGACGATGCCGTTGCCGCCGCGTTCGCCGCCGCGCTCGACGTGCAGCAACGCCCGGGCCGCGCCCTCGACGAGTCGATCGTCGAGCTGCTCGCGTCGCAGTCGGTGCTGCTCGTGCTCGACAACTGCGAGCACGTGCTCGACGCGACCAGCGAGTTGGTGGAGCAGGTGCTCCAGTGGTGCCCCGGCGTGCACGTGCTGGCCACCAGCCGCGAGCCGCTCGGCATCCCCGCCGAACTGGTGTGGTCGGTGCCGCCCCTGCCGGTACCGGCGAGCGCCGATCTCCCGCTCGACGAGCTCGCCGAGGTGGCCTCCGTCCAGTTGTTCGTGGAGCGCGCCGGCTCGGCGAACTCGGCGTTCGTGCTCGACGATTCGAACTCCACCGCGGTGGCCGAGCTGTGCATCCGCCTCGACGGCGTGCCCCTCGCGCTGGAGCTCGCCGCCGCGCGCATGCGGTCGATGAGCCCCCAACAACTCGCGGAGCTGCTCCCCCAGCGCTTCCGCGTGCTCGCCGGATCACGGCGCGCCAGCGACGCGCGGCACCGCACCCTGCGCGACCTGGTGGCGTGGTCCTACGACCTGCTCACCTCCGACGAGCAACTGCTGTTCGACCGCATCTCCGTGTTCGCGGGCCCGTTCACGCTGGAGCGGGCCGAGCGCGTGTGTGCGGGCAACGGCATCGACGAGCGCGACGTGGCGTTGCTGCTCGGCGTGCTCGTCGACAAGTCGATGCTGGTCGCGCGCAACGACGACCGGTACCGAGTGCTGGAGACGCTGCGCCAGTTCGGCCGGGAGCAGCTCGCGGCGCGTCCCAATGTCGACGCTGATCCGGTGTGCGACGCGCACATCTCCGTGCACGCCGAGCTGTCGCGCGCCGCTGCATTCGGACTCGGTGGCCCCCAGGAAGCGCACTGGATGCGCGAGCTCGACGCCAGCTTCGACGACGTGCGCGACGCCCATCGAGGCGCGGTCGCGGTCGGCGACGTCGATTCTGCGTTGCGCATCGTGATCGGCGTGCGCGAGTACGCGTGGCGACGGATCCGCTACGAACACCTCGGGTGGGCCGACGTCAGCGTCGCCATGCCCGGCGCGAGCGAGCACGAACTGTTCCCCGTCGCGCTCGGCGTCGTCGCTTACGGCCACTTCGTACTCGGCGAGTTCGACGCTGCGATCGAGGTGGGCACCCGCGCCGTCGCCGAAGCGGAGCGACTGGGCTCCCTCACTGCCGGCCTGGCCGAGCGCGCCCTGTGCCAACCTGTACTTCTACAGCAGCAGACGGCCGAGGCGACCGTGTGGATCAAACGGATGCAGGAGGCCGCACTGGCCACCGGCGCGCCCGGCATCGCCGCGCACCTCTTCTACATGCGCGCCGTCGCCCAGACCTCCCTCGGGGATCTCGAGGGCAGTCGTAAGTACGCGCAGCGATGCGCTGAGTACGCGATCGAGAGTGGGAGCCCGACCGCGCTCGCGCAGGCCGACTACGCACGCGCGATCTCCTTCGCGTCGATCGATCCGGAGCGTGCACTGCAGCTGTTCGACCGCTGTGTCGAGCGCGCCGAATCAGTGGGCAACCGCTGGATCCGCGCGTTCGCGCTCACCGAGAGCCTCTGGATCAGAGCCCAGCAGGGCGACACCCTCGGCGCGCTCGCCGGCTATCGCGACGTGATCGACACGTGGTACCGCGGCAGCGACTGGGCGAACCTGTGGCTCTCGCTGCGCAACGCGTTCGCCATCCTGGAGTCGCTCGGCCGCGACGAGGAGGCGGTGGTGCTCTACGGCGCGCTCGAGGCGGCCGGGGTGATGCAGGCGCTCCCCGTCGAACCGTCGAGCGCCGACGAGTTCGGCCTCGCGATCAAGCGACTCACCGAACGCCTCGATGTCAACGCCTTCGCCGACTCCCTCGAGCACGGCCGCACCCTCACCGCCGACGAAGTCGTCCGTTTCACTCTCGGCGAGCTGCACGGCTAGTCGGCGGACCCGAGGCCTGGTCGGGCCATGCGGCACACCGGCGGCCTCCGAGCGATGGAAACTACGGTTCCGTGCAATGGCTTCGGAATGGATCGCCCCCGTGTTCGCGCTCGTCGGCACCGGGGTCGGTGGATTCGCCACGTTCAAGGCAACGACGCGCGCTGAAAGCCTAAGGGCTGACCGGGAGGCCCAGCAGCACAAGGAGGACCTCGCGCTCCTGCACCAGGATCAGGTACGCAAGGTTCAGGTCGACGCCTTGCTCCGACTTCAAGATGTCGTCGTCGCCGTGGAAATCGAGCTGCTTTGTCTGTTCCGGGCCGTACACGACGGCGACACAAACCGAAGTGCGGACGCGCAACCCAAACTCGCCGCATTGCTCATTGAGGCGCGCGGGCTGAGTGCCCGCTTGGTCGACGCCGCTGCGCGGGAGAAGATCGAGAGGCTCGCGGCATTCTTCTGGTCCGCCCAGTCGTCAGCGTTCAACCCTGACGTCGAGGAAGTGCACACCACAGCCGTCAGCTTGATGACTGCGATCAACGAGGCCTACCTCGACCTGATGACCACGTGAAGTCCGCTCTCGACGAGCGGACCGCAAGCCAGATGTGCTCTGACCTGCTACGGCGCGTGCGTAGCTGCGTACGCAATGCTCCGCGCCATGACGCAGCTGCGCGATCAGGATTCGCGTGTGGGTCGACAGGTCGACGTGGATCAGCTCGTCGGTGCAAGGGCCCGAAATGCGCTTTGACCTGGGAAAACGTAGCACCACGATTGCCCTCGGTTTCCGTGGAATTCCCTCGCCTCGCGCACTTTTCGCGGACCTGAGCAGGGACCACTCACCGGCACACCAGAGCCTCGCAGTCCCCCGAAGCGGGCCGATACGGGCGGCGTCGGAGCTTGACCGACGAGCAGGGCGAAGAGAAGGGGTCACCGATGGCGCGGCCAGGATGTCAACTTCGCGTTGCGAGTTACCGCCATGACTGGTATAATCTCGGGCGTGAGCGATCTGAGAGTTGCCCCCAAGGTCCGCGCGAAGGTTCTCCACTCGCGCGATCGCTTCTGGCGTCCGGAGGACTTCGCCGGGTCACCCGATGCGGTCGCCAAGGCTCTCTCACGCTTGGCGCACGCCGGCGATCTTCGCCGAATCCGCCGTGGGCTCTACTGGCGCGGAGCGCCGACCCGGCTCGGCATGGCGCCACCCCCACCCGACCGCCTTGCTCATGAGATCATCGGCGGTCCCGGCACCGGACCCGCCGGATGGAGCGCATCACTGGCGCTTGGGCTCTCCACGCAAGTCCCACGCCGTGAGACGATCGCGATCCCTGGTCGCGCGCCACGGAACCCTGGGGCCGTTCAGTTCGTCAGTCGCGCCGCCAGCACCAAGCGCCGAGACGAGCGCCTCCGCCCCGCCGAGGTCGCACTGCTCGAGGTGCTTCGTGACTGGGACAAGCTCGTCGAGGTTCCGGCCGAGCGCGGCGACCGCGCGAATCGCCGATCTCCTCGAGACCGGAGCAGTTCGTCTCGATCGGATTGTCAGGGCTTCGGTCACCGAGCCCGCTCACGTCCGCGAGCGGCTTCGTCACCTCCTTACGGCGATCGGCCGAACGGCTGACGCTGACGCCGTCCGGCCCGCACGCAGCGATT
Source organism: uncultured Actinomycetes bacterium (assembly GCA_963720785.1). Lineage (GTDB taxonomy): Bacteria > Actinomycetota > Acidimicrobiia > IMCC26256 > DASPTH01 > CAVRGQ01. The sequence goes on from CAVRGQ010000001.1 coordinate 90,931, forward strand.
CGGTTCGTCACGACCTGGCCCTCGCCGGTTGAACGACTTGGCGCGCTTTCGCGACACCGGAGAGTTCGCACCAACACTCGACGCGGTCGCCGAGCGGCTCGGCATCAGTGCGACTGCAATCGAGAAGGACTACTGGGTCAGCCAAGTCCTGCGCGTTCTCGTCCGTACCTTCCCCGACGACTTCGTCTTCAAGGGCGGGACAAGCTTGTCCAAGGGGTACGGCATCGTGGAGCGGTTCTCCGAGGACATCGACGTGCTCGTTCTGCCTGGCAGTCGGGGTCGGGGAGCCGTCGACACAATGATGAAGGCGATGGGAGAGACGGCAGCTTCTGGGCGTCGGTGGGGCCGCGTCAGGCGTGAGCGCAGAGACCGGCCGGCACCGTGCTTACACCGTGAGCTACCCGGCAACTCGCGAGCCGACGTCGCTGATCGCAACCAGCGTATTGCTGGAGATGGGCGTGCGCGGCGGCTCCCACCCGCACGAACCGGTTGCCATCGGATCGCTTCTCGGCGATGCACTGCGCGACGCGGGAACCGATCTTGACGAGTACGACGATCTCGCGCCGTTCGCGGTGGAAGTCCTCCACCCGGCGCGGACCTTGCTCGAGAAGCTCGCCCATATCCAGGGGCTTGCCCTCGAGCTCGAGGCCGACGAGACCCTTCTGCCATCGGCACGGAGTGGGCGTCACTTCTACGACGTGCACCAGTTACTTGGTGAGGGACGCGTTCTCGACCTCCTGCAGGATCGCGACCAGGTGGTCGAAGTGATCGAGAGCATCGACGAGTTCACCGAGAAGTACTTCGGCGGAACCCACGGCGACTCGTGCCGCCCCGATGACGGATTCGCGAGCAGCAGCGCATTCGATCCCGACACGTCTGTCTCGGATCGGCTTCGGACGGCGTACGAGACCACGATGCCCGACCTCTACTTCGGCAGCGCGCCGCTCCCCGCCTGGACGCAGATCTGCGGGCGTGTGGCCGAGCATGCTGCGGTGCTCTGATCCGGGTCTGACGCGTCACGACCTTCGCCGGCGGAGACGTTCCGCGAGGGAGCGACAACGCTCGATCTCGGCGATCGCCTCACGCTCGCGGCCGGACAGGGCGGATCGATCGGCCCATCGCTGGGGGTCGTCGCCCGGCAAGATGACCGCGCCGCTGTGTCGCCATGTCGGGTCGCTCAGCTGCCAGTACTCGTGGCTGTCGAGGGCCTCGACGATCAGTGCGACGTCATCGTCTTCGAGCAAGGTTCGCCAGCACCGGGGATTGACATTCGCCAAGTCGCTCGAGTTACCAGCGTCCACCACAAGGGTTGAGATCCCGCGGCTGGTGGCCCGAGCTCGTAACTTCGCGATGCGGGGCACCGGAACGCGAGTCGCCGGGTTCTGGGGGATGCGGCGGTCGTCGACGGCGGCGTCGAGGACCTTGGAGACGATCTGCTTCGCCTTGTGGACCGTCGAGGGCGCGAGCCCGGATGCGCAGAGCTCAGCGATCCAGACGCGAAGGTCGGCGTGCTGGATCTTCGCCAGTGGCACGTCACCGAAGCGCGGGAGGATGTGGACGTTGAGGTAGCTCTCGTCGCGGGCTCGGCTCGAGGGGCGGAGGTGCACCTGGCTCGGTGCCCACAGCGCGACCCAGTCGGCGAACAAGATCCGGCCGCGTCCAGGGTCGATCCACGAGCCGTCGTGCTTCGCGACCTCGGTGGTGTTCGCGAATCGATCGGCGTCGACGCGCTTGGCGAACTGGCGAGAGTGCGTGCGTCCGTCGGGGCCGTGGTAGCGGACGAGATAGGCGGACTGGCCGCCCTTGAGGCGGCGCTTCACGATGTAGGCCACGCTCGAGCACTCCCCTGCCGCGCCGCGCACTCGTTGCGACGGCACCGCGCACTTCCGCGCACTTGCCGCGCACTTTTCGCGCACTCGCGGGGTTGCTCGACGAGCGAACCGCAGCCCAGATGTGCTCTGACCTGCGGTTTCGTGGTGGGCGATACGGGACTCGAACCCATGACCTCTGCCGTGTGAAGGCAGCGCTCTAACCAACTGAGCCAATCGCCCTAGCGGAGTGCAGGTTAGCGAACGCCACCCGCCGTGTGCCGGTCCTAACCCGGTAGCCTCGCCTCTCGACCGAGGAGCACCCGTGGGCGAGGACAACACAGCAACCGAGCCGGCGCTCACCATGCCGCTCGTCGAGGCGATGGAGACGCAGCGGGCGATCCGTCGCCTCACCAACGAGCCCGTCAGCGACGAGCTCGTGTTGCGCCTCCTCGAGCTCGCGGTGAAGGCGCCGAGCGGCTCCAACGGGCAGACGTGGGAGTGGGTCGTGGTGCGCGACCCCGAGGTGAAGCACCAGCTCGCCCGCCTCAACCGCCAGGCCTGGTCGGTCTACAAGCGCACCCGCGCCCGCAAGACCCGCGGCGACGCCTCCTTCGCCAAGATCCACGCCGCGGTCCAGTGGCAGGCCGACCACTTCGAGGAGGTCCCCGTCGTCGTGGTGGCCTGCCTCCACGGCCGCCCTCCCCTGTTCGGCTCGCCCCTCCAGGGCGCCAGCTTCTACGGCTCGATCTTCCCCGCCGTCCAGAACCTCCTCCTCGCCGCCCGGGCCGCCGGCCTCGGCGCCACCCTCACCACCCTGCCGCTGTGGTCGGTCACCCTCGCCCGGCGCACCCTGGGCCTCCCCGGGCGCATCACCCCGGTGGCGGCAATCCCCCTCGGATGGCCTCAGGGCGGGTACGGTCCCACCACTCGCCGACCGGTCCAGGATCTGGTCCATCTGGACCGCTACGGGCATCGCCCGTTCCGTGAGATCCGGTAGAATGGCGAGCCCAGACCACGCGCACACCGAGGCAGGTGAGCACCTTGGCCAGAAAAGGACGAGCCCGCCGCTTCCGTGAGGCGCGGGAGATGAAGCAGGGCTTCGACGACGGCCTCTTCAGTGAGGGCTCCGGCACGCTCGCCGACGTCGATCTCGACGCCGACAGCGACGACGAGTTCGACGACGAGGACGACGACCTCGGAGACGACTGGGACGACGACCCCTTGAAGGCCGACGACCACATCGTCCCCTAGCTCCACCCAGATCTACGAGCGCAAAGCGGTCCCGCGGGACCGCTTTTCTCGTTTCTCACGCAGGTCGCGTCAGCAAACCGTCCATGTCCTGGTCTGGTGACGCAACCTCGGAAGAGGTGGGGATCAGCGGTAGTGGGTGAGGTCGCCTTCGGTGCCGCGTTCGGTGTGGTCGTGGATGTAGCGCCAGCAGTCGGGCTGGGAGCCGTCGATGTCGGTGACGCTGTAGAAGCGGGCGAGCTCGCCGGCGTCGACCGACTCCTGGTTCCAGCGGTGCCGCTCCGAATCAGCGGCGACGGCCGCGATGCACCGACCCACGAACCGGGGCGACTCCGACAGCGCGAACTCGGTGGGCGCGCGGTCCAGCGCGTCCCGCCACGTGCTGTCGGTAACCCCGAACGCCTCGAGCATCATCTCGGAGCGCAGGAACCCGGGCGTCACCGCCATCGCGGTCGCGCCATGTGGCGCGAGCTCGTGTCCCTGCGACCATGCGAGCCGGTTCACCGCTGCCTTCGCGAGGTCGTAGAACACCGAGATCCGGTAGTTGACCTCGTTGTACGCGTGCGTGCCGTCGGTGACCTCCACCACCAGGCCACCTGGCTGCTCCACCAGGATCGGCAGCAGCGCGTGCGAGGTGCGCAGGTGGGTCTCGACCGCGAGCCGCAGGATCCGCAGGCCGTCGTCGAGGTCGACCTCCCAGAGCGGGCGGTTCCACATCGGCGGCGGGCCCTTGAGCAGCTCGCCACCCCAGATGTCGTTGACCAGGATGTCGAGCATGCCGAGCTCGTCGCGCACGAAGGTCGCGAGCTGTTCCACCTGCTCCTGGTCGAGATGGTCGACCTGGCGCGCGATGCCCATGCCGCCGAGTTCGCTCACGAGCTCAGCGGTCTCCTCGATCGTCTCGGGTCGTTCGCCGTAGTCCGACGTCATGCCGCCCTGCGCGCTGGTGCGCCCGGTGCACACGACGGTCGCGCCGCGCTCCCCCAGCGCCGCGGCGATGCCGCGACCCGCGCCAGCGCGTCGCACCGGCGACCACCGCAACCTTCCCCCGCAGGTCGGTCATGGGATCAGAGCGTACGCGGATCCGGACGGTCGGCGGCGATGTCGAAGCGGGAGATGGCCTCGGCGACGACCTCGGTCTTGATCGCACCCGTGGCCGCGAGGTTGTGCAGCACCGTCACCACGATCTGCGGGGCGTCCACTTCGAAGTGGCGACGCAGCGCGATGCGGGTGTCGGAGTAGCCGTAGCCGTCGGTACCGAGCGTGGTGAACGGGCGCGGCACGAACGGCGCGATCTGGTCGGGCACCGCCTTCATGAAGTCGGTCACCGCCACGATCGGGCCCTCGACCGTGCCGAGCAGCTCACTCACGTACGCCACGCGCTGCGCCTCGGTGGGGTGCAGCCGGTTCCACCGCTCCGTCGACAACGCGTCCTCACGCAACGCCTTGTACGAGGTGGCGCTCCAGATGTCGGCCGACACGTCGTACTCCTCGGCGAGGAGCCTCTGCGCCTCGAGCGCGGCAAGCATCGCGGTGCCGCTGGCGAGGATCTGCGCGCGGTGTGCCTTGTCAGGCGCGCCCGCCTGGTACCGGTACAACCCGCGGACGATGCCGTCTTCCACGCGCCCTGCTTCCCCATCGGCGGGCATGGCCGGCATCGGGTAGTTCTCGTTGTAGAGCGTGAGGTAGTAGAAGCAGTCTTCGGGCTCCGGCCCGTACATGCGCTCGATGCCGTCGCGCACGATGACGGCCATCTCGTAGGCGAACGCCGGGTCGTAGACCCTGCAGTTCGGCACCACCGACGCGAGCAGCGGGCTGTGGCCGTCGCAGTGCTGCAGGCCCTCCCCCGCGAGCGTGGTGCGGCCCGCGGTGGCGCCGAGCAGGAAGCCCTTGCCGCGCTGGTCGCCGAACGCCCAGATGAGGTCGCCCACTCGCTGGAAGCCGAACATCGAATAGAAGATGAAGAACGGGATCATCGGCTGCGACCACGTGGAGTACGACGTGCCCGCGGCGGTGAAGCTGGCCATCGCGCCCGCTTCGTTGATGCCTTCCTCGAGGATGCGACCGTTCGCCGCCTCGCGGTACGACAGCAGCAGCGCCGCGTCGACCGGCTCGTAACGCTGACCGAACGGCACGTAGATCTTGTAGTCGCGGAAGAGCGCGTCGAGGCCGAACGTGCGCGCCTCGTCGGGGATGATCGGCACGATGCGGTTGCCGATCGCCGGGTCGCGCAGCAGGTTGCGCAACAGGCGGGCGAACGCGGTGGTGGTGCTCGCCTGCACCTTGTCGCCGGTACCCGCGAACACGTCCTTGTAGGGACTGGTGTCGTCGCGCGCGGGCATCACGAACGTCTTCGAGCGCACCACACGCTCGGGCACCGAACCGTTGAGCAGCGCGCCGGCGTTCCATCATGTACTCGAACTCGGGTGAGTCCATCCCCGGGTGCCAGTACGGCGGGTCGCCGTCGGTGATCTCCGCGTCGGGGATCGGGAGGTCGAGCCGGTCGCGGAACACGCGCAGCTCGTCGGTGCCGAGCTTCTTGATCTGGTGCGTGGAGTTGCGCGATTCGATGCCCTCGCCGAGCGTCCAGCCCTTCACCGTCTTCGCGAGGATGACGGTGGGGCTGCCCTGGTGCTCGGTCGCCATCTTGTAGGCGGCGTAGAGCTTGCGGTAGTCGTGACCACCGCGCGGCAGGTTGCGCAGATCCTGGTCGGTGAGGTGCTCCACCATGCGCTGGAGGCGCGGGTCGGGACCGAAGAAGTGCTCCCGGATGTACGCGCCGCTCTCCACCGCGTACTTCTGGAACTCGCCGTCGACGGTGCTGTTCATCTTGTTGAGCAGCACGCCGTCGACGTCGCGCATGAGCAGCTCGTCCCAACCGCGGCCCCAGATCACCTTGATCACGTTCCAGCCCGCGCCGCGGAACATGGCCTCGAGCTCCTGGATGATCTTGCCGTTGCCGCGTACCGGGCCGTCGAGGCGCTGCAGGTTGCAGTTGACGACGAAGATCAGGTTGTCGAGTTGCTCGCCGCGGCGACCGACAGGCCGGCCATCGACTCGGGCTCGTCCATCTCGCCATCGCCGAGGAATGCCCACACGCGGGACTGGCTGGTGTCGGCGATTTCGCGGTGCAGCAGGTAGCGGTTGAACCGTGCCTGCGCGACCGCGTTGATCGCGCCGAGCCCCATCGACACCGTCGGGAACTCCCAGAACCCGGGCATGCGGCGCGGGTGCGGGTAGGACGAGAGGCCGTCGCCATCCACCTCGCGGCGGAAGCGGTCGAGGTGGTCCTCGGTGAGACGCCCCTCGAGGAACGCACGTGCGTACACGCCGGGCGCCGCGTGCCCCTGGAAGTAGACCTGGTCGCCGGCGAGACCGTTGGCCTTGCCGCGGAAGAAGTGGTTGAAGCCGACGTCGTACAGCGCGGCCGCCGACACGAACGTCGAGAGGTGACCGCCGAGGCCGTCATAGCGATGGTTCGAGCGATCGACCATCGCCATCGCGTTCCAGCGGATGTACGCCCGGATGCGGCGCTCGAGCGTCTCGTCGCCGGGGAACCACTGCTCCTGTTCCGCGGGGATCGTGTTGATGTAGTCCGACGTGACCATCGCGGGCACGCCCACACCCTGCTCACGTGCCCGCTCCATGAGCCGGGCGATGAGGTACCGCGCCCGCACCCGACCACCGGCGTCGATCACCGCGTCGAGCGAGTCGAGCCACTCACCGGTCTCCTGGGGATCGGTGTCGGGGAGTTGGTGGACGAAGCCGTCGATGAACACGCGTCGTCACCTCTTTCGGGTTGGGGCGCGCACTGGGGGCGGTGGCGCTGCAGACCAGGTTACGACCGCCGGGCGACCGAAAGGTGACGAGCAGATTGCGAGATGCTCGAGATGTCCGGGAAATTTCTCTCGGGAACGCTCCAGATTTTCGCGGCGCGATGCCGATAGGTCCGTTCGTGGCAGACGACCGGGCAGCGATCGCCCACCTCCTCCGGCGCGCGACCTTCGGTCCCGGACCCGGGCAGGTGGAGACCCTCAACACCGGAGGCATCGCCGCAGCACTCGACAGCGTGCTCGCGGCGACCCCTCCCCGACCCCCGCCGATCCGGCGTTGGAGGGGTGGGAACCGATCAAGTGGTGGATCGCCCGCATGGCCGACCCGGCCGTGGGCCTCCACGAGAAGATGGTGTGGTTCTGGCACAGCCACCTCACCTCGTCGATCAGCAAGGTCGGCCAGTGGCCGTGGATGTGGACCCAGCACCAGGTGCTGCGGACCAACGCGCTCGGCAACTTCCGCACGCTCATGCAGGCGATCACCATCGACGCCGCGATGCTCGTGTACCTCGACGGCGACCCGTCGGTCGTGACGAACCCCAACGAGAACTACTCCCGTGAGCTCATGGAGCTGTTCTGTCTCGGCATCGGCAACTACACCGAGGCCGACGTGAAGAACGGCGCCAAGGCGCTCGCCGGCTACGACGTCAGCTGGCCCGACGGGGTCGTCACCTTCTACCCCGAGTACACGCTCACCACGCCGGTGACGTACCTCGGCAAGAGCGTGCAGACCACGCAGAACGTGATCGACACGGTCGTCGACCACCCGGCGTGCGCACCGTGGATCGCCACGAAGCTCTACCGCTACTTCCTCGGTGTGAACCCGACGACCCAGCGTCGCGACGCGCTCGCCACCGTGTTCCGCAACGCCAACCTCGAGATCAAGCCGCTCGTCGACGCGATCCTGCGCGACCCGCTGTTCCTCGACCCGTCGATCCGGCTCAATCGCGCCAAGCAGCCGGTCGAGTGGGTCACCAACGCCTTCGCGGCGGCGGGCGCGAGCAACCCCGGGTGGGCCACGAGTGTGGCCAACGACCTCGGGCAGTTGCCGTTCGACCCGCCGTCGGTGGCCGGCTGGCCCGGCGGCACGCGCTGGCTCGCGGCGAGCGACGCGTTCACCCGCGCCGCGCTCGCCATCGACGGGCCGGTGCTGGCGGAGATCACCAATGCCACCAACCCGGCCCTGATGGTCGACACCACGTTGACCCGCTGCTCGATCTTCGCCTGCTCCCCCGCCACCCGGGCCGCCCTCGACGCGATCGCCGCGAACACCGCGCTGCCGAAATGGCAGCGGTCCCGGATCCTGTTCGCCACCGCCGTCACCTCACCGGAGTTCGCGCTCGCATGAACGAGATCCCGCGCCGCAAGGTTCTCCAGTGGGGCATCGGTGCTGCCGGTGTCGGTGCGCTCGCCGCGTGCGCGCCGCCCGGGCCCGCGCCCGACCCGGCGACCACCACCAAGGCGCCGCCGTCGTCGTCGACCACGACGACGAGCAGCACCACCACGACCACGACGACCACCACCACGACGACGACCCCGCCGCCGCCCCCGCCGCCGGCGAGCGGGCGCTTCCTCGTGGTGATCGACATGGCCGGTGGGCACGACGGCTACTCGATGGCCATCCCCTACACCGACGCGTCGTACTACTCGCGCCGTCCGACGGTGTCGGTGCCCGCGAACCAGGTGCTGCCCGTCGCGGGTGGTCTCGGCCTGCACCCCAACCTCGCGAACGTGAAGAACCACCCGCTTGCGCTGGTGCACGGCGTCGGCCACCCCACCCCCGACTTCTCGCACTTCGAGATGATCCGGCGCTGGTGGTTCGGTGACACGACCGGCACGGTGTTCCCGCAGTACGGGTTCCTCGGCCGCATCTGCGACATCATCGCCCAGCCCAACGACGCGGCGACCGGGGTGTCGCTCGGTTGGGGCCCGACGCCCGCGCTGTCGGCCGCGAGCGCGGTGACGTTGTCGCAGGACCCGTACAGCAACGGCACCTACCCCACCTACGGCGACCCGGGCATGGACGCCGCGTGGTTCGCCGCGCAGCGGGCCATGAGCCAGGAGGACCGCGCCGAGGCGACGATGATGTTCGCCGGGCGCAACGGCATCCGCACCGCGCTGCACTTCAGCGACCTGATCTCCGCGATCCCGCCGTCGACCGTGACCTATCCCGACACCGCCCTCGGCGCGCAACTCGCCGCGACCGTGCGCCTGCTGCGCGCCGATGCGGGCATCCGCGTCGTGCACGTACCGTTCGGGGCGAGCTTCGACACGCACGAGAACCACCGGGCGACGCACGACGGGATCATGAGTGAGCTCGACGGCGCGCTCAGCGCCTTCCTCACCGAGCTCGAGGGCCTGGGCCTGAACCAGAAGGTGCTCGTCGCGACGCAGAGCGAGTTCGGCCGGCGCGCCGACCAGAACGAGGCCGGCCTCGACCACGGCACCGCCACGGTCGGCATGTTCTGCGGTGCGGTGCACCCCGGCGTGTACGGCACCGCGGCGAACTGGAAGACGCTCGACACCAACGGGAACCTCAAGGCCACCGTCACCATGGGCGAGTACCTCGCGACCATGGCGAACTGGCTCGGCGTGGCTCCCGGCGACGTGCTCTCCGGCGCCCCCGCCCCCCTGGCCGGCGTCACCCTGTAGCACTTGCCCCGCCGCGGGCGGGTCGGCAGACTCCGCGCATGACGACGACGCAGCAGCACACGACCATCGGGCACGTGGCCATGCACTACCGGCCCGGCGACGAGGCCCCGGCCCGGCGGCTGTTCGAACTCCTCGGCTGCACACTCGTCGACAACGGACCCGACCCCGGCAACGACGGGTTCTGCTCGATCGTGGTGTCGGGTGACGACTGGAACTACGTCGACGACATGCTCTACCTGTCGAAGGCGTCCGCGCAGCAGGTCGCGCTCGACGACGCGGTGGCCGACGCGCTGCACGCGGGTGGCGACGACCAGCATCCCGCACTCACCGCGTGGGAGGACCTGCGCGGCGAGTGGCCCGAGACCGCGACGCACGTGGGGATCCGCTTCCGCAGCCTCGACGACGTCGAGCAGCGCGGTCGCCGCGGTGCAGGCGGCGGGCGCGCCGGGTGGTGAGCTCGAGGGACGGGTGAGCGTGTCGTGGTTCCGCGCCCGCAGGGGCAAGCAGCCCGACATCGACGCGCGCATGGACGCGTCAGCCGTGTTCGGCGACGACGACCGCAGCGCGTTCTCCGACTACGGCGTGCAGTGCTTCGTGCGCACGAACCTGTTCGCCGCGGGGCTGCTCACGTTCGGACAGCTCATCGAGCTCGACTACTACTTCGACCCCGCGTTCGCCACGCCGCCCCGCTACGGGAGCGAGTAGTCAGTCGACCGCGGGTCTAATCAGCGGCAGGGAGGTCGAGGGCCTTCAGCACCGTGGCGCTGATGCCGGGACCGTCGAGGCCGAGGTTGGCGAGGATGTCGGCGGGCTTGCCCTGCGCGAGGTACACGTTCGGCGTGCCCAGCACCACCACCGGCGGGCCGGCCTTGCCGACGTCTTCGTTCGCGATCGCGCCGGCGAGCAGCGCGCCCGCGCCGCCCTCGGCGATGCCGTCCTCGACCGTGACCACGAGCGGGTGGCGGCGCGCGTCGGCGATCATGCCGCGCGTCGGGCGGGAGCACACGCACGTCGTAGATGGTGGCGTGCACGCCGCGGGCGAGCAGCAACGCCGCGGCCTCCTCGGCCGCCGCGACCATCTTGCCGACGGCGAGGAAGCAGACGTCCTCGCCCTCCTGGATCTTGCGGGCGTTGCGGCCGCTGCCGGTGCCACCGGCGTCGACGTGACGCGCCGGGGTCTTCGACCAGCGCAGCGCGACCGGGCCGTTGGTGGTTCGCAGCGCCTCGTCGAGCATCACCCGGACCTCCTCGTAGGAGGACGGGGCGAAGATCGTCATGCCCGGCACCTTGGTGAGCAGCGCCATGTCGTAGAGGCCGTGGTGGCTCGGGCCGTCGTCGCCGGTGATGCCGGCGCGGTCGAGGCAGAACACGACGGGCGCGCCGTGCAGGCCGACGTCGTAGAGCACCTGGTCCCACGCACGCGACAGGAAGGTGGAGTACAGCGCGACGACCGGGCGCAAGCCCTTGAGCGCCATGCCGGCGGCCGAGGCGACCGCGTGCTGCTCGGCGATGCCGACGTCGAGGCAGCGGTCGGGGAAGCGCTCCGCGAACGCGAGCAGTCCGGTGGACCCGGGCATGCCCGCGGTGATCGCGACGATCTCGGGTCGCTCGGCCGCGAGGTCGAGCAGCGCGTCGCCGAAGGCCGCGGTGTACGACACCTTCTTCTCGCCGAGCGGTACGCCCGTCTCGGGGTCGAAGGCGCCGACGTCGTGGAGACGCTTCTCCTCGTCGGTCTCCGCGGGCTCGTAGCCCTCGCCCTTGCGGGTGATCACGTGCACGACGACGGGGCCGTCGGCCGCCGCGGCGTCGCGCAGCACCGGCTCGAGCGCGGCGATGTCGTGGCCGTCGATCGGGCCGACGTACCCGAGGCCGAGCGCCCGGAAGAATCCCGTCAGGTCGCGGCCGGGATCGTGGCCCGGCCCGGTGGCCGAGAGGTGCGACACCGTGGGCGCGTAGGTGCGGCCGTTGTCGTTGAGGACGATGACCGCGCGCCGGCCGGCGAAGCCGAAGTTGTTCAGGCCCTCATAGGCCATGCCGCCGGTGAGGGCGCCGTCGCCGATGACCGCGACGACCGTCTCCTCGGAGTGCTGGGCGTCACGGGCGACGGCGAGGCCGAAGGCGTAGCTGACCGCGGTGGACGCGTGGCTGTTCTCCACGAGGTCGTGCTCCGACTCGGCCCGGTTGGGGTAGCCGGAGAGGCCGCCACCCTGGCGCAGACGGGCGAAGCCCTCGCGCCGGCCGGTGACGAGCTTGTGGACGTAGGCCTGGTGGCCGGTGTCCCACACGATGGTGTCGCGGGGCGAGTCGAACACCCGGTGGAGGGCGAGGGTGAGCTCGACCGCACCGAGGTTGGAGCCGAGGTGCCCGCCGCTGACCGACACCGCCTCGATCAGGAACTGACGGATTTCTTCCGCGAGCGCGGCGAGTTCGTCGGCCTGCAGCCGCCGGAGATCTTCAGGACCTTCGATCGCGTCGAGCAGCAAGGAGTCCGCCATGGGGGCTGAGGGATCTGGCCGTGATCGTAGCGGGCACCGGTTCGGGACGCCGGAGCACGACGGGCGTTTCGCGCCGGTCCAGCGGGGCCTCCCGCCGCACCGGATCGCGGCTCCGTTGGCGCCCGATTTCCACGATCCGCGCGATGACGACCACGAGGAGCGCGAGCAGGACGCCGTTGCGCACCAGGACGACCACGGCAGGGAACGACTGACCGCCGTTGAGCTCCTTGACCAGATCGAGGCCCAGCGTGCTGAGGAAGGCGGCGCCGGCCGTCAGCCAGGTGACCGCCCGCTCGCCACCGGCCCAGGCGATCGCCGCGAACGGCAGCAGCCAGGACACGTACTGGGGCGAGAGGATGGTGGCGGTCACGAGGAGCGCGGTCACCGCACCGAGGGGCGCGAGGCCGTCGAGCACGCGGTCCTCGGTCGAGCGGCTGCGGACCGCGAGCCACCAGACCACGCCCACCAACACGAGGCCGAGGACCGGCAGGCCGAGGCGGGCGAAGTCGGGGACGATCCCGGCGCGCATCGCCCCCTGCTCCATGCGGGCGGGGGCGCGCCCGAAGCTGTGCACGAGCGAGCCGATGGTGCTCTCGATCTGCCAGCCGTCGGCGCCGCGGAAGGTGAGGACCTGCTCGGGCCCGGCGGTGCCGGTGAGCGCGACCCACAGGGCGAGGCCCGCCGCGCCCACGAGCGCGAACGCGGCCAGGCCCCGACGGCGCCCCCTCGCCAGGAGTCGAGGCGCGAGCACCACCGGCCACAGCTTGGCGAAGCACGCCACCGCGAGGCCGGCGCCGCCGGCGATCGAGTGGCGCCGCTTCACCAGCGCGAGAGCCGCCACCGCGAGCAGCACCGAGAGCAGGTCGAGGCGCAGGTAGAGGAACGGGTACCAGAGGAAGGCGAGGCCCAGCAGCAGGTAGGCGACCGCCGCCCGCCGTCCCCACGCCCAACCCACGACCGCGGCGATGGCGACGTCGAGCACGAGTTGGCTCCACATCAGGTTCACGACCGACTCACGCACGTTGTGCCCGTTCAGCGCGTCGATGGCGGCGAGGGTGAGCGGCGGGTACTCCACCTCGAAGTCGCGGTAGGGCACGCCCTTGCGGGTGGCGATGCGGTGGTAGCGGCGCACGTCGCCGGGGAGCACCGTTGCGTGGTCACGGATGGCGTGGCTCGTGCGGTGCGTGATCCGGGGGCCGGCCGCGGTGGCCCGGGAGTCGAGCGCCACCACCACCACGACGACGCGGACCAGCACCAGGGCGACCACCAGCCCGGCCGTCCACCGTCCCGCACGCGTCATCCCGTGCTGTCTACGGCGACGCCGGTGAGAGGCCGATGAGACGGCACCGGCCCGGCCGTTTCCCGGGGGCCGAGTCCGGGCAAACGAAGACATGCGGATCGTGGTGCTCGGCGCGACGGGGAACGTGGGCAAGGCCCTGGTGGAGCGGCTCGTGGCCGACCCGGCCGGGCACGAGGTGGTGGGCGTGGCCCGGCGCGCGCCCGGCGACGACTGGCCCGCCGAGTTCCACGCGGCCGACATCCGCACCGACGACCTCACCGGCGTGCTGCACCGCGCCGACGCGGTCGTGCACCTCGCCTGGTTCTTCCAACCGACCCACGACCCGGCCGTCACCTGGGAGAACAACGTGGTCGGGACGGAGCGCGTGCTCGCCGCGGTCGCGGCCGCGGCGGTGCCGTCGGTGATGGTGGCGTCGTCGCTCGCCGCGTACTCGCCCCGCCCGGCCGACGGGCACCGCGTCGACGAGCTGTGGCCCACGCACTCCACCCCCACCGCCGCGTACGGCCGCGAGAAGGCCTACGTGGAGCGGCTGCTCGATCGTTTCGAGGCGGAGTGGCCGACGGTGCGCGTCGTGCGCATGCGCCCCACGTTCATGTTCCGCCGCTCGGCCGCCACCGAGCAACGGCGCATCTTCGCCGGCCCCTTCGTCCCGCGGATGCTGGTGGGGCACCTGCCGCGGCTCCCTTATCCGCGCGGCTACGAGTTCCAGGCCTTGCACACCGAGGACGCGGCCGAGGCCTTCGCGCGTGCGCTCACCAGCAACGTGCGTGGCGCGTTCAACCTCGCGGCCGAGCCGGTGATCGACGGTGCGCGCCTCGCCGAGATCTTCGACACCCAACTGCTGGAGCTGCCACCGCGCGTGGTGCGGAGCGCGCTCGCGACCGCATGGCACCTGCGGCTCGGTCCCGCCGAGCCCGCGTTGTTCGACCTCGTGTGCCGACTCCCGCTGCTCGACACGACCCGCGCCCACGACGAGCTCGGGTGGACCCCCGTCCGGCGCGGCACCGAGGCCGTCGCCGAGTTCTTCGCGGGGGTGCGCAGCGGCGTGGGCGACGCCACCGTGCCCCTCGCGCGCGACGGGATCGTCACCCGCGTCGAGGAGGTCGCCGCCGGCGTCGGTGGCCGCGCCCTCGGCTGATCCCGAACCGGCGTCAATCCCTGCCCACTATGGGCTCGGATTGACGCCGGTTCGTGATATGCCAGGATGCCGCCGTGCCAGAAACTGCGCCCGCGCTCGCTCCCGTCCTCGAAGGCCTCACCGTGCTCGACCTCACCGAGGGGAGCGCGGGGCCGGTGGCCACGATGCTGCTCGCCGACCACGGCGCCGACGTGGTGAAGGTCGAGCGCCCGGGCGGCGACCCGTTCCGGTCGGCCGCGGCGTACACGGTGTGGAACCGCAGCAAGCGCAGCGTGGTGCTCGACCTGCGCGACCCCGACGACCGCGCCACGCTCGCGGCGCTCGCGGCGGGCGCCGACGTGGTGATCGACAGCTTCGCCCCGGCCACCGCCACGGCACTGGGCTACGACCCCGCCGCGCTGCGCGCCGCCAACCCTCGCCTCGTCACGTGCTCGATCACCGGGTACGGATCCGAGGGCGAGTGGCGCGACCGACCCGGGTGGGACCTGCTCGTGCAGGCCGCGTCGGGCATGCAGTGGGAGCAGATCGGCAACCGCGACGGGCCGATCTACCTCCACGCGCCGCTGCCGAGCATGGGCGCGGCCCTGCTCGCGGTGAGCGGCATCACCGCGGCATTGGTGGAGCGCGCACACTCGGGGGCGGGCCAGCACGTCGACACCTCACTCATGCAGGGCGCGCTGCTCTGGATGACGCAGATCTGGACGCGCGCCGACCGGCCCACCCCGGAGCTCGAGCGCATGTGGGGCGACCGCGCGCCCGGGCCGACGCCCAACTTCGAGGCCGGCGACGGCAAGTGGTTCCACCCGATGCCGATGGCGATCCAACTCGCGTGCGACCACGTGGGTCACACGCTCGCCGGCCCGGAGGGCTTCGCCTCCATGTACGGCGACGCCGAGGTGAAGCGCGAGCGCCACGCCGCGCTCCAGGAGCTGTACCTCGAGGCGCCGATGCAGGAGTGGGTGGACCTCATGCAGGCCCACATGGAACCCGCGCAACCGGTACTCCCCGTCGAGGAGGGCCTGCACCACTTCCAGGTCGAGCACAACCGAGCGGCCGTCGACGTGGAGCACCCCGGTGTGGGCACGGTGCGCCAGGTGGGTGAGGTCGTGCACCTGTCCGAGCACCGCATGCGTCGGCCGGTCGCGCCCGTGCCGGCGGGCCACGACACCGACGCCGTCGTTGCTTCGCTCACCGAGCGTGCGGCCGCCGACGAACCGGCGCACGAGGTCGCGAACGGCGCGGCGAAGCGCGGCCCGCTCGCGGGAGTTCGCGTGCTCGACTTCCCGCTCGCGCTCGCGGGACCGTTCGCCACGATGATCCTCGCCGACCTCGGCGCCGACGTCATCGGCGTGCACAACCTCGCGTGGGGTCCCGGCTCCCCCGTCGACATCACCTACGCAGCCGGTCACCGGGGCAAGCGCAGCATCGCCATCGACATGAAGCACCCCGAGGGACGCGCCGTCGCGCAGGAACTCATCCGCCATGCCGACGTGGTGCACAACAACATGCGCACCGGCGTGTCGGACCGACTGGGGTTCGGTCCCGCCGACGTGCACGCGCTCAACCCGCGCGCGATCTCGTCGCACCTCACGGCGTACGGGAGCAGCGGGCCGTTGGGATCGTGGCCCGGCGTCGACCAGATGGGCCAGGCGCTGAGCGGGCTCGAGTACGACCTCGGCGGCACCCGCGAGGGCGGCGCGCCCAACTGGTACCGCTACGGCATGTGCGACGCGACGAGCGGGATGCTCGCGGTGATCGGCATCGTCGAGGCGCTGCTCGACCGCGAGCGCACGGGACGCGGCCAGGACGTCGAGTCGTGCATCCTTGACGCGGGCGTGCTGCTGTCGTCCGACGGGTTCGACGGTCCCGACTCGTTGGCGCGCCGCGCCTCGGCGGACGCGCGCCAGACCGGCATCGGTCCGCGCTATCGCCTCTACGAGACCGCGCACGACTGGCTCGCGGTGGTCGCGCCGACTGACGGTCACTGGGCCGCGCTCTGCGACGTCCTCGGCGTTTCGGCCGCCGCACCCGACGACGAGCTGGTCGCCGAACTCGAGCGCGCCTTCCTCACCGCGAAGGCCGACGACTGGCACGCGCGTCTCGACGCACGCGGTGTGCCGTGCGAGGTTTCACGCGAGGACCGCGGGTGGACGTGGTACGACGATCCGGAGGCGCAGGCGCGGGCCTGGGTGGTCGACTACCCGCACGCGGTGTGGGGTCGGCTACAGCAGCCGGGCCGGTTCGTGGGGTTCTCGCGTGACGAGATCACCCCCGACACCCCGCCGCCGCTGGTCGGCGAGCACACCGTCGAGATCCTCGAGGAGATCGGCTACGACCGCGCCCGCATCGACGCACTGCGCGCCGCGGGCGCCATCGGCTGGTAACTACCAGGAGCCGTGGGGGGCGGCGAACTCGATGGAGATGCCGTCGGGGTCGATCAGCTGCAACGACGGGCGGCCGAGCTCGTCGACCACTCCCCCGTGCTCGACGCCCCGGGCGGTGAGCTCCTCGGCCCAGGCCTGCAATGTGGCGGCGTCGGCCATCGCGAACGCGAGGTGGTCGAGCGGCACCCGGGACAGGGCCGCGACCCCCTCACCCCGTTGGCTGAGCACGATCGCCACGTCGGCACCCTTGTGGAACAGCGCGACGAAGTCGTCGTCGGGACCGCCGCCGGCGAAGCGCCGCATTCCGAGCACCGTCTCGTACCAGGTGCGGCTGGCGGCGACGTCGGTCACCGCCAATTGGAGGTGGGACACGCCGGAGATCGGAGCGGGCGACGGGCGGGGCTCGGGTTCGGTCACCCAGTGATCCTCGCACCTCGCTAGGGTGCGCGCCATGGACGTCTACGAAGCCCTGTACACCACCCGTGCGATGCGTCGGGTGAAGCCCGACCCGGTCCCCATGGACGTGCAGGCCCGCATCCTCGACGCCGCGGTGCGCGCCCCCACGGGTGGCAACGCCCAGAACTGGCGGTTCCTGCTCGTCGACGACCCGGCCGTGCGCAACCAGATCGCCCCGATCTACGCCGACTGTCTGTCGCGACTGTGGACGTCGATCTACGCGGAGCGCGTCGCCGCGGCCGAGGCCGACCCCGAGGCGGCCGAGAGCAAGGAGTTCGGGGTGATGCGCGAGTCGGCGCAGTGGACCGCGGACCACTTCGCCGAGGTGCCGCTGCTGCTGTTCGGCTTCGCGCAGCACGACACGTCGGGCGGCTCGATCTACCCGGCGATCTGGAGCGCGATGCTCGCGGCACGCGCCGAGGGCGTGGGCTCGTCGCTCACGTCGGTGATGTTCTTCCGCAACGACGAGGTGGTCGACATCCTCGGCGTGCCGAAGGACGAGGGTTGGAACATGGCGTGCTGCGTACCGATGGGCTACCCCACCGGCAAGTGGGGCGTGGCCAAGCGGGCGCCGGTCGAGATCGTGTCGTACCGCAACCAGTGGGGCACCCCCGTCGGCTTCGAGGCGCCCGAGCCGCTCTGGTCACCCGGCACCTGAGCTGGCGGCCGAGTGGCCGGGCATCCGCTGGAACCCCTGCGAGCGGTGCACGTAACTGCTCGCCTCCACGCGGTTGCGCAGGCCGAGGCGGGCGAACGCCTCGCTGAGATGGCCCTTCACCGTGTCGAGGCTGAGGTAGAGCGCCGCCGCGATCTCGCGGTTGGTGAGCCCTTCCGCGGCGAGCGCGAGCACCTGGCTCTGCCGGAGCGTGAGGCCGTCTTCGTGGCCCGGCCAGTCGAGCGCGCGGTCGCACCGCGTGTGACGCCGGCGCGTGCACCACGACATCTTCACCGCGAGCGACGGCGACGATCGCCTCCGCGATCTCCTCACCGGTCGCACCCTTCGAGATGATTCCCGTCGCACCCGCGGCGCGGCTCTGCTCCACGAGGTCGTCGGTGACGAGGAGGGTGAACACCGCGACGTGTTCGATCTGCGGGGCCGCCGCGAGCAGGCGGAGCGCGTCGGCGCCGATGCCGAGGCGACCGTAGGTGTCGTACAGCGCGACATCGACGTGGTGGAGCACCGGTTCGCCGATCACGACCGCGTCGGTGCACACGATGCGCTCGGGGAAGCGGTCGAGCAGCGTGGCGAGACCGGCGACGACGAGCTCGTAGTCGTTGACCGCGGCGACGCGGACCCGGTTGTCGGCCATGTCAGCGCTCGACCAGGTCTTCGATCAGGCCGGTGTCGCCCGTGATCTCCAGCACCCGCCGCACCAGCGGCGACGCCCCGCGCAGCACGATGCGGTGCCCGCGCGCCGCAGCCTTCGGTCGTGATCCACGACGACTGCGATACCCCGGGCGTCGAGCGAGGACACCTCGGCGATGTCGACGATCACCGATTGCTCCTCGCCGAAGTCGTCGAGGGCCCGGGCGAGCTCGGGTGCGGTGGCCAGGTCGATCTCCCCGCGGACGAGGACGACGACCGTCTCGTTGCGGTGCCGCACCTCGAGCTCCAGTCCGTCCACCCCCGCAGGATCGCCGCAGAACGCCGTCGCGCCCACCCCCCGATCGGGTGCTTCCCCATCTGGGGGCCATGCAGGCCTGGGCAGTCTGCCCGATACGCTCCTGCGCATGATCGAGCTCGTCACCACCGATGGAGTGTTCCGCCTCGACGGCGGCGAATGGGAGGTCACCAACAACATCTGGCTGGTCGGCAACGACCGCGAGGTGCTGGTGATCGACGCCGCGGACGACGCCGCACCCATCGTGGAAGCGGTCAACGGGCGTCGGGTGGTGGGCATTGCGCTCACGCACGGACACAACGACCACATCAACGCGGCGGTCGCGCTGCAGGACGCGGTCGACGCGCCGATCCTGCTCCACCCCGACGACACCATGTTCTGGCACGACGTGTACCCCGACCGCAAGCCCGACGCCGCGCTGGCCGACGGCCTCGCGCTGGTCACCGGCGGCGACGAGCTCGGCGTGCTCCACACCCCCGGCCACTCCCCCGGCGGCTGCTGCTTCGTGCTCGGGTCCGGCGGCCACGTGTTCAGTGGCGACACGCTGTTCTGCGGTGGCCCCGGCGCGACCGGGCGCAGCCACAGCGACTACCCGCTGATCCTGCAGTCGATCCGCACCCGCCTGCTCACCCTCCCCGCGGAGACGGTCGTGCACACCGGCCACGGCGACTCCACCACCGTGGGCGCCGAGACGCGGCTGATCACCGATCTCGTCCACGAGGTCGAGGCCGGTCACGCGTAGCTCAGTTGCGGCGCGAGCGGCTCGGCCGCTCAGAGCTGGCCGAGGACCAGGCCGGCGAGCGCGAGGTGGTAAGTCACGATGATCGCGAGCGGCTGCCACGCGCGTGGGGTCACGAACCGCTGCTCGGCGATCAACGAGTCGGACGTGAGGAACAGCACCGCGCCCACGATCCCGATCACCGTTGCGCCCGCGATCGCGCTCACCACCATGACCGAGATCACGGTGATGTAGAGCAGGATCGCCGGCACCATCGACCGCGCTCCGGCCCCCACGAGCGCGCCGACGAAGCGACGGGTGAGGGTCACGATCCCGGGCACCACCAGCACCACCGCGAGCACCAGCCGCGTCGCGGTGGGCTCCTGGAGGGCGAAGCTCACCGCGAAGCACAGTTGCGCGACCGCGAACGCGGCGAGGCCGGGCAGGAAGCGATCACGCGGCAACATGAGGAACACGTCGCCGACGACGCACAGCCCGAGCGCGACGCAGCACCAGGTGCGCGACGCGCTCGCTCGCGGGATCCAGTGCGATCGCGGTCGCGAGGAAGGCGAGCGCGGCAGCGGGCTTGCAGACGTACTCGAGGGCCAGGATCCGGAGCGCGACCGCCACCCAGTCGAGCGCCGCGAGCACCAGCGCCACGCCGAGCAGCACCGCTGCGGTTCCCGTCACACCACGAGTCTCGCGCCGGTCCGCGAAAGAGGTCCCTGGGCCCTGACCCCGGAACCCCCGGGGTGCCACGCTGAGGTCGTGAGCACGACCGGACGTCGGAAATGGCTGATCGTCGGAGCGGTCGGGTTGCTGCTCGTCGTGGCGGCGTTCGGAGTGGTCGCGCTCCTCTGGAACCGCGACACCGCCCACGAGGTCTCCGTCGCCGATGCTCGGCGCCGGTACGACGAGAGCGCGCAGTCGAGTCAACCGGTGGCGCCCGCGGTGTTGCGCCCCGCTGCCGGCGTGTACCGCTACCGCGGATCGGGGACGGAATCGCTCACCCTGCCGCCCAAGGACCACGCGCAGGGGCCCGACATGCCCGCGACGGTCGTGCACCGCGCCGACGGCTGCTGGACCTTCCGCCTCGACTACAGCAGCGCGCACTGGCAACAGTGGACGTTCTGCCCCACCGACGGCGGGCTCGTCGAGGTCGGCAACCAGACCTTCGAGACGTGGGACTTCGTATTCACCACCTACGACAGCGCGACGACGATGACGTGCGATCCGCCGTCGGTGCTGATCCGTGCGGGGATGCAGGCCGGCGACACGTGGAGGCAGGAGTGCCGCGGCACGTCGTCGAACGACCCCGGTGAGACGGTGACGGCGGGGCCGTACACCTTCGTCGGCGACACGACCGTCGACGTCGGCGGCACACCGTGCCCGCCCATCACTTCCGCCAGGTCCGGACGCTCAGCGGCGTGCAGCACGGCGAGCAGACCGTGGACCTGTGGCTCGACCGCGAGACCGGCCTCATGCTCCGCAACCGCCGCAGCCAGACCGTGCGCACCGACACGCCGATCGGCGCGTCGACCTACACCGAGACAGGCCACTTCGAGCTCACGTCGTTGGACCCCGTGCCGTGACGCAGACGAGGGCGGGGCCGCAGCCCCGCCCTCCCCTTGTTCGACGCGTACGCGTCAGCCGGTCACTTGACCTGTAGGTCTTCGTGGAGCAGCCGTAGTCGACGACCGTCTTCCACTCCGTGCCGTCGCTCAGGTAGAGGCTGTTGCACGTCGGGTAGGTGTTGACCGTGGCCTTCGGGTAGCTGGTCGGCCCGGCCACGCCCTTCAGCTCCCAGGTCTGGCGAGCCGCGGCGGCCTGCACGGCCTCGGGCGTGATCTTGCTCTTGCCGCCCTTGGCCACCGTCTTCAGCGCCTGGATGAACATGTCGGTCGACGTGTACCCCGCGATGGTGCCGGAGTCGACCTTGTCGCCCTCGCCGGCCTTCCACGCGTTCAGGTCCTTCTTCATCGCGTCCATGCCCGGCGTCGACGTCGTCGGGTTGACGAACGCGGTGTTCACCGTGCTGCCGTTCATCGCCCCGACGAGCAGGTTCGTGTACAGCGAACTCATGAAGATGCCCGGGTAGTTGTTCGCCTGCATCTGCGCGTAGAGCGGGATGCAGTCGGTGGCGAGCAGGCACCCGATCACGTCGGGCGCCTTGCCGTTGTCGGCCGTGAGCGCCTGCTGCGCGTAGGGCGTGTAGTCGGCGATCGGCGGGATCGGCATCGACGTGAAGTTGCCGACGACCTTGAAACCGATGCCACTCCAGGTGATCTCGGAGAACTTCGCCGCGTTCTTGCTCGACGTGGTGTCGTTGCCGATCAGCGCGACGGTCGGGCTGGCCTTGCCCGTCTTCTCCTTCGCGTACTGGTAGATCGCGCGCGCCGAGTTGCCGAGGAACGACGGATCCGACGGCACGCCACAGCCGGAGTACGCGAAGCCCCACACCTTGGTGCTCGGCTTGTTCGAGCAGTAGCTGTCGTCGAAGCCCCACCCGAAGTACGGCACGTGCTGCTGGGTGAAGTAGTCCTTCGGGTTGAACTGCGAGATGTCACCGACGATGGCGAACACCTGCTGCTGGGTGACCAGGCGCCGGGCCTCGGTGAGCGCGGTCGCCGGGTCCTGCTTGTCGTCGGCGAACTCGACGTACTCGAGCTTGACGCCCTTGATCTCCTTGGTGTCGTTGAACCGCTGGACGCGGGCCTGGGCGCCGGACTCCGCGGTGGGCAGCTGCGATTTGATGCCGTAGCCGGCCACCTTGATCGTGGTGCCGTCGAAGCCCCGCACGGAACGCGCCGCGCCCGCCGAGGTGGTGCCGACGGCGACGCCGGCCACGAGTGCGGCAACGACTGTCGCCAGGACGAGCGCGCGGATGCGCGTGGAACGATGAGTCACCGGAGGTCCCCCCTTGGTCAACCGACCCGGGGAGCGTACAAGAGTTTTGACGTCGTAGGAAGTCACCCCGCCGTCACCCCCTCGCAGGCGCCGCGAGGGCCCGCTCCACGTCGTCGGCGACGAGATCGGCGTTGATCGCCATGGCGGCAGTGGCAGCGGCGCCGGCCGCGGCGATCACGGGAGCACGGGGGTCCACGAGGTTGCCGGCGGCCCACACCCCTGGCGTGCTCGTGCGCCCGTCCCGATCCACCACGGCGAAGCCCTCCGCGTCGACCTCGATGCCCAGGCCGTCGAGCAACGAGCCGGGATGGGGCACGCTGCGCGGACGGATGAACACGGCGGCGCGCGGGACGACCCGCCCGTCGGCGAGAGCGACACCGGTCAGGAGGTCCGCCTCCACCACCAACGACGCCACCTCCCCGTCGACGACGCGGACGCCGCGCGCCGACAGGGCGGCCCGTTCCGCGCCGGAGATCGACAGGGTGTGCGCGAAGAGCACGACGTCGTCGGACCACTGCCGGATCAGCTGGGCGTGTTGCACCGCGCCCGGATGCGTACCGAGCACCCCGAGCGGCTGGTCCCGAACCTCCCAGCCGTGGCAGTAGGGGCAGTGCAACAGGTCACGCCCCCAGCGCTCCCGC
Organism: uncultured Actinomycetes bacterium; assembly: GCA_963720785.1. Taxonomy (GTDB): domain Bacteria; phylum Actinomycetota; class Acidimicrobiia; order IMCC26256; family DASPTH01; genus CAVRGQ01. The sequence continues at coordinate 114,136 of CAVRGQ010000001.1, forward strand.
ACGCCGGCGATGGCGGGGAGATCATCCGTCACGCCCGTCGTCAGCAACACGCGCCGGGCCCGCAGCGCGTGACCCTGCTCGAGGTGCACGACAAACCCCGGCTCGATTCCCGACACCGCGCCGGCCACGAGTGCGACCCCGTAGCCCGCAACTTCGTGACGCCCGAGCTCGAGCAGCTCGGCGGGCGGCATCCCGTCGCGGGAGAGGAAGCCCTGCATGTGCGCCGCGGGCGCGTTGCGAGGTGCCCCCGCGTCGACGACGGCAACCCTGCGCCGCGCTCGTCCGAGGACGAGCGCGGCGCTCAGGCCAGCTGCACCACCGCCGACGATGACCACGTCGTAGCTGTGCTGCTCCATGACGGTCACGCGGCGAGCGCGGCGCTCGGGACGGGGGCGTCGGCGGTGACCGCCGGCACCCGCAGGCCCTTGACCGTCATGTACACGCCGAGGGAGAACTCCCACGCCGCGATCGGGAGGGCGAACAGGAAGGCGGACGAGGAGACCTGGCCGTGCCCGCCGAACATGGTGGCCAGGCTGGAGGCGAACAGCAGCGGGGCGCCGACGAGTCCCATCAGCGGGATGAAGGGCGGCGCCATCCGGAAGCGGTAGATCGCCGTGGCCAGGAACAGCGCGTTGATGGCGGGCATGAACCCCGGCCCGAACAGGAAGGACCAGTCGTGCTGGGCGAGCAGTGCCTGGCTCGTCGTCGTCAAGGCACCGCGGCTGCCGCCGACGACGTCGTTGCGGAGGGTGACCACCGAGAGCAGGCTGATCGCGCCGACCACGAGGATGGCGGCCTCGAGCGTGCGGGACGTGATGAAGCCGATGGCCGACGCCGGGCTGAACCGCCGGATCACCGGGTACAGCGCCACGGCGGTGCCGATGCCGGCGACCGCGCACACGAAGTCGAGGAAGCCGCCGAAGATCACGCCGGTCTCGCTGCCGTGGCCGAACACGAAGTTCGCGTGGTCGACCAACGGGGCCTTGAGCGCGAGCGTCGGGATCGACGCCGCGAAGGTGACGAGATAGAGGATGCCGGCCGCGAGTGAGAGCTTGCGGGTGGCGTCCATGGCCTTGACCGACTCGATGGGATTGCGGGTCTTGGTGTCCAACATGTCAGTTCCCTTCCGTTCGGAACTGCGCAACGGAGATCAGCGGGATGCCGAGGTCGCGCAGCTTCTGGAGCACGCCGTGCAGCGCGGCCTGGTCGGGAACGGAACCCTGGATGACGGTGGTGCCGTCGTCAGCGGTGACGAGGGTGAACCCCTCGAACCAGCTGGCCCATCGGGCTTCCAGGTGCCCCTCGACTCGGATCTCGTACTGCACTCGGGGAACGTACGAAGAGATGTGGTGAGCGCACATCACCACATCGTGTGAGCGCGGTGGTGATTTCTCCCGGCGGGTTGCCGGCGCCCAGGCTCGCGGAGGGTCGGCGCCGGTCAGAGGCCGAGGTCGGCGGCGCGGCTGACTGCCTCACGGCGGCTCGTGACGCCGAGCTTGCTGTAGATGCTCTTCGTGTGCGTGCGCAGCGTGTTCAGGGACACGTGGAGCTCACGGGCGATGTCGGGACCGCTCAGGTCGCTGCGCAACAGACGCAGGACATCGAGCTCCCGGCTGCTGAGCGGGTCGGCCAGCGGTTGCGACGGGGACGCGGCGCGCGGCAGCGCCGTGACGTCCCCGGTCGCGAGCTGCTCGCGGAGGGCGGCGAGGCGCGGCCCGAGGAAGCGGAACACCCGGACGAAGCCCTCGGGCTCCGCCACCTCGACCGAACGACGCAGAGCGGCGAGCGCGGCCACCGTGTCGCCGCCCGCGTCGTACGCCATGGCCTGCACCGCGAGGATCTCGATCACGCTGCTTCCCCGTCCCCCGGCTTCGGCCGCCGCGAGCAGGCGGTCGAGCATCGCGATCACCTGCCGGACCTCGCGCTCGCCGGGGTGGTCGTTGAGGATCACGATCGCCAACGTGATGTGCTCGAACTCCGTGACGTAGCGCGGCGGATCGTCGGTCGACAGCTGCCGCTCCCGCACCCACGCCCGTGCCGAGGCGAGATCGCCCACGAGCACATGTGTCCGGGCCCGACGCGCGGCAACGGGCCGCACCGCGGGTGAGTAGTCGGTGTCGTAGAGGCGCTCCGCTTCCTCGAGCAACGCGAGACAACCGTCGGTGTCGCCCTCGGCGAGCAGGAGGCCGGCGCGCACCGTCCGCGACCGGTAGGGGTACTGCGAGGTGGCGAACGGCTCCAGGGACTGCGCGCGTCGGAGCTCCTCCGCGGCGGCGGCGCGCTCGTCGCGTTCGCGCCGGATCTCGGCGAGACCGACGTGCATGTCGGCCACGCCCCGCAGCGGGCCCGCGCCGTGATCGGCAACGAGCTGAAGGCCCTGTTCGTAGAGGCGTTGCGCGTCGCGCAGCCGCCCCTGCGCAACCCTGATGTCGGCCATCGAGATCGAACAGCCGAGAACGTCGGCAACGTGCCCGATGCGGCGCATGCCCGCGATCGAATCGGTGTACTCGGCGAAGGCACGGTCGAGGTCGCCCTCCGACCAGGCGGCGAGCCCGAGCAGCGCGTGCGCCGCGGCAGGCCCGAGCTCGTCCTCGGGCGGCGCGACGGCGAGCAGGCGCTCGGCGTGGTCGACCGTCGCGGCGATGTCGCCACGGGTCAGCGCGAGCGCGGCGCGGAACATCTCGACCACGCCCGGCAGCGAGCGGAGCTGCACCTCGTCGACGACGATCATGCCCGCCGAATCGCGCGACTCCGGTGCCCGCGCCAACCATCCCTCGATCGCCGCGAGCTGCGCCTCCACACGGTCGAAGTCGCCCGACGACATGTGCGCGCCGACCAGGCCCGAGGCGAGCACGGGACGGGACGTCACGACCTCCTCGGGGATGACGCGCGCCCATTCGCGGATCGTCGTGTCGTGGCGGTTGCGCCGCAGCTCCGGGATCGCGAGCTCGGCCAGCTCCGCGGCGCGGTCGAAGTCGGCCGCCGCCACCGAGTGGCGGATCGCCTCGGCGGCCTCTCCGCGTTCGGCGAACCAGTTGCTCGCCCGTCGGTGCAGCTCGGCGGGGGCGTCGGGTTCCTCGTCGAGGAGTCGGGCCCGCAGCATGTCGGCGAACAGGTGGTGGTAGCGGTACCAGTCGCGCTTGTCGTCGAGCGGGATGACGAAGAGGTTCATGCGCTCGAGCGACTCGAGCATCGCCTTGCCTCCCGCCGCCCCCGTGACCGCGTCGCACAACGAACCCTGCAGCCGGTCGAGCACCGAGGTCTGCAGCAGGAATCGGCGCACGGTGTCGGGCTGGCGATGGAGCACCTCGCCCACGAGGTAGTCGACGACGAAGCGGTCGTCACCCGCGAAGCCGGCGATGAAGCTCGACGCGTCGTCCCGGCCCTGCATGGACAGCGCGGCGAGCTGCAATGCCGCTATCCAACCCTCGGTCCGCACCCCGAGCGTTGCGATGTCGGTAGCAGAGAGCTCGAGTGCCATCGCGCCATTGAGGTACTCGGCCGCCTCGTCGGCGGTGAACCGCAGGTCGGACGCCCGGATCTCCCCGAGCTCGCCCCGCGCGCGCAGACGGGCCAGGGGCAGCGGAGGATCGGCGCGGCTCACGACCACGAGCTGCGCACTCGCCGGCAGGTGGTCGAGGAGGTAGGTGAGTCCCTCGTAGATCTCGGGTCGGGTGATGACGTGGAGGTCGTCGAGCACGAGCACGACCTCGCCGTCGTACTCGTGCAGCTCGTTCACCAGCGTGGCGAGCATGGCTTCGGCGTCGTCGCCCTCGAGGAGGGCACCGCTCTTGCCCAACTCGGGCACCGCGGCTCCGAGCGCGGCGAAGACGTACGTCCAGAACAGCGCAAGGTCGTTGTCGCGCTCGTCGAGCGCCAGCCAGGCCACTGCCGCGCCCCGGTCGGCCGCGCGCCCAGCCACTCGACCGCGAGGGTCGTCTTGCCGAACCCTGCCGGCGCCGACACCAGCACCAATCGCGCCTGCGTTGCGTCCGCGAGCCGGGCCCGGAGGCGCGGCCGCTCGATCGCGTTGCCACGCAACGACGGGAGGTGGAACTTCGTCTCGACCAGCGGGCTCGCCATGTGTTCTCAGGTCCCTCGCCACCGGACACGACGCCGACCGACCGTTCGCGCGAGGTCACGTGAACCCCGCCTGCGAGCTTCATGTGTGTAGCACAGCACCCATTCATGCCTGCCCGACCGATGTGAATGCTCGGTGACGGACCCCGAAGTCGAGGTTTCGCGGGGTGAGCGCGGCGCGACACTGCAGCGGTGCCGCAGATGTCCCCTCCCCAGCACCAGGTCGGCTGCCGGCTCACCTTCGTGGTGACCGAGCCGGCCCGGTTCGCACTGCAGGTCGCCCCGGCCGCCACCGCGGGCGCCGTGCACGACGAACGACTGGCGATCACGCTCGACGGCACTCCCGTGACCGACGTGCGCGCGGACCAGGGCGCCCATGGGGCCCGCATCCAGTTGTTCGCCACGGACCCTGGTCCGCTCACCATCGACTTCGCGACGGTGATCACCGCCGCCGAGGCCCCGCCGG
>CAVRGQ010000002.1:0-61855 GCA_963720785.1 uncultured Actinomycetes bacterium
TCCGAAGAAGGGGCACACCCATGAACCTCCTCGTCGTGCGGACGTGGTTGCAGGCTCGCTTCACCACCACTGAGCGAGGCGCAAGCATGGTCGAGTACATCCTGCTCGTGGCGCTCATCGCGCTTGCGGTCCTTGCGGCCGTGAGCTTCCTGGGTGGCCAGATGACGAGCAAGTTCAACACCGAGGGCAGCCAGATCAGCAGCGCCGGCGGCTGACGACTCTCCTCACCACGAGTTCTCCATCGGCCCACGACGTGGAAGCGCGCGTCGTGGGCCGATCCATGTCCGGATGCACGTGACGCTCATGTCGCGAGGGTCATCGGGTCGAGTCGGCTTCGTGCGCGTTCCTCCTTGGTGACGGTGCGGAGGGTGAGGCCGTCGGGCCGGTTGGGGTTGCCGTCGAGCACGTAGTCGCCGTGGGGGATCAACAGTCCGTGGTGGTACGCGCAGACCGCCGCGAGGTTCGATGTGTCGTCGGTTCCGCCCCATGATGAGGGGTGGAGGTGGTGCACCTGGAGTCTGAGCCGCCGGTTGCAACCCGGCCATCGACATCGCCCGTCGCGGCGCACCACCGCTCGTCGACGCTTCTGCGACACGAACGTCGCGCGCCCGGTCCTCCGCGATCTCGTTGCCCACGTTGCCGTCATCGTCCATCACTCGCAGGTGCACCCGCGCGTTGGCGCGGGCGGCGTCGACCCACTCGTCGGGCAACGCCACCCCACACATCGTGGCTTCACCGTCGAGGGTGATGTCGACATGGACGTCCACCCGTGCGCCGACAGTCGCGTTCGGTCGCTGAGTCGTCGGCGCCGGCTTCCATCTGACACAACCCGATCAGCACATCCGCCTGACGACGATCGAGCGGTTCCCATACCTCGCCCGTCTTCGGGCGCATCCGTTGGGTGACCTGATCGAAGAACGCCTCGACGATCGCGCCGCCGTGCTCCAACGGCAACTCGAACCGGCCGCACAGGAACCCGTCGTCGTCGACGCCACTTCCGCAACGACCGCCGATTCCGCCGCTTCACCGAATCCTCACGCGCTGCGCGTCGCCGGTCGCGTGCCAGCTTCTGCAACTCCAACGGCGACGCACTCTTGGCCCGTTCGGTGATCTCCTCGTCGCTGTCCTCGTCGGCCAGATCCGCGGCCGGTTCCAACTGCTCGTCACTCAACTCGCCGTTCATCGCCGCCGCACCCGAGATTCGGCAGCTGCTCCAACTTCTTCGCCGTCTCCCGCTTGCGTTGCGACTGCGCCTCCGTCTCCCCGTCACGCGCCGCCTGATCCTTCGCCAACGCATCACGCTCGTCGAGCACCCGCGTCAACGCCAACTCCCGCGTCCGCAACTTCCGGCGCTCCACGATCACCCGCTCGCGCTCCGACGCGCAGACGGTCCGTCTCCCAACACCTCAGTTCGAACAGCAGATCGTTGAACGTGCTCACGAACCCATCCAAACAGAGGGGTACGACAGTTATCGCCCGAACCGGACGAGAACCACGAGAAAATCTTCGGGGAAGCCTCTCAGCGGGTGCCGATGTAGCTGACAAGGTCGTCGCGCTCACCCTCGAGCTCGGCGATCCGGCGCTTCACCAGATCGCCGATGCTGACGATGCCCACGAGCGCACCGTCGTCGACGACCGGCACGTGACGAATCCGGCGCTCCGTCATCACGGCCATGAGATCGTCGCAGTGGTCGGGCAGCGAGCACGTCACCACTTCCGTCGTCATGATCGACGCAACCGGCGCATCGAGCAGTGACTCGCCCTGGCGGTTCAGCGCGCGCACGACATCGCGCTCGGACACGATCCCGGCGATCGCACTCCCCCGCGCCGACACCACGACTGCGCCGATCCCGTGGTGGGCGAGCACGTGCAACAGCTCGCGCACCGACGCGTCGGCGTGCATCGTGACGACATCGCTGCCCTTGGCGCGCACCACGTTCGTGACCAGCATCACGGCCTCCACGGTCCGTTCCCGCCGATCTCCTCGATGGCGACCGACACCACCACCGCCGTCGCCGAACTCCGCAGCGGCGCACTGTGGTCGACCTGACCGAGGTACTCCCGGCACAGAGCGTCGAACAGCAGCGGGTCGGGACCGTCGTCGATGCTCGCGGTGCCGCGCAGCACGAGGTGGTGTTGATGGCCGCGGAGGTTCCGCTGCTCGTCCTCGACCGACAGCACGATCCGCGGGTCGCGCTGGAGGTTGCGCACCTTCGCCGTCGCCGCCTCGGTGACGAAGCGCACGACGTCGCCCTGCACCCCGCACCACACGACCGACACCTGCGGCGAGCCGTCGGCGTTCATCGTCACGACGTGGGCGAGGGCGTTGGAACCGAGCAGCACCTCCGCTTCGTGCGGGAGCGGGCGCAGCCGTGGCGCGCGCGTCGAGTGGTCGAGTGCTGTCATGATCCCTCCCGGGTCGTGCGTCGTACCGATGTCACCTCTGTGTGGGGTGGCCGATGGAGCGTGCCGACCACTATGGACCCTGGGGAGTCCGATGTCGATGTTTCCGGGATTCGTGCTCGTCCCGGCTCGCAGGCGCTCGCGTCAGGCAGCGGCATCCACGCCCCCGACGGTGGCGAACAAACTCCCGAGGGTGGCAGGTCCCTTCGCCGAGCAAGCCCCGACCTCGACACGGAGGAACACCACATGAAGGTCCGCTCGATCCTCGTCAGCGCCGCCCTCGCAGCCACCGGAGCGCTCGTCGCGCTCCCGGCGACAACCGCGGGCGCGGCGCAGCCGACCGCCACGAACTGTTGGGGCGTCGTCGTCTCGCAACGAGCCACGACAGCCCACGACATCGGCACCCACACATCGGCCCAGGACACCCCGCACGCCGGGCTCGCCAACGTCGCCCGACTGTTCGGTTTCGCCGGCCCCGGCGAGCTCGGCTCGTTCCTGGCAACGGTCGACGGTGACCCCTACACGAGCTGCAGCTGACGCATGACGCCGTCCCGGATCGGTCGCCCGAGCGCGGCCGATCCGGGATCGGCACCACTGGGTAGCCTCGACCCATGAGCGCATTTCGAGTCGGAGTCCAGTTGCAGCCCCAGGCCACCAACGTGGCAGAGATGCGCGACGCCTGGCGCGCCGCCGACGACCTCGGCGTCGACACCATCTGGACGTGGGACCACTTCTACCCCCTCTACGGCGACCCGGACGCGACGCACTTCGAGTGCTGGTCGCTGCTCACCGCGATGGCGCTCGACACCACCAACGCGCAGTTCGGCGCGCTCGTCGGCTGCCTCTCGTACCGCAACCCCGACCTCCTCGCCGACATGGCCCGCACCGTCGACCATCTGTCGGGCGGTCGCCTCATCCTCGGTCTCGGCTCGGGCTGGTTCGAACGCGACTACACGGAGTACGGCTACGAGTTCGGCACCGCGGGTGGACGCCTGCGCGCGCTCGGCGAGGCACTCCCCCGCATCAAGGCGCGGCTCGGCGTGCTGAACCCGCCTCCGGTCGGTGACCTGCCGATCATGATCGGCGGCGGTGGCGAGCGCGTCACGCTCCGCATCGTCGCGGAGCACGCGCAGATGTGGAACACGTTCGGACCGCCGCAGAGCTTCGCGCACAAGAACTCGGTGCTGAACGAGCACTGCGCGGCGATCGGACGCGACCCGGCGGAGATCGAGCGCACCGTCGCGATCAACGCCGACGAAGTCGATGCCGTCGACGACTACCTCGCCGCCGGCGCCACGCACCTCATTGTGATGTGCGGCGCGCCGTTCGACCTGTCGGCGGTGCAGCGGCTCGTTTCGCGTCGCGCCTGACCGCACGGCTGATCAGCGCGGCTGATCAGCGCGGCGCTTCAGCGTCGCACGTCAGTCGCCTTCGGCGACGTTGCCATAGGTGGGGACGCCCACCGGCTCGTAGGAGAGCTGCAGCGCTCCGAGGGGGTAGGCGACCGACTCGGTGAGACGGAGCGTCGTCGGCACGGTGCCGCCGGCGAAGACCTTCTTGCCACTCCCGAGCAGGACCGGGTACATCCACAGGTCGAGTCGATCCACCAGCCCGGCACCGAGCAGTGACTGGAGCAGGTCGAGACTGCCGATCAGGTGCACCTCGTCGTGACGGTCCTTGACGGCCGCCACGCTCTCGGCGACATCGCCCTCGAGCAGGGTCGAGCCCTGCCACGCAAGGGGTTCGGTGAGCGTGCGGCTGGCGACGTACTTGGGCGCGGCGTTGAGCAGCGCGGTGAACGGGATCTCCGCGGGCGCCTGCGGCCAGTACTCCGCAAAGATCTCGTAGGTCCGCCGGCCGAGCAGCAGCGCGTCCATGGTTCGCGCCTGCTCGAACATGACCTCGCCGGCCTCCGGATCCGAGACCGGGGCCTGCCAGCCGCCGTGCGCGAAGCCGCCGTCGGAGTCCTCCTCGGGACCTCCGGGAGCCTGCGCGACTCCGTCGAGCGTCATGAACTCGGTGACGATCAGCTTCCCCACTGCGGCTTCCTCCCACATCGACGACGACACCAGGACCGACTCCGACGACGGGCGGAACTCATCGCTCGGGAGCGACGGATCGCAAGCTACTGACCGAGCGCGGTCTGGAGGTCGCGCACGTGCTCCTGCGTCTGGCTCAGCAACGGCCGGAGCGCCTCGGCGACGTCGACCAGGCCCATCTCCGTCGCCTGCTGTACGCGTTCCCGGTACCGTTCGAGCTGGCGCGTCTCCAGTGCGAGGTCCTGCAACAGCGCGTCCCGCGAATCTTCGGTCGGCGGGATCGGCGGAACCTGCGTGCTCGGCGTCCCGCCGAGGAACGCGACCTGCTCGGCGAGCAACTTCGCGTGTGCGAGCTCCTGGTCCAGGTGGATCCGTAGTTCCTCGACGATGTTCATGTACTCCGCGCCGGTGACGGTGGCGGTGTGCTGCACGTACTGCACGATCGACTGGAACTCGGTCTCGAGGTCGCGGTTCAGTGCTTCGACGAGCTTCGTCACGTCGCGCTCGGTCATGGTGCTCCTCGAGGTGCGGGGAACCGGGCGGGAACGCGGGGCGCGACACACGCCGGTTGACGGGGGCTGCACCAGTGTCCCCGGGTGTCCTCCGGTCGAAACGCCGCACGGGGTGCAGCAGGCGCGGCTCTGGGTACGGTGCCCGCGTGCCGCAACCCATGCTGGTGTGCCGAAAATGCAAGGACCACGCGTGTGTCGCGCAGATGCTCCGTGCGCACACCCGGTCAGAGGTCGAGCTGGTGCGCTGCCAGAAGATCTGTCACGGGCCCGTGGTCGGCACGAAGGTCGACGGCAGGTTCGAGTGGTTCGAGCGCGTCGACGATCTCCGCTCCATCGCCGCCCTGCTCCGGCTCGCGCAGAAGGGCGCGAACAAGGTGCCCAAGCCGCTGCGCAAGCACCGCGTCAAGTCGCACCGGGGCCGACCGCCCCGACGCTGACCTCAGCCACGCGGAGCGGCCGTCGCCGGGTCAGGCGGACCAGTCGATGAGTACCGCAGGAGGCGGGCCATCGGGCGGCGCCCCCATGTCGACGCCGGTGACGTCGAGGACCCTGGCCCGGAACCACGTCGTGTACTCGTGGTCGTCGGAAGCGAGGTCGCCGAACGCCTTCTGGATGTCGCCCTCGAACCACACCACGATGAGACTGCCCATGGGCGTCTCCTGCAGCGACCACGTCTCGCGCGTGATGTCCGAACGCGTCATGTGCGCCTCGAACTCGGCGCGCCGAGGACCGAAGGTCTCTGCCGCGAATGCCCGGGCGTCGTCGTCCCGCCCCGGCTTGATCGGGAAGACCCCGTTGAACACACCCATGTCATCGCCTCCTCGATGGAGCGCCGTGAAATCAGGGCGCCGCGCACGGTAACAGCAACGACAGACCGGTGCGCCGGCGGTCAGTCGAACGGGACGAGGGCCTCGCACTCGGGGCACCACTCACCGTCGGGCGCCCACTCGAGATCGTCGAACACGCGGAGCGTCTGCGGGGTGCCGCACGCGGCGCGGCGGGTGCCGGGATCGACCGCGTGGCGGACGCCCTTGGGCTCCCGCGCCGCGGGACCACCCGCGCCGCGCGCACTGCGCCCGAAGCCACCCTTCGACGACGCCGGTTTCGATCCGAGCGCACCGACGACGTAAGCCATGGCCCGACCGTAGTCAGGAATCCGCCCCGACCCGGAGCGGGTCAGTTGCCGGCGCGCACCCAGACGGCGTCGCCGCCCCTGGTGACGACGCGATCCCACTGCGACGACTCGTCGAGCAAGGACGCGAGCGCCGACTTCGCCGGCCACACGATCGTCTCCACCTCGTACTTGTCGAGCACCTTGTCCCAGCCCTGCTTGCCCGACGTGAGCTTGAAGTAGTCGTAGATCACCGACGTCGGGTACATGTCGTACCGGTCGTCCATGAACACCTTCTGCTCCGGGTAGTGATCGAGGATCACCCAGCCTGCAGTCGCGTCGGTCGTGAGCAGGCGCGTACCGAGCAGGTCGTTGCGCTCGACGTAGTGCATCGCCGCGGTCGGATACGTCGCCAGGTCGTACGGCGACTCCTGCGTGACCTCGAAGCCCATCACCAGCGCGGCGAGCACGAGCACCGCGATCGCGCCGACCACCAGCGGCCGCCCCACGTTCGACGGCTTCTCCTCGTCGCGGGCGAAGCACCGCGCCACCACGGGCAGACCGATGAGCGGCGCGACCGCGACGTTGCGCACCGCCCAGAGCGCGAGCAACAACATCGGGATGGTGACGACGAGGTCGCGCCGGGTCACGCGGTTGCGGCCCCGCGACAGCGCCACGAGGTACACGACGATCCAGAGCCCGAGCGCGAGACCCCAGGTCTGACGGAAGTCGGGCGACTGCCATTCGATGACGTGCGACAGGATGTCGCCGCGCGACAGCAGGTCGACCGGGAAGATCAACAGGTCGATCCCGTAGGGATTGAGGAAGATCGCGAAGAACCCGATCACCGAACCGATGAGCAGCGCGCGCTCGCGCCCCTCCCACGGCCGGTGCCCGTCGAACCAGCGACCGAGGAGGTGCAGGCCGAGGTAGGCGAAGCCGAGTTCGAAGGTGCCGTGGGTGTTGGCCCACAGCCACATCAGCACCGGGATCACGACGAGCGGGTGCCGCCCGACCAGGCTGTCGGGCACCTCCACCACCCACAGCAGCACGAGGAGGAACAGCACGCCGATCAGGAGCGGCCGCTCCGACCACACCGTGTAGATGCCGGCGAGCGCGGCGGCGGTGAGGCCGCACGCGATCATGCGGTCGCGGCACAGCCGCAGGGCGAGACGGTACGAGAGGATGCCGATCCCCGCGCCGACCAGGCCGACGAAGAGGCGGATCCCGTTCGCGCCGACGGAGCGGTCGATCAGCGCGTAGGTGACCTCGGCGAGCCACGACTGGGCGATCCACTTCGTGCCCGGCGCCGTGTACGAGAACACGTCGTGGTGCGGGATGCCGTGGTCGAGGATGTAGCCGCCGGTCTTCAGGTGCCAGAAGAACGAGTTGTCCGAGAGCTTGGCGATCCCCACCGCCCAACCGAACACGCCGAAGAAGGCCGTGAAGACCCATCCGAGCCCGGAGCCGGCCGCGGGGACGGGCCGCGTCGGCGCCGGGCTGGACGAGGAGCTGGTGGTCGCGTCCTCGGAGCTGTGCGAGGTGGAGGTCCCTGTGTCGAGCACGCCGACCACTCTGTCAGAGCGCCTTGCCAATGTTGATCATGGCCGGCCCGAGGATGACGACGAAGATCGACGGGAAGATGCAGAACGTCAGCGGGAAGAGCATCTTCACCGGGGCCTTCTGGGCCTTCTCCTGTGCCATGAGGCGACGCTTGATGCGCATCTCGTCGGCCTGCGAGCGCAGGAGCCGGGAGATCGACACACCGAAGGTGTCAGCCTGGAGCATGGCGAGGATGAACGCCCGCAGCTCGGGAACGTCGGAACGATCCGCCATTGCGCGCAGCGCGTCGGCACGGGTGGAACCGATGCGGATCTCGTGCAGCATCCGGCGGAACTCGTCGGACAGGGCGCCGGGCACCGCGGTGCAGGTGCGGTCGAGCGCCTGCTCGAAACCGAGACCGGCCTCGACCGAGATGACGAGCAGGTCGAGGATGTCGGGGAGCTTGCGGGAGATCTCCTTCTTCCGGTCGTCGATGATGCGGTTGAGCATGATGTCGGGGTACATGAAACCCCCGCCCCACAGCACGGCGATGCCGGCGAACAGCAGCATCCCGTTGAAGCCGAGCATCAACAGGAGCGGGATCCACACGATCACCGACACCAGGCCGAGCAGCTTCATCACGAGGATCTTGTCGACGTTGAGGTTCGGCGGATTGCCGGCGTGCACGAGCTTCTGCGCCACCGCCTCGCCGTAGCCCGCAGGGGTGAACCGGTTCGCCGCACCCGAGAGACCTTCGAACAACGGCTCGAACACGCGCTCGCTGATCGGCGCCAGCATCTCCTGGTCGCGCACGTCCTGGATCTGGTAGCCCTCGAGCCGCCGCAGCGACTCGCGCACTTCGGCCTTCTCGGCCGACGTCTGCATGAGCACGTAGGCGAGCGCACCCACGGCGAGGGCGAGCACGATCGCGATCATGATCGGCGTCATGTCACACCTCGATCTTCAGGAGCTTCTTGAGCCAGATGAACCCGATGAAGGTGCCGATGCACGCCGCGATGATGGCGACGATGCCCAGCGGGTCCTCGAACAACGCGCCCATGTAGTCGGGCTGCACCAGGTACAGGATCCCCGCGAACACCACCGGGAAGGTGCCGAGGATGATGCCGGAGAACCGGGCCTCGGCGGTGAGGGACTTGATTTCGAGGCGGAGCCGCTCACGGGCAGTCATCGTCTCGCCGACCGTGTCGAGCAACTCGGCCAGGTTGCCACCGACCTCGCGCTGGATGCGGATGGCCATGACCGCCCACATCAGGTCGACGCTGGCCATGCGGTGGGCGGAGTCCTCGAGCGCGTCCTCGATCGGACGACCGAGACGAGACTCGGTGAACACCCGCTGCAGCTCACGCCGCGTCGGCTGCGTCGCCTCGTTGGCCACCGACTCGAGGCCCTGGCCGAAGGAGAAGCCGGCCCGCATCGAACCCGACAGCAGGTTGAGCGTGGAGGGAAGCTGCATCTGGAACTCGCGGAGGCGCTTCTTGCGCCGCCGGTGGAGCATCACGATCGGGACGATCGCCGCCGTGAGCACCAGCACGAACGCCATGATCACCGGCAGGATGAGGAGACCCAGCAGGGCCACCACGAACACGCCGGCGAAGTAGAAGAACAGTGCCTCCGGCGGACGCAGCGGCAGGTCGGCCTGCTCCAACGCGTCCTCGGTGCGGCTCAGCAGGCCGGCGCGGTCGGCGAGGCGACCGGTGATGCCGACCATGCGCTGCATCAGCGCGGTCTCGGCGAGCGCCTGGTCGCGGTTCGGCTGGAACTCGTCGAACTCGTCCTCCACGACCGGCTCGTTGAGCAGGTCACCGAGGCGCTCCTCGATCTTGCCCTTCTTCTTGCCGCTCATGAAGACGACGGCGAGGCCGAGGCCGAGGACGCCCACGGCGACGAGCACCGAGAACACGAGCTTGGTGGAGCTCGACGTCGACGTCTCGGCGACCGACGCAAGGAGTTGCAGCGGCGCGTTCATCGCCGACCCCCGACCGGGGCGGGGCTGGCCTTCGAGAAGAGCTGGGGCTCCAGCGCGATGCCGTAGTCACTGAGCTTCTCGGAGAAGTGCGGGCGCACTCCGGTCGGGCCGAGGGTGCCACGGAAGTGGCCCTCCTCGTCGAGGCCGGCACCGAAGTCGAAGGTGTAGATGTCCTGGAGGACGATCACGTCGCCCTCCATGCCCATCACCTCGGTGATCGCGGTGATGCGGCGGGAACCGTCACGCAGACGGCTCAGCTGCACCACGAGGTCGAGCGCGGAGGCCATCTGCTCACGGATGACGCGCACCGGGAGGTCCATGCCCGCCATCAGCGTCATGGTCTCGATACGGGAGAGCGTGTCACGCGGCGAGTTGGAGTGGACGGTGGTGATCGACCCGTCGTGGCCGGTGTTCATGGCCTGGAGCATGTCGAGTGCCTCACCGCCACGAACCTCACCGACGACGATGCGATCGGGGCGCATACGCAGCGAGTTCTTGACCAGGTCACGGATCTTGACCTCACCCTTGCCCTCGATGTTCGGCGGGCGGGCCTCGAGCGGGAGCACGTGGTCCTGGTGGAGCTGGAGCTCCTTCGCGTCCTCGACGGTGACGATGCGCTCGTCGGTCGGGATGAACGAGGAGAGCACGTTCAGCAGCGTCGTCTTACCGGTACCGGTACCACCGGAGACCACGATGTTGAGACGCCCGAGCACGCACTGCCGGATGAAGTGCGCGGATTGTGGGGTCAAGCGTGCCGAAGCCGATCAGGTCCTCGACCTTGTACGGCTCCTTGGAGAACTTTCGGATGGTGAGGAACGGCCCACCGATCGCGAGCGGGTGCACGATGCAGTTGACACGGGAACCGTCGGGGAGACGGGCGTCCACCATCGGGTTCGCCTCGTCGACCCGACGGCCGACCTGGCTCACGATCTTGTCGATGATGCGGCGCAGGTGTGTCTCGTCGGCGAAGCGCACGTCGGTGACGACGAGCTTGCCGGCACGCTCCACGTACACCCGGTCGGGGCCGTTCACCATGACTTCGGTGATGGACTCGTCACGCAGCAGCTGGTCGATCGGCCCGTAGCCGAGCACGTCGTCGGTGACCGACTGCACCAGCGCGTTGCGCTCGGCGCCGGTCAGGGCGAGGCGCTCCTGGCTCATCGCCTTGTGCAGCTGATCGTCGACCTGCCGGCGGAGCTCGTCTTCCGAGACGCGCTGGTCGGTCAGCAGCGGGCCCAGCTCGTGGATCACGAACTGGTGCATCTTCTGACGCATGTCCTCGAGCGCAGCCTCGCGTTGGGTCGCCCCGACGTTTTGCCGCTGCTCCTGCCACCTGGTGGGTGAGTTCTGGGTCTGGGTCATGTCGTGCCGTCCTCACACATGGAGACCACAGCACCGGTTGGGGGCCGGTGCGTCAGTCGCGCTTGCGACGCTTGCTCTTCCCGCCGGATGCGCCGGGGCCGAGCAGTGAATCGGCGATGACCTCCAGCGCACGCGACACGGGCGCCTTGGGCTCGTCGATCACCACGGGGACACCGGCGTTCACCGAAATCGGGACCGCGATGTCGTCGGGTACCGCGAAGTTCGCGGGGAGGCCGAGCACACGCTCGATCTCCTTGACGTCGAGCTTGACCTTCGCGTTCGGCGTGGTTGAGCACGAGCTTGAGCTTCGGGCCCGCGATCGCGGCGAGGTCGAGCGACGTCATGCCGATCTTCAGGTTCTTGATGCTCGGGATGTCCATGCTGCCGACGAGGAGCACATCGTCGGCGGCCTCGATCAGCGCGAGCACGTAGTCGTTGAACACCGACGGCAGGTCGACGATCACATGACCGGCAACCGAGCGGAAGGCGTCGCAGATGTTGACCATCTCACCGGGCAGCACCGCTTCGAGCGCCACCGGCTCGAGCGGAGCAGGAAGCACCAGCAGGCCACTGGGACCGTGCCGGCCGGCGAGCGTCTGCACCAGTTCGGTGTCGCCGTACTGCACCGCGGCCGCGGCGTCGAGCACCGTGTTCTGCGGGGGAAGTCCGAGCATCACCGACACGTCGCCGAACTGCAGGTCGGCGTCGATGAGCACGACCGGGTCGGCCGACTTCCTCGCCATCGCCGTGGCGACGTTGATCGCGATGCAGGTCTTGCCCACACCACCCTTGGTGGAGAACACCACGGTGAGACGGCCGGGCGCACCCGTGCGGGTGGCGGGGGTCTGCACACGCGGCGTCGAGCCGGCGAGCAACTCGCCCACCCGGTCGACGGACTGGTGGAGACTCGCCTCGCCGCCGATGATCACCGCGTCACGGGCTCCGGCGCGCAGCGCCTGCTGGAGCACGTCGGTGGACAGCTCGTGCACCGCGAACACCACGCCGAGGTTGGCGTGGCCGGTCGTCAGCCGGTGCACGTGCTGGAACCCCATCGGGCTCACGAAGCCGGGCCCGAAGACCGCGACCAGGGGGCGAGCCGGGTTCATCTGCTGGACGAGGTCCTCGATCGTGTCGAACTGCCCGGCTCCCGAGAGCTCGACCGCGAGGCGCGTCCGCAGCGCCGAGTCCGGCTCGACGACGGCGACATCGAAGGCCGCCGTCTCGGCCGTGCTCATGGCGGGCGCGTAGGTCTCCATGGCGGGCTACTTGCTGCTCGCTGCGGTCTTCGCGGAACCGGCGCCCGTGCTGGAGAGCCCCGGAGGCAGCAGGACCAGGTAGATCTTGCTGGAACCGCTGTTCGCCGCGATCACCCGCAGCGCGTCGGCCTGGGTGACCTCGAAGGTGAGCACGCCGTTGTTGCCCGACGGCGCGGCACCGGCCTGGTCGGTCGTGGAGCCGTCGCCCGGCGCCACCGGAGCGACGCCCTGGGCGGTCGACGTGCCGACCGCGAGCACCTTGACGTTCGTCATGATGTACTCGGTCTGCGCGTTGCCGTCGGCGTCCGTGGTGGTCGTCGCGATGTTCACGTGGTCACCGGGAGAGATCGCGTTCGCGACACCGTGGTCGGCGTCGACCGTCACCGTGACGGCGACGAGGTCCTCGCTCTTGATCGACTGGGCGAACGCACCACCGACGCCGTCATCGGCGGAGACGAACGTCTGCGCGGTGATGAACTGCTTGGTGTCGATGCGAGCCGCCGCGACCTTGCCGGCGAGGTCGTTCAGGTTCGTGACCGCCGTCGGCGGCATCGAGCCCTTGGCCACCTTCTCCTGTTGGATCAGGCCGGCCGACACTGCTTCCTCGCCCGTCGTGCCCTTGGCGATGTCGCTGGTCGCGACGTAGGCGTCGATGAACGACGCGTTCTCCTGGGCACGCTTGTCGGCGTTGGACGCATAGGCGTACACACCGATTCCCGCGACCAGTGCGAGCACGATGGCCGCGGCAGCCATCAACGTTCGACGATTCGACACCGCGACTCCCCTCGAGAGACTTCCGGGTTGTGACACCTGGAACGTCGGCCCTCCACGGGCCCGCCTTGAGGGGTAGTCAGGCCCAGGACAGCGAAATCCCCCGGAAGCAATGCCTCCGGGGGATTCGCGTCACGCTGCGTGAGGTCCGGGGTCAGCCGGCGGCGTCTCCGCCACCCTCGGCGACCGGAGCCTCCGGGGCGGCCTCGGCGACCGGAGCCTCGGGGGCTGCCTCCGCGACCGGCGCCTCGGGGGCTGCCTCCGCGACCGGCGCCTCGGCGATCACGTCGCCGGACTCCGCAGCCTCGTAGGCGGCGTCGGCCTCGGCCTCGTCGTATGCCGGGCCGATGTAGTTGCCCTGCTCGTCGTACGCGTGCTCACCGAAGTGCTCCTGGTACTCGGCCGCGACGACGCCACCCTCGGCGGCCTGCTTGATCGACAGGCTGATCCGACGGCGGTCGAGGTCGATGTCGATGATCTTCACCCAGAGCTCCTCGCCCGGGGTGACGACCTGCTCGGGGGCCTCCACGTGGTGGATGGCCATCTCCGAGATGTGCACCAGACCCTCGATGCCCTCGCCCACCTGGACGAACGCACCGAACGGCACCAGCTTGGTGACCCGGCCGTAGACCAGCTCGCCCACCTGGTGGGAGCCGGCGAACTCCTGCCACGGGTCCTGCTGGGTGGCCTTGAGCGACAGCGAGATCCGCTCACGGGAGAGGTCGACGTCGAGCACCTGCACGGTGACCTCGTCGCCCACCGTGACGACGGAGCTCGGGTGGTCGACATGCTTCCACGACAGCTCGGACACGTGGACGAGTCCGTCCATGCCGCCGAGGTCGACGAAGGCACCGAAGTTCACCACCGACGAGACCACACCGCTGCGGACCTCGCCCGGCTTCAGGTTGGCGAGGAACTCGTCACGCTGCTCGCGCTGGGTCTCCTCGAGGTACGCCCGGCGGCTCAGCACCACGTTGTTACGGTTCTTGTCGAGCTCGATGATCTTGCACTCGATCTCCTTGCCCACGTAGGGCTGGAGGTCGCGCACACGACGGAGGTCGACGAGGGAGGCGGGAAGGAAGCCACGGAGGCCGATGTCGAGGATCAGGCCGCCCTTGACCACCTCGATGACCGGGCCCTTGACGATGCCGTCGCGCTCCTTGATCTCCTCGATCGTGCCCCAGGCGCGCTCGTACTGTGCGCGCTTCTTGGACAGGATGAGACGACCGTCCTTGTCCTCCTTCTGGAGGACGAGGGCCTCGAGCTCGTCGTCGAGCGAGACGATCTCGTGCGGGTCGACGTCGTTGCGGATCGAGAGCTCACGGCTCGGGATCACGCCCTCGGACTTGAAGCCGATGTCGAGCAGGACCTCGTCGCTGTCGATCTTGACCACACGGCCGGTGACGATGTCACCGTCGTCGAACTCGACGATCGTGGCGTCGACCGCATCCGCGAAGGACATGCCGCCGAGGTCGTCGAACACGACGTTCTCGTTGGCGCCACCCTCCTCGTCCTGCTCTTCGACAGCCTCGGAGGCCTCGGGGGCTTCGGTGGACTCCGCGGCCTCGGCGGCCTCCGGCGTCTCGGGGGTGGTGCTCTCCTCGGGGACGGTGGCCACTGCGGCCTCCGTCACGTCCTGGTCCGACAACGTGATCTCCTGCTGTTCCGTCGACCCTGGGTGCCCCCGGTGTATCCGGCAGGCGCGAAGGGTGGTGCCCCGGTATTGAGGCAGCGCCACAGGCTACAGGTCCGCTCCCACAATCGGAAACTGGCGTTCCGGCGCAGATTCGGGGCGATGCAGGGCGCGATTCAGGGGCGGCGAGCGAGGAGCAGCAGCTCGTGGTGGTTCAGGGTCGGAGGCTGAGCCGCATAGGCCCCCGGGGTCACCCCGTGGATGCCCTCCACCTCCAGGTCGGCGCCCCGGGCGAGGAGGTCCAGCTCACGGCCCGTGAAGCACGTCGTCCAGAGGTCGAATTCCCGCTCCGAGCCGTCGGGCCCCCGCACCGTCGCCAGCTCGTGGAGCACCCCCGTGGCCGGGTCGTACCGCTCCCCCGCCTCCGGCTCGAGGTGACGCAGGGAGAAGGCGGCGGAGAAAGCACTCACCGCCAGGCGCCCACCGGGTCGCAGCGTGGCCGCGATCCGGCCGAACACGTCGGTCTCGTCGCGACCGCCGAGCAGCCCGAAGCCGCCCTGACAGAGGCAGATGGTGGCGTCGAACTCACCGGCGTGGCCGAGCTCCCGCACGTCGGCGCACTCGAAGGTCGCCGAGGCGAGGCCCTGCGCCGCGGCCGCGTCCCGGGCGAGGCGTACGAACTCCTCGCTGTGGTCGACGCCGACCACGTCAAAGCCGCGGCGCGCCAGCGACAACGAGTGGCGCCCGGGACCACACCCCACGTCGAGCACCCGTGTCCCGGGCTCCAGCCGCAGCGCGTCGACCAGGAACCCGACCTCCTGCTCCGTCCCCTTGGTGAACGCGTTGCGCAGGTAGGCCGGCCCGAGGAAGTCGGCGACTCCGTCGAACCAGTAGGGGTCGCTCGCGGGCGGTACACCGGTCATCGGGCGAGGCTACGCAACCTCTGCAACACACATCACGAATCTCTCGCCAGCCGGTACTTGACGTGCCGCCGGAGCGGATGCCCATCGGGCAGGTACGGGTGGTCGAAGTCGCCGGCGGGGTCGTGGCTCATGCCGAGGCGTTCCATCACGGCACGGGAGCGCACGTTCGCCGGCACCGTGATGGCGACGATCTCGTCGAGGTCGAGCCGCGTGAAGCCGTCGTCGAGCGCGGCCGCGGGCCGCTTCGGTGCGCGTAGCCGCAGCCCCAGTGCTCACCGCGAGGCGCCAGCGCACCTCGACGGCGCCCAGCCAATCGGGCGCCGCGAGCCCGACGTAGCCGACGAAGGGGATGCCCGGTCGATCGTCGGACCCGACCACCTCGACCGCGTAGGTACCCCAGCCGTGCTCGTCGAGATGCGCGGCGATGCTGTCGGCGAAGAGGTCGCTCTCGGCACGCGTGAGGGTCGACGGGAAGTGCTCCATCACGACTGGGTCCGCGTTGAGCGAGGCGAAGGGTGCGCGGTCCGCGTCGCGCCACGGACGCAGGAGCAGTCGTTCGCTGCGAAGTCCCGCCGCCATCGCGACAGTGTGCCAGGATCTGGCCGTGGCGCTTGGTGTGGAGGGCATACGAGCGGGGCGGGTCGTGCTGCGCGCGACCTTCTTGACGCTCGCCACGGTGTTGTTCGTCGCGAGCCTCACGCTCGTGTACCAGTCGATGCGGTCCGTGATGGACATCGGCGGCTCGTGCGCGTCGGGGGGCCCGTACGTGACCGCGCGTCCCTGCCCCGACAACGTGGTGTGGGCCATGCCGCTCGGCATCTTCGGGATGATGGCGGCATCCGGCCTCAGCCTCCTGTCGACCTTCTCGCAGGGAGGCCCGCGGCCCTACGTGTTCTCCTGGTCGGCGCTGTTCCTCGCGCTCGGCTGGAACTTCCTCGACTACGGCGTGAACCCGCCCCTCGGTGGCACCTCGTGGTCGTGGCTCATCTGCGGCATCACCTTCGTGATCATGGCCGTGGTGCCGCTGATCTTCCTGTTGATGCCCACCACCTTCCGTTGGGCGCTCTGGGGCCCCGCGACCGAGGTCGTGCCCGGCGCTGGGCGTGCCGGCACGCATCGATCGCCCGCCGACCTCGTGCGGATGGCCCGTGGTAACGACCCGAAGGCCACCGCGACGGCAACGCCGGCGCCTGCGGCCTCGCCAGCCCCGCCGACACCGAGGGCCGCTACGGGTCGACGACGCCGAGCGGCCCCTCCGCCGCCCGACGCCGAACCCTTCACCGACGCGGACGAGGAGCCCACCGCATGAGCACCCGGACCCGGATCGCCCTGCTCGTGCTGCAGGCGATCGCGATCGCCGGTGGCGTCGCGATCGGCGCTGCGCTCTGGAGCGCCTCGGCGTAGGCGACTACTTCGCGGTGGCCCAGTTCGGCCCGAAGCCCACATCGACGGTGAGCGGCACGCGGAGTTCGCACACGTGCTCCATCACCTCGCGGACGAGCGCCTCGGTGTCGGCGCGCTCGCCCTCGGGCACCTCGAGCACCAACTCGTCGTGCACGGTGAGCAGCATGCGGGCGCCGGAGTCGTGCTCGTCGAGCGCACGGTCGAGGTCGATCATCGCCAGTTTGAAGATGTCGGCGGCCGAGCCCTGCACCGGCGCGTTCTGCGCCATGCGCTCCCCCATCTGGCGGATGCGGAAGTTGTCGGACGCGAGCTCGCCGATCTGTCGGCGCCGGCCGAAGATCGTGGTGGTGTACCCGCGCTCCTTGGCCTCGCGGATCGTCTCGTCCATGAACGCCTTCACGTTCGGGAAGCCGTCGAAGTAGGCGTTCAGGATCTCGGCGGCTTCGCTCGTGGGGATGCCGAGGCGCTGCCCGAGCCCGTAGGCCTCCATGCCGTAGGCGAGGCCGTAGTTGACGACCTTGGCGAAGCGCCGCTGCGCGTCGTCGACCTCGGCCTCCGGCACGTGGAACACCTTCGCCGCGGTTGCGGTGTGCACGTCGGCACCGCGGTCGAACGCGTCGACGAGCCCCGGGTCCTCGGCGAGGTGGGCGAGGACCCGCAGTTCGATCTGCGAGTAGTCGGCGGTGAGCAGCCCGCAGCCGTCGGCGGCGATGAACGCGCGCCGCATCTCGCGACCGTCGGCGGTGCGCACCGGCACGTTCTGCAGGTTGGGCGCCTCGCTCGAGATGCGGCCGGTGGTGGTGTCGATCTGCTTGAACGTGGCGTGGATGCGACCGTCGGCGTGGATGAGCGGCGGCAGCGCGTCGGCGTAGGTGGAGCGCAGCTTCTCGACTTCGCGGTAGCGCAGGAGCTCCTCGACGATCGGGTGCTCGTCGGCCATCTTCTGCAGCGAGTCGGCGTCGGTCGACGGGCCGGTCTTCGTCTTCTTCACCGGCTGGAGGCCGAGCTTCTCGAAGAGGATGGTGCGCAGCTGCGGCGTGGAGTTGACGTTGAACTCCTCACCGGCGAGCGCGTGGATCCGCTTCACGTACATCTCGCACTGCTCCGCGAGGTCCTTGCGCAGGACGTCGAGGAACTCGCGATCGATGCGGATGCCGGCGTCCTCCATGCGGGCGAGCACCCGCACGAGCGGCAGCTCGAATCGCTGGTAGAGGTCGGTGAGCTCACGCGCGTCGAGCGCGGCCTGCAACTCGTCGGCGAGACGCAGCACCGCAACCGCCCGGCGACCGGTCTGCTCCACACCCAAGTCGCCGCTGAGGTCGAGCGTGCCGGGCTCCGCGTCGGGCGACTCCACCTCGAGGCCGAGGAAGCGCAGCGCGAGCGCGTCCAGGAGGTACTTCCCCTCGCCGGGGTCGAGCAGGTAGGCCATCAGCGCGGTGTCGTGGTGCAGCGTGCGCACGTCGAGTCCGAGGCCGTGCATCAACTCCTTCGCGCGGTGCGCGACGAGTGGCGGGCCGTTCTCGGCCACCAGTGCGGCGAGGGCGTCGCGTACGCCGCTGTCGGCCAGCACGTCGCCGTCGACGTAGACCGCGCGGTTCTCGCCATCGTCACCTGCGGTCGCGAACGCGAGCGCGCGCAGCGGGCTGGTGACGGGCGCGCCGTCCCAGCGCGCTTCCATCGCGTAGGGCGAACCAGCGGCAGTGAGGCCCACCAGGAACTCGCGCACCGCGGCCGGGTCGCGCAGGGTCTCGGTGTCGACGTCGAGCGACTCGGACTGCACGTCGTCGGCGGCGGCGGCATCGCCCACGGCCTCGAACAGTCGGGGCAGCAGCGTGCGGAACGCGAGCTGGTCGAAGAGGACCCGTACCTGCTCGCGGTCCCACGCACCCATGCGCAGCTCGCCCGGAGTGACGCCCACCTCGACGTCGCACTTGAGCTGCGACATCTGGCGGTTGAGGAACACCCGGTCGCGGAACTCGCCGAGGTTCTGACGCTGCTTGGGCGGCAGTTCGTCGAGGTGCTCGTAGATCCCCTCGAGGTTGCCGTACGCGTTGATGAGCTTCGCCGCGGTCTTCTCCCCGATGCCGGGCACACCCGGCAGGTTGTCGCTCGGGTCGCCGCGGAGTGCGGCGTACTCGGGGTACTGCGCGGGCGTGACGCCGGTGCGCTCGAAGATGCCGGCCTCGTCGTAGAGCACGTAGTCGGACACCCCACGCCGGTTGTAGAGCACGCGGATGTGCGGGTCGCTGACGAGTTGGTACGAGTCGCGGTCGCCGGTGA
This sequence comes from uncultured Actinomycetes bacterium, assembly GCA_963720785.1. Taxonomy (GTDB): domain Bacteria; phylum Actinomycetota; class Acidimicrobiia; order IMCC26256; family DASPTH01; genus CAVRGQ01. The sequence continues at coordinate 19,224 of CAVRGQ010000002.1, forward strand.
CGATGATGACGTCGCGTCCCTCGGCGGCCGCGAGCGTGGCCAGGGTCGCGATCACGTCGTCGGCCTCGACGCCCTCGATCACCAACGACGGGATGTGCAGCGTGTCGACCACCTCGCGGATGAGCGGCAGCTGCGGCACGAAGATGTCGGGCGTCTCCTTGCGCGTGCCCTTGTACTCGGCGTCGAGGTCGTCGCGGAAGGTGCGACCCGGGTGGTCGAACACCACCGCGATGCCGTCGGGCTGCTCGTCGCCGAGCACCTTCACGAGCATCGACGTGAAGCCGTACACCGCGTTGGTGATGGTGCCGGCGGGGGTGGCGAGGTCGGTCGGCAGCGCGTAGAACGCGCGGAACGCCAACGACAGGCCGTCGATCAGGAGGAGTGAGCCCACGCCCGGATCGTAGGCGGGCAGGTCGGGGGTGGACCGGCGAACCGGGCTACGGCGTGAGGGCGCCGTCGAGCACCTGCTGCGCGATCTCGTCGATGCGCACGCGGTTCGTCATCGCGGACTGCTGCAGGAACCGCCAGGCGTCCTGCTCCGCCATCTCGTGGTCGTCCATCAGCTTGCCCTTGGCGCGGTCGATGACCTTGCGGGCTTCGAGCCGCCCCTGGAGGTCCTCGACCTCCCGCTCGAGCGACGTGAGCTCGGCGAAACGCCCGAGCGCGACCTCGATCGCGGGGATGAGGTCGCTCTTCTGGAACGGCTTCACCAGGTAGGCGAGGGCGCCGGCGTCGCGCGCCTGCTCGACCAGCTCGCGCTGCGAGAACGCGGTGACCATGAGCACGGCCGAGAGCCGTTCGCCCGCGATCTGCCGCGCCGCGGAGAGGCCGTCGAGGCCCGGCATCTTGATGTCGAGGATCACGAGCTCTGGACGCAGGCGTCGGACGAGCTCGACGGCCTCGTCGCCGCGGCCGGTCTCGCCGACGACGTCGTAACCCTCCTCCTGGAGGAGCTCCTTGAGGTCGAGGCGGATGATGGCCTCGTCCTCGGCGATGACGACCCTCGTGGGGCTGGTGGAATCTGCGGGCACAAAGGGCTCCGGGATCAGCGAGCGGACAGTTCGGCGGAGATGCGGTCGAGGAGCTGATCCTGCTCGTGGACGAGCTCGCGCACCGTGACCCGCAGGGAGTCGCGGTGGCGGGCGAGCGCGTCCGCGTGGCGCCGGGCGTCGCGGGCCTCGACATCGGCCAGAGGTGTTTCCGCGACGAGCGCGCGCATGCGCTGACGCTCGGCCTCCTCCTCGAGGAAGAGGCTTTGCTCCTCGGTGACCGCGAGCTCCGCACGGATGCGCTTGAGGCGCTCGCTGACGTCGACCAGGCGCCGTTGCAGGATCGACTGGGGCATGAGGGAGCATTCTAAAGCGATCCGCGCTCCCGGCCGATCCTCCTGAGTGGTGAAACGTTCTCCCGCCGCTCTCGCGGTCCTCCTGGCCTGGGTCCTCACCTGGGCATTCGTGGTCGCGGCGCCGCCCGCCGGCGCCGACGACTCCCGTCCCCAGGACGCCGGGACGCACGAAACCGCCCGCGATGCGCTCACCCTCGCCCGCCAGCGGCTCGACGACGCCCGGGCCCAGGCCACCGCGATCGCCGAGAAGGTCGAGCGCGGCGCAGAGCGAGCAGACCCGCCTGCAGGCCCAGATCGACGATGCCAAGCGCCGGATCCCGGAGTTGCGGGCCCACGCCGACCAGCTCAAGGCCGTCGTCAAGCAACGGGCCGCGGAGCTCTACGTGCGCAACGGATCCGCCAGCCCGCTCGAGTCGACGCTCGCGGCGGAGAGCGCGCAGGACGGCATGCTCGCCGCCCACCTGACCGACACGATCGGCCGTCACGACCTCGACCTCGCCGGCGAACTGCGCGCCACCGCGGCCGATCTCGCCCAGCAGGAGCAGCAACTCGAGGCGCGCAACGGTGACCTGCAAAAGGTGATCGCCCGTCTCGCCCCGCTCGACGAGCTGCTGCAGCGGCGCCTCTTCGTGGCGTCCGTCGCCTTCCAGAAGGTGCAGGACCTGACCCGCACCCCCACCAAGGCGGGCACCGACGTCGCCACCGGCGCCAGCGCCTGCCCCGTCGCCGGGATCTCGGTGTTCACGGACGACTTCGGTGAGCCGCGTCCTGGTGGGGTGCACCCCGGCATCGACATGTCGGCGTTGCCCGAGACCCCGGTGGTCGCGGTGGTCGCGGGGTTCATGCGCCACGACGTCGGCGGTGACGGCGGCAACGGTGCGTTGCTGGTGGGCCTCGACGGAGTCACCTACTACTACGCCCACTTCTCGCACTACGAGGGCGTCGACCGCCTCGTCCTGCCCGGCGACCTCATCGGGTACGTGGGATCGACCGGCAACGCGACCGGTCCGCACCTGCACTTCGAGATCCGGCCGGCCGGCAGCCTGCCCGTGGATCCGTTCGCAACGTTGCTCGCCCTGTGCTCCGGCGATCCGCAGCTGCCGAACCCCCTCCCGAACGCGCTTCCCGACTCGCCGGTGCCCGCCCCGTAAGATCGGCGCCGAGCCCGGGTGGCGCAATCGGCTGACGCGGTCGACTCAAAATCGACTGCCCGCAAGGGCATGCGGGTTCGAATCCCGCTCCGGGCACCACACTCCGACAGTCCCTGGGGGGAGCAATGAGGGCGTGGCAGGTCTTCCGCACCGGTGAGCCGCGCGACGCGCTCCGCCGCACCGACCTTCCCGTTCCCGATCCGGGTCCGGGCGAGGTGCGCATCCGCGTCGGAGCGGCGGCGGTCGGGATGCCCGACGTGTTCATGTGCCGCGATTCCTACGCGCTGCGCCCGCCGGTGCCCTTCGTCGCCGGCCAGGAGGTGTGCGGCACCGTCGACGCCGTGGGCCCCGGCGTGGATCCGGAGCTCGTCGGGACGCGCGCGATGTCGGTGACCAACTTCTACGTGGGGCACGGTGGCTTCGCCGAGTTCACCCTCGCGAACGCGCCGGGCGTCTTCCGCGTGCCCGACGACATGAGCGACGCGGATGCCGCTTCGTTCCGCATCGGATTCTCCACCGCGTGGATCGGCCTCGTGCGGCGCGGCCACCTACAGCCGGGCGAGCACCTCGTGGTGCTCGGCGCCGCCGGCGGATCGGGCGCAACTGCCGTGCAGCTCGGCAAGGCGCTCGGCGCGCACGTCACTGCCGTGGCCGCCGGCACCGACAAGTTGGCGTTCTGCGCCCGCATGGGCGCCGACGCCACCGTCGACCGCACCGCCCCGGGAGGGAGCGGCGACGTGGTCGACGCGATCCGCGAGGCGACCGGCGGTCACGGCGCCGACGTGATCTACGACCCGGTGGGCGGCGAGCTCGCGAACCGGTCGGCGCGCACATTGGCGCGCGACGGGCGACTGCTGGTCGTCGGGTACGCGAGCGGAAGTTGGGTCGACGTCTCCGCCTACGACCTCTTGCGCGCGAACGCGTCGCTCGTGGGCGTGTACGCGGGCAGCTACACCCGGGAGGAGAACGAGACCGACCACGAGGCGCTGCTCGCGCTCGCGGCCGACGGGAAGCTCGAGTCGTTCGCAACGGTGGTGCCGTTCGCGGATCTCCCCGAGGCGCTCACCGTGGTGGGCGACGGCACCGCGATCGGGAAAATGGTCGTGCAGGTCGCCTGAGGCGACCCGGATCCGATCCGGCGGGCGACGTGGCGGTCAGAGACCGAGGGTCGACTGCACACCGGTGCTGTGCTCGATCGCGCGCATGCGTGCGCCGACGACGGCGAGCAACTTCGGGGCCACCTCGGGCATCGCCATCGACAGCATCTCGTTGAAGTCGTCACGCGAGAGCACGAGCAACTGCATCGGTGAGGTCGCGACCACGGTCGCCACGCGCTCGGCGCCGTCGATCAGCGCCATCTCGCCGAAGAAGCCGCCGGCGCCGATGGTGCCGACCTTCTTGCCCTCGACGCTGGCCACGGCGTCGCCCTCGACGACCACGAAGAACTCGGTCCCGGGTTCACCCTCACGGGTGACCTCGGTGCCCGCCGCGATCGAACGCGGGACGGCCAAAGTGGCGATGCGCTCGACCTCGACCTCGGAGCAACCGTTGAACAGCCAGACGCCCTGCAGCAGCTGGACGCGGACGTCGAGGTCGTGGCCGAAGCTCACGACCGTCCGAGGCCGTTGGCGACGGCGTGGACCTGACGGCGACGGCGACGGGTGGCGAGCAGCAGCACGAGTCCGGCGATCACGGCGGAGATCCCGACGAGCACGATCGTGGACGTGTGCGACGACGAACCGGTGAAGGCCAGCTGACCGGCGACGTCGATCGTGAAGGTGCTCACGCAGGTGGCGCCCTGGATGGTGACCTCGTGCGTCCCCGTCTTGGTACCGGCAGGCACGTTCACCGAGCCGGAGAAGTCGCCGGTCTGGCCGGCGTTGACCGTGCCGATCGGCGTGCCGTCGAAGTACACGGTGAGCGGCTCGTTCGCGGCGCACCCGGTGCCGCGGAACACGACCTCACCCGCCACGGTCGGCGGTTCGACGACGATGCCGCCCGTCACCGGGTAGCCGTTGGCGTCGACGGTGTTGCCCGGGCTGGTGATGATGTTCGGACCGCCGGTGCCACCGCCCGTGCCGCCACCGGTGTTGTCGGCGGGGCGGTCGACGATCGCGCCGGCGACACCGTCGAGCTCGGTGAGCCCCTTGCCGATGCCGGCCGCGAGGTCCTGCTTCAGGTTCTCGGTGATGTACTGGTCCTGGAGCATCTGCTCGTAGGTGAGCCGACCGACGTCACCGATGTTGCCGTCGGCGACGGGCACGTTCTCACCGGGCACGAGCAGTTGCTGGCCGCGCCGCTTGACCGTGACCGTCTTCTCGGCCTTGCCGCCCACCGGCCCGACCTCGTAGACGCGCTGGTCTCCGGTGCTCTTCGACTCGACGAGCGTGGAGCACCACTTGCCCTCGTCGCGCGGGAGGGTCGCGAGGTCGCACGGGCCGGCGTACTGCTCGCCCAGCGACTCGACGTACTTCCCGACCGTGACCTCCGCCCCGACCGGCGTGTACACGACCCGCTCCGCCTCCGCGCCCTTCACCGACGGCTTCGGCTTCGAGGAAGAGCTCGAGCTGTTGTCGCAGCTGACTGCGATCACGCTGAGCGCGAGCAGGGCCACCGCGACAGCAGCGAAGCGGGTAACCCTTCCTCTCGGTTCGGCCTGCCGGTGCATCCGGCGACGGAGCGTGGTCATGTGCCTAGTTGGCGTCCGTCGCGCTCGCGAGGTCCCAGGCGTCGCTGGTGACGTTGATGTTGTCGACGACGGCCTGGACCGTGCAGCTCGCGGTCTTGTTGGTGGGGTCGGTGTTGGGCACGCACTTCACGACGAAGGCCGTGCCCTCCACGGCCGCGGTGGTGCCCCCGGCCTTCACCGAGAACTCACCGGTCTCCGAGACCTTGGCCGCACGGTTCCACGTCTCGCCGACCGACAGGGTGCCCTGGGTCTGGCGACCGCCCTTGTCGTTGGTGAGCTTGGTGAGCGTGAAGATCGTCGCCGGGCTCAGCCGCGTGAGCGAGCCATCGGTGTAGTCGATCTCCGCGGTACCGGAAATGTCGGTCTTGATGCTGTCGCCCTGGACGAGCGCCTGACCGTCCTTCGCCGCCGTGTAGTCGGAGGCGCCTTTCTTCTTGACGGTCACGCCGTCGTCGGTGATCTTCAGCGTGGCGAGCGCCTTGTCGCTGCTCTTGGCCGCGACTTTCGCGCCGGCGGGCGCACCCACCGCCAACAACGTTGCCACGCTCAGTGCCGCCACGATCAGAATCCTACACAAACCACCACGCTGCGTGGCAAGTCGTGCACGGCCCTGCTTGACCTCGATACGCCCCACGCCTGAATTCACTCTTGGCTCCTCCGGGTCTCCGCTGCCCCATCGGACGCCGCCGCGCTCCCCACCGCGACCACCGCCGATCGGTCAACGTTAGTCCAATTCGTACCCACCACTCGCCAGAGCCGGATCTCGCGGCTCACGCCCTTCAGCGTGACCGGTCCGACCGGCTCCACCTCCGGCGGGTTGGGGACCCGCTGGAGCAACTGGTCGGAGAGGATGATCTCCCCCCGACCGGCCTGAGAACAGAGTCGTGCGCCCACGTTCACCGTGTCGCCCACGACGTCGTACTGGCGGCGCCGGCCACCACCGAAGTGCGCCGCCACCGCCTCGCCCGAGTTCAGGCCGATGCCGAACGAGACCTCCGGGCAACCCTGCTCGACCAACTCGCGGTTGAGCTGCGGGGTGAGCGCCTGGATGGCCATCGCGCACTCGAGCGCGTGCGCCGGGTGGTCGGCGTCGGGGAGCGGTGCGCCCCAGATCGCGAACACCTCGTCGCCGACGTACTTCATGAGCGTGCCGTACTGCTCGAGGACGACCTCGGTGACCCGGTCGTAATAGTGGTTGAGCATCGTGCGCACGACCGACGGCTCGAGGTTCTCCGACAGCGCGGTGAAGCCACGCAGGTCGCAGAACAGCACCGTCATGTCGAGGCGCTCACCCTCCGCGGCGTGACCGGCGCGGTCCTCGTCGACGAGGCGGCGTGCGACCTCCTCGGGCACGTACTGCGAGAAGAGCGCGGTGACGCGACGGCGTTGGCGCGTCTCGAGGAAGTAGCGCAACCCCAGTGCGCCGACGAAGGCGAGGACGACCGCCATCGAGGGGTAGATGAAGTTGAAGACCTGGCCCTGGTTGAACCGGACGAACGCGAAGACGATGTAGCCGAATCCCACGAGGAACGTGAAGATCACCGACATCCACAGCGGCAGCACGAGCACCGCGGTCGCGATCAACGCGGTGAGGATGGCGACCCACATCAACGTGCGGGCGTTGCTCACCGGGTCGAGGTAGTTCCCCGTGAGCATCGTGTTGGCGGCGTTCGCGTGCAGCAGCACGCCGGGCACCCCGGTGCCCTTGTTCACCGGCGCGAGTCGCTGGTCACCGAGGGTGGAGTCGATCGCCCCGACGAACACGATCTTGCCGGCGATGTCGCTCCTCTTGGCGGTGCCGTCGATGACGTCCTTGGCCGAGATCACCTTGGCGCTGTCGGCGCTCGAGAGCGAGTCGGTGAAGTTGAGCGTGAGCGTCTTGGCCGCGCCGGTCGGCACGAGGCGGTCACCGATCTGCACGCCGTCGGGACGAACGATGACCGGCCCGGAGATGCCCCGGTAGTCCATCACCGCGGCGAGCGAGAGCGCGGGGACGAACTGCTGGCTCTCCTTCTCCGTGATGACGAGCGGGATGGTGCGGCTCACACCGTCGGTGCCGTCGGCGTTCACCTGCACGTGGGCGGCGGAGAACGGCGCATCCGCCAGGCCCGGTGCGTAGCCGGTGAGGGGCGCCTCGAGGATCCCGCGCACCACCGTCGGGTCGGTGGCGGCCTTGGTGCCGAGCACGACGTTGCCGGACTGCTCGATCGCCGCGGCGATCGCCTGGTCGCCGGCGACCTGGTCCTCGCGCTCGGTCTGGTACACGACGTCGAACGCGATCGTCTTGGCGCCCAGCTCGTGGAGGTTGGTGATGAGCTCGGCGACCTTCTCCCGGGGCAGCGGGTTGCCGAGCGACGGGTCGGAGATCGTCGGGCGGTCGAAGCCGACAACGACGACCTCGTCGCTGTCGGGCGCCGCCGGGAAGAGCGAGTCGGTGGCCCTCCGCTGGAAGCCGGCGAAGACCGAGTTGTTGAGGCCGATCGCGGCGAGGCCGGTCACGACGAGCGTCAGAGCCAGGACGGACAGGAGCCGTCGCACCAGCACACGTCGGTTCGTCGGCTCGTCCTCTCCCTCGGCAGGTGTCTCCGCGACGCCTGCGACCGCAACAGTTGCGGGCCCAGCATCGCGCGTGCGCGATCATGTCGGGCATGCACCCCCGCTCCCGAACGCCGTTGTGTGACCGATGACGGCATTCCTGATCGCGATCGCGGTCCTGTCGATCGTCGTGCTCGTGCTGATCGTCGTTGCGCCGTGGAAGCAGGTCCGCAACGAGCCGAAGCTCGACAAGTCGGTCGAGGCCAAGCTCCTCCTGCACCGTGACCCCGACGAGCCGACGGGTGAGTACCAGCGGATCGCTCCGGTTCCGGACGCTCCCGACGAGGAGACCGATCCGAGCGCGACGTACGACGACCTCGCCGCACTCGACGACGACACGCCGCCCACGGGCGCCTCCGGCGCCTAACCGATCGCGAAGAAGAGCCGCGCCTCGCAGGCCGTCTCGTCGCCCACCGAGGCCCGGGCCACGCCCCACCCGCCGCGGGCGCTGAGCCGCTCCATCGTGACCTGCAGCGTCAGCGTGTCGCCGGGGCGCACCATGCGCCGCCAGCGCACCTTCTCGACCCCGCCGAACAACGGCAGCTTCCCGGCGTAGCGCTCGTCGGACAGGAGCGCGATCGCGCCGGCCTGGGCGAGCGCCTCGAGCTGCACCACCCCCGGGAACACGGGGTTGCCCGGGAAGTGGCCGGCGAGGAACCCCTCGTCGCCGCGCACCTCGTAGGTCGCAGTCACCGACGCCCCGGCCTCGAACTCCTCGACCGTGTCGATGAAGCGAAAGGGTGGGCGGTGCGGGAGCAACGCGACCAACTCGTCGGACCTCTCGTGCATCTGATTGACCCCGTTCAGCAGTTTTCCCGGTTTACCCGCGAGTAACCGGCGTTACCGGCGAGTAGTCCGCTTCACTCGGCGGTGAGCAGTTCATCGCGTCGCAACTTCGATGTAACCACCGGAGGCGGACCGCGGTCGGAGACTGCCACACACGAACTTGGAGCGTCGGAACACACGTGGGCATCGCAGTCGTCTTCCCCGGACAGGGAACCCAACAGCCAGGGATGGCGCTCCCCTGGCGCGACCACCCGGCATGGCGCGTGATCGAGGCGGCCGAGGCTGCACTCGACGAGCCGCTCGGCGAACTCGTCACCACCGCGCCCGCCGAAGCGCTCACCCGCACCCGCGAAGCCCAGCTCGCGGTGCTGCTCACCTCGCTCGTCGCGTGGACCGCACTCGAGCCCACGCTCGACCGCTCCGAAGGCTCGCCCGATGCGATCGTCGCGTTCGCCGGGCACTCGCTCGGCCAGGTCACCGCGCTCATCGCCGCCGGCGTGATCGGCGTCGAGGAGGGCGTGCGCTTCGCCGCGCGCCGGGCCGAGCTCACCCAGGCCGCCGCCGACTCCCACCCCGGCAAGATGGCCGCGCTCCTCGGTGCCACGCCCGAGCAGGCCGAACAGGCGTGCACCGCCGCGCCCGGCGGCTGCTGGGTCGCCAACGACAACGCACCCGGCCAGGTCGTGATCGCCGGCACCCCCGAAGGTCTCGAGAAGGGCACCGCCCACGCGCAGGAGATCGGCGTTCGGCGCGTCACCTCCCTCAACGTCGGCGGCGCGTTCCACACCCCGCTGATGCTCGACGCCACCGCAGGGCTCGAGGTCGAGGTTGCGGGCCTGGCCCTCGCCGCGCCCTCCGCCCCGGTCGTCTCGAACGACGACGCCGTCGCCCACTCCGACGCCGAGGGCTGGCGGGTGCGCCTCCCCCGTCACGTGTCGGTGCCGGTTCGCTGGCGCTCGACGATGGACACCCTCACTTGTCTCGGCGCCACCACCTTCCTCGAGGTCGGTCACGGCTCGATGCTCGCCGCGCTCGCGAAGCGTGGCGCACCCGGCGTGACCGTCCGCAACATCGCCACTCCCGACGACATCCCCGCCATTCCTGCTGCCCCGGAGGTTCACTGATGGAAGCCCTCTTGACCCACGGTGAAGGGCTGCTCGTGCCGGAGCGGATGATCATCTCGCCATCCGTCGGCGTGTTCCGCCCCCTCGACGACCTCGAGGACGGCACCGAGGTGGACGCCGGCCAGACCGTCGGCCACCTCGACGGCCCCGGCACGTCCACGCCGGTGTGCAGCCCGTTCACGGGCCGCCTCGTCGGCATGCTCGTCCACCGCGGCGAGCGCCTGCGTGAGGGTCAGCCCGTGGCCTGGCTCCGCGTCGCCTGAGGTGCGCAGCACGATCAGTGCCGCGGTCACCGGGTGGGGCACGGCCCTGCCGGAGGGCATCCTGACCAACGCCGACCTCGAACGACGCGTCGAGACCTCCGATGAATGGGTCACCGAGCGCACCGGTATCAAGGAGCGCCGTTTCGCGCTCGACGGTGACACCACGTCGAGCCTCGCGATCGCCGCCGGCGCGGCCGCGATCAAGAAGGCGGGCCTCGTGCCCGGCGACATCGACCTCATGGTCATGGCCACCACCACGCCCGACCAGATCATCCCGCACACGGGCTCGTTCGTGAGCGACGGCATCGGCCTGCGGTGCGGCTCGTTCGACCTCAACGCCGCGTGCCGCGGGCTTCGTGTACACGCTCGTCGTCGGCGCCTCGATGCTCACCACCGGCAACCTGCGCCATGTGCTGGTGGTCGGCGCCGGAGACGCTGTCACGCGTCACCGATCCCTACGACCGGGGCACCGCCATCCTCTTCGGCGACGGCGCCGCCGCCTTCGTGATCTCGGCGGTCGAGGACACGTCCGACGAGGCGCCCGGTCTCCTCGCCTGGGACCTCGGCTGCGACGGCTCGCTCACCGGCATCCTCGAGGTGCCGGCCGGCGGCACGCGCCTCCCGGCCACGCACGAGACCGTCGAGGCCCGTCAGCACTACATCTCGATGAACGGACCCGAGGTCTTCCGCCGGGCCGTGCGCGTGATCGTCGACACCGCCACCCTCACCCTCGAGCGGGCCGGCCTCGGCGTCGACGACGTCACCTGGTTCGCACCGCACCAGGCCAACATCCGCATCATCGAGTCGGCGTGCGGGCGGCTCTCACTGCCCATGGACCGCACCCTCGTGAACATCGAGCGCTACGGCAACACCAGCGCGGCGTCGATCCCGCTGGTCCTGGCCGAGGCCGCTGACGACGGTCGCCTCCAGGACGGCGACCTCGTGCTGCTCAGCGGATTCGGGGCCGGCATGACCTGGGCCAGCGCCCTCCTGCGCTGGGGGACGTCGTGACCGCGCCCACCAATCGGGTCGCGTTCGTGACCGGCGGCTCCCGGGGCATCGGCCGCGCCGCGGCCGTGTCGCTCGCCGAGGCCGGCCACCGGGTCGCCATCTGCTTCTCGTCCGACAAGGACGGCGCCGAGGAGACGCTCACCGCGATCCGTGCCGCCGGCTCCGAGGGCGTCGCCGTGCAGGCCGACGTCGCCGACGCCGAGTCGGTCGACGCCGCGTTCCAGGAGATCGAGGGTGCCCTCGGCCCCGTCGAGCTCCTCGTGAACAACGCCGGCATCACGCGCGACGGGCTGCTGATGCGCATGTCCGATGACCAGTGGGGTGACGTCATCCAGACCAACCTCACCGGTGCGTTCCACACCATCCGCCGGGCCACGCCCAAGATGATGAAGGGCCGCTTCGGCCGCATCGTCAACGTGTCGTCGGTGAGCGGCCAGACCGGCCAGGCCGGTCAGGCGAACTACTCGGCGGCCAAGGCGGGCCTCGTCGGACTCACCCGGGCCGTCGCCCGGGAGCTGGCCAGCCGCGGGATCACCGCCAACATCGTCGCCCCGGGGCCTATCGTGACGGCCATGACCGAGGGTCTGCCGGACGACTGGCGCACCTGGGCCGAGCAGACCGTCCCGTTGGGGCGCCTCGGGACGCCCGAGGAGGTGGGTGGCGTCATCGCCTTTCTCTGCTCCGACATCGCCGGATACGTCACCGGGGCCCTGGTCCCGGTCGACGGCGGGCTCGGCATGGGGCACTGAGCTGCGCGATCCTGTGCGGCCACATCGGCTGCATCGGTCGGCCGGCTCATCGAGATCGAACCACTACTGGAGGAACAATGGAACGGGAAGAAGTCGTCGTCGCGCTGCGTGAGGTCGCCGTGGATGTTCTCAGCGTCGACCCCGACGCGGTCGTCGAAGGGGCCCGCTTCAAGGAGGACCTCGACGCCGACAGCCTCGACCTCGTCGAGCTCGTGATGGGTCTCGAGGAGCGCTTCGACATCTCGGTGCCCGAAGAGGACCTCGAGGGCGTCGCCACCGTCGGGAACGCCGTCGACCTCGTGCTCGCCAAGGTCGCCGCGAAGTAATGACCGGGTCAACCTTCCTCGATGCACTCGGCCGCCCCCGGGTGGTCGTCACGGGCATGGGCGTGAAGACCCCCGCGGGGTCCACCGTCGACGCGCTGTGGACCACCGTCTGTGCGGGGAAGGGCACCGCGAAGCGCATCGAGCGGTTCGACCCGTCGGAGCTCCCGGTCCAGTTCGCGGGCGAGGTCCTCGACCTCGACCCCGAGAAGTACTTCGGGCCGAAGGAGGTGCGCCGCGTCGACCGCTTCACCCAGCTCGGCTTCGGCGCGGCCGCCGACGCGCTCGAGCAGGCCGGCGAGCTCGGAGCCGACCCCAGCCGCGTGGCGGTCATCGCCGCCACCGGCGTGGGCGGCCTCGAGACGATGGAGGCCAACGAGGCCACCTTCCTCGAGCGGGGTGCGAGCCGGGTCAGCCCGTTCTTCGTGCCGATGATGATGCCCAACGCGGCCGCGGGGATGATCTCCATCCGTTTCGGCTTCACCGGCGCGGCACTGTGCATCTCCACCGCATGCGCGGCGGGCGCCAACGCCATCGGCGAGGGATTGCGCATGGTGCGCGACGGCAGCGCGGATGTCGTGGTGGCGGGGGCCACCGAGGCGCCGGTGACCCCGCTCACCATCTCGGCCTTCGCCCGCATGGGCGCGATGAGCACCCGCAACGACCGACCCGGATCTCGCGTCGCGTCCGTTCGACGCGGCGCGCGACGGCTTCGTGATCGCCGAGGGCGCGGGCTTCACCGTGCTCGAGACGATGGAGCGGGCCGTCGCACGCGGGGCCACGATCTACGGCGAGGTGCTCGGCTACGGCCGCAACGCGGACGCCCACCACATCACCGCGCCGGTTCCCGGCGGGGCGGGTGCCGCCGCCTGCATGCAACTCGCGCTCGACGACGCCGGGCTCACCGTCGACGACATCGGCCACATCAACGCGCACGGCACGTCCACGCCGCTCAACGACGCGACCGAGGCGGAGGCGATCCGCAAGGTGTTCGGCGGCCTCAAGCTGCCGGTCACGTCCACCAAGGGCGTCACCGGGCACATGATCGCCGGCGCCGGCGCGGCGGAGGCCGTGATCTCGCTGATCGCGATGCGGGAAGGCCTCGTGCCCCCCACCGCCAACCTCGACCACCTCGGCGACGACATCGACCTCGACGTCGTGTCGGGCACGCCGCGTCCCGTCGAGGGCAAGCCGGTGCTGTCGAATTCGTTCGGCTTCGGCGGCCACAACGCCACGTTGGTCCTCGGACCGGCCGAGGGGTGACGTCGAGCGGGGCGCCCACTCCCGTCTTCGGGCGCCGCTCCGACACCGTCGACGCGTCGCTCCGCGATCTCGACGGGCGCACCATCGCCTGGTTCAGCCTCGAGGGCGGCAAGCACCGCGGTGCCATCGGCACCGCCGAAGGTGACGCCATCGCTCGCACGGTCAGGCTCGCGATCGAGCTGGGCCTCCCCGTCGTCGGGCGCATCGCCAGCTCCGGTGCCGACGTCCAGGAGGGCGTGAGCGCGCTCCACGCGTGGGGTCGGATCGCCAAGGCGCTCTCCGACGCATCGGGCGTGGTGCCGATCGTGCTGGTGCTCGTCGGTCCCGCGGTGTCGGGCCCCGCGCTGCTGCTCGGCATCGCCGACCACGTGATCATGACCTCCGATGCCTACGCGTACGTGACCGGTCCCGACGTCGTGGTGCAGATCACCGGCCAGCTCATCACCCCGGAGAAGCTCGGCGGCGCGTCGGTGCACGACCGCGAGAGCGGTGTGGCCGGGATCGTCGTGCACGACGAGGACGAAGCGATGCTCGCGCTCGAGCACCTGCTCGAGTACCTGCCCTCGAACCACCTCGCCGACCCGCCGCTGATGCACTGCGGCGACCCGGTCGACCGCGAGTGCGAGATCGCGGCGAGCGCGGTCCCCGACCGCCCCACCGCGTCGTACGACGTGCGCACCGTGCTGCACGACGTGCTCGACGCCGACTCCTTCCTGGAGCTGCGCGCCAAGTACGCACCCAACATGGTCACGGGGCTCGGGCGCGTCGATGGCCGCCCCGTCGGCATCGTCGCCAACCAGCCGATGTACCGCGCCGGCACGCTCGACATCGAGGCGTCGCGGAAAGCGGCGCGCTTCGTGCAGTGGTGCGACGCGTTCAACTTCCCGCTGCTGACGTTCGTCGACACGCCGGGCTTCGAGCCCGGCCGCGACCTCGAGTGGCGCGGGATGATCCGTCATGGCGCGCAGCTCGTGCACACGTACGCCGAAGCCACCGTGCCGCGCATCTGCCTGATCATGCGCAAGTCGTACGGCGGCGCGTACATCGTGATGGACTCCAAGAACCTCGGCAACGACTGGTGCATCGCGTGGCCCACCGCGGAGATCGCGGTGATGGGCGCGCCGGGCGCGGTCCAGATCCTGCACCGCAAGCGCCTCGGCGCGATCGACAACCCCGAGGCACGCCAACGGGAGCAGCTCGCACTCGAGGACGAGTACCAGCAGCGATTCGCCAACCCCTACGTGGCGGCGGAACGCGGCTTCGTCGACGCGGTGATCCTCGCCGGCGAGACCCGGCGTGCCATCGCCGACGCACTGTTGCGGCTCTCCACCAAGCGGGAGCTCACTCCCGGCCGCCGCCACTCGAACACGCCGCTGTAGCGTCCGCGGCACTCACGACGAAAGGGACCACCGTGCTCCAGGGCAAGCGCATCCTCGTCACCGGCGTGCTCAACGACGCGTCGATCGCGTTCTCGACCGCGCGCATCGCGCAGGAACAGGGCGCCGAGGTGATCCTGAGCTCGTTCGGGCGCGTGATGCGCCTCACCGAGCGCACCGCCCGGCGACTGCCCCAGCCCGACGTGCAGATCGTGGAGCTCGACGTCACCAGCGACGACGACCTCGCCGCGCTCGCCGGCAACATCGGCGGCAAGCTCGACGGCGTGGTGCATTCGCTCGCGTTCGCCCCGGAGTCGTGCCTCGGGGGCGGGTTCCTCGACGCACCGTGGTCCGACGTCGCCACCGCGCTGCAGATCTCCGCCTACTCGCTGAAGTCGCTCGCAGTGGCGTGCCTCCCCCTGCTCGGGCCCGGCGGCTCCATCGTGGGGCTCGACTTCGACAACGACGACGTCGCGTGGCCCGTCTACGACTGGATGGGCGTGTCCAAAGCCGCGTTCGAGTCGGTGTCCCGCTACCTGGCGCGCGACCTCGGGCCCAAGGGCATCCGGGTGAACCTGGTGAGCGCGGGCCCCTACCGCAGCATGGCGGCCAAGAGCATCCCCGGCTTCGCGAAGTTCGAGGAGGTGTGGGTCGAGCGGGCGCCCCTCGGCTGGGACCTCAAGGACGCCGAGCCGATCGCCAAGGCCGTCGTCGCGCTGCTGTCCGACTGGTTCCCGGCCACCACCGGCGAGAAGATCCACGTCGACGGCGGCTTCCACGCCGTCGGCGCCTGATCCGGCGCCTGATCCGAGGTTCCGGCCCCGATCTGTGCCAGGATCCCCCGAAGTTTCGATACCCGCTGGAGGGCAGCAGTGAAGTCAGTACGCCGGATCACGCGCGCGGCGATGGCCGTGTGCATCGGAGGCGCGGCGCTCTTCGCCGCCGGCGCACCCCAGGCGGCCACTGCCGCCGGGCCCGTGGGCTACACCGTCCTTGGCGGCGAGGGCGCCTGCGCACTGGCACAGGTCGACCTCACCACCGGAGCGCAGACCCTGCTCGGTACCGAGGACAGCGACAAGTGCGTGTTCGACCTCGCGTTCACTCCCGACGGATCGAAGCTGTACGGGGTCCGGATCGACTCGGACCCGAAGACCGAGAACGACATCGCCATCCTCGTGCAGTTCGACACCGCCACCGGTGCGTCCACCGACCTCGGGCAGCTCGGCGACTTCAATGTCGGCGGCCCGGGCAACACCCAGGGCAACCTGACCTTCGACAACGCCGGCGCGCCGTTCACCTACCTCGTGCCCATCGGCGAGATCGCGCCGTTGACCGAGGGCAAGGCACAAGGCGAGGTCGGCACCACCGCGACCGTCGTGCCCCCCGAGTGCGACGGCAGCGCCTTCTGCCTCTTCGGCGTGAACACCGCCGACCTCTCGACCCTCACCTACGTGAACCACGTACCGCAGGGGATCACCGTCTACTGGGGCTTGGCCACGTCGTGCGCCGGCTCCACGGTGAGCGCCTACGCCAGCTTCGAGGCGGCCTCGACGAGCGCGGGATGGCCCGACGTCTCCACCCGCGCGCCCTCGGGCCAGACGCTGGCCTCGGTGAACCTCACCGCGTCGGGTGCGGCCACCACCGACATCGGCGGCGTCACCGGCGGATCGATCGACAGCCTCGACTACGACACGCCGGGCACGCTCTACGCAGTCGGCCACGACGTCGAGGGGCTCCCGTCGCTGCAGACCGTGAACCCGTCGACCGGTGCGCTCACCAAGGTGGCGACGCTCACCATCAACGGCGAGACCTCGGGCTACGGCACCGGTGCCCTCGCGATCGCGCACCCGTGCACGCCGGCACCCCAGCCGGCGGCCGACGTGATCATCGCCCCGCGCTTCACCGGCTGACCGGCGGGACCGCCGTCCGGCTCAGCCCGGAAGGTCGTTCCGCACCTGGGCCATGAGATCCGCCCACGCCGGGTACTCGGTGGGCTGCCAGAGGTCGGCCACGAACGCGTCGGCCTCCTCCCGGGTCCAATGGCCGCGCAGCTCGGCGTACAGCGCGTAGAACGCGCTCACGCGGTAGTTCGCCGCACAGTGCACGTGGAGCCGGTGTCCCTGGTGCTCGTCCATGGCGCGCACGAACGCCTCGAAGTCGTCGAGCGTGGGTGCGTCGAAGTCGACCGGGATCGCGATGTAGTCGATCCCCTGTGCCACGACGAGATCGGCTTCGCCGGGCACCGCACGGTCGACCGTGGCCGGCAGGAGGTCGATCACCGCATCGACGCCGTCGTCACCGAGCTCAGCGAGTGCGTCGGGTGGAACCAACCCCGACGTCGTGAGGCGTTGGTCGACGCGCCGGAAGTTGAAGGCCCGCTCGACCGCCGCCCCCCGGTCGTTCACAGTTCCTGGAGCACCTTCGTGGCCTTCGGGACGGTGTCCTTGGGGCTGACCTTGTAGAAGGCGCCGGCGATCTTGCCCTTCGCGTCGATCACGAACGCCGAGCGGATGATGCCCATGTACTTGCGCCCGTAGTTGACCTTCTCGCCCCACACGCCGTACTTCTCGGCGACCTCGTGCTCGGTGTCGGCGAGCAGCGTGAAGCCGAGGCCGTACTTTTCGTCGAACTTCGCCTGCTTCTCGGACGTGTCGGGACTCACGCCGAGCACGATCGCGTCGAGCTTCGTGAGGTCGGGCTCCGCGTCGCGCAACGCGCACGACTGCGTGGTGCAGCCGGGCGTGTCGGCCTTGGGGTAGAAGTACAGGACGACGTTGCGGCCCTTGAAGTCGCTGAGCTTGACCTTCGTGCCCTCCTGATCGAGGAGGGTGAAGGCGGGGGCGCGGTCGCCGGCGGCGAGGGTGGCCATGGGGGCATGCCCTTTCTGGGATGGACGGCTCGGTGATCGATCACCCGTAGCATGCCGCACGTGCAGCGCTCGGTGCAGATCCCGGTCGACACCGACGCCGCGACGCTCACCCAGGTCCTTGCGGGCGCCATGCGCCTCGAGCCGGTCGAGCACGACGCGGGAACCGACGAGCGGATGCGAGGCCAGCAGAGCTGGTCGGGGCCCATCGAGGGGATGCCCGACACCGAGTCGCGTCTCGTCGTGCACTTCACGTCTGACGACCGCGGTCACGTCAGCACCGTGGAGCTCGTGGCGGTGAGCACAGTGGTGGTGCCGTTCTTCACCTGGTTCCTCCGCCTGCAGGGGTTCCTCGGGGCCCGGCGCGCCCTCCCCCACGCGGCCGAGAAGTTGCAGGCCGCGCTCGACGGACGTGCGGGCCCACCTCCGCTGAGCCCTTGGGCGCTGGTGCCCCCGGTGCCGTTCACCCCCGAGCAGGCCGGGCGGCTCTGCGCGCTCGCGGCCGTCGCGCTGCTCGCCAACTTCGCGGGTTCCCTGCTGTCGCAGAACGGCGACGCGGTCACCAGCGCGTTCGGTCGTTCCGACCAGGCGCTCGGTGCGGCACTCGCGATCGCGCGTGCGGGTGTGCTCGTGTCGCTCGTGGCCATCGCGTTGGCCGACCGGCTCGGTCGCCGCAAACTCATCCTCGTCGCACTCGTCGGCGCGTGCGCGTTCAACCTCGCCTCGGCACTGTCGCCTTCCTTCGAGATCTTCACCGGCGCGCAGACCGTGACGCGGGCGCTGGTGAACACCGCGCTGGTCGTGGCCGGCATCGCCGCCGTGGAGGAGGCGCCCGAAGGTGCCCGGGCATTCGCGACCGGCATGTTCGCCCTCGCGCTCGGTGCCGGATTCGGGCTCGCGGTGATCTTGCTCCCGCTCGCGGATCTCGGCGACTACGGCTGGCGCATCTCGTTCGGGATCGGCGCGGCGATCGTGCTCCTCGTGCCCCTGCTCGCCCGGCACCTGCGCGAGACTCGCCGCTACGAGCAGGTGGCCACGCGCACCGACGACCGCGGCCGGTTGCGCGAGGTGTTCGACCGCGCGTACCGGTCGCGCTTCCTGCTCCTCGGGCTCGCGGCGTTCCTCACCAACGTGTTCAGCGCGCCCTCGTCGCAGCTCACCAACCGCTACCTCACGCACGCCCACGGCTTCAGCAACGCCGACGTCGCGGTGTTCCGCGGGATCACCGCCGGCCTGCCCGGGATCATCGGGGTGCTGCTCGCGAGCCGGCTCGCGGAGAGCCGGGGCCGACGCCCGGTGACGATCGTGGGCCTGCTCGTGGCCACCGCGGCCCAGAGCGTGTTCTTCCTCAGCGGTGGCGGTGCGCTGCTGTGGGTGGCGCCGGTGATCTCGATCATCGCGGCGGCGTGCGCCGGGCTCGCGCTCGGAACCCTCGACGCGGAGCTGTTCCCCACGGAGGTGCGGGGCACGTCGAACGGATTCCTGCTGGTGTCGGGCGTGGCCGGCTCGGCGGTCGGCCTCGTGCTCGCGACCCAGCTCAAGGACTTCATGGGCGGCCTCGGCCCCGCGATCGCGGTGTGCGGGGTGGCGACGATCGTGGCCGCGGTGTTCGTGGTGCCGCGTCTGCCCGAGACCGCGGACCGCCGTCTCGACGACGTCAGCCCGTCGGAGGTCTGACCCCCGACGGGCCGAGCAGCCGGCGCGTCCGAATCGGACTCAGCTGGAGCAGGCAGCGACCGCGCCGGCGTAGGTGCCGATGTCGGTCATGTAGTGCTTGAAGCCCTTCGAGGTGTACACCTTCGCGAGCTCGGAGGCGTCCGAGTTGCCGAGCGCACCGATGAAGCCGGCGATGCGGTTCATCGCCGCCTTCGTCTTCTTGGGCGCGGACTTGGCGGCCGCCTTGAATTCCTTGGCCAGCTTTTTGGCGGAAGCACCTGTCGACAGCGACGAACCCGAGTCGCCGATGTTCTGCACCGCCTTGCAGAACTTGGTGCTCGACGCCGACGGGACGGCCGCACCCACAGCCGGTGCGACGACGGCGAGGGCGCCGAACGCCATCACTGCCGCCATGAGAATCCAGAGCCTGCGCATTTCCTGCCTCCACGGAGCGTTCCGCCCGAACCCCAGAGTCGGTTCGATGCCGGTCAGATCGTAACGGCGTCAGGCGACGGTTCCTTGACACGTCCGGGTGCCGGAACCATCGATGAGAGCGATCGTGGAGCCCGGAGAGAGCGGTTCGGGGCTTTTGCCGGTGAACGAACCGCGACCGCCGGTGACCGTCATGGTGCCGAGGTCGTGGACGGGGCCCACTGCCGGGTCGGCCCGGATCGTGTAGTCGCCGTCGGGGATCCCGTAGTCGACCGACACCGCCACCGACTGGGCGTCGGTGACGTACGCCCAGCCCGCGGGGATCGTGCCCGAGGCGTCGACCATCGCGACCGCCACCGGCTCCGACGTGCCGCCACCGGTGCTCGACTCCACCACCCGCACGATCGTGATGCTCAGGATCGCGGCCATCGCCGCGGCGACCGCGGCCACGATCACGAGGCGCCGGCGCGAGCGCCGTCGTCCGGCACCGAGGCGGGCGAGGGTACGGGCCTCGAACCCGGCGGGCGGCTCGATCTCGGGTGCGAGCAGCGGCAACGCGTCGGCGGCTTCGGCGTACTGCGCGACGACCGCGCGGCAGCGCGCACAGTGGTCGACGTGGAGCACCACCTCGGCACGCTCGGCACCGCCGAGCACCCCCAGTGCGAGTTCGGGTGCGGCTTCCTGGGCCTGGGCGCAGGTCATGGGGCTCATTCAGTGCGCTCCTCGGAGACGAGCGCGGTGCGCAGACGGATGAGCGCGGTGCGGATGCGCGTCTTCGCGGTGCCCAGCGGGATGTCCTCCAACTCGCCGACTTCGCGGGCCGTGTACCCCAGGAGACCCGAGAGCACGATGGCGCGGCGTTGCTCGGCGGGGAGGCGCACCAGCGCGGCGCGCAGGCGGTCGGTGTCGTCGCCCAGCTGCGCGAGGTCGGCCAGATCGGGACCGTCGGCCACCGGGTCGAGCGCGAGGAGCGCATCGGGGTCGAAGGCCACCGGGCGGCGCACCCGGACCGCGTCGATGGCCAGGTTCCGGGTGATCGTGAGCAACCAGCTCACGACGCTCCCCCGCCGCGGGTCGAATCCCGACGCGTGCTTCCACGCCCGGACGAACGCCTCCTGGGCGATGTCCTCGGCGGCGCGGTCGTCGGGGACGATCGTGCGGGCCAGGCCGTAGACGCGCCGCTGGAAGCGACGGACGAACGCCGCCGCCGCCTCCTGGTCGCCGGTTGCGAGCCCGGCCACCAACGCATCGTCCGACACCGACCACATGAGGGTTCTACGGATCTCCGGCCTCGAGGGATTGCCCTAGCGGCGATACCCACGCCCGAAGAACCCACCCTTCGGGCGGGCATGGGCGTGATAGTGGTCAGGGATGTTGCGCATGTTGTCGTCGACCCAGTGCTCCACCGTGAGCCGGTCGCCGGCGACCCGGGCGAGGTGTGCGTGCATGTGCTCCATGTGATCGGCAGGCGGCTCCGTGCCGTGGTGGCGCCACACCACCATCGGCACCTCACAGATCTCGCACTCCGCGATCCAGCACACGTCGTCCTCGTGGTACCAGGGCGTGATGCGCGCGGCCTCGCACAGGTCGCAGTCGTCGACCTTGACGAACTGCGGCTGCAGGACCCGCTCCAGTGCGGGCTCGGACTCAGACACTCGTGACCTCCTGCGCGGCGGCGACCAGGCGCCGGACCTCGGCTCGCTCCCCCGCGACCAGCACCAACTCCTGGTTGCGCGTGTGTGACACCGTACCGACCTTGCGCCCCGCGGGGTCGTGGATGCCGATCTTCGCTCCCACGTACCGGGCGGAGTCGAACTGCAGGACCTCCACGTGACCGTGCGCCGCGCACATGTCGCGCAGGTCGTCGAGCCCCACCCACGACTCGTCGTTGTACGACAGCACCACGACCCGCGCCTGGACGTCGGCGATCACGCGTGCGAGCGCGGCCGGCATCTCACGCTTCTTGTTGAACGCGGTGTGCGTGGCCGGGTCGCGCGCGTCGACCCGCTTGCAGGCGACGCCGTAGTGCTCGGGCGCATCCCACGCGACGAGGGTCTCCCACACGTGGTAGTTGGTGAAGTAGCGGTGCTGGTTGTACGGAGGATCGAGGTACGCGAGGTCGACGGGCGCGAGGGTGGACGCGATATCGAGGGCATCGCCGCGGACCGCGGTGCCCGGGCCGGGCAGCAGCTCCGGCACGCGCAGCTCGAGCGGCTGCGCGGAGCGCGGCGCCCACTGTTTCACGTACGCCATCTGCAAGCCGGTGGTGGAGTCGACGCGGTCGGCGGCCTCCAACAAGCTGGTGAGGAGCAGCGGCTCCAATGCTGAGCCTTCGTGGTCGCGCGCGATGGCGGCGCGGATCGCGTCGACCCGCGCGCCGTTGAATGGCTGGAAGAAGCGCGACTGCTCGCAGAAGGTCTCGGTGAAGTAGCCCGGCGTCCCCGGGAGCGCGTTCAGCTCGGCGAGCGTGTCCGCCAGCACGGCCGGATCCACGGCGCGCCCGTCGGTGGCCACGTAGCAGCGGGCGAACACCTCGGAGTACCGCGCGGTGTCGACCGCCGTGACGTGCGCGCCGGTGCGCTTGAACGCCTGGGCCACGCGCGTCGTACCGGTGAAGAGGTCGAGCGCGGTGCGCGCCTCGGCCGCTTCGCACAGCCGGGTGAGCACCGGGACGAGTCGGCGCTTCGACCCCAGGTACTTGATCACGCGGTTCCTCGTGCAGCGCTCACGCCGCGTCCAGCGCGCTCCGCAACTCCGCGACGAACTCGTGGGCCGCGTCGGGGCCGCCCTCCATGACGCGCGCCATCAACGCGCTCCCCACGATCGCGCCGTCGGCATACCGCGAGGCTTCCACCACCTGCTCGGCGTTGGAGATGCCGATGCCCAGCAACGCGGGCTTGTCGGTGGTGGTTTTGAGCCGCTTGCCCATGCCTGCGGCCTGCTCGGCGAGGCTGGCGCGCTCGCCGGTGATGCCGAGGAGGGACACGCCGTAGACGAAGCCGCGCGACCGCTCGCAGATGGCGCGCAGTCGTTCGTCGGGGGTGTTCGGCGCGGCGAGCAGCACCGTCTCCACCTGGTGGGCGTCGGCGGCGTCACCCCAGCCGTCGAGCTCGTCGAGTGGGAGGTCGGGCAGGATCGCGCCGGCGATGCCGCTCTCGTGCAGCGCGGCGGCGAAGCGTCGGTAGCCCATGTGGCCCACCGGGTTGGTGTAGGTCATCACCACGAGCGGAACGCCGACATCGAGCGTCGCCGCCTCGGCGATGATGCCGATCGGAGTGGCGCCCTCGGCGAGGGCCTTGGCCGAGGCGGCCTGGATGGTGACGCCGTCCATGACCGGGTCGGAGAACGGGATGCCGACTTCGACCGCGTCGGCGCCGGCGTCGACGACGGCGCGCACGACGGAACGCCAGTCGCCGAGACCGCCGGTGACGTAGGGGACGAGCAGCTTGGCGCCGGCCTCGCGGCGGGCGCGCAGGTGGGACTCGAGTGCGCCGGGAATCGTGGCGGGCGTCATGCCATGCGCTCCCCGGTGAGGCGCTCGGCGATCTGCGCGGCGTCCTTGTCGCCGCGGCCCGAGAGGGTGAGCAACACCGTGGAGCCGGACGGGACTGCGTGGCCGGCCTCCCGGGCGAGCCAACCGATCGCGTGGGCGGGCTCGAGCGCCGGCACGATGCCCTCGGTCACGGACAGGAGCTGGAACCCGGCAACCGCTTCGTCGTCGGTCGCGAACTGGTACTCGGCGCGCCCCGAGGCGGCCAGCGCCGCGTGCTCGGGACCGACACCGGGATAGTCGAGGCCGGCGCTGATCGAGTGCGCCTCCTTGATCTGACCGTCTTCGTCCTGGAGGTACAGCGAGCGGGCGCCGTGCAGCACACCGGGTACACCCCGGCTCACCGACGCGCCGTGCTGGCCCGACTCGAGGCCGTGGCCACCCGCCTCCACACCGACGAGCTGCGCCCGGGTGTCCACGAAGCCGGCGAAGGTGCCGATCGCGTTGGAACCACCGCCGACGCAGGCGACGACGTAGTCGGGGTCGTCGCCGAGGATGGCGCGGGTCTGCTCGCGCGCCTCGTCGCCCACGACCCGCTGGAACTCGCGCACCATCCACGGGTACGGGTGCGGCCCGACGACGGAACCCAGGCAGTAGTGGGTGGACTCCACCGACGCCACCCAGTCGCGCAACGCCTCGTTGACCGCGTCCTTCAGGGTGGCGCTGCCACTCGTGACCGGGATCACCTCGGCGCCCATGAGCTCCATGCGGAACACGTTCAGCCGCTGGCGCTCGACGTCGACCGCGCCCATGAACACCTTGCAGTCGAGGCCGAACAGCGCGGCCGCCGTGGCCGACGCGACCCCGTGCTGGCCCGCGCCCGTCTCGGCGATGATCTTGCGCTTCCCCATCCGCCGCGTGAGCAGGGCCTGGCCGAGGACGTTGTTGATCTTGTGCGACCCGGTGTGGGTGAGGTCCTCGCGCTTGAGGAGCACCCGCACGCCGAGGCGCTCGGACAGGCGGTGGCACTCGGTGACCGGCGTGGGCCGCCCCGCGTAGTTCTGCAGGAGGGAGGCATACTCGGCCCGGAACTCGTCGGACGACCAGGCCCGGCGGAACTCGTCCTCCAGGTCGATGAGGGCGGGGACGAGCGTCTCGGGCACGAAGCGGCCGCCGAACTCGCCGAAGCGGCCGAGGTCGACGGGCTCGGGACCCGGAGGATCGAGGTGCAGGGGCTCGCCCCTGACGGGCACGGTCATGGCACGGCATCGTACGGGCTGACCCCGCCGGGACCGGTGCCGGATTCTCCCTATGCCCCGTCGGACATCTCGACGAGCGCCCGGGGCGCTTGCCGTGCGGACCGCCCCTGCCGCGAGCTCACGCCCCGTCCGACATCCAGTCGTACGGAGCAGCACCGGGGTCGGGGGTCCAGTCGTCGGTCCCCTCGAGCTCGTCGCCGGCCTGGCGTGCTTCCTCGATGAAGCGCCGGAGCTTGCGCGCGTCCTTGCGGCCCGAGCCGGGGCGGGTCTCGACCCCGGTCGCGACATCGACGCCCCAGGGACGCACCCGCTGGATCGCGGCGGCCACGTTCTCGGGGCGCAGGCCGCCGGCGAGCAGCAGCCGGACACCCGGCGGCACGGCGTCGGCGAGGGCCCAGTCGAAGGCGGTGCCGGAGCCGGGCTGATCGGCGTCGATGAGCACGATGTCGATGGGGCCGTTCGCCACGGCGGCGAGGGCGGGGTCACCCGCGGTGAAGCCCTGGATCACGAAGGGCACGCGACGACGGATGTAGCGCACGTCGGAGAGCGGCTCACGCCCGTGCAGCTGCGCGCCGCCGAGGCCGAGCGTGTTCACCAGCTCGACGACCCGCTCCTTCTGCTCGTCGCGGAACACCCCGACGGTGAGCACCCCGGCCGGCAGCCGGTGGAGGATCGCCCCGACCGTCTCGGGCGTGACCTGGCGCGGGCTCCCCGGGGCGAAGATGAACCCGAGCGCGTCGGCACCGAGCGCGACGGCGAGGAGGGCATCCTCCTCGTTCGTGATGCCGCAGATCTTCACCCACATCAGGGCGAGGGTACCGGACTCCCTCTGCAAATCTGCGTACATTCGTGGCCGGATGGACGCCGCCGGGGGAACCACCAGCACATCGAGATCGCAGTCGGGGACTGCGCCCGCGACCGGTCGACACGCGAGCGAGGAGGCGCTGCGCGCGCAACCGCGATCGTGGCGCGTGGCCGTGCGCGACTGGTGGCCCATCGTGTTCCTCCTCGTGGCCTACCTCCTGCTCCACGAGCTCGCCGACGACCTCACACCGGGTGCCCACGTGAACCCGCAGCTCGGCTTCGACGAGAACCTCTTCGGCGGCACCGCCCCCACCGTGCGCCTCCAGGACGCGCTCTGGGTGCCGGGCACGCTCCACTGGTACGACGTCATGGCGTGGCTCGTGTACCTGAGCCACTTCTTCGTCACGCCGGTCGTCGCGGTGGTGCTGTGGCTGCGCGACCGGGTGGCGTTCCTGCGCTTCCGCATGATGTTCCTGCTCCTCACCGCGGCCGGCTTCGCCACCTACGTGCTGTACCCCGCGATCCCACCGTGGTTGGCGAGCCGGCGTGGCGACATGCCGCACACCGTGCGCGTCGTGCACGAGGTGTGGTCCCAGCTCGGCCTGCACTCGCTCGCCGCGGTGTTCGGGGAGAAGAGCGACTACGCCTTCCCCGTGGGGGCGCTGCCGTCGCTGCACGCGGCGTGGCCGTTCCTGCTGCTCCTGTTCTTCTGGCCGATGGCAGGCCGGTGGCGCGCGCTGCTCGTCGCGTACGCCGCCGCGATGGGACTCACCCTGATGTACAGCGCGGACCACTTCCTCTTCGACATCCTGCTCGGGTGGGGCTACGCCACCCTCACCTACCTGGTCGGCAACTGGTGGTGGCGTCGCCGCCACCCGGTCACCAGTCAGATCACTCAGGCGTCGATGAGGCGGCCGGCGAGGTAGTCGTCGTACGCCGACATGTCGAGGAAGCCGTGGCCGGAGTAGTTGAAGACGATGACCCGCTCCTCCCCCGCTTCCTTCGCTGCGAGCGCCTCGTCGATCGCGCCACGGATTGCGTGACCCGTCTCCGGCGCGGGGATCTTCCCCTCGGTGCGGGCGAACTGCACGGCCGCCTCGAAGGTCTTGCCCTGCGGGTAGGCGACCGCCTCCATGCGACCGGCCTTCACCAGCGCGGAGATGATCGGGGAGTCGCCGTGGTAGCGCAGACCACCCGCGTGGATCGACGGCGGCACGAAGTCGTGACCGAGGGTGTACATCGGCATCAGCGGCGTGAGACCCACGGTGTCGCCGAAGTCGTACTCGAACGTGCCCTCGGTGAGGGTGGGGCACGACGACGGCTCGACCGCCACCAGCCGGACCCGCTCGTCGGCCATGAACGGCAGCGTGAGCCCGCCGAGGTTGCAGCCACCGCCGCAGCAGGCGACGAGCACGTCGGGGTGGTCCTCACCCGCGAGCTGGAGCTGCTCCTTGACCTCCAGGCCGATGACGGTCTGGTGCAGCAGCACGTGGTTGAGCACCGAACCGAGCGTGTAGTGCGTGTCCTCGCGTGAGGCCGCGTCGGCCACCGCGTCGCTGATGGCGAGACCGAGCGAGCCCGGGTGGTTCGGATCGTCGACCGGCGACTCGACCACCGACGCCCCCCACGTCTCCATGAGCATCTTGCGGTAGGGCTTCTGCTGCGCGGAGGCGCGCACCATGTAGACCTTCGCCTCGAGGTCGAACTGCGCGCAGGCGAAGGCGAGCGCGGAGCCCCACTGGCCGGCTCCGGTCTCCGTGGTGAGCCGGGTGATGCCTTCCTGCTTGTTGTAGAAGGCCTGCGGCACCGCGCTGTTGGGCTTGTGTGAACCCGCGGGCGAGACCGACTCGTCCTTGTAGTAGATGCGCGCCGGGGTGTCGAGCTCCTTCTCCAGGCGCTCGGCCCGCACGAGGGGCGTGGGCCGCCACAGCTTCAGGATGTCGATCACCTCGCCGGGGATGTCGATCCAGGGCTCGGCCGACATCTCCTGGGCGATGAGCGCCATCGGGAACAGCGGGGCGAGGTCGTCGGGGCCGATCGGCTCCTTGGTGCCCGGGTGCAGGGGCGGCTGCAACGGCTCGGGCATCGACGGCAGCGCGTTGAACCACGCGGTCGGGATCTGGTCGTCTCGCAGCAGGAATCGGGCCATCGGGTCCCCTCCGGGTCTTCCACAGTTCTGGTACGCAGGCGCGGGCGAAGCGTATCCACGCGTCACCGGCGCGTCAGCACCGCGCCTTTGCGTAGAGTCCCCGGCGATGGCTGCGAGCGTTGTCCTGGTGCACGGTGCGTTCCACGGCGGGTGGTGCTGGACCAAGGTCGTCGACGGCCTCACCGCCGAGGGGATCGAGGTGGTGGCCGTCGACCTGCCGGGCCACGGCGTCGGCGACACCCGCCCGATCGGCGGGCTGCACGGCGACGCCGCGCACGTGCGCGACGTGCTCCAGGAGACGACCGGCCCGATCGTCCTCGTGGGTCACTCGTACGGCGGCGCGGTCATCAGCGAAGCCGGAGACGGCAGGCTCGGCGTGTCCCACCTCGTGTACCTCGCGGCGGTGGTGCCCGACACGGGCGAGGGCATCGGTGGGGCCACCGCCGACGCGCCACCCGACGCGGGAGAGTTCACGATCACCGACGCGTTCGTACCGAACGACGACGGCAGCGCGATCCGCGTCGCCGACGAGCACGTGCGCGCGATCTTCTACCACGACTGCTCCGACGACGACGTCACGTTCGCGCAGGAGCGCCTGACGCCGCAGTCCACCCAGAGCTTCGCCGACACGCTCGAAGGCGCAGCGTGGCGCGACATCCCGTCGACCTACATCCTCTGCACGGACGACCGCACCGTCCCGCCCTCGATGCAGCAACTCAACGCCGCGCGCACCGGCACCGTGCTGGAGATCGACGCGAGCCACTCGCCGTTCTTCTCGCAGCCGCAGCAGGTGGTCGACATGCTCGCGTCCATCGCCCGGGCGAACGGCTGATCTGGCGTGCGGATGCAGCTGGGCGTCTCCCTCCCCCACACCGGCGAGCTGGCATCGCCGTCGTTCCTGCGCGACTTCGCGGTCGCGGCCGACGAGCTCGGCTTCGGTGCACTGTGGGGCGTCGACCACATGGTCATGCCGCACCACACCGATTCCCTCTACACCCTCGGACGCAAGCCGGCGCCGATCGCCGACGACGCAGTGTCGGGTCTGTTGTCGCCGAACTACGAGATGCACACCGCGCTCACCTTCGTCGCCGGCGTGACGTCGCGGATCAAGCTCGGCACTGCCGTCGCGGTGCTGCCGATCCGCAATGCGGTGATGAACGCGCGGCAGGTTGCGACGCTCGACGTGTTGTCGGGCGGCCGCGTGCTCTACGGCATCGGTGTGGGGTGGCTGCAGGAAGAGGCCGACGCGATGAACATGCCGTGGGACCGTCGCGGCGCCCGCAGCGAGGAACACATCGCGCTGATGCGCACGCTGTGGTGTGCGGAGGGCGACCTCGTGGAGTTCCACGGCGAGTTCCACGACCTGCCGCCGATGGACCCCGAACCGCGCCCGGTGCAACGCCCGGTGCCGATCCTCATCGGCGGTCACAGCGACGTGGCCATGCGGCGCGCCGCGCGCGTCGGCGACGGCTGGATTGCCGCGATGATGTCGCCCGATCGTCTCGCCGAACACTGGGCGATCGTCCGACGCGAGGCCGAGGCGGCCGGGAAGGACCCCGATGCGCTGCTCCTCGTGAGCGGCGTGTCGGCGCGGGGCGACCTCGCCGAGATCGACTTCTACCGTGCCTACGCGGCTGTGGGCGTCGACCACCTCAACGTGCACGTGTTGCGGGACACGCCAGCGGCGACGATCGCCGAGCTCGAGCGCATCGCGCGCGAGGTGCTGCCCGAGATCAGTTGACGGCCGGGCGCGGCTCGCGAGCCAACGCGAAGAGTCCCAGTGCCACGAAGGATGCGGCGCCACCGGTCGCGGTCAAGATCGTCACCTTCGGTGCTCCCTTCCGGAGCGCCACCAAACTCGCCACCAGGTCGACGGCATCGACGGCAACACCGGCCTGGAGGCCGACGCGCCGCACTTTCGGGTCCGGGCACAGCACCATCTGGCCGAGCGCGAGGTCGCGTGACCCGAAGAGTCGCGTGACGAGGCCCGCACTCGGGTCGCCTCCGATCGAACCCAAGCCGAAGGTGCGCCACGACGCCGCCGGGCTGACCCACGACAGGATGCCCACACCGGTCCGCAACACACCGAGGGCCTTTGCCGGATCCAGGTCCATCGTTACCTCCACGAGTTGTAGTGATCGCTACAGTACAGCATTTCTGTAGCGATAGCTACGCTCTCCCGATGGGGTACCGACATTCCCGCGACGAGATCCTCGAGGGCGCGCTGGCCGTCGCGCTACGCGACAGCCTCGGCGAGCTGACCTTCGGAAGGGTGGCCAAACACCTCGGGGTGAGCGACCGGATGGTGGTGTACTACTTCCCCTCCAAGGCCGACCTCGCCACCGAGGTGCTCGTCCTCGTGGGGACCCGGCTGATGGACGTGCTCGCCCAGGCGTTCACCGAGCCGGCCGCCGACCACGCGGCGCTCGCCCGGGCCGCCTGGCCGCTGCTGGCCAAACCCGCCATGGACCCCTGGTTCGCGCTGTTCTTCGAGGCGAACGGCATGGCCGCCGCGGGACGGGCGCCCTACGTCGAGTTGGTGCCCCAGCTCGTGGACGGTTGGGTGAGCTGGGTCGCGGGCTTCCTTACCGGACCGGTCCGACAGCGCCGAGCCGAGGCCGAGGCGACCATCGCCCTGCTCGACGGCTTGCTGCTCCTCCGTCAGCTCGGCGGACCCGCGGCTGCGAACCGGGCGGCCCGCGCCCTGGGCGTCGCCTGACCGACCCGCCCAGGCTCGGCTCAGCCCGGACCGAACGCGATCTCGCGCTGGCCGTCCGACATGCCCTCGGGATCGAACAGCCCACACGACCCGGCGGCGACCGCCTCGGGCGACTTCGGCGGCAGGTGCAGCAACGCGCGCACGTCGTCGAGCGGGCGGGCGGCGAGCTCGTGGAAGTCGACGTAGAAGAGGTCGGTGCCGAACGCCTCGGCCACGGCCTTCCCTCGCCGCAGCGCGTCGGCGAGGCGCACGCCCATCCCGCCGCTGCCCGACAGGTGCCGGGCGCGCACGTCGACCTCGAAGAAGCCCTGCTGGTGCACGTACCCGGTCTCGAACAGGCCGACCATGGTGGCGATCCAGGCGAAGCCCTTCGGGTCGGGGTCGGCGCGACCGACGAGCGCGAACGTCTCGAGCTCACCTTCGAGATTGGTGCCGTAGTCGGCGAGCACGTGCACGAAGTCGTGCTGGGCGATGAACGCGGACGCGCCGTGCGGGTTGCCCGGCAGCGCGAAGCCTCGCCCGGTGTACATCTCGTGGATCCTGCGGCCGAGGGTGCCCTCGGGCAGATCACCGAACGCCTCCCAGCGCGCCTCGAGCTCGGAGTCGGGGCCGGTGGCGTCGAACGGTCCGTCGAAGCCGGCGGTGGTGTGCAGCGAGCCGAGCTTGTCCTCGTCCCAGTGGTCGGTGAAGCCGCTGCGCCGCAGGTCGACCCACGCAAGACCGAACGCGCCCTGCGCGTACCGTCGGGCGACCTGCACGAAGTCGTCGTCGACCCCGAGTGCCGTGGCGTACGTACCAACGCGCTGCGCCACCGACTCGGGCAGCGGCCGCAGCACCAGTTCGCCCAGCAGCATGTGGTGCACGATGCGCCGGCGGTACTCGTCGTCGCGACCGGCGAGCGCGGCCGCGAGCTCCTCGGCGCCGATCGGCTCGAGCGTGCCGTAGTCGAGGGTGACCCCCGTGAGCGCCTGGGTGACGGCCTGCAGCACCGACGACTGCACCTCGGTGAGCCCATCGTCGGGCCGCACCGCGGTGGCGATGCCGCGGCCGACGATCCGGATCTCGTCGAGCTCGGGCGCCGGGCGGGCGTTCGGCTGCATCCGGCGAAGTTACCGGAGCCGAGCCGGCGTTCCGCCGTCGGCGGGCGCCGCGTGGGAGTCGTGTGGGCGCGGGCGCGTCGCGGTGTGGCGGTCGGTCAGCCGGTGAACGCCGGCTGCACCACCACTTCGGCGGCGGCCTGCGCCACGAACGTGTTGGTGAACACGACCTCGCTCGACTGGCTCGCGACCTCACCATCGCTGGGGTAGAGCACGGTGGCCGGGCCGACACCCGCACCCGACGCCGTCTGACACCCGGCCTGCTGGATCTGCTCGGCCTGCGGCACCTCGAACGGGGTGAAGTCGTAGGCACAGGTCCAGGCGGTGGACGTGGCCCCACCGGTGGCCGTCTCCGTGAAGGTGCACGAGCCCCCACTGCCGCTCGTGCCGTGGAGCACCCAGGCGCCACCCTCGATCGTGAAGCCCTCGTCGGGGACGACGGTCGTCGGGTGACCCTGCGCATCGAAGCTCAGGACAATGTCGCTCTCGGCGAACGCGGACGCTTGTGCGTTGCTCTCACAGGTCATGGTGACCGACGAAGGGCCGGTGCCGGTGCCGACCACGGTCTTGCGCACCGTGATGTTCAGGTCGTCGGCAGCCTGCGCCGACGACGCAACCGTAGACAGCGGCGCGGCGAGAGCCACCATGGCCACCAACAGCAACGAACGACGCACGAGCTTGGACATCAAGGCCCTCCTGCCCAGGGAATCAGATCGGGGCACCCTAACCCAGGAGGGCGGACGCCGGCCGCATCAACGGCTGCGACGGACGACCGAGGCCAGGCCCCGCACCGCCTCGGTGGCGTCGGGGGCCTTCACGAGCATCTCGCCCACCAACACGGCGTCGAAGCCGGCGGCGGCCATCCGCTCGGCGTCCTCGACGGAGCGGATGGCGCTCTCCGCCACCGCGATCACGTCGACGGGGAGGCGTGCCGCGAGGCGCTCGCCCACGCCGAGGTCCTCGTCGAAGGTGCCGAGGTTGCGGGCGTTCACCCCGACGACGCGGGCACCGCAGGCCAATGCCCGTTCGAGCTCGGCGTCGTCGTGGGTCTCGACGAGCACGGTGAGCCCCAGGTCGGTGGCGAGCGCGTGCAGGTCGACGAGGTGGGCGTCGTCGGGCAGCGCCGCGACGATCAGGAGGATCGCGTCGGCGCCGATCGCGCGGGTCTCGTAGACCTGCACCTCGTCGATGGTGAAGTCCTTGCGGAGCACCGGCAGCTCGCACGCGGCGCGCGCCGCATCCAGATCGGCGACTGCGCCGCCGAACCAGGCGCCGTCGGTGAGCACCGACAGGCACGCCGCGCCGCCGGCGGCGTACGCCTCGGCGGTCGCGGCCGGGTCGAGCTCGGGCGCGAGCTCGCCCTTGGAGGGCGAGCGGCGCTTGATCTCCGCGATCACGCCGATGGTCCCGGCGCCGGCCGTTCCGCCCGCGGGGCGCAGCGCGGCGGCGAAGTCGCGCGTGGGCGGCGCCTCCAGGGCTCGGCTGCGCAGGAGGTCGCGCACCGCGGGGCGGTGCAG
The DNA here is from genome assembly GCA_963720785.1 of uncultured Actinomycetes bacterium. Taxonomy (GTDB): domain Bacteria; phylum Actinomycetota; class Acidimicrobiia; order IMCC26256; family DASPTH01; genus CAVRGQ01. Next base: position 51,888 of record CAVRGQ010000002.1, read on the forward strand.
CATCGTGACCTCGTCACGCTTCCCGGCGATGATCTCGTCAAGGACCGTCATGGAGCGCCCAGACTATGGGCCTCACACTCCGCTCACACTCGCATGACGTTCCCCGCGGGTTGCGCGTGCGACGATGGCGCCATGGAACGCGGCACGATCGTGGTGGTCGACGACGAGCCCAACATCGCCGATCTCGTCGACCTGTACCTGGCCCGAGAGGGCTACCGGGTGGTGAAGGCGGCCACCGGCGAGGCCGGTCTCGCCGCGGTGCGCAACCACTCGCCGCGCCTCGTGGTGCTCGACGTCGGCCTCCCCGACATCGACGGCCTCGAGGTGTGCAAGCGCCTGCGCCAGACCTCGCAGGTGCCCGTCATCTTCCTCACCGCGCGCGACGGCGAGGTCGACCGCGTGCTCGGCCTCGAGCTCGGTGGCGACGACTACGTCACCAAGCCCTTCTCCCCCGCCGAGCTGGTCGCCCGGGTGAAGGCGGTGCTGCGTCGCACCGACGGAGCGAGCGGGGCCGAGGTGGTGCAGGCCGCCGAGGTCACCATCGACGTCGGCCGGCGCGAGGTGTTGGTCCGCGAGCAACCGGTGGAGGTCACCACGAAGGAGTTCGACCTCCTCCGGTTCCTCGCCGAACGCCCGGGCCTCGCGCTGTCGCGCCAGCAGATCCTCGACGGCGTGTGGGGTCCCGACTGGTACGGCGACGCCCGCACCGTCGACGTGCACATCGCGCAGGTGCGCAAGAAGATCGGCGACGCCTGCACCATCACCACCGTGCGCGGCATCGGCTACCGGCTCGAGAGCCCGCGAGCGTGACGTGGCCATGACCCCGCGATGACGCGCTCATGACCCGGCCGCGCCGCCGGTTGCGCCGGCGGCTCACCGTCGCGATGGTGGGCATCGCCCTCGGCGTGCTCGTGCTCACCGCACTCGTCACCGCCGGGCTCGCCCGGCGCAACGAGGTGTCCGCGGCGAAGCACGACGTGGAGAACCGCGCCGCCGTGGTGGCGCCCGAGTTCAACACGCTGCTGGCCCAGATCGGCACCGGCAAGGTGGCCGCGTCGACCGCGGTCGGACGCCGCCAGGTGCAACGCATCCGCGACCTCGTGGCCACCACGTTGAAGGCCTCGAACGGCGCGGTGGTGGCGATCACCCCCGACGGGCAGGTCGAGGAGGTCCTCAGCCGGTTCCTCGGCACCGATTCGGCCGTGATCGCGCTCCCCGCGGGCGTGGAGGCGGGCGACCTCGACACCGCGGCACTGCTCGCCGGCGACAGCCAGACCGATCAGAACGGCGACACCGTCTTCACCGCCGTCCCGCTCGACGAGAAGGCGGGCGTGACGCCCGTGCTGGTCCTCACCGAGCACGTCAACAAGCGGCCCTTCGGCACTGCGGGCGGTGCGGTGTTGTGGGCCGCACTCATCGCGTTCGGCGTTGCCGTGGTCGTCGCCGGCTTCGTCGCCCGGCGGTTGACCCGCCCCATCGCGGCCATGGAGACGACGGCCCGCGACATCGCGGCCGGCGATCTCCAGGCGCGCGTCGACACCGAGCACCTCTCCGACGACGAACTGGGCAGCCTCGGTCACACCATCAACACGATGGCCACCGAGCTCGACGACGCGCGCGGCCACGAGCGCGCCTTCCTGCTGAGCGTCTCGCACGACCTGCGCACGCCCCTCACCTCGATCCGCGGGTATGCGGAGGCCATCGCCGACGGCACCGTCGAGGGCCCCGAGGCCCGCATCCGCGCCGCCGGGGTGATCGCGTCGGAGTCGCGGCGCCTCGAACGGCTCGTGGCCGACCTGCTCGACCTCGCCCGGCTCGACGCGCACCAGTTCTCCCTCCACCCCGGCCCGGTCGACGCCCGGGTGGTGGTGGCCGACGCGGTCGAGGCCTTCGCGCCCGTGGCCCGGGAGGTGGGCGTCGCCCTGAGCGTCGTACCCGGCGCGCCGGTGTCCGCCGACGCCGACGCGCAGCGCCTCGCCCAGATCGTGGCGAACCTGGTGGAGAACGCACTGAAGTACGCCACCACCACGGTTGCAGTGGCGCTGGTCGCTGACGGCACCGACGTGGTGCTCACCGTCGACGACGACGGCCCCGGGATCCCGCCCGCCGACCTCCCCCGTGTCTTCGAGCGCCTCTACACGTCGCGCCCGGCAGCGGGCCGATCGTTCGGCACCGGCATCGGCCTCGCCATCGTGCGCGAGCTCGCCCACGCGATGGGCGGCGACGCGCGGGTGGAGCCGGTCGACGTGCCGGCCCCGGGCGCCGCCGCCGGAGTCGGCGGGACCCGCTTCGTCGTCCGGCTGCCCATCGGCACCCCCGTGGCATCCGCCGGCGGCCAACTACCCCCGCCGCCACCCGTCGCGTAACGTCCCGCCCCAACGTCACATCTTTCAGAGGGGGATGACCCGTGGGTCTGCTCGACGGTCGGCGAGTCGTGGTGGTGGGAGCGTCGGCGGGCATCGGTCGCGCCTGTGCGATCGAGGCGGTGCGGGAAGGCGGCCAGGTGCTCATGGTCGCCCGGCGCACCGAGAAGCTCACCGAGGTGATCGAGACGGCCGGCGGCGGCATCCCGTGCGCGGCCGACATCGCCAAGGCCGGCGACCACGAGAAGATCGCCGAAGCTGCGCAGCGTGAGCTCGGCCAGATCGACCTCCTGTTGAACTGCGCGGCCACCTCACCGCTCAAGCGGTTCAAGGACACCACCATCGAGGACTGGGAGCAGACGCTCGCCACCAACCTCATCGGTGCGCACCAACTGGTCCGCCACCTCCACGACCTGATCGCCCCGCGTGGCATCGTGGCGATGATGTCGTCGGAGATCGTCGGCCGGTGGCGCTCCGGCCTCGGCGTGTACGGCGCGAGCAAGGCCGCGTTCGAGGCGATGGTCGAGCAGTGGCGCACCGAGTACCCGGGGCTTCGCTACACCACCATCCAGATCGGCTCCACGGTGCCCACCGAGTTCGGCACCGGCTTCGAGCCCGAGCTCCTCACCGAGCTCTTCGGGGAATGGGCCAAGGCCGGCCTCGCCGAAGTGGAGTTCATGGACGTCGAGGAGGTCGGCAAGACGCTGATCGGCACCTTCGGCGTGCAGCTGCCCCACCCCACCGTGGGCTTCGAGCACATGGTCGTGCGCACGCCGTCGGGCGTGTCGGGCACCACCGACAACATGATGCAGGGCGCCACCGAGAACGAGCTGATCGCCTAGCGCTCGCTCACCCTCGGATGCGGCACTGCCGTTCAGGCACGGAGCCTGGCGACGGCCTCGCCGGCGTCCCACCGCAGCGTGACGTCGGCGGGGGGTTCGACCTCCCGCCGCACGTACCCCAGCGCGACCGGGGGCACGCCCTCTGGCGTGACGCTCGTGACCGCGCCGACGACCTTGCCGTCGACGACGATCTCCGCGCCCGGTGCGGGTACGGCGCCGTCGAGCACGTCGAGGGTGCGCAGGAACCGGTTGACGTGACCGCGGCTGTCGATGCGGCACACCAACTCCTGGCCGATGAAGCAGCCCTTGGTGAACGACACCGCGTCGAGCTCGAGGAACGCCTCCTGTGGGATGGTGGAGTCGTCGAGATCGAACGGCTGCACCGCGACGCCGTGGCTCACCCGCCACGCCTCGTAGGCCTCGGGCACTGCTTCCACCACGCCCTGCGCTCCGAGTGCTTCCACGTGCCGTTCGAGTGCAGCCGGCGGCCCGATGACGTCGTAACCGTGGCGCGTGCGCACGAACCGGAGGTCGCCATCGGTGGCGTGCGCGTGCAGCGCGTCGCGGAGCGCCACGGGTGGCGCCGGGGCAGCCGCGGAGAGGAGCGAGAGCATCCCGAGCTCGCCGGTGCCGTCGACCACCTCGGCCTTCACGCGGATGCGGTACCTCAGCAGCGACTCGGCGAGCGGCCCCGACATCCCGGGGTCGCAGTCGAGCGCGGCGACGTCGCCGGCCACGGTGTCGGGCGCGTCGGGCGAGGGGCTCGACGCGCGCAGCAGGCGGAAGGCGACGGCGAGCTTCCCCTGGGGCTGCAGCAGCAGTGATGCGGCGCCCGTGCCGTCGACCAGCGGGTCGAGATCGGCGGACACCAGGGCCTGGAGGAACGAGAACGTGTCCGGTCCCGACACGAGCACAAACCCGCGGTCCGAGCGGTCGGCGAACGCGGTGCCGGCCTCCAGTCGTGCGACGTCGTCGGCCAGGCCCATGCTCAACCTCCGGGGAGTGGTGCGGATGGTTCCAAGGGTGTGGGCGGTGCCAGCGGAGCCAGGCGGCGTGCCGCCGCGGCGGCGGTGAGCAACGCCTTCGCCTTGTTGTTGCACTCGAGGTTCTCGTCGGCCGCGATGGAATCGGCGACGATGCCCGCGCCGGCCTGCACGCTCGCGTGGCCGTCGCGCCACACCATCGTGCGGATCGCGATCGCGGTGTCGAGGTTGCCCGAGAAGTCGATGTAGCCGACGACGCCGGCGTAGGGGCCGCGCTTCGTGGGCTCGAGCGAGTCGATGATCTCCATCGCCCGCACCTTCGGCGCGCCGCTCACCGTGCCCGCGGGGAAGGTGGCGCGCAGCACGTCGACGAGGTTGCGGCCGTCGTCGAGCTCACCGGCAACCTGGCTCGTGAGGTGCATCACGTGGGAGTACCGCTCCAGCACCATGAGCTCCTCCACCTGCTCGGTGCCGAACTTCACCACGCGCCCGACGTCGTTGCGGGCGAGGTCGACGAGCATCACGTGCTCCGCGCGCTCCTTCGGGTGCTCGATCAGTTCGGCAGCCATGCGCCGGTCGTCGGCCTCGGTGCGACCGCGGCGACGGGTCCCCGCGATCGGGCGGCTGATGACCCGCCCGCCGAGCAACTGCACCATCGGCTCGGGCGACGAACCGACGAGCGTGCACTCGGGGTGGCGCACGAAGTACATGTACGGAGACGGGTTCACCAGGCGCAGCACGCGGTACACGTCGAACGGGTCGAAGTCGCCGTCGAGGTCGAAGCGCTGCGCGAGCACCACCTGGAAGATGTCGCCCGCGAGGATGTGCTCGCGCGCCACTTCCACGGCCCGTTCGTACGAGCCGCCCCCCATCGACGAGCGCACCTCGGGGATCTCCGTGAGGTCCGAGGCCGGCGGCGGCGAGGGCAGGTACGGCAGTGGCCGCGCCAACTCGTCGACGCGCGTCGCGAGACGGGCGACCGCGCCGTCGTAGGCCGCGTGGGCGTCGTCGTCGGTGCTGCCGTCGCCGAGGAACACGTTCTCGATCAGGTAGAGCCGTTGGCGGAGGTGGTCGAACGCGGTGACGTGCCCGGTGACGGACATGACGGCGTCGGGCAGGCCGGTGTCGTCGGGCGGCACGTTCGGGAGCCGCTCGACCTCGCGCACGACGTCGTAGCCGAGGTAGCCCACGACACCGCCGTGGAACGGCGGCAACGCCTCGATCGCGGGCGCCCGGTAGGTGGCGAGCAGTGCCTCGAGCGCGGCGAGCGCGCCGCGGTCGGTGGGCACGCCGGCGGGCGGGGGGCGGTCGAACTCCACCCGGTTGCCGCGCACGACCATCGTGAGCGCGGGATCGCGTCCGATGAACGAGAACCGGCCCCACCGTTCACCGTGTTCCACGGATTCGAGGAGGAAGGCCGCGGGGTCGTCGGCGGCGGCGCCGGCGAGCTTCACGAATGCAGAGACTGGCGTCTCGAGGTCGGCGAGCACCTCGCGCCACACCGGCACCACGGTGTGGTCCCGGGCGAGGGCGACGAACTCGTCGCGGGAGATGCCGGCAGCCGGGGAGGAACCCTGCATGGGGTTACCGGGGGCCCGGCTCGGCGCCGCTCCCGAACGCACGGAAGAAGCAGCTGCGCTCGCCGGTGTGGCAGGCGCCACGGCCTTCCTGCTCCACCACGAAGAGGATCACGTCGACGTCGCAGTCGTACTTCGCCTCACGGATGTACTGACGGTCGCCCGACGTCTCGCCCTTGCACCAGTACTCCTGGCGCGACCGGCTCCAGAACCAGGTGCGGCCGGTCTCGAGGCTGCGCCGCAGCGCGTCCTCGTTCATCCAGGCCATCATCAGCACCTCGCCGGTGCCCTGCTCCTGCACGATCGCGGGCACCAGGCCGCTGGCGTCGTACTTGATCGAGGCCAGCTCCTCCTCCGTGTGGGGGATCGGCGTGGACTCGAGCGTGGGCGCGGGCGGAGACGATTCGGGGGCTTCCATATCGGCCCCGAGGGTACTCGCCGCACCTGGGGTCACCCGTGCCGATTGTCACCGTGGAACGGGCACGTGCCCTTCGATGTCGCAGGGATCTGCGAGGATACGGCCGTGGCAGAAGAGGCTCCGCCCAGTAGACCCGACACGCCGGTCGCCCCGGTCGCGCCCGTGCGCCCTCACGTGCTGCGCCACGGTGCCGACGAGCGAGTCGACCCCTGGTTCTGGCTCGGCCGACGCGACGACCCCGAGGTGATCGCCCACCTCGAGGCCGAGAACCGCTACACCGCGGCGGCCACCACCCACCTCGGCGCGCTGCGCGGTCGCATCTACGACGAGATCGTCGATCGGGTCCAGGAGACCGACGCCTCCTCCCCCACCCCGAAGGGCTCCTTCGAGTACTTCAGCCGCACCATCGAGGGTCTCCAGTACGCGGTGCACTGCCGTCGCCCGCGCGTCGGCTCCCACGTGCTCCCCGATCCGTTGGCGGCCCCCGGCTCGCCCGAGGGCGAGGTCGTCGTGCTCGACGAGAACGCCCTCGCCGACGGCCACGACTACTTCTCCGTGGGCGATCTGGTGCTCACCCCCAGCCAGGGGGTCGTCGCGGTCAGCACCGACGTCACCGGCGGCGAGCGCTACACGCTGCGCTTTCGGCAGATCGAGTCCGGCGCGATGCTCGACGACGTCGTCGACGACGTCTACTACGGGGTCGCCTGGGCCGACGACGCCACGGTCCTCTACATCCGTCCCGACCACGCGATGCGCCCGTGGCAGGTGTGGCGCCACACGCTGGGCACTCCCGCCGCAGACGACGCGCTCGTGTTCCAGGAAGACGACGACCGCTTCTACGTGTCGGTCGGGCGTACCCGCACCGGTCGCTACCTCGTCATCACCTCGGCGTCGAAGGTGACGAGTGAGGTGTGGCTGGTGCCCACCGCCGACCCGTCGGCCCCGCCCGTGGTCGTCGAGCCGCGCGCCCAGGGCCACGAGTACCACGTCGAGCACCACGAGGGACCCGCCGGTGACCGTCTCTACGTGCTCACCAACGAGCCCGTCGCCGGGGCCCGCGGCGCTGCGAACTTCGCGTTGATGGTCACACCCACCGCCACGCCGGCGCGCGAGCACTGGCAGGAGGTGCTCCCCGCCCGCGACGACGTCCGCCTCGACGACGTCGACGCCTTCGCCCGTCATCTCGTGGTGTCGGAGCGGGGCGGCGGCCTCGAACGCCTGCGGGTGTTGCGCCTCGCCGGCGACGGCACCGTCGCCGACGACCACCTCGTCGGCATGCCCGATGCCGTCTACTCCGTGTGGACGGGCTCCAACCTCGAGTACGACGCCGAACTCCTGCGCTACCAGTACACGTCGTTGGTGTCCCCGGCCACCGCCTTCGACTACGACGTCGCCACGCAGTCCTCCACGCTCGTGAAGCGTCAACCGGTGCCCGGCTACGACCCCGCGCGCTACGAGAGCCGGCGGCTCTGGGCCACCGCACCCGACGGCACACAGGTGCCGATCTCGGTGGTGTGGAACACCGAGGTGCGCGGCGACGGCGACACCCCGAACGGTGCCGGCGGCCCCGGTGCCCTGCTCCTCTACGGGTACGGCTCCTACGAGGTGTCGATCGACCCCACCTTCTCCGTCGGGCGGATCAGCCTCCTCGACCGCGGCGTCGCCTTCGCCATCGCGCACATCCGCGGCGGTGGTGAGATGGGCCGCGCCTGGTACGACGACGGCAAGCTGCTCCACAAGCGCAACACCTTCACCGATTTCGTCGCGTGCGCCGACCACCTCGTGGCCGAGGGCTGGACCACACCCGACCAGCTCGCGATCCGCGGCGGCAGCGCCGGGGGCCTCCTCATGGGCGCGGTCACCAACCTGCGCCCGGAACTGTTCCGCGTGGTGGTGGCCGAGGTGCCGTTCGTCGACTGCCTCACCACCATCCTCGACGAGTCGCTGCCCCTCACGGTCACCGAGTGGGAGGAATGGGGCGACCCGGTCCACGACCCGGCGGTGTACGCCTACATGAAGTCGTACTCGCCCTACGACAACGTCGTGCCCGCGGCCTACCCGGCGATGCTCGTCACCGGCGGCCTCAACGACCCCCGCGTCCAGTACTGGGAGCCGGCCAAGTGGGTGGCGAAGCTGCGCACGGTGCGCACCGACGACCGCCCCCTGATCCTCAAGATGGAGATGGGTGCGGGCCACGGCGGCCCGTCGGGCCGGTACGAGGCCTGGCGCGACGAGGCCTTCGTGCTCTCGTTCGTCCTCGACCAGTTGGGGCTCGCCCCCACCTGACGGCGCGGGCATCATGGGTGCCGTGAGCGCCCTCCCCCGCACCTGCACCACCGCCGACGGCCTGGTGCTCGAGGCCGAGCTGCGCCCCGCCGACGGCGGCCGGGGCGACGACGGTGCGGGGCGCGCCACCGCCGCGGTGCTGCTGTGCCACCCGCACCCGCAGTACGGCGGCACGATGCGCGCCGGGATCATCGGCTCACTCTTCGAGGCGCTGCCCCACGCAGGGGCCACCGTCCTGCGCTTCAACTTCCGCGGCGTCGAGGGCAGTGAGGGCACCCACGACCAGGGCAACGCCGAGCTGCTCGACGTGATCGCCGCGCTCGACACGCTCGTCGACGAGATCGACCCGGCGCTCCCCGTCATCGTCGCGGGCTGGTCGTTCGGCGGCGACATGGCGCTCGCCACCTACGACGACCGGGTGGCCGCGTGGTTGGCGTTCGCGCCACCGCTGCGGCTCGCGGACCACCAGGCCGTCGCACGCGACGACCGGCCGAAGCGCCTGGTGCTCGGCCAGCACGACGAGTTCCGCGATCCCGCCGACATCGTCGCCGAGACCGAGCACTGGCAGAACACCGAAGTCGACGTGATCTCGGGCGCCAGCCACTTCTTCGTGGGTCGCTACGACCGCGTGGTCGAGCTCGCCCTCGACTTCGTCGGCCACGTCACTGCGTGACAACTGCGTGACGCAAGAGGGCCCGCCCCCATCGGAACTGGATGACGGCCTGCGTCAGCCGGTGAACTTCGGCGCGATGTCGATCGGCTCCGGCGCCTGCACCTCGAAGGCGCCGATGTCGACGACTCCGGCGACGACACGCGGGAAGCCCGCACCCCGCTGGTCGTTGTCGTTCAGCGGGAAGGCCGGCACCGGGTTGGGCCCGGCGTCGATGGCCACGCTGCCCGCGACCAACGCCATGGTCTGGGTAGGTCCACCGTTGTTCGCCAGTGCGCCGAGGCCGGGGGTGGTGCTGCGGACCGTGCCGCCGAGGTCGTCGACCGTCACCGACGACTCGACGTCGCCGATGAGCGAGTTCTGCGACGCGACGGTGGCGACCTCTCCACCCGAGTTGATGTCGAAGCTGTTGGCCTTCGCCGGATCACCGTTGCCGCTCACGATCGTCCCGATGAGGTTCACCGGGCCTGCCGCTGCCGCCTGCACGTCGTTCGTCGCCACCCGGTCGTGCGCGCGCTGTGCTCCCACCTGGGCGGCGCCGGACCCCACACTGCCGTCCTGCAGGTAGAGCGCACCGTAGAACTCGATCGGGGTGCCGACATGACGGTTGCCGCTCACCGTCGACTGGATCAGGTCGAGCGACGCGCCACCACCGACGCTGATCGCGGTGTTGGAGTCGCCCTCGGTCGTGGCGGCGGTGTTGTTCGCGATCGTCGTGTTCGAGATGGTCGCCACGATGTCGTCGTCGAGGTACACGCCGCCGGCGCCGTCGCTGGCGTAGTTCCCCGAGATCGTCGAGTTCTCGATGACGAGCGTGCCGCCGGCGGTG
>CAVRGQ010000003.1:2500-327505 GCA_963720785.1 uncultured Actinomycetes bacterium
TCGCGGGCGGTAGACCCGAAGCCGAGTGATCTATCCATGAGCAGGCTGAAGCGAGGGTAAGACCTCGTGGAGGGCCGAACCCACCATGGTTGAAAACATGGGGGATGACTTGTGGTTAGGGGTGAAAGGCCAAGCAAACTCGGTGATAGCTGGTTCTCCCCGAAATGCATTTAGGTGCAGCGTCGTGCGTTCAGTTCCGGGGGTAGAGCACTGGATGGTCTAGGGGGCCCACAAGCTTACCGAAATCAGCCAAACTCCGAATACCGGTACTCCAGAGCACGGCAGTGAGACTATGGGGGATAAGCTTCATAGTCGAGAGGGAAACAGCCCAGAACGCCAGCTAAGGCCCCAAATTCTGTACTCAGTGGTAAAGGATGTGGGATTGCCCAGACAGCCAGGAGGTTGGCTTAGAAGCAGCCACCCTTGAAAGAGTGCGTAACAGCTCACTGGTCGAGTGGTCCTGCGCCGACAATGTAACGGGGCTCAAGTACAGAGCCGAAGCTGCGTCATTGGACTTTTAGTCTGATGGGTAGGGGAGCGTCGATCTCAGCAGAGAAGCGGCGGCGGAAGCCGTCGTGGAGCGTGGTCGAGTGCGAATGCAGGTATGAGTAGCGAACGAGGGGGGAGGAACCCCTCCACCGAATGCCCAAGGGTTCCTGGGGAAGGCTCATCCGCCCAGGGTTAGTCGGGAGCTAAGGCGAGGCCGAAAGGCGTAGTCGATGCACAACAGGTTGATATTCCTGTACCACCATGTTCGCGCCCAACCCAATTCAGGTTGCTAAGGGGCTGGCTTCGGCCGAACCGACCCACTTGATGACGGGTAGCGAAGGGGGGACGCAGGAGGGTAGGTCTACCGGGCGATGGTTGTCCCGGGGTAAGCAGGTAGGCGGTCCGATAGGCAAATCCGTCGGGCGCAACGCCGAGATGCGATGCCGAGCCGTTTCAGGTGAAGTGACTGATCCCACGCTGCCGAGAAAAGCCTCTAGCGAGTTGACATGGTGCCCGTACCCCAAACCGACTCAGGTGGGCACGTAGAGAATACGAAGGTGATCGGGAGAACTCTGGTTAAGGAACTCGGCAAAATGCCCCCGTAACTTCGGGAGAAGGGGGGCCTCAGTAGAGTGACGCACCTCGCGTGCTGAGCTCGAGGAGGCCGCAGAGACCAGGGCCAAGCGACTGTTTACTAAAAACACAGGTGCGTGCAAAGTCGAAAGACGACGTATACGCACTGACGCCTGCCCGGTGCCGGAAGGTTACGGGGAAGGGTTAGCCGTAAGGCGAAGCTCTGAACCTAAGCCCCGGTAAACGGCGGCCGTAACTATAACGGTCCTAAGGTAGCGAAATTCCTTGTCGGGTAAGTTCCGACCTGCACGAATGGCGTAACGACTTGGCTACTGTCTCAACCAGAGACCCGGCGAAATTGCAATACGAGTAAAGATGCTCGTTTCCCGCAGAAGGACGGAAAGACCCCGTGGACCTTCACTACAGTTTGATGTTGGTTTTCGGTATGTATTGTGTAGGATAGGTGGGAGTCTGGGAAGCCGGGGCGTCAGCTTCGGTGGAGACAACGTTGAAATACCACCCTGTACATATTGGGAATCTAACCTGGGCCCGTAATCCGGGTCGGGGACAGCGTCAGGCGGGTAGTTTGACTGGGGCGGTCGCCTCCTAAAGAGTAACGGAGGCGCCCAATGGTTCCCTCAGCCTGGTTGGCCATCAGGCGTTGAGCGTAAAGGCACAAGGGAGCTTGACTGCGAGACCTACAAGTCGAGCAGGTGCGAAAGCAGGGCTTAGTGACCCGGCCGTGGCGTGTGGAAGCGCGGTCGATCAACGGATAAAAGGTACCCCGGGGATAACAGGCTTATCTTGCCCAAGAGTCCACATCGACGGCAAGGTTTGGCACCTCGATGTCGGCTCGTCGCATCCTGGGGGTGAAGCATCTCCCAAGGGTTGGGCTGTTCGCCCATTAAAGCGGTACGCGAGCTGGGTTTAGAACGTCGCGAGACAGTTCGGTCCCTATCCTCTGTGGGCGTAGGAGATTTGAGGGGAGCTGTCCCTAGTACGAGAGGACCGGGACGGACGCAGCTCTGGTGTGCCAGTTGTCTTGCCAAAGGCACGGCTGGTTGGCTACCTGCGGAAAGGATAAGCGCTGAAAGCATCTAAGCGCGAAGCCTGCCTCGAGATGAGATCTCCCACTGGGTTAACCAGGTAAGGCCCCTGGTAGACGACCAGGTTGATAGGCCGGAGGTGTAAGCACGGTGACGTGTTCAGCCGACCGGTACTAATCGGCCGAGGGCTTGGGTTTTTTCTTCCTCATGCTCGTGCTCGCTCTGGAGTCCTCATGCGAGGGCTGTCGCAGCCATCAGGCTGCCAAACGATCGCATTGAAATTGCACAAGGTTTCCGGTGGTTATAGCGGCGGGGAAACACCCGTTCCCATTCCGAACACGGAAGTGAAGACTGCCAGCGCCGATGGTACTTGGGGGGGAGCCCCCTGGGAGAGTAGGACGCCGCCGGATTTTTTCTGAGAGAGGCGACCCCGCCGTGCACACGCACTGGCGGGGTCGCCTTTTTTCATGTCCGGATCGTTCGTGCACCGCTGGTGCGCTGCCGGCCGGTACCCTCGTGGGCCCGCCGCGCGTGCACGTTGCTCGCGCGCGCTGCGAGTCGACTTCGAACGACTTCGAGACACCCGCCGGGCGAGAGCCCGGCAACCGACGAGAGAGCGTGGAACCACTGATGGCAGAAGGACGCAGCGGATCGGGTCGATCCCAGGGCGGGAGCGGCAAGGGACGTGGCCAGGGTGGTCGTGGCCAGTCGGGCGCGGGCAAGGGGAGCGGCAGCTCCCGAGGTCGGGCCGGCGGTGCGGCGGGCGGATCGTCGGGTGGGAGCCGCAGCGGTGGTCCGAAGAGTGGCGGGACGCGCAGCGGCGGCGCCAAGAGTGGCGGGACGCGCAGCGGTGGCCCGAAGAGCGGCGGGACCCGGAGTGGCGGCCCGAAGAGCGGTGGTACCCGCAGCGGTGGCCCCAAGAGCGCAGGCCCGAAGAGCGGTGGTACCCGCAGCGGTGCACCGAAGAGTGCCGGCACAGGGAGCGGACGCCCGTCGAGCGGTTCGGCGAGTGGTCGTCCCTCGAGCGGTTCGGCGAGTGGTCGTCCCTCGAGCGGTCGACCGTCCAGTGGTCGGCCGTCGGCCGGGCGTCCGGCGAGTGGTCGTCCGAGCAGTGGCCGTTCGTCGGGCGGACGGGCAGGTCGTCCCGACGATGCACGCGGTCGCGGGCCCGCGCCGCGCGAGGAGCCGCGAGGCGGGGGTTTCGGCCCCTACACCACCGACGAGCGCGACGAGGAGACCCGGGCCAAGCGCAACGCACCTCGCCCCGCTCGTGGCGAGCGCGGTGGTTCGAGGCGTGATTCGGAGAACGAGGAGTCACGGCCGAAGCGACCCACGCTCCGCGTCGTCGGCACCCGATCGGCGCCGCCCAAGAAGGGCGCGAGCACCCGGAAGGCTCCGACCAAGCGTGGCGCCGCGAAGCAGTCGCAGGGCGGTTCCTCGGCCCGGGCCCGTCGTCGCCGTCGCGGGCCCGCCGGTGTGCAAGACGAGATGGCGCAGCTCGCCGGGCACGACGCGTCCCGCGCGCTCGGCACCCTCATGGCCGCGGCCGACGCCTACAGCGCCGACCGCGAGCGCGAGGCGATCCGGATCCTGCGCCCGTTGCGCGACCGCATGCCCGACTCGCAGAGCGTGCGCGAGCTCATGGGCCTGGCGCAGTACCGGGTGGGCAACTTCAACGCGGCGTCGAAGGAGCTCGAGGCCTACGCCGAGCTGAGCGGCGCGGTCGACCAGCACCCGGTCTTGATGGACTGCTACCGCGCCCAGCACCGGTGGAAGAAGGTCGCCGATCTCTGGGAGGAGCTCGCCGCGGTGTCGCCGTCGGGCGACGTCGTCACGGAGGGCCGCATCGTCTACGCCGGCGCGCTCGCCGACCAGGGCAAGCTGCCCGACGCCCTCGCGCTGTTGCGCAAGCGCGGCGAGATCGTGAAGCAGCCGAAGGACCACCACCTGCGCGTCTGGTACGCGTTGGCGGATCTCGAGGAGCGGGCGGGCAACCTCGCCCGCGCCCGTGAGCTGTTCCACCAGGTCGCGCGGGTCGAGCCCGGCTTCGCCGACGTCGCCGAGCGGCTCGCCGCCCTCGGGTAGCTGTCGCACCCCGGCCGTACGGTCGGGTCACTTCCCCCTGTACACGTCGACCCCGGGGTCGAGGATCAGGAGGAAGTGCACATGGCCGCGAAGAGTGCGGAGAAGAACGCGGGAAGCCCGCGGGGAAGAACGCGGGGAAGAGCGGGGAAGGACGGCGAGCAGGTCCAGGAACGGCAGCTCAACCTCGCGGTCGTGATCGGGGTCTGCTCGGCGCCGCCGGAGGTGCGCGTGCTCGAATCGGGCACGCGGGTCGCGTCGTTGTCGGTGCGGGCCCCGGCACATGGGGGCGGCCGCGGCAGCCGCGCCAACGGCGCGAGGGTCACCGAGGCGGGGGAGCGGGCCACGTCGGTGCCGGTCACCGTGTGGGACCCACCCGCCTGGGTGGAGGCACTCGACCCGGGTGAGGTGATCGTGGTCGTCGGCCAGGTGCGCCGCCGGTTCTACTCCCGGCCGGGCGGCGTCGGTTCCCGGGTGGATCTCGAGGCCGTGTCGATCGCCCGGGCACACGACCGCCGGCGGGTCGATGCCGCGCTGCGCCGGGCCACGGGCCTCCTCGACGACCTCGGCTGAGCAGCCTCGGATGGGTGGTCGAACCGGCCGATCTGGTGTGACGGCACGATGAACACGGGCTCTGTGCACCGCCCCATGCATGGGTGGGGCGGTGGCGTCGGTAGACTCGATCTGCTCGCCGCCCGTAGCTTCGGCACGGGACGACGGGCGGGCGGGTCGGTGGCCCCCAGCCGGCGCCCGCCCCACACGACCTGCGACACCGGCAAGACCGGCAAGACGTCGAGCGAACGAACACCGGAGCGCGCCCGCTACCTGCGACACCTGCAGGATGGCGCGCACGGAGCCCGTGGACCCGGCTGGCAACCGAGCAAGTGACCACCGATTGATGACGAGCCCACACAACGAGGTGAGGGACGCGTGACAGAGACCACTTCCCCCGCGCCGGAACGCATCGACGATGTCGTGATCCGGTTCGCCGGTGACTCCGGCGACGGCATGCAGCTCACCGGTGACCGGTTCACCGACGTGAGCGCCGTGTTCGGCAACGACTTGGCGACACTGCCGAACTACCCGGCGGAGATCCGAGCCCCTGCGGGCACCATCGCAGGCGTGTCGTCGTTCCAGGTACACATCTCCGACCACGACATCGTGACGCCCGGCGACTCGCCGAACGTGCTCGTGGCGATGAACCCCGCGGCGCTCAAGGCGAACCTGCACGAGCTGCCGGTGGGTTCCACGATCCTGGCCAACGAGGACGCGTTCGACGAGCGCAACCTCACGAAGGTCGGCTACGAGGCCAACCCCCTCGAGGACGGTTCGCTGTCCGAGTACCAGCTCGTGCGCGTGCCGATGACGGCGCTCACGCTCGAGTCGTGCAAGGAGCTCGGCGTGAAGCCGCGCGACGCCGAGCGCTCGAAGAACTTCTTCGCGCTGGGCCTCATCTCGTGGATGTACACGCGCCCGGTGCAGCCCACGATCGACTGGATCGACCAGCGCTTCGGCTCGCGTCCGCAGGTGCGCGACGCGAACCTCGCGGCGTTCAAGGCCGGCCTGCACTTCGGCGAGACCGCGGAGCTCGTGCAGAGCTACCAGATCGAGCCGGCGAAGCTGGACGCGGGCACCTACCGCAACATCACCGGCAACCTCGCCACCTCCTACGGCCTCATCGCCGCCGGGCAGTGCGCCAACCTGCCGATCTTCCTCGCGTCGTACCCGATCACCCCGGCTTCGGACATCCTCCACGAGCTGTCGAAGCACAAGAACTTCGGAGTCCGCACGCTGCAGGCCGAGGACGAGATCGCCGCGTGTGCATCGGCGATCGGCGCCGCCTTCGCCGGCAACCTCGCGATCACCACCACGAGCGGTCCCGGTCTCGATCTGAAGGCGGAGGCCCTCGGCCTCGCCCTCATGCTCGAGCTGCCCCTGGTGCTCATCGACGTGCAGCGCGGTGGCCCGTCCACCGGTCTGCCCACCAAGACGGAGCAGTCCGACCTGCTGCTCGCGATGTACGGCCGTCACGGCGAGTCACCGCTGCCGGTCGTCGCCGCACAGTCGCCGAGCCACTGCTTCGCGGCCGCGTTCGAGGCCGTGCGCATCGCGCTGAAGTACCGCACGCCGGTCATCCTCCTCACCGACGGCTACCTCGCCAACGGTGCGGAACCGTGGCGTCTCCCCGACATCGACGCGCTGCCCGACATCTCGGTGCCGTTCGCGACGGAGCCGAACCACGGCGAGGAGTTCTGGCCGTTCCTGCGTGACCCCGAGACCCTTGCCCGCCCGTGGGCGATCCCCGGCACGCCGGGCCTGCAGCACCGCATCGGTGGCATCGAGAAGCAGGACGGGACGGGCAACGTCAACTACGACCCGAAGAACCACGAGCTGATGACCCACCTGCGCGCCGGCAAGGTCGCGGGCATCGCCAAGGACATCCCCGAGCTCGAGGTCGAGGGCGACCTCGACGCCGACATCCTCGTCCTCGGCTGGGGCAGCACGTGGGGCCCCATCCAAGAGGCGACGCGCACGGCCCGCAGCGCGGGCCGCAAGGTCGCCCACGCGCACCTCGTGCACATGAACCCGTTCCCGGCGAACCTCGGTGAGGTGCTGAAGCGGTACCCGAAGGTGCTCGTGCCCGAGATGAACATGGGCCAGCTCTCGAAGCTGGTCCGGGCCGAGTTCCTCGTGGACGCGCAGTCGCTCACCAAGGTCCAGGGCTCTCCCTTCAGTGGTGCCGAGATCGAAGCCAAGATCGTGGAGATGATCGATGCCTGAGAACACTGACAACGCCAACCGCGCGGAGCCCGAAGGCGCCGACCTCGAAGGGGGCGGCGTCGCCGTGAAGCTCGGCCGCAAGGACTTCCAGTCGGACCAGGAGGTCCGGTGGTGTCCCGGCTGCGGCGACTACTCCATCCTCGCCGCGATGCAGCTCGAGCTCGCCGACATCGGCGTACGTCCCGAGAACCTCGTGTTCGTGTCGGGCATCGGGTGCGCGGCGCGTTTCCCGTACTACATGAACACGTACGGCCTGCACTCGATCCACGGTCGCGCGCCGGCCGTGGCCACGGGTGTGGCGCTGGCCCGCCCCGACCTCGACGTGTGGGTGATCGGCGGCGACGGCGACATGCTCTCGATCGGTGGCAACCACCTGATCCACGCGCTGCGTCGCAACGTGAGCCTGAAGATCATCATGTTCAACAACCAGATCTACGGCCTCACGAAGGGTCAGTACTCGCCCACCAGCGAGGTCGGCAAGATCACGAAGTCGTCGCCGTTCGGTTCGCTCGACACGCCGTTCAACCCGGTGTCGGTCGCGCTCGCCGCGGAGGCCACCTTCGTCGCCCGCGCCAACGACATGGACCGCAAGTCGATGACGCACGCGTTCCGCCGGGCGCACGAGCACCAGGGCAGCGCCTTCGTCGAGATCTACCAGAACTGCAACGTCTTCAACGACGGTGCGTTCGAGGGGATCACCTCGAAGGAGACCCGCGGCGACATGCTCATCAACCTCGAGCACGGTCAGCCGATCCGCTTCGGTTCCGACCGCGAGCGCGGCGTCGTGCTCAACGAGTTCGGTGAGTGCGAGATCGTCAACGTGGCCGAGGTGGGCGAGGACCGCATCCTCGTGCACGACGAGCACCGCCATGACCCCTCGCTCGCCTTCGCGTTGTCACGGCTGTCGTTCGCGCCGACCATGCCCACGCCGATGGGCGTCTTCCGCGACATCACCCGTCCGGCCTACGAGGACGAGGTGCAGCGCCAGGTCGTCAACGCAGTGGAGAAGCAGGGTCCCGGCGACCTGAAGAAGCTGATCCACTCCGGCGCGACCTGGACCGTCGACGCATAGGCGGAACGAGGCGGTCGAGGAGCTCGACGAGACTCTGTGCTTTGTTCTCGGGCCCCTTCGGGGGCCCGAGGCAATTCAGGGACGATCGAGTCAGGGACGATCGAGCCTACGGACGATCGAGGTCGCGGAACACCATGCCGGTGCGCGGCTTCGGGGCGAAGAAGGTGGTCTTCTCCGGCATGCGGATGCGGGCCTCGGCCGCGGCGCGGATCGTCTCCACGCTGACCGCCCGGAGCAGCACCGCCGCGTCGGCCGCGCCCTTCTCCACGTGGGCGGCGCAGGTGGCGCCGTCGTTGCGGTACGTGAGGGTGACGCCGGCGGCCTCGAGCGCGGGGCGCACGCCGGCGTCGAACCGGGCGGAGTCGACATCGCGCAGCTCGGCGGGCTCGTGGCCCATCGCGTCGTCGAGCGCGGACCGGGGCACGAGCAGGGCGAGCCCGCGGGCGTCGACGAGGCCGAGACCGCCCTCGCGGGCCATCGCGGCCTCGAGGGTGGCCACCCCGTCGGCGGTGTTGGGGCCGAGGTCGGTGACGGTGAACATCGGCTCGGCCGCGGCGCGCAGGTCGAGGTCGGCGACGCCGTGCAGCAGCCGGTGGATGGCGCGCACGCACAGCTCCTCGGGCGCGAGCTCCACGACGAGGCACATGATCGCGTCGGCGCCGGGGTCGTCGATGCCGGCCTCGGCGCGCTCGCGCCGGTAGTTGCCGCCGGTCTCGAAGCGGTGGTGGCCGTCGGCGAGCACGAGCTCGTGGGCCGCGACGGCGTCGCGGATCGCCGCAACCTGTCCCGGGTCGTCGACCCGCCACAGCTCGTGACGGTTGCCGTCGGTGTCGGTCGCCACCGCGAGCGGTGCGCCCTCGGCAACGAGGAGATCGGTGAAGCCGGGGAAGAGGGTGATACCCCAGATCGGGTCGAGGTTGGCGCGGGTGGCGCGCAGCAGCTCGAGGCGGTCGGACTTGGCCTTCGGCAGCGTGCGCTCGTGCGGCATGATCCCGCCGTCGGCGTTGTCGAGCACGAGCGCGCCGAGCACGCCGGTGGTGCTGCGGGGCTCGCCGCCGTCGCCGGTGAAGTGCATCTTGTACACGGAGAACGACGCGGTGTCGTCGATCGCGAGCACGCCGTCGGCCTGCCACTGGGCGAGCGCGGCGGCCGCCCCGTCGTAGGAGTCGGGGAGGATCAGGCGGATCGAATTGTGCGGGTCGCGCGCCTGCAGCGCAGCACGATCATCGGGGTCGATGACGTCGTAGGGTGGCGCGCACACGGCGCTGATGTCGCCGGCTTCGTGGTCGCCGACCGGGCTGGTGCCGGGGCTGGTGACGTAACGAAGTCCGGGAAAGGGAAGAAAATCGGGCACGGGCGCGCTTCGTCCTTCGAGGATGCTGGGGCCGTCCCGGATTCTCGCACACGCCCCACGCCGCACCGGAGCCGAAAGGTCGATTCACCATGCAGTCCGCCTACGAGGCCTTCCAGGAGGGCAGCCGCCTGCTCTCCTCCCAGGACCCGCACGCCGCGGCGATCGCGCTGGAGCGGGCGCGCGACCTCGAGCCCCAGCAGGGCTCGGTGCGCGAGGCCCTGGGCCGCGCCTACTACCGCAGCGGAAGGTTCACCCAGGCGGGAGAGGAGTTCGCCGTCGCGGTGGAGCTCGACCCGGTGAACGACTATGCGCACTACGGCCTCGGCCTCGCGCTGATGAAGCAGGGGGACCGCCTCGGCGCCCGCCGCCACCTCAAGCTCGCGGTGGGGATGCGCCCGGACCACGCCGACTACCGCGCCGCCCTCGACAAGGCGTTGGCCACCGAGTCGTCCGCCGAGCCCGCCGAGCCCGCCGAGGACCGCGCGTGAGCGATCAGCGTTCGTCGGGCGCGGTCGTCGCCCTCGATCTTGACGGCGTGATCTGGCGGGGCGCCGAGCCCATCGCCCCGGCGATCGAGGGTGCGGCGCGCCTCCGGGCCGCGGGCCTGCAGGTCGTGTTCCTCTCGAACAACTCGTCGGTGCCGGTGAGCGGCGTGGTCGACAAGTTGCGGGGGATGGGCGTGGAGGCCCAGCCCGACGAGGTCATCACCAGCGCGCTCGCCGCCGCCCACCTCCTGCGGCGCGACCTGGCCGCGGGGGCGAAGGTGCTGGTGTGCGGCGGTCCCGGCGTCTACGAGGCGCTGGCGGCCGAGGGCCTCACCGCGGTCGACGAGGGCCCCGCCGACGCCGTGGTGGTGGGCCTGAACCGTAACTTCTCCTACGACGGGCTCGCCCGGGCCTCGGCCGCGGTGCGCGCCGGTGCCCGGTTCGTGGCCACCAACCTCGACAACACCTATCCGGTCCCCGAGGGACTCATCCCCGGCGCCGGCGCGATCGTCGCCGCGGTGGCGGCGGCGGCCGGCGCCACGCCCGAGGTGGCGGGGAAGCCCGCGCACCCGATCGCCGATCTGGTGCGGGAACGTTTCGGGCCCGCCGGCGTGATGGTCGGCGACCGTCCCAGCACCGACGGCGCCATGGCCGACACCCTCGGCTGGCCCTTTGCCCTGGTGCTCTCCGGGGTGACCGCAGCCGTGGCCCCACCCGGCGGTGAGGCGATCCCCGACCCGCCGCCGCCGTTCGTGGCCGCCGACCTCGGCGCCCTCGTCGACCCGCTCGTCGCCTCGCTCCTGCACTCCTGAGCCGATTCGGATCACTCGGAGCCCGCGAGAGACGGGTGTGGAGGGGTGGGGCCGCGTATCCTGCCCCGGTGACCGTCCGCCGCCGTCTCGATGCCGAGCTCGTGCGCCGCGGCATGGTCGGGAGCCGCCGTCAGGCGGTCGAGGCCATCGCCGCGGGGCGGGTCCTCGTGGGTGGCAGCCCGGCCAGTGGCCCCACCCGGATGGTCGGCCCCGACGAGGCCATCGCCGTCACTGGCGAGGGGCCCCGCTTCGTGTCCCGCGGCGGCGAGAAGCTCGCCGGCGCGCTGGCGAGGTTCCACGTGCCGGTCACGGGACGCCGTGCCCTCGACGCCGGCGCGTCCACGGGAGGTTTCACCGACTGCCTGCTGCAGGAGGGCGCCGCCCACGTGGTGGCGGTCGACGTCGGCCGCGGGCAGCTCGCGTGGTCGCTGCGGGAAGATCCGCGCGTCACGGTGATGGAGCGCACCAACGTGCGCGCGCTCGAGCCCACCGACATCGGCGGCGAGGTCGAGCTCACCGTCGCCGACCTCTCGTTCATCTCGCTGGTGACCGTCGCCCCCGCGCTGGCCCGCTGCACCGCCGACGACGGCGACTTCGTGCTGTTGGTGAAGCCGCAGTTCGAGGCGGGCAAGGCCCGCATCGGCAAGGGCGGCATCGTGCGGGATCCCGCGGTCCACCGCGCCGTGCTGCGCGAGGTGCGCGACGGGCTCGCGGCCTCGGGCCTGTTCGTCACCGACATCGTGTGCTCGCCGTTGCGCGGGGCCGACGGGAACGTCGAGTTCCTCGTGCACTGCAACCGCAAGGGCCCCGCCCTGGGCGACGACCGTCTCGACCGCGTCGTGCCCGCGCCGGAGCCCGAACCGACATCGGCGACGGAAGGGGTCACCACGTGACGACTCGTCGGGTCGGCCTCGTCCCGCACCCGCTGCGCGACACCGCCACCGCGCTGGCGGCGCAGGCCGCGAAACGGCTCGAGGCGCAGGGCATCGAAGTGCGCGTCCCCGGGGCCGACGCCGACGCGGCCGGGCTCGGCCGGTACGCCGTGCCCAACGAGCGGTTCGCCGACGGCCTCGACGTGGTCGTGTCCCTCGGTGGCGACGGGACGATGCTGCGGGCGGTCGACCTCTGCTACGAGGCGGGCGTGCCCGTGCTCGGCGTGAACGTCGGTCAGCTCGGCTACCTCGCCGAGGTGGAGCCCGTCGACTTCGACGCCGCCATCGGCCGCATCGAGACCGGCGACTACGAGGTCGCCGAGCGCATGGTGCTGGAGATCCGGGTGGAGTCGGCCGGGCCGGCGCGCGGGCGGTGGTTCGCGCTCAACGAGGCGGTGCTCGAAAAGCTGCACACCGGTCGTCTGGTGCGCCTCGGCGTCACCATCAACGGGACCTTCTTCACCACGTACGTGGCCGACGGCGTCATCGTGGCCACGCCCACGGGCTCGACCGCCTACTCGTTCTCCGCGCGCGGCCCCATCGTGTCGCCGCGCCAGCACTGCGTGCTGCTCACCCCGGTGTCGCCGCACATGCTGTTCGACCGCTCGCTGGTGCTCGCCGCCGACGAGGAGCTGCGCTTCGACGTGAGCGACGACCGCAGCGTCGTGCTCACCGCCGACGGGCGTGAGCTCGGCGAGCTGGCTTCCGGCGACGCGGTCACCTGCACGGGCGGGCCCCACCCCGCGCGCGTCGTCACCTTCGGCCCGCGTGACTTCCACCAGATCCTCAAGGCCAAATTCGGCCTGTCGGACCGGTAGGGGACGCGCCGTGCTGCACGAACTCCACGTCGTCGACCTCGGCATCGTGGCCGATCTCAGCGTCGTCCTCGGGGAGGGCATGACCGCGATCACCGGCGAGACCGGCGCGGGCAAGACGCTCCTCGTCGAGGCGGTCGAGCTACTCGTGGGTGGACGGGCCGACGCCGGTCTCGTGCGCGACGGCGCCGACGAAGCGCGCGTCGAAGGCCGCTTCTCCGACCCCGACACCGGCGACGAGATCGTGCTCGCACGCGTCATCCCGCGCGACGGGCGCAGCCGCGCCTACATCGACGGAAGCCTCGCCACCGTCGCGCAGCTCTCGGAGACGGGCGCGCGGTTGGTCGACCTGCACGGCCAGCACGCGCACCAGTCGTTGCTCGATCCGGCGGTGCAGCGCCGTGCGCTCGACCGCTACGCGGGCACGTCCGCACTCGACGCCCTCGCCGCCTACCGCGAGGCGCGCGCCGCGATCCGTGAGTGCGACGTCGAGCTCGCCGGCCTCGGCGGTGACGAGCGTGCCCGCGCCCGCGAGGTCGATCTGTTGCGCTTCCAGACCCAGGAGATCGCGGAGGCCGCAATCGTCGACGGCGACGAGGACGCGACCCTCGCGGCCGAGGAGGCGCTCCTCGCCGATGCGGTCGCACACGGCGAGGCGCTCACCCGTGCCCACGAGGCGCTCGAGGGCCCGGCGCTCGACGCGCTCGGCGAGGCCGTCGCCGCGCTCGACGGGCGGGCGCCGTTCGCCGAGCTCGCCGCCCGCGTGCGTGCCGCCCAGGCCGAGGTCGCCGACATCGGCCACGAGCTGCGGGTGCACGTCGATGGCGTCGAGGAGAACCCCGAGCGGGTGGAGACGGTGCGCCGGCGCCGCCAGCTCCTGCACGACCTCATGCGCAAGTACGGCGAAACCCTCGCCGAGGTGGTGGAGTACGGCACCGAGGCGGCCACGCGTCTGGCCGAGCTCGAGGGGTGGGAAGCCGCCGCCGCTGCGCTGGAGGCCCGCCGGGCCAAGCACGAAGCGGCCGCGTCGAAGGCCGCCGCCACCCTCACCCGGGCCCGCACGGCGGCCGCCGAGCCGTTGGCGCGCGGGATCGAGGTGCACCTCCACGAGCTGGCCATGCCGCACGCCCGGCTGGAGGTGGCGGTCGAGCCCGGCGAGGCTTCGGAGGACGGCACCGATCGCGTCACCTTCCTGCTCGCCGCGAACCCGGGAGAATCGGCCCGTCCGCTCGCCAAGGCCGCGTCCGGCGGCGAGCTCTCACGCGCGATGCTTGCCGCCCGCGTGGTGCTGACCGAGGCGCCGCCCACCCTGGTGTTCGACGAGGTCGACGCCGGGATCGGGGGCGAGGCGGGAGTGGCGGTGGGCCGGCTGCTCGGTTCGATCGGCGACAAGCACCAGGTGTTGTGTGTGACGCACCTCGCCCAGGTGGCCGCGTTCGCCGACACGCAGGTGGTGGTGGAGAAACAGGTGGTGCTCGACGGCATGGGAACAGGCGACGACGACGCGGCCGACCTGCCGCGCACGATCGCGGCCGCCCGGGTCGTGACCGGCGACGACCGCGTGGCCGAGCTGTCGCGCATGCTCGCGGGCGTCGGTGCATCGGCGCACGCCCGCAAACACGCCGAGGAGCTCCTCGGCGCCCGCAACGGGAGTACGGCGCGGTCCAAGGCCAGTGCGAGCACCAAGGCGAAGGCGCGCCGCTGATGGGTCTCCGGAGCCGCAAGCGCGCCAGCGCGCCAGCCGAGATCACCGCTGTCGCGCGCATCGACCGGCGTACCAAGGACATGATCCCGCGCCTGCAGAGCGGCGAGATCGCGGTCATCAAGCACCGCGACCTCGATCGCGTCGCGGCCGACGGCCTCATCGAGGCCGGCGTGGCCGCGGTGCTCAACTGCGACCACTCGGTGTCGGGCCGGTACCCCAACGGCGGCCCGATCCGCATCGTCAACGCGGGCATCCCGCTGTTCGACCAGGTCGACCCCGCGCTGATGGACGTGATCCAGGAGGGGGACGTCCTCACGCTCGACGGCGACGAGATCCGCCGCAACGGCGAGTTGCTCGGCACCGCGCACGTCCTCACACCGCTCGAGATCGAAGCGGCGATGGACGCCGCGCGCGCCACCATCGGCGAAGAGGTCGAGCGCTTCGCGGAGAACACGCTCGAGTACGTGCGGCGTGAGGCCAAGGTGTTCTTCGAGCCGCTCACGATGCCGCCGTTGCACACGCACTTCGAGGGGCGCCACGTGCTCGTGGTCGTGCGCGGGCACGACTACCGCGAGGACCTGCTCCACCTCAAGGGGTACATCCGGGAGTACCGGCCGGTGCTGATCGGCGTCGACGGCGGTGGTGACGCGCTGCTCGAGCTCGGCTTCAAGCCCGACATCATCATCGGCGACTTCGACTCCGTGTCGCAGCGCGGCCTGCACTGCGGCGCCGAGCTGGTGCACCACGTGCACCCCGACGGGCGTGCGCCCGGGCGCGAGAACCTGCTCGAGTGGGGCGTCGACTACGTCGAGTTCGTCGCCGACGGCACCTCCGAAGACGTCGCCATGCTGCTCGCCTACGAGTCGGGCGCGCAGCTGATCGTGGCGGTGGGCACGCACGCCACGATGGTCGAGTTCCTCGACAAGGGCCGCCCCGGCATGGCGTCCACCTTCCTCACCCGGCTGCGCCTCGGCCCCGTCCTCGTGGACGCCAAGGGAGTGAGCCGCCTCTACGAGGGGCGCGTGCGTCGCCTCGACATCGTGTTGCTCGTGGGCGCGGCGCTCGTCGCCATGCTCGTCGTCGCGATCGTGGCCGAACCCATCCACGTGTTCGCTCGCGGTCTCTGGGTCACCCTCAAGGACATCTTCGGCGGATGATCAACTTCCGGTTCCACGTCGTCTCGCTCATCGCGATCTTCCTCGCCCTCGCGCTCGGGGTGGTGATCGGCGCCGGCGTGATCGACCGCGGCGTGGTGAACACCCTCAACGACCGCCTCGACAGCGTCGAGGCCAAGTCCGACCGCATCAAGGGCGACAACGACGCCCTCACCGACGAGAACTCGAAGCTCTCGGGTGCGATCGAGGACCTCGAGCCGTTCGCGGTCGACGGCCGCCTGGTGGGCGAGACCACCGCAGTGCTCGCGGTGCGCGGCATCGACGAGGGCAAGGTGAAGGACACCGCCACCGCCGCGCAGACCGCCGGCGCCACGGTGCCCGGCATCCTCTGGATCGAGGACAAGTGGAACCTCGCCGACGCCGGTGCGGTGAAGGACCTCCAGGACGCGCTCGGCGTGACCATCAAGAACAAGGCGGCGCTGCGCACCGAGGCCTGGCGTCAGCTCGGCGTGCGCCTCGCCACCGCGCCGTCGGAGGTGGGCACCGACGACCTGCTCGCCACGCTGGTCGACGCCGGCTTCCTCTCCTACGAGAGCACCGGCGGCTCCGACTCCCTCTCGGCGTTCCCCGGGCGCGACGCGTCGATGACGCTGGTCACCGGCACCACCGGGAAGGTCCCGTCCGACGTGCTCGTGGTGCCTGCGGCGAACGGCCTGGAGGCGGCGTCGATCCCGCTCGTGGTCGCCGACCAGTGGATCGAGGCGACCGACGGCCCGTCGCGCGGTGACGCGCTGCAGCCGCTGCGCGACGGCAACCTCGGCCGCACGGTGTCCACCGTCGACGACCTCGACCAGCCGATGGGGCCCACCACGGTGGTGTTGGCGCTCGCCGACCTGCTGCGCGCACCGCCGGTCGTCGGCCACTACGGCTACGGGCCCGGCACCCAGCCGCTGCCGTCGCCGGTGGCCGCGTGACGCAGCGCCTGCGCCTGCGCCCGGGTCGCAGCCTGCACCGCACGTCTCGACGGGCTGCGGCGCTGCTCGTCGCCTCCGTGGCCCTTGTCGCGGGGATCGTCGGGGTGTTCGGCCCCTCGGCCGGCGCGGCCGCGCGGCCGGCGCGGCGTCGACCGCCAGCCCTGACACGACTGCGTCGCGCGTCCTCATCCTGTCGATCCCCACGATCACGTGGTCCGATCTGCAACGCGTGCGCACGCCCAACCTCGATCGCATCTTCGCCAAAGGGGCGGTCGGCAACCTCGTGACGAACGGCGTACAGCGGCCGACCCCGCTCGCCGACGGTTACCTGTCGCTCGGCGGGGCGCGCGGGCGACGGCCGGAGTGGCGGGTGCCAACAGCACCGGCCTCGGGTTCGGCGTCGACGAGAAGTTCGGCCGCGACGACGCCGGCACCGTGTTCCGGAGTCGCACGGGAACGCCGTCCGGCGACGGCCTCGTGTCCATGGACATCACCGACGTCACCGAGACGAACAACAGCGAGCTCTACGGCGCGCAGGTCGGCCTGCTCGCGGACGAGCTGGCGAAGGCCGGGATCGACCGGGCGGTGATCGCCAACGGCGACGGCAGCGACCCCAGCGTTCCCGACACCCGCGTGTCGCCCTACCGCCGTGCCGCGGTCGGTGCCCTGATGACGAGCGCGGGCAGAGTCCCCGGTGGCCAGGTCGACCGTGCCCTGCTGCAGCAGGATCCCGGCGCGCCGTTCGGGCTCCGCCTCGACGACGCCGCGGTGACCGACGCGTTCGACACGGCGTGGCAGTCGAAGTCGGTCGTGCTGGTGGAGGGCTCCGACCTCGTGCGGGCCGACGTGTCCGGGCGCTTCGCGTCGGCGCCGCAGGCCGAGAAGCTACGCGACCAGGCCCTCCGCCGCACCGACGCGCTGGTCGGTGGGCTGCTCGACCGGGTCGACCTCTCCCGCGATCTCGTCATCGTCGTCGCACCGTCGACCCACGCCGACGACGACTCGTTGTCCGTCGCCGCGGTGGCGGGCCCCGGCTTCGCTCCCGGTCTGTTGCGCTCCACCACCACGCAGACCGACGGGTTCGTGAACATCACCGACGTCGCCCCCACCGTGCTGCGCGAGTACGGCCTCGACCGGCCCGACGAGATGGAGGGCCGGCGCATGGAGAGCGCGCCGAACGGCGACTCCGTGTCGACGCGGTCGGCGCAACTCGCCAACGTGAACACCGACGGGCTCTTCCGCGACAGCCTCATCGGCGCGTCGATGGGCGTGGTGCTCGGGGTGGCGTGCGGCCTGGGCCTCTTCGTGGTGCTGCTCGTCCGTTTCCCGCGCCTCCGGTTCCTGCGCGGTCTTCTCGTGTTCGCCTCGGTGTGGGAGCTCGCCTTCGTCAGCACGGTGTACCTCGCCGGTCCGCTGCACTTCGCGCGCCACGGTGGCCGCCCTGCCTACTGGGCGTTCGTGCTCGGGCTCGCGTCGTGCTCGCGACCTGGTCCTGCTCGTGGCCCGTCGCCAACCCGCCGACGCGATCCTCGTGGCGCTGGGCGCGGTGGTGGCCCTGCACGTCGTCGACCTCGTGACCGGCGCGCACCTGGAGTGGAACACGGTGTTCGGCTACTCGCCGACCATCGGCATCCGTTTCGTCGGCGAGGGCAACATGACGTTCGCGCTGCTCGGCGCGGCGGTCACGCTCTTCGCCGGGCTGCTCGCGTGGAGGGTGCCCACCCGGCGCGGGCGAACAGGTCGCGATCGGCCTGCTCGCGGTGACCGTGGTGGTGATCGGCGCGCCGTTCTGGGGCAACGACTTCGGTGGCGCGATCTCCGCCGCACCCGGGTTCGCGCTGCTGGGCTGGTTGCTGCTCGGCCACAAGGTGCGCTGGCGCACCATCTGGGTGCTCGGCGTGGTGCTGGTGGGTGCCGCGGTTGCCGTGGGTCTCCTCGACCTGCTCCGCCCGCCGGAGTCACGCACCCACGTCGGCAAGTTCTTCGAGAAGGCGGGGACCGACTTCTCCAGCGCGACGCTCGTGATCCGGCGCAAGCTCAGCGAGAACGTCGCGGTGCTCGACGCACTCCCTGCTGGTGGTGTGCCTGCTCGTCGCGATCGGTCTCGTGCTGTGGCTCTGGTTCGCCCGCCCCCGCTCACTGCGCGTGCTGGTGGTCCGCATCACCACCGCGACCGCCACCGGCCTCGCGCTCGCGGTCGTGGCGGTGCTCGGATTCGCGCTCAACGACAGCGGGATCTCGATTCCCGGCATGATGGCCGCGGTCTTCGTGGCCACCCTCGCCTTCCTCGTCGCCCGCCGTTACGGCGAACCGCTCGAGTCGGTGATGGGCCAGCTCTCCCGAAGCAGATCCGGAGCCGGAGGCTCAAGCGGCGGTCGGTGAGCGTCGTCCTCGTCGGCCTGTTCGTCGGGCTGGTGACCGTTCGGTTCTTCCGCATCGCGTGCGGGAGATCCTCGCGTCGCCGGCGCTCGAACGGCGCAACTACCGCGACAGCGGCTGCCCACTGCGGCGGCCTGTTCATCGTGCTCGCGGTGCTCGCCGTCGAGCGGGACGCAGGGTGCTCGGCGCGATCGGTGTCGGTTCCGAGACCGGCCTCACGCTCGCTCGCAGCGAGATGCTGTTCGCGGTGTTCGGCTTCGCCTTCCTCGGGATGATCGACGACCTCGCCGCCGTCGGGGAGGACCGCGGGTTCAAGGGACACCTGCGCGCACTGCGCCACGGGCGGGTCACCACCGGCCTGCTGAAGCTCGTCGGCGGGGCCGCGGTGGCGGTGGTGCTGGTGGCGACGCCGGGGTTCAAGTCGGGGCGCACCCTGATCGTCGACGCGATGCTCATCGCGCTGGCCGCCAACCTCGGCAACCTGCTCGACCGCGCGACCGGGCCGCACGATCAAGGCCGGGCTCATGGCCTACGTGCCCGATCGCGCTGGTGCTCGGCACCGCGCCGATCGGCATCGCGCTCGCGCCGGTGATGGGCGCCTCGCTCGGCCTGCTCGGCGACGACCTGCGCGAACGCCTGATGCTGGGCGACACCGGCGCCAACGTGATCGGCGCCGCGCTCGGTCTCGCGGTGGTGCTGGGCACGACTCGATGTTCCGCCTCGCGGTGATGCTCGTGCTCCTGGTGCTCAACGTCGCGGCGGAGCGGATCTCGTTCAGCGACGTGATCGGGCGCGTCGGCTTCCTCCACGCGATCGACTGGGGCCGGTACCGGCCACCCTCCGGCCCACCCGGCCCATCCGGCCCCTCCGGCCCTTCCGGCCCGTCGCGTCGGCGGTCCGGGCACTGGCCCCGGTCAGTATCCCGGTCCACCCCCGGACCGTTCCCCGGTCAGCCGCCGGGGCGGCAGTCACGCTTCAGGTAGAGCGTCTTCGCCCCGAAGTGGAGCCGCTCGTAGCCGTTGGCCTCGAGTCGCTCGGGCAGCGAGTGGAAGCGCCGGAAGTGCATCGGCGACGACACGATCACGCCACACACCTCGTCGGTCTTCGCCGCGCGCAGGAGTGAGTCCTCGGTGATCTGGTCGTTGTCGATGCGCTGGTACGACACGTCGGCGAACGCTCCCGGCGGCCGGCGGTCGGCCCGCCACACCCAGCCGGGGTCGTCGCTGATCACCAGCGCGTCGGCGGGGAGGGTCTCGAGCTTGCGCACGAGCGCGGCGTCGTTGCCGCGTAGGCGCTCGGCCAGAGAATGGCGGTGTTGTGGTCGATCCAGAACGGCGTGGCGACGACGAGGGCGATCGCGAGCACCGGCCACGGCGGCGGGCGGAGCGCGGCCAGGAGCGCGAGCGGCACGACGAGATGCGACACGTGCGCCCGCCACATCGCCGGTTCCCACACCAGCAGGGCGAACACGAGGAAGGCCCACAGCACCAGCATCCGCGACCACCACGAACTGTGCCCGGGTGGCGCGCCGCCGCCATCACGAGCAGCACGAGCACGGTGACGATCGTGAGCCCGAGGGTGATCATCACGAGCAGGTCGCGGTCGACCAGGGTGTTCCAGATCTTCTCGGCCGCGCCGGTGTGGCTGGCGATGCGCCGGGCCTTGTTGTGGTAGGTGAACGACTGCTGCCACACCCGCCCGATGCCCCAGGGCAGCGCGGCGACCACGTACACCGCGACCGCGACGCCCGCGGCGATCGCGGCACCCTGGATCGAGTCGCGCACCTTCTTGTGCGAGAACAGCACGATCAGCCCGGCGATCAGCACGGCCGGGACCGACAACGCCTTGATCGACACCGCGCCGCCCGCGGCGAGGCCGACCCACACCGCGTTGCGCGCCCGGGTCGTCGCGGTAACGGAGCGCGAACGCGACGGCGAGCACCGACAGTGCGAGCGACGGCCCGTCGGCGTTGGCGGGGACGGTGACCCAGAGGATCGTGCCGGCCGTGGTGGTGAGGCCGGCTGCCAGCAGCGCCCGGCCGCGGGTGGTGATGCGCCGGGCGATGGCGTACACCGCGATGGTGACGACGACGCCCGACACGACGCTGAGCACGCGCTGGCGAGTCCACCGTGCGGAACCCGACGAGGTCGCCGAGCCAGATCAGCGGGAGGAACAGCGGCCCTGGCTGGAGAACACCGTCTTGAACGGGGCCTCGCCGGCGCGCATCGAGGCCGACGCGGCGAAGACGCCGTCGTCGAACACGAGCGACTTGTCGGTGAAGAACGCAGGGAGGCGCAGCAGCACCGCCACGATCCCGAGCACGGCGGCGTCGATACGCCAGTGGGGAGGGCGACCTTCGTCGTGCGGGGCGGCGCGCTCGGTCGGTGCGTCGGTCGCCGTCATGCCGGGCCCTATCCGCGGCGCGGCGTCCGCAGGCTCGGTGACCGGCTCGGTCACGGGCGCGCGGCGATCGCATGGTACGGTCGCCTTCCGTCGGAAGCCCGGGGCGAGTCCGGCGACTCCCCGCAGTGGGCGCCGTCGGGGAAAGCAGCATGGCGTTGGCCAAGCACATCTTCGTCACCGGAGGCGTCGCCTCGGGACTCGGAAAGGGTCTCACCGCCTCCTCGCTCGGCCGGCTCCTCAAGTGCCGTGGCCTACGGGTCACGATGCAGAAGCTCGACCCCTACATCAACGTCGACCCCGGCACGATGAACCCCTTCCAGCACGGTGAGGTGTTCGTCACCGACGACGGCGGCGAGACCGACCTCGACCTCGGGCACTACGAGCGCTTCGTCGACGTGCCGCTGTCGAAGAAGTCGAACGCCACCACCGGTTCGATCTACTCCGACGTGCTGGCCAAGGAGCGCCGCGGCGCCTACCTCGGCCAGACCGTCCAGGTGATCCCGCACATCACCGACGAGATCAAGGACCGCATCCTCGCCCTCGCCGCCGACGAGGACGTCGACGTGGTGATCACCGAGATCGGCGGCACCGTCGGCGACATCGAGATCCTCCCGTTCCTCGAGGCGATCCGGCAGTTCCGCAAGGACGTCGGCCGCGAGAACGTCTTCTACATCCACGTCACGCTCGTGCCGTACATCGGCCCGTCGAGCGAGCAGAAGACCAAGCCCACGCAGCACTCGGTCACCGAGCTGCGCAGCCGGGGCATCCAGCCCGACGCGATCGTGTGCCGCTCCGACCGGCCGATCCCCACGCGGCTGAAGGAGAAGATCTCCGCGCTGTGCGACGTGCCGATGGAGGGCATCTCCGCCTGCGTCGACGCGCCGTCGCTGTACGAGATCCCGCTCGTCCTCCACGACGAAGGCCTCGACGACTACGTGTGCAAGGTGCTGCACCTCGCCGAGCGCGAGCCCGACCTCACGAGCTGGAAGCAGCTGGTGTCGCAGGTCGAGGCGGCCACCGAGCCGGTGCGCATCGGCCTCGTCGGCAAGTACGTCAACCTTCCCGACG
The DNA here is from genome assembly GCA_963720785.1 of uncultured Actinomycetes bacterium. Classification (GTDB taxonomy): domain Bacteria; phylum Actinomycetota; class Acidimicrobiia; order IMCC26256; family DASPTH01; genus CAVRGQ01. The sequence continues at coordinate 24,586 of CAVRGQ010000003.1, forward strand.
CCTACCTGTCGGTGGTCGAGGCGCTGCGCCACGGCGGCTACGCCTGCGAGGCGAAGGTCGAGATCGACTGGATCGCCTCCGACGACGCCGAGGGCCTGCTCGCCGAGGGACGCCTGGGCGACCTCGACGGCATCGTCATCCCCGGCGGCTTCGGCTTCCGCGGGATCGAGGGCAAGATCGCGGCCGCGGGCTACGCCCGCGAGCACGAGATCCCGTTCCTCGGGTTGTGCCTCGGCATGCAGTGCGCGGTGATCGAGTTCGCCCGCGACGTGTGCGGCATGGCCGGAGCCAACTCGAGCGAGTTCGCGCCCCATTCGCCGTACCCGGTCATCGACCTGATGGACGAGCAGCGCGAGGTGGTCGACATGGGGGGCACGATGAGGCTCGGGCTCTACCCGGCGAAGCTGGCGCCGGGATCCATCGTGCACGCGGCCTACGGCGAGGAAGTGGTGTACGAGCGCCACCGCCACCGCTACGAGGTCAACAACAAGTACCGGGCCAAGCTCGAAGAGGCGGGCCTCGTGTGCTCGGGCACGTCGCCCGACGGCCGCCTCGTCGAGTTCGTGGAACTGCCGGCGCATCCGTTCTTCGCAGCCACCCAGGCGCACCCCGAGTTCAAGAGCCGCCCCGACCGCCCACACCCGCTGTTCGCCGCGTTCGTGAAGGCGGCGCGCGAGCGACACGAGGGCCGGCTGCCGAGGCTGCCGTTGCCGGCGGAGTCCGTCGGCACGGTGTGAGCACGCCGTGAGCGACGCCGTGAATTCCGGTGGCGGCTTCCGCATCCTCGACTCCCACCTGGTCTGCGAGGCCGGATTCCTCACCGTCTCCCGCGCCCGCATCGTCGCGCCCGACGGCGAGGAGCACGACCGCACCGTCGTGCACCACCCGGGCGCGGTCGTGGTGGTGCCGGTCGACGGTGACCATGCGCTGATGGTGCGCCAGTACCGGGTCGCGGTGCGGGGCGAGATCCTCGAGCTGCCCGCGGGCAAGCGCGACGTCGCCGGGGAACCTCCGGTCGACACCGCGGCGCGCGAGCTCGAGGAGGAGATCGGTCACCGCGCCGGGCGGCTCGACCTGCTGTGCGAGTTCTTCAACACGCCGGGCTTCTGCGACGAGTACTCCTACCTCTTCCTCGCCACCGAGCTCGAGGCAACGGAGCGCAACGCGGTGAGCGCCGAGGAGGCGCACATGCAGATGGAGCGCGTCCCGCTCGACCGTGTCGAGGCGATGATCGCCGCGCGCGAGATCGTCGACGCCAAGAGCATCATCGGCCTGCTCATGGCCAAGGCGCACCTGGCCGGCACGAATCCGGCCTGACCGGCTGCACGGCTGTGGCCGCCGACGCCGACGCACCCCTCGCCGACGAGCTGACTCCGCTGCTCGACGAGTACGCCACGTGGCTGCGCGTCGAGCGGGGCCTGGCGGCCAACTCGCTCGCCGCGTACCGCCGCGACATCCTGCGCTACGCGGGCTGGTTGCGCGCCACCGGCCACGCGGACCCCGACACCATCGACGAAGCGGTCGTGGCCGCGTACGTCGAGTGGCTCAAGGCGGCGCGTGACGACGACGGCCGTCCGCGGTTCGCGCCCGTCGTCGATCGCCCGGGCGTTGGCCGCGGTGCGCTCGTTCCACCGCTTCTGCCTGGAGGAAGGCCTCCTCGACGCCGACCCCAGCGAGGAGGTGGGGAGCCCCCGCGTGCCGCAGGGCATCCCCAAGGCGCTCAGCGAGGACGAGGTGGAGGCGCTGCTCGGCGCGGTGCCCGGCGACGGCCCGCGCCCCAGCGCGACCAGGCGATCCTCGAGACGCTCTACGGCGGGGGCCTGCGCATCAGCGAGCTCGTCGGCCTCGACCTCGGCGACCTCGACCTGCACGGGGGGATGGTGCGGGTGCTGGGCAAGGGGAGCAAGGAGCGGGTGGTGCCGCTCGGCCGCAGCGCGCGTGGGTGCGCTCCAGGAGTACCTCGACTCGGGGCGCATCGACCTCGACCGCTCCCGCAACCGCGCCGATCGCAACGCCCTGTTCCTGAACGCACGCGGCGGGCGGCTGACCCGGCAGGGCGCCTGGGGCATCGTGCGGGCCGCGGGGGACCGGGCCGGTCTGCGGGGCCGGCTGTACCCGCACGTGCTCCGGCACTCGTGCGCCACCCACATGCTCGACCACGGCGCCGACATCCGGGTGGTGCAGGAGTTGCTCGGCCACGCCAGCTTGTCGACCACGCAGGTGTACACGAAGGTGTCGCCCGAACGGCTGCGGGCGGTCTACGAGTCGGCCCACCCCCGGGCGCACGGATCGCAGCACCGCTGAGGGCCCCTGAGCGCCGAAGCTCGGGAGCGAGGCCCCACCGGTACACTCGACCCATGGCCGACACCACGCACGCGGCGCGACGCGCCCGCCTCCAGGAGGAGCGCGACACGGTGAAGGCCGAGCTCGACCACCTCGCCGGCGACAGCTTCGAGGGCGGCTTCGCCGACACCGGTCAGGTCACCGCCGAACGGGGTGAGGTCGAGGCGATCTCGGGCAAGCTGGCCGAAACCCTCGCCGAGCTCGACGACGCCCTGGCCAAGCTCGACGCCGGCACCTACGGCGTGTGCGAGTCGTGCGGGAAGCCGATCCCCGAGGCCCGCCTCGAGGCGGTGCCGTCCGCCAGCGAGTGCATCGACTGCGCATCACAGCGGCGCTGAGCCCGCGCTCCTGTGCACCTCGACAAGCTCACGTTCATCTACTTCGGGTGCCTGATCGTCGCGGTCATCCTGCACGAGATCAGCCACGGCGTCGTCGCCCTCTGGTTCGGTGACCGCACCGCCAAGGAGGCGGGGCGGCTCACGCTGAACCCGGTCCCGCACATCGACCCGTTCGGGTCGATCGTGATGCCCGCGCTGGGCGCGCTCACGGGCATCCCGGTGATCGCGTGGGCCAAGCCGGTGCCGGTGAACCCGATGCGCATGCGCAACCCGCGGCGCGACCTGGTGTTCGTGAGCCTCGCGGGCCCGGCGTCGAACCTGATCCTGATGGTGGTCTCGGCGCTGGCGGCGCGGCAGCTCTACCTGAGCAGCGCGCCCAACGTCGTCTTCTACGAGGACCTGCCGCTCGGCATCCTGATCCTGTTCTCGTTCGCCGTGGTGAACATGTTCCTCGCGGTGTTCAACCTGTTGCCGATCCCACCGCTCGACGGCTCCGCGCTCATCGAGCGCGTGCTCCCACAGGAGTGGCTGCCGCACTGGTACAAGTTCCGGCCCTACGGCTTCCTGGTGCTGTTCCTGCTGGTGTTCTCCACCGGGATCATCTCGAAGCTGCTCGACCCGTTGTTCGAGCAACTCTTCACTTTCGTGTTCCGATGAGGCGTCTCGCGATGAGGCGTCTTCGATGAAGATCGTCCACCTGGCCGGGCGCTTCTTCGGCGCGTTGTCGCCGCGCTCGCCGAAGGCGGAGGACGTGGAGTGGGTGCGCGGCATTCTGAACGACGGCTGCTTCACGCAGTTCCGTCGTCAGCCCAACCACGACCAGCGCCACGCGATCGCCGTCGCCCGTGACGTCGAGCAGCGCCTCGCGGGTACGCCCTACGCGGGCGATGACCGTTGGCTCGCCGCTGCGCTCCTCCACGACATCGGCAAGCTCGACGCCCGGCTCGGCGTGTACGGGCGGGTCGTCGCCACCGTCGCCGGCAATGCGGCGGGTCACGACATGGCGGAGTCGTGGTCGGCGAAGTCGGGTTTCACCCGGCGCGTCGGCCTCTACCTCCGGCATGCCGAGCTCGGCGCCGACCGCATCCGCCTGGCGCAGGGGCCCGAGGAGGCCGCCCGCTGGGCCACCGCCCACCACCACCCCGACGAGTGGGAGGCCACCGGCATCCCCCCCGAGGTCCTCACCGCGTTGGACGCCGCCGACAACGACTGACGCACCCGTTTGGCGTCACTGAGCGCGGATATAGACGCCTGAGTGACGCCAAACCCGCTATTGGGTGAGATCGTCGGGGCGGGCGAGGCGGTCGACGAGCATCTCGAGCGGGAAGATCAGCACCCAGGTGTAGAGCGCCCACTGCGGTGACAGCGCGTACGCGATCGGGATCGACACGAGGAACACCGCGACGGGGGCCAGCGACGCGAGCATCGCCCAGCGGAAGCCGTCGTCGGTGAGCCGCACCCGCATGAAGCCCTTGAGGTGGGCGCGCCACAGCAGGCATGCCTCGAGCGTGCTCGCCGCGGCGAGGGCGATCGCGTAGAGCACGACCGCGACCTCCTCGCTGCCGTACTGGCCGACCATCGCAGTGGGGAAGGGCATGAACGCGATCGCCGCCAGGTAGAGGAGGTTGATCTCCATGAAGCGGCGGTCGACGCGCTGCAGGGTGGCGAAGAACTGGTGATGGCTCAGCCAGTAGAACCCGATCACCACGAAGCTCAGGAAGAAGCTGAAGATCTCGAGGTCCTTGTCGCCCAGCGCGCGCGACAGGTCGCCGTCGGCGACGTGCGGGATGCCGATGCCGACGACGAGCAGCGTCATCGCGATGGCGAACACCGCGTCGGAGAAGAAGGCGACGCGGTCGAACTCGAGGCCCTTCGACTGCCGTTCGTAAAGCGGCCCGCCGAGCGGGTTCTCGTCCGACTCCGGTTCCGGGCCCGCGCTCATCGCCCGGCCCTCATCGCCCGGCCCTCATCGTCCGGCCCTCATCGCCCGGGGCGGGGGAGCAGGCCGGTGGCGGTGCGGACGCGGTCCAGCACGACCTCGGCGATGCCCTCGGCGCGCTCGGCGCCCACCTCGAGGATGCGCGCCACCTCGGCCGGGTCGCCCTCGAGCTCGGCGTAGCGGTCCTGGAGCGGGCGGATGAACTCCACCACCGCGTCGGCCACCTCGCCCTTGAGCGCGCCGTAGCCCTGGCCCGCGAACCCGTCGGCCACCGTGGTGACGTCGCGGTCGGTGACCGCGGCGAGGATCTGCAGCAGGTTGGAGATGCCGGGCTTGGCCGCCGGGTCGTAGCGGATCTCGGTGTCGGAGTCGGTCACCGCGCTCTTGATGCGCTTGGTGATCGACTTCGGGTCGTCGAGCAGGCGGATCGTGCCCTGGGGCGAATCGGCCGACTTCGACATCTTGTTGGTGGGAAGCTGGAGGTCCATCACCCGGGCGCCGACCGGCGGGATGACCGCCTCGGGCACCACGAGGGTGTCGCCGCAGCGGTGGTTGAACCGGATGGCGATGTCACGGGCGAGCTCGAGGTGCTGGCGCTGGTCGTCGCCCACCGGGACCTTGTTCGTGTCGTAGGCGAGGACGTCGGCGGCCATCAGCACGGGGTAGTCGAAGAGGCCCACGCTGACCGACTCGCGGCCTTCGGACTTCTCCTTGAACTGGGTCATGCGCCCCAGCTCGCCGAAGGTGGCGATGCAGTTGAGGATCCACGTGAGCTCGGTGTGCTGGCGCACGTGGCTCTGCACGAACAGGGTGCAGCGCTCGGGGTCGAGGCCCGCGGCGAGCAGCAGCATGGCCGTGCGGCGGGTGGCCTCGGCGTAGGCGGCGTTGTCCCACGGCAGGGTGAGGCCGTGGAGGTCGACGACGCAGTAGAGCGTCTCGTCGGGGGAGCCGGAGCCCTCCTGGGCCGCCACCCAGTGGCGCACCGCCCCGAGGTAGTTGCCCAGATGGATCTCGCCGGTGGGCTGGATGCCCGAGAACACGCGTGACATGGCGGAGGAGACTACTTCCACCCTCCCTGATGTCGGGCCCTGATGTCGGGCCCTGATGTCGGGGCGGTCGGGGCCGCGCCCGGTACGCTCGCCCCGATGCCGTACGCCGTGGTGACATCGGTCTTCGAGGGGCCGTTCGACCTCCTGCTCCACCTCATCCTGAAGCAGGAGGTGGAGCTGTGGGAGATCTCGTTGGTGGAGATCGTCGACGCGTACATCCAGGAGCTCGACCGCATGGACGACCTCGACCTCGACGTCGCCACGGAGTTCCTCCTCATCGCCGCGACCCTCGTGGAGCTCAAGGCCCGTCGGCTGCTCCCGGGCATCGAGGACCTCGAGCTCGACGAGGAGCTGCTGCGCTTCGAGGAGCGCGACCTGCTCCTCGCCCGTCTGCTCGAGTGCAAGACGTTCAAGGACGCCGCCCAGGCGCTCCAGGGCACGATCCGCCGCGCCGACCGCAGCGTCGCGCGCACCGCGGGCCCCGAGGAGCCCTACCGCTGGATGGTGCCCGACCCGTTGGAGCGTCTCCGTCACGAGATGCTGCGCACCGCCGCGCTGCGGGTGCTGTCGGCCGCGCCCGAGGTGATCGTCGACACCGACCACGTCGCGCCGGTGCGGGCGAGCGTGAAGGAAGCAGTGCAGTCGGTGCTGCGCCTGCTCCCCGAGCGCGAGGCGATGAGCTTCCGGGCGCTCGTCGCGGGCGCGCCGCACAAGCTCGAGGTGATCGTGCGGTTCCTCGCCATCCTCGAGCTCTACAAGCAGGGCTTCGTCGACCTCTCGCAGTTCTCCAACTTCGGCGAACTCATGGTGCGCCGTCTGTCGGAGGGTGAGCGCGTCCTCGACGCCGCGAGCCTCGACGACTGGGCCGACGAGAGCCCGCTCGACGCTTCCCCCACGTTCGGCGCCTCCGTCGACCTCGCCGACCGCTCCGAGAGCGACGACGACGAGGACGCCCGCATCGACGCCGAGCTCGACGCGGCGCTCGCCGCTGATCTCAGCCATGGCATTGATGCCGAGAACGTTGACAGGACCAACGCGTGACCGACGACCACGAAACCCCCGAGCCCGAGATCGAGATCGAGTCGATCGCGGTGGAGAAGGTGCCGGTGGCCGAGAGCGTGGAGGCGCTCGACGCGCCGGATGATGGTTCGGAGGATGACGACGCGGCCGAGACCGACGCCGGCGACGACGACGACACGAGCGGGTTCGGCGACGCCGACCGCGAGCGCGACGCGAAGCGCGCGATCGAGGCCGTGGTGTTGGCGACGATCGAACCGGTCGAGGCACGCATGCTCGCCCAACTCGTGGAGATCCCCGTCGCGACGGTGGAGCGGCTCTGCGCCGAGCTCGCCGCCGAGTACGAGGAGCAGGGGCGCGGCTTCGTGCTCGCCGAGGTCGCCGGCGGATACCGCTACCAGACCCATCCCGACCTCGGCCCCTACGTCGAGCGCTTCGTGCTCGAGGGCCAGCACGCACGCCTGTCGGCGCCCGCACTCGAGACGCTGGCGATCATCGCCTACAAGCAGCCGATCTCGCGCGGCCAGATGTCGGCCATCCGCGGCGTGAGCGTCGAGGCCACCCTCAATACGCTTCTGCAGCGCGGCTACGTCATGGAGGTCGGGCGCGACCCCGGCCCCGGCGCCGCGGTGCTCTACGGCACCACCCGCACCTTCCTCGAGCGCCTCGGCATGTCGTCCCTCGACGACCTCCCGCCGCTCGGTGACTTCGTCCCCGACCCGTCGGTCGTCGAAGCGCTCGAGCGCGGTCTGCGCATCACCGCCGCTGATGCCTCCTCCGATGCGGAACCGTCCGGGTCCGCGGCTGGAGACGCAGAGGTGGTCGCAGACGCCGACGAAGACGCGACCGACGCCGTGGACCGGTCGACCGAGTCGGCGGATCCCGCGGATCCCGCGGATCCCGCGGATCCCGTGGAGGCCGAAGCCGAGGCGCTCCTCGCCGACGACCCGTCGGGCCCCCTCGATTGAGGGCTTCCCCCACATGACCGAGACCGACGGCGAACGACTGCAGAAGGTCCTCGCGCGCGGGTCTCGGGTCGCGGCGGGTCTGCGAGGACCTCATCGCCGACGAGCGCGTCTCCGTCAACGGTGAGGTCGCGGTGCTCGGCCGGCGCGTCGACGCCGAGCACGACCGCATCGAGGTCGATGGCGTGCGCGTGCTCGCCACCGACGACTTCGTGCACTACCTGCTCAACAAGCCGCCGGGCACCGTCACCACCGCGTCCGACCCGCAGGGCCGGCCCACCGTGGTGCAGCTCGTGCCCGCGGAGCCGCGCGTGTTCCCCGTCGGCCGCCTCGATCTCGACACCGAGGGCCTGCTGTTGCTCACCAACGACGGCGAGCTCACCCAGTTGCTGACCCACCCGAGCCACGGTGTGGTGAAGACCTACCTCGCCGAGGTGGAGGGCGAGCCCACGCCGGGCACGCTGCGCACGTTCCGCGAGGGCGTGGAGCTCGACGACGGCATCACTGCGCCGGCGAAGGTCACGCTCGTGCAGCAGCGCGGCGGCACTGCGGCGGTGGAGATCGGGATCCACGAGGGCCGCAACCGCCAGGTGCGGCGCATGTTCGAGGCGGTCGGTCATCCCGTGCGCCGGCTGGTGCGCGTGCGCATCGGCCCGCTCGCCGACCGCTCGCTCTCGCCGGGGGAGTGGCGGTCGTTGACGGCGGCCGAGGTGCGTACGCTCTACGCCGCCGCCCAGGAGAGCGGGGCGGGGATCGAGGCGGGGATCGAGGCCGAGCGCGGCGCGGATGGCGCCGGAACGGACCCCGAGAGCGGCGAAGGGCCCGGCTAACCTCCCTCGGCGTGAGACTGCAGGCGCTGCGCGGCGCCACCACCTGCACCGAGGACTCGAAGGCCGAGATCGACGCCAAGACGGCGCATCTCGTGCAGGAGATCTTCACCCGCAACGACCTCGCGGTCGACGACGTCGTGAGCATCATCTTCACCACCACTCCCGACCTCACTGCCGAGTTCCCGGCCCGCGCGGCGCGCGTCGCGCTCGGCCTCGACGGTGTCGCGCTGCTCGGCACGCAGGAGCAGGACGTGCCCCACGGCCCCAAGCGCTGCATCCGGGTGCTGGTGCACTGCTACAGCGACCGGCCGCGTGAGGAGCTGCGTCATGTGTTCCTCGAAGAGGCGGCGTCGTTGCGCGCCGACCTCGCCGACCCCGCGTAGGCGCGCGAGATGGCTGCACCGCGCGTCGTCGCGCTGCTGGGGACCGGCCTCATCGGTGGTTCCGTGGGTATGGCGTTGCGCGGGCGCGGCGCCGAGGTGCGCGGCTACGACCGCGACACCGACCGCGTCGTGCGGGCCAAGGAGTTGGGCGCGGTCGACCTCGTCGCCGCGAGCGTCGCCGACGCGGTGCGCGGCGCGGACCTCACCGTCGTCGCGGTGCCCGTCGGGTTCGTCGCCGACGTCGTGGTCGAGGCACTCGACGCCGGCGCAGGTCTGGTCACCGATGTCGGCTCGGTGAAGGGCCCGGTGGTCGCCGCGGTGGAGGCGGCGCGCCCGCAGTCCGCCGGCCGGTACGTGGGCGGTCACCCGATGGCCGGCTCGGAGCAGGAGGGCCTCGCCGGTGCGAGCGCCGACATGTTCCAGGGCGCCACGTGGGTGCTCACGCCCACCGCGGCCACCGATCCGCAGGCGTTCGCGGCGGTGCGCGGCTGGGTCAGCGACCTGGGTGCCGAGGCGCTGTCGGTCGCGCCCGGGGTGCACGACACGATCGTCGCGGTGGTGAGTCACGTGCCGCAGCTCGCGGCATCCACGCTCATGAACGTGGCCGACGCCGCGAGTGACCAGCACGCGGTGCTGTTGCGGCTCGCCGCCGGTGGCTTCCGCGACATGACACGCATCGCGTCGGGGCACCCCGCGATCTGGCCCGACATCTGCCTCGCCAATCGCGAGGCCATCGTCGACACCCTCGACGACCTGCTCGAGGAGTTGGCGCGCGTGCGGGCGATCGTCGCCGGCGCCGAGCGCGACTCGCTGCTCGAGCTGCTCGAGTCCGCCCGTTCGGCGCGGCGCAACCTGCCCGTGGGGATCCCGCTCGACGAGACGCTGGTGGAGCTGCGCATCCCGGTGCCCGACCGCGAGGGGGTGATCGCCGAGGTCACCACCCTCGCCGCGAGCCTCGGGGTGAACATCCGCGACTTCGAGATCGCGCACTCGCTCGAGGGCCGCGCCGGTGTGTTGGTGCTCGTGGTGCCCGAGCTCGGGCTCGACCGCTACGAGGCCGCGCTGCGCGAGCACGGCTACCACGTCGCGAGGAACGAGCTCGGATGAGCATCCCCACCGATCTCGTGTTGGGTGGCCCGCGCCCGCTGCGCGGCACGTTGCGCGTACCGGGCGACAAGGGCATCTCCCACCGCGCGCTGTTGTTCGCGGCGATGGCCGACGGCGAGTCGCGTGTCACCGGGCTCGCCGGCGGCGACGACGTCCGCCGTACCCGGCGCGCGCTGGAGTCGCTCGGGGTGCAGCTCGCGGTCGACGGCGGCACCGGCGCGGTGACGGTCGTCGGGCACGGCATCGAGTCGTTCATCGAGCCGGGCGACGTCGTCGACTGCGGCAACTCGGGCACGAGCATCCGCCTGCTCACCGGGCTGTTGTCGGGGCGGCCCTTCCTGACCGTCCTCACCGGCGACGCCTCGCTGGTCACGCGCCCGATGCGCCGGGTGGTCGAGCCGCTGCGCGCGATGGGCGCGCACATCGACGGCCGGTCCGACGGCGCGCTCGCGCCCCTCGCGGTGCGCGGCGGCGGGCTCACCGGCACCGCGCACGCCCTCGCCGTCGCCAGCGCGCAGGTGAAGACCGCCATCCTGCTCGCGGGCCTGCAGGCCGACGGCATCACCACCGTCACCGAGCCCGCGCCGAGTCGTGACCACACCGAGCGGATGCTCGCCGCGCTGGGCGCGCCGATCGCCCGGCTCGACGAGCGTGCAGTGCAGGTCACCCGCGGCGCGCCGGCGCCGTTCACCCTGCACGTACCCGGCGACCCGTCGTCGGCGGCGTTCTGGGCGGTGGCCGCGGCGATCACGCCCGGCTCCGAGCTCACCATCGACGGCGTCGACCTCAACCCCACCCGCATCGCCTTCGTCGACGTGCTGGCGCGCATGGGCGCCGCGGTCACCATCGAGCACACCGGCGACGAGCTGGGGGAGCCGGTCGGTTCGCTGCACGTGCGCCACGGCATGTTGCGCGCCACCACGATCGAGGGCGCCGAGATCCCGTGGCTCATCGACGAGGTCCCGGTGCTCGCGGTCGCGGCGGCGTTCGCCGAGGGGGTCACCGAGATCCGTGACGCCGCCGAGCTGCGGGTGAAGGAGAGCGACCGCATCGCCACCGTCGCCGGGATGCTCGGCGCGATGGGCATCGGCGTGGAAACGAGCGCCGACGGCCTCTCCGTGCGCGGCGGGCGGCCCGCGCCGGCCCGCTTCGAGAGCCACGGTGACCACCGCATCGCCATGGCGGCCGCGGTCGCGGCCAACGCCCTGGAAGGGGAGTCGACCGTCGTGGACTGGGGCTCGACCGCCACCAGCTACCCCGAGTTCGGCGACGACCTCGCCCGCCTCACCGACGACGACACGCACAGGACTGGTGCATGACCGCGCGGATCATCGCCATCGACGGCCCCGCGGGATCGGGCAAGTCCACCGTGGCGCGCGGCGTCGCGGCTGCGCTCGGTGTGCCCACCCTCGACACCGGCGCGATGTACCGGGCAGTCACCCTCGCGGCGTTGGAGTCCGGCATCGACTTCGCCGACGGCGACGCGGTGGCCGCGGTGGCGCGGGCGGCCGACATCGTGCAGGAGCAGGGCGGCGTGCTGCTCGGCGGCCGCGATGTCTCCACCGAGATCCGCGGGCCCGAGGTCACCGGTGCGGTGTCGCAGGTGTCCGCGCACCCGGCGGTGCGCGTGGTGCTCGTCGAACGGCAGCGCGCCTGGGTGGCCGACCACAACGGCGGCGTGCTCGAAGGCCGCGATATCGGCACCGTGGTGCTCGCCGACGCGCCGCTCAAGGTGTTCCTGACGGCGCGCGACGACGTGCGCGCCGCCCGCCGGCAGAAGGACGAAGCCGCCGCGGCGCGTGCCGTCGCGGTCGAGCGGGTGCGCGACGCACTCAACGACCGCGACACCGCCGACGCGACGCTCGGCCGGGCAACCCGTCCGGAAGACGCCGCGGCCGACGCGCTCGTGCTCGACACCAGCGACATGACGGCCCAGGAGGTCATCGACGTGATCGTCGCCGAGGCGAGGAACCGCGCGTGACCTTCTACCGATTCGCCCGCGCGGTCGTGCTCAGCGTGTTCAAGGTGATCTTCCGGGTGCGGGTCGTGGGGATGGAGAACGTCCCGGCGTCCGGCGTGTTCATCGTGGCGCCGTCGCACCGCTCGAACCTCGACGTGCCCTTCGCGGCGTTCGTCACGAAGCGCGACATCCGGTTCCTCGCCAAGCAGGAGCTGTTCACGCCGGGCTTCGGCGAGAAGTTCTTCAACTGGCTCGGCGCGATCCCCGTGGAGCGGGGGACTGCCGACCGCGGCGCGATGCGCGCGATCGAAGAGGCGCTGGTGGGGGGATCGCTCGTCGGGCTGTTCCCGGAGGGCACCCGCAAGCGCGGTCCCGAGATCGCGGATCTCTTCGACGGTACGGCGTACCTGGCGGTGAAGCTCGGGGTGCCGATCCTGCCGGTGGGCATCGGTGGCAGCGAGGCCATCCTCGCCAAGGGCAAGAAGATCCCGCGACTGCACCGGGTGGTGGTGTCGGTGGGCACACCGATCGTGCCGCCCGTGCTGGAGGGCCGCACCAAGCGAGCCGCCGCGGGCCGGCTCACCGAGGAGCTCCACGCCGAGCTCCAGCGCGTCTTCACCGACGCGGAGCGCCTCGCCCGTTAGCTGAGCGGCTGACCCGCGAGCACGGTCGACGCGTCGAGGCGCCGGTCGTCGGTGAACGCGCCCTGCGGCGTGGCCGGCAACGCACCGCCGAACACGATCGGCGCGACGGTGTCGAGCGCGCCCATCAATTCGCGCAGCTCACGCGGTGGCGGGAAGTACTCGTCCTCGTCGGTGACGTGCACCGGCACGACACCCTGCGTGGGGGAGAGCCGCGCGATCACGGCCTGCACGAGGTCCTCGGGCGCGCTCGCGCCGGCGGTGACGCCGACGACCTTCGCGTCGCCGAGCGCGTCGTCGGCGATCTCCTCGGGCCCGTCGACGCGCAGCACGACGGGGCAGCCCGCCGCCTTCGCCACCTTGGCGAGCGCGAGCGTGTTCGAGGAGTTGGCGCTGCCGATCACCACGATCGCGTCGGCCTCCGCCGCGATCGCCTGCAGCGCGGCCTGACGGTTGGTGGTGGCGAAGCAGAGGTCGCCGCGCGCCGCGGTCCACAACTCGGGGTACTCGCCCTGGGCGCGGTCCATGATCCCCTCCCAGTCGTGCATCGAGAGGGTGGTCTGCGCGAGCAGCGCGACCTTGGTGGGGTCGGCAACGGTGGGGAGCACGCGCTCGAGGTCGTGGTCGTCCTCCACCAGACGGATCGCGTCGGGTGCCACCGCGAGCGTGCCCGACGCCTCGTCGTGGCCGCGGTGGCCCACGTAGAGAATCGTGAAGCCCTTGCCCGCGCGCACCTTGGCCTCGTGGTGCACCTTCGTGACCAGCGGGCACACCGCGTCGACCACGAATCGGCCCTCGTCACGTGCCGCGGCCACGACCTCGGGGGCCGAGCCGTGGGCGGAGAGCATCAGCGGCGCGCCGGCGGGCACCTCGTGCACGTCGTCGACGAACACCACGCCGAGATCCCGGAAGCGGTCGACCACGAGCCGGTTGTGGACGATCTCGTGGTAGCAGTACACCGGCGGCTCGAACACCCGGATCATCCACGAGAGGGCCTTGATCGCCATCTCCACCCCCGCGCAGAACCCCCGCGGCTGGGCGAGCAGCACCTTCTCGACGGCCATCCCCCCATGCTACGGGCCGCCTCGTCACCACCCACCCCACCGAACCGGCGTCAGTTCCTGCCCACTATGGGCTCGGATTGACGCCGGTTCGTGCTCCTGGGGCCGGAGCGGGGAAGGAATGGGGCCGTCAGGCCGTAGAATGGAGGGATGCCGACCGCCCGAGTGGTGGCGGTCGCGCCCGGCTCACCGGCGGATGCCGCAGGGCTGCTCCCCGGAGACGAGCTCCTCACGCTCAACGGCGAGACGGTGCGCGACGTCATCCGGTACCAGATCCAGGCCGATGAGCCCCGCGTGGAGCTCGAGCTCCGCCGCGGCGGGCTCGAGCGACTCGTCGTGATCGACAAGGCCGCGGGCGCGTCGCTGGGGCTCGATCTCGAGAGCGCGGTGTTCGACCGCGTCCGTACCTGCGACAACCACTGCCCGTTTTGCTTCATCCACCAGCTCCCGCCGGGGATGCGCAAGAGCCTCTCGCTCAAAGACGACGACTACCGCCTGTCGTTCCTCTACGGGAACTTCACCACGCTGACCCGCTTCACCGAGGCCGATCTCGAACGGGTGATCACCGAGCAGCTCAGCCCGCTCTACGTGAGCATCCACGCCACCGACCCCGACGTCCGCACCACGCTGTTGCGCAACCGCCGCGGCGCCACCAGCCTGCGCTGGCTCTCCGCCATCCTCGACGAGGGCATCGAGGTGCACGGCCAGGTGGTCGTGTGCCCGGGCATCAACGACGGCGACGTCCTCGACGACACGCTGCTCGGCGTGCTCGACCGCTTCCCGCAGCTCGCGACGGTCGGCGTGGTGCCGCTCGGCGTGAGCGACCACACCACCGAGGCCGAGATGCGCCCGCACACGCTCGCCGAGGCCGAGCGCGTCGTCGACCTCGTGGAGGAGTGGCAGGAACGCTTCCTCGCGGTGCTCGGCCGTCGCCTCGTGTACGCCGCCGACGAGTACTACCTGCTCACCGGCCGCCCGTTCCCCGCGCTCGACGCGTACGACGGTCTCTCGCAGCACGAGAACGGCATCGGCATGGCCGCGGAGTTCACCGCCGAGGTGCACGCCGCCGCGCGCGGTGAGCAGGTCGACGTGCAGGGCACCCGCACCGGCTTCTTCGCCTGGGTCGACGGCGCCCCCGCCGAGGGCTACCGAGCGCCGCGGACCTCCTCTGATTGCAGCACCTCCGGTGCTGCGCCGGAGACGCCGGTGCACTTCCGTGCACCTCGACGTGGGATCACCATCTTGACGGGGGAGTACGGCGCTCAGGTGCTGGGGCCGCTCGTCGCCGACCTGGAATCGGTGGCGGGCCTTCTCGTGGAGGTGCGCCCGGTGTCCAACCGCTTCTTCGGCGGCAACATCGCCGTCACCGGGCTGCTCACCGGCGCCGACCTCGTCGCCGAG
This sequence comes from uncultured Actinomycetes bacterium, assembly GCA_963720785.1. GTDB lineage: Bacteria > Actinomycetota > Acidimicrobiia > IMCC26256 > DASPTH01 > CAVRGQ01. The sequence goes on from CAVRGQ010000003.1 coordinate 39,620, forward strand.
TTGCAGGACGCGCCCACCGACCGTCGCTACCTCCTCCCCGACGTCACCCTCTCGAACGGCCGGTTCCTCGACGGCCTCACGCCCGCCGACCTGCCGCGCCCGGTCGAGTTCGTGGCCACCGACGGCGCGTCACTCGTGGAAGCCCTGAGATCATGACCCTCCCCATCGTCGCCGTCGTCGGCCGCCCGAACGTCGGCAAGTCCACCCTCGTGAACCGCATCGTCGGGCGCCGCGACGCGATCGTCGAGGAAAAGCCGGGCGTCACCCGCGACCGCAAGATGCTCGACGCCGAGTGGATCGGCCGTGAGTTCACCCTCGTCGACACCGGAGGTTGGTTGCTGCCCACCTCCGGCGACGGTTCCGAGAAGCTGGCGCAGAAGGTGAGCGCGCAGGCCGAGCGCGCCGTCGCCGACTGCGACGTCATTCTCTTCGTGGTCGACGTGAACGTCGGGATCACCGAGGAGGACGCGCAGGTCGCACGCATCCTGCAGCGCGCCAGGAAGCCGGTGCTGCTGGTCGCCAACAAGGTCGACGACGACAAGCGCGAGCTCAACGTGTGGGAGTTCGCCAAGTTCGGTCTGGGCGACCCGTGGCCGGTGTCGGCGATCCACGGCCGGGGGAGCGGTGACCTCCTCGACGCGTTGGTGGAGGCGCTCCCCGAGGAGCCGCCGGCCCCCGAGGTCGAGGAGTCGGGCGACAAGATCTTCTCCGTCGCCATCGTCGGCCGTCCCAACGTCGGCAAGTCCACCCTCTTCAACAAGATCGTCGGCGACGAGCGCTCGATCGTGCACGACATGCCCGGCACCACCCGCGACGCGGTCGACACGATCGTCGACACGGAAGACGGGCCGCTGCGCTTCGTCGACACCGCGGGCATGCGCCGGCGGGCCAAGATCGACGAGCCCACCGAGTACTACTCGTTGGTGCGCGCCCTGCAGGCGGTCGACCGCTCCGACGCCGCGCTGCTCGTGGTCGACGCCCACGAGGGCGTGAGCCACCAGGACCAGCGCCTCGCCGAGCGCATCGACGCCGCCGGCACCGCCATCGTGATCGTGCTCAACAAGTGGGACCTCCTCGACGCCGAGGGCCGGGCCAAGGCCAAGATCGACGTCGCCGACCGGCTCGCCTTCCTCGGGTACGCCCCGGTGCTCACCGTGTCCGCGAAGACGGGCAAGACGATGCACAAGGTGCTCCCGGCGTTGCGCCAGGCCGAGGAGGCGTACCACCAGCGGGTGCCCACCGGGGCGCTGAACCGGGTGGTCCGCGAGGCTCAGCAGGCCCACCCGGCGCCCGCGGGCAAGCGCCACCGCCCCCGCATCCTCTACGCCACCCAGGGCGCCAACGACCCGCCCACCTTCACGCTCTTCGCGACCCACGAGCTGCCGGCCACCTACCTGCGCTACATCGAACGCAAGATCCGTGAGTCGTTCGACCTCGGCCCCACGCCCATCAAGCTCCGGGTCCGCCGCCGCAACGACTGATCGCCCGTGATCGGGCACTGATCGGCGATCGTCGGTGCTCGGCCGGCTCCTCGGCGGTGTCTTTGCCGAGTTCTGGCCTCAAGGCGAGCGGGGTCGCATGCCGACACTCCTCGGAGAGGCACCCGGGCAGGGGTGCCGGAATGGGACTCCGAGATGCACGTGCTGGGCAGGCACAAGGTGCACGCGGAGCGTCGACGTCTCGTCGGCCGCTTCGGTGACCAGTGGCGCGGGCGGCTGAGCCGCCGACCCGGTCGCGCCCCTTCCCGGGGCCTCCTCTCGCAGGCCCGTGAGCGGGGTGCCGTCCTCGTCGAGGCCGCGATCCTCACGCCGGTCGTGCTCGCGCTGGTGTTCGGCACCATGGAGATGGGCTACGCCTTCTACGGCAAGCTCACCGTGAACCACATGAGCGTGGCCGGCGCCCGCGCCGCGTCCGGCGGCGCCAACGACGTGCTGTCGGACTACAGCATGCTCCAAGCGGTGAAGTCGGCCGCCACGGGGATGTCGAACAACGACATCTCGCTGGTGGTGGTGTACCGGGCCACGGGTCCGGGGGACCGCGTCCCGGACAACTGCCTGACCGCGTCGGTCACCAACACCTCCGTGAACCGCGGCTGCAACCGCTACGTCGCCGCCGACCTGTCACTGGACTCGACGCAGTTCGGCTGCGTCGGTCCGCCAGGACCGACGACCAAGAAGGACTCGTTCTGGTGTCCGACGACACGCAAGACCGCGTTGCTCGCCGACGCGGGCAACGGCCCTCCCGACTACGTGGGCGTGTACGTGAAGGGTGTCCACCACAACCTGTTCGGAGTGTTCGGCGCCACCTTCACCTTCACCTCCGACACGGTGATCAAGATCGAGCCGAGGACGCTCCGATGAAGCTCACGCGGGCTCGGGCCCGTGCCTCCGACGAGCGCGGCGCCGCGCTGGTGGAGCTCGCGGTGATCCTGCCGCTGCTCCTCCTGATCGCCTTCGGCATCATCGAGTACGGCTCCGCCTGGAACCGCAAGCTCCAGATGGAGACGGCCGCGCGTGCCGGCGCCCGCGTCGGGAGCAGCCTCGGCAACACGCGCCTGGCCGACTACGGGCTCCTGCAGGGCGTGAAGTCGGCGATCACCCCCATCGGGCTGTCCAACGTCGACTACGTCGTGGTGTTCAAGTCGACCGCGACCAATGGCGCCCGCCCGACGGGCAGCTGCGCGAGCAGCACGCCGTCGTCGGTGACCGGTCAGTGCAACGTGTACACCGGCGCGCAGCTGCAGAGCCTCACGCAGTCGGACTTCGGCGGCACGACGAGTTGCAGCGGTACCTCACCGGATCGGTACTGGTGCCCGACGACGCGCCAGAACGTGCAGTCGATCGGAGCCGACTACGTCGGGGTGTGGATCAAGGCCCGCTACATCACCATCACCGGGCTGTTCAAGTCGCCGTTCTTCCTGACCTCCGCCGCGATCATGCGGCTCGAGCCGAAGTGAGGTGTGACGTGCGCGCCCGTGTGCAACGACTGCGTGAGAGTCGCGGCGAGGTCGGCGGCGAGAGCGGCTTCGTCATGGTGTTCATCGCTCTCATGCTCACCGTGATGCTCGTGTTCGCCGCCTTCACCATCGACTTCGGCAGCTGGTACACCCGCTCGGCCGAGCTCAAGCGCGCCGCCGACGCCGCCGCGCTCGCCGGTGTCGTGTGGATGCCCGAGTTCGACCAGGCCCAGCAGTACGCGCTCGCGACCGCGGCGAAGAACGGTTTCGTCAACGGCCAGAACAACATCGTCGTGTCGGTGGACGACGTCCCCGGCAACAACCGCCAGCTCAAGGTCTCCATCACCGACACCAAGGCCAAGCAGTTCTTCTCCAGGCTCGTCACGCAGAAGCAGAGCATCTCCCGCTCGTCGGTGGCCGAGTACGTGATGCCGGTACCCCTCGGGAGTCCCAAGAACACGTTCGGCACCGGCGACCTGTTGAGCGGTGCTGACGAGGAGAACTTCTGGGCCGCGGTGAGCGGTTACTGCTCCGGCCACGAGAGCGGTGACAAGAAGCTCGCGCGGAACGAGTCGTACAGCACGTCGTCGTCGGGCAGCGCGTGTAACAACGGTTCGCCCGCGAACGACGACGACTACGACCCGCAGGGCTACCTCTACGCGATCGACCTGCCGGCGAACACCACATCGCTCAAGCTCGACGTGTACGACGCGGAGTACAACCGGAGCAACGCGTCGGACGCCGAGTTGGTGAACAACCAGACGATCAACACGACGTACCAGATCTACGACCGCAACGCGACGCCGCTCGACCTGTCGAACCTCACGCTGTTGAGCACCGTGAACGTGCCCACGAACAGCGCCCCGTACGCGAACCAGTGGAAGAACCTCTACACGTGGTCCAACCCGAAGGCGGGTCAGTACTACATACGGGTCCTCACGGATCCCGGGGACACCACGAACAGCCGTGGCTCCAATAGCTTCGCGCTGCGGGCCTACACCGGCAACTCCTTCGCGACCTGCACCACGATCGTGGGCCAGACCGGCTACTCGGCGACGTGCCCACAGGTGCACGCAGTGAGCGACATGTCCATCTTCGCCAACGCCGCGGGCTCGAGCGCGTCCTTCTACCTGGCGCAGATCGATCCCATCCACGCAGGCAAGACGATGCGCGTGAACCTCTTCGATCCCGGGGAGGGCGCCTCGACCCTGCAGATCCTCGACCCGAACGGCAACCCTGCGACGTTCTCGTGGAGCACGCCGTGCAACCCGCCGACGCCGCCGTCGGGCAGCTGCAGCGGGACCGGGGTCAACACGCTCAACGTCTCCGGCACCGGGACCCAGCCCTACACCGGGCTGCTCTCGACCAGCAAGTACAACGACCGGTACCTCACGATCGACATCCCGCTGCCGGCCAACTACACGACGGTGTACGGCGGCAAGGTCTGGTGGAAGGTGAAGTACACGACCACGTCGTCGTCGGTGACGGACCGCACGACGTGGTCGGTGAACATCGTGGGTGACCCCGTCCACCTCCTCCAGTGACGTAGCTCCGCACAGTCCCACCCGCGCCTGACCGGCGCTCCCAGATCCGCGCCCAGATCCGCGCCCCAGATCCGCGCCCCAGATCCGGCCAGGCATGCACGCCCCGGTCGTCTGCGCCCCCGGGTGGCACTCGCCGCCCGGGGGCGTGGTGTTATGTGGGGCGTGCCCTGGTGCGACACCTGCGACCGCTTCCTCTCACCGTCGACGGTGCACACCGACGGCACCTGCCCCACGTGCGGCCGCACCGTCGACCCGGGTCAGGCGCACGCGCCCACGGAGACGCCGGCCGACGACCCGCCCACGCCGGCCGAGCGGGCCGCGAGCGAGCCGGTCGTGAACGTCTACGGCGAGCCGATCGACGTCGACGACGACGAGAAGCTCCCGCTCCCGTGGCACCTGAAGCTCCTCGCGGGCGCGCTCGCCGTGTACCTCGGCTACCGGTTCCTCCAGGGCATCGAGTGGGTCTTCGGGAAGTAGACCCCACTACACTGCGCCTCGCGTCCGGGCCAGGGACACCTGGTACAGGCGATGAACGGGCTGTGGCGCAGCTTGGTTAGCGCGTCGGTCTGGGGGACCGAAGGTCCCGGGTTCAAGTCCCGGCAGCCCGACCCCTCGAGGATTCCTTCACCGGGTCCTCGCGTCGTCCGCGGCCGGGACCCGTGAAAACATCTACATCTCAGGGCTAGGGTTCCCGTCGTCCCGAGCACGTCGCCGACGGAGGCCGTCCATGCAGAAGCCGATCGCCGAGATCTTCACCTGGCCGTCGGAGAGCCCGCAGCTCATCGGCACGAAGTGCGACGACTGCGGCGCCGTCACGTTCCCGGCGCAGACCCGCTGCGCCCGGTGCAGCAGCCCGAAGATGACGGAGCTCCTGCTCCCGACCCGGGGTACGGTCATCGCCTGGACCACGCAGGGCTTCCCGCCGAAGCCGGGCTTCCAGGGCGACGCCACCGGCAAGAACTTCCAGCCCTTCGGTGTCGGCCTCGTGCAGTTGGGCGACGTCGTCCGCGTCGAGGCCCGCCTCTCGGAGAACGATCCCGAGAAGCTCGCGTTCGGCCAGGAGGTCGAGTTGCGCATCGTCCCGTTCTTCACCGACGAGAACGGCGACGAGATCATGACGTTCGAGTTCGCGCCCGTCGGCGCCTGATCGAGGAGTTCCCAGGATGACTGACGTAGCGATCATCGGAGTCGGGCTCCACCCGTTCGGGCGCCACGGCGACAAGACCGCGTTCCAGATGGGTGCCGAGGCCATCGAGGAGGCGCTCGCCGACGCGGGCGCCGAGTGGAAGGACGTCCAGTACGCCGCGGGTGGAGCGTGGACGGTCGCCCAGCCCGACGCGGTCACCGGCCTGCTCGGCCTGACCGGCATCCCGTTCCACAACGTGTTCAACGCGTGCGCCACCGGCGCGAGCGCGGTCGAGGCCGCAGCCACCGCGATCAAGGTCGGCAACGCCGACATCGCGCTCGCCGTCGGCATGGACAAGCACCCGCGTGGCGCGTTCGTGGAGCCCCCGGGCCTCTGCAACATGCCCGACTGGTACGCGGACAACGGGCAGTACGTCACCACCAAATTCTTCGGCATGAAGATCAACAAGTACTGCCACGACTACGGCATCTCGCAGCGCACCCTCGCGCGCGCCGCGGCCAAGGGTTACCGCAACGGCTCGCTCAACCCGAAGGCGTTCCGGCGCAACCCGATGACCGAGGACGAGATCCTCGAGTCGCCGATGCTCAACTACCCGCTCACCGCCTACATGTTCTGTGCACCCGACGAAGGTGCGGCGGCGGTGCTGATGAGCCGCGCCGACAAGGCGCACGAGTACACCGACACGCCGATCTTCCTGCAGGCCACGCAGTTGCGCACGAAGCAGTACGGCGCGTACGAGGTGAACACCACGTACGCCCCGGTCGACGAAGACGTCGCGCCCACCGTGCACGCGTCGCGTGCGGCCTACGAGGAGGCGGGCATCGGCCCCGAGGACGTCGACGTCCGCCAGCTCCAGGACACCGACGCCGGCGCCGAGGTGATGCACCTCGCGGAGAACGGCTTCTGCAACCACGGTGACCAGGAGCAGCTCTATGCCGACCACGCCCTCGACATCACCGGCCCGCTGCCCACCAACACCGACGGCGGCCTCATCGCCAACGGCGAGCCGATCGGTGCGTCGGGGCTGCGCCAGGTCTACGAGCTGGTCACCCAGCTCAAGGGCCGCGCCGGCGACCGCCAGGTGCAGGGCGACCCGCGCGTGGGCTACGCCCAGGTCTACGGGGCCCCTGGCACCGCCGCGGTCACGATCCTGTCCAAGTAGCCCGGGAACGGATGCAACCTTCGAGTCGTTGAACGAGTCGGATCCCGCACAGCGGGACGGAACGACTGCAGAGACTCGGAGGAGCAGCCATGGCGAAGGTGATGCAGGGCTTGCAGCGCATGAGTCGGGCGATGGTCCGGCACCTGCCCGAGAAGCCCTACCCGAGCGACCACCCGTGGTCGCAGCACCACGACCAGGGCCGACCGCGGGGCTGACCCACGGCTGACCCGGTCCCGAACCGAACCCACGAGGCCCCGGCTCCCCGCCGGGGCCTCGTCGCGTGGTCCCGGTTCGGCGATCCTCGGCTACAGCCCCTCCGGAACCGGGTCGATGACCCTTGTCCATGGCTTCCACGCTGGTCGACGCGCGTCCTGCACCCGGGACGGAGCCGTCGTGCCCGACGCCGGGTGACGAAACCGTTGCCGCGGCCCAGCCGGCGTGGTGGGCGCCCGCGCTGATCCTCGTCGCCGCGAGCGCGTTGCTGGCGGTCTGCATCGGCGCCCACGCGATGTGGTTCGACGAGGTGCAGGCGTGGAACATCGCCCGGGCCAGCCATTCGCTCGGCGACCTCTTCGCCAACCTCCGCTACGAGGGCCACCCCGTCGTCTGGTACCTGCCGCTGTTCGCGTTGACCCGTGTCACCGGCAACCCGCGCGCGATGCAGGCGCTCGAGTGGGCCATCGTCACCGCCACCTACGCGGTGATCCTGTTCAAGGCGCCGTTCCGACTCGGGGTGCGCGCCGCGATCATCGGCGGCTACTTCGTCACCTACGAGTACGGCGTGATCAGCCGCTCGTACAGCCTCGAGCTGCTGTTCCTCGTGGGCGCGCTCGTGCTGCTCGCCCGCCCGCGTCCGGCGTGGGGGCGCGTCGCGGTGTTGCTCGTGCTCCTCACGTGGACGAGCCTCGCCGGCGGGGTGCTCGCCATTGCCCTCGGGCTCGTGCTCGGCGCCGAAGCGCTCCGGCAACGGAAGGCCGGCGCAACCCGTCGGGTCTGGCGTTCGCCGATGTCGACCGGCGTCGTCGCGATCGGTTCCGCGCTGGCCGCCGCAGTCGTCTGCATCCCGCCGTCCGATTACCACAGCTTCGCCCTCGGGATCCCGAGCACGCCACTCACCACCTTCTCGTCGGACCGCTTCCTCGTCGCCCTCTCGGGACCCTGGCGCGGGCTCGTGCCGCTGCCGAGTGGCATCGGTCGCTGGAACACCAACCTCCTCGACACGTTCCCACAGTCGGTCGCGATCGAGGCGCTGCTCGGCGTCGCGCTCGCCGTCGCGGTCGCAGTGGCACTGCGTCACCACCGCGTCGCCTTCCGCGTGTGGGTCCTCGGCGCGCTCGGCTACCTGGCGTTCTCGTATGTGGTCGTGCTGCCTGACCGCTCGCACTACGCGGGGGAGTGGTTCGTGCTCTTCCTCGCCGCGGTGTGGTTCGCGGCTGCGCCTCCGGGCGAAGCCCGCACCGAGACCGACCCGCTCCGGCTGCGCGGCGGCTCCGCCCTCACACTCGGCGCCGTCGTGGTGATCGTGCTGGGTGCGCAGATCCTCGCCACCGTGGCGATCCTGCCGGACCAGACCCTGCACGAGTTCGCGCCCAACCGTTTGCTCACGGCCACGGCCACCGCGCACGGCCTGCAGCGCGACGTCGTGAGCGCGCAGGACCTCGACGCGGTGACGATGGCGGCGTACCTCGAGCAGCCCGTGTACTCCATCGCCCGCGGCACCGACATCGAGTTCTTCCCGAACGACGAGCGTGAAGCGCGCGGTTACGCCAACCTCACGAACGCCCGCATCGTGTGCCGAGCCGCGTCGATCGCGAAGCAGCGCCGGCACGCCGTCGCCCTCGTCACCGACCGATCGCTCGACGCGCCGACGGGAATGACGTTGCTGCGCACCTCCCACGGCGTGACCCTCTGGCAGGTCGACCCCGGCACCGCCGCCACTGCTTGCCCCGGATGATCCGCTGCGTTCCTCGGAACGCATCTTGGATCACCGAACCTGTGTCCTCCACTCCCCGTCACGCGTACCACCGGCCACATGTTCGGTCACTCGCGCCCGGACCACCTCGGCTCACGACCTTCGGCCTTCGCCCGCGCGCCTTCTGACGCGTCGGGCACGGAGACCGACACCTTGCGCATCGTCTCGCCGAAGCGGATGGCCTCCTCCGACGTCATCGTGCGCGACCGCATCGCGACCTCCTTCATCGCGCGCTGCGCGAGGGGCGCGCCTTTCACGAGCCGCGCCGCGAGCGCGCGGGCCTCGTCCATGAGCGAGTCGTGGGGGACGACGCGCCCGACGAGGCCGACCTCACGGGCGCGCTCGGCGTCGATGCGCTCGCCGGTCAGCAGCATCTCCATCGCGGGTTGCCACCCGATCTTCTGCGGGAGCCGGATGGCGCCGACGATCGCGGGCGTCCCGATCAGCACCTCGGGGTAGCCGAACTCCGCGCGCTCGCTGGCGACCACGAAGTCGCACCAGGTCACCAGCGTGAGGCCGTACCCGAGGCAGTACCCGTTCACCGCGGCGATCACCGGCTTGAAGATCTCCCAGCCGCTCTCGAACGAGTTGACGGTCGGCTTCTCCCAGAAGGTCCCCGCGAACTCGCCCGTGGAGCCTGCGCCGTCGCGGAGGTCGGCACCCACGCAGAACGCGCGCCCGGCGCCGGTGACGATCGCGACCCACGCATCCTCGTCGTCGCGGAAGCGGGCGAACGCCTCGTTGAGGTCGCGCCGCAGTTCGCCGTTCACCGCGTTGAGGCGCTCCGGGCGGTGGTAGGTGATGGTGGCCACGTGGCCGTCGAGCTCGTAGCGGACGGTGTCGCCCATGGGTCCTCCCGGGACGGTGCGGCTCCCATTGGCGCGAGCCGTGCGATCCGACGATGATGTCGCACCCGCACACGAGGAGCACGTCTTCATGATCATCATCGCCGGCACCTTCGACGTCGATCCCGCGCAGCGCGACGAGTTCCTCGCCCTGCGCGTCCCCGCCCTCGCCGCCACTCGCGAGGAGCCGGGCTGCCTCGACTACGTGATGGCGGCCGACCCGGTGCGCGAGAACGTCGTGTACCTGCTCGAGCGGTGGGAGGACGAGGCCGCCTTCGGTCAGCACATGGAGGTCATCGCCGCGAAGCGGGCGGAGGGCACCCCCGACCCGTCGGCCGGGATGATCCGCGGCATGGAAGTGCTCCGCCACGACGTGGAGAAGTCGGGCCCGCTGTTCTAGGGCTCAGCCCGGGAACAGCAGCGCGAGCACGAACGCCGCCGCGCCGACGGCTGCGGTGCCGTAGGCGACCGGTGCCAGGTCTCCCCACACGGCCACCTCACGGTCGTGGCCGTTGCGGCGACGCTTGCGCGCCTCCCACTGGCCCAGGAGGTACGTGAAGGCGCCGAGCACGAGGATGATCACGCCGATCACGACGTGCCCCGGTTCCTCGATCGGGAACCTCAGACCCCGGGCAACCGCGACGCCGCAGGCCAGCAGTGCGAGGCCCGAGCGGTTCCACGCGAGGTCCGTCCGCTCGCCGGCGAGGCCGGGCCGGGGGCTCTCCTCGAGCCAGCGCTCCTCGGGCGGGCCATAGGGGAAACCGCCGCCCGGGGGGCCGTACGGGCGGATCACCGTTTGCCCTCCACGATCACGAGGACCACCCCGATCACGGCGACGACCGACACCACGACCGCGGTGATCCACGGGAGCGGGGAGCGGGGAAGGGCGAGTCCCCGCCGCATCGCGTGCTCGTTGGCCTTCCAGTTGCGGAGGCTGACCATGGCGATGATCGTGCCCATGGCGATGAGCGGCAGGCCGATGAGCCGTCGCCCACCGGGGAAGTCGAACGCGGGCAGGAGCTGGGTGACCGCCAGCCCGGCGGTGATGAGGCCGAGCGCGGTGCGCATCCAGGCGAGGAAGGTGCGCTCGTTGGCGTAGGAGAAGCGGGGATCAGGTTCGTAGCCGTCCTGGTCGGCTCCCGGCAGCGACTCGGGCTCGGGCGCGGTCTCGGGAGCGTCGTCCACGGCCCCATCATGACCTCCGTAGGATGCGCCCGTGGACTTCGAGCAGATCGTCAACTTCCGCGACGCCGGTGGTGTCCTCACGACGGACGGCCACCGGGTGAGGCGCGGCGTCCTCTACCGGAGCGGCCACCTGGCCGACGCCACCGACGGTGACCTCACCGTGCTGGAGGCGCTGGGCGTGAAGGTGGTCGTCGACCTCCGCCGCGACAACGACATCCAGCACGAGGGGCACAACCGCGTGCCCGAGGGCACCACGGTGGTGTCGGTGCCCATCGGCGACTTCGACACCCACGCCGGGGTCAACCTGCGCGAGGTGCTGGCGTCGCGCGACCCCGTGCGCATGAAAGCGGCGTTCCCACCCGGCAAGGCCTTCGACATGATGGTCAGGGCGGCCCGCGCCAACGTGCTCGACGAGACGCACCGCGTCCGGTACGGCGAGATGCTGCGCGCGGTGATCGGCGCCGACGGCGCAGCCGTCCTCGTCAACTGCTCGGCGGGGAAGGACCGCACCGGCTGGTCGGTGGCGCTCCTTCTGCTCACCGTCGGCGTGCCCCTCGCCGACGTGGTCGAGGACTACCTCCGGTCGAACGCCGCGGTGGAGCGCCGCCTCGCGGCGATGGAGCACCTCCGCGGTGACGGCTTCGAGCCCGAGGTGCTGGTGCCGCTGCTCGGCGTGCACGCCGACTACATCGGCACCGCGCTGGCCACCGCCGACGAGGAGTACGGCAGCTTCGCGAACTACCTCGACTCGGGTCTCGGCATCTCGCCCGCCGAGATCGACCGGCTGCGCGTCCACTTGCTGGAGCCGGCCACATGATCGCGTCCACGTCCGGTTCGGGCGCCGACGCGATCCCGGGCGCGGTCGCTGCGATCGCGGGCGGCATCGAACGCGGCCTGCACCTCGGCGGCCAGGTGTACGTATCGTTGCAGGGTGCGCCCGTCGCCGACCTCGGCATCGGCGAGGCGCGCGCGGGCGTGCCGATGACGCCCGAGTCGATGGTCACCTGGTTCTCGATGACCAAGCCGAGCGTGGCGGTGGCCGTCGCGCAGCAGTGGGAACGCGGCAACCTCGAGATCGACGACCGCGTTGCCGACCACATCCCCGAGTTCGCGCAGCAGGGCAAGGACGCGATCACGTTGCGCCACCTGCTCACCCACACCGCGGGCATCCGCCCCGCCGATCTCTTCCAGAGCGACGCCCCCGGCGACGCGTACTGGGAAGAGGTCATCGAGGCGATCTGCGGCGTCGAGCCGGAGGACGGCTGGGTGCCCGGCGAGCGTGCCGGATACCACCTGACTGCGGGCATGACCCTGCTCGCCGAGATCGTGCGCCGGGTCGACGGCCGTCGCTTCGAGCACTACGTGCGCGAGGAGATCTACGAGTCGCTCGGCATGGTCGACTGCTGGGTCGGCATGCCCGCCGACATCCACGCGGGCTACGGCCCGCGCATCGGCACGATGCACCACACCGCGACCGGCGTCGCGGTGCCGCTCGACATGCTCGACGAGGCTGCGTTCATGGCGCGCTGCATCCCCGGAGGGGGCGGGCGCGGTCCCATGCGCCAACTCGCCCGGCTCTACGAGATGCTGCTCGGGCGGGGCACGGGCAGCGGGGCGCGCATCCTCTCGCCGCAGGCGGTCGAGGCGATCACCGCCCGTCACCGCGTCGGCCTCTACGACGAGACCTACCACGCGCAGTGCGACTGGGGCCTCGGGTTCGCGGTCGACGCCTACGCGTTCGGTCGCCACGCGTCGCCGCGTGCGTTCGGGCACGGCGGCGCGCTGTCGTCGGTGTCGGTCGCCGATCCCGAGCACGGGCTGGTCGCCTGCGTGCAGACCAACGGCATGTGCGGGAACGACGACCACTACCTGCGGCTCTCCGAGATCCTCACTGCGCTGTACGTCGATCTCGGGCTGGCGGGGGCGGACGCCCCGGGCCGCGACAAGCCGTTCCCCACCGTCGAACTACCTCTCGGCGACCCACAGGAGGCAGAATCCCCCGCATGACCGATTCCTGGACAACCATCAGCGTCGACGACCTCCAGGTGGGCCAACAGGTCCGCTACGCGGGTCACGAGTTCACCGTCGCCCGCATCGACGCCAACTTCCTCGGCCGCGACAACATGCTCTGTCTCATCGAGGACACTCCCGAACGCTGGCACGCGTACCCCACCGTCGCCGGCGGCGAGATCGAGGTGCAGGCATGACGTTCGAGATCGACCTGAGCGGTCGGCGCGTGGTGGTCACGGGTGGTGGACAGGGTGTCGGGCGCGGTATCGCCAAGGCGCTCGGCGCCGCCGGTGCCGAAGTGTTCGTGAACGACCTGGTGGAGGAGCGGGCCGCGGGCGTGGTCGCCGAGATCGAGGCGGCCGGCGGCAAGGGCGGCACCGCGGTGTTCGACGTCACCGACTTCGCCGCGGTGCAGGCGAAGTTCGCCGAGCTCGGCCTCGTCGACATCCTCGTGAACAACGCCGGCAACGCCGGCAAGGCCGACTCCATGGGCTTCGAGGAGATGAAGTACTTCCACGAGGAGGACCCGGCCGCGTGGGACAACTTCATGCGGGTGAACCTCTTCGGCGTGATGTACGTGACGCGCGCGGCGCTGCCCGCGATGTGCGAGGCCAACTGGGGCCGGGTCGTCACGATCGTGTCCGACGCCGGGCGCGCCGGTGAGCCGAAGCAGGCTGCATACTCCGCGGCCAAGGCCGGCGCCGCGGGCCTCGTGCGCTCGGTGGCCAAGGAAGTCGGCCGCTGGAACATCACCTGCAACTCCATCGCGCTCGGCACCATGAACCAGATGGAGCAGACGGCGGAGCAGGAGGAGATGTTCGCCCCCATGCTCAAGCGCTACGTGATCCGTCGGCGCGGGCTGCCCTCCGACGTCGCGGGCCTCGCCACCTTCCTGGCCAGCGACTACGGCGAGTGGATCACCGCCCAGACCATCCCGGTCAACGGCGGGTACACCAGCGCCTTGTAGTGACAGGGGTCTCGGGGCGCCCGGGTACGCTGGGAGACCTCATGGAGACCGTCGACGACGTCCGCGCCGCGCTCGCCGCGCACGACTACCTGGCCGACGAGGGCCTCGCCACCGCGATCTTCCTCGCCATACGCCTGCAGCGTCCGCTGTTGCTCGAGGGCGAGGCCGGCGTGGGCAAGACCGAGGTGGCGAAGGTCCTGTCGCGCTGGACGGGCGGCGAGCTCGTGCGCCTGCAGTGTTACGAGGGCATCGACGCCGCCCAGGCCGTCTACGAGTGGGACTACTCCCGGCAGCTGCTGCACCTCCGCGCGGTCGAGGCCGGCGGCGGCGAGGTGGTGGAGGACGAGCTCTACTCCGAGCGGTTCCTGGTGAAGCGCCCCTTGCTGCGCGCCATCGGTTACGAGGCCGACGCGCTCGGCGCCACCGCTCCGCCGGTGCTGCTCGTCGACGAGGTCGACCGCGCCGACGACGAATTCGAGGCGTTCCTGCTCGAGATCCTCTCCGACTACACGGTCACCGTGCCCGAGCTGGGCACGTTCCACGCGTCCACGCCGCCGCTCGTGATCGTCACGTCGAACCGCACGCCGCGACGTGCACGACGCGCTGAAGCGCCGCTGTCTGTACCACTGGATCGAGCACCCCGACTTCGAGCGCGAGCTGGCCATCCTTCGGCTGCGCGCGCCGGAGGTGCCCGAGCGCCTGGCCCGACAGGTCGCGGCCGCGGTGGAGGAGCTGCGGGGGCTCGAGCTCTACAAGCCGCCGGGTGTCGCGGAGACGCTCGACTGGGCGAACGCGCTCGCCGCGCTCGGCCAGACCGACGTGAACGAAGCCACGGTGTCGGTCACGCTCGGCACCATCCTCAAATACCGCGAAGACCAGGAGCGCACGCGGGCCCACGGCCTCGACGTGCTCGTACGCGGCTCGAAGGATCGGGCCACCGATCGAGCAGGGGAGCGGAGTGGCTGAAGCCGCCCTCGGGGCTCCGCCGGCGTTCGACCGCCTGGCCGTGGGCTTCGCGCGCGTGCTGCGCTCCTCGGGCCTCGACGTGCCCGTCGGTTCCACGCTGCTCTTCGGCGAGGCCCTCGGCGCGGTCGGCGTCGACACTCGTGCCGCGGTCTACTGGGCGGGGGTCACCACGTTGGTGCGCCGCCCCGAAGACCTCGAGACGTACGACAAGGCGTTCGCGGCGTGGTGGGAGCGCACGGGTGAGCTCTCGGTGGTGGCGCGCGAGGAACGCGAGATCAGCCTGGCCTTCGACGTCGACGACGACGACCCCGACGACGACCAGGGTGACGACGGCGAGCAGCAGGGCCCGCCGAGCGTGCAGGTGCGGTACAGCCGCAACGAGGTGCTGCGGGCCCGCGACTTCGCCGAGTACACCCCCGACGAGTTCGCCGAGGCGCGCCGGCTGATGGCCGACCTGCGCTTCGCTGGTGCGCTGCGGGAGTCGCGACGGCTGCCGCGCGAGCCGACGCGACCGGGGCCGACCCGACCTGCGCCGCACCGTGCGGCGCGCGATCCGGTCCGGTGGTGAACCGATCGATCGGGCCTACACCCGCCACTCGCAGCGGCCGCGCCGGCTCGTGCTCCTGTGCGACGTCAGCGGCTCGATGGAGACCTACGCCCGCGCGCTGGTGCGCTTCCTGCACACCGCGGTGGTGGGCCGCAGTCGCGTCGAGGCGTTCGCCATCGGCACGCGGCTCACCCGCATCACGCGTGAGCTCTCCTCGCGCGACCCCGACACCGCCATCGCCGCGGCGGCGCGCCGGGTCGTCGACTGGTCGGGCGGCACCCGCATCGGTGAGTGCCTCCGTGAGTTCAACGACGAATGGGGTGTGCGCGGCATGGCGCGCGGCGCGGTCGTGGTGATCCTCTCCGACGGCTGGGACCGCGGCGAACCCGAGGTGCTGGGGGAGCAGATGGCCCGCCTGCACCGTGTCGCCCACAAGGTCGTGTGGGTCAACCCGCTGAAGGCGTCACCCGACTACGCACCGCTCGCCCGGGGCATGGCCGCGGCGCTGCCGCACGTCGACGAGTTCATCGAGGGCCACTCCGTGGCGTCGCTCGAACATCTCGCCGAGGTCGTGTCACGCGACGGCGGTCCCCGGAAGAGGAGCCAGAGATGAAGGAAGTCACGTGAGGGCCGACACATGAAAGAAGTCCTCGACGACATCGAGCGCTGGCGCGCCGCGGGCCACCGGGTGGCCGTCGCACGTGTCGTGAAGCTCGAGGGCTCCGCGCCGCGTGACCCCGGCGCCACCATGGCGGTGAGCGACCACGGCGAGGTGGCCGGCTCCGTGTCGGGCGGCTGCGTGGAGGGCGCGGTGGTCACCGCGTCGCTCGAGGTGCTCGAGGGCACCCGCGAGCGGGGCGTCATCACCTTCGGCTACTCCGACGACGAAGCCTTCGCCGTGGGCCTCACGTGCGGCGGCACCATCCACCTCTACGTCGAGCCCCTCGACTGGTAGCCGGCCGGGACCGAGGCACCTCATGGACGAACACCCGATCTACGAGACACGAGGCTGCGCGACGCGCTCCGCACCGAGCGCCCGGTCGCGCTCGCGACCATCACTGCCACCTCCGAGGAGGGCGGCCCCCGCGTGGGAGCGAAGCTGCTCGTCGAGCCCGACGGCACGGTGCTCGGTTCCCTCGGCAACCCCGACCTCGACCGCGTGGTCGGGCGCGACGCGCTCGGTGAGCTCGAGTCGGGTCTCACCGCCACCCGTCACTACGGCGTGCACGGCGAGGCGCGCGAGGACACCGTGTCGGTGTTCATCGAGTCGTTCGCGCCGCCGCCGCGCATGGTGATCTTCGGCGCCGTCGACTTCACCCGCGCGCTGGCCAACGTGGCCAAGGTGCTCGGGTACCGCGTCGTGGTGTGCGACGCGCGAGCCGTGTTCGCCACGAGGCAGCGCTTCCCGATGGCCGACGAGGTCGTCAACGAGTGGCCCGACCGCTACCTCGAGAAGGTCGGCGACGACCTCGGACCGCGCGACTCGGTGTGCGTGCTCACCCACGACACCAAGTTCGACGTGCCCGCGATCGTCGGCTCCCTCGCGACGCGGGTCGGGTACCTCGGCGCGATGGGGTCGCGCCGCACCCACGACAAGCGCACGGTGCGACTGCGCGAAGCCGGCGTCACCGACGACCAGCTCGCCCGCATCCACGCACCCATCGGTCTCGACATCGGCGGTCGGACGCCCGAGGAGACCGCCATCTCCATCTGCGCGGAGATCATCGCCAACCGCACCGGCCGGATCCCCAAGGCCCTGCGCGACACCGAGGGGCCGATCCACGACCAGCAGGGCCGCGACCACGACGCAGCTGCGGCACCGCCCGACGCGCCTGCGGCAGAGGGAGTCGACTGATGGACCTCGGCATCGCCGGTCGCCGAGCGATCGTGCCGGCGGCCTCGGGCGGGCTCGGCTTCGCCACCGCCGCCGCGCTCGTCGAGGCCGGCGTGCGCGTCGCGATCTGCAGCCGGTCCGAGGAAAGGATCCAAGACGCCGCGCTACGCCTCGGCGACCTCACCGTGCCCCTCGTGGCCGACGTGGCGACCGAGGCCGGCGCGGCGGCGTTCGTGCGCGAGGCCACCGATGCACTCGGTGGCGTCGACATCCTCGTGACCAACGGTGCCGGGCCGCCCGCCGGGACGTTCGCGTCCACCGACCTCGCCGCCTACCGCAGCGCCATCGAGCTCAATTGCCTCACGGCCATCGCCATGTGCAGCGAGGCCGTGCCCGCGATGCAGGCCCAGCAGTGGGGGAGGGTGCTCGCGATCACGTCGTACGGCGTGCGTCAGCCGATCGCTACGCTGATCCTGTCGAATGTCGCGCGTTCGGGCCTCACTGCCTTCCTCAAGACACTCGCGCGAGAGGTGGCGGCCGATGGCGTCACCGTCAACTCGCTGCAGCCGGGCCTCCACGACACCGATCGGGTGCGGGCCCTGCACGGCGGCGACATCACCGGTGCGGCGGCCACGGTGCCGGCAGGGGTGCTCGGCCAGGCCGAGGACTTCGGCCGCGTCGCCGCCTTTCTCTGCTCCGAACCCGCCCGCTACGTCACCGGGGTGGGCCTCCCGGTCGACGGCGGGGCGGTGGCGGGTCTGCTCTGAGCGGGTGTGCCCCGGGTGGCCGCCGGCTCCGACCCGGCTGGATTGGGTACCCCGGTAGGATGCGCCTGATGAGCGACGGCCGGGATGACCGGGGTGCACGAGATGCACGGATCGTCACGCTCCCGAATGCGATCACGCTGGTGCGCCTCGTGTGCATTCCGGTGTTCGTGTGGCTCCTCTTCGACGACCAGGACATCGCCGCCGCGGCGCTGCTGGCGGTGCTCGGCGCGTCCGACTGGGTCGACGGCTGGATCGCCCGGCGCTACGACCAGGGCTCCGACCTCGGGAAGGTCATGGACCCGGTCGCCGACCGGGTGCTGCTCCTCACCGCCGCCGTCGCCCTGATCATCGACGGCGCCGTGCCCTGGGTGGTGGGCGTGCTCGTCCTCGCCCGGGAGGTCGTGATCAGCATCGCCGTGCTGGCCCTCGCGGCCAAGGGCGCCCGGCGCATCGACGTTCAGTGGGTGGGCAAGGCGGGAACCCTCGCCCTGATGTTCGCCTTCCCGCTGTTCCTCTGGGCCGACAACATCGCCGACGGCACCGCCGGGCACGACTTCGTGGCATTCGCCGCGTGGTGCTTCGCCATCGGCGGTCTGTTGCTGAGCTACTACGCCGCACTGACCTACGTGCCGTTGGCGCGGCGTGCCCTGCGGGAGGGACGCGAGGACCGAGCCGCCGAGGCAGGGAGTGTGACCACGTGAAGGCAGTGATCATGGCGGGGGGTGAGGGCACGCGATTGCGCCCCCTCACCAGTAACACCCCGAAGCCGATGATGCCGCTGGTGAACAAGCCGATGATGGAGCACATCGTCGGGCTGCTGGTGCAACACGGGTTCGACGAGATCGTCGTGACGGTGGCGTTCCTCGCGAACCAGATCCGCGACTACTTCGGCGACGGCTCCGACTTCGGTGTGAGCATGCGCTACGCCACCGAGGACTCGCCCCTCGGCACCGCGGGGTCGGTGCGCAACGCGGCCGACGAGCTCGACGACACCTTCCTCGTGATCTCCGGCGACGTCCTCACCGACATCGACCTCACCGAACTGGTGAAGGCGCACCGCGACGCCGGCGCGACCGCGTCGATCGCGCTGAAGGCAGTGGAGAACCCGCTCGAGTTCGGCATCGTCATCACGCAGCCCGACGGCTCGATCGAGCGCTTCCTCGAGAAGCCCACCTGGGGCGAGGTGTTCTCCGACACGATCAACACCGGCATCTACGTGCTCGAGCCCTCGGTGCTCGACTACATCCCTGCCGGTGAGGTGGTCGACTTCTCCTCTGACGTGTTCCCGCGTCTGCTCGACGACGGGCTCACCATGCACGGCCACGTGTCCGAGGGGTACTGGGAGGACGTCGGCACCCTCGAGGCCTACATCTCTGCGCACGCCGACGTGCTCGACGGCAAGGTCGCGCTCGACGTGAGTGGCTTCCGCCTCGGCGGTGGCCGCTACATCGGCACCGACGTCGTCATCAGTCCCGACGCGCACATCGAGGAACCGGTCGTGATCGGCGACAGCTGCCGCATCGAGGCGGGCGCGCACATCCGGCCCTACACCGTGCTCGGCCGCGACGTCATCGTGAAGACCGACGCACAGCTCGAACACGCGGTGTGTCACGACCACGTGTACGTGGGCCCCGGCACGAGCCTGCGCGCGTGCGTGATCGGCCGCAACACCGACCTGCGCGCGCACGTGCGCATCGAGGAGGGTACCGTCGTCGGCGACGAGTGCTTCATCGGCGCCAACGCGGTCGTGAACCCCAACGTGAAGGTGTACCCGTTCAAAACGGTGGAGTCGGGCGCGGTCGTCACCAGCTCGATCGTGTGGGAGAGCCGCGGCGCGCGCACGCTGTTCGGCCGCCGTGGCGTACGCGGGCTGGGCAACGTCGACGTGAACCCCGAGGTGGTGGTGCGCCTCGCCATGGCCTACGGCACCGCGCTGCCGAAGGGCTCCACCATCACCACCAGTCGCGACACGAGCCGCATCGCACGAGCGCTCAAGCGCGCGCTGATCGCCGGGGTCAACCTCGCGGGTGTGAACGTGGAGGACATCGAGCTCGCCACGGTGCCACTCACGCGATTCCAGGTGCGCAACTCGATGTCCCAGGGTGGTGTCACTGTGCGCCTCGCGCCCGGTGATCCCGACACCGTCGAGATCCGTTTCTTCGACGACGGCGGCCGCGACATCGACCCGGGCGCGCAACGCAAGATCGAACGGCTGCTCTACCGCGAGGACTACCGCCGGGCCTTCGGCGGCGAGATCGGCGACATCGTGTTCCCGCCGCGCTCGCTCCAGTTCTACTCCTCGGCGCTCGAGCGGGTCGTCAACATCCGCGCCATCAACGAGCGCGTCTACAAGATCGTGGTCGACTACTCCTACGGCGCGGCGTCGATCGTGATGCCCGGTCTGCTCACGAAGCTGGGTGCCGAGGTGCTCGCGGCCAACCCGTTCGCGAGCACGTCGTCGGCCACCGCGAACGCGGAGTCGCGCGACGCGCAGGTCGCCCGGATCGCGGATCTCACCCGCGTGTCGCAGAGCGACCTCGGGTTCGTGATCGATCCCGACGGCGAGATCGGCACCGTGGTCGACGACCTCGGCCGCGTCCTCACGCCCGAGCAGCTGCTGCTCACGATGGTCTCGCTCATCGCCTCGGTCGAGCCGGGGGCGCGGGTCGCAGTGCCGGTGTCGGTCACCGGCGCAGTCGAGCGGATCCTCGGCGGCGAGCACGCGGTGGAGCGCACCCGAATCTGGGGCGCCGGCCTCATGGAGGCGGCCGCCAGTGGCGACGTCACCTTCGCGGGCGCCGCCGACGGCGGGTGCATGTGGCCCGACTTCCTCCCGGCCTACGACGCCGCGGTCACCCTGATGAAGCTGCTCGACCTACTGGCGGCCGACGGCCGGCGGCTGTCCGAGGTGGTCGACTCGCTGCCGTCGGTGCACGTCGTCCACGAGACGATCGTCACGCCGTGGGAGCGCAAGGGCACCGTGATGCGCGAGATCATGGAGCACGCCGAGGGCCGCGAGGTCTCGCTCGTCGACGGCGTGAAGGTGTTCGAGCGGGGGCCCGGCGACGCCTGGGCCCTGGTGCTGCCGGATCCCGAGGAGGCCCTCACCCATGTGTGGGCCGAGGCCGACTCCGAGACCGAGGCCCGCCGCCGCGCCCAGCATTACGCCGAACGCATCCGCCAGGTGCTCCTCTAGCCTCTTGGCGGCTTCGCCGGCCGCCAGGCCTTCCCTCGCTGCGGCGCAGGGTACCTGCGCCGCGGGCGCTCGGCTCCGGTTCGGAACTCCCCGGTTCGATAGCCTCGCCGCCATGAACCTGCCCGAGGAACTTCGCTACAGCGCCGAGCACGAGTGGGTGGCCGTCGACGGTGTCCGCGCCCGCATCGGCATCACCGACTTCGCCCAGGACCAGCTCGGTGACGTCGTGTACGTGGAGCTGCCGTCCGTCGGCGCCAACGTGCTCGCCCACGCGAGCTGCGCCGAGGTGGAGTCCACCAAGTCGGTCTCCGAGATCTACTCCCCGGTGAGCGGCACGGTGGTCGAGGTCAACGACGCCCTCGGCGACGCCCCGGAGCAGGTCAACGGCGACCCCTACGGCGCGGGCTGGATCTTCGTGGTCGAGATGGCCGACCCCTCCGAGGTCGATGCCCTGCTCGACGCCGCCGCCTACCGAGCCCTCGTCAGCTGAACCGGTCCTGGCTCCTGGTCGACGACCTGGACCGCCCGCCCGACGCGGCCGGGCAGATGGCCGCCGACCTGGCCATGCTCGACGCGGTGGCGGCCGGCGGGGCTCCGGTGCTGCGGCTCTACCGCTGGGATCCTCCCGCACTGTCGCTCGGCCGTTTCCAGCCCGACGACGACGTCGACCACGCCGCCTGCGCCGCCCGTGGGGTCGAAGTGGTGCGCCGGCCCACCGGGGGCCGGGCGCTCCTTCACGGCGCCGACGTGACCTACTCCGTCGCCTTCCCGCAGCCCTCGGGCGACGCCGGGAGGGTCGACGCCCTCTACGAGTGGCTGGCCGGCGGCCTGATCGCCGGTCTCGCCCTCCTCGGTGTGGACGCCGCCGTCGCCCGCAACGACGGCCCGGCGGGGCCGGTGTGTTTCGCCGGCCAGCAGGGGGCCGATCTCCGGGTGGGGGAGCGCAAGCTCTGCGGCTCGGCCCAGGTGCGGCGCGACGGCGCCGTCCTCCAACACGGCTCCGTGCTGCTCCACCGCCTCCCGTTCGACGAGCTCGACCTCGTGCACGCCCGCCCGGGTGATCCGCCCGTCGGGGAGGCCCGGGCCCACCTCCGCGACGCGACGGTCACCCTCGACGAGTTGGGCGCAGCCACCGAACCCCGGGCCGTGGCTGAAGCTCTGGTGGAGGGTTTCGCCAGCCGCCTCGACCTCCAGTTCACGTCGGGGGTCCTGGCCCCCGGCGGTTGAGGGAAGGGTCAGGGCGAGCCTGAGGGAGCGCCCGTGCCGCGACCCTCGACCAAGGGGTAGCCTTGGCCCCATGCGGTGTCGCCAGTGCGGCCACCAGAACGAGACCAACGCGAACTTCTGCTCCTCGTGTGGTGCCGCGCTGCCTCACGACGACGAGACCACGATCTCGCTCGCCGAGCTGGCCGAGCGCCTCGAGCTCGACGAAGAGCTCGGCGCCGCCCTCGCCGAGCTCCCCGAGGGCCTCGGGATGGTCGTCGTGCGCCGGGGCCCCAACGCCGGCAGCCGGTACGTCCTCGACCGCGAGGTCACCAGCCTCGGCCGCCACCCCAACTCCGACGTCTTCCTCGACGACATCACCGTGAGCCGTCGCCACGCCCAGATCCGCCGGGTCACCGACGCCGACGGCCACCCGGGCTACGAGGTCTCCGACGTCGGGTCGCTCAACGGCACCTACGTCGACCACAAGCGCATCGACACCCAACCGCTGCATCACCTCGCCGACGTCCAGATCGGCCGGTACGTGCTCGTGTTCCTCGTGGGAGACGGCAACCATTGAGCGAGCAGGCCCATCTCTCGATCGGCGAGGTCCTCGCCGAGCTGCGTGACGAGTTCCCCGACATCACCATCTCCAAGATCCGGTTCCTCGAGAGCCAGGGCCTGGTGAACCCGGAGCGCACGCCGTCGGGCTACCGGAAGTTCTACGACGCCGATCTCGTACGCCTGCGCTGGATCCTCCATCAGCAGAAGGAGCACTTCCTGCCGCTGAAGGTCATCAAGGAGCGGCTCGACCAGCTCCCGCCCGGCGACGAGGCGCTGCTCGACCCCGCGCCCGCCACCGACCTCGACGTGCGCACCGAGATCCCCGTCGACGAGGCCCTCGCCCCCCGGTCCGAGCCCGCGCCCGCACCCGCACCCGCACCCGCTCCCGCACCGACTCCCACGCCGGCACCCGCGCCCGCGCCGACTCCGGCTCCGACCACGACGCGCCGCGCGCCGGTGCGCAAGCGCCCGCCCGCGTTCGCACCGGATCTCCCGCTCGACACCGATGCCGCCGACGACATCGTCGCGCCGGCGTCGGGTGACGGCTACACGCGTGACGAACTCGCGAAGGCGGCGGGCCTCGAACCCGCGCAGGTCGGCGAGCTCGAGGACTTCGGACTCATCGCACCGTCGCGCCAGTCGGCCGCGGGCGACGCCGAGTACGACGACGACGCGCTCGAGGTGGCCAAGGTCGCCGCCGGGTTCTTCGGCCGCGGCGTCGAGGCCCGGCACCTGCGCACGTACCGCAACCATGCCGAACGCGAGGCGGTGCTGTTCGGCCAGGTGCTCATGCCCTACGTGCGCCAACGCAACCCCGAGGCCCGCGCCCGGATGCAGGAAGAGCTCGTCGAGCTCGCCGCGCTCGGTCGCCGCCTGCGTACCGTGCTGCTGCGCGAAGCGGTGCGCGACACCCTCGCCGAGTGACCGGAGGGCCGCAGGCGCCCGAGATCCTGCTCGACGAGCAGGCGATCGCGGTCACCGTGGAACGCCTCGCCAACGAGATCGCGCGGGACCATGCCGATGGCGTGGTGCTCGTCGGCATCCTCGAGGGCGCGCTGCTCCTGCTCGCCGACCTCGCCCGCGCGCTCGCACGCGTCGCGCCCGGCCTCGACGTCACCGTCGACGTCGTCGCGATCCTCGCGCTACGCGCCGGACTCCGGTCGGGTGCGACTGCTGCTCGACGTCGGCGTGCAGCTCGACGGTCGCGACGTCGTGCTCGTCGAGGACCTCGTCGACACCGGCCTCAGCCTCGGCTACCTGCTCGGACACCTGCGTGCCCGCGGCCCGCGCACGCTCGACGTGTGCGCGCTGCTCGATCGGCCGGCGCGGCGGATCCTGCCTCTCGACGTGCGGTACGTCGGCCACGAGATCCCCGACGTCTACGTGCTGGGCTACGGGCTGCACCACCACGACCGGTACCGCAACCTGCCGTGCGTCGTCGTCGCCGACCGCGCGCTCGTGCTCGCCGATCCCGACGTCTACGTGCCCGTGCTCTACGGCGACCCGACGACCGAAGGCCCCTGAGTGCCTCCGAGTGCCTCCGGGTGCCCCTGAGAACCCGGGAGGGGCCGGTGCTACGGTGAGGGTCCGTCGACGTGGAGGACGCCTGTGATCCCGATGTCCCTCGTCGGAGTCCGAGTCGAGGTTCCGACGAACCAACCGATCGTGCTCCTGCGGGAGAACGAGGGGTCCCGGTACCTGCCGATCTTCATCGGCCAGCCGGAGGCCACCGCCATCGTCTACGCGCTCCAGGGCATGGAGACGCCCCGGCCGATGACCCACGACCTGTTCAAGACGGTGCTCGACGACCTCGGCACCAAGCTCGAGCAGGTGATCATCACCGAGCTCCACGACGGCACCTTCTTCGCGGAGATCCAGTTCGCCCGCGAGGGTGGCAGCTACCGGATCTCGTCCCGCCCGTCCGACGCCATCGCGCTCGCCGTCCGCTACCCGGATGCCGTGCCGATCTTCGCGGAGGAGGCGGTGCTCGAGGAGGCCGGCGTGCTCTTCGAGGCCGAGGAGGACGAGGAGCAGATCGAGGAGTTCCGGGAATTCCTCGACCAGGTGCGCCCGGAAGACTTCGCCAGCCCCGAATAGGCCGCCGACGACCCTGAACGGGGGCCGGGTGTGGCGTCCGTCGCCCGATCGTTGACTCCGCGCGTGGGCCGGGGTAGCCTCACATCCCCGTAGTTACGGCCCTGTGCTTCACCCTCGACCCGAGGTTGACCCGGGATCACGCTCGACTTCACGCTCCACTCCGACTCCCACGCTCGACACTCCCACGCTCGACACTCCCACGCTCGACCCGAAGCGCGACCTGAGGTGCGATGAGCCCCACCCGCAAGCCCTCGAAGCCCGCCGCCGACCAGCCGATGCTCGACGGGCTGGAGCCCCGGCCCCAGGAGCTCGGGTTCCGAGGCCCCGCGGTGTGCAAGATCGTCGGGATCTCCTACCGCCAGCTCGACTACTGGGCCCGCACCGATCTCGTCCGGCCGTCGATCGCCGACGCCCGGGGGAGCGGCACCCAGCGCACCTACAGCTACCGCGACCTCGTGCGGCTGAAGGTGGTCAAGAGCCTCCTCGACGCCGGCGTGAAGCTGCAGACGGCCCGCTCTGCGATCGAGTACCTCAAGGAAGACCTCGGCGACGACTGGGCGAGCGCCAGCCTCGTGCTCAACGGCACCACCTCGGTGCTCGCCCGCACCGGCGACGACCTCGTCGATCTCGTGCGCCGCGGCCAGGGTGTGCTCAACATCGTGCCGCTCGGTCACGTCGTCGACGAGCTCGACATCCGCATCGTCGAGATGCACCCCGACCTGCGCCGCGAGCCCGCGGCAGGCATCAAGGGCACCAGCGTGCGCCCCGACGCGGGGGAGTCACCCCGCCTCGTCGCCGGGAGCTGACCATTCCGGCGCAGCTGCCCCACGAGCTCGTGCGCTTCGCGCACAACTCGGAGCGGCAGTTCGCGAAGCTCCTCGACTTCTACGCCATCGCCTGGGAGTACGAGCCGCGCACGTTCGTGCTCGAGCGCGACGGCGAGGGCAACCCGCAGCAGGCGTTCAGCCCCGACTTCTACCTGCCGGCCTACGACGTCTTCATCGAGATCACCACCCTCAACCAGAAGCTGGTCACGAAGAAGAACCGCAAGGCGCGGCGGGTCCAGGAGCTCTACGGCGTCACCGTCAAGGTGCTCTACCAGCGCGACTACCTGCAGCTGCTCGTGAAGTACGGCCTCGAGCCACCGTCGCAGCTCGCTCCCGAGCTGCGCCCGCCGGGTTCGGGCCCGGGTTCGTCGGTGTCGCTGCGGGTCGGCAAGGGTGCGGGAGGACCCACCGACAGCCCTTCGAACGCCGCGGAGACCGCATGAGCGAGACCAACGAGTCGAGCGACCGAGCAGACTCGGTCGGCCTGCGTCACAGCCCGCTCGACGCCGAGCACCGCGCCCTCGGGGCGCGCATGGTGCCCTTCGGGGGCTGGGAGATGCCGATCCAGTACGCCGGCGTGCTCGAGGAGCACCGGGCCTGCCGCGAGCGCGCGGTGGTGTTCGACGTGTCGCACCTCGGTTCCGTGCGCGTCCACGGCGCCGGCGCCTTCGCCACGTTGCAGTGGGCCTTCACCAACGACCTCGACCGCATCCGGCCGGGGAAGGCGCAGTACACGCATCTCCTCGACGAGGACGACGCGCACGTCGTCGACGACATCATCGTGTGGTGGCTCGAGCCCGGTCAGTTCATGGTGATGCCGAACGCCTCCAACACCGCACCGCTGCTCGACGCGATCGGCGAGGCCGCGGTGTTCCACGGTGGCGGCGAGTGCGAGATCGCCGACGTCACCGCCGAGCGGGTGGTGCTCGCGGTGCAGGGCCCGCAGGCGCGCGACCGGCTGGCGGCGATCGACCCGAAGTGGGCCGCGGTGGAGCGCTTCGGCGTCGCGCCCGCGACGTTCGCGGGGGAGCGCGGCTGGATCGCGGGCACCGGCTATACCGGCGAGGACGGCGTGGAGCTCGAGGTCCCGCTCGCAGCCGCGGCCACGGTGTGGCGCCAACTGCTCGAAGCGGGGATCGTGCCGGCCGGCCTGGGCGCCCGCGACACGCTGCGGCTCGAGGCGGGTCTGCCCCTCCACGGCCACGAGCTGGGGGAGGGGATCACCCCGTTGCAGGCCGGCCTCGGTTGGGTGGTGCGCTTCGACAAGGGCGAATTCCGCGGGAGCGCCGTACTCGCCGCCGAGCGCGACGGCGGCGTGGCCCGGCGCCTGCGCGGCCTGGCGGTCGACGGCCGCCAGGTGCCCCGTGAGGGCTACGCGGTGCACGCCCCCGGTGGGGTGGTGGCGGGCGCGCCGCCGATCGGCACCGTCACCAGCGGCAACTTCTCGCCGGTGCTGGGGCACTCGATCGCACTGGCGTTCCTCCCCCCCGAAACTGCCGAGGGCAGTGTCGTCGAGATCGACGTGCGGGGCCGCCCGGTGGCCGCCACCGTCACGGGATTGCCGTTCGTCCGCCGGTAGCCTCGGCTCCCAGGGGAGCACGCGTCACCGAGCGGAGCGGAGCGGAATGACTGGCCAGTTCGTCGATCGTCATGTCGGGCCCTCGCCCGACGAGCTCGTGGTGATGCTCGCGGCAGTCGGCCACGACTCGCTCGACGCGTTGATCGACGCCACCGTCCCGGAGGCGATCCGCGACCGGGCCCCGCTGGACCTGCCCGCGGCCCGCAGCGAGTCGGAGACGCTCGCCCACCTCACCGATCTCGCCGAGCGCAACGAGGCGCTCGTGTCGCTGATCGGCCAGGGCTACTCCGGCACGGTCACGCCACCGGTGATCCTGCGCAACGTGCTGGAGAACCCGGCCTGGTACACCGCGTACACGCCGTACCAGCCCGAGATCTCGCAGGGCCGCCTCGAGGCGCTCCTCAACTTCCAGACGATGGTGCTCGACCTCACCGGCATGGCGATCGCCAACGCGTCGATGCTCGACGAGGGCACCGCGGCGGCCGAGGCGATGACGCTGCTGCGCCGGGTCAACCCCAAGGGCGGCGACGTCTTCTTCGTCGACGCGGAGTGCCACCCGCAGACCATCGCGGTGGTGCGCACCCGCGCCGAGCCGCTCGGCATCGAGGTGCGGGTCGCCACCCCTGAGGACGACATGGCCGGCGCTGATCTGGATTCTGGGGGCGTGTTCGGCGCGCTGCTCCAGTACCCCGGCACCACCGGCGTGATCCGCGACCACCGCGCACTCGTCGCCAACCTGCACGCGCAGGGCACGCTCGTCGCGGTCGCCGCCGACATCCTCGCCCTCGTGCTGCTCACGCCGCCGGGGGAGTGGGGCGCCGACGTCGTGGTCGGGTCCGCCCAGCGCTTCGGCGTGCCGATGGGTTACGGCGGTCCGCACGCGGCGTTCTTCGCGACGCGCGACGAGTTCAAGCGCAACGTGCCCGGCCGCCTCGTCGGCGTGTCGGTCGACGACGCGGGCCGCCCGGCACTGCGCCTCGCGCTGCAGACGCGTGAGCAGCACATCCGCCGCGAGAAGGCCACGTCGAACATCTGCACCGCCCAGGTGCTGCTCGCCAACATCGCCGGGATGTACGCGGTGTACCACGGGCCCGACGGCCTGCGCGAGATCGCCGGACGCGTGCACTCGCTCACCCGCGAGCTCGCGGGTCAGCTGGCCACGCGCTACGAGCTGGTGCACGACGCGTTCTTCGACACCCTGGCCGTGCGTGCGCCGGGCCGCGCCGCCGAGTTGATCGCCGCGGCGCGTGCCGCGGGAGTGAACCTCCGCCACCTCGACGACGACACCATCGGCATCGCGCTCGACGAGACGTCCACGTTGGAGACGGTGCTGCGCCTCGCCACCGTGTTCGACACCGATCGGGCCGTGCCGGCGGGCGGCATCCCCGAGTGGGCGCAGCGGCAGTCCGACATCCTCACGCACCCGGTGTTCCGCACCCACCACTCCGAGACGCAGATGCTGCGCTACCTGCGCCGCCTCGCCGATCGCGACCTCGCGCTCGACCGCACGATGATCCCGCTCGGTTCGTGCACCATGAAACTCAACGCGACCACCGAGATGATCCCGATCACGTGGCCGGCGTTCGCGAACATCCACCCGTTCGCGCCCGCCGACCAGGCCGAGGGCTACGCCGAGCTGTTCGCGGGCCTCGAGCACGCGCTGTGCGAGGTCACCGGCTACGACGCGGTGTCGCTGCAGCCCAACGCCGGTTCGCAGGGTGAGCTCGCCGGGCTCCTCGCCATCCGGGGGTACCACCACAGCCGTGGCGACTTCGCCCGCACGGTGTGCCTCATCCCCGAGTCGGCGCACGGCACCAACGCGGCGAGCGCGGTGATGGCCGGCATGCGCGTCGTGGTGGTGAAGTGCGACGACGACGGCAACGTCGACTTCGACGACCTGAAGGCCAAGGCCCACGAGCACGCGGCCGACCTCGCCGCGCTGATGGTCACGTACCCGTCCACGCACGGCGTGTACGAGGCCAACATCCGCGACGTGTGCGCGCTGGTGCACGAGTGCGGTGGCCAGGTGTACCTCGACGGCGCCAACCTCAACGCGCTCGTCGGCATCGCCAAGCCGGGCAAGTTCGGCGCCGACGTGTCGCACCTCAACCTGCACAAGACGTTCTGCATCCCGCACGGCGGTGGCGGCCCGGGCGTGGGGCCGTGCGCAGTACGGGCGCACCTCGCCGACTTCCTCCCGCAGCACGTGTCGGCCGCGCCGTACGGCTCGGCGGGGATCCTGCCGATCTCCTACGCGTACGTCACGCTCATGGGTGGCGACGGCCTGCGCCGCGCCACCGAGGTGGCGATCCTCGCGGCCAACTACGTGGCGGCACGTCTGCGCGACCACTACCCGGTGCTCTACAGCGGCCCCGGCGGCCTGGTCGCGCACGAGTGCATCCTCGACCTGCGGCCGATCACCGCGGCCACGGGGGTCAGCGCCGACGACATCGCCAAGCGCCTCGTCGACTACGGGTTCCACGCACCCACCATGAGCTTCCCGGTCGCGGGCACGCTCATGGTGGAGCCCACCGAGAGCGAGGACCTCGCCGAACTGGACCGCTTCTGCGCCGCGATGATCGCGATCCGCGACGAGATCCGGGCGATCGAGGGCGGTGAGGTCGCGGTCGACGACAGCGCGCTGCGCCACGCGCCGCACACCGCCGCCGACGTCGTCACCGACGGGTGGGCCCGCGCCTACCCGCGCGGCAGGCGGCGTTCCCACCCGGTGTCGACCCGGCCGACAAGTACTGGCCGCCGGTGAGCCGCATCGACGGCGCGTTCGGCGACCGCAACCTGGTGTGCTCGTGCCCGCCGCTCAGCGCGTACGAGGACTGACCAGCAGGACGGAGGACCGATGGCGCGACCCCAACCGGGCATCTTCGCCCAGGGCACCCGATCGCACTACCACCTCGAGTTCGACCTGCGCCCCGACGCGACCGACGACGCCATCGGCACCGCGCTCGGCGCGTTGCGTGAACCGTCGGTCACCGCGGGCGGCTCGAACATCGTCGTCGGCTTCGGCCCCGACCTCTGGCGTCGGTTGCGTCCCGACGACGCCCCCGCGACGCTCGGCCCGTTCACCGAGATCGTCGGCGCCGACAAGCGGGCCCCGGCAACCCAGCACGACCTCTGGGTGTGGACCCACGGCACCGGTGAGGACGTCGAGCTCGACGTCGCCCGGGCGGTCACGTTCGCGCTCTCGCCCGTCGCGGAGCTCGCGGCCGAGCAGCCGTGCTTCGTGTACAAGGACAGTCGCGACCTCAGCGGGTTCATCGACGGCACCGAGAACCCGCCGGTCGAGGAGGCGCTCGACGTTGCGCTCGTGCCCGACGGCGAGGCGGGGGAGGGCGGCGCGTTCGTGATCGCCCAGCGCTGGGTGCACGACCTCGGCGTGTTCCACTCGTGGAGCCAGGACACGCAGGAGGCGGCGATCGGCCGCACCAAGCTCGACAGCGTCGAGCTCGACGACAAGCCGGACACCGCGCACATCTCCCGCGTGGTGATCGAGGAGGACGGCGAGGAGCTCGAGATCTACCGTCGCTCCACGCCCTACGGACGCGTCGGCGAACTCGGCCTGTACTTCGTGGCCTTCAGCGCGGACCGCAGCCGCTTCGACAAGATGATGGCGCGCATGTTCGGCCTCGTCGACGGCCAGCACGACCGCCTGCTCGACTTCACCCGGCCGGTCAGCGGTTCCTACTACTTCGCGCCGTCACTCGACGCGCTCGAGGGCCTCCTGCCCGGCGACTGACCTCGCCCCATCAGCAGTTGCACAAGGAGCACACGTGAGTATCCCCATCGGTGTCGGCGTCGGCGACGCGTTCGGCCAGGGCGGCGACGTCCCCGCGTTCACGGCCACGGTCGCGCGCATGCGCGAGCTGGGCTTCCCCGCGGTGTGGACCGCGCAGATCTTCGGCCTCGACGCGCTCACCGCCCTCGCGGTCGCGGGCGCGCAGGTGCCCGACATCCGGCTCGGCATCGGCGTGGTGCCCACCTACCCACGCCACCCGATCGCGCTCGCCATCCAGGCGCTCACCGTCCAGTCCGCCACCGGGGGTCGCCTCGACCTCGGCATCGGCCTCAGCCACCAGATGGTGATCGAGGGGATGTACGGCTACTCCTACGAGAAGCCCGCCCGCCACATGCGCGAGTACCTCAGCGCGCTGCAGCCGCTCCTCCACGGTGAGGGCGTCAACGTCGAGGGTGAGACGCTCACCGCGCGCGGTGGGATCAACGTGCCGGGTGCGGAAGCGCCGCCGGTGCTGGTGGCCGCGCTCGGCGCGCTCGATGCTGAAGCTCACTGCCGAGCTCGCCGACGGCACCATCACGTGGATGACCGGCGTGAAGACCATCGGCGACCACATCGCGCCCACGATCACCGCGGCCGCCGAAGCCGCGGGCAAGCCGGCGCCGCGCGTCGTGGTGGGGCTGCCGTTCTGTGTCACCGACGACGTCGACGGCGCGCGTGGGCGTGCCGCGGAGACGTTCGCGGTGTACGGGATGCTGCCCAGCTACCGCGCGATGCTCGACCGCGAGGGGATCGAGGGCCCGCCCGACCTCGCGGTGTGCGGCGACGAGTCGGTGATCGCCGCGGCCATCGCCGCGGTCGAGGACGCCGGCGGCACCGAGGTCACCGCGGTGCCCTTCGGCACCCCCGAGGAGTACGAACGCACCGTCCAGGTGCTCGCCTCCCTCGCCCGCGACTGAGCGCACTTCCATCCGCTGTAGCAGACTGCTACAGTCGATCCATGGCGGCGACGCACCCCACGAGGGTCGCAGCGGACATCGCCGAGTCGGCGGCACGGGTGGGCCGGCTCGAGTCTCGTTCGGCGGCCCAGCAGATCGACCACTGGGCGCGCCTCGGGCGCAACATCTCCATGCACCAGACGGCGGCCCGCCGCCGGGTGGAAGCGGCGCTCGCCGGTGAGCTCGCGCTCACCGAACTGACGGCGGAGGAGCGCCTCGTGGTGCACGCCGAGCTGGACGTTGCCGTGGCCGAGGCCGCGCAGTCCACCTCGTTCGGCGACGTGCTGGCGGGGGAGGGGATCACCACGGTCGCCCTCGACGACGACGGCAACCTCGTCGGCTACCTCCCCGACGGCTCCGTCAGCGCGATCGCACCGGCCACTCCGTCCCCCGGGGCGTGAGCCGGCTCGACCTGGTCGTCGGCCCCAACGGCGCCGGCAAGTCCACGTTCATCCGCCTCGTCGTCCAGCCACGGTGGCCGGCGGCTCACCTCGTGAACGCCGACGAGATCGCGGCGCGGAACTGGCCCGACGACCCCGCCGCCCACGCGTACGACGCGTCGGCGCTGGCCGCCCGGACCCGTGAGCACCTCGTCGCGTTGCGCCAGCCGTTCGTGGCGGAGACGGTGTGCTCGCACCAGTCGAAGCTTGACCTCGTGCGCGCAGCCAAGGGCAGCGGCTACTACGTCGCG
Organism: uncultured Actinomycetes bacterium; assembly: GCA_963720785.1. GTDB lineage: Bacteria > Actinomycetota > Acidimicrobiia > IMCC26256 > DASPTH01 > CAVRGQ01. The sequence continues at coordinate 72,428 of CAVRGQ010000003.1, forward strand.
CTCCACGCGGTGATGGTGCCGGTCGAGCTCTCGGTCGCGCGCGTCCGGCGCGCGTGGCGGCGGGCGGCCACGACGTGCCCGAGGTGAAGATCCGGGAACGCCACGCCCGCCTGTGGCACGTCGTCGCCGACGCGATCCTGCTCAGCGACGTCGCCACCTGTTGGGACAACTCCCGTCGTGACGGACCCGACGAGGTCGCCGCGTTCTACGACGGCGTGCCGGTGTACGCACCGCACTGGCCGAAGTGGTCATCCGGGGTGCTCACCGGCCGGTGGCCGTCGATCTCCCCCTGAGCGTTCGGCGGGCCCCTGAGCGTTCAGCGGGCGAGTTGCTCGGCGAGCTTGTCGAGGGTCTGGTAACCGAGCTCGACCGCGCCGAACCCGATCCCGGTGTCGCGCGCTTCCTTCGACGGGTGGAGCTGCCGCATGGTGAGGACGGTCTTGCTGTCCTGCTGCTCGTCGAGGGTGACGGTGACGAGGAAGGAATGCTCGGAGCGCTCACCGCCGGCGTCGTCGTCGCCGTGGTCCATCACCAGGCGCGTCTGCGGCGTGATCTCGAGGTACTCGATGCGGTTCGTGTACAGCGTGCCGTCGGGGCCGACGAAGTCGAAGCGCCACAGGCCGCCGACCCGAACGTCGCGCTCCTTGGTGGTGCAGACGAACCCCTCGGGGCCGAACCACTCGCTGATCGCGTCGCCCGTCCAGGCGTCCCACACTGCGCTGCGGGGTGCGTCGTACACGCGGGTGAGGACGATCTCGCGCTCGATGTCGTAGCTCACTAGGCGTTCTCCTGAGTGGTGGGGGCGGTCGGGGCGGTCCCGCGGGACCGCAGGAACTCGTCGAGCCGGTCGAGGCGCTGCTCCCAGGCGCGGCGGGTGTGCTCCGCCCAGCGGGCGACCTCGGCCACGGCCTCGGGGCGCAGCGTGCAGGGACGTTCCCGACCTCGGCGGCCGCGTTCGATGAGGCCGGCCTGCTCCAGCACCTTGAGGTGGCGGGAGACGGCAGGGAGGGACATGGCGAAGGGGGAGGCGAGCTCGAGCACCGTCGCCTCGCCGAGCGCGAGGCGGTCGACGATCGCTCGCCGGGTGGGATCCGCGAGTGCGGCGAAGGTGGCGTCGAGCCGGCGGTCCCGCTGGTCGTCGCGGTCGAGGGTGGCGGTCGGCAACTCGGGCTCCCGGAGAACAGTTAACGAATCTGTTAACCATAGACCCGCGAACCGTCACCCGGTGGGAGAGCGGGTGGATCAGGTGAGATTGGCCTTCGCGTACTTCAGTGCCGCCGCCGGCGACAGGCCGCTGCTCAGGCCGCCGACGACCCCGGTCTTCTCGTTGTACCAACCGACCCAGAGCGTGTCCTGGTAGTACCAGCACTGGATCTGACCGACCGTCTTCTTGCCCTGCTGGAGGTCAGCGGGCTCGTCACACGCCGCGGGGGTCTGCAGCCCGGGGTACTCGGAGTCGAACAGGTACGACTGGAGGTAGCTCGAGTAGGCCTCCGCCTGCGCGGGGTCGACCTGGACGAAGCGCACGCTGCCCTTGGGGACCGAGCAGTCGATCTCGGCTGCGATCCACGGCCGCAGGAGGTAGTCGGGGCTGTCGGCGGCTGCGTTCTCCTCGTCGAGGCTGGCGTCGAGGGTCTTGCACTTCTTGGCCGCGGCCGGTGCGGCCGCGGCGAGCTTCTTGCCCGCCTTGGCGTAGGCGGTCTCGGTCAGCGTGGCGAGGCCCGCACTGTCGGGGTCCTTGAGCGGACCCGACTCCTCGGACCACCACTTCTTCAACGCGTCGGCGTCGCCGGCTTCGCTGACCGCGAACCCGAGGATCAGCTGGTCATCGGCGGTCCACACCACCTTTGCGAGCGTGCCGGCCTCGCCGTCGGAGTTGGTGAAGTCGTTGACGAAGCAGGCGTCGCTGCCGCCGCCCTCGCCGGCGTAGCTCCAGGTGGTCTCGACCGGGCAGGGCGTGCCGGTCTCGCCGGTGGGGAGCCCGGCCGGGATGTTCGCGGTGTATGCGGCCTGCAGCGCCTCGGCAGTCGGGTATTTCGCGTAGATCAGGCCGTCGACGACGTCGGCGGTGGCGTTGCAGGACAGTACGGCTTCGGCGTCGGAGAAGTCGCCGTTGGCGAAGTCCTTGGGATCCACCCGGATGCAGGTGCCACGGTCGGCCCGGGGGACGTAGGCCGCCAGGTCCCATGCCGCCTGGAGGTCCGGGTTGGCCTCACTCGTGGCGGCGCCGGCGGGTGGAGCACCCAGCGCGGCGAATCCGCCCGAGAGGCTCGCCAACGCGACCAGCCCGGCAACGAGCGCGCGACGACGCCCGGAAATTCCGCGGTCCATTTCCTGCCCTCCTGATCCGCAGTGAAGTGGAGGAATCTAGGCGGGGCGGGGAAGCGCGGAGTGGATCGAGTGACCGACGCCTCGTTCGATCAGGCGGGCCTGGACTCGGATCTCCTCGTAGTGGACTTCACATAACGAGGATTATGGGCGTTCCCGGGGGCGAGTGCGGGTGGGCTGTGCATGGTCCAGGCCGCTCTTGGTTATCGTCCTCGGATGGCTTGGACTCCTGACACCGTGTACCTCGAAGGCCTCGACTTCCTGAGCGGGGTGGTCGACCAGATGCACGAGCTCGACTGGGAGCGCCCGTCGCCGTGCTCGGGCTGGCGGGCGGTCGACGTGCTCGGGCACGTGGGCGCCGCGGTCGCGTTCGGCACGCGATTGCTGACGACAGGCGAGATGGAGTGGGTGCCCCCGGCCGATCCGCCCGGCAGTGCCGTCGAGGGCGACCCGGCGGCGTGGTGGGCGGCGCTGGTGCCCGAGGCCAAGTCGTCGATGGAGGGCGTCGACCTCACGAAGGTCGTCGACTCCCCGATGGGCTCGCGCAGCGTCGCCGAGGGGCTGTCGTTCCCGGCCATCGACCTGTTCGTGCACGCGTGGGACATCGGCGCGACCGCGGGCATCGACGTGACGCTGCCCGACGAGGTGATCGCGTTCGCCCGAGAGACCTTCGCTCCCATGTCGGCCGAGATGTACCGATCCCCCAACGTCTTCGGCACCGAGATCGCGGTGAGCGACGAGTCGGCGTCCGATGCGTTCCTCGCGTGGACCGGCCGCGATCCGCACTGGCGCGCCTGAACCCGCCCCCTCGACACCCCTTCTGGCCGCGTCACCCCCGACTACCGTTTGGTGATGGCGCGTCGACCGCAACTCACGGCGAGCCGCGCGACGGGTGCCCTGCTCGTTGCGCTCGCGCTGCTCGGCGCGGTCGCGTTCGGGTGGGGTCTGCCCGGAGGGGTCGACGCCCCCGCGTCACGACACGTCGCCGATCTCTCGACGCACGCCGAGCGCGTCGTCGAGCTCATCGGCGACGCGCCGGTCGCCGTCGCTGCGCCCGTCGTGGAGGCGATCACCACGCGTGGCGACGCACGCTCCGCGCCCGAGCGCGTCCGCGACCTTCTTGGCGCGGCCGCGTGTGCAGCCGTGCTCCTGCTCGTGGTGGCGCGTCGACGCCGGCTCGCGTTCGCGCGCACTCGCGTGCGTCGCATCGCCGTCGTCGCCTCCGGAGGTCGCGCGCCTCCCGTCTGACCGGAACCCGAGCGCACTGCTCAGGCTGCGACCCGCATGCGGGTCGCCCGGTCGAACGAGAGGTTTCACCATGAGCCGATTGGACGATTTTGTCGTCATCGGATTCTTCATCGTCATCGGACTCGCCGTGGTCGTGCTGGTCGCGGCCCTCGTCGCATGAGCGCCGTCCAGACCGCGCCCCCGCGACCGCTGGCGCGCACGCGCCCACTCGTGGAGCTCGCGATCCTGGCAGTCGTCGCGGCGCTCTTCGCACTCACGTTCTGGCTCGTGCGACCGCCGCCGCGCGTCGCCCACCTCGACATCGTCAACCGCTCGTCCACCGAAGTGGACGTGGGCGTGTCGAGCCCATCGCGTGACGATCTCCTCGGTCTCGCCGTCGCCCTCCCCCAGCGCACCACCCGGGTCCAGGACGTCGTCGACCAGGGCGACGAGTGGGTGTTCTCGTTCGGGACGGCGGACTGCCCGGCCGAGGAGGTCCGGGTGTCGCGGCAACGACTCGAGGAGGCCGGCTGGAAGATCACGGTGCCGGAACCGGTCCTCGCCCGGTTGTCGGCCGACTGTGCCTACGAGCCGCCGGTCCGCTGACTGCGGCGGCCGGGAGGCGACCCGCCCGCGGTCCCAACCGGCGTTGGACGAGGCGAGGGAAAGAGAGACCGCCGCCATGCACCGCGGGCAGGTGTCGGAGCATGACGACGGTCTCGAGAGGAGAAGCGCACGGCGATCCGATCGCGTTACGCGAGGTCGGGGAGAAATCTTGCGGGGTGCGGCAGGAGCCCTTGGGCCCTGTCGCACCCGCTTCGCCGGGCGGACGATGGAGCCATGACCGGGATCGCGACCGTGCTCGGGACGACGTTGGTGGCGGCTACCGCAGCGCCGGGCGTCGCCCCTCGTGGTTCTGCACGAACTCGACGAGGTAGCCGTCGGGATCCTTCACGAACGCGACGGTGACCGGCCAGCGGTCGAGCTGCTGCGGTTCCATCACCGACTCGCAGCCGAACGCGACCGCCTTGTCGTACACGGCCTGGCAGTCGTCGGTGTCGACGTAGAGCTTCCACATCGCGGTGCCCATGTCGATCGCGGGGATGTCGTCGTGCTGCGCGAGCTGGATGCGCGAACCGCCGGCCTCGGCCTGCAGCACCACTTCCTTCACTCCCGGGATCTCCGTCTCGCTCTGGACGGGGATGCCGACGACGTCACGCCAGAACGCCACCGAGCGATCCATGTCGGACACGTTGACGCAGTACTGACCGAGGCTGTTCTCCATGGAGCGGGAGCCTACGCAGTCGCACGACGACGTGCTCGCCGCGCGGGACCTCGTGGCGTCAGCCGGCCGGGACCTGCTTCGCCTGTCCGGGCGGGGTGTCGGGCCGGTTCGACGGGTCGGGGTTCGTCGTCGACGGTGTCGTCGGGACCGCGGGCGTCGCCGGAACGGCCGGGGTCGCGCCCTCACCGGGCGCTCCCGGATCAGCGGGAGTCGCGGGCGTGGCTGCGTTCGGGTTGTTGCGCGATCCGGTCGATCCGGTCGGGTCGGTCGGGTCGGGCCCGCCTTGGGCGCCCGGCACGGCGCCGTGGGCGACGCCAGATGCGGCGACGCCCGATGCGGCGACGCTGGCCGGGGCGCTCGTCCCGGGGGCTGCACCGGACGCGGCACCGGACGCGGCACCGGACGTCGCACCCGCCGGGGTCACGACGTCACCTGCCGGTGCTTCGTGGTCGTCGGCGCCCGGCACGTGCATCCCCACGCGGTCGAGCACCGAAGCGGCGATCCCCTGGACGGGTCCGGGAAGTGCTCCCGCGCTGGCCAGGCCGACGGTCAGGATCCCGCTGAGCACCACCGTCGCGGCCACGAGCTGGCGGCGCGGGACCCGCGAGCGGGTGGCGACGGCTCCGGTGTCGCACACCGCGCGCGTTGCCCGGGCCGCACCCCCGACGACCGGCGCCTTGCGGCGGTGCTCGGTCCCCTCGGGGGCCCGCAGCGCCGCGATCACGCGCCGCGACGACGCCGTAGCCCGGAGGCGCGTCGTCCGGCGTGATCTGCCCGTCGAGCAGACGCTCGGCGGTGTCGCGGTCAAGGGATCTCACGCCAGGAAGAGCGCAGGCCCCGACGGTCGCGTTACGGCTGGCAGGGGAAAGATCCGACCCCGCTATCGGGGAATCACCCCGTGGTCGGTGAGGAATTCGTGGAGCCCGGCCACCAGGCGGATCTCCGAGAGCTCCTGCAGGGGTACCCAGGCCACCTCGGCGGCGTCGTCGCCGGCCACCGCTGTGGCCCCGGCGTCGAGCAGGCCCACCACGAAGTCGAGGATCACGAAGTGGTGGTCGTCGCCCAGGCGTTCGACCCAGCCGAGGAAACGCTCGACGACGACCTCGAGGCCCGTCTCCTCCCACACCTCCCGCACGACGGCTTCGTGCAGAGTCTCGCCGCCCTCGACCCGGCCGCCGGGCACCGCCCACTCCCCTGCCCCGGGGCCGTGCCCGCGCCGGATCACGAGCAGGCAGTCGTCGCGCACGACGACTCCGCCGACGGCGACCTCGGGGCGGTCCCGGGTCACGCGCCGTCGGGGGCGCGTCGGCGGCTCCGACTGCGAACGAGTGGTGCATCGTCAGCGCGCGGGCGGCGAAGCCGTGCGCCTCGAAGAAGTTCTTGGTGGCGCGGTGCCCCGGCAACGCGGTGGCGTCGACGCCCATGCATCCGCGGGCGCGGCAGAACTCGAGCAGATCGGCGGCGATGGAATCGCCCACCCCCACCTCGCGGGCGAGGAGCTCCACGTAGAGGTCGGTGATCACGCCGAGGCGGCGCCCGTCGCGCAGTTCCTCGACGACCACCGCACCGAAGCCCAGCACGACGCCGTCGATCGTGCCGACCACGAGCAGCGCGTCGTCGCGCTCGAGCAGCGCGGCGTAGGTGTCGGCGAGGGGCTCGGGCCACGCGTCGCGCTCGCGCCACAGCTCGCCGCCGCGCATCGGGCCGAGCTCACCGCGCATGTCGCGCGCGAGTGCCTCGACGCGTTCGAGATCCCCGGGGACGCGGGGCGACTCTCCTCCACGGGAACGCTCCGGCCGACGGGTCGCTCAGCCGAGCTGGGCGATCTTGCCGAGGATCGTGTTGCGGCCCCGGTGGGCGGCTTCGTAGCGGCGGACCGCCTCGAGCGCGCCGGCATCGAGGCCCTCGAGCCGCTCGACCACCTGCGACGCGGACAGCTCGTCGTAGTCGGGGATGGCGAGCTCATCGACGGCGGGCACGGTGAGATCGGTACTGGCCGCAGGCTCGGGTGCCGGCTCCGGCGTACGGTCCGGCTCGGACACGACGGGTGCCTCGGGTGCGGGCTCGGGCTCGACCGGAGCAGCGGGCGGTGCAGCTGGGGTGTAGGCGGCCGGCGCCGCGGACGAACCGGTGCCATTGGGGGGAGGCGTCGTGCCGGGCCGGTTCTCGAGCAGGCCTTTGAGCGCGCTGCCCGCCATGTCTCGCGCGACGCCGATGCCGGCGCCGGCGACGTCCTTGGCCACACCGAAGCCGCTCTCCGCGACCACCTTGGCCACTCCGACGGATTCGTCGATGCGGCGCTTCACCTCGTCGGCGGGGACGGGCGGCGGGGTGGGCGGCGTCTTCTTGCCCTGCAGCTCGCGCTTGCCGCGCGAGACGAACATGCCGGTCATCATCGGCAGCATGTCGCGCACGTAGAGCGCAGCGCCGACGGGGGCGTAGACGCAGAGATCGAGCGCCTTCTCGACGGGGTTCTTGTCGTCGGACACGGTGGGGCTCCCAGCGGTGGGGCGGATCGCTCGGCCGGGAAACGCTCCCCTGCCGACGGGCGTCGCCAGTCTACGGTGCCGGGCACGATGTCGGCCCTCGATGTGTGCCTCCTGCTCGCCGCGGCGTTCGCCGCCGGCACGATCAACGCGATCGTGGGATCGGGCTCGTTGATCACCTTCCCCACCTTGCTGGCCATGGGCTTCTCCCCCGTGACCGCGAACGTGAGCAACACGATCGGCATGACCTTCGGGGGACTCAGCGGCGCTGTGGGCTACCGCCGGGAACTGCAGGGGCAGCGCCGCCGGGTCGTGACCCTGGGTACCGCTTCGCTGCTCGGCGGCATCACCGGTGCCGTGCTGCTGCTCACGTTGCCCAGCTCGGTGTTCGACGCCGTGGTGCCGGTGCTGATCGTCGGGGCGTGCGTGCTGGTGATCGTGCAGCCGCGCCTCAGCCGCTTCGTCGCGGAGCGACGCGCCCGCCCCGTGGAGCACGGCGGGGTCGAGCTGTGGATCGGCATCTTCTTCGCCGGCGTGTACGGCGGCTACTTCGGCGCGGCGCAGGGCGTGATCCTGCTCGCGCTGCTCGGGATCTTCATCGCGGATCATCTGCAGCGGCTGAACGGCGTGAAGAACGTGCTCGCGGCGATCGCCAACGGTGTGGCCGCGGTGTTCTTCGTGTTCGCCGCCGACGTCGCCTGGGAGGTTGCCGTGATCGTCGCCATCGGTTCGGTGATCGGCGGGCAGGTCGGCGCACACGTGGGCCGGCGCCTCAACCCCACCTTGTTGCGCTCCGTGGTGGTGGTGGTCGGCCTGGTGGCCGCGGTGAAGCTGCTCGCGACCTGAGCGCTACGCGGCCTGACTTGTGCGCCGCGACCAACGCGATCGCACCACGAAGGTGATCGTCGCGCCGAGCATCACCAGCGCGCTGAGCACGACGATCCAGTCGCCGAAGCGCACGAACGGTGTCTCCCCCGTGGTGGTGTCGATGGTGCCGCTGACGGTCGTGCGCTCGAACAAGTCGGTCGTGTCGTGCACGGTGCCGTCGGGTTCGATCACCGCGCTCGATGCCCGACACCGACGCCTGCAGCACCGGCCGCGCCGTCTCCGCGGCGCGCATCTGGCTGTTCGCGAGGTGTTGCTCCGAGTTGCCCGACCGGCGGTACGAGCGGTTGTTGGTGCTCACCACGATCGCCTGCGCGCCATCCCGCACGAACTCGCGCACGAGCGGCCCGAACGCGGACTCGAAGCAGATGACCGAGCCGACCGGCGTGCCCTTCACGTCGAACACCTTGGTCTCGTCGCCGGCCTGGAAGTCGTAGGGGATCTGGCGCAGCTCGCTGATGAAGCCGAGCTGGCCGCGCCACGGCACGTACTCGCCGAAGGGCACGAGGTGCTGCTTCGAGTACACGCCTTGGAGCTCACCGTTCGGGGTGTAGAGCAGGTTCGAGTTGCGCACCATGCCGTCGGTGCCCGCGGTGCGCGCGTTCACCAGCACCGCGCTGTCGTGCTCCGCGGCAATCTGCTGGATCTGCTCGCGTAGCGCGGTGTCGGTCTGCGGGTCGGTGTCGAGCGACGACTCGGGGAACACGATGAGGTCGTAGGGGCCTTCGAGCTCGTCGGCGAGCTCGAGGTGCGCCTGGGTGAGCAACTGCGTGGTCTGGCCGGCGAGCGACAGCTCCTTGTCGTCGCCCTGGAGCAGCGCGAAGCGCAGCTTGCCGGTGACGGTCGGCTCGAAGCGGGCGACGTCGGCGACCGCGGTGAACAGCAACAGGCCCACGAGGCCGGCCGCGGCGAGCACGATCGGGCGGACTCCTTGGCGGCTGCGGGCCGGCACGGCGACCACGGCGTCGAACAGGAACGCGTTGACGGCCACGATCACGAAGCTGACGAGCGCCACTCCCCCGAGGCTGGCGAGGGCGCGGGCCGCGGGCACGTCGTGCAGGCTGATCCCCAGGTTGCACCAGGCGAACCCGCCCTGGGGCCACCGGCCGAACAGCGCCTCCATGAACACCCAGACCGACGCGGTGATCCACGGTGACGCGATGCCCTTGCGGGCCAGGGCGGCGACGATCGCGCCGGTGAGCGCCACCGTGCCCGCGAGGGCGGCGACGAAGGGCACCAGCGCGACGGCGCCGAAGTAGCGCACCCACGTGAGCTCCGCCCCGAACGCGGCGAGGCCGTAGGCGAACCCGTACAGCGCAGCGTGCGCCGGACGGGCGCCGCGCCACGCCCACAGCAGTGGCACGAGTCCGACGAGTACGAGCGGGCCGAGGTCGATCGGCGGGAAGCTCAGCGCGACGAGGATGCCGGCGCCGAACGCGGCGCCGAGACGCAGCCAGCTCGGACGTCCGCGCAGTACCGGCTGCGCCGGCTTTCCGGCTGTTCGGGCCGCGCGGGACGCGCCGACGCCTCCTCGGGCGCCGGCGCGGTGTCGCTCATGCGGTCAGGCGCAGTCTCGGCAGAGCATGCGCGCCTCGTCGGCGAGCTGGTTGCGGGGCAGCACGAGGAAGCACGACGAGCACAGGAACTCGCCGGGGCGCCGGGGCACGATCCGCGTGGGACCTTCGCCGCCTTCGGCGCCGGGGTCCTCGTCGTCCTCGACCTCTTCCTCGTCGTCCTCCAGCGTGGCGCTGGCGGTGCGCTCCTGGAGGAGCACGTCGAGCGGTTCCTCGACGTCGTCGGGGTGCAGTTCCTCGTCGAGGTCGACGACGTCGTCGTCTTCCTCGGCAACCTCGACGACGGCAACCGCGGTGTCGTCGGTGATGACCGGGACCGGGATCTCGGGGCTCACGTCGAGCTCGTCGTCGACCTCGTCGACGAGAAGGTCGTCGACCAGGTCGTCGTCTTCGTCCGCGATGAGGTCGTCCTCGTCGGCGATTTCGTCGTCGTCGAGTTCGAGTTCTGCTTCTTCTTCGAATTCTTCGTCGCTCATCGGGGCTCCGAGCGGGTTGGGGGCCGCGGAATATAACACCGGGAACGCGTTTCAGCGGCGCTTTGGGAAAGCAGCCCGGTGCTGCGGGTCCGGGAACCGGGAAACCCCTCCGGGTATTCCCCCGGAACCGGCCGTCGGGAGGAGCGCTGGGAGTGTGGGGCGGATTCGGTGCGGGGTGGTCACGCCCGAGCATTCGAGCGGGGACCCAGGAGGCCGTTGGGGCCACTGGTTGGCCCGACCTGCCGAGCAGGCGGGTTATTGCAGCGTTCTCTACTGGGCCTCCTGAGCCCCCGTGCCCTTCCCTCTCCCGGCCCTCGTCCAGCGCGAGCAGGACGACCCACGACCAGGCAGATCAGGACGTCCGCTAGTGAGCCCGATGGAGGGGGTCCGTGTCAAGCGGGAGCATTGTGAGTTCCGAAGCCGTGACCTGCTACGACGCGCGTCGTCGCAGGTCACAGACTCGCGGAAAAATTCTGTCGCGAACACACGCGGAAAAATATGTTCGCCCGCCGCGTCGCGCGCGGGTGATCGCGCCGATCGTCAGGCGCGTCCGCCGGCGCGACGACGCTCCGCGTCGCGCTCCGACGAGAGCCGTTCGAGCTCGTACGTCGTGTGGTCGACGTACTTCATCGACTCCGCGATCGCGCGGTGTCCGGCCTCTTCCGCGATCAGTCGGTGCATCTCCTGGCCGATGACGCGGTAGCTCGGGTGACCAGCGGGCGCGGTGCGCAGCTCCAACATGTGCATCGCTTCCCGCGCGTTGAACTGCATCGAGAAGCGGATGCGATACGCGAGCGACACCGCGTACCCGGCCTGCGCGGGGAACGGGTCGAGCAGCGCGTCGTAGAGCGCGGCGGAGCGCGCCATCGCATCGTCGAACGGTGCGCGCAACCCTGCTTCGTCGATCGCCTCGGGCACCTCGTAGCCGTGCAGGATCGACAGCGGCTGCCACTCGATGGTGAGCATGCGGTGACGCTGCAGGTCGCGGAACGCGCCGTAGTCGGCGAGCACGTCGAAGCGGTAGTCGACCCGCTCGAACGCGCGGCCCGGCTTGTGCCGGCGGTTGCCGCGCTCCCCCACGTAGGCCCGCAGCAGCGCCACCTTGTCGTCGTGGCCGAGCGTGCGGACCTTGGCGAGGAGTTGGTCGTCGGGGAGGTGCGTGTGCGGGTAACAGATGGCCGCGAGGAGCTTGTCCTCGGCCTCCGGGTCGAAGTCGGTGAGGGTGACCGCCGGGCGGGGCTCGGCCCGCTCGTCGGCGAAGATGCGCCCGATCGTCTCGCTGGTGGTGGTGCGGGTCTCCTCGAGGTAGTTGCTCCAGGCGACGCCGCGGTCTTCCCGGTCGACCCGGGTGAGGAACGACGGGATGACCTTGCGCAGCTCGTCGAGCATCATCGCCGCGTAGCTCCGCGCCTCGGGCAGCGGGTGCGCCCGCATGCGCAGCAGCAGCGACTCGAAGGCCTGGCCGGTGCCGTAGATGCCGACGTTCGACAGGGTGGCCGCGGGCAGGATGCCGCGCACGGCGTCGCACGCCTTGGCCTTGATCGTGTTCTTGTAGACGAAGTCGGAGTCGCCCGGCTCCTTGGGGTAGCGCTCGCGTGCCCAGTCGAGGAGCTGCGGCAGCATCTCGCGGTAGGCCTCGAACTGCGCGTCCATGTCGGCGATGTAGCGCCAGGCGAAGTCGCGTGACGACAGGATCTGCGTGTCGCGGTAGTACCGGAAGCGGCCGTCGAGCTTCGCGTCATAGGGGATGTAGCGGGTCGACTGCTCGAGGTAGCTCATGATGCGGCCCCACTCGAGGACCTTCGTGAGCAGGTTCGACGACTGTTCGCACGCGAGGTGCACGCCGCCGAGCTGGGCGACGGAGTCGTCGCCGTACTCGAGGAACACGCGGTCGTAGAGCTCCTCGGCGCGCTTCAGACCGATGGTGGCGTCGACGGTGAGGTCGCCGGTGAGGTCGAGGTCGTTGACGAACTCGTCGAGGAAGAGGCGGCGCAGGCTCTTGTGCGTGCGGGAGTACCGCGGCGAAGAGCGCACCCTTGACGACCTCGGGGAGGTTGACGAGCGCGAAGACAGGCCGGTCGAGGTTGGTGAAGTACGGCCGGAGGACCGCAGCTTCCTCGTCGGTGAAGATCTCAGCGGGATACACACCCACGGGCTCGGCCTCCGTCGTCGGCCGTGCGATCGTATCGGCGGCAGGTTGCAGCGAAGGGGACACTCACCGGAAAATCCCGGGACCGTTGCCCCGCTTCGGCCCCGGACCCGGCCCGGGCGCCGCGCGAACCGGCCCGCGCGGTCCGGCCGCCTCACACGACGAGCGAGAACGCCTCCGGCACGACCTCGACCACCACGAGCGTGGCCTTCCCGCGCTCCACGCCGTCGAGCTCGAGGCGGACGGGGCGGGTCAGCTCGATCTCGACTCGCCGGCCGGTGGCCTGGGCGATGTGGGGATGGGGCACGTGGGTGCCGGTGGCGAGGCGGTCGCGGCATGGCCCGGGCCTCGCCCACGCTGGGCGTGTACGCCTGCACCTCGAGGCGGCCGTCGCCGGGATGGCCACGGGGCACCGCGTCGGCGCCCCGCAGGTACTGCCCGTTGGCGACGACCACGGTGGTGGCCTTGGCGTCGTAGGCAGGACGCCCGTCGATCGTGACGGTGACCCCCTGCCGGGGCGTGAGGGCCCCGAGGCGGTCGGGTGGTGAGCCGAGGACGACCATGTTCACCGCGAATTGCTCGACCCCGTCGACGGTCACGGTCATGGCGTCGATCGGCAGCTCGAGGCTCCCGAGCACGCGGTCGGCGGACCCCCACCCGAGGCCCAGCGCACGCGCGAGATCGGAATCGGCGGCCGGGTCGAAGGCCAGCCGCACGGGCTCGGCGCCGGTCCCGCGCCCGGCGAGGCGCTGGCGCACCGCGGCGGCCAACTCGGCGTCGCTGCCCGAGACCGTCGCCTCCGGCGGACCGGCGGCCGACCGCTCCCAGGGCTCACCCTTGCGCACCATGTGGCTGCTGCCGCCCGCTCAGGAGGCCACCGACGACGCCACCACCACACCCCGGTGGCAGGCGTCCGCGGCCTCGCGTGCCTTTTCACGCGTGATCGGGTCGGGGGCGACGTCGCCGACCTGGCGGAGCAGGTCGACGCACTGCTTCACGTGGCGCACGAAGTCGCCGCCGGTCATCTCGTCGTCGTCGAGCACGTCGGCGAGCGCGTCGCCGGAGGCCCAGTCGTGGATGTACGGGGTGAAGCCGGGGTCGGGTACGCGGGTCTCGGGCAGGCCGGCGTCGTCCTCGGTGGCGCGGAGGTCGTTGGCGATCCGCTCGATGGCACGCGAGCGAGTGGCCACCACTTTCGACGGCCACTTGCGCGGCGGCATCGGGTGCTGGCCCTCGGGGCCGCGGCGTTCGTAGGTGAAGCACGAGACCACGGCGGCGAGCTCGGGCGGCCGCAGACCGTCGAGGAGGCCCTCGCGCATCGCCTCGGCGAGCATGAGGTCGGTCTCGGTGTAGAGGCGGGAGAGCCGCTCCCCCGCCTCGGTGAGCGACCACTCGTCGATGTAGCCCCAGGCCTCCAGCACGCGCAGCACACGGTCGAACTGGCGGGCCAGGCTGTCGCTGCGGCCACGTACGCGGCGCTCGGTGCGCTCGACGTCCTTGCGAAGTCGCTCGACGCCCGCGGCGGCCCGCAGCTTCTGCTCGATGGCCGGGTCGTCGGAGAGCGGGTGCTCGGCGAGTTGTCGTTCGAGGTCGGCGAGACGGCGCTCGTCGCGCCGCGGGCGGCCGTCCTCCTGGATGCGCGCCTTGCGCAGTCGGTCGGCCGCCTGCCGGCGGAAGTTCGGGTTGCGCGGCGCGAACGGCTGCGGCAGGTCGACGGAACCGGCGCGGTGCGGCGGGCCATCGAAGTCGTCGGGCCCGAGGCGCACGACGTCGCGCGACGGGGTGATGGCGACGATGCGCGAGCCACCACCGCGGCGGTGCTCGTGACTCAGCACGAGGATGCGGCCGCCCTTGCGTCGCATCGGGACGATGTCGCCCGGGTTCAGTGCCTCCAGCGCGTCCACCACCCGCCGCGAACCGCCGCGCTCGCGGCGGAGCGCCTCGACGTCGGTGCGCAGCTTCCGGTAGCGCATCAGGTCCTCGAGCTCGGCGCCGGCGAACTCGCGCTCGGCGGGCGAGCATCGTGCGGTTGCGCTCCAGCTGGCGTTCGAGGGCGACGACGTCGCGATCCGCGTGGAACTGCGCGAACGACAGATTGAGGAGGTGGTGCGCCTCGAACTCGGTGTAGCGGCGCACGAGGTTGGCGGCCATGTTGTAGGTGGGCCGGAAGCTCGAGCGGATCGCGTCGGTGCGCCGCGACGCGAGCGACGCGACCTGGTCGAACGGCACGAAGGGGCTCCAGCACACGACGGCGTACCCGCGCTCGTCGATGCCGCGTCGCCCGGCGCGCCCGGTGAGCTGCGTGTACTCACCGGGCGTGAGGAACTCGTGGCGTTCACCGGTGAACTTCGAGAGCTTCTCGATCACGACGGAGCGCGCGGGCATGTCGATGCCGAGCGCGAGTGTCTCCGTGGCGAAGACGACCTTCACGAGACCGGCGGCGAACGCCTCCTCGACCGCCTCCTTCATCGGCGGCACCATGCCCGCGTGATGCGCGGCGAAGCCGGCCTCCAGCCCGGCGAGCCACTCGTCGTAGCGGAGAACGTCGAGGTCGGCGTCGGCGAGCGACGCCGTGCGTGCTTCGGCGATCTCGCGGATCACGTGGCGTTCGTTCGCCTCGGTGAGGCGCAGGCCCGCGGCGAGGCACTGCTGCACCGCCTGGTCGCAGCCGTTGCGGCTGAACACGAAGGCGATCGCCGGGAGCATGTCCTCGTCGGCGAGGAGCTCGACGGTCTCGACGCGGCTCGGGGCACGCAGGCGGCTGCGCGGCCGGCCACGCCAGCCGCCGTCCCGGCCGGTGTCGCGCCCGCTCCGCTGCGTGGGGCG
This sequence comes from uncultured Actinomycetes bacterium, assembly GCA_963720785.1. Lineage (GTDB taxonomy): Bacteria > Actinomycetota > Acidimicrobiia > IMCC26256 > DASPTH01 > CAVRGQ01. Next base: position 87,664 of record CAVRGQ010000003.1, read on the forward strand.
CGTGTCGAGGCGCGCCGCGTCGGGGTTGGGGCGCAGTTCGCCGTCGTCGTCGGGTGCGAACGTCGGCAACATGTGCAGGGTGTCGCTGCCGCGCTCCCCCACGAGATAGCGGTTCTCGAGCCGCACCGGGCGGGTCTCCTCGATCACCGCCGCGGTCGCGCCGCGTACGGTGCCGATCCAGCTCGCCACCTCTTCGGCGTTCGACACCGTGGCCGAGAGGCACACCAGCGACACGTCCTGCGGGAGGTGCACGATGACCTCCTCCCACACCGGGCCGCGGTAGCGGTCCTGGAGGTAGTGCACCTCGTCGAGCACGACGTAGCGCAGGCCTTCCAGGGTGGGCGACGCCGCGTAGATCATGTTGCGCAGCACCTCGGTGGTCATCACCACCACCGGCGCCTCGCCGTGGATCGAGTTGTCGCCGGTGAGCAGGCCCACGTTGGCCTTGCCGTAAACGCGCGCGAGGTCGCCGAACTTCTGGTTCGACAGCGCCTTCAGGGGCGTGGTGTAGAAGGCCTTCTCCCCCGCGGCGATGGCCCGGGCGATCGCGTACTCGGCCACGAGCGTCTTGCCCGAGCCGGTCGGGGCCGCGACGAGGACGCTCTCGCCCGCGTCGATGGCGTCGAGCGACCGGACCTGGAACGGATCGAGGGGGAAGCCGCGTCCGGCCTCGAAGGTGGCGCGCAGCGTGTCGGGGGGTCGGGGCACGCGGCGCGGCTTCGTCAGGGCGTCGACGTGGCGGGCGTGGACGTGGCCGGCGTCTCGGTGGCCGGCGTGGTGTCGGTGGTGCCCGGCACCGTGGTGGTCGCCCCGGCCACGGTGGTGCTCGTGGCCGCCGGTGCCGTGGTGGTCGTCGTGCTCGAACCGGAGTCCTTGTTGGGTCGCACGATCCACACGAGCACGCCCGTTGCCACCACGATCGCGACTGCGACCGCGATCGCCGTCCACACCTCGCGACGGTCCCGCGGGGCCTTGTAACCGCGGTGCGCCTTCGGGCTCATCGCTTCATGATCCTTCCGATGATGATGCACATCTCGTAGAAGACGTACATGGGGATCGCCATCGCGAACAACGAGTAGGGGTCCTGGCTCGGCGTGATCACCGCCGCGAACGTGACGATCACCACGGCGGCCCAGCGTCGCCACGCGCGTAGTTGCTTCGTGGTCAGCACCCGCGCGATGAGCAGGAACATCAAGACGATCGGGAACTCGAACGCGAGCCCGAACGCCAGGATCATCAGCGAGACGAGCGAGATGTACTTGTCGGCGGTGAGCAGCGGCTGCAGGTCGGCACCGCCGATGCCGAGGAGGAACTGCAGGGCCGGCTGGAGGGTGAGCAGCGCCACCGCGCCGCCGAGCGCGAACAGCGCGATCGACGAGATGATGAACGGGACGGCGTACTTCTTCTCCTTCGGGTTCAATCCCGGAGTGATGAAGCGCCACAACTCCCACAGCCACACCGGCATCGCGAGGACGATGCCGCCGTAGGTGGCGATCTTCAGGCGGGTCGCGAACGCGTCGAGCGGCCCGGTGAAGATGAACTTGTTGGGCGTCCCCTTGGGTGCCGCGTCGTTGTAGAACTGGATCAGCCAGCTGATGATGTTCGGCGCGAAGACGAACACCAGGGTGGCCGCGACGAGGACCGCCGCGATCGAGACCATCAGTCGGCTGCGCAGCTCGCCGATGTGGTCGCCCAGCGACATCCGCCCTTCGGGGTCCCGCACCGTGCGGCGGAACTTCGGTGTCTTCACCACGGGCGCGTCAAGAGGGCTCGGCCGGCGGCTCGGCCGGCGGGAGGGCGACCTCGACCGGCGGCAACGCGACCTCGGCCGGTGGCAGTGCCACCTCGGCGGGCGGGAGGGCGACCTCGGCGGGCGGCGCCGGAGGTGCGGGTGCGACCGATGGGGCCGGCTCGGCACTCGCCTCGGCGGCGGCAGCCTGGGTCGGCGTCTCTGCAGTCGGGAGGTCGGTGCCGTCGGTGGTGAGCGGCGGCAGGCTCGGCACCGGGTCGCCGGTGGCGGCGGGCGCGGGGGTGCCCGTCTCCTTGTCGTCGTCGAAACTGTCGAACTCCGACACGACGTCGCGCAGCTCGGCCTTCAGGTGGTTCTGCACGCGGCGGAACTCACGGAATCCGCGACCCACCTGGCGGGCGATGTCGGGCATCTTGTCGGGGCCGAAGACCAGCAGCGCGATCACCATGATCACGAGGATCTCGGCGGGGCCGAGCGAGGGCATTCAGGGTTTCCTTTCCGCCGGACCCCCCCACGGTGGTCCGGGGCAAGACTAACCCTGGAAGGGCGGGGTACCCGCGCCGTGTCCGACGGTGTCGGCGGGGCCGCTTCCCGAGTGGAGTGGACGCGAGTCGAGATGACGACGCGTGGTGGCGGTGTCGGTCTGCACGCCGGCGACCTGACGGGAGATGGCGTCGCGGAATTCTGCGAACTCGCGCACGGTGGGCTCGACGTCGTCACCGTGGCGACGGGTTGCCCACGCCGCGGCACCAGCCCCGACAGCGAGCACCAGCACCACCACCAACACCACCATGAGAGGGATGCTACTCCGGGGTCGTGTGACGGACCAAGGCCACGACCTCGTCGAACCAGGTGTCCGTGGCCAGGAGGACGTGGAGGTCCAGGAGGTCGTCGGCGGTGAGCGTCGGGCCCGCATGGGGCTCGGCCAGCTCGGCCGGCCAGCGGAACGTCTCCTGCTCCGCGCCGGCGCCGACCAAGAGGTCGACGATGCGGGTCGTGGCCTCGCGGCTCACGACGTGGTCACACACGGGGCACCGGAAGCGGTAGCTCGACGGCGCCTCGGCGTCGTCACCGACGACCACGGTCAGGTCGTGGATCTGCAGCCTGACGTCCCCGCACTCCGGGCACTGCGCTCGCACCGTCGTCATCGTGCCCACCTCCCAGCTTCCCTCGGCCCCTTGCCCGTGTCCTCCCAGGTTTCGGCAGCCGGGGAGGGTCCCTTGAGGGTCGGAAGTCACACCGGGGTGGGTAACGTCGGCCGGTGCACCACAGCCCGATCACCTTCGCCCACCGGGGCGCCAGTGCCGACCTGCCGGAGAACACCCTGCGGGCCTTCCGGCGGGCCCTGGAGCTCGGCGCCCGGGGGCTGGAGTCCGACGCTCGTTGCAGCAGCGACGGCGAGGTGGTGCTGGTCCACGGGGCCACCGCCCGCCGGGGGCTCCTGCGTTCCCGCCGGGTGGCGTCGACCACCGCCGCCCGCCTCGCCGATCTCGAGGTTCCCCGCCTCGCCGACCTCTACGAGGTCCTCGGCACCGACTACGAGCTCTCCCTCGACGTGTACGACCCGAAGGCCGGCGAGAAGATCCTCGACATCGCCGACGCCGTGGGAGCCACCGACCGGCTCTGGCTGTGCTCGGCCAACCGGATGCTGCTCGAGCGCCTCGGCCGCCGGGCGCCGGCCGCGCACCTCGTGCACTCCGTGCGGCGGCGCAGACTCGACGTCCCTCCGGAGCGCCACGCGGCGCTCGCGGCCGAGTCGGGCATCCACGTGGTCAACATGCACCGCACCGACTGGACCGGTGGGCTGGTGTCGCTCTACCGGCGGTTCGGGCTCGAGGTGTTCGCGTGGGACGTGCAGGAAGTGCGCCACTTCCGCGAGATGCTGCGTCTCGACGTCGACGCGGTGTACTCCGACCACGTCGACCGCATGGTCGCCGTCGTCGGCGAGTGGCGGCCCTGAGCGAGAGCTAGAGCAGGCCGATGCGGCCGGGCGGCCAGATGCGCAGGAACACGCGCCCGACGATGCTCGACTGCTTCACCGGTCCGTTCGCGCGTGAGTCCTGCGAGTTCGTGCGGTTGTCGCCCATCACGAAGATCATGCCGGCCGGCACCTTGCAGCCGCCCTCGGGGCTGTCGGGCGCGCACGCGTCGGTGCCGTCGCCCAACTTCGGCAACGTGGACGGGAAGATGCTCGGTGTGCCCTTGGGCAGGTAGCTCTCGTCGAGCACCTTGCCGTCGATGCAGACCTTCTCGCCGTCGCACTGCGTGACCGTCTCGCCGGGCAGGCCGATGACCCGCTTCACGAGATCGTCGATACCGGCCTTGTGCCACTCCTTGTTGGGCGCCGAGGCGAAGACCATGATGTCGCCGCGGTGCACGTCGTGGAGGTCGTAGCTGAGCTTGTTGACGAGCACGCGGTCGCCGACCTCGAGCGTGGGGTCCATCGACGCCGACGGGATGTAGAAGGCCTGGAACAGGAACGTCTTGATGACGATGGCGATGACCACCGCGCCGAGGATCAGGAGCGTCCACTCGATGGCGGTCCGGCTGGCTGCGCGGCGTCGGTCGGCGCCGCCCGTCTGGCCGTCGCCCGGCCGCTGACCGTCCCCACCGCCCTGCGAGTCGCCGGGCTGGTTGCCGGCCTGGTCACCGGGCTGGTTGCCTGCGGGAATGTCGTCCACGGGCCCGGGCTCCTCGGTGCCGACGGCGGTGTCCTGGGTGAGATCGTCGGTCACGAGGTCGGCTGCTCCACTGCCCCATCCTCGCAGATGGCGACCCCGAGTCGCGGACGCGGGGGTCACACCGCTCCATAGCGGTCACTCAGCCGGGCGGCGGCCGCGGCGGCGAGGCCGGTGAAGGCCTCCGGACCCTCGACGCGTGCGTCGGGACCGAGCGTGAGCAGCAGCCGTTCGAGCCAGGCCGGCTCGCTGATCGCCAGCACCACCCGGTGGGCGCCGCCGGCGAGGGGTTCGACCGATTCGAGCGGGTGGCTCTCCACCACCCACGCGGCGTCGGGGCCGAGCCAGAGCGTGACGCGGGGGTCGTCGTCGTTCGGTGAGTACACGAGCCCGGGCCCGCCGTCCTCCGGGCGCGACGCCGGGTCGAAGTGGTCGCCGGTGGCGCGCAGCCCCCGGACCCGGTCGACGCGGAAGAGGCGTTCCGCCTCCGCCGAGTGGCACCACGCCGCCACGTACCACGCCCCGAACGCGTGGAACACCCTCCACGGGTCGATCACCCGCGTCGACATCTCGTCGCGGGCGAAGGAGTAGTAGTCGATCTCGACCTGCTCGTGCGCGGCGGCGGCGTCCTGCAGCGCCTCCACGTGGTCGCTGCCGCCGACGTCGACGGCGAGGCCGCCCCGCGCACCGACCGCTTCCTCGAGCCGGCCGAGCGCGGTGGCGAGTGGGCCGGCGGTGTCGGACCCGGGCACGCCGAGCAGCGCGCGCCCCGCCGCGAGGAGCGCGATGCCCTCGGCCGGCGTGAGGCGCAGCGGCCGTTCGAAGTACTCGGCGAGACGGATCTCCACCTCGCCGTCGATGATCGACACGTCGATGAGGCGATCCGCGGTGTACGGCGGGAGCCCGCACATCGGCAACAGCTCGAGGTCGCGTTCGAGCTCCGCTTCGGACACCTCGAATCGTTCGGCGAGCTCGGCGACGGTGATGCCGGGGTGCGCGAGGATCCACGGCACCAGCGCGAGCACGCGGCGCAACCGCGGCGCGACCTGCGGTCGGGGGCTCACGCGCCGCTCCCCTGACTGCCCGCGATCGCGGCGAGCCACGTGACCATCTCGTCGCGCAACTCGGATGGCGCCAGCACCTCGGCGTGGTCGAGGAGCTCGAGCACCCAGGTGCGGAACGCGGCGCGGTTGACGACCTCGAGCGCGACGACGACCGCGCCGTCGTCGCGGCGATCGAGCACCGACTCCTCGCCCAGCTGCTCGACCACCCATCCCGCTCGCGGCGCGTCGACGAGCACCTCGGCCCGCACGGGCTGGTCCTCGCCGTAGGTCATGGGGTCGGCGCGGACGTACTCCCCCGGGTCGACGTCGGGCGGTGGTTCGAAGGTGCCCGCCGCCCCGATCACGGGATCGCCCTCGATGCGGTCGATGCGGAAGGCGCGGGGTGCGTCGCGGTCGCGGTCGTGGCCGACGACGTACCAGTGGCCGAAGCGCAGCACGACGCCGTACGGATCGAGGGTGCGGTCCTCGTCGCGATAGGAGAACTCCACGGTGGAGCGGCGGCGGACCGCGTCGAACAGCGCCGCGAGCGCCGGCGTGACCGGCACCTCGGCGAGCGTCGCGTGGGCGCCACTCCCCTCCAACCCGCCGAGCTTGGCGAGGCCCTCACGCCCGGCGTCACCTTCGAGGCGCACCGCAGTGACGGCCACGTGCAACGCCGCGAGCTCGGGCGGGGTGAGGCCGAGGTCGGGCAGGTAGTAGTCGTCGGCGTGGATGCGGTACGCCTGCTCCGCCCCGAAGCCGTCGACCGTCTCGACGCGGATCGGGATGCCGAGCTCGCGCAGCGTCTCCTTGTCGCGCTCGAACTGGCGGCGACGCGCGACCTTGTCGTCGGGGTACCGCGGCTCCACCCGCTCGGCGAGCTCGTCGAGGGTGAGCGGGCGGCGGGTGTCGAGCAGTGTCGCGGTGAGGTTGAGGAGCCGTTCGAGGCGGTCAGCCACGCCCCGGCTCCGGCAGGAGAGGGTCGGCCTCCGACAGGAACGGTGCCGCGTGGCGCGCCGCGAGCGCGCCGGCGGCCGCGGCGGCCTGGAACAGCGCGGGGTCGTCGGCCGCGGGCCGGCCCATCGAGGTGATGCGCAGGCCGTGCGCGTCGAGCAGCGCGACCGCGTCGGGTGCGTCGTCGACGGGCACCAGATCGTGACGGCGGTCGATCCCCGCGGCCTCGAGGTCGGCGCGCAGCACGGCGGCCTGCGCCTCGGGAAGCGCGGGCACCGCGACCTGTGCGCGCTCGCGCGCGACGAGGCGCAGCGCGGTGGCGCTGTGGTGCGAGAGCCCGGCGTGACGGTCGCGCGGATCGGCGAACGAGACGCGCAGGCACGCGATGGGCACGCCGCCCAGCGCGACGGTCGCGTCGAGCACCTGCCCCACCTCGAGGCCCGTGAAGCCGAGCCGGGTGTTGGTGCCGACGATGCCGGGGCCCATCACGACCACCGCAGCGTCGGCCCGCGCGATGTGGCGCGCGATCGCGAGTGCGGAGTACACCGACACCGCCTCGAAGTCACCGCCGAACGCGTGGCCGCACGTGATGGTGGCGTCGACGAGCCCAAGTTCGCGCAGGTTGGCGACGAGGTCGGAGAGTGCGAGCGGCAGCCCCGCACCGTCGGTCATCACGTAGGCGAGCCGCCCGTTCGGCGCGCACGCCTTGAACGCCGCCGCGACCGCGGGCAGCTGGCTGTGCAGCGCGGCGGCCACCACCGGCAGGCCGTCGATGCTCTCGACCTCGGCGAGCTCCTCGAGGTGCTCCTCGGTGCTGCCGACGTCGGTCTGGATGCTGGTGTAGCGACCCTTGATGATGTGGCCGGGGCCCGCTTCGGACCAGCCGTCGCGCTCGAGGTTCCAGTGCACGACGTGCCAGCCGCCGGTGCCGAGACCGAGCTCGACCGCCGTGGTGTTCACCACGACCTGGTCGCCCTCCGCCACCGGGCCGGTGAGCTGGGTGAGTGCGTACGCCCGCTCGGGACCGTTGCCGAGGTCGACCTCGACGCGCTGCAACCCCTGGCGCGCGTCGAGCAACGAGACGACCCGACCGGTCCGGTACGACGGCATGCGCGAGAGATTAGGGGCGCTACAGGCTTGCGATCAGGCGTTCGACGCGATCGTCCTGCGACTTGAAGGGGTCCTTGCAGAGGACGGTGCGCTGCGCCTGGTCGTTGAGCTTCAGGTGCACCCAGTCGACGGTGTAGTCGCGCTTGCGCTCCTTGGCCCGCTTGATGAACGCGCCGCGCAGCCGCGCCCGGGTGGTCTCGGGCGGGTTGGCGACCGCGTGCTCGATCGCCTCGTCGGTGGCCATGCGGTCGACCGCGCCCCGTCGCTCGAGCAGGTAGTAGAGCGAGCGCGAACGCGTGACGTCGTGGTAGGCGAGGTCGAGGAGCGCGACGCGCGGGCTGGTGAGCGCGAGGTCGTGACGCTCGCGGTACGCCTCGATCATGTGGTGCTTGATCACCCAGTCGATCTCGGTGGAGAGCTTCAGCGGATCGTTCTCGAGGTGGGTCATCACGTGCTCCCACATCGCGAGCGCCTGCTCCTCGAGCGGTGAGAGGCCGCGGCGCTTGGCGAACTGCATCGCCCGCTGCAGGTACTCGCTCTGCATCTCGACCGCGGAGAGCTCGCGTCCGTTGGCGAGGCGCACGCTGCCGCCGGCAGGTGACATCGTGGCTGATCTCGCGGATCGCGCGGATCGGGTTCTCCAGCGTGAGGTCGCGCCACGGACGTGAGTCCTCCTCGAGCATGCGCAGCACGATCGACATGGTCCCGATCTTCAGGAACGTCGTGTACTCGCTCATGTTGGAGTCGCCGACGATCACGTGGAGCCGGCGGAATCGCTCGGCATCGGCGTGGGGCTCGTCGCGCGTGTTGATGATCGGGCGCGAGCGCGTGGTCGCACTCGAGACGCCCTCCCAGATGTGCTCGGCGCGCTGGCTCACGCAGTACATCGCGCCGCGTGCCGTCTGCAGCACCTTGCCCGCACCTGCGTACACCTGGCGGGTGACGAGGAACGGGATGAGCACGTCGGTGAACTTCGAGAAGTCACCCTCGCGCTCGACGAGGTAGTTCTCGTGGCAGCCGTAGGAGTTGCCCGCGGAGTCGGTGTTGTTCTTGAACAGGTAGACCTCGCCGCGGATGCCCTCCTCCCGGAGGCGCTGCTCGGCGCTGCGCACCAGGCCTTCGAGGATGCGCTCCCCCGCCTTGTCGTGCACGACGAGATCCGCGATGGAGTCGCACTCGGGCGTGGCGTACTCGGGGTGGCTGACCCGACGTCGAGGTAGAGGCGGGCGCCGTTCTCGAGGAAGACGTTGCTCGACCGGCCCCACGACACGACCCGGCGGAACAGGTAGCGGGCGACCTCGTCGGGGCTCAGACGCCGCTGACCGCGCAGCGTGCAGGTGACGCCGTACTCGTTCTCGAGCCCGAAGATCCTGCGTTCCATCTGGTCACCCTCTCAACGTGGCACCACGCTACCCGGCCCTGTGGACTGCGCCGTGGCCATACCGCTCCGCGCACAGCGCCCGAAACGGACCCCTAACATTCGGCGAATGGAAGCCCGCCCGCCGATGACGCTCCTGACGTCGGTGGCCGGGTCGTTCCGCGCCCACGTGCTGCTGGCCCGCCTCGAGGCCGAGGGCATCGACGCGCAGCTGCGCGGCGCGCTCGACGGCGCCTACGGGTTCACGGTGGGCGATCTCGCCCGGGTCGACGTGTTCGTGCCCGAGGAGCAGCTCGACGACGCCAAGTACGTGCTGCTCGCCGACGAGGTCGACGCCACGCTGGCGCGCACCTTCGCGAATGGTGGGACTCGGGTGCCGAAGCGGCCGGTGCGCGCCGCATCAGGTCGGCTGGGTGTGGTGGGTCACCTTGGCGATGCTCACCGTCGCCGTGGTCGGCGTGGTGCTGCGCGTCGATCGCCTGGTAGCGGCTTCGTCCGGTCGCGGTCAGCCCGCGGCGAGGATCGTCGCGAGGGCCGGCGCCGTCGAGGCGGCGGAACGTGCGCCGTGGCCGGGCGCGATCGAGCAACGCGACCTCGAGCGGATCGGCCTCGAGCACGGTGTCGGGACCGGCGAGCAGCGCGGCGCCGAGGCGGATCGCCGCGCCGGCGTCGAGTTCCGGGTTGTAGCGCGCCTCGAGCGCCTCGGCGATCGTCTCGGCCTGACCGCCGAGCACGGTGCAGCCCGCTTCGTCCATGACCGTGCCGTCGTAGAGGATGTGGTACAGCTCGTCGTCGGCCTGGTCGTCGCCGACCTCGCGCGAGGAGGATCTCCACCTCGTACGGCTTCATCTCGTGGGTGAACACCTGGCCGAGCGTCTGGCCGTAGGCGTTGGCGAGCGCGCGTGCGTTGACGTCTTCGCGGGCGAACGAGTAGCCCTTGAGGTCGGCCTGGCGCACGCCGGCGACGCGCAGCATCTCGAACTCGTTGTACTTGCCGACGCCCGCGAACGCGATGCGGTCGTAGATCTCGCTGATCTTGTAGAGCGTGCGGAAGCTGTTCTCGGCGACGATCACGATGCCGTCGGTGGCGCTGAAGGCCACGAGGCTGCGCCCACGCGCGATGCCCTTCCGCGCGTAGTCGGCGCGGTCCTTCATCATCTGCTCGGGCGGGACGTAGAAGGGCATGCTCACAGCCCGCTCCCTTCTTCTCGGCCGCCGTACAGCGCCTCGGATCGTGTCGCGATCTCGTCGTCGGCGAGGGCGACGTAACCGTCGCCGGAGATCACCGCGACCATCGGGAAGATGCGCCGCACGAGGTCGGGGCCGCCGGTGGCGGCGTCCTCGTCGGCGGCGGCGAACAGGGCCCGCAGCGCGAGGTCGACCGCGGCGTCGCGCCCCATGTCGTCCTGCCAGATCGCCTTGATCCAGTTGCGGGCGTGGACGCCGCCCGAGCCGTTGGTCTGGAAGTCGGCCTCTTCGTACTTGCCGCCGGTGACGTCGTAGCTGAACACCCGGCCACGCTGGCGGCGGCTCGTCGTAGCCGGCGAAGAGCGGGATCACCACGAAGCCCTGCATCGCGGCGGGCAGGTTGCCCCGCACCATCTGGCCCAGCTGGTTGGCCTTGCCCTCGAGCGAGAGGTACTCGCCCTCGATCTTCTCGTAGTGCTCGAGCTGCACCTGGAAGAGCTTCACCATCTCGACGGCGGGCCCGGCCGCGCCGGCGATGGCGACGCCGGAGAAGTCGTCGGCCGGGAACACCTTCTCGATGCGGCGGCTGGCGATCATGTGGCCCGCAGTGGCCCGGCGGTCGCCGGCCATCACGACGCCGCCGTCGTAGCGGATCGCGAGCACGGTGGTGCCGTGCATGATCTCGATGCGGCGGCCAGGTTCGAGCTGCCGGCGGCTTCGAGCCCGGCGCCCGGGAGGTCGTGCGGCGCGACGCGGCGGAGGAGGTCGACAAACGACGCGCCCGGGTCGGCGCCGGCCGCGAAGGTCGGCAGAGGAGTGTCGATCACGCGGGCGAGCCTATACGGGCGCTTCGCGCAGCTCCCCCGCCCTCGCCACGCGCGAGATCGACGAAGCTCGCGCATCTTCCGAGCTCGTCGTCGCGAGATAGGTGGCGGCGGCCAACAACGCGTCGAGGTCGTCCTTGAACTGGCCGAGCCCGCCGTTGCAGTTGAAGCAGAGGATCCCGCGCACCTTGCCGGTCTCGTGATCATGGTCGACGTGCTCGGGATCCGGCCGCTGGCAGATCGCGCACAGGCCGCCCTGCTCCGCGACCAGCGGTCGAAGTCGTCGGCGCCGATGCCGTACCGGTGCTTCAGGTGGTAGTGCCGAGACCCGCCATGGAGACGTTTCCTCGACTCCTTGCGAGCGGCGGTTGTTGCACACCTTGCAGTACGAGTGGCGACCGTCCTTCGCCTTCTTGCTCGGCGGAAACTCGCTGTAGGGCTTGAGTTCCTTGCAGTCTGCGCATCGTTTCATGCGCTCATTCTGCGATTCGAGGTGAGACATCTACGCCCTATCGGACGTAAATCACTCACCCCCTTTTTGTACATATGACTTAACGAATTCCTCTGCGTTCGACTCGAGGACGGAGTCGATCTCGTCGAGGAGATCGTCGAGTTCCTCCTTGAGCTCCTCGCCCTGCTTGGCGGGCGCGGCGGCCTCGACGGTCTCCGAGGCACGCTCCTTGGGGGCGGGCTTCTGCTTGCGCTCACGCTCGGGCATGGGGGCTCCTCTTACTCCTGGAGTCTGGCAACCAGTTCGGCGGGGGTACCGACCTGGGCGAACAACGGCTCGACGTGCGCCTTCGTTCCCCGCAACGGCTCCATCATCGGGATCCGCCGCAGGGGGTCGGAGCCTACGTCGAGGATCATGCTGTCCCAGTTGGCGGCGACGACCGCGTCGGGCCAGCGGGTGAGGCACTCACCCCGGAAGTATGCCCGGGTGGAGGCGGGCGCCACCGTGATCCCCCGCATGACCTCCTCCTCCGTCACCAGGCGCTCGACCTTGCCGGCGCGCACGAGCCGCTCGTAGAGCGACCGGTCGGGGCGGACGTCGTGGTACTGGAGGTCGAGGAGCGACAGCTTGGGGTCGGACCACTCGAGGCCGTCGCGCTCGACGTAGGCGTCGGAGCAGCGCCGAGCTTGGTGACCCAGTCGAGCTGGCCGTCGAGCAGCATCGGGTCGCGCTCGAGGTCGGTGAGCACCTGCTTCCCAGCGGGCGAGCACCCTGGCCCCGACGGCGTCGCCGCCGCACCCGTCGAGGCCCACCTCGTCGGCGTACTTCTGCGCGAGGCGCAGGAACTCCCACTGCAGGTCGACCGCGGTGATGGTGCCGCCCTCGTGGAGCTCGACGGTGGCCGCGAGCGTGGGGTCGTGCGACACCGTGCGCATCGCCGCGACCGGGCCGACGATCGAGAGGTCCTTGTCGATGAAGTCGTCCTCGACCATCGACAGCACGATGGCGGTGGTGCCGACCTTGAGGAAGGTGGCGACCTCGCAGAGGTTGGCGTCGCCGGCGATCACGTGGAGGCGGCGGTAGAGCTGACGGATCGGCGTGCGGCTCGTCACGCGTGTTGACGATCGGGCGCTTGAGCGTGGTCTCGAGCCCGACCTCCTCCTCGAAGAAATCGGCGCGCTGAGCTGATCTGGTAGTCGACGCGCTCGGCGCCGTTCTCCGAGCCGACCTTGCCGGCGCCGGTGAACACCTGGCGGCTGACGAACCACGGGAGCAGGTGGCGCACCAGCGTGGCGAAGGGCACGGCGCGGTCGACGAGGTAGTTCTCGTGCGTGCCGTACGAGTTGCCCTTGCCGTCGGAGTTGTTCTTGTAGACGACGATCTCCTGCCCGGGCTCGAGCAGCCGCTTGGCCGCGAGCATCGAGCGGGCGAGGATGCGCTCCCCCGCCTTGTCGGCGACGACGAGCTCCAGCGCGTCGGCGCACTCGGGCGTGGAGTACTCGGGGTGCGCGTGGTCGACGTAGTAGCGCGCCCCGTTGGTGAGGACCGTGTTGACCAGGTGGGTCTCGATCTCCGGCGGCGAGCGACCCCTCCCGGGCGAAGCCGCGTGCATCGCGACCGGGCGACTCGTCCTCGAAGTCCCAGCCGACCTTGCGCTGCTCGACGTACCCGTTGATGAGCACGAGGAGGCCAGCACCGGGTTGGGGTCGGCCGCGCCGCGCAGCATGACGCCGTACTCCGTCTCGATCCCGCAGACCTTGGGGATGGCCACGGAGGAAGCCTAGTTGGGGTTCCCGGCGCCGGTCGCGGCCCTTCTCCCGGCGCTCGGACGTGTCGTCGGCCACTCTCGCGGGCAAGCGCCTTGTATTGCCCGTCGATCATCGACTACTCTCCGTGGTCAACAGCTGGGCAGGCTGTCAGCACCGGGGGACCACCGGGGCTGTGGGAGCTGATGTAGGGGCAGGATTCATGGTCGACGCGCAGGACACTCGCTCTTCCCGGCTGGGCTGAGCCGTCGCGACATGATCAAGGGCGCCGCCGTCGCAGGCGCTGCGGCCTGGACGGCGCCCGTGATCATCGACTCGCTCACGAGTCCCGCCGCCGCCGCGTCCGTGTGCAACGAAGTACTACATGAAGCTCGTCGACGCGGCAGCGGACATCACCTGCAGGCGGTCGGGGCCTGATTACACGTACCAGCCCGGCGACTGCTACGACGCAACCTTCGGGCGCAACAACATGAGTCCGAGCAACAGCGGCATACACCTGGGTCTGCGGGAGTGGATGTCCCCCAACTCACACGTCGAAGTTCCGCTCGAACTTCGTCGACAATGGAACGAGTTACACGATTACCCTCGCCTCCGGCTGCTACTTCTCGTCGCAGACGAACATCAAGACGCTCGGTAACTACAGACTTCAGTGGAAGCGGTACGTGCTCGACGGCAGGCGTCACGGGCGCAGCCGATGGCACGAACACCGTGACCATCAACAAGAACGTGTCCGGGAAGACGCTCGATTACATCTACCTGGAGTTTTGTTGTCCGACGTAGGTTGACGCGCTCGATGATCTGAAACGAAGTCGGCCGGCCCGTGCGGGGCCGGCCGATTCGCGTCTAGAGGTACTGGCCGGTCTGGACGCGTTCGATCTGGCGGCCACCGAGGGGCTCGTCGCCCTCCGAGAGGATCGTGCGCACGTACACGATGCGCTCGCCCTTCTTGCCGGAGATCTTCGCCCAGTCGTCGGGGTTGGTGGTGTTCGGCAGGTCCTCGTGCTCGCGGAACTCCTGCTTAATCGAGTCGAGCAGGTCCTGCGTGCAGATGCCCTTGTCGCCACCGTCGATGAGCCGCTTGATCGACAGCTTCTTCGAACGCCGCACGATGTTCTCGATCATGGCACCCGATGAGAAGTCCTTGAAAAAGAGGATCTCCTTGTCGCCGTTCTGGTAGGTGACCTCGAGGAAGCGGTTGGTCTCGTCGGTCGCGTACATGCGCGTGACGGCTTCGTCGACCATCGCGTCGACCGCGCGCTCGGGCCCGCCGTGTGACGCGGTCTCGGAGTCGGCGAGCGGCAGATCGGCGGTGAGGTACTGCTTGAAGATCTGCTTCGCGCTCGATTCGTCGGGACGCTCGATCTTGATCTTCACGTCGAGGCGGCCGGGGCGCAGGATCGCGGGGTCGATGAGGTCCTCGCGGTTCGACGCGCCGATCACGATGACGTTCTTGAGGCTCTCGACGCCGTCGATCTCGGCCAGCAGCTGCGGCACGATCGTGCTCTCGATGTCGGAGGAGATGCCGGTGCCGCGGTGCGGAACAGGGAGTCCATCTCGTCGAAGAACACGATGACGGGGTAACCCTCCTCCGACTTCTCGCGTGCGCGCTGGAAGATGAGGCGGATCTGGCGCTCCGTCTCCCCCACGTACTTGTTGAGGAGCTCGGGGCCCTTGATGTTGAGGAAGTACGAGCGGTGCTTCGCACCGGTCTTCTCCGAGACGCGCTTGGCCAGCGAGTTGGCGACGGCCTTGGCGATGAGCGTCTTGCCGCAGCCGGGCGGGCCGTACAGCAGGATGCCCTTCGGCGGCTGCAGCTGGTGCTCGTGGAAGAGATCGGCGTAGAGGTAGGGCAGCTCGACCGCGTCCTTGATCTGGTCGATCTGCTCGTCGAGTCCGCCGACGTCGTCGTAGGTGACGTCGGGGACCTCCTCGAGCACGAGCTCCTCGACCTCCGGGCGCGGGATGCGCTCGACCAACAGGCCGGAGCGACCGTCCATGAGCAGGTGGTCGCCGGCGCGCAGCTTCTCGCCCTCGAGCAGCGTGGCGCCGAGCTCGCAGACCCGCTCCTCGTCGGCCCGGCCGACGATCAGTGCGCGCAGACCGTCCTCGAGGACCTCCTTGAGGACGACTACCTCACCCGCGGTGTCGGCGTCGCGCACCAGCACGACGTTGAACGACTCGTTGAGCGCGACCTCCTGGCCGCGCTGGAGCTCGTCGATGTCGACCTCGGGGTGCACCGAGACGCGCATCTTGCGGCCCGACGAGTAGACGTCGACGGTGCCGTCGTCGTTCGCGGAGAGGAAGGTGCCGTACGCCGACGGCGGCATGGTGAGCTTCTCGACCTCTTCGCGCAGCGCCGCGATGTGCTCGCGCGCCTCGCGCAACGTGGCGGAGAGACGTTCGTTCTGAGAGACCGCCTGGGCGAGCTGGCCCTTTGTCTCGAGGATCTTCTCCTCGAGTGTGCGGACGCGCTTGGGGGCGTCCTGCAGCCGGCGGCGGAGGACGACGACCTCTTCCTCGAGGCCCTTCAGCTGCCCCTGGAGCTCGCCGACCTGGCGCTCGTATTCGACGAGCCGATGCTCCTGCTCCGACGCCACGTGACCACCTCCTCAGGTCCCCCGTTTGTTCAGTGCGCGGCACCCTACACCGGCCTACCCGCAGCGAACGCGCACAAATGATGACGGTGTGGTTTCGGGCACGAAACGCGTGCAGGAGGTCCCGGACGCGACGACGCCCCGCCGGAGCGGGGCGTCGGAGCGGGTTCTGGCGATGCGGCTACAGGCAGTTGTTCGTGTTTCCACAGGACCCGGTCGTGCTCCCACACGCGAAGGCCCAGTGCTTCTTGTCGCCGTACGGCGTGCAGCCGAAGGCGTTCCAACTGCCGTTGTGCAGGAGCCACACGAGCACGGTCACGCCGGCAGAAACTCCGGCCGCGGTCAAGTTGATACCCGACGCGGACGCAGTGAAATAGCACGGCGATGCCTGGTAGGTCGGTGTGGCGTTGTTGTACTCGACGACTCCGCCGGAGATGTCGATCTCCCCGTTGCAGACCATGGCGTTGGTCACGGTGTCATCGCTCGGGACGGTTCCGGTGGCGGCGCAGGTCGTCTGGCCGGACGGGATCCAGCTGAAGTAAACGGTGCCCGTGCCGTTGATCTGATAGAGGGCGCCAGCGCCCGACGTGTTGATCGTCCCGGGGGGCTGACAGACCGACCCCGCCGCAGCCGGGCTGGTGATCGAGTCGATGATGATCGGAGCGGTCCAGGCGGCCGCACCGGCTACGGCGGCGCCCTTGATCATGTCCCGACGAGAAAGGCCTTCGGCCATGAGGAATCGCCTCCCGCCCCTTTCGCCCCGGGGCACAATTGAGCAGCTTCAGCGTCACCTGAGGCCTGCCCAACCTTCGGCGATCTAGAGGTGATCATAAGCGAACGGCTACGGAGAGCGCCAGACCTTCGCCACTTTCCGTGACCTTGGTGACGCGGGGCACCCTGGGATTCCTCCCAAGATTTGCGCATCTCCCCTCATATTTCGCCGGCAGAGGCCGACGAATTGGTAAGGCCGCAGCGAGTGGGCGGATGCGTCTCGTGCACGGGAGGCCCAGATGGCGGGCAAACAGATCGACCGCAGGACCATGATCAAGGGCGCAGCGGTGGCCGGAGCCGCGGCCTGGACCGCACCGATGATCCTCGATTCCCTCACGAGTCCGGCAGCAGCGGCGAGCGGCAGCCCGATCAGCTGCTCGTGGTTCTACCTGCTGTTCAAGAAGCCTGGAGACGCCGTCGTGTACTGGACGGGATCGAACGGCAACGCGTGCAACACGCTGTCGACGAACAACGCCGGTACGTACTGCAAGACGTGCAACGGCACGACGTACTCGATCCTGAACGGCCAGGGAATCCTGAAGTACGGCTCGACGTGCGGCTCCGGAACCGCAGCGACCGCGGCGGGCTCGTCGTGCTCCTCCTACATCCAGATCAACGGGAACACGGTGACGGCGATCGGCGGGGCGACGATCCTTGCCGCATTCAGCCACCCGAACTCGCGCCTCAGCTGTGCCGCATGTCCGACGACGATGGCGAACAACTCGGTCACGGTCTGCGGCAGCAGCTCGCACGGTGGGAACTGCGATCGGCAGAACGACTGAACGACCTGACGGATTTTCACCGTCAATCCTTGTTAAATCCGGGTGGCGGGTCTACGCTTGATCCGTACCGGCGCTCCCGTACTTGGTAGCGTCTCGGACGTCAGTCCGACAGTCCCTACGGCACTCCGAACGAAGGAAGCGACGCGACGATGAAGGTCTGGATCGATCAGGACCTCTGCACCGGTGACGGCCTCTGCGAGGAGATCGCCCCTGCAGTCTTCACCCTCCTCGACGACGGTCTCGCGTACGTCAAGGAAGGCGACAAGGTCTTCAGCAACCCCGGTGGCGCCGATGGTCTCGCCAACGTGCCCGGTGGCATGGAAGAGGCGACGATCGAGTCCGCCGAGGAGTGCCCCGGCGAGTGCATCTTCATCGAGGTCGACTGAACCACCGTTTCACTGCACGTCTCTGCACGCGACCCGGGTTCCGACCCGGGTCGTGTCGCGTCCGGACAAGTTCGGGCCCGTTCGCTCGGGTTCAGTCGGCGAGGCAGTCGCCGGTGCTGTGCGGCAACGTCGACGTGCCGGCGAGCACCGGGTCGAGCACCGCGTCGAGCTCGGTGCGGGTGAGCGCGTACGCGGTGGTCTCGCGACTGATGTCGTAGGCGAACATCACGCCGACGACGTGCCCCGCCTGGTCGACGATCGGCCCGCCGGAGTCGCCGGGCGCAGTGGTCGCCGCGAGCACGAACACGTTGCGCTCCGTCTCCACCGTGTGCGTGATGTCGGTGCCGCGCGCCACGATCTGCTCGGCGATGCGCACCGGCGCCTCGCGCAGCGGCCCACCACCGGGGTGCCCGAACAATGCGCCGGTGTCGTCGACGCCTGCGTTCGCACGCTCGAGCGCGGGCAGGCCGAGGCCGGGCACGCGCAGGATCGCGAGGTCACGCGCGGGGTCGAAGGCCACGACCTGCGCGTCGAGGCGCCGGAGATCGGTGGTCTCGACGCGCGTGTCGCGCTCCCCGCCACCACGTGCGCGTTGGTGACGACGAGATCGCTCCCGGCGACGAAGCCGGTGCCCTCCTGCACGCGGTCGCACGCGGTGCCGGTGACCTTCACCGTGGAGCGGGTGACGGTGGCGGCCGCGGGTGCGGGGATGCCATCGGCCGGCGGGGTGCCCGCGTCGGGTGACGTGAGCGTGTCGAACACCTCGGGGAAGGTCTGGTCGCCGACGAGGCGGCCCAGCGTCTCCGACTCTTCCGGCGGCGCCGGCGCGAATTTGTCGATGGTGCGGGCGACCGCGGAGTCGCGCACGGCGCGCGCCGGCCAGCCCGGCGAGCTCGCGAGCGCGGGGATGAGCAGCCACATCATCAGGAGGACGCCGAACACGCCGAGCGCGGCGCCCGCGATCCGGTCGGCGCGCTGCACGCCGGCACCACGCGGCATGCGGCCCCGCAATGCCGAGCCGATCGTGTAGCCGACCGCCTGCGCGAGCGTCACGACGAGCAGCACGAAGCCGAGCGACACGAGCAAGCGGGTGCGCGGGGGCGACGACTTGAGCAGGTCGGCGATGTCCGACACGAACAGCACCGCGACGACGAGCCCGAGCGCGAGGCCGATCCACGAGAACGCCCGGCGCACGAACCCCATACGGAACCCGAGCCACCCCGCGCCCGCGGCGAGGCCGACGACGAGCAGGTCGAGTGCGTTCACCCGGTCATGATGCCCGGGTCAGGGCGAAGCGAGCAGTCGCGCGTGGGTGAGGAAGCCGGTGTGGGCGACCATGCGGTGGTCGGGCCGCACGGATTGCCCCTCGATGTGCCACGTGCGGTGGAGCACCTCGAGCGTCTGTGCCATCCCGAAGCCGGAGTCCTCGAGCTCCTCGCGGAGCCGGGCCACCTGGCCGATCGTCGGCAGGTAGGCGAGCAGGATCCCGCCCGGGTGCAGCGCCTGCTCGGCGTGCTTCACGACCCGCCAGGGCTCGGGGAGGTCGAGGAGGATGCGGTCGAGGTCGTCGACGGCGATGCCCTCGTAGACGTCGCGGATCTCGATGTCGAGGGGCATGTCGGGGCCGAGGAAGCCGTCGACGTTCTGGCGGGCGCGCTTGGCGAAGTCTTCGCGGATCTCGTAGCCGGTGACGTGACCGGTGGGGCCGATCGCGCGCAGCAACGCCATGGTGAGCGCGCCGGAGCCGACACCGGACTCCAGCACCTTCGCACCGGGGAACACGTCGGCGAGCACGAGGATCGGGCCGAGGTCCTTCGGGTAGATCACCTGCGCGCCGCGCGGCATCTCGAGCACGTACTCGGCGAGCGTGGGCCGCACCGCGGTGAGGCGGGCGCCACGGGTGGTGCGGATCACCGAGCCGTCGGGCTGACCGATGATCTCCGCGTGGGGCACGAAGCCCGCGTGGGTGTGGAACTCGCCGCCCTCGGCGAGGGTGACGAGATGGCGGCGCTGCTTGCTGTCGACGAGGAGCACGCGCTCCCCCGCCCGGAACGGCTGGGCCATTCGTTACCCCTCTGCTGGCCCGGTCGAGAGTTCGACGGGCGTGATGGAGATCGCGCCGACGCGCTCGCGCAGCCGGCAGAACGCGCAGACCTCGCCCGGTGTGGGCGCGCCGCACACGCTGCACTCGCGCAGGTCGTCGCGCTCCTCGGCGGCGGTGTCGGCGAAGCGTTCGTGCCCCCGCTCGACGAACCCGAAGAGGAACGCGGCCTTGCTGCCCGGCGACCGGTCCTCGAGCGCGTTGAGCACCTCCTTGTAGCCGAGGTGACGGTTGCCCTCGGCCATGGGGCACTCCTCGACCTGGTAGTCGATGCCGCGCAGCACGCAGTAGGCGGCCATCTCGCGTTCGCCGAGGCGCACGAGCGGTTTGACCTTGCGCACGAACCCCGGCGCCGCGGGCAGCACCGGATGCTGACGACCGAGGTAGCCGACGTCCCAGCGCAGGACGTTGCCGAGCAGGACGGCGGCTTCGTCGTCGAGGTTGTGGCCGGTGGCGACGACGTCGTAGCCGTGCTCCATCGCCGCGCGGTTGAAGAGGTGGCGCTTCGAGAGGCCGCACGCGCCGCAGGGCGCCCGGTGGGTGGCGGCCGCGGCGGCGGGGATGCCGAGCCCGTACTCGTCGGCGAGGTCGACGGTGTGCAGCTTGTGGCCGCCGTCCTCGATGCCGTGCTCGCGCACGTAGGCGTCGACGTACTGCGCGGAGACGTCGGAGTAGTCGCCGATGCCGAGGCCGAGGTAGAGCCCGTCGGCTTCGTACCCGAGGCGGATCAGGATGTCCCAGAGCGCCAGGGAGTCCTTGCCGCCGGAGACGGCGACGAGCACCCGCTCGCCGGGCGCCAGCATCTTGTACTGGTGGATGCCGCGCCGCACCTGCTCCTCGCAGTGGTGGAGGAAGTGGTCGCGACAGAACGCGGCGTTGTGACGGCGGACGTCGATCACCGCCGGGCCCTTGCACACGCGGCACTTCACATCAGTGACTCCCACCGCTGATCACGGGGCGGATCTCCACCTCGGCGTCGTCGGCGAGCTTGCGGTCGTGGGTGACCAACTCGTCGCCCACGATCACCAGCACCGACTCGGGGCTCACGTCGAGCTGCGCGAGGAGCGCGACGACCGAGATCGGTCCGGCGATCTCGACCTCGCGACGTGGGTTCCGGAGGGTGACCTTCACCGGTCCAGGGTACCGGTGGTCGGGTCGTGCCTTCCTGCTTGGCGTCCCCTGCCGCTACTTGGCGCGGCGGATCTCGGTGATCTGGAGCGACTCGCCCTTGCGCAGCTTGATGCGGGTGACCTCGGGCTTGCGGCCGGCCACCGACTGCAGGAGCTTGAAGCCGCTGGCGGCCGCGCCCACGTACAACCACGCCTTCGAGCCGCTGTGCATGCCGCGCCGCAGCGCCATGCGCGAGAACGCCGACGCGAAACGGGCGGTGAAGCCCTTCTTGAAGATCTCGGCGGCGGAGATAGCGGCGCCGACGGCGAGGGCGGCGTCGGTCTTGCTGCGGGCCATCAGATGCGCCGGATCTCGACGATGGTGCTCTTCTTCCGGCCGCGGCGCTTCCCGAGCACGAAGGCGATCACGACGACCGCGACCCCGGCGACGACGAGCCCCGTCTTGGTGGCGTCCTGCGCGACCTCGGTGGTGTCGTCGGCGATGCCGCGGATTTCGGCGAGCTTGTGCTCGATGTCGGCGCGGGTCACCGGGCGGTTGCCCGGGCCGGTGGCGGTCATCCGTACTCCTTCTCGACCTTGCGGGCGGTGCGGGCCAGCCACACGACGGCGGCGCCGACGATCAGGGCCACGAACGTGATCAGGTAGGGCACCCAGGACCAGTTGCCGTCGAAGGTGCCGTCGGTCTGGGTCTGCAGCGCCCGCAGGCACGACATGCCGAGGAAGACGACGCCGACGCCGAGCAGCAGCGATCCGGCGATGCCGAAGCCGATGTAGCGGCCCAGCGACTTGAGCGGGACGAGCGTCTGCTCCTTGACGTACGTGACGACGAGGTCCTTCAGCTCGGTGACGAGCTGCGGCAACGGCGGGGTCCGGTGCGACTCCGATGCCTTCCCGGTGGAGCTGGAAGGGGCCTTCGGGTTCGGCTGCGACGCCCCGGTGGGCTCGGTTGGTGTCATTCGGGCTCCTGCTACGGGGCGGGTGCGGGCACGAGCGTATCGGCCGGCGGTGCGTCGGGGAAGGTTCCGATGATCGATGCCAGTTTGAGACGGATCGACGGGGCCGCGCCCTCGGCGAAGTCGCCGGTGTCGATGACGGCGAACCGCAGCGCCGGGCCGACCTCGACGAGGCCGGTGAGACCCGCGACACCCTGCAGCGATCCGGTCTTCGCCCGCAGTCGGCCGGCGAGCGGGGTGCCCGTCATCTGGTCGATCAGCGTGCCGCTCTGGCCCGCGACCGGCAGCCCCAGCACGATCGCCGCGAACTCGGGCCGGGTGGACGCGAGGCCGAGCGTGCGGACGAGGAGGTTGCAGGTGATGCGGTTGCCGCGGTCGAGGCCCGAGCCGTCGACCAGGGCGAGCGGTTCGGCGGGCAGGCCGAGGGCGAGCAGGCGGGCCTTCACCGCGGCGACGCCGGCGGCGGTGGTGCCCTGCTTCGAGTCGTGGACCCCGAGCTCCTTGACGAGCATCTCGGCGGAGTTGTTGTCGCTCGACGTGAGCATCGACGCCACGATGTCCTTCAGCGGCGGCGACGTGACCGACGCGACCTCGGCGGCGTCGCCGGGCGCGGTGCCGTGGCTCGACGTGCCGACCTGCACGCCGCGCGCAGTGAGGAGGCCGGCCAGGGTCTGGGCCGCGTTGAGCGCCGGGTCGTCGGCGAGGGTCTTGCGCGACACGCTGGTGAGCCCGTCGTTCACGGTGAGCGCGCCCATCGGGCCGATGTCGCCGCCGGTGCGGTACTCGGGCTTCCAGGTGGGGAGGTAGCGCTCGTCGTCGTAACGGGAGTCGTCGCCCACGATGCCGCCGGGGATGCGCTTCACGCCCTTGGCGACGATGGCGTCGGCGAGCGCCTCCATCGAGGTGGTGACGTCGTTGCCGGTCCACTTGCCCTGCTTCAGTGCGGCCACGTAGTCGCCGGTGGAGAGCACGGGGTCGCCGCCACCCACGAGGTAGAGCTTGTCGACGGTGCCGTCGCCGACCCCGCCGGGGGCGACGGCCTTGGTGACGAAGGTCGAGTCGGGGCCGAGCGCGGCGAGCGCGGCCGCGGCGACGAGCACCTTCTGCGTGGATGCGCCGAGGATCGGCGTGTCGGCGTTCTGGCTCGCGAGCACGGTGTCGCCCTCGGTGATCTCGAAGCAGTTGCCCTCGCCGCCGGCGGCGAAGTTCATCGCCGCCTGGAGGTGCTGCGCGCCCACGCCCTCGACGAGCACCTGGGGCACCCGCCGCGCGGACCAGAGCGGCGTGGCGCCCGACGGGGTGGCGGCGGCGTCGGAGCCGTCGCTGCCGCCGGAGAAGGCGAACACCAGCGCCAGCACCGCGACGAGTACGAGCACTCCGGCGACGATGCGGCGCGACCGGCGGTCGTGACGCCGACGCGCGTTGCGGCGCGACGCCGGGTGTTGGGCCGGATGTTGGGCGGGGTGTCGCTCGGGGCGCTGCTGCGGCCCGGTCATGCGCCGCTCCGCATGCGGTAGCGCGAGTAGCGCCAGAGATGGTCGAGCGCGGTGACGGCGCGGTTCGCCGACCAGTAGCAGAGGCGTCCGCCGTCGCGCACCGCCGCGGGACCGGCGTTGTCGGGATCGGAGACCGCGAGCTCGGTGGCCACGAGGATCGGCTTGCCCGTGGCGGCGGAGACCTCGGCGGCGACGCGGGCGTAGCGCGCGTCCTGCGCCTCGTGGAAGCCGACGATGCGTTCCAACCCGTGGTCGGGGTAGTACTCGCCGGTGCGCATCATGCGCGCCTCGTTCGACTGGATGCCGATGCCGAGCTGCAGTACCGCGTGCACGTCGGGGTGGCTCGCGACCTTCTCGATGACGAGCGGGATCGTGTCGCGCGTCTCGCCGCCCGCGAGGTCGACCGGGTTGCTGCGGCTCCACCGCGGTGGGAGGAGTTCGTCGATCTCGTCGCGCAGGTCGGCGGGCAGGGGCGGCAGGTGCAACGAGGTGCGGGCGATCGCGTCGGCGGCGACCACGCCCCACCCGCCGGCGGTGGTGATCACCACGACGTTCGGGCCCTGCGGCAGCGGCTGCGTGGCGAAGGTGGCCGCCGCCTCGTAGGCCTCCTCCACCGTGGTGGCCTGCGTGATGCCGACCTGGCGGCACATCCCGGCAAACACCTTCTCGTCGCTCGCGAGCGCGCCGGTGTGCGACGCCGCGGCGTGGCGGCCCTCGTCGCTGGTGCCGCCCTTGAGCACCACGAGCGGTTGGCGCGCGGTCGTGGCGCGGGCGCGTTCGGCGAAGGCGCGGCCATCGGTGACGGTCTCGACGTAGGCGAGGGTGACCGCCGTGGCGGGATCGGTGGCGAGGTAGTCGAAGTAGTCGGGCACCGCGAGCACCGCGGCGTTGCCCACCGACACCGACCGGCTCACGCCGACGCCCGACTGGCGGGCGAGGTTCTGGAAGCTCGAGACGAAGTTGCCGGACTGGCTGGCGATGCCGATCCGCCCGGCCGGCGGGTACGGCGCCACGATCTGCGCGCACAGCGACGACGGTGTGGACACCACGCCCTGGCCGTTGGGGCCGGCGAGGACCATGCCGAGCTCGGCGGCGACGGCCGCGAGCTCCTGCTCCAGCACGCGGCCCTCCTCCCCTGTCTCGCCGTAGCCGGCGGAGGTGACGAACGCAGCCTTCGCGCCCTTGGCCGCGCAGGTGCGCAGCAGCTCGACGTTGGCCGCCGCGGGCGTGCAGACGAAGACCAGGTCGATCGAGTCGGCGGGGAGCTCGGCGGCGTCGCGGAACGTGGGCACGCCGAGGACGCTCTCGCCCTCGAGGTTGGTGGCGAACACGTTGCCGCGATACCCGCAGCTCAGGATGTTGTGCAGCACCACGAAGCCGAACTTGCCGGGATGGGTGGACGCGCCCGCGACGAGCACACCCTTCGGGTCGAACAACGGCGTGAGATCGGGCGCACTCATGCGTCGCCGACCTCGACCAGCGCGTCGACCGCGACCGGGCGGCCGTCGCTCACGATCAGCGGGTTGAGGTCCACCGACACGACCGTGGGCTCGCCCTCGGCGAGGGCCGACAGCGCGAGCACCACGGCCCGCACCGCGGCGCGGTCGACGGCAGGCTCGCCGCGCACCGGACCGAGGAGCGCCTGGGTGCGCAGCTCGTCGAGCATGTCGTCGGCATCGGCCTCGGTGATCGGTACGAGCCGGAACGCCACGTCGGCGAGCGCCTCCGTGAGCACTCCCCCGATGCCGAGCATCACGCAGCGGCCGAACTGCGGATCGGTGTGCACGCCCGCGATCAGCTCGCGCGCGCCGCGCACCATCGGCGCGACCACGAGGTCGACGTCGCCGTCGTCAGGTGTCGCGAGTGCGAGCAGGTCGTCGGCGGCCGCGCGTACGCCGGCGGCATCGGCGACACCGAGTCGCACGAGGCCGCGCTCGGTCTTGTGCGCGATCGCGTCGCCGTGCAGCTTCACGACCACCGGGTAGCCGAGCGCATCGGCGGCCGCCACTGCGCCGTCGGCGGTCGCGGCACGTTGCTCCGCGGCGACGGGTACGCCGTAGCGAGCGACGAGGGCGATCGACTCGTGTTCGGACAGGGTCCGCGCCATCTGCTCGCTCACACCGCCGTGTCGCGGTCGCCCCAGAACTCGTCGCGCAGCACTCGCTTGAGGAGCTTGCCGGAGTCGGTGCGCGGGAGTTCGGCGCGGATCTCGTAGTCGCGCGGGTGCTTGTCGCGCGCGAGGCGCTCCTCGACGAACGCGCGCACCTCGTCGAGGTCGAGCGTCGCGCCGTCGCGCGCCTGGAGGATCGCGTGCACCCGCTCGCCCCACTCGTCGTCGGGGACGCCGAGGACCGCGCAGTCGAGGATGCCGGGATGCTCGTGGAGCACCGCCTCGATCTCGGCCGGGTAGATGTTCACCCCGCCCGAGATGATCATGTCGTTCTTGCGGTCGCAGATGAACAGGTAGCCCTCGTCGTCGAGGTACGCGACGTCGCCGACCGACTTCCACTCGCGGTCATGCTCGGTGAGCTGCTGGTCGGTGCGGTGGTAGCCGTCCATCTCGAGCGTGGTGCGGATGAACAACTCCCCCGGCGTGCCGGTGGGCGCGTCCTGGCCGTCGTCGCCGACGATGCGCACCTGGATCGCGCCGTACGGCTTGCCGCACGAACCGGGCTTGCGCAGTTGGTCGGCCGGCGGCAGCACGGTGACGACGCCCAGTTCGGTGGAGCCGTAGACCTCGTAGAGGAAGCCGTCGCCGAGCTTCTCGATCAGCTCCTGCTTCAACGCGTACGGCACGGGCGCGGCGTTGGCGATCAGCGTGCGCATCGACGAGAGGTCGGCGCGAGCCAGCTCGCCCGGCGCCAACGCGACGATGCGCTTGAGCTGCGTGGGCGCGCTGAACGTGTCGGTGATGCGGTGCTCCTTCACCAGGCGCAGCCACGACACCGGGTCGAACTTGCGCAGCACCACCACGCAGCCACCGAGCGTGTGCGCGAGCACCGCGAACGACAGCGGCCCGGAGTGGTACAGCGGTCCGGTGGTGAGGTGCACGGGCGGGTCGCCGAGCATCCCCAGCGTGTCGAGCATCGCGAGCACCGTCGCCGGGTCGGGCGCCGAGCGCATCGCGCCCTTCGGCTTCCCGGTGGTGCCCGACGTGTAGATCATGGTGGCGCCGCTACGAGTGTCCGTGTCGTCAGTGAGGTCGGTGACCTCGGCATCCGACTCGAGCTCGACCGCGAGGTGCAGGTCGAGGCAGCCGTCGGGCACCTCCCCGCCAAACACGAGCACGGCCTGCACCTTCGGCAGCTGCTCGCGCACCGAGGCGACGAGCGGCGCCTGCTCCGCGTCGACGACGACGATCACCGCGTCGGAGTTGTCGATGACGTACTGCATCTCGTGCGCGGTGAAGCGGTACGACACGGGCACCGCGGTGACCTGGGCCTTGCGGGCCGCGTGGAAGAGGGTGATGACCTCGAGCGAGTTGGGACCGCACCACGCGATTCGGTCGCCGCGGGCCGCGCCGAGCGCGAGCAGCGTGCGGGCAAGGCGGTTCGCCATCGACTCGAGCTCGGCGTACGTGGCGGCCGACGGACGGGCGCCCCCCGAGGCGTCGACGATCACCGCCGCCCGGGAGCCTTCGGCGCGCGCGTGTTGCGTCAAGAGATCCATGGGTGGCTCGGTAGCCTACCGGCATGACCCAGTCCGTCCCGGCGCACCCGGGTGCGCCGCAGGTGACCGTGGTCATGCCTGCGCACAACGAGGAGGCCCTGCTCGCACGCTCCGTGGACGAGGTCTCCGAGGCCCTGCGGGAGCGGGGTCTGGCGTTCGAGATCCTGGTGGCCGAGAACGGCTCCACCGATGGCACGCTCGCCCTCGCCCACGACCTGGCGGCGAAGGACCCCGCGGTGCGCGTGCTCACCCGCCCCACCGCCGACTACGGGCGGGCCATGCGGGCGGGGATCCTGGCCGCGGCCGGCGACGACATCGTCGTGTTCGACGCCGACTACTACGACGGCGACTTCGTCGACGCGGTGCTCCCTCTGCTGCGCGGCGACGATCCGCCGGCCATCGTGGTCGGCTCGAAGCGGGCGCCGGGTACCAACGACACCCGGCCGTGGCCCCGTCGCCTCATCACCGGCGTGTTCGCCACGGTGCTGCGTGTGGGCTTCGGGCTCGGCGTCTCCGACACCCACGGGATGAAGGCGATGCGCCGCAGTGCGGTGGCCCCGATGGCCGAGCAGTGCCGGTTCGGCACCGACCTGTTCGACACCGAGCTCGTGCTGCGCGTGGAGCGCGCCGGGATGCGGGTCACCGAGGTTCCCGTGGTGGTCGAGGAGAAGCGACCGTCCCGCACGCCCATCCTGGGGCGGGTGCTGCGGACCCTCGTGGGGCTGGTGCGCCTGCGAGTGGTGCTGTGGCGCGACTCTCGAAGTGCCGCTCACCGCGCGGACCAACGCGTGTGAACCGCTTCGCGGCAGCACTGTCCGAGCACCCGGTGCCGGCCCATGCGGTCGGCGAGGTCGCGGGCGAGGTGATCGAGGCGCTCGGCGGCGAGGACCCCGACCTGCTCGTGTGCTTCGCGTCACCGCACTTCGTCGGCGCGCTCGACGACGTCGCGTTCGCGCTGGGGAACCTGTTGACGCCGGGTGTCGCGATCGGCGCATCGGCCGTCGCCGTGATCGGCGGCCCGCACGAGGTGGAGCACGGGCCCGCGTTGTCGGTGTTCGCCGCCTCGTTGCCCGACGCGGAGCTCACGCCGGTGTCGCTGCGCGTGGGCCGGGGCCCCGACGGCTGGTCGATCGAAGGGCTCCCCGAGCCCGGTGAGGGCCCGGCCACGCTGCTGCTGCTCGCCGATCCGTTCACGTTCCCGCTCGACCAGTTCCTGCGCCGACTCGAGGATCTCGCGCCGGAGATCCAGGTCGTCGGCGGCGCGGCCTCCGCGGCCCGTGGTCCGGGCGGCAACCGCCTGCTGCTCGACGGCGCGGTGCTCGACCAGGGTGCCGTCGGCGTGCTCGTGCGCGGCACACCGGTGCGCACCGTCGTGTCGCAGGGGTGCCGGCCGATCGGCACGCCGCTGACGGTGACGCGGGCGGAGGGCAACGTGCTCGGCGCGCTGGCGGGCGTCGACGCGATGACCAAGCTCCAGGACCTCGCCGCCGAGGTCTCCGACGACGACCGCCTCCTCATGGGCATGGGCCTGCACCTCGGCATCGTCGTCGACGAGCACCAACTCGACTTCGAGCCCGGCGACTTCCTCGTGCGGGCCGTCACCGGCGCCGATCCGAGCGTCGGCAGCCTCACCGTGGGCGACGTGGTGGAGGTGGGCCAGACCGTCCAGTTCCACGTGCGCGACGCGGCGGCCGCCGATGACGACCTGCGCGGCATGCTCGCCGGGGTCGACCCCGACGAGGCGCGTGCGGTGTTGCTGTTTTCGTGCAACGGGCGCGGTGAGCGGTTCTTCGGCGAACCGTCGCACGACGCCGGTGTGGTCGATCTGCTGCTGGGTCCGTTGCCCGTCGCGGGCATGTTCTGCGCGGGCGAGGTGGGTCCGGTCGGCGGGCGGTCGTTCCTCCACGCCTACACCGCGAGCCTCGCCCTCTTCGGGTAGCGGTCGCGCGGCGGGCTTCCGTCGGCGAGGGCCCCGGGTGACTGCATGTTGGGGCGGTCAGGTAGCGGGCGGTTGATCGTGCAGACTCGGACGATGCCGAGCGGGCGGGTCGAGGTTCATCGGGCGGAGAGCACCAAGGTGGGGCAGTCGTGCGCCGGGTCTTGTTCCTCTGTTGCGTGGTCGGCGGTGTTGCCGTTGCAGCGGCGGGCCCGCTGATTGCTGGTTTGCTCTTGGTGCTCGCGGGAGCGATTGGGCTGTATCGGCTCGGATGGCGATGGGTACACGCGATTCAGGTAACCGGCGACGACGTCCTCTGGTGGACGCCACTGAGCAGCGGACGCGTGCCGCGTTCCGAGGTCGTCGACGCCCGTCTGGCCGACGGCCCAATCCTCGTCAATCCCTTGACGGTCGTGCTGCGCGTCCACCGGGGCCGGAACATTCGGTTGTGGTTCGATCGAGGGCTCCCTGCGTACCTCCGAGAAAATGGAATCTGCCTGTCCGGCCGCCCGCAGCGCCGTGGTCGGTGAGTTCGGCATCGAGATCCGCAACGACGACGACTGAGAATTTCTCGTCGTTTTCGATTGGTTCGGGCGATAACTGTCGTACCCCTCTGTTTGGATGGGTTCGTGAGCACGTTCAACGATCTGCTGTTCGAACTGAGGTGTTGGGAGACGGACCGTCTGCGCGCCGAGCGCGACCGCGTGATCGTGGAGCGCCGGAAGTTGCGGACGCGGGAGTTGGCGTTGACGCGGGTGCTCGACGAGCGTGACGCGTTGGCGAAGGATCAGGCCGCGCGTGATGGGGAGACCGAAGCGCAGTCGCAGCGCAAGCGGGAAACGGCGAAGAAGTTGGAACAGCTGCCGAATCTGGGCAACGCGGCGATGAACGGCGAGTTGAGCGACGAGCAGTTGGAACCCGCCGCGGATCTGGCCGACGAGGACAGCGACGAGGAGATCACCGAGCGCGCCAAGAGTGCGTCGCCGTTGGAGTTGCAGAAGATGGCACGCGACCGTCGGCGCGCCGCTCGGGAAGACTCGGTGAAGCGCCGCAGTCGGCGGTCGTTGCGGAAGTGGGTCGACGACGACGGGTTCCTGTGCGGCCGGTTCGAGTTGCCGATGGAACACGGTGGCGCGATCGTCGAAGGATTCTTCGATCAGGTGACCGAACGGATGCGCCCGGCGACGGGTGAGGCGTGGGTACCGCTCGATCGGCGTCAGGCGGACGTGTTGATCGGGTTGTGTCAGCTCGAAGCCGGCGCCGACGAAGGCGCCGAGCACGCGACTGTCGGCGGGCGGGTCGACGTCCACGTCGACATCACCCTCGACGGTGAAGCCACGATGTGCGGGGTCCCGTTGCCCGACGAGTGGGTCGACGCAGCCCGCTCCAACGCGCGGGTGCACCTGCGAGTGGTGGATGACGACGGCAACGTGATCGCGGAGGACCGGGCCCGAACGTTCGTGTCGCAGAAACGACGACGAGCCGTGGTGCGGCGCGACGGGCGATGTCGATGGCCGGGTTGCAACCGGCGGCTCAGACTCCAGGTGCACCACCTGCACCCCAGCTCATGGGGCGGCACAGACGACACATCGAATCTGGCATCGGTCTGCGCGTACCACCACGGCCTGTTGATCCCCCACGGCGACTACGTCCTCGACGGCAACCCCAACACGCCCGACGGCCTCACCCTGCGCACCGTCACCAAGGAGGAACGCGGACGACGACGAACCGAGGAGGCGGCATGAACCGCCGCAGCGTGAACGGCCGGGCCTCAGGCGAAGTGGACGCGAAGGGTGGAGGCGATCAGGACGCGGCCGTCCTCGGAGGAGAAGGTCAGGAACACCAGCGATCCGGACGTACCCGCGCCAGGCGATGCGAAGTCGAGGCTGCCCGTGAACGGACCCATCGTGCCCATGCTGCCGCCCATCACGAAGGTGGATGCCAGAGGCGTGGCCGGAGTGGCGGAGGTGCCGTCGGCCACGAGGTGCACGTTGACCGTGGCCTCGAAGGCGGTGCTGGTGCCCGCCATGGTCACCGGCGACGTGATGGTCGCGCCGGCAGCCGGTGCGCTCACCTGAATGTCGGCAGTCGTGGAGCCGAGCACCCACCAGGAACCGTCGATCTGGCGCACGAGCACGATGGTGGGTGCGCTGGTGGCCTTGGCCCGCACGTCGACCTCACCCGAGCGGCTGTCGCCGGCGCGGTACTCCCCCATCACCGGGTCGGTGAACCCCACGAGGTCGGTGGCGAAGCCGCGCGCGGCGGCGACCGGGTCGGAGTAGCGGGTGGCCGAGGCGGCCCACGGCCAGACGGTCTCGGCCGTGCTCTCCGCGGCCGTCGTGGGGGGTGCGGTCGTGCCGGGCGCGGTCGTGACCGTTGTCGTCGGTCGGCGAGTCGTGGACGTCGCACTCTTGCCGCCGTCGTCGCCACACGCGGGCAATGCGAGCGCTCCCACCACGAGGAGCACGGCGAGGAGCACGATCGGGGTGCTGCGGAGTCGAGCGAACGGGGTCATCGCGGCGACCTCCTTCACCGGGCAGCGTGCTCGGCAACCTCGAGCATCGGTCCGTCGGATCGCCCGCGCCAGAGGCGAGGGTCACGGGACGGAGGAGGCACACGAGGGCGAGGATCCGTCCAACGCAATGGGGGGTACGACCTAGGCTGCGGGCCGAGCGGGAGTCGGGTCGGGAACCGGTCGAACGGTGACCTCCCACGGATGAACTGACGAGGGGAATGGGCAAGGGGATGGGCAAGGGGACGATGGCGACAGCCGACATCGAGCAGCGCGGCATCGACGTGGTCCGTGGCCTCGCCATGGACGCCGTGCAGAAGGCGAATTCAGGCCATCCGGGCACCCCGATGGCGCTCGCGCCCCTCGCCCACGTGCTCTTCACTCGCATCATGAAGTACGACGCGTCCGCGCCCGAATGGGCCGACCGTGACCGCTTCGTGCTGTCGGCGGGGCACGCGTCGATGCTCCTCTACTCGTACCTCTACCTGCTCGGCTTCGGCCTCGAGCTCGACGACCTGCGCGACTTCCGCCAGTGGCAGTCGCGCACGCCGGGTCACCCCGAGTACCACCACGCGCCCGGAATCGAGGTCACCACCGGCCCGCTCGGCCAGGGGTTCGCCAACGGGGTGGGCATCGCCTTCGCCGAGGCCAACCTGCGGGCGCGGTTCGGCCCGGCGGTCACCGACCACCACGTGTTCGCGATCTGCGGCGACGGCGACCTGCAGGAGGGCGTGAGCCACGAGGCCGCGTCGATCGCCGGGCACCTCGGCCTCGGTCGCCTCGTCTACGTCTACGACGACAACCACATCACCATCGACGGACCCACCGAGCTGTCGTACACCGACGACGTCCGCAAGCGCTTCGAGGGCTACGGCTGGCACGTCCACGACATCGGCGAGGTCGCCAACGACCTCGACGCACTCGAGGCGGGCCTGCGCGAGGGCATGGCCGAGACGAACAAGCCGAGCCTCGTCGTGCTGCGCAGCCACATCGGCTACCCGTCGCCGAAGTTCACCGACACCGCGAAGGCGCACGGCAACCCGCTCGGCGCCGACGAGATCGTCGCGGTGAAGGAGATCCTCGGGCTCCCCGCCGACCAGGACTTCTCCGTCCCCGACGACGTGCTCGAGTACTACCGCGAGGTGGGCACCCGTGGTGCGTCGGCCCGTGAAGCATGGGAGACGCGCCGCGCCGCGTTCCACACCGGCGAGCCGGCGATGGCCGACGAGTACGAGGCCTGCCTCGAGCAGCGCGGGCTCGCGGGCTGGGAGGCCAAGCTCCCCGAGTTCGCCCCCGGCGACGACATGGCCACCCGCCAGGCGTGCGGCAAGGTCGTCAACGCGGTGGTCGACGTCGTGCCCGGCCTCGTCTGCGGCGGCGCCGATCTCACCGAGAACACCGGCATGGAGCTCAAGGACTGCGAGGTCGTCGACCGCCACCGCTTCGGCGGGCGCCAGCTCCACTACGGCATCCGCGAGCACGGCATGGGTTCGGTGATGAACGGCATGGCCGTGAGCGGCCTGCTGCCCGCCGGCGGCACGTTCTTCGTCTTCAGCGACTACATGCGCCCCGCGGCCCGGCTCGCCGCGCTCTCGCACTACAAGACCGCTTTCGTGTGGACGCACGACTCCGTCGGTCTCGGCGAGGACGGCCCCACCCACCAGCCGGTCGAGCAGCTGCAGTCGTTCCGGGCGATGCCCGGCTTGCGGGTGATCCGTCCCGCCGATGCCAACGAGGTGTCGCACGCCTGGCGGGTGCACATCGACGGCACCGGCCCCACCGCGCTGATCCTGTCCCGCCAGAAGGTGCCGGTGCTGTTGAACAGCGCCGAGCGCGCGCCCGAGGGATTGCCGAAGGGCGCCTACACGCTGGTCGACGAGCCCGCCCACGACCTCGACGTCGTGCTGGTGGGCACGGGCTCCGAGGTGTCGGTGTGCGTGCAGGCCGCCGGCCTGCTCGCGGCCGAGGGGATCGGCGCCCGCGTCGTGTCGATGCCCTCGTGGGACCTCTTCGCCGCGCAGAGCGACGACTACCGCGAGTCGGTGCTGCCCACGGGCATCCCGAAGCTCGCGGTCGAGGCCGGCGCAACCTTCGGCTGGGAGCGCTACGTCGACGTCGCCATCGGCATCGACCACTTCGGCACCTCCGCCCCGGGCGGCCGGGTGCTCGCCGAGTTCGGCTTCACGCCCGAGAACGTCGCGGCCAAGGCCCGCACCCTCATCGCAGGAGCGCACTGATGACCAGCACCGCCCCGAGCGCGATCGCGCGACTCAACGACTTCGGCCAGAGTCCCTGGTACGACAACCTCGCCCGCCCGCTGCTCACCGGTGGTGGCCTGGCGAAGCTCGTCGCCGACGACGGCATCCGCGGCGTCACCTCCAACCCGACGATCCTCGAGAAGGCGATCGGCGCGGGTGAGGGCTACGACGAGCAGCTCGCCGCCTGCGCGGCAGCCGGCAAGAGCGTCGAGGACACGTACTGGGAGGTCGTGCTCGACGACATCCGCGCCGCCACCGAGGTGCTGCGGCCGGTGTTCGACGCGACCGCAGGCCACGACGGCTTCGTGTCGGTCGAGGTGTCTCCGACCCTCGCGCACGACACCAGGGGCACGCAGGAGATGGCGGCCTGGCTGTGGCAGCAGGTCGACCGGCCCAACGTGATGATCAAGATCCCGGGCACGGTCGAGGGCCTGCCCGCGATCGAGGAGTCGATCGCCGCGGGCATCAACGTCAACGTCACGTTGATCTTCTCGCTCGACCGTCACGCCAAGGTGATCGACGCGTATCTGGCCGGCCTGCGGCGCCTCGCCGAATCAGGCGGTGATCTCTCGAAGGTCAACTCGGTCGCGTCGTTCTTCGTGAGCCGGGTCGACTCCGAGACCGACAAGCGCCTCCCCGAGGGCTCGCCGCTGCGCGGCAAGGCTGCGGTGGCGAACGCGAAGCTCGCCTACGAACTGTTCCGCCAGCGGTTCTCGGGCGCGGACTGGGACGCGCTGGCGGCGAAGGGGGCCAAGCTGCAGCGGCCGCTCTGGGCGTCGACCTCCACCAAGAACCCCGACTACTCCCCCACGCTCTACGTCGACGAGCTCATCGGCCCCGACACCGTGAACACGCTCGCACCGGCGTCGATCGACGCGCTGCACGCGGGCGACGCCAACCTGCAGGCCGACACGGTGGCGGCCGATGTCGAGGGCGCGCACGCGGTGCTCGCAGGTCTCGCCGAAGCCGGCGTCGACTTCGACGACGTCACCGACACGCTCGAGCGTGAGGGTGTCGACTCGTTCGCGGCGTCGTTCGCCGACGCGTTCACCACGATCGAGAAGCGGCGCGCCGAAGTCAGCTGAGGCGTCAGCCGAAGGTGCCCGTCAGCGGAAGTCAGCTGAGGCGTCTGCCGAGGTCTCGCGCCGCGCGCAGGTGCTCCGCGAGCTCGGCGAGGGGAACACGCGCGTTCAGTCCACTCGTCGAGGGCATCACGTAGACGGGACGCCCGCCGACGGTCTCGGTCTGCACGCCGGCGACCGCCTTCTTGTGCAGCGTCCGCCAGCCGGCGAGCCCCACGAAGCAGATCGCGCCGGGGCGCAGCCACGCGACCAGGCGTTCGAGGCGCGCCAGGCCCGCGAGGTACTCGTCGGCGGCGAGCTCGTCGGCGCGTGGCGTGGCGCGCTTCACCACGTCGGTCATGCCGATGCCGTGGTCGCGCAGCGCGGCGTCGGGGTCACGGTCGGCCGTGACGATGCCCGCCTTCAGCGCAGCCGGCCAGTAACGATTCCCCGGCCGCGCGGAAACCGATGCCGGACTCGGCGGAGTACACGCTCGGGTTCAGGCCGCACATCAGGAGCCGCATCCGTGGCGCGATCGTGTCGGGGAGCGAGCACTGCCGGGTCGCGGTCACGCGGAGACCGTCGTCGGCCGCGGCGATGCGCCCCGGGGCGAAGCCGGCACCGGCCAGGACGTCGGCGAGGCGGGTGCGATCCCAACGCGTTCCCGGCGCAGTCACCGTCACCCGCTGGCCGACTGCAGTGGCGCGGTGCAACGTGACGAGCCGCGGCAATGCCGCGGTCGGGGTGCGTGGGAGCGGGACGCGGGTTGTCGACACGCCCGTATGATGCCCGCGTGACCGGAGCAGACCAGTGAACGGCGAGATCCGCATCGTCGACGACGTCCCCGCGGCGTTCGCCGCGCTGGTGGCGGAGCGGGCGCCCACGTCGATCGCGTTGTCGGGCGGTTCCACCGCGGAGCACTGCTACGAGCAGTTGCGCGAGCTGGCCATCGACTGGTCGGTCGTCGACGTGTACCTCGGCGACGAGCGCTTCGTGCCCGTCACCGATCCCGACTCGAACGAGGGCATGGCCCGGCGGGTGCTGCTCGACGCGGTCGCGCCGCGCGCGGTCCACTCGATGAGCGGCGCCGGCGCGACCGCCGGGGAAGCGGCCGCCGCGTACGACGCCCTGGTGCGCGCCGCGGCGCCGATCGGCCTGGTGCACCTCGGCCTCGGACCCGACGGCCACACCGCGTCGCTGTTCCCGGGCACCGCGGTGCTCGACGAGCGCGAGCGGTGGGTGGTCACCAACGAGGACGCGCTCCACCCGCACCCGCGCCTCACGTTCACCTTCCCGGCCATCGCCGCCTCGCAGTTGGTGGTGGTCACGGTGGCCGGAGCGGAGAAGGCCGATGCGCTCGCGAAGATCCGCGGCGGCGCCGACCTGCCCGCCGGCCGGGTGACCGCGCCGGCAGTGATCTGGCTCGTGGACCCCGCCGCGGCGGGCAGCTGAGGGAGATGCCCGTCATGGAGTTGTGGGAACTGGTCGCACGCGAATCGGTGCGCGACCTCATCGCCCGGTACAACGCCAACGGCGACAGCGGGCGCATCGAGCAGATGGTCCAGGTGTTCGCGCCCGACGCGGTGTTCGAGACGCTCGACCTGCGCTTCGACGGACGCGAGGCGATCCGCGCCTTCTTCAAGGACGTGACCCGCACCGCCGCCGGTCCGCAGGAACGGGTGCCTGACTCGCCGTCGGTGGCCGACTGGAAGGCGCGCGGCAACCAGC
Organism: uncultured Actinomycetes bacterium; assembly: GCA_963720785.1. Classification (GTDB taxonomy): domain Bacteria; phylum Actinomycetota; class Acidimicrobiia; order IMCC26256; family DASPTH01; genus CAVRGQ01. Next base: position 124,183 of record CAVRGQ010000003.1, read on the forward strand.
CGATGCTGCGCCACATCACCGGCACCACGCAGATCGACGTGATCGACGAGCGCACGGTGAAGGCCCGTTCGTACTACTACGTGATCGTCCCGCACGGTCTGGACCACTGGGGGCGGTATCTCGACGAGTTCGGCCTGGTCGACGGCGAGTGGCGCATCACCTACCGCAAGGAGCACACCGACGGCGTGTTCGTGGGCGGGTGGGCCCACCAGTCCGCGGGTGACGCCGTCGCCGACGTGCTGACGCACCCGGTCGACTGGGTACCGCCGGAAAGCTCCTAGTCACTCGCGACGACGGGCCGGGTAGCCTCCCGCTATGACCGCATCGTTGGACGCGCACCTCGGTCTCCCCGCCGACGTGCGCGCGCTCACCGGCGTGCCCACCGCGGAGCTGATGGCCGAGGCGGCCCGGTTGCGCGACGGCGCCCACGGTGCGCGCATCACCTTCTCGCCCAAGGTGTTCATCCCGCTCACGATGTTGTGCCGCGACAAGTGCGGCTACTGCACGTTCGCCAAGCCGCCGGCGCACCTCGTGTCGCCCTTCCTCGAGCTCGACGACGTGCTCGCCATCGCCCGGCGCGGCGCCGAGCTCGGCTGCCACGAGGCGCTCTTCACCCTCGGTGAGGCGCCCGAGGCCCGCTACCCCGTCGCCGCCGAGTGGCTGCGCGAGCGCGGCTACGAGACGACCGTCGACTACCTGATCGCGGCCTCGGCTGCCGTGCTCACCGAGACCGGGCTGCTCCCCCACGCCAACGCGGGCGCGCTCACCCAGGCCGAGCTGGAGCGACTGCGCGCGGTGTCGCCGTCGCAGGGGATGATGATCGAGACGCTCGCGGCGCGCCTCGGCGAGCCGGGCGGCCCGCACGCCGGCGCCCCCGACAAGACCCCGGAGCGGCGCCTCGCCACGTTGGAGGCCGCGGGCCTCGCTGCGGTGCCGTTCACCACCGGCATCCTCGTGGGCATCGGCGAGACGCGCGAGGAGCGGCTCGAGGCCCTGGTCGCCATCCGCGACGCCCACGCCGCGCCACGGCCACGTGCAGGAGGTGATCATCCAGAACTTCCTGCCGAAGCCCGACACCTCGATGCACAACGCGCCGGCGTGCGACACGAACGAGTACCTCTGGACCGTCGCCGCGGCCCGCGTCGTGCTCGGTGCCGATATGCACCTGCAGGCGCCGCCGAACCTCTCCGCCCCCGACGAGCTCACCGCGCTGCTCGACGCCGGCATCGACGACTGGGGCGGCGTCTCCCCCGTCACCCCCGACCACGTGAACCCCGAGCGGCCGTGGCCCGCCCTCGACGCGTTGCGGGTGGCCACTGAAACCGCGGGCAAGACGCTGGCGCCGCGCCTCACGATCTACCCGGAGTACGTCGCGAACGAGGAGCGGTGGCTCCACCCCGACGTGCGCTTCGCGGTGCGGTGCGCCTCCGACCTCGAGGGGCTCGGCCGCGACCACCCGTGGTCGCCCGGCAGCGAGCTCACGCCGCCGCAGCTCCTTCCCTCGTCCCTGCCGCCGGTGTGGCCCACGCGCGGTCGCACTCCGGTGGGTGCGGTGCTCGACGGCTTCCTCGCCGGCGAGGAGCTCGGCGAGGCCGAGATCGTCACGCTGCTCAGCGCCCGTGGCCCCGACGTGCTGGAGGTGGCGGCGGTCGCCGACGACCTGCGCCGCGCCACCGTGGGCGACGCGGTCACGTTCGTGCGCAACCGCAACATCAACTACACGAACGTCTGCACGTTCAAGTGCAAGTTCTGCGCGTTCTCGAAGGGGCCGCTGTCGCTCAACCTGCGCGGCAACCCCTACCTCCTCGAGATGGACGAGATGCAGCGCCGGGTGGTGGAGGCCGTGGAGTGCGGCGCCACCGAGGTGTGCCTGCAGGGTGGCATCCACCCCGACTTCGACGGCGACTACTACATCGACGTCGCCAAGGCGGTGAAGGCGGTCGCCCCCGACATCCACGTGCACGGGTTCACCGCGCTCGAGGTCACCGAGGGTGCGCGTCGCCTGGACATGCCGCTCGCCGAGTACCTCGTGCGGCTGAAGGAAGCGGGGCTCGCCACGCTGCCCGGCACCGCGGCCGAGATCCTCGACGACGAGGTGCGGGCGGTCCTCTGCCCCGACAAGATCGACACCGACGAGTGGCTCGAGGCACACCGCACCGCGCACTCGGTGGGCCTGCGCTCCAACGTCACGATCATGTTCGGCCACCTCGAGCGGCCCGAGCACATCGCCCGGCACATCCTGCGCACCCGCGCGCTGCAGCAGGAGACGGGCGGCTTCACCGAGTTCGTGCCGCTGCCGTTCGTGCACATGGCCACGCCGATCTTCCTCCAGAAGAAGGCGCGCCCCGGCCCCACGATGCGCGAGGTGCTCCTCGTGCACGCGGTCGGCCGGCTCGCGTACCGCGGGTGGATCGACAACATCCAGGTGTCGTGGGTGAAGATGGGCGCACGGGGCGCCCGTCAGGCGCTCCTCGCCGGGTGCAACGACCTCGGCGGCACCCTCATGGACGAGAACATCTCGCGGGCCGCGGGTGCCAGCCACGGCCAGGAGCTCGACGAGTCGGAGCTGCGCGCGATCGTGGAGCCGCTCGGGCGCACGCTCGAGCAGCGCACCACGCTCTACGGCCGCACCCACACCGAGGGCAAGCGGCTGCGGCCGCCGGCCGAGGTGGTGGCCGACGAGGCCGCGGCCGAGGCCTTCTGGGCCACGACCGGAGGGAGCCAGTCGGGGGCGACCACGGGCGAAGGTCCGACCGCGGAGTCGGTGCCGGTTACCCTCGGGGCCACGCGCAGCTGAGGGGCTGCGAGCTTCGCGAGGAGACCTGAGTGAGCCGTCTGGATGTCGTGGCGATCGGCAACGCCCTCGTCGACGTGCTGTCGCACGAGTCGTTCGAGTTCGTCACCGAGCACGAGCTCGTCGTGGGGTCGATGACCCTGATCGACACGCCCACCGCCGAGCGGCTGTACGCCGCCATGGGGCCGGGCACCGAGATCTCCGGCGGCTCCGCCGCCAACACGATGGCCGGGGTCGCGTCGTTCGGCGGCGCGGCGGCGTTCGTGGGCCGGGTGGCCGACGACCAGCTCGGCAAGGTGTTCGCCCACGACATCCGCGCCGCCGGCGTGGAGTTCAGCGCGGCGCCCGCGACCGACGGCAACGAGCCGAGTGGCCGCTGCCTCATCGTGGTCACCCCCGACGCGCAGCGCACCATGCACACCTTCCTCGGCGCGTCGGCCAAGCTCGGGCCCGCCGACCTCGACCACGAGCTCCTCGCCCACGCCCAGGTGCTGTACCTCGAGGGTTACCTGTGGGACGAGCCCGAGGCGCAGGAGGCCTACCGCGTCGCCACCCGGGTGGTGCACGAGGCCGGTGGCCGCGTGGCGTTCTCGCTCTCCGACTCGTTCTGTGTCGACCGCCACCGCGACACCTTCCTCGAGTTGATCGAGCGCGAGGTCGACGTGCTGTTCGCCAACGAGGCGGAGATCACCTCGCTCTACCAGGTCGACGAGTTCGACACCGCGCTCCAGCAGGTCAACCACCACTGCGAGATCGCCGCGCTCACACGGGGCGCGAAGGGCGCGGTCATCGTGGCGCGCGACGAGGTGCACGTGATCGACGCCGCTGCCGTCGCCCACGTGGAGGACACGACCGGCGCCGGCGACCTCTTCGCCGCCGGGTTCCTGTACGGCCTCACGCACGGGTACGACCTCGGCACCTGCGGTCACCTCGGTGCGGTTGCCGCGGCCGAGGTCATCAGCCACCTCGGCGCCCGGCCGGAGACGAGCCTCGCCGACCTGGCGCAGTCGCTCCTCGGCTGAGGGTTCCGGCGTGAAGCTCCCCCGCTACCGCACCGGCGATCCCGACCTCGACGCGCAGGTCGCCGCGCTCGTGGAGCGCGTCGCGGATCCGCAAGACGCGGATCTGGTCTTCGAGCTCGTGGTCTCCGCGCTGCGCCTCGGGCGCGACCACGCGGATCGTCTCGACCTCAAGATCGCCAACGCCGCGCTGAAGGAGATGCGCTACTCCTTCCACGTGTTCGAGCCCTACCGCGGGTCGCGCAAGGCCGCGATCTTCGGCTCGGCCCGCACGCAGCCGATGGACCCGCTCTACGTGCAGACCAAGGAGCTCGCCGCCGCGCTGGCGGCGAAGGACTGGATGGTCATCACCGGCGCGGGCCCCGGGATCATGGAGGCCGGGCTCGAGGGCGCCGGCCCCGACCAGTCGTTCGGCGTGAGCATCAACCTGCCGTTCGAGACGACCACGAGCGCCTTCCTCGCCGGCGACCCGAAGCTCATCAACTTCCGCTACTTCTTCACCCGCAAGCTCGAGTTCGTGAAGGAGTCCTCCGCGTTCGTGCTGCTGCCGGGCGGATTCGGCACGATGGACGAGGCGTTCGAGCTGCTCACGCTCCTGCAGACCGGCAAGTCGGTGTCCGCGCCCGTCGTGCTGCTCGACACGCCCGGCGGTACCTACTGGGAGCACTGGTGCGAGTTCATCCACCAGGAGATGGGCGCCGCCCGCTACATCTCGCCGGAGGACTTCCGCCTGATCAAGGTGACCGACTCCGTCGACGTCGCGGTCGACGAGGTGCTCGGCTTCTACACGAACTACCACTCGCAACGGTTCGTCGACGGCCGTCTCGTGCTGCGCATGCAGGAGCTGCCGGATGACGCCGCGCTCGCCGCGCTCAACCGCGACTTCCGCGACATCGTCGTGAAGGGCGAGATCGAGCCGATCGCCACCACGAAGGCCGAGCGTGCCGACAACGACCACGCCGACCTGTCGCGCCTCGCCTTCCGGTTCGACCGCCACGGCTGGGCCCGCCTACGCATGCTGATCGACCGCCTCAACGGCCGCGACGACGGGTAGTAAACCGACCGACCCACGAACTGCGGAGGTGCTGCAATGGCGTACTCGACCGTGATGCCCTACCTGTGCGTCGACGGTGCCGCCGACGCGATCGCGTGGTACTCCGAGGTCCTCGGCGCCCGGGAGGAGTTCCGGATACCGGGCCCCGACGGACGCATCGGTCACGCCGAGCTGCGGTTCGGCGACGCGACCGTGATGCTCGCCGACGAGTGGCCCGAGGAGGGTGTGCTCGCACCCCCGACGATCGGCGGCACCGCGGTCACTCTGATGCTCTGGGTCGACGACGTCGACGCCGTGTTCGACCGGGCAGTGGAGCAGGGTGCGACCCCAGTACGTGAGGTCGCCGACCAGTTCTACGGCGACCGGACCGGGCAGTTCCTGTGCCCGTGGGGACACCGCTGGAACGTGTACACCCAGGTGGAAGAGGTGTCCCAGGAGGAGATGCTCCGTCGCGCCACCGAACTCTGAGTAGCCTGACTCGTCACGATTTGGCGTCAGCAGGACGTCGCGGTGGGGCCCCAGCGGCGATGTCGTGCACGGAGCGAGCGGAGGAGCGAGGGTGGAAAGTCAGTCGAAGTGCTCGGGGGCGCCGCCGAGGGCGTTGATCGCCTTCTCGATGGCGCGGCGGGCCACGAGGATCTTCTTCTCGTCGTCGAGCGCGTCGGCGTCGCCGTCCTCGGTGGCGGCGCGCAGCTTCTCGTAGGCGAGGTCGCGCAGCGCTTCCTCGACCGCCTGGAGTCGAACGACGAGGTGCTCGGCGTCATGCACGAGACTGCTCCCCTTCCGGTTCGAGCGCGGCAGCGAGCAGCTCCGCGGGGTGTTTCACGTCGAGACCCGCGGCCGCGAGGTGCATGGAGCAACCGGGGTTCGCAGAGACGACGAGCAACGTGCCCGTACTGTCACGGGCGGCCGCCCGCAGCGCGGCGACCTTGCGGTCGCGCACCTCGCCCGAGAGCGCGGGTTCGAACACGGAGTAGGCGCCACCCGCGCCGCAGCACAGGCCGTCGTCGGCGGTGTCGTGCAGCCGGTACGCCGGCGCCAGCACGCGGCGCACGCCGGCCTCGGCGTGCTGGACGTGGCGGAGGTGGCACGGGTCCTGTACCACGAGGTCGCGGCCGGTGTCGCGCAGCGGCAGCGGTGCACCGGCGGCGGTCTGTTCGGCGACCCACTCGGAGAAGTCGCGCACCCTCGCCGCGAACACCTCGGCCTCGGGAGTGCCGACGAGGCGCCCGTAGTCCTTCATCGCCGCGCCGCATCCTGCGCTGTCGACGACGATCGGCGCGTCGCCGGGCATCGACGCCATCACCTTGCGGGCGAGCTTGCGGGCCTCGGCTACTCGCCCGGCGTGCACGTGCAGCGCGCCGCAGCAGTCGCCGCCCGCACCAGGGAGACCCGGCCGGGCGCCCGTGGCGCGCATCACCCGGAGCGCGTCGCGATGCACGTCGCGTTGCCACGCGTCCATCACACATCCGGGGAACAGGTACACGTCGGGATCGGCGTCGGCCTCGAGCGGATCGCGCAGCGACCGCGGCGACAACTTGGGGATGCCGAAGCGGCGCGGCACGAGGTGCAGGCGCTGACCGATCAGCACGAGCCACGTGAGCGCGATGAGCACGCCGTGCCGGGGCAGCAGCACGACGTAGGCGAACCACTCCCCCGCCCGTTGGTGCCACGGGCGCGGGCGCCCGGCGCGTGGGTGCTGCTGCAGCGCGGCGCGGGTGCCCTCCATGAGATGACCGAACGGCACACCGGACGGGCAGGCGGCCTCACACCCGCGGCACTGGATGCACGTCTCCATGCTGTCGACGAAGGCGGCGTCGAGCGGCGCGCCCTCCAACTCGACCGCCCGCATCGCGGTGATGCGGCCGCGCGGCGACAGCGACTCCAGGCCGGTGACCCGGTACGTGGGGCAGTGCGGCAGGCACAGGCCGCACGACACGCACGCGACCAGTTCCTCCTCGTCGACCGGGAGGAGGTGCCGGCGCTCGTGCAGCGAGGCGTGGTCGTGCAGCTCAGACGACATGGACCGACTCCGCGGCGAGGGGCAGGCGGCCGGGCGCGCACTTGCCGGTGGGATCGAACGCCTCGGCGATCCGGCGCATCAGCGCGACGTTGGGCAGCGCGATGCCGAAGCCGTCGACGCCGGGGGCGCCCCGCTCGCGCAGCAGCCATCCGCCCGCCGCTTCCGCGGCATCACGCGCTGGCGATCAGCGCATCGGCGGTGCCGGCGGCGACGTGCACCGTGCCGACGCCCATCTCCGCGGCCCACTCGACGCCGGTCGAACGCAACGCGTCGAGCCGGTCGAGCAGCACTCGGAGCTCGGCGGGCGGCACGCTGATGCGCCCGCGGTGTGGGCCGGCGGGCCACGCGGGCATGGCGCAGGGGGTGCCGCCGATCGCCGCGAGCTCGGCGGCGACGTCGGCGGTCTCGCCCTCGAGCAACACATGGGTGGCGGTGCCGTCGAAGCGGATGCACGCGGGGCGCAGCACCGCGGCGCGCACCGCGAACGGGTCGAGCGCGGTGGTGCACCACACCGACGCCGCGGGGAGCGGCTGGCAGCGCAGCGTGGTGCGGGCGATCACCCCGAGGGTGCCGAGTGAGCCCACGAGCAGGCGGGGAAGGTCGAAGCCACTCACGTTCTTCACCGTGGGGCCGCCGCCCTTGATCAGTCGGCCGTCGGCGGTGACGAAGCGCACCTCGAGCACGCGGTCGCGCAGCGGGCCCCACCGGAGGCGCCGGTGACCGGAGAGGCCGGTGGCGAGCACCCCGCCCACGGTGGCGGCCGGGTCGCGCGGGTCGAGCGCGCACTCCTGGCCGTGCTCGGCGAGCACCGCGGCGAGGTCTGCGCACGTTGTGCCGGCGTTGACGGTGACCGTGAGGTCGTCGGGGTCGAAGGTGACCACGCCCGCCGGCGCCGACACCTCCACGACCTCGGCACCGCCCGGGGGCGGGCCACCGACCTCCCAGTGCGTGCGACCACCGACCGTGCTGACGGCCGGCGCGGCGGCCACCGCCTCCTGCAGGTCGGAGTAGCCGAGCAGCGGGGCCGTCATCAGATCCACGTGCCTTCGGGGACGCGGGGCAGTTCGCCGCAGCGGCTCCCGCGGGGGAGCACCTTCTGCGGGTTCGCCCGCCCCGACGGATCGAACGCGTCGCGAAGGCGCGCCTGGGCGTCGAGGTCGTCGGGCGAGAAGATGAGCGGCATCGCGTCGCGCTTCTCGATGCCGATGCCGTGCTCCCCCGACAGCACCCCGCCGGCGGCGACACACGCGGCGAGGATCTCGTCGCCCGCGCGCTCCACCCGTTCCCAGATGCCGGCCTCGCGGGCGTCGAACACGATGAGCGGGTGCAGGTTGCCGTCGCCCGCGTGGAACACGTTCATCATCGTGAGCTGCTGCTCGGCCGCGATCGCGTACACCTGGCGCAGCACGTCGACGAGCTTGGTGCGCGGGACCACGGCGTCGTGCAGGTAGTAGTCGGGGGCGATGCGGGCGATCGCGCCGAACGCCGACTTGCGCCCCTTCCAGAGCAGCGCCCGCTCGGCCTCGTCGGCCGCGACGCGGACCGTGCGGGCGCCGTGCTCCTTGCCCACCCGCTCGACCTCGCGCACCTGGTGGGCGACGCCGTCGGGGAGACCGTCGAGCTCGACGAGCAGCACCGCGGCGGCGTCGCGCGGGTAGCCCGCGCCGACGAAGTCCTCCACCGCACGTGTGATCTCGGCGTCCATCATCTCGAGCGCGGCGGGCACGATGCCCGCGGCGATGATCCCGCTGACGGTGGCGGCGGCGGCCTCGATGCTGAGGAAGTCGAGCAGCAGCGTGCGCACCACCGGCGGGTTCGGCGTGAGCCGCACCGCGATGCGGGTGGCGATGCCCATCGTGCCCTCGCTGCCGACGAAGCAACCCCGCAGGTCGTAGCCGGGGACGTCGGGCTCGAGCCCGCCGAGCTGCGCGACCGAGCCGTCGCCGAGCACGCACTCCACCGCGAGCACATGGGTGGAGGTGACACCGGACGAGAGACAATGGGGGCCGCCGGCATTGGTGCCGACGTTGCCGCCGATGGTGCAGGCCTGCTGCGACGACGGGTCGGGCGCGAAGTGCAGGCCGAGGTGCGCGACCTCGCGGCTGAGGTCGAGGTTGAGGACGCCGGGCTCCACCCAGGCGACGCGCTGCTCCGCATCGACGTCGAGCACCCGGTTCATCTGCGTGGTGACGATCACGAGCGGGTCGTCGAGCGGGGTGGCGCCGCCCGCGAGGCCGGTGCCGCTCCCCCGCACCACGAACGGCCGGTCGTGCTGCGCGGCGACGCGCACCGCTTGCGCGACGTCGTAGCCGTTGCGGGGGAAGCAGACCGCGGCCGCGCTGCCGCGCGCGACGCCCGCGTCGCGCGAGTAGAGCGCGAGCTCGAGCGGTTCGGCGCGGGCTCGGTCGGGACCGAGCGTCGCCCGCAGGTCGGCGAGGAGCGCGTCCGGCGATTCGGGGCTGGTGTCGATACTTCCGTCGATGGACCCGAGACTACGACGAATCGTCGGCGGAACACTGTGTGAACACGCCCGGGCAATACCGCGACCGGTGCGCTCACCTCACTAGTGTTCGCCCCGGATGAGCAAGCCGCGCAAGACCTCCCCCGTGAAGACCTCCGCCCGCAAGAACGCAACGCTCCCCGCCCGCGAGTGGGTGACCTTCCCCGATCCCGTCGACGAGGGCCGGACGTGGCAGATCGACGTGACGTTCCTGCTGTCGTCGTGGACGTGCATCTTCGGCGCCGGGTGCTGCGGCGTGTACGACCAGCCGACCCCGGAGCTGGGCCACGGGTGCTGCACGTACGGCGCGCACTTCTCCGACAAGGCCGACCGCGAGCACGTGGTGAAGGTCTCCGCGAAGCTGAAGGACAGCGAGTGGCAGTTCGCGAAGCTCGGCCGCAAGAAGGGGATCTGGAAGCAGGTCGGCAAGAACGACGACGGCTCCCCCGACTGGCAGACGCGCGTCGTCGACGACGCGTGCATCTTCCTCAACCGCCCGGGCTTCGGGAACGGTGCGGGGTGCGCGCTGCACCAGTACGCGATGCGCACCGGCGTGCACCACAGCTCGGTCAAGCCCGAGGTGTGCTGGCAGCTGCCGTTGCGCCGCATCGACGACGAGCAGGACGACGGCACGGTCGTCTCCCGCCTCACCGAGTTCGGTCGCGACGGCTGGGGTGAGGGCGGCGAGGACTTCGCGTGGTGGTGCACCGAGGAGCCCGCGGCGTTCGTGGGCACCGTGCCGGTGTACGAGTCAATGGGCCCCGAGATGGAGGCCATGCTGGGCCGCAAGCTGTACAAGCAGGTCGTGGCCTACCTGCAGTCGCGCCGGGCGGCGGCGAAGGCGCTGCCGATCGTGCCGCACCCGTCCGAGGTGCCGGTGCAGCTCACCCGCAAGAAGAAGTAGCGACCGGCGCTCGAGCCGGCGCTCGTCGGTGCGCCCGCCCGCGGTGTTCGCTACAGGTAGAGGCCGGTCTGGCCGTCGTCCTTGGTGGTCGCCACCGCGTGGATGTCGCGCTCGCGCAGGATGAGGTACTCCTCGCCGCGGATCTCGACCTCGTAGCCGGAGTCGGGGGCGAACAGCACGCGGTCGCCCTCCTCCACGTTGCGCACGGTGGGCCCGGCCGCGACGACCTCGGCCCAGTCGAGGCGGCGGTTCACGTTGGCGGTCGCGGGGATCAGGATCCCGCCGCGGCTCTTGCGGTCGCCGACCTCGTCGGAGGGCAACACGAGCAGCCGGTCCGCGGTCATGCGGATCGAGTGCTTCACGTCGTCGTGCGCCTCGCTGGTTGTGGCCATGCCCGGAGGTTACCGGCGCCCGACCACGGTCACGAGGTCGAGGGTGGCGCGGAAGCGCCCGGCGCGGGCCGCGGCGGCGAGCGCGTCGATGTCGTCGGGCCGATCGAGCGCGATCGAGCGCAGCGGGAGGCCGGGTGGTCCGGCGTGCTGCGCGGGGTCGTCGGGATCTGAGCGCATGGTCGTCGTGCTCGACGGTGAAGTGGCCCCAGTCGGTGTCGGTCACCGCGAGCCAGCCGCCCTGGGGCACGATCCGCCACAGCTCGCGGAGTGCGGCGCCGGGTTCGTCGGTCCACTGGAGCACCCGCTCCACCCGTACGAGGGTCGGTGCCCGAGCCGGGCGGAACGGAAGCTCGCCCATGGCGGCCCGCACGACGGGGGCACCGGGGCGGGCGCGGCGGACCTCGTGGAGCATCGCCGCGGAGAGGTCGACGTCGACGGTGCGGGCGCCCCGCGCCGCGGCGAGGCGGCTGAATGCTCCGGGTCCGCTGCCGACGTCGAGCACCAGACTGGTCGTGCCGATGCCGGTGGTGGTCAGGACCCACTCGCGCAGTTCGCGCACGGCGGACCACGCATCGGTGGCGTGCATCATCGCGACGAGGTGGGCCACGGGATGATCCGGGCGGCCCCCTCGCTCGGACGCGGCGTCGACGGCGGCGAAGTCGTCCAGCGGCACCCGGCCACGGTAGCGACCGGCTGAAGGAACCCTCACTGGCTTCGGGCACCCTCACCTGCTCCGGCTAGCCTCGCTGCCGATGGCCGACACCTCCCACGTCGCCGGGCACGCAGTGCCGCCAGTGACGAACAGTGGGACCGGCGCCGCCCAGGCGGCCGGTGCGAGCCGGGCCCAGAAGGTCCGCAGCACGGCCCTCGCGTACTTCCACCTGACCAAGCCGCGCGTGATCGAGCTGCTGCTCGTCACCACTTTGCCGGCGATGATCCTCGCCGCGGGCGAGATGCCGTCGCTGTGGTTGATCCTGTGCGTGCTCGTGGGCGGAGCCCTCTCGGCCGGCGGCGCCAACACGATCAACTGCTGGATCGAGCGCGACCGCGACCACCTCATGCGCCGCACTGCGCACCGCCCGCTCCCCCAGGGCAACGTCGACCCCAACGGCGCGCTCGTGTTCGGCCTCGTGCTCGAGGCGCTCGCGTTCGGCCTGCTGTGGTCGACGGTGAACCTGCTGAGCGCCACCCTCGCGGTGAGCGCCATGTTGTTCTACGTGTTCGTGTACACGATCTGGCTGAAGCCGCGCAGCGCGCAGAACATCGTGATCGGCGGCGCCGCCGGTGCGGTGCCCGCGCTCGTGGGCTGGTCGGCGGTCACCGGCAGCCTCGCCGCGCCGGCGTGGGTGCTGTTCGCGATCGTGTTCTTCTGGACACCGCCGCACTTCTGGGCCCTGTCGCTGCGCTACTTCGACGACTACAAGAACGCGGGCTTCCCGATGCTGCCCGTGGTCAAGGGCGTCAAGGTCGCGGTGCGCCAGATCGTCATCTACACGGTCGTGGTCATCGCGACCAGCTTCCTCCTGCCGGTCACCACCGACGAGGTCGGCGTGATCTACATCGTCAGCGCGGCGGTGCTCGGCATCCTGTTCCTCGTGCAGGCGATCCGCCTCGCGAAGGACTCGACCCCGGAGCGGGCGATCAAGCTGTTCACCTACTCGAACACGTATCTCGCGCTGCTCTTCGCCGCCGTTGCCGTCGACGTCCTCGTCACCCACGCCACCTGATCCCGTCGCAGACGCGGCTGAGCCCACCACGGATGGTGGGCCGGGGCAGGCGGGCCCGACCCGGCGGGGCAAGTGGATCCTCGCGGGGATCGCGATCGCGCTCGTGGTGATCGTCGGCGGGATCACCGCCGCGGTGATCGCGTCGTCGGGCGACTCCGGCTCCGCCGACGCTCCACGCGCGAACTCCGCCGGTGTCGGGAAGCCCGCCCCCGACTTCGAGCTCACCACGCTCGACGGCAAGACGGTGAAGCTCTCCGACTACAAGGGCACGCCGGTGGTGCTCAACTTCTGGGCGTCGTGGTGCACACCGTGCCGCAAGGAGTTCCCCGAGTTCCGCACTGCGCTCGCCGACGCAAAGGGCAAGTGGGCGCTCGTCGGCGTGAACACCCAGGACAACATCGAGTCCGACGGGCGGAGCTTCGCCAAGGAGCAGCAGGCGACGTGGCCGAACGGCTTCGACGCCGACGGCGCCGTGGCCCTGGGCTACGGCGTGAAGGAGCTCCCCCAGACCTTCTTCATCGACAAGTTGGGCATCGTGCGCGCCCACCTGTACGGCGGGCTCTCCGCCGACGACCTGCAGGAGCAGCTGCAGAAGCTCGGCGCGACCTGATCGAGACGCGCCCTGATCGAGACGCGCCCTGATCGAGACGCGCCCGACGTGCCGTGGCACCGGACCCACGAGGGATCCGGTGCCACGAACTCGCCGACTCGTGCGGCTCACGCGGTGATCGCGTCCAGCACGTCGAGGCGGGCCGCCCGCCGGGCGGGCAACGCCGCCGCCAGCACCGCGGCCACCGTCGCCGCCAGGGCCAAGAGGGCCAGGCGCACGGTGGGCACGGCAAGGTGGTCGATGCCCTCGCCCGAGAGCGCGTCCACCAGCACCCACCCGAAGCCGAGCCCGAGCGCGACGCCGACTGCCGTGCCCAGCAGCGCGATCAGCGCCGCCTCCCACCGAACCCCGGCGCGCACCTGGCGGCGCTGCATGCCGACGGCGCGGAGCAGGCCGAGCTCCCGGCGCCGCTCTACCACCGACAGGGCCAGCGTGTTGGCAATGCCGAACAGGGAGATCACCACGGCCAGGAAGAGCAGTACGTAGATCAGGTTCAGCATCTTGTCGATGTTCCCCGCGACCTGCGCCTTGAACTCGGCGGGCGTGGCGAGCTGCGCAGTGGGCGTCGAGCCCAGCGCCGTCTCGATGGCGGCTCGGGCCGTCGCGGTGGACACGCCCGGTGCGTCGGTCACGAACAACGCCTGGTCGACGGGGTGGGCGACGTTCGCGTCGAACGCGGCGCGCCCGACCGTGTAGTCACCCAGCGGATCGCGCAGCGTGTAGAGCACGGCGATCGAGAAACGCTGCGCGCCGGTCTCGGCGAACCGCATCGTCACCGTGTCACCCAGGTGCCAACCGTTGTCGACCGCCACCTGCTCGCGCACGCCGAGCTCGTGGGCGCCGAGCGCCGACAACGAACCCGCCTGCACGCCCGCGTCGATGTGGTCGCTGATCACCGACGGGTCGATGCCCGTGACCTGCACGGTGTCGCCGCCGAGTTGCGCCGGCGTCAGCCGGAACGACGTGACCGAGGCGGTCTCGGGCAGCGCGTCGAGCGTGCGCTCGACCGTGGGGCTGAGCCCGTCCCGCACCTGCAGCGGTGTCACGACCCAGTCGCTGCGCAGCGCCGAGTCGATGTTGGCGTCGATCGACGCGCGCACCGAGGCGGCCAGCACCGAGATGAGCACCACGAGGGCCACGCCGATCGTCAGCGCCGACGCGGTGGCGGAGGTCCGCTTCGGGTTGCGCACCGCGTTGTCGCGAGCAAGTGCGCCGGTCACGCCGCGGAAGACGGCCAGTGGCGTGCCGACCACCCGCACGAAGCGCGGGGCCACGACGGGACCCAGCACGACCACGCCGGTGAACACCGCGAGCGCTCCGGCCGCGAGACCGATCGCGGCGCCCGAGGTGCTGCCGGCGGCGATGAGGGCCATGCCGCCGCCGGCCAGGACCGTCCCGATGACGGCCCGGCGACGTGACGTGCCCGACGAGTCGACGGCCACGTCGCGCATCGCCGCGATGGGGGCGATCCTCGACGCGCGTCGCGCCGGCAGGAAGGCGGCGAGCACGGTCACCACGGTGCCGACGGCCATGGCGGTGACCACCGCGCCGGTGCCGACCACGGTCGGGCCGCTCGGCAGCTCGATCCCGAAGGACTCGAACAGCGCGGCGAGCCCGTGGGCCAGACCGATGCCGAGCACGGTGCCGAGCGCGGACGCCACGACGCCCACGACCACGGCCTCGGCCACCACCATTCGCAGCACCTGGCGACGGGACGACCCGATCGCCCGGAGCATCGCCGTCTCGCGCGTGCGCTGGGCGACGGTGATCGAGAAGGCGTTGAAGATCACGAACCCACCCACGATCAGCGCGACGACCGCGAACACCATCAGGAAGGTGCCGAGGAAGGCCATGCCCGCGTGCGCGGCGTCCCGGGCCTGCTCGACCGCGGCGCGGCCGGTGAGGACCTCGTAGTCAGCCGATGTGCCGGTGCCCGCGAGCGCGGCGCGGATCCGGGAGGCGACCTGCTGTTGGGTCACGCCCGCGGCGGCGACGGCGCGCACGCTGTCGACCCGTCCGGGCTCGCCCAAGGTGGCGCGTGCGGTGGCCGGGGTGAACGCGACCACACCGGCGCCACCGGCGTCGTCGGCCGTGCCGTAGGTGGCGACACCGCTCACGGTGTAGCGGGCGCTCCCCGACGGCGTGAGCACACCGACCTCGTCACCGGGTGCGAAGCCGCCGTCCCGGGCCGAGGCCCGGTCGATGACGATCTCGTCGTCGGTCGCCGGGGCCCGGCCCGCGACGAGGTGCAGGGGGTTGAGCGACGGGGCCGACGGCCACGCCATGCCGATGGGCAGGGCCTGGTCGGCGCCGGCGTCGACGAGCTTGCCGTCGCGTCCGATCAGGCGCGCGCTGCCGCCGACGATGCCGTCGGCCGCGGCCACGCCGGGCACGGCCCGGACCTGGTCGACGACCGACGCGGGGATGCTGCCCCGGGTCGTGCCCATCTGGCCGTCGTCGACGGTGTTGCGCGACTGCACGACGGCTCCGGTCGACGCGAACTCCGTCGCGGCGATGCCGTCGTACGCGTTGCGGATGGTGTCAGTGAGCACGAGGGTGCCCGCCATGAACGCCACACCGAGGACGGTGGCCATGGCGGTGAGCAGGAAGCGGGCGCGGCCCGCACGGACGGTCTGGATCGCGAGACGGAACATGGTGATCAGCCCCCCAGGACGCGCATGCGCGTCGAGCACGGAGTCGGACGTGGGGTCGAGCAGCTCCCCGACGACGCGGCCGTCGGCGAGGAAGACGGCGCGGTCCGCGTAGGACGCGGCGACCGGGTCGTGGGTGACCATCACGATGGTCTGGCCGAGCTCGCGGACCGCGGTGCGCATGAACGACAGGATCTCGGCGCCGGTGCGCGAGTCGAGGTTGCCGGTCGGCTCGTCGGCGAACACGATCTCCGGACGGCTCGCCAACGCGCGGGCCACGGCGACGCGCTGCTGCTGGCCGCCGGAGAGCTCCGACGGGCGGTGGGTGAGGCGCCGGCCGAGGCCGACGGTCGCGACGACCTCGTCGACCCAGGCCCGGTCGGGACGGCGGCGGGCAAGGCGCATGGGCAGCTCGATGTTCTCCGCGGCGGTGAGCGTCGGGATCAGGTTGAACTGCTGGAACACGAAGCCGACGCGGTCGCGGCGCAACCGGGTGAGCCGGCGGTCGTCGAGGGTGGAGAGATCGGTGTCGCCGATCCAGACGCTTCCGCTCGTGAGGGTGTCGAGGCCCGCGAGCGTGTGCATGAGGGTCGACTTGCCCGAGCCCGACGGGCCCATGATCGCGGTGAAGCGCCCGCCCTCGAAGTCGACGGTGACGTCGTCGAGGGCCCGGACCTGGGCCTCGCCGCGTCCGTAGACCTTGACCGCGCCGACGGCGCGTGCGGCCGGCGCGGTACCGGCCCGGGCCTGTGGTGTTGGACGTTCGGTGGTCGTGGTGGTCGTGGTCATCTGGGGCTCCCTCTCGTCGTCCGGCTGCTGGGCCGGGCCCACGTCCTGGCGTCGTGGGTGCTGGGTCCAGCGTGCGGGAATGGAGGCGTGGGGTCGTCGGCCGGGAGGCGCGTCGTGGGATGCCGGGCGGGCGATCCTCCGGAGGTCCGATCGCCGCCGCGTACGTCTCGGGATGTACGCGCCCGTCAGCCGCGAGACCGATGCACCGGTGCCGAAGGCTCGGTACCGTGAGGTGGTGACGGCCGACCTCGATGTGACGAACCGGTTCTCTGCGCTCGGCGAGCGGTTGCGGGCCATGAACCCGTGGGTGGTCGACGGCGTGATGGCCGCAGTGTTCGTGGTCATGGGCCTGGCGACCACTGCGAGTCGGGGGAACGTCTCCAAGGACCTCTACGAGCCGCAGGACGCCTTCGCGGTGTTCCTCGTGCTGGTGGCGACCGTGCCGTTCGTGTTCCGGCGACGCGCCCCCCTGATCGTGTTGCTGGTGTGCACGACTGCGGTCGTGATCGACAGCCTGCTCGGGCACAACGAGGGCGCGCTCCCCTTCTTCCTGTGGGTTGCGGTGGTCACTGTCGGCGCAATGTGCCCGTTGTGGAAGGTGGCCGTGGCCGCGGGCTGGATCTTCCTGGGCCTCCTCCTGCTGGTCCTGGCCGACGGCGGCCCGCTGAGCACGAGCGGCTTCGCGCTGAACTGCGCGCTGTTCGCCGCGATGTTCATGTTCGGCTTCAGCCTGAAGAGTCGCAAGGAACGGATCGATGCGCTCGAGGAGCGGGCTGCCGCGCTGGAGCGCGAGAAAGAGGAAGAGGCGCGGCGGGCCGTCGCCGACGAGCGGCTCCACATCGCGCGCGAGTTGCACGACGTGGTCGCGCACTCCATGGGCGTCATCGCGGTGCAGGCGTCGGTCGGCGAGCACGTGATCGACTCCGATCCCGAGCAGGCCAAGCAGGCGTTGCACGCCATCTCCGACGTCAGCCGTTCCACGCTGGCGGAGATCCGCCAGATGCTCGGCGTGCTGCGTGACATTTCGGACGACGGCGGACCGGCGTACGCACCCGCACCCGGTCTCGGTGAGCTCGGCCGGCTCACCCGGGAGCTGGAGGGCGCCGGGCTCCCCGTCGAGGTGGCCTACGAGGGCGCGCGGGTCGAGGTGCCCCGGGGCGTGGACCTCACCGCGTACCGGATCGTGCAGGAGGCGCTCACGAACGTGTTGAAGCACGCCGGGCCGGCGCAGGCCCGGGTCGTCGTCCGCTACGAGCCCGGTGCGCTCGGGCTGGAGATCCGCGACGACGGTCGCGGCGTGAACGGGCGGGCGACCGCGGCACGCGGCGGCCACGGACTGGTGGGGATGCGCGAGCGGGTGGCGGTGTACGGCGGAACGCTCGAGGCCGGCGCCTGCACCGGTGGTGGCTTCCGTGTGGTCGCCACCCTCCCCTACGCGGAGCCGACGTGACTGCCGACGTGACTGCCGGCGTGATCCGGGTCGCGGTCGCCGACGACCAGGCGCTGGTGCGTAGCGGGTTCGCGGTGCTGCTGGGTTCGGCCGACGACATCGAGGTCGTCGGCGAGGCCGCGGACGGCGCCGCCGCGTTGGCGCTCGTCGCCGCGGGCGCGCCCGGACGTGATCCTGATGGACATCCGCATGCCCGAGATGGACGGGATCGAGGCGACGCGACAGATCATGGCGTCGCCCGCCGCGACGGTGACGAAGGTCCTGATCCTCACGACGTTCGACCACGACGAGTACGTGTTCGAGGCACTCCGAGCCGGCGCGAGCGGGTTCCTGCTCAAGGACACCTTGCCGGTCGACCTGCTCGCCGCGGTGCGCGTGGTGGCCGCCGGAGATGCACTCCTCGCGCCGAGCATCACCCGGCGCCTGATCGAGGAGTTCGCGACCGGCGATCACGACGTCGCGGCACCGAATGCGCCGCATCCGGGCATCGCGGAGCTGACCGAGCGCGAGCGCGAGATCCTCCTCGCGGTGGCGGCCGGACTGTCGAACGCGGAGATCGCGGAGACGATGTTCATCTCGCACGCGACCGCGAAGACCCACGTGAGCCGGCTGCTCACCAAGCTCGACGCGCGCGACCGCGCGCAACTCGTGATGATCGCCTACGAGTCGGGCGTCGTGGTGCCCGGCGCCACCTGACCCTCTGGGAGCGGGCGGTCTACTCTGGCTCCGTGACTGCCGGATCGGACTTCCTCGCCCTGCATGACGGCCCGGGTTTCGTGCTGCCGAACGCCTGGGACGAAGGTTCCGCTCGGCTCTTGGAGCAGGTCGGCTTCCCCGTTCTTGCCACCACCAGCGCCGGCATCGCATTCGCGCTGGGCCGGCCCGACGGCTCGCTCGACGGCGACACGATGATCGATCACGTGGCGCAGATCGTCGCGTCGGTCGCCGTACCCGTCACCGCCGACCTCGAGGCGGGGTACGGCGCAACTCCGGAGGATGTTGCCCGCACCGTCGCCCGAGTGGCGGAACTCGGTGTGGTCGGGGCCAACCTCGAGGACCAGGTGGACGGCGAGCTGTTCGCGATCGACGAAGCCGTCGCCAGGGTCGCGGCCGCGCGCGGCGGTGCCGGTGGGCACGTTCGTGCTCAACGCCCGCACCGACACCTACTTCCAGGGTGGAGCCGGTGACGCGTTCGCCGAGACCATCGAGCGCGCGACGCGGTACGTCGAGGCGGGCGCCGACTGCATCTTCGTTCCGGGCGTCGACGACGCGGACACGATCCGGCGGTTGGCCCTCGAGATCCCCGCGCCGCTCAACATCGTCGCCGGCCTGACGAGCACACTGCTGGACGCCCCCACCCTCTTCTCCCTGGGCGTGAAGCGGGTGAGCCTGGGTGGAAGCATCGCCCGGGCCGCGCTGAGCCTCGTGGAGCGGGCCGGCCGCGAGTTGCTCGAGTCCGGCACCCTCGGCTTCCTCGACGGCGCCATCAGCTACGCGGAGCTGCAACGCCGGTTCACGTCCTGACCAGGTCGGGGAGATCACGCAACCTGTTGCCGCAACCTCCAGAAGGCCAATGTGGTGAGGACGATGGCGAGGGCGACGAAGGCGATCGATTCCCAGGTCTGGAGCGCCCAGAACTGTGAAGCCGGATGCCCGGTGACGATGTCGTGGAGCCCGAGACCGCGTGCGCAGCGGGTGAGGTCACCTGCGGTCGTCGCGCGTGTGACGTGACACGAGTTCCGGACGAGCTCTTCGATCGTCGAGGCGGAGACGGTATGGCCCGCGGCGTCGACCGTTCTGGTCGATTGCACCCAAGTTCCTGCTGCGGCGCGGCCCGGATCCCCGCCGAAGTAGGTCGTGGGCACGGACTGCGCAACGGTGCCGAGGAGGTGTGGTCGCACCCAGTTCTGGAAGGTGAACCGGACCGCCACGAATCCGACGACGGTGACGGCCATCGCCGGCAACGTCCGCCGGAGAATGGTGCCCGCGGCGACGCCGAGCGCAAGCGCGAACAGCGCGTACGCGATCGGCGCGACACCGCGTTGGCCGAAGTTGGCCGTGCCGATGCGGTTGCCGAGACGGTCGATCGGCTCCGCCCACCACGTGTAGACAAGCGTGTACGAGCCGACCACGGCAACGACGGCGACGCCGATGACCGCGAGCTTCGTGGCCAACCAGCGCGTGCGGGTGATGCTCTGCGTCCACGCGAATCGAAAGGTGCCGCTCTCGAGCTCGCGGGCGACGAGCGGCGCGCCCCAGAACGCTCCGATGAAGACCGGAAGCGCGATGAGGACCGAACCGAACAACCGGAGCGACTTGTCGGTCGACGAGAAGCTCCCCGACGTCGCCACCTCGGCGATGTGCGCGTGCGTGAGCGCCAGCACGACCACGATCGCGACGGTAAGGATCGCCGCCAACAGAGCGTTGGCGCGGAACTGACGCCACGCCAGCCAGATCATGAGCGAACCGTCGCCACGTGGACTGGGCGATCAGGTGGCGTGAACCCCGAGAGGTACGCGAGCACGAGGTCCTCGAGCCCGACGGTCGTGACCGTCCAGCGGGGATCGGTGAGGGGCGAACGCGTGCGGACGAGCATCGTGGTCTGGCGATCCGTGTGGCTGACGTCGACGACCTCGTCGGAATCGATGAACGAGCGCGGACCGAGCCGCGGGCCGGTGAGGACCCAGTGCGTCGCCAGCAACTCGTCGATGTCGCCCTGGAGCGCAACGCGGCCGCCCACCATCACGACGATGTGATCGCAGACCCGCTCGATCTCGCTCAGCAGGTGCGACGACAGCACGACCGTCGGACCGTGCTCGGCGACCAGGCCCATGAGGTCGGCGAGAAACCCCCGACGGGCGAGCGGATCGAGGCTCGCCCCGGGTTCGTCGAGCACGAGAACCTCGTGGCGTCTTGGCCATCGCCATGGTCAACGCCAATTGCGCTCGCTCGCCTCCCGAGAGGCGACCCGCACGCTGACGCACGTCGAGCCGGAGCTGCTCGACGCGGCGACTGGCGAGGTCGTCGTCCCAGGCGGGATTCAACTGCTGACCGAGGCGGAGATGCTCGCCGACCGTGAGCGTCGGGTACACGGGAGCGTCCTGTGCGAGGAACCCGACCCGTGCGAGGGCCGCGGCGTCGTGCGCAGGCGGTTCGCCGAGCACCGAGATCCGACCCGTGGTGGGTCGCGTCAACCCGGCGATCAGATGGAGCAAGGTCGTCTTTCCGGCTCCGTTCGCGCCCACCAGCCCGACGATCGCACCATCCGGGAGATCGAGCGTGCAGTCACGCAATGCCCATCGGCCGGCGAAGCGCTTGCCGAGATCGACACACGAGACGGCACTCACGCGACACCCTCGCGCGCGGCTTCGCGCACGACGTCGTCGAACAGCGATCGGAGACCGTCGTCATCGAGACCCGCGCGCCGCCCTTTGGCAAGCCAGACGTTGAGCTCCTTGCGCAGACTCTGGTGCACCTTGGGAGAAGGGCCGGCAAGCGACCGCGTGACAAAGGTGCCCAGCCCGGGGCGACCCTCGACGAGCCCCTCGAGCTCGAGCTCGCGGTAGGCCTTGAGCACCGTGTTCGGGTTGATCGCAACCTGCGCCACGACCTCCTTGACCGTCGGCAGTTGATCGCCCTGCACCAGCACGCCGACGCGCAGGGCCTGGCGGGTCTGCTGGACCAGCTGCCGATACGGAGCGACCCCGGATCCGGTGTCGATGTGGAACTCGATCATGCCCGCCGCCTTCCCCAGCATCTAATTACCTAGCACATTAGATGATTGGGGAACCTCGGTCCACGCGTCGATGGTGATGAGTGCCCCGCAGGCGGGTCACTCTTCCCCCAAAGGGAGTGCACCGCAGGCGGGTCACTCTTCCCAGCGGAAGAAGCGGGCAGCGAGCAGCGGCGCGCCGACCGCCCAGATCACCAGCACCGCGAGCTCGCCCGTCGGGAAGGCGACGCCGGGTGTGAGCACCGAGCGCAGCGTCTCCGACAGTGCCGCGGCCGGCAACGCTTTGGCGAACGCCTCCAGCGCACTGGGCAGCTTGGCGAGCGGGTAGGCCATGCCACCGAGGAACAGCAGCACGAGGAACAGTCCGTTCGCGGCGGCGAGGTTGGCCTCGGCGCGCAGCGTGCCCGCCATCAACATGCCGATCCCCGCGAAGGCGATGGTACCGAGCAGGATCAGGAACACCGCGCCGATGAGACCACCGGTGGCCTCCCACCCGAGCGCGATTCCGGTCACCACGATGACCGTGGCCTGCACCGCCTCGATGAGCAACACGGTGACGGTCTTGGCCGCGAGCAGCCCGAAGCGCGACAGCGGCGTGGAACCGAGCCGCTTGAGCACGCCGTAGCGGCGCTCGAAACCGGTCGCGATGCCGAGGCTGACCATCGCGCTCGACATCACCGCGAGCGCGAGCACGCCGGGGACGAGGAAGTCGACCGGGTGCTTCATCGTGGTGTTCACCGCGTCGACCTTCGAGAAGAAGATCAGCACGCCGAGCGGCACGACGAACGCGACGAGGAGGCTCTCGCCCCGGCGCAGCGTCATCATCAACTCGATGCGGGTCTGTGCCGCGATGCCCCGGAGCTTCACTCGGACTCCACGCCCGTGAGGCGGAGGAAGACGTCCTCCAGGGAGCGACGACCGGCGCGCAGCTCACTGAGCAGGACGCCCTGGTCGCGCAGCCACGTCGCGAGCAGCGCGATCAGTTCGGGGGTGGCCGCGGTCTCGATCAGGTAGTCGCCGGGGCGGATCTCGCGCACCTCACCGCGGGTGAGGAACAGCGCGGTGGCCAGGTCGTCGACGGGCAGCCCGGCAGTGGCGCTGAAGGCGGTCTCGTCGGCGGCGGCGTTGGCGGTGAGCGCGGCGGGTGTGTCGCACGCGACCACGCGGCCGTGGTCGATGATGGCGACGCGGTCGCACAGCTGCTCGGCTTCGTCCATCGCGTGGGTGGTGAGCACGACGGTGACACCCCGGTCGCGCAGCTCGCGGATCATCGACCACGTGGTCGCGCGTGCGTGCGGGTCCATGCCCGCGGTCGGCTCGTCGAGGAACACGAGCGACGGCTTGCCGATCAGCGAGAGCGCGAGCGACAGGCGCTGCTGCTGCCCGCCCGACATGCGCCGCACGTAGGTGCGCTTGGCGTCGTCGAGTCCGACGAGGGTGAGCAG
The DNA here is from genome assembly GCA_963720785.1 of uncultured Actinomycetes bacterium. Classification (GTDB taxonomy): domain Bacteria; phylum Actinomycetota; class Acidimicrobiia; order IMCC26256; family DASPTH01; genus CAVRGQ01. The sequence continues at coordinate 147,274 of CAVRGQ010000003.1, forward strand.
GCGCTCCGGGTCGTCGGGGTCGTCGTAGTAGGCGGCGAAGAGGCGCAGCGCCTCGAGCGGCTTGACGCCCGGGTAGAGGCCGCCCTCCTGGAGCATCACACCGATCTGCGGTCGCAGCGCGGCGCCGTCCTTCCAGGGGTCGAGACCGAGGACCGACACCGTGCCGGCGTCGGCGCGGCGGTAGCCCTCGAGGATCTCGACGGTGGAGGTCTTGCCCGCGCCGTTGGGACCGAGCAGGCCGAACACCTCACCGGTCGCGATCGACAGGGAGATGCCGTTCACCGCATGGTTGTCGCCGTAGCGCTTCTCCAGTGCGGCGACCTCGATCGCGAGCGCAGGAGGGTTCACCGGAGCGGCAGCCTAGGCATTCGTGGCGCGAGGTGGGCGGAGCATCGCACCGCCATGTCGGGTCGCTCGCTCAGCGCTCGCTCCTTCACCGGTCGCGCCAGGCGACGAAGCGGCCGAGGTCGGCGAGGGCGTCCCTGGCCTCGGGGGTGATGGGTGCCTGGTCCAGCGCGGCCAGAGCGGTGTCGACGAGTGCGGCGATCGACGCCTCCACCTCGTCGACCGCGCCGGTGGCGACGAGGCGCTCCTGCACGGCTGTGATGCGCTCGGTATCGGCGGGCCCGTCGGCGCCGAGGGCGTCCAGTTCGGTGTCGAGGCCGGGGTCGCGGGCGACGGCCGCGGCGACGAGTGGGGTGAGCTTGCGCTCGCGGAGGTCCTCCCCCACGGGCTTGCCGGTGACGTCGGGGTCGCCGAACACGCCGAGGAGGTCGTCGCGCAGCTGGAAGGCCTGGCCGATCGGCACCCCGTAGGCAGTGAGCGGGCCGGCGAGGTCGTCGCCGCGCCCGGCGAGGGCGGCGCCGAGGTGCAGCGGCCGCTCGACGGTGTACTTGCCCGACTTGTACCGCTCGATGAGCTCGGCCCGGCTGCGCTCCCGGGCGCCGGTGGCGCTGGCCGCGAGGTCGAGGAACTGGCCGACACACAGCTCGATGCGCAGCTCGTCGAAGATCGGATGGGCCGCGGGCGGCGCGGTGGCGAAGAGCATGTCGGCGTAGACGAAGGCGAAGTCGCCCACCAGGATCGCCGCGCCCTCGCCGAAGCGGCGGGCCTCCCCGCGTGCGGAGAGCTCGCGGTGCCGGTCGGTGAAGCGCTTGTGGACGGCGGCTTCGCCGCGGCGGGTGTCGCTGCCGTCCATCACGTCGTCGTGCACGAGGGCGAAGGCGTGCAGCAGCTCCAGGGCGGCACCGACGTCGACCACAACCGGGTCGGTGGGATCGCCGCCGGCGCCGACGAACGCCCAGTGGCAGAAGGCCGGGCGCAGCCGCTTGCCGCCCGCGGTCACGAGGTCGCGGAGCGCCATGAGGGGCGGCACGAGGTCGCCGTCGACCTGGGCCCAGCGGGCGATCTCGGCGTCGAGCAGGGTGACGATGCGCGTCTCGGCCTGCGCACCGAGCTCGGCGAGCGCGGCGGGCAGGGGCGCGGCATCCCGGGGCGGAGGGGCTCCCATCGGGGCTGATGCTAGGGGCGTCGGTAGCATCCGCCCGAATGGCCGAGTTCCTCTCCGTGGCGTGGATCACCGAGCTCGATGGCGTCGCGCGGGCGCTGTCGCCCGGTGACGGACCCCCCGAGCGGCTCGTGGTCGAACAGCAGGTGGCCGGGCCCCAGGGGGTCGCCACCTACCAGTTCCACGTGTCGGCGTCGGAGGTGCGGGTGATGGCCGCTGCGCCCACCGGCGCCGACGTGGTGCTCGCCACCGACCTCGCCACCGCGGTCGCGCTCCACCGGGGCACCGTCCGCGCGCAGGACGCCCTCGCGGCCGGCCGCCTCAAGGTGCGGGGCCGACCCGACGTGCTCGGCGCCTGCGCACCCCGCCTCGCCCAGCTCGACGCCGCGCTCGCCGACGTGCGCGCCGCCACCACCTTCCCCGAGGACTGAGCCTCCCCGCCGCGGTCCCGAGGACCGACCTTCCCGGTCGAGGCCCCGAGGGCCGAGATCCCTGGAACCGGGCGCTCGGGAGTCCTCCGGTCCCTGTCCGGGCCACCGGTGCGACCGGTAGCGTGGACGTGATGCAGCCCTCCTTCGAGCGCCTCCGCGCCATCGCCCGCTACGGCGACGACGACCGTGTGCTCGTGGCCGAGGCCGCCGACTGCCTCGCGGACTTCGACGACGACCCGGCGGCGCTCGTCGTCACCTGTCGCCGGCTCCTCGCGCACCACCCCGAGTGTGCGCCGCTCTGGTGGGTGTGCTCCCGGGTACTCGCGGCGCCGGAGCCCTCCGAAGCCGCGTGGGAGTCGGACGAGCGGGTGCGCAGCGACGCCACCGCGGCCCGCCTTGCTGCGCTCCTCCCCTTCCCCGCCGACCACCCGATCGCGGTGCTCGGTTGGCCCGAGCTCGCGGGCGACGCGCTCTCGACGCGCCCCGACCTCGAGGTGCTCGCGGTGCGGGGTGCCACCGCCGACGGCAACTGGGAGCGCCGGCTCGCCCGCAGCGACGCCATCGCCCGCCCGGTCGACCTCACCGAGGCCCTCGCGGCCGAGGTGTCACACGTGCTCGTGGACGCGGTGGCGGCGTCGGGCGAACGGGTGATGGTGCGGGACGGCACCAGCCGCGCGCTCGAGACCCTCGCCCGCCCCGGCCTCCTCGTGTGGCTGGTCGCCGGCGTCGGCCGGGTGCTGCCCAACCGCCTCTTCGACGCGATGACCGCACTGATCGGCGACGCCGACGACCCCTTCGACGAGGGCTTCGAGGACCGCGGCCTCGAGCTGCTCGACGTGCAGCGCTTCGACCGGGTGGCCGGCCCCACCGGCCTCGAGCGCCCCGATCAGGTCGTCCGCCGCGCCGACTGCCCCATCGCTCCCGAGCTGCTGCGCATCCGCTGAGCAACCCCCGCGAGCGCGACCGCTTCCGGCCGTTCCGGTTCTGCGGGCGCTACGGCAGCAGTTCCGGAGGATCGCGCCGCTCGCGTCCCTCCGGGTGGTCCCGGCCCTCGGCGTCGATCGCGTCACTCGAACCGGCGGCCTGCCAGCCGTCGGGGCCCCATTCGTCGACCCGCCATCCGTCGGCGCGGGTGCCCTCCACCCGGATCACCGAAGTGCCCGTCGAGCGCCCGAACCGCCGGGCGGCCGACCGCTTCGCCAACCCCCGCACCGGCGGCAGCAGGAGCAGCAGGCCGGCGACGTCGGTGACGAACCCGGGCACCAGCAGCAACAGGCCCGCGACGAGCAGCCAGAACCCGTCGGCCAGGTGACTGCCGGGCACGCGACCTCGTTGAGCTCGGCGCGCATCTTGGCCATCGTGCCCATGCCCTCGTGGCGCACGAGCAGCAATCCGCCGATGGAGAACAGCAGGAGCACCCCGAGCGTGTCGAGCACACCGATCATGCTCGCGACCTGGAAGAACACGGCGATCTCCACGACGGGGATGACCACCAGGAGCAGCAGCACCAGGAACATGGCTCCAGGCTACGCGTCACGCTTCCTCCCGGGCCTTCGCTCATCGCTCGGACTTCCTCCCGGGCCTTCGCTCATCGCTCGGACTTCCTCCCGGGCTTTCGCTGATCGCTCAGGCTTCGAGCGCGAGCTTCGGCATCACCTCCCTCGCCACATCTGACGCGTCCGGGTCGCCGTCGCTGAGCTCCGAGCGGCGGTGCAGGTCGTCGATGCGGTCGAGCTCGCGGTCGAGCTGGCGCCGCCGCGTGCCCTCGAGCTCGTCGAACGCGTTCCCGGCCGCGCGACACCGCGCGGCCGGCCTTGTCCATCTGCTCGACGAAGCGGTCCCACTGCTTCCGGAACGCCTGCAGTCGCGTGAGGATCTCGTGTGACGTGCGACTGAGCCGGAAGTTGTCGACAGCCTGGCGGATCACCGCCAGCACCGCGTACAACGTGAGCGGTGAACAGAACACGACCTTGTCGCGCAACGCGTCGTCGAGCAGCGTGCGGTCGTGCTCCTGGATGAACGCGTACACCTGCTCGTTGGGGATGAAGAGCAGCACGCAGTCGACAGTGTCGTCGCCGCCGACGTACTCACGCGTGGTGACCTCCCTGAGCCGCAGGCGCACGTCCTTCAGGAACTCGCGGCGCATGCGCTCGCGCTCGACGTCGGAGGTGGCGTCGAGGTAGCGCAGGTAGTTGTTGAGGGGGAACTTCACGTCCATGTGCAGGCACAGGCCGTCGGGCAGGAGGAAGGTGTAGTCGGGAACGCCCGCCGAACCGCCCGCGCCGGTGATCGCGACATGGCGGCGGTAGTTGACGCCGTCGACGAACCCCGCGAGGCGCAACACGTCGTCGGCCATGCGCTCGCCCCACTGACCCGCGCGGTCGTGGATGACAACGCCTCGCGCAGCGACTGCGTGGACTCGGCCAACGCCGCGCGTGTTGCGCCCGGCCTCCGCGAGCTGCGCGCTCAGTGCGCCGGACTGCTCGCGCCGTTCGGCCTCGACCGACACCAGGAGGTCGGTGAGGCGCGCCAACTCGGTGCGCATGGCGCCCACCTGCCGGTCGACGACGTCGCGCTCCCCCGCCAGCTGCTGCGTGCTCAACCGCTGCTGGGCGTCGAGCATCTCGCGGTTCATGCGCACGAGGTGTTCGAGGGCCTGGCGCATGCCGTCGGGCGGGACCTCCGCAACCTGGCCCTCCCGACCGGGCCCTCCGCGCCCGACCCATCCGCGACCGACCCATCCGCGACCGGGCCCCGACGCCGACCACGGCGGTTCGCCCGCACCAGCGCCACGAGCAGCACCACGACCAGGGCGACGAGGATTCCGACGAACGCTCCCATGAGGACCATGGGGAGACCGTACGAGGGGGGTGTGACAGCTACCCCCGGGCCGGGCTATCCCTGGGCCAGGTGCTCCAGCAGCAGGCGGTTCAACGCCTCCGGGGCCTCCTCGGGCACCCAGTGGCTGATCCCCGGCAGCACCTCGAAGCGGTACGGGCCTTCCACGAACGAGCCGGTGGCCTCGGCGGCGTCACGCCCGAGTGCCACGTCGTCGTCGGACCACACGTACAGCGTGCGCACGGTGATGGGACCACTGTCGTCGGTGAAGTCGTTGGCCCGGTACCAGTTCAATCCGCCGGTGAGGGCGGCGCCGTCGTCGGCCGAGAAGACCCGGGCGTACTCCTCGGCGCCCTCGCCCGAGTGACCCTGGTACGCGGCGCGCAGCATGGCGGCGTCGTCGGCGAGGAAGGCGACCTCGGCGTCGGGCGTGCGGAACCAGTCCATGTAGGCGGAACGCTCACGCTGGTCGGTGTCGCCGTGGTACGCGGCCACGAACACGCCGGGGTGCGGGGTCGACACCACGCTCAGCGTGCGGACGCGCATCGGGAACCGCCCGGCGGCGTACCACGCGACGAACCCGCCCCAGTCGTGACCCACCAGGTGGAAGCGCTCCGCACCGAGCGCGTCGGCGAAGCGCGCGACATCGGCGGCGAGATGCTCGACGTGGTACTCCGCGAGGTCGTCGTAGCGCACGCCCGGTGCGTAGCCACGCTGGTCGGGCGCGACCGCGCGGTACCCCGCGGCCGCGAGCCGGGGAGGACGGCGCGCCACTCGAACGAGGTCTCGGGGAAGCCGTGCAGCAACAGCACGAGCTCGCCGCCCTCGGGACCCGCGGCGAGCGCCTCGTGCACCGCACCGTTCGCCAACGTCAGCGTGATCCGCTCCACTCCTGCTCCTGTCATCCGAATCTCTGCTGTGCGAGCCGCTCGGCGCGCTTGACCAGCGTGCCCGCGCCGAGGCGCTGGGCCCACGCGGCGAGGTCGTCGCCCGGCCCGCGCCATTCCCAGTCGTCGACCGTGCCGACGTCGGCGTCGTCGCGCAGTCGGGCCAGTTCGAGGAACAAGTCGGCCGCCTCCCGCCCGGCGGCGAGCGTGGTTGCGAGCTTCGCCGCGCCGCGCACCGACACCGCCCACTCCGACACGTCGTCGGGGATGGCGTCGACCGTCTTGTAGTCGCGCGAGCACCGTCGCGGTGGACTTCGCGCCCCAGCCCGGCAGGCCCGGGAAGCCGTCGGCACTGTCGCCGACGAGCGCCAGGTAGTCGGGGATCGACGCGGGATCCACGCCGAAGCGCTCCCGCACCCCGGCCTCGTCGTACACCTTCCCCTCGCGCCGGCGGTCGACCTGCACGATCAACGGGTCGCGCACACATTGCCCGAGGTCCTTGTCGGGGGTGCAGATCAGCACCCGCTCGACGCGCGGGTCCTCACCGCGGCGACGCGCGCCGCGGAGGCCATGCCATCGTCGGCCTCCACATCGACCATCGCGAACACCGCCACGCCGAGGGCGCGAGCGCGTCCTCCAACAGCGGGAACTGCGTGAGGAGCTCCGGATCCATGCCCTCGGAGGTCTTGTAGCCGTCGTAGAGGTCGTTGCGGAACGACTCGACCACGTGGTCGGTGGCGACGCCCACATGCGTGGCGCCCTCCTCCAACATCATCAGCATCGAACCGACCACTCCACGCGTGGCCGCGACCTCGATGCCGTCGGGGTCGAGGTGCGACGGCACCGCGAAGTGGTGACGGAAGAGCTCATAGGTGCCGTCGACGAGATGGACCTGCATCGGGAGAGCCTGCCACACCCCGTCGGGTGGGACCGGGCGAGACCCGGCGACTCGCCGGGTATCCCCTCAGCCGGTTCGGCGACGCGCCCGGAGCACCTCGTCGTCGACATGATGACCCGACGCGGCTCCTGGGGGGCGCGGCCGGGTCTCGTGGACTTCGATCTCCCATGCGGGATGGTCGGCGATCGCGGTGGCGAGATCCGCCACACGCACGTTGGCGTCCGCGTCGAACATCCGGCTGGCCGTGTGCGTGTCGACGGGCGCTCGCATCGGAACGAGGTCGTGACCGACTGCGAGCAGCGTGCCGCCCGGTGCGACGGCGGCGAGGAGGTTGGCCACACCGCGGTCGTCGGGCGTGCGCGGGATCGCCGGGTACTGCACCGACACGAGGTCGAACGTCTCCCCGCCGAACGGGTCGGGCGCGTTGACGTTCGCGTGGTTCCGGGCGATGTCGACGCCGCGCTCCGCGGCGGCGTCCGCGACCCGTCCGAGCGCGTTGCGTGAGATCTCGTTGGCGGTGATCTGCCACCCCTGCTCGGCGAGCCACACGGAGTCGCCGCCCTCGCCCGCGCCGACGTCGAGCGCGCGCCCCGGTGTCATCCCCGTGACCTCGGCCACGAGGGTGCCGTTCGGGTTGCCGCTCCACACCTGGTCGCCGCCGTAGCGATGGTCCCACTCGTGTTCGTCGGGCGACTCGGGGAGGTCGACGTCGTCGTCATCCCACACGAGCGAGTGCGCGAGCGCCGATCCGTCGCGCGTGCCGGTGGCGAGCAGGACGTGACGGGCGACGACCGCGTGGCCGCCGACCACCGTCACCCGCACCCGCCTGGCATCCTCGGCCGTCACCGTGCATGCACGCGCGGCGAGCACGTTGCCGCCGTGGCGCCGGACCGCTTCGCGCTGGTGCTCGTCACCGGTGTCGTCGCCGGTGTCGGCGCCGGCGTGGAGCACGATGACCGAGCGTCCCTGGCGGCCGAGCTCGGCCGCGGCGCCCAACCCCGCCGAGGTCGCGCCGAGCACGGCGACGTCGCAGTGGCGCAGCAGCGCGGCTCGTCCGTGATCGTGATCGTGGCGATCGTGATCGTGGGTGGCGTCGGTCACGGTGTCGGCGTCGTCGCTCAGGAGAGGACGAAGCCTTCGTAGCCGTTGGCCGCGACGTCGTTGCACCGGTCCATGTACAGCGGCAGGCCGCCGACGTACGGGAGGAACACGCGCGGCTTGCCCTCGATGTTGTCGCCGTTGTACCAGGAGTTGCACGACGCCGCGGTGAACATCGTGCCCTCGGCGACCTCGTTCACGTGCTCGCCCCATGCGTCCTGCGCGTCGACGGTCGGCTTCGGCGACGCGTGAGGCCGTGTTCGTCGAGGTACCGCAGGAACTCGGCGATCCAGCCGACCTGCAGTTCGATCTGGGGCGGGTAGGTCGCGAGCACGCCGGGGCTGCCCGGGCCGACGCAGACGAACAGGTTCGGGTAGCCCACGATGCTGATGCCGAGGTAGGTGCGGGGGCCGTCGGCCCAGTCGTCGCGCAGCAGGCGCCCATCGCGCCCACGCACGTCGATGCGGGTCAGCGCGCCGGTCATGGCGTCGAAGCCGGTGGCGAGCACGATCACGTCGAGCTCGACGAAGCCCTGCGTCGGTGCGGATGCCGTTCGGGGTGACCTCTTCGATGCGGGTCGGTGCGCAGGTCGACGAGCGAGACGTTGTCGCGGTTGAACGTCTCGAAGTAGCTCGGCGTCGAGCACCGGCCGCTTGCAGCCGAGCGGGTAGCCGCGCGGCGAGAGCGCCTCGGCCGATCTCCGGGTCCTTCACCGTGCGGCGGACCATCTCGCGGAACAGCTCGACGGCCATCTCGTTGGCGTCGAGGTCGTTCGCGGTGTCGGTCCAGATCCGGCAGCGCGCTGAAGCCGAGCTCCTCGAGCGCCGCCTCGCGCTCCTCGGGGGTGCTCTCGAGGATCTTCCGGTCGTCGGTGGCGAACGCAGGATCACCGCGCCGGTGGTACCGGCCGTGCCGCTGAAGGACTCGTATTGCTCTTCGACGCAGCTTCCGGTATCGGCCTTGATCGCGGCCTGCTCGTCGTCGGTCAGCGGCTTGTTCTGCGACGGCCACGTGAACGCGGCGGTGCGCTGGAACACGGTGAGGTGCTCGGCCACCTTGGCGAGCTCGGGGATCGCCTGCACGCCGGACGAGCCGGTGCCGACGATGCCGATGCGCTTGCCCTCGAGCTCGACGCCGTCCTCGGGCCACAGGCTCGTCTGCACGATCGTGCCCTCGAACGAGTCGATCCCGGGAAGTCCGGGCGGTTCGGCGCCGACAGCCCGCCGGTGGCCATGATCGCGAACCGCGCCCGCAGTCGTTCGCCGGTCTCGGTGTCGACCAGCCAGGTGTTCGTGGCCTCGTCGAAGGTCGCCGCGGTGACGCCCGTGCAGAGGCGGATGTCGCGGCGCAGGTCGTAGCGGTCGGCGATGTGGTTGAGGTAGCGCTCGATCTCGGGCTGCGAGGCGAAGTGCTCGGTCCACACCCACTCCTGCTCGAGCTCGGGATCGAAGCCGAACGAGTACTCGAGGCTCGGGATGTCGCAGCGGGCGCCCGGATAGCGGTTCCAGTACCAGGTGCCGCCCACGCCGGGCGCCTTCTCGAGGACGATCGACGCGCAGTCCCTGCTCGCGCAGGACCTTCAGCGCGTAGAGGCCGGACATGCCGGCGCCGACCACGATGACGTCGGCATCCAGAGTGACATCACTGGTGCTCATGGAGGCTCACACTGTCAGATCGACGGCGTCGTTGCCCACCTGCCAAGCTGCGCCGATGCAGTACCTCATCCAGCACCCCGAGCCGATCGGCATCGAGCGCGACCTGTTCACTGCGGGCGAGGTGGTCCCGGTGGCGAAGGCGGTCGAGGCTGCCGGGTGGGACGGCCTGGCGTTCACCGAGCACCCGGCCGGCACCTACCGCTGGCTCGCCGAAGGCGGCGGGCACCAGACGCTCGACCCGTTCGTGGCCCTCGGTGCCGCGGCCGCGGTGACCGAGCGCATCACGTTGCTCACCTACCTCGCGGTGGTCCCCTACCGGAACCCGCTCGTGCTCGCGAAGGCGGCCGCGACCGTCGACATGATCTCGGGTGGCCGGTTCGTGCTCGGCGCGGGCACCGGATACATGAAGGGCGAGTTCTTCGCCGTCGGTGTCGACTTCGACGAGCGCAACGAGCTGTTCGACGAGGCGCTCGAGGTGATGCCGCTGCACTGGAGCGGCGAGGTGTTCAGCTACGAGGGGAAGCACTTCAACGCCGCGTGACGTCATCGCCCGGCCGTCGCCGCGCCGGCAGATCCCGATCTGGCTCGGCGGCAACTCGAAGCTCACCCGCCGCCGCGTCGCCCAGCGCTGCCAGGGGTGGATGCCGATGCCCGGCCCGCCCGAGATGGCGGCCACCACCCGTACCGCCCACCTCGGTGGCCTCGACGACATCGCCGTGGCCATCCGCGACATCAAGGACGCCGCGGGCGAACGGGCCGCCGAGCTCGATTTCATGATCCTCTACACCGACGACTCCATCCTGCGCCTCGACGTCGACGTCGAGCGCCACCGGGAGGCGTTGGCACAGATCCGCGACGCCGGGGCCACCTGGGTGTCGTTCGCGTGGGACTTCTCCGCCCAGGCCGAGACCCTGGAGTTCGTGCAGGGGTTCGGCGAGACGTATCTCGGCGACGATCGCGTCTAGCGGCCCTCCGGCAGTACCCTCGGACCCGTGGACGACGACGCGCTGCTGGCCGAACTGACCCCCACCGCGACCCAGCTCCTCGACCGTCACCTCGGGACGGCCAAGGAATGGTTCCCGCACGAGTTGGTGCCGTGGAGCCGCGGGCGCGACTTCTTCGAGGGTGAGGAGTTCGACCCGGCCGACGCCGGCCTCGAGCCGGGCATCCGCAGCGCGCTCCTGGTGAACCTCCTCACCGAGGACAACCTCCCGCACTACTTCGGCAACATCCAGGCCCGCTTCGGGCGCGACGACGTGTGGGGTGAGTGGGGCCGACGCTGGACTGCCGAGGAAGGCCGCCACACGATCGTGATCCGCGACTACCTCACTGTCACGCGCTCGATCGACCTGCGTGAGCTCGAGCGCACCCGCATGATCCAGGTGGCGGGTGGCGTCGTGCCGAACCCGCCCGGCATCGCCGACGGCATCGTCTACGTCGCGCTGCAGGAGCTGGCCACACGCATCGCGCACCGCAACACGGGCAAGCTGCTCGAGGACGAAGCCGGCAAGAACGTGATGATCCGCGTCGCCGCCGACGAGAACCTGCACCACCTCTTCTACCGCGACCTCGTGTCCACCGCGATCGAGATCGACCCGTCGTCCGTGGTCGAAGCGATCGACCGGAGGGTGCGCGACTTCGAGATGCCCGGCACCGGCATCCCCGACTTCAACGCGCACACGAAGCTCATTGCCGCGGCCGGCATCTACGACTTCGCGTTGCACCACGACCAGATCCTCGTGCCCGTGGTGTTCACGCACTGGAAGATCGAGCAGCTCACCGGCCTCACCCCCGAGGCGGAGGAAGCGCGTGACCGCGTCGTGCGCTACGTGGAGCGTCTCGGTCAGCTCGCGAAGCGGATCAGCAGCGCGCAGCGCGAACTGACCGGAGACTGACCGGCGACTGCGCTCAGCCGCGTCCGTTCAGGGCACGGGCGCGGAACTGCTGCAGCCCGAGGTCGACGATCCGGTCGTGCGCCCAGCCCATCGCGGGCCGCGCCACCCGAGCCGCGTCGCGCAGCATCCTGCGTTCGAGCGACAGCGTCCACTCCAACCGTGCCCGGCACCCGTCGGCCGCAGGGTGCACCGCCAACGACGCCGGTCCGCTGAGGTCGCCGCCGACGTCCACGGTCACGAGGCGACCGGGAGACACGTCGACGACCACGGTGTGGCACCGCAGGCGGTACCCGAGCGGTGACCGGATCACGAACTGGGCGCGGCCCCCGGCGGCGAACGGATCCCCGTCGGTCTCGAGGTGCTCGATCCAGGGCCACCACTGACGGTAGCGGTCCGTGTCAGCGAGCATGGACCAGAGCGACGCCGCCGACGTCGGGAACGAGATCTCACGCTCGGCGCGGAACGGGGCGGGCACCGGGAGAGGATGGTTCCCGAATCAGGAGGGCGCAAGCGGGGATCAGCTGGGGGCGAGCAGGGCGTCGTCGGCCGGCACCACGGCATCGGCCGGGGCTCGGTGACGGAACAGCCCGAGGTACAGCACCAAGGTCATGGCGAACACCGCGGTGGCGCCGGCGACGTGCACGAGCACGAGGCCCGCGGGGATGTCGGTGAAGTACTGCGTGTAACCCACCGCCGCCTGGGCCACCAGCACGATCAGCAACCAGCTGACCTTCGACATCACCGGCTTCGGCACGCGGTCCTGGCGGATGAACCACAGCATCAGCAGCACCGCGGCGAGGAACACCATCACGATGATGCCGTGGATGCGCGCGGCGTCGGGGATCGGGATGTCGATGCGCTTGACGTTGTCCTTCGGCGCGCCACCACTGTGCGGGCCGGCGCCGGTGACGACGGTGCCGGTGAACAGCACCAGGCTCACGAGCACGAGCAGCCCGCGGCCGAGCACGACGATGCGGCGCGACACCATCGGCTCCCCGGGCGCGACGGCCTGTTCGTCGGGGATGCCGGCCCGGTGCACCAGCACGATCGCGTCGGCGAGCAGCACGATGGAGAGCAGGAAGTGCCCCATCACGAACGGCGGCGACAGGTCGGCGAGCACGGCGAGGCCACCGAGCACCGCCTGCGCGAACACGCCGGCGACCAGACCCCACGACAGCCACACGAGATCACGCCGGCGCGGCGTGCGCACGAGGCTGCCGAGGACGGCCACGATCACCGCGATCGACACCGCGCCCGTGAACATGCGGTTGAGCGACTCGATCCACTGGTGGGAGTCGGACGCCGCGACCGCGGTGAGCTGGCCGTCGGCGCAGTTGGGCCACTGCGGGCAGCCCAGACCCGAAGCGGTCAGGCGCACGGCCGCGCCGCTGACGATGATCACCGCGACGAAGATCGCAGCGACGACGGTGACCCGCCGGTAGGCGCTCGGGCTCAGGTGCGGGACCCGCATGGCCGTGATCGTACGGGGTCGGGCCCGCCGGTCAGGAGTCCGGGGGCCGAGCGCTGGAGGCTCAACCTCCTGCCCCGGCTACCTCGCTCCGCTCGCTACGCCTCCTGCTTGGCCCGCTTGGTGGCGCGGCCACGCTTGTTGGCGTCGAGCTCCACCTTGCGCAGCCGGATGTTCACCGGCGTGACCTCGACGCATTCGTCGTCGGCGATGAATTCCAGCGCCTGCTCCAGCGACATCGGCCGCGGCGGCACGAGCCGCTCGGTGTTGTCGGAACCCGAAGCCCGCATGTTGGTGAGCTTCTTCTCCTTGATGGGGTTCACGTCCATCTCGTCGGAGCGGGCGTTCTCCCCCACGATCATGCCCTCGTAGACCTCGACGCCGGGGCCGACGAGCATCTGGCCCCGCTCCTGCAGGTTCATGAGCGCGAACGTGTTGGTGACGCCGCGGCGGTCGGACACCAGCGAGCCGGTCGGACGGGTGCGCAGGGCGCCGTGCCAGGGCTCGTAACGGTCGAACACGTGGTGGAGCATGCCGGTGCCGCGCGTCTCGGTCATGAACTCGGTGCGGAAGCCGATGAGGCCACGGGCGGGCACGAGGTACTCCATGCGCACCCAGCCGGTGCCGTGGTTCACCATCTGCTCCATGCGGCCCTTGCGCAGCGCGAGGAGCTGGGTGACCACACCGAGGTAGTCCTCGGGAACGTCGACGGTGACGTGCTCGACCGGCTCGTGGATCTTGCCGTTCACCTCGCGGGTGACGACCTCGGGCTTGCCGACGGTGAGCTCGAAGCCCTCGCGTCGCATGGTCTCGACGAGCACCGCGAGCTGCAGCTCGCCGCGGCCCTGGACCTCCCAGGCGTCGGGACGGTCGGTGTTCAGGATGCGCAACGACACGTTGCCGATGAGCTCCTGGTCGAGGCGGCCCTTGACCTGACGGGCGGTGAGCTTCGAGCCGTCGGCGCCGGCGAGCGGCGACGTGTTGATGCCGATGGTCATCGACAGGCTCGGGTCGTCGACGTGGATCACCGGCAGCGGACGCGGGTCGTCGGGGTCGGCGAGGGTCTCACCGATGGTGACGTCGGCGAGGCCGGCGATCGCCATGATGTCGCCCGGGCCCACTTCGTCGGCGTCGACGCGCTCGAGCGCCTCGGTGACGTAGAGCTCGGTGATACGCACGTTCTCGATGGTGCCGTCGGCGCGGCACCAGGCGACCGACTGACCCTTGCGCATGTGCCCGTGGCGCACGCGGCACAGCGCGATGCGGCCGACGTAGGGCGACGCGTCGAGGTTGGTGACCAGCGCCTGCAGCGGGTGCTCGGGGTCGTACTCGGGTGCGGGGATGTGCTCGAGGATCATCTCGAACAGCGGCTTGAGCCCGTCGGGCCCACCGTCGACGCCCGCCTTCAACGCGGGGTCGTCGCCGTCGAGCAGCGCGAGGCCGTCGCGCGCGTTGGCGTAGATGATCGGGAAGTCGATCTGGTGCTCGTCGGCGTCGAGGTCGAGGAACAGCTCCTCCACCTCGTGCACGACCTCGGCGACGCGGGCGTCGGGGCGGTCGACCTTGTTGACCACGAGGATCACCGGCAGGCGCGCCTCGAGCGTCTTGCGCAGCACGAAGCGCGTCTGCGGCAGCGGGCCCTCGCTGGCGTCGACGAGCAGCAGCACGCCGTCGACCATGGTGAGGCCGCGCTCCACCTCGCCGCCGAAGTCGGCGTGGCCGGGCGTGTCGATGATGTTGATCTTCACGTCGCCGTAGCGGACCGCCGTGTTCTTGGCGAGGATCGTGATGCCCTTCTCGCGCTCGAGGTCGTTCGAGTCCATGACCCGGTCGACGAGCTCCTCACGCGCGCTGAAGGCTCCGGTCTGGCGCAGCATGGCGTCGACGAGGGTGGTCTTGCCGTGGTCGACGTGGGCGACGATGGCGACGTTTCGAATGGCCTCGTTCCGAGGCAAGACGCCGCGAGGACATGGCGACCTTTCAGGGGGGACTGCCATGCTACCGGGCACGTCCGCCGATGGAGGGACCGCGATGACCACGAACTACGACGAATTCGGCCTGTTTCACGAGAACGCCGCCGAATGGGGCCTCGCCTACGCCGGCCCGCCGACGGTGCGCCGGGAGTCGGTGGTGACCGCCGGCGAGGGCGGCGACGTGCGCCTGAGCGCCCTGGTCTGGGGCACCTCCACCCCGGAGCTGGTGCTGGTGCACGGCGGCGGCCAGAACGCCCACACCTGGGACACGGTGGCGCTGGCGCTCGGCCGCTCCCTGATCGCGGTCGACCTGCCCGGCCACGGCCATTCGGGCCCGCTGCCCGACGCGCCGTTCGCCCCCACCGAGTTCGGGGCCCGGGTGGAACAGCTGGTCGCCGCGCTCGCGCCGTCGGCCCGGGTGGTCGTGGGGATGTCGCTCGGTGGGCTGACGTCGATCGCGCTGGCGGCCCGGGCCCCGCAGCTCGTGCGCCGGCTCGCACTGGTGGACGTGCTCCCGACCATCGACCCGCAGAAGGCCGCGCCCATCGCCGAGTTCATCAACGGCCCCGAGAGCTTCGCCTCCTTCGACGAGATCCTCGAACGCACGGTTCTCTTCAACCCGACCCGGTCGGAGTCGTCGCTGCGACGCGGCGTGCTGCACAACGCGGTGGAGCGCGACGACGGCACCTGGGTGTGGCGCCACCAGCAGCACTGGGACATCCCCGGGGTCTCCACGACTCGCGAGATGGTCGCGGCCCGCGACGGCGAGGACGGCGGGGTCGGTGCCGACGCGGCCGAGGTGGTGGCGGAGAGCATGAGCCCCTACGACGCCTTCTGGAACGACCTCGGCGAGTACCCGGGCCCGCTCATGCTCGTGCGCGGTCTCGCGAAGGGCACGATCATCGACGACTCCGCGGTGGCCGAGCTGCTGCACCGTCGCCCCGACGCCCGCGTGGAATCCGTCGACGGCGCCGGCCACTCCATCCAGGGCGATCGGCCGCTCGAGCTCGCCGCCCTCCTCGACGACTTCGCCGACGCCTGATCCGTCAGCGGCATGTTCCGTCAGCTGCGCCGCTACCGACGGCGGCGACCGGCGCGCAGGTAGAGCACCGGGCCGATCGGCTGCACGAAGCACCCGAGGAACCACAGCAACTTCGGCCCGCGCACCTCGCGCGCCGGACGCTTCGCGAGATCCCGCAACGCGATACTCGTGAGCACCAGTTCCACGATCGCGCCCACCACGATCGCGACCCGCTGCTCGAACGACAGCTCTGACCAACGTTTCTTCTTCGACCAACTGCTCGCCATGGCGCGACCCTACGCCGCGGGTGCCCGTGCCCTCCTTCCGGGTTCTCGTCCGCGTGTGCCCCGCTCGCCGTGCTTGCCCCGCTCGGTTGCGTCCAGCATTCGCAGCGTGAGTCCGTCGGGCGTGCTGGGGTTGCCGTCGAGCACGTAGTCGCCGTGCGGGATCAGCAGCCCGTGGTGATAGGCGCAGACCGATGCCAGGTTGGAGGTGTCGTCGCTGCCTCCCCACGAGCTGGGGTGAAGGTGGTGCACCTGGAGTCTGAGCCGCCGGCTGCAACCCGGCCATCGACATCGCCCGTCTCTTCGCACCACGGCCCGGCGCCGCTTCTGCGACACCAACGTCCGCGCTCGGTCCTCGACGATCACGTTGCTGTCGTCGTTCATCACGCGCAGGTGCACCCGCGCGTTCGCGCGTGCCGTGTCGACCCATTCGTCGGGCAACGGCACGCCACACATGGTCGCCTCACCGTCCATCGAGATGTCGACGTGCACGTCGACGCGCGGACCGACCGTCGCTTCGCGCGCCCGGTCGTCCTCGTCGCGTCCCTCCGCATCGGCTTCGAGCTGACACACTCCGATGAGCACGTCGGCCTGACGCCGGTCGAGCGGTTCCCACGCCTCGCCCGTAGCCGGGCGCATCCGATTGGTGACCTGGTCGAAGAACGACTCGACGATCGCCCCGCCGTGTTCCATCGGCAGCTCGAAGCGGCCGCACAGGAACCCGTCGTCGTCGCGCCACTTCCGCAACGAGCGCCGATTCCGCCGCCGCACCGAGTTCTGCCGAGCCTGGTCCCGCTCCTGCTCGTGACGCTTCTCCCGCGCCAGGCGCTGCAGGTCCTGCGGCGACGCGTGCTTCGCCCGCTCCGCGATCTCCTCGTCGTCCTCACCGTCGGCGAGGTCCGCCGCCGGATCCAACTGCCCCGACGACAATTCGCCGTTCATCGCCGCGTTCCCGAGATTCGGGAGGTGCTCCAACTTCTTCGCGGTCTCCCGCTTGCGCTTCGATTCCGCTTCGGTCTCGCCGTCGCGTGCGGCCTGGTCCTTCGCCAACGCGTCGCGCTCGTCGAGGACCCGCGTCAACGCGAGCTCCCGCGTCCGCAACTTCCGGCGCTCCACGATCACGCGTTCGCGCTCGACGCGCAGGCGTTCGGTCTCCCAACACCGCAGCTCGAACAGGAGGTCGTTGAACGTCTTCACGAACCCATCCAAACCGAGGGGTGTGACACTTATCGCCCGTATCCGACCTGAAGCCCGAAATTTCTCCGAGCTCATCGAGCGGTGAGCGGGCGTTTGCAGATGCCACACTGCTCCGATGGCAGAGCGCACGCGAGTCGACCAGATCCAGCCCGGCACGACGTTCCAACTGATCGCCGAATGGCGGGTCGGCGGCACCGACGAGATCGTCCCGACGACCGACGTGCTCACCGCGTTCGAGGTCAGCTCGGACGGCACCTACGTCCAGATCCAGACCGAGGTGGGCACGCTGAGCCTCGAGGTCGAGGACTTCGTGGACGTCGTCGCCCCGCCCGCCTGAACCGGCCTCGCCGCCCCACCCCAACGGGGGCCTCACACCAGGGGACTCAGGTGGAAGGGTCGCGGAGGTGGATCGTCGCCGCGCGCACTCCGGGTGCGTAGCGGTGCCCCTCGAGGAAGGTCACGAGCGCGTTGCCCGACTCGAACGGGCCCTCGACCGTCCACTGCCCCGCCACCGCCTTGGCGACGCGCAGGGTCCACCACAGCGACTCGGCGGCCCCCTGATCGTGTTCGACGACGCCGATCGCGTGCAGACCCATGAGCGGGTCGCGTTCGATGGTCCACTCTCCCGGCAGGCCGAGGCCGTCGAGGAAGGCCTCGGGATCGTCCGAGTCGGCGATCCAGACCTGCCAGAGCGCGTGGGTCACGAAGTGGGAGCGGTGGTGCTGCGGCGCCCGCGCCGACACCAGCCGGGCGAGGAACGCCGTGCCGGTGGCGAACAGCGTGGCGACGATCAGCGCCGGGATGACGAGGATCAGGAGTGTGCCGACGACCTGGTCCTCGGTCTTCAGGTCGCCGGAGTTGTAGGCGACGATCAGCAGGATGGTCCACGGGAGCGCGCCGGCGAACGCGGCGAACACGCCGGGCCACACCCGCTTGGAGATCCATGCGGCGACGATCGCGCCCAGCACGAGGCCGGCGCCGCCGCCGAGGCCCCACAGCACGGGCGGGGCGACGACCCGCTCGCCGGGACCGTTGATCGAGCTCTCCGCGGCGGCTGCGATCGTGGTGAAGAGCAGGCTGGCGACGACCGCGATCGCGGCTCCCAACCACATCCCTCGTTCCTCGGACCGCACGTACTTCTCCCCGTCTCACCGTGAGCGCGCCACAATAGGCGGATGACCCCCGAAACCGGTGCTCCCACCACCGCCCCGCCGGCGGCCCCTCCCACCTTCACCCGGATGGACGAGTCCACCGCCGAGGAATGGGGGGTGATCGCCACCGAGACGATCGCCGCACAACCTCTGGTGGCCGATTCCGTCCTGGCGATGTTGCGATCGCTCGCCGACGTGACCGTCGGCTTCGCGGTCGACCAGCTCACCCACTGCCTGCAGACGGCCACCCTCGCCGAGCGGGCCGGTGCCGACGACGAGTGGGTGGTTGCCTCGCTCTGCCACGACATCGGCAAGGCCGTGAGCGTCCCCAACCACCCGCGCATCGCGGCGGAGATCCTCCGCCCCTACGTGCGCGAGGAGGTGCGGTGGTCGATCGAGGTGCACCAGGACTTCCAAGGGCGTCACTACTTCCACCACCTCGGCGGCGACCCGAACGCGCGCGACAAGCACCGGGGCCACGAGTCGTACGACCCCGCCGTGCGCTTCGCCGACGAATGGGACCAGATCGCGTTCGACCCCGCCTACGACACGCTCCCGTTGGAGCACTTCGAGGACCGCGTGCGCGACCTCTTCGGCCGCCCGCACATGCTCTGACCGGCCACCGAACGCGGAAGCGAGAACCCGTGACGTTGCTCCCCCTCCCCGACGACTGGACACGCGCGGCTCTGCGTCGTCGCCCATCCCGACGACCTCGAGTACGGCGGCGCGGCCGCGATCGCGCGCTGGACGCGCGAAGGCAAGGAGGTCGCGTACCTCCTCGTCACGCGTGGCGAAGCCGGCATCGACGGCATGACGCCCGCCGAGTGTGCGCGCGTGCGGGAAGCCGAGGAGCGCGCCAGCGCGGCCGTGGTCGGCGTGGAACGCGTCGAGTTCCTCGAGGGCCACACCGACGGGTTGATCGAGTACGGGCTGCCGCTGCGGCGCGATCTCGCGCTCGCGTTCCGCCGCCTGCGGCCCGAGCTGATCCTGTCGATCAACTTCCGTGAGTCGTTCGGCGGTCACTCGTTCAACATGGCCGACCATCGCAACACCGGGCTCGCGATCCTCGACGCCGCGCGCGATGCGGGCAACCGCTGGGTGTTCGACGGCGACGACGCGGCCGGGCCGGCACCGTGGTCGGGCGTGCGGTACGTCGCGTTCTCGGGTGCGCCGGACAGCACCCACGCGGTCGACGTCACCGACACCATCGACATCGGTGTCGCCAGCCTGCGCGAGCACGCCGCCTACATCGACGGACTCGGTCAGGAGTTCGACCCCGACGCATTCCTGCGTACGAACGCACGCGGCGCGGGTGAGGCCTTCGGCTGCGAGTACGCGGTGGGCTTCGAGCTCTTCGTGCTCTGATCAGTCGCCACTCGCGAAGGCGGTGAGCGCCCCGATCAGCGCGTCGCGCTCGCCGTGGTAGCGCGCCGCGTGGTCGCCGTGGCCGTACGGGCCGACCGCGCGCACGGGGTGCGGCAGCTCGAGTTGCACGCCGCCGCCGGGCACCGCGTTCACCGGGTTGCGCGCACTTGTGCCGCGCAGACGCCGCGGGATGGAATCGAGGTCGTCGATGATGGCGTAGTCGGGCAGGGCGTCGCGGAGCAGCGCCGCGAGCCGGTGCGCGTGGTCACGCCCGGTGCCGCCGACGTACACGGCGGGGTTCGGCCCGTGGCCCCAGTAGCCGTGCAACGACACGACGGTGGTGACGTGCGCGAGGAACCGGGCGAGGGGTTCCGACACCCGTGGGTCGATCTCGGTGGACGGGACGTGCTGCTTCAAATGGTCGGGCTGCACGACCGAGTAGCAGGAGGCCCCCGACCGGGACGCCGCCGTCGCCGCGATCTCCGCCGTGCCGGGCTCCAGCCCGCCGTGGAGAGCCAGGAAGCCGACCGGCGAGCCGAGCAGGAGCTCCTCGCGCACCTCGGGATGCGCCAGCAGCTCGGAGAATCCCATCCCACGAAGGTACCGGGCCATGACGGTACCGGGTCGGCCGGAGTGCGTGTGTAGCATCCGCAACCATGTTCTGGCGTCGCCCTGACGGCGACCTCGTGCGCGACGTTCCGCCCACCAAGGCGATCATGCCCTACCTCATGCGGGGTCGGAACGAGTCCGCCGTCTACTTCGAGCAGCGCGTCGCGCTGCGCAAGGCCGACCAGTACATCCGCGACTTCAACACCGCGCACCCCGAGACGCCGATCACGATCCAGCACCTCGTGATGTGGGCGATCGTGCAGGTGCTCACGCAGTTCCCCACGATGAACCGCTTCGTGATGGGCGGCCGTCTCTACCAGCGCCGTGAGATCACCTTCACGTACTCGGCGAAGCAGAGCCTCAAGGACAAGTCGCCGCTGCTCGTGCTCAAGCGCCGCTTCGACCCCGACGAGCCGTTCGCCACGATGGTTGCGGAGATGCAGGCCCAGCTGCGCGAGGACAAGTACGGCGGGCACGTGAGCCAGGCCGACCACGAAGCCGCGCTGATCCTCAAGCTGCCCGGCGTCCTGCGCCGCGTCGTGATCGCGGCCGGCCGGGTGCTCGACGCCTGGGGTCTGCTGCCCGCGTCGATGCTCGAGGCCGACCCGCTCTACGCCAGCGTGTTCTTCGCCAACCTGGCGAGCATCGGCATGGACCCCTGCTGGCACCACCTCTACGAGTACGGCACCATCGGCATCTTCGGCGTGATCGGGCGCCCCACCACCGACCCCGGCTCCCCCACCAGCGGGCCCGACCGTCGCCGGTCCATGGCGTTGCGCTGGACCTTCGACGAGCGGGTCGAGGACGGCCTGGTCGCGGGGTACGCCCTGAAGCGGGCCAAGCAGATCCTCGAGGACCCGATCGCCGCCGGGCTGCCCGATTTCGGCATTCCGTCCCCGAGTGACCCCGTTGTCTGACCACGACGTGGCCCACAGGGGGACGAACCGCGAGCGGCACGCCGCGCGGGTTCCCCGTACACTCGGTTGCCGACCGGTAACCTGGCCCGATGCACCGAGCCGGATCTGGTCGGTTCCGGCGTGCCGAGGAGGCGTAGGGGTGACAGCGGGGTGAGCTTCTTCCGGGACCGCCTGGAGGCATACCCGCGTCTCGCCGACATCGAGGTCGCGCGGAACGCCGGGTACTGGCCCTACTACAAGACGGTGGAGAGCGCGGCGCACCCGCGGTTCACCATCGAGGGCACCGACTACATCAACTTCGGGTCGAACAACTACCTCAGCCTCTCCTACCACCCGCGTGTGGTCGAGGCGGCCCAGCGGGCCACGAGCAAGTACGGCACCGGCGTCACCGGGTCCCGGCTGCTCAACGGAACCCTCGACCTCCATCTCACGCTGGAGCACGAGCTCGCCGAGTTCTACGGCGCCCCGGCCGCACTGGTGTTCTCCACCGGCTACGTCGCCAACGTCGCCACCATCAGCGGGCTGCTCACGCGCCGCGACTACGCGATCCTCGACAAGGACGCGCACAACTCGCTGCTCACCGGCGCGCAGTTGTCGGGCGCGCAGATGAAGCGCTTCGCCCACAACGACCTCGGCCGGCTCGAGCGCATCCTCGACGACCTCCCCGCCGACGCCGGCAAGTGCGTCATCGTCGATGGCGTCTACTCGATGGGCGGCGAGACCGCGCCGCTCGCCGAGATGGCCGCGCTGTGCCACCGCTACCCCAACACCTTCCTCCTCGACGACGAGGCCCACGGTGTCGGCGTGCTCGGTGACCACGGTCTCGGCGCGGCGGAGATGTACGACTGCGTCGCCGACATCGACCTCCTCACCATCACCTTCTCGAAGTCGCTCGGATCCTGCGGCGGCGCGCTCATGGGCTCGCCCGACGCAATCGAGCTGCTGAAGCTCGATGCCGCGCCGCTGATCTTCACCGCCTCGAACACACCCGGCTCGATCGCCGCCGCGCTCGAGTCCATCCGCGTGCTGCGCGAAGACCCCACGATGCCGGCCCGTCTGCGGGCCAACGTGCAGCTGTTCGTGAGCCTGCTCACCGAGCGCGGGGTGCCGGTGAAGTCGGCCGAGAGCGCGATCATCACCATCCCGCTCGAGCGGCGCGACGAGATCTCGGCGGTGGTCCTCGCCCGCGAGCTGCTCGACGCCGGCGTGTTCGTCAACCCGGTCGTCGCGCCCGCGGTGCCCAAGGGCCTTGGCTCGATCCGCCTCAGCCTGATGCTCGACCACACCCCGGCGATGCTCGAAGAAGCCGCCGAGGTGCTGCTGAAGGTGCTGGCCGACAACGACCAGCTCCCGGTCGAGTCCGCCGCCGTCAGCGGCTCCTGATCAACCGCTCCTGATCAACCGCTCCTGATCAACCGCGCGCCTCGAGCGCCGCGTACTGCCGTTCCCACTCCTGGTGGCGGCGCTTCGCATCCTGGATGTACGGCGAGTAGCCGATCGCCTTGAGCACGATCGCGTTGAACGTCTTCATCGGCTGACGCAACGGGCGCACGAAGTCGACGAAGAGCACCACCCGCACCTCGTCGCTGTCGTTCCACGCCTCGTGGTCGTAGGTGTCGTCGAACACGAGGCTGCCGCCCTCGGTCCAGTGCTCGGTCTGCGGGCCCACGCGGATGCCGGCGAGCGTCGGGTCCTGCGGGACGCGCAACCCGAGGTGGTAGCGCACGACGCCCTTGTAGGGGCCGTCGTGGTGCGGGATGCGCTTGTGTGCGGCGAAGATCGAGAACATCGCCGTCTGCATCCCCGGGATGGTGCGCACGAGGCGGTCGGTCGCGGGACAGCGCTTGCAGTTGGCATCGCTGCGGAACCCGTAGCCGTAGAGGAAGAACGTCTTCCACTGGTCGTCGTCGGTGAGGTTGTACTGGTCGGTGGAGATGTCCTGGAAGTTGGGCAGCGCGTCGAGGTGGGCGAGCACCGCGTCGAGCTCGGCACGGATGGTCTCCCAGTTGGCCTCGATCTCGCGGGTCCACGGGAACGCGGCCGGGTCGAGGAACGGCGTGGTGGGGATCACCGATTGCTTCGCGATGCCCTTGTCGATGAGCTTCAGCAGCCGGTCGCCGACCTGGGTGGTCAGGGTCAGCAACCGGTCCCAGGCCTTCTGCCAGAACGTCGTCGAGCCGTTCGTCACGGCCGCAGCGTATCGCCGTCCACGACGGGAACCTGGTTGAACGAGCGCAGGCTGGGAGCCCACCCGTCGGTGGCGACGGTGGCCACCGAGGCGACCGCGACGAACATCCGCCACTGGGTCTCGTCGCCCACCCCCAGCGCCCAGGTGAGGGCGGCCTTGATGGGCGACACGTGGCTCACCACGATGACGTCTCGCTTCGCGGCCTCGGCGGCGAGGCCGTCGCAGGCGGCGCGCACCCGCGTGCCGAGGGCGGCGAGCGACTCGCCGCCGGGGGGCGCGAAGTCCATGTCGGTGCGCCACTGGCGCCACACGTCGGCGGGCACGTCGGCGAGCGGGACCTCGTCGTACTCGCCGTAGTCGAGCTCGAGCCACCGGTCGTCGAAGTCGATCGTCGCGTGGCTGCCGCTGATCGCCTCGGCCGTCTCGCGGGTGCGGGCCAGGGGGCTGGCCACGATGCGTGCGCTCGCGGGCAGGAGGTCGCACAGGGCGGCGGCCTGGAGCCGGCCGAGCGCGGAGAGGGGCGGGTCGGCCCGGCCGAGCAGCAGGCCGCGGGCGTTGGCCTCGGTCTGACCGTGGCGCACCAGGTAGAGCATCGGCCGACAGTAGCGAGCGGGCCGCACGAGGGCCGGGGCGACGACCACTCGGGACCGGCGCCTCGTACCGTGGCGGCGTGCGTCGGTTCCTCGCGTGTCTCCTGGTGGTCGCCGGCCTGTCAGTGCTGCTCGCGTCCGCGCCCGCGTCCGCTCGGCAGTCGCAGGCGACGGGCGCCGCCCACGATCCGGTGCTGCTGGTGCACGGCTTCAACGGCTCGGGATCCAACTGGACCGCGCTGGTGCGGGCACTCGAGCGCGCGGGCTGGCGCGCCGACGAGATCGACGCGATGAGCTACGACAGCTCGAAGTCGAACCGGGCCATCGCGCAACAGGTCGCCGACGAGGTCGCGACGTTGAAGGCGCGTACGGGCGCGAGTCGTGTCGACGTGGTGAGCCACTCGATGGGCGCGATCTCCACGCGCTGGTTCCTCGAGCACCTCGGCGGCACCGCCTCGGTCGACGCGTGGGCGTCATTGGCCGGGGTCAACGAGGGCACCGTGTGGGCATACGGGTGCTACCTGCTCACGCCCTGCAAGGAGATGGTCCCGTCGTCGACGCTGCTCGAGGACCTCGCTCGGCACCGCTCCACTTCGGGGACGACGCGCTTCGCGACGTGGTGGTCACCGTGCGACGAGGCCGTGGTGCCGCCGACCAACGCGAAGCTGCCGGGCGCCCGCAACACCGAGACCGCGTGCCTGGGTCACTCGGCACTGAAGTCGGACCCGGCCGTGCTCGGCCAACTGATCGACTGGCTCGGCGGCGCCAGAACCTGACCGGCGGCCCGACCACCAGGAACGGTCAGTGGGGGTCCGGATCGGGTCATTCACGGCTCGTGTCCGGCAGGCACCCACGGATCGGTCAGAATGAAGTGCCTCCGGCCCGGAGTCGAAGCCGCCCGCGGGCAGGTATCGGACTGGCACCGGCATGGGCCGGAGGCACCTGAAGAACGCACGGTCGGGCGCGTGCGTTACAGGTGCGGCGTCGGTCACATTGGTCGGGTGTCCCCCGGTGCGGCCCCGTCGCGGCTCTGGGAACGACGGGGCCGACCGGAGGAGCTCAGGCCGCCCGCGGCGAGGTGCGTCGGGGTGCCGCAGGGGCCCGACGGAGCGCGGACTCGGCTCCGCTGGCGGACGCTCGCCCCCGGGGCCAGGCTCGCCGGTGGTCGACCACGGAGGAGGGGGTGACCGTGGTGGCCGGTGAGTGGGTCTCTGACCGATGGTCCCGGAGGGCGTCCATGGGCACCATCCTGGCGAACCGGTGCTGAGACGGTTCTGAGAGGATCAGAGCTCGTGGCGCAGGAGTTTGCCGAGCGCGTTGCGCGGGAGGGCGTCGACGGTGCGCACCTGCCGCGGGCACTTGAACCGGGCGAGCCGCGCCGCGGCGAACCCGAGGAGCTCGTCGGCGTCGACGCCGGCTGCCGGATCGCTCGGCACCACCACGGCGACGACGGTCTCGCCCCACTCGACCGACGGCTCCCCCACCACCGCGACCTCCGCGACGGCCGGGTGCTCGAGTAGCACGTCCTCCACCTCGCGCGGATACACGTTGTACCCGCCGGTGATGATCAGCTCCTTCGCCCGGCCGACGATGCGCAGGTAGCCATCGTGGTCGAACGTGCCGACGTCGCCGCTGTGGAACCAGCCGTCGTCGTCGAACGCGGCGAGCGTCGCCTCGTCGCGGCGCCAGTACCCGGGGAACACGTTCGGCCCGCGCAGCATGATCTCGCCGCGCACCAGGATCTCGCCGCGGTTCGTCGTGTCCTCGTCGTCGCGCTCGTCGGCGCTCCCGTCGTCGGCCAGGCGCACCTCGACCCCGGGGAGCGGGAAGCCCACCGTGCCGGGGCGGCGCTCGCCGTCGTAGGGGTTCGACACGTTCATGACCGTCTCGGTCATGCCGTAGCGCTCCAGCACGTGCACCCCCGACGCCGCGGTGATGCGCTCGTGGATCTCGGGTGCGAGCGGCGCCGAGCCCGACACGCACAAGCGCAATCCGGCGAGTTCGCCGACGCGTGCGGAGTCGGCGAGGCGCGCGTACATCGTCGGTACGCCGAAGAACATGGTGGCGTCGTGCGCGCGCGCGGCGTCGAGCACGGCGTCGGGCGAGAAGTGCGGCACGAGCACGGCCGCGCCGCCGCACAACAGCGCGCCGTGCAGGCCCACGCCGAGACCGTGCACGTGGAAGAGCGGGAGCGCAAGGACGAGCCGGTCCGCCGCGGTCCAGCGCCACGCGATGCGTACGGCCTCGCTGCTCGCGAGCACGTTGCCGTGCGTGAGCATCGCGCCCTTCGGCGTGCCCGTGGTACCCGACGTGTACACGAGCAGCGCGAGGTCGTTCGGTGTGGACGCGTCGAGCACGAGCGCGTCGGGATCGCCGTCGGGCAGGTCGATCGCGGGCGACGTGACCACCACGTGGGTGCCCGTCGCCGCGCGCACCCACTCGCCGCGCGCGGCGTCGTCGACGACGGCGGCGCGGGGCTCGCTGTCGCGCGAGATGTGTGCGACCTCGCGCTCCTGGTAGGCGCCGTTGACGGGGACGACCACGAGTCCGAGGCGCAGCGCGGCAACGTGCGCGACCACGAGCTCGACCGACGTGCCCGCGCTCATCAACACGCGATCGCCGGCGCGCAGGCTGGCGGCGGCGAGGCGCGCCGCGACGGTTCGTGTGCGCGCGTCGAGGTCGCGGGCGCGCAGCGTGACCGTGCCGGTGCCGGTGACGAGCGCGTCGGCGTCGGGGGTGGCCGCCCAGCGGCGTGCCCATGCCGCCGGGAGCGAGCCCTCGGCGAGCAGGTCGACGGACGCGGGGTCGGTGCCCGGGGGCAGGTGGCGCGCCCAGGCCGGCACTCCGGGTGTGGGGTCGGCCGCTGCGTCGGGGGGCGACGTCATGGGCGGGAGGCTACCGGCGCTTATCGTTGCGCCCGTGCCCCGCAACCCGCGCCGTTCCGATCCCGAGCCCGGCGGGCGCATCCCTTTCTGGGCGCACCAGCTCGCCGAGCTGCTGCTCGGGGTGGTGCTGCTGTTCGAAGGGGCGCGCAACGACGCCAATCCCGCGGTGATGATCGCCGGCGGTGCGTTGATGTTCTTCACCCTCGTCACCAACGGCCCTCTCGCCGCGTGGCCCCGGCTCCCCCGGCGCGTCCACCGCATCGGCGACTTCGTGTTCGCCGGAGTGCTGGCGCTGTCGCCCCTCCTCGTCGGGTTCGACGACGTGCTCGCGATCGTCCTGCTCGAGGCGGCCGCGGTTGTGATGTTGTGGCTGGCGCTGCGCAGCGAGTTCCGGGCTCCGGTGAAGCGCTCGAAGCGGGCGACTCCTCCCCCGGCCCCCACGCCTCCCCCTGCCCCCACTCCGGCTCCGGCCCCCGCGGCCGGTCCCGCGCCCGGTCCCGCGCCCGAGGCGAAGGTGGCGGAGCCGCCGGTGCCGAAGCCGCCGGTCGTGCCCCAGGTCCCGAGCGCCCGGGACGCCGGGCGGGCCCTGGGCAAGCTGCGCACCGGCGGCGTCCGCGCCGTCGGCCGTGCGATGGGGAAAGCGAGCGCCGAGCGAGCGACAGAAGGGAAAGCGAGCGCCGAGCGAGCGACAGAGCAGGCGCCCTCGCACGAACCGGACAGGCCGAACGAAGGGGACGAGTCGTCACCAGAGTGACCCGTGTTGGCACTGTGGTTGGAGTCACCTATCCTGATCGGCCTTGACGAAGCCCTCCCGGTTCCGGTTCGGCGCGGCCTGCGCGGCCCTGGCCGTGGCGGTCAGTGGCCTCGGAGTGGCCGGCACGGCGGCGCCGGCCGGCGCGCAGCAGAGCCTCATCGACTCCGATCCGGCGGTCGTGCAGGCCCGGGCCGACCTGGAGCAGGCGCAGGCCGCCGCCCACGCGGCCGCCGCCCGGCTCGAGCAAGTGACCGAGCAGCGTGCCGCGGTGGAGGCGCAGATCGCCGACCACCAGACCCGCATCACGGAGATGGACCAGCAGCGCACCACCCTCGCCTCGTGGCGCGCCACCCTCCTGCAGCGGCTGAAGGCCCGGGCCCGTGCCCTCTACATGACGGGCGGCGACGGCACCGGCGTGTCGGACGTGCTGTCGGGGACGGCGATGGACGGCGTGCGGCGCAAGGAGCTCGGCGACGCGGCGGCCCGCACCGACACGGGCAACGCGAAGAAGCTCGAGGACGCGCGCACGAAGCTGGCCGAGCTGCAGGACGACCTGCGCAGCGAGCAGTCCGCGCTCGAGCAGCAGCAGACCCAGCTCGACGCGCTCGTCGCGCAGGTGCAGCAGCAGCAGGCCCTGGTCGACCAGCAGGTCGCGGCGGCCAATGCGGCGCTCGAGCGGGCCCGGGTGCTCGGCGCGCTGCACGCGGCGGGCGAGCCGATCATGGGTCCCGCCGCGCTCACCGCCGACCAGATGGTGGGCTGGTTCAACAGTGTGGGGTACTCACCGCGGCTCTCGAACACCACCGTCGCCGAGCTCGCCCAGATCTACCTGGAAGAGGGCGCCGACGAGAACGTGCGCGGCGACTTCGCCTTCGCCCAGGCGATCGTGGAGACGGGCGGGTTCTCCGCCTCGCCCGACAACAACTACTCGGGTCTCGGTTGGTGCGACTCCTGCGCACGCGGCACGGTGTTCCCCACGCCGCGCGACGGGATCCGCGCCCAGATTCAGCTGCTGCTCAACTACGCCGACTCCACGTCGCGCACGGCGAAGCTGCACCACCCGCCGTCGCCGTACTGGTGGGACCCCGACCCCACCCGCGCGGCCACTTACTTCGACACCTACTTCGCCAAGGGCTGGGCCCCCACGTGGAGCGACATGGGCCACGGCAACTGGGCCACCGACCCGAACTACTCCGCCAAGGTGATCGGCGTGTACCACCGCATGGTCGCTTGGGCGCAGTCGCACTGACCCGAACAGGTGTTCGCTACACTGGGCGGGTGGCACCGCACCAGCGCTCCCTCTTCGCCCTCGGTGAACCGCAGCTCGTGCCGAACGCCGCCTGGGAACGGGTCACGCTCGACGACGCGTGCTGGGTCGACGTGGCGCGCGGGCTGGTCGAGGGAGCCGATGCCCTGCTCGACGTGCTCGTGGCCGCGGTTCCGTGGACGCGCGGCCGGCGCCAGATGTACGACCGCATGGTCGACGACCCGCGCCTGACCCGGCGGTATGCGCCCGACGAGGCGCTCCCCCATCCCGTGCTCGGGTCAGTGCGCGCCGAGCTGGCCGCCCGCTACGACGTCGAGCCGGGCGGCGCCGGCTGCAACCACTACCGGGACGGCAACGACAGCGTGGCCTTCCACGCCGACCGCGAGCTGCGCGACCGCGAGGCGGACGCGATCGTCGCCGTGCTCACGCTCGGCGAGCGGCGGCCGTTCCTGATGCGCCCGATGCGGTCCCGGGGCGATTCCGCGCGGCGGTCACGCGATTTCGCGCCGGGCCCTGGGGACCTCGTCGTGATGGGCGGTCGCTGCCAGCGCACCTGGGAGCATGGCGTGCCGAAGGTGGCCCGTGCCGGTCCGCGGGTGTCGGTCACCTGGCGGGCGTTCACTCCCCCGCGCTGATCCCGTCGATCAGGGGGCCGGCGGCGCGACCGTCGTGGTCGTCGTGGTCGTGGTGGTCGTCGTCGTCGTCGTCGTGGTCGATGCGGTGGTCGGCGGGGGCGGCGGATCGGTTGCCGGCGGGGGCGGCGGCGTGGTGTCGACGGGATCCGCGGCCGGGGCCTGGCTGGCGGCGGTGCGCGGGCGCGTCGTGGTGGTCGTCGTGCTGGTGGCCGGGGCCACGGTGGTGGTGGGCGGGAGCGTGGTGCGGATGACCTGGGTGCCCCTCACCTCGATGCGCGGGGCGGGTGTGTCGCCGCCGGAGTCACCGCCGGGCAGGGCGGCCGCGGCGACGCCCACGCCGGCGAGCACCACGATCGCCGCGGTGCCGAAGCCCCAGGCCAGACGGCGGCGCCGCTCGGCCCGCTGCCGTCGCTCGCGCCGCTCCCGCCGCAGGCTGCCCACCGGGCGGTTCGCCGCCGGCCGCGCCCGCAAGGGACGTCGCCGCCGCCGCAACGGATGCTCCGGCCACGGTGGCGGTGCCGAGGGGTGCGTCGCCGGGTTCGTCGTCGTCGATCTCGACGAGGATCGCCGCGGGCACCTCCGGCGTGAGCACCTCCGCCGCCGCGTCGGGCTCGGGTTCGGCCTCGGGCCCGCCTTCTGGCTCCGACGCGGGCTCGCCAGCGACCGCCGGAGCCTCGGCGGCGACGGCCGCCGCGGCCACCGGCTCGGATTCGGGCTCCGCCTCGGGTTCCGGTACGTCGTCGGTGAAGCCAGGCAGGGCGTCCTCGAGTCGCGGCGCCGGGACCGGCGGCACCACATCGGGGATCGCCGCGAACAGGTCGACGTCGCCGCCGCCCGCGCCGGCCGAGGGTGCGTCGCCGGCCTCCGCGGCGGTCGAGCCCGCGAACAGGTCGTGCTCGATCTCGTCGGGCGATCCCGACGGGGCCGCGGCGGCGGGCGGTTGCTCCGGAGCGTCGGCGAACAGCGCGTCCGCGAGGGCGCGGAGGTCGTCGTCGGGGCCGGGGCGGTCGGTCACGTCAGCCCGCGCTCGGGAGGGGGTTCGTCGCGGGGTCCTCGAGGCGGATGCCCGCGAACAGGTCGTCCTCGTACACGCCCGCACCCGGCGCGCCGCCGGCCGGGCCCACGAGCGAACGGGCCAGCACGTACTCCTCCCACGGGTGGAGCTCGCGCGCCTCGTCGATCGGCACCCGGAAGAAGAAGCTGTCGGCGGGGATCTGGGTGCGGTGCGCGAGCAGCGCGGCCCGGCCCACCTCGGCCCACTCGCGCACGTCGATGCGGGTGGTGACGTCGTCGTCCTGCTCGTCGGGCAGCGCTTCGAGCCACTTCGTGAACGGGCTCTCCTCGCCGTGGGCGACGAACCAGTCGTGCATCGACTGGATGCGCCGACGCGTGAACCCCGCCGACCAGTAGAGCTTGAGCGGCTGCCAGGGATCGCCCGCCTCCGGGTACCACTGCGGGTCGCCGGCGCGGTCGAAGGCGACCTCGCCGATCTCGTGCACCCGGAGGTGGTCGGGGTGGGCGTAGACGCGGTCGGGGCCGTAGCTCACGAGCACGTGGGGGCGTTCGCTGCGGATGATGGCGACCAGGCGGCCGACGGCCTCGTCGAGATCGGCGTTGGCGAAGTTCTCCGGGTGGGCGTTGGGCTCGGTGTCGGGCATCCCGGAGTCGCGGTACCCCAGCAGGTGGAGCTGGTGGTAGCCGATGATCCGGACGCTGTCGTCGAGCTCGCGACGGCGGACCTCGGGCAGGTGCTCGCGGATCTCGGGGGTGTCGGCCTCGGGGTTGAGGATGTCGCCGGCCTCCCCGCCGGTGCAGCACACCAGCACGGCGTGCACACCCTCGGCGGCATAGCGCGCGATGGTGCCCGCACCCTTCGACGCTTCGTCGTCGGGATGCGCGTGCACCGTCATCACCCGCAATTCGTGGTCGCCCGCGGCCATCTTCGCAGCGTACCCAAGGGCATCGCGAATGCCCGGGAGGCCTTCCGGGAAGCCGAAATCCCGAGGTGCTTGACAGATCAAGCGCACGCTGCCTATACTGCTCCCATACGTCGTCCCCCAGGGGACGCCCCCCGAACCAAGGAGCGCCCCATGGCCACCAAGACCACCGACCCGACCGCCCTCGTGACCGACACCTTCCTCGCCGGCATGAAGCAGGGCCAGGAGCTGGCCATGAGCGGCCTCACCGCGTGGGCCGACTTCGCCGGCAAGGCGTTCACCATGCCGTCGATGCCGGGCCTCGAGTCGATCCCCGGCCTCGAGTCGGTGCCGGCGCCCAGGGAGTTCATCGAGGCGTCGTTCGGCTTCGCCGAGGAGCTGCTCGCCTCGCAGAAGGAGTTCGCGATCAAGGTCGTCGAGACGATGACCCCCGCGAAGGCCTAGTCACTTCTTCACCAGATCCCCCCTCGAGTGGTCCCCGGGTCCGTGTGGCCCGGGGACCACTCGCGTCCAGGCCAAGATGGGGCCATGACCGACGACACCCGCGACGACCAGCTCCACGCCCTCGGTGCGTTCATCCGCGCCCAGCGTCAGCTCGCCAACCTCTCGCTGCGCCAGATGTCGGACCTGGCCCACGTGTCGAACCCGTACCTGAGCCAGCTCGAGCGCGGCTTGCACGAGCCGTCGGTGCGGGTGCTGCAGTCGATCGCCAAGGCCCTCAACGTCTCGGCCGACACGCTGCTCGCGCAGGCCGGCATCGACGAGGACCCGCCGGGCGACGATCTCGACACCGAGGGTGTGATCCGGCGTGACCCGCGCCTCAGCGACGAGCAGAAGCAGGCCCTGCTCACCGTGTACCGCAGCTACGTGGCGGCGAACCCCGGGCCTTGAGCAGCGCCGTCGTGCGCTGAAGGGTCCTGAGTGGAGGCGTCCTGATCGGAGGCGTCCTGCGTCAGCAGGAACGCTTCGACCGCGTCGGCCGACGGGCCGGGATCGTCGGCGAGGATCGCGAAGTGCCCGGCGTGCGGCACCTCGCGCAGGGTCGCGTGCGGCACGCCGCGGGCGAGCATCCGCGCGTTCGCCGGCGGGACGACGCGATCGTCGGCGCCGGTGAGCACGAGTGTGGGCGCGGCGATGCGGTGCAGCCAGGGTGCCGAGGTCCAGGTGCCGATGGCCAGCGCCTGCCACCAGACGCCCAACGGGTTCGGCGGTCGCGCCGACCACGCGCGGTCGGCGCGGGAGAAGTGCGCCCGGGTGCCCTCGTCGCCGCTGAGCGCGCGCAACGAGCCGCGCCCTGGCGGCAGCAGGTGCACGGGGATCGGCGCCACCAGCGCGGCGAGCGCCACCGGGTCGCCCGGCACCGAACCCCACCCGCAGGTGGTGGCCGCGAGGACGAGCGCACCCACGCGCGGCCGGCTGCACACGCGCGAACTCCTGCGCGACCGCGCCGCCGAACGAGTAGCCGAGCACGTCGGCCCGCTCGATCCCGAGGTCGTCGAGCAGCGCGCCCACGACGCGGGCGAGGCCGGGAATGGCGGTCGGGAACCACGACGCCGGCGAGCCTCCGGTGCCGGGGACGTCGAAGGCGATGGTGGTGCGGTGCGCCAGCCGCTCGCGGAGCGGCTCCCACGTCTCGAGCGGCGCGCCCACGCCGTTGAGCAGCAGCAGCGGACGGGTGCCCGCACTCGTTCCCTCGTGCGCGGAGACGCGCACGCGCGCGCCCCCGAGTGTGCGGATCTCAGCTGCGGACGTAGCTCCCGGGGGCCTCACCGAGCACAGGGTACGTGGGACTGCCCGTGGGCGGCGGTTCCCGCAGCTCGCCGGCGCGCGAACCGATCCACGCGGCCCAGTCGGTCCACCAGCTCTCGTGGTGTTCGGTCGCGTTGGCGCGCCACGCCTGCGGGTCGGGCGGCAGGTCGTCGTTGGTCCACAGCCGCGCCTTCGGGCTGGGTGGGGACACGATGCCGGCGATGTGGCCGCCCGACGTCATCACGAAGCGCACCGGGCCCTTGAACAGCTGGGTGGTGCGGTACGCGATGGGCCACGGGACGATGTGGTCGTCGGCGCCGGCCACGATGTAGCTGTCGGTCTTGATGTCGCTGACGATGAGCCGCTCCCCCATCGCCTCGAACCGGTCGGTGGCCAGCGCGTTCTCGATGTAGAGCTTGCGCAGGAACTGCGCGTGCGCCTTGCCGGGCATGTTCGTGCTGTCGGCGTTCCACGCGAGCATGTCGAACTGCGGCGGCTGCTCGCCCATGAGCCACCCGTCGATCAGGTAGCGGAACACGAGGTCGTTGGCCTTGATGAGGTCGAAGGTGCGCGCCATCTCGCGGCCGTCGAGGAACCCGTTGCGGTCCATCTTGCGGGCCAGCGCGTCGACGGTGCTCGGATCGGCGAACACGGTGGCCAGCGCACCCGCGCCCTGGTAGTCGGTGGCCGACACTGAGGTAGGTGGACGAGTTCACGAGGTGGTCGCCCACCGCGTCGAGGTACCCGAGCACCATCGTGTTCATCGTGCCACCGAGGCAGATCGACAACGTGTTCACCGTGTCGCTGCCGGAGATCTCCCGCGCGACGTCGATCGCGGTGAGCGGGCCGAGGCGCAGGTAGTCGTCGAAGGTGAGATCGGCCATCGACGCGTCGGGATTGCGGTAGCTGATCGCGAAGGTGGTGTGGCCGTGGCGCACCGCCCACTCGATCAGGCTCTTGCCCGGCGCGAGGTCGGCGATGTAGTAGCGGTTGATCCACGGCGGGCACACGAGGAGCGGGATCTGGTGCACCTCGTCGGTCTGCGGCGTGTACTGCAGCACCTCGATGAGCTCGTTGCGGAAGACGACCTTGCCGCGCGTCGCGGCGATGGTGCGGCCGAGCCGGAACGGGCTGGTGTCGACCTGGCGCGGCCAGCCGTCGTTGCGGGCCACGTCGCGCACGAAGTTGGCGAGGCCGCGCAGCACGCTGCTGCCGCCCGTCTCGAACGCCCGCTTCAACGCCGCGGGATTGGTGAGCAGCGCGTTGGTGGGAGCAATGGAGTCGGCGAGGAGGTGGGCCGCGAACTCGGCCTTGGGGCCTTCCGGCGCGTCGAGGCGTGCGGCCTCGGCCACCTCCACGATGAGCTGCGCGGCGAGCAGGTACGCCTGCAACAGACCGTGGAACACCAGGTTGTCGCGCCAGGTGGGATCGGCGAAGCGGCGGTCGCCCGGATCGGGCTCGATGACGCCGGGCAGCTCGACCCCGACCACGCGGGTGGCGAGGTTGGTGGCGACCAGCCCGAGGCCCGCGCCGAACCGCAGTGCGGCGGGCACGGCGCGGCGTGGCCGCACCACGACCTTGCGGGTGGCGCGGAGGTAGTTGCGCGCGAGGTTGACGGGATCGGTGGTGTCGAAGGCGCCCGCGGCGATGCCCAGCAGCTCGCCGAGCGCCGACTGTTCCCGCTGGTCGTCAGTGTGATCGTGCTGCGACGCCGCCATGGCTCACCTGCCTACCTGCTGACGAACTCCTCGACAAGGGACTTCGGTCCAACTTCACCGACTTGTCACGCCTCCGATCATCGGGCCTGACCATCGGCACCGATCGTCGGCACGAGTTGATGGTTAGTTGACGATGACGTTCGGGCGCGGGAAACCCTGCGCCTCGCAGAGCGCGTAGTAGCCGGCGAGCGCGCTGGCGCCGTCGGTGACCGACTCCACCGAGCCGTCCTCGGCGAGGTTGAGGTTCGAGCCGTACATGTGGAACCACACATGGGTGTCGTCCTCGATGCACTGGAGGGTGTGGATGGATCCGGCCGGCTCGTAGAGGAACGATCCGGCCCGGTTCACGTAGTCGTACTCCTTGTACTTCCACGCGCCGCTGGTGGTGTAACCCCACACCGGGCCGGTGTGCTTGTGCTTCTGCACCTCCATGCCCGCCATGAAGAGGTTCTCGACGATCCAGAGCCCTTCCTTGGGGTGGACCTGGAGCACCTTGAGCTTGGAGCCGTCGCCGATCTCGACCCACGGCATGTCGTCGGCGCCGCGGTGGATCGCCTCCTCGACGGGTGAAGTGATGGTCATCGCTGGTCCTCCCCAGGAGCCTGCTCGTTCGTTGCGAGATAGGTGATGTCGATGCGGTCGCCGTCGCCGAACCGCCGCCCGACGGTGAAGTCGGACTCGAAGCGGTACCGCGCAGCGGCGTCGGTGGTCACGGTAGACGACCAGTCGAAGGCGCACACCCGTTTCGCGACGAGCCACCGGCCCTCCCCACCGTTGGGGCGGCGTTCGAAGCGGTCGACGTAGCGCAGGCCCAGCACCATGTCGGTCTGGTGGCCGTCGGCGTCGGGCCGGCTCACGTGGTGGGCCTCGCAGTAGGTGTCGACGTGGGCGACATCGGGGTCGACGGGGTCGAAGCGGATGCGGGGCGGGCCCACGAAGTGCATGGTCGCCTCGAAGTGCGGCAGCACGTCGACGACCCACTTCGCGAACTCGGTGCCGGAGCCGCGGAACGCGTTGTGGTCGTCGAAGCCGTCGGGGTGGTAGCAGCCCGCCATGAGCTCCTCGTCGAGGCGGTCGGTGCCACGGGCGAGGTCCATGATCACGTCGGTGATCTCGGCGCGGGCGATCAGGTCGTCGACGGTCACGCGCGGGCGCGGGTTCACGCCGCTCATGCCGGCAGCTCCAGCCCGTTCTCCACGAGACCGGGCAGCTCGGTGGGGTGGATGCCGAGCGCGCGCTCGAGGTTGCGGTGCAGGTTCACGATCCGGCACTCCGCGGTGGGCGACACGGTGAGGTGCTCGAGGCCGGGTTGGTACAGCCCGCGTTGCGACGGCGAGAAGTTGCGCACGTCCTGGTTGAGCACCAGGCCGAACGGCGGCTCCGCGCCGGTGTCGAGATCCACTGCGTAGGGCTTCGTGCGCGGGGAGGTGTCGCCGGGGTTCACGCGCCGGAAGAAGAAGCCGTCCATGAACGCCTCCTCCACGTGCGCGCCCGGGCGCGACCGCACGATCGACAACATGTCGCCGAAGAACAGCACGGTGATGTTGGGGAAGAGGTTGTACTGCTCGAGGTCGAGGAGCTGTGCGGTGGTGAAGTCGCCGAGCTCGATGCCCTGCGCGCGGTGGTGCTCCACGATCTGGGTGGCGATCGCGTCACGGAGGGTGCCGCCGTCGGGGATAGCCGGCACCGGCGCGTCGAGGTCGTCGATGCCCATGCGCCCGCCCATGACTTCGACGAACGCGCGGTAGACCTCGGCGTCGTCGAGCGTGCGGCCGACACGCGGCGACTGGAGCCCGTACGACTGCACGAGGCGACCGTGGCGCTCCCACAGCACCTCGGGGCCGTGGACGTCGTCGGCCATGCCGAGCATCTCTCGGTGGATGCCCTGCACGTGGTACGTCTCGCTGAACGCCTCGATGAGGGTCTTCCAGTTGCAGCCCTGACGCATGGACACCACCGCGGTGCAGCGCCAGTCGTCGATGCGGTTCCAGGCGGTCTCGGCCGGGACGGGGTCGAGATACCGGGCGAGCGGTTGCGTCGTCGCCGCCTCGGGGTCGCCGTGCACGAACACCAGCGGGCCCCACGTACCCACGCTCGCGGCGAACAGTGGGTAATCGTCGTTGCGCACGCCGAATTCGCGGCGCGACGGCACCTCGCGCAGGCGGCCGTCGAGGCCCCACGTCCAGCGGTGGAACGGGCACCGCAGCTCCTGCAACCCCTCCCCCGCGCCCGAACAGAGCTCGGCGCCGCGGTGACGGCACACGTTCTGGAACGCGCGCAGCGTGCCGTCGTCGCCGCGCACGACGAGGATCGACAGCTTCCCGACGCGGTGCTCATAGAAGTCGCCGGGCTCGGAGACGTGGTCGACGGTGCAGGCCAGCTGCCACGTGTTCGGCCACAGCTCGGCGAGCTCGCGCGCGAAGAACTCGGGCGACGTGTAGCGCGACGTGGGGATCAGCACCGGCGTGGTGCGGGTCGGCGCCTCGACGACCGCGGCTTCCGTCATGTCGAGCTCGGTGGTCATCCGCGTGCCCCCCGCACGAGCCGGCCGGGGCGGGCCCCGGTGTCGTCACCCTCGGACCACGTCTGCTCCCCCGCGACGAACGTGGCGACGTACCCGTCGGCCCGCTGCACGAGCCGACGCGCGCCGCCGGGCAGGTCGTACACGAGCTCGGGCCGGTGCAGGCGGAGGCGGTCGTAGTCGATCAGGTTGAGGTCGGCCCGGAAGCCGGGCGCGATCACCCCGCGGTCGCGCAGGCCGTAGAGCCACGCGGTGTCGCGCGACTGCTTCTGCACCACGAGCTCGAGCGGCAGGCGCTCCCCACGCGAGCGGTCGCGCGTCCAGTGCGTGAGCATGAACGTGGGGATGCTGGCGTCGCAGATCGCACCGACGTGCGCGCCGCCGTCGGAGAGACCGAGCGCGGCGTTGGGGTCGAGAATCATCTCGCGCATGTCGTCGAGGTTGCCGTAGGAGTAGCCGAGGAGTGCGTGCATCAGCAGCACCCGCCCCTCGTCCTCGAGGAGGAGGTCGTACATGACGTCCTCCTCGGCGCGACCCTCACGGGCGGCGATGGCCGCGACGCTCTGCTCGGGCGCGGGCTCGTAGTCGGGCGGGTCGCCGATCACGAACACGCGGTCGAAACGGGTCTGCACGACGCGCATGATCGGGTTGTCGGGATCGGATTCGGCGAGGATCGCGGCCCGGATCTCGGGCGTGCGCAGCTCGGCGACGCGCTGGTCGAGCGGGAGCGCCGCGAGCTTCTGGTACGTGGGGCGGGTCACGAACGGATGAAAGGTCTGCAGGCCGATGAGCATGTTGAGCGGGCGGCCCGCGATCTGCGCGCGCAGCTCGGCCCCGTCGGCGCGGGCGTCCCGGGCGAGGCGCAGCACGTCGCGCCACTGATCGGGGGCGAGGTTGTGCTGCGAGAGCCCGAAGCTCACCGGGCGGTCGATGGTCGCCGAGAGCCGGCGCATCCACGCGACCTCGCGCTCGGGCGCGCCGAGGTCCTCGCCCATCACTCCCGCCGGCGCGAGCTCGAAGAGGCCGGCGCCGAGCTCGCCGAGCACGCGTCCGATCCCGAACAGCTCGTCCTCCGCGGCGAACGTGCCGGGCACCGGTTCGCCGTCGACGGCGCGGTGCATGATCGTGCGCGAGGTGGAGAAGCCGAGCGCGCCGGCCTGGATACCGCCGCGCACGATCTCGGCCATGGCCTCGATGTCGTCGGGCGTCGCGGGTTCGTTGCGGGCACCGCGCTCACCCATCACGTAGGCGCGCACCGCACCGTGCGGAACCTGCGCACCGATGTCGATGGAGCGCGGCATCGTGTCGAGCGCGTCGAGGAATTCGGGGAAGGTCTCCCACCCCCAGGTGATGCCTTCTGACAGCGCCGTGCCGGGGATGTCCTCCACGCCCTCCATGAGCTGGATGAGGAAGTCGTGCGCGTCCGGGCGCACCGGCGCGAAGCCCACGCCGCAGTTGCCCATGACGACGGTGGTCACGCCGTGCCAGCACGACGGCGTGAGCAGCGGGTCCCAGGTGGCCTGGCCGTCGTAGTGCGTGTGCAGGTCGACGAAGCCGGGCGTGAGCAGCAGGCCGTCGGCGTCGACCGTGCGGTGCGCGGTGGCGTCGGCGAGTGCGCCGGGTTCGGTGACCTCGGTGCACACGCCGCCGTCGACGGCGACGTCGGCCGGACGCGGCGGTACGCCGTTACCGTCGACGAGCAGTGCTCCCCTCACGACGAGGTCGTGCATGTGGTGATCCCCCCTGGGCGAAGTGCCGGTCGAGTGCGGAGTCGAAGGTTGTCGCCGGTGACCCGGCGGTTACGCCATCGCGCCGTTGGCGGTGTCGCGTCCGGAACGCAGCACGGTGCCGGGACGGTCGTCGGTGAGCGCGCCGCCGCGCACGATGGGCGTGCCGTTGACCAGCACGTCGCTCACACCGATCGCGTCGGCGAAGAGCCGGCCCGCGCCGCCGGGCAGGTCGTACCGCATGGCAACGGGATCGCTGTCGATGCGCGCCGGATCGAAGACCGCGAGGTCGGCCTTCCAGCCCTCGCGCACCTCGCCGCGCTCGCGCAGGCCGTAGAGCTCGGCGGGCACCTGCGTGATCAGCGACACCGCCTCTTCCAGCGGCATGAGCGAGTGGTCGCGCACCGCGCCGAGGAACTTGGTCGCGTAGTTCGCGGTGGAGAACATGTCGAGGTGCGCCCCGGCGTCGGAGGCGCCGATGAGGGCCCGGCGGTCGCGCCACACCTGCACTCGGGCCTTCCAGTCGTCGGCGGACTCGGGGAGCGGCGTGGTGCCGAAGCCGGTGTTGAGGTCGTCGGCGAGCGCGATCGACGTGAGCACGTCCCACGGGTCGCGGCCCTCGGCCTCGGCGATCTCCCCCACCGTCTTGCCTCGGTACTGCTCGTTCTCCGGGGCGAACACGTCGAAGATGCGCATGCGCGCCCACTGGGCGAGGCCCTTCACGGGGTTGCGGTCGCTCTGCGCAGCTTCGTTGAGGGCCGAGCGCCGGTCGGCGTCGCGGAACACCGCAAGCTTCTCCTCCAGCGGCAGGAGCATCACCGATTCCCATGTGGGCATCGCGTCGAGCACGAAGCCGGAGCGGAAGGACAGGCGCAGCGGGAAGCTCATCGGGATGGTGAGGGCGACGATGCGCGCGCCGTGTTGCGCGCCGAAGCTGCCGGCCTCGAGCTTCCGCTCGCAGTCGCCCAGGTTGGTCGCGTTGACCGCCATCACGTTCCAGTTGATCGGGCGCTGCGCGGCGGCCGACATGTCGGTCATGAGCTGCACCGCCCACGGCTCGAACGGCCCGACCATCGGGATGAGTTCGAGTGCGGTGCCCTCGAACTCGCCGCAGACGCGCGCCAGCTCGATGAGCTCCTCGGTGGACGCGTAGCGCGACGGGACCATGTTGCCGTCGGGATCGTTGTGCGTGCGCGCGTACGACGAGGTGAAGCCGAGGCCGCCGGCGTCGAGGCCGTCGCGCAGCAGCGCGCGCATCGCCTCGAGCTCGTCGGGCTTGGCCTCGCGCACGGTGGACTCGGTGCCCATGACGACGCGCCGGATCGCGGAGTGGCCCACCGAGAACCCGATGTTGATGCCGACGTGGCCGTCGATGGCGGCGAGGTACTCGCCGGTGGACTTCCAGTTCCACGGCACCCCGGTGCGCAGGGACTCGAGCGGCATGCCCTCCACGCGGGAGAGCATCTGCATCAGGTACTCGCCGTCGGAGGGGTCGTCGGAGAGGGGTGCGATGGTGAAGCCGCAGTTGCCGGCAAACGCAGTGGTGACGCCGTGGAGTGGCGACGGAGTCATCGCGTCGTCCCAGAACACCTGCGCGTCGTAGTGCGTGTGCACGTCGACGAAGCCGGGAGTGACCACCTTGCCGGTGGCGTCGATGGTGGTCGCGGCCTCGCCCTCGACGGTGCCGATCGCGACGACGCGGTCGCCCTGGATCCCGACGTCGGCCCGTCGTCGTGCGGCACCCGTGCCGTCGACGACCTCGCCACCCTTGATCACCACGTCGAGCATGTCGGTCTCCCCCGTCTGGCAGCATCTGCGCGTTGGCTGCGGCTCTGCCCGCGAGCGTAGACCTACGGGCCGTCATACAGTCGCCCGCATGGACCTGATCGACGCCCTGCGCAGCACCGGAGCGGTACGCGAGTTCACCGACGACCCCGTCCCCGACGACGTGCTGCACCGGGTGCTCGACACGGCCCGGTTCGCGCCGAATGGGGGAACCGCCAGGCCTGGAAGGTGGTGATCCTCCGCGACCCCGACGTGCGGGCGCGCATGCGGGACCTCTATCTCTTGCACTGGTACAAGTACCTCGCGCTGCGGGCCGCCGGGCTCACACCGTTCGCGCCGGTGCACGATCCCGCCGCCGAGGCGGCCGCGCTCGAGCGGGAGCCGGAGTTCCGCGCCGCCGCGGAGGCGGCGCAGTCGGGCGGCGCCGGGTTCGCCGAGGAGATCGACCGCGCACCGCTGCTCCTCGCCGTGCTCGCCGACCAGCGATATCTCGCGGCGATGGACCGCGGCTTCTCCCGCTACACGATGGTGGGCGGCGCGTCGATCTACCCGTTCGTGTGGAGCATCCTGCTCGCCGCGCACGACGCAGGGCTCGGCGGCGTGCTCACCACCGCCGCGATCCGTGAGGAGGGCGCGGCCGAGGCATTGCTCGGCGCGCCTCCCGAGTACGCGATGGCCGGGCTGATCGCGCTCGGCTACCCCTCCGGGAAGCGGGCCACCAAGCTGCGCCGCAACCCCGTCGAGGACTTCACCACCCTCGACTCCTGCACCGGCCCCACGTTCACCCTCGACTGATCCGAACCGGCGTCAATCCCTGCCCACTATGGGCTCGGATTGACGCCGGTTCGTTTCAGGGGCGGCAGAGGATCTCGCCGTGGAGGACGGTGAACCAGCCGTCGGGGTGGGAGGCCCACGTGCGCCACGCGTCAGCGAGGTCGGCGAGCTCGCCCTCGCCGGCCAGGCCGAGCTCCTGGGCGCGGGTGGCGAAGCGCGACGCGGTGACCCGGTCGGCCCAGAGGCCGCCCCACCACGCGCGGTCCTTCTCGTTGGCGAAGCACCACACCGACGCACCGTTCGTGACCTCGGAGAAGCCGGCTGCGTGCGCCCACGCGCCGAGCATGCGCCCGGCGTCGGGCTCGCCGCCGTCGGCGCGGGCAACCTGCTGGTAGAGGTCGAGCCAGCGGTCGAGGCGGGCGTCGGCGGGATACCAGGTGAAACCGTGGTAGTCGGAGTCCCGCGCCGCGACGAGACCATCGGGTGCGCACGCGGCGCGCATCGCCCGGAGCGCACCCACCGGATCGGGCACGTGCTGCAGCACCTGGTGTGCGTGCACGACGTCGAACGGACGGCCGCCCGGGTCGAGCGCGTCGAGATCGAGCGCGTAGACGTCGCCGACGGTGAAGCGCACGTTGTCGACGCCCTGCGCGGCAGCATCGGCCGCGGCGGCCGCGACGATCTCGGTGGGGGGCTCGATCCCGACCACCGCGCCGGGCGCCACGGCGCGGGCCAGATCGAGGGTGATGGTGCCGGGACCGCATCCGACGTCGAGCACGCGCATGCCCGGCCGGAGGTGCGGGAGCAGGTAGCCCGCGGAGTTCTCGGCGGTGCGCCAGCGGTGCGACCGCAGCACGCTCTCGTGGTGGCCGTGGGTGTAGGCCGGACCACCCTCGTCGGAAGTGCTCACGGCCCCGTCGGAAGTGGTCATGGCATCCAGGCTACGGCGACGGGGGCCTAGGCTCCGCGGAATATGGAGCCCATGGAAGCCCTCGCCCGCGCCGATGCCCAGTTCGCCCGAGTGATCGGCGAAGTCACCATCGACGACCTCGACAAGCCCACCTCGTGCGAGGGCTGGGACGTGCGCGGCCTCCTCAACCACGTGATCGGCGGCACACGCATGAGTGTGGTGCTGCTCGAGGGTGGCGAGCGTGACGAAGCGGTTGCGGTGTTCGCGCAGGACCACCTCGGCGACGACTACCTCGTGTCATACGAGGACGGCATGGCCGACTCGCGCGCCGCGTTCGCCGAGGAGGGCGCGCTCGAACGCACGGTGCACCACCCGATGGGCGACATCCCCGCCACGCAGCTGCTGCAGTTCCGCACCGGCGACCTCACGTTGCACTCGTGGGACCTCGCCCGTGCCATCGGGGCCGACGACACCATCGACCCCGAGCTCGCGGAGTTCGTGCTCCAGGGCCTGCTGCCGATGGCGCCGGTGATGGCTCAGGTCGGCGTCTTCGGCGAGGGGCCCAGCGGCACCGTCGGTGACGACGCGCCCGTGCAGCAGCGCCTGCTCGACCTCTCCGGCCGTCGCCCGTGAGCCTGGGTCGCGCCGACGTCGCGTTCCCCGATCGCGAGGGCGTGACCCTCCGTGGCTGGTGCTATCCGGCGGCGACCGGAACCTCGC
The DNA here is from genome assembly GCA_963720785.1 of uncultured Actinomycetes bacterium. GTDB lineage: Bacteria > Actinomycetota > Acidimicrobiia > IMCC26256 > DASPTH01 > CAVRGQ01. The sequence continues at coordinate 190,628 of CAVRGQ010000003.1, forward strand.
CGGGACCGGGCGTGGTGATGGCCCACGGCTTCTCCGCGACCATGGAGATGGGCCTCGATCGCTTCGCCGAGGCGTTCGCCGCGGCGGGAATCACCGCACTCGTGTACGACCACCGCGGTCTGGGCACGAGCGACGGCGAGCCGCGGCAGGTCATCGACCCGTACGCGCAGGCGCGTGGCTACCGCGCCGCGCTCGACTGGCTCACGGCCCGGCCCGAGGTCGACCCCGACCGCGTCGGCATCTGGGGGTCGAGCTTCTCCGGCGGCGTCGTGCTGGTGACCGGCGCGGTGGACCGCCGCGTGCGTGCGGTCGTGGCGAACGTGCCGCTCGCCGGCTTCCCCGGCACCGACTACTCCGACTCCGCCGCGAACACGGCGGCATTCGCCGCGTTGCGCGACGCCCTCGAAGACCCGGCCGGTCCGGGCACCGCGGCATCGGCCGTGGAGCCGGCCGGCCCCCTCGCACCGGTGCACGCGCCCGGCAACGAGCTGCACGTGGTGATGCCCCAGTCCGAGAGCAGCGAGTGGTTCCTCCGAATGGGCGGGCCGGGCTCGAATTGGCAGAACCAGGTGTGGCTCGCCGGTGCACCGGAGGGCGCGCCTGCCTTCGATCCCGGGGTCGCGGTGGCCCACGTCGCGCCGAGGCCGTTGCTCATGGTGGTGGCGTCCGACGACACGTTGGCGGCCACCGATGTCGCGCTCGCCGCCTACGAGCGGGCAGGTGCACCGAAGCAACTCGAGCTCGTCGAGGGTCACCATTTCGTCGATTACGACGGCGACGCCTTCGTGCAGGTGGCGCGCGTGATGACCGACTTCTTGGTGGCGAATCTGCAGGTGAATCTCTAGGGGAGCCTGCAGGTGGACCTCTCGGCGAGGTTCAGGAGGCGGCGGCGTCGCCGATGCCGGCCCGGCGGCGCTGCACCGACTCGAACGCCGATCCCAGCTGGCGGATCTGCGCCCGCGTGAGGTGGTCGAGCAGGTGGCGGCGCACGCTCTCGACGTGGGCGGGCGCGGCCTCCTCGAGCCGGGCCATCCCGTCGTCGGTGAGGACGGCGAGGCTCACCCGGCGGTCGTCGGGGCTCGGCTCGCGCACGACGAGGCCGTCGCGCACGAGGCCGTCGAGGCGGCGCGTGAGCCCGCTCGGTGAGAGGTGCAGGCGACTCGCGAGGTCGCACATCCGCATGCGGCGGTCGGGCGCCTCCGAGAGGCTGACCAGCACGCCGTAGTCGCCCTCGGCGAGACCGAACGGGACCAGCTCGGCGTCGAGCTCGGCCTGCAGGTTGTTGGTGAGCTCCACGAGGCCGCGCCAGGCGCGCATCTCCTCGTCGTCGAGCCAGCGCGGATCGGACCGCGGATCGGACCGCGGCTCGGGCCGCGGCTCGGTCCGCAGCTCGGTCCCGGTGGCGCTGCCGAGGGCGTCCGTGTCCATGCACCGATCGTACCAGGATGAACCGCCATCACAACTGTTGACAGAGCAAGGGTATAGGGTGAAACTTGCGGTCACAAGAGACTTGCCCGAGTCCCGGTGCCTGTGGGGCCCGCCTCCGCCGGCACGCCACTGGAGAGTGCAGTCATGGGAGTGCAGTCATGAAGGTCCAAGAGCTCGGTCACGCGGTCCTCTACGTGCGCGACCTCGAGGCGTCGGTGCGCTTCTACGGCGACATCCTCGGTCTGCCCGCAATCGGCGAGGCCTGGCCGGGCACGCGGGCGTTCTCCGGCGGGCGCACCCACCACGAGCTGTTGCTCATCGAGGTCGGTCCCGACGCGGCGCCGATCCCTGCGGGCCGGCGGGTGGGCCTCTACCACCTCGGCTTCAAGATCGGCACCACCGACGACGAGCTGCGCGAGGCGGTCCGGGACCTGCAGGCGGCCGGGGTCACGATCGCGGGCGCCAGCGACCACACGGTCACCCACTCGCTCTACGTGCTCGACCCCGACGGGAACGAGATCGAGCTGTTCGTCGACGTGCTGCCCGCCGAGGCGTGGCGCGACGACCCGCAGCTCGTGATGCAGCCGACGCGCCCGCTCGCGCTGTAGACCCGCGCTCCGGGTCCGCGCTCCGGGCCCGCGCGCGCCGGGCGGGCTACTTCAGGTAGTCCTCGAGGCGGGCGATGGTGAAGCCCTGCTCGTTGCACATCTGCACGACCTTCTGCAGGTCGACGAGCAGGTCGGTGCGCCAGTGCATCAGCACGATGTCGCCCGGGGTGAGCGCAGTGCCGTCCTGGAGGTCGAAGCGGCCGTCGTTGGTGGAGCCCTCCCACATCACGATCGCCTTGTAGCCGCACGACGCCGCCACCGCGCGCACGTTGTCGTTGTACGCGCCGTAGGGCGGGCGGAAGAGCGTGGGCCGGGTGCCGTACCGGGTCTGGTAGTCGTCCATCGTCCCGCAGATCTCGGACTGCAACTGCCCGCCCGACACCTTGGTGAGGTCGGGGTGGTTGATCGTGTGGGACTGGATCGAACCGCCGAGCGCCATCGCCTGCTTCCAGAACGTCTCGTCGGCGTCGGCCTGGCTCTGCACCAGGAAGTTGGTGAACGGGATCTTCGCCTGGCGGAGGTACTCGAGCACCGCGGGGTCGCGGATCATGCCGTCGTCGATGCCGAGGAAGATGACCTTGTTGGTGGTCGGGATCCGACTGAACACGGGCGCGAGGTTGGTGGCCGGCAGGTCGACGGGCGTGGGCGCCGGCTGCGCCAGGAGCCCGAAGCCCGGCTTCGGTGCCTTCCAGACGGTGGTGGTGGTGGTGGGCGGCACGGTGGTGGTGGGAGCGGCGGTCGTGGTCGTGGTGGAGGCGACGGTCGCCTCGGTGACAACGGGGGCCTGCGTGCCGCTGGTGCCACCGGCGCCCGACTCGTCGCCCGCAACGGCGACGGCGGCGTGCGTCGTGCCGCTCTCGCCGCTGACCGAGGGCAGGAGCGCGCCGACGAGTACCACCACTGCGACGGTGACCGCGATCGCGATCGCGAACGGCCGCCACTGGCTGGTTGCCGGCCTGCCCGGACCCGGTTGACGCACGGCGGTCATGCTACCGACAGGGGTCTGCCGGCAGGGGTACGGTGCGCCGGTGCCAGACCCGCCCGGCTCGAGGATGTCCGCGCTGAGCCCGACCGAGAACCGTTCGGTCATCGCCCTGCTCGTGTCGACGTTGTGTTCGTCGACCGCGGTCACGCTGGTCACCACGGTGCTCGGCAAGCTCGTCTTCGACCTCACCGGCAGCGAGCTCGCGCTCGGCCTGCTGGGCCTGGCCGAGTTCGCACCCGCGGCGCTGCTGGTCTTCGTGACGGGATCGGTCGCCGACCGCCTCGATCGTCGGCGGGTGGCCTTCGTGGCGCTGTTGCTCGAGGCGCTCGCCATCGCCGGCATGGCCCTGTACGCGGCCTCGGACCCCACGTCGGCGAGTCCGCTGTTCGCGATGGTCTTCGCCTTCGGCGTGTTCCGGGCCTTCGCCTCCCCCGCCACGCGTGCCCTGCCGGCCGACACGGTGCGTTCCGAGCGGCTGCCCTGGCTGGTGGCCCGGCAGTCGATCACCTGGCAGGCCTCGGCGATCTTCGGTCCGGTGCTCGGCGGCTTCCTCTACGTGGTCGGCATCGGGATCCCGTTCGCGGTCGGCGCCGGGTTGGTGGTCGTCGGTGCGTGCGTGGTCCTGCTGGTGCGGCCACGGCCGGTCGCGCCCCGGCCCGAGCGACCCCGCCCCGGTCTCCGGGACGCGATGGAGGGCCTGCGTTTCGTGCGCTCGGAGCCGATCCTGTTCGGCGCGATCACCCTCGACCTCTTCGCCGTGTTGTTCGGCGGCGCGGTGGCGTTGCTCCCGGCCATCGCCGAGGACCGCTTGGGCGTGGGCGCGGTCGGCCTCGGCTGGTTGCGCGCCGCGATCGGCATCGGCGCGGCCAGCGTCACGCTCGTGCTCGCGGTGCGGCCGCTCCGGCGACGGGTGGGCCCGATCCTGCTCGCGTCGGTCGCGCTCTTCGGCTTGGGCACGATCGTGCTCGGCGTCACCACGAGCTTCGCCGTCGCGTTCGTCGCGCTCATGGTGCTGTCGGGTGCGGACGCGATCAGTGTGTTCATCCGGTCCACGCTCGTGCCGCTCGTGACGCCACACGACAAGCGCGGGCGCGTGCTCGCGGTCGAGATGGTGTTCATCGGCGCGTCGAACGAGCTCGGCGCGTTCGAGTCGGGCGTGGTGGGTCAGTTGTTCGGCCCGGCCGCGGCGATCGTGCTCGGCGGCGTCGGCACGCTGGCGGTGTCGGGGCTCTGGTTCCGCATCTTCCCGGCGTTGGCGCGCGTCGACGAGTTCCCCGAGGCGGTCGAGGCCGCCGAACCCGACGAGATCGCGGCGGCGGTGCACGAGCAGGAAGCCGTCGACCGCGCCACGATGGAGCGCGACTCCGGCTGAGTCAGTCGGCGGCTCGCGGCGGAGGTTCGTACAGTTCCCCGAGCGCCTGCAGCAGGCGGACGAGCTCGGCGAAGTCGCGCGTGCCCAGCCACCGCTGCTGCTCGCGTGCGGTCGCGTTGCGGACCTTCCGGCGGGCGGCGAGGAAGGCCTCCCCGAGGGGAGTCAGCCGGAGCACCCGCGCCCGGCCGTCGCTGGGATCGGGCGACGCGGTGAGGTAGCCCCGACCCGCGAGGTCGGTCGCCACCTTCGAGACCAGCTGCGCGGTGACGCCGAGCGGTTCGGCCAACGCACCCACCGACGACGGACCGTCGGCCAGCAGGGCGAGCACACGCGCCTGGTGCGGGGCAACCGCGCCGAAGCCCTCGGCATCGAGGCCACGCTGTTCCCAGGAGTCGCCGTGCCCGGTGATCACGCGGGCGAGGTCGGCGAGGTCGGGCATCTCCAGCGGCCGGGGACGCGGCGTCATGCACCGAAGAATACGCAACCGGGTTGCACAATGTCCTCAACCCGGTTGCGCATCCTCCTGGCGGTAGCTTCTGCCTGTCCAACCCGTCCCCCGCACCTGCGACCCCTGGAGCCTTCCGTGATCCTCGACCTCTTCCGCCTCGACGGCAAGGTCGCCGTCGTCACCGCCGGTGGCCGCGGCATCGGCGCCGCGTGCGCCCGGGCGTTCGCCGAGGCCGGCGCCGACGTCGCCATCTCCGCCCGCACGGAGGAGCAACTCGAGGAGGTCGCCGCCGACGTGCGCGCCCTCGGCCGCCGTTGCCTGGTGGTGCCCGCCGACCTCGACGACCTCACCAACCTCGACGTGCTGGCGCAGCGCACCGCCGACGAGCTCGGGCGCATCGACATCGTGATCAACAACGTGGGCGGGTCGATGCCCGCGCCGCTCGCGAGCACCGACGTGCGCGCGCTGGAGCAGGCGTTCCACTTCAACGTGAGCACCGCGTTCCAACTCACGAAGGCCGCGCTCCCCCACCTCGTCGAAACCGGGAACGGCGCGGTGGTGAACATCACGTCGCTCGTCGGCCGCCTCAGCGACCGCGGCTTCGCGGCCTACGGCACCGCCAAGGCCGCGCTGGCGCACATGACGCGGCTCATGGCGAGCGACGTCGCCCCCAAGGTGCGGGTCAACGGCATCGCGCCGGGCTCCATCGCCACCTCCGCGCTGGAGATGGTGCTGACGATGGACGAGCTGCGCGACGAGATGGTGGAGAAGACGCCGCTCAAGCGCCTCGGTGTCGCCGACGACATCGCCGCGGCCGCGCTCTACCTCGTGTCCGACGCCGGTGCGTTCGTCACCGGCAAGATCCTCGAGGTCGACGGCGGGCTCGAGGCCCCCAACCTCGACATGCACATCCCTGATTTCTAGGCCCGACTTCTCGGCCCGACTTCCGAGCCCCAGAGAGTGACGACATGATCGACCACACCGTGAAGCTGTCGGTGGGCGTGCCGCCCGGCCCGAACACGCTCGCGTACGCGCGCCTCGCCGACGAGCTCGGCTACGAGCGCATCTGGCTCTACGACTCGGCCGCCCTCTACGACGACATCTGGATCTGGCTGGCCCGCATCGTCGAGCACACGTCGATGCAGGTGGGCACCGCGGTGCTGGTGCCGAACCTGCGCCACCCGATGACGACCGCGTCGGCGATCGCCACGATCGAGGAGCTCGCCCCCGGTCGCCTCGCGGTCGGGTTCGGCACCGGGGCGACCGCCCGCTGGGTGTTGAACAAGGGCGCGCTCTCGTGGGCGACGACGCGCCGGTACGTCGAACGGGTGCGTGCGTTGCTGCAGGGTGAGGTCGTCGAGATCGATGGCGAGGCCTGCCAGATGATCCACCACCCCGACTGGGCGCGGGAGCGCCCGATCGACACGCCGATGCTCCTTTCCGCGTTCGGCCCGAAGGGGCTCGAGATCGCGGGCGAGATGGCCGCGGCCGGCACCATCCAGGGCCTCTTCGCGATGGCCGACGTCGACGTGCCGATCGACTGGCGCATCGTGATGTGCGCGGGCACCGTGGTCGAACCGGGCGAGGCGATCACCGACGAGCGGGTGAAGCAGGCGCTCGGTCCCTGGTACGTGGTGCGCTACCACGGCATCTGGCAGATGTTCCCCGACGGTGTGGCCGGCCTCCCCGAGGGCGAGGCGTGGCTGGCGGGCGTGAACGCGGAGCGCCCCGAAAGGCAACGGCACCTCGCGGTGCACGAGGGTCACGTCACCAACGTGATGCCGCGCGACCGCGCCGCGCTCGACGCCGCGGGTGACGCGCTCGCGACGACGGGTTGGGTCGGCACGCGCGACGAGCTGCGCGCCAGGGCACACGCGGCGGAGGCGGCGGGCACGAAGGAGATCCTCTTCACCCCCGCCGGCGACATCGAACGCGAGATGCGCGCCTTCGCCGAAGCCATCCTCGGCTGAGCCACCGATCAGAACTCGACGTCGAGCTCTTCCATCTCCTCGGGCTCCTCGAGGGCCTTGCGCTCCCACTCCTGCATCTCGGGGAGGGCGAGGATGCGCGCGCAGTAGTCGGCGGCGGCGTCGCCGAGCTTCACGTCGTAGGTGCGGAAGCGCGTGCACACGGGCGCGTACATCGCGTCGGCGATCGTGAGGTGGTCGCCCACCAGGTACGGGCCGCCCCAGTGCTCGAACGCGCCGTTCCACGTCTCGAGGATGCGGTCGATGTCGGCCTGCACCCCCGCCCACACCGGGTAGTTGGGGTAGCGGGCGCGGATGTTCATCGGCAGCCCGGCGCGGAGGTTGGCGAACCCCGCGTGCATCTCACCGCTGATCGAGCGGGCGTGCGACCTCATGCCCGCGTCGTCGGGGAGCAACCTCGCCTGCGGGAAGCGCTCGTGGAGGAACTCGCCGATGGCGAGCGTGTCCCAGATGTAGAAGCCGCCGAACTCGAGGCGGGGCACCAGGAACGACGACGAGAGCATCAGCAGTTCGGCGCGGGTGTCGGGATCGTCGTGGGCGACGACCTTCTCCTCGAACTCGATGCCGGAGAATCTGCAGAGCAACCAGCCGCGCGAGTGACCACGCGCCATAGTTCCTGCTGTTGATGGTCAGCGTGGCCGTGGCCATGGCGTCACCTCGGGGGGAGTGGGCGTGCCGGGTTCGATTGTGCCCGCTGGAAGACCCGAATGCTCGGATCGTGCCTTGTGGGATCGCGGTTGTCTAGTGTTCACCATCACTCTTCGGCAGGGCGATCCCGCGCTGCGAACGAGTGAGTGTGTGAGGGGCGCATGATGTACATGGCGTACCAGGCGCAGGCCGACCTCATGACACCCGTGCGCGCGTTCGCCGACATCCTCCGTCAAGGATTCCGTCAGTTGCCCGCGCCGTTCGCCGATTCGCTCGTCGCGCGGAACCTCGCAGCCGGGTGCGAGCTGCTCGAGCGCGCGCACCTCACGCACTCGCGACCCCCGTTCGGCATCGACACGGTCAAGGGCCGTCGCCGCACGATGAACGTGCGCGAGGAGGCCACCGACGTGCAGGCCTTCGGCACGCTGCTCCACTTCAAGAAGGACAACCGTCTCCCGCAGCCGAAGGTGCTGCTCGTCGCGCCGTTGTCGGGGCACTTCGCCACGCTGCTGCGCGGCACCGTGCGCACGATGCTCGTCGAGCACGACGTCTACGTGACCGACTGGCACAACGCGCGCGACGTCGGCCTCGAGCACGGCCGCTTCGGCTTCGAGGAGTACGTGCAACAGATCATCGACTGGTTGGAGCTGCTCGGGCCCGGCACGCATCTCATGGCCGTGTGCCAGCCGTGCGTGCCCGCGCTGGTGGCCACGTCGGTGCTGGCGCAGGCCAAGAGCACCGCCCAGCCCGCGAGCCTCACGCTCATGGCCGGCCCGATCGACACGCGGGTCGCGCCCACCTCGGTGAACGAGCTGGCCGCGTCGCACCCGCTCGAGTGGTTCGAGCGCAACCTGATCACCAACGTGCCGTTGCGCTACCCGGGCCGGTTCCGTCGTGTGTACCCGGGGTTCCTGCAGGTCGCGTCGTTCGTGACGATGAACCCCGAGCGCCACTTCAGCCAACACCGCGAGCTCTACCAGCACCTCGTCGACGGCGACGAGGAGTCGGCGCAGGTCATCGAGGACTTCTACGACGAGTACTTCGCCGTACTCGACATGACGGCCGAGTTCTACCTCGAGACCGTCGACATGGTCTTCCAACGTCAGTTGCTGGCGAAGGGCGAGCTCGAGTTCAAGGGCCGGCTCGTGGAGCCGAAGGCGATCCGGGGCACCGCGCTGTTCACCGTCGAGGGCGAGCGCGACGACATCTGCAGCCCCGGTCAGACCTACCCCGCGCACGACCTCTGCTCGTCGATCCGGCCGATGCACCGCCGCCACCACCTGCAGCCCGGCGTCGGCCACTACGGCGTGTTCAACGGGCGCCGCTGGGAGACGCAGATCTACCCGCTGGTGCGCAACCACATCCTCGCCGCCAACGTCTGAGCGCCGATGGTGATGGAGCCGCGGCCCGCCGTGGACGAAGCCGTCGCTGCAACCGGGACCGCACCGCTCGCCGGCGTGCGCGTGCTCGACCTGTCGCAGATCGTCGCCGGCCCGATCTGCGGACGCGTGCTCGCCGATCTCGGCGCCGAGGTGATCAAGGTCGAGGCGCCCAAGGGCGACGGCTCGCGGCTGTTTCCACCGGGCGGACCTCCCGCGGCCGGCGAGGGCCGGCCGGGTCCGTACTTCTCGCACATGAACGCGGGCAAGCGCGACGTGTGCATCGACGTGCGCACCGACGGCGGCGCCGCACTCGTGGTGCGGTTGGCCGAGGACTGCGACGTACTGCTCGAGAACTTCCGTCCCGGTGTGCTCGAGCGCCGCGGCCTCGGCGCCGACGCACTGCTCGCCCGCAATCCGCGGCTCGTGTACTGCTCGATCACCGGCTTCGGGGTCGACGGGCCGTGGGTGCACCGGCGAGTGGTGGCACCGGTGGCGTGGGCGGAGGCCGGGCGGGTGGAGCTCGACGCCCGCATGTACGGCGGCGAGGCTCGCCAGCCCGTGCACGTGGAGGGCGACCTCATCCCCGGCTTCATGGCCGTGAGCGCGGTGCTGGCCGCGTTGTACCAGCGCGAGCACACGGGCGCGGGCCAGCACCTCGACGTCGCCATGACCGAGGCGGTGGTGTACGCCGACGAGTGGGCGTCCACCGACCTCGCCGGGTACGACGGCCCGCGCATGCCCGACCAGTGGACCTATCCGGTGGTGACCGTCGCCGACGGCACGCAGGTCGCGCTGGTGGGTGACCCCACGCGCTTCTTCGCGACGTTCGCCGCCGCGGTGTGCGACGAGCCCATCGCCGAACCGCACGATCAGGAGGCGAAGCTGGTGCTGATCCGCGAGCTGTGCCGCGGGTAGAGGATTTCGAGACGCTCGAGGCGCGGCTCGCGGCCACGCGCAACATGGCGGGGCGCGTGCGCAGTGTTGCGGAGCTCGCCGATTCCGAGTGGGCGGCGCACCGGGGTGTGTTCACCGAGATCGAGCCGGGGACGCGCGTGGTGACTGCGCCGTTCCGGTCGCGACACTCCGACATCGGCGTGCGTGGCCCCGCCCCCGCGCGGTGAGCACACGCGGGCGGTACTGGCCGAGATGCTCGGCCTCGACGACCGCGCGCTCGACGCGCTCGAGGCGAGCGGCGCCATCGAACAGGCGTAGTTCCCGGCCGCCGCGCCGCTCAGGGGCCAGGCCGCGCCGTCAGAGAAACGCGCGGGCCACACGGACCGCGGCCACCGCGAGTTCGCCGTCGCACGTCAGCGGTGCGGGCTCGGGGGCGCGCCACCGCTGGGTGACGACCCGGCACCACACGCCGGCGTCGCCGCGCACGGTCGCCGACGCGTCGGCGGGTTCGGGTCCGTACACCCACGCCGTGCCCGACGGTGCGAGGAGGTCGACCCGCAGGGTGTCGGGCGGTGCCGGTGGCTCCTTCCCGGCGACCACGAACGCTACGGTGAGCGACCGCCAGCCGAGGCGAGCCACGTGCACGAGCCGGTCGGTGTCGACCGGAGTGACCCCCGCCGCGGCGAAGCAGTCGAGTCCGTGAGCCCAGGTCTCCATCAACCGCGCCGTGGCGAGTGAGCGCACCGCCATGTGCCGCCGACCCCATGGCACGCGGTCGCGGTCGTCGCGCGCGGCGAACGCGGCGAGCGTCGCGCGCCGGGCCGTGCGCCACGTGTCGAGCAACGCGGCGGGGTCGTCGGGCGCGGTGAACGGGAAGGGACCCGAGGCGACCGGGTCGCGTCCGTCGACCACACTCGCGTGCGCGAGCAGCTCCGCCAGTGCGAGGTGGGCCACCGTGTCGTGCACCGTCCACCCGTCGGCCGGGGTCGGGGCGCGCCACTGATCGTCGTCGAGTGACGCGAGCAGTTCGTCGAGCGCCTGCTGCTCGGCGGTGAGGTCCGCGAGCAGTGCGAGGTCGTCCACGGCCGGGCTCAGACCTCGTCGAGGAGTTGCTCCAGCACCATGGCCGGCGGGTTGTCGCGCCAGATGGTGTGGTCCTCGGGCATGAGGCCGCGGTCGACGGCGCGGTTCATCACCCGCACCACGATGGCGCAGTAGCGCACCGCCGCGCAGATCTCCCACCACTCGATGTCGCGCACGGTGCGCCCGGACGCGCGCTCGTAGGCCGCGAGCTGTTGGTCGCGGGTGAGGTCGCCGTCGAGGCGCGGCAGGCCGGGCCACTCGTGCATGGTGCGGTCGAACATGATCCACCAGCCGACGTCGAGCTCGGGCGGCGCGATCGACGCGGCCTCGAAGTCGGTCGCGCACACCACCTCGAAGTCGACGAAGCGCAGGTTGCCCGGGCGCGGGTCGCCCCAGCACAGCCCGACCGGGCTCGGCGTGACGGGGTGGGTGTGCAGGTACTCCCAGCCGCGCGCCATCACGGGGTGCACGCGGTCGCGCAGCTCGTCGCGCCCGTAGCGCTCCCACAACGCGAGCTGCTGCTCGATCCCGGGGGTCGTGCCCGGCGCGACGAGGAAGTCGAGGCCGGCGGCGCGCCAGTCGACCTCGTGCACCGCCGCGACGGTGGCGAGGCCCCGCTCGAGGAGCTGGGTGCGCTGTGGGGCCGTCGCCGCCGCGAAGAAGCCGCTGCCCGCGTAGGGCGGGTCCTCCACCGGGACGTCGCCGGGCACGAAGCCCATCACGAAGAACGGTGCACCGAGGACCGCGGCGTCGGCCTCGTAGCCGAGCATCGGCGCAACCGGCACCGCCGAGCTGCGGCCGAGCGCGTCCATGATCCGGTACTGCAGCTCGATCTCGACCTGCCAGCCCGGCACCTGCACCGGGTACACCGGCGGCTCGGGACTCTCGCGCCGCAGCACGACCTTGTCGGCCTGCTCGACGCCGTCCCGCGTGAGCACGGTGTCGACCACCAACGTCTCCGCCGAGAAGCCCGAGCTGGCCCCGGTGGTACCGGCGACCGTCGCGGCCTCGACGCCGGGGAGGTGCGCGGCGAGCCAGCCGCCGAGGGGCGCCATCCACTCCGGGACGTCGGCTGCGGGACCGGACATGTCAGGCACCTCCCATGGTGGAGCCGGGCGCCGGAAGCGCGAGCACGTAGCGCAGGTCGACCGGCGACGTGATCGCCACCACCACCGACGACGCGCAGTCGTCGACGTTCATCGCGCCCGGGCCGTTGTCGTGGGTGTAGCCCCGGCCGATCCACTCGGCCGAGAGCTCACCGAGCAGTTCGCGGTCCCAGTTGGCGAAGACGTCGGTGCCGAGGGTCTGGCCCACCGCAACGCTCGAGAACCCCACCTCCGGGTGCTCCGCCCGCCACCCCCGCACCAGTTCCTCGAGCGCGGCCTTGCTCGCGTCGTAGGCGACCATCCCCGGCAGCGGGCGCCCGACCGCGGACGCCGAGATGTACACGGCGCGCCCGCCGCCCTTCCGTGCGCAGGCCTGCAGGTGCGGCAGCCCAGCGCGGGTGACGAGGCTCGCCCCGATCACGTTGGTGGAGAACACGTCGTTCCACAGCTCGGCGTCGGTGTCGCGGATGCGGCGCAGCGGGTCGATGGCGGTGGAGTACACGAAGCTGTCGAGCCCGCCGAGGTGCTCGACCGTGGCCGCAACCACGGCGTCGCACTGTTCGGGCTCGCGCACGTCGCAGCGGACGCCGTGGGCCCGTCCTCCGGAGGCCTCGATCGCCGCGACGCCTTCGGCGAGCTTGTCCTCGCGCCGCCCGGCCAGCACTACGTGCGCCCCGCCGGCGGCGCACTGGCGCGCGACGGCGAGGCCGATGCCGGAGGTGGCGCCCACCACCAGGATGCGGGCTCCCTGCAACTCCACGATCAGCTCCCCTCGGCCGGGCGGGCCCGGTACACCTCGTGGCCGCGGCCGTCGAGCACCGCGGCGCCGGGCAGGTGCAGGCCGTACTCGGCCGCGACCTCGGTGGCGATCCGGAGGTCCTTCTCCAGCACCTCGGCCGCGATGCGCATGTGGTGCTCCTCGAACGCGTCGCCGGGCGTGGAACGACGCCGCTCGTAGATCTCGGCGAGGATCGCCGATTGCGGCGACAGCGTGCCGGTGTGCTCGGTGACCTCCTGCACGAGGCCGTCGGCCACTCCGGCGACGCGTGCCAGCTCCAGTGCCTCGATGGTGGCGAGGTAGCCGCCGTAGACCATCACGTTGTGGGCGAGCTTGAGCACCGCGCCGCTGCCGAGCGGACCGGTGTGCAGTGCCCGGCCGGCGAAGGTGCGCAGCACCGGAGCGACGCGGGCGAACTCGGCGTCGGTGCCGCCGACCACCACCCACAAGAGGCCTTGCGGGATGTGCTCACGACCCTGGCCGACCATCGGCGCGTCGACGAGGGTGACGCCCTGCGCCGCGGCGGCCGCGGCGAGCCGGGTGACGGTGTGCGGGTGCACGGTCGACAGCACGGCCACTGCGAGGCCGGGGCGGGCCGACTGCAGGATGCCGCCGGGCCCGGTGAGCACCTCCTCACACTGCGCGTCGTTCTGGACGCACACGAGCACGGTGTCGGTGACGGCCGCGACGTCGGCCGGGCTCGCGGCCGGTCGTGCCCCGGCGGCCGCCGCCTCCTGGACCGCCTCCGGCCGGACGTCGTGTACCGCGATCCGGTAGCCGACGCCGGCGATGTGCTCGGCGATCTTGGAGCCGATGATCCCGAGGCCGATCAGGCCGATCGTGCCCGGCTCGCCCGGCGGTCGCCCAGTGTCGGTCACGTTGTCGGTCACGTTGTCGGTCACGGGCGGGAGGCTACAGAACCCACCGACCACGAACACTGCGAACACTCTGTGACCGCATCGTGAACGGGGATCGGATCGCGTTGACAGTTTGTTGAATCGCCCGCAGGCTCCGTCCCATGACGACGCTCCTGCGCAACGGCATCGTGCTGCCCATGACCGGCGGGCCGGGCACGGACGGCGCCCGCCGCTCCGCCGCGGCCGCGCTCGACCCCGGTTCGGTGCTGGTCGACGGCGACACCATCGTGGCGGTCGGCCCCGTGGCCGAGCTCGACGCCGATCCCCGCGCCGCGGGCGCCGAGGTGGTGGACCTCACCGGCCACGCGGTGATCCCCGGCCTGCACAACTGCCACCTCCACTCGGGCCTGCTGCGGGGCACCGCGGAGTCGTTGTCGTTGTGGGACTGGCTGCGCACCTACGTGGACCCGGCGCACCGGGCGCTCACCCCGGAGATCGCCCGCATCGCGTCGTTGCACTGCTACGCCGAGAGCCTGCTGGCCGGCACGACCAGCGTGATGGACATGTGGCGCTCCATGGAGGGATCGGCGCACGTGGCCGCCGAACTCGGGATCCGCGCCACCCTCGTGCCCTACGTGGCCGACGAGGAAGGGTACGACTACTTCGAGTCGATCGAGTCGAACCGTGCGTTGCTCGAGACCCACCGCAGCGTGGCCGACGGGCGGGTGCGCACGTGGGTGGGTCTCGAACATCTCTTCTACTGCACGCCCGCGGCGTTCGAGGCCGCCGCCGCGCTCGCCGAGGAGTTCGACACCGGGATCCACACGCACTCGTCGGAGTCGATCTGGGAGGTGCAGGAATCCCTCGCGCGCTTCGGTCGTCGCCCGATCGAGGTGTTCCACCAACGCGGCATCCTCGGTCGCGCGCACCGTGGTGGCGCACTGTGTGTGGCTCGACGATCGCGAGATCCAACTCCTCGCGCAGACGGGCACCTCGGTGGCGCACTGCCCGTGCTCGAACATGAAGCTGTCGTCGGGGCCGGCGCGCATCGGCGACCTGCGGCACGCGGGCGTGTCGGTGGGCCTCGGCAGTGACGGCGAGAAGGAGAACAACACGCTCGACATCATCGAGGAGATGAAGTTCGCGTCGTTGCTGCAGAAGGTGTCGACGCTCGATCCCACGACGGGCGACCCCTGGGACGTGCTCACCATGGCGACGATCGAGGGCGCGGCCGCACTCGGCCTCGACGCAGTGACGGGATCCCTCGAACCCGGCAAGCGGGCCGACATCGTGAGCGTGAACCTCACCGGACTGCACACCACGCCCCTCCTCCATGGCGACGACTTCAATGCCGCCGCGCACCTCGTGTTCTCGGCGAGTGGCGCCGACGTGCGCGACGTGTGGGTGGACGGCCGGCGCATCGTGGCTGGCGGATCGCCGACCACGTTCGACGTCGCATCGGTGCGGGCCGAGGCCCAAGCTGCGGCCGAGGAGCTGTTCGAGCGCCGGGCGGCGTTGGGTGAGGCGCCGCCGACTCCCTCGACGACGTCGTCCACGCTGCCGGCCTGACGTCGCGTCGTCGCCTCCTCTCCCGTGCGCACGCTCCTCGCCGGCATCGAGCACCTCTGCACGTTCGACGAGCGGCGCCGACGAGTGGGCCGTCGCCCGCCGGCACCGAGTTGCGCGACGCGCAAGTGACCGTCGTGGACGGCGTGATCGAACAGGTGGCGCCGAACGGCACGCCCCCGCCCGGCCCGGTGGACCAGACGATCGACGGCACCGGCCTCGTGGTGCTCCCCGGGTTGATCAACGCCCACCAGCACCTGTACCAGGGCGCGTGTCGCGCGGTGCCCACGCTCGAGCGGGCTCTCATCGGCCCGTGGCTCGGGGGCCTCGGCGCGCTCGTGAAGGGGTGGTACGCCGACGGCCGCTTCGGCCCCGACGCGGTGCAGGCGATCAGCGCGGCGGTGCTCACGGAGTCGTTGCTCGGCGGCGTGACCACCGTGGCCGACCAGCACTACTTCTTCCCGACCGGTGAGTCGCTGCCCTACGTGGAGGCGACGGTGGCCGCGACCACCGAGGTGGGCGTGCGCCTCCACGCGTGCCGGGGCTCCATCACCATGGGCCCCGACCCCGACGTGACCCAGACGGTGGACGAGGTGGTCGCCCACTCCGCCGCGTTGATCCGCGCCATCCACGATCCCGAGCCGGGCGCCCGCGTGCGGGTGGCGCTCGCACCCTGCGGCCCGCACGTGGACGAGTTGGCGTTGTTCGACGAGCTCGCCGCGCTCGCGGCCGACCACGACGCGGTGCGCCTGCACACTCATCTCTACGAGCACGTGGACACCGATGCCTGCCGCGCCCGGTACGACGCGACACCGTGGGAGATCCTGCAGGGGCACGGCTGGGCCCAGGACCGCACGTGGATCGCGCACGTGGTGGACGTCCCCCACCACGAGATCGCGGAGATGGCCGCCGCCGGAGTGGCCGTCGCCCACCTGGTGGCCCCCGACTTGCGCATGGGCTGGGGGCTCGCCCCACTCCGCCAGTTCCTCGACGCCGGTTGCACGGTGGGCTTCGGCACCACCGGCTCCGCGTCGAACGACGGTGCCAACCTGCTCGGCGACCTGCGCATCGCCGCCCTCGCGCACCGTTCCTCCGATCCCGACGACCCGGATCGCTGGCCCACCGCCCGCGAGCTCCTCCACGCCGCGACCCGCGGTTCCGCAGCGTGCCTCGGCCGCGACGACCTCGGTGCCATCGCTCCCGGCATGCGCGCCGATCTCGCCGGCTGGGATCTCCGCACCGTGGACCGGGTCGGCGTGCACGATCCCGTCGCCGGTCTCCTGCTCACGGGGTTGTCGTCGCCCGCGTCGCTCGTGATGGTCGAGGGCGAGGTGCTCGTCCATCGGGGCGAGACCACCCGGCTCGACGTGGCCGCGGTCGCCGCCCGGGCCCGCGCCGCCGTACCGCCGCTGCCACACTGACGTGATCATGTCGCGAGGGTCATCGGGTCGAGTCGTCGTCGGGCGCGTTCTTCCTGGGTGACGATGCGCAGGGTGAGGCCGTCGGGCTGGTTGGGGTTGCCGTCGAGCACGTAGTCGCCGTGCGGGACCAACAGACCGTGGTGGTACGCGCAGACCGCCGCGAGATTCGACGTGTCGTCGGTTCCGCCCCATGAGCTGGGGTGGAGGTGATGCACCTGGAGTCTGAGCCGCCGGTTGCAACCCGGCCATCGACATCGCCCGTCTCTGCGCACCACCGCTCGTCGGCGCTTCTGCGACACGAACGTACGGGCGCGGTCCTCGTGGATCGGCACACCCTCGTCGTCCACCACTCGCAGGTGCACCCGCGCGTTCGGCACGCGCGGCGTCGACCCATTCGTCGGGCAACGGCACCCCACACATCGTCGCCTCGCCGTCGAGCGAGATGTCGACGTGGATGTCAACCCGCGCACCGACCGTCGCGTTCTCGGCGCTGTCCTCGGCGCCGGCTTCCATCTGACACAACCCGATGAGCACGTCGGCCTGGCGTCGGTCCAGCGGTTCCCACGCTTCACCCGTTGCCGGCTTCATCCGTTCGGTGACCAGGTCGAAGAACGACTCCACGATCGCGCCGCCGTGCTCCAACGGCAGCTCGAACCGGCCACACAAGAACCCAGCGTCGTCACGCCACTTCCGCAACGACCGCCGGTTCCGCCGCTTCACCGAGTTCCGACGCGATTCCTCGCGCCGGCGGTCCCGTGCCATGCGCTGCAGATCGAGCGGCGACGTGCGCTTCGCCGTCTCCGCGATCTCCTCGTCGTCACCGTCGTCGCCGACGAGATCCGTCGCCGGATCGAGCTGATCCTGACTCAACTCCCCGTTCATCGCCGCGTTCCCGAGGTTCGGCAGCTCTTCGAGCTTCTTCGCCGTCTTGCGTTTCCGCTGCGACTTCGCCTCGGTCTCGCCGTCCTTCGCGGCCTGATCCTTCGCCAACGCATCGCGCTCGTCGAGCACCACCGTGTGCGCGAGCTCCACCGCCCGCCACCTGCGCTGCTCACGAATCGCTTCGTCGCGACCCGCGTGCAACTCCTCGGTGTCCATGCACCTCAGTTCGAACAACAACTCGTTGAACGTGCTCACGAACCCATCCAAACAGAGGGGTACGACAGTTATCACCCGAACCGGACGGGAACGCCGAAGAAGTTCTTCCGCGACGAGAGGCGCGCGCGGTTGACGTCGCGTGGTGAGGGGTACTCGCACTGCATGACGATCGACAACGCACTCGCCAGCCTCGCGGTGAGCGATCTCGAGGCTGCATCCCGCTTCTACGCGCGGTTGCTCGGTCCGGGCACCGTCGCCATGCCCGAGGTCATGGAGTGGCAGTTCGAGCGCGGCGGTGGCCTCCAGGTGTACACCGCGCCCGAGTGCGCGGGTCAGGGCTCGTGCACGCTCGTGGTGAACGACATCGACGAGATCGCCCGCCACTTGCGCGCCACCGGGATCGCGGAAGACGCGGAGCCCACGCGCGACGAGGTGGTCGACACGCTGATGATCAAGGACCCGGACGGCAACTCGATCGCGTTCTCGAACCCGAAGTCGCCCGGCCTCGCCCGCTGACCGAGTCGGCGAGCGCCCCGCCGCGATCAACGGTGGAGGGCGACTGCTCCGCGGCCGCCGCCAAGCCGGCGAGGGTCTGCTCCATCCCCGCGATTGTGGGACTCCCGGTCGGCCACGCCCGTGGCGAGGTGCCCGACCGGCTTGAACCATCCCGGGCGGTGATCGGTCCAGGTCTCCGTGACGCGACAGCCCGCCGCAGTGGGCTCGAACGTGTAGGTCCAGTCGGCGACCTTCACCGGCCCCGCGCCGACGCGGAACGAGAACACGCGCCCCGGGTCGCACTCGAGGACGGTCGCCACCGTCTTCCACGACCGCTTGCCCCGGCGGTTCCGGCCGCGGAACTTCGCGCCCGGCTGCGGGCCGGACTGAGCAGCGGTCGCCGGATCGAGCCACTCGCCGCCCTCGTTCTCGGGTGACCACTCGCCCATCCGGGTGACGTCGGCGACCATCGCCCACACGGCGTCGGCGGGGGCGGCGATGTCGCGGGACACACTCACGGATTCGGTCATCCGCGAGGCCGGCTACATCAGGCCGAGCAGCTCGAAGATGGCGGTGCGCTCCATCTCGTAGGTCTCGGCGTCGATCTCGCCGCTGTTGTGCTTCTCGCTGAGCACCCGGAACTGCTCCATCAGCGCGTCGGTGTCGACCGGCTCGGTCTCGTCCTCGGGCTGCTCGGACTTGTTCTCACGGCGTTCGCGCCGCTCTGCGGCACGGGCCTTGCGCTTGCGTTCCCGCTCACGCTTCTGGAAGCTCTCGGCGCCCATACAAGCCTCCTCGGCGTCTCAGGACCCGCGGTTGCGGCCCCAACCCCTCAGGCTACCGGCGCCAGGTCGTCCGGCCCGTACGCGGGCTCGACCTCCTGTCCGCTCTGTCCGCTGTGTCCGTTCTGACCGCCGATCCGTCCCCCCGCTCACCCCAGCGAGGGTTCGCCCCGCCGGTAGGCATCCTGGCGGTCAGTGACGTGGTCACCGGCCGCGACGGCTGCGTATGCGTCGCGATCGCCGGCCACGGGAACGACGACGCAGTCGAGGCGCGGCTGGTGGAAGTAGACGATCGACAGGCGGCGGCTGACTTCCCCCGCTCCGGCGGGAGGGTTCACGACCCGGTGGGGAGTCGCACGCAGCCGACCGCCGGACCATCGCTCGAGGAGGTCGCCGGCCTGCACCAGCAGGGCACCTGCCGGCTGCACGACGGCCGACCAGACACCTCGATCGTCGCCGACTTCGAGACCCCCGGGTGCGGCGTCGGCGCAGAGGACGGTCAGGCCACCGTGGTCCGTATGGCGCGCCACGCGCACGCGACCAGGTTCCGGCAGGTCGTCGAGCGGTGGGAAGTGGTTGACGACGAGATTCGACCATTGGCCGGCGCACCACGCGTCGAGATCGTGGTCGTCGGTGTCGAGCGCCGTCGCGAGCGCGGTCATGAGTCGGGTCGTGAGCGCGAACGCGGCGTCGTGGTATGCACACCACGCGCCGCGGAGCCGCTCCGGCCGGGGCGGCCAACGGTTGCCCGGCGCGTCGGGGCCACCCTGGGACGGGCAGAGGTTCTCCTCGAGCCGCTCGAGCAATTCGGTGGGCCGCTCGTCGCCGCCGTAGCGCGCGCCGCCCTCCATCACCGGTTGCCAGCCGCGCCAGTGACCGACGCCGCCGAACTCGACGAGCGCCTTCTCGTCCCGCGGGAGCGCGAAGAACTCCCGCGCGGTCGCCCGCATCTCGGCGACGACGTCGGGCTCCACGCCGTGCCCGAGTACGGCGGCGTGCCCCTCCGTGCCGAGCGCGTCCACCAGCTCCCTCGCCGCCCCGGAGCCCTCGAGGTCGACGACCGGGGTCACGGATCGAGGCCTGCGAACGCAGCCGGATCGGGTGTCCAGCCTGCGCCCCGCGGCGAGCGCCCGCACGTGGTGCGGGTGCAGCCGGGTGGAGGTGACCGCCACCCCCAACGGGGCCAGGGCATCCTCCACCGCGCCGGCGATCGCGGCCGGGGCGGCGATGATCGTGGCCTCCCCTACGCCCCGGAACCCGCCGGCGGTCGGCGACGGCGTCTCCCGGTGGACGATCCGCAGATCGGGCACGTCGGACGCGAGCGGCGGCGTGTAGTCGAGCAGGGTCGAGCAGAGCGGCTGGCCCTCGTCGGAGTACCGGACCTCCTCGTGGAGGACGTTGCCGAGGCCCTGGGCGAAGCCACCGATGTGCTGGCCCTCCACCAGTGTCGGGTTGATCATCACGCCACAGTCGGACACGAGCACGGCGTCGAGCACCTGCACGTGCCCGGTCGCGGGATCGACCTCCACCACCACCATGGTCATGTGCGAGCCGAAGGTCTCGTCGAAGTTCGTGTGCCCGTCCTCGTTCGGGACGGGGATGGTGCCGCCAGGTGTGTAGACCGCGGTCGCAGTGAGCCCGGGCTCCTCGCCGGCGACGAGACGGTGCGTGTGCCACCACGCCTCTTCTGCAATCTCCCGGTGGGACGGCTCGCTGGCCATCTCCTTCGCGAGGCGGTCCATCTTCTCCCTCACGCGGTTCCGCGGCGGTGAGCACCGCGCCGCCGGCCATCACCGCGCTGCGGCTCCCCCAGGTGCCCATGCCGTAGGGCACCTGATCGGTGTCGCCCTCGCGCACGCTCACGTGCGACACGTCGATGCCGAGCGCGTCGGCGGCCACCTGGGCGAACACCGTCTCGTGCCCCTGGCCCTGCGACTTCGATCCCACGCCGACGGTCACGGTGCCGTCGGGGAGCACCGACACGATGGCGGTCTCCCACGAGCCGAAGCGCCCGGCCACGCCCCACTGGGTGGGGGCGGTGCCCTGCACGAGTGCGGACAGGCCGATTCCGACGTGGCGACCCTCGGCTCGCGCAGCGGCTTGTCGTTCCCGCCACGACGAATAGCCCGCCTCCTGGAGCAACTGGTCGAGTTGCGGTGCCAGCGGGCCGACGTCGACGCGCGCGCCACCGTGCGCGACGAAGGGGCGGGGCGCGTCGGGCAGGAGGTTGCGGCGCCGCACCTCGGCGGGGTCGAGTCCGCATCGTTGCGCCACGCGGTCCATCACCCGTTCGGTGGTGAAGTGCGCCTGGGGTTGACCGAACCCGCGGTACGCGCCGATGGGGCAGGTGGTCGTCGCGACGCACGACAACGTGAAGCCGTGCTCGGGGATGTCGTAGCCGCCGCACAACGCGCCGACGGTCACGAGCGAAGGCCCGATCCCCGAGAAGTAGAGCACCGGGTTGCCGACATCGCTGATCACCCGCACCTCGAGTGCGAGCACGCGACCGTCGTCGTCGTGCGCGACGGTCACGTGGTGGGTCTGCGGTCGCGAGTGCACCGACGCGACGAGCGCCTCCGTGCGGTCCTCGGACCACCGGACCGAGCGCCCGGTCATCATCGCGAGCAGCGCGACGAGGCACTCTTCGCGGAGGAAGTGCTGCTTGTTGCCGAAGCCGCCGCCGGTGTCGGGCGCGACGACGCGCACCGTGGCCTCGGTGAGGCCGCACACCTCCGCCACCACCGTGCGGAGCTGGTGCGGCTGCTGCGACGACGCGAACAGCGTGAGGCGGCCGTGCGCGCCGTCGAACGACGCCTGGGCGCCATGGCCCTCCAGCGGCAACGCGAAGACGCGGTGGCTCTCGTACGTCTCGGTGAACACGTGCGGCGCGCCCGCGATGGCGTCGGGCAGGCCGGGCGACGCGGCCTCGAGGTGCAGGAACTCGTTGGTCCCCCACTCGGGGTACAGCAGCGGCGCGTCGTCGGCGAGCGCGGCTTCGGCGCCGACCACCGCCGGGAGCTCCTCCCACTCCACCTCGACGAGCTCGAGGGCGTCCTCGGCCTGCGCGCGTGACTCGGCGACGATCGCGACCAGAGGCTCACCGACGAAGCGCACGGTGCCCTGCGCGAGCACGCCCCACTCCAGCGGCTGCAGCCCGGGGAGTTGGAGGAGATGACCGAGCTTCCGCACGCCGCGTGCGTCGAGGTCGTCCTGGGCGACGACCGCGACGACACCGGGCGCGGACTGCGCAGCACTCACGTCGATCGCGACGACGTGTGCGTGCGCGACCGGGCTGCGGAGCAGCGCGACGTGGCAGAGCCCGGGCACTGCATGGTCGTCGAGGTAGCGGCCACGGCCGGTGAGGAGCCGCTCGTCCTCCGTGCGCAGCGCGCGGTGGCCGATCATGCGACTGCCCTCGCGGTCGGGGCGTGCCCGAACATCGCCGTGACCGCGCGCCCGCGAGCAGGCCGGCGAGCTCGGCGCGGTCGTCGTCGCCTGCGCACTCGGTGCGCACGGCCGCGGCGACGGCGCGCACGAGGGTCGCGCTCGGCGCCGGCGCGCCCGTGATCCCGCACTCGCCGAGCACACCGCTCAGGTCGACCGGCACTGCGCCCACGCCCAACGCGGCGCCGCGCACGCTCGTGCACACGCCGTCGACGAACGAGCCGACCATCGCGATGCCCGCGGTGGCGAAGTCGCCGTGACGCGGTGCCCACTCCTCGAACGCGCAGGCGTCGGTGGCGGTGGCGCACGGCACGCGCACCGACACGATCAGCTCGTCGGGCGCGAGCGCGGTGGTGAAGAACCCCTCGAACAGATCCGTCGCCCGCACCGAGCGCACGCCGGTGGCGCCCTGCAGCACCACCTCGGCATCGAGTGCGACGAGGACGGCGGGCAGCTCGGCCGCGGGGTCGGCGTGCGCGACGGAACCGCCGAGGGTCCCCCGGTTGCGGATGGCGACGTGGCCGATGTGCCGTGCGGCCATGGGGAGCAGCGGTGCCTCGTGCACGAGCAGCGGATCGGTCTCCAGCGCGCGGTGGCGCACGAGCGCGCCGACCTCGAGTAGGTCGCCGTCGACCGCGACCCCGGCGAGGGGCAGTCGCCCCACGTCGACCAGCACGGTGGGTCGCGCCAACCGCAGCGCGAGCAGCGGAGTGAGGCTCTGCCCGCCGGCGATGACCTTGGCCTCGTCGTCGGCACCCAGCGCCGCGACCGCCGCGTCGACGGTCGCGGCGATGACGTAGTCGAAGGGCGCGGGCTTCACGGCGTCACGCCTGCCCGATCACACGACATGACAACGCGCCCGCTCACTCGCCGATCACGCGGCATCGGCCTCGATCCAGGTGCCCGCGCGCAGGCAGCCGACCGGCACGAGACGGCGCTCGGCGTGGATGGTCTCGTAGCCGTCGGAGAGCTCGTGGTCACCCTCCTCGATGCGCAGCACCGACACTTCCGCGGTGCGACCCTCGGCGAGCACGCCGTACTCGTGTTCACGGTGCACGACGGTGGCCGGGGCCGCGGTCGTCATCGCGACCACGTCGGTCAGCGGCACGCCCAGCGCCCACACCTTCGACATGGTCTCGGCGAGCGACACGACGGGGTGGTCCACGTTGAACACGTTGAGGTCGGTCGAGATGGTGGTGGGCAGGTAGCCCTGGTCGAACATCCGCTGCGCGGTGGCGATGCGGAAGTCGGTGCCGGAGTGCCCGATGTCGAGGCACACCCCACGGTCGACCGCGTCGCGGAACTCGGGCGTCACCGCACCATCTTCACCCAACACACCGGACGCGCCGCGGAACGCATGGGTGATGACGTCACCGCCACGCAGCTCCCGGAGCAGTACGGAGGTGGGGATCGTGGGGGTGAACGGGAAGCGCCCGAGGTGCACCATCACCGGACGCTCCCCCGCGACCTCCTTCGCCGCATCCAGGAAGGGCGAGTGTTCGGGGTCGTCGGTGGAACAGACCCGCACCTTCATGCCCACGATGACGTCCTCGTTGGCCACGATCGTGGCACGGGCGAGGTCGATGTCGAGGTTGCGCTCGTCGTTGGCGATCTCGAGCTTGTGACAGATGAAGTCCTTGGTGGCGAAGTAGATCGCGCACGGGTCGAGGAACGACAGCACCTTGGTCTGCACCTCGGGATCGTCGATCCACTTCCGCGCCAGGCCGAAGGTGGCCGAGCCGCTGGTGCCACCGTCGATGACGATCGGCACGCCCTGGCGCACGCCGACGCGGTCGGGGTGGAGGCAGAAGTCACCCAGGCCGGGGTAGACGTGCACGTGCAGGTCGATGAGCCCGGGCGTGACGAGCAGCCCGGTGCAGTCGACGACCTCCGCTCCCTGGTCGGCGGCGACGAGCGCGCCGGCGCCGGGACCGATGCCGACGACGACTCCGTCGCGCACCACGACGTCGGCGACCTCGTCGCGGCCCGTCGTCGGGTCGAGCACGCGCCCGCCCGAGAGGACCGTCACCGCGCTCATCGCGCCACCTCCGTCGTCTTCGGCTCCGTCATCTTCGAAGCCGACGGGAAGCTTGCGGCCAGGCCGGCGTGCACGGCGGCGCCACCCTCGGGGCCGTCGGCCGCGGCGGCGAGCTCCCGCAGCCAGCGGCGGTACTCGATCGAGACACGGTCCGTGCGCACGGACACCTCCAGGGGTTCGAGGGGGAATTCGGGTGGGTCCTGGTTGCAGACCACGGGCTCGTCCTGCCGGAGCACGAGGTCCTGGAAAGCGAGGTACTCGCGGTCGTCGCCGTCGTGGTCGTCGTCACGTGCGACCGACCAGAACGTACGGCAGCGACCCGCGTCGAGGGGTGACGCGGTCATCCAGAGCCGTCGGTACGCGCCGGACGCGAGGCGGAACGAGATGTCGACGGTGCAGGGCACCGGCATCCGGTACTCGGAGAAGCCGAAGAGCGCTTCGTCCTCGGGTACGAGGTCGGGCGGGTCGTACTCGAAGCGCAGCTCACCGGCCTCGCGCCGCACGACCGGAATCGGCGGCACCGGCTGCGTTCGGTCGCCGAGGGTGCCGTCGTGCACCCATGCGAAGTGGGCGAGGTCCACGAAGTTCTCGACCCGGCGGGGCGCGGCGGTGGGCCACGTGTACGGCGCACCCTCGAGCACCTTCATCGATGAGTCGTGGAACGCGGGGTGCGCGGGGATCTCCGTCGCCGCGGAGGGGTCGAGCCGCAACCACACCAACCCGTGCTCGACGCGCGCCTCGATCGCGTCCAGCGCGGCGCGTGCGGGCGGTTCCTCGCCGCCGAGCGCGGGGATCTCGCGGCACCGGCCGGTGCAGTCGAACGCCCAGCCGTGATACGCGCACCGGATGGCGCCCGGCTCCACCCACCCGACCGACAGGCGGGTCGAGCGGTGCGGGCAGCGGTCGGGCACCGCCATCAGCTCGAGGTCGCCGTCGTCTGAGCCCACGCTCGCGCCCACGTTCGCGCCCACGTTCGCGATCGCGAATCGGTGGCCGAGCAGCTCGACAGCCAGGGGATGTGGCCGGGCGGCGGCCAGCTCGCCCAGCGTGCAGACCGGGTGCCAGAACAGGCGCAGCAGCGCCTCGAGGCGGCGCTGGTCGGGTGAGACCTCCACCCCGGCAGCGTGCCCCGAGATTCAACACTTTGTTGACGCGTGGCTGTTTCGATCCTGTGAACTCGCCCCGTCACCAGATGGCAACACGGCGGCAACTGCCGCGCGACCCCTCCCCGCGATCCTGGCGCCGTGCCTCCACGCCCGATCCACGACCCGGCAATCCACAACGAGACCGCGGCCCTCGCCCGGGGCTGGCACGCGGTCGCGATGGCCGCCGAGATCAGTGGCGACCCGGTGCGGGTCCGGCTGCTCGGCAACGACTGGGTGCTCGCGCGCGTCGACGGGGGGATCGTGGCCTTCGTCGACCGTTGCCCCCACCGCTTCGCTCCGCTCAGCGCCGGCCGCGTGGTGGACGACCGCATCGTGTGCCCGTACCACGGGTGGGAGTTCGGTGCCGACGGGCAGGCCACCCGCATCCCGTCGCTCCGCACCGGCGGCGACGGGCCCGACCACCTGCCGCCGCGCGCCTGCCTGACTCCCCCGTCTGGACTCACCGAGCGCTACGGCCTGGTGTGGCTGGCCCCCGAACCCCCCGTCTGCGACCTGCACGAGTTCCCCGAGTGGGACGACCCCGCGTGCACCCACGCGTGGAACGAGCCCCGGCGCACGGCGGTGAGCGCGGTGCAGCTCACCGACAACTTCCTCGACGCGTCGCACTTCCCGTTCGTGCACCCCGGCACCTTCGGCACGCCGGAGGCCGAGGAGGTGTCGCACCACGACGTGACGCGCGAAGGCTGGGAGGTGCGCACCGTGTACCGGGCGCCCTACCGCAACCACGACGACCCGCTCGTGGCGACCGGAGAGCATCCCCTGGTGCAGCCGCACGTGCTCACCAAGGTCGGGCGGCCCCCCTGCCGCGGTCTACCTGACGCTCGATTTCCCGATGACCGGCGCGCGCCTCGCGATCCTCTTCGTGTGCCAGCCCGAGGAGGACGGCTCCACGCGCGTCTACAAGCTCATGGCCCGCCGGGGGTACGTCGAGTCGCCCGAGGGTCTCGCCGCGTTGATCACCTACGAGGACGACGTGCTCACCGAGGACCTCGCCGTGCTCGGTGCGTACCACTCGATGAGCCTGCCCGAGGACACCCGGGCCGAGGTCCACGCCCCGTCCGACAAGCTGAGCGTGGCATACCGTCGCGTCCTCACCGAATTGCTCGAAGGAGCGCCATCGTGACCAGTCCCGACCGGCCCGTCGACGTCCCCGCCCTCGCCCGTCGCCTCCCGAAGGTGGAGCTCCACTGCCACGTGGAGGGTGCGGCGCGCCCGGCGACCATCGCCGACCTGGCGCGCGAGAACGGCGTGAAGCTGCCCGTGGACGACCCGGCCGAGCTGTTCCGCTTCGACGACCTCGACTCGTTCCTCGCGGTGTACGGCATCATCTGTCAGAGCCTCACCACCGCGGAGGCCTATCGACGCATCACCTACGAAGCGTGCGAGGACGCCGTCGCCGCGGGTGTGCGTTACCGGGAGATGTTCGTCTCGCCCGGGTTCGCGACGGCGATGGGCGTGCCGATCGAGACGCTGTGGGACGGCATGCGCGCGGGTCTCGCCGACGCGCACGCCGATCTCGACATGCGCTGCCGCATCGTGATGGACGTCGACAAGCCCGCCGGTGGCGCGGCGGCGATGGAGGTCGTCGAGTTCGCGGCGAAGCAGGACCGCGACGAGATCATCGGCGTGGGCGGCGACTCCACCGAGCGCGGCGTCGACCACCACGAGTTCGCACCCACGTTCGCGTTCGCGGGCGCCCAGGGTCTGCGCCGCACCTTCCATGCGGGTGAGGACGGTCCGGTCGACAACATCCGCATCTCGGTCGAGGAGTTGGGCGCCGAGCGCATCGACCACGGCTTCCGGCTGCTCGACGATCCCGACCTCACGCGCGCGCGTCGCCGAGGCGGGCATCGCGCTCACCGTGTGCCCGATCAGCAACGTGGTGATCGCCAACGTGATCGACGACGTCGCGCAGCACCCGTTCGACGCGCAACGGCGTGCCGGTGTGCACGTGACCATCAACTCGGACGATCCCGGGATGATGGGCACCACCATCTGCGACGACTACGAGCAGATCGCGCGGGCCTTCGGGTACGACCTCGACACGATGGAGGACCTCGCGCTCGGCGCGATCGATGCGTCGTTCGCGCCGGCCGACGAGCAGTCCGCGCTGCGCGCGCGGTTCACCGCGGAGATGGACGCGCTCCGCGCCGCCGAGGGGATCCCCGCCCGCTTCAGGTGAGCGCCGGGTCGCGCTCGCGGCCGGCCTGGACGTACCTCGCGACTGCGTCGACGTGCGGCGTGTGCAGCACGGAAGCGTGGTTCCCGCCGACGTCGACGCACGTGATGTCGGGGACGTGCACCCGCCACTGGTCGGGTGCTCCGGAACCGTCGACGGCGAGGAGCACCACGGGGAAGTCGGCGGGTGACGGTCGGTCAGCGGCGCACGGCACGCACCGCCAACGCGAAGTCCGCCCGTCGCGCAACGCCGTCCACATCACCTACGAACGCAGCACCGACACGTAGACACACCGGAGGTGAACGGCCGGTGGAGCGGGCGGTGGGGAGGCTGGGGCCGCGCGTGCCAGGATGCGGCCCGTGAGGATCCCCGAGGTTGCGGCCGACATCACCCCCGAATGGCTGACCGAGGCGTTGCAGCCCCGGCATCCGGGCGCACGGGTGGCCGGCGTCGAGATCGTCGGCAACGACGAGGTGACCAACCAGCACGTCCGCCTGCGCGTGACGTACGACGAGCCCGCCGGCACGCCCGAGCTTCTCTTCGGCAAGCTCCTGCCGCTCGACCCCGACCGACGCGAGAGCATCGCCTTCACCCGGATCGGGCCGCGCGAGGCGCGCTTCTACGCCGAGCTCGCGCCGCAGCTCGCCCTGCCGCGTTCCCGAGGTGCACGTGGCCGCGGTCGACGCCGAGGAGCGCGAGTTCGTCGTGCTGCTCGAAGACCTCGACGACGCGGGGTGCCGCGTCTCCGACGGCACCTGGGGCATCAGCCCCGACGGCGCTGCGCAGGCGCTCGAGGACCTCGCGGCGATGCACGTGCGCTACGAGGATCCGGCCCGGCGCGCGGCCGAGGCCGCGTGGGTACCGCCCTACTCCGCAGGCGGCACGTACGCAGTCGACCGCTTGCAGTTCGCACTCGACCACCATCGCGACCGCATCAGCGACGAGTTCCGCGGGTGAGCGAGCTGTACATCGCGCACCGCCTCGCGGTGCACGACCTCTGG
The DNA here is from genome assembly GCA_963720785.1 of uncultured Actinomycetes bacterium. Taxonomy (GTDB): domain Bacteria; phylum Actinomycetota; class Acidimicrobiia; order IMCC26256; family DASPTH01; genus CAVRGQ01. Next base: position 219,395 of record CAVRGQ010000003.1, read on the forward strand.
ACCGGTCCCGATGTCACTGTCGTGCACGGCGACACCCACATCGGCAATCTGTTCGTCGACCCCTCGGGGGGCAGTGCCGACCTCGACGGTGGACGCGTCGGCTTCTACGACTGGGGTGTGATCCACCTCGACCAGCCCCTCCGCGACGTGAGCTACCTCCTGCAGATGGCGATGCAACCCGACGACCGGCGCACCCACGAGCAGGATCTGTTGCGCCTCTACCTCTCGGCACGCGACGCGCTCGGCGGCGCGTCGATCGCGTTCGACGACGCGTGGGCGCAGCACCGCCTGCCGCGCCGCGTACACCGTGGTCGCGAGCTGCCAGGTCGTGACCTTCCCCGACGACATCAGCCGGCAACGAGAAGTGTTCGCGAACGCGTTCCTCGCGCGTGCCGAGGCCGCGGTGCACGACCTCGACGCCGTGGACGCGCTCACGACAGCATTGGAGGAGTAGTGGCCATGGACGTGTTCGCCGCCTACGAGGCGACCCGCGACCGCATGATCGAGGTTGCCCTCGACGCCAGCGACGGTGAGCTGGGTGCCCGCGTGCCGAGCTGCCCCGAGTGGAGCGCGCACGACCTCGTCGCGCACTGCGCGGGGATCCCCACGGCGCTCACGACCGGTGCCGGTCCCACGGGCGACATCCAGGCGTGGCTCGACGGCATCGTGGCCACGCGCCGCGAGGTGCCCGTCGCCGAGCTGGTCGAGCAGTGGCGCGGCTGTGGTGAGGCCGTGCGTCCGATCGTGGAGGGCAGCGGAGGCATGCTCGTGGTCGACGTGCTCACCCACGAGCACGACCTGCCGCGGCGCGCTGCGTCGCCCCGGCGACCGGGACACGCCCGAGCTCCGCGCCGGGTTGCAACTCTTCGCCGACCTCCTCGCCACGAACGTTGCGGCTGCGGGCCTGGCGCCCTTCGCCGTCGAGTGCCCCGACGGCACCCGTGCCGCGTCGGGTGCCGGGGAGCCGGGGTGGACGCTGCTCGTCGAGCCGTGGGAGGCGAGTCGCGTCCTCGGCAGCCGACGCACCGCGTCCGAGGTGCTGGCCGCCCCCGCTCGGGGTGACGCGCAGCCCTACCTCGCGGTCCTCGAGGGTCACCTGCCCCTGCCCGAGGAGTCCCTCGGCGAGGGGTAGTCGGTTAGGGTGCCCGGCTCGTACGGCATGCACACGGGGGGAACATGGGGACGATCGACTGCGGACCCGATACCGGGGTCGTGATCACGGGCGGCGCGTCAGGAATCGGATTCGCCACCGCCAACGCCGTGGCCGCGGCCGGGCGTCCCGTGGCCATCTGGGATCTCCGCACCGAGACCGCCGAGCAGGCCGCGGCTGCGGTGGCCTCGGAGCACGGCGTCGCCACCATCGGCCTCGCGGTCGACGTGCGGGCGTCCTCGATCCTCCCCGACGCGGTGCGCCGGTCGGTCGACGCAATCGGCACCGTCGGCGGTCTGCTGCATGCGGCGGGCGTTCCCGATCCGGTCGCCGTCGACGTCATCACCGACGAGGCGTGGGACGCCCTCCTCGCCGTGAACCTGCGCGCCTTCCCGATGTTGTTCCAGGCCCTGCTGCCGGAACTGCTCGCCAACGCTCCCCACTCGGCGGCCGTCGGGATCTCGTCGATCTACGGCATCATCGCCGGCCCCGCGAGCCCGGCCTACGCCGCGTCCAAGGCGGGCCTGCTCGGCGTCGTCCGCTCGATGGCGGTCGCCTACTCGGAGCGCGGCATCCGGGTGAACGCGATCTGCCCCGGCTTCATCGACACGCCGATGATGCCCGAGACCGCGGCAGTACGCGAACGCATGGCGCGGAGCGCTCCGATGGCGCGCCTCGGCCGTCCCGAGGAGATCGCCACCGCCGCTCGCTTCCTCCTCTCCGACGACGCCTCCTTCGTCACGGGCACGCAACTCGTGGTCGACGGCGGGGTCGTCATCGCCGATCTCTGACCTTCTCTCCGGCCTCGCTGCCGCTCGTCCACCTGGAGACACCACGATGACCGACACTCCCCTTGGGTTCTGGAAGATCGCCGAGGCGAACCCCGACCACCTCGCGCTCGTCACCCCCGACGAGGAGGAGATCCGCGCCGGCGACCTGCTCGCCACCGTGAACCAGCTCACGCACGGCCTCCGCGAACTGGGCCTGCAGCCCGGCGACGCGGTCGCGATGCTGCTGCCGAACGGCGCCGAGGTGTTCGAGCTCTTTCTCGCGCTCGGCCAGGCCGGCATCTACCTGATCCCGATCAACTGGCACCTCGTGGGCCCCGAGATCGCGTACATCGTGCAGGACTGCGAGGCCAAGGCGTTCGTCGCGCACTCGCGCTTCGCCGACACCGCGAAGGCCGCGGCCGACGAGATCGACTTCCCCGCTGAGGGTCGCTTCGCCGTGGGCGGCGCCATCCCGTCGTTCCACGCGTACGAGGAGCTGAAGGACGGGCAGCCCACGACCACGCCCGCCGACCGCACCGCGGGTCTGGTGATGAACTACACGTCGGGCACGACCGGCCGTCCCAAGGGTGTGCGGCGCGCGCTGCCCGGCGTCGACCCCGAGACCGCGGGTGGCGGCTTCGGCGGCATGCTCTACCTCTTCGGCGTGCAGCCGTTCGACGGCAACGTGCACATCATCGGGTCGCCGCTGTACCACACCGCGGTGCTCGTGTTCGGCGGCGCGTCGATCCACATCGGGCACACCGTCGTGGTGATGGACAAGTGGACGCCCGAGAGCATGCTCCACCTCATCGACACCTACAAGGTCACCACCACGCACATGGTGCCCACGCAGTTCGTGCGCCTGCTGGGCCTCCCCGAGGACGTCCACGCGAAGTACGACGTCTCGTCGACGCGGCACATGATCCACGCCGCCGCGCCGTGCCCGCCGCAGATCAAGCGGCAGATGATCGAGTGGTGGGGCAACTCCATCGACGAGTACTACGCGGCGAGCGAGGGTGGCGGCACCTACGTGACCGCCGAGGAGTGGATGCTCAAGCCCGGCACCGTCGGCAAGAAGTGGCCGTTCTCCGAGGTCGTCATCCTCGACGACGACGGCAACGAGCTGCCCGCGGGCCAGATCGGCACCGTGTACTTCCACATGCCGTCGGGCAACTTCGAGTACTTCAAGGACGAGGAGAAGACGAAGAACAGCCGGTCGGGCAAGTTCTTCACCGTCGGTGACGCCGGCTTCATGGACGACGAGGGCTGGCTGTTCCTGTCGGACCGCAAGATCGACATGATCATCTCGGGTGGGGCGAACATCTATCCCGCCGAGATCGAGAGCGAGCTGATCATGCACCCGAAGGTCGCCGACGTCGCGGTGTTCGGCATCCCGAACGACGACTGGGGCGAAGAGGTCAAGGCCGTCATCGAGCCGGTCGAGGGCGCGACCGGGGGGCCCGAGCTGGAGGCCGAGATCATGGCCTACTGCGAGGAGCGCCTGGCGAAGTTCAAGCGGCCCAAGACCATCGACTTCACCACCGAGATGCCGCGCGACCCGAATGGCAAGCTCTACAAGCGCAAGCTCCGCGATCCCTACTGGGAAGGGCGCGAGCGCTCCATCTGACCGGCGGGTTCAGTGTTCGCTGCGGTCGATCTCGTCGATTGCGTCGATGGCCGCCTCGATCTCGTCCGCCGAGGTGACCGAGCCGAACCAGCGTCCCTGCGCGTGGATGCCGAGCGCGCGCGCGCCATCTCGGCCTGGTCGGCGTCCTCCACGCCCACCGCGGTGACGGTGATGCCGAGGCGCCCGAGTGCGATCACCACGCCGGCGAAGAGCGCATCGGCGAGCTCGTCGTCGCCCAGGCGTGCCACCACCGACGGGATGATCGCGATGCGGCCCACCCGCAGTCGGCGCGCGGGATCGATGTCGAAGCGTTCGGGGAGCTCCACGTTGTCGAGGCCGACCGAGAAGCCCGCTTCGTGGATGCGATCGAGGGTGGCGAGCTCGGCGGCGGCGAGTGCAGTGAGGTCGCGGTTGTCGAACTCGATCGTGACCCGCTCGGGTGACACCGCCGCCCGCGAGAACAACATGACCAGCGACTCGGCGACGCCCTCGTGGCGCAACGTCCCGCGCGCGAGGTTCACGCGCAGCTGCAGCGGCTCGCGGGTGCGGTGCCGGTCGAGGTCGGCCACCGCGTTGGCCGCTTGCTCCACCACTGCCAGGTCGATGGCCGCCTGCACCGTGCGGTCGTGGACGAGGTCGAGGAAGGCCTGCGCCGGTTCGGGCGCGTGGCCGGGACGGCACCATCGGGCCAGCGCCTCCAGTGCGACGACCCGGCCGGTGCGGGTGTCGATCTCGGGCTGCAGGTAGGCGGAGAGCTCGCCGCGGCTGACCGCGTCGTCGAGCAGGCCCGCGAGCACGGTGCGGTGCCGGGCGTCGGCGGCTCCGCCGTCGCGGTAGTGCACGTACCGGTTGCGACCCGCCCGCTTCGCCTCGTAGAGCGCGAGGTCGGCCTGGCGGAGCAGTTCCTCGGGATCGGAGGTGGCAGTCTCGCTCGCGACCGCGACCCCGATGCTGGCGGACACCTGCACGGGGAGGCCGGCGACGTCGATCGGCGCGTCGAGCGCGGTGAGGAGTCGACGGGCCACGACGTCGACCTCGTTGGTGCTCGCCACGCCGGTGACGAGCACGATGAACTCGTCGCCGCCCTGGCGGCCGACGAGATCGGCGGGCCGCACCACGGATACCAGGCGCTCCCCCACCGAACGCAGGAGTTCGTCGCCGCCGCGGTGGCCGAAGCCGTCGTTGATCTCCTTGAAGTGGTCGAGGTCGAGATAGAGCACGCCGACGGTGCGATCGGCGCGTTCGGCGGTCGCCAGCTGACGACGCATCGCGTCGAGGAGCACGCGGCGGTTGGCGAGACCGGTGAGGGGATCGCTGCCCGCGGCCGCGACGAGCACCTCTTCCTCGTGGTGCGCGTCGGTCACGTCGCGCAGGAGGAGCAGGACGTGCTCGGTGGCGCCACCCTCGCCCCGTTCGGGCACGAAGCGCAGCTCCGCCCAACCGCGCCCGAGTGCCTCGGGGAGGCGGAACACCTCGATCGCACGGGTGCCGTGTACGAGGACCCGACTCAGCTGGTGGGTGAGCTGGTCGCCGGGCCCGAGGAAGCGGGCCACCTCGGCGAAGGACTGACCCTCGGGCGGGGCGAACACGGAGCCGAAGGAACGCGACCACGCGTCATTGGCGAACACGACCTCGCCGTCGTGGCGCACCCGCAGGATCACGTCGGGCGAGTCGTCGATGAGCGTGGCGAGCAACTCCCGGTCGTCACGCAGCTCGGCGAGCAGGCCCATGTGCTCGGTGATGTCGCCCGCGATCGACACGAGGCCGACGACCCCGCCGGCGTCGTCGTAGAGCGGGCCGACCTGGGTCGAGTAGACGCGGGTCCCGCTGCCCGTGATGGGCACCTCCACCAGGAAGGTCACGGACCGGCCGGTGCCGAACACCGTGGCCCGGGCCGCTTCCATCTGCGCGCACGCTTCGGCCGGCCACCCGATCTCGGCAGCCGAGCGACCGACGAACTCCGAAGCGGGAATCCCGGTGACCCGCTCGATCGTGTCGTTGACGTATTGGAGCCGGAGGTCGGGGCCCCACCTGCCGATCACCGCAGGCGAGTGCTCGAGCAGCGCGCGGGCGAAGGCGTCGACCTCCTGCAGAGACTGTTCGCGCTGCGCGAGCGCAACCCGCCCGGCGAGCCCCTCGGCGAGTGCCTCGAATGCGACCAGGACCTCGTCCGTCCATGGGGCGGCGGCTGCACCCGGAGTGACGCTGAGGACCCACGTCGAGTCCCCGCTCGCCGCGGGGAAACGCCGCGGTGTCCCGGGCGCGACCGCGGGATCGCGCCAGTCGACCAGCGGTGGGCCGTCGTCGCCGAGTCGCCGGTACTCCACCGCCGAGAGCCCGAGGGAGCCCCCGACCGTCGCCACTTCCGCCGCGAGCGTGGCGCCGAATTCGCCCGGTCCGGCGGAGGTCACCCGCGCGGCCATGCCACCCATGACGCGGATGAGGTCAGCGGACGACAGTCGCGGTTCGTCGCGCTCCTCCGTCATGGGTTCATCCTCGTCGTGGCTGCTCGGCGGTCGACAGTGGCGAAGTGCCTGGAACGGACAGGCCGGGTTGACGGTGTCAGCCCCCGCGGCTCGCGAGCATGCGGCGCTTGAGCTCCGAGACGTCGCGCATCACCGCCGAGACGTCGACCGGGTCGTCCCACGAGCTGCCGGCGCACTCGCGGTACACCCGGTGCACGTTGGCGGCGAGGCGCCACGGCTCGTCCCAGGTGGCCCGGGGCCCGAGGTCGATGCCCGCGCAGCAGTCGAGCACGCTGTCGCCGGCGGCGAAGCCCGCTCGGGCGTGGTCGCGCACGTCCTCGAAGTAACGCCGGGCCTCCGCCACGCCCTCGACGCCGCAGACCGGGCCGTGGCCGGGCACGACGTGCTCGGGTGCCAGCGCCTCCACCCGGGCGAGCGCGCCGATCCACGCCTCGGTGCTGCCCTCCCAGCCGATCGGCGTGCACCGGTGGAAGAGGACGTCGCCCATCAACACGACGCCCTCGTCGGGCAGGTGCACCACCACGTCGCCCTCGGTGTGGGCGGGACCCACCACGAGGAGGTCGACGCGCACGCCGTCGAGGTCGAGGGTGGTGTCGTGGTCGATCACGTGCCCGGGCGCCCGCAGCTCGATCCCCGAGAAGTCGAACGGCGCCAGTTCTTCGTGGAGATCGCGCAGGTGCTCGGGCGGCTCCGCCATCGTGCGGATCGCCTCGACCGACGCCGGCTGCACCTCGGCGAACCGTTCGACACAGCCGCGGTGACCGATGATCTCCGCGTCGGGGAACAGCTGGTTGCCCCACGTGTGGTCGCCGTTGTGATGGGTGTTCACGACCCACGCCGGCGCGTCGGGGTGCACCTCGGCGTAGAGGTCCACCATCTCGCGCGTGAGCGCGAGGTCGTAGAGCGTGTCGACCACCAGGCCGCCGCCGGCGGTGACCAGGCCCGAGTTCGAGAAGCCGAGCCCGCGCTGCGACTGCTCGCACGCGTACACGTGCTCGGTGAGTCGGCGGCGACTCAGCCCGCTCATCTGCCGTCCCCTTCCATCGGGCGACGCGCGAGCAGGACGTCGCGTCCGAGGACCGGCTCCACGAAGGGCGTGTAGTCGGGGCCCTTGCGCAGCGAGTGACCGCCGTCGACTGCGATGATCGTGCCGGTGACCCAGCGCGACTCGGGGCCTACGAGGAAGCGCACGAGGTCGGCGACGTCGTCGGGCTCCCCCACGCCACTCCCGACCGCGCCCATCGGCGTGTTGTCGACGTAGCTCGCGAACACCTCGCCGTCGCGCGGGATGCCCTCCATGATCTCCGTGCTGATGAAGCCGGGGCGCACCGCGTTGAAGCGCACGTTCACCTCGCCGTACTCGTCGGCGGCGTTGCGGATGATCTGCTCCACCGCGGCCTTGGCCGGGCCGTACGCGCCGCCGTAGCGCTTCGTCATCCCGCCGGAGATCGAGGACATGCCGATGAACGAACCGCCTCCGGCTGCGACCATCGGGGGCACGGAGTGCTTCACCAGCAACATCGTACCGATCGCGTTGAGCTGCACGACCCGGGTGAACTCGTCGAGGTCCTGCAGGTGGTACGGCAGACGCGCCGCCCCCGCCACCCGCGTTGGCGACGACCCCGTGCAGCCCGCCGCGCCCACCGATCGCGAAGTCGACGAGCGCGCGCACCGCGTCCTCGTCGGTCACGTCGATCGCGAGGTGGCGCACGTGGCCCGCATCGGCTGCGCCCGCGAGCGCTCCGTTGATGCGGTCGGCGGTGGCCACGAGGCGCGCCTCGGTACGGGCCGCGATGACCACGTCGGCGCCGTCGCGTGCGAGCCGCTCGGCGCACGCCGCGCCCAGGCCGGTGCCGCCACCGGTGACGACGACGGTGCGGCCGGTGAGCGCACCGGCACGCCAGGCCCTTCCGGTACGTGCCGGGTCAGCCGGCTGGTTCATCCTTGCTCCTCTTCGAACGGGTGCAGCTCGACCGGGACACCCGACATCCAGGGCATCGTCGAGAGCGGGTCGACATCCTCGCGCGCGCCCACGAGCACGCTCGCGTTCGCGTCGGCGCGGGCGTGCGTCACCGACACGCAGCCGCGGCGGACAGCCGGATCCGCATGGACGGACGCCACGATCGAGCCGTGCCGGCTGACCACCCGCGCTCGGCCGCCAGCACCCACGCCGGCGGCCGCGAGGTCGTCGGGATGGGCGCGCAGCTCGGGCTCGTCGCGGCCATCGGTGCGGCGAGCGCCGTAGCGGACGGAGTTGCTCCACCCCATCTCCCGGCGTGGCGTGAGCACCAAGGGCGCCGCAGGCGGCCGGTGCGCGGCGAGTCGTTCGAACAGCACTTCGTGGGCGAGGGCGAACCGGCCCCCGGGGAGCACCTCGTCGCGGAACCACCCGACGGGATCGGCGTCGTCCACGTGGCGCGCGCCGTGCGCGAACACCGCGGCGGCATCGTGGCCGACTGCGCCGAGTGCGCCGCCGAGGAAGAGTTCGTCGGTGACGACGCCGAGCGCGTCGCCCGGGTCCAGGCCGCCGAGGAGGTCACCCCCGAGCCGGGCGGCGAGCGCGGCCACGATCCACCACATCGGGCGGCGGTCGGCACCCGCCGCCACCACCGAGCGGGTCGCACGCGGACCGGGCCCGATCGCCAGGTGGGTGTTCATGTCGACGTCGGCCCGTTCGAGCTGCCCCGTGGCGGGGAACACGTGCGTGGCCAGGTGGACCGTGGCCGTACGGGCCACGTCGACGACTGCGAGCGCGTCGAGGCACGCGAGTTGGTCGCGTGCTCGCTCGGGATCGGGGAAGGCGGTGGCGGGATTGCCGCCGAGCACCACGAGGGCGCGCAGCTTGCCCGCCGCGATCTCGTCGGCGAGGGCGACGGCCGGGAGTTGCCCGGCGACCCGCGGCAACTCGGGGCGGCTCGACGGGCCCTCGGGCGTCGGCACCCAGGGGCGACCTGCCGCCGGGCGCCCGAAGGGCCCGGGGCGGAAGCGCATGCCGCCGTCGACATCGAGCGAGCCGCTGGCGACGAGCAGCACCCAGCGCAGCCACTCCACGAGGATCCCGTCGCGCGCCATGGTGGTGCCGGTGCCACACAACACGGCGAGGCGGCCGGACGCGGCGCGGATCTCGGCGACGAGGTCGTGCAGGAGGGCTTCGTCGACATCGGCGGCGCGGGCGGCGTCCGCGATCGTGAAGCGGGCCAGGGCGTGCCGGACCGCCGTGCCGTCGCCCGGGGTCGCGTCGTGCTCGAGGCGCGCGGCGAACTCGGGATCGGCGAGCAGTGCGTTCGCGACTGCGGCGAGCACCACGACGTCGCTGCCCGGTCGTAGCGCGACGTGATGATCGGCCTGCGCAGCGGTCTCCGTGCGCCGGGGGTCGAGCACCCAGATGCGCCCACCCGCCTCGCGGTACCCGCGGAGGTGGCGCACCGGATCGGGCAGGGTGGTGCCGTACCCGTGCGACACCACCGGGTTCGTGCCCACGAGGAGGAGCACGCCGGCTGCGCCCGGGTCCCACACCGGTGCGACGGTCGCGTTGCCGGTGACCATCGCCGCGGCGAGCAGCACCGGCGCGTTGTCGACAGTGGCCGCCGAGTAGAAGCTGCCGGTGCGCAGGGTGCCGAGCAGGCCGCCGAGCGCGATCTGCCCGCCCGAGTCGTACGCGATGCCGGTGGCGACGTACACGCCGATCGCGTCGCTCCCGTGGGTCTCGCGCACCTCGGTCAGGACGGCGGCGAGATCGTCGAGCAGCGTCGTCCCAGTCGGCCGCGGCGCCGCGCACCTCGGGCCGGTCGAGGCGCGTGGGCGAGTGGTGCCACGCGGCGAGGCCCCGTCCCTTGCTGCACGTGTAGCCGTTGGACAACGGATGGGCGTCGTCGCCCCGGACGGCCACGACCCGTTCGGGTCCGCCGGCCGGCCCTGCCTCGACGGTGACGACGATCCCACACGCCGCGGCACAGATGCGGCAGTACGACAGCACCTCTCGCCGGTCCCCCTCCATGGCGGCACGGTAACCGCCGGCACGGTTCGGCGCAGGCGGCCAGTACCGGGTTACCGTCCGTCGCATGAGTGCACACCCCACCACCGGACGACAAGTCTTCGCGCCCGCCGCGCTCGGCCCGGTCGAGCTGCGCAACCGCATCGTGAAGGCGGCCACCTTCGAGGGCATGAGCCCCCGCAACGTGGTGTCGCCCGAGCTGATCGAGTTCCACCGGCGCATGGCGGCCGGCGGCGTCGGCATGACCACCGTGGCGTACGTCGCGGTGTCGGAGCACGGTCGGGGTGCGCCCAACGAGATCTACGTGCACGACGGCGCCGCCGACGGGCTGGCCGAGATCGCCGGGGTGGTGCACGGCGAGGGCGCGAGGATCAGCGCGCAGCTCGGCCACGCGGGGGCCGTCGGCCTCATGCCCGGCAAGCGGGTGCTCGGTCCCTCCTCCGCGATCACGATGATGGGCTCGAAGGTCGAGCCGATCTCCACCGGCGAGATCGACGAGGTCGTCGGGCAGTTCGGTGCCGGGGCCCGGATGCTGGCGGAGGCGGGCTTCGACTGCGTGGAGATCCACCTCGGGCACCACTACCTGCCCTCGTCGTTCATGAGTCCGAAGTGGAACAAGCGCAAGGACGACTACGGCGGTTCGGTGGCGAACCGCGCGCGCTTCCCGCTCGCGATCATCCGGGCGGTGCACGAGGCCGTCGGCGGCCGTATGGCGATCACCGCGAAGATGAACATGGACGACGGCATCAAGAAGGGCCTGCACCCGGAGGAGAGCATCCAGTTCGCCAAGCTGTTCGAGGCCGAGGGAAAGCTCGACGCGCTCGAGCTCAGCGGCGGCGGCTCCCAGGTGAACCAGATGTACATGTTCCGGGGCGACGCGCCCCGCAAGGAGTTCGCCGAGGTGCTCCCGGCGAAGCTCAAGCTGGGCTTCAAGGTCGTCGGCCCGCTCGTGTTCAGGAACTACCCGTTCGAGGAGGCCTACTTCCTCCCGATGGCGCGGCGGTTCCGCAAGGAGCTCTCGATGCCGTTGATTCTCCTGGGAGGCATCAACCGCCTCGAGACGGTCGAGTCGGCCCTCGCCGAGGGCTTCGACTTCGTGGCGCTCGGGCGCGCGCTGGTGCGCGACCCCGACCTGGTGAACAAGTGGCGCGACGGCACGGCCCGCGAGGGCGACTGCATCCACTGCAACAAGTGCATGGTGGCCATCTACTCGGGAACGCGCTGCGTCATCGACCACCCCGAACCGCTGCAGTTCACCTGATCGTCGCCTGCCCGTCGGCGAACCGACCGGCCCTCGGCGGCGGACGCGTCATACTGCTCCCGTGGACCGATTGCCGGACTGGAGTGCCAACCCGCACCGAGCGGTGCAACCGGCCGACGGGCCCGAGGCGATCCTGGAGCACCTGCCGCCGCACACGCACGTCATCGTGCCCCTCGCGGCGGGCGAGCCGTTGCTCACGATGGACGCGATCCAGGCCCACGCCGAAGAGCTCACCGGGGTCATCGTGCACCAGATGCACGGGCTCCACGACCGCCCCTTCCTGCACGGCCTCAACCGGGGGCACCTCGACTACCAGAGCTACTTCCTCTCCCCCGTCACCCGGAAGGCGTTCCTCGGGGGCGGCTGCGACCTCGTGCCCTGCCACTTCAGCGAGGTGCCGATGCTGCTGCGCCGGCTCACCGGGCCGAAGATCGTTGCCGCCGCGTGCTCGCCGATGGACCGCCACGGGTACTTCTCGCTCGGCACCAACGCCGACTACGTCGCGCCGTTCATCGGGCACGTGCCCTTCTTCCTCGAGGCGAACGCGCAGATGCCCCGCACGTTCGGGCGCAACCAGATCCACGTGAGCCAGACGATCGGTTGGATCGAGGCCGACTACCCGCTCGTGGAGGTGACACCCGCCGCGCCGAGCGACCTCGACCGGCGCATCGCCGACTTCGTGGCCGAGCGCGTGCCCAACGGCGCCACCATCCAGGCCGGGATCGGATCGATCCCCAACGCGGTGTTCGAGCGTCTCCGCGGGCACCAGCACCTGGGCATCACCACCGAGCTCCTGTCCGACGGCGTGATCGACCTCGTGGAGCGCGGGGTCGTCACCGGTACCCGCAAGGTGCGGCGCCCCACCAAGGTGGTGGCCACGTTCGCGCTCGGCACCCGTGCGCTCTACGACTTCATCCACGAGAACGCGTCGGTCGAGCTGCTCCCGGTCGACTGGGTCAACGACCCGCGCAACATCGGCCGCGAAGACCACTTCGTGTCGGTGAACGCCACGCTCGAGGTCGACCTGCTCGGCCAGGCCGCCTCGGAGACGTTGAACGGCCGCTACTACAGCGGCTCCGGCGGTCAGGCCGACTTCGCCCGCGGTGCGATGTACGCCGAGCACGGCCAGGGCTTCCTCGTGCTGCACTCCACCACCAAGGACGGCACGCACTCGCGCATCTGCTCGCAGCTGCCGGCGGGCTCCGTCGTCACCACGCTGAAGAACACGGTCGACAACGTGGTCACCGAGTACGGCGTCGCCGAGCTGCGGGGCCGCTCACTGCGCCAGCGCGCCCACGCCCTCATCCAGGTGTCGCACCCCGACCACCGCGACGACCTCACCGCCGCGGCGCGCCGCCTCGGCTACCTCTAGGCCGGGAACCCTTCCGGCGCCTGCACCATCTCGACCGGCTCGCCCCGTTCCGTGGTGAGCGGGATGATCCCCGCCCACACCGGGAGCGCGAGGTCGGCCTCGTCGTCGACCGGTCCGCCCGTGCGGACCTTCACCGACGCCTCGTCGATCGGGAGCGCGAGCACCGCGGTGCGGCGCAGTTCACCGGCATCGGGTGGCCGCGCTTTCGCGCTGCGCCCCGGGAGCGAGTGGTCGACGATCGCGGTGAGGGCCCGCTCCGCCTCCTCGCCGCGCACGCGCCGCATGGCACCGAGGACCACCACCGAGCGGTAGTTGGCCGAGTGGTGCATCTGCGACTTCGCGAGCACGAACGCGTCGAGCAGCGTGACGGTGACGCACACCGGCGCGGCCCCACGGTCGTCGTCGCCGGTGAGCGTGCGGAGGATGCGGGTGCCCGGTGCGCCGTGGAGGTACAGCGTGTCGTCGATGCGCCCGTAGACCATCGGGATCACGAACGGTCGCTCGTCGACGACGAATCCGACGTGCGCGACCAGGCCTTCGTCGAGGATGGCGTGCGCGAGTTCCCGGTCATACGACGCGCGTTCGGCGCGCCGCACCGTGGTCCGCGGTGTCTGCGTCAACTCCCCGGGGGTCATGCTCCCAAGTGTGGCGGAACGGGACCGGTCGGCACGGCGGATTTCAGTCGCGGACGAGCCCCGGCGGCTGCCCGAGCGGGAGGTCGAGGTGCGTGCGGATCCCGGGGGGTGCGGCCACCACCTGCGGGATCAGGTTGACGGCGCTCATGGCCGTCCACACCCGCCCGGTGAAGCCGACGTCGCCGGTGATGTCGGGGTTGGTCGGTTCCAGGGTGAGCTTCGTGGCCTCGTCGCCCTCGAACTCCACGATGTACTTGTTGGCGCCGTGGTCGTAGCTCGGCGTGGTGTGGTCACCCATGCGCCAGAACGACTGGAACACGATGCGCGGCACGCCCTCGGCGATGGCCTGCCACTGGTGGTGCATGCCGGCGACCGTGCCCTTCGGGATGAAGCCCGACTTCACCGTGAGGTCCTCGTCGGCGACCGCGACCTCGAGCGAGGTCGTGTACTCGTCGACCTCGATGCCGAGCGCCGCCGCGAGCATCGCCATCGACTCCTTGAAGATGTGCTCCATGGTGTGGATGAGGGGGCTCGGGTCCGCGACCGCCTCCACCGGGTCCCGGCCGAAGCCGAGGCCCGGGAAGTTCATCTCGTACGAGGGGTGCTGGGTGAGGACGGCGATCTCGGTGACGGTGACCCGTTCGATGCGCGTCATCAGGCGGGCCGCGGTGATGGTGAACACGTCACCCACGAAGCCGGGATGGATCCCCGCGCCGTGCAGCGAGGTGCCGCCTTCCTGGCATGCGGCTTCGAGGCGGGCGGTCTCCTCGGGGTCGCGCACGGGCGGGTACGCGAAGCCGATCGGCGTCACGATGTTCTTGCCCGACCGCAGGATGGCGCACATGTCGTCGATGTCGCGGTACAGCGGTGCGTAGTTCACGCAGTCGGCGTCGAGGGCGAGGATCTCGTCCTTGTCGGTGGTGCAGGCCACGCCGAGCGGCGCGATCCCCGCGATCTCGCCGGCGTCGCGCCCGTGCTTCGCGTCAGACGTGACGTAGGCGCCCACCAACTCGTACGCGGGGTTGCCCGCGAAGTGGCGGATGGAGATCTGCCCGATGGAACCCGTGGCCCACTGGATCACGCGGGAGGGCGGCGTGCTGTCAACCATGTCGTCCTGCTCTCATGTCGTCCTGCTCTCTGGTCATGCGCGATCGAGGCCGGAGGCCGCGGCCGACGTACGTGCCGGCTGGTAGGGCTCCCAGCGCGGTGCGCCGAACGCGGGCTCCGGGTGGTCGCCGAGGATCGTCACCCGACTGATGGTGCGCGGGCCGTCGTAGTCGTTCACTGCGAGGTGCTGGGTGCAGCGGTTGTCCCAGATGCCGACGGTACCGGGCGCCCACGAGTACCGACACGTGAAGTGCGGCTGCTCGCTCCACTCGAAGAGGAAGGCGAGCAACGCCTCGCTCTCGTCGCGACCGAGCTGCGGGATGCGCCGGGTGAACTGACGGTTCACGAACAGGCACGGCCGGCCGGTGTCGGGGTGCACGCGCACCACCGGGTGCTCGGCCTGGCGTTCGGGGTGCCCGTAGTTGGCGGCCGAGTGGATCGCGGTGAGGCCGCCGAGCATCTCGCGCATCGGTGCGGCGAGACGTTCGTAGGCGAGGTACTGGTTCGACCACATCGTGTCGCCACCCGACTCGGGGATCGTGTGCGCCTGGAGCACCGAGCACACCGGCGGGGAGGCGTCGAAGGTGACGTCGGTGTGCCACACGTCGGCGACGAAGCCCTGGTCGGCGTGGAGCACCACGATCTCCGGGTGCTCCTCCGTGAGCTTGGGGATGAAGGGGTGGATCTCCGCCTCACCGAAGCGCGTGGCGAACGCGACGTGCTCGTCGGGCTCCAGGTGCTGGTCGGGGAGGAACAGCACGAGGTGCTCGAGCAGCAGCGCCTGGAGCGCGGCGAAGCCGTCGTCGTCGAGGGCGCGCACGTCGAGGCCGTGCACCTCGGCGCCGAGCGCGCCGCCGATCGTGCGCACGTCAACTGTGGTCACCGTCATCGCGCATGCTCCTCGCTGCGTTGCTAGGTTCCCCACCATTCCACATCCAGGGGGGACGGGAAAATGGGTCGATTCGACGGGCGAGTGGTCATCGTCACCGGCGCCGCACGCGGGCAGGGTGAGGCCGAGGCACGGCTCTTCGCCGAGGAGGGCGCCACGGTGGTGCTCGCCGACGTGCTCGACGACGAGGGCGCGGCGGTTGCGGCCGACATCGGGGGGAATGCCACCTACGCCCACCTCGACGTGTCGAGTGAGGCGAGCTGGGCCGACGTGGTCGCGACGGCATCCTCACTCGGGCCGCTGCGAGTGCTGGTGAACAACGCCGGCATCCTGCGCGCGGCCGCGCTCGAGGACACGACCCTCGACGACTATCTCGCGGTGGTGCAGGTCAACCAGGTGGGGTGCTTCCTCGGGATGCGCACCGTGATCGCGCCGCTGCGCGACAACGGGGGTGGCGCGATCGTGAACATCTCGTCGATCGACGGCATGCGCGGCAGCAACGGCATGATCGGGTACACGGCCTCGAAATGGGCCATCCGCGGCATGAGCAAGGCGGCCGCCACCGAACTCGGTCACCACGGCATCCGCGTGAACTCGGTGCACCCCGGCGGCGTGAACACCCTCATGGGCAACCCGATGCAGGACGACGCCGCCACGAGGGCGCCGTACGCGTACCAGGGCATCCCGCGGATCGGCGAGAGCGACGAGATCGCGCGCGCGGTCGTGTTCCTCGCCAGCGACGACGCGTCCTACATCACCGGCGCGGAGCTCGCGGTCGACGGTGGGACCACCGCAGGACGGCTCGAACCCGGTCTCCCCGGTTCGGGCTTCGAGGCCACCGGCTACGGCTACTCCTGAACACGCACTCCCCGACCGAATCCTCCGGAGACGACATGAGCAACTGGAAGCTGCCCGCGGAGCGCCCCTCCACCTACCCCACCCCCGACGACCTCGTCGCGCGTCGTGAAGGCGCGGCGGCCATGCTCGGCGGGGCGCTCACGGAGGGTGTGCGCGTCGTCGCGGCCGATCTGGGCGGCGTGGGTTGTGTGGCCTGCGAACCGGCCGCACCGCACGCCAACATCCTGTGGTTCCACGGTGGCGGGTACCGCCTGGGATCGGCCGACGGGTCGAAGGTGTTCGCCTCCCGGCTCGCGGCGATCACCTCGGCCCGCGTCGTGATGGTCGACTACCGCCTGGCTCCCGAACACCCCTACCCGGCCGCCGTGGTCGACGCGGCGCGCGTGTACGACGCGGTGCTGGGCGACATGGTGTGGAACACCGTACCGACGTTCGCCGCCGGTGACTCCGCAGGCGGCGGTCTCGCGCTCGCCCTCGCGGTCGCAGCACGGGATGCGGGCGCGTCGGTACCCGCCGGACTCGTGCTGCTGTCGCCGTGGGCCGACCTGCGCAACACGGCCGAGAGCTACACGGCGAATGCGGCGACCGACCCGCTCTTCTCACTCGACTCGGCCACCGGCGCGGCGGAGATGTACCTCCAGGGCCACGATGCGTCCGACCCGTACGCGTCGCCGGTGCTCGCCGACCCGGCCGGACTCCCGCCCGTTCTAGTCATCGCCTCGACCGACGAGTCGCTGCGCGACGACTCGCTCGTGGTGGCGGCACTGCTCGGCCGCGCGCGCATCGCCGTGCAGTTGCAGCTCGTCCCCGACACCCAGCACGTGTGGCCGACGCTGTTCCCCGACCACCCGGCCACGCTGCCCGCGCTCGAGGACATCGCGACGTTCGTCAGGCGTCTCGTCTGACGCTCAGCCCATGAAGGGCTTGCCGGTGGCGCGCTCGATCGTCTCGGGGATCTTGAACACGCGCAGCGCGTTCTCGCGCAGGAATTTCGGCCACACCTCGTCGCGGAACGGCACGTTCGGCATGTCGCGGAACTGGCGCTCCAGCGTGAGGCCCGCCGGGAAGTAGCCGCAGTACATGATCTTGTCGGCGCCGCGCGAGTTCGCGAACTTGATGATGTCCTCGGGGTAGTGCTTCGGTGCGAACGCACTCGTCATGTAGTGCAGGCCCGGCCACTTGAGCATGAGCTTCACCGCGAGCGCGGTCCACGGCTCGCCCCCGTGCATCATCACGATCTTGAGCTCGGGGAAGTCGTAACAGACCTCGTCGAAGTGCTCCACGAGCTGCGGCCAGCTCGGCATGCGCGGGCCGACGATGCCGCCGTTGATCGTCATCGGGATGTCGAGCTCGATGCACTTCATGTACACCGGGTAGAGCTTCTTGTCGTTCACCGCGGCCTGGGGCACGAGGCCGGACGGGAAGATCATCGCGGACACGATGTCGTACTCGGCCTTCTGCTGCTCGAGTTTGCGCAGCGCGTCGACACCCTCGTGCGGGTTCACGTTCGCGCCGAGCACGAAGCGGTCGGGGTACTCGCGCTGCGCGCGTATGCCGTGCTCGCTGAGGCCGACCTTCGCGACGGAGATGCCGAACTCGTCCATCTTCTGGAGGACCCATTCGACCCGGTCGACCGAGGGGTCGACGATGTCGGGCACCTGCTTGAACATGTACTGCGCGGGGAACTCCATCTCGCGCAGGCTCTCGGCGTCCTTGAGGTTGGCGCGGAAGAAGTCGTAGGTGTGGACCTTCTCCTCGACCGATCCGTACGGGAACCCGATCCCGAGGTCGACGATGCCGAGGTCGGTGGGCATGCCCATGTGGTGTTCCCCCTGGTGCCGTGGCGAGCGATGAGCCCGGATTCTCGCCCCGTGTCGAGCGGCGCGCCACTCGAGGAGCCCACTACTAAGTTGCCGCCATGCTGCGGAACACCTTCTCCCGTCGACTCGTGCTCGTCTCGGTGGCGCTCGTCGCTCTTTTCGCGTTCAGCCTTCCTGCGGGGGCCGCGTCGGGCAACAGCGCCGACACCAAGCTCGACCAGGCGCTTGCTGCGTTCGTCGCCCGGTCCGACGGTCCGCCCGGGATCGCGGTCGTCGTCCAGCGCGGCGCCAATCCCGTGCTCCACGAGGCGGGCACCGCGGTCGTCGGCCAGGACCAGCCGATCACCCTGGACGACCACACCCGGGTCGCGTCGGTGGCCAAGGCCTACAGCGGCGCCACCTCGCTCGCCGAGGTCAGCGCGGGCAAGCTCGCGCTCGACAGCACCGTCGGCTCCACCCTCACCGGCATGCCGGCGGCCTGGGCCGACATCACCCTCACACAACTGCTGCAGCACACGAGTGGCCTGGCCGACTTCTCGAACTCCAAGGAGTTCGGCGCCGCGCTCACCGCGAGCCTGCTCGTCCCGCCGCCGCCGGAGCAGCTCGTGTCCTACGTGTTCGCCGACCCGCTGCTCTTCACGCCCGGTTCGAAGTACCACTACTCGAACACGGAGAACATCCTCGTGGGTCTGATGGTGCAGGCGGCCACCGGTCAGTCCTACGAGAGCGAGCTCGCGGCGAAGGTTGCCGCGCCGCTCGGGCTCACCCAGACGAGCCTCCCGAGCGACAGCTTCATGGTCGACCCGTACGTCCACGGCTACGACATCGAGAACCCGAAGCAGCCGGAGAACGTGAGCGAGCTGTTCGCCGCCGGCTGGACGTGGGCCTCCGGTGGCGTCGTCGCCACGCCGGCCGAGGCGAACGCGTTCGTGCGCGGGTACGTGGGCGGGGAGCTCTTCGACGCAGCCACGCGCAAGGCGCAGCTCACCTTCCGCTCCGGCAGCTCGGAACCCCCGGGTCCCGGCACCAACGCCGCGGGCCTCGCCGTGTTCCGCTACCAGACGAGGTGCGGCACGTTCTACGGCCACACCGGCAATACGCCCGGCTACACGCAGTTCGTCGCCTCGTCGAAGGACGGCACCCGTTCGGCGGCCGTCTCGGTGAACGCGCAGATCACGCCCACCGTGAACAAGAAGGCCTTCCCTGCGTTGCGGGCGATCTTCGAACTCGCAGTCTGCGCGGCGGCTGCCTGAGGCGGTTACGCTCCCGCGGCACTGCCAGTCGAGTCCAGGGGGGACGATGACCGAGTACCCGCGTGAAGAGGTCGAGGCGGCGTTCGCCGAGTACGTGCGCCGTGGCGTCGGTGAGGAGGACTGGCCGGCCTGGGCCGCCATGTTCACCGAGGATGCCCGGTACGAGGAGCACGTCATGGGCATCTTCGAGGGGCGCGCCGCGATCGAGAACTGGATCGTCCCGACGATCCGCGAGTACCCGGCGATGACGCTGTGGATCGAGTGGTCGGTGATCGACGGCAACCGCGTCGGCTTCTACATCTGGAACAACCTGCCGGATCCGACAGGCACCGGCAAGCGCTACGGATTCCCGAACACCACGTTCCTGGAGTACGCGGGCGACGGCAAGTTCTCGTTCGAGGGCGACTACTACAACCCCGACGACGCCGGTCGGGTCTTCAAGGAGTGGATCACCGACGGCGGGCGTCGCGACACCCCGCAGGACCACTCGCTGCGTGGCATCGACGGCTGGAACCCCGCGCCGCCTGCGCCGGCGTTCCCGCGCGACGAGGTGGAGGCCGAGTTCGAGGCGTACCGCCTGCGTGCCGCGAAGGCGGTCGAGACCGGCGACTGGGACCAGTGGGCCGACCAGTTCACCGACGACGCCCACTACCGAGAGCACCACTACGGCTACTTCTCGTCGGGCGCGGAGATCCGGAAGTGGATCAAGGACGTGATGGGGCCGTTCCCCACGATGGAGTTCCCGATCAAGTGGCGCCTCATCGACGGCAACCGGGTCAGCGCCCTGATCCCGAACATCCTGCCTGCACCCGCGGGTGACGACGGCTACTACGGCTTCGACGTCAACACGATCCTCCACTACGCCGGCAACGGGAAGTGGAGCTTCGAGGAGGACGTCTACTCCCCGGCCGAGGCGCAGGACGTCATCAACCGATGGATCGCCGCCGGCGGGGTGCTTCCCTCCTGAGCCGCACGACCGGACTCCTCGTCCTCTCGGAGAAGTGCCTCCGCGCGGCCGACGAGCACGAGTGGGACGAGTGGCAGCACACCATCCGCCTCCCGTGGCTCGGCGACGTTCCGGGCGCCGGGGTTGCGACGCGATTCGAGCTGACGACCCGTCCGCAGCCGGGGATGCCCGGCGTCGGGTTCACTCACGTGACGATCGTGGAGCTCGAGGACGCCGGCGTCGACGCCGCGGCGTCGCGGGTGCTCGACGCCGAGGAGCGACTGCTCGGCGCAGATCGGGGATCGGTCGGGCCTGCGGCCCACGTCGTCATCGACGCTTCGGTGTTCACGGCCCACGGCCCGCACTCGGTCAAGCCCGAGCCGTCCGCCGCGTTGCGCGGACACATCCTGGCCCACGTGATGTGCAGCGACCCCGCCCGCGAGATGGAGTGGGACACCTGGTACGACGAACACCACGTGCCCGACATGCTGGCGTGCGGCGCGTTCGGCGCGATGACCCGGTGGGAACGGACCCCTCGTCGTCGGTCGGGGACGAACCACCTCACGCTCTACGACGTCGCGTGCCCGACGGTGGAGGAGGCGGTCGAACGTTCGGCCGCGGTGATGCCCGGGATCGTCGCGCGGGGGCGCAAGCACCCGTGTCACACGGGCGGTCTCACCCTCACGTTGCGCCCGGTGGGGTCTCCCTTCGCCTGACCCGCACGTTCTGGCGCTCTTCCGCGCCGCCAGAGGGGCCTCGAAGAGCGCCGAAACGAATCAGTCGGTCTTCTTGGCGCGGCTGGGGGCGACGCGGGGCGGCTCCCCCGGCATCTTCGGGTAGACGGGCGGCCACGGCGCGTCGGTGAGGCCGCGCTCCCCCAGGTCGCGTGCTGACATTTCGAGCAATGGCACGAGCGATTGCGGCTCGGTGTCGATGCCAGCCCACGGATCGCCTTGCGCTGCGTAGCGCGCAGGCACGGTGAGCGCGGTGCACGCCTCGGGGTCGATGGTGTCGAGCTCGTCCCACGTGAACGGGGTCGACACCTGCGCCCCGGTGCGGGCCCGGATCGACCACGCCCCGAACACCGTCTTGTGGGGCGCGTTCTGGTTGAAGTCCACGAAGATGCGCTCGCCGCGCTCTTCCTTCCACCACGCGTCGGTGAGGAGGTCGGGCCGCCGACGGGCGAGCTCACGCGCGACCGCCACTGCGCCGGCGCGTACCTCGATCGGTGTCCACTCGGGTGCGAGGCGCACGTATACGTGAATGCCCCGGTTGCCGGTCGTCTTGGGGTGGCCGACGATGTCGACTTCGTGGAGGAGTTCGCGCACCACGTGCGCGGCCTCACGCGCCTGTTCGAAGTTGGTGCCGGGCTGTGGATCGAGGTCGATGCGCAGCTCGTCGGCGTGCGCGCCGTCGCTGGCGAGGTTGGGCCACACATGGAAGCCGAGGCACCCGAGGTTCACCGCCCACACGACGTGCGCGAGGTCGGCGATCACCAGCGCGTCGGAGGTGGTGCCGTTCGGTGTGCTCACCACCGCGGTCTCGAGCCAGCCGGGCGCGTTGTCGGGCACCCGCTTCTGGAAGAACGACGACTTGCCCACGCCGTTGGGGTACCGCTCCATGAGCACCGGCCGCCCCCGCATCGCCGCGAGCGCGGCCGGAGCCACGGACTGGTAGTACTCGACCACGCCGAGCTTGGTCACGCCCGCACGCGGGAACATCACCTTGTCGGGGGACGACAGGCGCACGACGCGACCGTCGATCTCCAACTCCAGGGCGGGGGTCTTCGAGGGCACCGGGTGACGGTACCCCGATTTCTCAGTTCTTCAGCGTGAGGTCGTCGTTGAGCGACAGCATGTTGAGGGCGTTGCCGCGGCAGATCTTGTACACGATCTCGTCGGGAAGGCCGGCGAGGATCTTCTCGACGTACTCCGCCGTGTGGGGCCACGTGGTGTCGGTGTGCGGGTAGTCGGTCTCGTAGGTGACGTTGTTGATGCCCACCTCGTGGATCGACTTCACACCGTGGTTGTCTCGGAAGAAGCAGCCGAAGACGTGGTCCTCGTAGTAGGTGGACGGCGGCTCGGGGATGAGCTTGCGGGTGTGCATCCAGCCGTCGTGGGTGGCCCACACGTCGTCGGCGCGCTCGAGCACGTAGGGCAGCCAGCCGATCTGGCCCTCCGAGTACGCGACGCGCAGGTTCGGGAAGCGCGGGAACAGCCCCGAGAACAGGTAGTCGGACAGCGACGCCATCGCCATGTTGAACGTGAGCGTGGCTTGCACCGCGATCGGCGCGTCGGCCGAGGTGGCGAGCATCGACGACGACGAGCCGATGTGCATGCACACCGTGGTCATCGTCTCGTTGCACGCCTCGAAGAACGGGTCCCAGTGCCCGCTGTGGATGCTGGGCAGGCCGAGGTGGATCGGGAGCTCGCTGAACGCGACCGCACGCACCCCGCGGGCGGCGTTGCGGCGGATCTCGGCGGCGGCGAGCTGCGGGTCCCAGAGCGGGACGATGCACAGCGGGATGTTGCGCCCGCCCACGTCGGCGCACCAGTCCTCGACCATCCAGTCGTTGTAGGCCTGCACGCCGAGGAGAGCGACGTCCTTGTCCTCGGCCTCGAGGAACACCTGGCCGCAGAAGCGCACCGCGGTCGGGAAACCGAGCGACGCCTCGACCCCGGCAGCCTCGAGGTCCCTGATGCGGGCGTGCTTGTCGGTGCAGCCGATCCACATGTCGTCGTAGGTGATGCACTCGAGATCCATCAACGACTTGTCGAACTTCCAGATGTCGCCGCCGGGCACCGCCCAGTTCGGGATCGCCACGTGCGACTTGTGCACGTAGATCGTCTTGTCGTCGTAGACCCAGCAGTCGGCGGGACGGCCCGAGGGGTCCTCGTCGAGCTGGTACGTGCCGGCGCCGACCATCTTGGCGCCGCGGATGTTGCGGCGTTCCACCCGCGGGGCCTGGTCGAGGTACTTCGCCGGGAACCGCGACGTGAACATGTCGGCGGGTTCGATGATGTGGTCGTCGACCGAGACGATCATGGGCATCGACATGGGCGTGGCTCCTCCTGAGTCGAGCTGCGTCGCCCGCTTCCGGACGTTCCTGCGTGTCTACCGGAACCCGGGAACCCGCATCAGGGCCGATGGTCCCATTATCTGACGACCCGTCAGAATCCTGCGCACAGGGCCACGCGTGGTCACGTGCACCTGGGCCGCTCACCGGCACACGAGAGCCTCGCAATCGCCCTGAAGCCGCAAACGGTGCCGCGTTAGTTTCGTGGACGTGATGGAACTGGCAGGAACGCGCGTGATGGTCACCGGTGCGACGAGCGGCCTGGGTGCTGCGATGGCCGCGGCCCTGCGGGGGGCCGGCGCGCGCGTTGTCGTTACCAGCCGCCGGCTGGTCCGGGCGCAGGCCGCCGCGCAGGTGCTCGGGCCCGACGCCGTGGGCGTGGCACTTGACGTCCGTGACGAGGCGTCGGTCAGCGCCGCGGTCGGTGAGGTCTGGGATCGGCTCGGCGGCCTCGATGTGCTCGTCAACAACGCCGGGATCGGGATGCGCACGGTCAACCCGCACTTTTTCACCGTCGCGCAAGCGTTCTGGGAGGTCACCGCGGAGGGTTTCCGCGATGTGATCGACACGAAGGTCACCGGCGCGTTCCTTGTGGCCAAGGCGGTGGCGCCGCGGATGGTGGCCGCCGGCTCCGGACGGATCGTCAACATCTCGATGAGCGAGCAGACCATGACGCGACGGGGCTTCGTCCCCTACGGCCCGGCTGGGGCGGCCGTCGAAGCGCTGTCCCGAGTGATGGCTGCCGATCTGGTGGACACGCCAGTAACCGTCAACGTGCTCCTGCCGGGCGGCGCCACCGCGACCGGCATGGTTCCCGAGGACACGCCCCAAGAGGTCCGCGATCGTCTGCTCGATCCCGCAGTCATGGGCCCGCCGATCATCTGGTTGGCCTCGGCGCGCGCCGCCGGTGTGCACGACCAGCGGATCGTGGCCACCGAGTTCGCCGAGCACTGAGCCACCCCTCGGACCACCCGGCCGCGGAGCCGTTCGATGACACGAGGACGTACACGCAACGAACTTGCGGGTCCGGGGCGACGCCGCTGGGACACCCCAGCGTGCAGCCTCACAGTCACCTGAGCCGACCAGAGCGGCAGATGTGCGGTGTCGCGGCTCGGTGGGCGTGGCTAGGCGCGTCCGTTGCGCGAGCGTATGGCTGCCGCGTGACGGGCGGCGAGTTCGTAGACCCCGAGGTCTCGCAGGCGCGCCGTCCACGGGCGATCGAGTGTCTGCCAGTACGACCCGTAGCTCGGATACCGATCCACGTCGTCACCGCCATCCCAGTCCGGGTCGAACAGCCGCGCAAAGCTCGCCCGTACAAGCGCTTCTTCTGCGCCGTCGACGGGATCTGCGACGAAATCGACGCGCCATTGTCGGCGCACGGTTCCACCGACGCTGCCATGTGTGAGGTGCTCGTCGAAGGCGATGAGATCGCCTGGCATCGTTGCCAGCGCCAAGGCGTCGATCGAGCGCGCCGCCCCCTCATCCCGGTGCGAGCGAGGAACAACACGTAACGCTCCCGAAGTAGCGTCGACGGGTTCGAGGTATGCGACGAAGCCCAAGCTCGGGATTGCCACGTCGCTGTCGGCGTGTAGCCCGCTCGATCCGAAATACCGGGTGCCCTTGGCCCGCCCAGGCAGCACTCGGCGCCCAAGAAGCTCCGCCGCCAGCACCGAGAGTGCATCGAGGAGAGCGACACTCACCGGGGTCAGTTCACACATCATCACGACGCTGCGGAACTCGACGCCACCGGCTCCGGACTTCATGTCGCCGTCGGCTCGAAGACCGCTCTTCAACGCGTCGTCGACCTCTGCCGAGAGTTCCGACGGGTCGAAAGCCCTTCGCAGCACTGCGTAGCCGTCGTCGTGAAACCGCGCAATGGTCTGATCACTGTCCGAGCGGTCGGCGATGCCATTCCACGTCACGGGCTGATCATCGCCCAATCTTCAGCATGTCGCACTTGTTCGCGGACTCGGCGCTCAGGACCGCGGACCCAACAGTTCATCTTCTCACCCAACATCGTCCTCCACACCGTCTCGCGGTCGAGCACGCGTATTGCCCGTTCAGGGGCGGACTCGGAGAGACACCCCAGGGTGTCGTTACCTCGCGCTCGCTCGCGTGGTTCACTGCGCCGGTGCGCATCGTCGTGTTGTCCGACACCCACATACGTGACCGCGTCCTCGGCGACGACCGCGCACTCGGGTTGCCGCCGGTGGCGGTGGCCGAGATCGACCGGGCGGATCTCGTGCTGCACTGCGGCGACGTGGTCGAGCCCGAACTGTTGGAACGGCTGCGGGCGCGGAAGCCGCTGCACGCGGTGCTCGGCAACAACGACACGGCGCTCCACGGCGCGCTGCCCGGACAACTGGTGGTGGACGCCGACGGCGTGCGCATCGGGATGGTGCACGACAGCGGCCCCACGAAGGGCCGGGCCGCCCGGGTGCGCCGTTGGTTCCCCGACTGCGCCGTCGTGGTCTTCGGCCACAGCCACATGCCGGTGAACGAAGCCGGCCTCGACGGCCAGTGGCTCATGAACCCCGGCTCCCCCACCCAGCGTCGACGGTCCCCCACGCACACCGTCGGCGTGATCGAGACGCGGAACGGCGCGTTCTGGAGCGCCGAGATCGTCGACGTCGGCTGAGGAGGGGGTCAGGCCCCCTCGTAGTTCGGCTTCCGCTTCTCCGCGAACGCGAGTGATCCCTCGTTCACGTCGTTCGACACGAACGCGATCGACGACGACATCGCCTCGAACAGCGCCGCATCCTGGAAGCCCTTGCGCACCAGCCCGTTGATCGTGCGCTTGATCGACTGCACCGCGATCGGCCCGTTGGCCGCGATCTCGCGGGCGAGCGCGAGCGCGTGGTCGTCGAGCTCGTCGCGCGTCACCACCTCCTGCACGAGGCCGATCCGCAACGCGTGCGCGGCGTCGAAGCGACGGCCGGTGAGCGCGAGCAACTTGGTGTTGGCGGCGCCGCACTCCAACGCCATGCGCATGTCGGCGCCCGCGACCACGGGGATGCCGAGCGTGGCCTGCGGGAAGGCGAACACCGCGTCGTCGGACGCGATGCGGATGTCGCCGAGCAGCGAGACCTCGAGCCCCGCCCCGAGGCAGTAGCCCTGGATGGCGACGACCACCGGCTGCGGGAGGTCGCTCACCACCTGGTAGCGCTCGAAGCACAGGCGGGCGCGCTCGTAGGAGTTTCGCACCTGCTCGGCGGCGGAACGACCGGCGTGCCGTTCGTCGAGCGACTCCGTCT
Organism: uncultured Actinomycetes bacterium; assembly: GCA_963720785.1. GTDB lineage: Bacteria > Actinomycetota > Acidimicrobiia > IMCC26256 > DASPTH01 > CAVRGQ01. Next base: position 245,893 of record CAVRGQ010000003.1, read on the forward strand.
CCGGCTTCAGGTCCTCCCCGGCACAGAACGCCCGGCCCTCGCCGCGCAGCACCACCGCTCGGATGTCGGGGTCGAAGCGCAACTCCTCGGCGATCTCGACGAGGCCGTTGGTCGCGCCCCACACCCAGGCGTTGAGCTTCTCCGGCCGGTTGAGTGAGACGATCGCCACCGGGCCGTCACGGCGCAGGGTCACGAACGGCTTGCCCTGGCGATCGACGACGGGGTCCTGGGTCGGGTCCTTCAGCACGGGCGGAAGGATCGCTCGCCCTGCCCACGGGCGCAAGCCGTCCAGGTAGGGTCCTGCCGTTCCCGCGCACACGGAGTGACCCATGCCGATCGCCATCACCGACGACCACCTCGCCCTTGCCGAGGTGGCCGCCGACTTCCTCCAGGCCAACGACTCCCGCGGCGCCCGCGCGCCCTGCTCGAGGCCGACGCCGAGACGCTGCCCCCGTTCTGGGACCAGCTCCGGGAGCTCGGCTGGCTCGGCCTGCACCTGCCCGAGGAGCACGGCGGCTCCGGCTTCGGCCTCCCCGAGCTCGTCGTCGTGGTCGAGCAGCTCGGCCGCGAGGTCACACCCGGCCCGTTCGTCCCCACGGTGATCGCATCGGCGCTGCTCGCGACGGCCGCGCCTGCCGACCTGCAGTCCCGGCTCCTGCCCGGCCTCGCCGACGGCTCGACGCTCGCGGCGATCGGCACCGGCGGCGCCGTCAGCTCGCCGGCACCATCGCGTCCGGTGCCACCGCTTCTGGAGCAGGGGGCACCGTGCTCGGCGCCGGCCTCGCCGGGATCGCACTCCTCCCGGCGGGCGACGACGTCGTGGTCGTCGACCTGCGCGGCGCGGGCGTGACCGTCACCCTCCCGCTGAACGTGGACGACACCCGCCGTGCGGGCACGGTCGCCCTCGACGGCGCCACCGTCGAAGTGATCCCCGGCGCCCGGGGCCTGCTGCTCGACCTCGCGCGGCTCGTGTTCGCCGCCGAGGCCACCGGGATCGCCCCCGCGACCACCGACATGGCCGCGGCCTACGCCAAGGAGCGCGTGCAGTTCGGCCGGCCCATCGCCACCTTCCAGGCGGTGAAGCACCACTGCGCCAACATGCTCGTCGCCGCCGAGCTGGCGACCGCCTCGGTGTGGGACGCCTCACGCACCACGCCCGGCACCGACGAGTTCACGCAGGCGGTGGCCATGGCCGCGACCCTCGCGGTGCCCGCGGCGGATCTCTGCGCCAACCTGAACATCCAGGTGCACGGCGGCATCGGCTTCACCTGGGAACACGACGCGCACCTCTACCTGCGCCGCGCCCTCAACATCGCCGCGATCGTCGACCCCGACGACGCCGGCGCCGTCGTCACCGACGGTCTGCGCAACGGCGTGAAGCTGTCACGGGCCGTCGACCTGCCGCCCGAGGCGGAGGCGGTGCGCACGCAGGTGCAGTCGGTGGTCGCCGAACTGCTCCCGCTCGACGACGCCACGCGCACGAAGCGCCTCGTGGCCACGGGCTACACGGTGCCGCACTGGCCCGAGCCCTACGGCATCGCGGCCGGCGCCATCGAGCAGCTCGTGATCGAGGAGGAGTTCCGCGCCGCGGGCATCCAGAAGCCGAACTACGGCATCACCGGCTGGGTCATCCTCACGCTCGTGCAGCACGCCACCGAGGACCAGGTCGCACGGTGGGTGCAGCCCGCGCTCGACCAGGAGCTGATCTGGTGCCAGCTCTTCAGCGAGCCCGACGCCGGCTCCGACGCCGCGGGCGTGAAGACCAAGGCCACACGAGTCGACGGCGGCTGGATCCTGAACGGGCAGAAGGTCTGGACGAGTGGCGCACACGAGGCCGCGTTCGGCTTGGCCACGGTACGCACCGACCCCGAGGCGAAGAAGCACGCCGGCATCACCACGATGGTGATCGACATGCACGCGGAGGGCGTCGAGGTTCGGCCCCTGCGCCAGATCACCGGCGGCACCGACTTCAACGAGGTGTTCTTCTCCGACGTGTTCGTACCCGACGACGACGTCGTCGGCGCGATCAACGACGGGTGGACCGTCGCGCGCCACGCTCGGCAACGAGAGCGTGAGCATCGGTGGCGGCGACGGCGGCATGACCTTCCCGGCGAGCACGCTGCTCGCGCCGTTCGACGCGCACCCCGAACGACTGTCGGGCGGCGCGGCGCGGCGTGGGCCGCTACGCCGCGCACGTGGAGGCCATCACCGCGATGAACCACCGCACCGCGGCGCGTGCCGTCGCCGGTGGCGGTCCCGGACCCGAAGGCGCAGTCACCAAGCTCGTGCTCTCGGAGAACGGCCACGAGGTCACCGCGATCCTCGTCGAGCTCGCGGGGCCCGACCTCGCCTTCCTCGAGGGCGACGGGATGATGGGCGGTTACATGTCGCTGGTGCACCGCGCGCTGTCGATCGCGGGTGGCACGTCGGAGATCAAGCGCAACCAGATCGGCGAGCGCATCCTCGGCCTGCCGCGCGATCCCCTGATCAAGTAGCGCGCGGGTAACCGCTCGCGAACACGGAGAGATCCTGGCGTTCGCCGACGCCACGCGGCGCAACGTGCGGGCCTCCTCGGTGCCGACCTCCGGTCGTGCGTGCTGAACTGCGTGGTTGTCCCACACGAGGAGCTCGCCGGGCGACCACTCGTGCACGTACACGTGGTCGTCGCGGTACAAGTGGGTGAAGAGCTTCTCGATCAGCGCGGTGCTGGCGTCGGGGTCGAGGCCCTCGATCGCGTCCGTCTGCTGTTCGGTGATCGCGAGGATGGGGCGTGCGGTGTCGCGGTGCGGCCACAGCACCGGGCGCAGCGAGTGCGGGTAGCTCTCGTCGAGCCGCCCGCCGCGCACGCGCACGACGGCCTCCCGCTCGGGGGTCGCCACATCGACCGCGTGCCGGGCGTCGCGTCCGTCGACCCGCCCGCGGAGCTCTGACGGCAGGTCGGCCGCGGCCGCCTGGCCGTCGACGAACCAGGTCTGGGTGCCCGCAGGCGGCAGCTCGACCGCGTACAGCGAGATCGCGTCGTACGGTTGCGGGAAGAAGAAGTAGTCGCAGTGCCACGACGCCGCGGTGCCGGCCAGTGCGCCGCCGGGCCGCACGTTCGACACCCAGCCGATCGCCCGTTCCTCGTCGATGCCCTCGGTGGCGATCGGCCCGAGGGCCGCCAGCAGCCGCAGGTGCTCGTCGTCGGTCAGCCCGGGGGCCGACACCACAAGGAGGCGGTGCTCGGAGAAGGCGGCGCGCCATTCGTCCCAGATGGGGGAATCAGCCGGTGCGTTCGGGTCGATTCCCGCGATCCGGGCCCCGAACGTCGGGTGCAATGGTTCCGCCCGCAGCAGCATGGGAAGATCCTGCCATGCCCAGTGGCTCGAGGCCCTCTGGCTCAAGATCGTCCGACCGGGTGCCGATGTCTTTGCCGGGAGCGGTAGGGCGCGGGCAGTGGAGGACGAGATGACCAACGAACAGCGACGGGCCGAGCGCCGCAACGTCGAGTGGCCGGCGCACTACCGTCAGCCGGCGTCCGAGGGTTGGCGACCGTGCCGCCTCATCGACATCTCGGAGAGCGGCGCCGCGATCGAGGCCTTCGAGCTGAGCGACGACGAACGCCTCACCGGAATGATCGAGTTGGAGCTGCGCGCGCCCGCCCAGCTCGGCGAGATGGTCCGCCTCCACGGCGTCGTCCGCTACTCCACGCGCACGTCCGAAGGGCGCACCCGCCGCGGGTGTCGAGCTCGAGAGCTCGTCGGTGCTCGACGAGGACCTCCTCGAGGCCCTGGTCCGCCTCAACGCCTTCTCCTAGCTCATAGCGATCCGGATGCGACCCGATTCCGTTTTGGCGCTCTTCGGGGCCCCTATAGCGGCGCGGAAGAGCGCAAGAACGGTGGAGTTCAGGAGTTCTCGGCGGCCCAGTCCCGAATCTCGTTCTCGATGCGGACGGCTTCCGCACCCGCGAGGTCGTAGCGGATCTCCGCGAGGTTCGGCTCCGGGCCGTCCCACCCGGGCAGCAGGTCGCGCTTCCAGCACTCGTACTGCGCCTCGATGGTGACGCCGTCTCCCGGCACTTCGTCGGGGCGCTCCACGATCCACTTGCACACCGCGCCCATGACGTCGGCGGGCGCGCCGCCCACGATGCCGAACTCACCCATGTCGGCGGCGATGCGCTCGGTGGCGATGAGGTTGGGCTGCACGTTGTAGGCCCGGATCCCCTGGTCGCCCAGCTCCACGTTGAGGAACCCGGCGATGCGGTGCATGCCCGCCTTCGTGATGCCGTAGCCCATGCCCCAGCCGCCCTTGCCCGCGGGCTGGGTGGCGTCCGCGTACGCGGAGCCCGACGTGATGTTGAGGATCGTGCCACCGCCGCGGGAGATCATCCCGGGTACCACGAGCTTGCACAGCACGACGATGGCGAGCACGTTGGCCTGGATCTGCTTCTCGAGCAGGTCGATCGGCGTCTCCATCATCAGGTCCATGTGGCCGGGGCCGATGTAGCGACCGTTGTTCACCAGCACGTCGATGCCGCCCCAGCGCTCCTCGACGCGCGCCACGGCCGCGCCGAGCGACGCGTAGTCGGTGAGATCGGCGGGCACCTGGAGCGCCTGCTGCCCCTCGGCCTCGATGAGCGCAGCGGTCGCGTCGAGCGAGCCGGGCAACGGCTTCGTGTTCGACGCCTTCAGCGTGGACGAGTGCTCGCGCGCCTCGCCCTCGTGCACCGTGCGGGCGGTGATGGCGACGTCGTAGCCACCCTTGGCGAGCCACTGGGCCACCGACTTGCCGATGCCCCGGCTCGCGCCGGTGACCAGTGCGACCTTGCGTCCTTCACCCACGGGTGTCCCCCTGCTCGCCATCGTGACGGCGGGTACCGTACGGCACCACCCGGGAAGGACACCACTGCGGATGCACACCACGAGATCGCGCTTCGTGGAGCACGACGGGCTGCGGCTCCACTACGTCGACACGTTCGACGAGGCCGCGGACGCCGACCTGCCGCCCGTCGTGTTCGTGCCCGGCATGGGCGACGAGGCCGAGGAGTACCACGACCTCCTCGACGAGCTGCTCTCCCGCCGCGTCGTCGCCGTCGACGTGCACGGGCGCGGCGCTTCCGATGTCCCCGGCGAGGGTTGGTCGCCCGCGCACCACGTGGCCGACCTCGACGCGGTGATCAGCGACGCCGGGGTCCAGCGGGTGCACATGGCGTCGTACTCCCGTGGCACCGGCTACTCGCTCGGCTGGGCGATCACCCATCCCGATCGCGTGCTCTCGGTCACGATCGGCGACTACTTCGCCGGTCACGTGCGCGTCCCCGAGCAGTACCGGCCGGGCTTCCACACCCGCAAGTGGCGCGGCCGGCCGATGAACGAACGCATGACCCCCGAGGCGATCGACGGGGTGTTCGCCGAGAGCGAGGACGTCGAGATGTTCGCGGAGCTGGGCGCACTGGGTGTGCCCGTGCTCCTCGTGCGGGGCACCGCCCCCGGCGCGATCGTCACCGACGAGCTGGCCGACCGCTACCGCGCCGCGGTCCCCGGGATCGAGATCGTCGACTTCGACGGCTCGGGCCACGACCTCTGGCGTCCCGATCCGCACCGCTTCGGTCGTACGCTGCGGGAGTTCTTCGCCCGGGTCGACGCGACCACCGCTCCAGGAGCCGCCCAGTGACCGACCAGATTCCCGAGCTCCGCGGGCCGGTGCCGGTGCCCACGCCCGAGTTGCTCGCCGAGGAAGCAGCGGTGAAGCGGGTGTGCCAGCTCTACGCGCTGTCCATCGACACGCGCAACGGCGAGATGCTGCGCAGCGCCTTCTCGCCCGACGCGTTGGTGAGCGGCACGCTCGGCGAGTCCGCGGTGGCCGACTACCTCCCCATGCTCGAGACCGGGGTGGCCGCGTACGCCGCGACCCAGCACAACATCACCAACCAGTACACGGTGGTCGACGGTGACCGCGCCAGCTGCTGGAGCTACTGCGTCGCGCTGCACTTCGAGGAGCCGGGCAACGGGCACGACGACCTCGCCATGGGCGTGCAGTACCGCGACGAGCTCGAGCGGGTCGCTGGCGGATGGCGCATCGCCCGCCGGGTCACCGTGCCCCAGTGGGTGCGCGGCCCGCTGCCCCGCGAAGCGTGAGAGGACGGGTCATGAGCACCGATGACGAGCACGACGACCTCGACCTGTCCATGCCCGGCGCGACCCCCCGCGAGATCCTCACCTGGGACGGATTCGGCGCGGCCTCACGTGAGCTGGCCGAGACCATTCGCCACAGCGGGTTCGAGCCCACCGTGCTGCTCGCCATCGCCCGCGGCGGCCTGCCCGTCGCCGGTGCGCTGGGCTACGCGCTCGGCATCAAGAACTGCATGGTGATCAACGTCGAGTTCTACACGGGCATCGACCAGCGCCTCGAGGTGCCGGTGATCCTCCCGCCCGCGCTCGACCTCGTCGACATCGGTGAGGAGCACGTGCTGGTCGTCGACGACGTCGCCGACACGGGTGAGACCCTCCGCCTCGTCGCCGACACCGTGCGCCCCGCGGTGAAGGCGCTCGAGACCGCGGTGCTCTACGAGAAGCCCCGCTCGGTGGTGAAGCCCGACCACGTGTGGAAGCAGACCGATCTCTGGATCGACTTCCCCTGGTCGTCGCTGCCCGTGATCGAACGCCGCCTCTTCTAGCGGGTCCCTAGCGAGCCATCGCGCCGGCGGTGATTCCGCCGTCGACGTAGATCACCTGGCCGTTCACGTAGCGCGAGTCGTCGCCGCAGAGGAATGCCACGACGTCGGCGATGTCGGCGGGGCTGCCGAGGCGACCCATCGGCACCCCCTTGGCGCGCTCCGCGGCGCGCTCGCCCTGGTAGTTGCCGGCGGTGCCGTCGCTCACGATCAGGCCGGGCCCGATCGCGTTGGCGCGGATGTTGTCGGACCCGAGCTCGAGCGCCATCGTCTTCGTGAGCGACTCCACCGCCGACTTCGTGGCCGGATACAGCCCCAGGCCCGGCGAGTGCGTCCACGCCGCGCCCGACGACATGTTCACGATGCTGCCCCCGCCCGCGGCGCGCAGGTGCGGCACGAAGGCCTGCGTGCACCAGATGATCCCGAGCACGTTCACGTCGTGGACGGCCCGGGCGTCCTCGGGCGTCATGTCGAGGATCGAGTGGAACCGCCAGATGCCGGCGTTGTTCACCAGGGCATGGCACTCCGCCATCTCGGCGGCGACGGCGTGCACCGCGTCGCGGTCGGTGACATCGCACTGGTGCGCGGTGCCGCCCACTTCCTCGGCGGTGGCGCGCGCGGCGTCGCCGTCGAGGTCGAGGCACACCACGTGGAAGCCGTCGCGCGACAGGCGTTGCGCGTCCGCACGCCCGAGGCCCTGGCCCGCGCCGGTGACAACTGCTGTTCGACCCTGCATTCCGTGAGAGTATCGGGCATGCCTGATCTCGACCGGCCGCTCGTCGTCGTGTCCGCCGACTGCCACATCGGGCCGCGGCTGCGCGACGACCTACGGGCCTACTGCCCGTCGTCACTGCTCGACGAGTTCGACGCCTTCGCCGGCCACGTCGACGACCTGAGCGCCCGCATCTACGGGAAGATCGAGGGCCGCAAGGGCGCCGGGCTGAGCCGCAACCGCCGCACCGCCGGCCACTTCGACATGGACGCACGTCGCGCCGACCTCGACCACGAGGGCGTGGCCGCCGAGGTGATCTTCCACGGCAGCCAGAACGAGGAGCCGCTTCCGTGGGGCTCCTTCGTGGTCTTCCTGCCCTCCGACACCGACGACCCCGCGCTCGTCGGCGCGGGCCGCGAGATCTACAACCGCTGGCTCGCCGACGCGTGCGCCACCGACCCGGTGCGCCACGTCGGCCTCGCGCAGCTCCCGATGTGGGACGTCGAGGCCGCCACCCGCGAGGCGATCCGCGCCCACGAGGCGGGTCTGCGGGGCGTGAACTTCCCCGCGCCGGGCCCGGGCATCACGCCCTACAACGACGCGGCCTGGGAGCCGTTCTGGACCGCGTGCGAGGAGTGCGGCCTGGCGCTCACCACACATTCGGGCGCGGGCAACCCCGACTCGTGGAACGGGCCCGAGGCGATGGTGCTCGTGCAACTCGAGTCGGGCGGGTGGATGAGCCGGCGCGCGATGCACCAGATGGTGTTCGGAGGCGTGTTCGAGCGGCACCCCGGCCTCCGGCTCGTGCTCACGGAGCAGCCCGGCACGTGGTGGGCGCCGACGATGAACGAGTTCGACTCCGTGTACCGCACCCAGGGCTGGATGCTGGGTACGCGCATCACGCGCCCGCCGAGCGAGTACTGCGCGGAGCACGTGTCGATCGGCGCCAGCTTCCTCGCACCGTTCGAGGCGCAGGACGCCGTCGACCACGGCTACGTCGCCAACGTGATGTGGGGATCCGACTACCCGCACACGGAAGGGACGTGGCAGCACCCGGAGCCCGACGACGAGGTGGAATCGTTCGGACGGGTGTCGCTGCGTCACACGTTCTCGGGCATCGGCGCCGAGGCAACCGTTGCGATGGTCGGCGAGAACGCGGCGCGCGTCTACGGGTTGGACCTCGCGGCGTTGCAGCAGGTCGCGACGCGCATCGAGGCCCCGACACTGCGCGACCTGGGCGAGCCGGTCGCGCAGGTCCCCGCGGGTGCGGGCATGTTCGCGTTCCGCAGCTTCGGCCCCTGGGCCTGAACCGCGGCAGTCGACCCGATCAGGCGGCGGCCGACGCATCGACGGTGTCGATCCGGCGTGCGGCGATCTGCTCGGGCGTGGGCAGCTGCACGTCGGTGACCCAGCCCCAGCGCTCCATCCACTGGATGAGCCGGGCCGACGTGTCGAGCTGGCCGGGCAGCAGGCCGTGACGCGCCGAGCGCGGGAACGCGTGGTGGTTGTTGTGCCACGCCTCACCCATCGTGAACGGCGCGAGCGGAGCGAAGTTGGTGCTCTCGTCCTTCGACGCGAACGGTCGCTTGCCGAAGATGTGGCACACGGAGTTGACGCACCACGTGAAGTTCAGCGAGATGCCGACGCGTACGAAGCCCGCGCACACGAATGCGATCCACGCGCCCTCGAGCGTGCCCGTCCACAGCCACCCGAGCGTGAACGGGATCGCGAAGGTGAGCAGCGCGAGCGGCAGGAAGAACTGGTCGACACGTACGAGGTCGCGATCGGCGAGCAGGTCGGCCGCGTAGTGCTCGCGTGACGTGCGCTTGATGGTGAAGCACCAGCCCGCATGCGCGTGCCAGAACCCACCGAGGCCCGCGAGGGCGCGCTGCTCCTTGTACACCGGCGAGTGCGGGTCGCCGGGCCGGTCGGCCCAGCGGTGGTGTCGACGGTGGTCGGCCACCCAACCGATCACCGAGCCCTGGAACGCCATTGTGCCGAGCACGGCGAGGAAGATCTTCAGGGGCCGCTTCGCCACGAACGCCTTGTGGGTGAAGAGCCGGTGGAACCCGATCGTGATGCCGTGTCCGAAGATCACGATGAGCGCCGCGGTCAGCACCACGGGGAACCACGGGAAGGGCTTCCCGATGCTGTCGGCGACGAAGTAGCCGAGCGCCACGACCGGCGCCACGAGGAAGAACCCGGTCAGGATCAGCTCGTACGTCGCCGGTGTGCTCTGGGGATCGGGGAAGCCCGTCCAGGACGACGGCTCGTCTCGAGTGGACGAAGGACTGGAAGCGGCGGGATCGAGCAGCGCGCTCACATGGCTCCTGGTGGCCTGGGGTCTGCAGCAGGGCGGGCGCGATGCGACATTCCGGCGACGGTTCCGGACCGGGAGGTCCGCGACCTGCAGGCTAGGACCTCGGGCACGGCGAGACGGAGCATCGCCTGCTCAGGCGGTCCTAAGGTGCCCCGGCATGGGATTCCGACCAGTGCCGGCCGACGGGCCGATCGTCCTCGCCGTCCTCTATCCACGCGAGTGGTTCGCCGACCAGGCCGCGTTCGACGGGTCGCTGGACGCGGTGCGCGCGGTCGACCCCCGCATCGAGGTGGTCACCGTCCCGTACGACGAAGGGCAACACCTGCGGACGTTGCGCGGCCGTCCCGAGGGGATCGCCGCCGCACGCGGGGAGGCGCCGCCCCTCACCGACGAGCAGCAGGCGATCTTCGCCCGGGTGCACGGCGTGCTCGCGCTCGACCTACCGTTCGACGTCGGCGAGGTCGCGCCGAATCTCTCGTGGGTGCAGGGCATCGGAGCGGGCTACGCACAGCTCGAATCCTCCGGGCTCGCCGAGAGCGGGATCCGCCTCACCAACGCGGCGGGCGTGAACTCGGTGGCGATCTCCGAGTTCGTCATCGGGCGGATCCTCGAGGAGCGCAAGGGTTTCCGCGAGCTGCACGCCCGGCAGCAGCAGCACCGATGGGAGCCGGTCTACGCGCCCGAGCTCGCCGGCACCACGGTCGGCCTCATCGGCCTCGGCGCGATCAACGCCGGCGTCGCGCGACGGCTGCAGGCCTTCGACGTGCACGTGCTCGCATCACGTCGCTCGGCCACGCCGGGCGACACCGCTCCCGACGTCGACGAGCTCTACCCCACCGTTCGTCTGCACGAGATGCTGCGCCAGTGCGACACGGTCGTGGCCGCCGTGCCGGAGACCCCTGACACCATCGGCCTGATGGACCGCGACGCGTTCGCGGCGATGGCGCCCGGTTCGTTCTTCGTGAACGTGGGGCGCGGCACGCTCGTCGACGAGGCCGCGTTGATCGACGCGCTGCAGCGCGGGCACCTGCGCGGCGCCGCGCTCGACGTCGCCAGCCTCGAACCGCTGCCGCCCGAGCACCTGCTGTGGGACGCGCCGAACCTGTACCTCTCGTACCACTGCTCGTCGGATCCGGTCGCGCTGTTCCCGAACCTCCATCGCCTCTGGCTCGAGAACGTGCGGCGATTCGTCGACGGCGATCCGCTGTTGCAGCAGGTCAGTCCTTGAGCTCCACCACGATCTCGTAGAACGGCTCGTCGCCGATGTTCTCGGCAGTCTCGATGCCGCCGCGCTGCGCGTAGAGCACCTGCCCGGGCGCAATGGGCCCTTCCACGTACGACTGGCCGACCCACTCGCCGCCCGAGTCCGGTTCGAAATGGGCGCCCATCTTGTCGCCCGAGATCTGGATCATGATGTAGTCGAGATCGTGGCGGTGCAGGTCGGACCGCTGGCCCGGGTCGAGGCGCATCTCCCAGATCCGCACCCGGTCGTTCTCCATGAGCAGCTTCGTGGCGATGTCGCCGTAGCTGCGTTCGTCCCCCATGTGATCCCCCTCGTTCCGGCGTTCCGACTTGTCCGACTCGTTCGGCGTCCGCAGCACAGCACACTCCCGCGTGTCCGACAAGCGGGTTAGCGTCGGTCCATGAGCATCCCCATCCGTCGCCTGGGCGACTTCGGGCCCGAGGTCGGCGCGGTCGGCTACGGCGCCATGAGCTTCACTGGTGTCTACGGCAGCGCCGAGGGCGTCGACGCGGTCGCCGTGATCCGCCACGCCATCGACGCCGGTTGCACGCTGATCGACACCGCCGACATCTACGGACCGAGCGAGGATCTCGTCGGCGAGGCGATCAAGGGCCGCCGTCACGAGATCACCCTCGCCACCAAGTTCGGGATCGTCGACCGCGCCGCACGGCGGGCAACCGGGGAAGGCGGACGGCCGCCCCGAGTACGTGAAGGCGAAGTGCGACACCTCGCTGCAGCGTCTCGGTACCGATGTGATCGACGTCTACTACCAACACCGTGCCGACACCGACGTACCCATCGAGGAGACCGTCGGCGCGATGGCCGAGTTGGTCGCGGCAGGCAAGGTGCGCCATCTCGGTCTCTCCGAGGCGTCGGTCGACACGCTGCGCCGTGCGTCGGCGGTGCACCCGATCACCGCGCTGCAGAGCGAGTGGTCGCTGTGGAGCCGAGACATCGAGGCCGAGATCGTGCCCACCTGCCGGCAGCTCGGCATCGGCATCGTGCCGTTCAGTCCGCTCGGGCGCGGGTTGTTCACCGGGACGGTGTCGTCGGTCGACGATCTCGGCGAGCACGACATGCGCCGTTCCCACCCGCGCTTCGCCGAGGGCGCGCTCCACGCCAACCTTGCCATCGTCGACGTCGTTCGCGAGATCGCAGCCGCGCACGAGGTGAAGCCCGGCCAGGTCGCACTGGCGTGGCTGCTGGCCAAGGGCGACGATGTCGTGCCCATTCCCGGCACCAAGCGTGAGGCGTACATCGACGAGAACGCCGGCGCGGCGTTCGTGGAGCTCTCCGCCGACGACCTCGCCCGCCTCGACGCGATCACCGTGGTGGGCGACCGCACCCCCGACCTCTCGTGGACCAACCGCAGCACGCCGCCACCCACGACTCGGGCACGATCGTGACCACGACGCGGGAGTTCCGCTACGACCCGACCGCGCCGACCTTCCAGGACACGCTGTTCGACGACTACCGCTGGATGCGCGACCACGCGCCCGTCTACCAGGATCCGGTCACGGGCGCGTTCGCGCTCACGCGTCACGCCGACGTGTGGGACGCGGTGCACGACCACACCCGCCTCAGCAGCGACGTGGCCGAAGCGCAGAACCTGCTGCCGCAGATGATCTACTTCGATCCGCCGCGCCACACCGCGCACCGCGCGCTGGTGTCGCGGGCGTTCACCCCGCGACGGATCGCGGATCTCGAACCGATGGTGCACGCGGATCGCGCACGAACTGTGCGCCGGACTCGCGAGCCGGGAGCAGATCGACTTCCAGCACGAGTACGCCGCGCTCGTGCCGAGCATGGTTGCCAGCCGGCTGATCGGCATCCCCGACGGGCTCACCCCCGAGTTCCGCCGCCTCACGGAGTGCTTCCTCGAGATCACCGACGGCCAGGAGTTCGCCGCCGATGCCGGCGCGATCTACGGGATGTTCGCCGAGCTGCTCGCCGAGCGGCGCGCGCAGCCCGCCGACGACCTGATGTCCGCGCTCATCGCCGCCGAGATCGACGGCGAGCGGCTCCCCGAGGACGAGTTGCTCGGCTTCTGCATGCTCCTGATCCTCGCCGGCAACGACACCACCTCGAGCCTCATCGGGAACGGGTTCGTGCTGCTCGACGGACTGCCCGACGTCCGCGCCGCGCTCGCCACCGACCCGTCGCGCTGGGGCGGCGCCATCGAAGAGATGGTGCGCCTGGAGGCGCCGGCGCAGACGTTGCCGCGCAACACCACCGCCGACGTGGTCGTGCACGACACCACCATCCCCGCGGGCTCCCGGGTGCAACTCGTGTGGGGCAGCGCGAACCGCGACGAGCGCGAGTTCACCGATCCCGACGAGCTGCAGCTCGGTCGCGAGCCGGGGCGACACCTCTCGTTCGGGCACGGCGCGCACTTCTGTCTCGGTGCCAACCTCGCCCGGCTCGAGGCTCGCGCGGCCTTCGCTGCGTTCACCCGGGCGTTCCCCGAGGCGCACGTCGACGGCACACCCGAACGGGTCACGTCGATCTGGGCGCGGGCCCACGCCCGGATCCCGGTGCGGTTGCGCTGAGCGTGCGGCTCAGCCTGGCTGCAGCACGCTGAAGTCGCCGACGGCGGCCCGCACGTCGAAGACCCGCTCGGTCATGCGCCAGCCGTCGGCCGTGCGCTCCCACGAGTCGCGGTAGGTGCCGAAGCACTCCCAGGTGAGGTGCGCGCGCTCCCCCGCGCCCTGGTGGAAGACCCGGGCCTCGCAGGTGCTCGTGGCCAGCGTGCCGTCGACCGCGATCCGGTGGTTGCCGAGCAGGTGCTGCGAGGGGCCGCACCCGCCGAGGAACTGGCGGAGGTTGTCCTCGCGCACTGCGTCGATGCCGCGGTGGCCGTAGGCCTCGACGTCGGCCGTCATCACCTCGGGCAGGCGGCTCCAGGCACGCGTGTCGCAGATCGTCGCCATCACCGCGAGACGGTCGACGATCGCGTGCCAGTCGGCGGCGGCGGACTCGGGCAGGCCGGAGACGCTCATGCGGCGACCGTATGTGCGAAGGTGGCGCCCCGCAACCGATGGGACGGCACAGGAGCGCAGACAGCGATGGTCGACCGGGTGTTCTACGCAGGCAGCGTGCACGACGAGGCGGAGATCGCCGCGGTCGTCGAGGTGCTGCGCGACGGTCCGATGGGCATCTGGCCCGGCCGCAGGGTCAACGCGATGGAGCGCGAAGTCGCCGCGCGCTTCGGCAAGCAGCGCGGCCTCATGTGCAACTCCGGGTCGTCGGCGCTGTACCTCGCGGTCGAGCTCATGGACCTGCCGCCGGGTTCCGAGATCATCACCGCCGCGGTGACGTTCTCCACCGACCTCGCGCCGATCGTGCGCGCCGGGCTGGTGCCCGTGTTCGTCGACGTGGATCCCACGACGTACCAGATCGACGTGGCGCGCATCGAGGAGATGGTGACGCCGCGCACGAAGGCGATCCTCACGCCCAACCTCATCGGGAACGCACCCGACTGGGACGTGATCCGCGAGATCGCGGACGGCCACGACCTGCTCGTCGTGGAGGACAGTGCCGACGCGCTCGGGCCCACGTTGCGCGGCACGCCCACCGGCACCCGCACCGATCTCACCACCACGAGCTTCGCGTCGTCGCACATCATCACGTGCGCGGGCAACGGCGGCATGGTGTGCCTCGACGACGAGGCGCTGCGGGACCGCGGCCTCCTGCTGCGCCGGTGGGGTCGTCGGTCGGAGCTGCACTTCTTCGGGTCCAAGAAACGCGACCGCAACTTCTGGGAGGACCTCGACGGCATCCCCTACGACAACCAGTTCATCTTCGACGAGCTGGCGTGGAACTTCGAGCCGTCGGAGATGGGCGCGGCGTTCGGCCTCGAGCAGCTGAAGAAGCTGCCGTCGAACTTCGCGCGGCGCACCCGCAACTTCGCGATGTACACCGAGTACCTGTCGCAGCACACCGACAAGTTCGTGCTCCCACAGGTGACCGACGGTATCGAGACCGCGTGGCTCTGCTACCCGCTCACCATCCGTCCCGATTCCGGCTTCGAGCGGGCGGCGCTGCAGGAGCACCTCGACGGCAACGGCGTCGACACCCGCACCGTGTGGACGGGCAACGCGACCCGACAGCCGTTCATGCGTGGCGTCGACTTCGTGCAGCCGGGCGACGGGCTCCCGAACGCCGACGCGATCATGGAGCGCGGGTTCATCCTGCCGCTCAACCACGCGCTGCAGGACGAGCACATCCAGCTGGTCATCGACACCCTCGACGTCTTCCTCTCCGCGCGCTGAGCGACACGAGCCTCAGCAGGTGAGGCCGGGGCCCGGGTCCCAGTCGTCACGGCCGGCCTGGACGGCGGTCGCCACGGCCCGCGCCCGGTCGTCGGCGGCCTCGTTCTCCGCGTGACCCTGGTGGCCGCGCACCCACTCGAAGGTGGGGGCATGCGTGCCCATGAGCACGTCGAGGCGTTCCATCAGGTCGCGGTTCTTCACCGGCTCCCCGCTGGAGGTACGCCAGTTCTTCTTCTTCCAACCGTGGCGCCACTTGGTGAGCGCGTCGATCACGTACGAGCTGTCCGCCATGATGTGGACGGGCCGGCCGGCGGGCACGGATTCGAGCAGCGCGGCGACTGCCAGCAGCTCCATCCGGTTGTTGGTGGTGTCGGGCTCGCCGCCCGCGCCCCAGCAGTCGTCGTCGACGTACCAGCACCAGCCGCCTGGCCCCGGGTTGCGCAGGCACGAGCCGTCGGTGGCCGCGACCAGCTTCATCATCGGGTGCCCCTCGCCACCCTCCTCGTGGCTGGGGCCACGGTCGGGTTCGAGGCTGGAGAAGAGGTCGGGCTGGTCCGCGGGCTGGATCACGCTGGCATCGTAGGATCGCTCTTCGTCACGACCGTGGACGCAGGCAGCGATTCCGAGGGGGAACTCCGATGCCGCAGATGATGCAGCCGTTCGAGCTGACCGACGACGCGATGGCGCTGCGCCAGTTCATCTTCGAGTACTGGTGCTCGCGCGGTGTTGCGCCGAACCTGCGCAACATCTTCGAGGGCATCGGGTTCGACCGGCGTCGCACGTCGAACGCCCTCAAGCAGCTGCAGCAGGCGATCATGGTGGTGGTCAACCAGGACGCGACGAACTGCGACATCCTGAAGGCCCCGCCGTTCTCGTCGTTCCCCAGCCAGGTCGAGCTCTACATCGACGACGAGTTCCACAGCTACATCGGGTGCGCGTCCGAAGCGCTCGCGGTGTCGAACATGCCACCCTTCCAGGGCAAGGAGTGCCGACTCGAGGCTTTCTGCGCGTGCTGCCTGGAGCCGATCACCCTCATCGACAAGTCCTTCGAGCTCATCAGCTGCGACCCGGGCGGGGTGCTGTGGCACGTGAGCCGCAGCCCGTGGGACTGGGGCAACGTCGACATGGGCTCCATGTGCGACGCGATGAACTTCGTGCTGAACGAGGAGCACGCCGAGCGCTACGAGCGCCAGATCGGCATGCGCGGCGTGACGACGTCACTCGAGGGCGGCAAGGAGTTCGTGCGCTACACCGCGACCATCCGCATGCACGACTACCACTGGCCGCCGGGGATCATGGACCCCGCCGACATCATCGAGCGCTTCCGCGGCCTCGGCTGCGACGTCAGCGTCTGGGGCGCCTAGCTCCAAACTTGCGTCGTTCGTACGCGTATCGCCTCTGCGAACGACGCAAGTTCGATCAGTCCAGGTCGTACTTCGGGAAGTTGCCGCTGAACGAGTGCTCGTACAGGCCGAAGCCGGAGTGCGGGCCGCGGTCGTCGGTGTAGGAGAACCGGCCCGAGTGGTCGACGAGCGCGAGCCCACCGAGCTCGGCGATGTCGGCCACCTGGTGCACGAAGCCCTGCACGACGGTCTCGGGCCCCTGGTACATGCCGTGGCGCCAGTCGGCCTCGAGGCCGTACCCGGTGCCCACGGCGATGAAGCTCGGAAGGATCGACTCGCACGCGATGCCGAAGCCGGCATCGGGGAACGAGATGGTCGAGCGGGCCAACAGCCGCGTGCCGGGCACGAACTCGTGGTGGTGCTCGGTGCGGCCGAGCTGCTCGATGCGGCCGTCGTGCCACACCCGCTCCGCCTGCTCGAGCGAGCGCTCACCGCGGTCGTTCTCGGAGCAGATGTAGTAGATCGAGTGGTCCTCGAAGCGCATCGGGAAGTAGCTCCACATGTTCCCCGCGCCTCGCGGCATCGAAGCCATGATCCCGGGGTGCTCCTGCTCCCCCACGGGCCGCACGCCCCACGAGCGGTCGCGTGAACCCCAGGTGGTCGCGGCGTCGACGGTCATGGATTCGCCGGCCACCTCGAGCGTGCCGCTCCACGAGCCCATCTGGGCGAGGCGCTGGGTGTCGAAGATGACCCGGTTGCCGGCCCGGATGAACTGGTTGGGCTCGGGGATGGCGGGGCCGAAGCCCTCCCAGGTGAGATCGGCGGCGATCGAGTGCTCCGCCGCGGATCCCTTGGGCGCCTCGGCCACGAAGCGCAGGCGCTTCAGCGGCTCGAGCACCTCGACGCGCAGCGGGCCCACCTGCAGGTCGGCCCGGTCGCCCAGCGGGCGGGACGCGCGCACCACGTGCTGCTGCTCCCCCACCCGCACGGTGACGAACGCGTCGGTGGTGCCGAGGTTCGGGTACTGCCCGAGCCCGAACACCGCCATGAACTGGCCACCGGTGTCGAAGGCGTTGAAGTAGTACCGGTCGTAGAAGTTCCGGTCGCTGGTGGCGGGGTGGGCGATCCAGTTCGCGGCTCTGGTGGACGGGGAAGTCGTCCCACGAGGTGACGGACACTTGGTGCTCCTGCTGGTCGGCGGCGAGATCGGCATGCTTGCACACGCATCGGGCAGGATGTCGGCCATGACGTCTCCTGCACTCCGCGACCCCCAGCGCCTGCTCGACTTCCAGATGCACGGCCAGGACATCCCCGCCCTGCTCGCCCACTGGGCGGACCGCAAGCCCGACCACCCGGCGCTGGTCTGGTCGCCCCGCGAGGGCGCCGGCCGCCGCTGGACCTACTCGGAGTTGCTCAACGACGTGCGCCGGGTCAGCGCCGGACTCGCGGCCAAGGGTGTGACCAAGGGCGACAAGGTGCTCATCCACTCCGAGAACTGCCCGGAGATGGTGCTCACCTGGCTCGCGTGCGCCCACCTCGGCGCAGTGGGCGTGACCACCAACACCAAGTCGGTCGGCGCCGAGATGAGCTACTTCGCCGAGCACACCGGGGCCATCGCCGCGGTCACGCAGCCCCAGTACGCGGCGATGGTCGCCGCGGCGGCGCCGAGCCTGCAGTGGCTCGCGGTCACCGACGACAACAGCGGCGACGCGCCCACCGACGACCAGCGCATCGAGGCCAAGGAGTTCGCCACCTTCACCTCGCTGCTCGGCGACGCCGACGCGGCCGTCGTGCGCGACCCCGAGCCGATGCTGCCGTTCGGGATCATGTTCACCTCCGGCACCACGAGCCGGCCCAAGGCGGTCGTGCACACGCATGCCAACGCGGTGTGGTCGAGCCGCACCGGGTCGCGCAACATCGATCTCGGCACCGACGACACCTACGTGATCTTCCTGCCGTTCTTCCACGTGAACGCGCAGAGCTGGAGCTTCTTCGCGGTGCTCGGCGTGGGGGCCACTGCGGTGCTGATGCCGAAGTGGTCGCAGAGCCGCTTCTGGCCCGTCGTGGTGGAGCACGGCGTCACCCACACTTCGGTGATGCCGTTCGTGATGGCCGCGCTCGGCAGCCCCGAACGCCCGCAGGAGCACTCGCTGCGTGCCGGCGTGTTCGGCCTGATCATGCCCGACCTCGACCGTATGTTCGGCGTCGGGATCTACGCGGCCTACGGCATGACCGAGACGGTCACGCACGCGATCACCGCGAAGCCGAAGGAGTTGCTCCCCACGCGCTCGATGGGCCACGTCACGCCGGGTTACGAGATCGCCGTCGTCGACAAGGACACCGGCGAGCTGTGCGCCGAGGGCGAGACCGGGGAGCTGTGGCTGCGCGGCACGCGCGGCATCCAGCTCTTCCTCGAGTACTACCGCAACGACGAGGCCAACGAGAAGGCCTTCGAGGACGGCTGGTTCAAGACCGGCGACATGGTGAAGATGGGCGCGGGCGGCAACGTCTTCTACCAGGAGCGCGACAAGGACTTGTTGAAGGTCGGTGGCGAGAACGTCTCGGCCAAGGAGGTCGAGGACCTCATCGTGGCGCATCCCGCGGTGGCCCAGGTCGCGGTCGTCGGCAAGCAGCACGACTTCCTCGACGAAGTGGTGGTCGCATTCGTCATCCCCGCTCCCGGCGACCACGACCCCGCGGTGGTGGAGCTCGAGATCTTCGAGACGTGCCGCGACAACCTCGCGAAGTTCAAGGTCCCGCGCGCCGTGTACTTCGTCGACGAGTTCCCGCTCGGGACGCTCGACAAGATCCTCAAGAACCGCCTGCGCGAGATGGCCGACGAGCAGCCGAAGATCGACTGACGAGCCCGATCCGGCCGCGCACCCCACGGGTGCGGGTCCGCACGGCATCCCAGGCCGTGGTGACGTGGAGCATCACGACGCCCCGCCAACCCGGCCGGAGCCACGGCGCGAGCGGCTCGTGCGTGTGCACGGCGAGTCCGCGGCCGGTCAGCAGCCGCCGGAGGAGCACGAGGTAGGCCGTGCGAGGAAGATCGCGCCGGGCTCCCGGCTGCCAGGGCTTCGGCGCGCCGAACGCGTGCAGCAGCACGCACCGAGCATCCTTGCGACTGCACGCGAGCGTGTCGCGGTCGACCACCCGCGTTGCTGCCAGTTGGTCGCGCCCCTGGGCGATCGCGGCGGCCGGGAAGGCGGCGAGTCGTCCGCGCGGCAACTCCGACATCAACATCGCGTTGAGCACGTCCTGATCGGGCAACCCGCAGGGGTCGTCGAGACAGAACGCGTCGATCCGGATGTCGTCGTCGGGCAGCTCGGCGCATCGCTCGCCCCAGCGCCGGACGAGCGCCTCGTGGACGGAGGTGGAGAAGGCGACGAACCCCGCGTTGACGTACGGTTGGCGCCGCAACGGCGCGTCCAGGGCCAACCGATCGGCCCAGTCGGGAAACCACCGGTCGGCGAGCACGTCGACGAAGGCGCACACCTGGCCGGCTCGCGCCTCCGCAATGATCTCGTCCAGCGGTGCGGTCACGATGATGTCACTGTCGAGATAGACGACGACCGCCGCACCCGGCGCCGCCGCGAGGCACGCGGCGGGCACCAGCAGCCACGGGTGGCGCGGGTGGTCGGGGGCGGGGACGATCTCGCACTCGTTCGAGAGCTCACGTCGCTGCGCCGCGGTGAGGCCGAGGTCGAGCACGGTGATCGACTGGTGGTGGCCGAGCAGCCGCAGTGAATTGACGAGTGCAACCGCGCCGGTGGCATGCTCCGCGTCCGCCATCGTGACGAACCCGACGTCGTTCACGGGGGGCCCGGTGCGCTGCGGAGCACTGCCGGCTCCGCGACGGCGAGTCTCCACTGCGAGCTGGGTGACCAGTGCCGCTGGCGGCTCAGCTGCACCGGACCGTCGGCCCGGGTGGCCACGTCGAAGTCGGCCACCGACAACGCGAACACGCGGGCGAAGGTGCGGGTGAGCAACTCGCCCAGGCAGGCCCGGTGGTCGACCCCGAAGGGCGCATAGACGTCGCGGGCGCATCCGCCGTCGGCGTGGCGCGAGGGGTCGAAGCGCTCGGGGTCGGGAAAGGGCACCGGATCGCGGTGGATCTCGCGGAGCGCCTCCCGGTCGCGTCGCGGCTCGCCGCCCCCGTCCCGGAGCGCTCGCGTCCACTGAGGGTCCGCGGCGAGGTACCAGAGCACCCACACGAGGAGACCGGAGACGTCGTCGCGGCTCGTGACCACGGAGTAGATGAGATTGCGCAGCACCGCGGGATCGTCGAGTGCGTGCTCCGCGCCGTCGAACTGCCGGGCCAGCGAGCGCGGGGCATCCGGCGCGCGTGCTGCCTCGACCACGAGCTCACCGATGCGTACCAACCACGCCTCGACGTCGTCGTTCCGAAAGGGGCGCGCGTAGAAGTGCCGGTCGGGATCGAGACGATCGAACAGGTCGAGCGTCTCGGTGGAGGCCGACGACGACGTGGGGATGCCGAAGAGCAGCGCGCACCACGCCTCCAGGACGCACCGGCGGATTGTCTCGTGGGGGTTCACGGCCCCCGACCCGGTGCACTCGGCGGCGAGACGAACGAGACACGATCGGGACTGCGCCGCGAGCAGCGGCTCCCACGACTTCACGAGGGGCGGGCTGAGTGCCCGGGCGTAGATGCGCCGCAACTCGGCGTGCCGCTCCCCGTCGATGCCCCGGACGCTGCCGCCGGGCACGAACTGGTCGTAGGGCGCCCACGGCGGCCCCAGCTCGGTCGGGTGCTCCCGGAGGAGCCTCGTGCCCAGGGCGAGGTCGGTGGTGCAGATCGTCGGCGCGTCGTAGAAGTTGCTCTTGAACACGGTGCCGTGGGCGGCCGCCTGCTCCACGAACCAGTCCGGGTCGGCGATCCAACCCGCACCACGATCGAGACGGCCGGGCGGGAGTCCGTCGCTCACACCACGCGACGGTCGGGCGTTCCAGAGCCGACGGCCCGCGGAGGCGAGGAACACCACGGGCACCACGGCCGCCACCCACCAGACGCCGGTCGCGATCGCCACGGCCGCGCCGACGACCACCGCCGTAGCCGCGACGGTGGTGTCGATCACGAGGCGGCGCCACACCCGCGTCTCGGCCCGCCGGAGGTTCGGCCCGACGACGAGGCGCGTCGCGAGTACGGGTTGGCCACCCGCCCGGATGACGGAGCGGACGGACGCGCGGCTCATCCCCAGCGCCCGCCGGATCGGGTCCGGCAAGAGGTCACGCACGCTCACGCGGAGGAGCCGATCAACCCGTGCCGGAACGCGTAGGCCGTCGCGCCCGAGCGCGTCGACACACCGATCTTCGTGAAGATGTTCGAGAGGTGCCGCGAGACCGTCTTGATGCTCAGGGTGAGCTCGCTCGCGATCTCCTTGTTCGACCAGCCCTGCGCCACGAGGACGAGCACCTCGACCTCGCGCTCGGTGAGGCCGCCCGGTCGCGGTGATCGTTGCTCCACCGTGTCGACGCCCGCCGCGGTGAGGTGCGCCCCGATCGCGTCGAACTGCGCGCGGGCGGCAGCGAACAACTCGCGCGCACCGGCGTCGTCGCCAGCATCGCGTTGCGCCTGGGCGAGCACGGTGCGGGTGGTCGCCTCCTCGTACGGCACGCGGAGATCCTGCCACCACCGCAGCGCGTCGTGCAGCACCGCTGCCGCGGTGCGGGGTTCGCCCTCGGCGAGGAGGAGCCGTCCGCGCGCGAGCTGCGCCGACGCGCGGAGCAAGGCGATGTCGAAGGCGTCGGCGATCTGTTCGAGCTCGTCGACGTACTCCTCGGCGGTGAGCAGGTCGCTGCTCGCGATGTTGATCTGCACCGCCGCGGGCAGCACGCGGGCCCGGGCGAGGCGACTCGCCGACTGGTCGGCGACGCAGCCCTCGATGATCCGGCTCGCCTCGTCGACCCGGCCCTGGTCGAGGCGCAGGAGTGCGGTTCCCCAGCACGGGCGACCGCGCAGCTCGGCCGCCTTCGCGAAAGCCTCCTCGGCGCCGTCGAAGTCGCCCAGGCGCCGCCGGATGTCGCCGACCTCCGCCCAGCCCGCGGCCACGTTGGGCAGGTGCCCGTCGATCAGTTCGGCACAACCACGAGTGGCTTCCTTCTCCGCGTCGGCGAGATCACCACGCAGGCCGAGGAGCGTCGCGCGGTGCACGCGACAGATGCCGGGGAAGATCGCGAACGGGTGCTGCTGCGCCCACTGCGCGGTGATCTCCGTCCACTCGCCGGCCCGGTGGAGGTCGCCGACCTCCTCGCACGCGCTGATCAGGCTGCAGTACACCTTGCCGGTCGAGTACGGGCCGAGCCGGCCCTCCACCGCGAGGAGCATCGCCTCGTCGAGGGCTGCCAGACCCGTTGCCGTGTCGCCCCGGTCGATGAGCACCCGCCCGATGGCCTGGAGCGCCTCGGCCTCGAGGTCGACCGAACCGAGCGACCGGGCCAGGGCGCGGGCGCGCTCCGCGTAGGCCAGTGCCTCGTCGTAGCGCCCGCCGCCATGGGCCTGCTCCACCTCGCGCAGCAGGAGCACGCAATGCTCGGCGCAGTCGGGGTCGTCGTCGAGCAACCGCCGGGCGCGCTGCAGCCACGCGGTGCCGACCGAGGGCCGGGCGCGGCAGGCAGTGGTGTTCGTAGAGCCACACCGCGGCCACGCCGGCGGCGCGGGTGTCGCCGAGCGACTCCGAGAGTTGGTACGCCCCCTGACGGTGCTCGATGCACTCCTCCAGCCGACCCGTCCACCACGCCGACTCGGCGAGGAGCACCTGGCGCTCGGCCTCTGCCCGGTCGTCGGTGGTCGACGCGGCCAGGGCGAGGCCGAGGCACGCGTCCCAGTCGTGGCGCGCATAGGCGTCGTATGCGGCGGCGAGCGCCGGATCGGGCATGCCGACGACGGTACCAACGGGTGGCGGCGGGCGCATGGGCTGTTTGCACCATGCCGCGAGCGACGGTGCGTGGCAGATGCCCGATGCGTGCTCCCCGAGCGTGGTCCACACTGGCCGTGCCAACGATCCCGAACGACCCTTGACCAAGAGGAACGAGAGACCATGGACGTCCTGGAGCAACTCGACCGACTCGGCCCCGCACTCGAGGGCGTGGTCACGCACATCACCCCCGACCAGCTCGACCGCCCGACTCCGTGCGCGAAGTTCACCGTGCGCGGCGTGCTCGAGCACATGATCGGCGGCGCCACCATGTTCTCGGTCGCGTTCGGCGAAACCCCCGGCGAACCGGATCTGTCGGACCCGCTCGGCTCCTTCGGCCCGGCCGTCGGCGGCCTCCTGGCCACCCTCCACGAGCCCGGCCGCCTCGACCAGGTCGTCGCCGCGCCATGGGGCGAGGTCCCGGCGCGCGAGTTCGCACAGTTCCTCGTGCTCGACGGCACGGTGCACGGGTACGACCTCGCCACCGCGACGGGGCAGGCCTACGCGCCCGACGTCGCAATGGTCGAGGAGCTGTACGGATTCGCCGGGCCCGCGCTGGAGGGCATGCGTGACGGCGACACCTTCGCGGAGGCCACCGTTCCACCCGCGGACGCAACCGCGATCGAACGGCTGGCGGCGCTCACGGGCCGCACGGTCACCCGCTGACCGCGGCCTCCGGGTGTCGGGCCTCGCGCCGCATGAGGCGGAGCCCGAATGCGGTGCAGCTCACGAGCGACGTGCACCCCGCGAACACGAAGGCGACCCTCGGACTCGTGGCGTCGCTCAACCACCCCATGAACGGACCGCCGATGGGCAGCAGTCCGAAGATCGTGATGGCGTAGAGGGCCATCACCCGGCCGCGCATGACCGGTTCGGCATGGAGCTGCAGGAACACGTTGGTCGACACCATGTGCACGATCATGAAGAAGCCCACGGGCACGAGCACGAGGAGGAACATCCACAGCGCGGGCATGAGCGCTGCCGCGACGGTGCACGCGCCCATCGCGTACCCGCCCAGCACCACGGCCCGCGCGCTGCGCAGGCCGAGCCGGGCGACGGTGAGCGCGCCCGTCAGCGCGCCGACCGACATCACCGTCGTCATCAACCCGAACTCCGCGGCGTCGCTGCCGAAGGTGCGCTTCGCCAGCAGGGGGAAGATCACGCCCCAGTTGAGGGCGAACGTGCCCAGCACCGCGGCGATGAGGAGCGCGTTGCGCAGATCGGGTGACGCCCACGTGTAGCGGAGCCCTTCGCGCACCTGTCCCTTGGCGCGCGCGGCACGAGGACGCGCGTGCAGTTCCGATGTTCGCATCATGAGCAGCGCGCCGATCACCGCGAGGAAGCTCACCGCGTCGATCGCGAAGCAGATGCCGGTGCCGACCGCAACGATGAGCAGACCCACGATGGCCGGGCCCACGATGCGCGCCGACTGGGCGATGGCGCTGTTGAGGCCGACCGCGTTCGGCAACTCCGCGGGGGTGACCATCTCCGACAGGAACGACTGACGCGTCGGGTTGTCGATCACCTGGGCGAACCCACCGATCAGCGCGAGGCCGTAGACCATCCACAGTTCGACCACGTCGGTGACGACGAGCACCGCGAGCACCGTCGACACGATCGCCAGGACCACCTGCGCACCGAGGAGCAGCTTGCGGTTGTCGAACCGGTCGGCGGCCACACCGCCCAGCGTGCCGAAGATCAACGTGGGCAACGCGATCATCGCGGTGAGCACGCCGACGGCCACGCCGTCGCTGCCGGACAGCTCGAGCACGAGCCATCCGAGCGCGATCGACTGCGCCCACGTGCCGACCTGCGACGAGGTCTGCCCGAGGAAGAACAACCGGTAATTGCGGGTGTGCAGCGACCGGAAGACCGACCGCGCCTCCGTCGGGGAGTCCGGCCGCGGGAGCGCGTGGGATCGGCTCAGGGCTCGAACACCTGGAGGTCGGGACGGTCCGCGAGCCGGTAGTCGTTCTCGAGCCCGGCGACGAGCTCCGCGGTGCGATCTCGTCGAGCGCGTCGAGCGTCCAGCCGCCCTCGCGCACGATCACCCGCTCGGGACCGGGTTCGCTGAGCAGCGCGTAGGTGTCGCCGCGCACGTGGAAGGTCCGTCCGTTCACCCCGCTGGCCGCGTCGGTGCACAGCCACACCACCATCGGCGCGATCTTCGCGGGCGGATGCGAGTCGGGTGTGGCTGCCTCGAACTGCAGCTCGTCGCCGCGCGGCGCCATGGTGATCGCCATCACGTCGGCCCACTTGGCCGTGGCCACCGAGTACTCGGAGGTCGACTTGCCGAGCGCGAGCGGGCGGATCGCGTTGCAACGCACCCCGAAGCGCCCCAGCTCGCGGGCCACCGTGCGGGTGAGCCCCACCACGCCCTCCTTCGCGGCGGCGTACGCCACCGCCGACGGGTGCCCGAACCCGGATCCCGACGACGTGTTGACGATCACACCGGATCCCTGCCCGGCGAGGTGCGGCGTCGCCTCGCGGATCATCGCGAAGTAGCCCTTGAGGTTCACGTCGATGGCGAGGTCCCACTCGGCCTCGGTGAGGCGCCACAAGTCGGCGTTGCGGGCCGCGGTGGCGTTGTTCACGACGATGTCGAGCCGGCCGAACTCGTCGAGCGCGTGCGCCACGATGGCGGCCGCGCCGTCCCACGTGGCGGAGCCGGTGTCGGGCACCGCCCGACCGCCCGCCGCGGAGATCTCGCCGGCCACCGAGGCGGCGTCGGCGCCCGTGCGGCGGCCGGTGTCGTTCACCAGTACTGAAGCCCCTTCGGCCGCCAGGAGGCGGGCGTGCTCCCGCCCGATGCCCCCGCCCGCACCCGTGACGATCGCCACCCGTCCGTCGAGCCTGCCGGCCATGTGTCCCCCCTCGATCCTGTTCGGTCGGGGCGCAGGCTAGGCCGGAAGTCGGGACCTTGGTCCGTAGACGACACCGGACCGGACGGATCTAATGGCTAGCATTATTTCGGCTCGTTACGACCAGGGGGAAGGACGCCGATGGCCGCTCAGAAATTGACACTCGACGAGGCACGCGAGAAGTACCGCATCGAGCGGGAGAAGCGCCTGCGGACCGACGGCATCGCCCAGTACCCCGACCTGAGCGGCAGGTACGCCGACTTCGACACCGACCCCTACACCGCGCCCTTCGAGCGCGAGGCGATCGACGAGGACCTCGACACCGTCATCGTCGGCGCCGGGTTCGGCGGCATGCTCGCCGCGGCCAACCTGCGCAAGGCGGGCGAGAGCAGGTTCCGCATCATCGACAAGGCCGGCGACTTCGGCGGCACCTGGTACTGGAACCGCTACCCCGGCTGCATGTGCGACGTCGAGTCGTACGTCTACCTCCCGATGCTGGAGGAGACGGGCTACATGCCCACCGAGAAGTACGCCAAGGCGCCCGAGATCTTCGAGTACTGCCGGCTCCTCGGTCGCACCTTCGACCTCTACCCCGCCGCGCTGTTCCAGACGGAGATCGACACCGCGGAGTGGGACGAGGCCTCCGAGCGATGGGTCGTCACCACCAACCGCGGCGATCGCCTTCGCGCGAAGTTCCTCGTGATCGCGGGTGGCGTCCTCAACAAGGCGAAGCTCCCGGGCATCCCCGGCATCGAGGACTTCGAGGGCAAGAGCTTCCACACCAGCCGCTGGGATTACTCCTACACCGGCGGCGGCCCGTTCGAGATCATGGCGAACCTCGCCGACAAGAGGGTCGCGATCATCGGCACCGGCGCCACTGCGGTGCAGGTCGTGCCGCGCCTCGCCGAGTCGGCGAAGGAGCTGTACGTGTTCCAGCGCACGCCGTCGAACGTGGGCGTGCGCAACCAGCAGCCGACCGACGCCGAATGGTTCCAGTCGCTGCAGCCGGGCTGGCAACGCGAGCGCATCATCAACTTCACCGAGTCCGTCTGCGGCAAGCAGCCCGCGGTCGACATGGTGCACGACGCCTGGACCGAGATCTTCTGGGTCGACACGAAGAAGAAGCCCGAGTCGCCCGAGGAGGCGCTCGAGCTCGAGACCGTCGACTTCGAGAACATGGAGAAGATCCGGCAGCGCATCCTCGACACCGTCGAGGACCCCGAGACTGCGGAGAAGCTGCTGCCCTGGTACCAGCAGGGCTGCAAGCGGCCCTGCTTCCACGACGAGTACCTGCCGGCGTTCAACCGCCCGAACGTGCACCTCGTCGACACCGACGGCAAGGGCGTCGACCGCATCACCGCGCGCGGTCTCGTGGTGGGCGACACGGAGTACCCCGTCGACGTCGTCGTGTACGCGTCGGGCTACGAGGTCACCACCGAGTACTCGCACCGCCTCGGCTTCGACCCGGTCGGCGAAGGTGGCGTGTCGTTGAGCAAGTCGTGGCACGAGGGTCCGCACACGCTGCACGGCGTCACCACGCGCGGCTTCCCGAACCTGCTGATGATCAGCACGGTGCAGGGCGGCTTCGGCGTGAACTTCGTGCACTACCTCACCGAGACGTCCGCGCACGTCGCCCACATCATCGACCGCTGCCTGCGTGAGGGGATCGCCGAGATCGAGCCCACGGCCGACGCCGAAGAGGGCTGGTTCAACGAGCTGTTGCAGCACATCGACGGTGTCGCGAACTACAACATGACCTGCACGCCCGGCTACCTCAACGCGGAGGGCGGTGGCGACATGGCGTCGCTGCGCGCGACTCCGTTCATGGGCAGTGTGGGCGACTACGCCGCGCACCTCATCAGCTGGCGCGACGAGGGCGCGCTCAGGGGCCTCGAGATCACGAAGGCCACCTGAGCACGCCATCGCGGCGAGCGCGAGCGGGAGCGAGCCCGGCTAGGAGGGCGGCGCGAAGAACTCGAGCGCGATGCCGTCGGGGTCGCGGAAGCTGACGCCCGACCCGTAGTGGGCATCCTTGATCCCGCCGTGGGTCACGCCGAGCTCGTCGAGACGGTTGGCCCACTTCTCGAGCTCGGCGCGGTCCGCACAACCGAACGCGACGTGGTCGAGGCCGACGCGGTGCTCGCTGAACGCGCCGGCGGGCGCGGCGGTCCCGTGCTGGTGCAGGCCGAGGAGCATGCCGCCCCCGACCAGGTACACCGTGTGGTGCATGTCGGGGTCGGTGTCCTCGTCGAGGACGGGCTCCGCGGCGAGCAACTGCTCGTACCACGGCACGCTCACGGTGAGGTCGCGCACGGTCAGCGCGACGTGGGTGATGGGCGGGAATTCGCTCATGATGGGGGCTCCTCTTCGGGTTGGTCCCACCAGTGTGACCCCGTTCCCGCCCGGACGCATCGGGCAGATTGCGCAACGGCCTCGCCGCGTCCAGTGGGCGGATCACCCCACGCGGCCCCTACCGGTCGGTGACCTTCCGGAATGTCGGCAGCAGGATCTTTGCCGCCGCGATCGGTGGTGCGTGCACGATGTCGTCGATCGAGCCGCCCTCGGTGGAGTAGTTCGCCACGTCGAACTGGATGACGAGCGGCGGCACCACCGCGACGAGTTCGTTCGAGGGTGTGAAGAACACGTCGTCACCGAGCTCCGGGACGGCCTCGCTGTCGGAGTCCTGCTGGAGCGTTGCCAGGGCTGTCTCGACCTCGTCGGTGAGTGGCTGGGTGGTGATCTGCAGCTTGTAGGGCGCGCCGAGCTCCACGAAGTTCTTCCCGAAGTAGTGCTTCGTGCGGAACTCGCACTCCTCGGCGCCGGTCGACTTGTCCTTGGTGAGTTTGGTGGCGACGACCTTGTAGCCCAGGATCTTCGAAGCCTGCTTCTTGGTGAGGAGGTCGCAATTGTCGAACTTCGCGGCTCCCGCCGGGCCGGTCCCCGCGAGGGTGAGGCCGACTGCGAGCACCGCGGCGACGAACAGGGGTAGCGATCGCTTCATTGGGCCCTCCCACGGTGCCAGATCTCCGCACCGTAACCCGCGCTCCCCCGGGCCTGCGGCACCCGGGCCCGACCACGTAGGGTTCGTCTCATGACTGCGACCGATGCCCCGGTGACCTCCGACACGCCCGAGGAGGCGTCCTTCCGCGCCGACGTGCGGAAGTTCCTGGCCGCCAACGGCAAGCCCAGGACCGAGCGGGGCCCGTGGACGGTGGTGATGCACACCAACCACGACGACGCCCAGCAGGAGTTCGACGAAGGCGTCGCGTGGCAGCGCACGCGCTACGACGCCGGCATGTTCGCGTTCACGTACCCCAAGGAGTACGGCGGCCAGGGCGGCGAGCCTTGGATGGAGCGCATCTACACCGAGGAGGCGCTGCACTACGGCAACTCGTCGGGCTTCGTGCACGCTTCGATCGCGATGCTCGCGCCCACCCTCATGGCCTTCGGCACCGAGGAGCAGAAGCGCGAGCTGCTCCCCCGCCTGTTCCGCGGCGACGACACCTACTGCCAGCTCTTCAGCGAGCCCGGCGCGGGCTCCGACCTCGCGAGCCTCGGCGCGCGTGCGGTGCTCGACGGCGACGAATGGCTCGTCAACGGTCAGAAGGTCTGGAACTCGTCGGCCCAGTTCTGCGCCAAGGGCTTCATGCTCGTGCGCACCAACCCCGACGTGCCGAAACACAAGGGGATCTCGTTCATCCTGGTCGACATGCACGCGCCCGGTGTCGAGGTGCGCCCGCTCGTGCAGCCGACGGGCGCGTCGCACTTCAACGAGGTGTTCTTCGAGGATGTGCGGGTGCCGGCGGCGAACACGGTCGGCCCGGTCGACGGCGGCTGGGCGTGCGCACGCACCGTGATGCTGAACGAGTCCGCGATGATCGGCGGCAGCGGGAACATGAAGACGTTCCCCAACCTGCTCACCATCGCGCGCAAGGAAGGCCTCGACACCGATGCGGTCACGCGTCAGGAACTCGCCGCCGCGTACGTGCGCGAAGAGATCCTCGGTCTGCTCGCCAACCGCATCATGACCTCCGTGCGTCGGCGCGAGAAGCCCCCGATCGACCCGTCGGCGCTCAAGATCGCCATGGCCGACAACAAGGCGTTCTACGCCGACGTCGCCGCGGCGATGCTGGGCCCGGCGGCGCTCGTCGACGAGTCGGAGATCCAGAAGTGGGTCATCAACGAGGTCGTCGGTCGCTACACGGTGTCGATCGGCGGCGGTACCACCGAGGTGCAGAAGAACAACCTCGCGGAGCGCCAGCTCGGGTTGCCCAAGGAGCCCAGCAACGACCGCGAGGTCGCCTGGAACCAACTGCTCAAGAGCTAGCCCTACCACGCACGTTTCGTCACCAGACCCGGACATACCTGGTGTGGTGACGCAACCCCGGTGTGACGGGCGGGCGCGTCAGGCGAGGGGTTCGAGGTCGAGGACGCCGGTCGCCAGGTCGAGGATCGGCGGGCTCTGCACCGAGACGAACTCCAATGCCTCGTCGCGCGTGCGCACCGCGTGGAAGGTGCCGGCGGGCAGCTCGAGGCGGTCGCCCGCACGCACGGGGATCGCGACGTGCTCCCGGTGCACCACCACCTCGCCCGCGCCCGCCGTGAAGTACAGGACGGTCTCGGCGCGGTTGTGCCGGTGCATGTCCGACACGGAGTGCGCCTCGACGCGCACGAGGTCGGTGCCGACGAGCGACCCGAGCGCGGTGTCGCGGGTGAGCTGCATCACCGCGAACACGTCGTGCTGTTCGACGTCGAGGTCGGTCTCCAGGGACGGCAGGTTCTCGTTCACCCCACGAGTCTGGCATCTTGCGGCATGATCCCCGGATGCTCCTCTCGGATCTCCACGTCGTCGATCTGACCGGCGCCTACGGCGCGTTCGCCGCTCGCCTCCTCGCCGACCTCGGCGCCGAGGTGGTCCGGCTCGAGGCCACGGCCCCTGATGGTGATGACCTCGGCCACCTGCACCGCAACGCGGGCAAGCAACTGCTCGTGCTCGATCCAGCGGCACCCGGCGCGGCGGCGACGATCGACGGCGTGCTCGCCGGTGCGGAGCTCGTGTTCGTGTCGTCCGCCACCGGCGCACCCTGGCCGGTCGGCTCCCCCGCCGAGTTGGCGGCCCGGCACCTGCACGCCGTGGTCGTGGCGATCACGCCGTGGGGCCTGAGCGGACCGTCGGCAAGCTGGCAGGCCACCGAGCTGGTCGCCCAGGCCGCGGGTGGCGTGGTGTACCGCTCCGGGGTGCCCGAGTTGCCGCCGGTCGCGGCACCCGGCGCCTTCAGCGAGGATGCCGGCGCCGCCCATGGCGCCCTCGCCGGGATCCTCGGGGTGTGGCACGTGCGCCACGGCGGTTCCGGGCAGCTCATCGACGTCTCGTCCGTGCTCGCGCTCGCCCAGTGCACGGAGATGGCGCTGCCGCTCTGGAGCCTGCTCCGCAGCGACCAGGTGCGTCAGGGGGCAGGCCTGTACCCGCTCTTCGAGTGTTCCGACGGGCTCGCCCGCATCGTGCTCCCGATGTCGCCCGGCGAGTGGCGGGCACTCATCGCCTGGCTCGGGTCACCGGCGGAGTGGAGCGGCCCGGAGTGGGAGCAGGCGATGCTCGGGCCCGACGAGCGTGGCCAGATCCTGGCGAAGCTCCCCGAGGTGTTCGCGGCCGGCACCCGCGACGAGCTCGCGGCGAGCGGTGATGCCGCCGGGGTGCGGATCACGCCGGTGCTCACTCCCGCCGAGGTGCTGGCCAACGAGCACTCCGTGGCGCGCCGCACCTTTGTCGCGGTGCGCACCGAGTCGGGTCACGAAGCGGTCCTGCACGCGGGTGCACACGGGGTGAACGGCGCCCGGCCCGACCCCGGCCCGGCCCGGGTGGTGGGTGGACCTCCTTCGTGGCCGGTGCGCGCGGCCGGCCGCGGTGGCGCCGACGGCACGTTGCCCCTGGAGGGACTGCGCGTCCTCGAGGTGGGCACCGGAGTCGCCGCCCCGGAAGGGGCGCGGTGGTTGGCGTCCTGGGGTGCCGACGTCGTGAAGCTGGAGACCACCGCACGTCCCGACTTCCAGAGGCGCGTGATGGGCAGCGACATGAACCCCGCCTTCGCCACCGTCGCGCGCGAACAAGCGCGTCCTCGCCGCCGACCTGACTACCGAGGCCGGACGCGCGCTGCTCGACCGCCTGCTCCCGCACTTCGACGTGCTGCTCGAGAACAACGCCACGGGCGTGATCGACAAGCTCGGCCTCGGGTGGGACCACGTCCACGCACTCAACCCCCGTCTCGTGAAGGTGGGCACGCAGCTCTACGGCGACCGCGGCCCCTGGGCCGACCGCAAGGGCTATGGGCCCAGTGCGCGTGCCGTCGGCGGTCTCACCTGGCTGTGGGCGCACGGACCCGACGCGCCCCGCGGCGTGATGACGATCCATCCCGATCATCTCGCCGGACGGCTCGTGGCACTCGGCGCCCTCGCGGGGTTGCTCGCGCGCGAGCGAACTGGCGAGGGGTGCCGCATCGACCTTGCGCAGTGTGAGACGGTCTCGATGCTGCTCGGCGACCTGCTCGCCGCGGAGTGGGTGCAACCCGGCAGCGCACAGCCGCGCGGCAACACCCACGACGCCCTCGCGCCGTGGGGCCTGTATCGCGCCGCCGACGACGAGGGATCCGAGTCGTGGCTCGCGCTCACCGTCACCGACGACGACGCGTGGTCGGCACTCGTCAGTGTGGCGCCCCCTGCGCTCGACCGAGCGGAGTGGCGGGAAGGGGCCGATCGCGTCGTGGCCCGCGCCGCGATCGACGAGGTGCTCGCGGGTTGGATCCGAGAGACCGACGCGGCCGAGTTGGAAGTACGTCTCCAGGATGCCGGCGTCGCCGCGTCCCGGGCCCTCCACCCGCGGCTCCACGCGTCGCACCCGCACTTCGTCGCGCGTGGCTTCGTCGTCGAGGTCGACCAACCCGGCGGCGGTCCCCTGCTGTTCGAGGGCCCCTGCTTCGACGCGCCGGCTCTCGGGGCGCCGCGCAACGGTCCGGCCCCCCTCCTCGGCGAGCACACGGTGGCCGTGTTGCACGACCTCCTCGGTCTCGACGATGCCGCGATCGCCGACCTCGTCGCCGCCGGGGCGATCGAGCCGCCGCCCGCGTGGGGTGAATCACCCACGTAGACGGGGCGGGCGGCTGCGGGCTCTGCCCGATGCGGCGCGGCCGCGCATTCCTCACGATGGACGGACCCGATCGACTCCTCGTTCGGGTGCCCGACCTCAGGAGGATGCGATGAACCCGAACCAGGCACTGTGGGAGCAAGGCGACTTCACCCGGATCGCGCGGACCATGCGCGGCAGTGGCCGGGAGCTGGTCGGTCGCCTCGCGATCGGACCGGGACTGCACGTGCTCGACCTCGGCGCGGGCGACGGGACCACGGCAATCCCCGCCGCGGTGCTCGGGGCCGACGTGGTGGCCGTCGACATCGCCCGCAACCTCGTGGAGGCCGGAACCCGGCGCGCCCGTGAAGCCGGGCTGACCAACGTCACCTTCCAGCACGGCGACGCGCGGGACCTCGTGTACCACGCCGACAACGAGTTCGACCGCGTGGTGTCGATCTTCGGCGCGATGTTCGCCCCCGACCCCCACCGGGTCGCGAGCGAGATGGTGCGCGTGACCCGCCCGGGCGGCATCGTCACGATGGGGAACTGGATCCCGGGTGACCCGACCCTCGTGTCGCAGATCCTGAAGGTGAGCGCCGCGTACACGCCACCGCCGCCGGACGGCTTCGTGAGCCCGGTCGCGTGGGGAGTGGAGGAGCACGTCGTCGACCGCTTCACGTCGGCCGGCATCGCCGCCGAACGCGTCGTCTGCGAGCGTGACACCTGGGTCTTCGAGGCCGACTGCCCGGCCACCGAGTTCCTCGGCGAGTTCCGCACCTGGTACGGCCCCACGATGAACGCGTTCACCGCGGCCGAGGCCGACGGCCGGGCGGAGGAGCTGTGGGACGAGCTCTCGACGCTGTTCAAGGAGCACAACCTCAGCGAGGACCCCGAACACACGACGCGCATCGCGGCCACGTACCTGCGGGTGACCGTGTCCGTCTGACCCGGGCACCGTCCGTCGGCCCACCGCTAACGTCGCCGCATGCGTGGCGTGCGGTGGGTCGACGAACAGCTGGTGCTCGATCCGGCGGTGCCCGAACCGGTGGCGACACCCGGCGAGGTCATCGTCGAGGTCGCCGCGGCGAGCATCTGCGGTACCGATCTGCACTTCATGCGCACGCAGCCGCAGGAGGTCGTCATCGGCCACGAGTTCGCCGGCCTCGTCGACGGCGTGCCCTGCGCGATCGAGCCCACGGTGTTCTGCGGCGAGTGCGAGCAGTGCCGCGGCGGCCACACCAACCGGTGCGTCGGCGACGACCACACCAACATCGGCATCTACCGCGACGGTGGCCTCGCCGACCGCGTGGCCGTGCCTGCGTACGCACCCGTCGCGCTGCCCGCCGGACTCGACGTGCGGGACGCGAGCCTCGTGGAGCCGACGAGCGTCTCGTGGCACGGCACCCGCCGCGCGGAGATCGTGAGCGGCGAGCGGGTCGCGGTGGTCGGTGGTGGATCGATCGGCCTGCTCGCCGTCGCGTGCGTGCGCCATCTCGGCCACGACGTCGCGCTCGAGGCGCGTCACCCGCACCAGCGTGCCGCCGGTGAGCGCATCGGGGCGACCACGCCGAGCGGCCAGTACGACCTCGTCATCGAGACCGCGGGGAGTGGGAGCGGGCTGATCCGTTCCGCCGAGCTCGTGCGCCCAGGTGGGCGCGTCGTGTTGTTGGGCAACTTCCAGCCGTCGGCGCCGGTGCCGGGCGTGCCCACGCTCGTGAAGGAGATCACGTGGATCGGCTCCGCCGGGCGCGGCCGCCACGACGGCGGGGTGCGTGAGTTCGCCGAGTCGGCCGCAGTCCTCGCGACGAACCCGGAGGTCGCCCGCGCGGTGATCACCCACCGGTACCCGCTGGCCGACGCGGCCGAGGCGTTCCGGGTGGCCGACGACCGCGCCAGCGGCGCGATCAAGGTCGTCCTCGAGCCCTAACTGTCGCGGAAGTGCGGGATGACCTGCTCGCCGATCTGACGGATCGTCTCGAGCATCGCCCACTGCGGCACGGTGCCCATCTGGTTGAGGAAGAGGATCTCGTCGGCGCCCGCGTCGATCAGCCGCTCCACGTAGCCGATGCAGTCGTCGACGGTGCCGTACGCGTGGTTGGGGTTGAGCATCGCCTCGTTCGGTGACGAGAGGTCGAGGCTGAACTTCTCACGGCCGATCGCCGACTCGATGATGGCCGAGCCGTCGCCGGTGGCGGCCTCGAGGTCGGCGGGCCAGGTGTCGGGCTCGGGCAACGGTGTCGCACCGTTGCTGCCCCAGTGCGCGATCGACTCCATGAAGAAGCGCTGGCCGCGCAGACCGATGCGGCGGGCCTCGGCGCGGTCGTCGAGCACGATCGCCGGGCACAGCGCCGCGAGGTGCTCCGTGGGCCGGTACCCCACCTGCTCGGACGGCTCGCGGTTCTTGAAGGCGTTGCGGTAGATCGCGTTCTTCTCGGCGACCTGCTCGGGCCCGCCGAAACCGAGCACGAGCGCACCGATGCCGCGACCGCCGGCGTCGTTGAGCGTCTCGTTGTGCGTGCACGCCATGTAGAGCGGCGGGTGCGGGTCCTGGAGCGGCTTCGGGTGCAGCTTGCGGGGCGCGATGCTCACGAACTCGCCCTGGTACTCCCAGTCGTCCTCGATCCAGAGGCGCGGCACGAGGTACATCGCTTCCTTGATCATCGGCGGGAGGTCCTCGAGCCGGTAGCCGAAGGTGCCGGCCTCCTCCTCGGTACCGCCCTTGCCGAAGCCCACGTGGAGTCGGCCGTTCGACAGGATGTCGAGCGCGGCGGTGCGCTCCGCGACCTTGACCGGGTGGTTCATGGCGGGCGGAAGGCAGATCACGCCGTGACCGATGCCGATGCGCGTGGTGCGGCCCGCGAGGTACGCGAGGAACGTCTCGGGGACGCTCATGTGCGCGTACTGCTCGAGCGCGGTGTGCTCGACGCACCACACGGTGTCGAAGCCGAGTCGCTCGGCGAGCAGCGACTGCTCGACGATGTCGTGCAGGATCTTCGCGTCGCCCTCGCGGGACGTGTCGGCCGTCTGCGCCTCGTAGATGAGTGAGAACTTCACCGGGACCCCCTCCCGTCCCGGTGAAGCCTCCTGTCGCGTCAGGCGGTGACCGGGACGTTCTCCATGTTCATGAGCCGGGCGAGGTTCCCACCCATGAACTTGCGGAGCAAATTGTCGTCGATGCCGTCGAGGTCCTGCATGAAGCGCCCGGGCTCGGCGAGCCCCTCGGGGTGCGGGTAGTCGGACCCGTAGAGCACGTGGTCCTCACCGAGGAGCTCGGCGAGGTACGCCGGATCCTCCTCCCAGAACGGGCTGATGTAGATGTTGCGCCGGATCTGGTCGATCGGGTTGGTGCCGCCGAACTCCTGCGGCATCTTCTTCCA
Organism: uncultured Actinomycetes bacterium; assembly: GCA_963720785.1. GTDB lineage: Bacteria > Actinomycetota > Acidimicrobiia > IMCC26256 > DASPTH01 > CAVRGQ01. The sequence continues at coordinate 282,730 of CAVRGQ010000003.1, forward strand.
GAGGTCCTTGAAGTTCTTGAGGAGGGGCGCCACCCAGCTCGCGCCGTTCTCGACCACCGCCACTTTGAGGTCGGGGAACCGGTTGAGCGTGCCGTCGCACACGAGCGCGGCGACGGAGTCCTCGATGGGCCGCCAGCTCTGCAACATCCGGAACGCGCTCGGCTGGAACGGGAGCATCTCGCTGCCGGACCCGGTCCAGTCCTTCACGTAGCGCTCGTACCCGCTGTCGGAGGAGTGCATGGCGACGAGCAGGTCGTGCTCCACGATCTTCTCCCACACCGGATCGAACTCCGGCAGGCCGAACGACCGCGGGCCCCGCAGCCCCGGCACCGGTGCGGGGCGGATGAGGACCACCTTCGCGCCGCGCTCGACCACCCAGTCGATCTCCTCGAGCGCGCGCTCGACGACCGGCAACGTGATGACGGGAGTGGAGAAGATGCGGTCCTCGTAGTTGAACTGCCAGGTCTCGTACATCCACTGGTTGAGCGCGTGGATGACCTCGTGGATGAGCTCGGGGTCGTCACGCAGACGCTCCTCCACGAGGCTCGCGAGCGTGGGGAACATCAGCGTGCGGTCGAGGCCCTGCTCGTTCATGAGCTCGATGCGCGCCGCGGGGTTGCGCCACGCGTCGAGACAGCGCACCGGCGCGCCGAAGATCTCGCGACGGCTCTTCCCGTCGGGGTTGCCCACCCGGTAGTACTCCTCCTGCGCGCCCGGTCGGGCGACCACCTCGAACGTGGGGTTCGGGATGTACTCGGAGATCTGACCCCGCACCACGATCTTGGTGCGGCCGCGCACCTCGACGTAGTCGATGACGCCCTTGTAGCGGTCGGGCATGAACTTGGTGAGGGCGTCCTGGTCCTCGTAGAAGTGGTTGTCGGCGTCGAACACCGGCATCGCTGCAGCCATGGTTCAATCCTCCTGAGATTTGTACCCAGTCTAAATTGAACTTGGGCTCGGTGCAACTACCTCAGCAGCGGCGCGTCACCCGCCCCGTTCCGCCACGAGGGCGCCCCGGTTCACCTTGGTGGCGGCGCTCCGGGGGATCTCCGGGAGCACCTCGAGGCTCTTGGGCACCTTGTAGGGCGCCAGGCGGCTCTTCGCGTAGGCCCGAACCTCGTCGAACGACGGCGGGTCGGCGGGGTCGGCCGGCTCCACGATCGCGTGCACCCGCCGGCCCCACTCGTCGTCGCGGAGGCCGATCACCACCACGTCGGCCACCTTCGGGTGGTCCATCAGGGCGATCTCCACCTCGGCGGGGTACACATTGGCTCCCCCGCTGATGATCAGGTCGACGCGGCGGTCGACCACGTAGAGGAAGCCGTCGTCGTCGAGGTACCCGAGGTCGCCGACCGAAGAGAAGCCGTCGGGTGTGGTGGCCACCTGCGGCGCGGCGCCGAGATAGGTGGACCCACCGTGCACCGGTGAGCGCAGGTGGATCTCCCCCACCTCGCCCGGAGCCAGGTCCTCGTCCATCGGATCGAGGATGCGCACTTCCGTGCCGTGCAGGCCGCGCCCGACGGTCCCCTGGTGCTCGAGGTACTCGTCGCCGCGGGCCGCGGTGATGCCGAGCGCCTCGCTCATGCCGTACGCGAAGAAGATGTGCTCGCCACCCACGAGATCGATCCACGTCGCGCGAGATAGGGCGGCATCGGAGCCGCCCCCTGCACGATGACGCGGATGCTCGACAGGTCGCGCGCGTCGATGTCGGGGAGGTCCGCGATGCGCTTGAGCATCGTGGGCGTGCAGTTGAAGGTGCTGATGCGGTGGCGCTCGATCACGTCGACGACGCGCGCCGCGTCGAACTTCTCCATCACCACCACGTTGTCGCCGGCGAGCAACTGGAACAGGCAGGCGAACCCGTTCACGTGGTACATCGGCCCGAGCACGATCACGTGCTGGGGGCGCGCCACCACGACGCCCCAGTGCGTGGCGAAGGGCACCGCGTACAACTCGTCGTACACCCCCGCCTTGTTGCTCACCACGATCTTGGGCAGGCCGGTCGAACCACTGCTGCAGATGCCGTTGGCCTGCGGCGCGACGACGTCGGGGAGATCGGGCACCGGCCCGTGCGCCGCGTCCGCGATCCATTCCAGGTCGTCCTGCCCGAGGTGCAGCGGGCCGTCGACGACCTCGCGCAACCGCTGCAGCTCCCACTCCGGGAGGTCCCAGCGCATCGGCACCGGCACCGCGCCGAGCTTCCACGCCGCGTACGCGCCGAGTGCGAATTCGCCGGAGTTCGGGAGGGCGATGCCGAGGCGGTCGCCGAAGCCGAGGCCTCGGCGGGCGAACTCGGTGGCCAGCGCGCTCGAGCCACGGTCGAGGTCACGCAGCGTGGAGGCACGCTCCGTACCGTCGGGGCGAACGTGCACGAACGCGGTGCGATCCGGCTCGGCGGTCGCCAGGTCGTGCAGCCGCCGGCCGATGCTGATCGGCTCAGCCTGTCCCTCCACGCGGTACCCCCAGTACACAAGCAGGCATTCGGTGTGCTGGCACGGTTGTAGCACCGTTGACGCTCCCGTGGGCGTGAGGCCAACCCTCGCGCGGTTTGCTCGTGGGGCGGACGAATCCGGAGGTTCCCCCATGGCCATCAGTTGGACACGACGCCCCCGTCGCCACGAGGAGATGATGTCGGACTTCGTCACGCCCACCGTCGCGGAAGCGGAGCGCCTGCTCGAGGAGGCGCGCCGCGCCGAGGCCGAGCGGGCGGCCGAGATGAGTCGCCAGACCGAGGACGAGAAGCGCCGCCGGGCGGAGTTCGAACGCGAGGCGGCCTCGCTGGCCGTCGCGATCGAGGCGCGGGTGCAGGCGGTCACCGCTGAGGTCGCGGGCGCCGACGTGCAACCCAGCCGTGAGGTGCGGACCCTGGCTCGGGGCTGGCTCCACGGGTCCACCGCGACCTACGGCAACGACTTCATGCACCGTGAGCAGGTACTGGCCGCGAAGGACCGCACCGCCGCTCTGCTGCTCGACACCACCGGCGAGGCGGGCGAGATCTACGAGCAGGTCACCGACCTCGACTCGCCGTGCTCGTTGCCCTTCGACCACCCGGTCGCGCTGCGCATCGATGCCGCCGAGGTGTTGGCCTGGCGCGCCTTCGTCGGGTACGTCCGCACCCTCGCCGGCGAGTAGCGCCGCCGACCCCGCCGAGGGGGCCACGCAGCGCGACGATGGTGTGTGCCTCCCCGTTTCCTCGGCTGTCGTCGCTCGGTCGCGCTCGCGTGCACGCTCCTCGGTGTGCTGGCGGTGGCGACGGCCGGGTGCTCCTCGGACGACGGCAGCGGGCGCGCCGGGGCTGCCAGCACGGCACCGGCCTCCTCGTCGACGGCATCCACCGCGTCCACGAACGCACCGACCACGAGGGCACCCGCCGCAACCACCGCGGCACCGACGCACCGCGAGTACCCCGCGGGGACCTTCGACGCGACGGATGCCGCCCTCGCGCAGCGCGTGGCGGCAGCCGGGCTGAACGGCGGCTTCGTGCGAATCGTGGCCGACGACGACACCGTCCTCCACGAGGCGGGCGTCGGCGCGGTCGACGGCTCGACGGTCCTCGACGTCGCGTCCTCCACCAAGTGGATCACCGCCGCGACCCTCATGACGTTCGTCGATGCCGGCACCATCGGTCTCGACGACGACATCTCGCGGTGGCTCCCCGAGTTCGCCGGCGCCCGACCGCCCGTGACCGCGCGCATGTTGCTGACGCACACCTCCGGGATCCACGACAACCCGTGCCAGAACGGTGGTGTGAGTCTGGCCGAGTGCGTGGCGACGCTCGCGGCGAGCCCGATCGAATTCCCCGCGGGCACGGCGTTCTCCTACGGCAACTCCCCGTTCCTCGTGGTCGGGCGCCTCGTGGAGGTGCTCGGCGGCGGCGACTTCGCCACCGTTGTCCACGACCGCGTCACCGGGCCACTCGGGATGACGGCCACCACCTGGCCCGGGGCGCCCTCGTCGCCCAACCCCGCGTTCGGTGTCCAGACCACGGTCGACGACTATGGCCGCTTGCTCGCGATGCTCCTGCACGACGGCGCGAGCGACGGTCACCGCGTGCTCTCCGCCGCGTCGGTCGCCGAGATCGTCCGCAACCAGGTCGGCGCCTACGACACCACCCACGACTACTCGGTGGGGATCACCGGCATCCCGCGCTACGGCCTCGGCTGCTGGCCCGACGTCGTCGACGAGCGCGGCCGCACCACCGTGGTGAGCGGCAACGGTGGGAAGGGCCTCTATCCCTGGATCGACTTCACGACGCGCACGTGGGGCGTGGTCGGCGTGCAGGACGAGCGCGGCGCCCAGTACGCGGTCCCCGCCTCGCAGGTGGTCGCCGTCGCCGCGCGCGAGGCGCTGGCGAGTTAGTCGGGCGTGTTGGTCGAGAGCAGGGTGATCGGCATCCCGAACGCGGGCGAGAGGTCGACCTCGTCGAGGATGCGCTCGCCGTGCTCGCGGTGCTGGCGATAATTCACGTCCATACCGTGCCCGGCCAGGGCCGACACCGCGCCCTCCACGCCGATGGTGCGCACCACGACCGAGTAGACCCCCTCGCCGTGCTCGTCGAGCCACTCGCGGAAGCGGGCGGTCTCGGTGCCCTCCCGTTCCGACGGCGAGATCACCTCGATTCCGGCAGACCAGTCGAGGAGCACCCGGAGGCCCTCCGCTTCGAGGGGGAAGTCCTGGAGATCGACGCCGAGGTCGCGCCAGAGCGCGGCGGCGGCATCGTGATTCTCGGGGCGGACGCAGAACACGACGTGGTGGAGCTTGGCGGCACGCATGCCCGGGATCGTACGTAGCGCCGTGCACATCCCGCCACGTAGCCTCCGCGCATGCGCGTACGACGTGATCCCAGCGACGACCTCATGCACCCGGCCGACGACGACCCCAATTACAACGAGAGCCGCTACTACAACTTCTCCGAGCCGAACGGGCTCGGCGGAGAACGTGGTGGGCTCGGGGGCTGGGTGCGGATGGGCAACCGCGTCAACGAGGGGTACGCCGAGCTCACCGTGTGCCTGTACCTCCCCGACGGGCGGGTCGGCTTCATCTTCAAGCGGCCGCACATCGACCACAACGACACCCACGACGCCGGCGGGCTGCGCTTCGAGGTGGTGAGCCCGTTCGAGGAGCACCACGTCACCTACGACGGCCAGGTGTGCATGCTGGCCAACCCGCGCGACATGGCCGATCCCGGCACCGCGTTCAAGAACAACCCGCACGTCGACTGCACCATCGACCTGCGGCTGGTAGCCGCGGCCCCGGCCACCGGCGGTGAACGCATCTACGACGACGGCGAAGTGCCTCCGGCCGAGCTGGCCACGTCGTTCGCCCGCGGCCACACCGAGCAGCAGATGCAGGTGACGGGCGTGGTGCGCGTCGACGGGCAGGAGTACCACCTCGAGCGCGGCCTCGGCCTGCGCGACCACTCGTGGGGCCCGCGCGTCTGGCAGAGCATCTGGTGGTACCGGTGGGTCACCGCGAGCTTCCCCGACTTCGGCATCGGCGCCACGTTGCGCGGCGCGGAGGACGACCCCACGGTCCGCCACTCGAGTGGCTATGTGTACGACCGCCGCTCGGGCGAGCTCGTCACCGCCGAGGTCACCGACATCCAGCTCGACACCGAGTACGACGACGAGTGGTTCCCGGTGCGCAACCACGCGGTGATCACCACCGACCGCGGCGACGTGTACGAGCTGCACGGCGACATCTGGTCCGCCATCCCGTTGCGCAACCGACGCGACGGCAAGATCACCCGGATCAGCGAGAGCATGACCCGGTTCCGCTGCGGTGACGAGCACGGCGCCGGGCTCACCGAGTACCTCGACCAGATGATCGACGACGCGCCGGTGGGAGTCGGACGCGGTGGCTGACGATCTCGCAGCCGGCCTGGCCGACGTGCTCGCGCCCGTCGTCGGCACGCCGGTCGAGATCACGGGCCTGGGCAAGCTCAGCGGTGGCGCGTCGCGCGAGACGTGGGCCTTCGCGGCGAACGGCGACGACTTCATCCTCCGGCGCGACCCACCTGGCCGCCCGAGCGAACCCGGACGGGTCCAGCTGGAGGTCGACGCGATGCGCGCGTGCCGCGAGGCCGGGCTGCGCGCCCCCGAGGTCGTTGCCGACGACGACGGCACCCGCTTCGGCACCCGGGGCCTGATCATGCGGCGCAACGCCGGCGACCCGAGCCCGCGCAAGATCCTCAACGCTCCCGAGTTCGCCCCGGCCCGGGAAGTGCTCCCCCGCCAGCTCGCCGAGTTCCTGGCCGGGCTCCACGCCCTGCCCCTCGACGCGGTGCCCACCGCCGAGGAACGGGACCCGCTCGAGGTGTGGGAGAAGTACCTCGAGCTCGGCGAGCGCCGGCCGGTGCTGGAGGCCGCGTACGCCTGGCTGGAGGATCACCGTCCCGCGCCCCGCGCCGACGTGATCGTCCACGGCGACTTCCGCGTCGGGAACCTGATGGTCGAGCCGACGGGCCTGAGCGCGGTGATCGACTGGGAGGTCGCGCACCGCGGCGACCCGGTGGAGGACATCGCCTGGTTCTGCCTGCGCATGTGGCGTTTCGGCGAACCGCTCGAAGCCGGCGGCCTCGCAGCGCTCGACGAGTTCCTCGCCCTCTACGAGGCGGCCGGCGGCGGCCCCGTCGACCGCGAGGCGCTCCGATGGTGGTTGGGCGCGAAGACGCTCGTGTGGGCGATCGGCTGCATGGTGCAGGGCCGCATGCACCTCTCGGGCCGCGTCCGTTCGACCGATCTGGCGGCGGTGGGACGGCGCGTGACCGAGCAGGAGTGGGACCTCATCGAGCTCATCGAACCCGCAGCTGCCAGGGCGGCGAGGACGGCGCCCGAGCCGCCCGAGGTCCCCGACGACGCCACGCCGTTCGGGCACCCCACCGCGCGCGAGCTGCTCGAGGCGGTCGAGGAGTTCCTCCGCGAGCAGGTCGCCCACGTGGAGGCCCGCGCCATCAACTACCACGCCAAGGTCTCGGCCAACATCCTCGCCCAGGTCCGCCGGGAGCTGTCCCGACCGGTGCCCGACGAGCCGGCCGACGAGTCGTGGGCGTCGCTCGCGCGCCTGACGCGGGACCGTCTCCTCGTCGTCAATCCGGCCTACCTCTAGACGCGAGTGGGGCGGCCCCGAAGGGCCGCCCCACTGCTGTCACGTTCGCCGGAAGCGGCTCAGCTCTTCGGGGCGGGGTACTGCTTGGAGTTGCAGGTGTAGGCGAACGCCTGGCTCCAGGTCGAGCCGTCGTCGGCCGCCTTCACCAGGGCGGTGCAGTACGGCTTCGGAACGACGGTGGAGTCGGGGTAGCCGACCGGACCGGTCAGCCCGTCGATCTTCCACGTCTGCTTCGCCGCCGTCTTCTGCACGTTCTCGGGCGTGATGTTGTTCTTGCCCTTCTTGGCAACGGTCTTCAGCGCCGCGATGAACTGGTCGGTGGAGCCCCAACCGGCGACCTGCGCCGACGAGAGGTTGTCACCGGTACCGGCCTTGACCGCGTTGATGTACTTCGCCATGTCGGCCTGCGCGGACGTCTTCTGGTCCGGCGGCACGAAGAAGATGTTGGCGTAGCTGCCCGCCATGATCTTCGTGATCGCGTTCGAGAACACGTTGCTGATGAAGTAGCCCTTGTAGCCCTGCGCCTTGAGCAGGCCCCACAGGTTGATGCAGTCCGTCGACAGGAGACACGAGATGACGTCGGGCGGGTTGCCGTTGTCAGCAGTCAGGGCCTTCTGGGCGTACGGGGTGTAGTCGGGGACGGGCGGGAGCGGCATCGTGTTGTCGGTGCCGACCACCTTGAAACCGACCTTCGTGTTCGAGATCGTCTGGTTCTTGATCGAGATCTTCGACGACGTCGAGTCGTTGCCCACCAGGAACACCGTCGGGCTCTTCTTGCCGGTGGCCTTGCTCACCAGGTCGTACTGGTTCTGGTTCGCGTTGGCGATCACCGACGGGTCGGAGTTGAGCAGGCAACCGGTGAAGCTGAACCCGTAGAGCTTCGAGCTCGGCTTGTTGCTGCAGTAGGTGGCGTCGAAGCCCCAGCCGAAGTACGGCACGTGCTGCTGGTTCAGGTAGTCACCTGCGTTGAACTGCGAGGTGTCGGCCGTGAGGGCGAACACCTGCTCTTGGGTGACGAGCCGGCGGGTCTCCGAGAGGGCGGTCGCCGGGTCCTGCTTGTCGTCGGCGAACTCGACCCACTGGAGCTTGATGCCCTTGATCTCGTTGGTCTCGTTGAACTTGTTGACGCGCGCCTCGGCGGCGATGCCTGCTTCTGCGAACTGCGAAGCGATACCGATGCCGGCGATCTTGATGGTGGTGCCATCGAAGCCCCGGACCTGCTTCGCAGCTCCGGCCCCCGAGACGGTCGCAGCGAGCGTCGTCGCCACGAGCGCGGCAGCCACCACCGCTCCGATCACGGCGCGAGTGCGCCGGGTCGACCTTGCCATGGAATCCCCCTTCTCAGCCGCGAACCCGGGAGTGGGATCGCGGCCCGTAAACCTATACATCTTCTCGCCTCGGTTGGCATCAGGCCCGGAAATTTCGTTCTCACGAGGCCCCTCGGGACGCGGGTGGGCCAGACGCGAGTGGGACGGCCCCGAAGGGCCGCCCCACCGTCGTGCTGCGGATCCGGGCCGGGCCCGGTGTCCCCTACTTCTTCGGGTACTGCTTGTTCGAGCAGTCGTAGGACTCCTTCTGGGTCCACGCAGTGCCGTCGCTGCCCACCACTGCGTTGCAGTACGGGTACAGCGTGACCGTCGACTTCGGGTACGACACCGGACCGGTGAGCCCCTTGATCTGCCAGGTCATGGTGGAGGCCGCCTTCTGGACGGCTTCCGGCGTGATGCCGCTCTTGCCGCTCTTGGCGACGACCTTCTTCAGGGCCGAGATGAACATGTCGGTCGAGCCGTAGCCCGCGACCTGGGCCGACGAGATGTCGTCGCCCTTACCGGGGTCGATGGCGTTGATGGCATCCTTCATCGTGGTCTGGGCCGGGGTGTTCTGGTCGGGCGCCACGAAGAAGATCGCGGCGTAGCTGCCCGCCATGAGCTTGGTCAGGGCACCGGAATACAGGCTGCTGATGAAGTAGCCCTTGTACCCCTGGTTCTTGATCAGGTTGTACATGTTGATGCAGTCCGTCGACAGCAGGCAGAGCATCGCGTCCGGCGGGTTGCCGTTGTCCGACGTCATGGCCTTCTGCGCGTACGGCGTGTAGTCGGGCACGGGCGGGAGCGGCATCGTGTTGTCGGTGCCGACGATCTTGAAGCCCGCCTTGGTGTTCGACAGGATCTGGTTCTTGATCGAGATCTTCGACGACTCGGAGTCGTTGCCGATCAGGAACACGGTCGGGTTCTTCTTGGCCGTACCGCTGCTCACCAGGTTGTAGTTGTTGAAGTTCGCGTCGGGCACGACCGACGGGTCCGGGTTGAGCAGGCAGCCCGTGTACCCGAAGCCCCACAGCTTCTTGCTCGGGTTGTGGCTGCAGTACGTGGCGTCGAACGCCCAGCCGAAGTACGGCACGTGCTGCTGGGCCAGGTAGTCACCGGCGTTGAACTGCGACGTGTCCGCCGTCAGCGCGAACACCTGCTCCTGGGTGACGAGCCGTCGGGTCTCGGAGAGCGCGGTCGCCGGGTCCTGCTTGTCGTCGACGAAGCCGGCCCACTCGATCTTGACGCCCTTGATCTCGTTGTTGTCGTTGAAGAGCTTGATGCGCGCTTCGGCGGCAGTTCCCGCATCGGCGAACTGCGCCCCGATACCCAGCCCGGCGAGCTTCAACGTGCTGCCGTCGAAGCCGCGGACCTTCCGTGCCGCGCCGGCCCCGCTGCTCGCGCCCACCAGAGTGGTGGCGGCGAGTGCGGCAACGAGCGCAGCTCCGATCAAGGCGCGCGTGCGCCTTTTGGAACTCCTCATGATCCCCCCTTGTCGTGCCCCGGCGGACGCCGGCTCACGAGGCGGAGCATACGGAGATTTCCGGCGTTTGTCTCCGCGCCCCCCGGGACGAGGACGGGATCAGACGGGGCTCATCAGGTGCAGGTCACCGGGTGCGGGGTCACCAGGTGCGGCGGAACTGGATCGCCTCCCGGCGGGCCCGCAGCCGTTCCGCCCGCGCCTCCGGCGTCACCACCGGGGTGTCGGCCGGGAGGTGGCTGCGGATCTCCGAGAAAGGCACGAGCTGGATCGTCGGATCGGGGTACGAATCCGCGTGGTTCCAGCGCATCTGGATGATCCCCCACGGGTAGTCGCCCTTGTCGAGCCAGTTCGGCACGCCCGGGTCGAGCCGGGAGATGACCGCGCGGAACTTCCCGTCGCGGTCGATGTGGGCCTGGAAGTCGTTGAGGCTCGACTGCCGGTTCACCCAGTCGATGGTGGCGAAGCGGTCGTCGGCCACCAACGCCTGCCAGTAGCGCACGTTGCCCGGGATCTCCGTCTCCAGGATCAGCGCCTGGTCGTCGTCGATCTCGTGGATGCCGTCGTAGTACGCCTGCTTGGGCAGACCGCCCATGGCGTCGATCTTGCCCGAGCGCAGGAACGTGTTCACCCCGTGGTGCTCGCGGTACCAGCGCACCAGCGCCATGTCGAAGCCGATCATGCCGATGATCCACTCGGCGAGGTCGGAGAAGCGCCGGGCGATCTCCTCCGGCGTCATGTCGTCGCCGCCGTCGTCGACGCGCGAGATCGCCACGCGCGCGTCCTGCTCGTTGCGCCAGTCGCACGAGCACTTGCGCATCAGCAACCGCTTGGTGGTGGGCGCGAGCTGCCACCAGTCACCGGTGTGACCCGCCGGTCGCTCGGCACTGAGGATCACGTCGAACCAGCCCTCGTCGTCGATACGCGACCTCGTCGAGGTCGTGGGTTGCCGGCACCGTGCCGCCCGACGACATGTCGCCCGGGCTCATCATGTCGAAGCCCTGCTGGGTGATCTCGACGAAGCGCGTGGTGCCGCGGAAGCCGGTGATCCGGTAGATGCCGTCGGTGTCGACCTCGCAGGTGGAGTACACGTAGTCGGGATCGGGGCCACCCTGGTTGTACGCGTAGTTCCACAGCGGCATGAACACCGGCCGTTTCGCATCGGTGTAGACCCGACAGAGGTAACCCTCCGACAGGATCGACAGCGCCAGCTTGTTCATGTCCTGCAGCTCGGCCTCGGTCGCGCCATCGGGGCGCCAGGTCTCCATGAGCTTGTCGACCACGCCTTCGAGGGCGCGCATTTGCTCGGCCCAGGTGGGGAGTGCCATCGCATGTCTCCTGTTCAGACGTCGACTTCGAGCTCGACGTCGAAGTGGTCGGTGTAGAAGCGGTAGTCGTCGCGCAACTGCGCGGCGCTGAGGCCGAACTGCTCCGGCGTGTACTTGTGGCCGCCGTGCTTCTCGCTGCCGTTGGCGGCCTGCCAGGTGCGCAGGGTCTCCTCGGCGTCGCCAGTGAGCTCGTAGCCGAGCCAGTCGTAGACGCGCCGGACGACGGTCATCGGGTCGCGCACGAGCTCACGGTGGTACACGTCGAGGAACCGGTCCTCGCCGATGCGGTCCCGTGCCTCGATCGCGTGCTCCACCCCCGTGCGCAGGTGATGCGACACCTCACGCCCGCACCGGTGGAGGTCGAAGGGTTGCTCCGACTTCGGGAAGATCGTCGACACGATGCTCGCCCACGACGGCACCGACTTCACCGGATCGCGGTGCGTCATCACGAACCTGGCGTCGGGATAGACCGACAGCAGGGCTTCCAGGTGGAAGTTGTGGTGCGGCGCCTTGTACAGCCACAGGTCGGGCGGCCGTTGCGACTGCAGCACCTTCACGGTGCGGCGTTGGTACGCGAAGCCGTCGGTCATGTCGCCGCAGCGCCACCAGTCGTGGTAGCCGTACACGGGCAGGGTGAACTGCTGCCCCTGGAACGACAGCCCGAGGGTCTCGCCGTCCTCCATGGTGGCGTCGACCTCGTAGATGTGCATCGCGTGCAACTCGGCCGGGAGGTTGGCGTTCTCCTCGATGAGCGCCTGCCGACGCCAGTCGGTGTCCTCCTGGCCGAGCACCGGGGGCGGCACCGGGTGCTTCTGCTCCCAGCCCCGCAACGACCGGAACTGCGGGTCGAGTGAGAGCATGTTGGCGAGCGCGGTGGTGCCGGTGCGCGGCAGGCCGTTGATGTCGATCGGGCCGCGCACGGGGAGGTCGTCGATCTCCGGATGCTGCGCGTACCACTCCTCGACCCGGAGCCGGTTCGTGAGCCGGCGGCGGATGTCGCCGACCACGAGGGGGTCGGTCGACGGATCGAGGCCGGCGTCGCGCCGGAGGCTCTCGAGGAACACCTCGAGGCCGGTGCGGAAGTCGCCGGGCCCGAAGTCGTCGAGTCCCGTCTCGGCGACGACCTCGGCGATCAACGCTTCCGCATCGGGGTAACGATCGGTCGTCCCCATCTCAGCTCACCCGCCTTCGCCGGCGCCGGCCGCCGGCGGCCGGACGCGGTCCGGGTAGTACTGCTGCGCCATCGCGCGGTAGCCGTCGCGCCAGTCGACGGTGCACGGCCCGGTGACGGATCGACGGCGCGTGTGGTCGCCTACCGAACCCACCGACGCGCCGGGGATGGGTTGCACGTCGACGGTGGCCTCCACTCCGAGCAGCTCGGCGAAGTACTGCGTCCACTGCTGCACGCTGACCGGCACGTCGCCGCCCCAGTTGGTGATGAACGCCGGCGTGCTCGCCCGGTCGAGCAGGGCTTCGAGCTGCACGGCGATGTCGTCGTCGTGGATCGGGCTGTACGGCATCGGGTCGGAGCGGGTCACGACCGGCTGCCCGGCGGCGACGGCGTCGAGGTGCCACTTGGCGAGCCCGCCCATCTCGCCGTAGGCCGCGCACATGCGGGCGATGACCGTGGGCAGGCCGAACGAGCGGGCGCAGTAGCGCGCCACCGCCTCTTCGGCGATCTTCGAGATCGAGTACGTGTGCGCGGGAGGCGCCATCGCGTCCCCGAGGGGATCGTCCTCGGTGAAGGCGTGCCACGGGTCTGGGTTCGGCTTGTAGGTGGTGACGGTCGACATCACCAGCGCCGCCTTGGCCTTCCGGCAGTGCTCCAGCAGGAGCCCCGTTCCCTCGGCGTTCACCCGCAGCGCCCGGTCGTAGTCGGACTCGCTGAAGTCGGCGGCGATGTGGAGGAGGTAGGTGAAGTCGGTGGGCAGGTCCCCGAACTCGCCGGTCGAGTAGTCCATCTGCCGGGTGGTGATCCCGAACGACTCGATCCGCTCGCGCGCGCCGGCCTCGCTGAACCGCGCGATCCCCCACACTTCGTTGTCGGCGGCGAGCGTGCGCGCCAGCGGCTGCGCGATCCGCCCCGCCGGACCCGTGACGAGGATCTTCTCGCCACTCAGCATTGTGCACTCCCCTTCGAGCCGTCGTGTCGCTGACCGGCGGAGCTTCGCACAGGTTCACGGGCGCGTGGTAGCCAATGACCGTGCAGCATCCCGACACCGACCACACCAGGCTGGACCTGGCGATCGAGGCGTCGCTCGACAGCCTCCTCACCGCACTCACCCTCGAACCCCTGGGCGACGACCGCTTCCGGGCCACCAGCGAGCGGGGCCGCTTCGACCGGCTCTTCGGTGGCCAGCAGCTCGGGCAGGCCGTCATCGCCGCGAGCGCGACGGTGGAGGGCAAGGACCCGCACTCGTTGCACGCCTACTTCGTCGAGGGCGGAACTCCCGAGGAACCGATCGACCTGGTGGTCGAGCGGGTGCGCGACGGGCGCTCCATGTCGACCCGGCGGGTCACGCTCCTGCAGGGGCCGCGCACGCTGCTCACCGCGATCGCCTCGTTCCACGCCAACCCGGTGTCGCCCGAGATGCCGAGCAGCCTTCCCGACGCTCCCCGGCCCGACGAGCTGCCGCGCTTGCAGGAGTGGGTGCCCGAGATGCCCGAGGACCGCCGGTCGTTCGGCATGACCTGGGTCGACGTGCCGCCGCCGCTCGACATGCGCATCGGGGAGCCGCCCACGTTCCTCGGCGGCGCCCAGGCCCTCGGCGACCGTCCGCACTGGATGCGGGTCCCCCGCCCCGTCGGCGACGATCCCGCGCTGCACGCCGCCCTCCTCGCGTACGCGAGCGACTACTTCCTGCTCGACATGGTGTTCCGCACCCATCCGGAGGAGATCGAGCACGGGAGCTGGTCCGGGTCGAGCCTCGACCACTCGGTCTGGTTCCACCGTCCCGTGCGCTTCGACGAATGGCACCTGCACAATCAGCGCACCCTCGGCATCGTCGGCCACCGCGGCCTGGTGCAGGGCACCCTCCACGACGAGCAGGGCCGCCTCGTGGCCACGGTCATGCAGGAAGTGTTGGCCCGACCGGCCTCCCGCTGATTCAGGCCAGCTGATTCGGCCAGCTGATCGGCCAGCTGATTCCGGCCAGCTGATTCCGGTACGGTGCCGCGCATGAGCTGGCACCCGCACCCCCTTTACGAGCAGGACTGGCCCGAGGGCGAGTACCGCTTCTTCCAACTCGGCTTCGTCGTCGACGACATCCCCACCGCCGCGGCGCGCTGGGCGAACGTGTTCGGCGTGGGCCCGTTCACGGTCCTGCCGGCCATGGAGGTCGCGTGCACCTACCGAGGTGTCGACAGCGGCGTGAACATGCAGGTCGCCGCCGCGCAGCTCGGCCCGGTGCAGATCGAGCTCATCCAGCAGCACTGCGACCGGCCCAGCGTCTTCCGCGACGTGTTCGCCGCGCACGAAAGCGGGTTCCACCAGATCTGCACCGTCACGCACGACTACGACGGCAAGGTCGCCCATCTGCGCGGGCTCGGCTACGAGCTCGCCTCGGAGATCACCGACCCGCAGCGCGTCGCCTACGTCGACACCTTCGCTGACTTCGGCTTCTACACCGAGATCGTCGACGCCGACCCGGGCTTCCTCACCGTGCTGGGCAAGGCGTCCGCCAAGGCCGCCACCTGGGACGGTCAGCGCCCGGTGCGCGTCATCGGCGGCTAGGTCCGCCCTACTTGGGTGAGGGCACGGGGTAGCGCAGCGCCGAGCAGCCGTACGGCACCTCGGTCTTCCACTGGGTGCCGTCGCTCACGAAGATGGAGCCGCACGTCTGCACGCTGCTCACGGTGGAGTCGGGATATTTCGTGGGCCCTGCCACGCCGTCGAGCTTCCAGGTCTGGCGTGCGGCGGCCTTCTGCACGTTCGCCGGCGTGATGTTCGCCTTGCCCTTCTTGGCGACGGTCTTCAGCGCCTGGATGAACATGTCGGTCGACGTGTACCCGGCGATCGTTCCCGAGTCGACCTTGTCGCCGCTCCCCGGTTCGAACGCGTCGAGGTCGGTCTTCATGCGGTCCATCCCCGGGCTCGAGTCGATCGGGTTGCCGAACGACGTCTGCACCGCGCTCCCCTCCATCGCCTTGACGAGGAGATTCGAGTACAGGGAGCTCACGTAGATGCCCGGGTAGTTGTTCGCCTGCACGTTCGCGTACAGAGGGATGCAGTCGGTCGCGAGCGCGCACACGATCACGTCGGGCGCCTTTCCGCCGTCGGCGGTGAGTGCGGCCTGGGCGTAGGGCGTGTAGTCGGAGATCGGCGGGTTGGGCATCTGGTTGAAGGTGCCGACGACCTCGAGGCCGGCCTTCGGGTAGTAGATCTTCGCGAGGCGCATCGAGCTGCGGCTCGACACGCTGTCGTTGCCGACGATCGCGACGGTCGGGTGCTCCTTGCCCGTCTTCGCGTGGGCGTAGGTGTAGAGGTTGCGCCCGCCGGCGCCGATGAACGCCGGGTCCACCGGCACGATGCAGCCGCTGTAGCCGAAACCCCACAACTGGGTGCTCGGGTCGTGGCTGCAGTACGAGTTGTCGAACGCCCACCCGAAGTACGGCACCTGCTGCTGCTTGAAGTAGTCGGCGGGGTTGAACTGCGAGACGTCGCCGACGATCGCGAACACCTGCTGCTGGGCCACCAGGCGGCGGCCCTCGGTGAGCACGGTCGCGGGGTCCTGCTTGTCGTCGGCGAACTCGACGTAGTCGATCTTCACGCCCTTGATCTCGTTGGCGTCGTTGAACCGCTTGATACCGCGCGGGCGCCGGTCTCCGACGTGGGCAATTGCGACTTGATGCCGAAGCCGGCGACCTTGACAGTGGTGCCGTCGAACCCGCGCACCGCGGGTGCGGCCGACGACGAGACGACGCTCGCGATCGACAACGAGGACACCGCGACCACCGTCGCGATCGCGAGCCAACCGGCCTTGCTGCGCACGACTACCCCCTTTGACGCACGCGCCCCCCGACGCGGCGTTGGTGGGAGTCTTTCAGGAATCGCGGAGCAATGTGCGTCGCACCGTGCGATCGGCGTTCGATCTACAGTTGTGCGCATGGAGCGCCACCGGATCCGCATCACCTACTGCGTGCCCTGAGACTATTCCGACCGCGCGGTCCGCGCGGCTGAGGATCTCCTGCACGACTACCAGCACGTGATCGAGTCGCTCACCCTCGTCACGGGCAGCAGCGGCGTGTTCGACGTCGAGGTCGACGGCGCGCTGCTCTACTCCAAGAAGGCCACCGGTCGTCACGCGGAGCCCGGCGAAGTGCTCCGGCTGTTCCGCGAACGCATCGTCCCGAACGTCGGCGTCTACGAACGGTGACGCCTCAGTCGGCGTGTGGGTCGTTGAGCTCGTAGAGCGTCGACGCGCGACCGACGAGCAACGGATCCACCAATCCGATCTTCTCGACGTCCTTGTCGGTATAGGCGAGGCTGTGCAGCACGAAGCGGATCGCGTTCAGACGGGCGCGTTTCTTGCAGTCGGACTTGATGACCGTCCAGGGCGCCTCGCTGGTGTCGGTCGCGAGGAACATCGCGTTCTTCGCCTCCGTGTAGTCGTCCCACTTGCCGAGGGACGCGAGGTCGACGGGTGACAGCTTCCACTGCTTCAGCGGGTGGCGCTCCCGCTCCATGAACCGACGCCGCTGCTCCTCTCGGCTCACCGAGAACCAGAACTTGATGAGGTGCACGCCGCTGCGCACGAGGTGGCGTTCGAAGTCGGGGGCGGCCCGGAGGAATTCGGCGACGTCCTCGTCGGAGCAGAAGCCCATCACGCGTTCGACCCCGGCGCGGTTGTACCAGGACCGGTCGAAGAGCACGATCTCCCCGCTCGTGGGCAGGTGCTGCACGTAGCGCTGGAAGTACCACTGCCCCTGTTCTTCGGGCGTGGGCTTCTCGAGCGCGACGACGCGCGCTCCACGTGGGTTGAGGTGCTCCATGAACCGCTTGATCGTGCCGCCCTTGCCCGCCGCGTCACGGCCCTCGAAGAGGATCACGACGCGCTGGCCGGTGTCCTTGACCCAGGCCTGGAGCTTCAGCAGCTCGACCTGCAGGTGGTACTTCTCGCGCTCGTACTCCTTACGTGACATCAGGTTGGCGTAGGGGTAGATGCCGCTGCGCCAGTGTTCGACCAACTCGTCCTCGACGCGCATCGGCGGTTCGCCGTACTGCACCTCGTCGCGGGTGAGCACCACCTCGCGCAGGCCGCGCAGCTCGTCGGGCGAGGCGCCCTCCACGATCGCGTTCAGCCACTGCGCGACGGCGACGCGGTCGTGGGGCTTCGACGTCTCGAGCACGTCGCGCACCACGCTCACCAGCGTGTCGAGGGCACCCTCGGTCGCACCGTCGACCACGTAGCGCTCGATCCCCGCCTCGGTGAGGTCGGGGGCGCGGTCGCCGGCCGAGACCGGCCGGGGCTCGGGGGGACGAGGGTGCTTGTCCTTGGTCATGCCCCCATGGTGCTTCGCCGGCGGCCCGGTCAGCGCAACCAGCCGCGTCGGCCGAGCTCCGGGTGGAGCAGGTCGTCGCTCCACAGCAGCTGCCCGTTCACCACGTGCGGGTCGACGAGTGCGGCGAGCAGCGTCGCCTCGGCGAACTCCTCGGGGCTCGCCCAGTCGGTCTCCCCGGCGACGGCGACGAGGGTGCCCGGCGTGATCACCGGTTCGAACCCGGCCTGGGAGCTGATGTTGACGATCGCCCCGCTCCCCCGCGCCACCATGGCGGGCAGGACGAGCTGCACGAGGCGGTAGCTCGCGAAGGTGCCGATCTCGAAGTGGCGCCGGAAGCCGGCCAACGGGAAGGCAAGGAACGATCCCGGTGGTAGGTCGGCGCCGCCCGCGGGGCGCGCCACACGCGGTGCCGTGCGGCCGGAACGCTCCTCGCCGTCGGGTTGCGGCGGTCGGCCGGGGATGGTGAGCGCCGCGTTGTTCACCAGGATGTCGACGGCACCGAGTGCGTCGTGCACCCGGTCGACCACCGAATCGACCTGCGCGGGATCGCCGAGGCCGGCGGGTACCGCGACGGCGCGTCCACCGGCGGATTCGATCGACGCGACCGTCTCGTGGATCGTGCGGGCATGCGCGCGTCCCACTGCTGCTCGGTGCGCGCGACCACCGCGACGGCCGCGCCCTCCGCGGCGAACAACTCGGCGATCGCCTTGCCGAGCCGCCGGCTCGCGCCGGTCACGATCGCGACCTTGCCGTCGAGTCTGCCCATGAGCTACGCCCTGGCTCCCCCGTCGACGAGATGGTCGGCGCCGGACACGTAGGAGCTCTCGTCACTCGCCAGCCACAGGGTGAGCCGGGCGACCTCCTCGCGTACCCCGATGCGGCCGAGCGGGATGCCGCGCGCCATGGCCTCGGCGTCCTGGCCCTCGATCATGCGGCTCTCGATGGTGCCGGGCAGGATCGCGTTCACCCGGATCCCGCGGGGCCCGAGCTCCTGCGCGGCTCCGCGCGTCATCCCGCGGAGCGCCCACTTGCTCGCGCCGTAGGCGAAGCACGGGCTGGATCCACCCAGCCCGCCCACCGACGCCGTGTTCACGATCGAACCCGTTCCCTGCGCGCCCATCACCGGTGCGACCGCTTGCATCCCGAGCAGAGGTCCGGTCTGGTTCACGGCGATCACCCGTTCCCAGGTGGCGAGCGGCGTCTGCGTCATCGTGGCCCACTCGATGATCCCCGCGTTGTTCACCAACACGTCGATCCGTCCGGTGTCGGCGACCGCCCGATCGACGACGGTGGCCCAATTCGCGGCGATCGGTGACGTCGTGGGCGAGGAACGACCCGCCCACCTCCGCCGCCGCGTGGACACCGTTGATCTCGTCGAGGTCGGTGAGGTACACGAGTGCGCCGGCCGCGGCGAGCACCTTCGCGGTGATGCGCCCCTGTCCGTGCGCGGCGCCGGTGACGATCGCGACCTTGCCGTCGATGCGAATGCGTGATGCCGCACGCGGATCGGTCACGGCGCCAAGCGCACGACGAGCTGCTCCGGACCGCGGATGAACGGGCTCTCCCACACGAGGTCCTGTTCGGGGATCGTGCTGTTCGGGAACCGCTGCGCGACGGTGCCGATCACGACCTGGAGCTCGAGGCGGGCCAACCAGCTCCCGATGCACACGTGGGGCCCGTTGCCGAACGCGATGTGCTGTTTCGCGTCCGCGCGCGTGATGTCGAACGTGCCGGCGGTCGCGCCCCAGCGGCGTTCATCGCGGTTCGCCGACGCGATCCAGCACACCACCTCGGCACCCTGCGGTACGACCACCTCGCCGAGGTCGACGTCTTCCTCCGCGGTGCGGCGCATGTACTGCGCGGTCGACTCGTACCGCAGCAATTCCTCCACCGCGTTGTCGAGCAACGAAGCATCGGCACAGAGCGCGCGCCACTGGTCGGCATGGGTGAGCAACGTGCGCAGGCTGAGGGCGGTCTGGTTCACCGTGGTGTGCATCCCCGCGAGGTACAGCGTGTGCACGTACGGGACCACCTGCTCCGGGATCATCACGTCGCCCTCGTCGGCGGTGCGGATGATCAGCGACAGCAGGTCGTCGCCGAGATGGGCGCGCTTCCACTCGATGACCTCGCGCAGGTGGCCGGCGAGTTCTGCCGCCGACGCGAGGTACCGCTGGAGTTGTTCGTCGGTGAGGAAGACGTCGATGCACTGCAGGCTGTGCCACGTCCACTCGCGGAGCTCCTCGCGGTCGTCGACGTCGGGGATGCCGAGGAGGTCGCAGGTGAGGGTGTACGGCAGTTCGAATCCGAGTGTGTCGACCACACCCAGGTCGCCGCCGTCGCGCACGTTGGCGAGCACGCCGTCGACGATCGCCTGCGCACGGTCCCGGAAGACGTGCACCTCGCGGTTGCTGAAGGTGGGGGCGATGATGCGCCGGGGCCCCGAATGCCCCGGTCCATCTGCGGCGAACGGGTTACCGGGGAAGTTGACGTGACGGTCGGGCCCGCGGTGGTGCCCCCGCACGATCTTGGAGAGGCCGGCGTGCACCGCATCACTGCCGAGGAGGTACCAGAGGTCGCGGTCCTCGTCGACGACGCAGGGGCCGAACGCCCGCAGGCGACCGAGTTCGGCGTAGGGGTCGTCGAGGTAGGCGGGCGAGCCCGGATCGAGGACGCCGGTGACCCGCACCGGCTCCGAAAGGCTGGTCATGCGCGTAGTAGACCACAGGGCACGTCCGTCCCGCTGCCGCGCAGGAGAAGCACCATGTCCGAACCGCTCGTGCTCGTCGAGGCCGAAGGGCCCGTGCTCGTGGTCACGATCAACCGGCCCGAGAAGAAGAACGCGGCCAACTCCGAGGTGCTCTGCCGCCTCTACGACGCCTGGGTGCGCCTCGACACCGACGACGACATCCGCGTCGCGATCCTCACCGGCAAGGGCGACACGTTCTGTGCCGGCATGGACCTCGCCGAGATCGGGCGCCTGCGCCAGGGCATCATCGACAACGAGTGGATCGAGCGCTTCACCAAGGAGCCGCAGATCGCGCTCGGCGGCTGGCTGAAGACGTACCGGCCCACCAAGCCGGTGATCCTCGCGGCCGAGGGCTTCGCCCGCGCCGGCGGCACCGAGATCCTCCAGGGCACCGACATCCGCGTCGCGGGTGAGAGCGCGGTGTTCGGCGTCACCGAGGTGCAGCGAGGCCTGTTCCCGATGGCCGGTTCCGCCGTGCGACTGCGGCGGCAGGTCTCCTACGCGGTGGCGGCCGAGATGCTGCTCGCCGGTGAGGACATCACGGCGCAGCGCGCCTACGAGCTCGGGCTGATCAACCACGTGGTGCCCGACGGCCAGGCACTGGCGAGGGCCAAGGAGATCGCCCAGCGCATCGCCCGCAACGGCCCGCTCGCGGTGCAGGGCATCCTCGCCACGCTGCGCGCCACCGAGGCGATGCCCGAGGAGCAGGCGTTCGAGATCGAGATGGAGCACGGCAGGCGGGTCATGTCGTCGAACGACGCCGCGGAAGGGCCGCGCGCCTTCCTCGAGAAGCGCGACCCGGAGTTCACCGGCACCTGACGCTGTCGTTTTGGCGTCACCACGCGCCGCTATAGCAGCCTCTGGTGACGCCAAAACGGGAAGCGGACCTCTCGCCGGCCTTCGTCGACGCGTGGGGCCGACGGCCCGCCGTCTGACGTTTGCTTCAGCGGGAACCGCTGAACACCTCGTCGGTGGGCACCACGTGTCGGAGATCCACCGGCGGCTCGACACCCAGGGGCGTTCGCCACGTTCGACGTGGTCGAGGGCGTCGAGGAGCAGGCGCCGGGCGTGGATGATCGCCACGTCGGCGCTCGACAGTCGCTCACGCGTGCGATCGGCGATCGCGCCCATGCTGAGCTGGGCGATGATGTCCTCCTGCAGCAGGTTCCCGGTGAAGCCGGAGAAGTGCCCCCGGCGCATCGCGTCGCGGTCCTGACCCCAGTTGTCGTCGCGGCCACCGGTGAAGCCACCGAAGTTCTCGATGTCGATCGGCCGGTCACCCACCGCGGTCTCCATGCCCTCGGGCACGTTCAGGGAGAGGCCGTCGTTGATCGGGCCGCGGTGCGACCAGAACCCGTAGAACAGGTTGTGGTGGGTGTCGTCGACGGGCGAGGCGATGAAGATCACGCCGTCGACGTCGCCCGGAGTGCCCGGTGAGCCCGGCACCATCGCCACGAAGGGCATGACCCACTTGGTCGTGCGCACGTAGGTGGTGCCGTCGCGGCATCGGCCGCGAGGCGATCGCGTCGATCCCCCACTCGGTGCGGGCGACGTCGTACTGCGGGGCGAGCGCCTCGAGCGCCTTGCCGACCGTGGCGCCCGTGTTCTTCTGCGCGTGCGCCTCGATGTAGGCGCGGTGCAGCGTGCCGACGTGCGCGGAGTCGATGGTGGCCTCGACTGCCTGCAGCCAGTTGCACGCGACGGGGGTCGCCGCGAACCACACGTGGGTCTCGGGCAGCACCGTGAACGTGAGGTGCGGGAACGGCGGAGCCTCGGTGTCGCCCAGCCAGACCCACACCACGCCGCCACCCTCGACCGTGGGGAAACTGCGCGTGCGGATCTTCGCGGCGAAGGCCTCGGGGTCGGGGTCGTGGGTCGGGGCTTCGAGGACCTGTCCGCTCACGTCCATCTTCCAGCCGTGGAAGATGCAGCGCAGGCCGCACTCCTCGTTGCGGGCCAGCACCAGGGAGGTGTTGCGGTGGGGGCAGCCCTCGTCGAGGAACCCGATGTTCCCGGCGCTGTCGCGGAAGGCCACGTAGTCGGTGCCGAGCAAGCGCACCCGCCGGGGCGCGCCGTCGGCGGCGAGCTGCACCGAGAGGATCGCGGGGATCCAGCAATGGTCCCGCATGAGCCGTCCCATCGGCGCGTTGCCCTCCACGCGCGTGAGTCGCTCGTTCTGCTCCGCGGTCAGCGCCATGGTCGGTCCCCCTCGTGCACCACCTGTGCAGCGTCCGTGTTACCGCCGCCGTCGGCGAGGGCGCAAGTACCGGTCGAAGTAGGGTCGCTCGGGTGAGGTTGCACACCGTCTATCGGACGACCGGGTCCGAGAACCGCAAGGCGCGTCCCGAGTGGTACTCGAAGGCGCTCGCACTGGAGTCGTACCTAGGGTCGCTCGGCGCGGTGGCGGACGCCGGCGATCTGGTGTTCGTGGTCGACGGACCGATGGCCGAGGCCGAGCTGGGCCGCCTGCGCCGAGCCGGCGAAGTGGTGCAACTCGACGGCGTCGGCAACTCGTCGTCGTACCGTTGGGCCCTCGATCTCGCGTACGGGCGGGAGTCGTGGGCCGGCGACGACCTGGTGTACTTCGCCGAGGACGACTACCTCTACCGTCGTGGTGCGCTGCCCGCCGTGCACGGAGCGGCCGCGCGCATCTCCGCCGCGGCCTTCTTCACTCCCTACGACGTGCCGGACTACTACGACCTCGAGGTTCATCGCCGCTATCGCCATGCGCACGAGCAGGATCGCTGGGAGGTCGACGGCGTCACCTGGCGGGCGGTGCGCTCCACCACGATGACCTTCGCGGCGCGTCTCGGTGCGCTCCGGCGCGTCGCCCCGCTCCACGTGCTCGGCACGCGCGGTCGCTACCCGAGAGACTTCGACATCTGGTCCGGCGCGCTCACGTACGCGCACCGGTACCGCTTGGCGCGCTCGCTCCCCTACTCGCCCCGCACCACCCCGGTCCGGGGCCCCCGGCCCGGCCTCGCGGCCGACGCCCGCGCAGTGTTCGGCCCTCCCCCGGGGCTGCTGATCGCACCCGAGGCGCCGCTCGCCACCCACGGCGAGGCCGACTGGCTCACTCCCGGCGCCGACTGGACGGCGATCGCCGCCGAGCTCGGAGACTGACGCTCAGGGGTTGATCGCGGTACGGCTGACTGGCTCCGCCGCGACCGCTCGGCGGTGCAGCGCACGCTCGAGCGTGTGGAGCAACACGTTGCGTGTCTCGCGCGGATCGATGAGCTCGTCGCCGCCGAACGTCTCCGACGCGCGGTAGGAGGCGTCGAGCTCGGCTTGGCGCAGGTCGGCGGCCTCGTCGGCATCCGACTTCCGGGAGCGACTCATCGCCGCGGCGCCCATGGCCCCGCTGGTGACGCCGGGGAAGTTGTACACACCGGACTGCGCGTCGAACGGGATCTTGCACATCACCATGGCGCCGAACCCGTAGGCCTTGCGCAACGTGAGCGAGATCTTCGGCGTGGTGCACTGCGTCTGCGCGGCGAACATCCGGGCGCCGGCGCGCAGGATGCCGCGCCGCTCCGAGGCGACGCCGGGCATCACGCCCGGGTTGTCGGAGAGGAACACGATCGGCAGGTGGAACGAGTCGGCGACCTGGATGAAGCGCGACGCCTTGTCGGCGCCGTCGACGTCGAGTGAACCCGCGTTCACCAGCGGCTGGTTGGCGAGCACCGCAACCGGGTGACCGCCGAGACGCGACAGCGCGGTCACGATGGTGCGACCGAAGTCGGGCTGCAGCTCGAAGTTGGACTCCTCGTCGAAGACCACGTCGATCACGTCGCGGATGTCGTACACGCGCCGGCCGTTGCGCGGCACGATGTCGAGGATCTCGTCGACGACGCGTGGACCGTCGTCGCGCCCGGCCACGTGGCGCGGGTACTCCCACGCCGAGGTCGGCATGTAGTCGAGGTAGAGCCGCACGAGGTCGAGGGCGCGCTCGTCGGTGGGCGCGACGTTGTGGATGAGACCGCTCGCGATCGCCACCGCCGGACCGCCGAGGTCCTCCTTGGTGATCTGCTCACCGAGCGATTCGAACACGACCGGGGGCCCCGCGGTGAAGATCGACGCGTGCGCGCTCATGACGCTGAAGTCCGACATCGGTGCGACCAGCGCGCCGTGCCCGGCCGACGCACCCATCACTGCGGTGACCATCGGGACCTTGCCCGAGCACGCGGCCTGGGCGAGGAGGTCGGTAGGCGTGCGGGTGCCATGCGATCCTTCGGCGCGGAAGCCGGCCCCTTCGAGCATCATCACCAGCGGTACGCGGTCGGTGAGCGCGAGGTCGGCGACGCGGTAGCGCTTGGCGTTGGCCGCGGAGCTGATCGTGCCCGCCTTCACGGTGAAGTCCTCGGCGGCCACCATCACCGGGCGCCCGTCGACCTTGCCCGAGCCCATCACGATCGCGTCGGCCGGGGCCTCCGCCCCTCCGACCAGGGTGCCCAACTCGAGGAAACTGCCGGGGTCGAGGAGGTAGGCGATGCGGGCGCGGGCGTCGAGCTTGCCCTGGCCTCGGTGCTTGGCGAGGCGCTCGGCGCCGCCCATGCCGCGCGAGATCCGGCGGCGTTCGGCGAGCTCGTCGAGGGCCTCCTCCCAGAGGCCTGCCTCGGTGTCTTCCGCCATCAGTGGGGCTCCCGGACCGGCGACATGCGAAGCGCCACGGTACCCGGCTCCGGTGGGCCCTTCAGCCTTCCGGTGGGTCGAGATCGTCGTCGGACCGGCTCCGATCGACCCAGTGCCGGGCGTCGAGGCGGTCGAGCCACGGGATGTAGCGGATCTCGAGCACCACCAGGATCAACATCGTGATCCCGATGGCGAGCACCATGTAGCCCGCACCTGCGCACACGGCCATCCCGGCCACAGCCCAGATCGCCGTCGACGTCGTGAGTCCCCTGACCGTTCCGCCTTCGGAGCGCAGGAGGAGCCCGCCCCCGATGAAGCCGATGCCGGTGACGATGCCGGCGATCACCTTCTCCGCAGTGCTGGGAAACGCATCGACGCCGAGGGCCGTGAGCGAGGCCGCGCCGGTGGCGACCAGCGCGAAGGTTCGGTCACCGGCCTGTTGGCCGCGTACGTAGCGCTCCCAGCCGACGACTCCACCGAGCAGGGCCGCCGCGACGATCCGGCCGAACAGTTCCGCGTCGTGGAGCACGCCGTCGACGCTAGATCAGCTGGGACCGTGGGCTGGGCTCATCCGGGCGTTCGGCCGCTAACCGTGCTCCTCGAGTGCGATCCCGTAGTGGTCGGTATAGGGCCGCATGCGTGCGCGCACGGCGGCGACGTCGATGCCGTACTGGTCGGCGGAGTACGCGTGCTTCCCGAGCGCACCCTTGGGTCGGTTCGCCACGTAGGCGCGGATGGCGTCGGCGTGCTCGCCGGTGAGTTCGCGCCCCATCGTGGCGTAGGCGCGGGCGACGGTCTCGGCCGGGTCGGCCATCAGATCGGCGAAGTGCACGTCGACGATGCGTTCTGGCAACTCGCCGTTCTTGCGCTGTTCCATGAGGTTCAGCAGCAGCGTGCCCATGCCGTCGTCGCCGGCGATGTGCAGCGTGTCCACGTGATCGCTGCGGATCCAGCGCACGTTTGCGAGCGTGCTCGCGCTCGACGTCGCGGTCTTCACCGGGTCGCGGTGCGTGTGCACCACCCACGCGTCGGGATAGAAGGCGAACACGAGGGCGAGCATCGGGAGGTACACCGGCGTCTTGAGCACCCACGTCCGGTCGTCGGCGCCGTACTGCAGCGACTGCAGCACCCGCTGGTGGAACTGCTGCGCCGCGACGACGTCGGGCGTCCAGCCGGGGATCTCGGCGACCATCGGCCAGTAGGCGCCCGAGAACGAGGGCATCTGCAGATGGATGCATTCCTGCGGATAGGCCGCGCGCATGTCGTGCACGGTGGCGAACTCGGGGTGGAGGTCCACCCACAGCTCGTACTCCGTCTCCGCCAGCCGCAACGCCTCGACCTCGTCGCGCTCGCCGGCCGGTCCGGGGTGGCCGATCTCCCACCCGCGCGCGCCCCGCAGCGAGGGGTCGAGGTCGAGCAGTTCGAGCAGCAACGTGGTGCCCGTTCGCGCCGGGCCGGTGACGACCAGCGGTGCGGAGATCACCTCGTCGACGATGCCGGGGCGCCGACGGGCGTCCTCGGTCAGCCACAACCTCGTACGGAGGCAGCGGAGGAACTCCGTCTTGGTGAGGAAGCGCCCGGGCGCGTGCATCTGCGCGGTGTCGTCCATCGCGGCGGTGAGGCTGCGCAGCCGCCCGAGCCAGTCGCCGCCCATGCCGCGGTCGAGGTCGTCGCCGAAGTCGTCGAGGCCGGTCGACGCGATCGCCGACGCACACATCTCGTCGACGTCGAACGGCGCGAGCCGCTCGGGCCCACCCGCGGCGTCACCACAGGCGATCAGGCGCGCCACCCATTCCGGCCGGGAGTACAGCGCGCCCGGACCACCGGTCTCGCCGGTCTCGCCGGTCACGCCGCGAGCTCCGCGACCTTCACGACCCGGGTCGTGGGCATGTCGGTGACCGCGTCACGCGGGCCCACCCACCGGAAGATCAGCACACCGTGCCGGTGGCCGGCGGTGTCGAGCCAGTTGGGGTGCACGGCGTGGCCGTGGGTGAGCACGAGGCGAATCGTGCCGTCGGCCTCGGGCACCACGTTCGCCATCGTGCGGCTCATCCGCCGCGTGAGGTAGTCGACCGTCTCGTGGAAGCGCGTCATCACCGCGATGTTCCAGTAGCTGACCTCGAGCGGTTGCACGTCGATGACCAGGGCCTCGTCGTCGGCGAGGTCGTAGGTCGCGAACATGTAGAGGTTGTCGGTGCCGCTGATGTCGGCGCCGAATCCGTCAGAGTTGTTCGACACGAACTTGTGGGGGTCGTCGAACAGGTCCGGGTACACCAGGCGGTGGAGTGCCGTCATGATCTGGAACCCGCTCGTCGCGGCGCGGATGCGCTCGGCGATCTCGTCGTCGGTGTACGGCTGACGCGCCAGTGCCTCGGCGTCGTCGTCGAGGACCTCGATGCCATAGGTCGCGAGCGTCTCGCGCTCGCGGTCGCCGATGAACTGGCGCACGAGAATCGAGTAGATCCCTTCCGGCGTCTGGATCCACGTGCCCGCCTCGGTGGGCTCGGTCGCGGAGAGGATCAGCGTGTAGTCACCCTGAGCGTCGAGCCCCATGGTGCTCTCGTTGCGGTAGTCGAACGTGCTGCGCCGCCCCGAGCCGCCACCGTTGAACGTCATGCTGAAATGGGCGACGCTGCCCGCATTCCCGGCGATGCGGTAACGGTGCTGCCCGTCGAGGCGAAGCGAGTCGTACTCGGCGTCGGGGTTGTCGCCACCGACGTTGCGCCCCGGAGTGTCCATGCGCGCCCAGTGCGGGGCGCGGGGGTTGCTGTCGGCGACCACCTCGGTCGACATGGCGAGCACCCGCAGCAGGAACATGGCGCCCTGCGACGCCTCCTCCGGGGTGCGGGCGTCCTCGAGTACCACCTCGAGCTGTTGGCCGATGGCGGCGTGCAGGTCTTTGAGCGCGGCGACGCTCTCGAGCGATTCGTACCCCACCGATTCCCCCCTGGATGTCGATCGTCGGCGTCACCCTAGATGACCTCGTCGAGGGTTCGTCGTAGGCTTGCCGGCGTGCCGAAGAATCGCGTCGACGCCGTCGATGTGACGCAGATCGCACGCGGCGTCGTCGCCGCGGTCGCACCCGACGACGGACTCGATCCCGCCCAGGCGAGCCTGTTGCGTGCCGTCTTCTCCGCGCTCATGGACAGCGATCTCGACTTCGCGGCACTCGAACCGAGCTCGCCGGGCGAGCTGGCTACGGCACTCGACGGCTCCGACGCGATCTTCCGCCGACGCGTCGTGCACCACATGGTGCTTGCCGAGCTGATCCTGCGGCCGATCCCGCCCGAGGTCGCGCGCCGGGTGGCGGTCTTCGCCGCAGCCCTCGAGATCGACGACCAGTTCGTACGCGTCGCCCGGCGCTACGCGGAGGGGGCCTTCGGGCTCGCGTGGGTCGACTTGCACCGCAGCGGTTTCGCGGAGCACTGGGAAGCTGCACGCATGGATCAGCTGAAGTCGACCACGCGGTTGCCGGACCAGCTCTCTGCCGGCGCCGAGGACCCGGTGCTCGCCGCACGATGGGAGGCCTTCGCGCGACTCGAACCCGGCACGCTCGGTCGGTCGATCTGGGAGATGTACACAGGCCGGGGTTTCGCGCTCCCCGGTTCTCCTGGCGGGGCGTCCGCGTACCTGGCCCAGCACGACTTCGTGCACGTCATCGCCGACTTCGGCACGAACCTGTTCGGTGAGTTCGAGGTGTTCTCGCTCATCGGTCGCGCGGATCCCGACCCCAAAGGGTTCGCCTGGATCGCGACCCTCGTCGGGCTGTTCGAGACCGGCTACGTCGCGGACGCGGGTTTCTTCTCCGGCGACCTCGAGCAGCGTCACCTGAACAGCCCCGGCATGCACGTCCGCATCGCCGACGCGATGCGGCGCGGCCGCGATCTCTGCGATCACATCGGCACCGATCTCCTCGAGCTCGATTACCACGAGTGGGTCGACCAGCCGGTCGACGCAGTGCGACGCGAGCTCGGGGTGCCGGCCAAGTCAGCCGCTGCACGCGATGCCGGCTCGCCGGGATGCTTCGACCTCGAGGGGATGTCGCGACGACAGCAGCAACACCTCACTGCAAGATTCGCAACGAGCGAACGAGGAGATGCCCCGTGAAGTTCGAACAGGCCATGACCTTCCGCTGCACCGATCCCGACGGCCTGGTGCAACTCGTCCACGAGTGGGATCAAGGGCAGGCGACCACCGACGTCATGGGCTACATCGGTACCCGTCTCCTGGCGAACCGTGACGACCCCGGCAGCTACATGATCCTTGCGGAGTTCGCCGAGGTCGACGGCGACCTGACGCCGGCGCAGGAGGCGGAGCGCAACAACCAGCGGGTGGAGACGCAGCGTTGGGCCGACCAGCTCCGCTCGTTGATCGGTGGCGAGCCGGAGTGGATCCACTTCGACGAGTTGTACCGCACCGGCATCACCGGGAACCTCCGGACCGGATGACCCCGTGAGCCGCGAGTACCACCAGGGGCAACGCGAACTCCAGGACCGCTTCGACACGCGTCGGCTCGCCGACCGCCTGGCCGAGGCGACCTCGACGCAGATCACCGACAAGCATCGCGCGTTCATCGAGGCCCGCGACATGTTCTTCCTCGCGACCGCCGATGCGGAGGGCGCCCCGGAGTGCTCGTACAAGGGCGGCGACCCCGGTTTCGTGCGCGTTGTCGACGCCACCACAGTCGTGTTCCCCGTCTACGACGGAAACGGAATGTTCCTCAGCACCGGGAATCTGACCGTCAACCCTCAGGTCGGCATGCTCTTCGTGGACTTCACCACGGGTACCCGTCTGCGGCTCGACGGGACGGCGAGCGTCGACTTCGACGATCCTCTGACCGAGACGTACCCGGGTGCGAAGTTCGTGGTGCGGGTCACGCCGACCGCCGTGTTCGCGAACTGCCGCCGGTACGTCCACCAGTACGAACGGGTTCACCGGTCGCCATTCGTGCCCACCGCTGCCGTCACGCCCCCGGTGCCCGACTGGAAGCTGGATCCGTGGTTCGAGGGGACGCTTCCGATTGACGATCCCGCGCGTGATCCCGACAGTACGGTCGGGCCTTCGATCCCGAAGTTCTGACGCAGCGGATCGAACGCAGCACGAGAACCGCGGCCGTGACGGGGACGAGGCGGGCGCGCCCGCCGCGCCGACACTTCCATGCGGCCCCGAGGACCAGTTCCGAATCGAGGAGGAGCTCGCATGCCCGAGGGTGCCAACGTCGAGATCGCGCACTCGCTCACCGAGGAGGCCGAGCATGGTCGCGACCGCCGGGACCGGTGGCACCTCGTACTCGAGATCCTGGAGGTGGGCCTGCTCGCCATCGTGGCGATCGTCACCGCGTGGAGCGGCTTCCAGGCTGCGAAATGGGACGGACGACAGTCGGTGCTCTACGGCCACTCCAGTCGCGATCGCTTCGAGGCCGAGGCGGCGACCACCACCGGCGACCAGAAGCTTGCCTTCGACGCCGGCATCTTCACCGCGTGGTTGCAGGCGCGCTCGACTGGCAACACCGACCTGGAGACCACCCTCACCAAGCGGATGACGCCCGAGTACAAGGTCGCCTTCGACGCGTGGCTCGAGACCGACCCGTTCGTCGATCCGGCGGCGCCGGTCGGGCCCGGCGTCATGCCCCAGTACCGGAACCCGGACCTCCAACAGGCCGCGAAGCTCAACGCCCGAGCGTCGGCGACGTTCGACACCGGCACCGCGGCACGCGAGACCGGCGAGAAGTACGTGCGTGACACGGTCTTGTTCGCAATGGTGCTGTTCCTCGTGGCCATCGCCCAGCGGATGAAGGACAAGGCGTTGCGCACCGGAGTGAACGTCATCGCCGTCGTGCTCGCCGGCTATGCGATCGTCTCCGTCGTACGCCTTCCCCGGCTGTGAACCCCAGGTTCCACCATCGCCGAGGTGACCTGGCCGCGGTGTAGGCGCTGCGGTCAGCGCGTCGTTGTGTCGAGCGCGGCCCACTCGTCGGCCACCAACCGGTTGATCGGCAACTGAGGGCCAGCTCGCCACTCACGCCAGGGCAGCAGGTCGTACCACTGCCCGATCGTCGCGAAGTCGACGGCCGCGGTGATCAACTCCTCGTCGGTGCCCGCGCGCGCCAACGTGACCGGGAAGCCCGGGAACTGCGGCGCGGCGATCACGCTGCCGCCCGCCCAGATGGGCGGACCGTGCGACGAACCCACGCGGTTCGCCGACGCCGCAGCCACCAGGTTCTCGTGGGCGCGCACCAGCGTGACCTGTTCGAGGTGCTCGCGGGCACGGGGCAGGTCGGACCGCCCGGTCGGGTTCACGAGCAGTCGCGCGCCCTTGCACGCGAGGATCCGGCTCAGTTCGGGCCCGTGGTAGAAGTCGTAACAGATCGAGATGCCGATCGGCCCGAGGTCGGTCGCGAAGACCGGCAACGAGTCGCCCGGGGTGAAGCGGTCGGTTTCCAGCGGGATGCCCAGGTGCAACTTCCGGTACGTCCCCACCAGCCGGTCGGGCGCCACCACATTGGCCGAGTTGTGGATCACGTCGGAGCCGCGGTCCCCCAGCTCCTCGAAGCCGTAGATCACGTGCACGTCGTGCGCCGCAGCCATGGCGAGCACGTCCTGACCCGCAGGTCCGTCGGCACGCTCGGCCTGGCCCCGGTGCCACGCGCAAGGCTCGTGTGCCGCCGCGCAGTCGGGGCACTCGCCCCATGAGTTGAGCGCGAGCTCGGGGAAGATCACGAGGTCGCAGTCGCGGTCGGCCGCCTCGGCGATGACTGCGTCCATCTTCTGGAGGGTCGCCGCCTTGTCGCGCGGCACGGCTGCGAAGTTGGCGCAACCGACCGTGATGCTCAGGGGCCCGAGGGCAGGATCGTCAGGACGCATGCCGAGGATCCTGGCAGAGTCGGGGACGTTCAGGCCGCGATCTCGGCTTCCACGGTGCCCTTCATGACCAGCAGGGAGCGCGTCAGCCGGCCTGTGTCACCGGCGGCTTCTTGACCGGCGGCTTCTTGACCGGCGCCTTCTTCACGGTCGCCCTCTTCACGGTCGCCTTCTTCGCCGGTGTCTTCTTCGCGGTCGCCTTCTTGGCCGGAGCCTTCTTCGCAGGCGTCTTCTTCGCAGGCCCCAGCTTTACCGGTGTCTGCTTCGCGGCCGGTGGCTTCGGCATCGACTTCTTCGCCGGCGCCTTCTTGACCGGCGGCTTCTTCACGTTCGCCTTCTCGCCGACCCGAGCCATGAGCTGCTCGATGTCCCTTCGCAATTCGGCGATCTGGTGCCGCAGCTCGCGGTCCAAGGTCTCGATCAGGCGCTCGGTCGCGGCCTCCGCCCGATCCGCCATCGCCTTGGTGCGCTCCTCGACGACACGAACCTGGTCCTCCGTGACCCGGGCGAGTCGTTCTGACGCGTCGCTCAGACGATTGAAGATCTCCTCGACCGCTGCCGGTGTCGACTTCCGAACATCCATGACTTCCTCCACGCGAAGAGGGTCTCCCTCTTGGCACCGTACGAGGACGCAGGCCGCCTGCCTAGATGCCAAGGTCCCATCGGCCGGCTGCGCGCCCTGAATTGGATGAGCCCGGCGCTGCGCTGCAGGCCGGGCTCTGGTGTCGGAGGGGGGGACTCGTACCCTCACCCCACGCGCCTCGGCTGACGGCGAGTTCGTCATTGCTGCCTCACGGACATGGTGCGCCGAACTACTCCCGGAACTTGCTCCCGCCACTGGTCTTGTTCGCGCATCAGCCCGGAGATGCGGAGAGGGGCGGTGCTCGGTCACGTGATGATCGCGCTGCCAGTGCTGCCGGTTCGGGTCGGATCAACCACGACCGGGCCTCTGGCTTCTGGGGCGACGCGTCAGTGCCCAGCGGCCTGACCGCCGTCGATGTGCAGGATCTCGCCCGTGACGAACGTCGCCCGTTCGAGATAGAGGATCCCGTCGATGACGTCGCTGACCTCGCCCACCCGGCCAAGAGGGTGAAGAGCGGCCAGGCCCTCGTAGGAAACCGGGTCTTGCGTGGGGGTCTTGATGATTCCGAGGGAGACCGCGTTGACCCGCACACCCTGCGATGCGTATTCGATCGCCAGCGAGCGGGTCACGGCCGCTAGTCCGCCCTTGGTGAGGGCCGTCAGCGCGGCGGGTCTCATGCTGTGGGCGTGGTCGACCAAGCTCGTGGTGACGTTGACGACGTGCCCGACGCCTCGGGCGACCATCTGCTCGATCACGCGCTGCGTGATGTGGAAGAACCCGGCCAGGTTCACGGCGGTGATCGCAGAATAGTCGTCAACTGTGTATTCCGTGAAGAGCTTGCCGATGAAGATCCCCGCCATGTTGATCAGGCTGTCGATCCGCCCGAACCGATCGAGCGCCTGCTCCACCACGCGCTGAGCTGTCTCGGCTTGCGTGATGTCACCCTGCACGCTGAGAAGGTCGGGGGCGTCGGAGGTGGGCATCGAAAGCGACGTGCCCACGACTGCGTAGCCGGCGTCACGGAACGCGGCGACCAACCCGGCGCCGATGCCACCCGAGGCACCGGTAATGATCGTGACCTTCTGAGGCTCGAGTTCCCGGCTCATACGACGAGGTAGGTCTCGTAGATCATGCCGCCGCCTCGTGGCCGACGAGCACGATGACGTCGTAGTTGCGGCTTGCGTCAATCACGGTCACCCTCCTCCCACGCATTGCGGTTCACGCGGGGGCCGCGTGGTTTGGCCGACCTCGATCAAGTGTCCGTCAGGATCGCGGAGGTAGCAGCGAATTTCGGTTTCGTGCTGCTTCGGAGGCGTCAGGAACTGCGCGCCTCGAGCACTCCAGTCCGCGTACAGAGCGTGGATGTCAGAAACGCGAACGTTGAGGAAGCTATTTACGCGATCCAGATCGCGCGGGGTCTCGAGGCTGACAGTCGGCTTGTCGTCGGTCGGGCCGCCACCGCGGTTGATGATGATCCAGCTATTGGCGAGCGCGACGTATGACGGCTCACCGACGCGCACCGTTTCGCCGCCTATCACTTCGGTGTAGAAGCGCCGGGATCGCTCCACGTCGTCGGACACGACGAAGTGGGTCAGTACAATCCCATGGGCGGGCATGGGAAACTCGGCCATCGCACATCTCCTCGGGGTCGTGCGGGTTTGAACTCAGGACGCGTGCCTTGCGACCGAGCGGAAGAATGCCTCGTACGCCTCGGCGAGATCGCTCCCGGCGCGCATCGTGGCCGGGTCGATGAGAGCCGTTGCGGTAGAGGACTCGGCCGCCCACTCCGGATGTCGCGTGCGAAGTCGACGAGGAATTCCACGAGTCTCAATGGAGGTGCCTTTGCCAGTCTCGGGGCACACGCCCTTGCGGACCCGGCACGGGTTGGTCGGATGGGTGATGGGTTGGAGCGGCCAGTGCGGGGCCGTCGTAGTACTCGTTGGTCGTGTAGTCCCAGAACCATTCCTCCCCGGGCTCGAAGCTCTGCACCAGGGGATGGTGACTGGACTCCGCGTGCTTGCTGGCGTGCTGAGATGGGGACGAATCGCAGCAGCCGACATGCCCGCACCGCGGACAGCGCCGTAAGTGCAGCCACCATCCGCCCGCGGCCAAGCACTCGACGCACCCGGTACCGCTCGGAGGAAACGTCGGTTCGATGGATCCAGCTGTTGTCATCAGCGCTCCTCAATCCCAGCGAACGTGATCCGCACGCCATCGGTGGCGAGGTCGACCACGTCGGCGAGGAACGCGCCCGCTTCGGGCGTCCTCACCGCGCCGACGTGGCAGCGACGACCTCTCCTTGATACGCCAAGACGCCGTGGTGTGTCCACTGGTCCTCGCCAACAACCGTCACTTGACCGGTAGCCCGGCGGCGTGCGACGGTCGCTGTCTGACACGACCCTTGGAGGGCAGCGATGAGCACGACGGAAGCCCCTCGTGGCACGTCCGGCGACGTCAGCGTCGGGAGTATCGACATGAAGCTCGAAGCTGTCGTCATCCCTGTCTCAGATGTCGATCGCGCGAAGGCGTTCTACGAGCGGCTCGGATGGCGGCTGGACGCGGACCTCGGGAACGAGACCTTCCGAATCGTCCAGCTCACTCCCCCCGGCTCAGACTGCTCAATACAGTTCGGCATCGGTCTCACAGCGACGGCTCCCGGCTCATCGCAGAGCCTCCTCGTGGTCTCCGACGTGGGGGCCGCGCACGAGGAACTCGCCGCCGGGGGCGCCGATTCGAGCGAGGTCTTCCACGACGGCAGCGGGGGCTACAACCGTTGGGACGCCTCAAGTCGAGCGAGCGGTCCTGATCCCGACCGACGCACCTACGCGTCGTTCCTGGAATTCACCGACCCTGACGGCAACCTCTGGCAGCTGCAGGAGATCACGAGCCGGCTCCCGGGTCGCATCGGCGCGACCAGCGCCACCTTCAGCTCCGCCGACGAGCTCCGACGCGCGCTCGAGCGCGCCGCCGCCGCGCACGGCGAGCACGAGAAGCGATTGGGCGAGGCTGACGAGCAGTGGCCCGAGTGGTACGCCGCGTACATGCTCGCAGAGCAACTCGGCGACGAGCCCCCATCCTGAGCGACTACGACGTCATCGTCCTCGGCGCCGGCGCGCCCGGCGAGCACTGCGCCGGCGCGCTGGCCGAGGGCGGTCTGCGGGTCGCCGTCGTCGAGCGCGAGCTCGTCGGCGGCGAGTGCTCCTATTGGGCGTGCATCCCGTCGAAGACGCTGCTGCGCCCCGGGGAGGCGACCCACGACGCGAACGACGCAGCCGCGAACGCGCACGTCGACGTCGCGGCGACGCTCGCGTGGCGCGACTACATGGTGTCGAACCACACCGACGCGAGCGCGGCAGCGTGGCTCACTGACCGCGGTATCGACCTGCTCCGCGGCACCGGCCGCCTCGCCGGACCAGGCGCGGTCGAGGTCGACGGTGTGCGACACACCGCGCGCGACGTCGTCGTCGCCACCGGCGCGGCGCCGTTCGTGCCGCCGGTCCCAGGGCTCCGCGAGCTCGAGGGCGTATGGACGAACCGCGAGGTCACCGCGATGAACGAAGTTCCCCGCCGCCTCGTCGTCCTGGGCGGCGGACCGGTCGGCGTCGAGATGGCGCAGGCCGTGCGCCGCCTCGGCGGCGAGGTCGCGCTCGTCGACGTCGCCGATCACGTGCTCCCCAACGAGCCGGCGCCGCTGGGTGAGGCACTCGGCGTAGTCCTGCGTCGCGACGGGATCGAGCTCGTGCTCGGAGTGCAGGCGGCCGGCGCGCGTCGCGACGGCGACGACTATGTGCTCGCGCTCGACGACGGCCGCGCGCTCCGCGGGGACCGCTTGCTCGTCGCAACGGGTCGTCGCCCTCGTGTCGAAGGCATCGGGCTCGAGACCGTCGGCGTCACGCCCGATGCCCACGGGATCCCGGTGGACGCGCAGCTGCGCGCGAGTGACGGCCTGTGGGCCATCGGCGACGTCACCGGCATCTGGCCACTGACAACGACCGGCAAGTACCAGGGCGACATCGTCGCGGCCAACATCCTGGGCGAGCCGCGTGACGCCGACTACTCGGCGCTCCCACGCGTCGTCTTCACCGATCCGCAGGCCGCGGCGGTCGGTGCGTCGGACGCTCGCTTCGTCGGAAGCGCCGCGATCTCCGGCGTCGCGCGGACGGCCACGTACACGCGCGCGTCTGCCGAGTCGAACGGCTTCCTCACGCTGCTCAGCGACGGCGAGCGAGTCATCGGCGCGTACGCGCTCGGCCCCGAGGCCGGCGAGTGGCTCCAGCAGGCCACCTTGGCGATCCGCGCGCGCGTCCCGCTCGACGTGCTGCGAGACACCATCCAGCCGTTCCCGACCTTCTCCGAGATCTACGCCGACGCGCTCAAGGCCCTCCACGCCGAGATCGCGGCCGCGAGCGCGTGACGGACGCCGCCGCGCCGAACCGGAAGGTGAATGGACGTCCTGCATGCGACCCGACATCGAGCCCGGCGGTGTGTTCCCCGACTACGAGCTGCCCGATCACACGAACGTCACCCGCAAGCTCAGCGAGCTCCAGGGCGATGATCCGCTGATCCTGACGCTCTCGCGCGGCCACTACTGCCCGAAGGAGCACCAGCAGCACCAGCAGCTCGCCGGCTGGAGCAAGTGGTCGCCCAAACGCGTGCTCGACGAGATGTCACGCGAGCGACACGCGCCGTGTGAACCGCACAGCACGAGGGTGACAGCCACGCTTCTGACGGGGTCGACTTGTGCGGCGAGCAGGCCGACGTCGTTGACGAACGCGGCCGCGCACGTGGCCGCCGGACCTCGCGCCACTCAAGCGCGATCGTCCGGCGGTTCCACGTCGTCGTAGATCCGAGCTGCTGCGAGCAACCCGTCCTCACCCCGCTCGAACACTGCGATGCCCGCCTGCGGCGCGAGATCGTGGCTGCCCCAGCGAACGCAGTTGTACTCCACCGCGCACCGCACGCCGTCGTCGGTGACTCGGCAGAGCTCGAGACCGATGCCGCCGCCGCTGAAGCAGGAGGCGAAGAACTCGCGCAGCTCGCGGGTGCCGCGGTGGAACGAGCGCGGTCCGATGGGTTCGCGGACGTACCCGTTCGGGGCGAAGGTGTCGACGATCGCGTCGGTGTCACCGGCATCCAGGGCAGCCTGGTAGCGGCCGACCTCATCACCGGGATGGACATGTCCCGCGTCAAGGATGGGGGCCCGGACCGGGCGCCGTCCCACCACCGGCCACTGGCTGCAGTAGGTACGGAACACCACCGACCGATCGTCGGTGGATTCGGCGACCACTGCTACCGGCCACGAGATCTGTTCGCCGTCGTAGTCCAGATGCGCGAGGCACTCGACGACGGCCCGTCCCACCGGTCGACGTCGAGGCCACAGTCTCGGTGCTGGCGTGACGCTCGGACAGCATGGCTTGACTCCGCCTGACGAAATGCCGCAACTGGCGGTGGCCGCGGATGTTGCCGCCGTAAGGATCGAAGACCAAGACCTCACCCGGCCACACTGTCTCCAGTGCGCGGGCGTCGCCATGCTCAATGGCGAGCAAGTACTGCCCGACAGGATCGACCTGACCTGCCGCTCGAGTCTCTCGGCGTGCCAGCTCCACAGCAGCCACGAAATCCGGAAACCACGGCATCGCAACCTCCGCGACCATGCCGTTGCCGGCCGCACAACGACCGTTTGATCACGCTATCCGCCTGCGCACGGCACGAACGGGGGCCCCAAAGCCGCGACTCGGAAGAGCTGGCTCGGAGGTGGTTGCCCGAAACGGGACGTGACAGCGGCTCGGGCCACATACTCGGCGTGCCGACCAAGATGGTGAGTGCGAGTCAGAAAGGTTCGGACGATGTCGGAGCGCGTCGCGAGGCTCGTCTCGGTCAACGTCGGGCTGCCGCGGGAGATCACATGGCAGGGGCGGACCGTCTTCACGGGAATTTGGAAGGAGGCGGTTGAGGGGCCGCGAACCGTCCGGCGTTTGAACGTGGACGGTGACGGCCAGGGTGATCTGAAGGGTCACGGGGGCGAGCACCGTGCCGTGTACGTGTATCAACTCGACTCGTACCGCTACTGGCGGGACCAGATGCGGCGCGACGACTTCACGTTCGGCCAGTTCGGCGAGAACTTCACGGTTGAGGGGCTCGCCGACGACGAGGTCTGCATCGGCGACCGGTATCGCATCGGCTCCGCGCTCTTCGAGGTCACCCAGCCGCGGGTCACGTGCTATCGAGTCGGGATCCGGATGGACGAGCCGCGCATGGCTGCGCTCCTCGTGGCCCACAGCCGTCCGGGCTTCTACTTGCGCGTGCTCGAAGAGGGCGACGTTCGGGCCGGCGACGACGTGATCAAGATCGCGATCGGGCACGAGGCGATGACGGTCGCCGACGTCAACGCGCTGCTCTACCTCAATGGCCATCACGATGTCGCGCAACTCCGGCGCTCGCTTCGCATCCCGGCGCTCAGCCCGGGCTGGCAGGCATCGCTCCGGGCGCTCCTCGACGAGGAGCTCGCGGGTTCCCCCGGCGGAGGGAACGCAGGGCTGACGGCGCAAGGTCTACCGCCGGCGTGGCGCGGGTTTCGCACGCTGCGGGTCGCGGCGAAGCGATCGGAGACCCGCGACATCATGTCCCTGGAGCTGGAGTCCGGCGATGGTCAGCCCCTCGCCCGGCCGCGACCCGGCCAGTTCATCACGCTCAAGCTCACGCAGGGCCAAGGGACCTCGCCACTCGTGCGTAGCTACTCGCTTGCAGGATCCCCGAGCGATGCCAACTACAGGATCGGCGTCAAGGTCGAACCGCACGGTGCCGCCGGCGAGTACATCCGCACCGTCGTCCGTGTCGGCGACCGATTGGAGGTCGGAGCCCCACGGGGGCTGTTCATTCTCGACGAGAGTGAGCGGCCAGTCGTGCTCGTCAGCGCGGGAGTCGGCGTGACGCCGCTGCTGGCGATGGCGCACGCGCTGCACGACCGCCGTTCGACTCGCGACATCTGGTGGTTGCACGGCACGCGGAACCGATCCGAGCACGCCTTCGCCGAAGAGACGAGGTCGCTCCTGGACGACCTTGCGCACGTGCACCGTCGCATCTGGTACAGCCGGCCCAGCCCGACCGACCGCGCGGATACGGACTACGACGAGGTCGGGCGCATGACCCCTGAGGCACTCGAAGCGGCGGGCGTCCCGATCGACGGCGTGTACTTCCTGTGCGGACCCACTGCATTCATGGGCGCGCTGCGCGAGGGACTCGCTGCGCTCGGGGTTGCCCTCGACAGCGTGCACACCGAGGTCTTCGGTGCACAGGAGTCGATCATGCCCGGAGTCGTCGCGTCGCCGATACGGCCGCCGCATCAACCCGAGGGCGCACCGGGATCTGGACCGCTCATCTCGTTCGTGCGGACAGGGCTCAACGTGCGGTGGGGTGAAGGGTGCACGAGCATCCTCGAGCTGGCCGAGGCCTGCGACGTGCCGGTGCGATGGTCGTGTCGCACCGGTGTCTGCCACACGTGCGAAACCGGTCTCCTCGACGGAACGGTCGACTACTCCCCCGAGCCACTCGAGGCGCCCGCCGGTGGCAACCTGCTCGTATGCTGCTCGCGCCCCGAAACTGATCTCGCGATCGACCTGTGATCTCCCACGCGGTGATGGCCGAGCGGCTCCGTGCGGGCCAAGGGCGTCGGCATGAGCGGACGTGGCCTGGAATCTTCGGCATGCTTTGCGCTGTCTGGGGTCGATCATCGTCACGATGCCCAACGCCCGAGGTTCGTGGCACTTGGTCGATCAAGCGAACACACGTTCGGTGTCGGAGGGGGGACTTGAACCCCCACGTCCTTTCGGACACTAGCCCCTCAAGCTAGCGCGTCTGCCTATTCCGCCACTCCGACGTGGAGCGAGCATTGTAGCGAGTGCGGTTCCGCGGAACCGCTTCGGGAAGGCGGTCCCGCGGGACCGCTCAGTTTCGCCGCCGGGGCCGGTCCGACCTGCTGGAATCGATCCCCGAGGACACTTCCGAGGAGCCCCGTGATGCCCGACCGCCTCTCGCCCGACGGCCTCGCTCGCCTGCACGACGCCATGACCGCCCACGTCGAGTCGGGCCGCATGCCCGGGCTCGTCTACCTGGTCGCCGCCGGCGACGAGGTACACGTCGAGGCCGTCGGACAGCCTGCCTTCGACGCCTCCCGGTGCCTGCGCACCGACGACCTCTTCCGTGTCGCGTCCCTCACCAAGCCGATCACCGCGGTTGCGACGATGAGCCTCGTCGAGGACGGCGCACTGCGGCTCGACCAGTCGATCGACGACCTGATCCCCGAGCTCGCCGACCGGCAGGTGCTGCGCCGTCCCGACGCGGAGCTCGACGACACCTTGCTGGCGGAGCGCGCCATCACCGTGGAGGACCTCCTGACGTTCCGCGCCGGAATGGGTTCGCCGATGGTCGAACCGGGCTCGACGCCGCTGATGCGCGCCGAGGCCGACCTCGATCTGCGGAGCATCGGTGGTCCGCCGTGGCCACCGACGCACCACGACGTCGACACTTGGATCGCTGCGCTCGGCACGCTCCCGTGGCTCGCGCCGCCCGGCGAACGGTGGCTCTACAACACGTCGGCGCAGATCCTCGGCGTGCTGCTCACGCGCGCCACGGGGAAGCCGCTCGAGACGGTGTTCCGCGAACGCGTGTTCACGCCGTGCGCCATGATCGACACGTCGTTCACCGTCGCCGCTACGAAGCTCGACCGGTTCACCACGGCGTACGGCGCCGACCCGGTCACCGGCGAGCTCCGGACGAACGACGAACCGTCGAACTCCTGGTGGTCGACGGAGCCGTCGTTCCCCGACGCGAGCGGCATGCTCGTGTCGACCGTCGAGGACTACTGGCGCTTCGTGTCCACGTTCCTCGCCGGCGAGCTCGTACGGCCGGGGACCGTCCGCGCGATGACGACCGATCAGCTCACGGCCGCGCAACGGGAGGGCGCACCACCGTTCCTGGGTGGCCCCGACAGCTGGGGGCTCGGGCTCGTCGTGCCGTCGGCAACGGCCGAAGGGGCGGCAGCGCCTCTCCCCACCGGCGTCGGCTGGGACGGCGGCAGTGGTTGCACCTGGCGCACCAGCCTCCGCACCGGCGTGACCGGCATCCTCCTCACCCAACGCGAGATGGACTCCCCCGAACCGCCCGCCGTCTTCCAGGACTTCTGGACCGGCGTCAACGCCCTCCCCTGACCGTTTTGGCGCTCTTCGGCGCCGCTATAGGGGCCTCGAAGAGCGCAGAGAGCGGTCAGCCGGGGTGGAGGCAGGCGGCCTGGTGACGGGCGGGGCCCGGTTCGCCGCCACCGAGGACGGTGAGGGCGGGGTCGGTGGCGGCGCACTCGTCGGTGGCCTTCCAACAACGGGGGCGGAAGCGACAGCCCGCCGGCACGTCGGAGGCATCGAGCAGGTCGCCCCGCAGCACGATGCGACGGCGTTGCCGCTCGACCTCGGGGTCGGGTTCGGGCGACGCCGACAACAGCGCCTGCGTGTACGGGTGCGAGGGTGCGGCGAACAGCGCCTCGGTG
The DNA here is from genome assembly GCA_963720785.1 of uncultured Actinomycetes bacterium. Taxonomy (GTDB): domain Bacteria; phylum Actinomycetota; class Acidimicrobiia; order IMCC26256; family DASPTH01; genus CAVRGQ01. The sequence continues at coordinate 324,812 of CAVRGQ010000003.1, forward strand.
GGGGCGGTCTCCACGATGCGCCCGAGGTGCATCACCGCGACCCGGTCCGCAACGTGACGCACCACCGCGAGGTCGTGGGAGATGAACAGGTAGGTGAGGCCGAGGCGCGCCTGCAGGTCGACGAGCAGGTTGAGGATCTGCGCCTGCACCGAGCTGTCGAGCGCGCTCACCGGCTCGTCGAGTACCAGCAGTTCCGGCGACAGCACCAGCGCCCGCGCGATCCCGACGCGTTGGCGCTGCCCACCCGAGAGCTCGTGCGGGTAGCGGTCGCAGAGTTCGGGGCCGAGACCCACGAGGTCGAGCACCTCGCGCACGCGAGTCGCCACCTCGCTGCGTCGGCCGGCGACGCGCAGCGGCTCGGCCACCGTGGCCTGCACCGTCATGCGCGGGTCGAGCGACGAGTACGGGTCCTGGAAGACGATCTGCATGCGAGGGCGCACCCGCCGCAGCGCACGGCCGCGCACCTTCGTGATGTCGTCGCCGTCGAGCACGACGCGGCCCGCAGTGGGATCCAGCAGGCGCAACACGATGCGGGCGACGGTCGACTTGCCGCTCCCCGACTCCCCCACGATCGCCAGCGTCTCCCCCGCCGCGACCGTGAAGCTCACGCCGTCGACGGCGACGCGATGTCCACCGCCGCGGGGAAGCGCTGGACCAGTTCGTCGACCTCGAGCAGGGGCGCTCCCCCACCGCTCACGGCAGCAACCGCCCGACGGTGATCTGGTCGCCGAACACGCATGCAGCCCGGTGGTGTTCGCCCACCGGGCGCAGCTCGGGCACGCGGGCGACGCAGCGTTCCTCGGCCAGCGGGCACCGCGGCGCGAACGCGCACCCGGGCACGACTTCACCCGGGTTCGGCGGTGAGCCCTCGATGGCGCGCAGACCGCCGCGTGCGGCGCCGACCCGTGGCACCGACGCCAGCAACGCACGGGTGTAGGGATGCGCCGAGCGCGAGAAGATCGCGTCGACGGGGCCCTCCTCCACCACCCGGCCGGCGTACATCACGACGACGCGATCGGCGATCCCCGCGACCACGCCGAGGTCGTGGGTGATGAGCAGCAGTGCGAGGCCCATCTCCTGTTGCAGGTCGCGGAACAGATCAAGCACCTGCGCCTGCGTGGTCACGTCGAGCGCGGTGGTGGGCTCGTCGGCGATGAGCACGTCGGGCTGGTTGGCGATCGCCATCGCGATCATCACGCGCTGGCGCTGACCGCCCGACAGCTGATGCGGGTAGTCGCGCGCCCGAGCCGCGGCGGGCACGATCCCCACCCGCTCGAGCAGCGCCACCGCGCGATCACCGGCTTCGTGCTTCGACACGCGCTCGTCGTGCACGCGGATCGCCTCTGCGACCTGGCGGCCGATGCGGTGTGACGGGTTCAGCGACGTCATCGGGTCCTGGAACACCATCGCGATCGTGCGCCCGCGCAGCGCCCGCCACTCGTCCTCCCGTAACCCGAGCACCGACTGCCCGTCGATGCGGACGTCGCCGCTCACGCGTCCGGGCGGGTCGACCAGGCCCATGGCCGCGAGCGCGCTCACCGACTTCCCCGAACCCGACTCCCCGACCAGGGCGACCGTCTCGCCCCGCTTCACCGAGAACGACGCACCCGCGACCGCGCGCACCAACGCCTGCTCGACCGGGAACTCGACCGCGAGCCCGGTGACTTGCAATGCGGGTTGGCGGTCGTCGCCGAACTCCGTCGCCGCGCTCACGCGCGCACCTGCCGACGAGGGTCGAGGGCATCGCGCAGACCGTCACCGACGAAGTTGATGGCAAGGACGGTGAGGAAGATCGCCGCGCCGGGGAACACCACGAGCCACCAGTAGTCCTCGACATTGCCGATCGCGTCGGTGAGCAGATTCCCCCAGCTCGGTGTGGGCGGCTGGATGCCGAACCCGAGGAACGACAGCGTGCTCTCCACGAGGATCGCCTCGGCCACCACCAGGGTCGCGTTCACCGTGATCGGTCCGAGACAGTTGGGCAGCACGTGGCGCCAGATGATGCGGCGGTTGGTGGACCCCATCGCTCGTGACGCGTCGACGAACTCGCGCTCGCGCAGGCCGAGCGTCGCGCCGCGCACGACACGCGCGATCGAACCCCAGAGGAGCAACGACAGCAGCAAGGTCATGCCGAGCGGGCCGCCGAGGTCGAGCGTGCCCAACGGTCCGAGGTCGACGGTGCCGATCGACACCGCCACCGCGAGGAACGGCAGCGCCGGCAGCGCGATCCACAGATCGGTGAAGCGCATGAGCAACTCGTCGAGCCAGCCCCGGTAGAAGCCGGCAAGCGAGCCGATGACCACGCCGATCACCGTGGTGAGCAGCGCCACGCCGATGGCGATCTTCAACGAGACCTGCCCACCGTGCAGCACTCGCGACAGCTCGTCGCGGCTGAGGAGGTCGGTACCGAACCAGTGGTCGGCGGAGGGCCCCGCCGTCGGCTCCAGCAGCGACTGCTCGGTGGGACTGGGTGCGAACTGCGCGCCCACGAAGCAGGCCAGCACGATGAACGTCAGCAGACCGAGACCGACCATCGCGACGCGGTGGCGCCGGAATCGGCGCCAGGCGCGGCGCCACTCCCCGCCGCGTGGTGTCGCGATGAGCGACGAAGCGGCGAGCCCGGCGTCGTTCGACTCCGCGCGCCCGCCCCGACTCGTCGCCCACCCGCATGCTCATGCGGACACCTCCGGCGAC
>CAVRGQ010000004.1:0-1201288 GCA_963720785.1 uncultured Actinomycetes bacterium
CTGACTGCGAGCACGTCGGCGAGCGACTTCTGTCCCGCCTCGTCGACGAACAGCACGTCGACCGAGCCGGCCATCGCCTCACGCGCCCACAACCACGACGTGCCCGCGATCACGTCGTAGCTCGCCCGACACCGCAGCGTCGGCGACAATCCCGTTGTCGTCGGTGCACTCGACGATCGGCGAGTCGCACTCCTGGTGCTCCTTCGCCTTCTGCAGCGCGCGCACCTCGATGCCGCGCTCCTCGGCGCGCTCGCACACCTTGTGCAGCAGGTTGCCGATCACCGCGTGGCTGTGCGCGGTGATGCCGACGCGCTTGCCATCGCTCCACGAGATCGAGGATGAGATCGCGCGCCCTTGTGCGTCTTCCCCGAGCCGGGTGGGCCCTGGATCGCGAGGTAGGAGGTGGCGAACGGGTCGGGGTTGTTCGGATCACGCGGCGTGCGCAGCAGCAGGTCGCGTGCCGACTGGTAGGGGCCCGGTCCGGTGATGCCGTGCGCGGCGACGTGTTCGGCGAGGCGCCAGATCGCGCCTTCGAGCACGCCGGTCGGCACGGGCGTGGGCGGGATCAGCGCGCGGGGATGCGCGCCGGCGAGCAGCGACGGGCCGCGCTCGAGGTCGATGGTGCCGTGGATGTCGTCGACGCACACCACCGTGCCGGCGCGCTTGGTGGTGGCCGGGTCGTGGGGCTCGTCGCCCACCTTGAACTTGTGGTCCTGCGGCGTGAACCGGTAGCGGTGCACCTCCGACTTCTTGACCTCCGCCACCACCTCGACGAACTCGAGGCCGACGATGCACTCGCGGTCGTCGAGCAACTGGTCGTCGCTCATGTGCAGCCGCTCGAAGTACCGCCACCAGTCGGGCAGGCTCTCGCGGCGGTGCCACTCGAGCATGTTCGCGAGCAGCCAGCGGGCCTGCTGCTCGTCGGTGCGTTCGTCGCGCGCGAACGGCACGTCGGCGCAGAGTTGCTCGGCGAGCTCGCGTGCTTCCTCTTGGTGCGCGGCGAGCTTCTCGGGCGCGGCGCCGCTTGCCCAACACGGGACGCGGGATCTCGCCGAACTGCTCCTCCGCGTCGGCGCGGCGGGCTTCGAGCCAGTCGCGCAGGCCCAGCGTGGAGCGGCAGTCGTCTTCGTTGTAGAGCTCGATCTCGTCGAGGCGGTGCTGCGCGTGGTCGTCGAGCCAGTCCTCGTAGGCGACGATGCTGCCGCCGCCGTCCATCACCTCGCCGGGCGGGCGCTCCATGTAGAGCTGCTCGACCTTCTTGAGCGAGTACGACTCGCTGCCGATGCGCACGCCCTGGCGCACGACCGCGTAGAGGTCGACGAACACCTCGGCGCGCGAGCAGCTCGTCGACCTCGCGCTCACGCGTGTGGTGGCTGCCCATGAGGCGCTTCATCGCCGAGGGCTCGTAGGGCGCGTAGTGGTACACGTGCAGGTCGGGATGACGCTCGCGCCGCGCCATCACGAAGTCGATGAAGGCCTCGAACGCGGTCTTCTCCTCGGCGCGGCTGTGCGCCCAGAAGCTGCGGTAGCTCGGCTTGCCGTTGCGTCGGTCGAGCTCGATGACGCCGAAGAGGTACTCGAGGCCGGTGTCCGCATCGTCGTCGAGCGCGTACGGGTCGCCCTCCATGTCGAAGAAGAGGTCGCCGGGTGACGGCGCGGGCAGCGCGGCCCACCCGCGTTGCGGCCAGCGGCCGAGCGGATCGGCGGGGTCGGGCGGCTCCGGCGGGAGGACCTCGTAGATCGGCGGGTGCACGCCTTCGCCCTCCACCTGCAGGCGCGCCTGGTGCTGCAGCCGGGCGACGGTCGGCTCGGCCATGCCGGGGACGCGCAGGTCGGCGGGCGCCTTGGCCAGCTCGACGCGGGTGGTGACGCCGACCTCGGCGAGCTTGTGCACCTGGTCGCGGCGCAGGCCCGACACGAGGGAGAGGTGATCGTCGGCGCGGCGACGGCTCTTGCACTCGTCGACCCAGCGGCAGATGCCGCAGTGGTCGACCGGCTCGGGATAGGTGTCGACGGGGTTGCCGGCGACGGCCTCGGCGACGAGCGCCTCGTAGCGGGCCTTGAGGTGGCGGTAGTAGGCGGAGTAGTCGGCGAGGCGGAAGGGGTGCTCCTCGCCGTCGCCGGTGACGACGTGCACCTGCGCGGGCGTGACGCCCTGGAGCGCGGCGAGCTGCTCCGAGTAGGCGCACATCTGGAGGATGGCCGCGGCCTTCACCCGGCGGGCGAGCTTGGTGTCGGCGACCTCGTAGGACCAGTCGCCGAGATCGCTCGGCGTGTCGACCCGGTAGAGGAAGTCGGCGTGGCCGCGCCAGGTGGGCTTGCCGGGCTGCCCGCCGAAGAAGGTGGCCTGGTAGATCGCGTCGGCGCCCTGCTGCATCGCGGCGACGGTCTGCGGCCTGGGCGTCGTGGAGCTCGGCGCGGGTGCGGTAGTCGCCGGTGATCTCGACGACGGTGAGGCCGCGCGCCTTCAGGCGCGCGAGGTGGTTGACCTCGTGCTCGGTGCCGCGGCGGGAGAGCACGTCGAGCATCGGGTCTTCGCGCGTGGCGCGCTCGCGCTCGCCGCGCACGACGGACAGCTCGAGCTGCGTGAGGTGTTCGCACGCGGCGAAGCCCGTGAGATCACTCGCGCTCAGTACGAGCTCGCCCTCGAGGAGTTGCATCGCCCCGCCTACTGCTCGCCCGACACTGGCGAGTCGTCGGGGAGTCTCTCATCGAATCTCGAGGTCGTCGCGCCGGTCGGCGACGTACTGCATCTCACAGTCGTTGCACTCGTGCGTGGGGCAGTCGGGCGGGATGCAGCACCCACCGAGCACGTAGCGCTTCTCGTTGCGCTCGGAGAGCGGCTCGGCGATCAGGCCCCAGAGGATCTGGCGCCGTTTCGTCGACCCGCAGCGAGGGCAGGGCAGGAGGTTCGATCGTCGGGCCATGTCAGGCGGCGAGGACGACAGCGGGCGCCGGACGAACGAACGTCGGCGCGAACTGGTGGAGACGGCGGGAGCAGCCGTCGGGGCGGGCGATCACCTCGACGGCGAGGCCCGCGTCGCGCGACCGCATGCGCGCGCGCGGAGAAGATGGCGTCGCCACTGCCGATCACGAGCCGGCCGTAGCGGGCGCAGATGGTGCGGGGTTGCACCGCGTCGAGGAGCTTGCCGTCGGCGCCGTCGCGGCCGGGCGCGCGAGTGCACGTTGGCGGGCACCGGGAGGTCGAAGATCACCTTCTCCATGAGACGGGGGTTGGCCGCCACGAATCACGTGGTCGCCCGCGGTCCAGCGGGCCGCGCGGAGGTAGCGGTCGAAGGTAGCGAGGACGGTGCCGGCCTCGGCGCGTGGGTTGCCGACGAGGTTCTCGATGTCGACGAGGTGCAGGCTCCGCTGGCCTGCGCCGACCGGCTCGATCACGAGGTGCGAGGAAGTGTGCATGGTGCCCCCTTGGGAAGTGACCTACTGAGCATCGCAAGGGGGTGGGACAGGTTCCCGAGAGGGGCGTCGGCCCGAAGGTGTCGTACCCCCTTCATACCGTTCAGGCATGGCCAAGTCTGGTGACTCTGCACCGCTGATCGCCGAGGTGGTGCGCGAACAACGAGAGGAGCTCGTTCGGCACCTCGATGCCGTCGACACGAAGTGCGGCGTGGTGCTCGGATTCTCCGGTGCCGTTGCTGCTCTGGGCTCGAGAAGCGCGACACCAGCCCATGCCCCGGGGCTCGCCCTCGCGGTCATAGCCGGCCTTCTGGCGCTGCGCGCGCTCCTGCCGCAGCACTTCCCAACCTGGGAGGTCGCCGCACTTCGCCGCTACCTCAACGCCGACCCGTCCTTCACGCAGCGCCGGACGCTCGACACGAGCATCGAGATCGTGATCCGACTCAAGGCAAGCATCGAGCAGAAGATCCCCTGGCTCCGTGCCGCGGTGGTGACGCTGGCGCTGGCCGTGCTGGCCACTGCACTGGGTACCATCGTCGATTGAGCGAGGAGCATGGCATGAGCGACCGCGAACCGGAACAGCCGGAGGGCACAACACCGGCCGAGTCCATCCCTGAGCCGCCGCCGTACGACCCCGACCTCTCGCTGATCGGCGACATGCAGCGCAGCGAGGGCACGCGCGACGACGTGACGTCGTGGATGACGAAGCTCATCCACCGTCGACGCGCTTCCTGATCGGGCTTCTACGCGAAGTCGACCTGCGCACAAGTGGTACTCGGCGACGTGCAAAGCCGGTAGGCGGCCCGCAACGGCAGGCGCGACCCAGTTGACATCGCGAGTAGGTCTACTTAGGGTCTATGTATGGCCCTACGTCTCGAATCCCTGGTCAACGAGATCGAGCGCGCCGACCCGGATCCCCTCCGGCGGGTGGCGCTGGCCAAGGAACGGGCCGCCGAGCTGCGGTCGTTGGCCGATCAGTTGCTCGACCGCGTCGTGAGCGACTGCCGCGCCGCGGGAGTGAGCTGGGATGAGGTCGGCCCCGTCCTCGCCGATCCCCCGGCGGATGCGGTGGCCCCTGTTCCTGAGCCGCCGACTCACCGGGAGCACCACGGCAAGTACCAGGCGCTGTGGCGCTGGCTCCGTGACCGCGACGACGACCTGTTCGCGACCACGTTCTCCGAGATCGAGGCGGTGCTCGGCTTCCCGCTGCCGGCTTCGTGCCGCGCGCACCTCCCTCATTGGTACGGCTACGAGGGCAGCGCGGTCGCCCGGGCGATCATCGACGCCGGTTGGCGCGCTCGCAACGTCGACCTCGCCAACGAGAGCCTGCTGCTGGTGCGCGACCGGGAGGCGTGATCGCTCTGCACTACGGCTTGCACTCTGCGGACTTCGCTCTACATTGGTGAAGACCAAGCATCCCGACCCCTGCTCACGGGTAGTGAGCTGCGCAGTGGCAGCACCGAAGCCAGTCTCGTACGGACGGACCCCGAGCGGCGTCGAGCTCACGGAAGAGGTCCTCGAGCAGGCCGCCGCCGAGGCAGAGGCTGGCTACGACATCTCGGAACTCCGGCGCCTTGCCGTTCGTCCTGCGATGCGCTCCAGCACTCCCTCCGTACTCCGGGTGCGTCTCGACCCCGAGCTGCGCAGCGCGCTGGTCGAACGTGCAGCCCGCGAGCGGACCACCATGTCGGCAGTCGTGCGCGAGGCCCTGCGCAGGTACCTGCGCGCGGGCTGACGCCGCGTGCGCGTTCAGACTCCGAAGCCGAGCTGATCGTCGACATCGATCGTGGGTTGCGCCGCGGTGAGATCGTCGAGGGGGAACAGCGCGTCGGCACGCTCCAGTGCGACGGCACCCCGGGCGACGAGCTCGCGGTTGCCCGGGCCCGCGCCCCCGCCGGTCCACGCGACCACGCGACCGAACCCGCGGTCCATCGCCTCGGTGGCGCCGGCCCAGGTGCTACCCGTGCCGTTGTCGGATGCCACGACGACCACCGCGGACGCGAGCGCGTACATCACCTTGTTGCGCGCGGTCGCGTTGGCTTCCGAGAAGGGCGCAGTGGGTGTGAACGGTGTGCAGAGACACGCGGCGCCACTGAGGATCGCGCTGGCGGGTTTCGGGATCGCGCAGCGTTCGGGTCAACGGGTCGGCGAGCACACCTACGGTGACGCCACCCGCCTCGAGCGACGCCAGCATCGCGACCCGATCGACTCCCCGCATGCCACCGCCGGTCACCGTGCCGTAGCCGTGCCGGGCCGCTTCGCCGGTCAAGGGCACGCGCCGCGTCGGTTCCACCTTCGCTGACGTCGCGCGAGCCGACGATGCCGATCAGGTCGCGCGCGAGCAACAACGGGTCGCCGGCGACGTGGAGCAGCGTGGGCGCCGCGGTGCCCAAGCGCTCGGCGAGGACGGCCGGGAACTCGGCGTCGAAGGGCGTCAACACGCGCACTCCTGACTGCGCGAGATCGTCGAGCTCGAAGGCGACGGCGGTCGCGGCGTCGAACCGGCGCACGATGCGCTCCGCGGTCGCGACGTCGACCGATGCCGCGTCGCTGACGCGCGCAGCATCGGCGCCGATCAACGCGGCGAGGTCGTCGACCTGTTCGAGGATCGACCACACCTCGCGGGCGGTGAACGGCGCGGCGTCGGGCACGTCGACGAGGCGCTGCGCGAGCAACACCGCGGCCATCGAAGCGGCCGTGCGCGCCGCGGTCACGAGCTGAGCGCCAACGCGAGCACGAGGGGAAGGACCGGCCCGCTGCCGGCCTCCTGCAGCGCGGCGGCCACGACGGTGAGCGTCCACCGGGAATCGGCCAGGTCGTCGATCAGCAACACGGGACCCGCAGGAACCGATTGCGTGACCGCGAACGCGCCATGCGCGTCGAGGAACTGCTGGGCGCTGTTCTCCATCTCCCGCTGCGGCGGGCCCGACCGCACCCGCGCCAACACCGCGTGGAACGGCAGGCCGAGGGCCGATCGCGAGTCGCTGCGTGAAGTCGGCGACGACCGCGTTCGTGGCGGACGGCACGCACGTGATCCATTCGGGTGCGGGTTCGGGCGACCAGCTGCGGAAGAGCTCGACCGCGGCGTCGACCAACTCGTCGGCGAAGCGACCGTCGCGCTTGCCCTCGCGGACGAGACCACCGAATCCCGGCATCGTTGGACAGGCTCAGCGCCCGGCCGGCCTGCAGCTGGCGATCGGCCGGGATCCTGCCCCGGGCCTCGTCGATCCCCGACGGCCACATGCGCCGCGGTTCGAGGTAGATCGCGCGATGCCGAGCGAAGGCTCTCGCCGCGTCGACGAGCCCCGCGTCAAGCTCCGCGTTCCACCGCTGGCCCAGGCAGTTGTCGCAACGCCCGCAGGGAGTGGCGTGGTGGTCGTCGAGTTGGCCGCGCAGGAAGACCATGCGGCATTCATTCGTGGTGCCGTAGGTGATCATCGCCTGCTGCTCGGCGCGCCGTTCGGCGGTCACCCGATCGACCCGCTCCTGGTCGTAGGCCCACGGTGCGAGCGTGCGTTGCCACCGGCCGCCGACGGCCTCGACCGCGCCGTCGACCTCGAGGATCTTCATCATCGCGGTGAGCCGACTGCGCTTCACGTTGACGTGCGCCTCGATGTCGCCGACCGACACCGGCTCGGCGCGCTCGGCGAGCAACGCGACGACCTGCTCCGCCTGCGCTCGCGGCGGAACGCGATCTCGATGAAGTAGTCCTGGATGTTGAGGTCTTCGGCGCCGCGCAGGAGGACGGCCGACGCGTTCGGCAACGCCCGGCCCGCGCGACCGACCTGCTGGTAGTAGGCGATCGCGGAACCCGGGCTCTGGTAGTGGATCACGAACGCCAGATCCGGCTTGTCGAAGCCCATGCCGAGCGCCGACGTGGCGACCAGTGCCTTGAGCTCGTTGCCGAGGAGGCGGTTCTCCAACTCGACGCGCAGTTCGGGCTCGATCGCGCCGTGATACGCGTGCGCGTCGATGCCGTTGAGCTGCAACCATTCGGCGACGACATCGGCATCACGAATGGTCATCGCGTAGACGATGCCGGCGCCGTCGAGCGTGGGCAGCAACGTGGCCAGCCAGCTCATCCGCTGCGCCGCGCCGGGCATGTCGATGACGCCGAGCGCGAGGCTCTCACGGTGGAGCGTGCCGCGGATGACGACGAGATCGTCGCCGAGTTGCTCCTGGATGTCGGCGACGACGCGGTCGTTCGCGGTGGCGGTGGTGCAGAGCAGCGGCACCCCGGCGGGGAGCAACTGGATGACGCGACCGATGCGGCGGTAGTCGGGGCGGAAGTCGTGACCCCAGTCGCTGATGCAGTGGGCCTCGTCGACCACGAGGAGGCCGACGCGACGAGCGAGGTCGGGCAGCACGTCGCGCCGGAACCGGTCGTTGTTGAGCCGTTCGGGGGAGATCAGCAGGAGATCGATCTCGTCGCGCTCGATGAGGGCCTCGATCGCCTCCCACTCTTCCCGGTTGCCGCTGTTGATCGTGGCCGCGCGTACGCCGGCCCGTTCGGCCATGAGCAACTGGTTGCGCATGAGTGCGAGCAACGGCGAGATCAGGACGGTGGGGCCGGCGCCACGGTCGCGCAACAGACGCGTGGCCACGAAGTACACCGCCGACTTCCCCCACCCGGTGCGCTCGACGACGAGCACCCCGCGCGGTGCGCGACGAGGTGTTTGATCGCCTCCCACTGATCCTCACGGAATGCGGCAGTCGGGTTGTCGGTGAGCCGCTGCAGCAATTGCAGGGCGTCGTCATGCAGTTCCATTGGCCGCCATGGTGGTCGACGGATGCGACATCCACTGGAGAGCGGCCTCGGCCGGGCGTCGGTATCAGACTGATACCATGGCCTCATGGCCATGACCCTGCGACTGACCGACGACGAGCAGGTGGCCCTGCGCGAGCGAGCCGCCGCCGAGGGCATCTCGATGCAGGAGGCCGCGCGGCGTGCGGTGCGCGAGTACGTCGCCCGCTCCGAGCACCGCGAGCGGGTGTCGGCGGCCGCGGCGCGGGTGATCGCCGCCCACGGTGACGCCCTCGACCGGCTCGGTCGGTGACGGCGCCGGTCCACTACCTCGACGTCGACGACCTCGTCGACCTCGCCACCCTGCTCCTCGGTGATCCGCCGCCGATCCGCGACGCCGGACTCCTGAGCGCGGCGGCTGCGCGACCGAGGGCGACGGTCTTCGGAGCGGATGCCTACCCCGACCTCTGGGCGAAGGCTGCCGCCCTCCTCCAGTCGATCGTGAAGCACCATCCCCTCATCGACGGCAACCGGCGCCTCGGCTGGCTGGCGACCGCGGTGTTCCTCGAGCTCAACGGCATCGACACGACCGGCATCGCCAACGACGACGTCTACGAGTTCGTCATGGAGGTCGCCGCCGGCGACCACGAAGTCGACGAGTTGCGCGCGGCGCTCGCACTGCTGACGACGCCCGGGCGCTGAGGTCCGGACGCCCCTTGCGGATCGCATCGCCGCGCTCGTGTGAGAGCATGACGACCGTGCCTTCACCCAGGGAACGCATCGTCGGGTCACTGCTCGCCGGCGCGATCGGTGACGCGCTCGGCGCGCCGATCGAGTTCCACTCCACGAACGAGATCCGGTCGCAGTTCGGTCCCGACGGCCTCACCGACTACGCGCCTGCGTACGGGCGCGCCGGCGCGATCACCGACGACACGCAGATGACCCTGTTCACCGCCGAGGGCCTGCTCCGCGCGCGTGCGCGCTCTGCTGACGGCGTGCTCGTCGACCACGTCGAGGTGATGCGCCTCGCCTACCTGCGGTGGCTCGCGACGCAGGGGCAACGGGTCGACGATCCGATGTGGGGATCGGAGTACCTCGACAGTGGTTGGCTGATCGGCGTGCGCGAGCTCCACTCCCATCGCGCGCCCGGCACGACGTGCATCAGCGCGTTGAGCGCGGGTGGCTCGGGGCGCACGACCCATCCGACGAACGACAGCAAGGGGTGCGGCGGCGTGATGCGCATGGCGCCCGTCGGCGTGTTGGGTGCGCAGGCGTTCGCGTTGGGCTCCGACTTCGCCGCGATCACCCACGGGCACCCCTCGGGATACCTCGCGTCGGGCGCGCTGGCGACCATGACCGCCGAGCTGTTCGCGGGACGCTCGTTCGCCGACGCGATCGACGCGGCGCGCGCAGCACTGCAGGTCGCACCCGAGAGCGACGAGACCCTGCACGCGCTCGACGCCGCCGTCGCGCTCGCGGCGTCGGGCACTGAGCCCACGCCGGGGGTCGTCGAATCGCTCGGCGCGGGATGGGTCGCCGAGGAGGCACTCGCGATCGGCGTGTACTGCGCGCTCGTCGCGCCCGACCTGCGCGCCGGGTTGTTGCTCGCGGTCAACCACGGCGGCGACAGCGACAGCACCGGCTCCATTGCCGGCAACCTCCTCGGTGCCATGCACGGCGTGGGCGCGCTGCCGATCGACTGGCTCGACACGCTCGAGTTGCCCGACGTCATCGAGCAGGTGGCCGAAGACCTCGCCAGCGCGTTCGTGGACGGGTCGCCCGTCGACCAGGTCCGCTACCCACCGTATTGAGGGCTTCCTGACCAGAGAAGCCGTGACTCCTGGCCGATCCGGTCGTCGGTATCGCCATGACTACCAGCGTGATGACGATACCGGTTCCGGTATACCCTGGACGGGTGGACGCAGGGCCCATGCTCCGAGTCGCCCGGCAGCGGGCGGGCCTCAGCCAGCGGGAACTCGCCGAGCGAGCCTCGACCTCGCAGCCCGCGGTCAACCGTTACGAGCGAGGCCGAGTGCAGCCCCGGGCCGACGTGCTCCAGCGGCTTCTCGCCGCGTGTGACACCGACCTCGCCCACGAGACGCGGCCACCTACGACCAGCGTCGGCGACGAACGTCCTTTCCTCGGGCCGGTCGGCTACCTCGTCGCCGGCAATCGAAACGAGATCCTGCGCATCGTTGCCGACAGCGGTGCCACCAACGTGCGCGTGTTCGGATCGGTCGCCCGTGCGGAGGACACCGCCGACAGCGATCTCGACCTCATCGTCGAACTCGCCGAGCAGGGCACCCTGCTCGACCTGGTGCACATCGAGAACCTGCTCGGCGACCTGCTCGGCGTGCATGTCGACGTCGCGACGCTCGACATTCTCAAGTCGCACATTCGGAAGCGTGCGCTCGCCGAGGCCCGGCGCTTGTGAGCGCGGCGCACTCCGCGCGCCGCGACCACGAGCGACTCAACGACATCCACTCGGCGACCGAACGCATCATGCGTTACCGATCGAGTGGCGGTGACGAATCGGAAGTCGTCCGGGACGCTGTGCTCTACAACCTCGTGATCATCGGCGAGGCCGTTGGATCACTCAGCCGTGGCGCTCGGGACCTCGAGCCGACCATCCCGTGGCGTGCCATCAAGGGGCTCCGCAACCTGTTGGCTCACGAGTACTTCCAGATCGAGATGGCCACGATCTGGAAGGTCGTCGACCTCAACCTTCCTTCGTTGCAAGACGCGGTGACACGCCTCCTCGCCGATCACACGTAGCCGAAGGTGAGGACCTTGGCATTGGTGTCGCCGTCGACCGAGTTCGAGCCCGCGGCCCAGCGCTCGGAGCACTGCTCGATCAGCATCGACTTGAGCGGCTCGATCGCCGCCAGCGACGCGAGCACCTCGAGCGGGCGCCGGCCTTCGAACCGCTCGACCGCTTCCTGAGCAAGGCGGACCAACTCGGCCAGCGCCTCGGTCACGAGCTCGTCGGAGAAGGAGTCGTCGGGGAAGTCCATGGCGCCGATCCTGCCGCGAGCCTGGGACACGACCTGGCCCGCGCACGACCCGACTACGGAATGGTGAGCGCGTGCACCACCAACCCGTCGATGCCGGCGAAGTCGTCGGGGTTGGCCGTGTAGAGATCGAGCCGGTTCGCCAACGCGACGGCGGCGATCATCGCATCGAAGGTCCGGGCGGACGCCTTCCGTTCTCGGCGCCGGAGCGCGGCCGCCACGGTCCCGAAGGAGCGGGCCGCGGCCACGTCGAACGGAAGCGGATCGAAGGACTGCTCGGCAAAGCGCAGATGCTCGACCCGACGCGCCGCTTCGACGGGATCGTCAGTTGCGAGCGGGCCGACCGCGAGCTCGGCCAGCGTCACCGTGGAGATCATCGGTTGCGACGGCAGGTCGTCCGGCTGCAAGCGACCGAGCAGGATCAGGACGTTCGTGTCGAGGAGGCCCCGGGGGGTGCTCATCGGTCCGGGAAGAGCCCGGTGTCGAGCACCGCGTCGACGTCGGATGCGAGCCGCACCGGATCGACCGGCGGGAGCGACGCCGCGCGGGCCGTCAGCTCTTCGCCCGACAACGCCCGCCTGGCGAGTGGCACCAGCTCGGCGACCGGTCGACCATTCCGGGTGACCGTGACGCGCTCACCGGCCTCGACGCGATCGAGCACCTCACCACCGTGGTTCCGGAGGTCCCGGACGGTCACCGATCCCATCCCAGCGAGTGTATCACGCGTGAGACACACCCGGGCTCGCCGTCGACCTGCGACAATCTCGTCCGCCGATGACTGCTGCCGAAGTGCCTGCCGATCGAATCCTCAAGCTCGCGGCCTACGCGGCGGAGTGCGCGCGCACGCGCACGCGGATCTCGCTCACGAGCATCGTCGACGACGTGCCCGGCTACGAGTCCGATGCGCCACGCGACGCCGACGGCGACCTCGCGCCCGACACCAAGGAGTGGGAGGCGGTCCGCAAGAAGCTCCAGCGAGACGTCAAGGACCTGCGCGACTCATGGGGCATCTCGCTCGACTACGACGAGACCGACCACTCGTACCGCCTCGCAGCTCCGTTCTTCACCGCGAAGGAAAGGCGCGCGCTGCTCGCCGCCGCCGCGACCGTCGACGTGGAGGGACTGCCGAGCACCCGGCCCGGCGACCTCGGCGCCGCCATCGACGACTCCGGCGCGCTCGTGATCCTGAAGCTCCACGCGCTCGTCGCCACGTTCCGCGTGGCCATCAGCGGCCGCAACCGGGTGAGCTTCGAATACGACGGCCGCACCCGCACCGTCGAGCCCTACGCGCTCGGCATGTGGCGCAACCACTGGTATCTCGCGGGCTGCGACGCGACGACCAGTCACTTCCGGCGCTTCCGTCTCGATCGGATCGAGTCGCCGGCGATCGCGGTCGACGCGGCGAGCACCTTCGAGATCCCCGCCGACTTCGACCCCGACCTCGCGTTCGCACTCGACCCCAACGAGTGGGGCACCGATCCGCTCGTGCGCGCCCGGGTGCGGGTGAGCCCCGATCACGTGCACGCGTTCGTCGACGAGCTCGGCGGCGAGATCGTTCGCCTCCCTGGGCCGACTGGCGACGACACGTTCGTGGAGCTCGACGTGCGCCACTACGACTCGTTCCGCACGCGACTGCTCGCGTTCGGACGCAACGCGGTGGTGCTCTCGCCACCGGTATTGGTCGACGCGGTGCGCGCCCACCTCGTCGCGCTCGCGGGAGACGCGGGCTGATGGCGCTCGCCAAGCAGGCGCACTTCGACATCCTCCGCCAGGTGCTCGGCATGGTCGAGGAGCGCGGGAAGGTGCCGGTGGCGGAGCTCGCGGATGCCGTCGGCATCAGCGCCGACCAACTGCGGGCGCTGCTCGAGCCCGTGCTCTACCTCGAGTTCTTCACCGCGATCGGCGACTGGATCGAGACCGCGCACGACTTCCTCCTCAACGAGGACGACGAGCTCGAGCTCGCGCATGACCACTGGTTGCGCGACCTCGCGTCCGCGCCGCCGTCGGCCGACGCGGCGTTGCGCCTCCTCGTCGCCGGCCTGGCGATGCAGGCGGTGGCGACGGGCGACACCTTCGACCTCGACTCCGCCGTCGCGAAGCTGCGCGGCGTGGTGGACACCGAACTGCAGGTGTCGTTGCCGAAACCGCCGTGCCTCGGCGCCGCGCAGGAGGCGCTGGCGATCGGTCGGTCGCTGCGGTTCCGCTACGTGCGCGACCACGACGACGCGGTGAGCGACCGTGAGGTGCTGCCGCACCGCGTGTTCTGCCGGTGGGGTCACTGGTACGTGCAGGGGCGTGAGGTCGACGCGCCGGCCGGCACCGACGTCAAGCGGTTCCGCATCGACCGCATGCAGGACGCGGTGGTCGGCAGCATCGAGTTCGAGCCCCCGCCCGACTCCGAGATCCCCGACTGGTTCGACCTGTCGCAGCCACGAGCGCACCGTGCGCCTCGTGCTCGCACCCGCGCAAGCATCGGCGCTGGCCCGACCCCACACGATTGCCCACGAAGTCGAGCTCCCCGACGGGCGCGTGGAAGTGGACGTGACCGTCGCCGGCGACCGCCGCCTCGACTACCTGCTCGTGACCCTCGACCCCGACGTGGAGATCGTGTCACCCCCCGAAGCGCGCGCCCGTCAACGCGAGGTCGCCCGGGAGCTACTCACGCAGTACTAGGTGTGAGCGGAATCACTCGCTGAGACCGAGAGGCTCACGCTCCCGATCGGTCACGCCAGATGCTGTCGGCGTTCACGAAGATGTTCCGGTCTGCGAGCGCGCCCGGTGTCGAGCGGCGATTGTGTTCACGCATCCGCGGTGTGCCCCGCGTTTCGTACGAATCATCGAGGGGCTGTACCGCAGCACACCAGCGAGGTCGTTCGATTCCGAGGTCGTCAGCCAATTCCTCGGCCATGCCGGCGAGGAGATTGTCGAGGAGCGGCTCCCCGCTCCGCGGTGGCGGCCGATGGATCGCCGCTCGGACGCGGTCGGGATGTGCCCGCGCCCAGTCGGCGAAGCCGGCAAGGCGAGTCCAGTTGATCCGGCGATCAGACGCTTCGTCGTCGATAGCGGATGCCAAGCCGGCCAGCGACGGTTCGGCGGTGACAGGCGGCGCGCCGGGCGAGGCGGCCAGCGCTCAGGCCCGCCAGTTCTCGGCTGGCCTTCACCAGGTCCGACGGCGTGTCGAGCGGTCGTTGCATATCTGCAACGATAGGAGCAATCCGCCGTGCCCTCCGTCCGGGAAGGTCCGCTTATTACTCGCAATCTGAGTGATATCATTCAGGTTGTGAGTACTAAGACGGCGGCTCCGTCGCTGCTCCCCATCCTGCGCTCCGCCCAGCAGGGGCGGATCCTCGCGGCCCTCCTCGACGACCCGGAGCATGAGGTGACGGCGAGCGAGCTGGCCCGCCGCTTGTCGATCCCCCAACCCACGGTCTCCCGTGAGATCCAGCGCGCACGCGAACGCGGGGATCGCGCGGGCCCGGTCGGTCGGGCGGAGTGTGCTCGTGTCCGCCGATCCGACCAGCACGTTCTTCGCGCCCTTGCGCGAGCTCGTTGTGCAGGCCTTCGGGCCTCCCCAACGACTCGCGGCCGCGCTCGCCCCGATCGCCGGCATCGACCGCGCCTACCTGTTCGGCTCTTGGGCTGCGCGCTACCTCGGTGAGCCTGGACCGAGACCGCGCGACCTTGACGTGCTCGTGCTCGGTCGGCCGGACGACTCTGCGGTGTACCGCGCGGTCGAGGCCGAGCGAGCCGCCCTGGGATACGAGATCCAGGTGACCATTCGGGCGAGCGACTGGCTCAGCAGCGGCGAGGGCGCCTTCCACGACACCGTGGCGTCACGCCCCCTCGTGCAGGTGCTGCCCCCGGTTCACTGATCCAGCCAGCGGCGCGCGACCGATGTCGATGTACTGCGAAGCATGTCGGCGCTGACGAGCCTGGGCCATGTCGGCGCCGTTGAAGACTTCGCTCTCGTTCCCGACGAGCGCGTGCGCCAGCACGAAGACTGCCTCATGGGACCCGTCGCCGCCGCGGATACGAAATCTGGCCCGGGTCACGATCGCCGCGGCCGCGTTGCGCAGCACGTCGTAGCCGCCCTTGTAGGCGAGCCGCCACCGCTCTTCGGCGACGAGCAAGGCCACGCCGCCAAGGTCCTCGGCAGCAGCGTCGAGCCACTGGCGCGCCGAGAGAGCGGCGTCGCCGGTGATCCGCTCGACGACTCCGCGATCCTCGTACATCCGCACGACGCGACCGAGTGGCTCGCTCTCCACCCTGCGAACCTACGGTTCGGGTACGACAGCATCGCCCGCTCATGCATCTACGCTCTCGGCCGTGGCCGAGCGCGACGAGTGGCTCCAGAAGGTCGGGTCGATCCGTCGCTGGTCGCGTAACGGCGAGCGGGCGCCACACAAGCCGCTGCTGATCCTCGCGGCGCTCGGGCAGATGCAACAGACAGGGAGCTCGACCCTCCGGTTCCTCGAGGCCGAGGCGAAGTTGTCGCTCCTGCTCGACGAGTTCGGCACGCCCACGACCAAGCCCACACCGGAGTACCCGTTCAATCGGCTGCAGAACGACGGGCTCTGGATCGTGGACTCCGGGGGAATCGACGTCGGGGAGGTGAAGACGAAGTTGCGGCAGACCAACGCGGCCGGCTCGTTCACGCCCGACTTCGAGGATGCTCTGCACCGCGATCCCGCGCTCGGCGCGTTGATCGCGCTGGAGCTGCTCTTCGAGAACTGGCCCGAGACCCAGCACGCCGACATCTGCCGGACGATCGGTCTCGACATCGAGGCCTTCGAGAATGCCGCGGTGCGAACCAACGCCAAGAGGTTGCGCCGCCGCGATCCAGCCTTCCGTCAGGCCGTACTCCTCGCGTACGAGTACCGCTGTGCCATCTGTGGCTACGACGGACGGCTCGGCAACGAGGCGGTGGGGCTCGACGCCGCGCACGTTCGGTGGTGGGCGTTCGACGGTCCCGACGAACTGGGCAATGGCCTGTGCCTCTGCGGGTTCCACCACAAGCTGCTCGATCGAGGCGTGCTCGGCCTCACCGCCGATGGGCGCGTCAACGTGTCGATGCACTTCATCGGTCGCGGCCGCGCCTCAGAGGATCTGGTGCTGCGCTTCGTCGGCGAAGAGCTGCTCCCGCCGCAAGCAGGTCACGATCGACCCGAGCCGGAACACGTCGAATGGCACGCGGCGCAGGTGTTCCGAGGCCCGGCCCGAGTCGCAGCCTGACCTGACGACTCAGCGCGTCGGAACGAGCACCGTCTCTGTCCCACCCCCTCCGTACGTTCGTCGCACAGACGGATCAGGAGGGACGCACCATGCGTCGGTTCACCAGTACATGCACGTTCGTGATCGTCGTCGCCACGGTTGCGATGGCGCTGAGCGCCACCGGTGCGGGCGCCGCCGGCGACACCAACGCGCGCAAGGCGTGCCTCTCGGCCGAGGCCATCGACTCGGGCCTCGGCACGTCGACGTCGATCGACGCGGTCGACCGCCAACAGCTCGCGACGGTCGCGGCGCGACTCGCCCGGTCGACGACCTCGGGAACCAAGGCGCTCGCAACGAAGACGAAGCGGGCAACGAAGGCCAAGCGCGCGACCTTCGTGAGCGCGATCGACGCGGTCACGACCTGGTGCATCGCCCACAACGTGCTCGTCACGGCCACGACGTCTACGACACCGCGCACGACCGTGCCGCCCACCACCACGACCGCGCGACCGACGCTCACACCGGAACAGGCCGAGTTCCTCTTCAAGTCGGGCGCAGGCACGCCGTCGTACGACGAGCTGGTCAAGAATCCCGCCGGCACGGGACAGGCCGTGTACTTCCACGCGAAGGTGTTCCAGTACGACACGAACACCGGCCTCACCTCGATGCTCATCTACGTGACGCCCGGCAGCTACGACTTCTGGAACGACGCCGTGCTCGTGAATCTCCCGAGCGCGGAGGCCGGCAGCGGCATCGACAACAACGACATCGTCGACGTCTGGGGCGTGCCCGCCGGCGCGTACTCGTACACGACCCGTGCGGGTGGCACGAACACCGTGCC
Source organism: uncultured Actinomycetes bacterium (assembly GCA_963720785.1). Taxonomy (GTDB): domain Bacteria; phylum Actinomycetota; class Acidimicrobiia; order IMCC26256; family DASPTH01; genus CAVRGQ01. The sequence continues at coordinate 17,225 of CAVRGQ010000004.1, forward strand.
GAAGATCGACGCCAAGTACGTGACGTTGGTGAGCAAGGGATGACCGAGTGTGGGGCGCGCTGGGCGGTCCGAAGGCCGAGTGACACGGCGACGCCCCCGAGCGGGTCAAGGGATCGACCCGTCGTGCCGACCACTCGGGGGTGCCCGAGATCGTCGAAGAGGTCGACGCGGAGTTCGACAACTGGTTGGCATCCCACCCGGATGACCAGGCCACGCCGGGTCCGGCGAGCGCGGGCGCGGGCCGGCGCCGACCGAGGCTCGGGGGGCGGAGCCGCAACAGCGACGCGAGTCCCGAACCCGAGGCGCCGCCGGCCGCCCCCTCTCCCCTCGCCGAGTACGAGCACCAGCTGAAGACCGCGCACGTCATACGACGCAGCGACTCCGGTCGCTGGCTCGACCTGCATCTGCTCACCATCCTCGCCGCCGCCGGCGCGCTCCCCGCGCTGCGGGTGCCCGCCGCGTGGCTGCTCGTGTGCGCGATGGTCGGCGCCGTACTCGTTGGTGTCAGCAGCGCGCACCGACAGTCGGCGACCAAGGGCACCGCCGACGTCGTCGTGCTGCCGGCCCGCGTCGCCGGGCGTCTGGCCCTCGGATGCATCAACCCGATCAACTGGTTGAAAGTGCTGCTCGGCGCCATCGCGTCGCTCGTCGCGGGCGCGCTGGCCGGCGGCCTCGTCGCGGCGGCCCGTTGGTTGGCCCTCGACGGGCCCGAGGGCATCCTCGCCGCGGCGCGCATGGGTGCCTGGACGCACGCGGCGCGGTACGGCGCGGTGTTCGCGTGTTACCTCCTGCTCAGCGGGGTCGGCGACACCCACGAGCGCCGCGCCGTGGCGCTGTACCGCCGCGCTCACCGTCTCCGCGAGGTCGCGCTCGTCGGCATCACTGCGCTCCTCGTCATCGCGTCGGTCACGGTCACGCTCGCAGGCCCGCGATCGGACCTCGGCTTCGCCCACGCCGACGACGGGCTGGGCTGGGTGCCACCGGGGCTGCGCACCATCGTCGACCAAGGCCGCGACGACCTCGTACGCGCCGAGCTCGACGGGGTGACCGCATGTCTGAGTGGCGACGCCAAGGGGCGCTGGACCTCCACCTACACGGCGGGCAACTCCCTCGGTGACCCCGACATCGCGACGCTCACCGCCGACCCTGCTCGCGCCCCGGACCAGGCGGCGATCGCCGCGGCGGCCCTGGCCGCGCACAACCACCTCGCACCCTGGGTCGAGGCCATCAGGATCACGATCGGCGGCGAGGTCGTGCTCGTCGTCGCCAGGAAGGGTCTCCCGACCGACGCGCCGGTGACCGACGCGAGCACCCTGCGGGCGCATGCGCTCGGCGCACCCGAGTGGCTGACCACCGCAGGACCGGCCGTGGATTCCGGCGCGGTGCTCGCCTGCTCCGCCCGCACGCCGTTCTAGGTAACCGACCGACTTTCGGCACTTCCCCAGCGCCGCGGGCAGGCGCATCATCGAGGCATGACACGGGATCCGGATCGTGACCGATCACCCCAGGGTGGTTCGACACGCTGGTCGTTCCCGCTCGGCCGGGTGCTCGGGATCGAGATCCGGGTCCACGTGTCGTTCTTCCTGCTCGTCGGGCTCTTCGCCCTCGCGTCGACCGGCCCTGAGGGCCAGGGCCTGGTGTCCGGGTTGTCGTGGCTGGTCATCCTCTTCGCCTGCGTCGTCGTGCACGAGCTGGCGCACTGCGTCGTCGGCCAGGCGCGCGGCGCGGTCGTGCGCGACATCGTGCTCCTCCCCATCGGCGGCATGTCGCGACTCGAGCGTCTCCCGCCGCGGCCCGAGGACGAGTTCGCCATGGCGGCCGCGGGGCCGATCGCCAGCGTGGTGCTCGGCGTGGGCGCCGGGGTCATCGCCGGCGCAGTGGGTGTGGCCCTCATCCCCATCGACCTCGCCACCGGCTCGCTCCTCGCGCGGCTCTTTTGGGTGAACCTGCTCCTCGCCGCGTTCAACCTGCTCCCCGCGTTCCCGCTCGACGGGGGCCGGATGCTCCGAGCGGCGCTCACCCGCCACCACGGCGAAGCGGTGGCCACGCGCCGGGCCGCAAGCGTCGGTCGCGCGGTCGCCGTGATGATGATCGCGGCCGGCTTCTTCGTCGACGTGTGGCTCGTGCTCATCGGCACCTTCGTGTGGTTCGCCGCGACGGCGGAGGAGCGCGCGACGCTGCAGCACCTCCGGCTCCGCGGCGTGTACGTGCGCGACCTGATGCACGCTCCGGTCGACGGCGCGCCGGTGGTTGCCCCGGCCACAACCCCCGTGCTCGATGCCGACGACGAGGTGGAAGACGACCTGCCCGCACTGGTCGGCGCCCCCCACGGTGTCCTCGCCGTGGCCGATCACGCAGTGGTCGTCGGTGAGCTCCGCGTCGTCGACGTGGCGGACTGGCTCCGCATCTGCGCCGAGGCCGAGGCCCGACGCGCGGCGTGACGCGGCCCGCCCGATGCCGCGCCCGACGACGCGGCGTCGCCGGACGACTCAGGGAGTCTCGTCGTCCAACACGTCGAGGTTGTAGAAGCGGCGCTCGCCCGTCATGAACGGCGCCAACTTCTCCAGCAGCGCGTGCGTCGACGCCGCCTCGGAGTGCCGCATCGCCGCCTCGTAGGAGTCGAAGCGCAGCATCGTGGCGTAGGTGCCGGGCCGGTCACGGTCCTGCAGGATCGCCACCGACTTCGGCTTCGGCGCGTCGCCGTAGTCGCGGTTGCGGGCGACCTCGCGCATCGCGTCGATGTCGGTGCACTCGTACTCGACGATCTGGACGTAGTCCATCAGGGCTCCTCCGATTCCAGTGGCCTCCCCGCGCCGGACCGATCCAGCATCGCGGGGCACACCCGGCGGGTCAATGGGCGCGCCCGAACTGCTTCGTCGTCGACCACACTGGCGGGATGGTGGAGATCGTGCGGGTGAACGTAGGGGTACCGGGAGTGTTGGCCGACGCCGACGGCGAGCGCGTCTACAGCGCCATCGCCAAACGCCCGGTGCCCGACGGCTCCGTGCTGTGGCTGTCGCTCGCCAACCTCGCGGGCGACGGGCAGGCCGACCTCTCGGTGCACGGCGGCCCCGACAAGGCGGTGTACGCCTACCCGAGCGAGCACCTCCCGTTGTGGGCGGAAGAGCTCGACGACGAACTCGGTGCCGCGCCGTTCGGCGAGAACCTCTCCACCGCGGGCGCGCTCGAGCCCGACGTGGGCATCGGCGACGTGTGGCGCTGGGGCGACGCACTGCTCCAGGTGTGCCAACCGCGCTGGCCCTGCTTCAAGCTCGCGCTGCACCGCCAGCGGCGCGACATCCAGCAGCGGATGCGTTCCAACGGCCGCACCGGCTGGTACTTCCGCGTATTGCAACCGGGCGAGGTCGTGGTGGGCGCGCCGGTCGAGATCGTGCTGCGCGACCCGGCCGGCCTCACCGTGACCGACGCGCACCTGGCAATGGGCGACCGCCACCTCGACGACCGCGCCCGCGCCGAGGCGCTCGCGCACCACGACGCGCTCGCCGAGGAGTGGAGCGGACCGCTACGCGAACGCCTCGCATCGCGTTGAGCTGCGCTGAGTCGCGCTGAGCGCTACGAGAGCGCGTCGCCCAGGCGCGCCACCGCGGCGGTGATCGCCGACTGCGACGCCGCCTCGTCGGGCGTGCCCGTGCTCATCGACAGGTAGGCGCCGATGCCGCGGCCGTCGCGCACGAACTCCATGTCCATGTACATGGTGAGCGAGAACGCCATGCCGCTCGACGCGTCGGTGCCGATGTCGAACTTGATCCGGTAGTCGACGGCCTCGTCACCGACCTTCGGCACCTTGCGCTTCGCGATCGACGACTCGAACTTGGAGAACATGTCGGCCGAGTCGCCACCCGACGCCATCGACTTCTCGATCGACGCCTTCATCGCCTGGTCGAGGCAGGTGGGGAGCTTGGACGCCTTCATCGGCAGGAAGAACTTCTTCGCGTCGTTGGTGGACTTGAAGATCAGCGTCGAGCTGCTGAGCGACGCACCACCGAGCGTCGCCGACTTGTCGTACGACGCGCCGTCGGCCGACGCGGTCACCGACTTGCTCGTGGGCTGGAACACCTTCACGAACGCCTTGCAGGCGGGGATGGCCTTGACCTCCTGTGAGAAGTCGCCGCTCGAATCCGTCGAGCCGGGAGGCGGGCCGGCCTGGCTCTTCATGGCCGTGGTCTCCGAGAAGTCGGACGGCACGTCGCCCTGCTGGATCGTGCCCGCCGCTGCGGCGGAGATGTCGCCCGACGTCGCCGCGCCCGAGGCAGCCACCGGCAGCACCAACAGGCTCCCGACCACCCCCGCCGCGACGAGCACTCCCGTCGTGAACCGGAACCGCCGACCCCTTGCCCGACCCTGTGCCATGACATTCCTCCCGGACGCGCCACCCGACGGGTCCACCACCCGACGTCCTCCGATCATCGGCCGCGATGGGGCCTTTCTGCAGTGCCGAAGGGCCCCGAGGGGGAGAAATCGCCGATTGCGGCCCGATTGGGGATGGTCCGCATGGCCCGTGGGCCCGCCAGGCCGTACCCTGCAAGGACACCTCGACGAAGGCAGGCATGGCCACCACCACCCCCGGTACCTATCGCAGCGAAGACCTCTCGCCCGTCGAGCTTGCCGACGCCCAAGCCGCCTGGATCCCGCTCGCACGCGAGGCGCTCGTGCGCGTCGCCGGCGAGTACCAGGCCGTGATCAGCTACGGAGAGCTCGCCGCCGAGCTCCAGGAGAAGTCCGGCATCGCCACCCGCCAGCTCATGCGCCACTGGCTCGGCGCCGTGCTCGCCTCGGTGTCGCGCGACTGCACCGAGCGCGGCGAGCCGCTGCTCTCTTCGCTGTGCGTGCAGAAGGACGGCTCGATCGGCGCGGGCTACGCGGCCGACGTCGCCGCCGCCACCGGCGCCGAGGCGCCGGAAGACATCGAGCTCTCCGCCGCGGAGGCGCGTCTGGCCTGCTACCGCCACTTCGGCGCGACCATGCCCGCCGACGGCGGCTCGCCGTCGTTCACGCCCACCGTCGCGAAGCGGCGGATGACGGCAAAGCGTCGCGCCCGCGAAGACCGCGTGCGGCCCAAGTGCCCGTCGTGCGGGATCGAGACGCCCGCCAGCGGCATCTGCGACTACTGCGCCTGACGCACCGTCAGCGCGCGTAGCGCTCCCGCGGGTAGCGCTCGCGGTAGTGGTCGACGCCCGAGTCGTGCAGGCTCAGCGGGCGCACTCCCGGCGCGCCCAACACCCACCACTCCGCCTCGTGCCGGTCGGCCTCCGGCGGGACGTCGAGTCGCGCCAGGTGCGACGCGTTCGCCCACCACATGTTCCCGGAGAAGTGGGGACGCGGCTCCGCGAGCAGGTTCGCACCGACGACGTCGTGGTCGGCCAGGGCGGCCAGGCAGTCGCCGGCCCGCTCCACCAGCACGTGCGTGAGCAGCCGCCGCCAGTCGTCGACCGTCGGCCGCTCGCCGTCGAACGACGCCCCCTTGGTGTGCAGGTACAGCACCGACGACTCCGGGTGGTTGCGCGGCGAACGCGTGCACGAGCTCCAACGTGAGTCGCTCGCCGGGCCCGGCGTTCGGCGTGCGCTGGATCAGGCGCACCTTGCCCGCGGTCTCGGTGGTCCACCGCAAGCTGATCTCGTCCCCCACGTTCACGATGTAGATGCGGTCGAACGTGTCGAGCAGCCCCGACTGCGCGATCGACGACAGCACCTCGGAGAGGATCCGCGTGTCGCCGTCGCGCGTGTAGCTGTGCACGAACGCGACCGTGGGCAACGGCGTGTCGAACGCGTCGGCGAAGTGCGCGTGGTACGTGACGTCGACGTCGGACGGCGGCTCGGTGAACCCCATCTCGTTGCGCAGGATCCGCTCCACCGTGGGAAAGAACTGGAAGTGCTCGAGCACCTTGCGCTTCTCGCGCCGGATGTACTCGACGCGCCGTGACCACTCGTCGGCGAGGATCGCGGTGCGCATCGTGGCGAACGCGGCCTCGAAGTCGGTGAGGTCGAGGAGCACGAAAGCGCGCGCGTCGATGATCTCCGCCGCGTTCGGCGCGCCCGTGTAGAAGCAGAGCGTCTCGGTGAGGATCGGCTCCCACAGCTTCTCGGTGACGAAGTTGTGCTCGAAGTTGTTCTCGACGCCGAGGAAGTAGCGGTACGGGAGGAGCGCGTCGTCCTTGCGCCCCGGCCGGTGCGGGCCCACCCAGCTCGAGAACTCCAGCGGGTTGTCGTGGGCGTACATCTCGACCCGGACGACGTCGTCGTCGCGCGCCTCGATGTAGCGCAGGAAGTCGACACGCTGGATGTGCCCGGGGTCGAAGTACTTGCCGCTGACGATCGCGGAGAGCACACCCGTCTTGCGGACGGGCTGCGTGCGCAACTCGTCGTAGGTGGCGGCGAGTTGCCAGAACGCGTTGTTCGGGAAGTGGCGGTGCGGGCGCACCTGCAGGAACTTCGCCGGATCGGGCCGGGCCCACTCACCCCACGTCTTCACGCCCCAGGTCTGGTGCTCGCCGTGACACCAGGGCTCCATCTGGAACACGATCGTCCGCTCGGACCGGTACTCCTCGCCCGGCCACGGCGTGTTGACGATGACCCAGAAGTCGACGTCGTCGTCGCTCGTGACCTCGATGCTGTTCCAGCGCCCGCCGCCCTGCGACATGCGCTCCCACTCCGCGCGCAGCTGCGCCGACGGGCCCCAGTTGCCGATGAGCTTCACGCGCAGCGGACGGGAGGCCGGCACCTGGCCCATCGGGTCGTTCACCACAGCGGCACCCCGTCGTACTGGATGTCGGAGTCGACGCCGCTGCCCGGCTTCGCGTGGTGCCCCCAGGCGAGCGCGGGATCGGCATGCAGCACGCGGATGTCGGCGTTCTGCTTCATCACGAACCAGTCGACGCCGTGGCGGATCCCGTCGCGCTCGGCTCGGGCGAGCAGCGCGCGGGCGCCGGCGGGCGTGACCACGTACGCGAACAGACCACCGAGGTAGTCGGACCAGTCGATCGGCCGGGCGCGCATCGGCAGCTCCGGGGTGGCCACCACCTGCGCGTCGTCACCCGCCCACGGGAGGTAGCCGAGCAGCAGCAGGTCGTACCCGTGGCCGTCGCGCACCGACTCCATGAGCTCGTCGAACCGATCGGCGAAACCCTCCACCAACTCCGCGTCGTCCTCGAACACGAGGAACTGGCCGATGTCCGCCGCGGCGGCCTCCTGCCACACCGCCAGGTGGCTCAGCGCGCAGGCCACGAACGACCGGCGGTTGCCGAAGTCGTTGCCGCGGAACCGGTGCGCGACCTCGGGCGTGGGCGTGAGGGTGGTGGCGTCGACCGCGTCGTGCCGGACGAGACGTGCGGCGAAGTCGTCACCGGCGCGGGCCCGCACCGTGGCGACGAAGGCCTCCCACCGGTCGGCGCGCCGCTCGAGGTTGACCACCCGGACCTCGGTGGGCACCGCCGCGCCCGCGACGGGGCCCGCGACGGGCCCCGCACCCGCTCGGCCGAACTGCGGCTGCTCGTTGAGGTCGTACGCGTTGGGAACGCTGGTGTGCTGTTCGGTGGTGAGCCGACCGATGTGCACGCAGTGCACCGCGTCGAGGAACGCGCTCTGGTGGCCGCGGGCGTTCCACCGCTGCGCGTACTCCAACTCGAAGTGCTCGGCCTGCGGATCGAACCGGCCGACGTCGCGCGCGGCCTCCGTGCGCACCAGTGCCGGGCGCAGTGAGTAGTGCGGCCACCACACGTTGGCCAGGGTGCCCGGCGGGTGCTCCGCGAAGAACGCGCGGTACTCCTCGCTGTCGATCGCCGCGTGGCCGTGGAGTCGGTAGCGGAGCCCGTCGGCGGTGGCCCGCACGAACCCGCCGACGATGCCCGCGTCGGCGAGCGTCTCCGCGTAGTTGCGGTTCACCAGCACCTGACCGATCGTCGGATCGGCAGCGAGCACGGCGAGCAACTTGGTGACGTAGTGATCGGGCACCGCGAACTGCCAGTCGTCCTCGAGGTGGAACCAGTAAGGCGTGTCGACGAGGTCGAGGATGCGGTTCATCCCCTGCGCGTGGCCTCGCTCGTCGCCGTCGCGCCACACGAACTCGAAGAAGGGGTAGCGCGCCTGCATGCGGGCGCGGTCGACCTCGCTCGACGAGTCGTCGACGCAGATCCAGCGCGTGATCCGGTCGCGATCGAGGCAGCAGTTCAGGAACGAATCGATCGTGCGCTCGAAGAGCTCCCGCCGGCGACACGTGGTGACGGTGAGGGTGACACCGGGCTCGGCGTCGGGTCGAGCCCCGCTCGCCCCGATCCCGGCCACGACCGCCTCGGGGTAGTCGGCGAAGGAATCGGCGAGCTGCGCCACCGCGAAGTCGCGGTTGGTGACCACCCGCTCGCGCTCCGACTCCGGCAGCGCCACGCCCGACAACAACTCGGTGCACGCGTCGAGCGACTCCCGCATCTTCCCCGCGTGGTACGCCGAGATCGCGAGCTCGTCGCGCGCGCGCCACTCGTGCACGTCGCGCGCGACGAACAGCAGGTCGTCGTCGGGGAAGGGGATCGCCGCCGCGCGCGACGCGAAGAGGTGCGCGAGCGTGAACTGGTCGGCGAGGCGGTAGTGACGCGCGACCTCGTAGAGCGCCTCGGCGCGCGTCGGTCGCGCGTTCCACGCGGCGAGGTAGGCGTCGAGCACTTCGGGCCACGGGTCACCGCGTCGGGCGCGCGCCCGGCCCTGCTGCAGCAGCGCAAACGCCAGCTCCTCGTTCCAGCCACCCAGTGCGGCGCGGCGCCCGTACCACTCGATCGCACCGTCGACGTCGCCCGCGTCGAGCAGGCTCTGCGCCAGATAGAACGCGGTGCGCGCGTCCGTGGGATCGCGCTCGGCCTCGGCGCGCAGCAGCCGAGCGTCACGCTCGTAGGTGTCGGCGCGCCCACCGCGCGCGCCGAGCCGGCGCGACTCCACGTGATAGCGGCCCTCGAGCCGTCGTTGCGTGGCGCTCGGGTCGTCGCACACCGCGTACTCGTGCACCACGCCCTCGTAGCGCCACGGCTTCGCGGTGCAGAAGAGCTGCGCGCGCCAGTACGTGAAGTCGGTGCCGTACCGCAGCAGGTACGAGTCGGCCGGTGCGTCGGCCAGGGCCTGCTTGTCGAACGCACCCACGAACCGGTCGTCGGCATCGAGCACCCACGCGTAGTCGGCCCGGCCCGCACACAGGGCCAACGCCTCGCTGCGGTTGTGGCCGAAGTTCTGCCACGGCCGTTGCACCACCTCACCGGGGATGCCGCGGGCGGCAAAGAACGCTTCGACCACGCCGATGGTGTCGTCGGTCGATCCGGTGTCGACGATGACCCAACGGTCGATGTACGGGGCGACGGACCTCAACGACTCGGCGATCACGTGCGCCTCGTCGCGCACGATCATGCTGAGGCAGATCGAGGGCGCGGCAGCGGCGGAGTCCGGCATCTCGTCAAAATTCAGTGAGTACGATCGCCCGTCACTCGCGAAGCGGTTGATCGGTGCCGATTGATCGATGGAGGCCTCAGTGCACGACGAAGCAATCGACTCCGCGGGTGCGGCCCGTTCGCCTCGCGAGATCTCGCGCCGTCAGATGCTCGCCGGCCTCGTCGGTGCCGGGTCCCTGATCGCCGTCGCGAAGGTGTTCCCCGACGGCAGCTTCCTGCCGTTGCCCGCGGGCGCCGTGTCCTCGAGCACGGGGAGCTACACCGCTTCGTTCGACTTCGTCACCGGCGTCGCGACCGTGAACGGCCTCACGTCGTTGCCGGCGGGCGTGAGCGTGACCGTGACCGTCGACGCCATCCTCAACGGTGCGCCGATGCCGCCCGGTGGCGCCGCGGCCTCCCGCACCGTGGTGGTGAAGACCGCGGCCGACGGCAGCTTCAGCGCCGCGCCCAGCTTCGGTGGCGCCACCAACGGCAACGCCAACCAGTTCCGCCTCACCATCGCGACCGGCAGCTTCCTCGGCAACGACTGCCTCGTCGGCGGCCTCCTCACCCCCGACCCGCCGGTGGGCCCCGAGGGACCGGCCGGACCGTCGGGCGCGCCGGGCGCGACCGGTGACCCCGGTCCCACGGGCGCCACCGGCGCCACCGGATCCCAGGGTCCCACGGGTGCGCAGGGCGACACGGGTGCCACCGGACCCGCCGGCCAGCCCGGTCCCACGGGCGCCACCGGCCCCGACGGCGACACCGGGGCCACCGGGCCACAGGGATCGACCGGCATCGTCGGCCCGACCGGCGCCACCGGCGCGACCGGCGACACGGGACCCACGGGCGCCCTCGGCGCCGTCGGCCTGGCCTCGGTCGTGGAAGCCGCGGTCTACGTCCCCGGCGCAGCACCCGGGCCGACCGGCCCCACGGGTCCGACGGGCCCCAACGGACTGCAGGGCGACAGCCCGGTCGGCGCCACCGGGCCCGCCGGGGCCACCGGGCAACCCGGCAGCACCGGCACCGTGGGCCCCACCGGCCCGAGCGGCGTCACCGGCTCCCCGGGCGGCACCGGCGCGCAAGGGGGCGTCGGCGCCACGGGCGCCACCGGCCCGCAGGGCGACATGGCCGCGGCCGGTCCGCTCGGTGCCACCGGCGCACAAGGCGCGACCGGCCCCACCGGATCAGCCGGACTCGTCCTCGCCAGCGTGCCGAGCGGTGCGGTCACCTTCTCCGGTTCGCTCGGGCTCCTGCCGCCGGGTCCGGCCGGGCCCACCGGCCCCACCGGAGGCCCCGGCGCACCCGGGAGCACTGGCGCGACCGGGCCGACGGGAGTCGCGGGCGGGACCGGCAGCCCGGGCGCGACCGGCGACGACCGGACCGACCGGCCCCAGTGGCTCGATCGGGAACACCGGTGCGACCGGACCGACGGGCGACACCGGCCCCATCGGACCAACCGGTCCCGTCGGCGCGACCGGCAGCACCGGAGCCACCGGCCCCACCGGGGCGATCGGCGACACCGGCGCCACCGGCGCGGCGGGCCTCCTGCCCTTCTCGGCGGCGAGCGAAGAAGTCGCGGCTGTCGCCGACGTGGAGTTCCCGGCCACGTTCGAGGGCACCCTCGCGCCGGGCGACTCGTGCCCGGCGCCCGAGGTGGCGCCCGCCGACGCCAACCTGCTGCCGCCGAAGTTCACCGGCTGACCGGCACCGCGCCCGGCGCGCGGCGCGCGGGCGCGACGACCCCGCTATCGTCGCCGCAATCCTCCCGCGCCGGCAGCTCGTTCCATCATCAGGAGGTGGGTCCATGAGCACGAACCCTTCCGCGTCCGAGGCCGCGGCCGGCGGCCCGCCCCAGGGGCCGCCGCCGTGGATCGACCCGACACTGCAGCAGCGGGTCACGTGGCGCGACGGTGACATCGTCGTCTCCGTGCCGCCGAAGAGCGGCACCACCTGGACGATGAACATCGTCCACCAACTCCGCTCGGGCGGCGACGCGTCGTTCTTCGACGTATACGAAGAGGTGCCGTGGCTGGAGCTCGTCCCGCGGCCCGACAGCGATCGCGACGCCATCGTCGCAACCTTCGACAACATGGCGCACGACCGCCGACGCGCGTTCAAGACCCACGCCGCGCCGCCCGACCTCCCGTACGTGGAGCCCGGCGCGGGACCCGACGTGCGCTACGTGGTGGTCGTGCGCAACCCCGACGAGGCCGTGGCTTCGTTCCGGCCGTTCATCGCCGCGCACTCCGACGAGTTCTTCGACCTCTGGGGTGTCGACCCGGCCGCCATCGTCGGGCCCGACTTCCCGTCGTTCTTCGCCGGCATGGGCAGCCATGCGCTCACCCCGATGATCTTCGGCTTCGTGGCCGGGTGGTGGCCGCTGCGTCACCAGCCCAACGTGCTGTTCGTGCACTACGCCGACATGGTCGCCGAGCCCGAGCGGGCGATCCGGAACGTCGCGGACTTCCTCGACTTCGAGGTGACGGCCGACAGCTGGCCGGCGATCCTCGACTACACGTCGTTCGCGTGGATGAAGGAGCACGAGGACAAGTTCGAGTTGCGCAGCGTGTCCGACGTCCCGCCCATCGCCCCCGGCGGCATGATGCGCAAGGGGCGCGTCGGCACGAGCGACGAGGACGGCATCACGCCCGAGATCTCCTCCACGATCGCGTCGATCGGCGGGACGATCCTCACCGATCCTCAGGCCTTCACCTGGACGTACCAGGGAGGTCCGCTCCCGGCGTGAGCGTCGCGAGGTCGAGGCCGTCAGTCGCGCGCGAGGCGACGGCGCGCCGACCGCACGGCGCGCCGTACGATCGTCGGCGGCTTCTGTTGCGGTGTCCACCCGACCGTATTGCGCGTGCTGTGGCGCAGGTCGAGGTTGCGTGACACCGCGGTGATGATCTCGTAGTGCCCCTCTGCGACGTCGGCCTCGAGGCAGGCCCGCACGAGAGCCGCGCAGTCGTCGAAGCCGAGCCACACCGACTGCTCCGATGCCGGGTGATTGCGATGCGGCGCCATGAGCACACCACCGAAGCGGACGCAGAAGACGCGGAGCCCGTGATGGACCGCGTAGTGGCGACCGAGCGCCTCGAGGAACACCTTGCTCGCGCCGTAGGGGCTGTCGGGCGTCGGCAGCGCGAAGGGATCGAGCAGACGTGACGGGTCGGCGTCGTGATACGCGTCGGCATGTACGGAACTCGCCATCACGACCCGGGGTACCCCCGCCGCGCGGGCGGCACGGTACACGTTGTCGGTCATCAGCACATTGTCGGGCTCGACCGCGCGGTTCAGGTGGTTCTCGGTGACGTCCCACGCGAGATGCACGATCGCGTCGTGACCGTGCGCGGCCGCGAGCAACTGCTCGCAGTCGCGCGCGTCACACACCGGGAGGTCGAGCGAGGTGAGCGCGAACGGCAACCGGTCGCGCAGGACGCTCCCGATGGTCCCCCCACCGCCCGTGAGGAGCACTCTCATCTCACGATTTCATCACACCTCGGCCACGACGCGCCCGACGGTGTCGCGCGCGGCGAGGTCGGTGATGCCCTGCGGGATCTCGTCGAAGCCGATGACCTTGCCGACGACGGCCCGGACGCGCCCGGCCCGCACGAGCTCCACGATGTTGGCCTGGATCTCCGCGCCGAGCGCGGTCGCCCCGACGTTCCACCCGAGGAACTGCTTCATGAACTCCTGACGCGCGGGATCCTGGTACGACAGCATCACACTCATCAGCTTGAAGTTCCCGAGCGACAGCTGGCGCGGCACGATCCACGGTTCGTCGGCGACGACCTTGTTCGACGCGAACCCCATCAGCACGTAGCGACCGTTGTACGCGGTGGCCTTGAACCCGTCGGCCAGCACGGCCTCGCCCACGTTGTCGAACACCACGTCGACGCCCTTGCCCCCCGTGACCTCCATGCACGCGGCGAGGAAGTCGTCGGTGGTGTAGTTCACGACGGTCTGCGCGCCGAGGTCCCTGCAGAGCTGCACCTTCTCGTCGGAGCCGCACGTCGCGATCACGTGCGCGCCCTTGTCGACCGCGAGCTGCACCGCGGCCGAGCCCGACCCGCCGGCCGCCGCGTGGATGAGGACGGTCTCGCCCGCCTGGAGCTCGGCGCGGTCGAACAGTCCGAGCCACGCGAGGTGGAACGGGAAGAACAGCGCCGCCGCGTCGGGCATCGGGATGTCGTCGGGCATCTCGAACGTGGCCGACGCGCCGCACAGCGCGTACTCCGCGTAACCGCCGATCGCCTGCACGCAGGAGCCCACCACCCGCTGGCCGAGCATCGCCTCGGCGCCGGGCCCCGCCTTGGTGACGAGGCCCATCGTCTCCATGCCCGGCGAGTACGGGAACTCGGGGCGCACCATCATGTTGCCGCCGTTGATGCGCTCGAGGTCGTTGAGGTTGAAGGGAATGCCCTCGGCTTTCACCAGCACCTCGCCCTCCCCCGGTTCGGGGATCTCCACCTCGTCGAGTTGGAGCACTTCGAGGGGCTCGCCGTACTGGTGCACCCGCCAGGCGCGCATCGTGTTCTCGGTCATGGGCGCAGAACTTACGGCGCTTCGCCGGCCTCTGCACGGGCGTCTGCACGGGGCTCCTCTGCACGGGCCTCGGCCGGCGGCTCCGCCCGGGGCCGGGTACCGATGATCTGGATGGTGGCGATGAGCAGCACCGCGATCGTGATGACGTGCTCGCCCACCGGCACCTCGTTGAACACGCCGTACACCTGGATCCCGATGGCGACGACTTGCGCCACGACCGGCAGCGCGATCGCGCGCCACCCCACGAGGCGCACTGCCGGGAGTCGAGCGGGCGACGGCAGCCACGCACAGTACGCGACGAGGGAGATACCGAGCAGCCACAGCGCGTCGAAGCCCGTCTCCGAGGTGTAGCCGTGTGCCAGCGCGTCGAGCGAGTACACCGCGTCGGCGACGCTCAGCGCGGTGAAGCCGACCGCGAGCAGGAGCCACATCCGCCCGGGGCGCCACGCGGTGAGCGCCATCGCGCCGATCACTGCTCCGAGCACCACCGCGTCGAGCAGCGGGTAGGCGAAGTCGATCGCATCCGCCAGGGTCGAGGCCCCCGACCGGTCGGCCGCTGGTTCCAGGAACACCGCAATCCACGGCGTGGCGATCAGCAGCATCACCACGACACCGTCGATCCAGCGGTGGAACTCGAAGCGGGGCACCCGGGCCCGCACGAGGAGCCCGAGGCCGGTCAACACCAACGGGTACCAGGCCAGCCAGAAGACGTCCGACGCCGACGCGAGCGTGGCGTGGTCGCCGTTGAGGCTCCAGAGCGCGTCGCCGAGGAACCACATCACCATCGCGAGGCCGAAGCACGTCCAGATCGCGCGCCGCGCGGGTGGTCGGCCCGGAACGCCCCGACGAAGCACATCCCCGCGGCGACGAGCTCGGCGCCGTTGCTGACCCAGTTGTCGAGCAGGTCGTGGGCGCGCGTGCCGCCGAACTTGGCGATCGAGTGCACCGCGAGCACGACGACGCACACCCCGAGACCGGACCACACCACGCGGGCCCACACCGGTTGTTCCCGCATTCCCCGAGTCTTGCAGCCGCGACCGCGCCGGCGCGCGGAGGGCGTACGGTTGGCGCGCGTGAGGCAAGTCGCCGCCCTCGCCGTAGCCCTCGCCGCGATGCTGGCCGCCTGTGGCGGTTCCGGCTCGGGGTCCTCCGACGCCGCGACGCAGCTCACGATCACCGCCCGCACCGGCAGCGAATCGGTGCTGGTGCCGTCGGACGCGACCCTCGAGTGCGACGGCGCGGCGACCGCGACCGGGTACCTCGCCAAGGCCGCCGAACCCGCGTGCGCCGCAGTACGCGACGGCGTCGTGGCCACGGTGAAGCAGGCGCAGAAGACGGGGCAGCTGTGCTCCCAGATCTACGGAGGACCGCAGACCGCGCACATCACCGGGACCGCGAACGGCAAGTCGGTGAACCTACGCATCGGCCGCACTGACGGCTGCGGCGTCGCCGACTGGCAGACGCTGGAGCCGCTGCTCGGCGCACCCGACCGCACCGGTGACATGCCGCGCGCCACCCGCGCGGCGGCCGGCAGCGCGTCGACCACCACCGCGGCGCCGGGGCCGACCACGTACACGGTGCAACGCGGTGACACGCTCACGTCGATCGCGCAACAGTTCGGCGTGCGGGTCACCGACGTGCGCGCCGCGAACCCACAGCTCGCGGATCCCGACAACCTCGTCGAGGGCGACGTGGTGACGATCCCGCTCTCGTCGAAGCCGGTGCTCACGGTCACGCCCGCGGCCGACGACCCGTTCCAACTCCAGTTCCAGGTCACCGGCGTGCAACCCGGCGAGCAGGTGGTGTTCGTCGTCGGCACGCCAGGCGGCACCTTCACCGGCCCGCCACACATCGCGGACGCCACGGGCGTCGTGAGCGCGGCCTACGACGCGGGCGGCCTCGCGGGTGACTACCTGGTGCTCGCGAAGGGCAACCAGGGTTCAGTGGCCCGCGCCGACTTCCACATCAACGCGCCGGCGAGCTGACCGTCGTCGTCGGGCCGGTCGTCGGAGGGCCGGTCGTCGGAGGGTCGGTCGTCGGCGGAAGGGTGACCGGTGCGCCGGTCGTCGTCGGCGCCACGGTGGTGCTCGTGCTGCTCGCCGGGGCCGTGGTGCTGGTCGTGGGCACCGTGGTGGTCGCGGCCGAGACCGGCGGGCAGGTTCCCGCGGTGCCCCCGGGCACCGCCTCGTTCGGCATGGAGATGCGCGCCGCACACCCGAAGTTGGAGAACACGGTGTGGCGGGTCATCGAGCTGCCGTCGGCGAACTTCGTGCTCGCGGTGACCTCCCGGATGAACCCGGCGGCGTCGATGCCGACCCGCTCCTCCGTGCCGGCGTACCCGGCCGACTGCAGCATGGCGACGGCGTCGCTGATCGCCTGGCGCTGCTCGTCGGTGAGCCCCTCACCCTCGGCCATCTTCGTGACGTCGATGGTGACGGAGTAATAGGTGACGGGGGTGCCGTCGCTCAGGGCTCCCTCGCCGTCGGTGACCGCGCTCTCGATTGCCGACGCCTCGAGCCCCAGGTAGCCGGAGTTGTTGGCGAGGCTCATCATCGAGAGCGCGCCCTGGCCGGGGCCGATGGTGCTCTCGACGAGCGACGCGAAGCCCGACAGCGACGCGCCCGCGGGTGCATCGCTCGTGCCGTCGGCCTTCAGCGTGCCCGCGCCGAACGTCCCGCCGGTGCCGTAGTTCGCGCCGCCGAGCTGCCACACGGTGGTGCCGTTCACGAACAGCGTGACCGGCCCGATGCCGCTCACCTCCGACACGACGGTCATCGCGTACGGGTTCGTGTTGACGGTGCCGTGGCCCGACACGTCGGTGGGACGCGTCGACGTGCACACCATCTGCGTCTCGCCCGGCGTCGCGCCGGGCACCGGTCGGCACGCGTTCTCGGCTGCCGCCGCACCCACCTCCGAGCGGAACGTGAAGTCGAGGTCGTAACCACCCGAGTTCACCGTCGCGGCGAGCGCGGCGAGCACGGTCTGGGTGCTGTCGGTGCCGATCTCGACCTGCCTGCCGGAATCGTCGCGGGCGAGCGCGACGACGAGCGTCACCACCACGAGCGACGCGGCGACCGCCGCGGCGAGCAGTACCACGCCGGTGCGACGACGGGACCTTCGCCGGCGGGACGCGTCGGTGAGTGTGACCGGGAGGGGCGCGTCGGGCACCGGCAGGTGCGACGCGGCGTCGTCGAGCGCGCGCCGCAGCGCGTCCTCCTCGTTGCGGAACTCGTTCATCGCTCGATTGCCTCTCTCAGCGCGGCGAGGCCGCGGTGCACGTGCGAACGGACCGTCGCCGGACGGCAGCCGAGCAACTCGGCGATCTCGACCTCGGGGCGGTCCTCGTAGTAGCGGAGCACCAGCGCGGCCCGCTGGGGGTACGGCAGGCACGCGAGCGCGTCGAGCACCACCGGGGTCTCGGGTTGCACCGTCTCGGTGACGAGGTCGGCGAAGCGGGCCTGCTCCCGCGAGGTGCGGCGGTGGTGCATGCGGCACCCGTTGACCACCGACGTGCGGAGGTACGGCGCGGGCGTGCGCACCGAGTCCCACCGCCGGTGCAACTGCACGAACGTGGTCCTGCACGACGTCTTCCGCGACCGCCCGGCTCCCGGTGAGGAGGTAGGCGAGGCGCAGGAGCCCGGCGCGCCGGTCATCCCATAGTTCTTCGAAGGTCGCGCCGGTGTCGGCGGCCTCGACCGGTTCGACAGAATCGAAAGATTCGACAGAATCGACAGATTCGGTGGGCTCGACCGCCTCCGTGACCATCAGCGCTTCGCCCCCCATGGCTGCTTCCACGACATCCAGATGCCGCCGACCGCCAGATCGTTGCACGAGTTCCGGGAATTCCCGCTCCGGTACGCTGCGGCCGGTGGCCGACACGAACTTCCCCCACACGCGACCGAGCCTGACCACGCGTCGGCTCGAGGCGTTGAGCGACGGCGTCATCGCGATCGCGGCGACGCTGCTCGTCCTCGAGATCAAGAACGTGCCCCTCGGGACGAAGTCGCTGACCGACTCGCTGCTGAACCGTTGGCCGTCCTACCTCGGCTACCTGATCTCGTTCGTGGTGATCGGCCTGATCTGGGTCGCCCACCACGGCATGTTCGAGCGCGTGCACGCGGTCGACCGCCAGCTGCTGTTCCTGAACCTCGGTCTGCTGCTCCTCGTCGGGTTCATCCCGTTCCCCACCGAGATCCTGGCGACCTTCATCCGGGAGGGTGGCACCGACGCGTCGGTGGCGGCCGCGTTCTACAGCCTGGTGATGACGTTGATCGGCGTGGTGTTCACCCTGCAGTGGTGGCACCTGGTGAACCATCCGCACCTCATGGTCGACACCGTCACCGAGAAGCAGCTGCGCCGCTCGCTGCGCATGTCGTCGGTGAGCCCGATCGTCTACGGCATCAGCATCCCGCTCGCGTTCGTGAGCCCGTGGATCTGCGTGATCGTGTACATCGGCCTGTCCGCGTACTTCGCCCGGGGTCCGTCGGCCCGCGCCCTCATCGCCCTGCAGCGCGTGGCCGACGAAGCGGCCGGTGTCGTGCCGCCTCCCGAGCTGGGCGCCGACTCCGACGACACCGCCTGACGCGCTGATCCGTCAGGGATCGAGCAGCGGGCCGGGCTCGCGCGCCTCGCGCGTGGCGTAGAAGTCGCGGATCGCGCGCCACGCCTCCTCACCGGTGTCGACCATCACGGTGAGCTGCGCGTCGGGGGCCGCGATGAACCCGTTCTCGCGGAGGAACTCCACCGGGTACACGTGCGACCAGTAGTCGCGTCCGACGAGCACCACCGGGATGTGGCGCATCTTCCCCGTCTGCATCAGCGTGAGCGACTCGAAGAACTCGTCGAGCGTTCCGTAGCCGCCGGGGAACAGCACCAAGGCGACGGCGCGTTCGAGGAAGTGCATCTTGCGCAGGCCGAAGTAGCGGAACTGGAACGTGAGCTCGGGCGTGAGGTACGAGTTGGGCAGCTGTTCGTGGCCCAGCGTGATGTTGAGGCCGATCGCCCTCGCGCCCGCCTCGTAGGCACCACGGCTGGCGGCCTCCATGATCCCGGGCCCTCCGCCGGTCATCACGATGGCGCGGTGCACGCCGTCGTAGTGGCCCGCGCCGACGAGATGGCCGAGCGTGCGCGCCTCCTCGTAGTACGGCGCCCAGGCGGTGGCGGTGGCGTTGGGGTGCTCGGACCCGCCGTCGTGGGACGCGGGGACGTGGGCTCCACCGAACACCGCGACCACCGAGTCGATGCCCTCACGACGCAACGCGAGATCCACTTTCAGGTGCTCGAGCATGAGGCGCGTCGAGCGCAGGTCGTCGGAGAGGAGGAGGTCGGGGTCGAGATCGGCGCGGCGATACGACGGGCTGGCCTGGATCGCCGCGAGGCGCGCGCCAAGTTCGTCGACCTGGTCGGGCGCGGGCTGGGGCGTTGCGGGAGCGGGCGCGGCCACCAACGTGAGCTTCATGCCGTCGGTGACGACCTCGCACGGGAGGCCGAGTTCGTCGTCGATCCGCCGGCGGAGGGCCTCGCTCGCCTCGGGCTCACCGTGGTTGAGCAGCACGCCCTGGGGCCGGGGATCGAGCGAGCACACCCAGTCGATCAGCTCCTGCTGGTCCGCGTGCGCCGACATCATGTCGAGATGCTCGACGCGACAGCGCACGGGCACGTACTCGCCGTGCACCTTCACGCGTCGCTCGCCTGCGAGCAGCAGCGCGCCGCGGGTTCCCGCGGCCTGGTAGCCGACGAGGATCACGGTGTTGCGCGGGTTCGGCGCGAGCCGGTGGAAGTGGTGCAGCACGCGCCCGCCGCTCAACATGCCCGCGGCCGACACGATCACGCACGGCTCGTTACTCCGGTTGAGCGCCTTCGACTCCTCCACCGTCACCACGTGGCGCGCCATCTGGTCGAGCGCGTGCACCTCGTCGGCCGTGAGGTGGTGGTCGTCGGGATGGTCGAGATAGGCGCGCGTCGCGCGGATCGCCATGGGGCTGTCGAGGTACACCGGGACGTCGGGGATCGCACCCGACTCGCGCAGGTGCCACAGAGCGATCAGCACCGACTGCGAGCGGCCGACCGCGAACGCGGGGATGAGCACGATGCCGTCACGCATCACGGTGTTGCGCACGATCTCGCCGATGGCCTCCACCGGGTCGACGGCCGCGTGACGCCGCTCGCCGTACGTGGACTCGAGCACGAGCGTGTCGGCGGTGAGCGCGCTCGACGGCGCGCGGCATCACGAGATCGTCCGGACGGCCGAGGTCACCCGAGAACAACACCGACGTGCCATCCGCGGCGAGGCGCACCACCGACGCACCGAGGATGTGCCCGGCGGACGCGTACTCCATCGTGAGACCGGGGCCGAGTTCGAGCTCCACGCCGGCGGGGAGCGGGGTGAGCAACTCCAGCGCGGCCTCAGCCTCCGCTTCGGTGTAGAGCGGGCGCGGCGGACGGTGCTTCGAGTAGCCGCGCCGCTCGGCATAGGCGGCGTCCTCCTCCTGGAGGCGGCCGCTGTCGGGCCAGAGCACCTCGCACAGCGCGATGGTGCCGGGCGACGCGTACACCGGGCCCCGGAAGCCCCGCCGGGCGAAGTTGGGCACCGCGCCGGAGTGGTCGAGGTGCGCGTGGGTGAGCACGATGGCGTCGAGGTTGCGGGGCTCGAGGAACATCGGGTCCCAGTTGCGCCGGCGCAGGTGCCGCAGACCCTGGAACAGGCCGCAGTCGACCAGCACCAGCGAGTCGCCGGCCCGCACCAGCGTCTTCGAGCCGGTCACCGTGCCGGCACCACCGAGGAATTCGAGCTCCACCCCTGGATCATCGGCCGCGGGGCCCGGCGGCGCCAGGGACGGACGCCCTATTGCCTCCCGGACTACCGGACCTGCGCTCCTGGACCTGGCCTATTGCACCTGGGCGGTCTGCCAGAAGGCGGGGTTGGGGCGCATCGACATCTCCTGCATCAGCGTGATCGCCACCGCGCCGGTGTGGGAGGTGATCGTGCCCCGGTACAACGCCCGGGCGTTCGCGTTCACGACGGGCTGCAAATCGTTCCAGCACCACTCGTCGGCGCGCACATGCTGGTGGAACCACGCGGCATGATCGAGGCTCGGCCCACCCGGCGGGATGTCACCGTCGCCGATCCCGGCGAAACCGCTTCCCATGTCGCTCATGTAGGCGAGGGCGCACGCGTGCACCATCGGATCGTCGGGGAGGCGGTCGAAGGTGCGGCCCCAGAACGTCTGCGGCGGCCGCCACGGAAAGCCGGGCTCGAGCTCGGGGTACCGCTGCGTCGCGATGTTGGCCATGGCGTTCTTGATCGGTTCGAGGATCACCGCGTCGTCGCCGGGCGCGGGTGGCACATCGAGCCACGCGCCCGGGTCATCGGGGGTGTCGGACAACTCGGCGGCGCGGAAGCGTGCGCGCATCGAGAACACCTCTCGCTCACCCTGGTGCACCCGCATGCCGCGCAACACGCCGTGCTCGTCCTCCTCGAGGCGCTCGACCGACACGTGGAGCGGCTCGGCCGCGGCGCCCGGGCGTTCGAAGTAGGCGTGGAGCGACCAGGGCAGCAGACCGTCGTCGACGGTGAGCCCCGCGCACCACAGCGACTGCGCGACGGCCTGCCCACCGAAGAGTGCGTCGTGGAGCGGCTTCGCCATGCCGGGCGCGACGAAGCGGTCGGGCGCGACCTCGGTGACGTCGAACAGCTCCAGCACAGAGGCGGACCCTAGGCCACGTCCCCGGCGCGACTCCCCCGTGATCGGGCAACATGGTGGCGCACGCCTGCAGCCGCCGGGCGTCAAGGGGGACCACACGTGCCGACCACGATCGACATCTACGACCCGGACCTCTACGTCGAGGGGCCCATCCACGAGATCTTCACCGAGCTGCGCCGCACCGATCCGGTGCACTGGCAGGACATGCCCGGCGAGCCCGGCTACTGGGCCGTCCTCAAGCACGAGGACCTGCGCACCGTTGCCAAGCACCCCGAGATCTTCTCGGCCGAGGTCGGCGGCGTCGTGCTCGAGGACATGGCGCCCGAGCGTCTCGCCGAGACCCGCAACATGCTCCTGATGATGGACCCGCCGCGCCACAACGCGTTCCGCCAGCCGATGGCCGATCCGTTCAAGGCGCGCGTCATCAACGGGATGGAGGGGCGCATCCGCGCGATGTGCCGCGCGATCTTCGACCAGGTCGACACCGGCGGTGGGAGCGGCGCCGACGTGGAGTTCGTCCACGACGTCGCGGGCAACCTGCCGAGCCAGGTGGTCGGTGAGCTGGTGGGCATCCCGAGCGACGACTGGGCGCAGATCCGCCGCTGGGCGGAGATGTCGACGAGCAGCCAGGACACCGAGATCGTCGGCGACAGCTACGTGACCGCCGACGGCAACGTGGAGATGGCGATCTACGCGATGCAGTTCGCGGCGCAGCGCCGCACCGAGGAGCCGAAGGAAGACCTCACGTCGTTGATCCTCGCCGGCAACTTCGGCGGCAACGCGATGACCGACATCGAGTTCGGCAGCTTCTTCGTGCAGCTCGTGACCGCGGGCAACGACACCACCAAGACGATGTTGTCGTCGGGGCTCGAAGCGCTGCTCATGCACCCCGACCAGCTCGCCGAGCTGCGCGCCGACCGTTCACTCATCCCCGGCGCGGTCGAGGAGATCCTGCGCTGGGCGAACCCGCTGCACTACTTCCGGCGCACCACGCTGCAGGACACCGAGCTCAACGGCGTGGAGATCAAGCAAGGCGACAAGGTCGCGATGTACTACACGTCGGCGAACCGCGACGAGGACGTGTTCGACGACGCGCAGGCCTTCGACATCCACCGCTCACCGAACCACCACCTGTCGTTCGGCATCGCGCAGCACTTCTGCCTCGGCGTGCACCTGGCGCGACTCGAAGGTCGCATCTTCTTCGAGGAGCTGCTCGACACCTTCCCGGTGATCGAGCAGACCGGCCCGTCGCGCCGCGTCCGGTCCAACCTCAACAACGGCCTGAAGACGCTCCCGATCCACCTGGAGCGCTGAAACCCACCTCCTCTGTGGGGGCGGGTCAGCTGAGGTGACTTGCGAGGAACTTGCGCACCTCCACGGCGACCTCGATGTCCTCCGGGGCGCCGCCGAACCCGCCGTGCGGCATCGCCTCCCACACGTGCAGCTCGGCGGGCACGTCGGCGGCGCGCAACTTGCGGTGCATCCGCGCCGCATTGGACAAGAAGAGGTCACGCGTCCCCGCCTGGATGAGCGTGGGCGGGAAGTGCGACACGTCGCCGAAGAGCGGGGACAGGTAGGGATGGGTGAGGTCGTGGCCGTCGGCGTAGAGGGCGATGGTGTCGGTGAGCCGCTGCACGAGCACGACGTCGACCCCGCGGAGCACGTCGAACGAATCGCCCGACTCGGTGAGGTCGAGCTCCGGCGTGAACAGCATCGCCGCTGCGGGCATCGGCAGCCCTTCGTCGTGGGCGCGCAGGAGCAGCGCGGCGACGAGGTTGCCACCTGCCGAACCGCCGTCGATCACGATGCGCGACGCGGGCCACCGCTCGAGCAGCGCGCGGTACACCGCGAGGCAGTCGTCGAGCGCGGCCGGGTACGGGTGGTCGGGCGCCATGCGGTAGTCGACCGCGAAGGTGTGCAGCCCGGCACGCGCCGCGGCCGACATGCCCATCAGGCGACAGGCCTCGCCACCGCCGGCAACGAGCGCGCCGCCGTGGATGTCGTAGAGGATCGGCGCGTCGTCGGATCCGTCGGCACCTTCGGGCACGATCTCGAACACCGGGACGCCCGCGATCTCGCGCAACTCGCACTCACCCCGGGGTGCGCGACCGGCGAACATCGACGCGATGTGCTCGTCGACCATCGCGTTCGCGTGCGCGCCACGCGTCCTTGTCGTCGAGCGGCGGCGCGGCGACCGGGTTCGCGAGCGTCGCGTGCACCACGGGCACCGCGGCGCGCAACGAGGCCTGGGCCTGCTCGCTGATCGACGTCGGCACCCGGATCTCGCGATCCAGGTGCAGCACACCGTCGTTGGTCACCGCGTCGTCGTTGCTCATCGCTCGTCTCCCCTGTGGCGGACGAGCGCGGAGACTAGGTGTTCGACACCAGCGCTGTCGACGCGGCCGCGGCCTCGGCGGCCACGGTGGTCGCGATCGCGGGCGGTTCGGCGAGGAGGAAGGCGGTGACCGCGTTGATCATGTCGGCGTAGAAGACCTCACCCGGCAGCAACCCCTCGACGCCGTCCTCCTGCTGGGTGGCGTGCGAGCTCACGGCCTGGAGCAGCAGCCGGAAGCCGGCGCGCAGCCGGCTCACGCGGATCGCGAGCGGCAGCTGGTCCATGGCGTCGACGAGGTAACGGGCGAGACGGCGGCCGGCGGAGCCGTGCTCGTCGTCGAGACTCCACATGATGTCGGCGAGGGGCTGGTGGGCCGGCGCCTGCATGATGAACCGCAGGAAATTGGTGTATTCCGGGAGGAGCTCCACGAGCGGGTACACCCCGCACTCCAGGAGCGCGTGCACGTCGCCGAGGCGGCCTTCGGCCTCGAGCGCGTCGAGCATCTCGTTGCGCCGGCGGTTGGGCTCGATCGTGCGGTGCTCGAGGATGGCCTTCATGAGGCCCCGCTTGGTGGAGAAGTGGTACTGGACCACTGCGGGGTTGCGCTGGCCCGCGGACTCCGCGATCTGGCGGAGGGAGACGGCGTCGATGCCGTGCCGGCCGTAGAGGTCTTCGGCAGTGGTGATGAGGAGTACCGGGGTGTCCCGCTTCGTCATGGCGTGAGATTACGTGGTCCAACGCCCGCGCGGAACGATTTTGTACCTAATTTTGGAGAGGTTGCACATACAACATTCGAGACGGCACCGACTCCGCGGTCACCCGGCGAACGGTTCGAGGCCCAGACGGGCCCGCACCTCGGGGCGGCGCAGCGGCGGCATCGACTTCGGCGGTTGCCGGCGCGCGGGCACCTCCTGCAGCAACGCCTCGGTGATGTCGGCGATGTCGCGCGCCGCCTGCTCCATCGTCGCGGCGAGCACGAGGTTCGGCTTGGTCACCCCGGTGACCTTGCGCACGTACTGGGCGGCGGCGGCCTCGATCTCCTGACGGGTCGCAGGCGGCTCGAGCCCTCGCAGTTCGGTGATGTTCCGGCACATGCCGTCAATCGTAGGGAGCAGATCAGGCCAGGTCGAGGCTGCGCACCACGAACACCGGGCACGGTGCGTGGCGCACCACCTCCATCGTGACGCTGCCCACGCTCACGCGGGCCATGCCACTGCGCCCGTGGGTGGTCATGCCGAGCAGCGCATCCGGCAGTTGCGCGGCGAGCGCGACGATCGCGTCGGCCGGGTCGCCGGTGAGCGCGGTGAACCCGGCGGTGAGCCCCGCGTCGGTGAACACCTGCACTGCCGCGGCGGCCCAGTCGGGGGTGGCCGCGCCGTCGCCGAGCACCGCCACCACCGTGACCCGCACCCCGATCGAGGCCGCGAACGCGGCCGCCCGTGGCAGTACCTCCGCGGCGGCGGGTGAACCGTCGAGGCACACGAGCAGCTCGTCGTAGCGATCGACCTTCGCCGCGGCCTGCACGTCGAATGCGGGACCACCGAGCACGAGCGGGACCTCGGTGCGGCGGATGACCTCCTCGGCGACGCTGCCGAAGATCGCCTGCGCCACACCGCGGCGCGCGTGGGTGGTCATCGAGACCACGGCATCGGGCTCGGCCGCCGCCGCGGTGATCAACGCGCTCGCCGCGAGCCGGTCGCGGTACACATGGGTGCGGGCGAACTCCACACCCGCGCGGGCCGCGGCCTCGTCGAGGTACTCGTCGGGACCGGACACGCCGCCCGGACGGGCGATGACGCCGACGAGCGCGGCACCGGCCTGCCGCGCGACGGTGTGCGCGGCCTTCACGATGTGCTCGGAGTACTCGGATCCGTCGAGTGCGACGACACAGGTCCTGGGCACGGTTGCTCCTCGGTCATGGTGGATGGGCGCACCCCCCGTGCACGTCCAGTGAAGGCTACGGCCTGCCCCACCCGCCAGAGGCGGAGGTCCGCAACCGCGCTTTGGGCGACCGCGCGCAGCGGGGAGGTTGACGACCGGGCCCTCGCGGGCGGACGATGGGCCTCCCCGCACGACGGAGTCCCCATGGGTGTGATCGGCAAGCCCCAACGTGAGATCCACATCCCCGTCACCGAGCCCACCCCCGCGGCACCGGTGACCCAGCCCGCTCCCGCGCCGGAACCCGTCCTCCCCGCCGAGCCCGTCATGCCCGCCGAGCCCGTTCCCGCCGAGCCCGTTCCCACCGAGCCCGTTCCCGCCGGCACGACGTGAACGTGCGATGACCGACCAGCGCATCGACCTGCCCTGGGACGTCTACGCCACCCCCATCCGCGCGCGGAAGCTCGCCCGCCTCGCGGTGCAGCACGAGATGCCCGCCAACGGCGAGCACCCGGGTCGCCCGGAGGGGATCGTGTTGCAGCCCGCCTTCTTCCGGCAGCTCGGTGGCAGCTACGAAGTGGCCGACCACGCCGTGTGCCCGCTGCAGGACCACGAGGCGCCCGACGCGTCGTGCACCTGCGGGTTCTACGCGGTGGAGCACGACGAGGAGCTCTGGCGACTCGGCGGCTTCGAGCCCGAGCTGGCCGTGCTCGACGTCGACCTCGCCGGGCGCGTCATCGAGCACGAGCACGGCTTCCGCGCGAGCCATCAGCGAGTCCGCCGGGTGACGATCGGCAACGTGTGCGTGCGCTGCGGGCGGCCGGCGGTGACGCTGCGCCGGCACTGGTTCGGTGGCCTCACCCCCGCGTGCGCCCGCCACGCACGGAACCCGGTGGCCCTCGACGAGGTCAGCGAGGCACTCGGGGTGCCGGTCGACTTCGCCACCGACGACCCCGCGCCGGCACCGCGCGGGAAGCGGTTTCGCTTCGTGCTCGCGCAGCTCGTGGCGCCGATCATCGTGCTGATGAGTGGCATCGGCCTCGCGTTCGCCACGGATTCCGGGGTGCCCCTCAACTTCGCGCAGCTCGCGGTGCTCGGCTGGCTGTTGCTCGGCCCGATGGTGTTCGACCGCATCGCGCCCCACTTCGGCCTCGGCCGTCGCGAGACGGTTCGACTGCAACGCCGTTGGAGTTGGTTGGTCATCTCCGTGGTGATCGCATGCGATCTGCTCATCACCGTGGTCGCCGCGGTGGTGTGGGACGCGATGACCGCGTGAGCCGCGAGCGCAACGCGAGCGACGAGCTCGCGCCGCTCGTCGTGGTGATGGGCGTCGCGGGAGCCGGGAAGTCGACGGTCGGACCGCTGGTCGGCGCGCGGTTGCGCGTGCCCTTCGTCGACGCCGACGATCTCCACGACCCCGAGTGCCGCGAGCAGATGCGGCTCGGCATTCCCCTCACCGATGCACAACGGGCACCGTGGCTCGCCCGCGTCCACGCGGTGCTCGCGGAGCACGCGACGCGCTGGCGTGGTCGTCGTGTGCTCGGCGCTGCGGCCGGTACACCGGGCCGCCATTCGCGGCGACCTCGTCGGCGTGACGTTCGTGGGCCTCGTGGTCGCGCCCGAGGTCCTGCGGCAGCGGCTCGAGCAACGCGCCGGCCACTTCGCGGGCGTCGACCTGCTCGATGCGCAGCTGCGCACGCTCGAGGTCGACGACCAGGTGCTCACCGTCGACGGCGAGGCACCGCCCGACGACGTCGCCGCGGCGATCGTCGCGGCGATCCCCACCCGCTGAGCCGCATCACCTGGGTCCGGGCAGGCAGAATGCGCCGATGTCTTCGCTGCGACGGGTTGCGGGCGTACTCGCGGTCGGCACGGCGCTGCTCGCCGGCGTCACCGGACCAGTCTCCGGACGCTGGGCCGGCGAGGTCGCGCAGGCCGAACCATCCCCGGCGACCACCACCAGGCCGAAGCTCGTGCACACGAAGGGCATGTACCGCGAGCGCTATTGCGAGATCCTCCTGGTGCATCCCGGCCCCGGCGGTCTCGTGGCCGACGTCTACAACACGTACACCCTCAACGAGTGCCCGGCCGCGCCGTGGGCCGCGCTCGACGCGAAGGCGGTGGCCCAGGAGCAGCAGGTGCCGATCGCGCTGCGCAACGGACCGCGGCACTGGCTCATGGACCGCGTCGACAAGGAACCGCTCGCCGACCCGATCCACGCCGACTTCGGCGGCATCGAGATGGTGAAGCTCGCGACGGTGGCGCTCGGCAGCGCGGTGAACCCCGCGCCCTACACCGAGCACGAGGTCGACCGCCGCACCGTGTTCACCTTCGCCAAGGGCCGCACCGTCCACGAGCTCGTCGCGCCTGACGGCACCACCTACGTGATGCAGACCTGGTCGCAACAGGTCGACCCGTCGCTCGGCGAGCGCGACCTCGGCGGTCTCGGCTCCCGCCTGCAGCTCCCCGACGGCTGGGCCTACCGGTCGCGCCGGTTGCGCGCACCCTGCGCGTCGTCACCCTCGACGCTCCCGCGCACGTGCTCCAGGACGACCTGATGAACAGCTACGTGCGCGTGGACACCTAGCTGATGACGTACTCGCCTGCGTCGAAGGTCTTCGTCCAGCGCCAGTAGGTGGGGATCGGCCACGGCGACAGCGTGAAGACGCGGCCGTCGGCGTTCTTGTAGTGCGAGTGCTTCACCGATGCGTGCGCCCACACCATCTGCGCGATCTCGTCCTCGTACCGCTTCACGTACCCGTCGTGCACGTCGGCGCGCGGTTCGATCGCGTGCGCTCCGGACTGCAGCAGCGCGCGCAGTGCCTGCATGATGTAGTTGAGCTGGCACTCCGACTGGAAGATCAGGCTCGCGCCCGACGCGAGGTTGGTGCCCGGCCCGTACACACAGAACAGGTTCGGGAAGTTGGGCACCGTGATACCGAGGTACGCGGTCGGCTCCTCGCCCCACTGCTCGCGGAGCACGGTGCCGTCGCGACCGACGATGTGCATGGGCCACAGGTAGTCGTTGTTGCGGAACCCGGTCGCGTAACAGATCACGTCGGCCGGGTAGTGCGTGCCGTCGACGGTGACGACGCCGTCCTCCACGATGCGCGCGATGTCGGTGCGCACGAGGTCCACGTTGTCGCGCGTGAGGCACGAGAGGTACGAGCCGTTGTCCTGCAGGGTGCGCTTCGCGGTGGCGGGGTAGTCGGGGATCACCTTGGCGACGAGCTCCTCGTCGCCGGCGAGCCACTGCGACATCCATCCGGTGAACCACTCGCGCGTCATGCGGTTCCCCTCGCTGATCGAGAGGCCGCCGTCGTCGTAGTTCGGGTCGATGCGCGAGTTCTCCACACTCAGGCCCGCGCCCGGGTAGAAGGTGAGGAAGCGGAACCACCGCCCGTAGAAGGGCAGGTGCCGGATCGCCCAGCGGTCACCGTCGGGCACGGGGCGGTGGTAGTTCATGTTCGGGAACACCCACTGCGCGGTGCGCTGGAAGATCGTGAGCTGCTCCACGTCGGGGGCGACGGTCGGCGCGATCTGGAAGCCGGTGGCACCGCACCCGATCAGCGCGACCTTCTTGCCGCGGTAGTCGACCGTGTCGTCCCAGCGCGACGAGTGGAACGACGGGCCGGTGAACGAGTCCATACCCTCGAACCGCGGCTGGTTGGGGGTGTTGAGCGAGCCGACCGCACTGATGACCGCGCGCGCGTCGAGCGTGTCGGTGGTGCCGTCGGCGGCGCGCACCTCGACCGCCCAGCGGCCGGTGTCCTCGTGAAAGGTCGCGCCGACGACGGTGGTGTCGAAGCGGAGGTTCGCCGCGAGGCCCCACTTGTCGACGACGTGCTCGAAGTAGGCGCGCAGCTCGGGCTGACGCGAGAAGTACTCGCTCCAGTGGTCGGCGGGCTCGAACGAGTAGCAGTAGAAGTGGCTGCCGACGTCGACGCGCGCGCCCGGGTAGTGGTTCTCCCACCACGTACCGCCGGGGCCCGGGTTCTTCTCGACGATCGTGAACGGGATGCCCGCCTGCTGCAGCCGGTGCCCCGCGAGCAGTCCCGCCTCCCCCCGCCGATCACGACGACGTGCGCGTCGGCGCGCACCGCCTCGGGGATGTCGTCCTTCCAGGTGACCGCGCCGTGGTCGGCGCCGTCGAGGTGGAGGTCCTCCACGAACATCGGCACGTTCGCCGGGTCGAGCGGCGCGCAGGCGAGGAACGCCATCATCTCCTCGATGAGCTCGGGCGAGGGTGCCGGGGGCAGCACACAGCCGCCGTCGCGGTACGCGGCGATCGCCGGGAGCGCCCGGGCGCGGGCCTCGGCGAGCTGCTCCTCCGTGAGCCCTCCCTGGTACTCGTTGAGCATCGAGAGGGTGGGCCGCAGGTCGCCGCGGATCCACGACGGGTCGCCCGTGAGGTGCACGAGGGAGCACAGCAGCGCGGGGATGCTCACGTCCTCGAGCGCGCGGGCGATCGTTGCGTCGTCGTCGGTGAAGGAGAGGCCAGCGTGCGGGTTGCGGGTCACCGGTTCTGCCATGGCGCACAGGTTGCCCGATCCCCGACGGAGTCGCCAGCCGTAGGGCCTCAGGCGGGATTGCCGGCGCCGGAGCCGAGGTCGTCAGGCGGGATTGCCGGGGTCGAAGTCCTTGACCGCCTGGAACCCGAGACGCGGGACGTCGCCATGGACCGACGCGACCGGTGTTCCGCCCACGGTCACGTCGAGGACGAAGGCGACGTGGTCGCCGACGTCGTGACTCGCGACGATCTGCCCGGCGAACCAGTCGAGGCCGTCGAGAACCGGCAGGCCCCACGGGCCCATGCGCCAACCGCAATCGCGCATCTTGTCGAGGTCGGCCGGGTCCTGCCCGGTGTGCTCGCCGAAGAGCGAAGCGAGCCGCTGGTCGTCGTCGGTGTCGTGCAGCACGTGCACCGCGAGCGCGACCGATCGGGTGGCGATCTCGTAGGTGCGGTTGCGCTTCGACAGGCACACGAGGAAGTGGACCGGGTCGATGCTGCACTGGGTGGAGAACCCCACCAGGCAACCGTCAGCGTCGTCCTCCGCTTGCGCGGTGACGATCACCATCTCCGGGTCGGCCTGCGCGGCGAGACGCGCGAAGGCCTCGGTGCTCGTGGTGGCCGCCATGCAGAGGGTCTTCCCGCTCGCAGGGGCGGGCAAACGCGTCAGCCGATGAGCCTCGCCGCCAGATCCTCACCCCACGCCCGGGCGTGCTCCACCTCGTGCGGCTCGAGGTGCGTGTCCTTCGTGACGAGGAAGCTCTCGGGCTCGGCCACCAATTCGCAGGCGTGGCGACGCAGCCGCTTGGCGATTCCTTTCGAGGCGCGGCCGGTGAATGCCACCGCCATGTCGACGCGGGTGTCGAACGCCGCAGCCCGCATGCCGAGCTCGCCGATGCCGTCGAACCATTCCCGCAGCCCGTCACCCTCGGCGTCAGGGTCGAGGTCGAGCGGTGGATCGGGCTTCGTGGCGTCGTCGATCGCCGACGATCGGGTCACCGCTCGCGACATGCCGTGCGCGTGGGTGGGACCACCCACCACGAGGAGGTCGACGTCCGTGAGCCGCTCGGCAGTCGCGTCGTGCACCGACATGACCGAGGTTTCGACAACCCCGACGGCGCCGTCGCCACCGATCACGGAGCGAAGGCCCTCTCCGATGGCCTCGGCCACCGAGTGGGTGTTGCCGTACATCGACTCGTACACGACGATCGCACGCATGGGCACCTCCAGGGCTGCTTCCGTACCTCCGGTGTACCCCGCGCGGGTGGACGCGAACAGGGCCGGAGGTCAGCCCTCGCCGCCCTCGCCGCCGTGCTCGCCGACGGTTTGACCCTTGTCGATGCGCGTCTGGGTGTTCTGCCAGACCGACTTGGAGCCGGAGTGGCCGATCTCGTAGATCCAGTAGGTCGAGACCGCGGAGAACACGAGCGCCAGCCCGAGCAGCACGGTGCTCGCGAGCTTCAGCGAGTCACGACCGGCAGTCGTGGCGGGCGTCGCGGCGGTGGCGGCCTCGGCGGCACGCTTGGCGCGCACGCGGTCGACGATCATCACGCCGAGCACGCACAGGAACATCAGGAGCAGCCAAGGGCGGATGTTCTCGCCCATGCGCGTGTGGTCCTCGAGCAGTTTCGACTCACGCACGTATTCCTGCAGATCCTGGCCCGCCATGATGGTGAGCTGGGTGGCGAGCCCGGCGATCACCAGCAGTCCGACCACGTACCAGCCGATGCGGTCGCGCAGCTTGGGCCAGCACATCAGGACGACGCCGAGGGCGCACAGGGGGATCAGCACCACGGGGATGTGCGCGAACAGAGGGTGGGCCGGCAGGCCCATGAAATCGGTCACGGTTGTCCAGAGCTCCTGTAGCGGATTCGACCGGGCATCGGGCCCGGGCGCCGCCGAGTCTGGAGGAGCAACGTAAGAACGAGGTGAGAACCTGAGCATCTCCCGCGGACCGGCGTGTTCGGAGCGGGAGCAGCGCTCAGAGCGAGACGGTCACCGGGTCGACGACGAGGGAACGCAGCAGCTCGACGGCGTCTCCCCCGCCGGGGCGCAGTCGGCAGGCGGCGACGAGCAGCCGGCCGTCGGGGACCTCGTCGAAGCACACGTCGTGGGCCTCGACCCCCGTGACCGTCATCAGCTCGACGAGCGCGGCCAGCAGGTCGCCGACGGTGCGTGCCGGGCCGAGCACGAGGCGGACCTCGGTGACCGCCCAGTCGGGATTCCGGTTGGTGGGCATCGGGTCCATCGCTCGCCTCCGTGAGTGTCCCGCGTGCACGAGCTTGAACGACGCAGGTGAACGGGACGCGTCACGGATCCCGCGAACGGGTGAATTCGGCGGGATGATCGGCGTCGGGTGCGCTACGACTGTGCGGTGCACGAAGCCCTGCTCGACAACGTCACCTGGCACGCCCTCACCACCGTGCAGGCCGGCTTCGCGGAGACGCACGGCCGCGCGCGGCGCTATCACCCTGACGTGTCAGTCTTCGCGGCGATCGATACCGGTACGGCCGCGGAATGGGACGACCTCGCGCAGCTCGTGGGCCCCGACGGCACCGCCGCGCTGTTCCGCGCCGAGATGCCCGCCATACCTGCGGGCTGGACGGTGCTGGTCGACGGCATCGGGCACCAGATGGTGTTCGACCCGGCCGACGCGGCTGCCCGCGCCCGTCTCGACCACGTCGCGCGCCCCGACGCGCGGCTGCTCACCGTCGACGACGAGCCCCAGATGGCCGCGCTCGTTCGCGCTCGCGCAGCCGGGCCCGTGGCGCCCGCGCACGATCGAGCTCGGCGACTACCACGGGGTGTTCGACGGCGACCGTCTCGTCGCGATGGCCGGCGAACGCCAGAAGCTCCCGGGTGGCACCGAGGTGAGCGCGGTGTGCACGCACCCCGACGCGCGTCGGCGCGGCCTCGGCGCGGGGATCACCGCCCGGGTGTTGCACGGGATCCTCGATCGCGGCGAGACCCCGTTCCTGCACCACTCCGAGGAGAACCCGGCGCGCACCGTGTACGAGGCGCTCGGGTTCCGGTTGCGCCGCCCGGTGCAGCTCGTGATCGCGCGTCCGCCCGGCTGACGCGGCCATCCACGTCGTACGATCTCCGCAGCGCGCGCATCGGGCGCGCGACTGCGGAGGTCGTGCGATGGCAGATCCAGTGACCGGGCACCCGCTCACCGACGACGAAGTGGCGAAGCTCGCCGAACTGCGCAACGAACGCAGCGCCCGCCTGCTGCACGACGACCGGCCCGCGTCGTCGGCGCGCGGCGTGCACCACGTCGCGCTGTTCTGCGCCGACGTCGAGCGCACGACGGCCTTCTACCAGGACCTGCTCGAGTTCCCGCTCACCGACATGTTCGAGAACCGCGACTACCGGGGCTCCACGCACTTCTTCTTCGACATCGGCAACGGCAACGCACTCGCGTTCTTCGACTTCCCCGGCCTCGACCTCGGGCCGTACGCCGAGGTGCTCGGCGGGCTGCAACACCTGGCGATCTCGGTGGCGCCGGAGAAGTGGGAACACCTGAAGGGCAAGCTCGACGCCGCGGGCGTCGAGTACGCGCACGTCAGCGGATCGTCGCTCTACTTCCGTGACCCCGACGGCGTGCGCCTCGAGCTCATCAAGGACCCGCTCGGAGAGATGTACGGCAAGAAGTTCATGCCGCCGGCTCTCTGAGCGAACTACTCCATCTTCAGGTGGCGGCCGCCGTCGGCGAGGCGGATGACCGCCTTGCCCTCGAGCAGCCGGTGCAGGCCGGTGCCCGCGAGCTGCGCGCGCCAACCGTCGTCGAGGCGGCTCGGCCGCCCGTGCACGAGCGCCTTGATGTCGTCGCGCGTCGCGAGCAGTTGCCGGTCGATGCGCTCCGACGACGCGAGCTCCGCCACCCATGCGACGAGCAGCGAGACCGCGGCGTCGAGGTCGGGCACGTCGTCGAACTTCGGCGGGCGGCGCAGCGCGTCGCTCGGCATCTCACGCGCCCGCTCGACCACCTCGATGATCTCCTTGGCGGTGTTGCTCCCGACCCGGTTGACGCCGCGCAGCGCGAACAGGTCCTGCGTGTTGCGCGGCGGACGGTTCGCGGCGGCGACGATCGCGAAGTCGGAGAGCACCTGACGGGTGGGCGTGTCGTTCGCCTGCGCGCGGCGTTCGCGCCACGCGGCGAGCGACTGTGCGACCTTCGCCTTGTCGCCGCGCATCGACGACGCGCCCTTCACCCGCCACCACGCGGTGTCGGGATCGTTCACGCGCGGCGTGCTCGATCGCAACACCTCGCACTCGGTGGCCGCCCACCGCTCGCGCCCGAGATCGGTGAGACGGTGCTGCAGCTCCACGGTGAGCGGGAGCAGGTGCTGCACGTCGGCCGCGGCGTAGAGCTTGAGTGAGTCCTTCATCGGGCGGGCCGACCAGTCGGCGAGCTGCTCCGACTTGTCGAGGCGCACACCGAGCAGCACCGACACCAGCGATCCGAGCGAGGGAGAACCCAGGCCCACGAACCCGGCGGCGAGCTGGGTGTCGAACAGGCCCGCGGGGCGCGCGCCGATCGCACGGTCGAGGATCGGCAGGTCGCTCGCGCCCGCGTGGGTGACCATCGTGGCGGGCGTGTGCAGCACGTCGGCCAGGGCGCGCACGTCGCACGCGAGCGGGTCGACGAGGGCGATCCCGTGCGACCACGACAGCTGCACCAGGCACAGACGGGGCCAGTAGGTGTGCTCGGAGAGGAACTCGGTGTCGAGCCCGTACGAGGGCTCGTCGAGGAGGACCTTCACGACGTCGGCCAGCGCGGCGTCGCTGTCGACCCAGCGCACCTCGGGTTGGCGCACCTCGTGATCCGTCACCGGCAGAGCTTGCCACGCCGGGAGGCGTACACCCGCCTCAGGCCCGGTGGACCCGTGGATCGTCGAGTCGGTTGGCGGGCCACTGTCCCGAGTCGACGGGGTCGTGGGTCCAGTCGGGCTGCTTCGAGGCCTGTCGCGGATCGAGGCGGGCCACCCCGTCGACGATGTCGTCGATCGGCGCGATCAACACCGGCTCGACCGGTGACGCAGCGTCCGCGTCGGCGAGGAAGGCGTCGGGGAAGAGGTCGAGAAGGCTCCCGAGCACCACCTGCTGCTGCGACGCGAGGTTGCAGCGCGCGCCGTCGGCCACCGTGGCCAGCCGGTCGCGCACCGCAGCGAGGGTGCCGTCGTCGGCACGCGCGGTCAGGGTGTCGCGCAACAGCGCGGCGAGCGCGAGGCCGTCGCGCTTGCACGGCACACACTGCCCGCAGGACTCGATCGCGAGGAACTCCGCGACGCCCGCGGCGATCGCGACGGGATCGGTGGTGTCGTCGAACACCAGGAATCCCGCGGCACCGAGGCCACCGCCTGCGGCGCGCAGCGCCTCGTAGTCGGCCGGCGTGTCGAGGAGGTACGCGGGGAGGAACGGGTTGGCGACCCCGGAGAGCACGCCGAGCGGCTCACGGCCGCCGCGCATGCCGCCACCGAGCTCGTCGACGATCGTGCGCACCGGCGTACCGAGCGGGAACTCACCGACCGCGGCGCGGTTGGTCGCGCCGCTCACCGTGCACACGATCGTGCCGGGCGCGTCGGGGGTGCCGACCTCGCGGAACCACTCGTCGCCGTGGGCGACGATGCCCGGCACGTTGGCGAAGGTCTCGACGTTGCTCGCGAGCGTCGGCGGCGCGTCCGTCTCGTGCGTCGGGGACGCGAGCTCGAGGTCGGCCGCGGAGCTGCTCTCGTGGTGCGGGACGTGGCCCGGCTGCGTCACCTCGTCGATACCGCGCCGGTAGGGAGGCGCGATGCGCGGGAACGGATGCCGACCGTCGAGCACCTCGAGCAGGGCCGTCTCCTCGCCGAAGAGGTATTCGTCGGGCCCGGTGCCGACGCGCAGCGCGATCCCTTCGGCCCAGCCGGCATCGATGACCTCGCGCACCGCGCGTTCGAGACGCGCGACCTCACGGGTGCACGAGCGCCGCGCGGCCACCACGACGGAGTCGGCGCCGACGGCGAGGGCGGCGATCAGCGCGCCCTCGAGCACGCGGTACGGGTCGGCGCGCACCAGCGCGCGGTCCTTGAACGAGCCCGGCTCGCCTTCGGCGGCGTTCACCACGATGCTCGGCGGAGTGGTGTCCGTCTCGTTGGCGACCACCGCACGCCACTTGCGCGCCGCGGGGAAGCCCGCGCCACCGCGACCGCGCAGTCCGGCCTGCCCGACGAGCTCCACGATCGCCGCGGGCGTCATCGACCGCGCCGCATCGAGGCCCGCGCCCGCGCCCGCGGCGACCGCGTCGACGAGGGAGTCGATCGCCTCGGCGGGCAGGACGCGCGCAACCTGGGCCGAGCCCGTGCCCCGGCCGCTCACCCGTTCCCCCGCTCGAGCACGGTGATCCACGCGACGAACTCGCCGAGCGTGCGGCCGCCCTCGATCTGCCCGAGCTCCGCCGGGACGGTCTCGTGGACGCCGTCGACGTTGCGCGGATGCTCCGGTACCGGCTCCTGCGTCGTCATCAGGGCTCCTCTCCAGTGGGGGTCTCCCCTTGTGGATACCCGCGTCGTGCTCCGAATTCACATTTCCCGCGTCATTTCCACCCTGGTGGTGACGTTCGCCCGCTTCGGCGCCGTCGTCTCCACCCGCGCGTGACCTCTACGCTCGCCCGGTGACCGTCGTGGCCCGCTCGCTCCAGCAACTCCCCGAGTCGCCGTACGCACCCGATGAGTTGGCCGTCGCGCTCACGTTCGACGACGCGCCCGGTTCGCTCACCGGGCCGGTGCTCGACACGCTCGCGGCCGCCCGCGTCCACGCAACCTTCTTCGTGACCGGCAGAAACGTGGAGCAGTCACCCGAGCTCGTGACGCGCATCGCCGCCGAAGGGCACACGATCGCCAACCACTCGTGGTCGCACACACGCCTCGAGGAGCTCGACGACCTGTCGCTGATCGACGAGTTCGCCCGCACCGGCGCGCTCGTCACCGAGATCACCGGTCGCCCGGTGCACCGGGCCCGGCCCCCGTTCACCATGACGCAGGCCAACCGCCTCGGCACGCTCCTCGACCCGCTCGGATACTCCGCCGTCGTGGGCTGGTCGATCGACCCGCGCGACTGGGAGGGCCACGACACGATGACGATCACCGAGACCGTGGTGGAGCAGCTGCACCCCGGCGCGATCATCCTCCTCCACGCCGGTCACGGTGAGGGACGCTCGACTGCAGGCGCGGTGAAGCACGTCGTGCAGGGCGCCCGCGTGCTCGGCTACCGCTTCGTCACGCTCTGACGGCGCTCCGTCACCCGGGAGACGCGCCGGGCCACCGGGCCGCGAGACGGAGCGTTGTGAGTTGCTGCTCGAGGTCCGGGATCTCGGCGAGCTCGCGGGCCATGCACCCGCGCGCGGCCTCGTGCAGCACGACGTCGTGGGCGTTGCGCTCCCGGATCAGATCGATCGTCGACGCGGGGATCCCCGCGAGGCCCGGACGGCCGGTACCGACGTTCTGCGGCCGGTAGGCCGGCCAACCCCAGCCGAACGCGCGGCAGGCCAGGAGCACGAATTCGTCGAAGCGCTCCTGGACCCCGACCACCACGTCGTCGCGCTCGATCCACGCCAGCGCGCGGCCGAACATCGCGTCGTCGACGCGAGCAACCGGTGCACCGATCGGCGACCCGAGCAAGCGCGTCTGCTGGTTGCCGGAGACCGACGCGAGTGGCGAGCGGAGGACGAAGTCCTCCAGGGAGTGGACACCTTCGAGCGCGTGCCGGTGATCCTGACCCTCGGGATGGGTACGCACGTAGTGGTACTGGGAGACGACCCGTTCCACCGGGTCGCGCAGCAGGGTGAGGAGGGCGCTCGGACCCGGGAGTAGTTCGTCGAGCCCCGTCCCGAAGTGCCCGTACACGGCGCGGATCGCGCGGAGCTCGGCCTCGGGCCGCGCGCACAGCTCGGCCACGCGAGCACGGAGATCCCCATAGAGCACGACGATCGCAGCACGCGGGTACTCGCGCTCCATGATCGAGTGGAAGGTGGTGCCCGCGGTCTTCGGCAGGTGCACGAAGATCGCGCGGTGGTCGGCGAAGGGCGACTCCGCGTCGCGACGCACGGCCAACGGGCGCGTCAGCGGGGTGGACGGCGCGCCCGTCGACGACGCGTTCCTCGCCCCGCGGCGACCGGACCCCGCAGCCGCGACGCCATCGACATCGGGACGTGACGGGCGGAGGTACTCCCACCACGAGCCTGCGTACGCCGCGCCGATCCCGAGCATCACCAGCGCGCGCCGGCGGCGATAGACCACGCGCAGGTCACCACCCCACTGCTCGACGTTGCCGTCGATCGTGCGCAACCTCCGCTTCGGGTACCCCCGCAGCCCGCGCCGCACGCGCGCGTCTCGCTCGCCGGACGGTCGCGCGAGCGCAGGAACTGGGCCAGTGCCCGGCCCCGTCCGAAGTGGTGGCGCACGAGCCGCCACGGCGTGGTGCACCGGTTGTGGTGGATCAACGGCACGTCGGCCGCGCGGAAGGCGGAGTAGCCGCGTGTGAACAGGTCGTGGTTGACGGCGGTGTCCTCGCCGGCCCGGACGTCGTCCGGGAAGCCACCGACTGCGAGCAGGGCCCGGCGCTCGTAGGAACAGTGTGCGGGGGCGGCCGAGAGCTCTTCCGAGCCGCGCCCGGCCAGGACCGACGAGTGATCGAGGAAGAAGGCCGCCCACCCGGCGGGCGTGTCGGTGCCGTTGGTGGTGGTGCCGGTCACCATCGTCCAGCCCGCGTCGTGGGCACGGATGCGCGCCGCGAAGCTTCCCGGTGGCAGCGATACGTGTGATCCCGGGAACGACACGTAGTCGCCGCGCGCGAACCGCAGTCCGGCGTTGCGCGCCTCACCGGGGAGCGCGGGATGGTCGAGGGCGACGACGCGTACGCCGGGGAACCGTGAACGCACGATCTCCGCGGTGCGGTCGGTGCCGCTCGTGACCACGACCACCTCGAAGGGCTCGTCGCACGCCTGCTCGACGATCGAACGCACCGTGCGCTCGATACGGCTCTCGTCGTCACGACTGATCACGACCGCGGTGAGCACCGGCGCTTCGGGGTCGAGCTCGGCGGCAGCCGTGGTCTCGTCGGCACCGAGGAGCACCGGGAGCCCGGCCGGGCGCGGCTCGAACACGTGGACCTGCTCGGGATCGCGCAGGAGGTGGTCGTAGGTCTGCTGGAACGCGACGTCGGGATCGGCTTCGCGGTACTTGGCGAACCGCGCCCGCCGGCGGCGCCGCGTCGATGCTCGCGAGGTGCTGGATGCGGATCGAGGTCTGGAGCCACATCGCGCGGGATGGCGTCGGGGACGGGCACGAAGTGCAGCCGGGTGTCGGGGAACCGCTGACCCGGCTGGTGCGGGAACAGGCGGTACACCCACAGGTCGGCAGCGTCGTAGTGCTCGAGATCGTCGATCATGCGGAAGCAGCGCATGCCGTATGCGCACCCGGGCAACGCGTCGGCGGCCAGGAAGTCGAGCAGGGCCGCCGCGTCGTCGGCCGGGATGCGTTCGTCGGCGTCGAGCGAGAGCAGCCAGTCCGGCGCCAGCTCGGCCGCCGCGTCGAGCAGGCGGTCGCGATTGGCGGCGTCGTCCCAGCCCTCGTAGGTGTCCCGGCGCGGATTGCGCAGGACGGTCGCGACGAGCGGGTGCGCCTCGAGGATTGCGGCAGTGTCGTCGGTGCTGCCGTCGTCGAGCGCCACCACCGCGTCGGCGAAGCGGGCCGCCGACTCGAGGAAGCCGGGCAGGTCCTCGGCGGCGTTGCGCGCCGGGACCATGACCACGAGACGCGGGTGTCCGTCCGGCGCGCGGGTGGCGAGACCGTGGCGACGGCCCTCGGCGACGACCGGCAGGTCGGCGGGCCTCGCGGGCCACGGCGCGACCGCCGCCGGCACCTCGTCGACCCCGGCGTACCCGGTCGGGTACTCGCCGTCGGGATCGGCCTCCCCGTACTTCGCGATGCGCGCGCGACGGGCGGCCTCGTCGACCGAGCCCCAGTGCTGGATGCGCAAGGTCGTACGCACGTGGCGCGCGACGGGTACGTCGGTCGGCACCGGATCGAAGTGCAGCCGCGCGGTCGGCAGGCGCGACGAGGGCGTCGGCGCGAAGAGTCGATAGGCGTGGTGAGGGCGCGGCTCGCAGCCGTCGGCCCACATCCGGAACACCTCGAAGCCGTAGGCAAGCCCGGGGAGGGCGTCCGAGTCGACGAAGCTGCGCAGCGCCACCCCGTCGTCGGCCGCGATGCACTCGTCGGCATCGAGGGACAGCACCCAGTCGGCGCCCACGTCGCGCGCGGCGTCGAGGAGGCGAGCGCGGTTCGCGCCGTCGTCCCACCCGGCGTATGTCTCCCGGCGCGGGTTGTGCAGGAGCCCTTCGACGAGCGGGTCCGCCGCGAGGATCGCGGCGGTGTGGTCGGTGCTGCCGTCGTCGAGCGCAACGACGGCGTCGGCGAAGCGCGCGACCGACTCCAGGAAGCGCGGCAGGTCGCCGGCCGCGTTCCTCGCGGGCACCATGACGACCAGCTTCCGTGCGCCCGGCGCCGCGTCGCGGTCGTCGTCGACCGACGCGAACGCCCGCGCGAGGTCGAGCAGATCGTCCACGTCGAGGTTGGCCGGGCAGGTCTTGTGCGGGTTGATGCGCCGGTGTTCGATCACGTGGTCGCGGTCGAGCGGGATGCCCCACCGTTGCGCGGCCGCGGCGAGCACCAGCGCACCCGCCTCGTACTGCGCGTCGGGACGCTCGACGTCGTGGGGTCGACCCTCGTCGGCGAACTCGATCCCGATGGTGCAGAGGTTCGGCGGGTCGTCGCCCAACCCGGCGATGCCCGCCACCGGATCCATGCCTGCGTGGCGCGCGGTGTCGGCCTCGTCGACGAACTGCACGACCTCACCGGAGAGGGAGATCAGGTAGTGCGAGCTCACCCCGCTCGCCGGGTCGGCGAACCACGAGCGGGTCCCCGCGAACGTGCCGTCGGTGGTGTGGACGACGAATGCGCGCGGCAGGAGGCCGCGTCGCCCGGGCTCGAAGTTCGGAGTGGACGCGCGCTCCATGTGCGAGGCGCGCTCGGCGCGCCCCCGCTCCGTCAGCCGGTGAAGGTGGGCGACGCCGCGACCGGAGCGGCTGCGCCCGCACCGGCGACGTCGCTGGGATCGGTCGCCGGCGGGTACACGTCGTACACGTCGGCGCTCACAGCCTGGCGGGGCGTGGACGCCGGCGCGGCCGCGAGCGCATTCGCGTACGCGACGGCGGCGGTACCGGTGACGCCGAGGGCGACGAGGCCCTTGACGAAGACCCGACGGCTCACCCGACCGGATGCGTACCCCGCGACCAGCTCTTCACGCGACATCTGTTGCCCTCCCGAGCAGTCGAACCGAGTTCCGCAGACCCGTGAATCTAGCTGCACGCAACAACCGCGCGAGCACTGGCACCGCTAGCCGGGCGGCGTGGCGCGACGGGCCGCGAGCAGGCTCACGTCGATCGGCGTCGCGAACGGTGGCGCGTAGCCGAGGTCGACCTGGGAAAACGCGTCGACGGTCATCTCGTTCCACACGCCGACGGCGAGCGCGTCGATGCGCTTGGCCGCTCCCTCACCCCCCACGATCTGCGCGCCGAGCATGCGCCCGGTGGCTCGCTCCGCGACCACCTTCACCGCGGCGGGCGCCACGCCCGGGTAGTACCCGGCGCGGGTGCGGCCCTCGGTGGTCTCGGCGACGACCTCGATGCCCGCGTCCGCCGCCTCGCGCTCGGAGATCCCGGTGCGGGCGATCTCGGTGGCGCACACCTTGGTGACCGCGGTGCCGAGCACGCCGGGAAAGGTGGCGTTCCCGCCGACCACGTTCTCGCCGACGACCCGACCCTGCTGGTTGGCGTGGGTCCCCAGCGCGATGGTGACCGGCCGGCCCGTGACGCGGTGGCGGCTCTCCACGCAATCGCCCGCCGCGTACACCCCGGGCGCCGACGTGAGCATGTGGTCGTCGGTCGCGATCGCGCCACTCGGCCCGACGGTGATCCCGGCCGCGCGCGCGAGATCGACCCGTGGCTTCACCCCGAGGCCGAGCACGACGACGTCGGCGGGCACCGGTCCGGCCTCCGTACCCACCGAGGTGACCCATCCGTCGTCGTCCGTTTCGAAGCGCTCGACCCCCACACCCAGACGCACGTCGACGCCGAGCGCGACCAGCGCGTCGGCCACGCGTCGCGCCATGTCGGCGTCGAGCGTCGCCATCGGCTGGGGAAGCTTCTCGACGAGCGTGACCTCGAGCCCACGCTCGAGGAACGCCTCGACCATCTCGAGGCCGATGTACCCGCCACCGACCACGACCGCGCGGCGCGCGGCGCGGTCGCGCAGCAGCGCATCGATCGCGACGGCATCGGGGATCGAGTGGATGCCGCTCACCCCCAGCGCGTCGATGCCGGGGAACGGCGGACGCACGGGCTCCGCGCCCGTGGCGATCACGAGACGGTCGTAGCGCTCGCGCCGCACCGAGCCGTCGGCGAGGGCGAGCACCTCCACCGCTTGCGCCGCGACGTCGATCGCCCGCACCTCGTGACCGGTGCGCACGTCGATACCGTTCTCCCGGTGCTGCTCGGGCGTGCGGGCCACGAGCGCGCCGGCGTCGGGCACCATGCCCGCGACGAAGTACGGCAGGCCGCACAGGGCGTACGAGGTGAGCTCTCCACGCTCGAACACGACGACGTCGACCGCGTCCTCCGCCCCGTCGCTTCGCGACGGACGCCGCAGACATTCCCGCGGCGTCGCCGCCGATGATCACGACACGTGGTCCCGACCGATTGTCCGTCATGATGGCAGGGTACCCCTAGGGGTATCGGATCACACGGGCCGAACGACCCTGTGATTCAGAGTACGGCCCGGGCGAACTCCTCGACCTGGACCCGGCCGCCCGATGGCCAGCCCACGATCAGGTACCCGAATCCCGCGTCCCGCCATGCATCGATCTGGGCGCGGGCGCCGTCGACCGATCCCTCGATCGACAACGAGGCGCTGCGCAGCAACGTTGCCGGATCGCGCCCGGCGTCATCGCACATCACGCTCAGGCGCTGCGACTTGGGCCCGAGCGTCTC
This sequence comes from uncultured Actinomycetes bacterium, assembly GCA_963720785.1. Classification (GTDB taxonomy): domain Bacteria; phylum Actinomycetota; class Acidimicrobiia; order IMCC26256; family DASPTH01; genus CAVRGQ01. The sequence continues at coordinate 60,705 of CAVRGQ010000004.1, forward strand.
GACGTCGCCGAAGGAGTGCCACGCGTCGGCGTAGCGGGCCACGAGCGGGAGCGACCGTTGCTCCCCGGACGCGCCCACCCAGATGGGCAGTGGGTCCTGCACCGGCCGTGGCTGCATCGTGGCGTTGCGCACGCTCACCTGGCGCCCCTCGTAGGTGAAGTCGTCCTCGGTGAAGAGCCCGCGGAGCACGTGCAGCGAGTCCTCCAGCAGGTCGACGCGCGCGCCGGTGCCCGGGAACTCGAAGCCGAGCTCGTCATGCTCTTCCTGGAACCAGGCGGTGCCGATCGCGAGCTCGAGGCGACCGTTCGACGCGTGGTCGATGGTGATCGCCTCGGCCGCGAGCAGCGAGACGGGGCGATAGGTCAATCCGGTGACGAGCAGCCCGAGCCGCACCCGCTCGGTGGCGGTGGCCAGCGCCGCGAGCGTGGTGTAGCCCTCGAAGCACTCGCCCGGGCCCTCGCCGTACATGGGCTTGAAGTGGTCGAACCCCCACACGCCGTCGAAACCGAGTGCCTCCGCGAAGCGGGCCCGGTCGACCACCTCCGCGAACGGCATGCGCTGCTGTGCGATGTCGAGTCCGAGCCGCATTCCATCTCCTCCTGAGCACTCCGGCCGAGGTCGACGGCCGGGTTCGTGGGTGACAGCATGCCCGACGGCCGGGCGGTAGCGGCTCCGGGTCAGCTGCCCTTGGTCGAGGTGACGGCCCGGCTCGCCGACGACCGCGACGACGTTCCGCTGGTCGCACTGGTCGAACCGTTGGAGGCGGTCGAGCTCGTGGCGCTCGTCGTGTCGCTGCTGGCGGGCGTGGGGGTGGTCTTCGTCGCGGAGGCCACGGTGGCAGTGCCGCTGGCCTGGGCCACGGTCATCGCGCCGACGAGTGAGCCGAACGACGCCAGGGTCAACGCGGTCAGGGCGACCCGGGTCTTCGTCCCGTGCTTGCGGCGACGCTTGCGCCGCGCCTCGGGCGCGTCGGCCGCGGTGCCGCGGCGCGCCTGCAGTCGGCGGATCCGCTCGGCCTGCTCCTCGGGGGTCATCTCGTTCATGTCCGGCTCCGTTCCCTCGATCTCGTGACCCCATGATCGGGGGGCACCGCTAGACGGGCGCGAGAGCAAGGTGAGAAGCGGTCAAGAACCCACGGAAACCTCGCCGCGGGCCCCGAATCCCCGTAGGGACCGAGGTCCCTGGCACCGGAGCCGCCCGTCGGCAAGGCTGGGTCTGTCGGCAACGGAGCCGACGGACGCGCACCAGGAGCCCCCAGTCATGGCGAACGAGCACCCGAGCAAGCGCAAGCGTGTGGTCGAACCCCACGTCGTCGCCCCCGACGACGACGGGTTCATCGGTGACGACGGCGTCGACTACGACGCCGACCGCCACTACCAGCAGGACCCGAACCACCTGCTGCAGTTCGCGAGCGACGACGACGAGCGCCGCGCCACGGAGATGCTCGAGGTCGACCAGGTGGAGCTCGAGGAGCTCGGCCTCGTGCTCGACGACCCGCACCAGCCGCCGCCCGACTGATCGCCGGGCGGGGGCGGCGCGGTCTCCGCGCGCCTACTTGTTGTGGCCCGGAGCGCTCCCGCTCCTGCCCGGCGCGACCGGCGGCGACGCGGGCGTCGACGGCGCATCGCTCGTCTCGGGCTCGGTGGTCGCCGGCTCCGTCGTGTCCGGCGGCTCGCTCGTCGCGAGCGGCTTGCCGCACTCCGACTGCGCGGCCTTCTGCACGTCGCCGGGCGCGCGGTTCGGGATCGTGGGCCACGTTGCTCACGTAGGCACCGTGGTTGGCGTAGGTCTGGCCTTCGGGGCAGTCCACGGTCGACACGTTGCTCGGGGCGGTCTCCGGCGCCTCGGTGCCGACGGGCTCGGTGACCCCGGGGTTGGCGACCACGGGGTCGGTGATTGCGTCCCCGGCGGGCGCGGTGGTCACCGGCGCCTCGGTGGTGACGGTGGGGTCGCTCACGGTGCCGGTGTCGCCCGTCCCGTCCAGTGCGAACGCGGCCACCCCCAGGGAGCACACACCCGCGACGGCAGCGGCGGCGACGGCAAGCTTGGTGCCTCGCATGGTTCTGTTCTCCTCGCCCTGCCCGGACTCGGTGACGACCCCGGTGCTATCGGCGCGGAGACACGAATTCCTTGAGCGCACTGCCGCACGCGGGCGTTCACGACTTGATCATGTCGAGCTTCCAGAGGAGACGACCGTTCTCCGTGCAGGTGTAGGTGCCCGCCTTCTTGGGCCGCACCCGTACGAACTTGCCGTCCTGCACCTGGTTGATGACGCCGCACGGGAGCACCTTCTTGCCCGCGAGGTCGAGGGGCACGAACATGCCGTCGGCGTCGAACTTGTGGATCTGGCGGAGCTGGTCGAGGATCGTCGCGTGGGTCACGGAGTTCACGCCACCCGCCTTCACCTGCGCCGCGACCGCGTCGCGCAGCGCGAGCCCGGCGGCCCACGAGTACGCCGCCCCCGACGACAGGTTCGCCTTGCCCATGTACTTCACGAACTGGCCCACCATCGGCACGGCCTTCTGGTCGGCCTTGTCCATGTAGGGCATGAACGGGATCCCCACGTAGGTGCCGTCGACATCGGCGCCGCCCGCCTGGGGGAAGCGCTCGTCGTAGCACTGCACCGCGCAGTCCCACACCTTCACACCCGTGAGCCCCTGCAGCACCGCCTCCTTGCGCAGCTGCACGGTGCACGTGTACGGCAGCGTGCACTGCGCGTAGTTGGAGCCCTTGTTCTTCATCGTCTGCACGATCTGCGTGTACACCGACTGCTGCGCGTTCGTCGCCTCGTCGAAGTCCTGGTCGGACGTGATGCCGACCTCGCGCAATCCGCCGAGCTGCGCGAACAGCGCGTCGTGCGCGGCCTTCGACGCGTTGTTGAAGATGTAGACCCCGTGCAGGTCCTTGCCGTACTTCTGCTGGTAGAAGAACGCGCGCTGCACGTTCGTCTGGTAGGTCTGCGGGTGCTCGTCCTTCGTCTCGCACAGCAGCGCGGGGACGATCACCGGGAACGACTGGTCGGAGCACTGCTGCGACACGTTCGGCGCGAACGCCGGGATGTCGGGGATGCCGGTGGTCTGCCCCTTGGCGTCCTTGCAGCCGCGGATCTCGTCGAGGTTGGTGAGGAACACCGCCGACGTGCCAGCCATCACCGCGTCGTTCTCGCAGGCCTGGATCACCGCATTGCGCGTCTCCGCCGGATTGAGCTTCGAGTCGTAGAAGTCGACGACGACCTTGCGGCCCGCGAGGCCGCCGTGTGCGTTGAGGTACTTCGCGACGGCACGGGTGCCGAGCACGTCACCGAGGAAGAGGTTCGGCGCCAGGGGGCTGGCGACGTCGGCGACGATCGCGACGTGGAACTCGTCGGCGGTGATGCCGACCTCGGTGGCGGTCGGCTTCTCGCCCGCGGCACCCGCGCCCGTGCCGGGCAGCGCGACCACCGCGACCGCGACGACGGCGAGCGCAGCGAAGACGATGCGCGCCCGTGAACCCCTCCGTGAACTCCCTCCGGTGTGCACGGGCGCCACGATAACGAGTGCTCACACCGCTGCGCGGTCGACCCGGATCACACCCATCATCCCGAGGTCCTCGTGGTCGAGGATGTGGCAGTGGTACACGGTGCGTCCGGTGATCCGGTCGAACGGGACCCGCACGGTCACGGAACCGCCGGCGGGCACGTTGACCGTGTCCTTCCAGCCCGGCTCGGGCGCGCCGTCGGACCGCTCGAGCACGCGGAACGGCCACACGTGGAGGTGGAAGGGGTGATCCATCGCGGAGGAGTTCGTGATGGTCCAGTCCTCCACGCGTCCGAGCCGGGTGCGGAGGTTCGTGACCGCCGGGTCGAACGTGCGGCCGTCGATGGTGAAGGCCATGCCGCCGTGGTTGTCGCCGCCGTCCATGCCGTCCATCCCGGCCATCCCGGCCATCCCCATGCCCATGCCCATGGCGAACACGAGCTCCCGGCGGCCGGTGACTCGCCCGGGCTCCAGGGTCGACGGGGCGGCCAGCCCGGCCGGGAGCGCGGCTGCGGGGGCCGAGCCGGTGACCGACAGCGATGCGACCAGCTGCTCCGGCGAGACGATCGTCCGGCCGCCATTCGTCCCCATCCCCACCGAGCCGCGGTCGTACGCGAGCGTGCGCAGGTCGTGCTGACCGTCGCTCGTGGGTGCGACGAGTACCTCCGCGCGCTCGCCCGGCGCGAGCCTGACTTCCTCGACCGACTGGGGCGTCGCGAGCCGGCCGCCGTCGGTGCCGATCAGCGTCATCGGCAGGCCGTCGAGCACGAGGCGGTAGTAGCGCGACGCGCTCGCGTTGACGAACCGCCAGTGCTCCAGCGACCCGGCGGTCGCGAGGAGAGAGGGCCCGCCCACGCCGTTCACCAGCACACCGTCGCCCTCGCGGCCCTCCATCTTCCGCGTCACCGACGCGTCGAGCACGGCCGCGGTGCGGCCGATCTTCGGATCGCTCAACACCATGACCCGCTCGGTCGCGGCGGCGAGCGCGGGATCGGTGTCGAGGTCGTCGCGCACCACGATGGCGCCGGCGAGCCCACCTGCCACCTGCGGGGCGACCATGCCGTGCTTGTGCGGGTGGTACCAGGCGGTGAGGCTGCGCTGCTGCGGCGTGATGTCGTAGGTGTACGTGTGGCGCGCGCCCGCGTCGACGGTGACGAAGGGGTTGTCGTGGTTGCCCGAGGGCGACACGTAGAGACCGTGCGTGTGGAGGCTCGTGGGTGCGTCGAGCTCGTTCACGAGGGTGACGCGCACGCGGTCGCCCGGCCGGACGACCAGGGTCGGCCCCGGTGTCGTGCCGTTGTAGGTGAGCGCGTAGCGGGTGCCGGTACCCCACGGGATCTGCCGGGCGCGGGCGACCAGTTCCACGTCGAGGCGACCGTTGGCGCTCTCGAACACCTCGGGTTGCGCGAACGCGGCGGGCGGCACCGCGCCCGCCGCGACGCCGTCGAACAGCCCGCGGCCGAACACGACGGCGCCGACACCGGCGAGGTGCCCCAGGAACTGTCGACGGGTCGCTGACATCGAGATACCCCTAGGGGTATAGTGGCCGGATGATATTCGAGCAGTACTACCTGGACTGCCTGTCCCATGCTTCTTACCTCGTGGGCGACGAGTCCACGGGTCGGGCCGTGGTGGTCGACCCGCAGCGTGACGTGGCGATCTACGTGCGCGACGCCGAGGAACACGGGCTCACCATCGAGCGGGTGATCGAGACGCACGTGCACGCCGACTTCCTCAGCGGGCACCTCGAGCTGGCCGACGCCACCGGCGCGGTCATCTCGTTCGGCGAGGCCGCCGACGCGAGCCGCATCGACTTCGCGATCGACCCGCTCGTCGACGGCCAGCGCCTGAGCCTCGGCGACGTGACGCTCGAGATCCTCGCCACGCCGGGCCACACGCCGGAGTCGATCACCATCGCCGTGTACGAGCACCCCGACGACCCCGCCCCGTGGGGCGTCCTCACCGGTGACACGCTGTTCGTCGGCGACGTCGGTCGCCCCGACCTGCTGTCGTCGTTCGGCGTCACCGCCGACGACCTCGGGCGCATGCTCTACCACTCGCTGCGCGACAAGCTCCTCCCGCTCCCCGACGCGGTGCGGGTGTTTCCCGCGCACGGTGCGGGTTCCGCGTGCGGCAAGCAGCTCGGGCTGGAGACGAGCACCACGATCGGTGAGCAGCGCGCGGGCAACTACGCGCTGCAGCCCATGAGCGAGGAGGAGTTCGTCGCGGTCGTCACCGACGGGCAGCCCACGGCGCCGCCGTACTTCGCGTTCGACGCGACGCTCAACCGCAAGGCCCGGGCCGTGCTCGACGAGTCCGCCGGAGTACCGCTGCTCACCCTCGACGAAGTGCTCGCGCGCCGGGCAGCCGGCGCGATGGTGATCGACGCGCGCGACGGGATTGCGTTTGCGGCGGGGCACCTCGACGGGTCGGTGAACGTGGGGCTCGAGGGGCGGTTCGCCGAGTACGTGGGGGACGTGCTCCACCCCGACGAGGACATCGTGCTCGTCACCGAACCCGGCCGCGCCGACGAGGCGCGCGTGCGCCTCGCGTGGATCGGCTTCGACCGCGTCGTCGGAGCGCTGGCCGAGCCCCTCGAGACCTTCCTCGCCAACCCGCACGCGGTGAAGCGGTGCTCTCGCCTCACCCCGACGGAGCTCGCCGAGCGCCGCGCCGCGCTGCCCAACCTGCAGATCGTCGACGTGCGCAATCCCGGGGAGGTCGCCACCGGCATGATCCCCGGGGCGCGCGCCATTCCGCTCGCCCGGCTGCGGGCCTCGCTCCTCGACCTCGACCTGTCGGTCCCGACCGTCACCTACTGCGCGGGTGGGTACCGATCGCTCGCGGCATCGAGCCTGCTGCGCGAGCAGGGCTTCGTCGACGTGTCCGACCTGGTGGGCGGCTACTCCGGCTGGGTGTCGGCCACGGGGTCGACCGCCTGACCGCGAGCGGCGATGGTCGCCCGCACCGCGGCGGCGAACGGCTCGTGCCGCGCGAGCAAGGCATCGAAGTGGTGGCGTGACAGGTAGGCGACGACCACGGGCGTCACCGCGACGAGGCTCGCGTTCCTCCGGGCTGCATCGGTGACCAGCGCCATCTCCCCGGCGATGTCACCGGGGCCGAGCGTCGCGACGACCACGTCACCGTGGCGCACCTCGACCGCGCCCTCGAGCACCGCGAGGAGCTCGTCGCCGCGCTCGCCCTCGACGCGAGAAGGTCATCCCACGCGGTTCCTTCGCGCGCGTCGCGTTCGCGGCGAGCTCCGCGAGATCGGCACCGTCGAGGACGGCGAACACCGGGACCGCCGCGAGCTCGCCGACGAAGGAGTCGCGCTGCTTGTGTCTCACGCGTCACCGGCTCGTTCGAGGCGCAGGGCAAGCGTGGGACACGCGGTCACTGCGCGCCGGGCGTGCGCCATCAGCGACGACGGCACCTCGCGCCCGTCGACGACCGGGTAGCCCCAGTCGTCGAGGCGCACCCACTCGGGGAGCAGCTCGGCGCAGATGCCGTGCGCGTCGCACTTGATCCAGTCGACGACGAGGCGCTTGCTCATCGGAAGCTCCAGTCCCGGGTGACGGGGTCGGGAAGCGGCAGCACCGCCGGCCGGTGCGCGTGGGCGCACGCGCCGTGCCGCTCGTGGCGGTCGAAGTCGGCGGCGAACACGCGGCGGGCCGACCGCACGAAGCCCACCGCGGCGTCGGGCAGGTGGCACGCGCCGCGACCCTCGACGTCGCCCAGCCAGCGGTCGAGATCGGCCAGCGTGCCCCTTGTCGCGTGCCCGGCGGCGAGCGCCTCGAGCGCACCGGCCACCGCGTCGAGCCCGTGCACGCACGGACCGCACTGCCCGGCGCTCTCCGAGGCCAGGTAGCGGGCGACGCGCGCGGTCTCGGCCACGCCGCAGCTCTCGACCGGGAGCGCGGCCACCACGCCGCAGCCGAGAGTCGCACCCGCGCGGCGCAACACGCCGTGGGCGAGCGCGAGCCCGGACGCGTCGGCCGGCGCGAGCCAGCTCCCGAAGTAGCCACCCACGAGGACCGCGCCGGTGGACGCCAGCGATCCGCCGGCGGCGTCGAGCACCGTCTCGAAGCGCGAGCCCGCGGCGAACTCGTACACGCCGGGTCGGTCCACCGCGCCGAGCACCGTGGTGAGTACGGAACCGGGCTCGTCGGTCGTGCCGACGCTGCCGAACCACGGCGCGCCGTACCGCGCGATCAATGCGACGTCGGCGAGGGTCTCGACGTTCTGCACGAGGGTGGGGCGCCCGCGCACGCCACGTTCGTAGGGCCGGGGCGGCACCGTCACCGGCCGCGCGTCGTTGCCGTTCACGAAGTTGACGAGCGCACTCTCCTCGCCGGCCACGTAGCGACTCGGGAGCTCGACGAGACGCCACGCGTCGGGCCGGGCCATGTCCGAGGTGCGCTCGGCGATCGCGCGGCCGAGCGCGTCGCGCGCCAGCGTGTCGGCGCGGTCGACCACGAAGTGGATCGACTCCGCCCCCACGGCGCGCGCGGCAACGACCGCGCCGTCGATCACGAGGTGGGGGGAGCGCCGCATCAGCACGGAGTCCTTGTGACTGGCCGGCTCCCCCTCGGCGCCGTTCGCGACCACCACGGGCGAGCGACCACCCTCGGCCACTGCCCGCAGCTTGCGCCCGGTCGGGAACGCACCCCCGCCGCGGCCGCGCAGTCCGCTCGTCTCGATCTCGCGGATCAGGCCGAGGCGCTCGGCGCGACTGCGGAGCGCGGGAAGCGGGCCGAAGCGCGCGAAGTGCTCGGCGTGGGTCGCGCAGGGCGCCGCGAGGAGGCGCGGCAGGCCGGTCGGTCCCGGCGCGCGCGTCACCGGTTGGCTGCGGTCACGCCTCGCGCTCACCGGTCGTCATCCCCCTCGCGGCGCTCGCCGCCGGAGATCGCGGGTGATGCCTGCACCTGACCGGCCATGTGGCCACCCGTTCGGTCGAGCTGGGTGAGCGCGACCTCGACCTGCCAATCGGCGCCACCGGGCCCCGGCATCTGCGCCACGATGTCGCCGCCGCGCAGACCGACGATGTCGCCGCGGTAGGAGTTGCGGCCGTCGGACACGGTGACCGTCCCGGAGGTCATGGACACCCCGCCGCCGGTTGCCGGGACGCCGACGATCTCGATGTCGACGGTGCCGGCGGCTCCGGACGCGAGGGTGCCCACCAGGCTGATCGTGTAGTGCCCCTGGGAATCGGGGCCGCTCTGGTGGTAGGTCCCCGAGGTCGACGCACTGAAGCCGCCGGAACCGAAGACACGCGCGGGTTGGGTGGTCACCGGTGCCGTCGTCGCCGGGGGCGTGGTGACGGCGGAGCCCACCGGAGCGGACCCGCCCGAACTGCTCGCCGACGCACCGGCCGACGCGAGGACCTGATCGGGGGTGCCCGCTCGGCGCGCCCAGCCGTCGGCCAGCGGTCCCGAGACCACCCAGAACACGAGGACTACGGGGAGCGCCGCCAAGGCGCCGAGCCCGACGACCCGAGCCCCGGGTCGGCGGGCGAGTGCGGCACCTAGACGCAGTGCCCCCGCCACCAGGACCGAGACGATGCACACGGCGGTGAGCCCGAGCACCACGCCCGAGCGGGTGTCGCTCCCGGTCCCCAGACCGTGGAGCACCGCGACGGGCCAGCAGAGGTAGGCGAGCCAGTGCACGATTCGCCACGCGCCGGTATCCGAACCGGTGGCGCAGCAGGCTGGTGACGACGAGGGCGACGATCAGGTCGAAGGCGATCGCACCGAAGCCCAACCAGAGCGGCCGGTACGCGGAGATGAAGGGCACGACGGCGTCGAGGACACCGATCGGGGCGAACGAGTCGGCAACCACCACGACCACGTGTACCGCGACGAACGCCACCACGAGGAGCGACACGTTGCGGTGCACGAACTCGACGACGAAGCGCGGCCAGTTCGGGCTGCTCCAGCGGAACGACGTGATGATGCCGAGCAACACGCTCGCGGTGAGGAAGACGAGGCTCACGATCCCCGTCGCGCGCGAGACGTACCAGGTGAAATTCCCGGACGCGAGCAGCGGCACCAAGGTCGACACGACGGTCAGGAACCGCGCGACGTGGTGTGGCGCGACGGCGCGTAGGTGACCGGAGGCGCGGTGACCGGCGGCGACGTGGGCACGGTGGCGGTGCTGCCCACCGCGGTGCGTCGCGGGGGCGGTCGCCGGAGTGGCGGCCGGTGCGCTCGTGGGCACCGGGGTCCCCGCCGGGGCAGTGGCGCCCGAGCCCGAGGGGGCCCGACCGGCGAAGAAGAGCGAGAGCCCGGCGACGAGGCCCACCCCGCCGGCCGCGAGCCAGCGCGTGGTTGCGGAGATGCGGCGCATGCCGGTGTCTCGGTCGACCGATCGTCGTGGCGCCACGGGTAACCCCCTCGTGTCGCGGACCGTGCTGGGCGGTACGACCGTAGGGAGCGCGGGTTAAGGGCGGGCAAGAACGGCGTGAGAATCGCGCGCGCTCACCGCCGGTGCCGCGAGCCGCTGACCGAGAAGCCGTTCCAGTGGAGGACTTGCTTCGGCCGGCCGGCGTTGCGCGGGGTGGAAGTCGGTGCCGATCGTGTAGGCGATCGGGAACAGGCCCACCTGCGTGTACTCGTCGTAGGGGATGCCGAGCAGCTCCGCGGTCTCGCGCTCCTGCCAGAGCTGCAGCGTGGTCCATGCGCTGCCGAGGCCGCGCGACCGCAGCGCGAGCATGAAGCTCCACACCGCCTGGATCACCGAGCCCCACACGCTCGCCTGGAAGAACGAGCTCTGGTGCTCGAGCCGCGGCACGGTGCGCACGCACGGCACCAGCAGCACGGGGACCTCGTGCAGGTGGTCGATGAGGTACATCACCGACTCGCCGATCGCGAGCTGCCGCTCGTTGCGCCCCGTGTCGCGTGACTCGCGCACGCCCGCATGCGTGTCGCCGAACTCGATCATCTGGCGCAGCCCTTCGCGGTGCAGCTCCGCGAGCTGCGGCGCGCACGGCCGGGTCGTCGACCGCGATCCACTCCCACCCCTGGTTGTTCGAGCCGTTGGGCGCCTGCAGCGCGAGCTCGAGGCACTCCACCACCACGGAGCGGTCGACCGGGCGGGTGAGGTCGAGGCGCTTGCGCACGTTGCGCGTGGTGGTGAGCACCTCGTCGATCGACAGGTCGAGCGGTTCCATGTCCGGTCCTTCTTCCCTGGAGCTGCTTCCGTCCGGTGCTGGCAGGCCGATAGTCTGCGCGCACTTCGGCACAGGGGGAAAGCGATGGACGTCGAGACCATGCTGGACGCGGAGATCGCGGCCGCACTCGCGGAGCTACCGATCGGCCAGCTCGACTTCGGCACCTTCACGGTCGACACGGTGCCGACCCTGCGTGAGGCAATGTCGGCGATGCCGGTGCCACCCGAGCCGCCGCCCACCATCGAGCGTTACGACGTCGTCGTGCCCGACCCCGACGGCGGCTTCGACCCGACGGTGCGCGTGTACCGCCCGCGCGACGCCGCCGGGCCCTTGCCGTGCCTGCTGTGGATCCACGGCGGCGGCTACATGTTCGGCACCGCGCTCTCCGACGACCCGCGCCTGTCGCGCTGGGCCGAGGAGGCGCCGTGCGTCGTGGTGTCGGTCGAGTACCGGCTCGCCCCGGAGCACCCGTATCCCGCGCCGCTCGACGACTGCTACACGAGCCTGCGCTGGGTGCACGCCAACGCGGCGGACCTCGGCGTCGACCCCGACCGCATCGCGATCGGTGGCGCCAGCGCGGGCGGCGGGCTCGCCGCCGGCCTCGGGCTGCTCGCCCGCGACCGCGCCGAGGTACCGCTGATCTTCCAGCTGCTGATCTACCCGATGATCGACGACCGCAACGTGAGCCGGTCGAGCCAGATCGTCAAGGCGCCGATCTGGAGCCGGGAGGCCAACCTGCTCGGCTGGCACGCCTACCTCGGTCACGAGCCGGGCCAGGCCGACGAGCCCATCTACGCCGTGCCGGCACGGGCGACCGACCTCTCGGGGCTGCCGTCCACGTGGATCGGCGTGGGCTCCCTCGACGTGTTCCGCGACGAGGACGTCACCTACGCCCTCGGTCTGCTCGGTGCGGGCGTCGCGACCGAACTGCACGTGTACCCCGGCGCCCCCCACGGCTTCGAGTCGATCGTGCCCACCGCGGCGATCGCGATCCAGTGCGGCCGCGACATCGACACCGCCCTCTACCGCGCGCTGAGGACCTGACTCCACGAAGGTTGCGTCAGCAGACCAGGTATCTCCGGGTCTGGTGACGCAACGTCAGGGTGTGGTGGTGCGGCTTCCGCGGAGCGCGGCCTTGCGGTTCAGCCCGCCGATCCTGCGCCTTGGGTTCGGACGTACGCCGCGCCAGTCAGCCCCATGAGCGGCAGGCACAGCGGGGTCACCAGCAGGAGGGCCCGAAGCGCGAACGGAAGGTCCGGGTCAAGAGCGATGGTGATGTCGTAGGTCGGGTCGTTGTTGCCCGTCCAACGAGCAACGACTTCGGCGCGAACTTTTGGAGCTTTCGCCGTCGAGTTCGAAGTGGAGTTCCTTGCAACTGTGATCTGAGTTCCAGTCGGCGCTGATGTTCCGGGCCCGCAACCGATGTTGTTCGTCGTTGGTGTCGAGGTGGATGAGCCATCGCCCATCGATCACGGTCGTCGCTGGCCAGATGAGCCCGTAGTGATCATCTTCCGGACCCTCGATCGCGAATGCGGAGTGGAACCGCTTCGCTTGGGGATCGTTGCGTAGCCACGTCGGTCTCTTCCGGAACACTCGGGCCAAGGAGCCGCCGTCGGTGTCCAGTACCTCGACCACCTCTTCGCTCGCTGAGGTCGCAGGGTGTTGGTAAAGCACGGTTCGGAACGTCGCCTGCTCGTTCCTTGCCGGGTCGACGTAGTTCCCGCTCGTCCAGAACTGCTCGAAGTGGACCCGGAACTCCAACCCTCTGGATGGAAGCATCGCTATTCCGTTCTCACGCGTCGCCGAGAGGCGAGTGGCTATCGCCAGTCGAATCTACGCCGCGCTCGTGGAGCTGGGCACCGACACCGAGTGACTGTGAGGCTCTGGTGTGCCGGTGAGTGGTCCGGCAGGCTGGGGTGCGGAAGGGCTTGCCCGCTAACCGGGGTAACCTCTGGCTCGTGCTTGGGCGACGGATCGTCGTGGTGGCCGTGCTGGCCCTGCTTGTGTCACCTGTGCTTGCTGATGGAGCGTGGTCGAGTACGCCGCGAGGCCCGAATCCGGTCTATGGCTACTCGGTCATCGGGCCTCGCCGCTTGGCGATTGAGGTGGGGTGCTCGCCCGATCAACCCTCGGTTCGGGTCACGGAGACGCGTCGAGCCGTTCGGATCGAAGCCGTGTACACGCAATCAGCGCTGCTTTGCGCACGTCTTGTTTCGGTGTCTCTGCGGACGCCTCTCCACCACCGCTCCGTGATCGACGTGGCAACGAAGCAGCAGGTCAAGCCAACCGAACCGCCGGATACCGCATCGGACCTGTCGCCAACGGGCTCGTAGGGGTGGGCGAGGTTCCGCCGGGTGACATTGGCGAACGCTGGGGTGCCGCGCGACAGCCGCTTCAGAACGAAGCCTCTTTGTGTCAAGTGGCTGTTCGCGAGCGCGTTCGAGCAGAGGTTGGTCGGGTGGGCGTAGCGTTGGTGTCGGGTCCGGGAGTGACTTCACCGAAGAGCCGGCCGTCAGGGTGCAGAGCCGGCCACGCTGGCCTTGGAGTCGTTCCCGTCTGTCCTCCCGGACCCCTCGAAGTCAGGGTCGGGTGTCGGCGACGAGTTGTTTGTAGACGGCGTCGCTGATGCGACGCTTCAACGCGCGCAGCGCTTCTTTGCGGGTCTTGCCTTCCGCGATCTTGCGATCGAAGTAGACCCGGCCCGGAGTGTCGTGGGAGACCTCGGTGATCGCGGCGACGTGTAACGCATGGTTCAACTGACGGTTCCCACGCGGGTTGAGCCGATGACGCACACGCGGTCCCGACGACGCTTCAAGCGGTGCGGTCGCGTTGTAGCGGGCGTAGTGACCGGCGCTCGGGAACCGGGTCACTTCCGCGGTGTGTCCGATGATGATCGCGGCGCCGATCGGTCCGATGCCGTACACATCGGTGACGGTGGTGCCCGACGCGATCACCGCCGACCCGATGCGCTTGGCGAGTGCTTCGAGCTGGTCATCGATGCGGCGCACGTCGGCGAGGAGCTCGAGCGCGACGCGCTTGCGTTCGATGTCGACGAGCTCGACAGGGCGCAGACCCCGCAGGACCTGACCGGCTCGCTGCGCGCTCAATCGGCCGCTGGAACCGCCGGGAATCAGCAGGCAGAGCAGAGCATGCAGCCGGCAGATCGTGCGGGTGCGCGACGCGGTGAGGTCATGGTGACGGTTCGCCAACAAGCGCAGCACCGCCGAATGGTCAACCGGTCGGACCGGACGCAACCGGGCGTGACGCAACGCGACGATCGCGGCGGAACGAGCATCGTGTGGGTCGGACTTGTCGGTGCGGCCCGAGTCCAACAGTCGCACCCTCGCGGACAATGTCGGCGGCACGTCAACGACGCACTCGCCAGCCGCCACGAGCTGCTGCGCGAGTAACGCGCCGAGACCACCGGCAGCTTCGACTGCCCAGGTGCGCGGCTCGAACGGCGCCGCGAACCGCAACAGTCGATCACGCTGCCAACGATCCGCGTTCACACGCAGCTGGCCGACGAGTTCCTCGGCTTCGTCGAGCACCGCCGCAGTGTGAGACTTCTTGTGCGGGTCGATCCCAATCACGAACATCACTTCCTCCTTCGATCTGACCGTCGTGGGATGCCACGGCGGGCAGTCCTGATGAAGGGTGATTGCTCGCCTCTTTCGAGCCACGCCGCAGCGAGAACCCGACCCGCAGCCACTTCGCTCAGAAGGCAACCAGAACTGGTGGCAGGGCATTATTGAGACCGCGGGCCAGGCTCTCTGACGCTACGAGCACGCCCGCAACGCGTGCACCAGATCCTCTATCAGGGCAATCTGTCGCGGCCCCGTGGGGTGAAAGGATTCGTAGGGGCGCGGACTCTTGTTGCTGTGTGGGGCTCATGCTGTCGGATGCTGGGGACGAGGACAGTGCTTTCGAACGCCTGCTGGCCGTTGAGGGTCTCCGTGTTCGCCGTGCGTTGAGGGCGAGATACGGCGCCGAACTCGGAACCGAAGCATGGGCCGACACCGTTGCGTGGGCCTGGGAGCACCGCGATGCGGTCGCCTCCATGGCGAACCCGGCGGGCTACCTGTACCGAGTCGGCCAGAGCGCAGCGAAGGTCTACACACGCTGGCGACGGCGACCGCCCTTGATTGCTGGTGAACCGGTACATGACGCCGAGGTCGCGTTCGATGCCGAGCTCTTCGACGCGCTCGCACATCTCAACGTGAATCAACGGGTCGCTGTGTTGATGGTCCACGGATACGGCGCGTCCTATGCCCAAGTAGCGGAGTTGCTCAACATCAGCGTCGCCGCCGTGACAAACCACGTCCACCGTGGACTCAACTGTCTGCGGAATCAGTTGCGGGAGGACACATGACCGACCTCGACACTCGCCTGCGATCCGCGGCCGCGGTGCTCGAAGAGACCGGCGACCGGATGAACCCCGCAGCGGGGCTCGCTCGCACACCGCCCGCGGGCCGCGCCGCACGCGGACCGCTACGGCACTCATTTCTGTCTGCGCGGTTCTTGTAGTCGGGGCTCTCGGATACGCCGTCGCAACGCTGGTCGGGAGCGACTCGCCCGGTCGCTCGGTGCGCGCTGGCGACGGCTCCGCCAACGTGACCACTGCACCCCTACCGGCTTCGACGAACCCCCCGGTGCCCAACCCCGACGCACCGGTCGTCAACACACCTCCGTCGCGGGACGGGTGCACGAACGTCGTTGATCACTCTGGAACGGTGCGAGGCTGCGTCCTGAACGCCGACCTGCACCCATTGGAGGGCGGTCCAGCGGACAAGCTCAACGTCTACGACGCCGATGGAAATCTCGTCGGCTACTTCGTAGCGGGCAGCGTGGGATACGTCGACCGCGCCGAAGGTGACGACCCGGCAACACTGGCCGACATCCAGTATTGCTTCGACGCGTCCACCCCGAGCGGCCCTGTCAGCCCACACTGCGCCGCAGTCCTTACGGCCCACGGAGTCCAAGGCGTTGTGCCTCCCACGAGCACGCCATAACTGCCGTTCTGCTCGGCCTTCTGGTGACATTCGTGCACGCTGGGGTGTCACTGCGCTACCGCTCCAGAACGGGCAATCTGGCGCGTCAAGCCAGTCCGGAGCGACATCGGTTCACGAGTACCGATGTCCCGTACTGGCTCTTGAGCCAGACGAGTCAAGTATCGCTGTCGGCACGGAACCTTCTCTTGGTGGTGGGAGTCTTGTAGTTGTGGAACCTGATCCGGTGTCGCGTCAGATGACTGATCCGAGCGCGGCTCTTCGGCACGGTCGGGTGGCGTTCGAGGTGTTCTATCGGGATCGGTGGCAACAGACCGTTCGGCTCGCTCGGACGATCGTGGGTTCGCGAGACGACGCCGAAGAGATCGCTCAGGAGGCGTTCCTTCGGGTTCATGAGCGGTGGCTCTCGATTGATCGGCCAGATGGCTTTCTCTACACAGCAACGGTGAACCTGTGTCGTTCTCTGCTCCGCCGCCGTGCGACATCCCGGCGCAAGAGTGTTCTGGATCCACTTTTGATTGTTCGCGAGCCTGAGATCGACGAAACCTGGGATGCGCTCAATCGGCTGCCGTTTCGTCAGCGGGCGGTGCTGGCCCTGGCGTACTACGCGGACCTTCCCGAGGCGGAGATCGCGGAGTTGCTCGGCTGTCGTCTCGGGACGGTCAAGTCGGCGCGTCACCGTGCGTTGCGTGCGCTGAAGAAGGAGCTGTCATGAACGTTGCCGAACGCCGCAGGATCGAGCAACACGTTCGTGACGCGTATGAGTCGGTCGCGGCTGACACTGAGGTGGGTGTTCCGCCTGTCACGTTCATCACCACCAGGTCAGGCCACGTTCCCTTGCAAGCGCCGTCGTCGCCTCGTGGCTGGTCTGGTCGTCGCAGCTTCCTGGTCGGTATTGCGGCGGTGACGGTCGCGGCAGTCCTGGTGATGCTGGTGACCGTGATCGACCGGCACGATGGGACAACGACTCCGCGGGCGGACGTTCCCTCGGTGCCTGAGTTCTATCAGCGCCTCGCGTCCGCCCTTGACCGTCCCGGACAGGTCTACCGACAGGACGAGAGTCTCAGCACCGAGTTCGGCGGCGTCACGAGCGAGGCGTTCAGACGCACCACGTGGATCGACTCGTCCGGCAGCGGTGGGCGCCTTGAGCAGACGGCGCCACAACAGCCGGCCTTCCGATACGGCGAACTCGTCGATGGCGATCAGGGCTACCGAGTCGTGGGAGTCATCACGAACGGTGTGGCGACGGGACAGGTCCAAGCCCCGAACACGGGAACTGTGCCCGCTTGTTACGGGACAACACCGGCACTCTCGCTGCTCCTCGAATGCTCGACCGCGAAACCCGAGTTGCACGCGCAGCAGACGATCAGCTCCGGTGACTACGAAGGCACTCCCGCCATCGTGCTGAAGACGACCACGTCTCCGGACCTCACGTCCGGAGGCTCGCTTCCGAGCACGAGCCTCCTTTACGTCAATGCGGACACCTACCTGCCCATCGCGACGGTCACCACCTACCAAGGCCCGGTTGCCATCGGGACCGGCGACGGCACGACGACACAAACCAGAGACACGACGAACCGCAGCACCTATGAGCCCGGCTTCGTCCACCGATCCGAGGTCCCTGCGGGCTTCTTCACCGTTGCCTCGATGAGCACGTGGGCAACTGTGGCGCCGAGCAGCGACGGTACACAGGCGACCCCGTCGGGAGGTTACGACCCGACCGCTTGCATCGGCGCCACACCTCCCAATGCGCCAATCGCTGGTTGCATCTTCGAACGAGACATGCAACTGAATCCAGACCAACGCGACGCCCTGGAAGCAACACAACCACTCGCCGGTCTCCCTGTCTACGACGAAGCGACGAAGACGACGATCATCGGCTACCTGACGGACGTGGGCTTCGTTCCCAACGAACTGGTCTCCCGCTACGACGACCTCAAGAAATGCAACGACGCCGCGAACCGCAGCACCAAACCCGACGCAGAATGCCGATCCCTGTTCCTCAAGCAAGGCGTCTCCCCGGAAGTCCTGGACCACGACCTCAGCAGACCCACCGCTAGCGACTCGACGACCACAGTCCCGTAGCCACGATCGCGCACCGGCGATCGCACGAGTGCTCAGCTCCCGCTGAGCAGGGACCGAAGGCGCGTAGACGCGCTCAGCGAGTGCGCCATAACTGCCGTTCTGCTCGGTTGCTCTAGTGACATTCGTGCACGCTGGGGTGGGGTGGGAAGGCTTGGCCTCGATCGAAACGGAGACTCCGATGAACGAGTATCGACCTCGGCGAACCCTTGTCATCTGCACTATCGCCGTCGCGCTCGTAGTGATCGGCTGCGCAGCCGCCGCGGTCGCCCTGGCTGAAGGCGGCGGCGACGGACGAGCGAGGACTCGCAGCACTTCCGCCGCCCAGGGGACCGAGCAAACTGGGATCACTCTTCCGCCCGAGATCGCGAAGAGTTACGAGCAGGCCCGGAGCGAAAACCGAATGCCCGTTGTGGATCAGACCGGCAGACAACGAGGCTATGTGCCGTTCGATGCGGTAGCTGGGCTCGGTGACTTTGGGAACTACCCGAAAGGAGTGGTTCCCGTCACCGATGACAGCGGAAAGGTCGTCGGATACGTGGGTCCCTACGTCGGCTTCATCGAGAAGGCGACCGTAGATGCCGCTGATTTCAATCTCGAATCCTACGTGGCCCGCAACGGTGCACCCCTGAACCAGGATCAACGTGATCGGCTCAAGGCTATAAGTACCACTCCAACGACCGGGTGACAGTTGGTACACGCTGGGGTGTGGTGGCGAGGCTGCTCTGGAATGTGCAACCTGTGTGCTGTGAACAGGCTTTTCGAGGAGTGCCTTCTACGCCGAATCGCCTTACCTCGTTCCCGAGGCTGACGGATTCTATCGATCGACATGGCGATCAGCGACGTATCGGGTCGAGCTGAACCGACCGCGGTGTATGTCACGAGCAACGCCGTGTTGCTCACGACGCCAGACCCAAGCGGCGCCGTCGTGACGACGATTCCGGCGAGCCGGATCATCGAGACTCGCGAGAGGGCTGCTGGTTCGCTTGAGCTCGAAGTTGCAGCCGAGGGAGTGGATGAACGGAGGGTCGTCGTGCTCGATTTCCGCTACTTCGGAGAGACAGACGGCTCGACCGCGCAAATCGAGGCGCTGCTGCGTTCGCGTCAGGAGTAGGCCGCTCGGGCTTCTGGTGACATTGCTGCACGCTGGGGTGTCTCTCCGAGTCCGCCCCTGAACGGGCAATACGCGTGCTCGACCGCGAGACGGTGTGGAGGACGATGTTGGGTGAGAAGATGAACTGTTGGGTCCGCGGTCCTGAGCGCCGAGTCGGCGAACACGTGCGACATGCTGAAGATTGGGCGATGATCAGCCCGTGACGTGGAATGGCATCGCCGACCGCTCGGACAATGATCAGACCATTGCGCGGTTTCACGACGACGGCTACGCAGTGCTGCGAAGGGCTTTCGACCCGTCGGAACTCTCGGCAGAGGTCGACGACGCGTTGAAGAGCGGTCTTCGAGCCGACGGCGACATGAAGTCCGGAGCCGGTGGCGTCGAGTTCCGCAGCGTCGTGATGATGTGTGAACTGACCCCGGTGAGTGTCGCTCTCCTCGATGCACTCTCGGTGCTGGCGGCGGAGCTTCTTGGGCGCCGAGTGCTGCCTGGGCGGGCCAAGGGCACCCGGTATTTCGGATCGAGCGGGCTACACGCCGACAGCGACGTGGCAATCCCGAGCTTGGGCTTCGTCGCATACCTCGAACCCGTCGACGCTACTTCGGGAGCGTTACGTGTTGTTCCTCGCTCGCACCGGGATGAGGGGGCGGCGCGCTCGATCGACGCCTTGGCGCTGGCAACGATGCCAGGCGATCTCATCGCCTTCGACGAGCACCTCACACATGGCAGCGTCGGTGGAGCCGTGCGCCGACAATGGCGCGTCGATTTCGTCGCAGATCCCGTCGACGGCGCAGAAGAAGCGCTTGTACGCGCGAGCTTTGCGCGGCTGTTCGACCCGGACTGGGATGGCGGTGACGACGTGGATCGGTATCCGAGCTACGGGTCGTACTGGCAGACACTCGATCGCCCGTGGACGGCGCGCCTGCGAGACCTCGGGGTCTACGAACTCGCCGCCCGCCACACGGCAGCCATACGCTCGCGCAACGGACGCGCCTAGCCACGCCCACCGAGCCGCGACACCGCACATCTGCCGCTCTGGTCGGGCTCAGGTGACATTGCTGCACGCTGGGGTGGTCAGGCGGGGAACTCGATGGGGAGGTGCTCGTGGCCACGCACCTGGCCGCTCGTCGCGCGCACCGCACCGTCGGCGAGCTCCCACTCGGGGATCACCGCGAGCAGTTCCTCGAACACCACGCGCGCTTCGAGCCGGGCGAGCGCCTGGCCGATGCACAGGTGCGTGCCCCAACCCAGCGCGACGTTGCGCGTGATCTCGCGCTCCACGCCGAACAACTCCGGGCGGTCGAACTCGCGGTCGTCGTGGCTCGCGGCGCCGGTCACGAGGATCACGCGCGACTCCGCGGGGATCGTCACGTCGTGCAGCGTGACCGCCTCGTGCACCCAGCGCCCCTGGTAGTGCGAGGGGCCGTCCCAGCGGAGGCCCTCCTCCACCGCGCGCGGGACCAGCGACGGTTCGGCGACGAGCTTCGCCCGTTCGTCGGGGAACCACGCGAGCGCGACGACCATGTTGCCGATGAGCTTCGCGGTGGTCTCGTGCCCCGCGATCACGAGCTCGGTCACGCGGCTCGTGACCTGCTCCGGAGTGAGCGACCACGTGTCGCCGTCGTCGTCGGTGACCTCGGACGCGAGGAGCAGCGAGATGATGTCGTCGGTGGGCACCGCGACGCGCTCAGCGACGACCTCGTACATCGTCATGCCCAGGGCGAGTTGTGCGTCACGCGCGTCGGCCGACACGACCGGGCGTCCGTCGTCGGCCGCCATCGTCAACATGCGCGACGAGCACTGGTGGATCCCCGCGCGCCGCGCTTCGGGAATGCCGAGCATCTCGCAGATCACCTCGACGGGGAGGGCCAGCGCGAGGTCCTGGATCACGTCCATCCGCCCGTCGGTGCGGACGCGCTCGATCATCCGGCGGGCGATGGCGCGGATCGTGTCCTCCTGCTTCGAGACGGCGAGCGGCGTGAACACGCGCGACACGAGGCGACGGTGCCAGTTGTGCGCGGGCTCGTCCTTGTTGATGAGGATGTCGTTGCCCTCGGAGACGTCGAGACCCTCGATGGTCATCCCCATGCCCGACACGAACCGGTTCGGCTCCATCGACGCGCGGATCACGTCGTCGAAGCGCGTGAGCGCCCAGAACCCCACTTCCTCGTTGTGGTACACCGGCGCCTCGTCGCGCATCCACCGGTAGTAGGGGAACGGGTTGTGCTGGACGTCCGGGTCGTACGGGCTGTATTCCATCCGCTCAGCCTGACAGTGTCGACAGGAAGGCCGCCAGCGCGAAGCCTGCGGCGGCGCCGAGCCCCGCGTGACGGCCGGCGCCGCGCACCGCGATCGGCACCATCTCGTTCACGACGACCACGAGCATCGCCCCGGCGGCGATCGACTGGATGATCGCGATCACGTCGACGTCGCTCGGGTCGAGCAGGAAGTAGCCCAGCGCGGCGGCCAGCGCGCCGACGAGCACGATCAACGCGAAGCGGGCCAGCACCTTGCGCAACGAGATGCCGCCGGCCAGCAGCGCGGCGGCGACGCCGATCGCCTCGGGCAGGTTGGAGATGAACACCGCGCCCACGAGCGCGACCGACACGGTGGCGCCGCCGAGGAGGGTGAGACCGATCGACACCGACTCGGGGATGCCGTCGAGCACCATGCCCACGGTGAGGTTGCGCGCCGCGGCGGCGTCGGCGCCCGCGGGCATCGACTCGAGGCTCACGTCGGCCGCCTGCTCCACGGGCAGCTCGGGGTCCTCGCGCTCGGAGCGACGGTCGAGCCACGTCGTGAGCCCGTAGTAGCCGAGCGCGCCGACGAGCAGCCCGAGGCCGGTGGGGCCGCGTCCCGCCTCCTGGTACGCGGGCACCACGAGGTCGGTGGTGATCGCACTGATGAGTGCGCCGGAGCCGAGCGCCATCACGAGGCCGAGCCAGCGCGGCTCGGTGAGCTTGGGGAAGCGCGCGACGAGGAGCGCGCCGACGATCAGCGCCGATTGGCCCAGGGCCGCCCACAGTCCGGCTTCCAACACGGCGCCGAGTCTGGCACCTCCGGACGCCGTCGCGGGTCAGCCGGCGCGGGTCAGCCGGAGTGGGGCGCGTCGGCGAGGTGCGAGTCGACCAACGCCGCGACCGCCGCGCCCGCGACGATCATCGGCTGGATGTCGTGGACCGCGCGACTCATGGTGAGCGCGCCCTCGTAGCTCGTGAGCACGAAGGTCGCGAGCTCATCGGCGTCGCGCGCGGCCACGCCCGCCTTCACGAACACCGCGCTGAGCGTGGCCCGCCAGCTGTCGAAGACACGCGTGCACGCACCGCGGATCTCCTCGTTGCCCACGGCGGTCTCCTGCGACACGTTCGCGATGGGGCACCCGAGCTCCCACTCGGATTCGCGGAGGCGGTGGGCGTGCATCACGAAGTAGTTGTTCATCGCCGCGGGGATGTCGGCCACCTCGCCGACGGTGGCCAGGGTGCGTCGGATCCGCTCGCCGGCCGCCTCGATCGCCTCGATGGCAAGTTGCTCCTTGCCACCGGGGAAGTAGTGGTACACGGAGCCAAGGGGCGCGTGCCCCTCCTCGACGATCTGCTTGATGCCCGTGGATGAATAGCCCTGCCGGCGCAGGAGGCGGATCGTCGCGTCGAGGATGCGTTCCCGCGAGCCGGGTGACTCGACCGGCTTCGTCGTGGTGGTCATGGGTCTGGACTCTAGCACCGGTTCTATGTAGAGTGCTCTAGTGACTATGATGAACGTTCTAGCGAATCCGGCCTCCGATCTCTCCGTTGGGCCCGGCCCCGAGGCGCTGCTGCGGGAGCTCGCGCCGGCCGACGCCGAGCGGGTCCGCCACCTCGCGCAGTGCCGTGAGGTGGCCGCAGGTACCGAGCTGTGGCGCCAGGGCGCCCCCGCCACGGGGTGCCTGGTGGTGGCCGCCGGCACCGCCGAGGTGCACCGCGGCGGCCGGCGTGCCGGGCGGCTCGAACCCGGGGCCATCGCCGGGGTGGCGCCTCTCCTCGCCCGCCACCCCCACACCACCAGCGTGGTCGCGGCGACCCCGCTCACCGTCTGGTGGATCGAGGCCGAAGCGCTGGACCGCCTGGTGTTCGAGGCGCCCACGTTCGCCGGCGCGCTGGTGCGCCGACTCGCCCGGGCGTCGGTGGCCGCGAGCTTCTAGGGTCGCACCCATGACGGGTGCGACGACAGGGAACCTGCTGATCACAGGCGGCACCTTGGTCGACGGCACGGGCGCGTCCGGCCGCCGCGCCGACGTCCGCATCCGCAACGGAGTCGTCGCCGAGATCGGCGCGACCAACGAGCGCCTCGCCGCAGAGGGCGAACGGGTGGTCGACGCCGGCGGCGCGTACGTGGCGCCCGGCTTCATCGACGCGCACACGCACTACGACCCGTCGATGTGGTGGGACCCGCTCGTCGACCCGATGCCCCAACACGGCGTGACCACCATCGTGACGGGCAACTGCTCGCTGTCGCTGAGCCCGGTGCGCGCTGACGACCGCGTCGCCGCGAGCGACGTGTTCAGCTTCATCGAAGACATCCCCGTGGACGCGTTCGCCACCGGAATCCCGTGGGAGTGGGAGACGTACGCGGACTGGTCGCGGGCCCTCGCCGCGCACGGCACCGCGGTACACGTGGCCGCGCTGATCGGGCACTCGAACCTGCGCGTCTACGTGATGGGCGACGACGCGTGGGAGCGCGCCGCCACCGACGACGAGCGCGCGCAACTCGCATCCGTGCTCGCGGAGTCCGTCGCCGCCGGCGCGCTCGGCATGTCGACGTCGTTCATCGACGTCGACCGTCACGGGCGCGCGGTGCCGAGCCGCGCCGCCGACGACGACGAGCTCCGCGCGCTGGTGGAGGTGCTGGCCGCCGCGCCGGGCCGGGCCGGGTTGCTCGAGTTCCTGCCGTGGATCAAGGAGCCGGAGCGCTGGCGGGCGAACATCGAGCAGGTGGCGCGCATCTGCGGCCCGCTCGGCGTCCCGTGCACGTGGAACCAGCTCGCGCAGAACAGCCGCGACCCGGAGCGCGCCGCGCTCGTCGTCGAGCAGGCACACCGGTTGCACGCCGACGGCGCGCGCGTGTGGGCGCAGGTGTCACCGCGTCCGTTCGACCTCAACGTGAGCTTCGACGCCACCCCCGCGTTCGTGGCCATCGCCGCGTGGAACGAGCTCGTGCAGCTGTCCGACGAGGACAAGCGCCGCACGCTCGTCGACGACGCGTGGCGGGCACGCGCCCGCGCCGACTGGGACGCGATCGGCGACGGCTTCACCATCTTCCCCGTGAGCCGCATCGACCGTGTCCGCCTCACGGGCGTGCGCGCGGGCGAGGAACGCTTCGAGGGCGGCACGCTCGCCGACGTCGTTGCGGCGCGTGGCGGGCACGCGTCCGACGTGCTCGCCGACTGGGTGCTCGAACACGACCTCGCACCCGGTGTCCGCGCCGAGGCGCTCTCCAACAACGACCCCGGCAAGCTGGCCGAGCTCATCCGCGACCCCACCACCGTGG
The DNA here is from genome assembly GCA_963720785.1 of uncultured Actinomycetes bacterium. Taxonomy (GTDB): domain Bacteria; phylum Actinomycetota; class Acidimicrobiia; order IMCC26256; family DASPTH01; genus CAVRGQ01. Next base: position 85,113 of record CAVRGQ010000004.1, read on the forward strand.
TGGGCGCGAGCGACGCGGGCGCGCACCTGCAGATGATGTGCGGAGCGGGCGACACCACGTTGCTGCTCACCACGCACGTGCGTGACCGCGGCGACCTCACCGTCGAGGAAGGCGTGCACCAGCTCACCGGCCGGATCGCCGACGCCTTCGGCATCCCCGGACGGGGCACGCTCGCGGAGGGCGCGGCGGGCGACGTCACCGTGTTCGCACTCGACGAGCTCGCGTACGGGGGCGACTTCTGGGTGCACGACCTGCCCGGCGGCGCGCCGCGCCTCAGCCGTCCGGCCGGTGGCTACCGCCTCACTGCGGCGGCCGGTGTCGTCACCCAGGAGGGCGGCGTCGCCACCGGCGCCCGCCCCGCCGGCCCCCTTACCCGCTGACGCGATCCGACTCGGCGCTCTCCGGCGACACTCCGGCTGGCCATGGTTGAGCGCCGAATCGGGCGCCTCAAAGGTGGCGGAGGACGGCGCGGACGACGGCGCCGGCGCGCACGGCGGCGATCGCGTCGTGGATCTCGGCGAGCGGCCACACGTGGGACACCTGCTCGTCGACCTCGAGGCGGCCGTGGCGCACGTGGTCGACGATCACCGGCAACTCGCACGCGACGTCAACGTTGCCGTTGTAGCTGCCGAGGATCCGGCGGTTGACGAAGAGGTCGTTCACGTCGAAGGTGGCGCGGGCACCGCGCGGCGGGATGCCCACCAGCGCGACGCGGCCGCCCGGGCCGACCACCTCGATCGCAGCGTCGATGGCGACCGGCGCGCCGCTGCACTCGATGGCGACGTCGACCGGGGTGCCCGCTTCGGCGGCGACGAGCGCGACCACCGCGTCGGCGCGGTCGACGCGCGGTGCGACCACGAACGCATCCGCGCCGAAGCGCATGGCCACGTGGTCCTTCGCGGCATCGACGTCGACGGCGACGACGCGCGCCGCGCCGGCGAGCTTCGCGGTCTGGATCGCGTTCACGCCGATGCCCCCGACGCCGAACACGACGACGGTGTCACCCGGCCGCACCGTCGCGACGTTGGTGACCACGCCGTACCCGGTGGACACCGCGCAGCCGAGGAGCGCCGCGGCCTCCGGTGCGATCCCCCGCGCGTCGACGAGTTGCGCCGCCCGCACCGTCACCGCGCCCGCCCACGATCCGCAGTTCGCGTAGAGCCGGACGGGTCGACCTTGCCGCGCCAGCGGGGGCGCCACCGCGGCGAACGCTCGGGTGCACTCACCGCGCCGACCGTCCGTGCACGCGCGGCACTCACCGCACGGCACCGACGTGCCGATCACCACGGGATCACCGACGGCGAGCCCGTCGACGCCCTCACCGATTGCCTCGACGACTCCCGCACCCTCGTGCCCGAGCACGATCGGCAGCGGTGCGGGCGCGGTGCCGTCGAGCACGTTGAGGTCGCTGTGGCAGATGCCCGAGGCGACCATACGCACGGTGACCTCGCCGGGACCGGGCGCCGGCACGTCGAGGTCGTCGACCACGGCGAGCTGCTCGCCGTCCCACACGGCGCCGGTGGTGATCACGGGCGCGAGAGTACGAGCTGCGCGACGTCGAGGTAGCCGGTCGCGAAGCCGGCCTCGCAGTACGCGAGGTAGAAGTCCCACATGCGGCGGAACCGCTGGTCGAAGCCGAGGGCGTCGACCTCGCACTCGTGGGCGTCGAAGCGTGTGCGCCACTCGCGCAAGGTGGCCGCATAGTCCTGTCCGAACGCCGCGGTGTCGACCACCCGGAGACCGGTGTGCTTGGCGACGACGTCGTCGATCGCGTCGAGCGACGGCAGTGCGCCACCCGGGAAGATGTACTTGTGGATCCACGTGTACTGGTCGCGCGTGGCGAGCATGCGGTCGTGCTCCAGGAGGATCGCCTGGATCCCGACCCGTCCGCCGGGCGCGAGGACCCGCTCGAGCGACGAGAAGTACGCCGGCCAGTACTGCTCGCCGACGGCCTCGATCATCTCCACGCTCACGACGGCGTCGTAGCGGCCGTCGATCTCGCGATAGTCGCAGATGCGGATGTCGACGCGGCCCGCCACCCCGGCAGCCTCGACGCGCTGCTGGGCGAGCGCGGCCTGCTCCACCGACAACGTGATCGTGGTGACCGTGGCACCGCGTTGCGCGGCGCGGATCGCGAGTGCTCCCCAACCGGTGCCGATCTCGAGCACCTTCGTGCCGAGCCCCACCCCGGTGGCGTCGAGGAGGCGGTCGACCTTGCCGGCCTGCGCCTGCTCGAGCGTGTCGCCGGGCTCGAACCACGCCGACGAGTACGTCATCGACTCGTCGAGGAACAGCGCAAACAGATCGTTGGAGAGGTCGTAGTGACGCGCGATGTTGCGACGCGCGCCGACCAAGGTGTTGCGCTCGCGACTCGGCTGGTGCTGCACGTAGAAGTGCCGCAGGCGCTGCATCCACTGCGGCACGAGCACCGTGAGTCGGCGGGCGAAGGGCGTGAGCACGGCGGCGGGGTCGTCGGCGTCCCAGTCGCCGGCCATGAAGGCCTCGCCGAAGCCGACCAGCCCGAGCGCACCGGTGCGGCGGAAGAAGTCGTCGGAGCGCACGTGCATCACCGGTGAGTCGGGGCCCCCGGCACCGAGCACGATGCCGTCGGGCAGCACCGCGCGCACCGGCATCCGTCGCACGGCCCGGTGGAACAGGAAGCGGGCGATCGCGGTGTGGACCGGGCGGTCGGGCGCGGGCCCGACCGTGGTCCAGGGCCCGACCGGCGCGGGGGCGGGTTGCTGCTCGTGGACGGCCGCGGTCATTGCACTCCCTCCTGTGCGAGGTACGGGGGCCGCGCCACGACGGGAACCCGTCGGAACCAGAGTCGCAGCCCCTCGAATCGGATCAGGGCCATCACCCGGTGGCTCGCCAGGGGCCGACGCAGGGCCTGGGCGAGCACCGATCTCGCGGCATTCTCGCGCTTTCCGGCGACACGCGCACCGAACACCGACCGATCACCCCGTCGCAGCACGACGGAGACGTCGACCTTCTCGCCGGGCGGCGGGCACCGGAGCTCGTAGCGACCGTCGACCTCGAAGAACGGTGAGACGTAGAACACCTTGTCGACACCGCCGCGGCCGGCCGCATCGGGACGCACCAGGTAGCAGTGCCGCTCGCCGTGCGTGTTGTGCACCTCGGCGACGATGGCCCGGAGCTCACCGGTGGACCCGTGGCACCAGTAGACGCTGAGGGGGTTGAAGACGTAGCCGATCGAGCGCGCGTTCGTGAGCACGAAGACCGGCCCGCCCTCGAGGTCGACGCCTTCGGTCGCCAGGTAGGCGTCGACGTTCTCGCGCCACGACTGCCGAGGGTCACCGAGGTGGTCTCGAGCCTCGAAGCTCGCGAGCCAACGCAGGCCGCGCGGCAACACCGGAACCGAATCGAGGTCGAGCAGCCACATCGAGTGCGAGTACCGGAACCCGTGGAGCACCCGCTCCGTACGACCGTGCGCGACCCGGACGTGGTACTGCGCGGGCGTGACCGCACCGTTCACCAGCCACACCCCAGCGATTCCGCGGCGCGCACGCCCGACGCGCACCCGTCTTCGTGGAAGCCCCACCCCTGCCAGGCGCCGGCGAACGCGAGGGTGCCGTCGTTCAGTGCGGCGAGATCGGCCTGCGCGCGCACCGATGCCTCGGTGTACACGGGGTGCCGGTAGGTCATGCGGGCGAGCACGCGATCCTCGGGCACGCGGCCGTCGGCGTTGAGCGTGACCACGTAGTCGACCGGCTCGTCGATGCGGTGCAGGCGGTTCATGTGGTAGCTGACGCGCACGTTCGCGGCCTGTGCGCTGCACGCCTCGAGCAGGTAGTTCCACGACGCGCGTGCCCGCGGCGCCCGCGGCAGCATCGATGCGTCGGTGTGGAGGATGGTCTCGTTGGTGGACACCCCGAACGCACCCAACGCCGCGACCTCCGCCGGAGTGGGGTCGGCGAGGAGCGCGAGCGCCTGGTCGGCGTGGGTGGCGACCACCGCGGCGTCGAACGCGCGCACGTCGTCGGCGTCGTCGTGCACCGCCACTCCGCCCACTCCGCCCACTCCGCCACCGGCGCGACGCCGTACCGAGCGCACCGGAGTGGAGAGCTCGGTCGCGCTGAGCTCCTTCGCGGCGCGCTCCACGTAGCTGCGCGACCCGCCGACGACCGTGCGCCACTGCGGCGAGCCCTTCACCGAGAGGGCGCCGTGATGCTCGAGGAACGTGAACAACGAGCGGGCGGGGTACTCGAGCGCGGTGTCGGGCGGGCACGACCACACGCACGACACGAGCGGCACCATGAAGTGGCCGGTGAAGTAGTGGGAGTACCGCCCGGCGCGTAGGAACTCGCCGAGGGTCACGATGTGACCGTCGGCCGGGTCGGGGCCGGCGAGGATGCGCCGCGCGGCGCGGTGGAACTTCTTCACCTCGACGAGCATGCCCAGGAAGCGCGGGTCGATCACGTTGCCGGCGCGCGCGAACACGCCGCCAATGCCGCGTGCACCCGCGTACTCCAGGCCGCAGCCCTCGCAGCGCACCGACATGCTCATGTCGGTGGGGCGGGTCTCGACGCCCAACTCGGCGAACAGGCGCAGGAGGTTCGGGTACGTGGCGTCGTTGTGCACGATGAACCCGGAGTCGATCGGGATCACGCGCTCGTCGGGGGTGAGGACGTCGTGGGTGTGCGCGTGGCCACCGAGGCGCGGCTCCGCCTCGTAGAGGGTCACGTCGTAGCGCTGCTGCAGCAGGTACGCGGCGGTCAGGCCGGACACCCCGGCTCCGATCACGGCGACGCTCGGGCGGACCGCCTGGTGGTTCCAGCGATCCACGGTCAGTCTCCTCCTGGCGAACACGACATGCACCCAACATCGACCGCGAGGCTGATGGGGTGGTCGAGCGACTCGCCGGCCGCGATGGCGGCGACGAATTCGGTGGCGAGGCGGTGCCACACGCCGGAGCGCAGGACCATGCCGTGGCCGCTGCGGGGCACGCGCAGGCAGGCGGTCCCGGTGGTGACGCCGACGCTGCGCGCCGCGAACTGCGCGGACAGCGAGCCGCTCGTGGTCATGTCGCGGGTGCCGTGCAGGATCGCGAGCGCGCGCCCGGCGAGTTGGTCGACGGGTTCGCCCTCGGGGAGCCACGGCGCGAGCGCGACGACGCCCCGCACGTTCGCGGCGCCGGCCGCGCGCACCGCGGCGCGCCCACCCATCGAGTGGCCCAGCAGCACGACGGGCATGGCGCCGAACCGTGCGGTGAGTTCCCCGAGCGCGTGGTCGACGTCGGCGAGGGCGTCGGCGCCGTCGCCGTTCCAGCCGCGCACCCGGTACTGCAGCCGCGCCACGGCGGCCTCGGGCAAGCGCTTCGCGATGTCGCGGGCGAAGGGGTACATGCGGCGGACCGCGAGGTGGCGCGACTCGACCGGCTCGCGGCTGCGCTCGCGACCCCCGTGCAGCACGAGGACGACGGCCTGGGGGACAACGCCGGCCCTCGAGACGTGGACGTCGAGCGCGGGGGTGGTGGGGCTTGCGTTCACTCGGCGGCGATCTCCGGGTCGGCGTATCGGGGAAGGGTCGGCAGGTCGGTGGTGGGCGTTCTGGGCGCTCTCGTACGGTGCTTCGTCGCCGGGCCCCGGTCCGGATGCGAACCCGCAGGGGATCGTCAGATGTTCCCCAAATGGGACCGGAGAGGAACACAATGCCCCACGCGGGGGTTCGAGAGGCATGTGAACCTCACCGTCGTCGGCGCCACCGGGTTCGTCGGCCGTCTCCTCGTGCCCCATCTCGCCGCCGCCGACCATCGGGTGACCGCGGTGGCGCGTCGCCTCCCCGCCGACCTCGAAGCCGGCGGAGCAACCGATCCCTCCGTGCAGGCACTCGCCGTCGACGTGGGCGACGAGGACGCGGTGACCGCCGCGCTCGAAGGTCGCGACGCGGCCTTCTACCTCGTGCACTCCATGGCCGGCAACGACTTCCGGGCGCGCGACCTCGAACTGGCCACCGCCTTCGGCCGGGCCGCGGCGCGCGCCGGGGTCGGCCGGATCGTCTACCTCGGCGCGCTCGGCGACGACCCCAGCTCGGAGCACCTGGTGAGCCGCCAGGAGGTGGGCACCGCCCTCGGGGCCGCCGGCGTGCCCGTCGTGGAGCTCCGGGCCGCGGTGGTCATCGGCTCGGGCAGCATCTCCTTCGAGATGCTGCGGTACCTCACCGAGCGGCTGCCCTTCATGGTGTGCCCCCGTTGGGTGCACACGAAGCTCCAGCCGATCGCGGCGCGCGACCTGCTCACGTACCTCGAACGGTCGCTCACCGTGGCGCCCGGCGTCTACGAGATCGGCGGCGCCGAGGTCACCACCTACCGCGAGATGATTGCGGCCTATGCCCGCGCCCGCGGGCTGCGGCCCCGCCTGATCGTCGACGTGCCCTATCTCACGCCGCGGTTGTCGTCGTACTGGGTGGATCTCGTCACCCCCGTCGACCGGCGCATCAGCCACGCGCTGATCGACAGCCTGGTCACCGAGGTGGTGGTCCGCGACCCCGACCACACCGCGAGCGAGTTCGGCATCGAGCCGGTGTCGCTCAGCGAGGCGATCCGCCAGGCGCTCGACGACCAGGAGACTGCGCTCGCGCGCAACCTGTTCACCTGCCCCGAGGGCCTCCACGACGGCGTGTACTCGACCAACGTCACCGCCGCGATCGGGCCGGCCACGCACGAGGCCGTGCGGGCGGAGCTCGGCGAGGTCGGCGGACGCTACGACTGGTACGGCGTCGCCCGCGGCTGGCGGTTCCGGGTGCTGCTCGGCCGGCTCTTCGGTGAGCGGTTCCTGCTGCGCCGCGCGCCGCGCGCGACGACGACGGCCCCGTCGGAACGCTGGCCCCGGGGACCCCGGTCGACTGGTGGACCGTGGCCCGCCACACCGAGGACGAACTCGTGCTGCGCGGCGAAGGCTGGTTCGCGGGCGAGGCGCTCCTCGGGTACCGGGTCGACGGCGACGCCGTGCTCCAAGTGGGGGCGCTGCGCACCAAGGGCGTGCCGGGCTTCCTCTACTGGAAGCTGCTCACGCCCGTGCACCACCTCGTGTTCCGCCTGATGGCCGAGCGGCGCGCCGCACCCCGCCGCGGGGATCCCGGTTTCCGGCTGGGAAGTGACACCGACGCTCCTGCTAGCATCTCCCCTCTCAGGTGAGCCTCGAGCCCCCATCGTCTAGTGGCCTAGGACGCCGCCCTTTCAAGGCGGTAACGGGGATTCGAACTCCCCTGGGGGCACAGCAAGTGGCACGAACAACATCTGGTCCTGTGGTGCAGTTTGGAGTGCACGCCGCCCTGTCAAGGCGGAGGCCGCGGGTTCAAATCCCGTCAGGACCGCTGGAGAGGCCAACCTCGGCGTCGAGACCATCGACCCGGGGCGCGAGTGGGCGTCTCCGCCCGGCCGGGTAGCTCAGTCGGCAGAGCACGCGCCTGAAAAGCGCGGGGTCACCGGATCGACGCCGGTCCCGGCCACACGACACGAAGTTCCAGACCGTGTACGCACACGACCCGGGCACGCCTCCGCGGAGGACGGCGCCCGGGTCGTTGCAATTCTGGGAGTTGCGCCCCGAGGTCGCGGGCGACGGCGGTGCCGCCCGCGGCCGCCGGAAGCGGGGCGCAGGGCTCGAGCTCAGAGCTGTTCGGACTCGTCGACCTGCTCGAGGAACTTCTGGATCTCCGACGCCTTGAACCGGCGGTGGCCGCCGAGCGTGCGGATGGCCGAGATCTTGCCCGCCCGCGCCCAACGGGTGACGGTCTTCGGGTTCACGCGGAACATGGCTGCCACCTCGGAAGGGGTGAGCAGCTGCTCGGGATCCGGGGTGGGGTTCTGGTTCGTCGGCATGTGGGGGCCTCGCGATCAACTCGGGATCCGCCCCGGGAGAGCAGGGCAGGATCATGCGCGTTCATGAAGTTTAGCAGCATCCGTCCGATTTCGGCCAGGCCCCCGCCGGCAGATCGGTCAGCCCGAGAGCGTGACCTTTCCGTGACCGTCGACGATCTCGCCCACGATCTCCGATTCGTGACCCGCTGCGCGTAACACATCTAGGGTAGCGAATCTGTCGGCAAACGGCACGACACAGAGCATTCCCAACCCCAGGTTGAAAACATGCGCCATTTCGACGTCGTCGACGCCGCCGGCCTCCTGGATCTCCCCGAAGATGCGCGGCACCTCCCAGGTGCCCCGCCGGACCACCGCACCGCAGTGCCCAGGGAGCACCCGCGCCAGGTTGTCGGGGATGCCGCCGCCCGTCACGTGGGCGAACGCGTGCACCTCGACCTTCTCGCGCAGATGACGCATCGCCGGCGCATAGATCACGCTGGGGCGCAGCAGCTCGTCACCAAGTGAGTGGTGCGCGCCCTTCCATGCCGCGTCGTCGATGCGCCGCCCGGCGCGATCGAGCAGCGCGCGACGTGCGAGCGAGTAGCCGTTGCAGCGCAGCCCCGGACTCGCCATGCCGATCACCACGTCGCCGGGCTCGATCTTGGCGGGAAGCACGCGCGCGCGTTCGATGATGCCGACCGCGAAGCCCACGAGGTCGAACTCGCCCGGCTCCATGAGGTCGGGGTGCTCCGACATCTCGCCACCGAGCAGTGCGCACCCGGCCTGGCGACACCCGTGCGCGACCCCGGCGACGATGTCGTCGACGATCTCGGGCACGAGCTTGCCGATGGAGATGTAGTCGAGGAAGAACAGCGGCTCGGCGCCCTGCACCGCGATGTCGTCGACCGACATCGCGACGAGGTCGATGCCGATGGTGTCGTAGCGACCGGTGAGCCGGGCGATCATCGACTTGGTGCCGACGCCGTCGGTGGACGACACGAGCAGCGGATCGCGCAGACCGTGCGGGTCGAGCGAGAACAGCCCGCCGAACCCGCCGATGTCGCCGACGACCTCCGGACGGAACGTGGAGCGCACGTGCTTCTTGATGCGCTCCACCGCGAGCTCGCCGGCGGCGATGTCGACGCCGGCCTGCGCGTAGGTGAGCGGATCGTCACCGCCGCGATCGGGCCGGCTCATGCGCCGGTGGGGGCGATGCTCGCGCCGGTGGGGAGGTCCTCGAGCGCGTGCTTCGAGTCGGTGAAGGGCACCGGCACCGGGTAGACGCCCGACAGGCACGCGGTGCAGAAGGAGTCGGGTGACGCGCCGGTGGCGACGGTGAGCCGGTCGAGCTCGAGGTAGGCGAGTGAGTCGACGCCGAGGAAGTCGCGGATCTCCCCGACCGACATGTCGGCGGCGAGCAGTTCGGAGCGGCTCCCGGTGTCCATGCCGTAGGAGCACGGCCACTTGTACGGCGGTGACGACACGCGGAAGTGCACCTCGACCGCGCCGGCCTCGCGCAGCATCTGCACGACCTGGCGGGTGGTGGTGCCCCGCACGATGGAGTCGTCGACGACCACCAGCCGCTTGCCGCGGATGTTCTCCACGAGGGGGTTGAGCTTGACCCGCACTCCCTGGCCGCGCTGCTTCTGGCTGGGCTGGATGAACGTGCGGCCGACGTAGCGGTTCTTCACCAGGCCGTCGCCGTAGGGAACGCCCGACGCGGCGCGCGTAGCCCTGCGCCGCGGGGATGCCCGACTCGGGTACTGGCATCACCATGTCGGCCTGCACCGGCGCCTGGCGCGCGAGCGCCTCACCCATGCGCTGGCGCGCCCGCGTGCACGCTGTGCCCGTAGAGGTTGGTGTCGGGACGGGCGAAGTACACGAACTCGAACAGGCAGAGCTTCGGGTCGGCCTCCGCGAACCGGATGCCGCCGTGCAGACCGGTGGCGTCGATCACGATCATCTCGCCCGGCTCGACCTCGCGCACGAAGTGCGCCTCGACGATGTCGAGCGCGGCGCTCTCGCTCGCGAGCACCCAGCCACCGTCGGGGAGGCGCCCGAGCACGAGCGGCCAGAACCCGTGCGGATCGCGCACGCCCACGAGGTGGGCCTCGTCCATCAGCACGAAGGAGAACCCACCGGCGAGACGCGGCAGCACGCGCTCGAGCGCGTGCACGAGGTCGCGACCGTCGGAGCGCGGCTCCGCCTCGTACTCGGCGGCGATGATCTCGGCGACGAGCGCGGAGTCGGTGGTGGAGTCGATCTCGTCGCGCTGGTCGGTGATCCCCGGCATCCCGGGCAGCATGCCGAGTTGCTGTGCGAGCTCCACCGTGTTGGTGAGGTTGCCGTTGTGCGCGAGCGCGAAGCCTGCGTCGCCCACCGAGCGGTAGATCGGCTGCGCGTTGCGCCAACTGCTCGAACCGGTCGTGGAGTAGCGGACGTGCCCGATCGACAGGTGTCCCTGCAACGGCGCGAGGGTGCGCTCGTCGAACACCTGGGCGACGAGGCCCATGTCCTTGGAGACGGTGATGGTGGAGCCGTCACTCACCGCGATCCCGGCCGACTCCTGCCCCCGGTGCTGCAGGGCGTAGAGGCCGAGATAGGTGAGGTTCGCCACGTGCTGTCCCGGTGCGTACACACCGAAGACACCACAGGCGTGGCCGGGCTTCCGATCCGGATCCGCGCTGATCACGTGCCTGAGTATCCCATAGGAAGAGGTTCCAACCCGTACGTAGTGCCGCGTGTTCCGGCGGGAACGGAGTGAGCGGACGCGAGCGAGGGCGGCAAGGAGGTCAATCAGGGGGCACCGGGAGGGTGCCGAGGATGTCGGGGATGGCGTCACGCCAGGCGGCGGTGGCGTCGGCCACCGACACCGAGAAGGCGCCCTCGGCCTCGAGCCGGTCGCCACCGGCACGACCGATCACTGCGGCGGGCACGCCGGCGGCCGCGGCGGCGGCGAGGATCTCGGCCTCGTGCTCCGGGGCCACCGAGAGCACCACGCGGCGACGCGGACTCGGAGAACCAGGCGACGCCGGGCACCAGGTCGGCGGGCGACACCAGCGTTGCGCCCACCTCGGCGGCGATGGCCATCTCCGCCACCGCGACCGCGAGGCCGCCGTCGGCGCAGTCGTGCACCCCGTTGGGCACACGTCGGGCCACGAGGTCGCGGACGAAGCCGTGCAACGCGGCGGCGGCGTCGAGGTCGGCGACCGGCGGCATGCCCTCACGCAGGCCGTGCAGTGTCGCCCACTCCGAGCCGCCGAGCTCCCCGCCGGTGGTGCCGAGCACCACGATCGCGTCGCCGTCGACGAGGCGCGGGGTGGGCGGCACCGAGGTGAGCGCGTCGACGAGGCCGATCACGCCGGCCACCGGCGTCGGGTCGATGTCGGTGCCGCGCGACTCGTTGTAGAAGCTGACGTTGCCGCCGACGACGGGGATGCCGAGCGCGGCGCACGCCTCGCTCATGCCGTCGACGACCTCGGAGAACTGCCACATCACCTCGGGGTGCTCCGGGTTCCCGAAGTTGAGGCAGTTCACCAGCGCCTTCGGCTCGGCGCCCGCGCAAGCCAGGTTGCGGGCGGCCTCGAGCACCACGAGCCGGGCGCCGGTGCGCGGGTCGAGGGCGCAGAAGCGCGCCTTGCCGTCGGTGGAGATCACCAGGCCACGGTCGGTGCCCTTGAGACGCAGCACGGTGGCGTCGCCGCCGGGGCCCACCACCGTGTTGAGGAAGAGCTGGTGGTCGTACTGGCGGTACACCCACGACTTGTCGGCGATGGTGGGCGACGCGAGCAGTGCGAGCAGCTCGCCGGAGAGGTCGGTCCCCGCCTCGAAGCGCGACGCGAGCACGGGTGCCGGGTCGTCGGCCTGGCGCGCCGCGAGGTCGGACGGCGGCGCGAGCGGGCGGTCGTACACCGGGCCGTCGCCCAGGCTGGCGACCGGCACGTCGGCGAGCGGGACGCGGTCCGACGACACCTCGGGCGGCGCGTCGCTGCGCGCGGGCGGCGGGTTCTCCCCCGGCACGCCCATCGCGTCGAACAGGCCGTCGTACACGCGGAAGCGGCCGGAGTCGCTGACGCGGCCGATCACGGAGGCACGGATCTCCCACCGCTTGCAGAGGTCGAGGACCGGCTGCAGGTTCTCGGGGGTGACGATGGCGAGCATGCGCTCCTGGCTCTCCGACGTCATCACCTCGACGCCGTTCATGCCGGGCTCGCGCTTGGGCATGCGGGCGAGGTCGACGTCCATGCCCGCGCCGGTCTTGGCCGCGGTCTCGGAGGCCGCACACGAGATGCCGGCGGCGCCGAGGTCTTGCACGCCGATGGCGAGGCCCTCGTCGAGCAGCTCGAGGCACGCCTCGATGAGGCGCTTCTCCTCGAAGGGGTCACCCACCTGCACCGAAGGCCGCTTGGCTTCCGAACCCTCCTCGAAGCCGGCCGATGCGAGCACGCTGGCCCCGCCGATGCCGTCGCGACCGGTGGCGGAGCCGAGCAGCACCGCGAGGTTGCCGTCGCCCTCGGCCTTGGCCAGCACCAGACGCTCCACCGGCAGCACGCCGAGGCAGAGCACGTTGACGAGCGGGTTGTCGCGGTAGCAGTCGTCGAACACGACCTCGCCGCCCACCGTGGGCACGCCGACCGCGTTGCCGTAGCCGCTGATGCCGGCGACCACCCCTTCGAGCAGGTAGCGGGTGCGGGCGTCGTCGAGGGACCCGAAGCGCAGCGGGTCCATCAGCGCGATGGGCCGGGCGCCCATGGAGAACACGTCGCGGATGATGCCGCCGACGCCGGTGGCCGCGCCCTGGTAGGGCTCCACCGCGGACGGGTGGTTGTGGCTCTCGATGCGGATCGCCACCGCGATGCCGTCGCCGACGTCGATCACGCCCGCGCCCTCACCGGGGCCGACGAGCACCCACGGCGCCTCGGTGGGGAATCGGCCCAGGTGGCGTTTGGACGACTTGTACGAGCAGTGCTCCGACCACATCACCGCGTACATGGCGAGCTCGAGCTCGGTGGGCTCCCGGCCGAGCAGATCGACGACGGCGACCAGCTCGTCGTCGGTCATGCCCAATTCGCGGTGCAGACCGGGGCGGAGGGGCGTGGGGATCGGGGCCTGCACGGACCCAGACCCGAAAGAGAAAGATTCGGCGCTCACGATGTCCGCAGCCTAGCGGGATCATGTTTTGATCATTTTGCCTGGGGCTACAATACCCGTATTAGCGCGCGTGACATGACCTCTGATACAACGTCAAGTACCGGGTAGGACACCTGCAATTAGACCCGCCGTCTACCCGAAATCAGGGAGAAGCACCATGGCCAAGTCAGCCACCCGCACCATGTCCGACCAGCACAAAGCCGCCCTGGCCGAAGGTCGTTCCGAGGGCCGCGCCGTGAAGGCCTACCTCGAAGCGCTCGAGCAGAACCGTCCCCGTCGCGGCCGCAAGCGCACCCCTGACTCCGTGAAGAAGCGCCTCGCCGCGATCGACGCGAGCCTCGCCGACGCCAGCGCGCTGGCGCGCCTGCAGCTCGTGCAGGAGCGCATGGACCTCCAGAAGGAACTGGAGTCCATGGGTCAGAAGGTCGACCTCACCAAGCTCGAGGGTGAGTTCGTGAAGACGGCGAAGAAGTACTCCGAGCGCAAGGGCATCTCCTACGCCGCCTGGCGCGAGCTCGGCGTGTCCGCCGACACCCTCAAGAAGGCCGGCGTCTCCCGAGCTTCCTGACGTTCTTGCGCTCTTCGAGGCCCCTAGAGCGGCGCGGAAGAGCGCAAGAACGGATCAGGCGCGGGCTCTCGACTGCTCGTCGGCGGCCGCCAGCAGGCTGCGGAGCAGGACGACGCCGTCGTCGCTGCCGAGGAGCAGGTCGCTGGCGCGCTCGGGGTGGGGCATGAGGCCCACCACGTTGCCGGCCTCGCTGCAGATGCCGGCGATGTCGTCGAGGCTGCCGTTGGGGTTCTCCACGTAGCGCACGACGATGCGGTCGTCGGCGCGCAGTTCGGCGAGCGTCTCCGGCGAGCAGATGTAGTTGCCCTCGAAGTGGTTGATCGGGATGCGCAACACGTCGCCCACCGTCGCGAGGTTGGTGAGCACCGTGCGCGTGGTCTCGACGCGCAGTTCGACCGTCTTGCACACGAAGGTGAGGCCCGCGTTCTTCTGCAGCGCGCCGGGCAGCAACCCCGCCTCGGTGATCACCTGGAAGCCGTTGCAGATCCCCACCACCGGGCCGCCCGCGGCCGCGAAGCCGGCGACGGCGTCCATCACCGGCGAGAAGCGGGCAATGGCGCCGGTGCGCAGGTAGTCGCCGTGGGCGAAGCCGCCCGGCACCACCACCGCGTCGACGTCGCCGACGGTCGCGTCCCCGTGCCAGAGGAGCGTCGCCTCTCCACCGAGCGACTCGACTGCCCACTGCACGTCGAGCTCGCAGTTGGTGCCCGGGAACAGCACCACCCCCACGTTGGCGCTCATACCGTCTCCATGGTCTCGATCTCGACCGTGTAGCGCTCGATGACGGGGTTGGCGAGCAGCTTGTGGCACATCTCGTCGACCTGCGCGAGCGCGGCGGCTTCCGACTCCGCGTCGAGTTGGAGGCGGATCGTCTTGGAGATCGACACCGCTCCCACGTTCGTGTAGCCGAGCGCCGGGAGCGCGCGCTCCACGGTGGCGCCCTGCGGGTCGAGCACGCCGGGGACGTGGGTGACGTCGATGCGAATCGCGAATCTCATGTGTCGTCTCCGTACCAGTCGGCGAAATCGAGTCCGGTGATGCGCTCGTAGGCCTCCACGTAGCGGGCGCGGGTGCCGGCGATGACGACGGCCGGCACCTCGGGCACGGGAGGCTCCTTGTCCCAGCCGATCGACTGGTAGTGGTCGCGCACGAACTGCTTGTCGAACGAGGGCGGCGAGGTGCCGACGCGGTACTCGTCGCCGGGCCAGTAGCGCGACGAGTCGGGGGTGAGCACCTCGTCGATCAGGATCACCTGCCCGTCGAGACCGTCTTCCCCGCCGAGTACGCCGAACTCCACTTTGGTGTCGGCCAGGATGATCCCGTTGCGCTGCGCGTGCTCGGCGCCGAACGCGTAGATCATCAGCGTGAGATCGCGGACCTGCTCGAAGAGGTCGTCGCCGATCAGCGCGGCGGCCTCGGCGTCGGTGAGCGGGAGGTCGTGGCTGCCCTCGGCCTTGGTGGTGGGCGTGAACAGTGGCGCCGGCAGCTGCTCGGCCTGGCGCAGGCCCGCCGGCAGCGCGTGACCCTGCACGGAGCCGGTGGCCTCGTAGTCGGACCAGGCGGAGCCGAACAGGTAGCCGCGCGCCACGCATTCGAGGCGGATCGGGTCGGTGACCTTCACCAGCATCGACCGGCCCGCGGCCTCCGGCCCCACGCCGGCCGGGAAGTCGGCGGGGTCGGCCGACACGAGGTGGTTGGCGACGAGGTGCTCGGTGCGGGCGAACCACCAGCTGGACAACGCGGTGAGCACGCGGCCCTTGCCGGGCACGAGGTTCGGCAGGATCACGTCGAACACCGACACGCGGTCGGACGCCACCATGAGCATGTGCGCGTCGTCGACGGTGTAGAGGTCGCGCACCTTCCCCGAGTAACGGTGCTCCAGGTCGATACTCACGCCCGGACTGGCTCCGCGAGGGTGGCATCCATCGCCTCGAACGTGCGGCCGGTGTTGGCGAGCGCGTGCTCGAGGCTGAAGCACTCGGCGAGGCGGTCGTCGCCCAGGGTCTTCACCACGTCGGCGTCTTCACGCAGCACGTCGATGAACGGACGGCGCTGCTCCCACGTGAGCATCGCGTTGCGCTGCACCACGCGGTAGGCATCGTCGCGACCCATGCCGGCCTCGACGAGCGCGAGCAGCACGGGCTGCGAGAACACGAGCCCGTAGGACACGTTCAGGTTCTCGATCATGCGCTCGGGGTACACGTGCATGCCCTCGACGACCGAGCGGAACTTCACGAGCACGTAGTAGGCGAGCTCGAGCGAGTCGGGCATGATCACGCGCTCGACCGACGAGTGCGAGATGTCGCGCTCGTGCCACAGCGCGACGTCTTCCATGCCGGCGGTGAGGTTGCCGCGCAGCACGCGGGCGAGGCCGCAGAGCTGCTCGCACTTCACCGGGTTGCGCTTGTGGGGCATCGCGCTGGAGCCCTTCTGCGAACCCGAGCGGAACGGCTCCTCGACTTCGCGCACCTCGGTGCGTTGCAGGTGGCGGATCTCGAGTGCGAACGACTCGACGGTGGCCCCCACCGACGCGCACGCGTAGAGCACCTCGGCGTGACGGTCGCGCGCGAGCACCTGGGTGGCGGGCACCGGCTGCAGGCCGAGCTCCCGGCACACGTGGGCTTCCACGGCGGGATCGATGTTGGAGTAGGTGCCGACCGCCCCCGACAGCTTGCCGACGGCGATGGCGGCGCGGGCCCGGGCCAGGCGCTCCCGGTCGCGGCGCACCTGCAGCGCCCACAGGGCGAGCTTCACGCCGAACGTGGTGGGCTCGGCGTGAACGCCATGGGTGCGGCCGGCCATCGGCGTGGACCGCCAGGTGTGGGCCTGGGTGGCGATGGCGCCCTCCAGGGCTTCGGCGGCGTCGATCACGAGGTCGAGCGCCCGCACGATGATCACCGACAGGGCGGTGTCGACGACGTCGCTGGAAGTGAGGCCGTAGTGGAGCCAGCCGGCCGCCGGGCTGCCGATGCGCTCCTGCACGACGTCGACGAAGGCCGCGACGTCGTGCTCGGTGATCTTCTCCCGCTCGTGGATGGCCTCGACCTCGAAATCGGCCTTGGCGCGGATCTCGGCGGCGTCCGCCGCCGGGACCACCCCGATCTGGGCCCAGGCCTCCGTGGCCAGAACCTCCACCTCGAGCATGGTGCGAAATCGGGCCTCATCCGTGAAGAGGCCGGCAATCTCGGGCAACGCGTAGCGCTCTATCAAGGGAGACCTTCCTCGTGCCGAACACTGTAGGAGCCGGGTACGGCGCGACTCGCCAATCGAGAGGGCACTGGCGGGTTCCCGGCGACATTGGGGCAAGGAGGCCGTGGCGTGAACAACTGCACCAAGCACTGGAGTGAACATGCCGTCGCGCGGTGCGACGAGTGTGGCCAACCGTGGTGCGCGGTGTGCCTGGTCCCCCCGGTGAAAGATGGTGCGCCGTTGCGCTGCATCGCCTGCTCGCTCGTCATCGCGGGAGTTCGGGCGAAGCGCCGGGTGCGCTAGCTGCTGCCAGCTCCGCAATATCGGACCGGAACTGCATGCCGGGCCAGCTGATCTTCGCGACTGCGGCGTAGGCGCGCTCGCCGCGCCTCGGCGAGGTCGGCGCCGGTGGCGGTGACGTTCAGCACCCGCCCCCCTGCCGTCAGGATCGCTCCGCCTTCACCCGCGGCCGTCCCGGCGTGGAACACGGTGATGCCCTCGACCGCGTCGGCGGCGTCGAGCCCCTCGATCACGTCGCCCGTGCGCGCCGAGGCGGGGTACCCCTCGCTCGCGAGCACCACGGTGACGCAGGCGTCGGCGGAGAAGCGCACCTCCGGGGCCGCGCCGCTCGCGGCCGCGTGCACGACGTCGGCGAGGTCGACCGCGAGCCGGGGGAGCACGACCTGGCACTCCGGGTCGCCGAAGCGGACGTTGTACTCGATGACCTTCGGGCCGTCGGCGGTGAGCATCATCCCCGCGTAGAGCACGCCCCGGTACTCCACGCCGTCACGGGCCAGCCAGTGCAGGGTGGGCCGCACGGCGCGGTCCATGACGTCGTCGACGGTGGCCTGCCCCACGATCGGGACGGGTGAGTAGGCGCCCATCCCACCGGTGTTGGGGCCGGTGTCGCCCTCGCCGATGCGCTTGAAGTCCTGGGCGGGCGCGAGGGGCACCGCGGCGTCGGGGTCGCCGTTGCACACGACGAGCAACGACAGTTCGGGGCCGGTGAGCCCTTCCTCGATCACGAGGGTGCGGCCGGCGTCGCCGAACGCGTCACCCGAGAGATAGGCGCGCACCGCGGCGCGTGCGTCGGCGATCGACTCGGTGACCACCACGCCCTTGCCCGCCGCGAGCCCGTCGGTCTTGACCACCCACGGCGCGGAGAACTCCTCGAGGTACGCCGAGCGCGGCGGCTTCTTCGTGCGCGCCGAAGCTGCGGTGACGCGCGGTGGGAACGCCCGCGGCCGCGAGCACCTCCTTCATCCACGCCTTCGATCCCTCGAGCCGCGCCCCGGCCGCATCGGGCCCGAACGCGAGGCGTCCTCGCGCGCGCACGGCGTCGGCCGCACCCGCGACGAGCGGGACCTCGGGCCCGATCACCACGACGTCGGCGTTCACGTGGTCGGCCAGCGCGGCCACTGCGGCGGGATCGCCGGCGTCGAGCGCGCGGCACTCGGCCAACGCGGCGATGCCGGGGTTGCCCGGGGCGGCGACGACCACCTCGGTGGCGGCGGAACGCGTCAGCCCCCACACGAGCGCGTGCTCGCGTCCACCCGAACCGACGACGAGGAAGCGCACGACGGCTCAGGCCTGCTTCACACGGAGGGAACCGGGAGCACGACCGTCTGTGCGCGGTCGGGACCGACCCCGACGAAGGAGATGGGCACGCCCACCACCCGCTCGACGAACGCGAGGTAGTCGCGCGCCTCGACGGGGAACTCCTCGACCGTCTCGCAACCGCTGATGTCGCACTGCCAACCGGGGAGCGTCTCGTAGATCGGCTTCACCTTGTGCAACACCGACTGGTGGTAGGGCACGTGGTCGTAGCGCGTGCCGTCGTCGCCCTCGTAGGCGACGCACACCTTGATCTCGGGGAACGGCTCGAGCACGTCGAGCTTGGTGATCGCCACCTCGGTGAGGGTGTTGAGCCGCACCGCGTGCCTGAGCATCACGAGGTCGAGCCAGCCCGGCCGGCGGCGCCGACCGGTGTTGGTGCCGAACTCGTGCCCGCGCTCGACGAGCTCGTCGCCGACCGGGTCGCCCTCGAAGAGCTCGGTGGGGAACGGGCCGCTGCCGACGCGGGTGATGTAGGCCTTGGCCACACCGATCACACGCTCGATGGCCCGGGGGCCCACGCCGGCACCCGTGCCCACGCCACCCGAGATCGGGTTCGACGACGTGACGAACGGATAGGTGCCGTGGTCGAGGTCGAGGAAGGTCGCCTGCGCGCCCTCGAAGAGCACGCGCTCACCGTTGTCGAGCGCGTCGTGGAGGATGTGCACGGTGTCGGCGATCATCGGCTCGAGCCGCGGCGCCATCGAGAGGTACTGCTCCGCCATCTCCTCGAAGTCGAGAGGGAGGCGGTTGTAGACCTTCGTGAGCATCGTGTTCTTCTCGCGCAGCGCGAGGTCGAGCTTCTCACGAAAGATCTTCGCGTCGAGCAGGTCCTGCACGCGCAGGCCCACGCGCAGCGCCTTGTCGGCGTAGGCCGGGCCGATGCCGCGCTTGGTGGTGCCCAGCTTGTTCTTGCCCAGGCGGCGCTCGGTGACGCGATCGAGCTCCTGGTGGTAGGGCATGATCAGGTGCGCGTTGCCCGAGAGCTTCACGCGCGACACGTCGACGCCCTTGGCCGCGAGCATCTCGAGCTCGGTGATGAGCACGGCGGGGTCGACCACCACGCCGTTGCCGATGATCGGCGTGACGTGGGGGAAGAGCACGCCGCTCGGCACCAACTGGAGCGCGAAGACGTCGTCGCCCACCACGATGCGGTGGCCCGCGTTGTGCCCGCCCTGGTAGCGGACGACGTAGTCGGACTCCTGGGAGAGGTAGTCGGTGAACCGGCCCTTGCCCTCGTCACCCCACTGGGTGCCGACGATCACGGTGCCGCTCACGGGAGCCTCCGGGAAAACGCAACAAAAGGTGTCACGTTGGGGAGATCCTAGTCCGCCCTTCCACCCTCGCTCGCCTCCGCTCGCTCCGTGCCGGCGGGGGCTCGCACACCGCCCGCCGGGAACGGATCAGTCCACGTTGACGGCGCGCTGGGCGGAGAAGCGCAGCTCGCCGTCGGCGGAGGCGTCGACCATCACGACGTCGCCGTCGTGGTACTCGCCCTGGAGCAGGGCGAGGGCGATCTGGTCGCTGACCTCGCGCTGGATCACCCGCTTCAGCGGCCGGGCCCCGAAGTCGGGGTCGTAGCCGACCTTCGCGATGTGGGCCAGCGCCGCCGGGGTGAGCTCGAGGCCGAGGCCCCGCTCCGCGAGCCGCTGCCGCAGCAGGTCGACCTGCAGCTCCACGATGCGCTCGATGTGCGCCTCGCCGAGCCGGTCGAACACCACGATGTCGTCGATGCGGTTGAGGAACTCCGGCTTGAAGTGGTTCCGGATGACCTCCATCACCACCGACTCCGCCGCGCCGCCCCCGAGGTTGCTCGTCATGATCAGCACCGTGTTGGTGAAGTCGACGGTGCGACCCTGGCCGTCGGTGAGACGGCCGTCGTCGAGCAGTTGCAACAGCACGTTGAAGACGTCGGGGTGGGCCTTCTCCACCTCGTCGAGCAGCACGACCGCATAGGGCCGGCGGCGCACCGCCTCGGTGAGCTGGCCGCCCTCCTCGTAGCCGACGTACCCGGGAGGCGCGCCGACGAGGCGCGACACCGAGTGCTTTTCCATGTACTCCGACATGTCGATGCGCACCATGGCGCGCTCGTCGTCGAAGAGGAAGTCGGCGAGCGAGCGGGCGAGCTCGGTCTTGCCCACGCCGGTGGGGCCGAGGAACAGGAACGAGCCGATGGGTCGGTTCGGGTCGGAGAGACCGGCGCGCGAACGACGGATCGCGTTGGCGACCGCGCTCACCGCGCGCTCCTGGCCGATGACGCGGTCGTGGAGGACCTCTTCCATGCGCACCAGCTTGCTCATCTCGCCTTCCATGAGCCGGCTCACCGGGATGCCGGTCCACTTCGCGACGATCTCGGCGACGTCTTCCTCGTCGACCTCTTCCTTCAGCATCTGCTGGTCGTGCTGGAGGTCGTCGAGACGCGCGGTCTTCTGCGCGATGGTGGTCTCGAGGTCGCGCATCGTGCCGTAGCGCAGCTGCGCGGCGGCCTCGAGGTTGCCCTCGCGCTCGGCCTTCTCGGCCTCGGTGCGCGCGGTCTCGAGCTGCTCCTTGAGGGCGCGGATCTCGGTGATCGCATCCTTCTCGTTCTGCCAGTGCGCCACCATCGCGTCGCGCGACTCGGCGAGCGTGGCGAGCTCCTCCTCGAGCACGTCGAGGCGGTGCTTCGAGGCGTCGTCGGTCTCCTTGGCGAGCGCGGCCTTCTCGATCTCGATACGGCGGATCTGACGCTCCACGACGTCGATCTCCAACGGCATGGAGTCGATCTCGATGCGCAGGCGCGACGCGGCCTCGTCGATCAAATCGATCGCCTTGTCGGGGAGCTGACGCGCGGTGATGTAGCGGTTCGACAACACCGACGCGGCGACGAGCGCGGCGTCCTGGATGCGCACGCCGTGGTGCACCTCGTAGCGCTCCTTCAGGCCGCGCAGGATCGCGATGGTGTCGTCGACCGACGGCTCGCCCACGTAGACCTGCTGGAAGCGCCGCTCGAGCGCAGGGTCCTTCTCGACGTACTTGCGGTACTCGTCGAGCGTGGTCGCGCCGATCATGCGCAGCTCGCCGCGTGCGAGCATCGGCTTGATCATGTTGCCGGCGTCGACCGCGCCCTCGGCGCCGCCCGCGCCGACGATCGTGTGCAGCTCGTCGACGAAGGTGATGACCTCGCCGTCGCTGTCGACGATCTCCTTGAGGACGGCCTTCAGCCGGTCCTCGAACTCACCGCGGTACTTGGCGCCCGCGACCATCGCGCTGATGTCGAGCGAGATCAGGCGCTTGTTGCGCAAGCCCTCGGGGACGTCACCCTCGATGATCCGGCGGGCGAGGCCCTCGGCGATGGCGGTCTTGCCGACGCCGGGCTCGCCGATGAGCACCGGGTTGTTCTTGGTGCGACGCGACAGCACCTGGATGACGCGGCGGATCTCCTCGTCGCGGCCGATGACCGGGTCGAGCTTGCCCTTGCGGGCGTCCTCGGTGAGGTCGCGACCGAAGCGCTCGAGCGCCTGGTACTGCTCCTCGGGGTTCTCGCTGGTGACCCGGTGGCTGCCACGCACCTGCTGGAGCGCGCCGAGCAGCGCCTCGTGGGTGACGCCGGCGGCGCGGAGCAGATCACCCACGCCACCTGCGACCTGGGACATCGCGAGGAGCAGGTGCTCGGTGGAGAGGTAATCGTCGCCGAGGTCGGCGCGCTGGGCGTCGGCGGCCTCGAGCACCTTGTAGGAGTCGGGGCTGAGCTGCGCGTTCTGCGCGGTCTGGCCGTAGACCTTGGGCTGACGGGCGAGGGCCTCGTCGACCCGGTCTCGGACGACCTTCGCCGCGACGCCGATCCGCTGGAGGACCGGCAGCACCACGCTCTCGGGCTGGCTCACCAGGGCGGCGAGCAGGTGCTCGGGGGTGACCTGGGAGTGGTTCTCGTCGCGCGCCAGGGCCTGCGCGGCGGCGAGGGCCTCTCCGGTCTTGCGGGTCAGCTTGTTGGGGTCGAGCGGCATGCGTTCACCTTCGGGTCGAGCCAGGGGGTTCGTGTGTCCCCAAAGTTGACAATCCTGCTGTCAACTTTATTCCCCGGATCGGTGACGCGGAAGGGCCCGGTTCCCCTGGGAGAACCGGGCCCACTCCAGCAGTCTCGGGAGCCGTCGGCTCAGCCGGTGAACTTCGGCTGGCTGTTCGCGGATCGCGCCGAGCACGGCGAGGATCTCGGCGTAGTCGTTGGTCACGCCCACGTCGGCGGTCACCTCGCTGTCGAGGGTGATCCGGTGGCATCAACGCCCGCCGGGTCGTAGGTGACGGTCACGGGGATGCCCACGATCACGATCGACTCCTCCACGACCGTGCAGGTGGAGCCGGGCACGATGCCGTGAGCGACGTCGGAGGTGCCGCCGAACGGATCGGCGACGGTCAGCTTCGTGGCCGTGCCGTCGGAGCAGGCCACGTCGAACACGTACGGACCAGTGAACGGCAGGGTCGTCGCGCCGCCCAGGCCCGTGACGTCCTTGGTCACCTGGAGGCTGCCCGCCTTCACCTCGACCGCGCCGATGTCACAGCCCTTCGCCTGGGGACGGGTCGCGCCCGGCTGGTCAACTCGACAGGGCCGGCCGCGTGCGGCTCGGACCACGATCAGGTCCGGATGTCCTGGGGGACCTGGGCGAGGGCCGCGTCGGGCAGCACGTAGGCGGTGTCGAGGATCTCGGCGCCGGGCTCCACGATCTCGGGCCAGCGATGGCCGACCAGCACGGCAACCTCGTAGAGCTCCTGGACGATGCCCTCGAAGCGGAGGAAGGCCGCGGTGGTGCCGGTGCGGAGGTCGATGGCCCACACACCGCAGGAGCGCTCGACACCGTCGGCCTTGAGCGGAATGCCCTCGAAGAGGGATTCGCGCACCTGGGAAAGGCCGATCAAGGCGAACGGGCCCGCGAACGACATGCCCCGGGTGAAGCCGGGCACGCGGGTGACCTCGGTCTTCGCCCCCGTCCCGGGGTCGATCTCGTGGAGCGCGCCGATTCCCGACTCGAGCATCCAGAGGCGGCCGTCGTGCCAACGCGGTGAGTGCGGCATACACAGACCGGACGTCAGCACCTCACCCGACGGCACGTGCATCAGCACGCCGCCGTCGACCTTGTTCTCGCGCCATCCGTTCGCCTCGTCGCTCGTGCCGAGCGCGGTCACGTAACGGATCTCGTCGTCGACGACCGCCATGCCGTTGAGGTGGCAGCGGTCCTCGGGCGCGAGGGCGCTGATGAACGGCGGGCGCCACTGCGGCACGAACGAATACGTCTGGTCGAACGTCGAGAGACACGAGAAGCGCGTGTTGACGGCCCACAGCTCGTCGCCCACCCAGGCGAGGTCGTGGATGCGGATGTCGCCGGTGGAGTGCGACTCGCGCGGCACGTAGACGGCGTCGTGCTTGTTCGCCGGCTCGAGCCGTGGCGACAGCGCGGCCTGGTTCTGGAACACGTGCACCTGTGTCTTGGTGCCGATCGCGAGGCCTCCGGGGCGCGTCGCCACGCCCATCGGCGTCTGGAACCCGCGGAAGTGCGTGTTGAGCGACTGCGGCCCGTCGGCGCGCACGAGGATGACGCGCCCGCTCTGGTAGGTCGACACGCACAACGACCCACCGATCGCGTCGAGGAGCTGCGGCATGCTCGCCGAGAACACGCTGTTGAACGTGAGCTCCTCGGCCGGCGTCTCGGTCGGTGCGCCGGTGGCCGTCTCCGCGGCGGCCGGCGCGACCGGTGCGGCGGCTGCCGCGGGACGCGCGACGTCGGCGGTGCTCGTGGTGCGCACCGGCTTGACGCGCGGTGGCTGCGCGAAGAAGTCGTGCGCGCGGACGGCGACGTCGCGCACGCGGTCCCAGTGCGGATCGAGCTCGTCGGCGTTGCGCAACCACTTCTGCGGCGCGGGCGAGTCGAGCATGTGGCGCGACAACGGGAGTGGTCCCGAGAGCTCGACGTCCCAGTCGACCTCGCAGAACTCGCAGAGCCGCTCGATCGCCGCCTGCGGATCGTCGAGGAGCTGGTCGTAGCTGGTGACGCACCAGCGGTCGGGGTCGAGGACCTCGAGGTCGTCGAGCAACAGGGACGTCGCGGTGGCCCACTGCGACGCGACGATCTCCCCGAGTGACGCGCCCGCGAGGTCGCGCCAACCCGGGGTGAGGAGCAGCGACCACGCCGGGCCGTTCCACCCGGGCAGGTCGCGGTACGTGACGAACCGGCCCGACTTCCACGCGTCGAGCATCGAGCTGATCGTCTCGCGGGATCGCGGTAGAGGTACACGAAGCGAGCGTCGGGGAACGCGGCTGCGAGCAGGGGCACCCGCAGCGAGTTCTTCGGTGTCTTCTCGAGCATGCGCAACGCGCCACTGCAGGCGGGGTTCCCGTCGCGGTCGCGCAGCTGCTCCAGGAACTTCGCGTGCAACCCGGCAACGGCGGCGGGCGTCGCATCGGACGCGTCGAGCCGGTTGGAATCCCAGCCGTGCTGCGCGGGATGCAGTCCCGGCACCGACTCGATGAGCAGATGGCTCTCGCCGCCGATGGTCCAGAGCTCGGGCGAACGGGCCAGCGTCTCGAACAACAGCGAGCTGCCCGAACGCGGCGACGACACGACGAACACCGGTCGGTCGATCGACGGTGGCGCGGGGCGCGGCGCGGGCGCCAGGGCGGGCTCGGTCACGACCGCGACCGCGACCGGCACGGCGTCGCTGATCGGACCGAACACGAGGTCGTCGCTGCGCACCGACGGCCGCACGAGCTGCTGCAGCACCGCGCCGACCACGTCCATCTCGTTGGGGAGCTTCACCCCGGCGAACTCGCGCTCGACCACGTCCGCGCACTGCGTGCGCAGCTGCTCGTACACGGGAATGCCCTCGGCGAACTCGCCGAAGCGTGCCCACGACTCGCGCCACGCACGCCGGAACGGCTCCATGACACTGCGGAAGCGCGCCGACATCGCGGGGTCGGTCCCGAGCAGGTCGCCCGCGATCTGGTTGACCGTGACCTCGAATTCCCACGGCGTCATGACCGTGGACGCGTTGATCACTTCGGTGACGAGCGCCGGCATCGGCCCGTCGGGGGCGACGAACAGCTCGTCGCGATCCGGGCGGTCGATGAGCTCCCACAACCCGGCGCTCCCCACGGTGTCGACCACGAGGTGGACACGGTTGGTGCCCGCGGGGTTCCGCACGCCGTGGCGCTTCCAGGTGTCGAACACCCACACCTCGCCCGCCGCCATGTGCCGCGACTGCCCGTTGCAGAGGAACTCGACATCGGGGGTGGTGAGCACCGGCACGTGCACGCGCATGTGGTCACGCCAGTAGTAGTTGGTGTCGACGTGGTCGTCGAGGTGCCCTTCCTCCTCGATGCGCATCAGCCGCGTGCGGCCGATCACCGAACCGAGCGAGGCCATGACCTTCGCCGTGTAGGGCAGGAGCGCGAGGTGCGGCGTGGGCGCCATCGGCCCGACCACCGCGTCGTCGAAGGGGTTCCCCTCACGTGCGACCAGCGGCACGGCGGTGTTGCCGGCCGCACCCTCGGGATGGTCGCGCCAGATCTGCTCGGGCAGCGCCGCCACCTCGGCGGCGAGCACCGCCGCGTCGACGCGCAGCGGCAGCTTGACGAATTCGCTGGGGAGTCGCACGCCTTGCCCTCTTCCGTTCTCGGAACCCCACGCACGCTAACGCCTCAGCCCCGGAATTCAGGAGGCCCGGCGACGAGCGCCGGGCCTCCCAGGATCGTGGTGCGTGGTGCTGATCAGCCGGTGAACTTCGGGGCGATGTCGATCGGCTCGGGTGCCTGCACCTCGAACGCACCGATGTCGATCCCCGCGAACTGCACCCGGAGGAATGGCGCCTCGCGCTGGTCGAAGTCGCCCGTGAACGCGGTCGAGATCGTCGCCGGAGTCGGCCCGGCATCGATCGCCGGGCTGCCCGTGAGCAGCTCGTGCGTCTGCGTGGGGCCGCCGTTGTTCGCGAGCGGGCCGAGCAGCGGGTCGACTCCGAGGAGCGTTCCGCCCACGTCGTCCAGGATCGTGTCGGGACCGACCAGGCCGAGGAGGCTGTGGTCGGAGTGCACCGCCGAACCCGGGCCGACGTCGGCGCCGACGGCGGACGCGCCGTGGTTCCCGGCGATGACGGTCCCGATCAGCGTGGTCTCGCCGTCGGTCGACAGCGGGGTGCCGGCGGCGTGCGCGTGACCGCCCTTGTTCGCCTGGTTGGCGGCAGCGGCTTCCGGCTTTGCCGGCTTGGACGCGGCCTTTGCCTCGTGCTTGGAGGCCTTCGTCAGCCGCGGCGGGCGCCGCCTTGCTGGTGGGTAGGTAGAGGCCGCCGTAGTTGGCGCCGGTGTTGTTCGTGATCGTGTCCTGCACGAGCACGAGGCCGTAGTAGCCGTTGAAGCTGATGCCGCCGCCCTCTTGGGCGGCGGTGTTGCCGGAGATGGTCGAGTTCAGGACGTGCACCGGCTCGAGGGTGCCTCCGAGGTAGAGGCCGCCGCCCCACTCGCCGGCCTGGTTGCCGGAAATGGTGGAGTCGCGCACGGTGATGGCACCGGGGGCGCCGCCCTCGTCGTCGTTGACGTACACGCCACCTCCGCCGTCGGCCGCGGTGTTGTCGGCGATGGTCGTTGCGACGATGTCGACGGCGCCAGTGGCGTAGTAGAGGTGCACGCCGCCACCGCTGCCGCCGGTGTCGTTGCCGCTGATCACGGAGTTCTGGATCGAGACGCCGAGCGCGTTCTCGTGGAGGTAGAGGCCGCCGCCGTCGCTGCCAGCCGAGTTGTTCGAGATGGTGGAGTTCGTAATGGCAACGCTGTCGGTGTAGAAGTAGAAGCCGCCGCCACCGGAGCCGGCCTGGTTGCCGCTCACCGTGGAGTTGTTGAGCGTGCCGTGCGCGTCCGCGCCGCCGAGCCAGCCGCCACCGCCGCCGTTGTTCGCAGTGTTGTCGGTGACCTGCGAGGACTCGATGTCGAGCGTGCCGGCGCCGCTGTAGAAGTAGATCCCGCCGGCGTAGCGATCGGTCGTGTTCCCGCTGACGGTCGAGTTGACGACGGTGAGCGAGCCGTTCTTTTGGTTCAGGTGGATCCCGGCCCCGCCGCTACCAGAGTGGTTGTTCGACACCGTGCTGTTCGACACCACCAGGGCGGGCGCGGTGCCGGCGGCCCTGACCCCTCCGCCTTTGCCGGTGGCGTCGTTGCCCGTGATGACGACGCTGTCGAGCGTGGTGCTGCCGCTCGTGCTCTTCACCGCACCGCCGTCACCAGTGGTCGGCGTGCCGGTGTGCGACAACGTGAGTCCGCTGATCGTGACACCGGTCGTGTTGCTCACGTAGAACACGCGGTTCGCGTTGACGCCGCGGATCGTGAGCGCCGCCGCACCGGGACCCTGGATGGTGACCGGCCCGATGATCTTGTCGAGCGCGGTGCTGATGTCGATCGTGGGGCCGGTACCGGCGGTGTCGAACGTGATGACGTCGACGGTCCCCGTGTCAGCGTTGGCGTCGATGATCGCCTGCGCGAGGCTGCCGGCGCCGGAGGCGTTCGCGTTGCTGACCGTGAAGGTGGCTGCGCCCGCGGCGGTGATCCCGCCGGTGCCGACCCAGGCGGCGCCCATCGCCAGCGCGGCGCTGCCGGCCGTGAGCACGGCGCCGGCGGCACGTGCCTTCTTCCCACTGGTGCGGCGCTCGGCGCGGTTGCGCGGCGAAATCTCGCTGGTCATCTGGATGCCCTCTTCGTGATCACGGCCTGAACCGGAAGGTCTATCACCATCGCGCGCTCGGGGCCTCAGGGGAGGGATGGACGACATCAGGTGTTCATACCGCAGGCGCGACCACAAGCAGGATCGCGCGGCTTGAGCGCCGTTCGAAGGATGCCGCAATCGGGTGTTCACGCGCCCTCCCCGGAATTGACGAGCCCGGGGCCGAAGCCCCGGGCCGTCGTGACGATTTCCGCAGGTGGCGCCGCTCAGCCGGTGAAGCGGGGCTGGATCACGGCGGCCTCGACCTGGAGCTCGGCGCCGGTGACCTCGACTGCGCCGATGTCGCAACCCACGAGCTGCGGACGGGTGACGCCACGCTGGTCGGTGCCGATCCCGGCGGCGATGCCGGTCTGGCAGGCAGCTGCGGGGATCGCGTCGATCAGCGGACTGGTGGCTCCGCCGTGGAGCGGCGTGAACGGCAGCATCGTCGGCGTCGGTCCGCCCCAGGCGCCCAGCGCGTTGAGCTGCGGGTCGTTCGGGGTCGCCACCCTGTCGGTGCTGTCAGTGAGTTCGCACGTCGTGTCGTCGGAGAAGTTGTAGCCCTGCGTGTCGGTGCCGTCGCTGATGTCGCAGTTGATGCCGTTGACCGGGCCCGTGACCAGCGTGCCGAAGATCGTCAACGGACCCGCGGAGACCAGGTTGGCCGGGAGGCCGCTCTCCGATGCCCCGAGACCGCCGCCAACGCCGCCCGTCGCCGCGCGCCCGCTGCCGGCATCGAGGGCTTTCCCCCCCGTGTCGGGAAGACCACAGGTGGACCCGGAATCGTTGATGTTGCCGACGATGGTGGAGTACGCGATGTCGAGCGACGCCCCGAACCCACCGATCGCGGAGTCACCCAGAACCTGCGTGTTCCCGGTAATCGTCGAGTTGACGATGGACAACGCCGCCGACCCCTCGCTCTCGCCAATGTTGTGCTCGATCGCGCCGCCGTACTGGGCGCAGTTCCCGGTGAAGGTCGAGCGGGCGATCGTCATGTCGCCCTCCGAGTAGGCCGCTCCGCCCACGTAGTACGCGCTGTTCCCCGTGAACTCCGAGTCGCTGATGTCGAGCTGGCCGAGGGCCTCGAGCGCGCCGCCGCCGAAGTCCTGGTCGCCGTTGGTGAAGTTACCGGTGAAGGCCGAGCCGGTCACCGTCATGTCGCCCTGGGTGTAGGCCGCGCCGCCGTCGCCGTACCCACCGACGTTGGAGTCGGCCTGGTTCTGCGTGAAGGTCGAGCCGTCGATCTCGATCGGGCCGTCGATGCTGTGCAGTGCGCCGCCGTCGGACTCGGCCGTGTTCCCGCTGAACGTGGACCCGGTGACGGTGAGCGGTCCCTCGACGGAGATTGCCCCGCCGTCCTGGTGGGCCACGTTCCCGCTGAACGCCGATCCGGTGGCCGTCGCGCCGGTGGTCAACGCGGCGTTGGCCGAGTACACCGCTCCGCCGCTGCCGTAGGCCTCGTTGTCGACGAAGGTCGCGTTCAGGAGCGTGACGGCGCCTCCCGCGTAGACCGCACCACCGTCGCCGTCGACGACGCCGCCCGTGAGGGTGATGTTCTGCAGCGTGAGGAGGCCGCCGGCCTGGTCATCGAGGATCCGGTCCGAGCCGTCGGAGATCAGGCTGAAACCGGCGCCGTCGATGGTGACGGGATCGCCGAAGAGCGACGACTTCTGAATCGCGGCGGTCACGTTGATGTCGTTGGCCAGCACGATCTGCTGCTCGGTGCTGTCGAACGCGTTCTGCAGCTCCGTTGCATCGTGGACCACGGTGACGGCCCCGGCGGGGGCACTGGTGGCCACAGTCGCAAAGGCCGCGCCACCGAAGGCGAGGAGCGCAACGGCGGGGACGCCGATGACGCGCTTCAGGGATTTCATGGAACGGCCCTCCACGAGCAAGTCCTCGCGAGCGGGACGCGGGGAAGGGATGGACGCTACTCGGCTCCGGCCCTGCCCGTCCGGATGAGCTTCAGTGGCGGCGGACGTGCACCACGGCGCGGCTCACGGGCACGAGATCGCGCCGGTAGCTGCGGTGGACGTCGTTGACCGCGGCCTGCAGGTCGTGGCGGGCCTGCGCGAGCTCGGCGTGGAGGGTCGCGACCTCGGCGCGGGTGCACTCCAGCTCGGCCTCGAGCTCCAGCACCCGCCGCACGCCGGCCAGGCTCACGCCGTCGTTGGTGAGCTCCTGGATGCGCCGGAGCTGCGAGATGTCGCGGTCGCTGTAGCGACGGCTGCGGCCCTGCGTGCGGCTCGGCTCGATGAGCCCCTTGCGCTCGTAGATGCGCAGCGTCTGCGGGTGCACGCCCGCGAGCTCCGCGGCGACGGAGATGATGTAGAGCGCGCGCTCGTCGTTTCGTTCGGCCATCGTCTACACCCCCAGGTGTTCGCGGCAGGTCGGGCGACAGTCTCTCACCCAGCTGCTCGACGAGCGCGCGTTCGTCGTCGTCGAGGTGCGTGGGCACCACGACGTCGAAGGTCACGAGGAGCGCGCCGGGATCGCCCGAGGCGCGCGGGATGCCCTTGCCGCGGACGCGCACGGTCTTGCCGCTCTGCGTGCCCGGCGGCACCTTCACCGTGACGGGCGCGTCGAGCGTGGGCACCTTCACCTGCGCGCCGAGCACCGCCTCCGGGAAGGTGATCGGCACCTTCACCGTGAGGTCCCACTTGCCGCTGCGCGGCGAACACCGCGTGCGGTGCGACGTGCACGATCACGTAGAGGTCGCCCGCCGGGCCGCCGTTGGCGCCCGGCGTGCCGCGCCCCTTCACCCGGATCCGCTGGCCGTCGTCGACGCCGGCGGGGATGCGCACCTTCACGGTGCGCGGACGCACCTCGATGCCGCGACCCTTGCAGTGCTTGCACTTGTCCTTCACGATCGCGCCGCGCCCACCGCAGGTGGGGCACACCTGCGAGAACGAGAACGGTCCCTGGTCGACCGCGACCGATCCCGCGCCCCCGCAGGTGCCGCACGTGTCGGGCACGGTGCCCGGCTTCGCACCGCTGCCGTTGCACACCGAGCACGTGGCCTCCGACGTGATGTTCACGCCGGTGGTGACCCCGTGTACCGCCTCGAGGAAGTCGAGGTGCAGTTCGGTCTCGATGTCGTGGCCGCGCTGCGGGCCGACCGGACCACCACCGCGCCGACCACGCCGGCCGCCACCACCGCCACTGCCGAAGAGGTTGCCGAAGATGCCACCGAGGTCGCCGAGATCCTCCATACGGACGTTCCCACCACCTGGGAAACCACCGCCCGGGAACCCGCCACCCGGGAAGCCGCCGGGGCCGCCGGGCCCCATGCCCGACGCGACCATCTGCCGGACCTCGTCGTACTCCTTGCGCTTCTCCGCGTCACCGAGGACGTCGTTGGCCGCGGAGATCTCCTTGAACCTCTCCTCGGCCGCCTGGTCACCCGGGTTCGCGTCGGGGTGGTACTGCTTCGCGAGCTTCCGGTAGGCGCGCGTGATCTCCTTGGCGGTCGCGTCCGGCGACACGCCGAGGACTTCGTAGTAGTCCTTCTCGAACCACTCGCGCTCGAGGGGCCACCTTCGCTCTTCCCTGCTTCTCTCTGACTACTGGTTCCGGGTGACGCTGACCATCGCGGGGCGCAGGACGCGTCCCTTCAGGCGGTAGCCGGTGCGCATGATCTGGCCGACGTGCGGCTCGCCGTCGCCGTCGTCCTGCATCACTGCTTCGTGCTCGTTGGGGTCGAAGGGCGCTCCCGCGGCCTCGATGCGCTCGAGCCCGTTCTTCTGCACCACCGTGACGAGCTGCGCATGGATGCCCAGCACTCCGTTGCGCACCTTCTCGATGTCGGCGTCGGAACCGAAGCTCGCGAGCGCACCGTCGAACGAGTCGAGCACCGGGAGCAGGTCCTCGAGGAGGCGCTCGTTGGCGCGTTCCACGAGGGTGACCTGCTCACGCTGCACCCGCTTGCGGTAGTTCTCGAAGTCGGCCTGGATGCGGCGGAGCATGTCCATCAGCTCCGCGCGCTCGCCCTCGATCTGGGCGAGGTCGGACTCGACGAGCTCGGCCGCAGCCGCCTCGTCGAGCTCCTCCTCGATGTCGTCCGACGGGTCGGGAACCTGCTCCCCGATCCGCTCCTCTGGGCTCACGACTGCTCTTCGCCGGGCTCGTCGACGATCTCGGCGTCGGCGACCTCGTCGTCGTTCGGCGCACCCGCACCGGGGTCGCCGCCCGGCGTGCCGGACGCCTGCTGGTTGGCCTGCGCCTGCTGGTAGAGCCGCTGCGCGAAGTCCTGGCTCACGGCGACGAGCTGCTCGTGACCCTTCTTGACCGCCTCGATGTCGGGGCCGGCCAGCGCGTCCTTGAGCTCCTTGAGCGTGGACTCCATCTTCTCGCGATCCTCCGGCTGCACCTTGTCGGCCTGGTCGCGGAGGAGCTTCTCGGTCTGGAAGACGAGCGAGTCGGCGTTGTTGCGGACCTCCGCCTCCTCGCGACGCTTCTTGTCCTCTTCCGCGTGCGCCTCGGCCTCCTTCATCATCCGCTCGATCTCGTCGCGGTTGAGGGCGGTGCCGCCGGTGATGGTCATGGCCTGCTCGGTGCCGGTGCCGAGGTCCTTCGCGCTCACGTGCACGATGCCGTTCGCGTCGATGTCGAAGGTGACCTCGACCTGCGGCACGCCACGCGGTGCCGGCGGGATGCCGACGAGCTGGAACGTGCCGAGCAACTTGTTGCGGTACGCCATGTCGCTCTCGCCCTGGAGCACCTTGATCTCCACCGAGGGCTGGTTGTCGTCGGCGGTGGTGAACACCTCCGAGCGCTTCGTGGGGATCGTGGTGTTGCGCTCGATGAGCTTCGTCATGATCTGGCCCTTGGTCTCGATGCCGAGGGACAGCGGCGTGACGTCGAGCAGGAGGATGTCCTTGACGTCGCCCTTGAGCACGCCGGCCTGCGCGGCCGCGCCGACGGCGACGGCCTCGTCGGGGTTGACACCCTTGTCGGGGTCCTTGCCCGTGAGCTCGCGCACCAGGTCGCTCACCGCGGGCATGCGGGTGGAACCACCCACGAGGATCACGCGGTCGATGTCGGACTGGGACATCCCGGCGTCGCGGATGGCCTGCTCGAACGGGCCGCGGCACGACTCGAGGAGATCGGCGGTGAGCTCCTGGAACTTGGCGCGCGACAGCGTGAGGTCGAGGTGGAGCGGACCGTCGGCCGTCGCGGTGATGAAGGGCAGGTTGACGTTGGTCTCCTGCAGCGACGACAGCTCGATCTTGGCCTTCTCCGCCGCCTCCTTCAGGCGCTGGACGGCCATCTTGTCGGCCGCGAGGTCGACGCCGTGGGCGTTCTTGAACTCGGAAGCGAGCCAGTCGATGACGCGCTGGTCCCAGTCGTCGCCGCCGAGGTGCGTGTTGCCGGCGGTCGACTTGACCTCGAACACACCCTCGCCGAGGTCGAGGATCGACACGTCGAAGGTGCCGCCGCCGAGGTCGAAGACGAGGACGGTCTGGTCGTGGTCCTTGTCGAGGCCGTAGGCGAGGGCCGCCGCGGTGGGCTCGTTGATGATGCGCAGCACCTCGAGGCCCGCGATCTCGCCGGCTTCCTTGGTGGCCTGGCGCTCGGCGTCGCCGAAGTACGCGGGGACGGTGATGACCGCCTGCGTGACGCTGTCGCCCAGGTAGGACTCGGCGTCGCGCTTGAGCTTCTGCAGCGTGCGGGCGCTGATCTCCTGGGAGTTGTAGGCCTTGCCGTCGATGTCGATCGTCCAGTTGGTGCCCATGTGGCGCTTCACGGAACGGATCGTGCGGTCGGGGTTGGTGATGGCCTGGCGCTTCGCCACCTCACCCACGAGGACCTCACCGGTCTTCGAGAACGCGACCACCGATGGGGTGGTGCGGGCGCCCTCGGAGTTCGGGATGACGACCGGTTCGCCGGCCTCGAGGACGGCGACGACGGAGTTGGTGGTGCCGAGGTCGATGCCGACGGCCTTGGGCATGGGATGCCTCCTGCTTTCTTTCCGGTGGAATCTGGGGGGGGAAATCGTTGCGGGGACTGGCTTGGGAGTGGTCTCGGTCGCCACGCGGCGAACCTTGAGATCCTCACACGCTAGAACCTTGAGCGCTCCGCTATCAACTTTGGGCGTGGGACTCGCATTCCCGACGATGAGGAATTCCTGTACATTCCCGTCGTGGCCCGCTCCGACCCCTTCGTCGAGACCCTCGCAACGGTCCCGCTGTTCTCCGCCTGCTCCAAGAAGGAGCTCGGGCTGGTGGCCCGCGGCGCCGAACGGATCACCGTCGACGCCGGCAAGGTGATCGTCACCGAAGGCTCGGCCGGCGCCGACTTCTTCGTGATCATCTCGGGCGCCGCCCGCGTCGAGCGCTCGGGCCGGAAGGTCAACAGCCTCGGGCCAGGCGCGTTCTTCGGCGACCTCGCCCTCCTCGACCGCGCGCCGCGCAACGCGAGCGTGATCGCGGAGTCGCCGATGGAGTTGGCCAAGGTCAACCAGAAGGCGTTCGACGCGCTGCTCGACATCCCGGGCTTCTCGAAGAAGCTCCTCGCGGGCCTCGCGCGCCGTCTCCGCCAGGAAGACGCTCGCACGAGGTAACACCCCTCACTCGCTCCGGTCGCCGCTCGTGCGCTCGTGCGAGGTAGTTTTCGCGGGTTCTCGGCTCCGTCGAAAGGGCGCACGTGCGTCGTCTGAAGCTGCCCAAGCCGCACCAGATCGTGCTCATCGTCGGCGTGCTCGTCGCGCTGGGCACCGTGGTGTCGGGGATCATGCCGAAGATCACGGAGTGGGCCGACGAGTCCCACATCACCCGTGAGACCTTCTTCGACATCCCCACACCGCTCTACTGGGCCTTCTACTTCACCGCCGCCACGATGCTGGTGGTGTGCGCCTGGCTCGTGAGCCAGCGCGTGCGCAACTACGAGCGCGGCGCGCCCGACGACCGGCGCACCACGAAGAAGAACATGCACCGGCGCATGAAGGACTTCCGCGCCGGCGTGTGGATGCAGACGCTGATGCGCGACCCGGCCGCCGGGATCATGCACTCGTGCATCTACTTCGGCTTCCTCGGCCTGTTCGCCGCGACCATCATCCTCGAGCTCGACCACCAGCTCCCCGACAACCTCAAGTTCCTGCACGGCGGCGTGTACGAGGGCTACTCGTTCGGCGCCGACCTCGCCGGTCTGGTGTTCGTGATCGGCATCGTGTGGGCGATCGTGCGCCGCTACGTGGAGCGCCCCTACCGCATCCGCATCAAGACGAAGCCCGAGGACGCCGTCATCCTCGGCACCTTCCTCGTGATCGGCATCACCGGCTTCCTCACCGAGGCGATGCGCATCGCACTCATCGGCCGTCCCGACTACGAGCAGTGGTCGTTCATCGGGTACCCGCTGTCGAGCCTGTTCGACTCGTGGTCGATCGGCGGGCTGCAGGACGGCCACCGTTGGCTGTGGGGCATCCACTTCGCCGCCTTCGTGTGCTTCCTGATCGTGCTGCCCACCACGAAGCTGCGGCACATGGTCACGTCGCCGATGAACATGTACATGAAGGACAAGGATCGGCCCAAGGGCGCGATGAAGCCCATGCCGAACCTCATGGAGACCGAGCTCGAGACGTTCGGTGTCGCCACCATCGAGGAGTTCACCTGGAAGCAGCTCTTCGACACCGACGCCTGCACCGTGTGCGGCCGCTGTACCTCCGTGTGTCCGGCGCACGCGACGGGCAAGCCGCTCGACCCGCGCGAGATCGTGCTGAAGGTCGGCGAGGTCATGGCCGCCACCGGCGACCCCAAGGTGTCGCCGCCCGTCGGCGTGGCCAAGGGCATCAGCGTCTCGGCCGACTCCGTGTTCGAGCGCATCACCTCCGAGGAGCTCTGGGCCTGCACGTCGTGCAAGGCCTGTGACGAGATCTGTCCGGTCAACATCGAGATCCTCGACAAGATCCTCGACATGCGCCGCTACCTCTCGCTCATGGAGAGCGACTTCCCGGCGGAGCTCGGCAACACGTACCGCGCCATGGAGAACAGCGGCAACGTGTACGGCATGAACCAGGGCGAGCGCGGCGACTGGGCCGCGGAGCTCGAGGGCGTCGACATCGTCGAGCCCGGTTCGGGGCCGCTCGGCCACGAGTACCTCTACTGGGTCGGCTGCGCGGGCTCGTTCGACGACCGCAACAAGAAGACGAGCCGCGCGGTCGCGAAGCTGCTGCAGCGCGCGGGTCTCGACTTCGCGATCCTCGGCCCGAGCGAGATGTGCACCGGTGACTCCGCGCGCCGGTCCGGCAACGAGTACATCTTCCAGATGCTCGCGATGCAGAACATCGAGTCGCTCGACGGGCTCGGCGTCACGAAGATCATCACGCAGTGCCCGCACTGCTTCAACACGCTCGCCAACGAGTACCCGCAGCTCGGCGGCACCTACGAGGTGATCCACCACTCGCAGCTGCTCGCGCAGCTCGTCGCCGACGGCACCCTGTCGCTCGCGGGCGCGTCGCTCGACGAGAAGGTCACCTACCACGACAGCTGCTACCTCGGCCGTCACAACGACATCTACCTCGCGCCCCGCAACGTGATCGGCCAGCTCGGCGGGATCGACATCGTCGAGATGCCGCGCAACGGCACCAAGGGCATGTGCTGCGGCGCCGGCGGCGCGCGCATGTGGATGGAGGAGAACACCGGCAAGAAGGTGAACATCGAGCGCTCGGAGGAGGCGGTCGCCACCGGTGCGGACCGCATCGCCGTGGCGTGCCCCTTCTGCTACGTGATGATGGACGACGGCGTGAAGGCCCAGGGCAAGGAAGAGACGGTCAAGGTCCAGGACATCGCCGAGATCCTGATCGAGGCGATCGAGCAGGGCGAACGCGCTCCGGTCCCTGCCCAGGAATTCACCCCCGGCATCTGACACAATTCGTCCGATGAACTGCTGTGGCCGTCCGCTCTCGCGGCGGGCCTTCCTCACGGCGGCCGCCGCGGCCGCGGCCGAAGCCACGTTGCTCGCCAGCGGTGCCTCGCGCGCCTTCGCGAGCGCGAAGCCGCAACCACGCGTCCCGGTGAACACGGTGCCGCCCCTGGCACCGCGTGAGCAGATGACCGCGCTCATGCCGCCGCTGCCCAAGTTCATCCGTTCGGGCCCGGGCAACCAACCGCGCGTCGCCATCACCGTCGACGACCTGTTCACCGCGGCCAACGTCGACGACATCAGCGGATTGATGGACGTCGCCAAGGCGCGCGGGATCAAGCTGACGTTCTTCCCCACGGGCGGCGCGCTGCAGACCCACCTCGACGCCGGCAAGGCCGACGTCTGGAAGCGCGTGGTCGCCGAGGGGCACGAGATCGGCAACCACACCTGGTCGCACACCAACCTCACGAAGCTCACCGACGCGCAGGTGCGCGACGAGCTCGGCCGTACACGCGACGTGCTGGCCAAGATCCTCGGCGACGTGCCCTACAAGATTCGCATGATGCGCCCGCCCGGCGGCGCCGGCGGCTACGTCGACGGCGGCGACCCGCGCATCCAGAAGATCAACGCGGAGTTCGGCTACTCGATGGCGATGTGGACCATCGACTCCAACAACACCGCCGGGAACCAGTCCCTCGCCGACAAGGTCGTGAGCACTTCGCAGAACGGCTCCATCGCGCTGTTCCACTTCGTCACGTTCGCCGAGCAGTACTTCGCGCCGATGCTCGACCGGCTCCGCACCGAGCGGAAGCTCGAGCCGACCAACATCACGGGGCTGTTCGGTTCGTGACCTTCGCGAGGGCGAGGAGCACCGGGTTCACGTCGGTGCGCAGCTTCTCGACCGCGGCATCCACCTGGGGTGCGAGCGCGTTGCGCTTGTCCACCGCTTCGTTGTAGGCGGGCACGTCACCCTTCTTGCCGGCGTCGAATGCGGCCTGGATGAGCGCGACGTCCTGCTCCTGCAGGTCGGTCACCTGCTGCGCGTCGGCCGGGATTGCATCGAGCTGGGCCCGGACCAAGGCGATCGCGGCGCTCGTCGCCGCCAGCTTGTCGGGCGTCTCCGCTTCGCGCGGCACCGCGAGCTCGGTCTCCAGCGTCGTGCGCTGCCGCTGCGCGTCGTCCTGCTCGCGTCGTGCCCACACGAGCGCACCCGCGCCGACCAGCACCAGGAGGAAGGCGACGACCGCGGCGGCGACGAGCCCGCCCGACACCCGCCCGCGCCGCTCAGCCATCGGTGCCGTCCGTGAGCGCGGCGACCGCGTTCCGAGCCTCGTCCGCCGCGAGCTTCACCGTGGTCGTCGCCTGGGTGAGCGCGTCGAGCGCGGCAGTGGCCTCGGCGCCCAGCGCGTCGGCGATGCCATCCTCTGCGTTGTTGTACTGCGCGGCCGCCTTGTTGGTCGCGGTGACCGCGGTCTCGGTGGCGGTGTTCTGCTCCTGAATGGCGAAGAACAACGCGGCGAGATCGTCGATGGCGGTGTCGGACGAGGAGAGATCGGCGCGCAGCTTCGCGGCCCGGGCCTCGAGCGGACGACTCGCGTCACGTGTGTCCTGCCCGTCCTGGTAGGTGAGGAAGGCGAGCACGCCGAGCCCCGCGGCCACGAGCACCAGCACCACGGCGACGACCGCGAGCACGGGATTCGCGCGGCTGCGGCGACCGTCGCTCGGCGCCTCCCGCCGACGCGGCGGGTCGGCCCGCGCCGCGGCGGCGGTCACGGCCCGGCGTTGCGCCTGGATCTCGGCGCGCGTCGGTCGGCTCGGGAGGGGCGCGTCGACCTCGGCGGTCACCGGGACCGCCGGAAACAGGTGTTCACGTGGTCGTCGACGAGCCCCGCCGCCTGCAGGTACGCGTAGACGGTGGTGGGGCCGACGAAGCGGAACCCCCGCCGCTTGAGGTCGCGGCTGAGCGCGGTGGACTCGGGCGTGGCGGACGGCAGGTCTGCGAGCGCGTCCCGGTCCCCCACGATCGGCATGCCTCCCCCGAATTCCCGGGCCACGAACCCCCACACGTACTCGTCGAACGTCCCGAACGCTTCGGCCACTGCGAGCAGCGCGCCCGCGTTCGTGACGGTCGACTCGATCTTGCCGCGATGGCGCACGATCGCGGGGTCATCCAACAGGCGTTGCACGTCGGTCTCGTCGAAGCCCGCCACCCGTAGCGGGTCGAATCCCTCGAAGCACCGGCGGTAGCCCTCGCGTTTGCGCAGGATCGTGGTCCAGCTCAGGCCCGCCTGGGCCCCCTCGAGGGTGAGCAACTCGAAGTGCCGGTGGTCGTCGTGCACGGGCACGCCCCACTCGTCGTCGTGGTAGGCGACCATGAGCGGATCGGTGCCGGCCCACGAGCACCGGACGATCACGGGCGCACTGCCGTCGTCGCCGGAATCCCGGGCTGAATTCGCGGTGCCGGTGGTGTCCACGAGCAGGGCAGCCTATGACCGGAATGTGACTTCAGGGCCCCCCGGTCGTGCCGATCATCTTGGTATGGCACACGACGAGATCAGCAGCCGCCGACTCGGCGCAGCGTTGCACGACGCTCGCGTGACGGCGGGACTCAGCCGGCGGGAGACCGCCGCCCGAGCCGGGTGCACCACCCGGCAGCTCCACGCGTTCGAGCGCGGCGAGGCGCAGCCTGACGATGCCCAGATGGAGCGCCTGGCCCTGGCCTGCTCGCGGCCGGTCGGGGCCATCGTTCCGACGCGCGCCGACGCGCCGGTCGCGCTCGCGGACGGGCGCCTGCACGTGGGCGAGTCGAGCACGTCCCTTCGATCCGACGAGCCGCCCACCGACGAGGTGCTGCGGAGCTACCTCGGCGTGGTCTACGAGATGCGCGACTCCAAGCCCGGCGCGCGGATCCCGTTGCGCGACCGCGACCTCGACGCGCTGGCGACCGCGCTCGGCAGTGACCCGGAGGTCGTCGAGACCCGCCTGGTGGAGCTCATGGACGTGACCCGCGAGGAGGCGGCGGCGATGCGCAGCGCGCTCATCCGGCGCCGCGTGCTGGTCCCCGCGGCGAGCATCGCCCTGGCCGCGGGCGTGGTGGCGGGCGGCGCCCAGCTCGCCGGCCCCGGCGACGCGACGGCCACCCGCGCGACGGTGCAGTCACCGCAGGCGAACGACATCGCGATCGGATCGGCTGCGGTCGTCGTCGCCGAGACCGCGCGGCCCGAGATCGGCGACGCCGCCGCAGTGACGCGGGAACCGGCAGCGGCCGCTGCCGACGCAGCGACCATCGCCGAGACGCAGGCGGCGTCGATCCCGGTGGAGATCGCCGCGCAGCCCGGCGATCCGGCGTGGGTCACCCGTGATGCGGGCGCGGAGCCGATCCCCGTGATCGTCGACGCGCAGCCCGGCGACCCGGCGTTCGTCGAACGCACGACGCCCACCGGCTGAGCCCGGCTCAGCCCTCGTTGCGGAAGTTCAGGTAGTAGCGCGACGGCGTGGGCCCGCGCTGGCCCTGGTACTTCGAACCGGTCGCGTCGCTGCCGTAGGGGTGCTCGGCCGCGGTGGTCATCCGCAGGAACGAGATCTGGCCGATCTTCATCCCCGGGTACAGCGCGATCGGGAGGTTGGCGACGTTCGACAGCTCGAGCGTGAGGTGGCCGTCCCAGCCCGCGTCGACGAAGCCCGCGGTGCTGTGGATCAGCAGACCGAGCCGGCCAAGCGAGCTCTTGCCCTCCAGCCGCGCCACGAGGTCGTCGGGCAGGGCGACGCGTTCGAGCGTGGAGCCGAGTACGAACTCACCGGGGTGGAGGATGAAGGCACGGTCGTCGGTCATCTCGACGAGCTCGGTGAGGTCCTCCTGGCGCTCCTTCGGATCGATGAAGGGCGTGGTGTCGTTGCGGAACACCCGGAAGTAGCGGTCGACGTGGAGATCGACCGACGAGGGCTGGATCGCGGTCGTCCCGAGCGGGTCGATCACGATGCGGCCGGCGGCAAGCTCCTCGCGGATGGTCACGTCGGAGAGGATCACGGCGGGGAGCATATCGGGGCCACCCGACCGTGATCGCCCCCGGCCGGCCCACGCGGGGCTCCGGTCAGACGGGGACGGGGCCGTCGACGGTGCAGCGGCGCATCCGGCGGTACTGCGGGAAGTGGTCGGAGAGTGCCCGGTGGTTGGTGCTCGCCTCGTCCCACATCGCGACGTCGCCCGCGGTCCAGCGCCACCGGACGGTGAAGTTGGGGTTGGCGGCGTGGGCGCGCAGGTAGGCGACCAGCGCGTCGCTCTCGGCGCGGTGCATGCCGACGATCTGGTCCATGAACCCGCTCGTCACGAACAACGCTCGCCGACCGGTGACCGGGTGGCGGCGGATCAGGGGGTGCTCCACCGGGGGGAACGCAGCCACCAGGCGGTCGGCGATCTCGTCGCCCGCGTTCTGCGCGACGCGGTCCCGGAAGTCCGGGCCGGGCCAGTGGCGCACCCGCAGCCCGTCGACCAGGTCCTGCATCGTGGGTGAGAGCGCGTCGAACGCGGCGAACAGGCTGCTCCACATCGTGTCGCCGCCGTACTCGGGGATGTCGATCCCCGCCAACACCGCGTAGGCCGGCGGCTGCGCGATCCAGGTGACGTCGGTGTGCCAGTCGTCGGCACTCGGCGGCTTCTCCGCCGTGTCCTCGATGAACGACGCCTGGTCGGTGCCACCGAGCATCTGGGTCATCGGGTACGGCGAGACGGTGCCGAAGCGCTCCGCGAACGCGACCTGCTCCTCGGTGCTCAGGTGCTGCGCGGGGAAGAACAGCACGCCGCGCTCGTGCAAAGTGTCGCGCACCTGCTCGAACTGCGCGTCGGAGAGGTCGGTCAGCTTCACGTCGGTGACGACGGTGCCGAGGTCACGCGTGACACGGGTGAACGTGGGGTCGGATGCCATGGGGCCGCTCCAGGTTGGCGCGCGTGACCTCGCGCGGGACGGTCGTCGGTCGGTCCGTCCAGGGAACCACGCGCCGCCGCCGCGCACCAGCGCACAGCGTCGAACGTTGCATTCGGCCCCGTCGAACGCAGTCGAACGCAGTCGAACGCAGGGTCAGGCGGAGCCGTGGGCGGCCGCCAGGGAACGGAACGCCGCGGCCGCCGGCGCAAGGGGCTGGTCGCGTCGGGTCACGATGCCCAGCGCCGGGGACCCGAGGCCCTCCACCGGCACCGCCACCGCCCCGCGCCCCAGGACCGGCACCGCGCTGTCCACGGGCGCGAGCGTGCACCCGATGCCGGCCCGCACCAACTCCAGCGCAGTCTCGAAGTGGTCGACCTCGGCCACCGTGGTGAGGGTCACCCCCGCCTGTGTGAACACCTCGTCGTAGAGCCTGCGGATGGGTGAGGTGCTGCTCGGTGACACCACCGCTTCGCCCTCGAGCTCGGTCAACGAGATGGATGCCCGGCCCGCGAGCCGGTGCGAGGCCGGTACCACCAACACGGTCGTCTCCCGCGCGACGGTCACGCGCTCGAGATCGGCCGGGGTCTGGGACACCCGCATGATGCCGAGCTCGCACTCGCCGCTGCGCACCATCTCGACCACCCCGGCATCGGACTCCGGCTGCCGCAGCCCCACGACCACGAGCGGATGCGCGGCGTGGAAGGCGGCCACGAGATCCGCGAGCGGCGCGACGAACACCCGGAGCGCCACCATCGTCACGTGACCCGCGAGGAGGCCTTCCACCGCGGCGGCCGCCGCGCGGGTCGCGTCGACCTCGCGCAGTGCGCGGCGTGCCGGCGCGAGCACGGCGACGCCCACCTCCGTGGGAAGCATGCCGCGGGGGAGGCGATGGAACAACCGGGCACCGAGCTTGCGCTCCAACGCCGCGAGCGAGTGCGACACGCTCGACGGCGACTGGTGCAGCGCGCTCGCCGCACGCGCCACGCTGCCGTGATCGGCGACCGCGACGAGAACGCGCAGCTCCCGCAGCTCCATGAGGTGCAGTCTGCCCGCGTACGCGGGTCAGTCGCCGAGGTTGAAGGAGAAGCCGGACTTGCCGTCGCTGCCCTCGGCCTGTGGCAGGTACGGCACGAGCGCGGCGGCGAGGTTCGGCAGCGGCATCGTCTGCAACCACACCTTGCCGGGGCCGGTGAGCTTGGCGAGGAAGAGTCCTTCGTTGCCGAAGAAGATGTTCTTGACGCCCTTCACCCGGTCGAGCTCGAAGGCCATGCCCGCCTCGAACATGCCGACGTGGCCCGGGTGCACCCGGATGTTCTCGCCGGGTGCCAGGTCGTAGGTGACGATCTCGCCGTCGAGCTCGATCCACGCGTCGCCCTCGCCGGTGACCTTCTGCAGGATGAAGCCCGCGCCGCCGAAGAGGCCCGCGCTGAACTTCTGCTGGAAGCCGATCTCGAGGTTCACGCCGGTCTGGCCCGCGAGATAGCCGCCCCGGTGCACCATGTACTGGCTCGACGCGTCGACGCGAATGGGCAGGATCTGGCCCGGCACCTTCGTGGCGAACGCGACCATGCCGGAGTCGCCCTGCGCGGTGTACTCCGTCATGAAGATGCTGCCGCCCGCGACCGCGCGCTTCACGACGCCGAGCATGCCCTTGGCGCCGGCCTTGCCACTCGCCGCGGTCTCGAGCTCGATCGAGTGCGTCATCCACGAGAGCTGCCCGCCCTCGGACACGACCGACTCCCCCGAGTCGAGCGCGATCTCGAGCACCGGCATCAGTGTGCCGATCACCTTGTGGTCCATCGTGCCTGCATCCTCTCGTTGCGCGCCCCGGCGGAGCCCGGTGGCTCAGTCTTGCTGGCGCGGCCAGTCGACGGGGCGCTTCTCGACGAATGCGCCCATGCCCTCGCGGAGCTCGGCCGTGAGGCCGGGAACCTTGAACATGGACAGATCGGCAGGCCGCAGCTGCGAGTTGATGTCGTGTTTGATGGCCGAGCGTGCGAGCGGACCGGTGTTGCGCACCTGCTCGAGGATCCAGTCGGTGCGCGCGTCGAGCTCGTCGTGCGCGACCACCTCGCCGACCACGCCCATCGCCGCGGCCTCCGCCGCGTCGAAGCGCACGGCGGTGAAGAACAGGTAGCGCGCCTTGGCGAGGCCGACCGCGTCGACGAGACGCGCCGACATGAACGGGTCGGGGATCCCGCGGAGCAGCTCGGGCACGCGGAACGTGGCGCGGTCGGAGGCGATGCTCACGTCGCAGTGCAGCGCGATCCCGAGGCCGCCGGCGTGGCAGGCACCGTTGATCTTCGCGACCCAGATCTTGCGGCAACGCTCG
The DNA here is from genome assembly GCA_963720785.1 of uncultured Actinomycetes bacterium. Classification (GTDB taxonomy): domain Bacteria; phylum Actinomycetota; class Acidimicrobiia; order IMCC26256; family DASPTH01; genus CAVRGQ01. The sequence goes on from CAVRGQ010000004.1 coordinate 129,277, forward strand.
ATGTGACGGAACGGGAAGTGGTCGGTGCCGTCCCACTCGGCCGCAAGCCCCTCGGGGTCCTCCTTGCCGCCGGCAAGATCACCGCCCGCGCCGAACCACTCGTCGGCGCCGGTGATGCACACCGCGTCGAGCTCCGGCTGCGCGTCGGCCCACACCGCGGCGCGCTTGATGCCGCGGTACATGTCCTGGGTGAACGCGTTGCGCTTCTCCGCCCGGTCGATGCGCACGTGGAGGACGCGGGCCTCCACCTGCGTGACCAGGTGCTTCGATCCGAGGTCGGGACCTGCCACCTGCTCCGCCGCCATGCGGCTCAAGCTACGCCGTACAGCGCTGCCGCGTTGTCGTGCAGCACCTTGCGCGTCACGTCGTCGGGGAGCGACGCAAGCAATTTGGATGCGTAGTCGCGCGGGCGCTGCGCGGGCGTCCGCGGCCCCGGGTGCTGGCACGTCGGGTGCGGGTAGTCCGTCTCGTAGAGGATGTTGTCGGGGAACTGCGCGATCGCGTCGAGCGCGGCCTGCTCCTCGAACCAGAAGCACCCGAAGATCTGGCGGCGGAAGTACTCGCTCGGCAGGAGGTCGTACTCGGGGTGCTCGTCGACGACACCGCCGTTGCGCCACTGCCAGTCGAAGGTCTCCATCGCGGCGGGGATCCAGCCCACGCCCGACTCCACCGACACGAACTTGAGGTCGGGGAAGCGGTGGCAGACGCCGCCGAAGATCAGGTCGCCGACGCAGCGCATGTTGTCCATGAAGATGAACGACGACGTCTTGGCGAAGTTGGTCATCCACCCCATGCCGGAGCGGTCCTCGAACTGCGTGCCCATGAGGCCGCCGCCGACGTGGAAGCTGATCGGGATACCCGCCTCCTGCGCGGCGGCCCAGATCGGGTCCCAATGGGTGTGCGCGAGCGGCGGCTGCGCATAGGCGTCGGGCTGGTTGCAGAAGTTCACCGCGCGGTGACCGTTGGCGAGGTTGCGCTGCATCTCCGCGATCGCGAGGTCGACGTCCCAGAAGGGCAGCGCGGTGATCGGCAGCAGGCGGTCGGGCGCCACGCTGCACCAGTCGGTGAGGAAGTCGTTGTAGGCGCCGACGCACTGCATCACGAACTCTTGGTCGCCGAGGTTCAGGAAGTAGCCGTTCCCGAAGCCGCCGACGTTCGGGTACAGCACCTCGGCCTGGATGCCCTCGCGGTCGAGGAAGGCGAGCCGCGCGCTGGAGTCGTACATCTCGGGCGCGATGTCGTCGAACGTCTTCGGGATCGACAGCGGCATGACGCCGTCGTGACCGGCCATGGAGTAGTAGCCCGGGGCGCCGATGCGCTGCCCTCCCGCCATCCAGACGTCCTGGCCGTCGATGCGCTCCACGTGCGGCACCGCGTCGTGCAGCGCCTTGGGCATGCGCGCCGTCCACGTGTCGGGCGGTTCCGTGAGGTGGGTGTCGACGTCGATGACGGGGACGCGGTCGAAGAGGTCAGTGGCCACGGCGGTTGCTCCTGAGGGCACGGCGGTACTCGGGGTCCCGGGGATGTCGCACCCCGGCGGAGTGGCAACGGTAAATCGGTTCGTTCTACGATGCAACCCGGTCCGGATTGTGGACCGTCACGGTTGTCAGGAGCGGGTGGAGCCGTATGAGGTCGGTGCGCACGGCGCTGCAGGTGTTCGAGGGCGTGGCCCGGTACCAGCCCATCGGCCTGAGCCAGTTGGCCCGTGAGCTCGGGCTGCCCAAGGCCACGGTCCAGCGCTCCCTCGCCGCCCTCGCCGACGCCGGCTGGCTCGTGCAGGACCTGCTCGACCCCGGCCGCTGGACGGTCGCCACCCGCGTCGCGCTGCTGGCCGAGGCCGCGCCGCCGGCCCAGGCCCTGCGGGCCGTGGTCCGCCCGCACCTCGCCGCGCTCCGCGACGCCACCGGCGAGACCGTCGGCCTGTTCACCATCGACGGCGACCACATGGTCCTGCTCGACATGCTCGACGGCACGCACGTCGTGCGCGCGGTGGAGCGCGGCGACACCAGCGCGTTGCCCGTGCACGTGAGCGCGGCCGGGCGGGCGATGCTGGCCGCGCTCGAGCCGCGTGAGCGGCGGCTGGCGATCGAACGGCTGTCGGCGGGCGGGCTCACGCCGTACACCGAGCAGTCGCCCATCGACGCGGTGGCCCTGCAGGCGCGCGTCGACGAGGCGGCCGAGGTGGGCTACGCGGTGGTCGACGGCGAGTACCTCGACGACGTGTGCGGGGTCGGCGCGGCCGTGGTCGCACCCGATGGCCGACCGCTCGCGGGGATCGCGGTGCTCGCGCCGGCGTTCCGCGTGCGCGAACAGCTCACCGAGTTCGGTGTGCAGGTGGCGGCGTCGGCACAGGTCGCCAGCGCGGCGATCGGTGCGAGCCCGAGCGCCCAGAGCCCGAGCGCCCAGAGCCCGAGCGCCCAGAGCCCGAGCGCCTAGAGCCCGAGGGGCCGGTCGCCGACGATGTCGGCGGCCTCGAGTGCCGTGATCTCCTCGGCCGACAACCCGATCTCGGTGAGCACCTCGTGGTTGTGCTGGCCGATCAGCGGCGCGGGCGTGCGGATCCACCGGTCGACGCCCGAGAACTGGAAGGGCGGGCCCGCGATCGGACGCGTGCCGACCACCGGGTGGTCGACCGACTCGTGGAACCCCCGTGCGACGAGCTGCGGGTGCGCGTGGACGAGGCGCGGATCGATCGCCCGGGCCGCCGGGACCCCCGCCGCGATCAACGCGGCCACCGCGTCGTCGACCGGCGTGGCCGCCGCCCACGCGTTGAGGTGCTCGTCGATCAGGTCGTGGTGCGCGCGGCGGCCGGCGAAGGTCGCGAGCGCGGGATCCTTCGTCCACTCGGGCTCGCCCAGCACCCCCGCGAGCGCGGCCCACTGGTCGTCGTCGAACACCGAGAGCGTGAGCCACTGCTCCACGCCGGGGCACGCGTACTGACCCTGCGGCGCGGCCCAGGGGCTGCGCGCACCGTCGCGCATGAGGTGGGTGCCGTAGGCCGTCCACTCGATCGCCAGCTCGGCGGCAACCTGCAGCGCGGCCTCGAACATCGGCGCCTCGACGAAGCACCCCTCACCGGTGCGGTTGCGACGCGCCAGGCCGACCAGCGCGGCGAAGCACGCGTGCATGCCGCCGTTCGGGTCGCACGGGCCGCGCTGGATGCGCGGCTGGTCAGAGGCGAACCCGGTGAGCCACGCGAGCCCGGTGACCTGCTCCATGGTCTGCGCGAAGCCCGGCCGGTCGCGCCACGGGCCCGAGAGCCCGAATGCGGGCATACGCACCATCACCGCGCGCGGGTTCGCCGCGTGGATGGCATCCCAGTCGAGGCCGAACTGCTCGAGCACGCGCGGGGTGAAGTTCTCGACGACGAGGTCGGCCTGCGCGACGAGGCGCAGCAGCACCTCGCGACCGCGCGGGTCGTTGAGGTCGAGAGTGAGATCGCGCTTGTTCGTGTTGGCGGCGAGGAACATCGCGCTGTACTCCCACCACTGGTCGAGGTGGGCGAACAGCGCGGCGGAGAGACGCATACCGTCGGGGCGGCTGATCGACTCGATGTGGATCACGTCGGCCCCGAGCGCGGCGAGCATGCCGGTGGACGACGGGCCCGCCCACCACGCGGTGAGGTCGACGACCTTCACGCCCTCCAGCGGGAGACCGGTGCCGGTGCCCGCGGTGCGCGCAGGGCGCGGGGCGACCTTGCCGGTGTGCTCGCCCAGCCGGGGCGCGGGCTGCGGGGGCTCGGGGAGCTCGCCGTCGATCCACCACGACCGGCGCGGCACCTTGTAGGTGCCGGTGGGGTCGTCGACGAAGATGCCGCGCTGCTGCACGTGGTCGAGCTCGAGGATGGTCTCGCCGTCGCACACCGGGGCCACGGGGATGCGCAGCTCGGCGGCCTTCTCGATCACCGCGGCCGTGGGGTGCTTCGTCGTGTACTCGTGGATGATCGCGTTCCACTCGTCCCACTCGCCTTGGCGCTTCTGCATCCCTTCCCAGCCGGCGTCGATCAGGTCGGGCCGTTCGATCAACAGCAGGAACGAGTCGAACATCATGCGCGTGTTCGTGTTGAACCCGACGTAGCCGTCGAGGGTGGGCTCGATGGACGGCGTCTCGAGGGTGCGCGCGATCGGGCGGTCGTCGAGCGGGTAGCTCCCCATGAGCGAGTACATGAGGTCGGTGAACAGCGAGCCGGTGACCGCGCCCACCTCGAGGTGCGAGAGATCGATCAGGCGCCCCGCGCCGCCCTGCCACACGCCGTGGAGCGCGCCCAGCGTCGCCACGCCCGCGTAGAGGCCCGACACCCACTCCGTGATGCGACCACCCTCCTGGATCGGCGGGTGGTCGGGGTGGCCGCGCACCGCGAGCGCACCGCTCTCGGCCTGGACGGTGAGGTCGCTCGACGGCCGGTCGGCGTAGGGCCCGGAGATCCCGAACGGCGTGAGCGACGTGACGACGAGATGGGGATACGAGGCGAACAGTGCGCTGGCGTCGTCCACGAGGCCGGTGCCGTCGGTGAGGACGACGTCGGCGCCGGCGAGGAGCTCGGTGATCTCGTCGAGCGACGACGCCACGATCGACCGGTGCCCGAAGTGGAGGTAGCGGAAGAGCGCGCCGTCGTCGTCGCCGAGGTCGCGCAGGTCGGTGACCCAGCGGCGCAGCAGATCGCCCTCGGGGAGCTCCACCTTCACCACGTCGGCGCCGGCGCCGCCGAGCAGGCCGCGCGCAGTACCCGCCGGGGATCCCCGACGTGAAGTCGAGCACCTGCACGTGGCTCAGTTCGCCCATTCCCCACTCCCCCAGAGACCGCTCGTCACCCCGGCCGTTCGCGCGGAGCGGCAACGGTACCCGAGCACCGCGAGCCCGGACCTCGCTACGTTGCTGCCCATGAACCGACCGCTGCAGAACCGGGTCACCGAGCTCCTCGGTGTGGAGCACCCCATCGTCCAGGCGCCCATGGGCTACATCGCCCGGGCCCAACTCGCCTCCGCGGTGTCGAACGCGGGCGCGCTCGGGATCATCGAGACCTCGTCGGGACGCCTCGACGAGGTGAAGCTCGAGATCCAGAAGATGCGCGACCTCACCGACAAGCCGTTCGGCGTGAACATCGCGCAGCTGTGGATGCGCGACACGTCGATCGTCGACTTCGTGCACGACAACGACGTGCACTTCGTCACCACGTCGGCCGGCGATCCCACGCGCTACACCGACGCGCTCCACGAGGCGGGCATCACCGTGTTCCACGTGGTACCGCACCTGCACGCCGCGTTGAAGGCGATCGCCGCGGGCGTCGACGGCATCGTCGCCGAGGGTGGCGAAGGCGGCGGCTTCAAGAACACGCGCGACGTGGCGACGATGGTGCTCCTCCCGCTCGTGTGCTCCAAGGTCGACGTGCCGGTGATCGCCGCGGGTGGCATCACCGACGGTCGGTCGATGGCCGCCGCGTTCGCGCTCGGCGCGGAGGGTGTGCAGATGGGGACGCGGATGGTGGCGGCGGCGGAGTCGCCGGTGCACGACAACTACAAGCAATTGATCGTGAACAGCCCCGAGACCGCGACGGTGATGCTGAACCGCTTCCACAAGCCCGGGTTCCGCGTCATGGCCACCGACTACTCGCAGTCGCTGGAGCAGTCGGGCGACCAGGTGGCGATGCCGGGGCTCGACAACATGCTGAAGCTCTACTTCGAGGGCGACCTCGACGCGGCGTTCGCGTTCGGGGGCCAGGTGGCGGGTCGCATCGACGGCGTGATACCCGTGCAGCAGATCGTCGACGAGACGATCGCGGAATTCCACGACACCGTCGCCGCGCTCGCGGCCCGGTACGCGTGATCCGACTCCACGGGCGAGTGCGGCGAGTGCGAGTGCGGGCGAGAGCCTGGCGGATCTGGTCCGGCAGTAGCGCGCTCGCGGTCGCGCTGGTCCTCTCCGGCGCACCGGCCCACGCGGCGCAGCCCACCGCGGCCGAGACCCTCGCGACGCTGGAGATCAAGGGCCGCGCCCCGAAGACGGGCTACTCGCGCGACCTGTTCGGCGCGGCATGGTCCGACGTCGACCGCAACGGATGCGACACCCGCAACGACATCCTCAACCGCGACCTCGCGAACAAGGAGTGGCGTCCGGGCACCCACGACTGCGTGGTGGTCGCCGGCACCATCACCGATCCGTACACGGGCCAGGCGTTGACCTTCGCCAAGGCGCGGGCCGCCGACGTGCAGATCGACCATGTCGTCGCGCTGTCGGATGCATGGCAGAAGGGCGCCCAACAATGGGACGCGACGAAGCGCAAGGCGTTCGCCAACGACCCGGTGGAGCTGCTCGCGGTCGACGGCCCCACCAACATGCGCAAAGGTGACGGCGACGCCGCCACCTGGCTGCCGCCGAAGAAGTCGTTCCGCTGCGCGTACGTCGCTCGCCAGATCGCGGCGAAGGCGAAGTTCGGCCTCTGGGTGACGCCGGCCGAGCACGACGCCATGGCGCGCGTGCTGCGGCGGTGCCCCGACCAGCGCCTCCCGACCGGCTGAATCGTTCGTGCGCTGCTCAACCGTGCTAACCACGGTTGGGTGACGCCACATGGAACAACCGCAGTCGTACGCACGGAACGGCTCGTGTCGGGAGGGGTCACCCTCGCCCGGCACGAGGACGGGCGTGTGGTGCTCGTCGACGACGCGCTGCCCGGCGAGACGGTCGAGGTGGAGCTCTCGTCCCGCCGCGGCGCCGAGCACGGCACGGTCGTGCGCGTCGTCGAACCGTCGCCGGCCCGCATCGAGCCCCGCTGCCCACACGCCCGAGAGGGCTGCGGAGGCTGCGATCTCGCCGCGCTCGACCACAGCTCCGAGGTGGGCGGGCAACTCGAGGCCAAGCTCGACCTCGTCCGCGATGCCCTCCGTCGTACCGGGAAGTGGGCCGAGCCGAACGTGGTCGCCGGTCCCGCGCTCGACCCCTGGGGGTTCCGTACCTCGCTGCGCGTCGCGGTCGAGGACGGCCGTGCCGCACTTCGGCAGCGGCGATCCCACGATCTCGTCGCGCTCGACCACTGCCTCGTTGCGCACCCGCTGCTCGACGAGCTGGTGCACGAAGGCCGCTTCGGCGACGCCGACGAAGTGGTGCTGCGCGTGGGCGCGGCGACCGGCGAGCGCCTCGCGCTGGTCACGCCGACGGCCGCGGGGGTGTCCCTGCCCGACGACGTGCGGGTGATCGGTGCCGACGAGCTCGCCGCGGGCAAGCGCGCCTGGATCCAAGAAGAGGTGGCGGGTCGCCGGTGGCGGATCTCGGCCGAGTCGTTCTTCCAGACCCGGCCCGACGGCGCCGCCGCGCTCGTCGACACCGTCCGCGACCTCGCCGGCCGCGTGCTCAACCGCGACACCGGCATCCTGATCGACGCCTACGGCGGCGTCGGCCTGTTCGCCGGCGCGTTGCTGGCCGATCGGCCCGGGTGGAAGGGCCTGGTCGCGGAGCACGCGCCGTCGTCGACCGCGGACGCCCGCGTGAACCTGGCCGACCTCGACGCCAAGGTCGTCACCACCACCGTCGAGCGCCTGCGGGCACCGCGCGCCGACATCGTGGTCGCCGACCCGTCCCGTGAGGGCCTCGGCAAGCGGGCGGCCGACGTGCTGACCGGCACCGGCGCGGCGCGGCTGATCCTGGTGAGCTGCGACCCGGCCGCAGCCGGGCGCGACGTCGCCCTCCTCACGGGGTTCGGCTATCGCGCGAAGGTGTCGGTCGTCGTCGACCTCTTCCCGCACACCCACCACACCGAGGTCGTCACCAGCTTCCACCTGGAGGACACACCGTGACCCAGCCCACGCCGTTCGAGTTCGAGTGGTCGGCCGACGCGATCGCCGACCTGCGCGAGCGCCTCGCCCGCACACGCTGGCCCGAGGCCGAGACGGTCGCCGACTGGTCCCAGGGGGTGCCCCTCGCCTACCAGCGCGAAGTGTGCGACTACTGGGCCGACGGCTACGACTTCGCCGCCGCGCAGGCGCGCCTGCAGCGCTTCCCGCAATTCCGCCACGAGGTCGACGGCCTGGGCATCCACTTCCTGCACCTGCCGTCGCCGCACGCCGACGCGATGCCGCTCGTGCTCACGCACGGGTGGCCGGGCACGTTCGTGGAGTTCCTCGACGTCATCGACGCCCTCGCCAATCCCGGCGACCCGGCCGACGCCTTCCACGTGGTGGTGCCGTCGTTGCCCGGCTACGCGTACAGCGACAAGCCCACCGCGCCGGGCTGGAACATCCCCCACATCGCGCGCGCATGGGACACGCTCATGGGCGACCTCGGCTACGACCGCTACGGCGCGCAGGGCGGCGACTGGGGCGCGATGGTCACCACGAGCATCGGCCAGCAGTGCGCGGAGCACGTCACCGGCATCCACGTGAACATGCCGCTCGTGAACTTCGCCGAGTGCGACATGACCGACCTCACCGAACGCGAGGCCGCCGCGCTTCGCCGCGTGTCGGCGAGCACGCCGAATGGGGCATGGGCTACTCCGCCGAGCAGTCGACGCGCCCGCAGACCCTCGGCTACGGCCTCACCGATTCCCCGGCCGGGCAGTGCGCGTGGATCCTCGAGAAGTTCTGGGCGTGGACCGACTGCGACGGTCACCCCGAAAGCGCGCTCACCCGCGACCACATGCTCGACAACATCTCCCTCTACTGGTTCACCGCGAGCGCGGCGTCGTCGGCGCGCCTCTACTGGGAGAGCTTCAAGACGGTGAACATGGAGCCGATCACCTGCCCGTCGGGGGCATCGTCGTTCCCGAAGGAGATCCTCGGTGTGTCGGAGCGGTGGGCGCGCACGCGGTTCACCGACCTGCGCTGGTTCAACGCCCCCGACAAGGGTGGCCACTTCGCGGCGTTCGAACAGCCGGAGCTGTTCGTCGACGAGGTGCGCAGCTCCTTCCGCACCGTGCGTTAGCCCCGCCGCGTGCGTGTAATTCGACACCCGAGTACGGGTGCGCGGGTAACACATGTTCGGAGACGGGGATCCTTCAGTCGGGCAGCGGGCGCGGGCGCATCGCGTCGGCGGCGTCGGCTTCCATCACCGCGACCATCTCGTCGAAGAGCTCACGCGCCTGCTCGTGGGAGTCGCCGATCGCGGTGAGGCCGAGGTGTCCCTCCGACGTGAGCGCCGAGAGCATGTGGAACACCACGCCGGTCTCGGTCTGCGGGTGGTAGTGCAGGCCGTGGCGCACCGCGAGGTCGAACACGTCGTCGGGCGTGAGGCCGCGGAAGTCGGGATGGTCCACGTGGTCGCTGGCCACGAGGAACTTCTGCTTCCCCGACGGCACGGTGAACGTGGCGCGCTCCGGGTCGTACACCCCGTCGGTGAGGTACTGCAGCGTGAGGAACGGGTGCGTGGTGCCGCCCTTGCGCAGGTTGATCTCGATCGCGTACGCGGCCCATTCTCCGTCGGCCAGGTCGCCGGCGGCCCGGGCCCCGGGGTCGCCTTTCACCGCGACGAAGTCGAGGGCGAAGCGCCCGAGCACGCCTTCCTCCACGAGGCGCCGCCCGATCTTGGCCGCCTCCTCGGTGATGAGCGGCGCGTACTCCGGGTTGGCGGGGAACACGCAGCCCAGGTACGCCTGCCCGCTCCTGCCGCCGAGCAACTGGTCGTGCGTCGACAACAGCTCGAGTTCGCCGAGCGGCGACGCACGCATCTGCACGCTCGGGCTGGTGAACTCGCGCCCCTGGATGCGCTCCTCCACGATCCCCCCACCGGCGCGCAGGGCGCCTTCGTACGTGGCGAACGTGGTGCTCGCGGCCTCGAGCTGCATCGCGCGCACGGCCTGCTCCACCGCGACCCGCTCGCCCGCGTCGCCGGGCGCCGGAACCGCGGCGAGGTCGACGAGCGCGTTGCCGTCACCCGAGACCCCCTCGTTGAGCTTCACCAGCACCTGCGCGATCGCCGGCTTGCGCGCCCGCATCGCCACGACCGCATCGACGACGTCGTCGACGGTGTGGAGGTCCTCCACGCCGAGCGGGTGCGACACGCCTTCTTCCTCGAACAGGCGTCGCCCGCCGCTCTTCGTGCCGAAGTCGACGAACTTGGGATCCGCGCCGTACATCGGGATGCCGAGGTGCACCGTGAGGTCGCGCTCGAGGTCGGTGGTGAGGAACGGCACGAGGTGCGCCCGCCGCGGATCGGGGATGAGCGCGCGGATGCGCTCGAGCACGCGAGGTCGTTCGAGCAACTTCGCGGAGAGCGGACGCGGCGACCCGTCGCCGAGCGCGACCGTGAACAGGCGCCGGCGGGCGTGCGACTGCGGCACGTCGGGCACGAGCGAGAGGTAGTAGTCGACGACGCTCGGGTGGACCGGCTCCGACGTCACGTAGATCATCCGCGCCAGCGGCTGACGCAGCAGGAAGAGCAGGAACAGGTACCGCTCCTCGTAGGGCTGCACGATGATGCCGGAGCCCTCGAGCAGCTCGATCGAGAGCGACGGCACCACCACGATGGTCTGCGGGTCGGGCGACATCTCGTGCATCGACCCCCACAGGTCGACGAGGCGCGCCTGCAGCTGCTCGAAGCGCGCCTGCATCTGCGCGGCGCTCGGCGTTCCGGTGGTCACTCGTTCCTCCTTCCTCTTCCTCGGCTGCGCGACGTGCTCACGGGGTGAGCGGACGCGGCGTGACGCGCCGGCCCGACACCACGATTCCTTCGGCGCGCAGGCGCTCCGTCTGCGCGCGCGCCACCGGCGGCGCGAGCACACCATCGGCGCGGGTGACCCGCCACCACGGCAGCGGCGACGGGCTCGACGCCAGCAGCTTGCCCACCGCACGCGCCGCGCCGGGGAACCCGGCCTCGCTCGCCACCCAGCCGTAGCTCACGACGGTGCCCGCGGGGATGTCCTGCACCACCGCGGCCACGGCGTGGTCGAAGTCGAGCCGTTCGTCGGACGTGGCCATCCCGTGATTCTCGCCGCGATCACCGCTCCTCGCGGGAGATCACCTTCTCGACGGTGGGCAGGGCGATGGCGGTGAGCTGGTCGAGCAGCGCCGACGCGTCGGTGTCGACCACGATCGACCCCCGGTGCTGGGGCCGGATGAACTGCTCGCCGGTCGCGTGGTCGAGGAACTGGAGCAGCGGGTCGAAGAACCCGCGCACGTCGAGGATGCCGCACGGCTTCGTGTGCACGCCGAGCTGGGTCCACGTGACCACCTCGAAGAATTCGTCGAGAGTGCCGAAGCCGCCGGGCAGCATCACGAAGGCGTCGGAACGGTCCGCCATCATGAACTTCCGCTCGTGCATCGTCTCCACGATGGTGAGGCTGGTGAGCCCGACGTGCTCCACCTCGTGCGCCTGCAACGCGTGGGTGATCACCCCGTGCACGCACCCGCCCGCAGCGAGCGCGGCGTCGGCCGCGATCCCCATCAGGCCCACGTGCCCGCCCCCGTAGACCATGTCGATCCCGCGGCGACCGAGCTCCGTGCCCATCGCGACCGCGGCGTCGGCGTAGGCCGGGTCGGACCCCGGGTTCGAACCGCAGTACACACTCACCGCCCGCAGCGGCACCACCGGCGAACCGGGCATGGAACTCCTCCTCACGCGCAACGGCCCCCCGGCGACGGTGACAGTTCACCATCCCGGAGGGCCGTGCGGAGAAGCTTTGTCGCCGCGGTTCAGACGCCGAGCAGGTCGAACATGTTCTCGCCCATGACCTTGGCGACGGTGGCGTCGTCGACGCCGGTCTCGTGGCACTGCTCGATGTAGCTGTTGGGGTCGGCGAGGCCCTCGGGGTGCGGCCAGTCGGAGTTGAAGATCACGTGGTCGATGCCGACCGCGTCGATCACCGGCTGGAGGTCGTCCTCCCAGAACGGGGCGACGTACACCTGACGCTGCAGCACGTCGAGCGGGTGCTCGAGGAATTGCTGCGGGAGGCGGCCGTAGGCGTCGAGCAGGCGCTCCTGCGTCTGCGGGAGCCAGCTGCTGCCGCACTCGATCGTGGCGAGTTTCACGCCCGGGAAGCGCGAGAGCATGCCGTGGCCGATCGCCGACCAGATCGTGTCGGTGATCGGCCGGTCGTGCGTGACCATGATCGAGAAGATGTCGGGCTCGAACGGCAACAGCTCGTCCTCGGTGCGACCGAGCCACTCGTTGGCGTAGCGCTGGTAGCCGCAGTCGGAGATGTGCATCATCACCGGCACGTTCGCCTCCTGCACCCGGGCCCAGAACGGGTCGAACTCGGGGAGGAACGGCGACTTGGTGGCGAGCCAGCCGGCCACCGGCGCGGGCCGCACGAGGATCGCCTTGGCGTCACGCTCGAGCGCCCACTCGAGCTCGCTGATGGCACCCTCGACGATCGACAGGTTCATCACCGGCGTGGTGAAGATGCGGTCCTGGTGGTTGAAGCCCCAGTCGTCGAACAGCCACTGGTTGTACGCGTGGATCAGCGCCTGGCTGGTGACCGGATCGTTCATGAAGTTGACCTCGACGACCGACGCGAGCGTGGGGAAGTTCACCACCGCGTCGATGTTCATGCGGTCCATCAGGTCGAGACGCGCGGTCGGGTCGTTGAACGCGGGGATCGACTTCATCGGCGTGACGATCTCGCGGAACGACTTGCCCTCCACGTTCTTGCCGGAGAAGTACTCCATGCCGGAGCCGGGCGCCGCCACCACCTCGAAGGTGGGGTTCGGGATATAGGCGGAGATCTTCCCCTTGACCACGACCTTCTTGCGACCGTCGATCTCGACGATCTCGAGGGCGTTGGCGTACTCCTTCGGCACGTACCGCTGGAAGGCCTCGGCGGTCTCGTAGAGGTGCTGGTCGCAGTCGAACACCCGGTTCGGGACCGCGGTGTACGTCATGTCGGGGCTGTGGTGGATGAACTCCATGGTCGGTCTCCGCCTCCTGGGTCAGCTGGCGCCTCGGGGCCACTGGGGCTCGCCGTATTTGTACTGAGTACGGAAAACGTAAATGTCCGACCGAATGCCGGACAGGGCCCAAAGTCCCGGGCGCGGTTGCGGACCCCCGGGGTGACCGGCAGGATCTCGCCGTGGCGGCGGCGGAACGGAACCTCGAGCACACCCTGGCCGAGGTGCCGCTGTTCGCGTCGTTGTCGCCACAGCAGCTCTCGCTCGTCGCCAACCTCGCGACCCGCCTCGAGTTCCCCGCCGCGACCCTCCTCGTGACCGAGGGGCAGATCGGCCGGGAGCTCCTGGTGGTGCTCGAGGGCGAGATCGAGGTGTGCCACGACGGCGTCTGAAGGACGACGGCCCCTCGTTCAGGCCTCGACGTACACAGAACCGACCCCGCAACCGGCGTCGTGGTCGTAGACGATCCACTCGCGGCGGTACGCGGGCCCCTCGAACCGGTCGAGGCGCGGCCACAACCTCGGTAGGTCCTCGGAGGTCAGCACCATCACCTCGACCGCCGGCGCTCCGGGATCGGTCCGGAGGATCGGGTAGCCATGCCAGCTGCCGACGACGCCGCGGACGGTGGCCGGGGTCCACGACCCGCTCGCGGCGGCCAGCACGTCCTCGTTGACCTCGCCGGGGCAGAGCGTGCCGTACGCGACGAGCCGTCGGTCGGGATCACCGAGCGCGTGGAGCAACCCGGGTTCGACCGGGTGCCCGGCCCGCCGGGCCTCGTTGGCGACGCCCACCATCTCCTCCAACTGCTCCCGCCGCATCGTCATGTGGCGCCATCGTCGCATGACAGTTGAACGCCGAGTCGGTGCGCGGCCATGCTGCGGGCATGAGGAACCCCCACGCCGGCCATCCCTTCTCCGACGACGACGCGGCGGTCGCCGCCGCCCTCGCCGAGGTCGACGTGCCCGCGCTCCTCTGCTCGCTCGTGCACATGACCGGCGACCCGGCGTGGATCCGCGATCACCCGCTCCCCCAGATGCCGACCACGCTCGACTACCAGGCCGGGCTCACCACCGAACAGCAGGACGCGATCCGTGCGCTTGCGCTCCCCGCGGTGCTCGCCTACCGCGACGCCGGGTGCGAACCCGTCGACCTCTCCCACGACGTGCTCGCCGAGATGATGGCGTACCTCGCCGGTCGCCCGGTCGAAGGCCGCCTCGCCGACCTGTTCTTCGAGGACATGCAGTTCGCGGGTGGCGACGCGCACGCCGTCACGTGGGGCGACGAGATCCCCGCCGACGTGAAGGCCGCGTCGCCCGTGGTGGTGATCGGCTGCGGCCTCTCGGGCATCCTCGCCGGCATCCGGTTGTCGCAGGCCGGACTGCCGTTCACGATCGTCGAGAAGAACCCCGCGCCCGGTGGCACGTGGTGGGAGAACCGCTACCCCGGCGCGCGGGTCGACGTCGGCAGCCACCAGTACTGCTACTCGTTCATCCCGTCCGACCACTGGTCCGAGTACTACTGCCAGTACCCCGAGCTGCGCGACTACTTCGCCACCGTGCTCGACCGCTACGACCTGCGCCCGCACACCCGGTTCGGCACGAAGGTCGTTTCCGCCACCTGGCACGAGGCCGAGCGCGACGTGGCGCGTGGAGATCGAAGACGAGTCGGGCGCACGCGACATGCTCGAGGCGCGCTTCGTGATCAGCGCGGTGGGCTCGCTGAACCTGCCCAAGCTTCCCGACCTCCCCGGCATCGACACCTTCGCGGGCCGTTCGTTCCACTCCTCGCGCTGGCCCGCCGACCTCGACATCGCAGACACGCAGTTCGCGCTCGTGGGCGCCGGCGCGAGCGGGTTCCAGATCGCGCCGTCGATCGCGGACGACGTCGCGCAGCTCACCATCTACCAGCGGACGGCGCAGTGGATGATTCGCAACCCCATCTACCGCCAGCACGTCCCCGCGGGTGACCGCTGGGCGCTGCGGCACCTGCCGTTCTACGCGCGCTGGTTCCGCTTCATGATGACCTACCCCGGCATCGCCACCGGCACCGAGGTGTACCGGATCAATCCCGACTACACCGGCGACGACGACCGGTGGATCAACGAGAACAACGCGGTGCGCGGCGAGGCCATGGAGGACTGGATCCGCTCGCAGCTCGACGGCCGCGACGACCTGATCGAGCAGTCGATCCCCGACTACCCGTCGTCGGGGAAGCGCCTGCTGCAGGACGACGGCTACTGGCTGCAGGCCCTGCGCAAGCCCAACGTCGAGTTGGTGCGCACCGCGATCGCGCGCATCGAGCCCGACGGCATCGTCACCACCGACGGCGTGAAGCGACCGGCCGACGTGATCTGTTTCGCCACCGGCTTCCAGCACAACGACTTCCTCGCGCCGATGGAGATCAGCGGGCGTGACGGGGTGTCGCTCCGCGAGCAGTGGGGCGAGGAGCCGACCGCCTACCTCGGTGTGTACGCACCGAACTTCCCCAACCTGTTCTGTCTCTACGGGCCCGGCACGAACCTCGCCCACAGCTCGAGCCTGTTCTTCCACTCCGAGTTCCAGATGAGCCACGCGATGGAGGCGATCCGCCTCACCCTCACGTCGGGCGCGCGCAGCATCGAGGTGCGGCGCGACGTGCACGACGAGTACGCGAAGTGGCACCAGGAGGAGATCAGCCAGCTGGTGTGGGCACACCCGTCGATCCGCCACAGCCACTACAAGAACCCGGCGGGCAAGGTGTACACGCTGTCGCCGTGGCCCATCGACCAGTACCGGGAGCTCACCCGCGAGGTCCACGCCGACGAGTTCGAGTTGGCCTGAGTTCTCGACGACCCGAACGAGTACGTGCTCGTCGAGGCGGACGCGCAACCGGCGCGTCAGCCCATGTGGCCGCCGCCGTTGGCCCGCATCACCTGACCGGTCACGAACTTCGCCGCGTCGCTCACCAGGTAGAGCACGGCGAGCGCCTGGTCGCGCGGTTCGCCGAGCGCGGCCATGGGGTTGAGCGCCTTCATCGCGTTCCACACCTGCTCGCGTGTGGCCTCGTCGACGGTGCCGTCCTCCGCGGTGAAGTGCCGGTTCGTCATCGGCGTGGGCGTGAACCCCGGCGCGATGGCGTTCACGCGCACGCCCAGCGGGGCCAGTTCGAGCGCGAGGGTGCGGGTGAGTTGCACCACCCCGGCCTTCGACACCGCGTAGCTCACGATCCCCGCCGCGGGCGTGTCGGCGCCCTGCGACGCGACGTTCACGATCGAACCGCCGCCTGCCTCGACCATCACCCGCGCCGCGGCCTGGCAACCGAAGAGCGCGCCCTTCAGGTTCACCCCGAGCACCCGGTCGAACTCCTCCTCGGAGGTGTCGAGCACCGAGTTGCTCACGATGATCCCCGCGTTGTTGACCATCACGTCGAGGCGCCCGTGCTCGGTCACGACGTCGGCAACGAGCGCGTCGACCTCGGCGCGTGACGACACGTCGACCTTCTTGACGGCATCCCCGGCGACGTCGGCCCGCACGACCGTCGCCCCCGCGCCCTCGAGGGTGCGGGCGATCTCCGCGCCGATGCCCCGCCCGGCACCGGTGACGATCGCAACGCGACCCTCGAGCGAGAACGCCGCGGTCAGCTCGTCCGACAACACGTCCGGCACCGGCTCAGACCGGCGTCTTCACGACGCCGGGCATGTCGCCGGTCGAGCGCCACTTCTCGAGCTCACCCTTGAAGTCGACCGCGCTGCCCATGTAACAGGCACTGCGGCTCATGCTCTCGTCGGCGTCCTTGCGCTCGTTGCTGAGGTAGCCCGGGGTGCAGTTGGCGAAGTAGGCGAAGTAGGGCAGGGCCGACTGGATGATGTAGTTGAACCAGTCGTCCTCCGCCGGTCGGTCGGCCTCGATCACCACGTTCTCCTCCAGCGCGCGGGCGATGATCCACGCGATGTGCTCGGAGGTCTTCGTCGACGCGTAGGCGATGTTGATGTGCTGACCGCCCTGCAGCGCCTGGTTCATGCACAGGTTCGGGAAGCCGTCGGCGAGCGTGCCGTGCAGGGAGTACATGCCCTTGGCCCACGCCTCCGACAGCGACACGCCGCCCTTGCCGACCGGGTCGAAACCGAGACGGTGGCTGTAGAGCGACGTGTTGTCGAAGCCGGTCGAGTAGATGAGCACGTCGACGGGGTACTCGGTGTCACCCACCACCACGCCCTTCGGGGTGACCCGGTCGATGCCCTTGCCGTCGGTGTCGACGAGCTTCACGTTGTCACGGTTGAACGCGGGCAGGTACTCGTCGTGGAAGCACGGCCGCTTGCAGCTGATCTTGTACCAGGGCATCAACTTCTGCGCGGTCTCCGGGTCCTTCACGGTGTCGGCGATGCGCTGGCGCACCTTCGCCATCTGGAGGTCGTCCCACTCCTCGAGCATGCGCGCCTCTTCGTCGTTGCGCGCCGGCATCTTCGGGTCGATGTGGAACATCTCCGTCCAGCCGTCCTGGATCAGGTCGACCTCGGGCTGCATCCCGAGCGTGCCCTCGATGAAGTTCTCCATGCGCCGCTCGTGCCAGCCGGGCTCCGCGGTGATCTCGGCCCACTCCTCGGGAGTGGTCGGTCGCTGGTTGCGCGGGCTCACCGACGACGGCGTGCGCTGGAAGACGATGAGCTCCTTGCACGCCTCGGCGAGCTTCGGCACGGCCTGCACCGCGGTGGCGCCGGTGCCGATGATGCCGACGACCTTGTCGGCGAGCTTGTCCATCGGCGCCTCGGGGCCACCACCGGTGACCTCGTAGTTCCAGCGCGCGGTGTGGAACGCGGGGCCCGCGAAGTCGTACACACCTGGGATGCCGGGGAGCTTGGCGACGTGCAGCACGCCGCCGCAGATCACCACGAAGCGCGCGTCGATGACGTCGTCGCGCGTGGTGGTGACGCGCCAGCGCTTGCGCTCCTCGTTCCACTCCAGCCCGGTGACGCTGGTCTGGAAGAGCGCGTGCGGGTACATGTCGAAGGTGCGGCCCAGCAGTTGCGCGTAGGCGAAGATCTCCGGCGCGGTCGCGTACTTCTGCTTGGGCATGTAGCCGATGCGCTCGAGCAGCGGGAGGTAGGTGTAGGCCTCGACGTCGCACTGGCAGCCGGGGTAGCGGTTCCAGTACCAGGTGCCGCCGAAGTCGCCGGCCTTGTCGATGATCCGGTAGTCGGTGACGCCCTGGTCGGTGAGGTAGGCGGCGGCGGTCAGGCCCGACCAGCCGGCACCGATGACGACCACGTCGGTCTCCTCGACGAGGGCGTCGCGCACCAGCGGCTCCGCGTAGGGGTCACGGTCGAACTCGCTGTCGGCGATGTCGACCATGTCGATGTAGTCGCGCACCCCGTACTTGATGCGCTTCTCGGCCTCCTCCTCGTACCGACGGTGCAGTTCGTCGGGGGAGATGCTGAGCGAGTCGGTCACCGGGGCCTCCAGTATCGGGATACCTTCACGAAACTGGCGGCAACTTAGTGGGGCGCAGCCGATCGCGCACCCGCAGGAAGGGGACGATGTGGCACGCACGGTCGTGATCGCCGGTTCCTCGGGGGTGGTGGGCGCCGCGGCGGTGCGCCAGTTCGTCGCGGCCGGGTGGCGGGTGATCGCGGTGTCGCGCCGCCCGCCCGACGACCTCACCGGCGCCGAATTCCTGTCCGTCGACCTGGCCGACGCCGCCGCGAGCCGCGAGGCGCTCGGGGCGATTGCCCCCTCCCACGTGGTGTTCACCGCGCTCAAGGAACGGCCCGGGCTGGTGGCGGGCTGGACCGACCGGGAACTGATGGCCGAGAACCTGGCCTTCTTCGAGCACTGCCTCGACCCTCTGCTGGAGAGCCCGGGTGGGGGCGGCGCGGTCGAGCACGTGAGCCTGCTGCAGGGCACCAAGGCGTATGGCGCGCATGTTGGGATCGTCACCCCGCTCCCCTGCAAGGAGGACGCCCCGCGCGTCGAGCACGAGAACTTCTACTTCCTGCAGGAGGACGCCCTGCGGGCGCGCGCCGCGCAGCACGGGTTCGGCTTCACCGTGTGGCGCCCGCAGGTGGTGTTCGGTGACTCGATCGGCAGCCCCATGAACCCGGTCCCGGTGCTCGGGGTCTACGGCGCGCTGCTGCGCGAGCGCGGCCTGCCCCTCGCGTTCCCCGGTGGTGAACGCCACGCGGGCGAAGCCGTCGACGCCGACCTGCTCGGCCGGGCCCTGGTGTGGGGCGCGGATGCGCCGACCGCGCGCAACGAGATCTTCAACATCACCAACGGCGACGTGTACACCTGGCCCGACGTGTGGCCGGCGATCACCGACGCGCTCGGCATGGAGGTGGGCGAGCCCGCGCCCACGCGCCTCGCCGAGGAGCTCCCGGCCCGGGCCGGCGAGTGGGCGGCGATCGTCGGGCGGCACGGGTTGCGCCGCGCCCGCCGACGTGCGCGCGTTCGTGGGCGACTCGCCGGTGTACGCCGACATCCTCCTGCGCCCCTTCGGCCCGCCGCCCGGCCTGCCGTCGCTGGTGAGCACGGTGAAGTTGCGCCGGGCCGGCTTCGCCGAGTGCACCGACACCGCCGAGATGTTCGTGCGCATGCTGCGCCGCCTCCAGGAGCGCGGCTTGCTGCCGCATCCGTGAGCGGGCGTCCGCATCCGGACGGCCGATCTGGAAGACTGCTCCGCCACACCGAAGAGCCGCCCGACGACGAGAAGCGAGGACGACACATGGCGACCGACCAGAAGGTGGAGCAGGCCTGGGACACCCCGTCGCACGACGAGATCCCGAACATCACGAAGATGCACGTCGAGTACCTCGAGCAGACCAACGACGACGCGGTCTGGGTGCAGGCGGGCATGCACCATGTGATGATCCGCACCGTCGGTCGCAAGTCGGGGAACGCGCACAAGATCGCGCTGCCGTTCTGGCGCGACCCCGAGGGTGTGCGCGTCGTGGTGGCGTCGTTCGCCGGGCACGAGAAGCACCCCGCATGGTTCGTCAACCTGCGCGACCGCGACGCCAACCCCGAGATCCTCGTGCGCGTGCAGGATGGCATCTTCTGGTCGACGCCCGACATCCTCGAGGAGGGTGAGGAGCACGACCGCCTCTACGCGCTCCTCGTGGAAGACCGCGCCTGGTACGCCGACTACCAGAAGAAGACCAACCGCACGATCCCGCTCGTGCGCCTGGTGGAGAGCCGCCCCGCGGAGATGTCCGACTGGGAGTGATCCCGCGTTGAGGCTCGACCGGCGCGTGCCGGAGGCGGAGCTCATGGAGGAGCCCGAGCAGGCGCGCGCGTACAGCGAAGCCGACTTCGCCGCGCCCCACCAAACAGTGGTCGACGACCTGGTGCGTCGTCATCCGTCACTGGCGCTGCGGGCGCGGCGCGTGGTCGACCTGGGGTGCGGCCCCGCCGACGTAACCACGCGCATCGCGCGCGCCCTTCCCGACGCGGCGATCGTGGGCGTCGATGCGGGCCCGGTGATGCTCGGGCTCGGGCGGGAGCGGATCACGCAGTTGGGCCTCGCCGACCGGATCGAACTCGTCGAGCTGCACCTGCCCGCGCCCGACGCGGCGCTGGTGGACCTGGGGAGGTTCGATCTCGTCGCGTCGAACTCGTTGCTGCACCACCTCGCCGACCCCGCGGCATTGTGGTCGACGGTGCGCATGCTCGCCGAGCAGGACGAGCCCGGTGCGGTCGTGCACGTGTTCGACCTCCGACGCCCGGCCGACGACGACACCGTCGACGCGCTCGTGCAGCGGTACGCGCGCGACGAGCCGGCGGTGCTGCGCGAGGACTTCCGCGCGTCGCTACGCGCCGCGTACCGCGCCGACGAGGTGACTGCACAGCTCGTGGCCGCAGGCCTCGCCGACGACCTGCGCGTCGAGCCGATCGGCGACCGTCATCTCGTGGTCACCGGAGTGCTGCAGCCGGCGCACTGAACGCGAGTGACCATCGCCCCTGGCCGTCGGCACTCGGTGGGCGCAGGATCGCGGTGCAGGCCGGGTTGGGTTCGCCGGATCCGCGGATCCGATGTTGCCCATCCCGGCCTGCCCTTCGCTCAGCGGCTCGCGAGGTGCTCCAGCGCGAGGGCGGCGAGCATCTGCGCGCCCGCGCCCAGCAGGTCGTCGTCGTAGACCGCGAGTGACGAGTGGTTGTACGGCGCAGTTGCCGGGTCACGCTCGGGGACGCACACCCCCAGGAACGCGAGCGCGCCTGGCACCTCCTCGAGCACGAAGGAGAAGTCCTCGGCGCCGGGCAGCGGGTGCGGGAACGTCTCCACGAACTGGGCACCGAAGTGGCGCTCGGCCACCGCGAGCACCCGCGCCGCCGCCGCACCGTCGTTGACCGTCGGCGGGTAGAGGTCCTCCACCTCCGCTTCCACTACGACTCCGTGTGCCGCGCCCACGCCGCGGCACACCTGGAGCGCCACCTCGGCGAGCCGCGCGCGCGTCTCCGGCCGGAAGGTGCGGAGCGTCGCCTCCAGGTGCGCGCTCCCGGCGACCACGTTGTGCGCGGTGCCCGCCTCGAACACGCCGACGGTGAGCACCACCGGATCGAACACGTCGAACTGCCGCGTCACCGCGGCGTAGAGCGCGGTGACGATCTCCGCGGCGACCGGTACCGGATCGACCGCGAGGTGCGGACGCGCGCCGTGGCCGGATGCGCCCTGCACCGTGATCACGAGGCGATCGGCGGACGCGAGCAAGGGCCCGGGTCGCGTTCGCGACCACGCCGCGGTGCACCTGCCCGGGCGCGACGTGCAACGCGTACGCAGCAACCGGTCGGGCTCCCGCGACGTCGAGCACCCCGGACTCGATCATGTGCCGGGCGCCGAAATACCCCTCCTCACCCGGCTGGAACATGAAGATCACGGACCCGGCGATGCGGTCACGGCGGGCGGCGAGGAGGCCGGCCGCGCCCACGAGCATCGTCGTGTGGAGGTCGTGGCCGCACGCGTGCATGTTCGGACCGTCGGCGGCGTAGTCGAGGTCGGTCTCCTCGACGATCGGGAGCGCGTCCATGTCGCCGCGGAGCAGCACCACCGGCCCGGGTGCCACGCCACGCAGGACCGCGGCGACACCGGAGAAGTCGTCGTAGACGGTCACCTCGAGGTCGAGCCCTGCGAGCGCGCGCAGGACCGCGGCGCGGGTCTGCGGCAGGTGCAGGCCCACCTCGGGCATCCGGTGGAGATCGCGGCGGAGCTCCACCAGTGCCGGCAGCGCCGCGGCGGCGCCGACCGCGAGGTCGGCGTCGGCGGCAGCGGCGGTCACTGGAGCATGATCGTGCACACCGCTCGCGCTGTCCAAGACGGATTGCACATGCTCCGATGCCGCCACCGCATCACTGCACCACGTCACTTCGCTACATGGGCAACGCTTCGTAGACCTCGACCGAGCCGCCCGCGGTGAGCACGGGGCAGCCCTTCGCGAGCGTGGCCGCGGCCGAGAGGTCCGCGGCGTCGACGATCGAGTAGCCGGTGAGCCCGGCGGCCGCCGCGCCCGACGAGCCGTCCGACTGCACCGCGGTGGACGCGGCGAACGGGTTGCCGCCGTCGACGATCGCGGGGCCGAGCTCGCCGAACCAGCCCATCCATGCGTTCATCGCGGCTTCCTGCGCCTCGGGGGTCTCCGCCATCGCGCCACCGCGGTATGCGAACACGAACTTGGCCATGGTCTCGCTCCTCCGTCCGGGCCGGGGTCGCCGGCGCCCGTGCGCGGCGCCGGAACCGGCCCGCACCGTCACGACGAACGGCTGACGCCCCGATCGACACCCTTGCGGCGGGCGTGACGCGATCAGCGCAGATCGCCGTCGGCGTAGCGCTCCATCAGGTCGGCAAACCGTTCCCACCGGAGGCGCACCGGCGCGTGCTTGCGGGCCGGTCGCCAGTCGATGGTGCCCTTCGAGACGGCCAGCTCGCCGAGGCGTTGACCGTCGGAGTGCACGATCACGGTGAGATCGGTGTTGCGGACCTCGTGAGCGGGCAATGACACTGAGATCTCGTGCTTCGCCATGGGTCCACGGTACGGCGACCAGCGATGCCGGGTACGCGAAGGGCTCTTCGGTCCGGTCGTGCCCGTGCCCGACGACGCCCCGCGGTTCGATCGCGTGCTAGGCCTCGCCGGCCGCGACCCGAACTGGAAACCCTGAGTCGGGAGGTCTCAGCGGGGGTCGTCGTGGGCGAGGCTGCTCGGGTCGTCGGGAACCTGCGTGCCGGGGAGCGGTGCGACGACGACGCGGTCGCGCCCGGTGGCCTTCGCCTCGAGCAGTGCCATGTCGGCGGCCTCGACCACTTCGCCGAAGGTCTTGGTGATCTGCGACGGGGCGATGCCGACGCTGACGGTGAACTCCGGACCCGGCTCGTCGCGGACGGCCGCCGCGAGGCGGTCCTGGACCCGCTCCATGACCATCTCGGCGTCGGTCGGTGAGCATTGGGGCAGGACGACGATGAACTCTTCGCCGCCGTAGCGGGCGGGGATGTCCGAAGGCCGGACGCTGTCACGAAGGACGCGCGAGAAGAGGCGCAGCGCGCGGTCCCCGGCGTCGTGGCCGTGGACGTCGTTCAGCTTCTTGAAGTGGTCGAGATCCGCGTAGGCCACGACGTAGTCCTCGCCTTCGTCGACGAGATCGACCGTCGCCGCTTCGAGGCTGCGGCGGTTGAGGAGTCCCGTCAGCGGGTCGGTGTTCGCCTGCATCTCCGAGCGGGCGAACACGCGGAGGAGGCTGAGGCGTTCGCCGGCGCGCCGAGCGACGAGCTCCAAGCTCGAGATGCTGCCCGGCGGCGCGGGCTGGCGGTCGGGACCGCGAGCGTGGATCACGCCCATCGCCCGTCCGGCGATGTTGACCGGGACGCAGACGGCCGCGCAGGGCCCGTCGGGCCGGTCGACCAGGAACGGGCAGGCGTCGAGGTCCCGGCTGCTCGGGAAGAGCTGCGTCTGGCCGCTCACCGCGGCCGGGCAGGCGGTCGGCGCGCTGACCCCGCACCCGCTTGTGGTGGACATGTGTGCGCTCGCGACCTGATGGAGGTGGGCGCGGCTCGAATCCGCGATCAGCAGCTCCACGGGGAGTTCGATCTCGGTGGACGCCAGGGCGGTGGACACCAGCCGGTACACCGCGTCCTCGGACTCGGCCATCTCGAGCGCGCGCTGCAGCCGGGTCTCGAGCTCGGTGCGGGCGTCCTGGGCCGCAGTCGCGGCCTCCTGACGACGGAGCGTGCGCACCAGCGCGAGGGCCGCACCGAGGACCAAGAACACCGCGACACCAGCACTGGTGATCAGGATCCGTCGGGTGTTGTCCTCCGCCAGGCGCGCCTGGTGGGTCTGCGCCGCGAGCTGCGCCTGGTACTTGCCCTGGAGTTGCTGCAGGTCGCTCTGCATCTGCGCGTTGATGGTCGCCGCCTGCGCGATCTGTTCGGCGGACACGATCTCCGGGGTGAGCAGCGCGACGCTGAGGTCCGTGCTCGCGCTTGCCTGCTTCTCGAAGTCCTGTTGCAGCGCTTGCTCGCCGGGCAGACCGACCGCGTTCGTCTTGTAGTGCGCGAACTGGCTGTGGTAGCGGGCGTTGGCCTCGACGAGCGAGGCCGCCAACACCGTCCGCTGATCGGGAGGCATCGTCAACGCGGTCGTGAACTTCGCGCCAGTGTCGGCCACGTCCTGCGCGGTCGCCTGCAACGAGCTCGCCGAGGTCAACAACCTCGGATCCGCCCGATCGAGGGGATCCCGCACGTCCGCGAGGTTCACGAGGGTCAGCGAGATGACGCTGATCGCCAGGACGATCCCCCCGGCCACCAACACCGCGAGCTGCCGATGCGGGGCCGCGAAGTACCGCCGCACCTTCGACGGTCTGGTTGACTCCGGGACGGGCGCGAGCCCATGGGCGTCCATGCCATCAGTATCGGCACCGAGAGCGCCCGGGAACAGGGCAGGATTGCGGGATGGACGAAGAGTTCGTGCCGCTGGTGCCCGTCGAGGACCTGCCCGACGACCTGCGGGCCCAGTGGGAGGCCACGGAGCGACCGGGCCTGCGCGACTTCATCCGCGTGATGGCCCACGCCCCCGACCACTTCCGCCGCTACAACGAGGTCTACGGCCAGCTGCGGTTCGACAACCACCTCGGATCCCGCCTCACCGAGCTCGTGCGCATCGCGGTGGCGCAGACGACACGCTGCGAGGTGTGCATGGCCGGTCGGCACCCGAGCGCCGTCGAAGCCGGGTTGACCGAGGAGCTCGTCGCGGAGATCGGCGAGTCCGAACGACGCAACATGACCGAGGCCGAGCACACGGCCGTCGCGTACGCGCGCAAATTGGCGACCGACCACCTGTCGGTGACCGAGGCCGACAAGGTGGAGCTGCGTCGCTGGTTCACGCCGGAGCAGGTCGTGGAGCTCTCACTGCTCTGCGTCATGTGCCTGGTCGGCCGCTTCTCGTCGATCATCGGCCTCGAGGAGCAGTGGTGCCCTGTCGACTGATCGACGGGGCACACGGTGCGGAGCTGCAAATGATGGATGGCTGGACTGCTGGAGCTGGTGACGGTGGAGCGGGTGACGGGAATCGAACCCGCGTTCTCAGCTTGGGAAGCTGATGTTCTGCCTCTGAACTACACCCGCGTGGGGACGTGATCGTACCGGGCGGTGGGCTGCCGAAGGAACCCCGCCGTCTCCGGATCGGAGCCGGGTGGAATGAAGCCGCGGCCCGCCGGGCATCCTGCAGGGAACGTCCGGGTCCGCCACGACTGGAGGATCGATGCAGACGGAATGTCATGACCAGCAGCGCCACCGCCCCTGGAAGGAGGCGCTCCTCGGAAGCGCAGCGGTTTCGATCGCCATCGCAGTCGTCATCGCCACGTCCGTGAACGCAGTGCAGGCGACGATCACGATCATCGCGGTCCTCATCATCTTCGTGCTCGCACTCTGGGAGGTACGCAGACGAAGATGACGACCTTCAGGAGCGGTCGTGCTCCATCGAGTGCACCACGGGCTCCCACTGGCTGCCGCTCCAGCGACTGGCGTGACCGCCGTCGGGCCCGGTGCGGTTGCAGAAGCGGACGGTCCCGACCTCCGGGGCCCTCCCGTCGAACGTCGCGTAGCAGGATTCCTTGCTGCACTGCACACGCGTCTGCATGTCAACGACCGTACTCGGTATCCGGCGTCCTCCCTCCGGGCTCCTCTACGACCCAGTCGAGGGCTCAGCCGACCTTCGCGACGGGCGGCGGCACCCAGGCGCCGGAGAACAGCTCGGGGCCGGGTTCGTAGATGCGCATCGTCACCGCGAGCGGGCCCGCTGGGGCCGGGAGCCAGTTGGCGACCTTGTCGTCGTCGGGCCGCTCGTGCTGGATCCACAGGTCGAGTGAGCCGTCGGTGTCGAACACGAGGTCGTCGCGGTCGCCGATGGCGAAGCGGTTCAGCTCGTTGGCGGCCTGGTAGCCGGCCGCGTCGTACATCGTGACCGACCAGAACGCGCCGGCCGGTGGCAGCTGCCCCGCGTCGAAGTGCAACCGGTACGGGTTCGCGCCGTCGAGCGCGTTGCCGTCGGCGTCGGTCTGCAACAGCGGGTAGATCGCGTCCTCGGGCGGGTTCGCGCCGAGGCCGAGCCGGGCGATGATCGCCCGTTTGACGTAGGCGTTGCCGAACACGCCGATGCCGTCGCTCATGACCATCCAACCGTTGCGGATGCGTCCGATGCTGTTCATGCGCTCGACGAGCAACTTCGCCGCGCCCTTCGGCGCCGCGGCGATCGCGTCCTGCACCACTTGCGACTGCGCGGTCGCGTCGAACGTCTCACCGACGCGGATGCCGAGCCGCGCCAACCGCGCGAGCTGGCTGTAGTCGGTGCGGTGTGGCGAAAACTCGCCGGCGAGCTCCACCCGCGCGCGAAGAACTCCGCGCCGGAGAGCGCGGCCACCACCGCCGGCGGTTCCGTCGTGCCAACCGACGGATCCGTCGTGGGCGCGACCTCGCCGCGGGACCGGGCCACGCCGACAACGGCATCAACTTCATCGAGTCCTGGAAGGCGTGGATCTTCTCGTAGTCGGCGGGGCCGTTGGTCTGCGTGCGCCCGATCAACCACACCACCGGCGTCGGCGCGTCGATGCGCTCGACCCCGGCGGGCAGCCCGCCGCGCCACTCGGGCATGCACACCGCGAACGCCACGTCGCCCGAGCCGTTCGTGCGCGAACCCGGCGCCGCGAACGCGTCGGTCCACATGTCGTAGAGCGGCAGCATGAAGAACCGGTCGGCGAGCGCCGGCGCGCTCACGAGCACCGGCTCCGCGCGCACGTCGAGGAACGCGGCGGAGTACAGCGTGTCGAAGTTGGGGCGTACGACGACGCGGTCCTGCGCGCCCGGGTAGGCGCGGACGTGCACCAGCGAGTTCGTCGGCCCGTGCATCCCGCCGCTGCCGTTCGTCATCTGGCGACGGGACTCCTCCATCACCATGAGGGGATAGAAGTACGCGTACCCCTCGATCGCGATGGTCTGCAGTTCTGCGTCGGGCGTCATGCCGCGATTCTCACACAGGGAGTAGCGTCGCCCGCATGTCGAACCAGACCCGGGCGATCATCACGTCGCTCACCGGCATCCTGATCCTCGTGATCAACATCATCGACGCCGCCAACCGCGGCTCGTCGGTGTGGAACTTCGTGGCGATCGGTTGCGGCGCGTTCCTCCTCTTCTGGGGTTTCACCGAGATCGCCCGCGGGGCGAAGCCGCCGCAGTGAACGCGTCGCCGATGATCGCGGCGACCTCGGCCCAGTCCACGTCACGATCCAGGCGGACGCCCACCCAGCCCGACGGCCCCATGTAGGGCGGCACGAAGAAGCGGTCGGGCTCCTCCTCCACCAGTTGCGCCTGCACACCCTCGGGCGCGCGGCACCAGATCGCGAGCCGGCCGTCGCCGTGGTGGTCGTCGTGGAACATCACGAACGACTTCTTGCCCTTCACCTTCAGGAAGAAGGTCGGCGCGCCGTGACTCGGGCGCTCCTCCACGTCGGGCAACTGCGCACAGATCGCCCGCACCTTCTTCAGCGCGGCATCGACGGTTCGCGGCGCCGCCACTGCGCTACTTCCCCTGGAACACCGGCGCGCGCTTCTCGGCGAACGCTTTCTGCCCCTCGAGGTAGTCCTCCGAGCGGAAGCACGCCTCCGTCAGCGCGTCGACCTTGGCGACGTCGCGGTCGATCGGGTCCTTCTGCAGCTCGCGGATCGACGCCTTGCACGCCTTCACCGTGAGCGGCGCGTTCGCGGCGATGAGCCCCGCGAGCTCACGCACCTGGTCCTCGAGCTCCACGACGGGAACGACCCGGTTGATCAGGCCCACGTGACGCGCCTCCTCGGCATTCAACCGACGGGCCGAGTACAGGATCTCGGCCGCCCACGACGGGCCGACGAGCGTCATCAGCTCCTGCACGCCGCCGTACGCGTAGCCCAGGCCGAGCTTCGCCGCGGGCACGCCGAACTGGCTGTCGTCGGCGGCGATGCGGATGTCGGCCTTCATCGCGGTGAGCAGGCCCCCGCCGATGCAGTAGCCGCGGATCATCGCGATGATCGGCTTGCCGACCTCGCGCCACGAACGCCACGACGCCGCCAGCGCATCGTCGTACTCCTCGCGCGCCGACACCGTGGTGCGCTTCGTGTCGAACTCGGAGATGTCGGCGCCGGAGACGAAAGCCTTCTCGCCCGCGCCGCGCACCACGATCACGTGCACGTCGTCGTCGGCCTCGAACGCGGCGAGGATGCGCGGCACCGCGATCTGCATCTCGTACGACATCGCGTTGTGGCGCGCCGGGTTGTTGTAGGTCATCCAACCGATGCCGCCTTCCACGTGGGCGAGCATCTTCTCGGTGCCGGTGTCGACGGTCCTCATGTCACTCACTCCTGCTGTCCCTGCGGATCGTTGCCGGTCTGCACCACGCCCGCGGCGGCGAGCGCGTCGATCTGGTCCTCGTCGTACCCGAGCTCTCCGAGCACCTCGCGCGTGTGCGCGGTGGCGAGCGGCGGCCCGGAACGAATGGTGGTGGGCGTGTCGCTGAAGGTGACCGGGTGCCGCAACACCTCGATGTCACCGCGCGTCGGGTGGGGCACCGTACGCGTGAGGTGGAGGTGCTCCACCTGCGGGTCGGCGAACACCTCGTCGACCGCGAGCACGGGGCCACACGGGATCACGCCGGCCAGCTCGCCGAGCCACTCGGCGGTGGTGCGCCGGCGCATCACCTCGGCGATGGCGTCCTCGAGCGCGGCGCGGTGCTCGCGGCGCCCGGCGAACGAGTCGTAATGCGGGTCTTTGGCCAGCTCGGGCGCGCCGACCAGCGCGCAAAAGCCGGGGAAGTCGCCGGTGGGCGCGACGTTGATCCAGCCGTCGGCAGTCGGGAACGTGCCCATCGGCGCGATCGTCGGATGGTGGTTGCCGGTCTGGCCCGGCACCTCACCGTCGATCAACCAGCGCGCGGCCTGGAAGTCCATGAAGTTCACCATCGTCTCGAGCAGCGACGTGTGGACCCACTGCCCGCGTCCGGTGCGCTCCCGTGCGATGAGCGCCGCGAGCACACCTTGCGCGAGCACCGTGCCCGACGCGGTGTCGGAGATCGCGATCCCCACGCGCGACGGTCCGGTGCCGGGTGGCCCGGTGACGCTCATGAGTCCGCCGAGGCCCTGCGCGATCTGATCGACGCCGGGGTGATCGGCGTACGGGCCCGTCTGGCCGAAGCCCGAGATGCTCGCGTAGACCACCCGCGGGTTCACCGCCCACACCGCGTCGGGGTCGATGCCGAGGCGGTGCTTCACACCGGGGCGGTAGTTCTCCACCACCACATCGGCGCGCGCCGCGAGGCGGAGGAAGATGTCGCGCCCCTCGGTGGTGGTGAGGTCGACGACCATCGAGCGCTTGTTGCGCTGCAGGTTGGCGCCGTCGGACCCTTCGGAGGAGAACGGCCCGCCGCCCGCGGGCGCGACGATCGCGATCACGTCGGCGCCGAGGTCGGCGAGCTGGCGCACGCAGGTGGGGCCCGACCGGGCGCGCGTGAGGTCGAGGACGAGGATGCCGGCGAGCGGTCCTTCCGCGTCGGGGGGCGGGTCGCGGTACAGGTCGCTGCCGGTGAACGCGGGCACGCTGCCTCGACCAGCCTCGGTGCCGGGCTCAGCCGAAGCGAGCGGCGAGACCGGCGACCATCACGAAGAAGCCGATCACCATGTACAGGACCGTGCGGATGACCGGCGCCTGCGCGAGCTCCTTCTTCGGCGCGGGCCGGGCGACGCTGCGCACCGGGCTGCCCGGGCGGCTGCGCTCGACGGTGCGCGCGGCAACCCGGTCGGCATCGCTGCGGCGCTTGATCAGCGCCCAGGCGTTGGCGAAGAACAGCGCGGCGCCGAGCGCGGCGACCAGTTCGCGGATGACGTCGTCGACGAAGCTGCCGAGCACGGGATGCACGACCGTCATGGTACGGCGCAGCCCGTCCGGGCTTCAGACCGTGTGGTTCAGAAGCCGGGCTTCCAGATCATCAGGGCGACGATCACGACCAGCAGCACGTCGAGCGTGGCGCCGGCCGCGCCGACCTTCTTGCCCAGCTCGGCCATCTGCCCGGCCTGCGGCGGCGGGCCGCCCACGGGCGGGCCTGCGGCGATCATCTCGCGCATCAGGTTGCCCATCTTCTTCAGCGACGGCATGAGGACGCCGTGGGAGATGCCGATGCCGACGAGGTAGAGCACGATCGACAGCCAGACCCACGTCTGGGAGAACTTGAAGATGTTCTCGTCGCCGACCTTCGCGAGGCCGAGGACCGCGAAGCCGAACACGAACACGGCGTAGATGAAGTACTCGGCGATCTTCGAGATGCGCAGGTTCGCCTCGAACACCGCGAGCCCTTCGGGCCCGGGTCGCTTGCGGACCTCCTGGCCGTAGAGCGCGTTGAGGTACACCGCGCCGAACCCGATGATGGCGCACATGATGTGCAACAGCAGGAAGAAGTCGTAGACCCCGTTGCGGTACGTGGCGAGCACTGGCATTGGCGGATCCTCCGGCGTGGCTGCCCCTGGCGAGTCGGGCGATCGTAGGCGGATCACGCGGGGTGTGCACGGACCGCGCGCACGGAGGGTGTGATACAACGCGAGATGTGCGCGTGCTCGTGGCGAGGTGCTCCGTCGAATACCAGGGACGACTCGGCGCCCGGCTGCCCGAGGCCAACCGACTGGTGCTCCTGAAGGCCGACGGTTCCATCGCGATCCACGCCGACGCCAAGGCCTACAAGCCGCTCAACTGGATGAACCCGCCGTGCACCATCCGCGAGGACGACGCGCAGATCATCGCCACGAACCCCGCGGGTGAGACGCTGACCATCGAGCTGCACAAGGTGCTGCACGACTACGCCTTCGAGCTCGGCGACGACCCCGGCCTCGCCAAGGACGGGGTGGAAGCGGAGCTGCAGGAGCTCCTCGCGAAGCGCGTCGCCGCGCTGGGCGAGGAGCTCAAGTTGGTGCGGCGTGAGTACCCCACCGACATCGGGCCCGTCGACCTCCTGTGCCGCGACGCGGACGACCGCGCCGTGGTGGTGGAGGTGAAGCGCGTGGGCGAGATCGCCGGCGTGGAGCAGCTGCTCCGTTACCAGGAGCGGCTCGACCTCGACCCGTCGTTGCGGCCCACGCGCGGCATGTTCGTGGCCACACGCATCAAACCGCAGGCCCGCGTGTTCGCGGAGAGCCGCGGGATCGCGTGCGTGGAGATCGACCTCGAGGAGCTGCGCGCGGGCGCGCCGGTCGACCTGCGCCTCTTCTGACGCAGGTCGACCACACGGCGCTCGTCACTTCATCCGCGACGTCACTTCATCCGCGACGTCACTCCGCGGCGGGCTCCTCGGCGAGGATGGCGTAGAGCTTCCGGCGGGTCTCCGCGAGGACCGCCGCCGCCTGCTCCTGCTGGGCGGGTGTGCCCGCCTCCATCACCTGGACGGCAGCCATCGCGATGGGCTTGATCGCGTCGCGCAGCTTGAACTGCGCGGGGTCCATGCCCTGGGTGACCTCGTCCCACGGCTTGCGCTCACCGAGCTCCGCCGCGGCCTCCCGGCCGGTCTCGGTGAGCTCGAAGCGCTTCTTGCCGCCGTCCTCCACCGAGCGGACCAGGCCCTGGTCCTCGAGGAGGGCGAGCGCGGGGTAGACCGCGCCCGGGCTGGGTCGCCACACGCCGGAGCTGCGCTCCTCGATCTGCTGGATCATCTCGTAGCCGTGCTTCGGCGACTCGGCGAGCAACGCGAGCAACGCGGCGCGTACGTCGCCCTTGCGGGCCCGGCCGCGTCCGCCCCGCCGCCAGGGCGGACCGCCCAGGCCCTCCGGCGGGCCCTGCCAGCGCCGGCGGCCGCGCGGGCCACGCCCGCGCGGGTCGAAGTGCTCGCCGGGACCGTGTTCGTGTTCGTGGTGTTCCTGGGTGTCGAAATCGGGTCGCATCAGGTGCGCTCCTTCTCGGTTGGGGCCTGCTGTCGAGTTGCCGGCCCCGGGGGGAGTGGGGTCGGCCTTTCGTCTGTTTTCGTTGCATCACGATATATCGTTCGCTATCTGAGTGCAACCCCTCCGCCGAAATTCCCCGGGGGGATCCCGCGTGCGACGATCGGGGCATGGAGCAGCAGACGTGGACCGTGCAGGCCGTCGCCGTGGTGCGCAGCAGCCGCGAGGAGGTGGTGGACGACGACTGGGACGGGGTCACGACCACGCTGCACCTGCTCCCACCCTTCGACGAGCGATCGGTGCAGGGCCTCGAGGAGTTCAGCCACCTCGAGGTGATCTACCTGTTCGACCGGGTCGACCCCGAGGCGGTGCACGTGCACGCTCGCCGTCCGCGGGGCAACCCCGAATGGCCCGAGGTCGGGATCCTGGCCCAGCGGGCCAAGGACCGCGCCAACCGGCTCGGCCTCTCCACCTGCGAACTCGTCCGGGTGGAGGTGGGCGAGGCCGGCACCGTGCTGCACGTGCGCGGGCTCGACGCGGTCGACGGCACCCCGGTGCTCGACGTGAAGCCCTACATGGTCGAGTTCGCGCCGCGCACGCCGGTTCGACAACCTGCGTGGTCCCGGGAACTCATGGGGGGGTACTTCCGGTCTGCCCAGTGAGGCGCGCGGGAGGGTGCCCACGGCGCGGGACTTTGGTCCCACGGGTTCGTGACCTTCGACCGCACCGGGCGGTACCGGCTGCGCGCTTCGATCAGAGCGCGCGCAACGGAGCGCGTGCGGCAGGAAAGGAAATCCACCCATGGGCTCTCCCCGTTCCCCCCGGGGCGTCCGCCTCGCGGCCGTCCTGGCCGTCGTTGCGCTCGCACTCGGACTCGTTGCCTCGGCCGCGGCCGCGCACGAGTCGTCGAAGGACCTGAAGATCTCCAACGTGTGGGCGCGTACGTCGCCGATGGAGGCGACGAACGGCGCGGTCTACCTCACCATCGAGAACGGCGGCAGCGAAGCGAACGCGCTCGTCGGCGCGAAGGTGCCCTCGTCGATTGCGATGGAGACGCAGGTCCACGAGACCAAGGTGGACGCCAGCGGCGTCATGGCCATGTCGGAGGTCGACCAGATCGCCCTGCCGGCCGGCAAGACGGTCAAGCTGGCACCGGGCGGCTACCACATCATGCTGATGGAGCTCACGAAGCCCCTGGAGCAGGGCCAGAGGTTCAAGGTCACCCTCCAGTTCGAGTCGGGCAAGAACAAGAAGGTCACCGCGACGGTCAAGGGTGCCGCGGCCTCGTCCGACATGGGCTCGGCCACTTCCACGACCGGGTCCATGTAGCACCATGCGTCGGCTTCGCGTCCTCCCGCTCGTCGCAACTGCAGTGCTCGTGGCCTCCCTGGGCCTGGCCGCATGCGGCGGCGGGAGTGACGCGCCGTCGTCCCTGCAGGGCGTGGTGCGCAAGCCCGCGATGCAGGTCGCGTCGGTGACCCTGCCCGACGAGAGTCCGCTCGCCGACGGCGCACCCTTCGCGATGAAGGCGGCGAAGGGCGGCCTGCTGCTCGCCTACTTCGGCTACACCAACTGCCCCGACGTGTGCCCCACCACGCTCTCCGACATCGGACGCGCGCTGCGCGAGCTCCCCGCGAGTGAGCGCAAGAAGGTGGAGGTCGCGTTCGCGACCGTCGACCCCGACCGCGACAGCGGTGCGGTGCTCTCCTCCTACCTCGACCACTTCGTCGACGGCGGGCATGCGCTGCGCACCACCGACGCAACGCAGATGCAGGCGGCCGAGGACGCCTTCGGTGTGGTCGCGAAGAAAGTGCCCGAAGGTTCGTCCTACTCCATGGAGCACACGGCGATCACCTTCGTGATCGACGACACCGGCAAGGTCGTGGTGGAGTGGCCGTTCGGTACCGACTCGAACGTGATGGCCGACGACATGCAACTCCTCCTCTCGCGAGGCACCACATGAGCAGTACCGCACCCCCGCCGGTCGACGAACTCCATGAGGACGAGACCAACCACAAACTGTTCCGCTCACTGCTGATCGCGTGCGCCGTCGCGCTCGTCGTCGTGGTGGTCGTGGTGGTCGCGCTCGCCGCGGGCGGGGGCAGTGACGGCGTCACGCACCGCTACACCATCCCCGCGGGCACGAGCGCGCGCATCGCCGCCGGCGAGCAGGTCGACGTGATGCCGACCAAGCTCGTCGTGCACGTGGGCGATTCGCTCGTGCTCCGCAACAACGACTCCGTGACGCAGCAGATGGGACCGCTGTCGGTCGAGGCCGGCTCCGTGCTGAAGATGAGGTTCGCCCGCCGGGGCACCATCGAGGGCACCTGCACGATGAACACCGAGGGCACGGCCAAGATCGTCATCGAGGAATGACCCTGCTCCGCTGAATCGCGCACGCGAATTCGGTGACGGTGCGCGCGCCCGCACGGATACCGTGAACCGTGCGCGTGCTCAAGGTCCCCGGCTTCGCGCTGCTCCTCGTCGGGCAGGCGGTCAACACCACCGGGAGCTGGATCTCCCTCATCGCGATCTGGGGCTTCGCCGCGTTCCGTTACGACGTGAGCCCCGGCGGCCTCGCGCTGCTGTTCGTGGTGCTCTCGGTGCCCGGCGCGCTCCTCGGCCCGGCCCTGGGCGTGCCCATCGACCGCTACGGCCCGAAGGCGATGCTCGTGGTCGCCAACGTGCTCGGCATGCTCGACGCCCTCGCGCTCACCCAGGCGAACAGCTACGTACAGATCATCCTGCTGGCGCTTCCGCTCGGCCTGATCGACGCGCTCGCGCGCGCGTCGCTCGACGCGATCCCGCCGCGCATCGTGCCCGACGACCAGCTCGTGCGCGCCAACGCGTTGCTCGGCGGCGCGCAAGACCTCGCGATCGTCATCGGCCCCGCGCTCGCGGCGCTGGTGAACTCGCACTGGGGCATCAGCGGTGCATTCGCGGTCGACGCGGCCACGTGGTTCGTCGGCGCGCTCGTCGCTCTGCGCATGCGCGTGCCCCACACGCGCCGGGAACGCGCCGAGGGGGTCACGAGCTGGCACGAGCTCCGAGAGGGCGGTCGCCTGGCGCGTGGCACTCCCGGCCTGCGCTGGACGCTCGGTGTCGCCGCCAGCGTCTACGCGCTGTGGGCCGTGTTCGGCGTGCTCGAGCCCCTGTACGTGCGCGACGTGCTGCACGAGAGCGACGCGACGTTCGCACTGCTGCAGACGGTGTTCGGCATCGGTCTGGTCACGACCAGCCTCGTGCTCGCGGCGTGGGGCGACCGGCTCGTGCGTCCCACGGTGATCGGTGGCGCGGTGGTGGCATCGGGCCTCACCGCGGCGCTGTACCTCGGCACCAGTTCGGTGACGGTGGCGTTCGTCGGCGTGTTCCTGTGGGGCATCGACGTCGCGTTCTTCTACGTGCCCGCGCGCACCCTGCTGCAGCGCTACGCGCCCGAGGCGTTCCACGGGCGCGTGATGGCACTCAACCACTCGCTGGAGCCGGCCGCGGGCATCGTGATGACGCCGCTCGCGGCGATCGCACTCCTCGTGGTGTCGGTGTCGGTGCTCGGCGTGGCGGCCGGGTTGCTCGCGACCGTCGGCGGCATCTTCGTGCTGCGCCGCGCCCGGCGCCTGCCCGTACCCGGACCGGGCGCCGACGAGCGTGCCCCGAGCACACGCGACGCGATCGGCCTCGGCGGAGCGCCCCCGGGTTAGGCGCGACGGGCTGGGCGCGGCGAGTTAGGCGCGGCGCGTGAGTCGCGCTGGACGCCGGCGGGCCTCGGGCTCGGGGAGATCCTCGGGCAGGTCGCCGAGCGCACCCCGGAGCTCACCGAGGAGCGAGAGGATCGTCCGGAGCTGATCGTCGGTGAGCGTGGCGGTGATCGCGCCGGCCCTCTGCTGCACGCGGGGCAGCAGCTCGTCGAGCAGTGCCTGGGCCGCGGGCGTGATGTCGACCAGGACGCGACGGCGGTCGCCCGGGTCGTTGCTGCGCACCACGAGTCCCTTGCGCTCGAGCGTGTCGAGCACCGAGGTGATCGAGCCGCTGGTGATGTGCATGCGCGCCGCCACCTCGCCGGTGAGCATGGGTGCGCCCTCACCTTCGATGACCGCGAGCGCGTTGAAGGCGGCATGGCTGAGCCCGCTCCGGCGGGTCACCCCGCCGATCGCAGCATCGACCATGCCGCCCACGACCTCGAGCTCCCGGGCCGCGCGGGCAGCGAGCCAGCGCGCCCCCGGGAACTCCTGCTCGAAGGCGATCGCCTCCGGTGGTCGTTTCGTGCTCAGCTCACGCCTCCGTCACGATCTCGATGCGCGGCGGGCCCGCCACGCCGGCGCGGCCCATGGCCTCCTTGAGGCCCTCGGAACCGGCGAAGCCCTGCGCCTGCTCGAGGGTGGACCAGTAGTGCAGCACGGTGACGTCGTTCGGGTCGCCCGGGTCCTGGAACACGCTCTGACCCGTGCACCCGAACTCCTGCCGCAGCGGCTCGATCGAGTCGTAGACCTCGCGCCACGCGGCGTAGTCCTCGACCGGGTGACGAACGACCAGCAGTGCCTGTCCCATGTCTCGCTCCTTGTCCGTGAAGTGTACCGGGATCGTGTTTCTCGACTTCTAATATCTTGAAGTCAAGATACATGGATCCAAGAGATTTGCAAGCGACTTGTCCGGTTCGTCGCATGGTGCGTGGCGGGTGTCACTCCCCGGGTTGCGGGGTGAGGATGGCCTCACTAAAGTAAGCCTTACCTGCAGGTGCTCGTCCGGGAGGGAACCCGTGCTGCCGACCTTCGTCATCGGATTGCGAGAAGGCCTCGAGGCCGCCCTGATCGTGGGGATCGTCGCCGCCTTCCTCGTGCAGGAGGGCCGGCGCGACGCCATGAAATGGGTGTGGGCCGGGGTCGGCCTCGGCGTCCTCGTCGCCCTCGGCGTGGGGATCGGCCTCCGGGTCGCGTCCCAGGAGCTGCCCCAGAAGGAGCAGGAGCAGCTCGAGACGATCGTCGCCCTCGTCGCCGTCGGCATGGTCACCTGGATGATCCTCTGGATGCGCAAGCACGCCGCCAACCTGAAAGGCGACCTGCACTCGCGCGCCGGCGCCGCACTCGCGACGGGCTCCACCGCCGCGTTGGTGGCGATGGCGTTCCTCGCGGTGATCCGCGAGGGCTTCGAGACCGCGGTCTTCCTCGTGGCCGTGTTCAACGACGCCAAGGACCCGCAGGCCGCCGGCCTGGGCGCGGTGCTCGGGATCGCGGTGGCGGTGGTGATCGGGTACGCCATCTACCGCGGTGGCGTGAAGCTCAACCTCGCCAAGTTCTTCAAGTTCACCGGGCTCGTGCTCGTGATCGTTGCCGCAGGCCTGCTCTCCAACGCGCTGCACACGGCGCACGAGGCCGGCTGGTGGAACTCGATGCTCGGCCAGGCCGCCGACCTCTCCTCCGTCGTGAAGCCCGGGAGCGTTCGCTACGCGATCTTCAACGGGATGTTCGGGATTCAGTCGAAGCCCACGTGGGGTGAGGTGTTCGTGTGGTTCCTCTACGCGGTGCCGATGACGATCGTCGTCCTCACCCCGCCGAAGCGGAAGCAGCGTGAAGGCGCCACCACCAAGACCGCCGCCCGTGCCGCGGCCGGCGTCGCCGTCGTGGCCCTGGTGCTCGGCCTGCTGACCGTCGCCGCCGGCGCGGCCACCAAGGCCGCCCCGAAGGAGCTGGAGATCAAGCTCACCGACAAGGGCTGTCCCGCCAAGGTCACCGTGCCCGCGGGTGAGACGAAGTTCGCGATCGAGAACGTCGACGCCACCACCGTCACCGAGTTCGAGGTGCTGCAGGGCAAGAAGGTGATCGGCGAGAAGGAGAACCTCACGCCCGGTCTCTCGGGCTCGTTCACCATCGACCTGGAGCCCGGCAAGTATACGACGCTGTGCCCCAACGGCGACCGCGAGAAGGGCGTGCTCCTGGTCACCGGCAAGGGCGCGGCCACCCAGGCCGGCGCCACCAAGGGCACGCCGGTGAAGGTGACGCTCGGCGAGTTCGTGGTGAAGGCGAAGCCCGGATCGGCGCCCGCGGGCAAGGTCGACTTCGTGGTGACCAACAAGGGCTCGATGACGCACGAGTTCGTGGTGGCCAAGGCGGCGGCCGACGGCACGCTGCCGCTCGCCGCCGACGGCACCCCCGACGAGTCCCTGATCCCCGAGACCGACTTCGTGGGCGAACTCGAGGACATGGAGCGCGGCGACAAGGCCACGCTCGACGCGACGCTCACGCCCGGCACCTACGTGCTCTTCTGCAACATCACCGAGGAGAGCGGCGGGGTGACCGACCACCACTACGTCGACGGGATGCACACCACGTTCACCGTGAAGTGATCGGCTTCACCGTGGAGTGATCACGTGACCCACTGACCGCCGTTCACCGAGAGGTGTTGGCCGGTCACGGGCGCGGCGAGCCGCGACGCGAAGAACAACACCGATCCGGCACACTCCTCGGGCGTGGGGATGTGCCGGATCGGCAGTTCCTGGGCGCGCTGGCGGAAGAACTCCTCCTCGCTGACGCCGGTGGCGGCCGCGGTGGACGCGGCCCCGGTGTCGAGGCTCTCCCCCGTGACCGGCCCGAGGTACACGCCGTTCACTCGGATGCGCGGCCCCAACTCGAGCGCGGAGGTGCGCACGAGGCTCGCCAGCGCCGACTTCGACGCCGAGTAGGCGCCCATCGTCGGCGGGTTGCGCAGCGCGGCGCCGGAGTTCACCAGCACGATCGACCCGGGATCGTGCATCACCGGCGCCACCGCCTGGATCAGGTGCATCGCGCCGAAGAAGTTGACGTCGAAAATGTGCTTCCAGGTGTCGGGATCCGCATCGGCGACGCGCACCCAGTCGCCGGCGTGGTGGCCGTTCTGCACGAGGTGGTCGAGGCGGCCGAAGTGCGCGACCGCCTGTTCCACGATCGTGTGGCAGTCGTCGCGCTGCGAGAGATCCGCGGTGACCACGAGCGGCTCACGCCCCAGCGCGCGGACGTCGTCGGCCACCGCGTCGAGCCGTTCCCGGCGCCGGGCTGCGATCACCACGTCGACGCCCTGCGCCGCGAACCCGAGCGCGATCGCGCGCCCCATCCCGGGCCCGGCGCCGGTGACGATCGCGACACTGCCCGGTTCGAACATCTCCACCTGCATGGGTCTCCCTCTCCGCGCCTCGGGTGCGGCCCTTGGTTAGCGTGCCCACCATGCCGGAGGGAAATCCGCCGTCGACCGTGGTGCTGGTGCACGGCGGCGCGTCGTCCTCGCACTACTGGGACCTGCTCGTGCCGCATCTCCGCTCACCCACGCTGGCGATCGACCTCCCGGGCCGCCCGGGTGGCCAGCCCGCCGACCTGATGGAGTTGACCGCCGACGAGTGCAGCGCGTCGGTCGTCGCCGCGATGGACGCGGCCGGCGTGGGCGACTGCGTCGTGGTCGCGCACTCGTCGGGCTGCTACTTCGTGCCGGGGATTGTCGCCCGCGCCTCCGGGCGCGTCCGCGCCATCGTGCTGAGCCCGCCGTGTGTGATCCGCGAGGGTGGATGCGGCCTCGATGCGATGCAGCCGCGGTACAAGGCGATGAACATCGAGAACCTGGCCAGGGCCCGGGCCGAGGGGCGGGTCTTCACGACGGCCGGACCGCCGGCGGAGCCGGAGTGGCTGCGCAATGCGTACGGCGTGACCCTGACCGACGCGCAGCTCGCCTTCATGGCCGCGCCCGAGCGCAACCCGAAGGACTCGGTGAACTTCTACTCGCAGCCGGTGTTCTGGAGCGCGGCGCGCGGCATCCCGGTGACTGCCGTGCGCCAACTCCGCGACCCGATCACGCCGATCGAGTTGCAGGACGAGATGATCGGGAGGTTGCCGAGCCCCGAGCTGGTGACGGTCGTCGACCTCGACACCGGTCACGTCCCCGCGGTCACGGACGTGGAGGCCTTCGCCGCGATCGTGCACGACGCCCGCTCCGCCGCCGAGCGTTGATCACCCCTGGTTGACGAGCCCGTCGGCGACCGTCATCGGCATCTGGTCGACCGTCACGAGACCGGGCGCGGCCGCCACGACGTGCGGGATGGCGTTGACGGCGGGGAACGCCGTCGGCCCGCCGAAGTCGACGTGGTTCTCGGGATAGCGCAGTTCGAACCGGGCGTGCACGCCCGGGTCGCCGTCGATGTCGACGACGTAGCCCTCCTCCGTCGGCCAGTCGGGCTCCATGGCATCCCCCAGACGCCAGACCACGGCCAGCTCGATGACCGACCGCCCGCCGACCCTGCCTGACCAGAGCCCCTTCAGGCCGC
The DNA here is from genome assembly GCA_963720785.1 of uncultured Actinomycetes bacterium. Lineage (GTDB taxonomy): Bacteria > Actinomycetota > Acidimicrobiia > IMCC26256 > DASPTH01 > CAVRGQ01. The sequence goes on from CAVRGQ010000004.1 coordinate 169,756, forward strand.
AGGTGTGGCCCTGCTCGATCTGCATGTAGCCGAGGTCGAGATCCTTGGTGGCAACCGCCCACTCCGGCTCGTACACCACCTCGTCGAGGTCGACGTCGAGTGCGGCAGCCATCATCTCGACGGCATCGAGGAACACGAGCGTGCGTTCTCTCGCCTTCTCGTCGAGCCCCGGCGTGTCGGGCGGCACCGCGAAGCCGACCTCGTACCAGGTGGTGGCCGACGCATACGGCGTGCAGTCGACCGACTCCAGCACCGACACCCGATCGACGCGTCGGCACACCGCGGTGGCGAAGAGCCCGAGCGCGTTGGCGAAGCCCGGATTGATGCCCGTGCCGTAGAGCGAGACGCCACCCCGCTTCGCCGCTTCGTCGAGCCGCGCCTTGTCGACGTCACCGTAGGAGCGACCCGTGATGAAGTTCGCGGTCGAGATGACGTTGATCCCCGACTCCAACAGTCGCACCATCGTGTCGACTTCCCAGTGCAGCGGCATGTAGAGCACCACGTCGGGCCGCAGTGCAATGAGCTCGTCGACGTTGTCGGTGGACAGGATGCCGAGCGGATCGATGCCGCACTGCACGCCGACGTCGACGCCCACCTTGTCGGGACTCCACGCGTACGCGCCGACCAGCTCGCAGTCGGAGCGCGCGAGCACGCCCTTCACGGCACTCCGGCCCACGATGCCGGTGGTCCACTGCACGATTCGGTACGTCACGTTGCTCCTCCGGTTGGGCACCTGGACCCGATCAACGAGTCGGTTGGCGTTGCACGTGCTCCTCGACCAGGTAGCTGGCGACGGCGAGGGGCGCGAGATCGTCGGCCGTGCCCGCCCACTCGAGCAGGATCACCGCGAGCACGGGTGCATCCGGTGCCAGGGCCTGCAGCACCCGGTTGCGCACGACGCGGGTGCAGCCGGCAGTGGCCGGCAGGGTCGCGTCGGTCGGGTGCAACGAGATGCGCTTCACGCCGGGGGTGCGTTCGCGCACCGGACCGTCGGGCCACTCGCCCACGACCAGTTCCTCGGCCACCACGTACGGCTGCGTGGTGCCGATGAACGACGCGTCGTCGGTCATGAGCTCGACCATGTCGGCCTCGTTGGCGAACGCGCGCTGCGGATCCATGAACCCTTCGATGCTGGGCGTCCACGTCTCGGTGACGGCATCGATGGCCGCCGCCTCGTCGGGCACCAGGTTCACGGTGTAGCCGTCCATCTGCACGGCGACCTTCAGGCCGAGTGGCGCGTGGTGGTCGAGGTAGTGCTCGGCGAACTCGGCATGGGTCTGCGGCGCCTTGCGGCCGAACAGGAAGACGATCTTGTCCATGGCTCAGGCTCCCTGGTCTTCGCCGGTGCTGCGACGGAGCAGGGCCCGCGCCGCCTCGCCGCCGTCGAGGTTCACATTGGTGCGTTGCACCACGCGCCAACCACCGGTGCCGCGCGCGCACGTCCACTCGTTGGCCGAGAGGCGCGCGACCCAGAACCGCTCGTTGGGCTCGTCCCACCGCACGTTGAAGGCATAGTTCCACGCCGTGGCCGTGTCGCCGTCGACCCGGATCCGCGGCGCAGTGAGCACGTGTCCGCACCCGTTGGTGATCAGCGACTGGTGCCCGTCACCGTTCACCATGCCCATGATGTCGCCGCGACCGTGCATGGTGAAGTTGCCGACGGTCTCGGAGCTGCCGACGACGTCGAACACGCCGTCCTCGACCCACAACGCCGCGGTCGCCGCGGCCGAGCCGCTGTCGACCGACGGCCCGTAGCTGGCGAGCAGCTGCGTGATCGCCTGGTGGTCGTCGAGCTGCTGCACGCGTGTCTCGAGCGCGGCGAGCCTCGCTTCCAGTTCGTCCACGTCGGCCATGTCAGTTCCCGAGCCCCTCGCCGCCGAAGTAGCTGGCGTCGCCCGGGTCGCGGCGACCGGTCGTCGCGAAGTTGCCGGCGTTGGGCCCGCTCTGATCGAAGTCGTGCAGGTACTGGCGGTGGATGATGCGCCACTCGCCGTTCCGGCGCTCCCACCGGTCGACGTAGCGACCGAGGTTGCGGCTGTCGATTGGCACACCATCCGCGCCCATCATGCGCAAGGTGACGTCGCCATACGTCTCGCTGCGCGCGGTGTCGCCGTCGATGGTGATCAGGATGTTGGTGAACTGGTGCGAGTGCGAGACGAAACCCAGGTGGGCCTCCATGCACATGTCGACGAAGCCGTTGCCGCTGCCGACGAACATCTGCTCGTCGTAGTCGGCGACCGCCTCGGGCCAGAACACCCGGTAGCCGAGCTCGCGGTCGAGCCGGTCCATGGACCGGCCGTAGTTGTAGATCTGCTCCTCGATCGCGCGCTTGTCGAGCAGTTCCTTCAGTGCTGCGTGGTCACTCATGTGATCCCCCCTGGATCGATGCGGAGCATCGGTCGGTGTCGACGTTCAGACTTCCTGGGCCACCGTGAGCACGGAACCGAGATCGGCGCCGAGCTCCTCGGCGACCTCCACGCACACGGCGACGTCCTTGCGCACGAACCGGCCCGCGAGTTCCACGAGTCGTTCCGCCGAACCGAGGCCGAGCGCGGCACCGAGCGCGTAGCTGTCGCCACTGCACTCGTGGATGGCGGGGAGCACCAGCGCCGGGTCCAGGCCCAGCGCCCGGGCGGTGCGCTCGATCTGCACCGCGAGCGCGACCTGCGCGCCGAAGAGCGCGTTGTTGAGAAGCTTGACCTTCTGGCCGTCGCCGACCTCGCCCACGTGCAGGATCGGTGAGCTGTAGGAGCCGAGCACCGGCGCGACCCGCTCCATCACCGCGGGGTCGCCGCCCACGAGCAGCGTGAGGTTGCCAGCGAGGATGTCGGCGGGGCCGCCGCTGAGCGCGCAATCGAGCATGTCGACGCCGCGCGCGGTGGCCGCGGCGAGCAAAGCCTGCCCGGTGGACGGACGGCCGGTGGTGTGGTTGCAGAGCACGGAGCCGCGTCGCAGGTGTTCGACGATGCCGTCGGGACCGAGCGCGACCTCACGCACCTGGTCGTCGCTGTAGACGCACACGATCGCCACGTCGGCCACGGCGGCCATCGCTGCGAGCGACGGCACGGCCACCGCGCCGAGCGCAGTCGCCTCCTCGATCACCTCGGGCCGACGCGCGTGGAAGTGCACCTCGTACCCGGCGGCGCGCAGGCGGGTCACCATCGGCATGCCCATCGCGCCGAGGCCGACCATGCCCACGACTGGCTGGTCGTGGCCGCCCGTACCCGTCATCACACGTCCCCGAACGGGTGGATCATGATGCGGGCCGGGCCGTCGGCCCTGCGGGCGAGCTCGATCGCCGCGGGCACGCCGTCGAGGTCGACGGTCATGCCGATCACCGGGCTCGGATCGAGGTCACCCGCCACCACCGCAGCCAGCGTGCCGTACCAGTCCTCGTGCTTGGGGCCGCCGCCGAAGTGGATCACGACGCCCTTCTTCTTCGCGGTGGCCGACGAGATGTGGTCGCCCTCGGGCGCGCCGCCCGCCGTGAACACGTGCGTGTTCGGCGGGCACGAGTTCACGATGCCGTCGAGCACGCCGGGGTGGCCGACGAACTCGTACACGTTGCACCCGGGGATGGCGCTCGCGCCGGCGTGGTTGAGATCCACCAGGCTCGGCTGCTCGCGACCGCCGAGCGCGAGCTCGTTCCACACGTCGTAGGGCGAGCGCTCGCGCGGGTCGACAGTGTGGGTGGCGCCGAGATCGCGGGCGGTGGCGAGCCGACCCTCGTTGAAGTCGGCCACGATGATCGGCGTGATGCCGCGCCGTGCGAGCGCGGCCACCGCGGACAGGCCGATCGCCCCACCGCCGACCACGACGGGGATCACCGAGCCGTCGTCGGTGATACCGGAGTTGCGCACGTAGTACTCGCCGACCGCGAACGCGTCGGCCGAGCGCGGCGCGGTCGACGTCGACGTCGTCGGGCACCACGCGCGCGAACTGGTCCTGCACGAGCATCAACTCGCCGAACCCACCGGGGGCGGCGGGGCTGCAGCCGATGATGCGGTGCACGCCGTCGACGTTCAGCACCGGCAGCGACGTGACCCGCGCGCCCATCGGGAACTCCTCGGCGTCGATACCGGGACCGTGGCCGATGATCTCGCCGAGGAACTCGTGACCCATCACGATGTCGGCATCCTCCTGGTAGTCCCAGAGGCCGCTGTCGTCGTCCGCCACCGCTTCGGGGTTGTCCATGAAGTGGAGGTCGGAGGCACAGATCGCGCAGCTCAGGACCTTGAGCAGCAGCTGCCCCGGTCCGGGCACGGGATCGGCCGTCTCACGCGTCTCGACCTTGCGCCCGCGCAGCACTGCGGCTCTCACGTCTGGGGCCTCCCGGATCGGGGCTGATTTACGGTGCGGGGCACTCTATATTTGCGGGATGGCGACGGCAACCACGCAGGACCTCGCAGCACGCGAGCCGGCACGCGAGCAGACGCGCGGGCGCGGCCGACCGCGCGACGAGGCCATCGACGAGCGGATCCGCGCTGCCGCGCTCGAGCTCCTCGCGGAACAGGGCTACGCCGCGACCACGATGACCGCCGTCGCCCGGCGCGCCGGCGTGGGGACCGCTGCCCTCTACCGTCGGTGGCCGTCACGCACCGAGTTGGTGGAGCAGGTCGTGTTCCCGGGCTTCCCCGAGCTGGTGCTCGCGCCCACCGGCGACCTCCGGGGCGACGTACAGCGCTACGTCGAGGCGTACTGCGAGCTGTTCGCCACCCCGGCCGCGCGCGCCGCGATGCCCGGACTGATCAGCGACTACCAGTCCGACCCCGCGGCGCCGCGCCACTTCGGCGACAGCGTCGCGGGATTGCGGGTGCGCGCGGCGTTCGGCGCGGTGCTCGAGCACGATCTGGCCGCAACCGGCACCGGGCCCGCCATGGACCCCGACGACGCGCTCGACGTGCTCATCGGCGCGGTGATGCAGCACTGCTTCGTGCGCCCGTTCTTCGGGCGGGCCGCCGACAACGGTTACATCACCGAAGCGGTCGTGCGCTTCGTGCAACGCTGACCGGCAGCGTCATGGCGCGCGCCAGGTCCCGACCGAAGTCGGGACCTGGCGGAAACTGGACGGTCACGAAACTCACGTGTTGGCGGGCCCGTTGCGGTTTCCGTCGTGCTGTTGGGCTCCGGCGTGCTGGCCCGCGTTGGCACCCACCTGCTGGCCCGGGTGCGCGCGGTCGCGTGTCTTGAGCTGATCGCCAGTGCAGTCCTGCGCGTGCTGGCGGTCGCGCTGCATGTCGCCCGCCATCATTCCCGAGGCGGGGCGGCCGTTGGCGCCGTTGGCGCCGGAATCGTCGGTGGCGGCGTAGACGGCGCCGGCCGGGACCAGCAGGGCTGCCGTCACGCCGAGACCGATGAGGAGCTTGCGGGTCTTCGTCATCTTGGGCCTCCTTGGCTCTTCGCGGTGACGCCTTCAGGAAACGCCTCCGCCGTGAAGGCCGGGCGACGGCCCGCGTGAAGCCCCCGTGAAGCACGGAGGCCACCGCTCGCACGTTGGCACTTTGATACCCCGGGGGGTATAGTAGGGATACCCCTAGGGGTATATGTTCCCGTTCCTGGCGCGGAGGTCACCGGCATGTTGTTCGAGCAGTACTACCTGGACTGCCTCTCCCACGCGAGCTATCTGATCGGCGACCCGACGAGCGGGCGTGCCGTCGTGGTGGACCCGCAGCGCGACGTGGCCCGGTACCTCGACGACGCCGCGGCGGCCGGCCTGACCATCAGCCACGTGATCGAGACCCACTTCCACGCCGACTTCCTCTCCGGGCACCTCGAGCTCGCCGCCGCAACCGGTGCCGAGATCGTGTACGGCGCGGCCGCCGACGGACGCGTGGAATTCCCGATCGTCACGATGGCCGACGGTCAGCACCTGTCGCTGGGCACGGTCGACCTCGAGATCCTCGAGACTCCCGGGCACACGCCGGAATCGATCTCGATCGTCGTGCGGGAGCACGGCCCCGACGACGCGCCCTACGGCGTGCTCACCGGTGACACGCTCTTCGTGGGCGACGTCGGCCGCCCCGACCTCCTCGCCTCGGTGGGCTACGAGGCCGAGGACCTCGCACGGCAGCTGTACCGCTCGCTGCACGACAAGTTGCTGGTGCTGCCCGACGCGACCCGGGTGTTCCCCGCGCACGGCGCCGGCTCGGCGTGCGGCAAGAACCTCTCCACCGAGACGTCGTCGACCATCGGCGAGCAACGGCGCACCAACTACGCGCTCGCGCCGATGCCGGTGGACGAGTTCGTGCACGCGGTCACCGAGGGACAGACGGTCGCCCCGATGTACTTCCTGTTCGCCGCGACGAAGAACCGCCAGGCCCGCGACCTGCACGCCGAGGACGTCGTGCTCACCGAGCTGGCGCTCGACGAGGTGCTCGAGCAGCAGGCCGGGGGTGCCGTCGTCGTCGACACGCGCGATCACCAGGTGTACGCCGCCGGCCACCTGCGCGGTTCGGTCGACGTGGGCCTCGGCGGACGCTTCGCCGAGTACGCGGGCGAGGTGATGGAGCCGGGCACCCCGATCGTGCTCGTCGCCGACGCCGACACGGCGGGCGAGGCACGCACGCGGTTGGCACGTATCGGGTTCGACCACGTGCTCGGCGCGCTGACCGATCCGGCCGCGGCGTTCGTCGCCCACCCGGAGCACGTGGAGCAGAGTTCACGCCTCGCGGTGAGCCAGCTCACGCAGCGCATGGCCGAGGTGCCGGGACTCGTCGTCGTCGACATCCGCAACCCGGGCGAGACCGCCGTCGGCACGATCCCCGGGGCGCGCACCATCGCGCTCCCGGCGCTCCTCCGTCGCATGGACGAACTCGACCCGGACGCGCCCACGGTCGTGTACTGCGCGGGGGGCTACCGCTCGGCCATCGCCGCCAGCCTCCTGCGGGCCCACGGGTTCCGCGACGTGTCCGACCTCGTCGGCGGCTACACCGCCTGGTCACGCGCGGGTGCCCCGGTCGGGATGCCCGAGGTGAGCGTCGACGCGGCGGTCGGTGACGACCTGCAACTGCTCGACGTGCGGGAGGTCCAGGAGTGGGACGCCCTCCACGCACCCGGTGCGGTGCACGTGCCCCTCGGTGAGCTGCCCCACCGTGTCGGCGAGCTCGACCCGACCCGGCGGATCGCCTGCGTCTGCCGCTCGGGCAACCGCTCGGCCGTCGCGACCCGTTGGCTGCTCGAGCAGGGTCTCGACGCGGTGAACGTCGCGGGCGGGATGACGGCCTGGGTCGCCGGCGGCCACTCCGTCACGACCGGGGCGACCGACGGGATCGACACTGCGGTGGCGAGGTGAGCTGAATGAACTGGCGTGCGATCGTCACCTCACCACTCGGCTTCCTCATCGGGCTCTCGCTCGGCGCGCTCGGCGGGGGCGGGTCCATCCTCGCGGTGCCCGCCCTGGTGTACGGGGCGGGGCAGGACCCCAAGGCGGCGACGACGACGTCGTTGATCCTCGTGGGCGTGACCGCGCTCATCGGTGTGCTGCCCCACTGGCGTGCCGGGCGCGTGCGGATGGTGCCCGGGATCATCTTCGGTCTCGCCGGAGTGGGCGGGTCACTCCTCGGCTCCGGATGGAACGCGGCCGTCGATCCCGACGTACTCCTGCTCGCCTTCTCGGGTCTGATGCTCGTGGTCGCCGCGTCGATGTGGCGGCGCGCCAACCAGCCGGCGCCGATCCCCGGGCCAGAGGTCGAGCGGGCAGACGCGCTGACGCTGACCAAGGTCAGGATCGAGCCGACGGTGGTCGTCAAGGTGATCGCCGCCGGCACCGTCGTGGGGCTGCTCACCGGGTTCTTCGGAGTGGGCGGGGGCTTCGTGATCGTGCCGGCGCTGGTGCTCGCGCTCGGGTTCACCATGCCCGAAGCCGTTGGCACGTCGCTCGTGGTGATCGCGATCAACTCCGCCGTCGTGCTGACGACCCGGCTCCACGGCGGCACCCTCGACTGGTCGGTGATCGTGCCCTTCATGATCGCGAGCCTGTTCGGCATGCGTGCGGGTAGCCGGCTGGCCGACCGCGAGGACCCGCGCGCACTCCAGCGCTGGTTCGTGTACGTGCTCGTGGGCGTGGCCCTCTACACCGCGGTGCGTTCGGCGGTCGCCATCTGGTGAGGTCCTGGTGAGGTCCCGGTGAGGTCCCGGTCGGACTGGCGACGCCGTCAGTCGGAGATCTGCTCGGTCCACCGGTGGCCGTCCCACCAGCGGTAGCGGTGCACGCCGTACGGATCGGGATGCCACCCGGGCGGCGGCAGCGCCGGCGCGGGCCGCGAGGCCGGCGCGGCTGGCGCGGCAGGCGCGGCGGGCACCGCCCCGGAGCCCGTTTCGTAGGCGCCCGGCAACGCGGTGCCGGTCGCGAGCCACGCGGCCTTGCGCAGGCGCTGTCGCCGCGTGGTGCCGACGATGAGCATCACGAATCCCACCAGGACGACGATGCCCGCGACCCCGCCGAGGATCAGCCACGGCAGGGTGTCGAGCAGGATGTCGAGGAAGGACGGCGCGATCATCACACGCGTGCGGGCCGGCACGTCGATGGTGATCCGGTAGTCGCCGTCGGTCGGGGCGTCGAACCGGACCGCGGCGCCGAAGCGGTCGCCGCCCCGGCTGATGGACTCGTTGTCGGGCACGTGCACGCGCACCGGACCGGCGGGGCCCTCGACCGTGACCATCGACGGATCGATGGAGATGCCGTTGTCGTGCGTGATGTTCACCGGGCCGTAGCTGTCGGTGCCGCCCGAGAGCTCGTAGACGTTCCAGGTGCCCTCGTGCAGGTGGACCCGGATCGATCCGGGCACCGTGTAGGTGGTCACGAAGATCCGGTGGAAGAGCATCACGCTGACCCCACCGCCCGCGATCGCCAGGAGGCCGAGGCCGGCGAGGACCGTGATCACCGAGGTCCGCAGGCGCGGCCCCTTCAGCGCGGGAGCCGGCGCGGGAGGAGCCGCGACGGGAGCGCTCACGACTACTCGCGGGCCATGTTCTCGAACTCGGCGCGTTGCGGCAGGAAGGCCAGCTCGGCCTTGCCGGTGGCGCCGTTACGGTGCTTCGCGATGATCACCTCGGCCTTGCCGCGGTCGTCGCTCTCGGGGTTGTACACCTCGTCGCGGTAGATGAACATCACGATGTCGGCGTCCTGCTCCAGACCACCGGACTCACGGAGGTCGGCCAGCATCGGGCGCTTGTCGGTGCGGTACTCGAGTTGCCGGTTGAGCTGCGAGAGCGCCACCACGGGACACTCGAGCTCGCGGGCGAGGATCTTGAGGCCACGGGACATCTCCGACACCTCGACCTGGCGGTTCTCCGCGCGCTTGCTGCTGCTCGGCGACATCAGCTGGATGTAGTCGACCACCACCAGGCCGAGGTCGCCGTAGCGGGCGCGCAGCCGGCGGGCCTTGGCCCGCATCTCCATCACGGTGCAGTGCGGGTTGTCGTCGATGAACAGCTGCGACTCGGCGAGCCGCCCGACCGCGTGGCTGATCTTGCCCCAGTCGGGCTCGCTCAGCTTCGCGGTCCAGAGACGCTCGGCGTCGACGCGAGCCTCCATGGCGAGCATGCGCTTCGTGAGCTCGAGCGTGCCCATTTCCATCGAGAAGAAGACGACGGGCCGGCCGGTCTGCGTGGCAACGTTGCGGGCCATGCCGAGCGACAGCGCCGTCTTCCCCATACCGGGACGGGCGGCGAGGATGATCAGGTTGGACGACTGGAGGCCGTGGAGGATCCGGTCGATGTCGTGGAAGCCGGTGGGCACGCCGACGAGGTCGCTGTCGTCGCCGTAGCGGGCCTCGAGGTTGTCGAGGGTGTCCTGCAGGGCGTCGCGGATCCCGATCATCGTGTCGGACACGCGCCGCTCGGCCACCTCGAACACCAGCGCCTCGGCGCGGTCGAGGGTGTCGGTGACGTCGTCGGGGGTGTCGTAGCCCATCTCGGCGATGTCGCCGGCGACCCCGATGAGCCGCCGCAGCAGCGACAGCTCGTTGACGATCTTGGCGTAGTGCGCGGCGTTGGCCGACGCAGGGGTGCCCGCCTGCAGCTCGAGCAGCTTGCCGCGACCGCCGACGAGGTCGAGGAGGTCGGCGCGGCGCAACTCCTCGGCGACGGTGACCGGGTCGGCCGGTTCGCCCTGGCCGTGGAGCGACTGGATCGCCTCGTAGACGTGGCCGTGGGCGGGCTTGTAGAAGTCGGCGGACTCGACGTGCTGCTCCACCGCGGCCGTGATGGCGTCGCGCGAGAGGAGCATCGCTCCGAGCAGTGACTCCTCGGCCTCGAGGTTGTGCGGCGGTACCCGACCGCTGCTCGCCGCGCCGCGGCCGTACCGAATCGATCGCCTGGACCACTGCTGCTCCTGCTTCCGCCCCTGGGGAACTCACTGCCCACCTCGCCGGGTTCGCCCACCCGTCGCGAGGACACCGCAGTCTGTAGGCGCCAGCCTGTGGATCGGTAGTCCCACAACCCCGGTTTTTCCTGGGGATATCAGGGCTCCAGCGGTGGATGGCCCTGTGGACGACGTGTGGATGACGGGTGCTGCCTGGGGACGTTCGTGGCGGCTCACGCAAACCAGCAGATCAGAGGGGTACGACACCTACCCCGCCCGATTCGCGTCCGGGATCGGACCCGGAATTGCCGAGGCCCCGGGGCAGGTTCCCTGCGCCGGGGCCTCGAGCAGAAGTGCGGTGGAACAGCCGGAAGGGCTGGTCAGCCGTTGAGGGCCTTCGCCTTCGCGGCCTCGAACTCGGCGTCGCTGAGGACACCCTGGTTCTTGAGGTCGTTGAGGTGCGCGATCTCCTCGGCCGTCGACTTGGTGGTGCCGGCTGCCTGCTGGATGTACTGCTTCGCAGCCGCATCCTGCGCCAGTGCCGCCTGCTGGGCGTGCTCGGCCATCTTGTGACCGCGGGCGATGAGGTACACCAACACACCCAGGTACGGGAGGATGATGATCGCGATCACCCAGATCGCCTTGGCGAGACCACCCATGTCGTGGCTGCGGAAGATGTCGCTGAACACGACGATGAGCAGCCAGATCCAGATGAAGAACAGGAAGAACCACAGCATCGACAGGAAAACCTGTCCGGTGCCGAAATCCGATGCGAGCGTCATTGCGTACTCCTAGTTTTGTCGACTGCGGGTGACCTTACGCCACGCTCCGCGGCCCCGTCTCACCCATCGGGGGTGAAACGTAGGGGAATGTGACGCTTCTCGCCACGTGACCCGCATCTCGCGCCCCGGACGCGCCAGACTCCTCCGATGCGCGACAGGATCGGGGCCGCCATCCGCGCCGTGCGCGAGTGGGCCACGAGGAACCAACCGGAAGACGTCGTGCGACGGCGGCCCACCGACGCGCTGCCGCGTGGTGGTCGCCACCGCGCTCTTCCTGCCCCTCGCCTACCACGCCGGTCACCTCACGCTCACCGAGCAGCGGGTGGTGGAGTTCTTCGACTCGATCCCGCACGGCGCGCGCACCCTCTTCCTGATCCTCTACCAACTCGCCGCGCTGTGGGCCGTCGGCCTCCTGGCCGTCACCGTGCTCCTCCTCCGGCGGTGGCGCCTCGCGCGTGACCTCGCGGTGGCAGGCGGGCTCGCGTGGGTGCTCGGCCGCCTCACCGCCTACTTCACCCACCAGAGCGAGTTGTGGAACGCACTGAAGGTCACCTTCGACTTCGGCGACGTTCCCCGCTTCCCGATGGTGCGCGTGTCGGTGGCAGTCGCGGTGGTGCTCGTCGCGTCGCCGCACCTCACCCGGCCCACGCGGGTCATCGGCAAGAGCATCGTCGGCGCCCTCGCGATCTCCGGCCTCTACCTCGGCACCGGCGCACCCACCGATCTCCTGGCCGCGCTCGTGCTCGGCTGGGGGGTCGCCGCGCTGGTGCAGTACGCCTTCGGCACGCCGGTCGGGCGCCCGACCATCGCCCAGGTGGAACGCGCCCTGCAGTCGCTCAACGTCGCGGTGCGGAACCTCTGCCTGGCCGTCGAGCAACCGCTCGGCCGTGCGTTGTTCCTCGGCGACGGCCCCGACGGTCCGGTGCGCGTCGTGGCGCTCGGGCGCGACGAAGCCGACGCGCAGTGGCTCGCCCACGCGTGGCGCTACCTCGCCTACCGCGACGCCGCGCCCACGCTGTTGCCGACGCGCCGCTCGCAGGTGGAGTACGAGGCGTACCTCGCACTGCTCGCACGCGACGCGGGCGTCGACACCCCGCGCGTCGTGGTGGCCGGGCAGGTCGGTGCGCTCGCGGTGCTCGTCATCGACGTGGCTCCCGGCACCGAGCTCTACGACCTCGAGCCCGAGGCCGTCACCGACGACGTGCTCGACGCGGTGTGGCGTGAGGTGAAGACGCTGCACGAGGCGCGCGTCGCGCACGGGAAGCTCGACGGCCGCCACCTTGTGGTCGACGGCACACGCGCGCAGCTCGTGTCGTACGACTACGCGTCGAGCAGCGCGCGGTTCCGCCAGACGGCGGGTGACGTCGCGCAGGTGCTCGCGGCGACGACCGCGAAGGTGGGCGCCGCCCACGCCGCCGATGTCGCGGTCCGCACGATCGGCGCCGATGCGGTGAAGACGGCCATCCCGGTGCTGCAGGCCGCCGCGCTCTCGGGCTGGACCCACGACGCGCTCGGTGGGCGCAGCGGCCTCGACGACCGCCTCGGGGAGCTCCGCACCGAGTGCGCCCGCGCCGCCGACAGTGAGGCTCCCGAGCTTCGTCGCCTCTACCGCGTGCACCCGCGGAGCCTGGTGATGGCGGTGGGCGCGCTCTTCGCGGTCGGGTTCCTACTCAGCCGGGTGGGCGATCCGGAGGTGTTCTGGAACACCGTCAAGGACGCCAACTGGTGGTTCATCCTCCTTGCGATCGTGCTCGGCTTCGGCACCGATGTGGCGTTCGGCATCACCTTCCTCGGCAACGTGCCCATCCGCCTGCCGGTGTGGGAGAGCATCGAGCTGCAGTCGGCGATGTCGTTCTCCAACCTCGCGGTGCCCGTCGCAGCCGACACCGCGATGCAGATCCGCTTCCTGCAGCGCAACGGACTCGATCTCAGCTCGTCGGTCGCGGCCGGCGGCATCCTGAGCACGGTCTCGGAGATCATCGTGCAGGTCGGTCTCCTCTTCCTCGCGCTCTGGCTCGCCCCCGACTCCATCGACTTCGGTCGCATCGACACCAACCAGATCGTGGTGGTGGCGCTGATCGTCGTGTTCCTCGTCGGCGTCGCCGCGGCGGTGGTGTTCGGCGTGCGACGACTGCGGGCCAAGGTGCTGCCGCCGATCCGGCGCGCCGCGGTCACCGTGTGGGCGGCCATCCGCACCCCCAGCCGGCTCGCGTTGCTCATCGGTGGCAACGTCGTCGCACAGTGCCTGTACGCGGCGTCGCTGCTCGCGTGCCTCGCCGCGTTCGGTGCGCACGTGAACTTCTGGACGCTGCTCGCGCTGAACATCGGCATCTCGGTGATCGCGTCACTCGTGCCGATCCCCGGCGGTGGTACCGCGGTATCGGCCGTCGGCCTCGCGGGAATGGTCACCGCGTTCGGCGTACCGGGGGCCGCCGCATCGGCCGCAGTGCTCGCGCACCAGCTCGCGGTCACCTACATCCCGGCCATCCCCGGGTGGTTCGCCACCAACGACCTGGTGCGCAAGGGCATGCTCTGAGCGCGCCATGCCCGGACTCGCCGCCTTCCACACCGACGAGCACGACCTGCTCCTCGGGTACCTCGACCAACAGCGCGCCGTGCTACAACTCGCCGCGTTCGGCCTCACCGACGACCAGGCCCGCACGGCCCCCGTTGCACCGAGCCCCCTCAGCGTGGGCGGCCTGATCAAGCACGTGACCCAGGTCGAGCGCAACTGGATCGAGGTCGTGGTGGGCCGCGAACGACCGGGCGACGCCCAGGACGCCTATGCCGCGGCCTTCGCGATGCGCGACGACGAGACCCTCGCTGCCGTGCTCGCCGATGCGCACGCCGCGGGTGGGGAGACCACCCGGATCGTGCGCGGGATCGCCGACCTCGACCGACCGGTACCCGTGCCGCAGGGCGTGCCCTGGTACCCGCAGGACCTCGATGCCTGGTCGGTGCGGTGGGTCCTGCTGCACCTCGCCACCGAGATCGCGCGCCACGCGGGGCACGCCGACATCCTCCGCGAGGCGATCGACGGCGCCACCGCCTTCCCGCTCATGGCCGCAGCCGAGGGCTGGCCGGCCACCCCGTGGATGCAGCCCTGGACGCCCGCCTGAAGGCGGCTGACCCGGGCCTGAGTCCGGATGCGAGTGGGGCGGCCCCGAAGGGCCGCCCCACTCAACCGTTGTTCGTGAACGGTTGAGCTACTCGGCGACCACGTGCACCACGACGCCCACCTGGACGTCGGCGTGCAGCTTCACCGTGACGTCGGCGTCGCCGAGCTCACGGATCGGCTCGGCGAGATCCACCTTGCGGCGGTCGACCTCGATGCCGGTCTGGGCCAAGATGGCGTCGGCGATGTCGGACGAGGTGACCGAACCGAAGAGCTTGCCGCCCTCGCCGGCCCGGGCCTTCACCTCGAGCGCCTGGGAACCGAGCTGTGCGGCGACGGCCTGCGCGGCCTCGCGGTCACGACTCTCCTTGACCTCGCGGCTGCGGCGCATGGACTCGGCCTGGGCGACGACGCCCTTGGTGGCCTTCATCGCGAGCCCGCGGGGCACGAGGTAGTTCCGGGCGTAGCCGTCGGCGACCTCGAGGAGGTCGCCCTTGCGGCCGAGGGTGTCGACGTCTTCGCGGAGGACGATCTTCACAACTCCTCCCCTGCGGTCTCGACGACGGTCTCGGTGGACGTGACCGGCTCGGTGGACGTGACCGCGTCGATCGTGACGCCCTCGACACCACGGCCGTCTTCACCGGCGGCCTCGAGTTCGGCTTCCGCGCCCAGCTCCCGGGTGTTCTCCTCACGCGGTCCGCGCTCCTCGCGCGGCCCGCGGTCGTCACGCTCGCCACGGTCGCGACGACCGCCACCCTTGCGCTGCGTGACCTGACGCACGCTGTAGGGCAGCAGCGCCATCTCACGGGCGACGCGGATGGCGCGTGCCACCTCACGCTGCTGCTGGGCCGAGTTGCCCGTGACGCGACGCGCCCGGATCTTGGCCCGCTCCGACATGAAGCGGCGCAGCAGGTTGACGTCCTTGTAGTCGATCCACTCCACCTGTTCTGTGTTGAGGATCGAGATCTTCTTCTTCTGGGGGCGACGGCGGTCGTTCGCCGCGCTCTTCGTGTTGCGTCGTTCGCGTGCCATTTAGAAGGGCTCCTCGCCGAAGTCTTCGTAGTTCTCGGCGGCCGGTTTCGGCGCGCCGCCACCTGAACCACCGCTGCCACCGCTGCCACCACGCCGCCACTGCCACCGCTGCCGCCCCCGAAGTCGCCGCCACCGCGGCGCTCGTTGCGGGTCACGGCTGCCGTCGCCCAGCGCAGGGACGGGCCGACCTCGTCGGCCACGATCTCCACCACGCTGCGCTTGTCGCCGTTGTCGGTTTCCCAGCTGCGCTGCTCGAGCCGCCCGGTCACGACGACGCGGGAGCCCTTGCCGAGTGACTCGGACACGTTCTCTGCCATCTCACGCCAGCACACGACGTTGAAGAAGCTGGTCTGCTCCTCCCACTCGTTCGACTGACGGTTCTGCCACCGGCGGCTCACGGCGACCCCGAAGGACGCCTTGGCGGCCCCACCCGCGGTGTAGCGGATCTCGGGGTCGCGGGTGATGTTCCCGACGATGGTGACGGTGCTGTCGGCCATTTCTTCCTCCTACGCTTCCGCTTCGGCTTCGCCGCCGGCCGTTGCGGGAGTCGCCGACGCAGCCGCCCCGGCGAGTTTGCCGTAGACGTGCTCGGGGATCCGCAGGATCTTGTGGCGAAGCACTTCGTCTGCAAGGGAGAGCTGCCGGTGGAGCTCGTCCATCGCCGCGGGCTCGGCCTTCGCCTGGAGGACGATGTAGTAGCCCTCCCAGCGGTGCTTCAGCTCGTAGGCGAACCGACGCTTGCCCCAGAAGTCGATCGGACCGAGCTCGGCGCCCTTGTCCTGGATCAGCTGCTGGTAGCGGGTCGTGAGCGACCGGATGGTCTCCTCTTCAACTTCCGCGTCGAAGATGACCATGACCTCGTACGGCCTCATGGGCCGACCTCCTTCGGACCACCGCTCGTGCAGTGGGCGACCACTCGGGCCGTCCCCGGGTTCGGGGACGCGCCTGTGGGCGCAGGGTGTGGGTGATGTGGCACGGACCGGGCCCACGGCATGGAACTTGGTGCGGGGAACGGGTGACCGAGCCCGTCGAGGCTACACGATCTTCGATGACGCTTCCGATACGACGACCGTACGCCGACCTTGTGACACCTATCCCCGGCCAGCCGCCGGCGACCCGCCGCAGCTACCCCCCGCAGCCGGCGAGGTCGCCCTGGGGGAGCTGGCCGCCGAGGGTCTCGACTGCGAGCGAGAACGGCCCGTCGGCCTGGTACACCGGGCACTCGTTCTCCGCCTTCGGGCAGGGGAGCATGCGCCGGAAGGAGGTGCGGGCGCCGTCGGGGGAGTAGAAACCGATGTCGAGCGCCACCGGCACCGTCGACATGGTGAAGCCCACATGGACCGGCGTCGGGAACTGGAAGAGCATCGCGTCGTAGGGCCCGAGGTCGGAGCGCTGGCGCAGGCCCTCCACCCGCTCCGTCTGCGAGTCGGCGATCACGGTGCGGAGGCACTTCCCGCCGATCGAGAGGTCGGCCTCGGTCAGCCCCGCGAACGGCGCGACCGCGGGCTTCGTGGCGAGCAGGCTCGCGGCCAACGAGCCGGCGGGCCTGGTCGCGGTGGAGTCGCCGTTCGCATCGCCGTCGTCGGAGAGGGCCCGCACGGCGAGCACCACCAACCCGGCCGCCATGATCGCGAGCACTGCGAGCGCGACGACCCGACCGGCTCTCACCCGCGCTCCGATCGGCCCGGTCGTGCCGGTCAGGCGTCGACGGTCTCGGACGACGAGGCCGCCGTTGCGCCCGACCCGTACAGGCCGAGCGCCTCGGTGACGCCGTCGGCCGCGTGGAAGGTCTCGGGGCTCGCGGGGAAGCTGCCGTCGCGCACGTCGGCGGCGAACTGGGTGAGCGCGACGGTGGCGTCGGCCTGCATCTCCGCATAGCGACGCACGAACTTCGGCGTGATGCGGTCCTCCCAGCCGAGGATGTCGTGGAACACGAGCACCTGGCCGTCGCAGTGCCTCCCGGCACCGATGCCGATGGTGGGCACGGGCACCGTCTCGGTGACCATGCGGGCCACCGCGTCGGGGACGCACTCGAGCACGATGCCGAACACGCCGGCCTCGGCCAGCGCGATCGCGTCGTCGACGATGACGCGGGCGGCGTCGAGCGTCTTGCCCTGCACCCGGAAGCCGCCGAGCGCGTGGACCGACTGCGGGGTGAGGCCCAGGTGGCCCATCACGGGGATCTCGGCGTCGAGGATGGCGCGCACGTGGTCGAGCCGCTTGCGGCCGCCCTCGAGCTTCACCGCGCCGGCGCCCGCCCGGATCAGTCGCGCCGCGTTGGCAACGGTCTCCTGGGTGGAGAGGTGATAGCTCATCCACGGCAGGTCGGCGACGACGAGCGCGTTCGGCTTGGTGCGCGCGACCGCGGCCGTGTGGTGCGCCATGTCGTCGGTGGTGACGTGCAGCGTGTCGTCGTACCCGAGCACGACCATCGCCAGCGAATCGCCCACGAGGATCACGTCGGCGCCCGCGGCCTCGACCGCACGCGCCGAGGGCGCGTCGTACGCAGTGATCATCACGAGCGGCGTGCCGGAACCCTTGCTCGCCACGACGTCGGGGACGCGCACCGGACGGGTGCCGCGAGGGACGGACCAGAGTCGGCCATGTCGATACCTCCACCGTCCAGGGCCCACACGGCTCCCGGCGGTAAGGAAACGCTACCCCGAAATGGACCCGCTACGCCTGTCGAGCCGCGCGGCCGTTGCGCCGGGGCTGGGGGCCGCCGTTGTGGCGCCTGCCGTGGAGCTCGCGGCGGGTGAGGAAGTTCCACCCGCAGTCGGGGCAGACCTCCACCACGTAACAGGTGAACTCGTCGTGCGAGGCGCCGAGGCGCTCGAGCTCGCTCTCGTGGACGATGCAGCGGCCGTTCGCCGCCTTGAGGCCCTCGCCGTAGACGTAGCTCACGTAGCGGACGTGGCGACCGTCGCACACCGGGCACCGGTGATCGGCCTTGTCGCCCACGTGGCGGGCGGCCCGCAGGAGCTCGGGGTGGGCGTCGCACACGTCGAGGCGGGTGACCGCGCCGCGCTGCAGATCCCGTAGGACGGCCCTTCGGGCCAGCGCGTAGTCGGTGTGCCGGCGCACCGACCGAGTGTACCGAGCCCTCGCCGCGGCGGTACCCGCACGAAATTCCTCGCGTCCTGATATATCGGGCCGATATATCGAGTGCTACTATGTGCCTCGTGCTGGAACTCGCCATCCTCGGACTGCTGACGGAGCAACCGCTCCACGGCTACGAGCTGAAGAAGCGTCTGGGCGAGACGCTGGGCTCCCTGTGGGGCATCTCCTACGGGTCGCTCTATCCCGCGCTCAAGCGGCTCGAGGCCGACGGCGCCATCGAGATCGTCGAGCCCGAGGTCGCCTCGGCGCCCATGCCCAGCACGGGTTCGCTGAGTGGCGACCTCGCCGCAGCCCGCAACCGCCGCCCGGCCAAGACCACCCGCCGCACCAAGAAGGCGTACCGCATCACCGAGCGCGGCGAGCTCCGTCTGCGCGAGCTGCTGCTCGACGACGACACCGCGGGCGACGACGAGCGCGCCTTCGCCGTGAAGCTCGCGTTCTGCGGCCATCTCGACCCGGCCGCGCGTCTCGAGGTTCTCGAGCGTCGCCGCGCCGCACTCACCGACCGCCTCCAGCGAGCCCGGCGTTCCACGCCCGGGCGCGGCGACCGGTACTCCCGGTCACTGTTCGAGCACCGCACCGAGTCAACCCAGCGCGACCTCGAGTGGGTCGAGGCACTGATCGTGGCCGAGGGCCGCGACGACGCCCCGGCCGAGGTCGCACCGTCCGCACCCAGTCAGTCTCTTCCCACAGAACAAGGAGCCACCGCATCATGAGTGGTCGTGTACGCGTCGCCATCGCCGGGGTCGGGAACTGCGCGAGCAGCCTCGTCCAGGGCGTCGAGTTCTACCGGAACGCCGACCCCACGGAGGAGGTGCCGGGTCTGATGCACGTCGTGCTCGGCGGGTATCACGTGGGCGACGTCGACTTCGTCGCCGCCTTCGACGTCGACGCGTCCAAGGTCGGCCTCGACCTGGGCAAGGCCATCCACGCCGGCCCCAACAACACCATCAAGTTCGCCAACGTCGGCGAGCTCGGCATCGAGGTCCGGCGTGGCCCGACGTTCGACGGCCTCGGCAAGTACTACCGCGAGACCATCGAGGAGTCGCCGGCCGAGCCGGTCGACGTCGCCCAGGTGCTGCGCGACACCAACGCCGACGTGCTCGTGAGCTACCTCCCGGTGGGTTCCGAGGAGGCGCAGCGCTTCTACGCGCAGGCCTGCCTCGACGCCGGTGTCGGTTTCGTCAACGCCATCCCGGTGTTCATCGCCAGCGACCCCGTGTGGGCGCAGAAGTTCACCGACGCCAAGCTCCCGATCGTCGGTGACGACATCAAGAGCCAGGTCGGCGCCACGATCACGCACCGCGTGCTCGCCCGCCTCATGGAGGACCGCGGCACCGCGATCGACCGCACCTACCAGCTCAACTTCGGCGGCAACATGGACTTCAAGAACATGTTGGAGCGCACCCGCCTCGAGTCGAAGAAGATCTCGAAGACCCAGTCGGTCACCAGCATGATCGAGCAGGGCATCGAGTCGGAGAACGTGCACATCGGCCCGTCCGACCACGTGCCGTGGCTCGACGACCGCAAGTGGGCCTACATCCGACTCGAGGGTCGCAACTTCGGCAACGTGCCGCTCAACATCGAGCTGAAGCTCGAGGTGTGGGACTCGCCGAACTCCGCCGGCGTCATCATCGACGCGGTGCGCTGCTGCAAGGTCGCCCTCGACCGCGGCATCGGCGGCCCACTCGCCGGCCCGTCGGCGTACTTCATGAAGTCGCCCGCGGTGCAGTACCACGACGACGACGCCCACCGGCTCGTCGAGGAGTTCATCGCCGGCGAGTGAGCCAGCTGCTCGGCTCGAGCACTCCGGCGACACGCGGTGAACGGGGCCCTTCGGGGCCCCGTTCCTCGTCTCGGGGCAGTGGGCGTGTGAAGATGCCCGCGTGAACACCGAAACCTGGAACCGCATCGCCGCCCACGCCACGGGGCAGTTCCCCACCGACGTGCCCGTCTACGGCCCCGACGGCCCGACCGAGCGCGAGCTTCGGCTCCTCGGCGACGTGAAGGGCAAGCGGGTCCTCGACCTCGGGTGCGGCACCGGCCAGGCCGCCATCACCTTCGCCAAGCAGGGCGCGATCGTCATCGCGGTCGACGCCGCCGCGGAGCAGCTCGCCCGCGCCCGTGAGCACGCGGAGCGCGAGGAGGCGAAGGTGGAGTGGCGCCTGGGCGACCTCGCGGACCTCGCGTTCCTGCGCGCCGAGTCGATCGACGTCGCGTTCAGCTCGTTCGCGGTGGCAGAGGTCGACGACGTCGCCGCGCCTCTTCCGTCAGGTGCAGCGCGTGCTCAAGCCGAACGGCCCGTTCGTGTTCTCCTACGAGCACCCGATCTCGCTGTGCATCGGGGAGGACGGCCGCGCCATGTACTCGTACTTCGAGTCGGGACCCGTCGCCGTGGAGCAGCACGGCGAGACGCTCACCCTGTTCGCCCGCAGCATCGGCGAGGTGTTCACCGAGCTCGGCCGCGCCGGCTTCCGCGTCGACACGATCGTGGAGCCCCGCCCCGGCATCACCGGCGCCCTGCTCCCCACCACCATCGTCTGGCGGGCCCGCAAGGAAGGCGCTTGAGGTTTTGGCGTCACCAGAGGTCGCTATAGCGGCGCCTGGTGACGCCAAAACGGATCAGCCTGCGGGGGTGATTCCTCGTTCCTGCGCCCAGGCGGCGAGGCGGGCGTAGGCGTCGGCTTCGCTCGATGGGGCCCTCGTCGAGACGGGCCTCGAGGAGGAAGTCGAGCGCGTCACCCACGACGCGGCTGGGCTTCACGCCGAGGAACTCCATCACCTGGCGACCGTCGAGCGGCGGCTTGATGGAATCGAGCTCCTCCTGCTCGCGCAGCTCGGCGATGCGCGCCTCGAGCTCGTCCATGCGCCGCTGCAGCGCGGCCGCGCGCTTCGGGTTGCGCGTGGTGCAGTCGCACCGCTGCAGGTGGTTGAGGTCGTCGAGCAGGTGACCGGCGTCGCGCACGTAGCGCCGCACCGCCTTGTCGGTCCAACCCATCGCGTAGGTGTGGATGCGCAGGTGGAGATAGACGAGCTGGGTGACATCGGCGACGATCTCGTTCGGGTACTTCAGCGCGCGCAGCCGCTCCTCGGTCATGCGCGCACCCACCACCTCGTGGTGGTGGAAGCTCACGCCGCCGGCGCCCTTCTCGAACGAGCGCGTCTTGGGCTTGCCGACGTCGTGGAAGAGCGCGGCGAGGCGCACCAGTAGCTCGGGGCGCGTGTTCTTCACCACCGCGATCGTGTGCGCGAGTACGTCCTTGTGGCGGTGCACCGGGTCCTGCTCGAGCCGCATGCGGTTGAGCTCGGGGAGGAACTCGTCGGCGAGGCCCGTCTCCGCGAGGAACCACAGGCCGTCGCTGGGGTCGTCGACGAGCAGCAGCTTCGACAGCTCGTCGCGGATTCGCTCCGCACTCACGATCTCGAGCCGGGCGCGGTGCTGCTCGACCGCCTCGACGACCTCGGGGTCGGGGACCAGCCCGAAGGTGGCGATGAAGCGCGCGGCGCGCAGCATGCGCAACGGATCGTCGAGGAACGACACCTCGGGCGACAACGGCGTGCGCAGCCGCTTGCTCATCAGGTCGACCGCGCCGCCGTACGGGTCGACCAGCACGCCGTCGGGCAGACGCAACGCCATCGAGTTGATCGTGAAGTCGCGCCGCGACAGGTCGGTCTCGACGTCGTCGGCGTAGGCGACCTCGGGCTTGCGGCTCTCCGGCCGGTACATCTCGGCGCGGAACGTGGTGATCTCGAGGGTCACGCCCTGGCGCTTCGCCCCGACGGTGCCGAAGCGCGCCCCCTGCGTCCAGACCGCGTCGGCCCACCCGCGCACCAGGCGTTCGACGACGTCGGGACGCGCGTCGGTGGTGACGTCGATGTCGGAGTGTTCGCGACCGAGCAGACCGTCGCGCACGCTGCCCCCCACGAGCAGGCACTCGTGGCCGGCATCGGCGAGCCGCTGCGCGAGCTCCTGCACCGGCGAGCCCGGTTGCAGCAGCGGTTCGAGAGAGGGGGCAGGATCGCCATCGGCTCCATTGTCGTCGGTCGCCGGGTGTCGCAGGGCAACGTTCCCTGGCTTGCCCGGCAACTGCTGTACCGTCAGTCCGTGGAAGGCGGCGTGGACGGAAGGGACGGCAGGACGATCACCTGCTCGCGCATCGGCTGCGATGCCCCCGCCACCGCATCCTTCTCGTTCGACGCGTTGAACGAGCTGGCCTGGCTCGACACCGTCGTGGAGGCCCGCGGCGCGGGGTTCCTGTGCCAGGTGCACGCCGAGCGGCTCACCCCGCCGCGGGGATGGTCGCTGCTCGACCGCCGCTCCCCCGAGCCGAAGCTGTTCGTGGCGCCGTCGGTGCTGCCCACTGCGGCGGGGCCCAAGCGGGAGCGCGAGCCGAAGCGCAATCGGGCCACGAAGGCCCGGCACGCGAAGGCCGCGCCCGAGTCGTCCGCCACGCCATCGCCGTCGAAGCCCTCGAGTGGGGACACCCCCACCGGCGCCGCCGCGGAGCTGCCGTTCGACGCGCCGCCGCCGATGCCGCGCACGTGGTCGCCGCGTGATCTCCCCGCCCTCGACGACGAGTTCGACGACCGCACGCCGATGCTCGCGCGTGCCTTCGAGTCACTGCGTCAGCACGAGGAGCGCAAGCCCGGCGCGCAGCCGGGCCCCGAGTCGGTCTGATCGCCGATCCGTTCCGGTTTCTGCAGCCGTCAGTTCGCGACGGCGGGCGGTGCGGCACTCATCGGCGCCACCGTGGGCGGAGCGGGTGCCGCGGGCGCCTGCTGGCGCTCGAAGTCGGCCCGGTCCACCGCGAAGCGCATCTCGCTCGGCTCGCGGGCGGCCGCCACCGCGTCGTTCCGGGTGATGAGCCCGTTGCGGTAGAGCAGCACGACGCTCTGGTCGAACGTCTGCATTCCGTACAGGTCGCCTTGCGCCATCTCTTCCTCGAGCTCGGGGAGACGGTCGGGCTCGGCGATGCGTTGCGCCACGCGCGCGTTGCCGACCAGCACCTCGATCGCGGGCACGCGGCCCCGGCCGCCGGCGCGCGGGAGCAGCCGCTGCGACACGACGCCTCGCAACGCGCTCGCGAACATCGTCCGCGCCTGGCGCTGGTGCTCGGGCACGAACATCTCGACGAAGCGCTGCACGGTGTCGACCGCGCTGACCGTGGACATGCCGGCGAGCACGAGGTGCCCGACCTCGGCGGCCTGCAGCAACGCCCAGGCCACGTCGACGTCGCGCACCTCGGCCACCATGATCACGTCGGGGTCCTGGCGCAGCGCGTGTTGGATCGCCGAGACCGTGCTCGGGGTGTCGGCCCCGACCTCGCGCTGGTCGACGATCGCCAGCTTGTCGGCGTGCAGCACCTCGACCGGTTCCTCGATCGTCACGATGTGGCACTCACGCGACGTGTTCAGGTGGTCGACCATGGCCGCGAGGGTCGAGGTCTTGCCGGAGCCGGCGAGGCCGGTCACCAGCACGAGGCCTTGGGGATGGGCGACGAGGTCGGGCACGGTGCCGGGCAGGCCCAGCGCCTCGAAGCCCGGGATGCCGGGGAGCACCCGGCGCAGCACCAGCCCGGCCCACCCACGTTGGCGGAATGCGCTGGCCCGGAACCGGCCCAGCCCGGCGATGCTGTACATGAAGTCGGCCTCGTGGACCTGGGCGAACACCTCGGCCCGGGCCCTGGGCATGATCGCGGTGACCACCCGCTCGGTGTCCGCGGGTTCCACCGTGTCGAACGGGGCCTCCCGGAGCCGGCCGTCGATGCGCAGGCGCGGTCGAGCGCCCACCTTCACGTGGACGTCGGACGCGCCGTGTTCCACGGCGAAACGCAACAACCCGTCGAGATCCAACACCGGAAAGCCTCCTCCTGGCGTGTATCGGCCGCCTCCGGGCACCCCTGTAGTGCTCCTGTCGGGCGCAGTGACCGATGTGTCCGGCCCCACGGCCGGTACCCTGCTCCGACGTGCGGCAGCAGACCCTGCGGTTCGGCGAGAGCTGGGCCCGCATCGCTCCCTGGCGCGGAGGCGGCGGCGCCGCACACCTCGTGGTGGGCCCCGAGGCGACCACCTCCTCCGACGTCATCCGCCGCTGCGTCGACCAGGCCCGCCGGTCCGGGTACCACTCGGTGCTCACCAGCGCCGTCGGCGTGGCGTGCGCCGACGCGTTCGTTGCCGCCGGCTTCGAGGTGCGCGAGCACCTCCACCTGCTCGCGATGGAGCTCCAGCACCCGCCCGAGGAACCCGCACTGCCCACCGAGAAGGCGGGACGACGCGACCGTGCGCCGGTGCTGCTCGTCGACGACGCCTCGTTCGACGGGTTCTGGCGCCTCGGCTCGGCCGGCCTGCGCGACGCGATCGACGCCACGCCGGTGTCGCGCTTCCAGATCGGCCGGCGCAACCGGCTCGTGGTCGCGTACACGATCACCGGCTACGCGGCCGACCAGGGGTACCTCCAGCGCATCGCGGTCGATCCGACCACACGCCGGGAAGGCTGGGCCCGCGCCCTCGTCGCCGACGGTCTCGGCTGGCTGTGGCGCCATGGCTGTAGCCGCGCGTTCGTGAACACGCAGCTCCACAACGACGCGGCGATCGCGCTCTACGAGTCGTTCGGATTCCGTCGCCTCCCCCAGGGCCTGTGCGTGCTCGGGCGGCCGTTGTGACCCGGCCCACGCTCACCCGGTACCTCACCGGGTTCGTCGCGGCGTTCGTGCTCGCGCTGCCGACCGCCGTGCTGAGCATCGGCGCGACGACGGCGGGTGCGCAGACCAGCTCGACCACGCCGACCACCACCGCGCCGCGCCTCACCCTCGAGAGCCAGAGCGCATGGGCGCCGCTCGACAGCGGGTTCGCGCTCCGGCTGCGCGCCGAGAACGTGCCTGCGGGATCGACGCTCGCGCTGACCCTCCACGACCGCCTGCAGTCGCGCACCGGGTTCGACGAGAGCGTGAAGGGCGGCAACCTCGGCGCGACCCGCCGACTCGACCGCATCCCGTTCGACGACCTCGCGACCGACGCGAGCGGGGCGAAGGTGGTCCTGCTCACCACGCCCGGCCTCTCGGGGGGTGGCGTGTACCCACTCGAGGTCGACGTCCGCGGGCCCGACGACCAGCCGATTGCGGGGTTCGTCACCCACGAGGTCGTGGCCGATGTCGCCGCCGACGGGAGCCTCACCGTGGGTCGTCCCCTGTCGGTGGCGTGGGTCTGGCCCCTCCAGGCGGAGCCCGCCTACCTGCCGTCGGGGCAGCCCGACCCGACGGTGGTCGCCGAGTTGCAGTCCGACGGCCGGCTCGGCCGGCAGGCCGCGGCACTGGCCGCCACGCCCGGCCTGCCGGTGACCCTGGCGCCGAGCCCCGAGACGCTCGACGCCTGGCAGGCACTCGCCACGAAGGTCCCCTCGCTCGCCGCGGGGGTCACCGCCCTGCGGGCCGCGGCCGCGCACTCGCAGGTGCTCGCCGGCCCCTTCGTGCCGCTCGACCGGCCGGCGATCGTCTCGTCGGGCCTCGCCGGCGTGCTCCCCGACGAGCAGGGGCGGGGCGTCCTGTCGCTCGAGGCGTTCTTCGGCACCCAACTCGACCCGAGCGTCGCGCTGCCGGGCGCGCTCGACAACGGTTCCCTGCAGCTGCTCGAGAACGCGAACGTGCGCCGCCTCGTGGTGCAGGACTCACAGCTGGTGCCGGTGACGGAGAAGTACACGCCGGCGCACCCCTACGTGTTGCAGGCCGTCCCGGGCGACGACGCCACGAACGCCACGGTCGCGGTCGGCGACAGCGGCCTCGAGAGCTTCCTCACCGGCGACGATCCTCCCGCGTTCCGCGCCGCGCACCTCCTGGCGGGCCTCGCGCTCGTCGCCGGTGAGCAGCCGAGCCTCCCCCGCGGCGTCACGCTGGTGAACCCGGAGCGGTGGGACCCCGATCCGGCCTTCCTCGCGGCCATGACCACCGGTCTCCAGGGGAACCCGCTCCTCGCGCCCAGCACCGTGACCGACCTCCTCACCCAGGTGCCCGTCGCGACCGACGACGGCGACGGCACCGTGACCCGCCAGCTCGCCCCCTACCGCGCTCCCGCCGCGCCGCTCTCCCTCGCGCAGTACCAGGCCGGTCAGACCCAGCTCACGTCGGTGCAGAACCTCGTGGGCGTCGGTGACCCCCGATCGGTCGCCGGGAGTCGGGCGCTCGCCTCGAGCGTCACGTCGATGTGGCAGAACCCCGTGGGGCGCAAGAAGGCGGCCGCCCTGGTCGCCGGGATCGGCACCTCGGTGCAGGCGTACCTGCAGCAGATCGAGATCGCCCCCCAGTCGACCGTCACTCTCACCTCGAGCACGGCCGACATCCCCATCACGATGAAGAACAACGGTGACGCCGACGTCACCGTGCGGGTGACGCTCGAGAGCGACCGGCTGCTCTTCCCCGAGGGCTCCCAACGTGAAGTGGTGCTCGCGGCGGGGAAGAACACCACGGTGCGCATCCCCGTCGAGACCCGCAGCGCCGGCACGTCACGCGCCACGGTGACGGTCACCGCGGCGGGGCTCCCCGTGGGCGAAGCTGTGCAGATCAACGTCAAGTCGTCCTTCGTGAGCGGGGTCGGTCTGTTCCTCACCATCGGTGCGATCGTGTTCCTCGCCGTGTGGTGGGGCTGGGACATCCACCGCCGTCGCAAGAAGGGGCGCGCCGCGCACCCGGCGAGCCGGGTCTCCGCCGCGCACGGGCCGCGCACGGGCCCGCACGGGCCCGCGCACGGGTCGCCCGCGTGAGCGAGCTCGACCTCGACACCGGCCCGATGGAATTGGGTCCCGTCGAGATGGGCCCGCTCGATCCCGGCCTGAACGAGGCCGGCAGCGACCCCCGCGACATCGAGCCGTCGCTGGTGCGCTCGAGTGCCGTCGTCGCCGTCGGCACGATGCTCTCCCGTATCACCGGGTTCGCGCGGATCGCCGCGCTCGCCTACGCGCTCGGCGTCACCACCCTCGCGGGCACCTACAGCTACGCCAACGAGACGCCCAACATCGTCTACGAGCTCCTGCTCGGTGGCGTGCTCACCGCGACGCTCGTGCCGCTGTTCGTGCGCCACCACGAGGAGCGCGACGACGACGCCGCCAGCGCGATCTTCACCGTCGCGATCCTCGCGCTGCTCGCGGTGACGGTCGTGGGCGTGGTGCTCGCGCCGGTGATCGTGCGCCTCTACACGCTCAACGTGCACGCGGGGAACCTCGCCGAGCAACGCGAGCTCGCGACGCAACTCCTGCGGCTGTTCATGCCGCAAATGCTCTTCTACGGCATCGTCACCCTCGCCACCGCGATGCTCAACGCGCGGCGACGCTTCCTCGCGGCCACGTTCGCGCCGGTGCTGAACAACCTCGTGGTGATCGTGGTGTTCCTCTCCTTGCCGCACATCGCCGACGGCTCGCTGAACGTGCAACACGTCGTCGACGACACGAAGCTCATCCTGCTCATGGGCGTGGGCACCACGGCCGGCGTGATCGTGATGGCGATCGCGCTCCTGCCCGCGATGGCTCGTGCCCACGTGCACCTGCGCTTCCTGCCGCAGTGGCGCCACCCCGCGGTGGTCACGATGGTGCGCCTGTCGGGGTGGACCGTGGGCTACGTGATCGCCAACCAGATCGCGCTCTTCGTCATCACGATCCTCGCCAACGGAACCTCCGGCGGACCGTTCATCTACGTGAGCGCCTACGCCTTCTTCCAGTTGCCGCACGGCCTGTTCGCGGTGTCCTTGATGACGACGTTCACGCCGGAGATGGCGAGCGCGGCCACCCGCAACGACCTCGCGTCGATGCGCGCGCAGTTGTCGAGTGGGTTACGCCTCATCGCGCTGGTGATCGTCCCCGCGTCGGCGCTCTACATCGGTCTCGGACGTCCGATCATCGTGACGCTGCTGCAACGCGGCGCGTTCAACGGCAGCGACGCCGCGATCGTGGCCGACACGCTCGTCGCGTTCGCGGTGGGACTGCTCCCCTTCTCCTGGTACCTGTTCTCTCTGCGCGTGTTCTACGCGCGTCACGACACGTACACACCGTTCTGGATCAACTGCATCGAGAACGGCCTGAACATCGCGCTGGCGTTCCCGCTGTACGCGTGGCTGGGAGTGCCCGGGCTCGCACTGTCGTTCGCACTCGCGTACTTCGCCGCGTCGGTGATCACGCTCGTCGTGCTCCACCGAAGACTGCACGGCATCGACGGCGCGCGTGTCACCAGCACGCTCGTGCGCACCACCGTCGCCGGGGTGGTCGTCGGCGTCGTGAGCTGGCTCGTCGCCGGGGTCATCGGGTGGGACACCACGGTCGAGGCGGTGGCATCGCTCGCCGCGGGCACCGCGGTGGGCGCGGTCGTGTACCTCGCGCTCCTCCGGGTGATGCGCGTCGACGAACTCGACCGCGTGCTGACCCTCGTGCCCGGCCTACGGTCGTTCGCCCGAGCCCCGCGCGGGCCCTCACGCGTGTAACGATCTCCACCAACCGCCGGTCGGAGCCCCCTCCGCCGGTCCGAACGATCGGGCCTCACGGCCTGCCGAAGGGAACACCGTGTCGATCCGCGTGGTCACCGACAGCAGCTGCGACCTCCCGCAGGGCCTCGTCGACGCGCTCCGCATAGAGATCGTGCCGCTCACGATCCGCTTCGGCAGCGAGGAGTTCGTCGACCGCGAGGAACTCAGCACCGACGAGTTCTGGCGCCGCCTCGAGACGAGCAAGGTGCTGCCCGAGACGGCGGCGCCGTCTGCCGGCGCGTTCGAGCAGAAGTTCCGCGATCTCGTCAGCCGGGGGGCGACCGGGATCGTCTGCGTCAACCTCTCGTCGCACCTGTCGGCCACCATGCAGTCCGCTCAGGTCGCGGCCGCCGCGGTGTCGAAGGACGTCCCCGTGCAGGTGATCGACTCCCGCAACGCGTCGATGGGCTTGGGCAACCTCGTGCTCACCGCGGCCCGACGCGCCGCCGACAGCGACTCGCTGGAGTCGATCGTTGCCGAGGTGGTCGACCGGCGCGACCGCACCAAGCTGTTCGCGAGCCTCGACACGCTGGAGTTTCTCAAGCGCGGCGGACGCATCGGCAACGCCCGGGCCCTCCTCGGTACGGTGCTGTCGATCAAGCCGATCATCGAGCTGCGCGAAGGCATCGTGGAGGAGTCGAGCAAGGTCCGCACCCGCTCGAAGGCCCTGAAGGTGTTGGCGCAGCACGCCGCCGAGGGGCGGATCGAGCACCTCGCGGTGCTCCACGGCAACGCCCCCGACGTCGACGAGCTGCTCGACCTGCTCGAGCCCCTCTTCCCCCGCGACGAGATCGTCACCGGGGTGGTGGGGCCGGTCATCGGCACCCACGTGGGGCCCCGCGTGATGGGCGTGACGTACCAGGTCGCGTCCTGACGACCAGAATGCCATCGACCACAATGGACGGGTGGAGTTGACGTCGCCCGGCCGGGTCCTCGGCGGCCGCTACCGCCTCGTGCAGCCGATCGCGCGCGGTGGTATGGCGACCGTGTGGCTGGCCGACGACCCGGTGCTGTCCCGGAAGGTCGCGGTCAAGATCCTGCGCCAGGACCTCGCGGCCGACGAGGGCACCCGCGCCCGCTTCCGCCACGAGGCGATCTCCGCCGCCCGGCTCTCGCACCCCTGCATCGTCTCCACCTACGACACCGGCGACGACGACGGCACCGCCTTCATCGTGATGGAGCTGGTCGAGGGCCCCACCCTGCGCCAGCTCATCCAGGACACCGGCGGCCTGCCCGTGCGCGACGTCGTGAAGCTCGGCACGCAGGTGGCCGACGCGCTCGACGCCGCGCACCGCGCGGGCCTCGTGCACCGCGACGTGAAGCCCGCCAACGTGCTGGTGCCGCCCGCGGCCCGGTGAAGGTCACCGACTTCGGCATCGCCAAGGCCGCCGGCACCGACGACCTCACCAAGACCGGCACGGTCATGGGCACGGCGCGCTACCTCGCCCCCGAACAGGTGAGCGGCAAGCCCACCGACGCCCGCACCGACGTCTACGCGCTCGGGCTCCTGCTCTTCGAGTGCCTCACCGGTCACGTGCCCTTCGGCGGCGACACCGACGTCGCCACCGCGATGGCCCGCCTCACCACGTCCGCGCCGTCGATCCGCGCCGAGCGCCCCGACGTGCCGCCCGCCCTCGACGACGTCATCCACCGCTGCCTCGCCCGCAACCCCGAGCAGCGCTTCGACTCGGCAGCCGACGTACGTGAGGCGCTGCGGCGCGCCGAGCTCGACCCCACCGGCTCGGTCGCCCGCCCGAACACCGGCGCGCACGCGGTGGTCGCGGGCCCGCCGTCACGGGCCCAGGCCCGCTACGTGGGCGCCGACGACACCAACACCGCGCCCGTGCCCGCGACCGGGGCCGCGCCCCCCGTCGACGGCGACGGCGCCGGGCGTGGCCCTGGGTGCTGTTGCTCCTCGTGCTCGTGGGCGCCGCGGCGGCCGCGATCGTGGTGCTGGCCTCCGACGACTCGAAGAGCGGCGGCGACACCGGTGCCCCCACCCCCTCGCAGGTCGAGCCCACCGTCATCGCCACCGCGTTCGATCCGGCAGGCGACGGCGTGGAGGACTCCGCCAACGCGAACAATGTCGTCACCGGAGCCTCGCCGCCCTGGTCCACCGAGCACTACACGAACTTCTCGGAGAAGCCCGGCGTGGGCCTCACCCTCGACCTCGCACGCGAACTGGAAGTGAGCTCCGTCGCCGTCGAGGCACTGCAGGCCGGGTGGAGCGCCGAGATCTACGCGAGCTCCAAGGACCCCTCACAGCTCGTGAAGCTCGCCGACTGGGGACAGCCGGTCGCGAGCGCTGACGGCGTGGGGCCGTCGCACACGTTCACGTTCGACGCCACGAAGGCCCGCGCGGTCCTGGTGTGGTTCACCCAGCTGCCCCGGGGCGACAACGACCAGTACCTCCAGGTGGCGAAGATCACGGTCGGCTGACGGGCTTCGCGGGGATGGCGAGGACCGAAGCCGACGACGCCACGCTCGCCGCCCGCGCCACGGCCGGTGACCGACGCGCGCTCGAGCTGCTGCTCGACCGGCACACCGACCGCGTGCACGCGATCTGCCGACGCATCGTGTGCGACGAGCAGGACGCCCTCGACGCCACCCAGGAAGCGCTGATCGCCGTCGCCCGGGGCATCACCCGCTTCGACGGCCGCGCGGCGTTCACCACCTGGCTGCACCGCATCGCCACCAACGCTGCGCTCGACGAGCTCCGCCGGCGCAAGCGGCGCGTGGTCACCACCGCGGCGCGCGACGACCTGCCCGACCCGGCTGATCGGACCGCGTCAACCGTGGAACAGCGCGTCGCCGCGAAGCTCGACGTCGACGCCGCGTTGGCGCAGGTGCCCGAGGACTTCCGGGTGGCGGTGGTGCTCCGGGACCTGTGCGACCTCGACTACCCCGAGATCGCCGAGGTGCTCGGCGTGCCCGCGGGCACGGTGAAGTCCCGCATCAGCCGCGGCCGCCAGGCCCTCGCCGGCCTGCTCGGACCCGCCTCCGGGAACCAGGACGGGTCCACTGACGTCGGAGTGAGCAGTGACTGACGACCCCCGCGACGAGAAGCTCGGCGACGCCCTGGCGGTGACACCGCTCGACGACGTCACCCGCCGCCGTCTGGTGCGCAACGCCCTGGCGGCGCTGGACCAGGCGGATGAGGCCGACGAAGTCGACGAGCCCCGCGAACGCCGGTCCTGGGCACCACTCGTCGCCGCCGCTGTGGTGATCCTCCTCGTGGTGGTCGGTATCGTCGCCCTCGGACAGGGCGGCGGCGACTCCTCGTCCGACACCGCCGCCCGCAAGACCGACCGCGTGCCCACGGCCGAGACGCCCACCGGTAAGGCCCCCCGAGCCGCAGCCGACTCGTCGAGCGGCGCCGCGGCTTCGCTGGTCCCCGGGATCCTGGATCTCGGCGACCTCGGCAACCTCTCGAACGCCGCGAGCCGCGACCGGACCCGGACCGCACTCACGACCGGCACCCTCACCGACTCCGAGTCCGCCACGGCCCTCGTGACCGATCGACTCCTCCAGGACATCGCCGATGCCGCGTGCGCGGCGCCGCTGCGCGCCGACGGCACCACCATCGTGGGCGCCGGCAGTGCGACGGTCGACGGCAGCGACGCGGTGGTCGTCGTCACCGAGACGGCGGCGCGCGCGCCGCCTTCGTCCTGGTGCTGCAACCCTGCGCCCTGAGCCCGCTCTGAGCGCACCGGTTCCGGGTACGCTCGCGGCTTCCGCGAAGGAGGGGCCGTGGCCGACTGGACGACTGACCTCGTCGACAATCTCGACAGCGCCATCTCCATGGTGCGCGACAAGACGGTCGTGCCGGCGCAGAACGCAACGAAGGCCGTGGTCTACGGCCTGCTCGTGGCGTTCTTCGCGCTCACTGCCTTCCTGATGATCGCCATCGCCCTGTTCCGCGGGCTCGTCATCCTCACCGGAGAGGTGTGGGCGTCGTACCTGATCCTCGGAGGAATCTTCGTGATCGCGGGTGCGTTCTGCTGGTCACTGCGCAGCCCGCGCACGAAATCCGAGGACACCAATGCCTGACATCCACGAACTCGTCATCGTCGGCTCCGGCCCCGCCGGCCTCACCGCGGCCGTCTACGCGGGCCGGGCCAACCTCAACCCCGTGATGATCGAGGGCATCGGCGCCGGTGGGCAACTCATGCTCACCACCGAGGTCGAGAACTTCCCCGGCTTCCCCGACGGCATCATGGGCCCCGAGCTCATGATGAAGTTCCGCGAGCAGGCGGAGCGCTTCGGGGCCGAGTTCGTCACCGCCGATGCCGACCGCGTCGACCTCTCCCAGGCGCCCTTTGGCGTGTGGGTGGGCGACCGCGAGTTCCGCGCCAAGTCGATCATCGTCACCACCGGTGCCTCCGCCCGCATGCTGGGCCTGCCCAACGAGCAGCGCCTGCTGGGCCACGGCGTGTCCACCTGCGCCACCTGCGACGGCTTCTTCTTCCGTGAGCGGCCCATCGCGGTCGTCGGCGGCGGCGACTCCGCGCTCGAGGAGGCGATCTTCCTCACCAAGTTCGCCTCGAAGGTCTCGCTCATCCACCGGCGCGAAGAGTTCCGCGGCTCGAAGATCATGCAGGACCGCGCGCTCGCGAACCCGAAGATCGACGTCGTGTGGAACTCGGTCGTGGAAGACGTCGTCGGCGAGAACGCGGTCGACCACGTGGTGCTGCGCGACACCGTCACCGGCGCCCTCTCCGAGCTCGACGTGCAGGGCGTGTTCGTGGCCATCGGCCACACGCCCAACACCAAACTCTTCGAGGGTCAGCTCGACCTCGACGAGAACGGCTACATCGTCACCGCGCCCGACTCCACCCGCACCTCGGTGGAGGGCGTGTTCGCGGCCGGCGACGTGCAGGACCACGTGTACCGCCAGGCGATCACCGCTGCCGGCTCGGGTTGCATGGCGGCCATCGAGACCGAGCGCTGGCTCGCCGAAGCCGAGCACGCGGCCGCCCACGCCTGACCCAAATCCGGGCGATCTGGTCGGGAATACCTCCCGCTCCGGAGCGTTGGTCGGCAGGACCGGTCGGTACACTCGTCCGACCCCGTGAAAGGACTCCCATCGTGGCCGACGACATCCTCACCCTCTCCGACGCGACCTTCGACGAGACGGTCGCCGGTGCCGACACCCCGGTGCTCGTCGACTTCTGGGCCGAGTGGTGCGGTCCGTGCAAGATGATCGCCCCCACGCTCGCGGAGATCGCCGTCGAGCAGAAGGGCAAGCTCACGATCGGCAAGCTGAACGTCGACGACAACCCCGACACGGCGCGCCGCTTCGACGTGATGAGCATCCCCACCCTCCTGGTGTTCAAGGACGGCCAGCAGGTCAAGCGCCTCGTCGGCGCCAAGGGCAAGGGGCAGCTGCTCCAGGACCTCGCCGAGTTCATCGGTTGAGCGACCCGGCCGTCCTACGGCCGGGGAGCGAGGGCGAGCCGGTCCGCGATCTCCAGCGCCGGCTCGCCACGCTCGGTGTCGACCTGTCGGGCGTCGAGCCCGGCACCTTCTGCGACGCCACCGCGTCGGCCGTGCTCGCCTTCCAGGAGGCCCGCGGCCTCCGGGTCGACGGGATCTGCGGCCCGCAGACCTGGTCGGCGCTCGTCGAGAGCGGCTACCGCCTCGGTGACCGCCTGCTCTACCGCCGCTCCCCCATGTTGCGCGGCGACGACGTCCTCGAGCTCCAGCGCCGGCTCAACGCCCTCGGCTTCGATTCCGGCCGTGAGGACGGCATCCTCGGCGACGACACCACGGGCGCGCTGACCGAGTTCCAGCGCAACACCGGGCTGGCCACCGACGGTGTATTCGGTCCCGCCACCCTCGAACAGCTCGACCGCGTCGGCGGTCTGGCCGAGGGCTCGGTGGCCTCCGTGCGCGAGCGCGAGGCGCTGCGCCACGGTCCCCACCACCTCGCGGGGCGCCGCGTGTTCGTGGCGGCAGCCCCGGGGTTCGAGGCTTTGGCCACCGCACTGGTGCACGGGCTCACCGAGGAGGGCGCCGCCGCAACCCTCGACACGTCCGGGGCGGCCGACAGCGATCTCGCCGGCGAGGCCAACCGCTACGCGGCCGATCTCTTCGTCGCGTTCCGGGCCGGCGACACGCCGGGCTGCCGGTGCCACTACTTCGCGTCCGGGCGCTTCCGCTCGGAAGCCGGCTTCGAGCTGGCGACATCGATCGCGGCCCGGCTCGCCGGCGTGCTGGGCGGCCGGCCCGAGTCGTGCGGCAAGGCCTACGCGGTGCTGCGCGAGACCCGCATGGCCGCGGTGCTCTGTGAGCCTGTACCGGAGGGTGACGTCGAGGCCATGCGGGAGCTCGTCACCCGCGGCGGCGACGTCGCCCGCGCGGTGATCGCCGGAATTCGCGGCGCGCTCGAACACCCTTCCCGCGGCTGAGCCCGCCCGCCACCGAGCGGTTTCGGCCAACTCTCACGCGCGGCTTCACTTGCGCGCGCAATGACCTGGGTCAGTCGGTGCCGGTCATGAGGCGGTAGATCCGCTCGAGGTCCTCGAGCGTCGAGAACTCCACGACCACCTTGCCGCGGGACGTCCCCATCGAGATCTTCACCCGCGTGTCGAGGTGGTCGCCGAGCAGCTCCTCGAGCTCGAGCAGCCCGGGCGGGCGGAGCCGACGACGCGAGGCCGGCATGGTCGCCGAGTCGTCGCTCGGCTCCGGCGCGGTCGGCTGGGGCACACCCTGGTGCTCGCGGACCGCTTCCTCGGTGGCCCGCACCGAGAGGTCCTCCTCCACGATCTGCTTGGCCAGCTCCTCCTGGAACGCCCGGTCGGGGCTGCCCAGCAGCGCCCGGGCGTGGCCCATCGAGAGCTTCTTCTCCTGCACCGACCGCTGGATCGCAGGCGGGAGCTGGAGCAGGCGCAGCGTGTTCGAGATCGAGGCCCGGCTGCGGCCCACCCGGGAGGCGACGTCGTCGTGGGTGAGGTTGAAGTCCTCGATGAGCTGCTGGTAGGCGGCAGCCTCCTCGAGTGGATTGAGGTTGTCCCGGTGGAGGTTCTCGACCAGCGCGTGCTCGAGCGCGGTCGAGTCGTCGGTCTCGCGCACCAACGCCGGGATCGTCTGCAGGCCCACTCGACGGGCGGCCCGCCAACGCCGCTCCCCCGCGATCAGCTCGTAGGTACCGTCACCCGACGGCCGCACGAGGATCGGCTGCAGCACGCCCACCTGGCGGATCGAGTCCGCGAGCGAGCCGAGTGCCTCCTCGTCGAAGTAGTCCCGGGGTTGGTACCGGTTCGGTTCGATGGAGGAGATGGGGAGCTCGTCGACTCCTCCGACGTCGGGGCCGTCCTCCCCGCCGGGGGGGATGAGTGCCCCGAGTCCCTTACCCAGGCCGCCGCGTCGCGCCACCACTCACCTCTTTCGCCAGGTCCCGGTATGCAGAGGCGCCCCGCGACGTCGAGTCGAACACGATGATCGGCTGCCCGAACGACGGCGCCTCGGCCAGACGCACCGTGCGGGGCACCACCGTGCGGTACACCTTCGTGCCGAAGTGCTCCCGCACCTCGGTCTCCACCTGCTCGGCCAGTCGGGTGCGCGAGTCGTACATCGTGAGGATGATCCCCCGCACGTCGAGCTCGGGATTCAGGCTCGACCGCACCAGGGCCACGTTGCGCAGGAGCTGACCCAGGCCCTCCAGCGCGTAGTACTCGCACTGGATCGGGACGATCACGTCGTCCGCGGCGGCGAGCCCGTTCACGGTGAGCAGGCCGAGGGAGGGTGGGCAGTCGATGAGCACGACGTCGTACTCCGGCCGCACCGCATCGAGGGCCCGCTTCAACTTGAGCTCCCGGCTGAACGCAGGGACCAGCTCGATCTCGGCGCCGGCGAGGTCGAGCGTTGCCGGGATCACGAACAAGTTCTTCAGGCTGGTGGGCTCCACGGCGTCCATTGCCGGCGTGTCGTTCATGATCACGTCGTAGATGGACGCGGTCACATCCCGGGGGTTGATGCCCAGCCCGGTGGAGGCGTTGCCCTGGGGATCGAGGTCGACCACCAGCACGCGGAGGCCGGACTCCGCGAGGGCGGCACCCAGGTTGACGGCGGTGGTGGTCTTACCCACGCCACCCTTCTGGTTGGCGATGGCGATGATCCGCGGGATCTCCAGGGGCCCGCCCACCACCCGCTCCGCAGCCGGAGCGGGGGTAGGCGCCTGGGCAGGCTCGGTGGATGCACCAGGCGCCGCTTCCACAGGAGCTTTCTCCGGCGCAGCTTCGACCACCGGTTCCGGCTCCGGCTCGGCTTCCGCTACGGGCTCGGGTTCGGGCTCCGGTACGGGTTCGGGCTCCGGTACGGGTTCGGACTCCGGTACGGGTTCGGGTTCGGGTTCGGGCGCAGCTTCGACGACCACCGGCGCCGGCTCCGGTTCGGGCTCGGGCTCAGCGGGTTCCGGTTCCAGTTCCGGTTCGGGCTCCGGCGCGACCGGGGGCTCCGGGATCAGTTCCGCGGCCTTCGGGGTCGGCGGCGCATCCTCGGCGGGTGCCGCCGCTGTGCCCGTGGCGTCCGGCGCATCGGCAACGACCGGGGCCTCGCTCTCGCTCACCGCTTCGATCGGTTCCTCGGGCGGGCCGGCGTTCGGCTCAGCCGGAGTGGACTCCTCGATCTGATCCGCGTCGTTGCGGCGGCGCCCGAAAAGTCGTCGCCGCTGCCGTCCGTCGCTGTGTTCGTCCGCCATTGACCATCCAGGGGAAGGCACTCGGGTGGGGGAGGCCCATCCTCGACCAGGGGAGTCCCTCGGTCAAGGATGTTCCACGTGGAACATCCGGAAGAAGCCTCGACTCGAAGAGGAGGGTGTTCCACGTGGAACAGTACCCCGCTCTGCTACCAGAGTGGGCGCTTTCCGGGGACTCCATCGCGGCGAGGCCAACGATTTTCGGTGTTTTCGCCGACAATCAGGCATGCAGCACCGGCGAGCGGGGAGCGGAGGCGCAATGCCGGGCCGAATCCCACCTGGCGGAGGCCTTCCTCCGGCCATCGCGCTGCACCGGCGTCCGCCGTGGGGCCCGACGGAGGCTCGGTCACGGCGAGCATGCCGCCGGGGGAGAGGAATCCCACTCCGCACTCGGCCGTCACGGCCGGCGGGCCGAAGCCCCGGGCCACCACCAGACCGAACCGGCCCCGCAACTCCGGATCCCGGGCGAGCACCTCGGCGCGGCCGCAGCGGACCTCGGCCCGGTGCTCCCAGCCGAGCTCTGCCAACGACTCGGCGAGGAACCGGCAACGCTTTTCCTGGGCATCCACCAGCAACGCGCTCGCCGACGGCCACTCGTCGAGCAGGACGAGGCCGGGGAGGCCGCCACCGGCACCAAGGTCGAGGAAGCGACCGACGCCATCCGGGTTCCCGGCGCCGAGGGCTTCCCGGACGAGCGCACCGAAGGCGCGACTGTGGACGATCTGCTCGGCGAGCGGGCCCGGGCCGAGAAACCCCCGCTCCCGGGAACGCGCAAGGACGCCGACGAGGCCGTTGGCCTGCGAGTCGGCGTCCCCACTCATGGTGTGCTCGGTTGTCGTGGGCCGAAGGCGTCCGGGCTCTATGCCCGGCGGATCACCACCCGGCGGCGAGGCTCCTCGCCGTCGGACTCGGTCATGATGCCGTCGAACGTGGCTGCGGTGTCGTGGATCACCTTGCGGTCGGCCGCCGACATCGGCTCCAGCGCCTGGGCCTTGCCGGTCTCGAGCACCTTGTCCACCAACTTCTTGGTGAAGTCCTCGAGTGCCGCACGACGCTTCGCGCGGTAGCCGGCGACGTCGACGTGGATGCGAACGCCGTGCCCGTCGGTCTGGCGCTGCACCACGGTGCGAACCAGTTCCTCGATGGCGTGCAGGGTCGCGCCCTTCGGGCCGACCAGCAGACCGAGGTTCTCACCGTCGACCTGCACGGTGACGACGTCGTCGTCGATCACGGTCGAGACCGTGCCGCCCAGGTCGAACGCTTCCACCAGGCCACGAGTGAATTCCTCCGCCGCGGCGGCCTGCTCCTCGATCGGGACGTCCTCTTCGGTGCTCACCGCTGCGCTCTCCTCGTTCCGTGTGCGATCCTCGGAGCGCGGCTTCGGCGCCGCGCCCTGCTTGCTCTCCGGACGGCCACTGTCGCCGCCGCGTCCTTCTCCGGTTGCCTCGCCGGCCCCATCGCGGTCGGCGTCGTCCTGGGAGCGGCCGCTGCCGCCCGACGCCACCCTGACCGCCGCCGCCCGAACCACGTCCACGGCCACCGCGACGGCGACGCCGCTTGGCCGACGACGAACCGGCGCCCACCGCGGCACCGGCCGCGCCCGACGCACCTTCGACCACTTCGGCCGCACCTTCACCGGCATCTGCGGCAGTCGCGGCACCCCCCGATGCCTTGGCGCCTTCGGTCCTGGGCTTCCCGTTTCCGCCCGACCGCGAACCGTTCGACTCTCGGCTCGAGTCGCCGCGGTTGCCTCCGCCCTTACCGCCACGGCCGCGGGAACCGCCTTCCTTGCGGCCGCCCCGGCGGCGCTGGCGCTCGCCCGGCTTCTCCCGCGAGATCGGCTTCACCCGGGCGCGGATGCGGGCGTCGCTGCGGCCGATCCCGAGCACACCGCTCTTCGGCTCCTGCAGGACCTCGAACTCCACGTCCTCTTCGTCGACACCCAGCTCGTCGAGCGCCGCATCCAGCGCCGCGTCGATCGAGCGACCAGTCGTCTCCACCCACTCCATCGTTCAGTTCTCCCACATGGGCGGCACCAACTCGCCGCCATCGATTCCGGCCGTCGAACGTTCGCAGCCGGTCAGCGCTTCTTGCGCTTCTTGTTGTTCCTGCGCCGCGACGCGCTCGAGCTGCTGCCCGAGCTCGCACCGGTACCGCCCGAGCCGCTCTTGGCGGCCGGCTTCCCCGTGGACTTCGCGCTGCCGGGCTTGCTCGCTGCCTTCGCACTGCCCGACTTCGCGCCGGTCGCCTTCGCCCCGCCGGCCTTCGGGGCGCCGTTCGCGCCCTCCGATGCCGCGGGTAGCTGGAAGAGCTTGCGGAGGCCGGTGGCCCCCGTCGGCTTCTCCGCGACGGCGGTCTTCTTCCCGGTGTCGGCGCCCTCGACGTCGATCGCCCCCTGTTCGGACGCCTTCAACGCCTCCTGGGCCGGCCGGGTGATCTTGCGCATGATGATTTCCTGCTGGCCGAGGCGCCACAGGTTGCTGATGAAGAAGTAGAGCACCAGGCCCGAGGGAAAGCCGAGCGAGAACAGACCGAAGCCGATGGGCAGGACGCTGGTGATCAGCGCCATCTGCGAGTTCATGTTCGGGGCGTTGCGGCGGCTCTGGCGCGCCTGCAGGAAGCCGGTGAGGACCACCAGGCCCACCAGCACGAAGTAGGGGATCGTGTCGGTGAGGGCGCCCTTGGCCTGGGTGGCACTCAGCGACAGGTTCAGGTTGAGGAAGTAGAGCGGGTTCGGCAGGCCCAGCTTCGGGACGTCGCACGCGTTGGTGTGGAGTTTCCCGTTGGGCGTGGTGCAGAAGGCGGCGTAGAGGTCCGAGGCCTTCGGGATGTGCTTGTAGGGCTCGCGCATCACACGGAAGAGCGCCAGGAAGATCGGCATCTGGATCAGGAGGGGCAGACAACCCGCCAACGGGTTGATCTTGTTCTCCTGGTAGTACTTCATCATCTCTTCGTTGAGCTTGGCCTTGTCGTTCTTGTACTTGGCCTGCAGCTTCTTGATCTCGGGCTGCGCACGCTGCATGGCCATCATCGACTTGGCCTGCTTGGCGGTGAGCGGGAACATCACCAACATCACGAGCACCGTGAGGGCGATGATGGCGACACCGAGATTCGGGACGACGCCGTAGAAGAAGGCGAGGATCGTCCCGAAGAAGTTGTAGACGGGATCGAAGAGCGAGCCGGCTGCGAGGATCATCGGTCAGGTTCCTCCGCCGCGTGGGACGCGGCATCGTGCGAACATGCGTTCGTGTGGGTGTGGGCCCGGGATTCCCGTGCCCGGCGGGGGGGTACCGGGTCGAGGCCACCGTCGTGCCAGGGGTGGCAGCGCCCGATCCGCTTGACGGCGAGCCAGGAGCCCTTGGCGGCGCCGTGCACCTCGAGCGCCTCGAGGGCGTAGGCGGAGCACGACGGGTAGTAGCGGCACCGGGGAGGGAGGTGGACGCTGATCAGACGGTAGGCCCGGATCGGGAGACCGAGGATCCGCGCGGGCAGGCTCGCGCGCTCCGTGACTGTCGAAGCACGAGAAGTGGTTTCGGCCGTGGTTCCGTCGGGTGCCGTCACGTCCGTCGCCGCGACCGTCACGCCAGGCCCTCCCGTGCTTGGCGGAGGGCACGCGCGACCTGGTCCGCCAGCTCGACGAACGGCGCGCTCATGGCGCGTCGGTCGGCGGAGACGAGGTAGGCCGCGCCGGCGGCGAGCTCGGCTTCGTGAAGGGCCACCGCAGCTCGCAGACGACGTCGGACGCGGTTGCGCAGCACCGCCGAACCGGTGCGCTTGCCGATCGCGTAGGCCACCCGGGGTGGGCCGGACGCGTCGACACGCACGGCACGGATGGAAACCGCGCCGACTCGCAGCCGGCGGGCCCCCGCGAGGGCCTCGAACGTCGCACGGTCGCTGACGCGCCGGATCAGGCGGAGAGACGCTTCCGGCCGCGGGCGCGGCGCGCCCGGATGACGGCCTTGCCGCCACGCGTGCGCATGCGGATGCGGAACCCGTGGGTCTTGGCGCGCTTGCGGTTGTTGGGCTGGAACGTGCGCTTCAACGGAATTGCCTCCTGAGGAGGTGGCCGCGGAGTGGACCGAAGCAGGGGTCCTGCGCGGGAGGCGGAACCCGGAGAGTGTAGGGGCCCGAACCGCCGGTCGCAATCCGGAGCACTTCTCGCCTCCACGAGCCGCCCGCACCCTCACGGCAGGAGCCGGCGCGACCCCGGCTCCGCGTCACCCGCGTCCAACCGCCGGACCTGGCCCTCGGGGCACCGCGCCCCCGCTTTGGGGAAAACTCTCCTCGCCCTTGTGTGGCAAGGAGAGCGGATGCTACGTTGCCTCCCTCGCCCGGCCCGGGCCTGAATTCTCCACAACTGTGGACGCTCCTGTGGACAGCCGGAGAAACAGCCTGAGAAGTGGCGCCGAATGAGGCTCGTGTGACGGCCGACGACATCTGGGACCAGGGAGCCACCTCGCTGCGCGATCAGCTCGCGCCCGCCACGTGGGCCGCGTGGTT
Source organism: uncultured Actinomycetes bacterium (assembly GCA_963720785.1). Classification (GTDB taxonomy): domain Bacteria; phylum Actinomycetota; class Acidimicrobiia; order IMCC26256; family DASPTH01; genus CAVRGQ01. The sequence continues at coordinate 211,806 of CAVRGQ010000004.1, forward strand.
CCACGGCGTGCACGCGGTCTCGTACGACGGTATGACCCTCGTGCTCGGGGTACCGAGCTCTCTCGCCGCCGAACGGATCCGCTCGAGCTACTCGGGCATGCTCACCGACGCCATCCGCGACACCACCGGGATCACCGTCGCGGTCGAGCTCCAGGTGGAGACGGCCCCGCGCGAGCACGAGACCGTGGCCCTCTCGCCGCCCCCCGTCACCGTGGCCGAGCACGATCACTCGGCCCACGCGGCCGGCGTCGGTTCCGGCCCGCTGCCCGAGCCGGCCGAGGAGCCCGCGGCCAACTGGTCGTCGGGCACGCTGAACAGCCGCTACACGTTCGACCAGTTCGTCATCGGCTCCTCCAACCGCTTCGCCCACGCCGCGGCACTCTCGGTGGCCGAGAGCCCGGGCCGGTCCTACAACCCGCTGTTCATCTACGGCCCGGCGGGGCTGGGCAAGACCCACCTCCTGCACGCCATCGGGCACCACGTCCGCACCGTTTTCCGCAACAAGCGGGTGCGCTACGTCTCCACCGAGACGTTCATGAACGAGTTCGTGGACGCCATCCGGTCGAAGACCATGCCCAGCTTCAAGCGCCGCTACCGGGATCTCGACGTCCTCCTGATCGACGACATCCAGTTCCTGGAACGCACCCAGGAACTCCAGGAGGAGTTCTTCCACACGTTCAACCAGCTCCACGGCGAGGGTGGCCAGATCGTCATCAGCTCCGACCGGCCCCCGAAGTCGATCGCCAGCCTCGAGGACCGCCTCCGCACCCGGTTCGAGTGGGGACTCATCACCGACGTCCAGCCCCCGGAGTTCGAGACCCGCCTCGCCATCCTCCGCAAGAAGGCGGAAGCCGAGCACCTCGGCGGGATCCCGCCCGAAGTCCTCGCATTCATCGCCACCAACATCAGTGACAACATCCGCGAGCTCGAGGGCGCGCTGATCCGGGTGGCCGCCTACTCCAGCCTCAACCGGGCCGAGCTCTCCGAGGAGATCGCCAAGAAGGTGCTCGCCGATCTCCTGCCCTCCACCACGCCGCGCGAGATCACCCCGGGGCTCATCCTCGAGGAAACCGCCAAGATGTTCGGCTGGACGGTGGAGGACATCTGCGGCAAGAGCCGGCGTCGGCCTCTGGTGACCGCTCGCCAGACCGGCATGTACGTGATGCGCGAGCTCACCGACCTCAGCTACCCCCGCATCGCCGAGGCGTTCGGCGGACGCGACCACACCACGGTCATGTACGCCGTCGACAAGATCAAGCAACAGATGACCGAGCGCCATGTCATCTTCGACCAGGTCAACGACCTCATCACCCGCATCCGCCTCGGGAGCAGTGGATAATGCTGTGGAACCCTGGGGACAACGGGGACACGATCTGGGGAGAACTCGACGACCGGTCGGTATCCACCGGTCCGGTGTGGACGACGGTGGACAACGGGGGGATGACCATTGTGCCCCTGACCAGGCGCGATGCCGTGTCGTCCCCAATTCACAGGCCCTACTACAACAATACGAAGATCTCTTGTTTCTTCGTAGGGAGGCAAGCGTGAAGTTCCGGTGCGAACGTGACACCCTGGCCGACGCCGTTTCGACCGCGCAGCGTGCGGTGGCGTCGCGCACCGGGGCGATGCCCGTGCTGTCGGGCCTGAAGGTCACCCTGTCCTCGGGGAACCTCGAACTGGTGGGCACCGATCTCGAGTTGACCATCCGGGTGAACGTCCCCGCCGAGACCGACGGGGAGGGCAGCGCGGTCATCCCGGCGCGTCTCTTCGCCGAGATCCTGCAGAAGCTCGAGGGCGGCCGGGTCGACGTCGAGTTCGAGGAGGCCGACGCCCGCATCCAGGGCGGCCGCTTCGCGATGACGCTCCGCACGCTGTCGGCGGCGGAGTTCCCGCGCCTGCCCGAGGTGGCGGCCGAGGGCGTGCGGGTCGACGCCGCGGCCTTCGCCGAGGCGTTGCGCCAGGTCGTACCGGGTGCGTCGAAGGACGATGCCCGCCCGATCCTCACGGGTGTGCTGCTCACCGCGTCGCCCGACGGCCTGCGCCTGGTGGCCACCGACTCCTACCGGCTCGCGCTGCGTGACCTGCAGGGCGTGAGCATGCTGGCCGAGGGCCAGAAGGTCCTCGTGGCCGCGAAGGGCCTCGGCGAGGTCCAGCGCCTGCTCACGAGCGTCGGAACCGGCGAGATCGACGTCGTGCTCGGCGAGCGCGAGGTGGTCTTCCGGGTGGCCACCACCGAGGTCACCACCCGCCTGATCGAGGGCGAGTTCCCGAACTACCAGCAGCTGATCCCGAGCGGGTACCCCAACCGGCTCACCGTCGGTCGCGATGCGCTGCAAGCCGCGGTCAACCGCGTCCGGCTCGTCGGCGGCGGCAAGGACCAGGCCCCGATCCGCCTGGCGATGTCGTCGGAGGGCCTCGAGCTCTCCGCGAACGCCCAGGACGTCGGCGAGGCCCACGAGGCGGTCGAGGCGAAGTACGAGGGCACCGACGTCACCGTCGCGTTCAACTCGCAGTTCCTCCTCGACGGCATCGACGCCGCGGCCACCGACGAGGTCGTCATCGAGTCGATCGACCCGTTGAAGCCCGCGGTCATGAAGGCCACGGATTCGGGCGACTTCCTGTACCTGCTGATGCCCGTCCGGATCGCCTGACGTTGCACCTCGCGAGCCTCTGGCTCACCGACTTTCGCTGCTACGAAACCGCCGACCTCCGGTTCCCGCCGGGCGTCACGGTCGTCTGCGGGGCCAACGCACAGGGCAAGACCAGCCTGCTGGAGGCGGTGGGTTGGGCTGCGACGGGCAAGTCGTTCCGGGGCGTCCCCGACGCCGCGCTCGTCCGCACCGGCGCCGCCGCCGCGATCCTGCGGGCCGAGGTGGTCGACGGCGAGCGGACCCAACTCCTCGAGGCCGAGATCAAGGCCCAGGGCCGCAACCGCGTGCAGCTCAACCGCCACCCGCTGCAACGGGTTCGCGACCTGCTCGACCTGATGCGCATCACGGTGTTCGCGCCCGACGACCTGCAGTTGGTCAAGGGCGGGCCGGCTGGCCGGCGCGACTACCTCGACGACCTCCTCGTTGCCATCTCACCGCGCTACGACGCAGCCCGGGGTGACTACGAGCGGGTGCTCAAGCAACGCAACGCCCTCCTCAAGGGCGGTGCCCGGGGCGACGACGGGCTCTCGACCCTCGACGTGTTCGACCTCCAGCTCGCGGCGGCCGGCGCCGAGCTGGTGCGGGGCCGGCGCAAGCTCCTGGCGCGGCTGGTGCCCGAGGTCTCGCGTGCCTACGGGCAACTCGCCGGCACCGCGCCCGCGGGGACGTCGGACCTCGTGACCGCGGCCTACGAGGCCGAGTGGATCCCCGGCGGCACCGACGACGCCGACCTCGGCGAGGTGCTGCTCGGCGCACTCACCGACCGGCGGCGCAACGAGCTCGATCGGGGCGTCACCCTGGTCGGCCCGCACCGCGACGAGTGGCACCTGTTGATCGGCGGTCTCGAGAGCCGGACCCACGCGTCGCAGGGGGAGCAGCGGAGCCTCGCCCTGGCCATGCGCCTGGGCGGCCACCGCCTCACCACCGAGCTCACGGGGAGCGCACCGGTGCTGCTCCTCGACGACGTGTTCAGCGAGCTCGACGAGCGCCGCGCCGTCGCCCTGGTGGAGCACCTCGACCGCGGCCAGACCCTCGTGAGCACGGCGGGCGCGGTGCCGCACGGAATCGTCCCCGACACGACGTTGCAGGTCGACGCCGGCACCGTCACCGTGGTCGCAGAGCGATGAGCCGGAGGCGTGGCGGCGACGATCCCACGTCGATCGGCGACGCCCTGGCGGCGGTCGGTCGGGATCTCGGCATGCCCGCGACCGGCGTGGTGACCGCACTCGCGCGCCGCTGGCCCGAGGTGGTGGGCGAGGAGGTCGCCGAGCACGCGACCCCCAGCTCGGTGCGCGACGGAGTGCTCACCGTGATCGTGGACGGGCCGATCTGGGCCACCCAGCTCCGGTACCTGGAGGCGGTGATCCTCGAGCGCGCCGCCGCGGTGACGGGCGACGGGGTCGTGACGTCAGTCAGGGTGCGCGTGGCCGGTCCGGAGACCTCCAAGGAGCCCGGTCCGGGCCGCTCGTGAACCCCGGTCCCGAATCGTGTCGCGGGCGCCTGAAAACGCCCGCAAAGCCCCGGGAACCAAGGCCCCGTCTGGTACCATGGGGGCACGTGGTTTCGGTGCTCTGACCTGCGGTTTTGCGGTTTTCTCGCCCCGGTCCGACACCCCCCTTCCCCCAACCAGTTCCCTGCCTGTTGCTCGACTGTGAGTGAGGTGCCCGCGCGTGGCGTACAGCGCCAAGGACATCAGCGTTCTCAAGGGTCTCGAGCCGGTCCGCCAGCGGCCCGGCATGTACATCGGATCCACCGGCCCGAGCGGGCTCCACCATCTCGTCTACGAGATCGTCGACAACTCCGTCGACGAGGCGATGGCGGGGTACTGCACCCGGATCGACGTCACGATCCTCCGCGACGGCGCCTGCCGCGTCGCCGACAACGGCCGGGGCATGCCCGTCGACAACCACCCCGAGTACAAGGGGAAGTCGGCGGCCGAGGTGATCCTCACCGTGCTCCACGCCGGCGGGAAGTTCGGCGGTGAGGGCTACAAGATCTCCGGCGGCCTCCACGGCGTCGGCGCGTCCGTGGTGAACGCGCTCTCCACCCGGCTCGACGTCGAGATCCACCGCGACGGCGGCAAGTACGAGCAGCACTACGCCAAGGGCGGCAAGCCCCAGGACAAGCTCGTGAAGACCGGCCCGTCGAAGAAGACCGGCACGATCATCACGTTCTGGCCCGACGCCTCGATCTTCGAGGAGACCGACTTCCGCGCGCAGACCCTGCTCGAGCGCCTGCGCGAGATGGCGTTCCTCAACAAGGGCCTCGAGATCAACTTCCGCGACGAGCGCGTCGACCCCGTCACCGACGTCCAGTTCAAGTACGCCGGTGGCATCGTCGACTTCGTCAAGCACCTCAACGCGACGAAGGAGCCTCTGTTCAAGCGGGTCATCTCGTACACCGAGACCGGTGACGACTACGAGGTCGACGTCGCGATGCAGTGGAACACCGGCTTCTACGAGGGCATCCACTCGTTCGCGAACAACATCGCGACCACCGAGGGCGGGATGCACGAGGAGGGCTTCAAGAAGGCGCTCACGAACGTGGTGAACCGCTACGCGAAGGCCAAGGGCGTCCTCAAGGAGAAGGACGCGAACCTCCTCGGCGAGGACATCCGCGAGGGCCTCACCGCGATCCTGTCGGTGAAGCTGCGCAACCCGCAGTTCGAGGGCCAGACGAAGGCGAAGCTCGGCAACACCGAGATGCGCTCGCTCGTCGAGAAGGCCACGAACGACCGCTTCGCCGAGTGGCTCGAGGAGCACCCGGCCGAGGCGAAGCAGACGATGGCCAAGGCCAACCAGGCCGCGAAGGCCCGGATGGCTGCGCGCCAGGCCCGCGATCTCACCCGCCGTCGGTCCCTGCTGGAGACGGCGTCGATGCCGGGCAAGCTCGCCGACTGCTCGTCGAAGGACAGCGCGCAGTGCGAGCTGTTCATCGTGGAGGGCGACAGCGCGGGCGGTCCCGCGAAGCGCGCCCGCAACCCCGAATTCCAGGCGATCCTGCCGATCCGCGGGAAGATCCTCAACGTCGAGCGCGCGCGTCTCGACCGCATGCTGAAGAACGAGGAGATCCAGGCGCTCATCACCGCGGTCGGTACCGGCATCGGCGACGAGTTCGATCTCTCGAAGCTGCGATACCACAAGATCGTGCTGATGACCGACGCCGACGTCGACGGTTCGCACATCCGCACGCTGCTGCTCACGTTCTTCTACCGGCAGTTCCCCGAGATGGTCAGGTCGGGCCACGTGTACATCGCGCAGCCCCCGCTGTTCCGCGCCGACCTCGGCAAGGAGCGCAACTACCTCAAGGACGAAGCCGCGCTGACCGCGTTCGAGGCGGCGCACCCGAACCGCAAGATCGAGGTCTCGCGGTTCAAGGGCCTCGGTGAGATGGACTGGCAGGAGCTCGGCGCCACCACGATGGACCGCACCACCCGCTCGTTGCTGCAGGTCTCCGTCGAGGATGCCGCCATCGCCGACGAGGCGATCTCGAAGCTCATGGGCGACGACGTCGAGTCGCGCAAGGGCTTCATCCAGCAGAACGCGAAGGACGTCCGCTTCCTCGACATCTGACGCCCGCATCCGATCGGCCCGCGCCCTTCCCGCGCGCCGCCGCGTCGCCACCACACCCGGAGGTCACGAGTGCCCGACGGCACCCAACCCACGCTCGAAGCCAACGTCGATCCGATCGAGATCCAGGAGGAGATGGAGCGCTCCTTCCTGGACTACGCGATGTCGGTCATCACGTCGCGCGCCCTGCCCGACGCGCGCGACGGTCTGAAGCCGGTGCACCGCCGGATCCTCTACGGCATGTACGCGGGCGGCCTGCGCCCCGACCGCAAGCACCAGAAGAGCGCCGCCGCGGTCGGCGACGTCATGGGCAAGTTCCACCCGCACGGCGACACCGCGATCTACGACGCGCTCGCCCGCATGGCGCAGGACTTCTCGCTGCGGTACCCGCTCATCGACGGCCACGGGAACTTCGGCACCCCCGACCCCAACGACCGCCCGGCGGCAATGCGCTACTGCCTGGTCGGCGAGAGCCGGGTCCGGATGGCCGACGGCAGCACCCGGGCGATCGGGTCGCTCGCCGACGCGGCGCCGAGTTCCGAGGTCGACGTCGACCTGAAGGTGCTCGACCTGCACGGCAACCCGGTGCGGGCCGACAGATTCTTCCACTCGGGTGACCATCCCACCCTGCGGCTGCGCACCCGCGAGGGCTACGAGATCACGGCTACCCACAACCACCCGGTCCTCACGATCGACCGCGTCGCCGGCGTGCCCCTCCCGCAGTGGAAGCTGCTCGAGGAGCTCCGGCCCGGCGACCGCGTGATGATCTCACGGCAGGCCGGCCGGCACGGGAGCGCCAGCCAGCGGGAGCTCGACGCCGCGTTCCTCGCCGGCGCGTGGGTGTCGGAGGGCTTCTGGTCCGAGGCGCGGGCGGGATTCAACAACACCGACCGCGTGTTCTTCGAGGCGGTGGTCGCCGCGTTCGACGCAGTGGTTGGCGGCCAGCGCTACCTCAACTCCCGCCTGCTGCCGTCCGGCCGCACGCTCCACGAGCTCGACGTGCACAACCTCGGCGCGTTGCGCCAGAGCGACCTGCACGAGCTCGCCGAAACGAAGAGCGCCGACAAGCGCATCCCCGAGCTGGTGTGGCGCGGGGACGCTGGCGTCAAGCAGGCGTTCCTGCAGTCGCTCTTCGAGGGCGACGGCAGCGTCTCGGACCTGGGGAACAACACGATCCAGATCAGCTACCCCACCCGGAGCGAGCAGCTCGCGGCGACGTGCAGGAGCTGCTGCTCGAGTTCGCGGTGGTGAGCCGACAGGCGCGATACGAGAGTGGCGAGATCAAGGTCGTCATCGGCAACCGCCGCGACGCCGCCCGGTTCGCCTACAACGTCGGCTTCTGGGGCGCCAAGCAGGTGAAGCTCGAGCGCATCCTCGACGCGCTGCCGGGGTCACCGTCGAGCAACAGCACCGACCGCGTGCCGTTCCTCGCCGAGTACCTGCGGAGCGCGAGCGGCGCGCGCGGCGTCGACAAGAAGTGGCTGGAGAAGCGCAGCATCGACCGCGTCGAAGACTGGGAGCGCGGCGGGCACGTGATCCTCGACCACATCCCGTCCGTCGAGGCGAAGCAAGTGCTGGCGCCGCTCGTGGCGAGCGCCTGGTACTACGCGACGGTCGAGTCGGTCACCCCCGCGGGGGTGCAGCCCGTGTACTCGATCCGGGTCGACACCGACGACCACTCGTTCCTCGCGGGCGGCTTCGTCAACCACAACACCGAGGCGCGGCTGCACACGCTGGCGATGCAGCTGCTCGGCGAGATCGACGAGGACACCGTCGACTTCGTGCCCACCTACGACGGCAACACCGTCGAGCCGGTGGTGCTGCCCGCCGCGCTTCCCGAACCTGCTCGTCAACGGTGGTGGCGGCATCGCGGTCGGCATGGCCACCAACATCCCGCCGCACAACCTCGGCGAGGTCATCGACGCGGTGCAGCACGTGATCACGCACCCCGACGCCACCAGCGACGACCTCATGCAGTTCGTGAAGGGTCCCGACTTCCCCACGGGCGCGCTGATCCTCGGCCGCAGCGGGATCATCGACGCGTACCGCACCGGGCGCGGCTCGGTGAAGATGCGCGCGGTCGCAACCATCGAAGAGGGCCGCCGCGGCGACATGCGCATCGTCGTCACCGAGGTGCCCTACCAGACCTCCGTCGAAGTCATCGGTACGAAGATCGCCGAGCTGGTCAACGAGCGCAAGATCGAGGGCATCCGCGACGTCCGCAACGAGTCGTCCGGCGACACGATGCGCCTCGTGGTGGAGCTCAAGCGCGACGCGAACGCGCAGGTGGTGCTCAACCTGCTCTACAAGCACACCCCGATGCAGACCAACTTCGCGGTGCACATGCTCGCGCTCGTCGACAACGTGCCGCGACTGCTCGACCTCGCCACCGCGGTCAAGGTCTACGTCGAGCACCAGCGCGAGGTCATCCAGCGCCGCACCGCGTTCCGCCTGAGGAAGGCACGCGACCGCGAGCACATCGTCGAGGGCCTGGTGAAGGCGCTCGACATGATCGACGCGATCATCGCCCTCATCCGCGGCAGCCAGGACGTCGAGACCGCCCGCGCCGGGCTCATGGCCGCGCCGTTCGAGTTCTCCGAGCTGCAGGCCAACTACATCCTCGACATGCAGCTGCGTCGCCTCACGCAGCTCGAGGGCCAGAAGCTGCGCGAGGAGCTCGAGGAGCTGCGCGCCCTCATCGCCGAGTTGCAGTCGATCCTCGACGACCCGGGCAAGCTCGACTCCGTGATCAGCACCGAGCTCGCCGAGGTGCGCGACAAGTACGCCGACGAGCGGCGCACGCAGCTCACGCACGACACCGGCGAGATCGACGTTCTCGACCTCATCGACGACGAAGAGGTTGTCGTCGTGCTGTCGAACAAGGGCTACATCAAGACGGTCGCGGCCGACGCGTTCCGTCGCCAGGGTCGCGGCGGTCGTGGAGTGCGCGGCGGCAACCTGCGCGACGAGGACTTCGTCGCGCACCTGCTCACCACCACCGCGCACTCGTACCTGTTGTTCTTCTCGAACCGCGGCAAGGTGTACCGCCTGCGCGCGCACGAGATCCCCATGAAGGAACGCACCGCGCGCGGCACCGCGTTGGTGAACCTCCTCGCCGTCGACAACGACGAGCGCATCGAGGCCATCATCGACACCCGCACCTACGAAGAGGGCTCGTTCCTCTTCTTCGCGACGCGCAAGGGCGTCGTGAAGAAGACGAAGATGCAGGAGTACGACTCCTCGCTCCGAGCGGGCCTCATCGCCATCAACCTCCAGAGCGGTGACGAACTGGTCAAGGTGGTGCAGACGTCGGGGAACGACGACATCTTCATGGTGTCGAAGAACGGCATGACCATCCGGTTCTCCGAGAACGACGTGCGCTCGATGGGCCGGGCCACCGCCGGGGTGCGGGGCATGAAGCTCAAGAACGAGGACGACGCCGTGGTCGGGTGCACCGTCGCCCAGGACGCATCGGTGATGCTGTTCGTGAGCTCCAGCGGGCACGGCAAGCGCACCAAGCTCGAGCACTTCAACCGGCAGGGGCGTGGCGGCCAGGGCGTGCGGGGTATGAAGATCACGGCTTCGCGGGGTTCCGTGGTGGCCGCGTTCACGGTGACGGCCGACGATGAGATACTGGTGTTCTCGTCCGGCGGCAATATCATCCGCATGGGCGCCATGGAGATCTCGTCGCAGGGCAGGGACGCCACGGGCGTCCGGGTCGCCAAGTTGGAGGCCGGCGAGACGGTCAGCGCCGTCGCACCGGTGCTCGAGGCCGATTCGGAGCCCGGAGAGGACAGCTAGGACATGGGAAGCGTGGCGGACGACATCGGACCGGCGAGCCCGCGCCCACCTGCCCGCACGCCGGTCCCGCCCGTGCGCGCGGCCGGTACCACGGGCACGGTGACGGGGAGCCCGGGGCCGCGAGAGCCGGGCCCGCGCGCCGCGCCGGCCGCGCCCGCCGCGGCGCCGCAGCCGGTGCTCGAGAACCGCCGCTACCGCCAGACGATCCACCGGGTCGACCTCTGGTCGGTGCTGAAGATCTCGGTGTGCTTCTACATCTCCGCCATGGCGGTGCTGATGGTGGCGCTGGTCGCGCTGTGGGCCATCGCGGATGCCGCCGGGGTGATCCACAGCGTCGAGAAGTTCTTCGGCGACCTGCTCCAGACCAAGGACTTCACGTTCCTGAGCGCCGACATCCTCCGCGGCACGTTGCTCGTGGCCGCCGTCCTCGTGGTCCTGCTGATCGTCATCACCGTGATCGCCGCCGCCTTCTACAACCTGTTCTCCGAGCTCTTCGGCGGGGTCGAGATCACGATCTCCGAGGACGAGACCGCGCTGTAGGTGCGCTAACCTGCGTCGCTCGCACAGGGGGCTATAGCTCAGTCGGTTAGAGCGCATCCCTGATAAGGATGAGGTCGCTGGTTCGATTCCAGCTAGCCCCACCACCACCCCACTGCGGCCGCCCGTAGGGGCGGCCGTTGCGCGTTCCCGGCGCCACCGCTCCGCCCGATTCATGCTCTGTTGAGACCAGGTTCACACGGCCCTCACAATCGGCGCCGAACCTGCGACAATCCCTTGTCCGATCCCTCCCATCCGCCCGGCAGCGCCCGTGGCGGTCCAGGAACGGTGCCGATGCGCGTGTTGCGACGATTTCTGATCCCGGTGTTCGTCACGGCCGTCGGCGCGGCCGTCCTGGCCGGGTGCCTCCCGCCGCCGCCTCCGCCCACCGTGCTCGCGATCACCACCACGCCCGGGATCTACCCGGAGTTCAGCCGCTCGGTCACCGACTACGTCGCGCGCTGCGGCGACGGCTCACCGGTCACCGTGTCGGTGGAGGCACCCTCCGGCACGCTGGTGTCGGTCGACGGGCAGCCGTTCGCGAGCGGCCGGTTCAGCGCGACGGTCACCCGCACCGCGGGCCAGGACTTCGCGATCGTCCTGCTCGAGCCCTCGCGCCCGGCGAGCACTCACTTCGTGCGCTGCCTGCCCACCGACTTCCCCGTCTGGTACTTCCAGCGCACCGGTGACTCGGCGGCGGGGTACTCGATCATCCGCCCCCTCGACGGCTTCCAGGCGAACTACCCGATGATCTTCGACCGCAACGGCGTGCCCGTGTGGTGGGGCCCGAAGCAGAACGCCATCTTCAGCGACCTCACCGCCGACGGTCACGTCGTGAGCATCCTCGACTCCGGTGCGGAGGAGCGCACGCTCGACGGTCGGCTCGTGCGCAGCGTTCCGGTGTCGGGTGGGGTCGCAGACGGGCACGACTTCGTGATCCTGCCCAACGGGCACTTCGTGATGGCGGTCACGGTCGTGAAAGGTGGGATGGACCTCACGTCGATCGGCGGGCCCGCCGACACCAGCGTGATCGACCAGGTGCTCGAGGAGATCGATCCCGCCACCGGCGCCGTCGTCTGGACCTGGGATCCGCTCGACCACATCGCGGTCGACGAGCTGGAGCCGCAGTGGCGGTCGCAGTTCGTCACCGGGGGCACCGCGCCCTATGACATCCTCCACTGGAACTCGATCCAGTCCACGGGTGACGGCTTCATCCTGTCGTTCCGCCATCTCGACGCCATCTACGAGATCGACGCCGCGAGTGGCGCGATTCGCTGGAAGCTCGGCGGCACCGCGACGCCCGAGAGCCTCTCGGTGGTGGACGATCCCGTGTTCACGGGGGGCAGCGATTTCGGCGGCCAGCACGATGCCCGCCTGCTCGGCGACGGCACGGTCAGCCTCTACGACGACGGCACCAATCTGGGCCGTGCCCCTCGTGCCGTGCGCTACTCGATCGACACCAATGCGAAGACCGCGACGCTGGTCGAGACCGTCACCGACCCCGGCATCTCGTCGTCGTTCTGCTGCGGCAGCGCCCGCAAGGTCGCCGACGGTGACTGGTTGATCGGGTGGGGCGGCACCGGCAGCATCTCCGAGCTCGTCGGGGGCGAACGCCGCACGGCGTTCGCCTTCCCCGGCCTCGCGGTGTACCGCATGTTGCCAGTCGACGACGGCGTGCTCACCGCCGACGGCCTGCGCACGGCGATGGACGCGCAGTTCCCCGACGTCGGCGCCACCGAGGCGGTCGACCCCGGCAACCCCATGCCGTTCCCGCCGTGATCTCCGTCCCGGTCGTGCTCGGGCGATGACGGTCTTGGGTCTCCCCGCGACGGTTGATGCAGGTTGATGTCGGTTGACGTCCTGCTGAAGCGCGGCCGAGAGGCCCACCATGCGCACCGGTAGGCTGACCCGTCATGAAGCCGTACCAGCGGGGACTCCTCGTGGCCACGATCGCGGTGGTGGGTGGGCTGATCCTGCGGGTGCGCGGCAAGGGACCGGTGCCGGCCAGCAGCAACGGCGGCTGGCGCGAGCTGCACGGGCCGGAGTTCCGGTGATCCGTCGGATGGCCGCCGGTTCGGCTTCGTGAGCACGGTCCTCGTCGTCGGCCTGGGTCAGGTCGGCGTGCGCGCCTCGCGCCAACTCCTCGACACGCCGGGGGTCGATCGCGTCCTCGTCGGCGCGCGGGATCTCGGCGACGCCCGCGAAGTGGCGACCGCGCTCCACGACGGCGCCGAAGCCGTGCGCTTCGCACCGGGTGACTCCGTGCCCGACGAGGTCGACGCGGTCGCGTCCGCCGTACCGAGCGAGGCCGACGTGCGCATCGCGCGCGCCGCGCTGCGCGCCGGGGTGCCGTTCGCGTCGAGCGCCGACCGCGTCGACACGTTGCGCGACCTGCTCGCGCTCGACGACGAGGCCAACGGCGCCGGCGCCCGCGTCGTGATCGGGTGCGGCCTCGCGCCCGGGCTCTCCGACGTGTTGGTGCGCCACGCCGCGACCCTCTTCGACAGCGTCGACGAGATCCAGGTGGCCCGGTTCGGCGCCGCCGGCCCGGCCTCCGTCGCCGAAGCCCGGCGCGCCTGGGGCGACCAGCCCTACGAATGGCGCGACGGTACGGGCGCGGTCGACAAGCGCCGCGGCCCGCAGCTGGTGTGGTTCCCCGAGCCCGTGGGTGCCCGCGAGTGCGAGGTGGTGGCCACCGGCATCGACCTGCTCGTGCGCGCGAACCCTGGTGTGGGCCGCATCACCACTCGCCTCGGGGAGCCGCCGCCGCGCCGGCTCCCGCTGCCCGGTCGTCGCGATCCGGGCCTCGCGTGGGGAGCGGTGCGCGTCGAGCTCTGGGGCAACCAGGGCGGGCGGCGCGCGTCGGTCGTCTACGGGGTGATCGAGCGGACCGCCGTCGCGGTCGGCACCGTGCTCGGCGTCACCGCCGCGTGGCTTGCCGGCGCGGCACCCGGCGTGGCGGAAGGACCCGAATCGGGGGCTTTCGGCCTCGGAGAGGCGGTCAAGCCGGTGCCCTTCCTTGCCGAACTCGCGCACAGGGGCCTGAAGGCGGCCACGTTCGAGGGTGTCGGGATCGGATGAGGGCAGCGATGACAGCAGGAAGTCGGGCAATGCACCGCAGGGTCCTGGGCGTCGGCGTCGGCGTGTTCCTCGCCGTCGCCGCGTACGGGTGCGGTTCCTCGGACACCTCCGTGAGCTCGTCGGTGCACCAGCAGGTGTCCGCCGCGGCCGACGGCACCGAGATGCGCACCGTCGAGTACGAAGGCGTCGCGTTCGACGTGCCCGCCGACTGGCCCGTCAACGACCTCGCGGCCGACCCCACGATGTGCGTGCGCTTCGACGTGCACGCGGTGTACCTGGGCAACCCGAGCGCCGACATGAACTGCCCGGCCGGCGGCGTGGGCAGCACCGAAGCAGTGCTGGTGCAGCCGATCGAGCGGACGACCGACGGGCTCTCCGGTCAGGTGTCCACGATGGACGTCAACGGGCTGAGCGCCGAGGTGAGCGACCAGCGCGCGTCGATGGGTCAGCTCCAGGCCGACGTCGGTGACGTGCGCGTGTCGGTCACCACGGGCCCCGACTCCGACGCGCTCGCGCAGCAGATCCTGCAGTCGTTCCGGGCGGCGGGCCAGTGAGCGCGGTGAACTCGGTGGACGGGCGCGGGCGTCGTCGTCGGCGCGGCCCGCTGCTCCTCGCGGTCGCGGTGCTCGCGCTGGTGTTGAGCGCCTGCTACCCGGCGGGCAAGCCGGTGCCCGCGGCACCACAGCCGCTCCAGGGTTTCGACGCCGCCTGCGCGCCCACCCTCGACAAGATGACCGCGTGGTGGACGGCTTCGCCGTACACGAGCGTGGGTGTCTACCTCGGCGGTTCGAGCGTGTACTGCAAGCAGCAGATGCAGCCACAGTTCACGTCGAGCTGGGTCAGCTCGGTGACGAACCAGGGCTGGACGCTGATCCCCATCTGGGTCGGACCACAGGCACCGTGCACGACGCTGGGCGACGTCACGAAGATCACCAACGATCCGAACGCCGCCTACACGGCCGGCGCCTACGAGGCCTACTACGCGTCGGTGCGAGCGACGGAGCTGGGTATGGGCCACGGACCGATCTACTACGACATGGAGGCGTACCCGAGCGGCAATTCCACGTGCACGCTGGTGGTGCAGCAGTTTGCCGAGGGCTGGGCCAACGGGCTGCACTTCTTCGGCCACACGTCCGGCCTGTACAGCAGCCTGTGCTCGGGCATCAAGGACGTGGCGGCCAACCCCGATGCCGGTCTCATCGACTCGGTCTGGCCCGCCGCGTGGCCGTACAACAGCGATGACACGCGCTACAGCACCTATGTGTCGAACCTGTTCGGGATGACCTGCGGCGGGGTGACCACGCCGCCCGACAACTACTGGTGGAACCACCAGCGGCTCCGGCAGTTCCGGGGCGGGCACAACGAGACGTGGGGTGGCGTCACGCTCAACATCGACACCAACGCGACGGACGGCCTGACCTACCCCTAGGTCGCGCGCCGGGTCGCGCCGGGTCGCGCCGGAGATCAGATCGCGCCGGTGACCACCAGCACGACCACCAGCACCGAGATCGCGATCCGGTACCAGCCGAAGATCGCCAGATCGTGGTGGCTCAGGTAGCCCACCATCCACCTGATCGCGAGCGCGGCGAACACGAACGCGACGAGGAGGCCGAGCAGCGGCGTGCCGAGCCCGAACGTGTCGAGCATGAGCTTGCCGTCCTTGGCCGTCGTGTACAGCGTCGCCGCGGTGAGCGTGACGAAGCCGAGCAGGAAGCTGAACTCGACGGCCGCCTCCATCGACACCCCGATGAGCAACGCGGCGACGATCGTCACGAGACTGCGGCTCGTGCCCGGCCACAGCGCGAGCACCTGCGCACCACCGATGATCAGGGCGTCGCGCGTGGTGAGCTGCGTGAGGGAACGACCGCCGCGTGGCCCGAGCTTCCCCATGCGGCTGAGCACGATCACCACGACGCCGCCGACGACCCAGGCCGCGACCACGGGCCACGTGCCGAACAGCACGTCCTTGATGGCCTTCTCCGAGATCACGCCGACGACGGCGGCGGGCACGAAGGCGATCGCCACCGCGATCAGCAGGCGTCGGCCGTCGTCGCTCTTCCCGACGAGGCCCTCCACCATGGTCCACACGCGATGGCGGTACAGGGCGAGCACCGCGAGGATGGCTCCGAACTGGATGGCGATCTCGTAGCTCTTCACCGCGTCGCCGGCCGCGCCGCTGGAGGGCAGGTCGAGGAGCCGGGCGGTCACGAGGAGATGACCGGTCGACGAGATCGGCAGGTACTCGGTGATGCCCTCCACGATCCCGAGCACGATGGCGTCGAAGGCGCTGAGCACGTCGTGGGCGGCCTGGACCGCGAGGGTGACCGCGCCGGCGCCGGCGGGGGTCAGGACGACTGCGCCCGCGGCGCCGAGCAGGAGGACCAGTGCGGTACTGCGGCGCGCCATCGGGGGACACGCTAGCGAGCCGAGCGGGGCCGCCCGATCGGGTCCGGGCGGTATGCGGCAAAAGGGCCCTTGGCCTCTGCTTGGCCCGGGATCGGCGCCGATACTGGGATATCCACGGAAAGTGCAGACTCACGCGCGGAGCGTGAGCGAATCCCGGCCGGATAGGCCAACCATGATCCGACGACCCGCACGCTCGACGACCGTCGCCATCGTCTTCGCGGCCGTCCTCGTCCTCGCGGCCTCCACGGCGGCCTACGCGTACTGGACGAGTTCCGGGGAGGGAACGGGTGCGGCCTCGACGGGCACGTTGCAGGCCGTCGTGGTCACGGCGACGGCGGCCACCCCGACCTCGGTGCTGCTGCCCGGGCACACGGCCGGCGCCGCGTTCCGGGTGTCCAACCCGAACCACTTCGACGTCACCCTCACCACCGTGACCCGAGACGGTGACATCACCGTCTCCGGTGGGTCGAGCTGTGACGCTGCGAACGCCGCGGTCACCTTCGCCGACCAGACCGGGCTCGACATCACCGTGCCGGCGAATTCCGTCGGCTGGCCGATCGAGCTCGCCGCCGACGCCGTCTCGATGGGCGCGGACTCCGCGAACGGGTGTCAGTCGGCAAGCTTCGACATCCCCATCACGGTGAGTGTTCGCACGCCATGAGGGGACGAGCCACCGCCGCGGGCACCCATCGATCCGGCCCGCACTCGCGTGCCGCGGGAATCGGGCTGCTCGTCGTCGCCGCGCTCGTGGTCATCGGCGGCTCCGTCGCCCTCGCGTTCTGGACTGCGACTGATTCGTCGAACCCGGCCGTCGCGGTCGCCGACAGCCTGCCGCAGGGCAACCGGCCCTCGAGCGTCGCGGTCGTGCCCGACCCGAACTCCAACACGGTCTCCCTCTCCTTCGGTCAGGCCACGACCACCGGTGGGGTGCCTGTCGCAGCCGCCGACACCATCCTCCGCCGCGCCCCGGAGTCCGGCGGCGCCGGCATCACGGTCACGGCTGAGTGCACCCTCTCCTCCGTGACCGTCGACTGCACCGAGTCGGCAGTGCCCGACGGCCGATGGGTCTACACCGACACGCCGACGTTCGGGACCTCGTGGACCGGTGAAGCGAGCGATCCGAGCTCGGCGGTCACGGTGGACACCACCGGCCCGGTGTCGTCGGTCGACTACCCCGTCGACGGGATCGTCTACGGCGCCAACTACAGCGGCGTGCTCAGCGGAACTGCCTCCGATGAGCTGAGTGCGGTGGCGAGCGTGAGTGTCGCCATCGAGGACACCACGACGCACCAGTGGTGGAACGGCGCCGAGTTCGTGGATTCGGCCACGCCGGTGTTCGTCGACGCGTCCGGCACCACGGTGTGGACCTACTCGCTGCCGGCAGTCGACCTGGTGAGCACGCACACGTACGCCGCGCGCTCGCGCCGCGACCGACAGCCTCGGCAACGCGGCGACGTCGTCGCCGGTGGGCTGGACGTTCGACACGACGCTGCCGTCGGTCGCGATCACGTCGCCGGTGAACAACACGCCGTTCGGGCAAATTGGCCGGGTGCGATCACGGGGACCACGACGACGGCCGCCGGCCTGAGCATCGTCGACGTGGATCTGACCATCCACGACACGACCGCCGACTCGTACTGGAACGGCGTGACCTGGCAGCCGACCGCAGTCGAGGTGGAGGCGGCGCTGACGTCGTCGTGGAGTTACACCCTGGCCGCCGGCGAGCTCACCACCACCCACTTCTACGAGGTGACGGCCACCGCGACCGACACCGGCGCCAACTTCGCGTCGACCGGGCCGACGAACTTCTCCTACGACACGACCCCGCCCCTCTCGACGATCGTCAGCCCGGCCCAGGGCATCACCTACGGCACCAACTGGGCCGGATCGATCAGTGGAACCGCAGCCGCGACCGACGGCGGCGTGCTACCCGAGGGCGCGACGGTGATCTCGATCGAGGACGTGGCAACCGGCTTCTTCTGGAACGGCACGAACTTCACCACCACGCAGGACCCGACCTGGGTCGCGACGACCGGGACGACGTCGTGGACCCTTCCGTTCCCGTCGACGAACCTGGAGTCGGATCACACCTACCGGATCACCGCGAAGACCACGTGTGCCATGGGCAACGTCGGCTTCAGCACGCCGGTCACGTTCGACTTCGACGAGACGCCTCCGGAGGTGACGGTCGACTACCCGGCCAACGACACCACGTACGGCGCGAACTGGTTGGGGACGATCTCCGGGACGGCGGCCGCCGATCCGGACTTCACGTTGTGGCTCGAGTCGACCGACGTGTCGGTGCAGGACAAGGTGACCCTCCTTTGGTGGGACGGGAGCGGGTTCACGGCGGCCACGCCGACGTGGGTGACGGTGTCGTCGGCCTCGGGTCCGTGGTCGGCCGAGGTGCCCGCGAGCGCATTGACGTCCGGGCACGGGTACAAGGTGCTGGCGCGGGCAACCGACTCGGCGGAGAACGTGACGACCGCCCCGGCGGTCGACTGGACGTTCGACGCGACACCGCCGTCGGTCGCGATCACCGCGCCCACCAACGGATCGCACTTCGGGGCCGACTGGCCGGGTGCGATCACGGGGACCACGACCGCGGCGGCCGCCGGCCTGAGCATCGTCGACGTGGACCTGACCATCCACGACACGACCGCCGACTCGTACTGGAACGGCGTGACCTGGCAGCCGACCGCAGTCGAGGTGGAGGCGGCGCTGACGTCGTCGTGGAGTTACACCCTGTCCGCCGGCGAGCTCACCACCACCCACTTCTACGAGGTGACGGCCACCGCGACCGACACCGGCGCCAACTTCGCGACGACCGCCACGAACACGTTCTCCTACGACACCACGCCACCGATCTCGATCGTCACGAGCCCCGTCGACGGGGTCACCTACGGGGCCAACTGGGCCGGCTCGATCACGGGCACCGCGTCCGATCCGTCCATCGGCGGCGCGATCCCGGCGGGTGGCACCGTCGTCTCGATCCAGGATGTCGGGACCGGCTACTTCTGGAACGGCACGAACTTCACGACCACCCAGGACCCGACGTGGGTGGCGACGACCGGGTCGACGTCGTGGACCCTCTCGTTCCCGTCGACGAACCTCGTCCCCGGCCACACGTACCGGATCACGTCGATGACCACGTGCTCCATGCTCAACACCGGGTTCAGCACGCCCGTGACGTTCGTCTACAGCGGGCTCCCGCCGACCAACCACTTCGACTACCCGGTCAACGGCACCACCTACGGCAGCAATTGGTCGGGTGTCATCAGTGGGGGCGCCGTGGCCCAGGGCACGGTCACGATCCCCACGTCCTCGGCCACCGGCGGCACGCTCGACGCCGGCACGGGGATCTCGATCATCGACACCACCGCGAGCAAGTACTGGGATGGCTCGGCCTTCGCCGCCGGGACGACGACCTGGTACAACGCGGTCAGCGGTACCACGGCATGGAGCTACGCGCTCGCGGCCGGCGAGCTGACGTCCGGGCACACGTACGCCGCGGTCATCATGACCATCGACTCGGCCGGGAACTCGACGTCCTCGGCGATCGGCTTCAGCCTCGACACCACCGCGCCGTCTTCGACGGTGGCGGTTCCCGTCGACACGTCGGTCTACGGCGCCGACTGGCCGGGCTCGATCTCCGGCACCGCCGCCGCGGGTACCGGCCTGACCGTGGCCTCGGTCGCCCTCGCGATCAAGGACACCACCGACACGAAGTGGTGGACGGGCGCCACCTGGTCGTCCACGCCGACCACCGTCAGCGCGACGGGAACGACGAGCTGGTCCTACCCGTTGGCGCTGGGAGCGCTGAGCGGAACACACGAGTACAGCGTGACGCCGACGGTCACCGACAACCTCGCCAACACCGACAGTTCGACCGCCTCGAGGTGGAGCATCTCCACGACTCCACCGAGCGCGTTGGTGACCTCTCCGGTTGACGGCACGACCTACGGCGAAGGGCCCCCGGCCGATGGCGGTTGGGCCGGCACGATCGAGGGCGCGGCGACCCCGACCGCCGGTTCCATCGACTCCGTCGTGCTCACGATCCAGCGGGACGCGGACTCCTGGTACTGGAGCGGCTCCGACTGGCAGTCGGCACCGACGACGGTCCCGGTCACCTCCGGCACGGCGACGTGGAGCTACACCTTCCCGAAGTCGGCCATGACCACCGGCGAGTCCTACGGCGTGTTCGCCACCGCGACCGACGACCACTCGAACATCTCGCCTCCGAGCTCGACGGTGTCGTGGACCTTCGACACGACCGCGCCGACCGTGTCGATCACCTACCCGGTCGACGGCACCACCTACGGCGCCAACGGCTCCGGTCCGGCCAACGGCGAGGCGACCGCCGGCACCGGCACGCTGGCGCACGTCGACCTGACGATCCGCGACACGACGACCGGCCTCTGGTGGAACGGCTTCCTGTTCAGCCAGGCGTCGCCCGTCCGGGTTCCGACGAGCGTCACGGGCGGCACCTGGTCGTATCCGCAACTCGAGCGCGGCGGACCTGACCGACGGTCACTCCTATGCCATGACGGCCGATGCGACGAACTCCGTGGGGAACTCGACGACGAGCGCCTCGGTGTCGTTCGGGTTCGACACGAGGCCGCCGGTGGTGGCGGTGATGGTGCCGGTGTCGGGTGCGACGTACGGTGCGAACTGGTCGGGTTCGGTGAGTGGTACTGCGACGCCGTGGGGTGCGTTGACGATGCCGTCGGGTTCGACGACGGTGACGATCGAGAACAGCCTGGGCTACTACTTCAACGGGACGACGTTCGCGACGCAGACGCCGACGTCGGTTCGCGACGACGGGCACGAGTTCGTGGAGTCTCGCGTTGGCGTCGTCGAAGTTGGTGAGTGGTGAGTCGTACACGGTCACCGCGACGTCGACTGATTCGGGCGCCAACATCGGGATCAGTCCGTCGGTCACGTTCACGTACAACGCGACGCCACCCACGAACAACATCGACTACCCGGTGTCGGGGCACACGTACGGTTCGAACTGGACGGGGACGTTGGCGGGGAACGCGGCGGCGAACGGCACGTTGACGATCGCGGCGAGTTCGGCGTCGGCCGGCACGCTCACCGCCGGGTCGGGGGTGTCGATCATCGACACGACCGCGAGCAAGTACTACAACGGCTCGAGTTTCGTGGCGGGCACCGGTCCATACTTCAACGCGACGGCCGGTTCGACCTCGGCGTGGACGTACCCGCTCGCGACGGGGAAGCTCACCGCCGGTCACTCGTACACGGTGACGGTCCAGACCATCGATTCCGGAACCAACACGACCACGAGCGCGGCGTCGACGTTCGTCTACGACACCACAGCACCGACCGCGTCGATCACCTACCCCGCCGCCAGCACCACCTACGGCACCAACTGGACCGGCACCATCACCGGCACGGCGACCGCCGGCACGTCCGGCGCCACGATTCCGGCGTCGGCGGCGGCGGGCGGAACGCTCAGCGCCGGGTCGGGGGTGTCGATCATCGACACAACGGCGAGCACGCACTACAACGGGACGAGTTTCGTGTCCGGCACGGGCGCGTACTTCAACGCGACGGGTGGTTCGACCTCGGCGTGGACGTACCCGCTCGTCACCGGGAAGCTCACCTCGGGTCACTCCTACAGCGTCACGGTCAAGACCATCGACTCCGCCGGCAACTCGACGACGAGCGCCTCGGTGTCGTTCGGGTTCGACACGAGGCCGCCGGTGGTGGCGGTGATGGTGCCGGTGTCGGGTGCGACGTACGGTGCGAACTGGTCGGGTTCGGTGAGTGGTACTGCGACGCCGTGGGGTGCGTTGACGATGCCGTCGGGTTCGACGACGGTGACGATCGAGAACAGCCTGGGCTACTACTTCAACGGGACGACGTTCGCGACGCAGACGCCGACGTCGGTCGCGACGACGGGCACGAGTTCGTGGAGTCTCGCGTTGGCGTCGTCGAAGTTGGTGAGTGGTGAGTCGTACACGGTCACCGCGACGTCGACTGATTCGGGCGCCAACATCGGGATCAGTCCGTCGGTCACGTTCACGTACAACGCGACGCCACCCACGAACAACATCGACTACCCGGTGTCGGGGCACACGTACGGTTCGAACTGGACGGGGACGTTGGCGGGGAACGCGGCGGCGAACGGCACGTTGACGATCGCGGCGAGTTCGGCGTCGGCCGGCACGCTCACCGCCGGGTCGGGGGTGTCGATCATCGACACGACCGCGAGCAAGTACTACAACGGCTCGAGTTTCGTGGCGGGCACCGGTCCGTACTTCAACGCGACGGCCGGTTCGACCTCGGCGTGGACGTACCCGCTCGCGACGGGGAAGCTCACCGCCGGTCACTCGTACACGGTGACGGTCCAGACCATCGATTCCGGAACCAACACGACCACGAGCGCGGCGTCGACGTTCGTCTACGACACCACAGCACCGACCGCGTCGATCACCTACCCCGCCGCCAGCACCACCTACGGCACCAACTGGACCGGCACCATCACCGGCACGGCGACCGCCGGCGCGTCCGGCGCCACGATCTCCCGCGTGGCGCTCACGATCGCCGACACGACGAACTCCACGTGGTGGAACGGTGTGACGTGGCAGGGATCGACGGTCACGGTCAACGCGGCGGGGACCACGGCGTGGAGCTACGCGCTCAACGCGTCGAGCATGATCAGTGGCCACAGCTACTCGGTGGTCGCCACGGCTACCGACTCCGCCGGCAACGCGGCGTCGTCGGCCGCGAGCCCGTTCAACTTCTTCGTCGCCACCAAGCTGGTGTTCACGACGCAGCCGAGCAACGCGACGGCGGGTGTCGCCATCGCTCCGTCCGTCGTCGTGAAGGTCGAGGACGCCGCGGGGAACACCGGCGTGCACGACAACTCGACGAAGGTGACCCTGGCGATCGGCACGAACCCCGGCGGCGCCACGCTCTCCGGCGGCGGTGAGCTCACCGTCACGAACGGCGTGGCCTCGTGGTCGGCGGTGTCGTTGAACCGCTCCGGCACCGGCTACACGCTCACCGCAACCGACACGTCGGCGGCGGGAACCGGTCACCCCTACGCTTCGGCGACCTCCTCGACGTTCACCATCAGCGCAGGTACTGCGGCGAAGGTGGCGTTCACCACGCAGACCACCGGCGGCACCTACGCGACGGCGTGGTCGATCCAGCCGGTGGTGACGGTGCAGGACGCGTTGGGCAACACCGTCACCGGGAACACCTCGAGCGTGACGCTCGCGATCGGTACGAACCCCGGGTCGGGGACACTGAGCTGCACGACCAATCCGGTCACCGCGGTGGCGGGCGTCGCCACGTTCGCCGGCTGCAAGATCGACAACGTGGGCACGGGCTACACACTCGTTGCCACCGACGGCTCGTTGACCTCGGCGACCTCGTCGACGTTCGACATCAACGCCGGTGCCCCGGCGAAGCTCGCGTTCACCACGCAGACCACCGGCGGCACCGGGGGCACGCCGTGGTCGATCCAGCCGGTGGTGACGGTGCAGGACGCGTTGGGCAACACCGTCACCAGTGACACCTCCAGCGTGACGCTCACGATCAGTACGAACCCCGGGTCGGGGACATTGAGCTGCACCGACAACCCGGTCACCGCGGTGGCGGGCGTCGCCACCTTCACCGACTGCAACATCGACAAGGTGGGCACGGGCTACCGGATCCGCGCCACCGACGGCTCGCTGACCTCGGCCACCTCGTCCACGTTCAACATCACCGTGGGTGCTCCCGCGCAGCTGGCGTTCACCACCCAGCCGAGGAACACCAGGACAACGTCGACCTTCTCGCCGAGGGTCGCGATCCAGGACGCGGGTGGCAACACCGTGACCGGCAACACCTCGGATGTCACCATTGCCATCACCGACGGGACGCCGGCTGACGGTGGTCCCGGAACGCTCGCCTGCAGCAGCGGTCTCACGGTGGCCGCCTCCTCGGGCGTCGCGAGGTTCAGCGGGTGCTCCATCCACGTCACCGGCACCGGGTACACACTCACCGCGACCGATGGCGCGCTCACCCCGGCTATCTCGTCGAGCTTCGACATCACCCCGGGGACCGCCACCACCATGCAGTTCACTCCTGACCTGCCCAGCACGGTGGTGCACGGCGTGCCCTTCACGGTGACCGCGACCCTGTTCGACACGTACGGCAACGTCGTCACCAACAACAGCAGTTCGAGCATCACGCTCAAAGAAATCAACGGCGCCGGGTCGATCACCGGCGGCGGGGGCAAGACCGTGGTCAACGGCGTGGCCACCTGGACCACCGTCTCCTACTCCGTGGCCGGCACGTTCCAGCTCGAAATCACGAGCAACAACGTCACCACGGTGACCAGCGGCTGGATCACCGCGTCATGACCGGCCGCCCCACCACCGCCCGACGACCGGCCGGCACGCTCCTGCCACATGCTGGTGGCGTTCATGGTGGGCGCGGCTGATGCTCGCCGGGTGCGGCTCGGACGGGTCGGGGCAGGCCCAAGGTCCGAGGGTCGGCGGCGCAGGTGAAGGCGGCGATCGACGGATACAGCACGAAGCAGGGCGCGGCCTTCGGCTCGTCGGCCGCGATGACCGAGTTCCTCAAGGGCGCAGTCCCCGGGGCGCGGGTCGTGGACGCCAACACCAAGCCCGACGCGGCCCGGCGTTCCGACGCGCAGGTGGCGGTGCTCGTCTCCGGGGGCCCGATGTTCGCGTTCGGGGTCTACGACACGACGGCCAACGACGGCCAGGGTGCGTGCCACTACGCGTCCACCTATGGCGCCGGAGTGGGGCGCTGGGCATACGGGACGGGCACGCCGGGTGTTCGGTGCGGCGGCATGCACCGGCGGGGCGTCAGAGCTCAACACACTGGTATGGAGCGCCGACGCTCCGCCATGGGCGCGCGACTCGGCGCAGCCCGCGGCGGACCTTCGGCCCTATTGGGCCGAGCACGATCCGCCGACATCTCTTGGTGGCAACAGGTCCGAGGAGCGCGAGCCGAGTTCTGCCCGTCGACTCCGACGGAAGGCCGCGGCGTTCTCGCGGCGCGTAGTGGTCCAGCGACCGACTGGGGGCTTCCCGGCCAGCCGTGCACAGCAACACGAAGGACAAGGAGCGGGCTGTGAAGCGGAATCTGAACAAGAAGGTCGTAGCGATGCTGGCGACGATCGTGGTCGCCTTGGGAGCCGCCGGGCTTGCCTTCGCGTACTTCACCGATTCGGGGAACGGGACGGGTACCGCCACGGTCGGGACCTCGACCGGCTGGGACGTCGTGAAGACGGGCGTTGCTGACGGCTCGATGTACCCCGGCGCGGGAACGTCGACCGTGACGTTCACGGCAACCAACAATGGCTCCGGCTACCAGGCGATCGATGAGGCCAACGTGTCCGCGAACGTTGTGTCCGTCAACGGGAACATCACCGAGGCGGGTACCGAGGTCGACGGTTGCCTGGCGACCTGGTTCGGTGTCACCAGCGTGACGCCGACACCCCCGTACGACGTGAACGGCCGGATCGACGTCGCGCCGGGCGCGACCGCTTCCTTCGCTGTGGTGGTCCACATGGACGACTCGAACACCAACCAGGACGTCTGCAAGGACGCCACCCCCGACGTGCACCTGCAGGTGGGCTGACCCGATCCGCCGAGGCAAGGCGAGTGCTCAGGGTGAAGTGGTAGGGCGTCAGGAGCGGTCCGATGCGCAACGACGCGGAGCCGGCACGTAGTCGATCTCGACTGGTGTATGTCGTGCTCGCACTCCTCGTGCTCGCACTCCTGGCGCTCGTGGTCCTCAGCAACTCGGACTCCTCGAACCCCCCGAAGACCTCGAGTGGCGGGATCTCGATGCGGCCCGCCGGCACCGACCGGGGGTCACCCATCCTGCTCTCCCCGTCGGGCATGCGGTTCCGGGTCCGGCTCCTGGATGCGCAGGGCCACGCGGTGCAGGGCGCAGTCGTCACCTTCACCGCGGGCGAGGTCCGGACCGCGAGCACCGAGCGCGGCAAAGCGCTCACCGCCGCGGTCGCCACGTCACCCGGCTTCTTCGCCCCGTGCGCGCGCGGCAATCCGACCCCGCTCGTGTGCCGCGTGGTCACCGGCCACAAGGGGTATGCGACGTCATCGGTGTTCACCCCGACCGCCACACACGGTGTCTTCACGGTCACCGTCACCGCGGTGGTCGACGGTCAGAAGATCAGATACGTGTTCACGGTCACGCTTCCGGACGGGACGACTCCGCCGGCACCGACGACCACGACGCTCCCGCCGCGGCGCGCGACCACCGCGACGACCAGACCGGCGACACCGACGACACGCGTGACACCGGCGACCCCGACGACCACCAGTCCGCCCTCGCCGCCGCCGCCGACCCTGCCGCCCGGGACGTTCACGATCTC
Organism: uncultured Actinomycetes bacterium; assembly: GCA_963720785.1. Classification (GTDB taxonomy): domain Bacteria; phylum Actinomycetota; class Acidimicrobiia; order IMCC26256; family DASPTH01; genus CAVRGQ01. The sequence continues at coordinate 238,238 of CAVRGQ010000004.1, forward strand.
GGGTGACATCACCGTGCCCCTGCTCCCCGGCGGGAGTTATCCGCTCGATCTCGTGGTGACCAACCCCCGCAACTCGGCGATCACCATCGCGGCGGGCGGCATCAGCGTGTCGATCGCCACCGGGCAGACCGGCTGCTCCGCGGCGGAGAACTTCGTGTTCACCCATGGCTTGTTGGACTCGATCACCATCCCGGCCGGCACCACCCGCTCGCTCTCGCAGCTGGGCGTCCCGATCGATCGCTGGCCGGTGTTGTCCATGATCGAGACCAACACCAACCAGGACGCGTGCAGGGGAGCCGCGATCGTCCTCACCTACTCGGGCACAGCGACGGGATGAGCCGGTGGGGCCGGCGACGGCGCGTGCCTATCCGCTCTGGATCGGACGCCGCCTGTCGCTACGCTGGGACCCGCTCGGGGACGTAGCTCAGTTGGCTAGAGCACCTGCTTTGCAAGCAGGGGGTCGTGGGTTCGAGTCCCATCGTCTCCACCACCACCACGACACGACCAGCCCGTCAGCGGTGGCGGCGAGATCCGCGGTTCAGGAACCCGTCGGCTTCTCGAGGACGAAGGCGGCGTACTGCGAGGCGTGGCGCACCGCATCGGCGGGCGCGAGCCATTCGAGCAACGCCTGCCAGTCCTCGCGGGGAACCGATCCCAGGCGCTTGCCGAGCGGGGGGACCCGCAGGAGCGCGCGCCCGGGCCGGGTGACCCCGATGCGCCCCAGCACGCGGCTCACCTGTGCGAACCGGTCCATGACCGGCGCGGTCCAGTCGTGGAAGGCGGCTTCGCGGAACCCGACGTCGCGGGCGCTGCGCCGGTAGCGCGCCAACGGCTCGAACTCCTCGAAGCGCCACGTGTCCCGGACCAGCCGATCCGGGTCGAGGTCCGCGATGCGTTCGGGACGGTCGTCGCGCCACGCGAAATCCACGAGCACCAGGCGGCCGCCGGGTCGCAGCACGCGGTGTGCCTCGCCGAGGAACGCGCTGGCGACCGGCGGGGCCGAAGTGGAACGCGGCTTCGAGGCAATGGATGCCGTCGACCGTGCCGTCGCCGAGATCGAACCCGTCGGCAGAGCCCGGCAGTCTCGTCACGTCGGCGCGCGCGTAGGTGGCGCCGCGGCGGGCGCCGAATGCGGCGCGCGCGAGCGCAACGTGCTCGTCGAGCAGATCGAGGCCCAGCACGCGTGCGCCCGATTCGGCGATCCGGGCGGTCGTGTACCCCTGCCCGCAGCAGGCATCGACGATGTGCTCGCCGGGTTGCGGCGCGAGCAGCGCGATCGACTCGTCGACGAGCCGACGTTGGAACGGAGCCAGCCCACCGAGGAGCAAGGGCAGCCGCGGGATCGTGTAGTAGCCGAGGTTCAGGAGCGGGCCCCACCCGTTCGAGCTGGCCAGGCGGAACACCACGCTCGACCCGTCGTACGCGCGCCGGACGTGGTCGGGCGTCGTCATACCCACACCCTGCCGTCCGCCCTGCCCACCGAACGAGGGTAACGCGCTCCCGCCATCGCCACCTGCGACGTCCGATGCGCGGCCCGATCGGCGGCCCCGAGCGGAGGGGCGCGGATCCCCAGTAGCGTCCACCGGATGCTCGGCGTGCTGCTCACCGGAGCGACCGGTCTCCTCGGACAGTCCCTCCTCCCGCGGCTGCTGGCCGCCGACCCGGCGATCACGATCTGGTGCCTGCTCCGAGCTGACGACGAGTCCGCGCTGGCGCAACGGCGCGCCCGTCTCCTCGCCGACGCGGGCATCGCGCCCGGCGACCACGAACGGGTCGTTGCCGTCGCCGGCGACATCAAGCAGCCCGACCTCGGGATCGTCGACGTCGAGGGGCTCGCGGCGCGTATCGACACCATCGTCAACGTGGCGGCCAGCACCAGGTTCGATCTTCCCCTCGACCGCGCGCGCTCGGCGAACGTCGGATCGGTGGAGCGCATCGTCGAGTTCGCCCGTCTGGCGCAACGACACGGCGGCTTCGACCGGATCCACCACGTGTCGACGGCCTACGTGGCCGGCGACCACGCGGGCACGATCACCGGGCCACCCGTCGAACCGTTGGGTGCGTTCCGCAACACCTACGAACAGAGCAAGTGGGAGGCCGAGGTCCTGCTGCGCGACGCGGGCGACGACGTGGCGGTCACCATCTCGCGCCCGAGCATCATCGTGGGCGATTCGCTCACCGGGTTCACACCGCACTTCCGGGTGCTGTACGAGCCGATGAAGTGGGTCTACTTCAACAGTCTCAGCGACGGCGCGGCCTATTCGTCGCGCCGGACCGACGTTCTCCCGTGCCGACCCGAGGTGCACCTCGACGTGGTACCGGTCGACTTCGTCGCCGACGCGATCGTCGGTCTCCTCCAGGCCGACTCGGCGATCGGGGGCGTGTTCCACGTGACGGCCGGCGCGCGGCACGCCCTCACCATCGAGGCGACGGTCGACGTGATGCTCGAGGCCAGCAACGAGATCCTCGTCGCCAGCGGACGCCCGCCGATCCCGCGGCCGCAGATCGTGTCGCCGGAGATGCTCGCCGCCGACGAGGGACTCCGTGAGATCTTCGAACTGGCGGAATCGGTGATGTCGCTGTACATGCCGTACGGGTTGTGCGAGCAGCTGTTCGCCGCGGACGCGACGTATGCGTTGCTCGGAGACTCGCTGCGTGAGTGCCCCGATCCCCGGGACTACTACCCGGCGCTCGTCCGCTACGCGTCGGCGACGAACTACGGACGGACGGCTGACCTAGACCGCAGGCGCCGATTCCCCGATCGCGACGGCCCTGCATCGATGCAGGGGCCTCGCTACAGTCACCCGTTACTGCACCGGTGCACGCCCGCTGCACCGGCCGCTCTGCTCGATCCACCGGAGGTCACCATGCGCACGCCGCTCTGCGACGAGTTCGGGATCGAGTACCCGATCTTCGCCTTCACCCACTGTCGCGACGTCGTCGCTGCGGTCAGCAAGGCCGGCGGCCTCGGCGTGCTCGGTGCCGTCGGGTTCACGCCCGAGCAGCTCGAGGTCGAGCTCGAGTGGATCGACGCGCACGTCGACGGCAAGCCGTACGGCGTCGACACCGTGATGCCGCAGAAGTCGGTCGACGTGCACGGCGAGAACCCCGAGGCGCTGCTCGAGCAGATCCGCTCGATGATCGATGCCGCGCACTGGAGCTACGTCGAGGAGCTCATCAACCGCTTCGACCTGCCGCCGCTGCCCGAGGGCACGAAGGTGGGTGGCGTGCTCGGCTGGACCGACGAGGTCGCGCACCAGCAGGTGGAGATCGCGCTGTCGCACGACATCGCGCTCATCGCCAACGCACTCGGTTCGCCCCCGAAGGACGTCATCGACCTGGCGCACTCACACGGCGTGAAGGTCGCCGCCCTGGCGGGCAAGGCCGTGCACGCGCAGCGCCACGTGAACAACGGCGTCGACGTGGTGATCGCGCAGGGCTACGAGGCCGGCGGCCACACCGGAGAGATCGCCACGATGGTGCTGGTGCCCGAGGTCGTCGACGCGGTCGCACCGGCGCCCGTGCTCGCCGCCGGTGGCATCGGCAGCGGCCGCCAGATCGCGGCGTCGCTCGCGTTGGGCGCGCAAGGGGTGTGGCTCGGCTCGTTGTGGCTCACCACCGCGGAGAGCAGCGCGAGCCCGGCGGTGCTGCAGGCCTACCTCGAGGCCACGTCGGCCGACACCGTGCGCTCGCGTTGCTACACGGGCAAGCCCGCCCGCATGCTCAAGAACAAGTGGACCGATGCCTGGTCCGACCCCGAGGGGCCCGGCCCGCTGGGCATGCCGCTGCAGAACATCCTCACGTCGGAGGCGAACGCGCGGATCTCGCGGTCCGACCGCACCGACATCCAGTTCGCCCCGGTCGGCCAGATCGTCGGGCGCATGAACGAGGTGCGTCCGGTGCGCGACGTGATCTTCAACCTCGTCGAGGAGTACGTGGAAACCGTCGAGCGCCTCGACCAGGGACTCGAGGCCGGGCTGGCGTGAGCCACGCAGCCAGCCGTCGCGGCGCTCCCGCGTTCCCGCCCGTTCCTCGCGGGCGTGCTCGACCTCGCGTGCCTCTCGGCGTTCGTCGCGTTCGGCGGCCGTCGCCACGAGGACCTCAACGAGGGCATGTCGTGGTACCTCGAGGTGCTGTGGCCGATCGTGCTCGGGTGGTTCGCGGTCGCGTTGCTCACGCGCCTCTACACCCGGACGAACGGCGGGGGCATGTGGCTCGCGTTGCTCGGCACCCTCGTGGGTGGCCTCGTGATCACGCAGGTGCTGCGCGGCGCGCTCCAGCACCGGCCCTGGATCGGCATCTTCACGATGGTGGCATTCGGGTTCATCGGGCTCACCACGTTCGGGTGGCGGCTCGTGGCGCTCGGCTACCGGAAGCTCAGGCCCGCCCCGGCGGCCTGAGCGGAGCCGGAAGGTCAGGCCCGTCGCCCCGTGAGCGCGAGCAGCCGGGTCTGCTCGTCGGCGTCGGCCGGCACCTCCAGCGCCGCGGCGTAGTGACCGCTCGCCGCGAGCGCGTCGCCCATCTGCTCGAGCCCACCGCACATGCCGTGCACCAGGTCGGCGTCGAGGTGCTCGTCGAGCCCCGTGGCGCGCGCGAGGTCCCACGTGTGCACCAGGAGGTCGCCGGTGACGATCATGTCGATCGCGTTCGCGACCGTCATCGTGCCGGGAGGGCCCACGTCGAACTCGCGGGACGCGACCGCGGGATCGGCGAGCGCGGCGTCGAGGCCGGCGTCGAGCACGGTCCACGCCGCGACCGGGTCGTCGTCGGCCGCCGGGATCGCCGCGAACGTCACGCCGCCGCGTTCGAAGATGGCGGGGACCCACCCCGTGAGGTGGGCGACGATGTCGCGCGCCCGCCAGCCGTCGCACGGCGTGGGGGAGTCCCACCCCTCGGCGGGGACGGCGGCGACGCGCGCGCCGAACGCGTCCGCCGCACGGCGGTAGCGCGCGTGTGGCGTTCCGGCGTCGGCCAGGAGCGTGTCGAGCCGGTCGAACGTCTCCTGCATCCCGGCTTCCATGCCGGAGTTCACGTGGCCGTCGCGCGCCTCGGGCGACGAGTGCTGCACGAGGGTCTGCAGCGTCGTGTGCACCGCACCGTCGGGACCCGTGTCCTCGGTGAGCGTCATCGTGTTGAGCGCGGCCGCCTCGGGGAAGGGCGCGAAGATCTCGGTGTGCACGATGCGCTCGGGTGCGACGATCTCTCGGTACTCGCCGTACCAGGCGAGCTCGGAGCCGTCGGCGTTGCGCGACACGTAGCGCCACGCGCCGCCGGGGCGCAGGTCGACGTCGCAGCGCACGAGTGGTGACCAGCTCGGGCCCCACCAACGCAACAGGTGGCGCGGGGTCGTCACCACCTCCCACACGAGCCGGCGCGGCGCCTCGAACACGCGGGTGATCAGGATCTCGGTGGGCGACGGCAGCTCCACCGTCGCGGAGCCGGGGCGGGTGGTCATCAGTGATCCTCCTCCACCTGCAACTCGTGCAGGTAGTCGTCGAGCCGGTCGAGGCGGGCATTCACCTCCGCGGTGAGCGCGTCGAGCCAGGAACCGAGCGGTTGCAGGGCCTCGGGGCGCAGGCAGTACACGCGGCGGCGCCCCGTGACGTGCGCTTCCACCAGGCCCACCTCCCGCAGGACGCGGAGGTGCTTCGAGGCCTGCGGCTGGGTGAGGCCGAGGGTGCCCACGAGCTCGCCGACCGGCGCGTCGCCGGTGGCGAGCATGTCGAGGATCCTGCGGCGGTTGGTGTCGCCGACGGCGTTGAACACGTCGGCCGTGGTGGCGGCCCGGGTCATGCCCTACACAATACATGCTCGTATGGGAATGCATCAACCATTCGGCGTTCAGCTCGGCCCCGCCGCGTCGTACATCCCGGCCCGGCGTTCCACCCGCCTCGAGGTGCTCGAGGCCATCCAGGCGACCTGATCCCGGGCCACCTGATCCCGGGCGACCTGATCTCTCGGACGCGACGGTGCCGGCGACCTGGGTCGCCGGCACCGTGGGTTCGGTCGGACGCGGAGGGCGTTGCGCCCGGCCGGCCGTCTCGTGGGTCGCTACAGGTTGACCGTCTTCTCCTTGGAAGTGGTGAAGGCGTGGATGAAGCCGGCGATTGCGGCGAGGAACAGCACCAACGCCACCGCGAAGGCCACCCATGCCGCCTGCTGGGCCCGCTCACCGAAGATGGAGAACCCGTAGGAGGTGAGGAGCAGACCGCGGAGGGTCTCACCCCGGAACAGGGTCTGGACCTTGCCGTCGAGCGCCTTGGCCTGGGTGTTCAGGTCGGCAGCGTTGGCCGCACCGGCCTTGGTCGCGGCGGCGGCCTCTTCGGCCAGCGTCCGGGACTCACCACTCGTCTCCGAGTAGGTCTTCCCGCCGTTGATCTCCGACAGGTGCAGGGCGATGTACTCGTTTGCGTAGCACTCGGCCTGCTTGCCGGTGTTCAGTGCCTTGCCCGCGTTCGCCTTCAGGCACGCGGCGTTCTCCTCGGGGGCGAGGAACTTTGCCGGGGTGAAGGTGATCTTCTGGGCGGTGAGCTGGTCGTGGACGTAGTCCTTGGCGAAGTTCGCCTGGTTCTGGAGCACGAGCCCCAGGATCAGGAGTAGTCCGGCGAGTACGAGCGCACCAGCGCTGAAGATGATGTCCAGTGTTCGTCTGTGCATTTCCGAGTCCTCCCTCGGCGCAGCAGGCCCGCAGTGACCCGCAGTGGGTCCAGTGTCCGCTCCTTGCCGTGACGGTGGCAGTGCCGGTTGACCCTGGATTCGTGGGTCCTACGTCACTAGTGGCCTGACGCACCTGGGTGATCGACAAAGGGCCGAAAGACCCGGGCCGCTCCCGGAGGCCATCCGTACGCTCGCCGGGTGCTGAACGTCTCCACGCTCGTCGGGGCGAACACGTCCCGATCCGACAGCGGGTGCTCGGCAGCCTGCGCGAGCGCCCGTTCTCGAGCATCTGGACCGACCCCGACGACGAGTTCGTGATCGCGGCACGCAGTGGCACCCGCCCGGTGCCCGCGTCGTGCGCGGGCTGCCCCGACTACGGCGGTTGTGGGAGCGGCGTCTGAGCCCGACCCGGTCGACGGTTCAGCCGACGAGCGGGTCGATCCCCGCGCGCTCCACGCACCAGGCCCACAGTCGCTCGCGCTCCGCGGGCGTGTCGCTGCGGCGGGTGCGGCCGATCTTGTGCAGGGGACGGGGCCGACGGTCGAGCCAGAAGCGCCCGTTGGTGGTGACGGGTTCGCCGTCGTCGGCCGCGAGCCATACGAGCGTGTCGGCGCCCTGCTGCGGCGAGCGCAGGAGCGGCCCGACGACGCGCCGGAACTTCGGAAGCGCCTCCTCCAAGCCGGGGGTGTCGACCCAGCCGGGGTGCAGCGCGTGGAACACCACACCGGTGCCACCCGTCCGCTCGGCCCACAGCTCGTTGAGCGTCACCTGCGCGCGCTTGGCGCGGGCGTACTGCTCGGCGCCCTTGTACTCGGCCTCGCTCATCTCGAGGTGGGCAACGTCGAGCGGCACGGTGTACATGCCACCGCTCGCCATGGTGAGCACGCGTGACACCGCTGAGGCGCGCAACCGATCGAGCAGCAGTGCGGTGAGCAGGAACGGCGCGACCACCTGACCGGCGACGCTCTCTTCGGTGCCGTCGGGTGCGTTGCGACGGGTGGCGCTCAACACCGCGGCGTTGTGCACGAGCACGTCGAGGCGGTCGTAACGCTCGAGCATCTCGGCCGCGACGGAGCGGACGGCCTCGAGGTCGGTCATGTCGGCCACGATCGAGCCCACGGTGTCGTTGCCCGATTTCGCGCGGAGCTCGTCGGCGACCCGTGCGGTCTTCTCGGGGTTGCGCCCGAGCAGCACGACTGTGGCGCCGTCTCCCGCGAGCGTGGTCGCTGCGGCCAAGCCGATGCCCGACGTGGAGCCGGTGATCAGCATCACGCGACCGCGGAGGTCGTAGCGGGATGTGGGTGTCCAGTGGTCGACGCGTGACCGCACGTCGTACCCGAGGCGGGTGAAGCTCGTCACCACCGGGAATTCGACCACGGCATCGACCACGTCGCGTACTTCCATCGGTCGAGGGTACCGACCGGCGCACCCTGCGCAAACGCGACGACGGCGCCGGACGCCCCGTGCGCAAACGCGACGCGCGGCCCGCACCCGAGGGACGAGGGAGGGAGTCGCCCGGTGTGCGGACCGCGTGCGATCCGTGTCGATGAGGTGCGGACCCGTCAGGCGTGCCCGGCGCGTGCCTTCCGGTGCGAGTCGAGGTGCAGCGGAAGGTAGAGCGGGCAGAAGCCCACCACTGCAGTGGCGACCATGACCGCGGCCAACACCAGGAGTACGACACCCAGCACCGAACTCGCGCCGACGACGAGCGCCAGCACCACCAGCACGGGTGCCACCACCACCCCCCGGAGCCAACGGTCCGTCGTTCCCATGTTCTTCTTCATCTCGGGCCTCCCGTGTCCACCGCCCCTGACGGTGTCTCCGCTGCAGCATGCGACCGGGGAGCCGGCCGCGACAGGGCCCTTGGTCACATACCCGGTGGGGTATCTAGGGGGTTGCATTCGGATACCCCCCTGGGTATAGTGCTCGGATACCCCTAGGGGTATTCCGCACCCGACCCGGATCTCGATCCCGGCACCAGGAGCACGCGAATCGTGACGACCACGAGCGACGCACCCGAAACCTTCCAACACCCGGCATCGGAGCCGCCCGATCCACGGCGGCTGTTCGCACGACTCGCTGCCTTCTCGGCCCGGCGCCGTCGAGCGGTGATCATCACGTGGCTGCTCGTCACCTTCGCGGCGGCGCCACTGGCGCTCGGCCTCAGCAGCGCCCTCTCCGGCGCAGGCTGGGAAGCCCAGGGATCGATCGCCCAGCTCGTGCGCGACGAATTGCGCAAGGACTTCCCCGGTCTCGGCGCCGAGAGCCCGGTGGTCGTGTACCACCAGTCCACGCCGATCGCCGACAACCCGGCGGGCCTGCAGCAACTGGTGCGGGAACTCGGCAAGGGCCCGGAGGTGCAGCAGGTCGCCGACCCGCTGCAGCTGCCTCCCGAGTCGGGATTGATCTCGCGTGACGGCAAGACCGCGATCATCCCCGTTGCGCAACGGATCGGCTCCGACGCCACCCGTCCCGAGCTGGCCGGGAAGCTCGGCGACTACGTCGGCGGTCTCACTGTCGCGAAGGGTGCGCAGGCCGAGGTGACGGGTGAGTGGCCCGTGTGGAGCGATTTCAACAAGGTGAACGAGCAGGCCCTCCACAAGGCCGAGCTCCTCAGCGGATTGCCGACCCTGATCCTGCTCTTCGTCGCCTTCGGGGCGATGATCGCCGCCGGTTTGCCCCTGCTGCTCGCGCTGTCGGGCATCGCCCTCGGGTTCGCTGTGCTCCACATGCTCTCGTGGATCACGCCCATGTCGGTGTGGTCGATGAACTTCTCCATGATGATCGGCCTCGCCGTCGGCATCGACTACAGCCTCTTCATCGTGAGCCGCTACCGCGAGGAACGCGCGGAGGGCAAGGACGCGCTCGCCGCCATCGAGAACACGATGTCGACCGCGGGCAAGGCGGTCTTCCTCTCGGCCCTCACCGTGGTGCTGTCGCTCGCGGCAGTGTTCCTCGTGCCGGTCATGGTGTTCCGCTCGATGGCGCTCGGGATGATCCTGTCCGTGGTGGCGGTGGCGCTCGCGGCGATCACGCTGCTGCCGGCGGTGCTCGTCGCACTCGGCGACAAGGTGCTCGTCACACGGGGCAAGAAAGACCCCGACATCGTCGCCGAGGGCCGCTGGGCCCGCTGGACGGGCGTGGCGCTGCGGCGCCCCGGCACGGTGCTCGCCATCGGTATCGTGCTGCTCGGCGCACTCGCGGTGCCGGCACTCGGGATGCACCTCGGCATGCCCGGCGCGACCGTCGTCGACAAGGGTCACACCAGCCGCGACGGTTACGACCTGCTCGTGGCCGGCTTCGGAGCGGGGGCCGCCGGCCCCGCGTTCGTCACCGTGCCCGCGGCCGACGCGCCGCAAGTGGTGAAGATCGCCGCGGCCGATCCGAACGTGGTGGACGCCCGCATCGTCACCGACGCCGCCAGCACCGGGCACGTGGTCGTGCGGGTCACACCGAAGACGCCGGTCGACGACACCGCGACGTCCGCGATGATCGACCGTCTCCGGTCGGAGCTCGACACGAAGCTGCCCGCCGCAGCCGTCGGCGGGCCCGCGGCCCAGAACCACGACCTCACCGACGTGCTCACCAGCCGCGCGCCCTACGCGATCGGTCTCATCCTGATCGTGGCGTTCGTGCTGCTGCTCGTGGTGTTCCGCAGCGTGGTGGTCGCGCTGTTCTCGATCGGTATGAACCTGCTCACCGTGGGCGCCGCGTTCGGTTTCGCCACGGTGGTGTTCCAACACGGGATCGGTGCGGGGCTGCTCGGGATCGAGCACCAGGGGTTCGTCGACGCCTGGGCGCCGCTGTTCTTCTTCGCCCTGTTGTTCGGCCTGTCGATGGACTACCAACTGTTCCTGCTCGCGGCGATCCGTGAGCGTTACCAGGCGACCGGCGACACGAAGAAGGCCATCTCCGAGGGCATCGCCCGCACCGGTCGACCGATCACGAACGCCGCACTCATCATGATCGTGGTGTTCGTGGCCTTCGGGGTGACCGGCCCCATCCCGCCGACGGAACTCGGCGTGACGCTGGCCATGGCGGTGCTGCTCGACGCCACGATCGTCCGGGTGATGCTCGTGCCCGCCACGATGGCGCTGCTCGGCGAGAAGAACTGGTACCTGCCGAAGTGGTTGCAGCGGGTCATCCCCGAGATCCACTTCAGCCACTGAACCGAGAGGATGACGACGATGGACACGAACCCCCGTTGGCCCGTCGAGCGGATCTTGTTCGCCCTGGCCGGAACCGTCACGCTCCTGAGCGTCGCCCTGGCGGTGCTCGTGAGCCCCTGGTTCCTGGTGATCACCGCGCTCGTCGGCGTGAACCAGTGGCTCTACGTCGCCACGCACCATTGCCCGGCTTCACTGGTGCTCGCGCGGGTCGGCGCTCGCCGCACCTGTGACTGGTGACGAGAGGAACCACGATGGACCGCACCGACTGGGACGAGCGTTACCGAGCGAAGGAACTGGTCTGGACCGCCGACGCGAACCAGTTCGTCGTCGCCGAGCTCACCGGGCGGGAGCCCGGGCGGGCGATCGACGTCGCCGCGGGTGAAGCGCGCAACGCGGTGTGGCTGGCGGAGCAGGGCTGGGACGCAACCGCGGTCGACTTCTCGGCGGTGGGTCTGGGCAAGGCGCAGGAGCTTGCCGGCGCTCGCGGGGTGTCGATCACGACGGAGGTCGTCGACGTCGTGGCCGAGCCGCTGCCCGGTGGCCCGTACGACCTCGTGCTGCTCGCCTACCTGCAACTCCCCGAGCCGCAACGGCGGGCGGCCCTGGCTCACTGCGTCGCCGCGTTGGCGCAGGGCGGGACCTTCCTCGAGGTTGCGCACGACGCGGGGAACCTCCCCGACGGCTACGGCGGTCCGCAGGACCCGGCGGTGCTCGCCACCCCGGACGTCGTCGTCGCCGGCCTGCTTGCAGCCGACCCGGAGCTCCGCATCGAACGCGCCGAGGTGGTGGAGCGGAGGGTCGCGACCCCCGACGGTGAGCGGATCGCGTACGACCACGTGATCAGGGCCGTTCGGCCCTGACATTTCCGATACCCTTGGGGGTATCTTCGAGACGCCAGGAGGTACGAGGGATGGACATCGACGCCGACGTGAAGGCCGAACTCCAACGGCGCCTGCGACACGTCGAGGGCCAGGTTCGCGGCATCCAGAACATGCTCGCCGAGGACCGCGAGTGCCGCGACGTGGTCACTCAGCTCGCCGCCGCGTCGAAGGCACTCGAGCAGGTGGGCTTCCGCCTGCTCGCGGCCGGTCTCACGACGTGCCTCCAGGACCCTGACAAGGCCGAGGCCGACGGCTACCCCGTCGCCGAGGTCGAGAAGATGTTCCTCAAGCTCGCCTGAGGGACCACATCCTGGAGGTCCTGATGACCTCACGCATCGTCATTCTCGGCGGCGGCACCGGTGGGACGCTCACGGCCAACCGGCTCCGCAAGCACCTGTCATCCGACGAAGCGACGATCACCGTCGTCGACGTCGACGACCAGCACATCTACCAACCGGGTCTGTTGTTCGTGCCGTTCGGGCTCGCGCATCCCGAGGACATCGTGCGGCCGCGCGGGCGTCAACTTCACGGGGCGATCGACTACCGGCAGGTGGGCGTCGACCACGTCGACCTCGAGGCCGAGGTCGTCCATCTCGCCGACGCCACGCAGGTCCCCTACGACGTATTGGTCGTCGCCACCGGCACCCGCCTCGTCCCGGAGGAGACCGAGGGACTCACGGGCCCCGGTTGGATGGAGAAGGTCTTCACCTTCTACGACCTCCCCGGCGCGACGGCGCTGGAGGCGAAGCTCGCCGCGTGCGAAGGCGGGCGCCTCGTCGTGAACATCGTCGACATGCCGATCAAGTGCCCGATCGCGCCACTCGAGTTCGCCTTCCTCGCCGACTGGTACTTCACCGAGCGCAACATCCGCGATCGGGTGGAGATCAGCTACGTCACTCCGCTCGACGGCGCGTTCACCAAGCCGGTCGCCGCGAAGGCGTTCGGGAGCATGCTGGAGGAGCGTCACATCGAGCTGGTGACCGAGTTCAACACGGGCGAGGTCGACGGCGTGGGCGGCAAGCTCGTCGGCTTCGACGGACGTGAGGTCGACTTCGATCTCGCCGTCGTGATCCCCGCGCACAGCGGTGCGGAGTACGTGGGCCGTTCCCCCGGTCTCGGCGACGACCTCGACTTCGTCCTCGCCGACGAGCACACGCTGCAGTCGCACGTGAAGCCGAACGTGTTCGTGATCGGCGACGCCGCGAGCGTGCCCACCTCGAAGGCGGGGTCGGTCACGCACTTCGAGGGCGAGGCGCTGGTCGACAACGTCGTGCACTTCCTGCGCGGCGAACCGCTGACGGCCAAATTCGACGGGCACGCGAACTGCTTCATCGAGACCGGCTTCCACAAGGCGATGCTCATCGACTTCAACTACGAGCAGGAGCCGGTGGCTGGTCACTTCCCGACGAAGGTCGGCATGCCGTTGCTCGAGGAATCGCGCCTGAACCACCTCGGGAAGCTGATGTTCCAGTGGTTCTACTGGCACGCGCTCCTGCCGGGACGCGACATCCCGGGCATCGGTGCCGCCATGCCGCTCGCCGGCAAGAGGCTCTGACGAGATCTGACGAGGAGGACGAGAGATGAGCACGGCAACGATCGCAGGTGTCGACGTCACGCTGAACGACGAGGGCTTCTTCGATGACGCCAACCAGTGGACCGAGGACATGGCCCCGGAGCTCGCGCCGCGCCGAGGGCATCGACGAGCTGACCGACCAGCACTGGCAGGTCATCCACTACATGCGCAAGGAGTACTTCGAGAAGGGCACCGGGCCCACGGTCCACCGCGCTCGGCAAGTCGTCCGGCGTATCGGTGAAGGAGCTCTACGCGCTGTTCCCGAAGGGCCCGGCCAAGATGGCGGCCAAGGTGGCCGGCATCCCCAAGCCCCGCGGCTGCATCTAGATCCGCGAGCGGTAGCGAGCCAGCACAGGAGGATGACCATGAGTGACCAGATCGAAGGTCAGATCGAGAAGGTCTCGATCATCGTGTCGAAGGGATCGCTCGAGGGCATCTACCCCGCGCTGATCATGGCGAACGGCGCGCGGGCAGAGGGGATCGAGGCGAACCTCTTCTTCACCTTCTTCGGCCTCGACGCGATCCACAAGAAGCGCATCGAGCACATCAAGGTCGCGACGGTGGGCAACCCCGGCATGCACATGGCCACGCTCGTGGGCGCGCTGCCCGGCATGTCGGCCATCGCCACCCACATGATGGGCAAGAAGATGGAGGACCTCGACATCCCGCCGATCGCCGAGTTCGTCGAGATGATCGGCGACACCGGCGCCGGGATCTACGCGTGCAAGGCGTCGGTCGACATGTTCGACATGGAGCGCGACGACTTCGTCGAGCAGGTGAAGGACATCATCACCGTCGGCGAGTTCTACGAGCTCGCGGCGGGCGGCCAGATCATCTTCACGTAATCGCCGAACTCTCATTCAGTCCTCACGGCCGGTTGCCGACAATGTCTCCATGACGGCAGTCACCACCGCCGAGGGGGAGTTCCTGGCCCCGACGACGCCCGCCGGCCTCGCCGGACCGTCGCGCACGCTGTGGCAGAAGCTCTCGCGCTGCGCCAGCGTCTCGGTGATCACCACGGTGATCAGTCTCAGCACGCTGACCATCGCCACCGCCGGTCTCGGCGTGGCGGCGTGGGTCGCCAACGTGCTCGCCGTCTCCATCGCCACGGTGCCGTCGTACTCGCTCAACCGCCGCTGGACCTGGGGCCTGACCGGTCCGAGCGACTTCCGTCGGCAGGTCGTCCCGTTCTGGGCGCTGGCCTTCGCGGGCCTGTTGCTCTCCACCCTCGCCGTCGAGCTCACGCAGGTGTCGGGCCTCGAGGCCGCGATGCCCTCGCCGCTGCTCGCCACCGGTGCGGTGCTCGCCGCGCACCTGAGCGGTTATGCCGTGCTCTGGGTCGTGCAGTTCATCGTGCTCGACCGCGTGCTCTTCGCCGACTGAGCGCCCGACGTCCTTCGCCGTCGTTACGATGCCCCCGTGCAGGAGGGGCAGAGTCAACGACAGTCCGCGCCCTGGTTGTGGATCGGGCTGATCACCCTCGGCGGCTTCCTCGTGCGGGCCGCAGTGCTCGCCCGCTCGCTCCCGGTGCTCGACCGGCTCTTCGTCCCCGACGACACCTACTACACGCTCAGCATCGCCCGGTCGCTCGCCCGCGGCGACGGTCCCGCCGCCGACGGCCACACCCTCACGAGCGGTTTCCAACCGCTGCAGGCGTTCCTGCTCGTGCCGGTGCACTGGGTGGTGGACGGCCTCGACGGTTTCGTGCGCGCCGACCTCGCCCTCCTCGTGGTCGCCGACACCGTGACCATCGCCGTGCTCGGGTGGCTCGCGTGGCGCATCGCCGGCGCGGTCAGCGGGCCCGTCGCGGGAAAGGTGGCCGCGGTCACGGCTGCGCTCGTGTGGGCCTGCTCGCCCGTTGCGACCTCGATGGCGCTCGGTGGGCTGGAGACGTCGCTGGCGGTGTGCTTCGCCGCACTGCTCGTCGCGGTGTGGGTGCACGCGGGCGACCGCGCGTCGACCGGCTGGTGGGTGCTCGCCGGTGTGGTGGCCGGGCTCGCGGTGCTCGCGCGCGTCGACGTGCTGTTGCTCGTCGCGCTGCTCGGCGTGTGGCAACTCTGGCGCGGTCCGCGCCGCGCGCTCGTGCCTGCAGCGATCGCCGCCGTGGTGGTGCTGGCGCCGTGGTGGATCTACTGCACGGTGCAGTTCGGCACGCCGATCCCCACGAGCGGTCGCGCCGAGCACACGCTCGCGCCCCTGCAACCGTTCGAGCTCCGGGGCTTCGCGCAGATCGCGGGCGTGGTCGCCGGCGGGCCCTTCGCGTCGTGGGGATCGCTGCGGACGGCGCTCGACGAACGACCCGGACTCGGGTTCCTGCTGTTCCTCGTGATCGTCGCGCTGCTGCTCCTCGTGGCGTGGTGGTGGCACCGCACGCTCACCCCTCCGGCGGCCGCGGTCGCGGTGCTGCCGCTCTATGCGATCGGCCTCATGGTGTTCTACGTGTGGTTCGGCGTGGGGTGGTACTTCAGCCGCTACATGACCCCGGTCGCCATGGTCACCACGCTCGTGCTGGGCGTCGGACTCGGGCGGGTGTGGTCGTGGGCGGGCCGCCCACGCGTGATCGGGTTGGGCATCGCCGGCGCGCTCGCGTTGGTCGCGCTCGTCGCCGTCGGGGTCGGCACCGTGCACAACCTGACCGGCGACGAGCCCCAGGTCGCGGCGTTCGACAGCTCCACGGGCTATCGCGACATGGCGCTGGTGGTGAACGAGCGCGTGCCGCACGGTGCGGTGCTCGCCGCGTGGCAGAGCGGTGCGATCGGCTACTACGCGGGTGACGACCACACCGTCGTGAACCTCGACGGCGTGGTGAGCCCGCCGGCGGCCGACGCCACGCGCGACGGCACCATCCCGGAGTACATGCGCAGCCGCGGCGTGCAGTGGCTCGCCGACACCGACCTGCGCCTGGTGGGCTTCGCCCTGAAGGACGCGAAGCGACTCGACCCCGAGGCGAAGCTCACGTTCCTCGAGGACCTGCCGCAGTTCCCGCGCTTCCCGAAGTACGCGATCGCCCAGATCGACTGGGGCTAGGCCGGCTCGAACGTTTCGACCGACTCCTCGACGAGGTCGCCGGCCGCGGCCCGCCGGCGGGCCAGCGCCCACTCGATGCCCATCGCGCAGCACCAGCCGAGCGCGAGCACCACGAGGCCGCCCACCGCGTCGAGGATCCAGTGGTTCGCGGTGACCACGATGCAGAAGCCGATGCTGAGCGGGTAGCACGCGAGCAGGACCTTCACCCAGCGGCGCCGCACTGCGGGCCACAGCGCGAGCACCGACCAGGTGGACCAGCCGATGTGCAGGCTCGGCATTGCCGCGAACAGGTTGCCGAACTGCGCGACCGCGGCGGCGGTGGGCTGGCCGTCGGGGCCGAGTTGCACCTTCACCTGTGGGCCGAAGTTGAAGTAGTGCGCGGCGCCGTCGAGGAAGCCGTACGACGACGGCATCAGGCGCGGCGGCATCAGCGGGTACAGCCAGAACCCGACCAGCGAGATGCCGAGCATGCACAGGAGCGTGTTGCGCCACCGCACGTAGCGTGCCGGCAGCTTGCGGTAGAGCACCACGAGTGCGACCAGCGGCATGACGAAGTGGATGGTGCCGTACCAGATGTTCCAGAACGCCATGAACCAGTCGGCGGAGACGAACAGCTGCTGCAGCGCGCGTTCGTGGTAGATGCCGAAGAAGCGCTCGACGTCGACGACCTGCTGCGCGTTGGCGAACGCCACCGCGGCGGAGCCGGTGACCTGGTCGCGCAACCAGTCGTAGAGGAGGTACAGGGCGACGCCCGCGAGGATCTCGATGATCCAGCCGCGCCGGATCCGCTTGCTGAGCGGCCAGCGGGGATCGACGCCGGCGCCCGCGTCCGCGTCCGCGCCGGTGCTGGTGGCGGTGGTGCTCACGATTCCTTGCGCCGCACGATGAACGTGCCGAGCGCGCGCGAGACGACCTGCCCGTCGCCGGCGCTGATGGTGGACTCGAGGTAGGCGACCTGGCGCGTGAGCTGCACCACCTCACCGCGCACGGCGAGGGCGGCGCCCGCCTCCGGTGCGCGGCGGGTCTGGTACTGCACGTCGAGGGTGGCGACGCGGTCGCCCTGCTCGAGCGCGCTGTTGGCCGCGAAGTTCATCGCCGCGTCGTGCACCACGCCGTACACCCCGCCGTGCACCGAGCCGAATGGGTTGCACGCGAGCTCGGTGGGCGCCCAGGCGGCCTCGGCCCAGCCCTCGCCGTAGCGCTCGAACGACACGCCGAGCTGGCCGAGGAGCGGCATGCCGCCGTCGCCGAGGGAGCGGTCCATGTTGCGCACGGCGCCGAGGGTATTCGACCATCCTCCCGGTGCCCCGCGCGCGGCCGCCCCGGACAGGGGCCGGCCGAATACGCTCCCGCGGTGACCCGCTCCCGTCGTCGTGCCGTGATCGTCGACGCCGTGCGCTCGCCGCTCGGGCGCCGCGACGGCGCGTTCGCGTCCGTGCACGCCGTCGACCTGGCCGCCGCGGTGGTGGAGGCGGTGGTGGCGCGGTCGGGCTGCGACCCGGTGCGCGTCGGCGAGGTTGTGCTCGGCTGCGCGTCACCGGTGGGGGAGCAGGGGCTGAACGTCGCCCGCCACGCGGCCCTCGCCGCCGGGCTCCCGGAGTCGGTGCCGGCACTGACCGTCGACGGCCAGTGCGGCGCCGGCCTCCGCGCGGTGCAGCTGGCAGTCGACGCGGTGGTCTCCGGCCGGCACGACGTGGTGGTCGCGGGTGGGCTCGAGCACATGACCAGGGTGCCGTTCGGCTCCGCACTCCTCCTCGGGGGCGATCCTCTCGGTCCGCGCCTCCTCGACCGGTATCCCGCGCCGGTCCCGCAGGGCGTCGCCGCCGAGCGGGCCGCCGCGGTGGCGGGCTTCGGACGCGACGAGCTCGACGCGTGGGCGTTGCGCTCCCACGAGCGGGCGGCGTCGGCCCGAGCGCGCGGCAACGTGGTCGACGAGCTCGTGGCGGTCGCCGGCGTGACCGCCGACGAGGCCGGTCCGGCGGTGACTGCCGCGTCGCTCGCCGCGCTCGCGCCCGCCTACGAGGCCGACGGCGTGGTGACCGCCGGCAACAGCGCGCCCGCGGCCGACGGCGCCGCCGCTCTGCTCGTGGTCGCGGCCGACGTGGCGGAGGCGCTCGGCCTGGCGGTGCGGGCTGAGGTGGTCGCGTCCGCGAGTGCGGGCGGAGATCCCTACGTGTTCGGCACCGCGGCGGTGCCCGCAACCGAGCGCGCGTTGCGTGACGCGGGGATCGACGCGGCGGCGATCGACCGGTTCGAGGTGGGCGAGCAGTTCGCCGTGGCCGCGACGGTGTGGCTGCGCGCGACCGGCGCGGATCCCGACCGGGTGAACGCGCGCGGCGGCGCCATCGGCCTCGGCCACCCGCTCGGCGCCACCGGAGCCCGCATGGTCGTGACCCTCGTGCACGAGTTGGCCGCCGCGGCGGCTGGCCCGGCAGGCGGGCACGGGCTGGTCACCCTCGCCGGGGCCGACGGCGTGGGCGCGGCCCTCGTGCTGCGCCGCGGCTGACCGGCCACCCGGGCCGCGGCTGAACCCGCGGCTGAACACTGGCGCCCGCCACGCGCGACGATCTGGGGATGGCCGGGACGATCCTGCGTGTGGTGATCGGCGTCGCCGTGGCGGCGTTCCTGCTGTGGGCGGGCTTCCGCACGCTGCAGAAGTTCACGGTCGCACCGCCCGCGGAGCCCGATCCCGACGACGTGAAGCCGGTGAACCTCCACTACCGCTGCATCGTGTGCGGCGCCGAGGTCACGATGACGGCGGCGCAGGAGGAGGAGCCGGACGCGCCCCGCCACTGCCGTGAGGACATGGTCCTCTGGGATTGACGACGGCGAGCGGGGCTGGGGGCGCGAGTTCTCCACAGACTGTGGAGAAACCTGTGTGTACTTACACGCCTGTCGTTGAGACAAACGGGACAGAAACGGACAGCCCAGCCCACCTGGGCGGGTGACCGGGCGCTCCGACCGGCTATCTGAAGTAGGTCGAGAGCACGAAGCCGACGATCAGCAGGCCGAGGCCGATGAGCAGGAAGTTGTTGCTCACCTCGCCGCCGGGGAGCAGCTGCAGGTAGTTGCCGGCGATGACCACCACGCCGAGCACGAGGCAGGTGAACATCGCCACCGGGAGCCACAGGCGGCTCGGCGGCGCCTTCTTCGGGCTCGGCGGCGTGTAGCGCGAGCCCTTCCGCTGCGGGGGCTTGGTCTGCTTCTGCACGGGCTTGGCCACGCCGGGAGGATATCGAATCCCTGCGAGCCCGGGTGAGGCGGGCCGGTAGCGTCGTGCGGGTGAAGGTCGCCGTCATCGACAACTACGACTCGTTCGTCTACAACCTCGTGCAGTACCTCGGTGAGCTCGGCGCCCAGCCGCTCGTGCACCGCAACGACGAGATCGACGTCGCCGGTCTCCAGGCCCTCGAACCCGACGCGGTGCTGGTGTCCCCGGGCCCTGGCAGCCCTGACGTCCCGTCCGACGTCGGCGTGTCGATCGCCGCGATCGAGGCGTTCGGCGCCGCCGGCGTTCCCGTGCTCGGCGTGTGCTTCGGCCACCAGTGCATCGGCCAGATCTACGGCGGCCAGGTGGTGCGGGCACCGCACGTGATGCACGGCAAGACCTCGCAGATCAGCCACGACGGTCGCGGCGTGTTCGCCGGCCTTCCCAACCCGTTCACCGCAACGCGCTACCACTCGCTCGTCGTCGCGCGCGACAGCGTGCCCGACTGCCTGGAGATCACTGCGGAGTCCGAAGACGGACTGGTGATGGGGCTGCGTCACCGTGACCTGCCGATCGAAGGGGTGCAGTTCCACCCCGAGTCGATCCTCACCGAGTCGGGTCACTCCCTGCTCGGCAACTTCCTCGGCATCACGCGCGTCTGACGGGGCTCGCCCCGAGCCTCACGGCAGGGTCGCGGACTCCCCGTCGACCACGGCGAGGCCGTCGGCCACCAGTGACGCGAGCGCTTCCGCATCGAGCCAGTCGGCGCGCGCCGGACCCTCACGCAACACGGCCATCACGCGCCCGCGCCGCTGACGGAAACTGCCCGCGAAGGGCGCCTGGCGCGTGCGCGTCTCGTCGGGGAGCACGCCGCGTGTCGCGCAGCGGCGCCGCAACGGGCACTCCGTGCAGCGCGGGTCGCGCGGGCGGCAGAGCATCGCGCCCACGTCCATGAGTGCGAGCAGCCGGTCGCGCCCGTGCAGCGGACGGCCGATGCGCACCATCGCGTCCTCGGCCTCGCGCTCGGTGAGGCGGCGACCGTCGACGCGCTGCACGACGCGGCGGATGTTCACCTCGATCGCGGGGACGTCGGCATCCTCGACCTGGGCCCGCACCGCGTTGGCGGTGTAGCGCCCCACCCCCGGCAGGGTCGCCAGATCGTCGGGCCAGCCGTCGCGGCTGATCAGCCCGGCGGCCTCCCACAGCCGGCGGGCCCGACGCGGGTAGCCGAGCCGGCCCCACGCGGTGATCACGTCGCCGGCACTCGCCGCGGCCATGGCCGCGGGCGTGGGGAACCGGGCGAGGAAGTCGTCGAACACCGCGGCGACGCGGGGCACCTGCGTCTGGTGGAGCATCACCTCCGACACGAGGATTGCCCACGGGTCGAGAGTCTCCCGCCAGGGGAGATCGTGGCGGCCGTGCTCCGCGTACCAGCGCGTCAGGCTCAAGCGCCGACGACGATGACGACGGTCGACCCCTTCGGCACCTGGCCACCCGTCGGGTTCTGCGCGAGCACGATGCCCTTCTTCGCCGCGCCTGCGTTCTGCAGCTGCACGGTGACGCCGAGGCCCAGCTGGACGTTGAGGATGTCGACCGCGGCGGCCTGGGTCTGGTCGACGACGTTGGGGACGTCGACGAGCTCGGGGCCGCTGGACACCAGCACCTGGATGGTGGTGCCCTTCGGCACCTGCGTGCCGGCCGCCGGGTTGGTGGCGATCACCAGGCCCTTGGCGACGGTGGCGCTCGGGGCGGCCACCGCCTGGCCCTGCAGGCCGGCGCCGACGATCGCGCTGTTGGCCGCGAAGATGTCCTGGCCGGTGACGTCGGGGACGGCCACGACCGGCTCGCGGGCCACGTTCACGGTGACTGACGGGCCGGCCTGCCCCGCGGCGGCCTTGGGCACCTGCGCGTTGGCGCCGGGGTCGGTGGACACCACGGTGCCGGGCGCGAGGGGGCTGTCCACCTGCACGATCACCGGCGTGAAGCCGGCGGCCTTGAGCTTGGCGGTGGCCTGCTCCTTGGTCTGGTTGGCGACGTCGGGCACCGTCAGCGTGTTGCTGCTCACCGTGAGGGTGATGGTGCCGCCCTTCTTCAGCTTGGAGCCGCCCTCCGGGTCCTGCGCCAGGATCTGGTCGGCCGGCGTGTTCACCTGCGTGGTGTCGTCGACCCGCTCGACCTTGAAGCCCTGCGCGGTGAGCGCGGCCTCGGCCTGCCCGTACGGGAAGCCCACGACGTTGGGCACGTCGAGCGTGGGCGCCCCGCCGCCACCGCTACTGAGGTCGACCTGGGAGATCAGCACCACGATCAGCGCGAGCAGGAGCCCGAACGCCAGGCCGATCGCGATCACCGCGCCGGCGCGGTTCTTCTTGCGGGACGGGGCCACGGGTGCGACGAGGACCGGCGCTCCCCGGCGGTCGTCGGCGACGGGCGCGGGCACCATGATCGGCTGGGCCTGCGTCGCGGTCGGGATCTCGGTCTCGTACGCGGTCATCGCGGCCATCGGCCCGCCCACGAGCGGGCGGCCGCGCTCGAAGCGCAGGAGGTCGGCGCGGAGGTCGTCGGCGCTCTGGTAACGCCGGGTGACGTCCTTCGCCATCGCGGTGAGCACGATGAGGTCGAGCGCGCCGGGGATCTCCGGCGCCCAGTGCGACGGCGCGGTCGGGTCTTCGCGCACGTGCTTGTAGGCGACCGACACGGGACTGTCGGCGGTGAACGGCGCGACGCCGGCCAGCATCTCGTAGAGCACGACACCGAGTGCGTACACGTCGGAGCGACCGTCGAGCGCGAAGCCCTGCGCCTGCTCCGGCGAGAAATAGGTGGCGGTGCCGAGCACCGCGCCGGTCTTGGTGAGACCGTCGCCCTGGTCGGCACGCGCGATGCCGAAGTCGGTGACCTTCACGGTGCCGTCGGGGGCGACGAGCACGTTGCCGGGCTTCACGTCGCGGTGCACCACGCCGTTGCGGTGCGCGTACGCGAGCGCGTCGGCGATGTCGGCGGCGATGCGGGCGGCCTCGAGCGGCGCGATGCGCCCATAGGTGCCGATCACGTCGCGCAGGGTCTGGCCGGGCACGTACTCCATCACGATGAAGCTGGTGCCCGCCTCCTCGCCCCAGTCGTAGACCGCGACGATGTTCGGGTGGTTGAGCGAGGCCACGGCCTGCGCCTCGCGGCGGAACCGCTCCCGGTTCACGGGATCGTCGGCGAACGCGGGGGAGAGGACCTTCACCGCGACCCGCCGGTCGAGCAGCGTGTCGTGGCCGAGGTACACGTCGGCCATGCCCCCGCGGCCGATCTCGGCGCCGAGCTCGTAGCGGTTGGCGAAGACTCGCGCGTCGGGGGGCGACATGACCCGGGAAATCTACCGGCCGGTCGGGCCGAACCTGCGGCGCGGCGCCAGCCCGGTCTGGCGCGCCGGCCGGCGTGCGGTCTGGCCTGCGGGCGTCATCCCGGGATCCCCAACAGGTTCAGGAGCACCTGGCGGGCGATCGGGGCGGCGACCCGACCACCGGTGACCTCGGGGTCGTTGTTCGAGCCGCCATTGGGCACCACGACCGCCACCGCGTATTGCGGGTTGTCGGCGGGGGCGAAGGCGATGAACCACACCGTGGGGAGCTTGCCCTCCACCTGGGCGGTACCGGTCTTGCCGGCCACGGTCACCCCGTCGATCTGGGCCTCGGTGCCGGACCCCTCGCGCACGACCGACTGCATCATCAGGTTCACGGCCGCGGCGGTCTGCGGCGACATGCAGCTCTGCCAGGCCTTGGGCTCGAAGGTCTCGATGGTCTTGCCCTCGGAGTCCTGGATCTCCTGCGCGACGTGCGGTTCCATGATCGTTCCGCCGTTGGCCACCGCGGCGGCGATCACCGCCATCTGCAGCGGCGAGACCGCGACGTCGCCCTGGCCGATGCCGGCGAGCGCGAAGCGGGCCTTGTCACTCTCCTGGGTGGGGCCCTGGCTCACGGCCGACTTCGGGTCGAGGTCGATGGGGATCGCGGAGTGGATGCCGCACTGGTCCATCTGCGGCACGAACGCGGGGCCCATCTCGTAGCCGAGCTGGGCGAAGGTCGCGTTGCACGAGATGGTGAGGCTCTCGGTGAGGGTGCCGCCGCAGGTCTCGCCGCCGAAGTTCCGCAGGATCGTGCTGGTGCCGGGGATCTCGAACCCGTTCGAGAAGTCGAACGGTCGGTCGGGGGTGGCGATGCCGAGCTCGAGCGCGCTCTTGGTGGTGACCACCTTGAACGTGGAACCCGGCGCGTAGATCTCGCGGTAGGCGCGCTGCAGCGCGGGGTCGCCGGCCTCGTCGGAGTTGATGAGGTTGAACGCGGCCTGCACGACCTGTGAGTTCTGCGCCGCGAGGAAGTTCGGGTCGTAGCTCGGGTTCGACCACATCGCCTTCACCGCGCCGGTCTTCACGTCGAGCGCGACGACGGAGCCCTTCTGGTCGCCGAGCGCGTCCTTCGCCGCCTGCTGCGTGGACTGCGCGAGCGACAGCACCACGTTGTTGGTGTCGGACTTGCCGCTCACCAGGCCGCTGATGTCGTTGAACTGCAGGCCGAGATCCTGACCGGTGAGCACCTTGTCGTAGCTCGACTCCACGCCGGTGTTGCCGACGAGACCCGCGAACGACTGGTAGCCCGACACCTGCGCGAACAGGTCGCCGAGGGGGTACTTGCGCTGGTACTTGAAGTCGCCGGTGGTGGGCACCGACTCGGCGACGATCTGCCCGTCGGCGGTGAGGATCTCGCCGCGGGCGCGGTTGTACTGGCGCAACGTCTTGCGCACGTTGCGTGGGTCGTTGGCGAGATGGTTCGCGTCGACGACCTGGAGATAGGTGAGCTGGCCGACGAGCAGCAGCATCAGCACGATGATCGTGTAGCCCACGCGCCGGATCGGTCGGTTCATGCCGCCACCATCGTCGACATCGTCGCCGTCACCGCCGGACCGGGGGCGGCGCGAGTGGCGCGTCGCCCCCGACGGCCATGCGCGCCCCGGCGAGCGCGCCCGGCGCCTCCGCGCGCGCGACCGTCTCGTCGGAGATGCGCAACAACAACGCGACGATGACGAAGTTCGCGATGAGCGACGACCCGCCGTAGGAGATGAACGGCAGCGTCACGCCGGTGAGCGGGATGACGCGGATCACGCCGCCGACGATCACGAACGTCTGCACTCCGATGATCGTGGTGAGGCCCGCGGCGAAGAGCTTCGAGAACGGCCGCTCCGACTGCATCGCGATGCGGTAGCCGCTGCCGACGAACAGCAGGAACAACATGATCACCGCGACCGTGCCGAGCAGGCCGAGCTCCTCGCCGATCGCGGAGAGCACGAAGTCGGTGGACGCGTTCGGGATCTTCTGCGGACTGCCCAACCCGAGCCCGGTGCCGGCGAATCCCCCGCTGCCGAGCGCGAACAACGACTGCACGAGCTGGAACCCGGAGGTCTGCGAGTGCGCCCAGGGGTCGACCCAGCCGGTCACGCGCTCCTGCACGTGACCGAAGAGCTGGTAGGCGATCGTGGCGCCGCCGATGAACAGCACCAGCGCGACGAGCAGGTAGGAGCTGCGCTCCGTTGCGATGTAGAGCATGGCGGCGAACACCGCGAAGAACAGCAGCGACGATCCGAGGTCCTTCTGGCGCACCATCACCAGGATGGAGAAGCCCCACGCGAG
This sequence comes from uncultured Actinomycetes bacterium, assembly GCA_963720785.1. Classification (GTDB taxonomy): domain Bacteria; phylum Actinomycetota; class Acidimicrobiia; order IMCC26256; family DASPTH01; genus CAVRGQ01. Next base: position 263,418 of record CAVRGQ010000004.1, read on the forward strand.
CAGCAGCGGCCCCATGTGCTTGGGGTCGGGGAAGGTCATGCCGAGGAACCGGCGCGTGCCCTGCGCCAGCAGCTCGCGCTTGTCGACGAGGTACGCGGCGAAGAAGATCACCAACAGCACCTTCGCCGCCTCGCCGGGCTGGAAGTTCACCGGCCCCACGCGCACCCAGAGGCGCGCGCCATTGATCTCGGCGCCGACGCCGGGCACCAGCGGGATCAGCAGCGCGCCCACGCCGAGCAGGAGGAAGGTGTAGCGGTAGCGCTCGAGCACGCGGATGTTGCGCACCACCATCAACGTGAGCACGAACACGCCCACGCCGACCGCGATCCAGACGGCCTGCGTGCGCGCGAGGTCGCGGTCGAGACGCGACACCACCACGAAGCCGATGCCGTTGAGCATCGCCGCAATCGGCAACAGCGTCGGATCGGCGCGGGGTGCGAAGGCGCGTACCGCGAGGTGCGCGACGACGTAGAGCCCGAGCACCGCGGCGAGGAACACCCAGAGGTCGGCGGGGATGTCGGGGCGGTCGGCGAGCAGCAGCAGCACGTAGCCCGCGCCGGTCGCCACCACGGCCATCAGCCCGAGGCCGAGCTCGTTCGCGCGACGACGGCGCGCGGTGGGTGACCTCACCGGCGCGTCCTCAACCCGCGACCAGCGTGGTCGGGGTCGGGGCGGCGGTCGTGGGGGTGCCGGGCACCGTCGTGGTGGTCGCGCCGGGCACGGTGGTCGTCGTCGTGGTCGTGCTGGTCGATGGGGTGCGTCCCTCGATACGGCCGATGAACGCCTCGGCGTCGGCGACCGAGGAGAAGTGCTTCTCGTCGTTCACCAGCGCCTGGTCGGCGGGGCGCAGGTCATCGACGGTGATGTCGGTGACCTGCTGGATGGTGGGGTCCCAGCCGGCGAGGCCACCGGGGACTCCCTTGAAGATGGTGACGTTCCCCTGGTGCACGCCCACGTAGTAGCTGCGGCGCGCGTACCAACCGACGGCGGCGACCGCGATGCCGAGCACCAGGACGATCGGCAGCACCCACAGCAGCACCTTGGCGACCTTGCGGCCACGGTGTTTGGGCACCTTGGCCTCTTCGGTGGGCGCTTCGTCGAGCGGTGGCGGTTCGGGCGACGCGACCGGCACGATCGGCGTGCGCGCCGGCGCCTCGTCGGTGACCGCGACCACCACGACCGTGATGTTGTCCTCGCCGCCCGACGCATTCGCCGCGTCGACGAGGCGGGTGGCCGCGCGTGCGGGGTCGCCTTCGCGACGCAGTTCGGCCGCGATGAGGTCGGGCTGGAGCATCCCGGTGAGACCGTCGCTGCAGAACATGAGGACGTCGCCGGCCTGCAGTTCGACCGGGTACACGTCGACCTCGACGCTGGAGTCGACGCCGAGCGCGCGCGTGATGATCGACCGTTGCGGGTGCACCGCGGCCTCGTCGGGCGTGAGGCGCCCGTCGCGCACGAGCTCCTCCACCAACGAGTGGTCGGTGGTGACCTGGCGCAGCTCGCCGTCGCGCAACAGGTACGCGCGCGAGTCGCCGACGTGGCCGATGAGCAGCGTGCCGCCCGCGGCGAGGGTGGCCGCGGTGATGGTGGTGCCCATGCCGCGCAGGCTCTCGTCGGTCTGGGCCTTGTCGAACACCGCGCGGTTCGCGTCCTCCACTGCCTCGCGCAGCGGGCGACCGGTGCTGATCGCGGCGCGCAGGGCCTCGAGCGCGGTGGCGCTGGCGACCTCGCCGCCGCGGTGGCCGCCCATGCCGTCGGCCACGGCCACGAGGCCCATCGCGTCGTCGACGAGGTAGGCGTCCTCGTTGCCGTCGCGCACGCGCCCGACGTCGGTGGCCGCGCCGACGACGAGCCTCACTTGGTTGCCTCCGAGGCCTGCCCGAGGAGGCTCACTTGGTCGCCTCGATGACGGTGCGGCCGAACTGCAGCTGGTCGCCGCGCCGCAGCGGCGACGCGTGCACCAGGGCCTGGCCGTTGAGCAGGGTGCCGTTGCGCGAACCGAGGTCTTCCACCCACACCTCGCCGTCGCGGTGGAACACGCGCCCGTGCACGGTCGACACGAAGCTGTCGTCGGCGAGCACGATCCCGCAGCCCCCGCCGCGCCCGATCGTGAGTTCGGCGGTGATCGCGGTGGTCTCGCCACGGCGCGAGTCGGGTTCGAGGATGCGCAGGTGCGCCGGTGCGCGGCCACGCGGCTTCGCCGCCACCGGCGCGGCGGCGGGCACAGGAGCGGCGACGGCCGCGTCGACGATCGGTGACGGCGCGGGCGCCCGCATCTCCTTCACCACCACCCGCACCACGCGGTACAGGAACAGGTAGAGCAGCGCGAGGAAGCAGAACTTGAGGACCGTGAGGACGGACTCGGGCACTACGAGGCCTCGAAGCGCATCACCGTTGCGCCGACGGAGATCTCGTCACCGTCGTGCAGCAACCGCTCGCGCACCGCCACCCCGTTCACCAGCGTGCCGTTCATCGACCCGAGGTCGACGAGGATGAAGCCGTCGCCGGTGGGGCGGATCTCGGCGTGGCGCCGCGACGCCCGCGGGTCGGCGAGGGTCACGGTGCAGTCGGAGTTTCGGCCCACCGAGGTGACGGCCTCGGCGAGCGACACCCGCCGCCCGTCGGGCAGGACGAGCGACCCCACGTGGCCGCCCTCGCCCTCGTAGATCTCCGCGACGACGTCGAACTCGCCGGTGCGCAGGGTGTCGTCGGGCACGAGGGTGACGATCACCGGGCCCACGAACTGGTAGCCCTCGTCGCGGGCGTGCTGGCGGGCGGCCTCGGCGAGCTCGCGGGCGAGCGCCTCGGCGAAGCTGCGGAAGCGCTCGAAGTCCTCGGGGGAGAGGTACACCCCCACGTTGTTGGGCGCGACGGGGCGCCCGTTGACCCCGAGCGTGCGGCCGTCGTCGAGCACCCGGGTGAGCCGGTGACCGATCTCGACGGGCTGGAGGCCACTGCGGAAGGCCTTGCTGAAGCCGCCCTCCACCAATCGCTCGAGCCGGCGCTCGAACCCCTGGAGTCCCATCGGGGCGAGTGTACCGGCGGGTCCCTCTGGTTCCGGGGGCACCTCCTCTCTGGTGCCTCCTTGTCTGCGCACCTCCGGCGCGCCGCCGTCTGCGTCGTTCCGGCCCGGAATTCCGGCCCCGCTCGCTGCTACCCTCGCGTGCTCCGAGGGCGAGTGGCGGAATAGGCAGACGCGCTGGCTTCAGGTGCCAGTGTCCGAAAGGACGTGGGGGTTCAAGTCCCCCCTCGCCCACCACGGAGTGGGCACAAGCCCACAGCGAGGACGTGCCGCCCGGGCCGGTCGAGTTCGACCGGGCCCGGGCGACGTCCCCTCGAGTGCCGGGGCACCGTCGCTGGGGCGGCCCAGGTCCGGGCACGGCGTTCGCTGTCGCGGCTGCTTCTCCAGGGCGCAGCTCAGGGGCGGCGCCCGAACCCGGCGTCGTGGTCCCGTGGAGTCGACGCTCTCGCGGACGACCTTCCAACCTCTGTCGGCTGCACCATGGCCGATTCCGCGGAGCTCATCTCCTGGTCGCGCTCAGCGGCGATGAGTCGCTCGAGCGCGTGCTGTGCAGCGGCGCGGCTGTCGAACTCGGCGACGATCTCCTCGCCGTCGACTGCGATCTCGCCGTGGATCGCCCACGTGTGGCCGTCGACGACCGTCAGGTCGCCCGATGCGCGCACGTGCTCGTCGACCAGGGTTTGGACGACGTCCTGTTCGAGGTCGTGGATGTGGTCGTCGGGTATGGGCACATCGACTCCTGTGAGAGATCGGGACCGGAGCTCTCGCCGTTGGAGGGCGTTCCACGTTCGGGAACGCCGCTAGAACCCCTGGCCCTCGAGCCACGTCGAGCGCGACACCGGCCACTTCCTTCCAGCCCGCGTCGATGGTGAGGGAGTGGCCGCGGTCGGGGAACTCCTGCAGTTCGGTGACGGCAGGCGAGTCCTTGTACTGCTTCAGCGTCGACTTCGTGATGGCCTCGGGCACGGTGTGGTCCTGGCCACCGGCCATCAGCAGCAGCGGGCCTCGGTCGGGGTTGTCGGTGTCGACCTTGGCCGGGGAGTGCGGCGAGAGGTTCGCCGCCGCCGCTTCGAACAGCGGTCGCGCCGGTGCGGGGACGACCCACCGGTCGTACAGCTCGTTCGACTCGTCCTCGGCGAGCGCGTTGCCGAAGCCGTAATGGAACTCCTTGGGTGTGAGCATCACCGACTTGTGCTTGTTGGCCGGGTTCTTGAACACCGGCAACGTGGCCCGGAGCGACGAGAGCGGCAAGCGCAGCACGCCCTTGATCTGAGCGGCGTCGATGGCGACGGCCGCCGCGCCGAGGCCCTGGCCGAGCAGCTTCTCGGCGATCATCCCGCCGAACGAGTGCCCGATGAGGATCGGCGTCTCGGGCAGCGCGTCGATCGCCGCGGCGTAGTGGGTGACCACGTCGTCGATGCCGGTGTTCGCCACGCTGTCGGGGTTGTCCCGTGCGGCCTCCACTGTGTCCTGGTCGCCCGGCCAGCCCGGCGCGCTCGTGGCGTAGCCGGCCGCGGTGAAGTGGTCCTGCCAGTCGTTCCACGACGTGGGGTGCAACCAGAGGCCGTGGATGAACATGATCGGGCGTCGTTCCTGTGGCATCGCGTTGCTCCTGTCGGGCTGGGGGTCCAGACGGACGGATGGTACGCACCCGTCGTCGTGCGGTCCATCGCGATTGGGCGCTTCGAGAACGACCGCGTCGTCGAGAACTGGAACGTGCAGGACCAGTTCGTCCTGTTGCAGCAAGTCGGGTTCCTCGGCGACGACATCACCGGAGCCCAGGTGCCCGACTCACGCATCGAACAAGGAGCAGTCCCATGACGAACCAGACCGCAACCGATCCCGCAGTCGCCGACGACCTGTCGATCATGGCCGCCCCCAGCGGCTACAAGTTCGGCTTCGACGCAGTGCGCGACCCGCTCGAGGCGGCCTCGAAAACGCAGAGCTTCGATCGGTGGCGGGTCGAGAACCTTCTGAGGCTCGTCGATCGCGGTCTCGCGATCACTGTCGCACTGGTGCACTACCGACGTGCCGACGACGAAATGATGTTGAGCGCCACCCAGGTCGAACGGCGCGAGCCCGAAGGTTGGCGAGTGATCCATCGCCACGGCGACTGCTCGAGGACTTCGCAGCCAAGTGGTGATCGTCCTGGAGCCAGCCAGACTGGAACCGGCGGAAGAGCGCACCTGAATCGGACTGATCACCACTCGGTTCAGCTCAGTGCTCTGGGCCCGATGTTGGTGTCGCCGGCGCTCCGTAGGGTCTGCAGACGGCGAGCTACTGCCGCCGGCCAAGCCGGGGTGGGGGATCCTCCCACCAAGCCGGGTTCAAGTCGCCCCTCGCCGCCCCCTCGTCGCGTCCGGACCGGGACGAAGGTCCCCAGACCTTGGTCAATGTGTGTCATCGCGGGTTGATCCACGCCGGTCTGCTCACGGTGCGTGGTCGGGTCGATGTCTCTGGTGCACGGACATACGGGGATTCCAACTCGGAACCGCCGCTTCGCTGGGGAGGCGGAAGATGTTCACCACGAGTCACACCACCAGAACCACGACCACACGAGCCACCACCACTCGCCGGGCCCGCCGCTGGATGCTCGCCGCCGGGCTCGTCGCGGCACTGGCCCTCGGTGCCACCGCGTGTCTGCCGCCCGCACCCGCCGGCCCGCCCGACGGCGTCACCTCCGGCGTATTGAACGCCATGAACCGCGACCGCGCCGCGAACGGTCTCGGCGCCCTCGGCTGGAACAACCAACTCGCCGGCCTCGGCTCCGGCTGGGCCGCACACCTCGCCACCGCCAACGGTGGCCTCGTCCACCAGAACCTCACCGACGTGCTCTACAGCCCCGGCTACGAGGGCTACAACACCCTCGGCGAAAACCTCCTCGTCGGCCCCGACTCCATGAGCACCGACCAGATGGAAGCCGCCTGGATGGCCTCCAGTGGCCACCGCGCCAACATCCTGCGCGGCGACTTCACCACCGCCGGCGTCGGCTACGCCTACGCCAACGCCCGCATCTGGGTCGCCGTCGAGTTCGGCGGCTGAGCCCGGCAGCTGAACCACACCTCCCCAGCTCGGTGCAGCCCTCTCCGACGAGCCCTGACCTCACCGCACAGGTCGGGGCTCGCCCGCGTCCTGCAACACCGCCCGGGTGCCGTCGCCGCACCGGCGCGCGGCCTCCGCGGGGTCGAGCGCCGCGAGGTCGTCGGAGTACACCTCCACACCGAGCGGCCCGGCGTAACCGATCGCCCGCAGGGTGCGGACGAAGCCGACGAGGTCGAGCCCACCGTCGCCGGGCACGAGCCGACGGTGGGTGGTCTCCTCCCCGAGGTCGGCCTCGGCGGTCGCCGGCGCGTCGTCGATCTGCACGTACCCGACGAGATCGGCGGGCACGGCCGCGAGGTCGTCGAGGGTCGCGCCGCTGCGGAACAGGTGCCAGCTGTCGACGAGCAACCCACCGTTGGGTCGGTCGGCGGCGCGCACCACGGCGATCGCCTCGGCCAGCGTGGGCACCCCGGTCCAGGGCAGGAACTCGAGCGTCACGAGCAGGTCGTGTTCGGCGGCGACGTCGCACGCGTGGGCGAACCCTGCGGCGGCGCGGTCGGCGCCGAGCTCGACGCCGTAGTACTCCACGATCGAGATCGAGCGCGCGCCGACTGCCGCGGCCAGCGGCACGAGGTTCTCCGCGGTGCCGCCCTTCATCGCCGCGCCGTCGGGCCCCCAGGCCGCGGGCGGGTCGTGGTCGGCGTCCCACGTGGTGATGGCGTCGAACTCCGCGACCGCGAGCCCGTGGTCGGCGACGAGCGCGACCAGGTCGGCAGGGGATCGGCCGCCGTCGAGGAAGGCCATCGCGTCCATCGGTTGCAGTGACACGCCGCGGAACCCCGCGTCGCGCGCCGGCGCAAGGCGCTCGGCGAACGGCGTTGTCATCAGCGTGCCGGCACACAGCACGAGGTCCTCGGCCGCGAAGGCGTCGGTGCTGCTCACGGGCGCGGACGCTACTCCCGTCGGCCCCTTTCGTCAGGTGGGCCGGTCGCCAGGTGAGTCACCGCGACGTGGTTGCCCCCGCGAACACGTCGACGAGTGCGGTGCAGAACGCGGGGAGGTCGTGCGGGTTGCGGCTGCTCACCAACCGCCCGTCGATCCGCACCTCTTCGTCGACCCACTCCGCGCCCGCGTTGTGCAGGTCGGTGCGCAGGCTCGGCCACGACGTGAGGACGCGGCCGGCGAGCACGCCCGCGTCGGCGAGGATCCACGCACCGTGGCAGATCACCGCGACGGGCCGGTCGGCGTCGAACATCCCGCGCACGAAGTGCACGGCGGCGGGCTCGGTGCGCAGTTGGTCGGCGTTGGCGACCCCGCCCGGGAGCACCAGCGCGTCGTAGTCGTCGGCGGACGCGTCGGCGACGACGTGGTCGACGGTGCGGGTGACCGAACGGTCGAGATGGCGGAAGCACTGCACCTCGCCGGCCTTCGGAGCGAGCAGCTCGGCGCGGCCGCCGGCGCGCGTGACCGCGCTCCACGGCTCCGTGAGCTCGAGCTCCTCGATGCCCTCGTTCGCGACGAGGAAGGCGACGCGCAGTCCGGAGAGCGACGTGCCGGTGGGCGCAGTGGTCTCGTCCATGGGACTCCTCGGGACGTTCGACGGGCGGGCGCGTCGACCGACGCCCTCGCGGCATGCCCGGTCGGAGTGGTGGCGAAACGCCGCCAGGCTGCGGCCGGCGTCAGCGCGCCAGGCGGAGGGGCACCGCGGTCTCGACCGCGGGCGCCGCGATGAGACCACGGCGGGTCGCGACGGCGACGGCTTCGAGCCGTGAGTGGGCGCCGAGCTTCGCGAGCGCGCTGCGGATGTGGTTGCGCACCGTGTGCACGCTCAGCATGAGGTGGTCGACGATCTCCTCGGTCGACATCCCGCGCGCCAGCAGGCGCAGGATCTCGAGCTCGCGCGGGGTGAGGTCGAGCGGGGAGCGGCGTGCGGGTTGCAGCTGCGCGACCAGATCGGCCGCGAGCGCCCGCGGCACGCACACGCTGCCCTCGGCGACGGTGTGGATCGCGTGCACCAACTCGGTGAAGCCACCGTCCCACGCGACGAACCCCGCGCACCCGGCGGACAGGGCGGCGGCCAGTGCGGGCCCGGTGGCGCGATCGGCGAGGAGCAGCACGGGCACGTCGGGTCGGTGGTCGCCGTGGCGCACGAGCGCCTCGAGCCCGGCGGGGTCGTGCGCCTGACTGGTGACCACGACCACGTCCGGGTGATGCCGCTCGATCGCGGCGGTGAGGTCGTGGTGCGGGTCGAGCAGCCCGGTCACCGTCACCGAGCACTCGGTGTCGAGGGCGCGGTGCAGGCTCTCGCTCACGAGGTCGTTCGTCGCGACCAGCAACACACGTACCGGCTCGTCGCCGGTGGTCGTGCCTGCGCCCCTCGCGAGCATGTTCTCGTGCACGTTCGCCCCAGTGGTCTGTTACCCGAATTTGCGTGCCCACTGAGGTTGTCGGCGCGTGTGTCCCGCGCTGAGACAGGATTCGCGCTTCGAGCGACGGCGGTCACACAAAACGCCGAAAACATGACGACTGTTGTCGCGAAACGGCCCCCCGGGAGGCCCGAGAGCCGTCATCGTGATGCACGCGCGCGACAGGCGCGCGTCAGTTGGGCTTCAGTGAGCCCAGCGCCCGGGCCAGGATCTCGCCGGGCTCCACACCGTCCGCCGGGTACATCACCGGCATGCTCTCGCGGAAGGCGACGACCTGGTCGTCGGCCACCGGGGTGCGAGCGAGGCGGCGCCGGATCCGCTCCACGAGCGGCCCCAACTGTTCGGCCTTGTCGGCGAGCGCCACGATCACGAACTCGTCGCCGCCCCACCGGCCCACGGTGTCGGTGGTGCGGGCCTCGGCGCGCAGGGCCCGGGAGAACGCGCGGAGGGCGTCGTCGCCGGTTTCGTAGCCGTAGGACTCGTTGAAGCGTTTGAAGTCGACGAGGTCGAAGGCCAGCACGCCGAAGGTGCCGCCGGTGCGCGACGCGTGGCGCGCCTCGAGATCGAGGGTGTCGTGGATCCGCCGGCGGTTGGCGAGGCCGGTGAGCGCGTCGTGCCCGGCGTCGTGGTGTTCGACGTCGAGGTCGAGCGCGATGGCGCAGAGCACCAGGAGCAGCGACGTGTCGAACTTGACCTTCGGCGCGGTGTAGAGGCCGGGCTCCGCGCTCGAGCAGCCAGGCGTGCTCGGGGCCGAGGGGACGGCGGCGGGTCCGGAACACCTGCACGCCGAGGTCGGAGCCGTCGACCACCAGCGCGGCGTCGTCGAGTTCGAAGTGCGCGACGAGCAGGTCGAGCGCGCGGTAGATCACGCCGATGCCGTTGTGGTTGGCCGTGTACTCGCGCAACAGCTCGGTGCCCACCTCGCCGTGGCGTGGCTTCGCGAACACGAAGCCGTCGTCGTTCGCCATCGCCCCTGTCGCCCCTGATCGCCCCTCGCTTGCCCGGGCCGGTCGTTGCCCCACCGGCCCGGTTGGTCCACTTTCGACCACTGAGAGTGTACGACCGTTCACGGCCCCCACTTTCCGTGGGCCGGGAAAACCGGCCAGGATGTGACCGATGCGCACTCTCGACGTCGACCTGACCGATCCCGAGCTGTACCGCCACGGGGTGCCACACGAGCTGTTCACCGACCTGCGGGCCCGGGGCGCGGTGCTCCACCACCCGGCCGTCCCCATGGCCCGGGCCCCCGAGGGGGTCCCCTTCTGGGCGGTGCTGCGCCACGAGGAGGTGGTGCTGGCCAACCGCGACTGGGAGACCTTCTCGGCCACCCGCGGCCCCGCCATCACCGGCCAGGAGGACGAGCGCTCCGGCCACATGCTCGTGGCGGCCGACCCGCCCACCCACACCCGGCTGCGCAAGCTGATCAGCGCGGGGTTCACACCGCGCATGATCTCCCGGCTCGACGACCGCATCGAGATGTGGTCGCGCCGCATCGTCGACGACGTGCTCGCGCGCGGCGAGTGCGACTTCGTGCGCGACGTCGCGTACCTCCTACCGATGCACCTGATCGCCGACATCGTCGGGATCCCCGAAGCCGACCGGCCCGTCGTGTTCGCGAACACCGACATCGCGCTGCGCGCCGGGGACCCGCAGTCGGGGATCAGCGCCGAGGACCACGGGCGCGCGCAGCTCGCGCTCTACGAGTACGCGCAGGCGCTCGGTGCGGAGAAGCGTGCGCACCCGGCTGACGACGTGTGGTCGATCATCGCCAACGCGCGCGTCGACGACGGCACCGGCACACTCGAGGAGCTCAGCGAGCTGGAGCTCGACATGTTCTTCATCGTGTTGTCGATCGCGGGGAGCGAGACGACGCGCAACACGATCTCCGTGGGGCTGCAGGCGCTGGTCGAACATCCCGACCAGCTCGCGCTCCTGCGTTCCGACGCGTCGCTGCTCGACCCCGCGACCGAGGAGATGATCCGCTGGTCGAGCCCGGTGCTGAGTTTCGCCCGCACCGCCACCGTCGACACGGAACTCGGTGGCGTGGAGATCGCCGCGGGGGACCGGATCGCGATGTTCTACCCGTCGGCCAACCGCGACGAGCGCGCCTTCGATGCACCGTTCCGCTTCGACGTCACGCGCTCCCCCAACCCTCACGTGTCGTTCGGCGGCGGCGGCGTGCACTTCTGCCTCGGTGCCCACCTCGCCCGCCGGGAGATCCGGGCGATGTTCCAGGAGATCCTCGGTCGCGTCGGCGACGTCGAGATCCTCGCCGAGCCCACCTGGATGTGCGCCGGTCCCGACCAGAGCGTCGGCGTGTCGATCGACACGTTGCCGGTGCGGCTCGCCGCCCGGTGAGCACCCGCCGGTGATGACGGGCAATTGCAGAACGGGCGCACCCCCGAGGGGATGCGCCCGTCCGTCGTGCTCGCGTCGTGCTCGCGCCGCGAGGCGTGCTTGCGTGCGAGGGGTCAGTCGACGCGCTTCAGCGTGTTCTTGTCGGTGTGCTGCACGGTCATGTTCTTCGACTTCACGTCGTAGGTGGTGCACTCGTCGTAGCTCCACTCGCCATCGCCCACGGTGACGGTGCACGTGTACTTCGGCGTGTTGGACTCGACGTCGAGGTACTGGTTCGAGAGGATGCCGTACGTGGTGGAGCCGCGCTCGGCGCTGAGCTCGAGCACCTTGGAGTCGGGGGTGGCGGGGCCACCGGCGATGACGACCATGCCGCGGGGCACCATGAAGCTGCGCAGGACCTGGCCGTTGGCGGAGTCCCACAGCCAGTAGCCCACCTCGGTGTGGAAGGGCTCGTCCTCGCCGATGCGCCAGGCGGCCATGCGGTAGTCGAGGCCGAAGAGCTCCTGCTTGCCGTTGGCCACGGGGCCGAAGGGCTTGAACTCGACGCGCTCGCGGTAGGGGGTGTCGCCGATCTCGCCCTCACCGTGGTGGTACGAGACGTCGAGGCCCTGGTCGCCTTCCCAGGTGCCGACCAGGCCGGCGAGGGGACCGAGCTGCGAAGGGTCAGGTGCGGGCATTGCGTCCTCCTGTGGGGTGCTGAGCCGGGGATGTTAGGTGAAAATTCTGTGCGCGACCCAGGGTCTGGAGCCCAGGATGTGCATTGCCCGTGGAAATTGGGCACAATGGAGGGCTCCCCGCTGGCGAGAATGGTCAGCACCGCATCCGGAACCATCAGGAACCATCCGGCAGGAACCATCCGGCACCGAAAATCCGGAACAAGGACGCGTCCCCCGTCGTTCTAACTCCGAAGTCGGCTCGATCCCCCCGAGTCGTCCGATCCGACCCCCCTGGGAAGGCACCGTGGCACGAGTTCGCAATCGCACCGAACGTGACAACGAAGACCTCGTACGTCTCTACCTCGAGGACATCGGCCGTCACCAACTCCTCACCAAGGACGACGAAGCCCGCCTGGCGCAGGACATCGAGGCCGGCAAGGCCGCCCAGGAGACGCTCGCGAGCGTCGACAAGGGCCTGACCCGCACCGAGAAGCGCGACCTCCAGCGCCTCGTCCGCAAGGGCGAGGACGCACAGCGGCAGTTCGTCCAGTCGAACCTCCGTCTGGTCGTGTCCATCGCCAAGCGCTACCAGGCCTCGGGCATGCCGCTGCTGGACCTCGTCCAAGAGGGCAACCTCGGCCTGATCCACGCCGTCGAGAAGTTCGACTGGCGCAAGGGCTTCAAGTTCTCGACCTACGCCACGTGGTGGATCCGTCAGGCGATCCAGCGCGGCATCGCGAACGCGGGCCGCACGATCCGTCTGCCCGTCCACGCGGCCGACAACCTGGCCCGGCTCCAGAAGGAGCGCGCCGGTCTCGAGGCCCGCCTCGGCCGTCCCGCCACGCTCGACGAGCTGGCTGCGGAGCTCGACCTCGCGCCCGAGCGCGTGAAGGAGCTCATCCCGCACCTGGCCGAGCCGGTGTCGCTCGAGACCCCGGTCGGCGAAGACGGCGAGACGGAGCTCGGCGACCTCGTCGAGGACCGTGGCGCCGAGTCGCCCTACGAGTCGGCGGCCCGGGCCATGCTCCCGGCCGAGATCGAGAAGCTGCTGTCGGTGCTCGACGAGCGTGAGCGCTACATCCTCACGCTGCGTTTCGGCCTCGACCGCGGTGAGCCCCGCACCCCCGACGAGGTCGGCCAGCTGGTCAGCCTCAGCCGGGAGCGCGTGCGCCAGATCGAGGCCCGGGCGCTTGCCCGCCTGCGTCACCCCTCGGTGGAGATGGGCGCCCGCGCCCTCCTCGCTGGTTGACGCAAGCCTCCAGCGCAAACACTGACGAAGGCCCCGGGTGCACCCGGGGCCTTCGCAATTCACGACTCTGCGATGCCGACGTCGCCGCGACCTACGAGCGAGCGCATCGCCTGCATGGCGCGGTACACGCGCTGGCGAGCCGCGTGCTCGGTGGTGTGGAGACGGTCGGCGACGGTCTCGTAGTCGAGGTCTTCCACGAACCGCAGCTCCAGCACCTCGCGGTGGGCGGGCGCGAGCTCGCCGAGCGCCCGCCGCGGCACCGCGCGGTCGGCGTCGCGCAGCAGCGCGGTCTCGGGCTCGGGATCGCCGGCGGCGGTATCGGGGACGTCGGCCCAGGGCTCCACACGCACGCGGGCCCGCGACCGCGCCTGGTCGATGGCGAGGTTGCGCACGATGCGCAGCAGGTAGCCCTTGGCCTTCACCGGATCGTGGAGCACGGTCCGCGCCGCGAGGGCGCGCAGCACCGCGCTCTGCGCGAGGTCCTCCGCGTCGGCGTCGCTGTGGGTGAAGGTGCGGGCGTAGCGGAAGAGGTCGAGGCGGTACTCCACCACGACGGCCCGCAGGTCGACGGGATCGAGGTCGACGGGGTCGACGCTCCCGAACGCCGGGTCCTCGTGTTCCTGTTCGTCGTCGCCCCAGTACTGCGCCCGTACCGCGCCCATGCCCCGTGCCTCCCGCACCCGCTCCGCACCCGCTCCGCACCCGCTCCGTACCGGCCGCCCGCCGGGATGCATACCGTACATTTCGGACACCCTCCTGCGCAACGGCCGGCGCAATGGGGGCAAGCCGTCGCACGTCTACGCTCCGCCGATGGCCCGAGCACTCGTCACCCGACCCCTGCCCGACGGCTGGCTCGACCCGTTGGCCGCCGCCGGTCACGAGGCGGAGTGGCTCGATCCGGAGCCCTTGACCCACGATCGGCTCGTCGCCGAGATCGGTGGCTACGACGCCTTGATCGGCACCATCACCGACCGGATCGACGAGGGGGTGCTCGACGCGGGGGCCGGCCGGCTGCGGGTCGTGGGCAACATCGGGGTGGGCTACGACAACATCGACGTCGCCGCGGCCACCGCCCGGGGCATCGCGGTGTGCAACACGCCCGGGGTGCTCGACGAGACGACGGCCGACCTCGCCTTCCTCCTACTGCTCGCGGCGTCGCGGCGAGCGTCCGACGCCGAGGCCACCCTGCGCAACGGGGAGTGGACGGGCTTCCGGATCGACGCCTTCCTCGGCGTCGACGTGCACGGCGCGACGCTCGGCATCGTCGGCTTCGGCCGCATCGGCCAGGCGATGGCTCGCCGCGCGACGGGCTTCGGCATGAACGTGTTGCACCACTCGCGCCACGACACCGGGCGCGAGGGCTACGTCGGCGACCTCGACAACCTGCTCGCGCGCGTCGACGCGGTCTCGTTGCACGTGCCGCTCACCGCCGAGACTCGTGGCTTGATCGACGCGCGTCGGCTCGGGCTCATGCAGGACCACGCGGTGCTGGTGAACACCGCGCGCGGTCCGGTGGTCGACGAGGAGGCGCTCGCGGTCGCGCTGGAGGACGGCGTGATCTTCGCCGCCGGCATCGACGTGTACGAGCGCGAACCGCAGGTGCACCCCCGCCTGCTCGCAGCGCCGCATGCCGTGCTGCTGCCGCACATCGGCAGCGCGAGCGAGGCGACCCGCCGGCGCATGGGGCGCCTCGCGTGCGAAGGGGCGGTGGCGGTGCTCGCCGGGGAGCAGCCGCCGAATCTCGTCAGCGGGTGAGCCGTCGCCGCGAACCGACCGCGACCGCGCCCATGAGCAAGCCGGTCGCGACGAGCACGATCGACGTGACGATCATCAGGAAGCCGACGAACCACGCCACGTCGCCCGGCACGGTCTCCCGCCAGGAGTCGGGCCACGGGAGCGCGAACACGACGAACGCCACGGCGAACACTCCCGCACCGCTCGTGGCGAGCTTCCACCAGGCACCGCTCGTCGGTCGGGCGCCGCGTTCGCGGAGCAGCGCGGTGAGGATCCAGGCCAGCACCAGCATGAGGATCAGTGCGAAGAGGGCACCGCCGACCATCGCGAAGGCGACGATGCCGATGGTCGTGACGATGGCGGCGGTGACGAGCTTGCTCGGCGTGCTCATGGCTCGGAGGGCCTCCTGGTGTCGGGCGGGCGCGGTGACGACGACGTCGGCCGCGAGTCGGGCCCACGACCTCGCTCCGTCGCGGTGTTGCTCGCGGGAGAGCTGCAGCATCTCGGCGCCGTAGTCGCGTCGGAAGGCACGCGGGTACAGCAGGAGCAGCGCCCGGTAGACGCGCTCGCCGGCGCTCATGCGGTCCCCAGCTGGCGCCGCGTGCGTCGCGCGTTGCGCAGGAGCGCCTCGAGCCGTGCGACCTCGGCGTCGCAGACGTGCGCACCATGGGCGGTGAGCCGGTAGTAGCGGCGGCGCTGGTCGTCGAGGGTGGGGTCGGGACGTTCGACCGTCTCCTCGATGAGTCCGTCGGCGAGCATTCGCTTGATCGCGCCGTAGAGCGTGCCCGGGCCCATCCGGACCGTGCCGTCGGTCAGCTCCTCGACCCGCTGCATGAGTGCGTACCCGTGCTGCTCCCCACCCCGGAGAGCGAGGAGGAGATGGAAGACCGCCGGCGGGAGGGGCTGGCGGGAGGGCTTCGAGTGGGCCATGTTGCACACTCCATCGTCACTCGATGTATCGCGCGACGATATAGAGCGCGGGCGCGCGCGTCAAGACCGAAATGGTCGAGGACGCGAGCCGGACACGCGAGCCGGTGATGCAGGCGGCGTTCGGCGTTCGAGTGGCGGAGGGAGCGGGATTTGAACCCGCGAGGGAGCTCATCGCCCCCTACTCGCTTAGCAGGCGAGCACTTTCGGCCTCTCAGTCATCCCTCCTGGTGCCGCTGATACTAGGAGAGAAACGTCCGGGACCCTCCAGAGATCACGGGGTACCGTCGGGGGATGGATCCGCTCGAAGCGTTGGAGCGCATCGCGACGCTGCTCGAACGTGCCCGGGCCGGTCGCTACAAGGAAGAGGCGTTCCGCAAGGCGGCCGTCGCCGTTCGCGAGCGCTCCACCGACGAGCTGCGGGTGCTGGCCGAGGCCGGGAACCTGGAGTCGTTGCCGGGGATCGGGTCGAGCACCGCGCGCGTGATCACCCAGGCGCTCGCCGGGGAGGTGCCCGAGTACCTCGCCCGCCTCGAGGCCGAGGCCGCGCCCGACGCCGGTGAGGGCGGCGCGATCCGGGCCGCGTTGCGCGGCGACCTCCATCTGCACTCCGACTGGTCCGACGGCGGTGCCACCGTGGTCGCGATGGCGCGCCGCGGCGCGGAGCTCGGACACGACTACCTCGCGCTCACCGACCACTCGCCGTCGTTGTCGGTCGCGCACGGCCTCGAACCGGAGCGGCTCGAGGCCCAGCTCGAGCTGGTCGCGCGCCTCAACGAGGAGCTCGCGCCGTTTCGCGTGCTGAGCGGCATCGAGGTCGACATCCTCGACGACGGCGCGCTCGACCAGCACCCGGATCTCCTCGGGGAGCTCGACGTCGTCGTCGCGAGCGTGCACTCGAAGCTGCGCATGGACACCCGGCCGATGACCGACCGCATGGTCGCGGCGATCGCCAACCCACACATGGACATCCTCGGGCACTGCACCGGGCGGCTCGTGCTCGGCAAGGGGCGCCCGGAGTCCACGTTCGACGCCGATCTCGTGTTCGGCGCGTGCGCGCACTTCGACAAGGCGGTCGAGATCAACTGCCGCCCCGAGCGGCTCGACCCACCGATGCGCCTCCTCGGACAGGTCGTGGAGATGGGCGCCAAGGTGTCGATCGACACCGACGCGCACGCCGTGGGCCAGCTCGAGTGGCAGCCCTACGGATGCGCCCGCGCCGCGGAGGCCGGGGTCGATCCCGACGCGATCGTCAACACGTGGCCGGTCGAGCGTCTGCTCGAGTGGACCGCGTCCCATGCCTGACTGGACGGGGAGCCGCGCCGGAACCGGAGAGCGCGACGACGACGACTCCGGTATCACTGACGGCATGACGATCACCGAGGCTGATTCCCGACTGGGCCGCGTGCGCGCCGCGTGCGAGCTGATGGCCGACACGGTCGGTGCCGCGCCGTCACTCGCCGAGCTCGCCCGGGCCACCGGCACGACGCCCGACGCGCTGCGGCGCGACTTCCGTCGCGTGCTCGGCGTGTCGCCCAAGCAGTACGCCGACGGCCTGCGCGTGGAGCGCCTGCGCGCGGAGCTGCGCGACGGGCGCGACGTGACCGGCGCGATGTACAGCGCGGGCTACGGGTCGAGCAGCCGCCTCTACGAGCAGTCCGACGCGCGCCTCGGCATGACCCCCGCGTCGTACGGCGCGGGCGGCGCGGGTGCCACGATCACCTACACCGTGGTGCACGGTCCGCTGGGCGGGCTCCTCGTTGCCCGCACCGAGCGGGGCATCTGCCGGGTCGCGCTCGGCGACGACCCCGCCGCGCTCGACACGCTCGTACGCGACGAGTTCCCCGCGGCCGCGGTGTCACGCGACGACGACGCGCTCGCGCCGGTCGTGGCCGAGGTGCTGCGGCGCATCGCGGGCGAGGAGCCCGCGATCGACCTGCCCATCGACGTGCGCGGCACCGCCTTCCAGCTGCGCGTCTGGCGCGAGCTCCAGCGCATCCCGCGCGGCGAGACGCTCACCTACGGCGCGCTCGCCGCAGCCGTCGGCGCACCCGGTGGCGCGCGGGCGGTGGGTCAGGCGTGCGGGAGGAACCCGGTCGCGGTCGTGGTGCCGTGCCATCGCGTGGTGCCCGCCGGCGGCGGACTCGGCGCACAGCAGGGCCTGGGTGGGTACGCGTGGGGCGTGGAGCGGAAGCAGTCGCTGCTCGAGCACGAGCAGGGCGACTGAGCCCGACGCTCAGCCCACTTCGCGCAGGCGTCCGGTCTCCACCTCGTACACGAAGCCGCGGATGCGGTCGTGGTGGAGGAGGAGGTCGGTGGCGCGCAGGCGGGCCACCGACGCGCGCACGCTCGTGTCGAGGTCGGTGAAGGCGCCGAAGCGCACGTTCGCGTTCGGCGGATGGCCCTTCGCCGCACCGATCTTCAGCGCGAGCGCGTTCTCGTCGAGGCCGTGCATACCGCACTGGGTGTGCTGCACCACCATGATCTCGCGCGTGCCCAGCGCGTGCTGCGAGATCGCGAGCGACCGCACCACGTCGTCGGTGACCAGACCACCCGCGTTGCGCAGCACGTGCGCGTCGCCAGGGGTCAGGCCGAGCGCGGCGGCGGGGTCGATGCGCGCGTCCATGCACGTGACCAGCACCACCTGGCGGGCGGGACTGGCATCGAGCTCGTCGAGGTCGAAGGCGGCGGTGAACTGCTCGTTGTTGCGGAGGAGCTCGTCGATCATGCTCATGGTGATGATTCTCGCAGGCGCGGCTACTGCCGGACGGAGTCGATCTCGGATTGCAGCGGCCACGGGTTGATCGCGCAACCCTGCATGCCCATCGACTGCTGCTGCATGATCGGCGCGGCGGCGCCCG
Organism: uncultured Actinomycetes bacterium; assembly: GCA_963720785.1. Classification (GTDB taxonomy): domain Bacteria; phylum Actinomycetota; class Acidimicrobiia; order IMCC26256; family DASPTH01; genus CAVRGQ01. Next base: position 281,693 of record CAVRGQ010000004.1, read on the forward strand.
GCGCAGGGCAGAACGCGTGCCCGAGGCCGAGCCAGTGGCCCACCTCGTGGTTGATCACCATGTGCCGGTAGTCGACGAGCGCTCCCGGCCAGAACGGCGAGCCGAAGGCGTAGCGCCCGTCGTTGATCACGACGTAGCGGCCGGCCTGGCAGCTCCAGTCGGAGGTGCAGATCGGGTCGTAGTTGGGCAGGTGCGCGGGCTCGGCGAGCACCAGGGTGAAGTCGCCGCCGCTCGGCACCTGGCGGAACTCGATCGCCGCGCGCGACCAGCCGCTCCAGTCGTGGAGGGTGGCGTCGGCGAACTGGGCGAACTCGGCGGGGTCGGACCACACCAGCCCGTCGACCGCCACCGAGTAGGTGACGACCCGGGTGGGGGTGGGCGGCGGCGGCACGCACGACGCCAGGAGCAGGGCGGCCAGGATCCCGGCGAGGCCCGCTCCGACCGTGGTGCGCATCCATCGGCGCCGCCTGCGTGCCATCCCGAGAAGGGTACCGAGAGTTGACGGGACACCGGGGATCTGTTTAAGATTAGTGTCTTGAATCTTGTGGGGGAGCCGAGAGTCGATCCGCGGACGGTGCGGGCGCGCGAGGCGATGATCCGCGTGGCCGAGCGGCGGTTCGGCGAGCGGGGCATCGAGGCGGTCTCGCTGCGCGAGGTCGGGGCCGCGGCCGGGCAACGGAACAACTCCGCCGCGCAGTACCACTTCGGGACGCGCGAGGGCCTCGTCGACGCGGTGTTCGGGTACCGCATGGGCGCGATCGACGCGCGGCGTCGCGAGCTGCTCGCCGCCCTCGACGCCGAGGGCCGGGGGCACGACCGGCGGGCGCTGCTCGAGGCGGTCGTCCACCCGCTCGCCGAGGAGCTCGGCCATGCCGATGGCGTGAGCGCGTACGCCCGGTTCCTCGAACAGGTTGCCTTCGCGCCCGGCTTCGACCTGGTCGCCGGGTCGCGGCGCGACGTCACCGAGGGGCTGGTCCTCGCGGTCGAGCGGTTGCTCGCGCTGCTCGACGAGCTGCCCGCGGAGCTGCGCGTCCGACGAGTCGCGTTGGCGATGCGGTACGTCGTGCACGCACTCGCCGACCACGAGCGCGCGCTCGAGGCGCACGTGGAAGCCACCCCCACCGCGCTCCTCGTGAGCGATCTCGTCGACACCGCGGAGGCGATCGTGACCGCGCCGGTGTCGCGTGCCACCGAACTCGAACTCACCGAGCTCCGCCGACGCGGGGCCTGAACGGGAGCAACGCATGACCGACGTCCGCACCGACCCCTCGACCAGGCGCCACGATCCCAGCATGGGGCTCGACGCGGCGCGCGTGCGCATGCAGGACTACGACGTCGAGCTCGGCCCGCTCGGCCACCTCGCCGCCGAGCGCGAGCGGCTCGCCGGGCTCGAGTGGCGGCACCTCGTGGTGACCCCGATGTCGGCGACGATCGGGGCCGAGATCTCGGGCGTCGATCTCACCACCGACCTCGCCGACGAGGTGATCGAGGAGATCCGTCGGGCGCTGTTGGAGCACAAGGCGATCTTCTTCCGTGACCAGCCCCTCACCCCCGGGCAGCACGTCGCGTTCGCGCGGCGGTTCGGTGACCTCGAGATCCACCCGTTCATCCCCGGCAACCCCGAGTGGCCCGAGCTCGTCCGTTTCGAGAAGGGCGCCGACACCGGCGGGTACGAGAACGGCTGGCACCACGACGTCACGTGGCGCGAGGTGCCGTCGATGGCTGCGGTCCTGCACGCGGTGCAGGTACCGGCGACCGGTGGCGACACGCTGTTCGCCGACATGGGCGCGGCGTACGACGGCCTCGACGACGAGCTGCGCGCGCGCATCGACGGCATGACCGCGGTCCACGACCACCTGAAGAGCTTCGGACGCCAGGTCCCGCCGGAGAAGCAGGCCGCGATCCGCGAGATGTTCCCGCCGGTCGAACACCCCGTCGTGCGCACCCATCCGGAGACGGGCCGGAAGATGCTCTTCGTCAACCGGTTCTTCACCGACCACATCGTGGGCCTCGACCGCGAGCAGAGCACCGCGCTCATCGACCGGCTCGCCCGCCAGGCCGACATTCTCGAGTACCAGTGCCGCTTCCGCTGGGCGCCCGACTCGGTCGCGATGTGGGACAACCGGGCGTGCCAGCACTACGCGTGCAGCGACTACTGGCCCTCGATCCGCATCATGGAGCGGGCCAGCATCACCGGCGAACGCCCCGTCTGACCCCCGCCCTTCCCGTTTTGGCGTCACCAGACGTCGCTATAGCGGCGCGTCCTGACGCCAAAACGATCTACTCGGGGGCGTCGTGGAGGAGGGCGGCGGCGACGGCCGCGCCGGTCGCCACGGAGTTGAGGTAGGGCTCGGGGTCGTGGGCGCGGTGGCCGTTGTCGACCTCGACATCCTCGACGCGGCTGCCGAACTTCGGGGCGAGCGGCCTCGCCGCAGCTTTGTCGCCGGTGGCGCGCACGTTCACCCAGCGCTCCACGCTGCCCGGCCACCGACCGTCGCCCTCGAGCGCCCCGAGCGCGAGCAGTCCGTCGACGAAGTCGGAACCGAGCGGCGAGCCGAGGGTGACGAAGGTGTGCACGCGCCAGTCGGGGTGGTTGCAGAGCGCGGCGTAGGACATCACGGTGCCGAGCGAGTGGGCGATCAGCACCCGCGTGTCTTCGTTGACCAGTGGTTCGATCCGCGCGCGCAGTCGCTCGCGCAGGTCGGCCTGCGTCGTCATCACCGTGACCATGTCGACGGTCCGCTGGAACGCGGCATCACTGGCCGCCTGGCCGAGCATGTCGAGCGAACCGCCACCCGCTGCGTTGGACAGCATGTCGGCGATGCCCGCGCGTGACTGCTCGAGCTGCTCCTCGGCCTCGGTGCCCGGCGCGCGGCGGAAGAGATCGCCGTAGAAGCACACCTCGACGTCGTGGTCGGCGATCTCGATGTCGTGGTGCCACAGGCCGTCGCGCAGCGCGGGTAGCCAGCGCGACTTGAGCTCGTGCGGCCCCCACAACTCGTTGAACGCCCCGTGCACCATCACGATCTTCGCCATGGCGGGAGCGTACGCGCCGCGCCCGTCGGAGGGGGTGCAGGCTCAGTCGGCAACGGGGCGCGCCGCGCCGTCGCCCGCGAGGCGCTCCTGCAGCGTCTGTTTCGGGGCTCGCCGGCGGCGGATGATGTCGGCGACGATCGCGGTCCACCCGGTCTGGTGCGACGCGCCGAGCCCGGCGCCGGTGTCGCCGTGGAAGTACTCGTGGAACACCACGAGGTCCTTCCAGTAGGGGTCGGTGTCGAGCCGTTCGATGCCGCCGTTGCACGGGCGCCGGCCGTCGGGGTCGGGTACGAACAGCGACACCAGGCGGCCGCGCAGGTCGTCGGCCACCTCGCCGAGCGTGCGCTGCGCGCCCGAACCCGTGGGGTACTCGATGGTCGCCTCGTCGCCGAGGAAGTGGTCGAAGCGGTCGAGCGCCTCGCACGCGAGGTAGTTCAGCGGGAACCACACGGGCCCCCGCCAGTTCGAGTTGCCGCCGAACATCGGCGTGGTGGACTCGGCCGGCTCGTAGTCGATCGTGTGCGTCGTCCCGTCGAGCTCGAGCGTGAACGGGTGGTCGCGGTGGAAAGCGGAGAGCGAGCGCAGACCGTGCGGCGAGAGGAAGTCGGCTTCGTCGCAGAGGGTCGCGAGCACCTGGAGCAGGTGGTCGGGGTCGACCACACCGAGCAGCAGGCGCTCCTCGCCCGGTGCGCCGCGTAGGCGACCGGAAGCGCGCAGCGCGTCGGTGTCGAAACGCGACAGGTCCAGGAACGCGGCGAAGCGCTTGCCGAACACCTGCAGCTGCTCGAGCGCGTCGTGTTCGACCACCACCGACGCGAACATCGGGATGACGCCGACCATCGAGTACACCTCGATCGGTTCCACCGAACCGTCGGCGCACCGCAGGCGGTCGAAGTAGAAGCCGTGCTCCTCGGACCACAGCCCCATGTCGTTCATCGCGCCGCGCACCGCCGCCGAGTGCTCGAGGAACTTCACCACGAGGTCGAGGGTGGGGCGGCCGCTGCGGTTGAGGACGGTCGCCATCCCCGCCATCACCAGTGCGAACGACCCCATCCACCCGGTGGCGTCGGACTGCTCGAGCAGGCTCCCCTGCGGCAGGTGCGAACGGTCGATGGGCCCGATGTTGTCGAGACCGAGGAAGCCGCCCTCGAACAGGTTCGAACCGTCGGCGTCTTCGCGGTTCACCCACCAGGTGAAGTTCACGAGCATCTTGTCGAAGATGCGCTCGAGGAACTCGAGGTCGCGCGCGCCGTCGATCGCGTAGACCATCGAGCGCGCCCCACGCCTGCACCGGCGGGTTCACGTCGCCGAAGTCCCACTCGTATGCCGGCAGCGCACCGTTGGGGTGCTGGAACCACTCGCGGCACACCAGCACGAGCTGGTACTTCGCGAACGCGGGGTCGACGTGCGCGAGCGCGATGCAGTGGAAGGCGAGGTCCCACGCGGCGAACCACGGGTACTCCCACTTGTCGGGCATGGCGAGCACGTCGAACGCGTCGAAGCTGCGCCACCGCGAGTTGCGACCGGTGAGGCGCTCGGCCGGCGGCGCGGGCTGGGCGGGATCGCCGTCGAGCCAGCGGGCGACGTCGTACGCGTAGCACTGCTTGCTCCACAGCAACGACGCGAACGCCTGACGCATCACCTTCGCCTCGGCGGGCGGCGTGCCCTCGGGCGTGAGCTCGTCGTAGAACTCCGCGGCCTCGACCGCGCGCCGCGCGTTGGCCCGCTCGAAGCCGGCACCGAACGGCTTGACCTCGTGGTACTGCGCGGGCCGCAGGCGCAGTTGCAGCTCGACGGTCGCGTGCGGTTCCACGGTGACCCGGTACCACCACGCGGCCTTGGTGCCGCGTTGCTCGGGGTTGACCGTGTCGGCACCGTGCACGACGTGGTCGTTGATGCCGTCCTTGGGATATGGCGTGGTCGAGTCGGCGCCGAAGATGCGCACGTCGTTGGTCTCGTTGTCGCAGCACAGCAACACGGGGTCGCCGTCGCCGCCGCCATCGGCGCACGGCGCGGCGCGCAGCTCCATCGGGCCGAGCCACGGGTGGTCGACGAGCAGCCGTGACGAGTCGTCGGGGTCGACACGCAGCTCGGGCTTCTCCGCGTCGAAGTCCCACGACCACGTGTTGCGGAACCAAGCACTCGGCAGTACGTGCAGGGTGTCGGTGATGTCGCCGGCGTTGGTGACGCGCACCGTCCAGCACACGTCGACCGGATCGGCCTTGACGTAGTCGCACTCGACCACCCAGAAGCCGTCGTCGAACACGCCCGTGTCGAGCAGCTCGTACTCGGGCTGGGTGCGGTCGCGCCGGGCGTTCTCCGCGATGAGGTCCTCGTAGGGGAAGGCCTGCTGCGGGTAGTGGTAGCGCCAGCGGTTCCACGCGTGGCTGGGCACGGCGTCGACGTACCACCAGTGCTCCTTGGCGTCTTCGCCGTGGTTGCCCTGCGCACCGGTGAGCCCGAAGATCCGCTCTTTGAGGATCGGGTCGCGCCCGTTCCACAGTGCGAGGCCGAGGCAGAGGTTCTGCTCGATGTCGCAGAAGCCGGCGAGGCCGTCCTCACCCCAGCGGTACGCGCGTGAACGGGCGTGATCGTGGGGGAAGTAGTCCCAGGCCTCGCCGTCGGCGCTGTAGTCCTCGCGGACGGTGCCCCACTGGCGTTCGCTCAGGTACGGGCCCCACCAGTACCACTCGCTCGCGTCGCGCAGCCCGTCGTCGAGCTTGCCGAACGTCGCGACGCGCTCGCGCTCCGCTCCCACCCTGGTTCCCTCGTTCCCTCAGTGTCGTTCGAGCCACACGGGCACGGCGCCGCGGCCCACGACCACCGCCGACACCATCTCCGGCGGGAACAGCCCGTGCTCCACCACGCCGGGTGTGGCCGACAGGCGCGCCGCGAGCTGCGCGGGGTCGCCGATCTCGCCCTGGTAGTCGGCGATCACGCCGCCGTCGGGGCTGTGCGCCACGTCGCGCAGCTCGACGTCGCCGATGCCGTCGCGCAGGCGCTGCACGGTGCTGGGCAGGCCGAACGGCAGCAGCTCCAGCGGGATCGGCGCGTGCAGCCAGTCGACCGTCTTCGACGAGTCGACGATCACCACGAAGCGGGCTGCCGCCGCGGCAACGAGCTTCTCGCGCGTGTGGGCGGCGCCGCCGCCCTTCACCAGCCACCAGTCGGACCGCACCTGATCGGCGCCGTCGATCGCCAGATCGAACGTGGTGACGTCGTCGAACGACGCGGTGGCGAGGCCGAGCTCGCTCGCGAGTTGCTCGGTCGCGGGCGACGTGGACACGCACACGATGTCGGTGAGGTTGCGGCGCGCGATCGCCGGCAGCAGGTGCGCGACGGTGGTGCCGGTGCCGAGGCCGAGTCGCATCCCCGACTCCACCAGCTCGGCGGCCGCCTCCGCGGCGATGCGCTTCTCGTCGTCGGCGCTCACTGGGGTCCCACGGCGCTCAGGCCTGCTTCATCGCGCGGTAGCGGCGGATGAGCGTGTTGGTGGAGGAGTCGTGGTCGAGCTCCGGTTCCTCGGCCGACTCGAGCTGCGGTGCGATCACCTGGGCCATCTTCTTGCCCAGCTCCACGCCCCACTGGTCGAAGGAGTCGATGCCCCACACCGTGCCCTGGGTGAACACGTTGTGCTCGTACAGCGCGACGAGGGTGCCGAGGCGGTACGGGCTGATGACGTCGGTGAGGATCACGCTGGTGGGGCGGTTGCCCTCCATCACGCGGTGCGGCACCACGTCCTCGGTGGTGCCCTCGGCCCGGACCTCCTCCGCGGTCTTCCCGAACGCGAGGGCCTGCGCCTGCGCGAACACGTTCGACTGCAGGAGGTCGTGGTGGTCGCGCAGCGGGTTGAGCGTGCGCGCGAACCCGATGAGGTCGACGGGGATCAGCGTGGTGCCCTGGTGGATCAGTTGGTAGAAGCTGTGCTGGCCGTTGGTGCCGGGTTCGCCCCAGTACACCGCGCCGGTGTCGGCCTGCACCCGCTCACCGGTGAGCGTGACGTGCTTGCCGTTGGACTCCATGGTGAGCTGCTGCAGGTACGCGGGGAAGCGCTCGAGGTACTGGTCGTAGGGCATCACGCCCACCGTCTGCGCGCCGAAGAAGTCGCGGTACCAGACCGCAAGCAGGCCCATCAGCACCGGCAGGTTCTCGGCGTTGGGCGTGGTGCGGAAGTGCTCGTCGATCGCGTGGAAGCCCTCGAGCATCTCGGTGAAGTGCGTGGGGCCGACGGCGAGCATGGTGGACAGGCCGATGGCGGAGTCCATCGAGTAGCGGCCGCCGACCCAGTCCCAGAAGCCGAACATGTTGTCGGTGTCGATGCCGAAGGCGCGCACGCCCTCCGCGTTGGTCGACACCGCGACGAAGTGCCTGGCCACCGCGTCGTCGCTGCCGAGGTGGCCGACACACCAGTCGCGCGCCGACTGGGCGTTGGTCATCGTCTCCAACGTGGTGAACGTCTTCGACGACACGATGAAGAGGGTTTCGGCGGGATCGAGATCGTGCGTGGCCTCCACGAAGTCGGTGGAGTCCACGTTCGACACGAAGCGGAAGGTGAGCTCGCGCTTGGTGTAATGGCGGAGCGCCTCGTAGGCCATCACCGGCCCGAGGTCGGAGCCGCCGATGCCGATGTTGACGACGTTGCGGATGCGTTTCCCGGTGTGGCCGCGCCACACCCCGTCGCGCACCTCGTCGGCGAAGGCCGACATGCGGTCGAGCACCTGGTGCACCTCGGCGACCACGTCGACACCGTCGACCACGAGCTGCTGGTGGCGCGGCATGCGCAACGCGACGTGGAGTACGGAGCGGTGCTCCGACACGTTGATCTTCTCGCCCGCGAACATCGCGTCGATCCGCTCGCGCAGCCCCGACTCCTCTGCGAGCTGCAGGAGCAGCGCGACCGTGTCGTCGGTGATCCGGTGCTTCGAGTAGTCGAGGTAGAGGCCCTCGGCCTCCGCCGCGAGGCGTTCCCCACGCGTGGGGTCGTCGGCGAAGAGCTCGCGCAGGTGGCGGGGAGCGATCTCGTCGTGGTGCGCCTGCAGCGCCTGCCACGCGGGTCGCTCGGAGAGCGGCAGCACGTCGGTCACGGCGTGAGCGTACCGGCGGATCACGTCAGCGACGGCCGGACGGCGCGGGCCGGGCGGATGGTTTTCGCCCCTTCCCCCTGGCCGGCAGTGGGCGGACGACGGGCACATGAGTGAGGCGAGGTTCTGCGAGACGTGCGGAGCCGGCCTCCACGAAGGTGAACGGTTCTGCGGGAGCTGTGGCCGTGGTGTGAGGGTGTCACTCGATCGAGCACCTCCACAACTGGGGGCGTACGGCCCTACACGAACCACGACCAGACGCCCAGAGTGGACAGTGAACGTCGATCGTCGAAGCCGAGCCGTAAGACGAGGGTGTCCCCGCATGACCAGCCGCGCCGACCATGAGATCGACCAGTCGGTCGCGGCTCAGGGCGATGACGTCGACGATCGGCGAACCGCTGGGGCACGGCTGGCTTCCTGGTGCGCCTGTCTTCGCGACGGCCGCGACACTTTGACCCGCCTTCTGCGGCCGCTGTGGAGGACTCGGTGGATCGGTGCCCTCGTCGCGGTCGGCACTGCTGCTATGTGGGCGGGCGTCGCGGGTTGGTGGACTCCGCGCAGTCCGCTCACGACCGGCCAGGCGCTCTGGTCCATCGCCATCAGCTTCATCGTCGGCCTCGCCGCCGGACTGGTCACGCGGTCGCGGTGGGCGATCCTCGTCGCCCCGGTCGTGTTCGCTGCACTGTTCGAGCTGACGAGAATGGGCACCAGCGGACCCACCGTCGACGCGATCGCGACCAGCACCTATGGCCTGTACGCCTTCGCGGTCGGTCGCGGTTTCCACGCCTTGATCTCCCTATTCCCCATGGCGTTCGGCGCCGTCGTCGGCGCCGGCATCGCCCGCCAACTCGATCTGCGGTCGGAGCCATCCACAGGGCGCCGCCAATGGCCACGACGTCTACGCCGCGGCGTGGCGATCGTCGCCGCGGTCGGACTCTTCGGGTTCACCGCCTTACTGGCCCGACCCGCCAGCACCGCCCCCATCGTTGACGCGAACGGCAAGACCATCCCCGGGTCGATCGCCGAGCTCACCACCGTCGACATCGACGGACACGGACTGGCGATGATGATCCGCGGTCAGAGTGTCCATAATCCGGTGCTGCTGTTCTTGGCCGGTGGGCCGGGTGGCTCCGAGATGGGCGCGATGCGCAAACACCTCCCGGCGCTCGAGCGACACTTCACCGTCGTCACCTGGGACCAACGCGGCACGGGAAAGTCCTACGACACCCTCGACCCCACCGGCACCTACACCCTCAAGAGCGCCATCGGCGACACGATCGCCGTCACCAACTATCTCCGCGAACGCTTCGGCCGAGACAAGATCTATCTCCTCGGCCAGTCGTGGGGCTCGACCCTCGGTGTCCTCGCGGTCCAACATCGACCCGAGCTGTACCGGGCCTTCATCGGCACCGGCCAGATGGTGAGCCAACTCGCGACCGACCGCATCTTCTATCAGGACACCCTCGCGGTGGGCCCGCAAGACCGGCAACGATGGCCTGGCTGACCAGCTCACCCACATTGGCTCCCCGCCGTACGAGCGGATGCTCGACTACGAAACGGCGCTCGCGGCACGAACACGAGGTCTACCCCTACGACCACACCGGCAATTCCGAAGGCGAAGGTGGGTTCTCGGAGAACTTCCTCGTTTCCGAGTACGCCCTGATCGACCAGGTCCATTTGCTCGGCGCGTTCATGGACACCTTCAGTGTCCTCTATCCCCAACTTCAGAACATCGACTTCCGTCGTACCGCGACGAGTTTCACGATCCCGATGTTCTTCGTGGAGGGCGCCCACGAAGCGGGCGGCCGGGCACAACCCTTCGCACAGTGGTATCCGATGATCCAAGCGCCAATCAAGGAACTGACGGTTCTTGACACCTCCGGACACCGGCCCCTGTGGGAACAGCCCAACGAGTTCGTCGATTACATGGTGAACACGGTCCTTGGCCAAACGAAGCCCACGAACTGACCATTGAGGGACGGCCCGGCTGACCCGCCCGAACTCCAAGGCCGGGAGAACACGGCTTCTCGCGCCGGGGCCCGAGTGCCCCGCGTGAAGTGCGGATGTGGCAGCGCCCTCTCGCCGCCGGCGGCGTGGGTGTCGACGCGAACGGTCGGAACACCCTGGGCGGGGTACGACCGCAGGACGGTGATCGTGGTGGTTGCCGCGCCACAGGTAGTCGACTCGTTCGTGCTGGTGAACACGACGGACACCGGTTACGTGTGCATCACCATCGGCGCGTCGGGCACGGTCGCGGTGCTCACGGCAGCCGAGTACTGCGCCGCCAACCGAAGGATCCCGTGTGCCGCGACCACGATGACGACCGCGCCGCAGCCAACGCAGCCCTGATGAGCAGCCAGAGCGCGGCCGCATCCACCGGCGCATTGTGCCCGGCTGCGACGCGCGGGGAAGCCGGTGATCGGCAAACGCGCTCAGGCCGCCGGGCAGTCGCCGATCTTGGTGGGGTCGGCGAGGATCTGCCCCACGTCGACGTACACCGCGCTCACGTACCCGGTCTTCTCGCCGGCGGTCACCTTCAACCAGATGGTCTGGGGTCCGCCCGGTGTGTTCACCGCCTCACCCTGGATCGCGCACAACACCATCACCGCAGTGCCGAGGTCGAGGGTGGTGACGACCGGTTGGCTGGTGGCGGGACCGTTGCGCACGTTCACACCGGCGTTGGTCTTGAACGGGCCGGCCGGGGCGATCGTGGTGGTCGTCGTCGCGATGGTGGAACCCGGGGTGCGGTCGGCGTCGGACGAGTCGGACCCGCCGAACGTGGCGTAGGCGGCGTAGAGGATCCCGCCCGCGACGAGGAGGAACACCAACCACCCGATCAGGTGCCGACGGCGTCGCCGTCGGCGCTGCTGCTCCCGCGGCGTGCGCTCGCGGGGAGCGTCGACCATCTCGTCTCCCACCCCACCAGCATGACCGGTGACGGGGACTGGTGCGGGTCGTCGGTATCCCCATGGCAATCGTGGAACAAGCGTGGCATTATCGTGGCATGAACCGGGTCCGCATCAGCACGACGGTTGACGCCGAGCTCCTCGCCGAGGCCCGGCGTCTGGTGCAGCCGTCGAACGACGCCGCGCTCCTCGGCGAGGCGTTGGATCTGCTGGTCGCGCAGTACCGCAGGGCCGAGATTGACGCGTCGTACGCGGCGTACGACGACCACCCGCTCGACGAGCCGGATGAGTGGGGCAGCCTCGCCGCCTGGCGCGACGCGGCCGGCCGGGCATGAGGCCGGAGCTCCCGGAATGGGGCGAGCTCTGGTGGTGCGATCTGCCGGAGGGTGGCCGTCGGCCGGCAGTCGTGCTCACTCGGAACGAGGCGATCCCGCGCCTGCGGCGGGTGCTGGTCGCGCCGTGCACCACACGGGTCCGTGGCCTCGCGACCGAAGTGCCGCTCGAACCGGGCTCCGATCCGGTCGGTCGCGAGTGCGTCGTGGGTCTCGACGCGATCGAGGTGGTGCCGGTGACCACGCTCGACCAGCGCATCGGCGCGCTCTCCCTGCGGAAGATGCGCGAGGTGTGCGCCGCGCTGGAGGTGTCGGTCGACTGCCCCGGTTGACATCGGTAGCGTGCGGACCGTGACCAGCGTCGTCGGTGTTCTCGGGCACGACCTCACCGACCTCGACAACTTCGCGCACGGGTTCCCGCACGCGATCTTCGCGGAGCACCGTCGCGACGCGCCGGTGGCGTGGCACGAGCCCACCGCGCACACGCCGGGCGGCGAGGGCTTCTGGTCGGTGGCGACCTACGCGGAGACCTACGAGGTGCTCACCGACGCGGTGACCTACTCGTCGGAGACGGGTCGGCGCGCGTCCCTACGGCGGCACGCTGCTCGAGGATCTCCCCGTCGCCGGCGTGGTGCTCAACATGATGGACGACCCGCGCCACACCCGTGTCCGTCGCCTGGTGAGCCTCGGCCTCACACCGAAGCGGCTGCTGCACCTGGAAGACGAGCTGCGCCGGCGCACGCGCCTGCTGCTCGACGCAGTGCCGAACGGCGAGGAGTTCGACTTCCTCACGCAAGTGGCCGCGGAGCTGCCCATGCAGACGATCTGCATCCTGCTCGGCGTTCCCGAGGAGGATCGTCACGAGCTGGTGCGGTGCGTGGAGCACACCTTCGACTTCCGCGACCGCGAGGCCTTCGAGCGCACCGACGCGACCGCGGCGGCGCAGGCGAACATGTACGAGTACGGCACCGCGCTGATCGCGGAGAAGCGCGCACACCCGGCCGACGACATGCTCTCGGTGGTGGTGCACGCGACGCTCGCGGATGTCGAACCCCCGCAGCTCACCGACGGCGAGCTCTACATGTTCTTCTCGCTGCTGTTCTCCGCCGGCTCGGAGACCACACGCAACACGATCGCGGGCGGTATCGCCGCACTGCTCGACCATCCGGAGCAGCTCGCGGAGCTGCGTGACGATCCCGCGCTGATGGGCACCGCGATCGAAGAGATGTTCCGCTGGACGTCGCCGTCGCCGTCGAAGCGCCGCACCGCGACGCGCGACGCCGTGCTCGGTGGTCAGGCCATCGCGCCGGGCGACAAGGTGCTGGTGTGGGAGGCGTCGGCCAACCGCGACGAGCTGCAGTTCCCGAACGCGTCCACGTTCGACCTCCGGCCGCGACCCGAACCTGCACCTCGCGTTCGGTCACGGCGTGCACTTCTGCATGGGTGCTTGGCTCGCGCGGCTCGAGGCACGAGTGATGGTGGAGGAGGTCCTCGCCGCGTTCACCGACATCGAGCAGTCCGGCCCGATCGAGTGGACGCGCAGCAACCGTCACACCGGCCTGCGCCACCTCCCGATGAGCGCCGCCGCGCCTGACCGGGAATCCCGGGGATCCCGGGCCCGGCGCCGCTCAGATGACTTACTGTTCCCCGATGATCCGTCGCATCCTCTCGTGCACCGCTGTCGCACTCCTCGCGTTCGCCGCGACATCCAGCGCCTTCGGCGTCGACGATGCCGACGCCGCGCTCGGCGACGAGGCCAAGGTCAGGAGCGCGAAGGCGAAGTGCACGAAGAAGCCGTTCGTCGGCACCGTGGAGCGCACTGCGGAGACTTCCGCCTCCGGGCAGCCGGCGGCCCAGTTGACGACGTCCGACGTCCGCTCGACGCTCGTCTACGACTTCGGCAGCGACAAGAACTACACCGTGTACGTCGGGCGACTACCGGCTCGCCGCCGACGACCTCGGGGGGACGCTCACCGCGCCCGAGGGCAAGGTGCTCGTGACCATGTTCCTCCGGTCGGCCTCCGGCAAGTCGCTGACCACCGGCACGAAACTCGTGCCCGGCAAGGACCCCGTCTCCGTGGTGGTCGACGCCGGCGCCGGGCGCGCGTGCCGTCACGAGCAACCCTTCGGGAACGGTCACGATCCTCAAGTCGTCGAAGCGCGGCCTCTGCTTCGCGATCGACTACCACGACGATTACCAGGACATCGACGGCGTGGTGAACGCCGCGATCGGCCGCTGAAGCGCGGCGACTACAGCGCGAGATGCAGACGGAGCGCCTCGTCGAGCGCGGCCATCAGCGGCGCGGTCAACTCGCCGACATGAGGCCCGACCCGGGTGGCATCGAGCGCGCGCACCTGCTCAGCCTGGGCCTTGGAGTCGAGACGCAGGCCGGTGTCGGTTGCCGGGAGCAGCACCTGGAACGGGAAGACCTTGGTGACGTTCGACGTCACCGGCACGACCGTCACCACGCCACGCTGCAGTTGCTCCGCCGCGGTGTTGGCGCCGTCGTTGCTGACGATGACCGCGGGCCGGCGCTTGTCGGCCTCGGAACCGACGGTCGGTTCGAAGTCGACGAGGCGGATCTCGCCCCGTCGCATCAGTCGAGCCCGTCGCCGACAGCCGACTCCCACACCGCGGCGTCCCCGCCGGACGCCCATTCGGCCCAGGCTTCCCGGTAGGCGGGCCCGAGTTCGGTCGACCGGAGCAGCCGCACCGCCTTCTGGAGCGCGGCGGAGCGCGAACTCATCCCCTGGCGTTCCGCGTAGCCGTCGAGGAAGGCGACGTCGTCGTCCGAGAGACTGACACTCAACTTCATCCTCCGATGCTACCCGGGTAATACCGCGGTCGGACACCCGTCGACGAAGTGACGACGAGCGAGCGGAGATGTCACGCGGCTGGAGCTCAGGCCGGGGCGACCGTCCGCAGGCCCACGAGCTCGGCGGCGGCCGCCATCCTCGTGTCGTAGGTGACGAGGTGACCGAGATCGCTGCCGAGCTGTCGCGCGGACGCGACGTGGATGGCGTCGAGTGACCGCAGATCGTCAGGCCCGAGCAGACCGGCCGCGTCGAGCACGCGATCGTTGACGCGCAGCAGCTCCAGACGCAGGAAGACCGCCCGCGCACGACCCAGCGCCTCCGTCCCCTGCGCCGACAGCGCGCGCACCACCTCCGTGCGGACCAGCGCACTGGACACGAGCGGGCGGCGCCGGCGGAGGAAGCGGCGCAACGCTTCCGACTCGGGCTCCTCGACGACGAGCTTCACGACGGCCGACGAGTCGAGGTAGGTGGCCTGGCTCATCGCTCGTCGCGCCGCAGTCGAGCGAGCACGGCGGACGGGAGTTCGTCACCCTGCGACGGGATGGGCGGCCCGAGATCGTCGAGATCGCCGACGGCCGGATCCAACTCGCCCTGTGCGCGGAGGCGTTCGAGGGGAGTACCCGCAGGCACGGGTGACAGCAACGCCACCGGACGCCCGCGATCGGTGACCTCGATCGTCGCGCCTTCCTGCACCAGGCGGAGCAGCTCGCTCGCCCGCTGACGAAGCTCTCGCACACCGACCTGCATGTGCTACTTGTAGCACAAGCAGGAGCTCGGCGGTCAGGACTTCTCAGCGGCGATCTGGACGAGGTTGCCGCAAGTGTCGTCGAACACGGCGACCATCACGGTTCCCGCGTCGGTCGGCGGACGCGTGAAGTGCACCCCGAGCGCGACGAGCCGCTCGTACTCCGCCTGCACGTCATCGACCGCGAACGACGTGCACGGGATGCCGTCGGCGACGAGCGCCTCCTTGAACGTACGCGCCGCGGGGTGCGCGTCGGGTTCGAGCACGAGCTGCGTGCCGTCGGGGTCGTCCGGCGACACGACGGTCAGCCACGAGTACTCACCCAGCGGGATCTCCACTTTCTTCTCGAAGCCGAGGATCTGCGTGTAGAAGCGCAGCGCCTTGGCCTGGTCGTCGACCATGACGCTCGTCATGTTGATCCTCACCGCGCACTCCTCCACGTGGCCACGTCAGCGTCGCCAGAACAGCAGGTGTGTCACGCCGCTGGGCCGGGGCACCGTGTCGAGGTGGTAGCGGTCGAGCAGTTCCTCGGGGGCGTCCCAGAGGCGTTCGCCGCGACCGAGCTCGACTGGTGCGACCGCGATGTGCAACGTGTCGACGAGGTCGGCGGCGAGGAACTCGCGGACGGTCGCGACGCCTCCGCCGAGGCGTACGTCCTTGCCCTGCGCGGCTTCCTTCGCCTGACGCAGCGCATCGGCGGGAGTGGTGTCGACGAAGTGGAACGTGGTGTCCGACAGCGAGAACGACGGACGGAGGTGATGGGTGAGCACGAAGACCGGTGTGTGGAAAGGCGGTTCGTCGCCCCACCATCCCTGCCAGTCGAGGTTCTCCCACGGGCCGCGCTGCGGGCCGAACTTGTTCCGGCCCATGATCTCCGCGCCAATGCCGAGCGGCATGTCGCGGGTGAAGTAGTCGTCGATGCCGCGGGTGCCCCCGGGATCGGTGCGGTTGACCCAGCTCGCGGTCGTGAAAGCCCACGAGAGCAGTTGGGCGGGGTTGGCGTGGCCGAAGGGCCGCTCGAGGCTCTGGCCCTCGCCGGCGCCGAAGCCGTCGGCCGACACACCGAAGCACTGGACGCGCAGCAGCTGCTCGCGCGGCGCGGGGCTCACTCCGCGTCCAGTGCGGGTGCGAAGCCCTCGGTTGCGTACGCAGCCTGGGCCGCGGCGAAGGCATCCCAGTCCCACGGGATCGGGTGTCCGTCGAGACAGGGGACCAGTCGCGAGAGCGAGGTGTGGAGCCCGACCACGTAGCAGTTGTCGATTGCCGCGGGCACGTCGGTGACGTAGTGGCTCAGGCGCAGCACACACCCCGTGTCGACGGGTTCGAGCTCCCAGCGCATGTACGAGCCGGGATCACCGTGCGTGTGCTCGAGCAGCATCGGCGGTTCGACGCGCAGGATCGTCGCAGTCAGCGCGACCGGTTCGTCACCCGTGCCGACGAACGACATCTGCCCACCTTCGCGGAGATCGATGGTGATGTCGGCGTCGAACGGCAGCCACCAGTCGGCGAGGCGCGCCGGATCGGTGATCGCGTCCCACACGTCGCGGATCGGGAACGCGAGGTTGCGCTCGAAGCGGATCACACCGCCTTCGGGTGTGCGCTCGATCGTGCCGTCGTCGTCGTTCATCGGGGATCCTCCACGGGGGGCGTGACTGGGGACGTCGTGAGGGCGGTGGTGCGTTCGAGGTGGCGTTCGAGCGCGTCGAGTCGACCCACCCACTCCGCCCGGTACGGTTCGAGCCACGCGTCGAGTGCCTGCAGCGGTTCGGTGCGCACGCGGTAGAGGCGGCGCTGGGCGTCGCGACGCACGTCGACGAGGCCGGCGTCGCGCAGCACCTTGAGGTGCCGGGACACGCCGGGCTGGTGCATGCCGACCTCGTCGACGATCTCGCCGACGGAGCGCTCACGCTCGCGAATCGAGTCGAGGATCCGGCGGCGCGTGGGTTCGGCGATCACCTCGATCACGTCGAGCGTGGCGACGGGCATGGGATCAGTATATGGCCTGCCATATATATGTACAAGCAGATGTATGGGGCGCGGATGGACAGTCGGCGCCGAGAGCTTGCGCTAGCCGGCGATCACACCGTGCTGCGCCTGGTGCGCCGCCAGCGCGGCGAAGTCCGGCGGACCCTCGGTGGCCCGGTCGAGGATCTCGGCCACGCCGAGGAAGTAGCCCTCCTCGAAGAGACCGGGCGTCGACACGACCAGCATCCACGAGTCCTGATCGGAGCGGTTCTCGAAGTGGTGGACCTGGCCGCGCCGGACGCACAGTGCCTGCCCCTTGGTGAGGTCCTGTTCGGCCCCGTCGACGGTGTAGGTGATCGTGCCCTCGGTGCAGTACACGGTCTCGTCCCACGTGTCGTGACGATGCGGCGGAGGCGTGTGGGCGCCGGGGGCCACGCGGGTCATGAATGCGGTGGTGCTGCCACCGCTGTCCTCGGCGTCGATGAGGAACTGCACGTCGACACCGTTGGTGCGGATGAGTTGTTTCGTGGCTGCAGCCATGGGCAAGCACTCCAGTCGGACGAGGATGTAAAGTCACTGTATCAGAGTATCGCAGGATGTAAAGTGATTTTATGATGGCTGATTCCGAAGGTGTCGCCCGTCCACCGCTGTTGGGCGCCCTCATGCGCATGCCCGTCGAGGCCGTGCACCGTCGGATCCTCGACGAGGCGGCCGCGGCCGGCTTTGCAGACCTCGTGCCGGCGCACATGGCCGTCCTGCGCTACCCCGGTCCCGACGGGCGCCGCCCGTCGGAGCTCGCGGCCGAGGCGGGCATCAGCCGACAGGCGATGAACTACGTGCTGGGGCAACTCGAGAGCCTGGGTTACCTCAGCCGAATCCCCGACGCGGACGCGCAGGACGCGCGGTCCCGGCGCATCGAGCTCACCGAACGGGGGCGGGCGTTGCGCGACACCCTCCGCGCCGCGGTGACCGCACTCGAGACCGAACTCGAAGCGGAGCTCGGATCGTCGGCCTACAGGCAGCTGCGACGGCTGCTGGTCCGCCTCAACGCCTCGACGGTGCTCGGCGGCACTCCGGCGCGCTGAGCGAAAAGTGGCGGAGGGACAGGGATTCGAACCCTGGGAGACTTGCGCCTCAACGGTTTTCAAGACCGTCCCATTCGGCCGCTCTGGCATCCCTCCAGGTGGGTCAGGCTAGAGGGCGGGGCGCGTCCCCGCGGCGGTCGAACGGTGTGGCATCCCTCGGGTGGTCGGGGTACCGTGCCGCGGCACTCCCGGCGCCAACGGAGGACAGGCCATGGACCAGGCCACACGACGGATGCTCAACGACGCGGAGCAGCAACTCCTGCGCGAGTGCACTCCCGCGAAGCTGCGCAAGCTCGACGAGGACGCGCTGGTGGAACTGCACACGCGGGTGCGCCGTGCTCGCAACAAGTACTCGAAGCTCTACCGGCGGCGCGCCGGAGCACGGGTGCGCAAGGACCGCGGTCGGGCGAAGGCCAGCGCGGTCAACCAGCGCACCCTGGTGAAGGCCGAGGTGTTCGAGGACGCCCTGGCCGAGGTGAGTGCGCAGTTGGCGAAGGCCGCGGCGAAGAGTGCGCGGGAGCTGCGCGACGAGCGGCTGGCGACCGCCGGCTCGGGGAAGGGCGGCCACGCGAAGGCGGCGGTGCCCGCGGCCCGGGCGTCGAAGAAGGCCGGCAAGACGAAGGCCAAGGCGCCCGCCAAGCGCAAGACGCCCATCGGCAAGCGCGCGGCCGCATCGAGCCGTGCCGCGACGCGGCGACACCAGGCGAAGCGCGCGGCCCGCTGAGGATCGGCGCGCTGACCCGCCGAGTGCCGGAGCGCCAAACCGTTCACGCCACGTTCTCGTGCACCTCGATGTGGTGGGGGACACCGTCGATGCCGATGCCGGCCTCGAGCGTCTGGATGGTCTCGATCGGGTGGGTCGCTCCGTCGGGGTCCTGAGTACTCAAGGTCTCGATGATCAGCACCGCATCGGGCAGGCCGTCGTTGTCGAGGTCGAGGTACTTCACCTCTTGCTGCAGCGTCGTCATCGTGCATCCCTTCTCGTCTTCTCGTCTTCTCGGCGGGTCGTCGAGTGATGCCAGCGTCGCACCGCCGGGTCGCGAAGTCGGTGTGGCGTGGTTGCAGTCCTGTGACGATCGTTCAGGCGCTGGGGGCCACTTCGGGGAAGTCCGCGCGCCTGAGCACGCCGTGCTGCAACTTCCCGGAAGTGTCGGGCACGTCGACCGCCTTGCCGTCGAGGAGCAACCGCACCTGATCGATACCCGGAAGTTGCGTCGCCGTGAACACGAGTTGTGCGACGGCCAGGCGCCGGTCGCGCACGCCGGTGTCGTTGCCGAACGATCCCGTCAGGTCGACGGCGGCCGTCTTCCCGTCGAGCGCCACCGAGGAGACCGTGAGCTCCGGCGACAGCAACGTGCGGATCCCGCGGCGCGCCTCGGTGTCGGACGGTCCGTCGAGCAACCGTTCCAGCACCGCGGCCGGCTTGCTCCCTCCGGATGATGCCTTGCGGTCGACCGTCACCAGCCGCCCGGCGTTCACGAAGTAGAGCGCGGGTCGCGAGCGCGTCGGGCACCGTGGTGGTCGGCGCGGTCTGGTTCTCGCGGTCGAGCAGCCCGAAGGGCACGTCCGGCCTGTCGATCGGGCGCGCGGTCGTCTGTCCTTCGACACCGCACGCGCCCAGCGTGACAGCGCCCGCCACGACGAGCGTGAGGACGAGCGGCGCGGCGTCGTCGCTGCATCATGCGTACCGCTCCGGGATCGCGATCACGAACCGGGCGCCGAGGTCGCCCGGCGCGTCCTCGACCCAGACCGTTCCCTCCAGCAGACGCGCATGCTCGGCGACGAGCGCGAGTCCGAGTCCGGTGCCACCGTCGGCACCGCGGCGACCGGCCGCAGCACCGCGGCGGAAGCGCTCGAAGATCTCGTCGCGCTCGCCCGGAGGGATCCCGGGCCCCCGGTCGTCGACGGCGATCTCGACCCGGCCCTCGTTCCGGCGAACGTGCACCGCCGCGGTGCCTTCGCCGTGGCTGCGCGCGTTGTCGAGGAAGTTCACCAGCACGCGGTTCAACCGGCGCTTGTCGGTGAGCACCGGGTGGACCGCGAGCCACGGATCGATGTCGAGCACGAACTCGGGTTGGTCGGTCAGGGCCACGGCGTGCAGGACCAGCTCGCCGACGTTCACCGACTCGAGGGCGAGATCGTCGACGTCGGCCTCGGCCCGCGCGAGCTCGAGCAACTCCGTGACCAGGCGCTCGAACCGGCGCACTTCCGCGGTGAGCAGCTCCAATGGCTCGCGCACCGTCGGATCGAGCAGCACGGCTCGACGGTCCAGCACGTCGGCGGTGGCGCGCATCGTCGTCAGGGGCGACCGGAGCTCGTGGCTGACGTCAGAGGCGAACCGGGCGTCGCGGTCGATCCGCTCCTGGAGTGCGTCGACCATGTGGTTGAACGATCCGGCGAACAGGTCGAGGTCGGGATCCGAGTTCGCGTCGAGCCGACGGGCGAGCTCCCCGTTCGCGATGGCCGCCGCAGCATCGCTCACGTCGCGGAGGGGTCGCAGCACGCGGCGTCCCGCCCAGAGCCCGAGCAACGCGGCGGCCCCGGTCGTGGCGAGGGCGGCGCCGAGCAGCGAGTTGCGGATGATGGTGAGCGTCGAGTCGAGCTCGCTCAGCAAGCTGATCTCGTAGTAGTCGGCGCCGACCGATGCGACGGGCACACCGATGACCAGTTCCGGTCCGCTCGGGGTCGAGATGCGTTGGTGGCCCGCGGTGCCCTGCGACACGAGTGCTCGCAACGATGTCGGGATGCTGTCGCGCCCCGCCGCGACCGAGGTTCCGTACCAGGATCCCCCCGCGCGTACCACGCTCGTAGATCCGGTCGGGAGTTCCAGCGCGGCGAGCGACGTCGACGGTTCGGCGCCCGGACCGCGCAGCTCGTCGCGCAGCACGCGCGCGTTCACGAACGCCTGACGCTGTGCGGAGCGCTCGCGTTGCCCGAGGAGGTAGCGGTTGGCGAGCGCGTACGTCAGCACCGCGAGCGTCGACGAGAGCAGCAGGGCACCGACCGCGAACGACACGACGATGCGGAAGCGCAGACCGCGGCGGAGGTGCTCCGTTCGCCCGCGCGGCCCCTTCACCGTCGCTGCATCCGGTACCCGAGCCCCCGGACCGTTTTGATGAGATCAGGGTTCGACGGGTCGCGCTCGATCTTGGTGCGGAGGCGGCGGATGTGAGCGTCGACGAGGCGCCCGTCGCCGAGGTAGTCGTAGCCCCACACCCGCTCGAGCAGCTGCTCACGGCTCAGCACCTGTCCGAGGTGCTCGGCGAGCTCGCACAGCAGGTGGAACTCGGTCCGGGTCGAGCGCGACATCCTCGCCGTCGAGCGCGACGCGACCGGCCGTGCGCTCGATGAGCAGACCGTCGAACTCGAGCGACTCGCTCGGCGGATCGGTGGGTTGCACCCGTCGGAGCAGCGCGCGCATCCTCGCCGCGAGCTCCTTCGCCGCGAACGGCTTGGTCACGTAGTCGTCGGCGCCGGCTTCGAGACCGGCCACGACGTCGTGGGTGTCGGTGCGCGCGGTCACGATGATGATGGGGACGCCGCTCGCCTGGCGCAACGCGCGACACACCTCGAAGCCGGTCATGCCCGGCAGCATCAGATCGACGAGCACCAGGTCGGCGGGATCGCGGGCGAAGGCATCGAGCGCGTCCTCACCACTCACCGCATCGGTCACTCGGTAGCCCTCGTCGACGAGCGTGAGCCTGACCGCGGCGCGGATCCGCTCGTCGTCCTCGACGATCAACACTGAGTTGGACACGCTCACAGGATGTCAGACGACTCCGGCATCTCGCCGGGCACCACAGACCGGGCAATCGTGCGCGTGGCCTCGTCGAAGCGCGAATCGCCCGGATCGGGCGGTTCCGGCGATGGTTCGAACGGTTCGTCGCCCACGCGGATCGCGTCGAGCAGGCCCCCCAGGTCGACGGCGGAGAAGCGTGCGCCCTGACCGGGTGTCTCAGCCACGGGTGCCGCTTCCCACCCGGAAGGCCAGACCCTCGCTCACCCGCGCGCCCAGGGTCGCACAGGTGGTGAGCGCCGCCAGACCCGTCGCGGAGCACTCTCCGATGTCACGGATGTCGATCTCGACGCGCTGACCGTCGCCGCGCACCTCCAGCGCGGTCTGGACCACCTGCAACAGCATCCCGGCCACTTCCCGATGGAGGGGGCCGAGCACGGCGACCACCACGGCGTCGTCGGTGGCGCTCACGGAGATCGGGGACGGTGGGGAGTCGGATGTCGTCATGTGGGCAGCATCCGTCGTGACTGTTGCGACGACGTGACGGAGGGCTGCTGATCTCTTGACGAGGTGGGGGCGCGAAGTCACCGGATCGCAATCTCTTGCGCGCCGACCCGCGAACCTCGCCGGGAAGGATCGGACGGTGATGGTGCACGGACCCACGTACGGAGCGAACTGGTTGGCGGGTCAACCCGACGACCGCCCGATGGCGGACACGTCCCTCGAGCGGCGCGTGCTCGGGTTGGCCGTCCTGCAACTGCTCGTCGTGATGCTGCTGGTCCTGGGGCGTCTGGGCCTCGGCGCCTGAGCAGGGAGTCCGGGGGGACCACCACCGGCCGGGGCGGTCGCGGGACCGCCCCGGCCGGGGTCGGGCCGTCGGTGGCGTGACCCGAGCGCGTCAGACCCCCGTCGCGCCGCCGTCATCCGGCAGTCACGGGCGCGCCTTCGAGTGTCCGTAGCGTCACGTGCAGGTGAGCCGGGAAGTCTGGTCGGCCCGTCGCTTCGATGCGACGGAAATGTCTCCGAGTCATGGGAGGGCCGAACCCCCTGCGTCCGCGTGTCGTGACGCACCCCGGGCACCGCACAACGCCGTGTGACGCTCTGGTTGCCTCACCGATCGCCCACCTCGCCCCGTCCGCGTCCTCGCGGCGTGGCGTCGCAACGGTCACCCATCCGGGCAATGCGTCCGGACTTCGGAGAGGAGCACCACGTGAAGAGGAAAGTCGCAGCGGCGGCGGCGTTGGGCGGAGCGGCGGTCGTCCTGACCGCAGCGCCGGCGTCCGCACAGGAATTCACCGCGGAGGCGGTGAAGGTAGATCTCGACAACGCCTACGTGTTGATCTCGGCGGTGCTCGTCATCTTCATGCAGGCCGGCTTCGCGCTGGTCGAGGCGGGGATGACGCGGGCGAAGAGCGTCGCCAACATCATGATGAAGAACCTGATGGACTTCATGGTCGGCGTGCTCGCGTTCTTCTGCGTCGGTTACGCGTTCGCCTTCGGGGCCGGCAACGACCTGATCGGCTGGAACGGCTTCTTCCTCGGCGACGGGGCGCAGTCGTACGGCAACCTCGACCTCTTCGTGTTCTTCGTGTTCCAGCTCGCGTTCGCGGCCACGGCGGCGACGATCGTGTCGGGTGCGATGGCGGAACGCACGAAGTTCAAGGCGTACTTCTTCTACAGCATCGTGATCACGGCGTTCATCTACCCGGTCGTCGTGCACTGGCTCTGGGGTGGCGGGTGGTTGTCCCAGATGGACACGCCGTTCGTCGACTTCGCGGGGTCCACGATCGTGCACACCACCGGCGGCGTGGCGGCACTCATGGGCGCCATGGCGCTCGGGCCGCGCCTCGGGCGCTACGGCGCGGACGGCAAGCCGCGTCTGATCCACGGGCACTCGATCGCCTTCGTCGTCCTCGGCGCGATGATCCTCCTCGTCGGTTGGTACGGCTTCAACCCGGGATCGCAGTTGGCCGCCGACGCCGGCGCGATCGGCCTCATCGCCGCCACCACCACCCTCGCCGCTGGTGCGGGCGCGGTCGTGTCGATGGGGTTGTCGTGGGCGACCACCCACGGGCGTCCCGACGTCGGTATGGCCGCCAACGGCGCGCTCGCCGGGCTCGTCGGCATCACGGCGGGCTGCGCGGCGGTGAGCACCATCGGAGCGATCGCCATCGGTGCCATCTGCGGCGCCGTGGTCGTCGGCAGCATCTGGCTCCTCGACCGGGTCCGGATCGACGACCCGGTGAGCGCGGTCTCGGTGCACGGGAGCTGCGGCATCGTCGGGACCCTGCTCGTCGGCTTCTTCGCCACCGAGAACGGTCTCTTCTACGGCGGCAACGCGGACCAGCTCGTGTCCCAGCTGATCGGCGTGGTTTCGGTGGTCGCGTGGGTTGCCGTGGCCACGGGGATCCTGTTCTGGGTGCTCAAGCACACGATCGGCCTGCGGGTCAGCGCCGAAGAGGAGCACGAGGGCCTCGACGTGATGGAGCACGGGCTCCGGGGTTACGGACCCGAGATCTACACGGGCGACTTCGTGATCGAGGCCGGCGACGTCCGTGTCCCGATCGCACAGATGGCGGGAACCGTGACGGACGGCGGTTCCTGACCGGCAGCGGTGCGGCTCGTCGGTTGGTCGCCTCCAATACCGATGAGCCGCACCGCTCACCCGGCCCGCGACCCGTGACGCGTGGTGGGCGTGCGACACTGCGATCGTGCGGACTGGTTGGCGGATCGGCGTCATGGTCGTCGTCGCAAGCTTCGCGCTCGTCGCGCCGGCCGCGGCCGACTCGCCCGCGCTGAACGAACGGGCGAAGTTCGTGAGCTACGACCTGCGCACGGGTAGGCCCGGCAAGACCTTCGATCTGGGCACCGGACGCTCGATCGCCCAGGCGGCGGTCGCGGGTGACGTGCTCGTCGTCGACCGGCCGAGGTGCGGCTCGCAGGACCGCACCGCGCTCGTCGGCGACCAATTGCTGGCCGGCGTCGACCTCCGCTCCGGCGCCACGAAGTGGTCGCGGGAGAACGCGCGACTCGTCTCGGTCGGCGGCGCAGCACCCGTGCTCGCGCAGGACACGAACGGGCCGACACGTGAACGCAAGCTCCGCGCGCTCGACGCGAGCACCGGCGACGAGCGCTGGTCGCAGCCGTTGCTGAAGTCCTACGTGGTCACCGCCGACGACTCCACCGTCGTCGTCACCGATCGTGATCCCACGCAGTTCTCACCCGCAGGCGGTGCAGCCGTGCTACGCCGCGCTCGATCGCCGCACCGGGAAGGTGCGGTGGCAGCAGGAACTCGGCGACACGGTGGGCGTCGGCGCGTCCATCGACGATGACACCGTGGCCATGTTCACGATGGCCCCACCTCCGTCCGGCGATCTGGTCGACGCGGAGACGCAGGTGACGGTCGTGGCACGGGACGGCGCGGCGGGCACCTCGTACACCATTCCCTTTCCACCCTCGGGCACGCCTGCGCTCGTCGGCCCGGTCGTGGTGAGCCTCGGGGGCCCCGTCCTCGCGTACGACGCCGCGTCGGGCGCGGAGCGCTGGACCGTGCAGGGCGCGGGTGTCCTGGTGGCCGGGCACCTGCTCGCGCGTGCCGACGGGGTCACCGGCTTCTCGTACGCGGCCCTGGATCCCGCGACCGGCGCGCAACGGTGGGCGGCGCCGATCTCGGGCGGTGCGCGGTCGGTGTCCGCGACTACGTCCACGATCGTGCTGCAGGGCGCCGAGGAGATCCTCACGCTCGACGCGGCAACCGGCACGGAGCGGTGGCGGGCGCCGATGCCGAAGCTGTACAGCGATCGGTACGCGGAGGAGACCGCGCCGTTGCCCGAGGGCAGGACCGCGATCGGCGACCGCGCGTTCGTAGTGGCCGGAGGATGCGCGCTGTCGTCGGCGCGCTGAGCGATGCGTCAGGCGTCCTCGCCGGCGCGCACAAGGGCCGTCCGCAACGTGGTGACGAGCCAGGCCTCGGCGTCGTCGAAGGCCCACCCGCTCTGACGCACGAGCGAATCGAAGCTCGCCGGTGCGGTCATCATGGTGAGCACCGACGCGGCGTGCGCTTCGTCGACGCCGGGGGCGAGGGCGCCCAACGCCCCGAGGCGGCCGGCCACGAGCTCGCAGCCGGCACGGTGGCGACCGAGGCCGTCGGCGAGCGCAGCCGCCGCGTCGGGGTCGTCGGCCGCGGCGGACAGCACGGCCCGCACGATGTCACCGCAGCGTTCGTTGAGCTGGCGGGTCAGGTGGACCGCTGCCGCGAGCAGGGCATCGGGGTCGGGCGCGGTCCCGATCGCGCGGGCCAGCGCGGAGACGTCGGCCTCTTCGTCGATCAGGTCGTTGAGGGCCACCACGAGCTTCGACTTCGACCCCACGCTCGAGTAGATGGTCTGGACGGCGACACCGGCCTCGTCGGCGATCTGCTGGACCGAGGTCGCGCCGAAGCCGTTGGCGGCGAAGAGCCGGCGCGCCGTCTGGAGAATCTCGCGACGAGTCGCCTCGGCCGCGATCTCGCGGCGGGTTCGACGGGGGGTTCCGCGCGGGGCTTGACCCGAGTTCACTAGATCTCTATTCTTCTCACTGGAACATTCCTCTAAGCAGCAGAACCAGTCTACAGGGGGTAGGGGATGCAGCAGGTGTTGAGCGGCTCGATTTCGACATCCGAGGGCGGTGCCACCTCGCGCCTCGCCGGGCGGGCGGCCGCCGCCGGCGGGGTGGCGTTCGTGGTCCTCCTGGTGGTGCAGAACGCCCTGCGGGCCTCCGAACCGGCGGCCGACGCGGCACCGGCCAAGGTGGCGCAGTACTTCGCCGACGAGCGCACCCGGGCGATCGTCGCCATGGGGATCTTCCCGCTCGGGCTGCTCGCCCTCGCCGCGTTCGTGGCGGGCGTGTGGACGCACAGTGAGGCGAGCCCCGGCGCGGGTCGCTGGTGGGCACGGGTCGGGGTCATCGGTACCGCGCTGCTCGCCGCGTTGTTCGCCACGGTCAACGTCGTCGACCTCGCCATCGTGGCGCAACCGCGTGGCGTCGCGCTCACCCTCCCGTTCGTGCGCATCCTGTGGACCCTCCACGCCGCCGCGTTCACCTTGAACTTCGCGGCCATCGCGGTCGCTCTCCTCGGCCTCGGCCACGCCGCGGTGGCGGCGGCAACCACGCCGCGGTGGATCGCGTGGACGTCGACGCTCGGCGCGGTCCTGCTGGTCGTGCCCGCGATGCTGGCGCTCGCGGTGATCGACGGCGGTCCGTGGACCGCGTTCGCACTCGCCGGGTTCCTGTTGTGGGTGGTCTTCGTGGTCGTCGCGAGCGCCGGGATGTGGCGCGAGGCGTGAACGCTACGCGACCGGGTCGACGCGGTCGAAGCCGGTGAAGGGGCGCAGCACGTCGGGCACCACGAACCCGCCGTTCGGGTCCTGGTAGTGCTCGAAGAGGAACACGAGGGTGCGGCCCACCGCGCACGCGGTGCCGTTGAGGGTGTGCAGCAGCTGGTTGCCCGACTCGCCCTTCACGCGCGTCGCAAGGCGGCGCGCGGAGTACTCGAGGTAGTTCGAGCACGACGTGAGCTCGCGGTAGGCGCCTTCCGAGGGCAGCCACACCTCGAGGTCGTACTTCTTCGCGGCCGCGGCGCCGAGATCGCCCGCCGCGATGTTCATCACGCGGTAGGGGAGGCCGAGCCCACCGACGATCCGCTCCTCGATCGCGAGCAGCGCCTCGTGCTCCTCCCACGACTTCGCGGGATCGCAGTACGAGAACATCTCGACCTTGTCGAACTGGTGCACGCGGAAGATGCCCCGCGTGTCCTTGCCGTAGGTGCCGGCCTCGCGCCGGAAGCACGACGACATGCCGAGGTAGCGGCGCGGCAGTGACGCCTCGGGGAGGATCTGGTCGCGGTGGATCGCGCTCAGCGGCACTTCGGCGGTGCCGACGAGGAACAGCTCGCCGCCGTCGACCTCGTACACCTGGCTGCGGTCGGTGGGGAAGAAGCCGGCCTCTTCCATCGCCTGCTCGCGCACGAGCACCGGCGGCACGACGGGCGTGAAGCCCTCGGCCACCAGCGTGCGCATCACCCACTGCACGAGCGCGAGCTCGAGCAGCACCGCCTCGCGCATCAGGTAGGCGAAGCGCGAGCCGCTCATCTGCACTGCGGCGTCGCTCTCGACCCAGCCCATCGCCTCACCGAACGCGGCGTGGTCGAGCGGCGGGGGCGGCGGCGTGTCGCCCACCACCCGCACGGGGACGCTGTCCTCCTCACCGCCGTCGGGCACCGACGCGTCGGCGGGGTTGGGCAGCTGGATCGCGAGCTCGCGCACGGTGGCGGCGAGCGCGGTGAGCTCGGCCTCGACGGCGGTGAGCTCCTCCTTGAGCA
Source organism: uncultured Actinomycetes bacterium (assembly GCA_963720785.1). GTDB lineage: Bacteria > Actinomycetota > Acidimicrobiia > IMCC26256 > DASPTH01 > CAVRGQ01. Next base: position 309,754 of record CAVRGQ010000004.1, read on the forward strand.
GCGACGCGGCCTCGATCTTGGCCGGGCGCTCCTCTTTGGAGGCCTTGCCGATCTCCTTCGACGCCGCGTTCTGGCGGGCGCGCAGCTCCTCGACCGTCGTCTGCACCTCGCGCTGGCGCGCGTCGGCGGCGAGCACGTCGTCGATCAACCCGGCCTTCACGCGCTTGCGCTCGATGCCGACGCGGTAGTCCGGTTCCTCGCGGAGCCGCTTCAGGTCGATCACTGGCCGTCGTCCTCCCGGATGAGGGATCGCATCTCGCCGATCCACTCGTCGGCGTCGCGCCAGGCCTTGGTGACGGCGCGCCGCCGCTTCGAACCCTCACTGCCGGCCACGGGGTACGAACCGAGGAACTTCACGTGCTTCTGCTTGGCGCGCAGGTTGCGCAGGCAGTCGACGACGATCTCGTCGTCGAGGTGACCTTCGAAGTCGATGAAGAAGCAGTAGTCGCCGAGGTCGCGCTTGGTGGGACGCGACTCCAGCTTCGTGATGTTGATCGCGCGCGCCGCGAACTCCTGGAGGATCGCGAGCAGCGAGCCCGGACGGTCTTCGCGCTGGAAGCACACGATCGACGTCTTGTCGTGGCCGGTCGCGGCGGGCACGCCGTAGCCCACGACCACGAAGCGGGTCTGGTTCTCGGGGTGGTCCTCGATCTCGCGGGCGAGGATGTGCAGGCCGGTGTGGCGCGCGCCCGCGGCGGTGCCGATCGACGCGATGTCGTGCTTGCGCGACTTCGCGACCTGGCGCGCCGCGTCGGCCGTGGAGTTGGCGGCGACGGGCACGGCGTCGGGGAGGTGCTTCGCCATCCACATGCGCGTCTGGCCGAGCGGGTTGGGGTGTGACACGACCTGCTTGATGTCGCGGAGCTTCGTGCCCGCCTTCGCGCACAAGTTGAGCGACACCGGGAGGTCGACCTCGCGCTGCACGAGCAGGTTGGTGTCGAAGGCGAGGGTGTCGAGGGTGACGGTGATCGAGCCCTCGATCGAGTTCTCGATGGGCACGATGCCGAGATCGACCTCGCCCGTCTCCACCGCCGTGATCACGTGCGGAACGTCGCGGAACGGCACGGCGTCGCCCGCGGCGAAGTCGGGCTGCGTGAGCAGCGCCTCCTCCGCGAACGTGCCGTGGGGCCCGAGGAACCCGACCTTCACCATCGGTGGGAGAGCGTAGTGGTGACCCGTTCAGGCTCCGGACCCGTTACGCCACGGAGCGAGCGGACGCGAGCGCGGGCACTCAGGAGGTGGTCAGTCGGTGTGGGTGGCTGGGCTGTTGGCCGCGTGGGCGAGGGCGGCGCCCACGATGCCGGCCTCGTTGAGCAGCTCCGCGGGCACCACCTCGGTCTCCAGCTCGAGGCGGGGGATGAACTTCCCCGACTTCTTGCTCACGCCGCCGCCGATCACGAACAGGTCGGGGGAGAACAAGCCCTCGAGCATCGCCAGGTACTCGTTCAACCGCTTGGACCACTTCTTCCAGGAGAGGTCCTCGCCCTCGCGCACGCTCTCGGCCGCGATCTCCTCCGCGTCCTTGCCGTCGAGCTGCAGGTGGCCGAGCTCGGTGTTGGGGAGCAGCACGCCGTCGAGGAACACCGCGCTGCCGATCCCGGTGCCGAGGGTGACCATGATCACCACACCGCTCCGACCGCGCCCGGCGCCGAATTGCATCTCCGCGATGCCGGCGGCGTCGGCGTCGTTGACGACGGTCACGTCACCGCCGATCGCCTGCGCGAACAGGTCTTCCGCGTTGGTGCCGATCCACCCCGGGTCGACGTTGGCCGCCGTGTGGGCGATCCCGTGCTTGATCACCGCCGGGAAGGTGGCGCCCGAGGGGCCGGTCCAGTCGAAGAACTTCGCCAACTCGCCGACGACGGCGGCGACCGCGTCGGGCGTGGCCGGCTGCGGGGTGAGGATGCGGTGGCGGTCGGCGAGGAGCCGACCGGTGCGGGTGTCGACGGGCGCGCCCTTGATGCCCGTACCGCCGACGTCGATGCCGAGAACTGTGGTCATGGGCCCAGTCTCCCCCGGATCGCGCGTGCGCGCGTGATCCGCGCGCCGATCGGCGCGAACATCGTCGACATGTCCGATGAAGTGCTCGCGACCGGATGGGGCGCCGACGAGCCCGTCGACGACTCCGTCATCCGCCAGTTCCTCTTCAACCAGGCCGACGCGATCGACGCGCTGGGCGCCGGGCCCGGGAGTCGTGCCGACCGCACGCCCGACCTCGCGCTGGCCGACAGCGGCGGCCCCGTGCTCTACCTCAACGAGGCGCTGCTCCTCCGCCCGGTCACCAGCATCGACGATCCGGTCCTCGACACGGTCGAGTCGTTCTACGGCGACACCGGTGGCCGTCTGGTGATGCTGTTGTCGGCCTGGCCGCTGCCCGACCTGTCGCCGCGTGGGTGGCAACTCGGCGGCCACCCGATGTTCCTGGTGCGCACCCCGGGCCCGGTCACGCACCAGCCGCCCGCCGACGTCACCGTGCAGCACGTGCACACGGCGGGGGATCTGCGCGTCCTGGAGCGCATCGCCATCGAGGGGTACCCACTCGACGAGGCCCGCGAGATGGCGCCCGGCACCGTCTTCGGTGACTGGCTGCTCGACTCGCCCATCGGCCTGCGCCTCGCCACCGTCGGCGACGAACCGGTCGGGGTCGGCGCGGTGCACGTCGGTCATGGAGTGGTGAACCTGTGCTTCGGGGCGACGATGCCGGCAGCCCGTCGACGTGGCGCGTGGTCGGCGCTGATGTGGAACCGGGTCGCGGACGCCCCCGAACTGCCCACGGTGTCGTTCACGTCGGACTACTCGCGTCCGGGCTTCCTGAAATACGGCTTCCTCCCGATCACCCGGTTCACACTGTTCGTGCGGGGTGGGGGCTGACACCTGGCAAGCTGGTGCCCGGACAATCCGTCGAAGGAGTGGGTACCACCATGCAGCTCGGAATGATCGGTCTCGGCCGGATGGGCGCCAACCTCGTGCGTCGCCTGATGCGCGACGGGCACGAGTGCGTGGCGTGGGACGTGAGCGCCGCGGCCGTCGCCGACCTGGCGAAGGACGGCGCCACCGGGGCGGACTCGATCGAGGACTTCGTCGCCAAGCTGTCCACGCCGCGCGCGGTGTGGATCATGGTGCCGGCCGCCTTCGTCGACGAGACGCTCGACAAGCTCGAGGCCGTGCTCGAGCCGGGCGACATCGTGATCGACGGCGGCAACTCGTACTACCGCGACGACATCGACCGCGCGGCGCGTCTGCAGCCCAAAGGCATCCACTACGTCGACTGCGGCACCAGCGGCGGGGTGTTCGGCCTCGAGCGTGGGTTCTGTCTCATGATCGGTGGGGAAGACGACGTGGTGGCCCACCTCGACCCGATCTTCAAGACGATCGCCCCCGGCGTCGACACCGCACCCCGCACGCCCGGGCGCACCGGCGACGTCTCCACCGCGGAGAACGGCTACCTGCACTGCGGGCCCAACGGCGCCGGCCACTTCGTGAAGATGGTCCACAACGGCATCGAGTACGGGATCATGGCCGCGTACGCCGAGGGGCTGAACATCCTCCACCACGCCAACGTGGGCAAGCAGCAGCGCGACCTCGACGCCGAGACCACGCCGCTGCGCGAGCCGCAGTACTACCAGTACGACCTCGACCTGCCGGAGGTCGCCGAGGTGTGGCGCCGCGGCAGCGTGATCGCGTCGTGGCTGCTCGACCTCACCGCGCACTCGCTGCACGACAACGGCGACCTCTCGTCGTTCGAGGGGCGCGTGTCCGACAGCGGTGAGGGCCGGTGGACGGTGCACGCGGCGATCGACGAAGGCGTCCCCGCCGACGTGCTGAGCACGGCGCTGTACGCGCGGTTCACGTCGCGCGGGGAGGCCGACTACGCCGACAAGCTCCTCTCCGCGATGCGCAAGGAGTTCGGCGGTCACGACGAGAAGCTGGACCAGACGATCGGCGAATCCAGATGAACCAGGTGTCCAAGTGACCAAGCCGGTCCCCTCCGATGCCCTCGTGTTCTTCGGCATGTCGGGAGACCTCGCGCGCAAGAAGATCTTCCCCGCGCTCTACAAGATGGTGAAGCGCGGCAATCTCGACGTGCCGGTGATCGGCGTCGCGTCGTCGCAGTGGACGGTCCAGGACCTGCGCGACCGCGCCGCCGACAGCATCACCACCTACGGCGGCGGCGTCGACGACGTCGGGGCGTTCGAGAAGCTCACCGGCCTCATGCGCTACGTCGACGGGAACTACAACGACCTCTCCACCTTCCAGGAGTTGAAGCAGCAACTCGGTGAGTGCCGGCGGCCCGCGCACTACCTCGCCATCCCGCCGAGCATGTTCCAGACCGTGACCGACGGCCTCGGCACCGTCGGCGCGGCGCGCAATGCGCGCGTGATCGTGGAGAAGCCCTTCGGTCGCGACCTGAAGTCGGCGCAGGAGCTCAACGAGGCGCTGCACGCGGTGTTCCCGGAGGAGAGCATCTTCCGCATCGACCACTACCTCGGCAAGGAGGCGGTGCAGAACATCCTGTACTTCCGCTTCGCCAACTCGTTCCTCGAGCCGATCTGGAACTCCAACTACGTCCGCCAGGTCCAGATCACCATGGCCGAGGACTTCGGCGTGCAGGGACGCGGCAAGTTCTACGAGGAGGTCGGCGCGCTGCGCGACGTCATCGAGAACCACCTCTTCCAGGTGGTGGCGCTGCTCGCGATGGAGTCGCCCGTCGGCCCCGGCACCGAGTCGTTGCGCGACGCCAAGGAGAAGGTCTTCGCGGCGATGCCCGACCTCGAGCCCGACGACCTCGTGCGCGGGCAGTTCGAGGGCTACCGCGACGAAAAGGGTGTGGCGCCCGACTCCGACGTCGAGACCTTCGCCGCGGTGCGCGTGCACATCGACTCGTGGCGCTGGGGTGGCGTGCCCTTCTACATCCGGGCCGGCAAGAACCTGCCGGTGAACTGCACCGAGGTGCGAGTGGAGCTGCACCGCCCGCCCACGCGCGTCTTCGGGGAGTTCGAGGACATGCCGCGCGACTCGAACTACTTCCGCTTCCAGCTCAGCCCGCGGGTGTCGATCGCCGCCGGCGTGCGCGTGAAGGCGCTGGGCGAGGGCTTCACCGGCTCCGACGTCGAGCTGTACCTCTGCAACGACCACCCCGGTGAGGAGACGGCCTACGAGCGGCTCCTCGGCGACGCCCTCGACGGCGACACCCTCCTGTTCGCCCGGGAGGACGGCGTCGAGGCGAGCTGGCGCGCGGTCGACGACGTGCTCACCGACCACGCCGCGGCCATCCCCTACCCGGTGCACACGTGGGGGCCGAAGGAACAGAACCGTCTGATCGACGACGAGCACGGGTGGCACAACCCGGTCGTCGATCTCGTCGAAGAGTGCTGAGGAGCCGACCCTGATGTCCGTGGACCCCGTCCCCACCCCGAGCGCGCCGCCCGTCGCCGGTCCCTACTCGCCGGCGGTGCGCGCCGGCGACTGGATCGTGATGGCCGGCCAGGTCGGCATCGACGCCACCGGCACGATGGCCGACGGCATCGAGGGTCAGACCCGCCAGATCCTCGCCAACATCGGCGCGGTCCTCGGCGACTGCGGCGCGGGCTGGGCCGACGTCGCCAAGACCACGATCTTCCTCACCGATCTCGGGAACTTCCAGACGGTGAACGCGTTGTACTCCGAAGCCATCGGCCCGCACCGGCCCGCCCGTTCCACGGTGGGCGTCGCGGCGTTGCCCGCAGGGGCCGTGGTGGAGATCGAGTGCTGGGTCCACCGTCCCGCGTGATTCGTGTGACGGCCCCGGCCTGAGCCCCGCGAGGAGCAGTCATGAGCGAGAAGACCGAGAAGATCGAGAAGTCCGACGAGGAGTGGCGTGAGGAGCTCACGCCCGAGCAGTTCTCCGTACTGCGCCAGCAGGGCACCGAGCGTGCCTTCACCGGCAAGTACTGGGACTGTCACGACGACGGCATCTACCGCTGCGCGGGGTGCGGCGCCGAGCTGTTCGACGCCGGCACCAAGTACGACTCCGGCAGCGGCTGGCCCAGCTTCACCGAGCCGATGTTCGCCGACGCCGTCGAGGTGCGGGTCGACCGCAGCCACGGCATGGTGCGCGAAGAGGTCGTGTGTGCCCGCTGCGGCGGCCACCTCGGCCACGTGTTCCCCGACGGCCCCGGGCCCACGGGTCAGCGGTTCTGCATGAACAGCTGCTCGTTGGAGCTCGAGCAGAAGTAGCGGCTCCGTTCTTGCGCTCTTCCGCGCCGCTATAGGGGCCCCGAAGAGCGCCGAAACGGGCTACTTCTACGGCTTGCGAGTGGTCGTCGTCGACCCCGGCCTGGTGGTCGTGGTCGGGGCGACCGCTCGCGGCTGGCCCGTGAAGGCGAAGAAGTCACGCGAGTTCGGGTTGAGGTACTGGTCGGGCCCGTGCGTCATGCCGTCGAGGAGCTTCACGCCCATCGTCGGCGACGACGGGTTCGCCGGGTCGCTCGGCACGTAGGTGAACGCGCTCACCCAGTCGGTGTTGATGTCCATCTCCATCGCCCGCACCGCACCCGCGGCCTGCAACGTGCGGGCCAGTGCGAGCACCGACAGCGACGGTCCGCCGGCGAAGATGATCGCGCCGTCGGCGGTGACGCCCACGCCCGAACGCCACACGTACACGTTGTTGCCGAGCGTCGCGCCGAAGTCGGTGGTGTCGTTTTCGCGCAGCGACGGGTTGAGCTGCCCGTTGTCGACCATGAGCACCAGGTTCTGGCGCACGGCCTTGATCGTGGGGCCCATCGCGAAGTCGCGGCCCCACACGCCCACGTTCGCGACACCGTCCTGGTCGATCACGAGTGACGCCGCGCCGTCCTGCAGCGGCACCATCGTGACGCCGTCGAGGTAGGCGCCACCGTTCGCGGAGTCCATCTTGAATCCGGAGTTGAACGCGGCGATCGCGTTCGGTTGCACGTCGCCCGGGATCTGCGAACCCCACGGGTTGGGAGCGTTGCCGCCTGGTTGCTCGGTGCCGACCACGTAGTTGGCCTTGAGCAGCTTGGTGTCGAGCCACATCAGGCCCGTGTAGAACGAGGTGTGCACCGCGTCGGGGCGCACGTAGGTGGTGTACACCGCGGGGTGCCCGCCCACGGGCCGACCCACCGGCTGCCACACGCCTTCGTTCTGCTGCACGTCGGGTGCCGGAGTGGGGACGCGTGCCATGGGCGGCGCGAGCGTCTGGATCTCCGGCAGCGTGACCGGGGTGGTGGCCTTCGGGTTCTCCTTGACGGTGCCCTGCACCTGGATCTTGTCGGGGCGGCCGCCGGTGGGCGGCGGGTTGTTCGTGTACCACCACCGCTCGATGGTGTTCACGACGCCGTTGCCGCCGTTGTCGCGGATCCACTCGACGCTGCGCACCGAGAGGGAGTCGCTGCTCGGCTTGCGGACGTAGCTGACGTAGGAGACCGCCGCCGGGATCACGAGCGCGAGGATCACGACGACCACGCCGATGGTGACCCACTTGCGCGTCTTCGAGCGCGGGGGCCGGGTGCTCGACTTCGACTTCGACTTCACCTGGTCGCGCTCCCGTTCCTGCTGTTCGCGGATCTCGCGCCGGGTGAGCGGGCGCCCGTCGGGTGCGGTGGTGGGCGCCGCGGCGGCGGTCAGCGGCGGCGGGGGGTGCGGCCGGCTCCGGGAGCACGCGGGCCGTGGGGTCGGGCGCCGGCGCGGCTGCCTCGGGTGTGGGCTCGGGTTCGGGTGTGGGCTCGGGTTCGTCGATGCCGCGCGAGCACCACCGCGGGCTCGTCCGGGTCGTACGACTCGTCGTACGGCTGGGAGGGCGCGGGTGCAGGCGTGTCGCCGTACTGCGAAGGCAACTCGTACGGGCTGTCGGGCAAGGAAGGGTCCTCCGGAGACCGGCGCGGTGCGGCGCCGGCACTGACGGCGAGAATGGCGTCCGGTGAAATTAGTGGCCCACCCGCGCGAAGCGGGGGTCAGCCGCGGTGGAGGTAGGGCTCGCCCGGTTCCCGGTCGCGGACGACCCTGGCGGGCACGCCGAACGCGACCACCCGGTCGGGGAGGTCCCCGAGCACCACGGCCCCGGCGCCCACCACGGTGTCGGCCCCGATGGTGACCTCGTGGATCACGCTGGCGCCCAGCCCCACGGCGGTGTTGCGCCCGATCCGGACGGTGCCGCCCGTGGCGGCGTTGGGGGCGAGGGAGGCGTGGTCGTCGACCCAGCCGTCGTGGTCGACCGACGAGTTGATGCCCAGCAGCACTCCCCGGCCGATCCGGCAGCCGTTGCCCACCACCGCGCCCGCCAGGAGGATGCAACCCGCGCCGAGCGAGGCATCCCGGGCGACGGTCGCCGCCGGGTGCACGACCGTGGCCGGGTGCAGGTGCGCGGCGGCCCCGGTCTCGCGGTCGAGGATGCGGCCACGGGTGAAGTTGTCGCCGATGGCCACGACGAAGCTGTCGGCCGCGGTCTCGAGCGCGGCGGCGCGCAGGTCGTCGTCGGTGCCGAGCACGGGGAAACCGGCGACGAAGTCGCCGCGGCGGAACGCGCGGTCGAGCACGCCGACCACCTCGTGGTGCGCGCGCGTCACGATCGCGTCGATCACCTGGCGGCCCTGCCCCGCCCCACCGATGACGATGACCCTGCTCAAGGTTGCTCCCCGTTCCCTCGGAAGGGTTCCATCGTCGCGTGGCCGTCGGCGCTCACGCCGTGACCACCGAACACCTGCGCCACCGTCCTCCACATGATCTCGAAGTCGAGCTTCGTGGTGTGGTGGTCGACGTACCAGACGTCGAGCTCGAACTTCTCGGGCCACGACACCGCGTTGCGCCCGTTCACCTGCGCCCAGCCGGTGATGCCCGGGCGCACCTCGTGGCGGCGCGCCTGCTCCGGCGAGTAGAGCGGTAGGTACTGCATCAGCAGCGGGCGGGGGCCGACGAGGCTCATGTCGCCGTTGAGCACGTTGAGCAGCTCGGGGAGCTCGTCGAGGCTGGTGCGGCGCAGCAGCTTGCCCAGCGCGGTGAGGCGCTCGGCGTCGGGGCGGAGGTTGCCGTCGGCGTCGCGCGCGTCGGTCATCGTGCGGAACTTCACCATCTCGAACGGGCGGCCGTGCCGGCCCGGGCGTTGCTGGCGGAACAGCACCGGCGACCCCATGCGCAGGCGCACCAGCACCCACAGCACCGCGAGCACCGGCGAGAGCACCACGAGCGCGACCGACGCGAGCAGGAGGTCGATCGCGCGCTTGGTCACGCGGTCTCCGCGGCCTGCTCGGCGAGGAACCAGTCGACGGTGGCGCGCAGTGCGTCGGGCAGCGCGGTGGGGACGACGTCGGGGAACAGCTCGCGCAGGCGCGTGGAGTCGGCCTGTGAGTGCTTCACGTCGCCGGCGCGCGTCTCCACGTGCTCCACGGTGACGGAGCGGCCGAGCACGCGCTCGAGCTCGGCGATCAATTCGAGCAGGGTGACGCGGCTGCCGAACGCGAGGTTCACCGGGCCGTCGCTCGTGACCCGGCGCGCGATCGCGTCGGCGATGGTCTCGGTGACGGTGTCGACGTAGGTGAAGTCGCGGCTCTGCATCCCGTCGCCGTGCACGACGAGCGGCTGCCCCGCGAGCGCGGCGTCGACGAACGCGGGCACCACCGCGGCGTAGGCGTGGCCGGCGGCCTGCAACGGGCCGAACACGTTGAAGAAGCGGAACGCGAGCGCGGGGAGCCCGAACGACTGCTGGTAGGCGAGCGCGTACGACTCGGTGGCGAGCTTGCTCGCCGCGTAGGGGCTCAGCGGCATGGTCTGCAGGTCTTCGCGCTTGGGCAGGATCGGGTTCGCGCCGTACACCGAGCTCGACGACGCCACGATCACCTGCGGCAGCGCGGCCGAGCGGGCCACCTTCACGGCGGGCGGCTTCGAGCACCTCCACCGTGCCGGTCGCGTTCGCGAGGTGCGAGGCCATCGGATCGGCGATGCTGCGCGGCACCGAGGGGCGCGCCGCGAGGTGCACGATGGCAGTCGCGCCGTCGATCGCCCGGTCGAGCGCGGCGGGGTCGAGGATGGATCCCTCGATCAGCGTGGCGTCGATGCCACGGAGGTTGTCGCGCTGATCCGGTGGAGAGGTCGTCGAGGGCGACGACGGTGTGGCCCCGGGCGGCGAGGCGGCGACACAGGTTGGCGCCGATGAAGCCGGCACCGCCGGTGACGAGCACGCTCATGGAGGAGAAGGCTACAAGCGGTTCAGAGGGTGCCCGGACGTTGGTAGCGTTCCGCCGGTGACCCGCCTCTTCCTCTCGCCCCCGGAAGTGGGCGACACCGAACGGTCGTTGCTCCTCGAGGCGTTCGACTCGAACTGGATCGCACCGCTCGGCCCGATGGTCGACGCATTCGAGCGGGAGTTCGCCGAGTACGTGGGCGTGCCGCACGCCGCCGCGCTGTCGAGCGGCACCGCGGCGTTGCACCTCGCGCTGGTGATGCTCGGCGTGGGCCCGGGCGACGACGTGCTCGTCCCCACCCTCACGTTCGTCGCCACCGCGAACGCGGTGGCGTACGTGGGCGCGCAGCCGGTGTTCGTCGACAGCGACGAGGCCACCTGGAACATGGATCCCGCGCTCGTCGCCGAGGAGCTCGACGAGCGCGCGCGTGACGGCCGGTTACCCGCCGCGGTGCTCGGCGTCGACCTCTACGGGCAGTGCGCCGACTGGGCGCCGGTGCGCGAGGCGTGCGATCGGCACGGTGTGCCGGTGATCGAGGACGCCGCCGAGGCCCTGGGCGCCACGTACGCGGGGCGCCCCGCGGGCGGGTTCGGCGAGTACGGCGTGTTCTCGTTCAACGGCAACAAGATCATCACCACCAGTGGCGGCGGCATGCTCGTGGCGGAGAGCGCCGAGGCCATCGAGCGGGTGCGCTTCCTCGCCACGCAGGCGCGTGACCCCGCGCCGCACTACGAGCACACGGTGATGGGCTTCAACTACCGCATGAGCAACCTGCTCGCCGCGTTGGGGCGCGGGCAGCTGGCCAACCTGCCGGGCAAGGTCGAGCGTCGACGCGCGATCAACGCGGCCTACCGCGCGGCGTTCACCGACGTGCCCGGCATCGCGTTCATGCCCAACTTCGCCGGTGGCGAGCCCACCAACTGGCTCACCGTCGTCACCGTCGACGAGGCGGCGTTCGGTGCGTCGCCCACGCAGATCCGCGAGCACCTCGAGTCACTCGACATCGAGGCCCGCCCCGCGTGGAAGCCCATGCACCTGCAGCCGCTGTTCGCCGACAACCCGTGCCGCGGCGGCCGCGTCGCCGAGGAGATCTTCCGCACCGGGCTCTGCCTGCCGAGCGGCTCCGCGATGACCGAGTCCGACATCGAGCGCGTGGTGACCGGGGTCGTCACCAGCCCTCGCAACTGACACGCCAACGAGGCGGCCAGCCGACCCGGGCTTCAGCTCATCCTTCGGTTCGACGTGGTTCGCCATCCCCGAGTGGGTCTTCGGCCTCGGTCTGCGCAGTGAGGTCGCCCACGGGCGCCGTCACACGCCGGAACGCTTCGACGGTCTGGGCCTCGACCTCTGCCGTTCGACGCCCCGCTTCCTGGTGACTCTCGACCAGCTCGTCGAGCTCGGGCACGTCGGCGACGAGCCGGCTTGCGCCACGCGCCCTGTCGACGAAGCCGTCGAACCACCTGTCGATCACCTCCAGGCGCGTCCGCATGATCTCGCCATACGCCTCTGCTCGCACGGAGAGAGCACCGATCCGGGCGGTAGCGCGTTCCACCTCCCCGACGAACTGCTCGACGGTTGCCGCCCACTGCCACGCCTCGCTCGAACTTGCGAGGAGCGCGTCGCCGGGTTGCTCGGTCATCTCCCGTCGCGACGGCGACTCCTGAGCTCCGGAGCCGTTCCGTGCCAGTTCGGTCTGCGCGCGCTCGACGACTTGCCGGAGCTCGCTTTGCGTCTCCTCCTCGACACGCGCGCGCTCGGCGGCGGCCTGTTCGAGGACCGAGATCCCCTCGATGGCTTGCGCGACGCGCGTCTCGAGACGAGCGAGGAACTCCCCGCATCGCGCTTCGGTCCTGGCGAACAACGCCTGCATGGCCAGACCGTGACCTTCGACCTCTGCGAGGGTCTCCTCCAAGCGCGTGGTCAGCTCTGCCTGTCGGCGCCCTTCCTTCGGCGCTTTGGATTGCTTGTCATGTTTGTCCGAGCGCTTCTTGCCCACGAGAACCTCCGCCGTGCTCCACCACTGAACCGCCTCCGGCCGGCGCGTGCTTGGCCCACAGTCCTCCATCGGTGCCGGTCATGGTCGGATTGACGGCCGGCAACCTCGGTGCGCCCGGTACGACGGCATCATCCGCGCCGCCATCCTGGCGGGATGTCGAGCTCACGGATGAGCCTCGCCGGAGAACCACCAACGATTGTCGCCGATGCGACTGGACGTGTCACCACGCTGTTCGCACCGATGACGGCGTGATCGCCGATCGTCAGTCCCGGCCCGATGGTGACTCCGCGCCCGATCCAGACGTTGTCGCCGATCGTGATGGCGGCACTCTTCCGGGAGCCTGGCACGGTCTCGTGCATGTCGTCATCGACGATGCTGACGAACGGACCGACACGGACGTTCGCGCCGATGGTGATCTTCACCTGGGCATTGACGTCCACCCCGTAGTTGAAGAAGGCTCGTTCACCGATCGTGAGCTCACCGCGCTTGCCCACCGTGAACTTCGTCGGCAACGGCCGGCCGTCGACAACCAACCGATCCCCGATGCGGAGCGTGCCGCGGGCCGCCACGAGCAGCCGCCCGTAGACTTGCGGTCTCGACCCGACGACAGCGCCGCGCCCGGCGAACAGTGCCCGAGCCCGCGCCAGCGCCAAGGCTTTCTTTGCCAGCGACCCGAGCTCCGGCAGCTCCGGGGTCATCTCGGCCGCCGTGGGAGTGCCTGACGCCGGATCGAACACCGTCTTGCGGATGTCGTGTTCACTTCGACGCTGCCATCACTTGGCGATTCGGGGGCCGACCTTCACGACTGACTGTAACAGCGTGCAGGGTGCACGGTCACAGGTCCGACCGTCCTGGTCGCGTCAGCAACTCGGAACGTAGGCAACTCGAGTCAGTTGACCACCCGCACGTACTGGCCGATGACGTGGAGGTCGCCCCACACGGACGACAGGTCGGAGCTGGGCACGGAGTTGGGGTCGGCGTTGAGGATCACCGTGCCGCCGCCCACGGTGTCCACGTTGTAGGCGCCGTAGGTCTGGAGCGCCTTCCAGAGGTTCCGGCCCTGGGGGCTCAGGCCGCTCGGCATCGCGACACCGGCAGGGATGCCGACGCGCACGCCTTCACACGAGCCGTCGTTGTAGATGGCCGGGGCCACGAAGCCCGCAGGTCCGGCGTCGGCGCAGAAGAAGCCACCCGGTGAAGCGATGGCCAGCGCGTGGTGGATGCCCGTGGTCAGCTCAGAGCCGTAGATCTCGCCACCGAGGCCGGAACTCCCGGCTGCCCGGATACCGGCACCCTTCCAGGGGCTCATCGTGCCCCACCCGGTGCCCGTCACGATGTCGCTCTCGCCGTAGGCGCCGGCGGTGGCCGTGTTGGTGCCCGTCCGCTGGAAGATCCAGAAGTCATAGGCGATCGTCCCGTCGATGATGACGATGGACTGGTCGGTCCCCGCGGAGGCGCCCGCGCCGGCCGGGATGTGCACCCGGAGCGCGGCGGTCGGCCAGCCCCACGAGCCAGTGGCGTTCACCGTCACCACTGGGTCGCTGGGCTTGGAGATGTAGACCGGGTTGGAGTAGCTGGTGTAGTTGACCCACCAGTCCTGGGCCCGCAGTGCGGGCTTGTCGTGCCAGGTGGTGTTTGCCGGGAGCGGCGTGTTCCACGGGCTCGTCGCCGAGAAGAACGTCGCGCTCCCCGTGGGTGTGGTCGGCGGTGTGGTCGTGGTCGGCGGTGTGGTCGTGGTCGGCGGTGTGGTCGTGGTCGGCGGTGTGGTCGTGGTCGGCGGTGTGGTCGTGGATGGAGGCGTCACGGCAGCCACCGACACCAGGAGCGTGCGGCCGTGGTTGGTCGCACCCAACACCTGCTGGTCGTCCGCGGAAGCGACCACTGAGTGCGCGCCCGCCGTCGCGGCCCATGGCCCTCCCGGCCACAGCGAGGTCACGGTGTCGAGAGTCACCGACGCGCCGGGCGCGAGGCCGCGGTTGTCGTTGGTCCAGGTGGTGGGGTCAGCCGCGCCGTCGAGGTAGATGCCGGTGCCGAGGGTGGCGCCCGGAGCCACCGCGACCGTCCCTGTGTTCTTCACCGTCACCGTGAACGTCACCGCATCGCCGGCCTTCGGGCTTGCCGGGATCGCCGACAGGCCGGTCACCGTCAGGTCGAGGCCGGAAGGCACCGGCGGCGGAGGTGTGGTCTCCGCCTGACGAGCCGGGACGGGGGTGGGCGCAGGCGCCGATCCTGCCGAGCCGTTGGTCGCGGGCGAACAGGCCGCCGCGGCGATCGTCAACACAAGAGCCCCGAGACCACCGAGGCACCGTCGTCCGAACCGGTTCCCGCGCATTCGTGCACCTCAATCCATCTCGGGTCTGAGGTGATGGTCGGCATGCTCGGAGACCACCTTGAGTGATCCGGCGGGTGACGGCGCGTGACAACCGCGTCCAGGAGCGCGCGTGGTGGTGGCGCGCGCGACGTCCTTCTCGGGAGAGCGCGCCGCGCAGGGAGGGCCGCCAGTGTCGCGTCGGGCGAGCGCGATGCCGCCAGATCTCGATCACCGCGGGACACGTGCCGGCGGACCGCGACGCTGAGAGCCTCTGGTTCCTCGCCGTTCCTCGTCGAGTCGCCCGCGCGTTCGTGCAGCGCGCTAGGTGCCGGGTTGCACCACCTGGAGGCGGTCCCACGGGATGTTCGCGAGGACCTGGTAGGACAGCAGGCGGCCGAAGATCTCCGCATAGGGGTCGGGTGTTCCGGCCGCGATGTACGGCTGGCCGTCTTCGGCCATCAGAACGACGGCTCCCGAAGTGTCGGTGACGAACATGCCGTAGGTCTGCAGTGCCCGGGCGATGGTCACACCCGTGTCGCTCAGGCCGAGCTTCGTCACGTCGACGCTGGGATCGAGGCGGAACCGGGTCCCCTCGGGGATCGCATCGGGAGCAGTCGAGTTCCCGTCGTTGCGGGTCGCCGGCGCGACCTGGGTCCCCGCGGTCGTGTGCACGACAACGACGGCGAGGGCGTGGTTGATCTGACCGGCCTGGAGCTCGGACACCTTCATCGAGCCGGCGAGGTACGACAGGCCGGAGGCAGCGACGCCGTACGGGTTCGGGAACACGCCCTGTGCTTTGCTCACGTTCTGGATGCGGCCACCCCAGCAGGCCGACCACGACCCGTCGAACGCGTGCTGCGCGATCCACATCTCCCACGCCGTGTCGGTCGCGGGTTGCCAGATCACGAGCGAGTGGTCGCCGCCATTGGCAGGTCGTGCGTCATCGGGGATCGGAACCGCGCTGAGCTGGTCGAGCAACCCGGGATCCTCATTGCAGCCACGGGCGACGGAGACGGAGACCACGGGTTGATCGGCCGGCACCGTGTAGACGGGAATGCTGTAGTCGTTGGTGTTGATGCCCACGGTTCCGTAGAAGGTTCGCCACTGGTTGTTGAACGAGCGCACCAACTCGCGCGAGTTCGCAGCAAGAGGGGCGTCGGCGGGGAGCGCGGTGTTCCAGAAGCTGGACGCGCTGAACGGGAGCATTCCACCCGTCCCAGGCTGCGCCGCGGTCGGCAACGAGGTGGAGGTGGGAACCGACGTCGTGCTGGGAGCGGTGGTACGCGTCGCGCTCGGCGGGTCCGAGCCTGCCCTCGTGAACAGGAAGAGCACCAGCACGACGAGGACCAGCGAGGCCACCAAGAGTGCCGCGGAGCGCCGCCGATGATGTCGACGCATCATGACCTGGTGGCGCGTGAACGCCGCCGACGGCCGGGGCGTCGGCACGCCATCGGTCACTTGAGACTCGCTGGAGGAGGTGCGCACCGTCGCCAATCGAGGGGGAACCGTCCGAACGGCTCAGGCTATAGGCTCCGCGCTCGGGTTCCTCCTCAGCGATACCTTGCGCAGCCCGGTGCGCACCACCGGTGGCGGGAGAGGGACATCCTCGTCTCGCAAGACCAGATCGAGAAGCCGGATCGCAGGTCGGCTGCGAGACCGACCGTCGGGAGACCGCGAGTGCAGTGCTCCGTCGTACGTCCTTCCGAACTCGGAGCCGCCGAGGTCGCGCTCTGGCGACAGTTCGTCCGGCAGGCCGGCTTCCGGAGCCCGTTCCTGACGCCCACCTACACCTCGGTGATCGCGGCGCACCGCCCCGAAAGCCGCGTCGCCGTGCTCCTCGACGGTTCCGACATCATCGGGTTCCTGCCGTTCGAGTGCAGTCCGGAGCGGGTGGGGCTTCCGATCGGTGGCGGGACGAACGACGTACAGGCGCTCGTCACCGGCTCCGACTTCGAGTGCGACCTTCCCGACCTCGTCCGCCGGCTCGGGGTCCGCGAGTGGCGCTTCGACCACCTGCTCCCGAGCCAGGAAGTGTTCGCGCCGTTTCACCGGGAGATCCGCCGGTCGCCCGTCATCGATCTCTCGGACGGATACGAGGCGTACACGCTCGCCGTGCGGCAGAACTCGACGAGCGTGCTGTCGCAGGCCGCGCGTCGCCGACGACAGCTCGCCAAGGAGATCGGTCCGGTCTCGACCGAATGGCGGAGCTCGCGGCCGGAGGACCTCGACCTGCTGATCTCGATGAAGGGCGCCCAGTACGAACGCACCGGGGCGTACAACCTCTTCGGCACGACATGGTCGCGCGATGCCCTCAGTCACTTCGCCGACTTGCAGGAGGGCGAGTGCGCCGGGATCATGTCAGCCCTGCGGGCCGGCGATCGCACCATCGCGTTGCACTTCGGCCTGACGAGTGGATCGCTGCTCCACTACTGGTTCCCGGTCTACGACCCGTCGCTTGCCAAGTACTCGCCCGGTCTCATGCTGCTCCTCGACCTCGCCGCCACGGCGGGGGAACACGGCATCGACCTGATCGATCTCGGAATGGGTGAACACGACTACAAGCTGCGGGTCGCGAACACCGGTTACGAGGTGGCGGCCGGCCGGGTACCCGCCCGCGGGCGCTTGTACCGGGCCGCGCTGCTCGCCCGGCACCCAGCGTGGCTCGGGCGCAGGATTCGAGGACTCGCGCGGGACGTCAGGTCGGCGACGACTGGTCGCTCGAGCGCCTGAGCGGGGTGCGCCGCCGAATCGAACGAGCGGAGTCCCCGAGGAACGCCCCGACCATCGCGGCGAAGGGACGAAGGTCGTCACCGGCCAGCCAGGCACACTCGTCGACGCCGCGCAGCGATCGGATCCATGCGCCCCACGACAGTCGCCCCGCCGCGATGGAGCTCCGTGCACTCCAGAGATCGAGGGGCTCGACGAGCCACTTGCGACCGAGTGCCGGGTCTGCCGTAGGAACGGCCTGACCGGTCAGATCCAGGTACATCGCCCGGACGACGTCCATGCCCTCGCAATCGGTGAACAGGCGGAAGGTTGCACCCATACGGGGATTGACGTCGAGCAACTTGTACGTGCCGTCGCGGGCGTCGAATCGATAGCCCATGTCGACGATGCCCGAGTACCCCAGCTCCTTCATGAACCGCCGGGTGACGTGCTCCACCTCTTCGTTCGCTTCGCACTGCCCGAGGGTCGTGGGCCCGGTGCTCGGAGGGCGCTGGCGAAGCTTGCGGCCACACGACGCGAACAGGCACTCCGACTCGGCGTCGAAGTAGCCGTTGAACATCCACACCGTCTCCGGGCCCCCGGGGATGAATTCCTGCATCATGAGGTTCGGAGCGGAGAAGTCCTCCATGGTGTCGTAGACGTCGAGGAGTTCCTCGGGCGTGTCGGCGATGACCACACTGGTGGCCTGAGGGCGTTGGCGGAGGAGGCGCGGGTCGGCGCTCTTGACGACGACCGGGAATCCCAGACCCTCGTCGATGTACTCCTCCACATCAAGGCGTGACCGCGGGATCGAACAGCGCGGCGTGGGAATCCCGGTGTCGAGGCAGAGTCGGAAGAGGTCGGCCTTGT
Source organism: uncultured Actinomycetes bacterium (assembly GCA_963720785.1). GTDB lineage: Bacteria > Actinomycetota > Acidimicrobiia > IMCC26256 > DASPTH01 > CAVRGQ01. The sequence continues at coordinate 327,812 of CAVRGQ010000004.1, forward strand.
CGGCGAGCTGGGTCGCGAGACCCCGGGGCTGGCGGGGAAAGCGGAAGACCTCGGCGAGTTCGTCGGCGTACTCGTCGACGAACAGCGCACCAAGGTCGTCGGTGGTCACCAGGACCGGTCGGTTCCCCAGCGAGTCGCCGAGCCGCCAGAGCCGCTCGAACGTCTCGTGTCCGGGCTCCAGCTCCATGTCCCACGCGATCCGCGAGCCGTACCGGGTCCGACCGACGGGCGTGCGCGGGACCTCGTCGAGGTGGTGGACGGGAACGCCCAGGCGTCCCAACGATCGGATCGCCCCGAGTCGGCCGTGGGCGTAGGGATCAGCGACGAACTTGAGGATGACGGCGGGGACCGAGGTGTCGATTGTCGCCATTGCCACGTTCACTCCTGAGGGCTCTCGTGAGCCCCGGATCCCCGGTACACGAGCTCGCCGTCGACCAACTCCACATGTGCGGCGAGGTCGTCGATGTGTTGCAGGACGAACCGGATGTCTTCGGCGCGTCCGGTGTCGCGAAGGTAGTCGGCACTGGGCCCGTCGACGATCACCTCGGTCGCGGCCTCGGCCCACCTGTCGATGACCGCCTCGGTGGTTTCGTCTTCCGGAACGTACCCGCGCTCCATCAGCTGCGCGCCGATCCGGGCGCAACACAGTGCGTCCTCGCTGCGGAACTCGCCGCGCGCACCGGCGCCGATCAGAGCCACGCGCGGGTCGTGCGTGACCAGCCGTGCGGCCTGCGCGGAGACGTTGCGGAGCGAAGCGGCATACATCACCTGCCCGGGACCACCGCCACAGATGACACGAGTCCCCGACGTCGACAGGAGGATGAGTGGACGAGAGGTCTCGGGAAGCTCCAACAACGGCACCGGGCTGTTGTCGAGATCGAATCCGTAGGGGATGGTGCCCCCGAGCTCACCGGCCAGGAGCCCCTCGGGGATCTTCGCCGCCAACTCGACGGCCGCCTCGATCGTGGGCACCGGGTAACAGCGACGTCCGAGCGCGACCGCGGTGACCGCCGTCGTCGTCGCTCGGAACACATCGACGGCGACCACCGCATATTCGGGTCCGTAGCGATGCATGCACTCGGGCAGGTAGTCGATGGTGAACGAGCGTCGCATGACGTCAGCCCCTGACACTGTCGGTGGTGTGGATCGGCCGCTCCGGTGCTGCAGGTCGGAGGCGCTCGTTGGCAAAACTGTCCGAGTGCAGGCCCCGCCGGTAGATCTCCACCCGGAGTAGCTCCTCGAGCCGCACGTTCGTGAGCCACACGTCGTGACCGAAGTGATCGAGCATCGCGAACTGGCTGGCCTTCGTGGGCGCCTCGAAGACCACCGTCGCCAACCCGAACGCTTCGGCGAAGACATCCGCCAGCCCCACATCGAGCGTCCCGTCGGATCCGAAGAGGCCCACGCCGGCGGCGCTCTCGCGTGCCTCGACGACGAGTTGTGCCGCGCCGGCACCCAGCCAACGGCGCCCCTTCTCCACGAGCTCCTCGGCCTCCGCGGCGTCGAACGGACCCTCGTGCTTGCGACCCAGCTCGAATTGCACTTCGAGACCGCGCGCGGAGGCGAGCTCGAGGACGGTTCCCGGGTCGTGCACGAGATCGGTGAAGCCCTCGCCTGCCTCGATGCGGGTCATGCCGGTTGCGGCACAGAGGTCGAGGTACTCCGGGAGGACCTGCTGCGCCGCCGCGATCTCGAAGGGACCGCCTCCGCAGACCACGGGAACGTCGTGAGCGCGTGCAGCGGCGATCTTGCGCTGCACGGCGGCCGGGTCGGCGATGAGCCACGTCGCCATCGAGAGCTTGAGCATCGGCATGAACCGGGCACTCTGCTCGAGGTGCGCGACGACGGTCGCCGGGTCGTAGCCGGGATCGAAGGCGACGGTGGCCCTGGCGACCTCGGCGACACCGAGCTCGCGGAGGTAGGCCGCGGCAGCATCGTCTGGTGTTGCGCTCATCACGGTCGCCTCCCTTGCTCCGTGTCCGGTTCGCCCTTGCGGCTTGTTGTCGAGTGTCGACCCGCGCGTGCTCCCCCTTGAGGGGCGCTGGGGATATGTCGGCGTCTACTTGAGGATCCCGAGCCGGTAACCGGCGCGACGCGCCGCTCGAACGGCGAACCGCGGTCGGTCCGTCAAGCGCCAGTGCTGCTCTGGAGCCTCGGCGACCCGGTCGATGTCGGCGGCGAGCTCGAGGCCGAGGATCTGGGACTCGTACCGCGCGGAGCGCCTCGGCCTTCACAGCACCGGCGAACGGGGGCAGGAGCACGGGGGTGAGCCGGAAGCCGTGCCGGCGGACAGCGGCGAGCTGCCGGGCGGCGCCGTCGGGCCCTCGCCAGACGTAGGGGAACTCCGCGTAACACACCCAGTCTCGCGAGTCCCCGCGCTTCCGCGTGGCGAGGGCAGCCGACAGACAGGCGCGGTGGTCGGGGTGCTGAATGGCGAGTGGGATGGCGATGGCCGTCGGCTGGAACCCGTCGATCACCTGCGTGATCTCGGCCGCGAGCGCTTTCGTATCGGCCTTTTCACCGTTTCGATACTGGAGGTCGAGGAAGTCGAGAGCCGCGGCCGATACTCCCAGGATCTCGAGCGCCCGCGCGTCTTCCGCGCGCCTCTTCGCCATGATGTCGTCGCCCGGGAGGAAGCCGCACGCGCGGTCCCATGCGGTGGGCGATGTGGGATATCGAGCCGGCGAGCCGGCGAAGACGGTCACCGAGAGTGCCTGCTGGGCGCGCGCGAGCAAATGACTGCAGCTCAGCACGGCATCGTCGAGGTGAGGTGACACGACGAGGACCCGCCTGAGGTCGAGCGACGGCGGCTCAGGAGTCGAAGTGCTCATCGACGTCGGTCGCGTTCCAGCGGATGGCAGGGCCGCCGTCCGCGTCATGGGTCTCGGGGTTTCGGGAGGGATCCGGGGTCGAATCCTTCGGCGCGAGGAAGAATTCGGCACCCGCGACTCCGGCCCATGTCCACAGCAGCAGATTGGGGAACGGATAGCTCAGCGGTCCGAAGTTCGCGGCCACGAGGAACGCCACGAAGATCGCGAGCAGCCCGACCCGCCACGGCTGCAATTCGGGCGGGCCGCGACGCACGATCGCACCACCCACGGCGCCGAAGAGCGCAACCGCCCAGAGCGTGGCGCCCACCAGGCCGAGCTCCGCGGCGTGTGACAAGAAGACGTTGTGCACCTCCAGGCCCGCGCCGCTGAGCGGGTAGGTGTCGGCCTGACGCATGTAGTCGGGACCCGTCGTCGGGAACGTCTGCCAACCGAAACCGAAGAGGGGTCGGGCTTCGACCATCCGCACCGCCGCACTGTTGGTGTTGTACCGGTCCCACACGGGAGATTGGTCCTGCAGCCTCGTGTCGGCCTTGGTCGCAAGGCCCGGGACGAGTACGAGTGTGGCGAAGACCCCGACGGCCCCGACGGCCAGTGCCAGAGGGATGTAGCGACGCGCGCGGCGTGACGAGCATCGCTGCGAGGGTGCCCGCGATCGCACCGACCCACACCGCCCGCGTGACCGTGAACAGCAGCCCGAGCCCAGCGAGAACGATGACGGCGGCACAGACGACGCGGACCCAGCGTCGGCGCCAGACGGAGAACCCGATCGCGGCCGCAACCGCACACATGTAGAGGGACAGCCCGTCGGCCACGCTCTCCACGAACGGGCCCCGAGCCCTCCCGAAGTGCAGTCCGACTGCGGGGTCCGTGATGTAGGTGGGGAAGACGAGGCCCTTGAGCCCCACGCCCTCGAAGAGGTTCACGATGCCGATGTAGGCCCCGACCGCGATCAGCACCCCGAGCAGGAAACGCCGCTGTCGCTCGCGCCCGAACACCAGGGGAGCCAGGCAGAACATCACGAACGGGATGAGCCCGAAGCGGTCGAGGAGCGCGAACCGCGCCTTGGGGATGTCGAAGGTGTGCACCGCGATCGACGATGCCGTGACGTAGGTGGCCGCAGCCAGCAGCACCATGTGGATCGGTCGGAGGCGCAGGCCGCGGTCGGAGACGGCGCGGACTCCGCCGAGGACGAGGGCGACGAGGCCGAGCACCAAGAGCACGCGATCGAGCGCGCCGGGCGTACCGATGTAGCCCCAGTTCCCCGAGAAGATCTCGGCGGCCAACGCGAAGGAGAGCAGCACGGTGGCGGCGGGGACCCGAGCGGGTCTGTGGCCCCCGTCGGGGGAGGCGGGCGTCCGCTCGAGATCGCCCTCAGCGGGCGAGGACGCAGTTGTCATGTGCGGGTGCGCGCTCGCAGGTCGATCCAGACTGCCAGGCCCAGCCCGAGGAGACCCCCGGCCACGAGCCCGAACAGCACGCCGATCTCGAGGGTCGACTTCCGATTGTCCCCGGTCGCCGCGGCCGTGCCCACTCTCTGGAGAATCTGCGAATTCAGGGCGGTGGGGCTGAACACGCCGCTGTAGGTCGCGGCCAGGGAATCCTTCTTCAGCTGCGCCGCGTCGACCTCGGTCTGGGCGATGTTCACCTTCGTCTGGAGATCGTCGAGCGTCGCCGCGGGCGCGCCGGCGGCAGTCTGGGTCGTCAGCTGCTGTCGAAGGCTGTTGACGTTGATCTGGGCGGCGATCAACACGCGGTCGGCATCCTGGTACTGCTTGAGGACGTCGTCCGTCGCCTTGCTCTGCTGCTGATTCAGCGTCTCGACCGCGTCGACGAGCGCGGCCGAGCCCGCCTTCGCCAACGCGACGGCCCCGTCGCTGGTCTTGGCCGAGGCTTCGACGAGGACGACGGGTGAGAGAGGGATCGGCGACGCCGACAAGCTGCCGTCGAGCGAGCCACCGAGGCGCTTGGCCGCGTCGTTCAGGACCGCGTCGGTGGTGACGAGCCGGCTGTACGAAGCCGCAAGGCTCTGACCCGCCGCGTCGAGACCGGGGATCGACGCGAGATTGCTGAGCTGGGCCGTCTTCCCGACGACGAGGCGCGCCTGCGCGGTGTAGGTGGGTTTGCGCACGACGCCGAACGCCGCCCCGAAGAGAACGCCGAGCATGGTGCACACCACGATCAGTTGCCAGTGATTGCGGGCGGACCGACCGGGAGAGACGTAGGGACGGGCACGATGGAGGAAGAACGTGTGCGAGGGGCTCGTGTCGGTGACCGTGGTCTCGGGAACTCCGTACTCGAAGTCCTCGACGGAGCTCGAGCCGTTGCGAACCGCGATGTTTGCGGAGTCTGTGGTGTCGACCGACGGGTCGTTCAGGTCTTTCGCCACGTCAAGCTCCTCGTGCTTCCTCTCGCGACGGATTTCTACGGCTGGTCTCGCGGTTCCGAAATGATCGAACTCCAGCCCGTCATCCCTATCGGCACGTAGGCGCGCAAGGTTAGTGCGGGTTCGCGGGGCTCGGAGATCGGGTGTCAGCAGCGCGGGGACCGCTCATGATCGGCCCCCCGGGCGAGGCGATCGAACAGACCCGCGACGACGGCCGCGCACTCGTCGGCATCGAACTCCTGCTCCACGATCGTCCGGCCGGCCTTGCCGAACGCTTGTCGCAACTCGGGTGCGTCCACCAGTCTGCCGAGCGCAGCGGCCAGCAGCGCCGTCCGCCCCGGCGGGACCAGGAGTCCGGAGTGGTTCTCCACCACGAGTTCCGGGATACCCGCGACGCCACTGCTCACCACGGGGAGACCTGTGGCCATGGCCTCCATGAGGACGACAGGGATGCCCTCCATGAAGCTGGGCTGGCAGAACACGTCAGCGAGTTCGTAGAACGCAGGGATCGCGTCCTGATCGACCGCGCCGGCGAAGGTCACGTGGTCGGCGATCCCGAGTCGGCGGGCTTCATCCTCGAGTTGGCTCCGAAGCGGGCCGTCGCCCACGAGCGTCAGGCACACGGATCTCCCATCGCGCCTGAGGTCGGCAACCGCTCGCAGCACGAGCGCCTGGCCCTTCTCCGGGGAGAGACGGCCCACGCAGAGGATCTCGACCGGACGGTTCCCGCGTTCCTCTCGCGTGGCGAACGGATAGCGGGCCAGATCGACTCCACAGTGCACGACCTCGATCTTGTCCCAGTGCTCGGGCTCGACGAACCCCATGAGCTGGGCGCGCGTGAAGTCGCTGATCGCAATGACCAGGTCGGCTGCCTGCACCTTCCGGGCGAGGTTGAATCGCTCGACGTCCCAGAACTCCATGCAACCGTGCATGGTGAAGCTCCATTGCCAGGCGTCGTCGCCGTCGACGAAGCGCCCGAACTGACAGGCCAACCAGGCAACGTCCGAACCCACGTTCGCGAAGTGCGCATGGAGGTGCCTCACCCCTCGATCGCGACAGCGATTCCACACGACGATCGCCTCGGCGAAGTAGAAGCACTGCCAGAGGAGAGCGCGCGCGCCGGGCGGTGCAGCGTCGAGCGCGTACCGGAGCGTCCGCACGTACGCGCGGGGCGAGCGGAGGAAGGCCCGCGCGTGGGTACCGAGGAGCCTCCCGGGCGAGATGGGCAACACCGCGAAGGTGGACGCGAGCTCCGCGGTATCGGTCATCGACATGACGTCGGGCGCGGCGCGATGGATGGAATACACGTCGACCGACGTTCCCCGCGCACGGAGCGACACGATCTCGCGCTGGATGAACGTGTGCGACAAGGCGGGGTAGCGGCTCACGACGTAGGCAGTCGGGGAGCGTCGAACACCTGAAGTCCCCTGGAGGTCGGGCTTCATCAGACCTCCTCCCTCGCAGCAGACCGTCGCGCCGAATCGTCGCGTTCCCGAACGCGTCGAGTTCGCCCAGCGCGCGGACGCCTTGGCGTACAGGCTGATCCCCACATAGGTGACGATCGCCGGCCATTGACGTGGCGAACGAGCGAGTTCGGTGAGCCGACGCCCCGACCCGGTCGCGGCCTCGTGCCGCGCCATTCCGGAGGCCTCGAGCTCGGCGACGCCGCGGTAGGCACGCCGCCGGATGGCGAGCAGTCCTCGAAGGGTCGTCGGAGGGTGAACCACGAAATGCTGCTCCGTCAACGCGGACCGTTCGCGTCGATCGAACTGCTGCAACACGAACTGGTCGTCGGCCGTGAGATCGGGAAATCGGTCGAATCGCGCCCGGCCCTCCTCGGAGAGCCCGTACACGCCCGTACCCACCATGTCCTCGGTGACGTAGGGCAGTTGCCGCCAGACCTCGTAGTAATGGCGAACGAGCACTGGGCGGCCCTCCAGTGCGAACGCCGGGGCCGGCGCGGCACAGAGGGTGCCCGGGCGGGTGAGGGCACCAGCGGTCGCCCGCAGCGCGGCGATCGGGAGCTCGATGTCGGCGTCGAGGTAGATGCGGGGAAACCGCGTCGCGTGGTCGTCCCCGGCGTTGAGCGCAGCCGACTTGGAGGCGACCGCGAGCTCGACGACGGTCGCTGCGGGGGCGCCGGCGCGGGCGAACGCGGCAGTTCGATCGGTGCAGCCGTTGCACACAACGACGATCTCGAGCTCGCCGTCCGCTGCGCCATCCCTCAGGGCAGCCAGGCATCTGCCGATCACCAGTTCCTCGTTGTGCGCGGGAATCACGACAGAGATCGGGACGAGCGGGTGCCCGCCGGGTGCATCGAGGTCCGCGGGCCCAGGCATCACGAGTGCAGACTGGCGAGCTCGACCATTCTCGTGAAGCCCGGGATTGCGTTGTCGAGCTCTTCGAACGGACCGTCCGCCACGAGCTTGCCCTGCTCGAGGTAGAGGAGACGATCACAGCGGCGCACCGTGCTCAGACGGTGGGCGATCGTGATCATGGTCAGCTGGCCGCGGAAGCTCTCGAGCACCTCCGTCAGCTTGAACTCGGTCTCGTTGTCGAGCGCCGACGTCGCCTCGTCGAACATGAGGATCTGCGGGTCGTGGTACAACGCCCGGGCGACGCCGAGCCGCTGGCGCTGCCCACCGGAGAGCTGAACCCCCGACTCGCCGATCACGTCGTCGAGGCCGTCGGGCAGTTCCCGCACCACATCGGCGAGTTGCGCCAGCTCGAGCGCCTTCCACACCTGGGCCTCGTCGATCTCGGCGTCGGGAACACCGAATGCCACGTTCGCGCCCACCGTCGCGTCGAACAGCACGACGCTCTGGGGCACGTAACCGATCATGTTCTGCCACTGGCGTCGCACGGTGTCGATCGGCCAGCCGTCGACGAGGACCTCTCCGCTGTCGGGCTCCAGCACCCCGAGAAGCACGTCGACGAGAGTGCTCTTTCCGGCGCCCGAACCGCCGACCAGTCCGATCGCCTCGCCCTCTTCGATGTCGAAGCTGACGTTGTCGAGCACCGGCACTCCCGGGACGTAGGAGAAGCTGACGTCCCGCAGCGAGAGGCGGGGGCGCAGCCCCTCGACCTGCACCTGCTGCTTGCGCTCCATGGCCTCGGCGACGGCCTCTTGGTCCGCCAACTCGAGGTCGCCCGCGAGCTGGTCGACCGAAGGCAGGGCAGCTCGAGCCTGGGCGACACCGAAGATGATCTTGTTGAGGGGGGCGAGCATCCGGAAGCCGCCGGCGAGGAAGACGCCGACGGTTGCCGTGGCTGCGCTGACCGACTCGGTCGAGAACGCGACGAACGCGATCACACCGGCCGCACCCATCATGGCGAGCTCGAGCACGTATCGGGGGGTCACACCCGAGAGCGTGATCGTGCGGTACGCCGGGATGAGGCCTTTGCGCACCTCGTAGATCTCGTCGGCGAAGTACTTCTCCGCGCCGCGGACCTTCACGTCCTTGACGGCCGCGAGCGACTGTTGCATCGACTGGAGCTCCACGGCCTGCTTGTCGTGGATGGCGCTGGAGGCCCTGGCGATGTAGCGCTGAGCGATCTTCTGGTACCCGACCGTGACGATGCCGAAGTACAGGGCGGCCGCAATCGCAATCGCGAGGTTCGAGACGGCGAGGATCACGCCGACGAACAGCACCGAGAAGATGTCGCCGACCGCGTTGAAGGCCTGCACGAGGGCGATGCGGAAGATCATCGGCAACGAGATCTCGAGTGTCCGCTTGAACTCGTTGCTGTTGTGGGTGAGGTGTTCGGTGTACGGCGCGCTGAGGTAGGTGCCCATCAGGCGGTGGAGCATCTTCGTTTCCTCAGCCATCGCGAACGTGGTTGCCCATCGGAGGACGATGATCGCCGCGATGCTCTTCACGATGTAGATGCCAACGGTGATCACCGCGAGCATGGTCGCGAGTTGCGTGGGTGGGGGATTCCCGAAGAGGTCGCTCACCGCGGTGACGCTGCTGGTGTTCGTCTCCATGTTGGGCGCAGTGAGGAGTTGCATCAACGGGATCAGCGCCACGAAGGCGACTGCTTCGAGCACGGCGAGGAACAACATCGCCGTGGATGCGACCACCAGCCGGCGCTTCGTCGCCCCGTCGAGAAGTGGGAAGAGGCGCTTGAAGAAGGTGATCATCGGGCGCGACGGGATTCGGAGGACAAGGTGTGCCCGCGATCGACGGCGTGCAACCTGCTCGTGGTGGTGTCTCGACTGATCACTGTCACGACTTGGCCTATCGATCCATGGGGGACACGACTTGAGACGTGTTCGCGGCGCACCGGATGGCGGTCTGCGAGGTCTTGCGGGATGGCGCGAGGTTACCGGCTGCTTCGAGTGCTTCCGTCAGCCGGGTAGGGTCACCTCCTCTCATGTGCGCACCACCCCGCCGTCAATGCCCCCGCAGGCGACCGCAGTGACTCCGCTGCCGTCCGTCACCCGCGCCATGCACCGATTGAGTTCCCGCGGCCGGATCGGCGCCGAACTCGCGTACCGCCTCGACCTGGTTCGAGGTCAGGGCGCGGTGACGCTCGCCCGGCAGTACACCCGCGGCCGGCGGGACACCGCCGCCGCGTTCGATGCCTTCCGCAGTGCCCAGTACCGAGAGCTGTGGACGGGCGCGGCCACGACGGTCGGCGCCGAGGTCGAAGACCTCGGACGGGATTTTCTGCTGATCTCCCGCGGTGCAAGCTCGACGATCGTGCAGCGCGCGTTCGTGATGCTCGACCATCCCGCCACGCTGGAGCTCGCCGGCGACAAACCCTTGGTCCATCGCCTCCTCGCACAGGCCGGGCTGCCGATCACCCCGTATCGACAGATCGAACCCGGCGACTGGGAAGCCGCGGTCGAGTTCCTCGCCGACACCGGCGGTCCCTGCGTCGTCAAACCCGCCCGCAACACGGGCGCGGGAGACGGAGTCACCTGCGGTCTCGAGACGCCCGACGAGATGCGCCGAGCCTGCCTCCACGCGAGTCGTTGGCGTTCTCCTTTGCTCGTCGAACGCTCGGCCTCGGGCAACGAGTACCGCCTGCTCTTCCTCGACGGCGAGCCGCTCGACGTGGTCCAGCGCTCCCGGCCTGTCCTGGTCGGTGACGGCCGCAGCACGATCAGGGAGCTCGTCGACCTCGAGAACCAGCGGCGCATCGAGGCGGGCATTGCGGAGACGGCCCGGCCGCTGCGGGTCGATCTCGATCTGGAACTCACGCTGAGTCGGGCCGGCAGATCGCTGGGTTCCGTGCTCGAATTCGGCATCGCGCTGCCGGTGAAGACCGGGGTGAGCGACAACGCCGCCGCGGAGAACCGGACCGTGCGCGGCTTCTCCACCGAGATCCTCGAGGAGGCTGCGTCCGCCGCCCGCGCCACCCGGCTGCGGCTCGCGGGTGTCGACGTCGTCACGCCCGATCCCACGAGGTCGCTCGCCCGGAGCGGCGGTGTCATCCTCGAGGTCAACAGCACACCCGGACTCCATCACCACTTCGTCGTGCAGGATCCCTCGCAGGCGACTCCGATCGCGGTGCCGATTCTCGAGACGCTCCTCGCTTCCTGATCGCCCGGCCGGACGCTCGCAGAGGCTCGGCTACGCTGCGTCCAGCCCGGTGAACGAAGCATGGACTGCATGGACCATCATCTGCTCATCCTCGGCTGGCACAACGTGGAAGGCACGTGGGCGTTCCCAGCAGAGCCCGGGTCGGGCACCCGGGGTCTGCGCAGGCAGCTCAGCATGCTCCGCCGCGTCGCCACCGTGGTCGCGCTCGACGCCGCGCTGGACGACCTCGTCTCGGGTCGCCCACTCCCGCCACGGGCGGTCGCGCTCACCTTCGACGACGGCTACCGGGACAACCTCGACATCGCGCTCCCGATGTTGCAGGAGCTCGGTCTCCCGGCGACCTTCTTCCTGATCCCAGGGGTGCTCGACGGCGAGATCACACCGTGGTGGGAGACCTTGGGTCACGCGTTCACGACGTCTCCGAAGGATTCCCTGCATTGGGACGGCACCGAATGGGCCCTCTCGGGCGCCGAGCGCCGGAGGTCCCATGACCGGGTGGCGGCCCGCCTGAAGCAGTTCCGACAGACGGAGCGTCTTGCCGCGGTCGAGGAGATCACCGACCGTCTCGATCCGCCGGACGACGCCGGCGTACCGTCCATGTTCCTCGACTGGGACGGCGCGCGCGAACTCGCCCAGCGGGGCGGGGTGATCGGCGCCCACAGCCGGGACCACGCCATCCTGGCGAATGAACCGGCCGCCGGTCAGTGCCGCAACCTCGCCGAGGCGCGCCGCGCCCTCGAGGCCGGCCTCGATCGCGGAGTCGACCTCCTGGCGTACCCCAACGGAACGCCGGCGGACTTCGGCGACGACACGATCGAGGCGGCGAGGTCCGCCGGATTCCGTTGCGGGGTCACCACGATCCCGGGCTGGAACGCACCGGACGCCCCGGCGTTCGAGCTCAAGCGCCAGGTCATGTACCCCGAGTTCGGTGTCATGGGCTTCAAGCCCGTGGTCCGACAGGGCCTGATCGGGGTGCGGGACCTGGTGAGACGAACGTGAGCGCCGCCCCGCCCGGTGTCGCCGTGGTGATCCCCGCCTTCAACGCGGCGGAGACACTGGCCGCCGCATTGGCGTCGATCGCGGGCCAGCGCGTGCAGCCCGCCGAGGTCGTCGTGGTCGATGACGGCTCCCGGGACGAGACCGTCGCAATCGCGCGGCATTGGGCGGCGATGCTCCCGCTGCGAGTCGTGGAGAGGCCCACGAACGCGGGACCTGGACAGGCGCGCAACGAGGGCGTGCGCAGCACGTCGGCGCCCATGATCGCCTTCCTGGATGCCGACGACGTGTGGTTCCCGAACCACCTCACCACCTGCCTCGAGTTGCAGGCACGAACCGGCGGCGTCGTGTCGGGTCGCGGTCTCCGCTGGCACGAGCAGCGAGGCATCATTCCCGGGCAGGGCGAGGACGGCGACGTGGGCCCTCCGGTCGACGGCGCGCTCGAGTGGCTCATCCGGCACCACACCTTCGGCATGCACGCCGTGATGCCACGCTCGATCTTCGAGCAGGTCGGCGGATTCGACCCGGCGATGGAGGCGGTCGAGGACTGGGACCTCTGGATCCGCATCGCCGAAGCCGGTTGTCCCATGCACCGGACCGAGACCCGCACTTTCCTCTACCGCCAGCACGAGAGCAACCTCTCGCTCCAGGTCGACCGGATCGGTGACGCCTGTGTTCGGGTCCACGAACGCGTGGTCCGCAACCATCGGCCGCTCAGCAAGGGATTGCGCTCCGCGATTCGCGACTCGGGCGCCCTGGTCGCGTTCAGTCGGGCGTCAGTCCGCCTCGACACCGGGGACTTCAGAGGAGCGCGTCGGTACGCGGTCAGGGCGTTGCGCGGTCCGACTTCGATTTCGCTGCGCGCGATCGCGATCGTGACCGCACCCAGGCTCTACGAGCGCCTTCGCGGGCCGCACCGCTCAATCCGTTCGTCATCTGGCTCCGCGAACACTCCGCCGGAGCGCCGTCCCGAGGCGCACGACGTGTGACGTCGACGACCAACCGTCATACCGAAGGCTGGCCGAGGACGCTTGCGGGCCTCGTGGCGCTCATCGGCGTCCTCGTCGTCTTCGTCGTCGAGCCATTCCACGGGCCGGTGCTGCTATCGCTGAGTGGGAGCCATGGCCTCGACCTGGGCGACGTGACGGCGTTGCCGCTGGTATTGGCGGCGCTCTGGCTGCTGCGCGGAAGTCGGTGCCACCGCTGGACGATCCGCACTCTGGATGCCGTGGAGCAACGAGGGTGGGACCCGATGGCCATCGGGTTGCTCGCGGGCGGCAGCGGCATGGTGCTGGTGCAGGTGTTTCGGGAGCTCGACCTGTCCGGGACCGTCCCGCACATCGGGGTCGTGCCCGCCGCCCTCGCCGCGGCCGGCCTGACCGTGGTGGCGCTCGCGTTGCTCGAGCCGGGCAGCGCGGACGAGACCTTCGGCGTACCTCTCGTGGTCGTGCTGGGCATCCTCGGCATCGGCTTCCTGATCGACGCCACCGACGGGCCCGCCGGCGCGGTCGTGGGCCCCACGTTGCTGGCCGCGCTGCTCACGATCACGCTCGGCCGGCGCAGGCCCGCGGCGCGCTGGTCGTTAGGGCTGCTGACCGCGCTGTTCGTGCTCGTCGACCTCTCGGCGCTGGTTGACCTCCGGTTCCTCGAAGCCGATCGTGAGCTGGATGGCGGTGGCCTCGTGCGCACGGGCGCGGTCGGCCTCGTGCTGCTGGTCGTCGGTGTGCTCCGTCTCACGAAGCAGGAATCCGGTGGGTACACACGTCGGGCGGGGAGCACCATCGTGGCGGGGCCGACGAACACCGATTCGGACTCGTGACCACTCCGGAGAGCACACGAGCTTCCGGAGGAGCCCGACCCCGCGTAGATCGATGACGGCCGTTCGCTCGAGGCTCTCGTACATCCTGCGTGATCGCCGCAGTCGGTTGTTTGCGGTGGGCGACAGCCACTCCGATGCGCTTTCGCGTCGTCCGGGCGTCAAGATCGCCCACCTCGGGCCCGTGACCGCGTACCGGGCCGGGCGTCACGGCGAACTGGTCCGTCTTCTCGTCGGCCACCTCTTCGCAGCTTCACCGCGTTGGGCCTCGCCGCTGCTCATCAGGGTGATGATCCGACCGCGAGATGCCGTACTCCTCTTTTTCGGGGAGATCGACGTTCGTGCTCACTTCGCTCAACGTCTCGGGGAGTACGGCTCGGCGGAGGAGACGGCACGCTTTCTGGCCCAACGGCTGGCCGCGGAGGCGCGGGACTTGGCGTCGCGCACTGGGGCCCGCGTGGGGATCGCCACCGTGACCCCACCGGTCGATCTCCTCGATGACCCGGAATTTCCCACTCAGGGGAGTCCTGAGCAACGCGTCCTGTGGACTCGCCTGATGAACCAGGAACTCTCTGCTGCGTGCCGGCGATTCGGGGTCGTCTTCATCGACACCTACGAGCGATATGCGAACAGCGCCGGGATGCTCGTAGACGAGGTCTCCGACGGAACCGTGCACATCCGTCATGATTCGGCAGGACCCTTGTTCGAAGAATGCCTCCGTCAGTTTCCGGCGATCGGCACGGCGTAGCGTGCCCTTGCGGAGAGCGATCGTTCACTCGTCCTTGCGGAGCACCAGGAGCTGCGCGCACGCCGGGTAGCTCCCGTAGAGAAGCTCGCTCAGTTCCGAGAGCACGTATTCGGGGTCGAAGCTCGGGTAGCCGTTGAGCTCCCGCTCGTCGCCGACGATCATCTCCAGCCCTAGGCGTTCCACGAATGCCCTGACGTCGATGTTCCAACCGAAGCGGTTCTCCGTGCGGTGGGTGAACGGTGCGATGTCGAGGAACAGATCGATCGTCAGTACGACGAGGCCGCCGGGTTTCAGAATCCTGCGGATGTCGTCGGCGAGTCCGGGCAGCTCGTGATCCGGGATGTGCTCGATCGTGGAGATCGAGTACACACGATCGACGCTGGCGTCGGCGAGGTGCGCCGCTTCGAGCGTGCAATTCTCCAGTTGTACGTCGGTTCCGAACGCGCGGTTGAGCCGACCGATGCTCGCGGGCGTACAGGGCCAGCCGACACCCGAAGCCGACTCTCCTGGATCGACGTTGGTCACCTTGGCGACCGACATGGCCAGGACGAATTGGAAACCCGACAGGCTTCCCCCGATCTCCACGGCATGCATTCCGCGCTCGAGGGGAGCGGCGAAGAAGGCCCAGGGAAACTCGTAGATCCGTGTCTCGTTGTTCTCCTGGAAGGCGAACGGGCCGCCGAGTTGCGGAAATCTCGAGGTGAGTCCGGGCACGCGCGAACGCACGAAGCGAGCGGCGCGACTCGAGTACCCGAATGGCGCACCCCATCGCCGGTTCCACTCTCGGAATTCGTCTGGAAGACTGCGTCTGGCGAGCACGGCGGCTCCTTCGAGCACAAGAGCGGAACGTGTTCAGACCTGCATTGCGGCCATGATGACACCGAAAGCATGTACCCGCGCTCCCACGTCGCAAAGATCGGACTCGCGTGCGCTCACTGTTCGTCGTCTACCCAGGCTCGCCCCTCCCGCTCGAAACCGGGGGATCCATGCGGTACTGGAACCTCCTCGGCGCACTCCGGGAATTGGGCGAGCTCGACGTCTGGCTCATGCGCGAGCCCGACGCAGCTCGAGGAAGACTGCTGCAGGCCGAACTCGGCGGAAGCCGGGTCCACGCCGACGATCCCGTCATCCCAGAGTGGAGCCCCCGTTCGGATGTCGCGTGGATGTTCGGGTCTCGCCTCCCGCGTTGGCCCGAATTCGACGTCCACGAAGTTCGCGCCCGCTTCGCGGCCTGGCGGATGCCGGACTATGACGTGGTGCTGTCAGCCGATGCGATGTGCTACGAGGTCCTCGGTCGTCATGCACGGGGGCGGCAGGTCGTCGACCTGGGCGATGTCCCCGATCGAACGTTCGCCCGCGAGCTGCGCTTCGACGCGCATGCAGCGGGCCTCGACGTGATTCGCCCCAGGAATGCGTACCGCCTCGGTCGCGGCGCCTTGAACCTGCACCGGTACCGCCGTCTGCAGCGCGATCTGCGCCGTCGGGAGGTCGACCTGCTCACCTGCAGCACGGCCGATCGGTCGTATCTCGGGGGCGGCGACCATGTGCTCGTCGTCCCGAACGGTTACGAGCGACAGGGACCCCCCGTCGGGCGTACGGACGTGGCTGACGTCCCGACGATTCTTCTGCAGGGAGCCATGCGTTACGCGCCGAACATCGACGCTGTCCGCTATTTCTCCCGCGACATCCTGCCGATCGTCCGCGCCCTGCGAGGGCGGACGCG
The DNA here is from genome assembly GCA_963720785.1 of uncultured Actinomycetes bacterium. Classification (GTDB taxonomy): domain Bacteria; phylum Actinomycetota; class Acidimicrobiia; order IMCC26256; family DASPTH01; genus CAVRGQ01. The sequence goes on from CAVRGQ010000004.1 coordinate 343,861, forward strand.
ATTCGTCGTGGCGGGTGCCATCGACGACGACTTCAGGGCCGAGCTGTCGGCGTACGACGCCGTCGAGGTGCTGGGGTTCGTCCCGAAGATCGAGGATGCTCTCGAACAAGCCGATCTGGTCGTCGCGCCGCTCAGGCTGGGAGGGGGCACCCGGATCAAGATCCTCGAAGCCTTCTCGCACCGGATCCCGGTCGTGTCGACCTCGGTGGGGTCCGAAGGGCTCGACGTCGTCTCCGGTCGCGATCTTCTCGTTGCCGACACGACCCAGGACTTCGCCTCGGCCTGTGTGCAGCTCCTCGAGCCAGGCTCGGCAAGCACCTTGCGGCGTGATCTGGTCGACAACGCGTTCGAGCTCGTGAACGAGAAGTACTCCTGGCCGGTCATCCGCGCCGAGTTCCAGCGGACCTTGCGTCACGGCACGCAGCAGATGCCACACCGGGAACCAGACGAGCGGTAGCGTCGGCCTTGCGGAGCGGAAGGCTGGTGATGGACGCGCACGACACATTGGGAGTCGCTCCCGACGCCACGGCCGAGCAGGTCTCACAGGCGTACCGACGGCTTGCCCGCTCGTTGCATCCGGACGCCCATCCCCGGTGCTCGCCCGAGGAGCGTGCGCGGTTCGACGTCGCGATGGCATCGGTGAACGACGCCTACCGGCAGTTGATCTCGACACCCGAGGCACGCAGAGGCGCCCCTCCGCGGACGTCGTTTGCCGGTCGCGAACCGGGCGCGGACGAGTGCAGGATGTGCGGCCACGCTCCGGCCGAGCCCTTCACGTTCACGTATCTCGAGGGTCTGCTCTTCTCGCGCCGGAGGGTGGTGCTCTCGTCGACGCTCTGTCGTGATTGTGGACGGGCGGTGGGCCGGTCGCACCAGGACCGTACGCTCCGCACGGGCTGGTGGGGGCCGACGCTCTTCGTCCGGAACCTGGGGGTTGTATTCGACAACTCGCGGAACCTGCGGCGCGCCATGCAGATCGACGAGCCCGCTCGCGTGCCCGATGTCGCGGCGCGCCTCCAGAGGCCGATGCCGACCGGGACCCCGGTCGCGCTGCGCGCGGGCTTCTGGGTGCTCCCGCTGTTGCTCGCAGTCGTCGCGGCCATCTGGCTCGGTGCCACTGGCATCGGCGCGTCGCCCATGGCGGTCGAGAGCCCTCTCGCCCCGGGAGGTTGCCTCATCGGCACCCACGCCGTGACCCCGGTTCCCTGCTCAGAACCGCACGACGCCGAGATCATCACGACGGCCGATCGTGCCACCGGCTGCCCCGCGGCGGCCCCGTTCTTCATCGAGGACCGTGCGCGTGAGCGGGTGCTGTGTGTGGAGTCCCGGCCGTGACTCCATTCGCGCCGTTCATGGGCGTCAGGGACCTTCTCGGCGGCTGATACATTTCCGGCTGTTCGCAACCGACTTCGCTGGTCGAGGTCGTGTATCGGCACACGGAAATGGGATTGGCACGATGCTTGGATTGACGCGACGTCGGCTGGCAGCACTGGTGTCGTTGGCACTCGCCAGCGCATCGCTCGCCGTCGCAGGGGTGGGCCTCGAGGTGCTCGCTGCCGACCCCGCCGGAGCGGCCGTGATCACGGTCGACAACACCGGTGATCCTGCGGTCGGGAACCCGGCCAACTGCCCGGCCGTCCCCGCGGGGACGTGCACGTTGCGTGACGCGATCGCCGCAGCAGACGCCAACCCCGGCACTGACACGGTCAGCGTGTCCGTGGGCCCGATCTCGCTGACCAACGGCGCGCTCAACCACCCGAGCACCGACGCACTCGTCCTGACGGGGAACGGCAACACGGTCACCCAGACCACCGCGAATGAAGTCGTGTTCACGGGCGGGCCGTTGACCGTCGACAGTCTCGTGACCTCGGGCGGCACCAACGCCCTGGACGCGTTCGGTCCCGTGTCGGTCTCCGGCTCCTCCATCACGACGACCAACGGCCAGGGCGTCGTCAGCTTCGGCGGCGGCACGAGCGCGACCATCGACTCCTCCACCATCACGTCCTCGGATGCAGCGGCCTTCGCCGCGCAGGACGTCACCGTCACCGACTCCACGCTGTCGAGCTCGGGCGGCGTCGGCGCGCTGGCCGCTGCCGGCAACGTCGTCATCACCGGTTCGACGGTCTCGGGCGTCGGTGGTGGTGCCAACGGCGGGACCGACGCGACGATCACCGACTCGAGCGTGACGAGCACGAACGGCATCGGCGTCCTCGCAGGATCCGGCGGCTCCGCGACGGTGTCGGGATCCACCGTGGCGGGCCAGGACGGCGGCATCCAGGCGGGCCTCGACGTGACGGTCACCGGTTCCACGGTCACCAGCGCCGGCGGCATCGGGGTGCTCTCCCTCTTCGGCACGGTGACCGTCAGCGACTCCTGGATCACCGGCGCCTCGTTGGCCATCGTGGCCAACGCGGGCGCCGCGACCCTTCGCTCCGAGATCCAGGGCGGTCCGAGCGGGGGCGTGCTGGCGGTGAACGGGACCGCGAGCATCACCAGCTCCACCGTCACCGGCGGCGGTCACTTCGGCGTGCGGGCTCCCGACCAGGTGCTCATCGTGAACTCGACCATCACGGGCAATGGCGGCTGCGGGGCGTATTCGCCGGAGGGCAAGGTCACCCTCGTGTACGCGACCGTCGTCGAGAACGGCACCGTGAACTGCGGGTTCAACGTCAGCACACCCACGCTCGAATCGTTCTCGTCGGTCGTGGCCCTGCATGCCCCGAACTGCAGCGTCGGCACGACGATCTCGTACGGCTACAACTTCAGCGACGACAACACCTGTGGCTTCACGGACTCGACCGACACCAACAACGGTGGCAACCCTCTGCTCGGTCCGCTCACCGACAACGGGGGTCCCACCCTGACGCGACTCCCGCAGACGGGGAGCCCGCTGATCGACGGGGTCGCGCTGTCGGCGTGCTCTGCCGACGGAGCGTCGACCATCCAGCCGTTGGTCGATCAGCGTGCGCTCGGGCGCCCCAGCGGCCTCGGGTGCGACATCGGCGCCGTCGAGGTCCAGGCCGGTCCGGCGATCGCTCCGGCGGTCACCCTCACGCCCCGCTTCACCGGCTGACCCCCGGCCCGCTCCGCTCGGCTCAGGAGAGGCGGCGGCAGAAAGCCTGGGAAGGAACCCTCCCCACGCGAGCAGGCGTCCGTGCCAGAGGACCCAGTGAGGTCGCGCGGCGCGTGATGTGTCTGCGGGTGACCGACTCGGCCGCGGCTTCGGCGCGCTTGAGCTCGGAGCCGACGAGGACGAACAGCGCCACCGCGAGCACCCAGACCGCCATCACGACGAGGAACGCCATCATCGCGCCACCGAGCCGTGGGGCTCGAGCGGGAGGCTTCGGGGCAGTGGGGACCACATGCAGTCAGCATGCCACTTCGGCGCGCGTCCGTGTGTGACGCCCGTCTCATCGCGGACTCAACTCCGCGGCCGGTCCCGGCCTGGGTTACTCGGCGGTTTTCGCGTCGGAAGTCACGCGCGCCGCTTCGGAGTCGTCAGCGCGGCCGGAAGCGCACGACCGGTCGATCTGGGTCGGAGCAGCCTCATCGTGGCTCGCGCCCGCCTCGTCGCTCTCGCCGCGCTCGGCGTCGTCAGCTCGCTCGACGTCCTCGGGTGACGGCGGGAACGGCTGCAGCCGGTCCTCGGAGGCCGCGCTGTCGGCCGTTGCCTGATTCTCCGCACCACTGGTGGGCCCGGGTCGCAACGGGAGCGCGAGCTGCACCCGGGCGCCGGAAACGGGGGCGATCACCGAGGGCGCGTCGGCGCCCGAGGAGGCCGCCGACGCGCTGTCGGGGGCCAGTGGTGCCAGTGGTGCCAGTGGTGCCAGCGGAGCCAGCGGAGCCACCGGAGCCACCGGAGCCACCGCGGCCGCCGCGGCGAACCCGGGCGTGGTGATCGGCGACGTGCTCGGGGTCGTCACGTCTGCGAGGGAAGCGATCTGCAGGCCGCCGGCCGCCGCGGCCGACGCCGTGAGCCCGGTCCCGGTGTCGGGGGCCGAGTCGTCGCGAGCGGCTCGACCGGCCTGGGCGGCGAGAGCGGAGCCGACGTCCGTCGCCGTCGGCACGTCCGAGGCTGCCGGGCCCGGCCCGGCGCCGGGGGCGGCCGCAGCTTCGGCACCGGTCGTCGACGGGGCACTCGTCGACGGGGCACTCGAAGGGGGCGTCGGGCGTCGTCCGAGAGTCGGCGGCGCCGACGCGCTCGGCGTTGCGTTCGAGAGGTCGCCCGTGGAGGACGGTCCCCGCGCGAGGGCCGCCGTGGCCAGCAACGCTGCGCCGGCTGCGCCCGCAGCGAGCACCAGCATCCGCCGCCGACCGTCGGTACCCCGCTTCGTCAATTGCAGGTAGCCGGGAATCTCGCTCTCGACGACGGCCGCGGACACCTCGTCGTCACCCACCCGGAACACCACCACGGACTGGCGACGACGCTGTTCCAACACTTCGAGGGTGGCTGCGAGGAGCACGCGGTCGGTCTGGTTTTCGGGCGTCCACTCACGACGGTTCGCGTCGTCGAGCCTGCGTCGCACCTCGATGGGGTCCGAGAACGTCCAGGCGACCGCCACCCGTGATGGAGGCCGGCTGGGGAAGTCGAGGCTCGTCGTGAGGAGACCGGCCAGAACGAGCAGCCGGCGGGCGAGCGGCTGGACGCCGAGGAAGATGAGGCCCGCGACCGCGGCGATCGAGACCCACCAGAGGATTTCGCCGAATCCGTCCGGGCGATCCAGCACCCGGCCCAAGCCGTATGCCCCACCGAGCGCCAGAATCGTCGCGCAGCTGTTGCCGATGACCCGGACCGTTACGGCAAGTGCGTGCTGCCGTCTCCAAGAGCCAGTTGAGCCGGACATGCTCCCACCCCCGTCCGCTGGAGTGTAGGAGAGCTTCGAACTCCTCGGCAGTCGGAACCTACGCCGAGGGTGGGCGAGGCGATCAACCGGCGGTCGCCGCCTGCTCTCTCAACGCCCCCTCGCCGGCACGCGTGGCGGGCGCGGCATCTTCTTCGGCGCCGTCCATCGACTTGCTCGTCACCGCCCTGATCACCACGCTGTAGGCAGTCATCAGGAGGATCATGAGGTCGAGCGAGATCGACCAGTTCCTGAGGTAGAAGAGGTCGAGTCGACGGTAGGTCCGGAACGAAGGGTTGTCGCGGGCCTCGAGCTGCCAGAGTCCGGTGATGCCCGGTGTGAGTTGCTGACGCTGCTGGAGCTCTTCGTCGAACAACGCGAACTCGCTCGGGAGCGGGGGACGAGGGCCGACGAGGCTCATCTCACCCTTGAGCACATTGAACAGCTGGGGGAGCTCGTCGAGGCTGCTCGCGCGGAGGATCCGCCCGGGCGGCGTGACCCTCGGGTCGCGCCCGAGCTTGAAGAGCGGCCCCGTGCGCTGGTTCTCGCCGATCAGCTCGGCCAGCTTGCTCTCCGCGTCGACCTCCATCGTGCGCAACTTCAAGAGCTGGAAGCATCGGCCACCCCGACCGATCCGTTCCTGACGGAAGAAGACCGGACCGCGATCGTGCAGCTTGATCGCGATCGCCGCCACCGCGAGGATCGGCAGCGCGAACAGGAGCGCGACGCTCGACACCACCAGATCCATCGCACGCTTCGCGTACCGCTCCCACGACGTGCTGGCGCCCGGCTCCAGGTACAGCACCGGCTCGTAGCCGACGGTCGAAGCACGCAGCCGACGATGGTCCAGTCCCTGGAGCCCGGTCGAGACCTGCACGTGAACGCCGTCTTCGACGAGATCGCACAGTGCGGTGCGCAGCGTCCCGTTGCCCAGCGCGCTCGCCGCGACGATCACGCCGTTCGCACCCTCTTCCTCCACCGCGCGCTCGAGGCCTCTGTACTCGGCGACCCATCGCACCGGGAACTCGACGTCGGTCTCGAACCGGGGGCCCACGAAACCGATCACACGGTAGCCGAGCTCCGGCTGGTCCTCGACCAGCTCCAGGAGTTCCACGGCGGCTTCGTCGCGCCCGACGAGCAGGATCCGTCGACAGTACCCACCCGCTCGGCGACGGCCCTTGATCCACACGTCGAAGGTGTTCCGGCAGGCCGCGAGCAGCAGGAACGTGAGCACGCCCGCCAGGACCGTCGGCGCCCAGGAGAACTCCTCGACGATGCCGCTGGTCATCAGCCAGCCGACCACGGCGGTGACGACGGCGATGCGCCACAGGGCGGCGAGCTCGGCGGATCGGACCGTGTTGACCCGCGCCAGATACAGACCCCAGTGGGTTGCGAACCCGGCGCCGACGACGGCGACGCACGCCGTGATCCCCACCGAGCGCAGCGGCGCGGCGGAGAAGGTGCCGTCGAGGAGCAGCACGAACATCCAGGCACAGGCCACGGCGGCGAGGTCGCTGCCCAGGAGCACGAACCGGAGCCGACCGCCACGAGGCCGCCACCACGCGGTCTTCTGCACCCCACGCTTCGAGGGCGTGACGCCTTCTGTCGCAGCGCTCGCAACGGGTTCCGTCGAGCGGGGACGCGGTCGTACCAGACGCCGCCGCTCGAAACCTCGTTGTGACGTCGACTCGCCCTCAGTACGAAGCGCCACGATCACCCACTTCCCAGGTCCGGAGACCTCGCCCTAGGTCCGAAGAGACCTTGCCCCTTGACTCGCCACTGATAGTGCCGCCTCTGCCACAAAAATGCAACGGAACACGCGAGGATTTCACTGGAGTTCTCTGTCGCGACCGCATTAGGTGAGGCCGACAAAGCGGTACTATCCGCCTCATCCGGTCACCCGCTGCGAGGTCATCCGTCCCGCGAGCCCTGTCATATCAAGGTTAGTAGCGGAGCAAACCGAGTGTGGGGGATGCTCGCGCACCGGCGCGCTGGCCCCGGCCCACCAGCCTCACGAACCGCGAGACGATCTCACTCTACGTGGTATCACCGGCAACTCGCGCGGGCAGCTCCGGAGTTGGTCACGGGGGTGGGATCCACCACTTCGGGTCCGTTCCAGCGCATGATCCAGGGAAACCAATAGGCCAGCTGTCGACGCCGGCCGCGCCGGAGGGGGTTCCGTCGCGTCGGCCGGTGCGACGAGCCTCGAAACCTGGAGTTCCCAAGCCCATGCGCAACCCGGTCGGCGAAGCGCTGAGAGCCTTCCGTGTTCGACGAAGGCTCACGCTCTTCGATGTGGCACGACTCTCGGGCGACGAGTTCAAGGTGTCGTCTCTGGGTGCGTACGAACGCGGCGACCGCTCGATCACCTTCGAGCGTCTCCAACGCCTCGCGGAGGTCTACGGCGTCGACGTCCAGACGCTGATTCCGGGTGAACAGCAGAAGCAAGAGATCGATCTCGTGGCATACGAACGTCGAGGGGGCATCGTCATCGACCTCTCGAGGTTTCGCACTCAGTGCGATGCGCGCGCGGATGCGGTGATGGAATTCGGCAATGCGATCAAGACGCTGCGCAAGGGATCGGACTCATCGGTGATCGTCGTGCGCCGCAGCGACGCCGCCTTCCTCGCGACAGCCATGGATTGTGATCCGGACGTCATCGACGACGTCCTCATGGCCCCCACCGCGGTCACAGCACGAAGTCGCGAGGAACTACCCGTCACCGGCGCCTGGCGCAGGACCTGACGAACGCGGGCGCGCATAACGACGTGCGAGCTCTCGCGCTGCGATCACCGCGAATCGCGAATCCTGCACGACGTATCGCCGGAACAATCGACCCGGTTCCAGCGCGAGACGCCACAGCCACTCGAGGCCGATGGACTGCACCCACTTGGGGGCGCGGCGCTTGGCGCCTGCGAGGAAGTCGACGGTCGCACCGACGGCGAGCACGACTGTGGGGGGCAACTGCGGCGCCCGTCGCAGGAACCACTTCTCCTGCTTGGGCGCGCCGAGGAAGACGAACAACAGATCTGGCGCCGCGGCGCGGCATGATTCCAGGGCCTGCTGTTCCTCGAGGGTTGCGTGATCGAGGTCCACGCGCGGAGCCGCAGATCCGACGATCTTGAGGTCGGGATGATCGGCACGGACCCGTGCGACCGCCTGCTCGAGAACTGCCGGCTCCCCACCGAGGAAGTACACGGACCGGTGTTGTCGCTCGCACTCACCGAGGAGAGCGATCGTGAGGTCGATCCCGGTGACTCGCTCAGGCACCGGTGTACGCAGCGGCCGCGACAACGCGACGATCGGGGCTCCGTCGGCGAATCGCAATGCTGCCGAGTCGTAGGCCTCCACGAATTCGGCGTCGCGCTGGAGCATCACGACGTGGTCGACGTTGGGGGTCACGACCAGTTGTGCGGAACCGCGGTCCATGAGTCCGAGGACTGCAGCCACGGCCTCTTCCCGTCTGAGCGGACTGATCTCGACCCCGGCGATGCGCACGGTGGCAGCCCCTGAGCTTCCCGGCTGCGGTGCCTCGCGGTTTTGCCGCGCCGTCAAGTCAGACCCGACCGGACCGCGTTCGGGAACGGGGGGTCGGTCGAGGACTCGACCGACACGACGATCGAGGGCGTCCGGGGTTCCGCCATAGGGACGAGAGCCTACCGTGCAGTCCTGACTGCACGGACGCCGACGCGTCGGGTTACTGCCCTCGCACGCAGAGTGGTCAGACGGCTACCCTCACGCGATGGATAGCGCGATGCCAGATCCGATCGATGCTGCGGGCGACCCCGAGTTCCCCGAGTCGTCGGCGACGCCACCGTCGGACAACGTTCACTCCGAACCCCTGACGGTTGCGGCCGGCTCCTCGAACGGAGCGCCACGTAGGTCGTTCCCTCCCGGCCGCGCTGCGCTGACGCCAGACCCGTCCAGCGTGCTGCTCCCGCTCGGCAGGCCGCCTTCGACCGAGTTCATCGGCGCAGACGCTGCGGTACCCGACGTCGGTGAGTCACCGCGCCGGATCGGTTCGGACAAGCCCGAATTGATCGAACACGACTATCAACCGCTGCTCGCTCGCCTCGAGGCCGAATGCCGCCGTGTGATCTCGGCCGCGGAGACCGAAGCCGAGACGGTGCGCTCGAAGGCCGAGGATGAAGCGCGCCGGATCGTCACCGACGCGCACCGAGAGCGATCCGCTCTGCTGCGGGCTGCCACCTCGAAGCAGGCGGTGATGTACGAGGAAGCCGAGTCGGAGATCCAGCGCTGGCTCGAGGAACTCGAGCAGGAACGTCAGTCGGTGCTGGACGCAGCGCACGACGAGGCCGATCGCCGGCTGCGTGGCACGGTGAACGAGGCCGAGATGCGCGCCCAGGCCCGACTGCAGTCGGCCGAGAGCGAGGCCGCGAGAATCGTTGCCGATGCGCGTGCCGAAGCGGCGCGTCGACTCGACGTCGAGCGCAGCCGGCCGGCTCCTGAGAACCTCGCGCCCGAGCCGACCTCGGCGGCCCCCGTCGTCGAGTGGCGGCCCGAGTCTTCCGCGACCGAGGTCGAGTCGTCCGCCGCGGAGGTGGTATCGGAGCCGGACCTCTCGGCCGACTCCGCCTGTGATCCGGAGTCCGCAACACCTTCGCCGTCGAGCACCCAACCTGGGGTTCGTTCCCCGGTCGTCGACTCCTACGCGAACGGATCCACCCGCACCGCGGCACCGACCGCAGTCGATGCAGGAGACGACTCGCTCTCGGCCGACGACCTCGCAGCGCTGCTGCGCGGCGAGGACGACAGTCCGGGCGCGCCCATCGCAACGGGCGAGACAGACGCCGTCGACGAACCGTCCGAGTCACGGCGCGAGCGTCGTCGTCGCCGACGCTTCGGAAAGGCGCCGTCTTGACGCGTCGGGCTCGGCACGGGTTGGTGCCCCTCGGCGCGTGCGCGCGAGGTTGCGTTCACGGCAGTCGGTGGACCCGATCGAACCCGGCCGGTAGCCTGAAGCCATGGCACCCGGGTTCCCCAGCGTGGACGAGCCGGGGGACGGGATCGCAGACAGCGTCGAGCCTGCTCCCCACACTGCTCCACCGAGCCCCGCGCGCTCGAACCAGGCGCCCACAAGGCTCGCGGTCGCGCCACCCGCGGCGTCCGAACGGGACCTGGCCTTCGAACCCGGCAGCGTCACCAACCTCGACCTCACTCCCGCGGCCGAGCCAGCGCGCGTCGTCGACGCCGTGGCACCCGGAATGCTCGAGCGCGACTACCGGCCACTGCTCGATCGCCTGGAGCACCAGTGGAGAACTGTCGTGCTGGCTGCGCAATCGGAGGCGGACACCATCCGGACGAACGCAGACCGCGATGCGCGGCGCATCGTCGCCGACGCGGAGCAGGAGCGCTCGTTGTTGCTCACGCGCGCTGCTGAGAGGCTCGCGGTCACGAATGGCGAGGCGGAGCAGGAGCTCGCTCGCTGGGTCTCCGACTTCGACGAAGAGCGCAAGGCCGTGCTCGACGCGGCACACGAAGAGGCCGAGCGCCTCCTCCGGGCCGCGAACCTGACGGCCGGTGAGCGAGCACGAGCACGCCTCGAAGTAGCCGAGGACGATGTACGACGAGTTCTGACCGACGCAACCAGCGAGGCCGACCGAATGCTTGGCGAAGTCTCGGGTGGGACTTCGGCGAGCTCAGTCGCTGCGGACGCGCTCGCCGCGACCCCGACCACGGTCCCGTCCGGGCCCGCACCTCCTCGCGAACCGGCACCTCGGACCCAGGCGACCATCACGCCGCTCTCGGCACCGACAGCCTCGTCGCCGACGGCCGCGGCTGCACCCGACCCGACGACGGGAGCCGGCGAAGACCCGCTCATCGATGGCCACCGCTATTGGGAGGACCAGTTCTGGGGTTGTCAGGCCCGGCCCAAGGCCCAAGCCGTCGATGTCGGATGGCTCGTGGTCGATGGCGTCAGTCCGACTCCGCGCGAGACGCCCCGGAGCGAAGCCCTCCCCCCTCAGGTCGTCGACCATCCCAAGGTCGAATGGACGACGCTCGTCGAGCTGGTCCTGAGTGCCCTGGGCATCCTCGCTGCGGTGTTGGTCCTGCTCTGGCTCTGGGGCCCCTGAACGAAACCCGGGCGGTTCCGGGTCGTGAAGGTCAGGTGGTGGCGCTCCGGTAACGGGCCTTGTTGACCGCGCGGCGGAGGGTGTCCTCGAAGGCCATGCCGCCGGCGACCTTGGCCTCGAACCATCGCGTGCCGTCGCTCATCTGGATGGGGGAGCGCGCGAGCCGGTAGGGGTCGGTGTTCCCGTACCCGTTGACGCGGGTTCCCGGCGATCGCGGCGGACGCGAACCGTTCGCGGATCGCCGCGTCGGCGGCCGGCGAGCCCATCACCGCCTTCGGATAGGCGAAGTGCTCGGGCGCGCGGCCCGACGTGCTCGGCGATCAATTCGATCGAGCGGTCGAGCTCGCTCGCGATGTCACCGACCGCCAGTCGGTCGAGCAGCGCGTGGGTGTGGGTGTGGGAGCCGACATCGACGACACCGGTGGACGCGGCGTCGGCGAGCGCGGCCCACGACAGTGGCACGCCGTCGTCCGGGAACGGGCGCCCCTGATCGAGGAAGTCGGTGGCGATGTACAACGTGGCCGGCACGCCGTGCTCGACCAGCACCGGCACCGCTTCGTCGGCGAAGTCGGCCGTGCCGTCGTCGAAGGTGACCGCCACGAGCCGCTCCCGTGGCGCGGTCGGATCGGCCAGTCGGGCGAGGCCCTCCGACAGCGTCACCACGGTGGTTTCTGCGGCTAGAAATGCCATCTGGTCCGCGAACGTGGACTGCGGGAGGTCGACCTCGATGGCGCTGCGCCGTCCGACGCGATGATAGATCAGCACGACGAGCCCGGGCGGCGGCCGGCGCAGGGTGTCGACCGCGGCCGAGGTGTATTTCAGTGCCGTGCGGGCGACGCTCACGCCGAGCAGGTTACGCGCCGATCATTGCTGCGATGACCAGCGACGACCTCACCATCCGCCGCGCCTCCGTCGAGGACTTCCCGCGCATCGTCGAGCTCGCGCGTGTCGCGCGCTCGGCTGGGCCGACGACGACGCCGCGTTCCTCACGTGGAAGCACCTCGAGAACCCGTTCGGCGTGTCGCCGATGTGGCTCGCGCTCGACGGCGACCGCGTCGTCGGCTTCCGCACCTTCCTGCGCTGGGAGTTCCTGTTCCCCGGCGGGCAGGTGATCAAGGCGGCCCGCGCCGTCGACACCGCGACCGACCCCGAGTACCAGGGGCGGGGCATCTTCACCCGCCTCACCCTCGGCGGCCTCGAGGAGCTGCCCGCCGAGGGCATCAAGCTCATCTTCAACACGCCGAACGACAAGAGCCTGCCCGGCTACCTGAAGATGGGGTGGACCCAGCTCGGCCGCCTCTCGGCCACGGTGATGCCCACGAGCTTCCACTTCTTCACCGTGATCCACACCGCCCGCACCGCGGCAGGGCGCTGGCCGATCCCGACCGCCCTCGGCGACCCCGCAGCCGACGCCTTCACCGATCACGAGGCGCGTGCGCCGACCTGCTCGCGAGCTGGCCGGTCAACACGCGGATCATCACCCGGCGCACCCCCGAGCTGTTCGCCTGGCGCTACGGCTTCGAGCCCCTCGGGTACCGGGTGATCTCCCGGAAGTCGAGGCTCAGCGACGGTTTCGCCGTGTTCCGCCGCCGCCAGCGGGGCAAGGCGATCGAGCTCGTCCTGTGCGACATGGTGCTCCCGGAGGACGACCAGCGCCTCGCCGACGACCTCATCGACAAGGTCCAGAAGGCCGCCCCGGCCGACTACATGATCCGCCTCGACCACCGGCGTGTGACACGCGGGCCGTTCGTTCGTCTCCCCAAGGTCGGGCCGGTGCTCACGTGCCGGCCCCTCGACGCCTCGCCGGCTCCGGAGCTGTCGAGGTGGCGTCTGACCATGGGAGACGTCGAGCTCTTCTGACCGGACCGGCCGCAACGCCGGACCGGTCGGTGGGGCCCGGCGGCGTCGCCGGCCCGCCTGGCCGGTCGGAGTCGGGGGAGCCAGGGCAGTGTCGCAACCACGGCGAGGGTTGCTCCACGAAGCGATCGAGACCATCGAGGCCGCCATCGACCGGGCGGTCGAACCCGCGGTCGACCCTGCTCGCGCGCGTCCGCGCGTCGTCTGGTTCGGCGCGTGGGTGTTGTCGGGCGCCGCGGCGGCGGTGCTGTGCGCACTCCTCGTCGGCGGGCAGGCGCTCCCGCCCGCGCCGGCCTTCCTCGTGCTCGCGGCGCTCCTCGCGCTGTCCACCAACCACGACGTCGTGTTCCCCAACGAGTACGCGGCGAGCGCCGACCTCGCGGTGGTGCTCGCCGCGGTGGTGGCGTTCCGCCACGACGCCGCGTACGTGGGTCCGCTGCTGATCGGACTGCTGGCGGGCCCGCTCGACGTCGTGCAATGGCAGCGCCACGCGTTCATGCGCATGGCCTGGAACTCGGGTGACCGCGGCCTGGCCGCGCTCGCCGCGGCGGGGGCCTTCGCGGCCGTCGGCCACGCGGCCGGCGACTCCGTGGTGGCGGTGGTGGCGGCGGCGTTGGCCGCGGTGCTCGCGGCGGCGGTCGTCGACGCGCTGCTGTCGCTCGTGCTCATCAACGCGCGCGGCGCCACCCTGCACGACAGCTGGCGCGCCGTCCTCGACATCGACGCGCTGCAGTTCCCGCTCGCGTGCGCCGGGGCGGCGGCCGGCTTCCTGGTGACCGGCGTCGCGTGGTGGGCGGTCGTACCGCCGATGGTCGCGCTGGTGTTGGCGCCCGAGCTCGTGCAGGCCCGGTCACGGCGTCCCCACCACCGTGGCCCGCGACGTCCTGCTCGGGATCGAGGTCGTCGTCGCGTGCGCGCTGCTCGCGCCCTTCGTGGCGGTGCCCGCCCCGCTCACGATCTGCGCGCTGCTCGTGGTCGCGGTGCGTCGCGGGTGCCGAGCTCGTGGTCGACGCGCGGGCGGCGGTCCCCGTGGTGCTCGGCGTCGTCGTGGTCGCCGCCGCGCTCGCCGCGGCCGGGGCCGACCACGGGAGCGGCGGGGGCGGCGGGGGCGAAGGCGCGTTCGCCGGGTTGCTGGTGGGTGCGGGGGCGACGGCCGCGTCGTGGTGGTGCACGCAGGGGAGCAGTCGCGCGTCGGGCCGGGTGCGCGCGCCTCTGGGGGTGGGCACCGCGGCCGTGGCCGGTGCCGCGGCCGGTGCGCTCGTCGACACCGTGCACCGGCACGACGCGATCGGCGACGTGCACGCGCTGGGCGCGGCCCTGGGTGCCGTGCTGGTGTTCGCCGCCGTCGCACTGGTGGTCGCACGCGGCGCCGACGTCCCGCGCGAGGGGATGCGGCTGGTGTGGGCGTTCCCTCTCGTCGCGCTCGCCGCGACCGCCGGCGCGGTCGGCGCGCTGGGCGACGACATCGCGCGCGGGCTGCCGGTGCTGCTGCTCGGCCTCGGCGCGGTGGCGGCGGCGTGGTGCGGCTCGACGCCGTGGCGCAGCCGGGTGCTGTCGCGCCGCCTGGGCGAGATCGCCGGCCGCGGCCGGGTCGCGACGATGGGCTTCGCCGCGGCGTCGGCCGTCGTCGCCGGTGTGGCCGCGTGCGTCGAGCTCGGGCGATGCCCGTGTCCTGGCGGCCGTCGTGATGGTCGGCGCCGGCGACACCGCGGTGGCGATGGCCCTCGCGGCAACCCGCCAGTGGCGCTTCGCACCGCGCGCCCGGGCGCGCGACACCACGCTCCTCGTCGGCGCCGCGGTGCTCGTGTCGGTGGCGGGCCTCGGCGCGGCCGACGGCTCCTGGTGGAGCCTCCCGGTCGTGGTCGTCGGCGCGGCGGTGACCGTCGCGGTGGGGCGCCGGTCGGTCGCCCGCAGCGATGCTGCCGGTGTCGCCGCCGGATCGGGGCGCCGATCGTGAGCGGGGAGCTCCCCGTCGCCCCGCGCCCGCGCGTGCGCGTCGCGATCGAACCGCGCACGGTCACCCGGGCGGCGGCCGGGTACTCGTGGGCGCTCGCGCTCGTGGGGGTGGCCGTGCTCGTCGTGCTGGTGGCGCGGGGCGCGTCGCTGCCGCCGCTGGTGCCGACGGCGCTGCTCGTGGTGGTGGTGGCGTTGTGCGTCGGACGGGTGGCGCTCTACCCGAGCGAGCTCGCGGCCACCGCCGAGCTCGCGGTGCTGCTCTGTGCGGTCACCGCGTTCCGCGACCAGCGCGCCGGTCACCGGGCCGCTGTTGCTCGCGTTGCTCGTCGGTCCCCTCGACCGTGATCACTGGCGGCAGCGCTCGTTCGTGCGCATGGCCTACAACTCGGGCGACCGCGCCCTGGCCGCCCTCGGCGCCGCGGGCGCCTTCGCCGGGGTCAGCGCCGTCCTCGGCACGTCGGTCGGCGCGCTCGTCGCGGCCACGGCCGTCGCTGCGACCGCCGCCACGGTGCTCGACAGCGCCGCGACCGTCGGCCTCGTCGTCGCTCTCGGGGGCAGCGCCCGCGCCGCGCGCCGGGAGTTGCTCGACATCGACGCCCTCGCGCTGCCGCTCGCGGCGGCGGGCGGTGCCGTCGGGTTCCTGGCCTCGGGGGTCGGTTGGTGGGTGGCCGCACTGCCACTGGGGCTGCTCGCGCTCGTGCCCGAGCTGGTGCAGGCCCGCGCCCGCATCCCGGCCCGCTTCGCGCGCGACGCGCTCCTCGGCGGGGAGCTCGTCGTGGCGCTGGTGGCCGTGGGCGTGGTGGCCGAGCCGCCCGCGTGGCCGACGGCGCTGGTGCTCGCGGGCGTGGCGCTGCTGGTGGGGGCCGAGCTCGTCGTCGACGACCGGGTGCCCGTGCCGCCGGTGCTCGCCGTCGTCGTGGTGGTCGCGGCCGTCACCGTGGGCGGAACCGCGGCGGTGTTCGCCGGTGCGCTCGTGGGCGCGCTCGCCACCGCGTGCGCGTGGTGGCGGGGCCGACGCGGCAGCACTCGGGTCGCGGCCGTCGGTGTGGGCGTTGCCGCGGGTGCCGGCGTGCTCGCGGGAGCGCGGCTTCGGTCGCGATCACCGAACCCGTGTTGGTGTGGGGAGTTGCGGCCCTGGCGCTCGCGCTCTTCGCGGTGCCGGCCATGCTGCTCGCCCGTTCCCCCTGGCGCGGGGAGTTGGTCGACCTCGGATGGACCCTGCCGCTGCTCGTGGCCCCGATCGCCCTCGGCGTGGTGCCCTCGCTCGGGATCGCCGCGGCGGTGGCGTCGAGCGGCGCGCTGCTCCTCGCGGTCGCCGCGCTCGGCGCGTGGTGTGGCGCGACGCCGTGGCGCAGCCGGGTGCTCTCCCGGGCGGGCGCGCACGCGCTCGGACGCGGGAGAACGCCGACGTTCCTCGTGGTGTGCGGCGCGGTGGTCGGTGGCCGCGGGCCTCGGGCTCGCGCTGTCGTCCACCGCGCGCGGCGCAGTGGTGCGCGTGGGCGGCCGTTGCGTTGCTTGCGAGCGCCGCGACCATGGCGTTGTGGGCGACGCGGCAATGGCGGTTGGCGCCCCGGGCAAGGACGCGGCAGACCGCGATCCTGGGCATGGCTGTGGTGGCCGCGTGTGTGGCGACCTCGCTCGCGCAGGGCGCCGGGCTCGATGCATCGCTGGTGTGCAGCGCGGCAGCTGCGCTCGTGGTCGCGTTCGCGGGACGGGCGTCGGTGCGCCTCGGCGACCGCGCCCACTGAGGCAGATCGGCGCCGACCCCGCCGCTCGCCACCACTACTGTCGACCGATGGGGCAGGCACCGGTGGTCTACGACAACGATCGCCCGGAGATGCTCGCCTTCGTGCCCGCCGACGCCGCGTCGATCCTCGACGTCGGCTGCGCCACCGGGCGCTTCGGCGAGACCTTGCGCGTAGCCCGGCCCGGCGCCGCGATCCACGGCATCGATCCCACCGAACACGACGCATCACGCCCGAATCCCTACGCGACGCGCACGACGGGCCTCTACCCGCAGGACCTGCCCTCAGGGGTGCGCTACGACTGCATCATCTTCAACGACGTGCTCGAGCACATGCCCGATCCGTGGGAGGCGCTCCACGCGACGCGCGAACTGCTGACCGACCGCGGCTGTGTCGTTGCGTCGATCCCGAACGTCCGGCATCTCACCCTGTTGCTGCCCCTCGTGCTGAAGGGGCGGTGGGACTACGACGACTCGGGCATCCTCGACCGCACGCACCTGCGCTTCTTCACGAAGCAGTCGATGCGCGACCTGTTCGAGTCGACGGGGTACGAGGTGGTGCAGGTGGAGCCGCTGCGCGTGACGAAGCCGCAGTCGATCGGTCGCGTCGACGAGATGCTCGGCGGCGCCTTCACCGAGTTCATCGCGCATCAGTACGCCGTGGTGGCGCGAGCGCGGTCTGATCAGCGCATGCCGGAGAGCTGTAGAGCCTCTCGGTAGAACGGGTTCGAGGCCTCGAGCGCGCTGCGGAGTGTCGAAGCCCTGAGCTCGCCGTTCATGATCACCATGATCCGATCGCAGATGCGAGGGTCGACATGCGGTGCGCGACCACGAACGACTGTCTGTCCGCGGAGCGAGGCCGGCCACGGTGTCGCGCATGAGTGATTCGGAGCGGACATCGAGTGCGCTCGTCGGGCTCGTCGAGCACCACGACGTCGGGGTTCTCCGCGAGGGCACGGGCGATGCACAAGCGCTGACGCTGGCCGCCCGAGAGCTGTCCGCCACGTTCGCCGACGGGCGTGTCGTAGCCGTTCGGCCACGACGATGTCGTCGTGGATGTGCGCGAGGCGCGCCGCTTCCTCGACCTGCTCGTGGTTCAGTTGCCGTCGGTAGAAGCGGATGTTCTCCTCGCACGGTGCCGGAGAGCAGACGCGCCTCCTGAGGCACGAAACTCATTCGCCCGTACCAATCGTCGATCGCCAGGGTCGCAACATCGTGGCCATCAGCGGTGATGACGCCGGTCGTCGGCTCGCGAAGGCGGAGGAGCAGCTGCACGAGCGTGGACTTCCCGGCACCCGAGGGCCCGATGATCGCCGATGATCTCTCCGGGTTGGACCTGGAAGGACACGTCTCGAAGCGCAGGCACTCCCGGTTCGTACTCGAAGGTGACGTGCTTGAACTGCAGAGCGCCGATGCGCTCGATCGGCTTGCCGGTCTGTTGGAGCGCCGCCTTCTGGTACCGCGCTTCTTCCTCGCCGAGAGTCTCGAGGTACGGCGCGGCCTGGTGCAGCGACTGAACGGTGGCTTGCAGGTTCTGCGCATAAGCCAATGAGCGCAAGAGGATCAGCACGACGGCGCCGAGCGAGGCGAGTCGAGAACCGCCGATGGCGTAGCTCAACGCCAGCGCGCCCACGATGAATCCCATCGCGATGCCCTGGTATACGACGGGGATTGCTCCGCCGACGTACAGAGTGCGCAACATCGAGTTCGATGCGTTGTCGGTGAGGTGGTCGAGCCGATCGGTCACCGCCTCCTTGGCGCCGAAGATGTGGACCTCTTGAAGCGTGGATGTCAGCTCGGTCACGCCGGTCGCGAGCCACATGTCGGCGTCTGCCGTTCGGCGCGAGCGTCGGCGGAGAGCGGCGCGCAGCGGGCGAAGAATGAGGCCGATGAGGAGGGCAGCCACACCGGCCGCGACCGATGCCACGGCATTGACGACGAGCGGGCCGCGAGGAGCGCTGCGAGATTGAACGCTGCGATGATCCCTTGCGTAACGGCGCTTACGGCGCTGGAAGTCTGGTACGCGAACGTGGTGACGAGCTGTTGGAGTCGTCCCTTCGCGTTGCTCGGATTGCAGGTCCCACGTTGCGCCTAGGTAGAGGCGGATCAACTTCTTGCAGGTTCGGTTGACGACCGAGGCAGTGGCGCGTGCTTGGACGACGGACTGCACGGCCTGGAGCGCAGCGCGGACCAACACGAGCAGTGCGGCGACGGCGACGAGCGTCTCGACCGCGATGTGATACGTGGGCAGCGGGCCCAACTGGATTTTGATCGAGGATCCATTCGACGCGACGGCGAATGCGATCCTCGCAATCAACGCCCAGCATCGCGGCTTCGGCGAAGCCGGCGATGATGGCGGACACCGAGAGCACCACGATCCGTCCGCGTTGGTCCCGAATGTAGGGCGCGACGGAATCTCGCGGACTCAGTTGACGCGGCGTCGTTGATGACCGCTTCGAGGTCAACGCGCGCCGCCGTCATGGTGTGACGGATTCACAAGACCAGATGGTACGCGCTCCCAGAGAGCTCTCCGGCACGTGTCGCACCTCGCGCTCGGGCGAGCAGGTACGTTCAGTCCGATGTCGCCTCGGATCCTTCAGGTCGTCACGGATACGGACCGACGGGGCGCCCAGGTGTTCGCCTGCGATCTTCAGGCGGCATTGGAGGCGACTGGGAGATCCGTCTCGACGGTGGCCCTTGCTCCGGGAAGCATCGGTGGATTGGATCTCCGCGTCCTGGGGCCGAAGCGGATGGCGGTCTCAGCGCTGCGGGCGCTGCGCGGGGCGGTTCACGATGCTGATGTGGTGGTCGCTCACGGAAGCACGACGTTGCCCGCATGCGCGATCGCCACGTTCGGCACCAGAGTGCCGTTCGTCTACCGACAGATCAGCGACTCCCGATTCTGGGCCCCCACGCGACTTCGGCGCCTGCGTGTCCGCGCCGGGATGTCACGTGCGGCGCACATCGTGGCTCTCTGGCCGGGCTCGGCGCAGACAGTGAGCGACTTGTTCGGAATCCCGGCCGCTCGGATCACCGTTGTCCCGAATGGCGTGCCTGTGGCGCCGTTCGAACCGGCTGACCCGCTGGCGACACGCTGAAGCACGAATCGCGCTCGGCCTCCCGGCAGGCCGGACGACAGTCCTGTCCCTCGGCGCGCTCGCCCCGGAGAAGGGCGTCGATCTGGCGATTCGAGCGGTGGGCGATCTCCCGGACGTGTCGTTGTTGATAGTCGGCGACGGTCCGGAACGGGCCGCACTCGAAGCGCTCGCGCGCGAGGTGGCGCGAGGCCGTGTGCTCCTCACGGGATCGATGAAGGACGCCACCACGGCGTACGCCGCCGCCGATGTCATCGTGTTGCCGAGTCGCGGTGGCGACAGCATGCCGGCAGTACTGATCGAGGCTGGGCTGTGCGGCTTGCCTGCGGTCACGACGCCGATCCAGGGAATTCCGGAGATTGTCCTTGACGGCGCCACGGGCGTGATCGTCCCGTGCGACGATCTCCAGGCGGTCGCCAGCGCTTTGGCATCGCTCGTCGGAGATCCGCAGCGGATGCGCCTCCTCGGGAATCGAGCTCGCGATCATTGCCTGCGTCACTTCTCGATCGATGTGGTCGCAGCGCAATGGGTTGCAGTACTCGACGCCGTGGTCGCGGGGCGTCCAGCTCAGGAGGAAGGCCGATGAGCGATATCTACGTCCACCGTCTTGCCGAGTCGGCCCCGGGCGCCGTCGAGCGCGCCGCGGCCCAACCATCACCAGCTTTCGAATCCTCTGGTGTCTCTCGCGTAGCAGCACGCCGACCGGCGAGTTTCCCGGTGGATCGGCTGGCACGCCAGACGTGGACTGCCTGCGTGAAGGTGTCGAGGGAGCGGTCGGTCGTCGACGCGTTGTGTGTGGATTCGGTAGTACACCTGATTGCGAGCTTCGTAGTAGTACTTCCAGGCGGGCTTGCTCGCGTCGGGCCGTCCCCTGGTGACTGCAACGACCGGATCGTCGGTGTACGTCACGGGAAAGCCACCGCGGAAGGCGCCACTGCAGGTATTCGGTATCCTCGGTCCACCAGAACAACTCGGCGTTTGGCACGCCGAGTCGCTCGACCGCAGTGCGAGGAAGCAGCACGGCAAGCCATCCGTGGGTGCGGCCCACTTCTCCGGTTTCGGCCCACGTCGCGGTTGCGAGCACCACACGGTCGTCACCGGCTAACTGCAGCTGCTCGTCGAGCGCATTGGGAGCCGGCGTGCAGTCGTCGTCGAGGATCCAGGCGAACCGTGAGTCGGTCTGTAGAAGATTGGCTAGTGCGCGTGCGTAGCCGCCGGCCGGCCCCAAATTCTCCGAGAGCCGCAGTATCCGAGCGCTCGGATGGGCGGCGAGGACCTCAACTGGCGACCGAGGACTCGCGTTGTCCACCACGAGAACAGCTCCGGGTGGCGTCGACTGCGCTTCGATTGCTGACAGACAACGGTCGAGCGCCTCCGGGGCGTCGTAGGTGAGCACGACGGCGAGGACCTCGTCCGGCCCGCGGCGGCGTCACTGGTTCATTGCCAAGAAGTCGAAGTCGCGCGACTCGCGCGCCCACTGCGCCCACTCCGTGAGATCGCCGCGGTCGCGCAGTTCGTCGACATCGCGCACGGTGAAGCGCACGTTGCGGTCGATCGGGTGCCAGCCCTCTTCGGCGAAGTCGAACACCAGCTCGAACGACTTCGTGAGCCACGGACGGCGGAGGAACAGCGTGTGCGCGTACCGCCGTGCCTTCGTGCGCATCTCCTCGGGAAGCGGGCCGTAGGTGTGCAGGTTCGCCAGCCGATCGAGGAACTCGTCGGTCGACTGGGAGTCGAAGGTGAACCCGCGCCCCGCGTAGGTGCCGGTGCCCGCGGTGATCGCCGGCTTGCCGAAGCACGCGATCTCCATGCCGGGCGTGCCGCGCACGGTGACCGCGTAGTCGGCGAAGCGGTAGAGCGACAGCGTGCTGATCTTCGTGTGGGGCAGCAGCAGGTGCACGTGCGGCGGCAGCTCGGGGAAGTGCTCGCGCACGAGCGCGACCTCGGAGCTCTCACCGCCGACGTCGCCGTGCTTGGTGCGGAACACGTTCGACGGGTGCGCCTTGATCACCCAGTTGAGCTCCGGGTTGGCGATCGCCGCGCGCACGCTCTGCACGAGCCAGTCGGCGTAGTTCTCGAACAGGTCGACGCCGAAGAACAGGCTCGCATCCCACAGCACGTGGGCGAAGATCACCGCGGTCGGCTTCGAGGGATCGACGCCGGTCTCGGCGACGATCTGCTCGTCGGTCGCGGCCTCGGTGTCGGGCTGGAACTGCGCGCCCAGCTTCCAACGGCCCCCGTAGCGGTCGTCGAAGTCCTGATCGAGCTCGGCACTCGTCGGCCGCAGTCCATTCGCTCGCGTCCACCAGGGCGAGCGTCTCCTCCGACACCGACTTCGCGTCGACGCGGCGGGTCTCACGCGTGAGGCGCTTGCTCATCAGCGCGTCTTCGCGCCAGATGCCGATGGTCTGGATCACGTCGACGTCGCGGCGACCGCCACGTCGACGAGAGGACCGTTCATCGAGTAGTTGGCCTCCTCGACCAGCACCAGCTCGGGAGCGATGTCGTCGAAGAGATGCTCGTAGCGCACCACGCTGCCGAGCACGTCGTCGGTGATCGAGCCGAGGATGTCGACGTTGCGGCCGAGCGCGAGGTCCGGGGAACCGTCGAAGGTCACCCGGATGAGCGACGAGAGCACGTGGTTGCCGATCGCGTAGCCGCGGTAGGTCCACGTCTTGATGGCCTCGAAGTCGATCGCGCCCGCGAGCAGAACCTCGCGCACGCGCTCGATCTCGTTGCGCTCGGCGCGGGTGAGCGCGATCGAGTCGTACGTGACCACGTCGCTGATGCCGAAGGCCTTCGCATACCGGCGGATCCGGTGGGCGCGGTTCGAGGGCATGGCAACCACCGGCCGCATTCCCTCGAGCCGGAGCGCAGAGGCGAGCACGAGGCCGAGCTTGGTCTCGTAGATGTTGTCGCGGTACAGGCCCACCAGTACCGCCGGGGCGTCGGGGGCCGGTGCCGGCTGGGCGCGGAGGAAGGCGGCGTTGTCCCGCGTTGCCTGCAGGTCGCGACGGAGGTCGAGCTCCCAGCGAGGGTTGCGGGCAAACCGGTACGCGTCGACCAGCCACGGCAGTCGCGTGGCGGTGGCGGCGGCGGCGCGCCGCAGCGGGATTGCGGGAGGCTCCCGCGGAGGCACTCACGGTGGGAAATTCCTGCCTGGTCGGTCGTTCTCGCAGTGTGTGAACCGCGTAGCGGTGACCCGCGTGCATGATGGTAGGCGTGTCGGTGTACGTCATCGTCCCTGCGAGGGGCGGCAGTAAGGGAATTCCGGGCAAGAACCTGAGGCCCGTCGGCGGCGTGCCGTTGGTGGCGCGCACGGTCGCGGCCGCGGTCGGCGCCACCACGGTCGACCGGGTCTTCGTGAGCACCGACAGCGACGCGATCGCCGAGGTGGCCGCGGCCGCCGGCGCGGGGATCATCCGCCGCCCGGCCGACCTCAGCGGCGACGCCGCGTCGTCGGAGTCCGCGGTGCTGCACGCCCTCGATGCCTTCGAAGCCGACGGCATCCCCACGCCCGACGTGATCGTGATGATGCAGTGCACCTCGCCGTTCACGGTGCCCGCCGACGTCGACGGCACGGTGACCCTCGTCACCTCCGGTGCGGCCGACAGCGCGTTCACGGCGGCGCCCACGCACGTGTTCCTGTGGAAGCGGGGCGGCGACGGCGCCGTCGCGGTGAACCACGACGCCACCGTCCGGCCCCGGCGCCAGGACCGCGAACCCGAGTTCGTGGAGACCGGCGCCGTGTACGCCATGCGCACCAACGGGTTCCGGGCGGCCCAGCACCGGTTCTTCGGACGCATCGCGCTCCACGAGGTGGCCCCCGAGCGGGCCGGCGAGATCGACGAGCCGCACGACCTCCTCGTGGCCGACGGCCTGGCTGCTGCACTGGGCCTCGGTGCGGCCGCTGGCCTGCCCGTTCCGGTCGTGGGATTGGCCCTCGACTTCGACGGTGTACTGACCGACAACCGTGTGGTGACTTTTCAAGACGGTTCGGAAGCGGTGATCGCCGATCGGGGCGACGGTATGGGTATCGAGATGCTCCGGCGCGCCGGTCTGCCGATGGTGGTGCTCTCCAAGGAGCGCAACCCGGTCGTCGCCGCGCGCTGCGAGCAAGCTCGGGCTCGACTGCGTCCAGGCGATCGACGACAAGGTCACGGCGTTCAGGGAATGGATGACCGACCAGGGCCTCGACCCGGCACACGTGGTCTTCGTGGGCAACGACGTCAACGACGTCGAGTGCCTGCAGGCCGCGGGCTGCGGCGTGGTGCCGGCCGATGCGCATGCCGAGTGCTCGTGCGGTGGCCGACGTCGTGCTCACGCCGCACCGGCGGGCGCGGCGCGGTGCGCGAGCTGGCCGACCTGGTCCTCCAGCAGGCGAAGGCAGCGATGACATGGCAGCGACCGTGATACTCGGCGGGCGCCCGCGTCGGCGCAGGCGAACCCGCGTACGTGATCGCGGAGATCGGCATCAACCACAACGGCGACCTCGACGTCGCCAAGCAGCTGATCGACGTCGCCGCCGTTGCCGGGTGCGACGCGGTGAAGTTCCAGAAGCGCACGCCCGAGCTGTGCGTGCCGGTGGAGCAGCGCGACCTCATGCGGGAGACCCCGTGGGGGATCATGACCTACCTCGACTACCGCTACCGCGTGGAGTTCGAGGACGCCGAGTACGACGAGATCGACCGCTACTGCGACGAGAAGGGCATCGCCTGGTTCGCGTCGTGGTGGGACCCGGACTCCGGTCGACTTCATCGAGCAGTTCGACCCGCCCTGCTACAAGGTCGCGTCGGCGTCGCTCACCGACGACGAGCTGCTCGACCGCCTCGTCGCGACGGGGCGGCCGCTCATCCTGTCGACCGGCATGTCGACGATGGAGGAGATCCGCGACGCGGTCGGCGAAGATTCCGGTCGACCGGCTGCTGCTCGCCCACGCGACCAGCACGTATCCGTGCAAGCCCGAGGAGCTCAACCTGCGCATGCTCGCAACGCTGCGCGAGGAGTTCGGCTGCCCGGTCGGCTACTCGGGTCACGAGGTGGGCCTGCAGACCACGGTCGCCGCGGTCGCGCTCGGCGCGTCGTTCGTGGAGCGCCACATCACCCTCGACCGCGCGATGTGGGGCAGCGACCAGGCGGCGTCGATCGAGCCCGGTGGTGTCATCCGCCTCGTGCGCGACATCCGCGTGATCGAAGCCGCGATGGGCGACGGCGTGAAGCACGTCTACGACAGCGAGCTGCCGATCAAGGCGCGTCTGCGGCGGGCATAAGCAGTGACGACGCCGGCTGAACTGCATGCCGCCTACGTGGCCACCGGACTTCCGGTCGAGTGGCCGATCCCCGACGCGCTCGGCACGATCAGTGGGAATTGAAGCGCGTGACCGTTCTGCGGGCGTGATCGCCACGATGGACCTGGGCGTCGCCGCGCCGATCAATGGAGCGCTCGCGCCGACCAACATGGAATCGCTCGTCCGGCGCTGCTGAGCGTCATCTGCTTGCCCGTCCGTTTGCCGGGATCGGAATCGATCTCGGTGCTGGACTTGGGATCTTGCGGCCGTTGTGGCGTCGCGTCCGGCCGTTGACTTCGTTCTTGCGCTCGAGGTGTGTCCCAACTTCGCGCACCAGGTGATTCCGCGAGCCTCCGGTGAGATCCTTGGCGAAAGCGCTTCCGCTGTCGTCCCGATCCTCGGTTCCTTCGACGACCTGAGGCTGCCCGACGAATCGGGTCGACTTCGCGATCGAGATCGACTCGTTGCACCACGCCGAGGATCTGGATGCGGCGGTGAGTGAATGCGCCCGAGTCTTGCGACGAGGCGGAGCACTCGTGTGTTTCGACAGGGCACATCACGACGATCTTCCCGAGGCGCTTCGGGAGCGAATGCTCGAACGGACGTACACCGACCGATGGATCGCCGATAACGGGTACCCGCCGGGTACGACCATGACGCGACGGGAGAACGGCGAACACGAGATTCGAATCTCGGAGTGGCGCGCCACTTTCGAGCGGAACGGACTTTTCGTGGACCGTGTTGTTTACTTCGAGCCCGAGGTGACTGCCCGTATGGCTGCCAAAGGCGTCGTGTCCGCGTCGCCGCAGGCCGCTCGTAGGCGGCTCGTGAGCCTTCCGACGCCTCCCGGGTATCCGATGGCGTGGCTGCGGTCGAAACTCGGATCTCCGGAGGCCGTGGGCCCGGTTGTCTTTGCTCCGAAGCACTGCACGGGCATGCTCGTGCACAAACCCTGAGCTTCGCAGTGCGCCCGAGCTTTGGGACGAGTGGTTACAGCCGAGCGGCGCGCAATTTCGCACTCGAAGCCTTAGGCGTCGAGGGAAGGTTGCGGCGGCAGCGGCGATCTCGGCGCGTCTGAACCGCTCCACCTTCGTGTGCTGGCTGACGTGCAGACGTATCCGCCCGCGACCAGAGCGGGTTCGGAAATCGCGCTGCACGATGTGTTTCGCCGCCTTGCGGCTGCGGGACACGGAGTTCGCGTCCTCGGTGGTCCGCGTACGACCGCCGGGAGGTTTGACGGCGTGGAGGTGAGCACCGACGAAAGTGCCTGGTCAACCGAGTACGAATGGGCCGACGTTGTCATCACCCAACTCGAGCAGCGGAACCGGGCACTCGTGAGGGCGGCGCGACGCGGACGACCACTAGTCGTGATGCTCCACCTCGGAGGGATGGATCGGCGCACGACCGCCGGTCGGTTCTCCTTAGTGGTATTCGCCGCCGAATGGTTGCGCCGAGCCCGCCCCTGGCCGGGCCCGAACATGACTCTGCACATTCCGGTGGAGCCGGATCGTTACCGCACGACGCCGGGCGATGCGATCACTCTGGTCGGACTCAGCGAGTTCAAGGGGGCAGAGATCTTCTACGACCTGGCTCGCCGCTTTCCGGATCGACCATTCGTCGGGGTCCGAGGTTCGTGGGGCGACCAGATCGTGCCGGACGACCTGCCCCCGAATGTGTCGATCCTGGAGAACACGCCGGACATTCGAACCGTGTTCGGCTCGGACGCGGGTGCTCTTGATGCCATCTCGCTTCGAGGTGTTCCCGCGCACTTGTCGGGAAGCCGCGGTGTCGGGCATTCCGACGATCGGGTCGGTGTGCGAGGGCATTCGCGAGGCGATGGGCGACGCCGCCATGTATGCCGACCGCGACGACGTCGAGGAGTGGGTCGCGTGCATCCGTGAACTCGAGGATCCCGAGAGATTCGAGCGCCTCTCACGAGCGGCGATGGCGCGGGTGGCCGAGCAAGGGTTCGACGACGAGTTCGAGCAGTTCGCCCGGATGCTCCGGAAGATCGCGGCAGGGGACTAGAGCAGCATCGTGCGTTCTCGGACCGACCCGACGACTCGGCCCCAACGCCTTCCGGCCTGCGCACACCAGCGCTCGCGCTGCGTGCGGCGCGCCGAGGAGTGGCAGGCGTCCGACCAACCCGAAATAGCTCTTTGCCGTGGCACTCGACCGAGGCCGCTGTAGCCCGGCGCCGCGATACTCGCGGTACAGGCGCGGATCGCTCAGCCCATATGAGTAGTACTGCCGCAGCATCACCCCCGGCCGCCCTGCTCGTCGCTTGGCGACGCGCGCCTCAGGGAGGTACGCCAGTTCGGTGCCGCTGAGTTGAATTCGCCAGGACATGTGGACGTCCTCTGCAGTGCGCCAGTCCTCGGGGAAGCCGCCGACCTGCTCGAACGCTCCCCGGGTGATCCCGAGGTTGGCGCCCAGCGCGTAGGGCCTGAACCCGAGGTGGACGGGCGCGCGCGGCGGGCCGGTCGCTCCTGGGTCAGGGACTCCGTCGTGGGCGAAGTAGATGACCGGCCCGGTCGCGAACCGGAACTCCATCCCGAGTCCGGACCACGCGGCGAGCCAACCGGGCATCACGATGTCGTCCGCATCGGTGAACAGCAGTGCGTCGCCACTGGCCGCGGCGGCACCGAGGTTGCGTGCGGCGGACGGGCCGCGAACGCGCGGATGCGTCGATGACGCGGACGTGAGGCCACCGCTCGGCGACGAACAACGGTGTGCCGTCGGTGGAGCCGTTGTCGGCCACG
This sequence comes from uncultured Actinomycetes bacterium, assembly GCA_963720785.1. Classification (GTDB taxonomy): domain Bacteria; phylum Actinomycetota; class Acidimicrobiia; order IMCC26256; family DASPTH01; genus CAVRGQ01. The sequence continues at coordinate 371,499 of CAVRGQ010000004.1, forward strand.
ATGATCTCGACCTCTGCCACCGAGTCAGCTGCCTCAGTGTTCAGCGCGTCGAGCTGCGCGCCGATCGTTCGGGTCGCGTTGTAGGCGGGCACCACGACCGAGATCAAGGGTCGCCCTCGTGTCTGCCGAGACGATCCAGGGCGGCACGATACGCGTCGGATGCGAGCAGTCGGTCGAGTTGCACGGACCACGTCCCCGTGCGGACCATGAGATCTCGTCCGGCCGCGCCCAGCGCCCCCCGGAGCTCGTCGTCGTCCGCGAGTTCGCTGAAGCAGTGCGCGAGAGCATCGGCGTCACCGGGCGTGTAGAGGAGCGCGTCCGCCCGGTCGGAAAGTGTGCGGGCGACGTCTCCGACACGTGGAGCCGCGACCGCGATCCCGCACGAGAGGTACTCGCGGAGCTTCAACGGTGAGTAATGGAATTGCTCGATCAGCGCGCGCGTCGACGAACGCGACGTCCATCGCGGCAACCAACTCGGGAAGTGCGCGGTGCGCCGCTGCGCCAGGGAGGAGCAATACGTCAGCTATACCGAGTTCGTTCGCGCGCCGCTCGATGTCGGGTCGCTGAGCGCCATCGCCGACGAGGAGTAGCCTCGAATCGGGATGCTGCTGCGTGGAAGCGAGCGAACGCATCCAGGCCGAGTTCGAGCCCGTGGAACTGCCGGAAGCTGCCAGTCCAGCCGACGACGAACGTCTCGGGGCCGATACCCAACCGACGCCGCGTGGCCGTGCCGTCGACGGAAGGCGAGAAGCGATCGGCATCGACTGCCATCGGGCTGACCAGGACCCGTGCGAGATCGATGCCGAGCCGGACGAGCTCGTCGGCGACTTCCTGCGAGACGCACGCCACGACGTCGCTCTTCACGAGCTGGGAATCTCGCCCCACCGTTCGAGTGCGCGTGCCCATCCCGGGCGTCGCACACCCCACTTCCGTGCCTCCCAGACTTGGGGCGCGTGGACGTACGAGACGAGCGGAATGCCGCGGTGTTCGGCGAGGCGGTGGCCGGATGTGTGGAACAAGTCGTGGTGCTGCCACACGAACACGAGATCGCACCCGGTCCATTGCGGGCGCTCCCCTACGTCATAGGCGCGAGCGCGCCGCATCCGTCGCACATCCTTCGCGCCGGTCACCGCGACCTTCGGTGCGTAGGAAGTGAGCGAGCGGCGTCCTCCGGTGTTGCTGGCTCGGGGACGACTCTCGGTGTAGGTGAGCACGGTCTCCGCGTCGGCCACGGCGTCAGGTGTCACCACCCAGGCGCTGCCCAGGCGGGCCTCCGCCGCGTGGGCCCAGCCGGCGACGGTGATCCACATCGCCGCGGCATCTGCCCATTCGGTACTCGGGCGCGGCATAACGAACACCGCTCCTCGTGTTGCCTTCATCGTTGCCTCACCGCTCGGAACGCTGGAGCTCGCGAAGTTCGCGATAGCTGATCATCGTCGCGCCGACTTCGTCGAGGAGATCGGTGAGTGTCGTCCCCTCGGTGAGGAACCGGAAGTCGTCGTGGCGCTCTTCGAAGTCCTCCAGATCGGCGAGCCTCCGGTGCATCGACGACCGGGTGCAGGTAGACCTCGGTCACCCCTGGCTTCAACTCGCGCAGCACGCGACTGATCTTGCCCGTCCTGCGCCGATCGGGCACTGCACCAGGTGGTCGGGAGCGATGACGCCGAGGTCGTCTGCCAGTCTTCGGCTGGGCAATCGGCGGCCGCGGTACGCTCAGCCCGAGTGCTCGACGGGTCCCGGGTCGACCGATCATGCGCAGGGGCACGTCGCATTTCTCTTGCGAGTCGGACCGTCGCCGAAGCGAAGCGCTCGTCGAGCAGGACTGTTCCCATGTGGCTGTCCACATGCGTCGGATCCACGCCCCATGAGATGGCTCGGTCGACCTGGGCGGCGCACTCGGCCTTCACGTCCTCCGGGGTGCTCACCTGCCAGGTGTCGGCCGGCTGTGGCAGCAGCACACCGCTGGTATCGGTGGCCGTGGACTCGCCGTGAACTGCGAGGAGACCGTCGGTTCCTGCCGAGTTGAGGGTGAGATGGATGCCGATGCCGCACCCGACGGTCGCCACAGCTCCATGTTCTGCGGAACTGCACGGGACCATGAGCGAGGCGCTCGAGGCGAGGTTGCGCGAGCACGTCAGCGATTGCCACGTTGACGGCAGGGTTCAGGCCGAGGTCGTCGCAGTTGGCGATGACGAGCCGTGCTCTTCGCGGTGGCCGAGTCGTGCAGCCAGCGTGGGGCGGCCCATGCTCAACGACCACTTCGCAGTTCACCGCTGATCATTGCCCGCCACCCCTGCCCATTCGATGCGTCGGCTGGAGTCGATCGCCGCAACTGGGGCGCACTTTGCAAACCACAAGACACTTTCGCAAGGTAGGGCTCCGGCGCTGCCCGGTGACACCGAGCGGCTCAAGGCGCTCAGCGTCTGCGCCGCTCGGCGTGTATCCGCGTGCTGCTTGATGTACTCCTCGCGGGCGGTCGTGGGCCGCCGCCAGTAGAGCTTGGCATCCGGTGCGTACCCGACGCGGTAGCCCGCCTGCTGGAGCCTCACGGAGAACTCCATATCCTCCGAGATCCCGGGCGCGGTCGAGAACCCTCCGAGCGCGTCGAACACGCTACGACGGAGAGATAGGTTTCCGGACGGGAGCATCGTGTACGGGCGAACGAGCGCGAGATCATTGCCGTCCATGGTTCGTCGAAGTCGGCGGGACACCGGCCCGTCCGGAACCGCGGAGGGGGCCGTACGCTGCATCGTGGTCGCGAAGGGCTGCGACGTGGGACGAGATCCAGTGCGGTCCCACGATGTCGTCGGCGTCACAGAACAAGACGAAGTGACCTGTGCTCGCGGCCGCTCCCGCGTTCTGCGCGTGGCCGGCACCGGAGTTCGCCCTGCGGTCGACGACGCGTATCCGATCGTCCCGCACCCGGCATGCTCTACGGCGTCCACGATCGAGTCGTCTGTTGATCCGTTGTCGGCAATGACCAACTCCCAGCGAGGAGACCGGGCTTGATGTTGGAGAGCGCAGATCTGGTCGGCGAGGTGCCTCCCTGGATTCTTTGCAGGGATCACCACTGAAATGGGCAGGCTCGTCTCGTCGTCGCCCTGCACGGGTCACATCATTGCAGGGCGACGACGGACTCGCGTACGGGTGGTCTCGTTAGAGTGGTGTACTGAACAGGCCTGGAGTGCGTGTCGGTGTCGCTTGGGAGTTGCGTCTGATGGAGATCTCCGTCGTGATCCCTGCGCGGAACGGGAATCCGTGCTTCCGCTTCAGCTCGCGGCCCTGGCTGCGCAGGACTTCGACGGAGAGTTCGAGGTCGTCGTCGTCGACAACGCGTCGACCGACGGCACCGCGGCGAGCGCAGCGCCCTTCGAAGGCTGCCTGGATCTGAGCGTCGTGCGCTGCGAGACCCTCGGTGTCAACCCGGCGCGAAACGCGGGTGCTGCTGTCGCTCGCGGTAGTCGAATCCTCCTGTGTCTGGTACGCGGACGACGTCGTCGACAAGGGCTGGGTGCGCGAAATGACGGCGAAGCTCGATTCCGAGTTCCTGGTCGGGGGGCGGCTGAGTACCGGGAACTCAACCACGAAAGAGCGATTGCGGCGCGGGCGAGTTGTTGGCGGTCGACAGCCTGCCGATCTACCGGGGCGCACCGTACGCAGTGGGTGGGAATCTCGGTGTGCGTGGGAGGTCTCGAGGAATCGGAAGGCTTCGATCCGACCCTTCGGATGGGCGGCGATGAGCCGGACTTTTCGTTCCGGGCCCCTATCACATGCGGGCTATCAGGCGTCGTTCGCTCCGAGTGCAGTGATCCACTACCGCTTGCGCTCCGAGCGGCGGCTTTGATGATGAAGCAGTTCGTGGGGTATGCACAAGGAGGGGCGCAGCTCGACGCGAAGCTGGAGCGGTTGGGCTTCATCGAACCCCAACCGCTGAGGTCCAAGGCGGCCGCCGCCAAAGGTCACTGCCGAGCGCTGCTCAGGGTGGCGCCACGGGACGTATACGCCAGGGAGTTGGCGTGGACCTATGGGTGCCTTCGCGGGTGGAAGGCCTATGGGCGGTTCCTTGCCTGACGCGTGAGCGCCTAACGGGAGCGTCGCCAGAACACTGCCTCGGTGTCGATGGGCACGACGGGTTCGGTGACCATCGCGGACCGCGCTCGGAACTCGTCGGTTGCCTGCCGGCACGCCTCGTAAGACCCGTAGTCGTCAACGATGACGACGCCCCCGGGCACGACCTTCGCGTAGAGGTTGTCGAGGACGTCGAGGGTGGACTGGTAGAGGTCACAGTCGACTCGCAGCAGTGCCAGTTGCTCGATTGGCGCCTGTGGGAGTGTCTCTGAGAACCATCCGACGAGAAACCTGACCTGTTCGTCGAGGAGCCCCAAATCTCGGAACGTGGCTCGGACCGCATCGGCTGGGACGCTGAGTGTCTCGTGTGGGAGCCCTCCGTAGAAGTCTTCCTCTTGGTTAGCGATCGCCGCGTTCGAGAGGGAAGCCTTCGAAGGAGTCCGCCGCCCAGCGCACGACGGTCTACGACGCCGTGCGTGCGCAGGACGGCCCGCATCAGGACTGTGGATCCGCCGCGCCAGACCCCGGTTTCGGCGAGATCCCCGGTACTCCCTCACGCAAGATGGTCTCGATGCAGTCGCGGAGATGGTGAAGTCGCGGGCGACCGATCATCGTCTTCGCGAACCGTGGTGGCGGCCACCCGGACTGCGGCGGAACGAAACGAACTGCCTCGTAGCCGAAGCGATGAAGGCCCTGGCGCAGGCCATCGACGAGCGGCTTTTTCCAGCCTGAGCCTCGGATTGACCTCGGGTCAGGTGCAGTCTCGCCGCACAGAACCCGCTCGAGCAAGTCGAGATACAGGGTTCCGGAATCGGAGGCGGGCGAGATTGTCATGGGTTTCCTATCGATTGGATGAGGGCCACGAGCGAAGGCGGTCTCGGATCAGTGTGTCGAAGGCTTCTGCTCGGCGGTCCCAGCTGTGACGGCTGACGGCGAGTTCTGACGCGGCCGCGGCCACTCGGGTCAGCCCGTCAACGTCGGCCGAATAGCTGCGGACCTTCTCGACGAGTTCGTCAAAATCTCGATACGAGATCATGTTGACGCCGTCGATGAACCCGAGGTCATCGAGCTCCGGGACAGCATCGACAATCGGTCGCAGCCAGTCCTGCGGCTTCGAACGTTTTCGCCATCGGCTCGAGCCCCACCCGTGGCCGATGGAGGCCATGAGGCAGTCGGCGGAAGACTCTGCCCGGGAGGTATCCCGACCCGACGAGGTCCATGTTGCAGACGACGCACACGAGGAACTGGTTCAGCTTCGTGCCAAGGTCAGCGGGAGGACATGAGAACCGGTCAACGGCCAGGCCTTCCTGCTTGAGTGCTTCAAGCGCCGCTCGCCGAGCTGGGTAGTTCGTGCCGTAGGTGCAAAGCCCTTGACGTTTCGAATCGTGCCCGTCACGGATCACGTCAGCGTCGTATCCCTTCGGGATCCAGACCGCGTCGACGTCTTGCTCGCGAAGCAGCGAGGCGACGCGTTTGCCAGTTACGGCCAACACGTCGAACTGTCCCCGTTCGAAATTCCGGCGAGCGAGTGGACGACGCCGCCGCCGCCCCGCGATGTTGCTGAAGTTTGGATGGCGTCCTCCTCAAACTGGAGGCGCACTCCGTTGAAACCGCCCCAGTCAAGCGAGTCGACGCGGCTCATCCACCCGTCGTCGATGTACCAAACGATCGCGTCGAACTCGGATTGCTCGGTGACTTCCGTGCCGCGGAGGGGTCGCGTCCCACGAAATGCGACAGAGCGAACTTCCCGCGAATGCGTGCCTGACGGCGACCTGGCTCGGTGTGGGATCGGAATCCTGGATGAGCCCGACCCGAAGTCGATCGGGGGCCACTCTTGCGAGGCTACCCACCCAAACTTGTCGCGCATGGTGCAGTCGTCGAGACGCGCGACAAGGCGCCGTCGCCGAAAGTCCGGCTGTCCCGAAGCTCGAGGGAGGCCGCCGAGGTCGGGGTTGGCCGGCGCGTCCTTCGGGTGGTACCAGGCGAGCATCACGCCGCCGTGCACAGGGCCTGCGTGAGTGCCGATCCTGCCAGCGGGACGATGGCTGAGACCGGGCTCGAGGGGGGTGAACACGAGATCGGTGTCGACCCCGGCGCCGACCACGCGAGCAGCCACGGACTGTTGCTCACGACGAGGCGAGGATGCGCGCGCGACGGCCGCGGGCAAGTGGCGACGAGGCGGTGACGCCGAGGTTGTCGACCCGAGGAGCCCGAACGACGCGGTGGATGGAAACGATCCCGAGCGCGGCGATGCAGCAAACCAGCGCGACCGCCAGGACCGGCACGCTGGTTCAGGTGTCCGTGGTGGCGCAACTCCGCCAGTGATCGTTCGGCGCCGGACCGACCAACACGAGGAGCGGCGCCCACATGGGGACGAGGATGCGCCAGCCGAGGTCGCTCCCCGAGATCCGGCGGCTGACACACGCGAACAGGGTGTAGCCGACCAGGAGCAGAAGGGTCGGGAGGAGGAGGCGCATCCGACCGTCGCGACGCGGCGGCACGAAGGCGTGCAGCGCGAGGGCGATCACTGCGAGGACCGCGAGCGCGCTGAGCGCCGTCGGCCCGATGCCCGGAAGATGGCTGAACGCGCCGGCGAAGAGGCGAGCGAGCCGGAGCGGACCTTCCCGTGTGGGAACCGGGGCCCGAGCGGGTCGGTCGGGCTCGTCGAGCGATTGTGCAGGTACCAGAGCACGGGGACACCACCGATCGCGCGGCAACGCTGCCGAACGCCCGGGTGGCGCGCGACCGTCGGCTCTCGGCCAAAGGAGGACGAGCACGATCACGAACGTCAGGCCGATGATCGCGACGCCGGCGTACCGGGTCATGAACGCGGCGGTTGCGCACAACGCGGCGACCAGCAAGAAGGCATCACGCCGGCGGCTCGTGTCCTGCGCAACTGCGGCGGTGAGCGCCAGCCATCCATGCGAGCACCCACACGGAGAACAGTGGTTCGGACCATGCCATCGTCGACGCCCGCAGCAGGACGGGTGACCCGACAACCGCGACCGTGACGCCGATCACGACTCCGGCCGACACCATCAGGCGGCGGGCGAGCACGAACGTCGAGCAGCACGATGGCGGCGAAGGCGGCCGCGTTCACCAGGCGGATGGCGTCGGTCGCGGACATTCCCGCCCGGATGCCCAGCGAGCGAACCAGGGGAACAGTGGCGGGAAATTCGTGGCCGGGTGGCCGGTGAAGTCGACGAAGCCGCGACCGGAGGCAAGGTGACGAGCGAGGCTCACGTAGTCGGCGGAGTCGGCGGAGACGCCGGGGCCGGCGCGGCCCGCGATCCAGGCCGCGAGCACCGCGCAGGCACTGAGCACGAGCGCGAGTGGCCATCCGTTCACCCGCTGCGCGGTCGTCCGGGTCTCCATCGCCCGACCATCGGCGCGTCGATCGGTGGACCGAAGCGCTTTGGACACCAAATGAGCGTATCGGAGGTCACAGTCGGCACCGGCCCGGCGGCCTCCCAGAGCCTCGGAGGCGGAATCATCGACCCAGAATTCCTACAGGTGTCGGCTCGGTCCACCGATATCTCGTCCACTGGGCTGCGAGTCGACTCGCAGGTGGCAACTGGGGCAGGCGAAGGTCATGGATCTGCACACCTATTTCACGATGCTGCGGCGCCGATGGGTCGTCATCGTGCTGCTCACGGTGATTGGTGCCGGGCTCGGCGTCGCGTCCACGGCCCTCGACTCGGGCGGCGAGAAGGCGAAGGCAGGTCGCACCTACTACAAGGCGACCGACACGCTCCTGATGAGGGGCAGCGACGACGAGAGCGGGACGTTCCCGTCGGCATTCACCAATCTGGACCAGATCGCGGTGCTCACCACGACCGGCCCGATCCCGGATGCCGCGGCGGTGAAGATCGGCGGCGGTGAGAACGGCCGGCTCCTCGCCGAGCGGATCACCACGGTCACGAACGGCACGGCGAACACCCTCAGCATCACCGCGATCGCGCCGAGCGGCGACGAAGCGGTGAAGCTCGCCGACACGTTCTCCTCCGAGTTGCTCGCCAACCTCACGGCGACCGATCTCGAGCGCTACAACCAGGCCAACCAGGACGCGAGCGACCGGCTGAACGCCATCCAGGCGAAGATCGACACGTTGTTCGCGCAGGTCGCCGCCCTGCCGCCGGGAACCAACACCGATCTCCAGCAGGCCCAGCTCCGGGCGCTCAACAATCAGTACAGCTCCGCGTACGACGACTTCGAGCGAATCGCGTCGCAGCAGGCGCCGACGAATCCGTTGTCGACCCTGCAGAAGGCGCAAGCGGTGCCGATCGGTGCCGCCGAGTACAACACGCGCCTGGCGCAGGGCCAGTTGGGGCAGAACAACCTGCAGGCCGGCTCGACCGCGGCAACCGTCACCTCCGCGACCGTGGAGTCCTCGAGCCTCACCGGAACGGTGCCGCGCGGGGTGCTCGGCGCGCTCCTCGGCTTCCTCTTCGGTGCCGGGCTCGCGCTGATGATGGAGCGCCTCGACCGCCGCATCCGCACGCGTGCCGATGCGGAAGGTGCGTTCGGCCTGGCGGTGCTGGCCGAGGTGCCGGAGCTCACGAAGGCGCAACAGGGGTCGCGCGCGGTCCTCACCCGCTCACAACCGCTCTCGACCACGGCCGAGGCCTACCGCAGTGTGCGTTCCGCGATCCTGTTCCAGATGGCGACGGCGCAGGCCACCACGCCCGGCGCTCGGGATCCGTTTGCAGAGATCGCGCGGCGCCGCGGCGGACGATCTCTTCGCTCCCTTGCCGGAACCGCTCGTGCTGATGGTGACCTCTGCAGGGCCCAACGAGGGCAAGACGACGTCGAGCGCGAACCTCGCAGTCGTGTTCGCCGAGGCGGGAGCGAGTGTGGTGGTGATCAACTGCGACTTCCGCCGCCCGATGATCCACCGCTACTTCGGCGTGTCGGACGAGGCCCGGAAGGTGCACCACACCCAGGTTGCCGGCATCAAGGTGATCGCCAACGTGACGGCTGAGGTCAACCCGAACCCCGCCCGGGTGATCGCGTTGCAGAAGCAGCTGATCGTGGCCGCCCGAGCGCAGTTCGACGTCGTCATCCTCGACACGGCGCCGCTCCTCGGCGCCAACGACGCGATCGAAGTGACCGGTGAGGCGGATTTCGCGGTGCTGGTCGCCAGGGCGGGGGTGAGCACGATCCCGGGGGCGCATCGGGCGATCGAGATGCTGAACCGGGTCGATGCCCCGCTCGTGGGGTCGATCCTGGTCGGCGCGGATCCGGGGTCGAACCCCTACTACTCGTACTCCGGCGATCTCTCCACCTCCCCGGCTTCCTCCCCGGCTTCGAAGCGCGGCCGGCGAGGGAGGCGCTCCCAGCGCGACAGTTGACGGAAATATCTCGACCCGCGTCCCGGAGCCGTCGATGTTCGGTGTGGCCGAGGAACAGATTGCCAACGCTTGAGGGTCACACACGCGTTGGCGAGTGAGGGCAGGGCAATGGGCAGGGAACACGATCTCGCTGGCGACGCCTCTGCGCGCCGCACGATGGATCGTCGAACGCTGATCAAGGGCGCCGCCGTCGCGGGCGCCGCGGCGTGGACGGCCCCGGTGTTGATCGACAGCGTGCTCTCGCCGGCCGCGGCGGCGTCGTGCAACGGCGTGACCTACGTCGGTGCCGACTCGGTGGCGACGGGCACGAACGTCAAATACCTCGATGTGAGCGTCCCGGCCGTGGCCGCCGGCGATCTCATCGTGGTCGTCGGCACCTGGAACGACAACAGTGGCATCGACTTCCAGTCGCCCACCACCGGGTTCAGCAAGGTGACAGCGACCGGCACGTCAGGGCAGATCCCCGGCCTGGGGATCGTTCAGGGGACGGCAACGGCAACGAACACGCCCTCGACCGTGCGCATCCAGGACAGTCTCGCAAGCGGCGGTGGCAGCCGGTTCTCCCGCTTCGCCGGCTGTGCCTTCGTGTACCGGTGCGCGAAGTCCGGGATCACCGCCGCCGCCACCTCGACCACGGGCGCACAGGCCACCTGGACGCCGCCGAGCATCACGACCACGGTGGACAACGCCTGGGCGTTCTGCGCAGTCGGCACGAGCGATGATAATTCGCTCACACAGAGTGCGCTGTCGGGTTGGACCAACATCCTCGCTGGCACCAACGTCGGCAACAACCTTTCGTTCATCGTCTCCCACCGCGGGCCGGTCAGCCCTGCTGGGAGCGTCAACATGCCGCAGTTCAACCAGACTGCTCGCGGCAATGATCCCTGGGCGTCCTGCCGCTTCGCCATCAACCCTTAGCCACCGGTAGCCGGGGGACGGCGCGCGCGGGGTTGCGCGAACTCGGGGTTACACTGGCATGCCTTCCTGCCGATAGGTACTGGAGAGCTTTCGGGCTGGGCCGGAGGCGCTGACGCGACTGGGTTCTCCCGACGATGGATCTTCTCGGCTATTTCAGGATGCTGCGGCGCCGCTGGGTGCTGATCTTGGCGTTCACGGTCGTCGGCGGCGCGCTGGGCGTCGGCTCGGCCGTGCTGAACGACACGTCGTCTTCGGGCGTGGAGAAGACGTTCTACAAGGCCACCAACACGCTGGTGCTCGACACCACGAGTGGCCAGTCGGGCGGCTACCAGTCGGCGTTCACGAACCTCGACCAGATCGCCATCCTGACGACCACCGGTGACGTGCCCAAGGCGGTCGCCGACAAGCTGGGTGTGAACGTCGAGGGCCTCACCGACCACATCGTCACCACCACCAACGGCAACACCAACACGCTCGAGATCACCGCGGCCGAGTCGACCGCGAGCGAAGCCGTCGCGGTGGCCGACACCTTCGCCGACCAGCTCATCGCCGGACTCGCGCAGCGTGACACCGACCGATACAACACGCAGCGGGACTACCTCAGCACCCGCATCAACAACCTGAACACCTCGGTCGCGGGCCTGCGCGCCCAGCAGGCTGCGAGCCCGCTCGACCCGGTCATCGCGGCGCAGCTCAACGCCGCGACCAACGAGCTCGGCGTGGCCTACAGCGACTTCGGCAACCTCACCGCGACCGGCCCGCCGGCCAGTCGCCTCTCGGTGCTGGAGAAGGCCCAGGCGGTGCCGATCGGGCAGGGTGAGTACGACTCGCGCCTCAACCTCGGCGCCCTCGGCCAGAACCACCTCACCGCGAACTCGGGTACGGATCAGCCCGTCATCACCTCGGGCTCGTCCAGCTCGGCCCTCAACGGCAAGCTCGCCCGTGGCATCTTCGGCGCCCTGCTCGGCTTCCTCGCCGGCATCGGCCTGGCGATCCTGCTCGAGCGGCTCAACCGCCGGATCCGTACGCACGAGGACGCCGAAGAGGCGTTCGGGCTCCCCGTGATCGCGGAGGTCCCGCGCATCGGCCGCACCGAGCAGACCGACATCGTCGCGGCGGTGGCGCCACTCTCACGTGCTGCGGAGGCGTTCCGCGCCGTGCGCTCCTCCCTGCTGTTCGCACGCGCCACGATGGTCGACGAGCACACCGGCGCCGGACTGCACCGCGACGGCGACACCAAGTTGTTCGAGCCCGATCACGCCGAGCCGCTGGTGATCATGGTCACCTCGGCCGCGCCGTCGGAGGGCAAGTCCACGACGACCGCCAACCTCGCGGCGGTGTTCGCCGAATCGGGTGCCTCGGTGCTCGTCATCAACTGCGACTTCCGCCGCCCGAGCATCCACAAGTACTTCGGCGTGGAGGACGAGCCGCGTCGCGTGCACGAGACCAAGATCGACGGCGTGAAGATCGTCACCAACGTGCTCAGCGACCCGGCGGCGAACCCGTCGCAGGTCGTGGCCGCGCAGCGTCAGGTCGTGGCGGCCGCCCGCGGTCGCTTCGACGTGATCCTGCTCGACACCGCGCCGTTGCTCACCGCGAACGACGCGATCGAGATGGTGGGCTCGGCCGATCTCGTCGTGCTGGTCGCTCGCTCCGAGGACACGAGCTTCGACAACGCCCGCCGCGCTTCCGAGGTCCTGCAGCGGCTCGACGCCCCGCTGGCCGGCGTCGTGTTGACCGCAGTGAAGGGCGCCACCAACGATTACTACTACTACTACCAACCTGGTCGTGCCGAGGGCGGTGCCTCTCACGCGGCGGTACCGGGCACGGTGTCGGCCGCGAACGGTACGTCGAACGGCTCGAACGGCACGTCGAACGGCTCGAACGGCACGTCGAACGGCAACAAGCCTCCCGGGCGCAGTGCCTCGTCGGATGACATCTTCGGGGCCGAACCGCTGCCCACGGCGGACGCACCCAAGCCCGACTGATGACCGCGACCGACGGTCCGCGTCGCGCGCCGGCGCCGGCGCGGCGGCCGCTGCGGGTGGAGTTGCCGGAGCGCGATCCGAAGACTCCGAGGCCGTTCACCACGCTCGCCGTGGTCGCAGGGTTCCTGGTGGCCGCACTGTTCTCGTGGGCGTGGCTGATCGACGGCAAGGCCGTCGGCGTCGCGCTGATCGAGGTCCCGCTGCTGCTTCTCCTCACGACACCGCTGTTCCTGCGCGCCGCGCGCGACGAGCCGCGCTTCGACCTCGCGGGCATCCTCGCCCTCGGCCTCGTGCTGCGCTTCGCGGCGAGCTACTACCGATTCCTGCACGCGGCCGACGCGTTCGTGTACCACACGAACGGGATCAAGCTCGCCGCCGACTACCGCCACTTCAACTTCGGCGTCGACCCGGGTGCGCCGGTGCCCGGCACCGGCGGCATGCGGATCGTCGCCGGGGTGGTGGAGGTGTTCACGAACGGGAACATGTACGGCACGTTCCTCGTGTTCACCTGGCTCGGTTTCATCGGCTGCTACCTCTTCTACCGGGCGTTCGTCACCGCGCTGCCCGACTGCGACGCCAAGCGCTACGCGCTGCTCGTGATGCTGTGGCCCACGATGCTCTACTGGCCGTCGAGCATCGGCAAGGACTGCTGGCTCATCTTCGGGCTCGGCATCGCGTCGCTCGGCGCAGCTCGCGTCCTCCGCCGCCGGAACGGCGGGTACACGCTCCTCCTGATCGGCACCCTGTGCGGCAGCCTCGTGCGTCCGCACGTCTCGTTGCTGCTCGCCATCGCGTTCGCGGTCGCACTCCTGGTGGGGCGGCGCGCCGACCGCCCGGGATCGTTCACGCCGGCCGCCATCGGCAAGATCGCCGGGCTCGTCGTGGTGCTCGCGCTCGGTGGCTACCTGGCGACGCGCACCGCCGACCTGCTCAACGCGCAGGACATCAACACCAATGTCACCTCGGCGCTCGACACCAACGCTGCGCGCACCGGACAGGGTGGGTCGAACTTCACCGCTTCCAACCCGCAGAACCCGGTGGGCTACGCGGAGGCCGCGGTCACGATCCTGTTCCGCCCGTTCCCGTTCGAGGCGCACGGCATCGAGTCGCTCGGGACCTCACTCGAGGCGCTCGGCCTGCTCGTCCTCGCGATCGTGGGTTGGCGCCGCCTGCTCTCCATCCCCAAACGCATCCGGCCGGAGCCCTACGTCGCGATGGCACTCGCCTTCGTCCTCATGTTCATCTTCGCGTTCGGCACGATCGCGAACTTCGGGATCCTCGCCCGCGAACGGTCGCAGATGATGCCGTACATGTTCGTGCTGCTGTCGCTCACGGCCGTGGCTGCCAGCACCCGGGAGTCGCGCCGAGCGCCGGCGCCGAGCCGCCCGACCGTACGCCGTCGCTCGCGATGACCTCGTACGCACCCGCGGTCGCGGCCTACGGCGTACCCACGCGGCTGTCGATACCCGACGGACCGCTCGCCGCGGAGGCGTTCGATGCCTTGCTCGCCGAGTGCGTCAGCAACCGCGTGCTCGGGCTCCTCGGCAGCGCGGTGGGCGCCGACGCCTTCGCGGTCACCGACGAGCAACGCACCGACCTCGAGACGACGCTCGTGTCGTGGTCGTCGCACGGCGTGAAGGTGGAGCAGGCGTTGCTGCGCACGGCCGACGCGCTTTCCATCGCGGGCGTGCCGTTGCGGGTGATCAAGGGCCCGGCCCTGTCGCGCACCGTCTATCCCGAGCCCGAGCAGCGGGTCTTCGGCGACGTCGACCTCCTCGTACCGAGCGGCCGCGTGCACGAAGCCGTGCGGGCGCTGGAGCTCGCGCTCGACGCGGAGCGGGCGCAACCCGAGCTGCGTCCCGGCTTCGACGAGCGGTTCGGCAAGGAGGTGCTGCTGCGCTCCGGCGACGACCTGGAGCTCGACCTGCACCGGGTCTTCGTCGACGGCGCGTTCGGCCTGACCATCGCGACCGACGACCTGTTCGCGCCGCCGTACCGGTTCCCGCTCGCAGGGTACGAGCTCGCGACCCTGCCGATGCCCCAGCGCCTGCTCGCGAGTTGCTATCACGCGGCGTTGGGCGACTGGCCGCCACGGCTCGTCGCGTTGCGCGACGTGGTGCAACTCGTGCTCCGCGAGAAGCCCAACCTGCTCGACGTGCTGATGATGGCGAGGGCGTGGCGGTGCGAGATTGTCGTGGCGCGTGCGGTGACCACCGCGTGGGAAACGCTCGCGATCACCGAGACGCCCCCGATCGTCACCTGGGCGCGGCAGTACGAGCCGGATCGGCGATCGCGGTTCTTGCTCGCCTCGCACGAGGGCGCGGCGCGAAGTTTCACGCGGCACCTCGCCGCGCTCATCGTGCTCCCCGACGCGCGCGACCGGCTCGCCTACGCGCGCGCGATCGCCTTCCCGCAACGCTCGTACCTCGAGGCGCGCGGACTCTCGGCGAAGAGCCACGTGAAGCGCGCCGTCGACCGGATCCGGAGACGGTGATGCGCAGGAGCTACCGCGCGGTCGACTACTGCTTCACGCTCGCGGTGGAAGGCAACGACGCGCTCGACGGCTACCTGCAGATGTTGTTCGGGGGCTTCCCCACGGCTGCGCCCAGTGCCGACGTGGTGCAGTGGACGGTGCGGCCCGTCGATCTCGACGACGGTGCGGGTTGGGAGTTCGTGATCGGCGACGCGCGCCGGGCGACCGCCGAGCATGCCGGGCGTCTCGTGCAGGACATGGTGCAGGCACTCAACAGCGAATCGGTGGCGACGTGGGACGGCGTCGTGTGCCACGCCGGAGGTGTGTCGGCACGGGGGAACGGCATCCTGCTCCCCGCCGATCCGGAGTCGGGCAAGACCACGCTCACGTGCGGGCTCGTGCGCGCGGGGTTCTCGTATCTCACCGACGAAGGCGTGGCCTTCCGTCCGGGCACGGACCGGATCGAGCCGTACCCCAAGCCGCTGTCGCTCGACCCGGGATCGTGGTTCCTGTTCCCCGAGCTCGAGCCGCAGTGGGACTTCGACCGCGACGACTACAAGCGCGACCAGTGGCAGGTGGCCCCGACCGCGATCCGCGCCGACGCGGTGGGTGGGTCGTGCCGTGCGAGGCTCGTCGTCTTCCCGAAGTACGTGGAAGACGGGGCGACCGAGTTGGCGCCGCTGAGCCGCGCACAGGCGCTGCTCGATCTCGCGAAGAACACGTTCTCGTTCAACCAGCAGAGCCGATTCGCGTTGGAAGAGCTCACGCGCGTGGTTCACGCGTGCGACTGCTACCGGCTCACCGTCGGCACGCTCGACGACGCCGTCGCGTGCATCGAGGAGCTGGCCGCCGCGCTTCCCGACGCGTAGCGGGCCGCCGGGACCCCAGGAAGATGAGAGTTCTGTTGCGAACGCCGCCGCGGTCTTGCGCGGTTTCCCGGCCTTGCTCAAGTCGTCACCCGGAGCGGCCGTACCCTCCACCGGGCCGTCGTGGCGAGCGCGGCCGTATCGAGCACAGAGGGGCAGCTCCATGACCGGGCAGGCATGGTCGCGATCCGGCGCGACCGCGAAGGGTGACATCGACCGGAGGACCCTGATCCGACGTGCCGCGATCGCCGGGGGCGCGGCATGGGTGGCGCCCGTGATCGTCGGCAGCCTCGCCTCGCCCGCCGCGGCGGCGTCGACCGCCGGGTGCTACCGCTACTCCTGGAGTTGGCGCCTTGGGTCGAGGGACACCACGACCTGCGGTTGGCAGACCGGCACCAGCATCTGCACCAACAGCCTCGGCATCGGCTGCTCGGGAGCGGGCAGCTACAACTCGAATCCCGGTCCGCCGACGCTGAGCCACACCTGCGTCTACAACCACAATCGGTACTCGAACGACACGCTCGACGGCACCGTCTCCGTGAGCGGATCGACGTGCAAGATCGTCGCCTACCGGTTCTCGACCTCGTGCGGCATCTCGGGGACATCCGTGGCCCCCACGAGCAGCCTCACACTGCCCCGGCTCTCGGGATCGCTCGACTACACCCGCGTGTACCTGATGGTCTACGTGCAGTGCAGCTGAACGTGGGGGTGCGAGACTGGTGCGATGCCGTCGCTGCCGCCGGAGGGGATCGACGCCGGATCCGCGCCCGAACGCGCCGATGCGGTGTACACGGTCGTGCTCGACGGCGAGGCGGTTCTCCTCGACGAGGGTGAGGACCGCCTCCACCTGCTCAACCACACGGCCACGCTGCTGTGGCAGCTCTACGACGGGGCGGCGACGCTCGCGGAGCTCGCGGACGACATCAGCGAGGAGCTCGGCATCGCCCGCGACGAGGTACTCGCCGACCTGATCGGGATGAGCCGCCACCTGGCGCGGGAAGGCCTGCTCGCCGGGTACGCGCGCGAGGGCTCCGAGGCCGACGCGTGAGCGACGATCCCCGCTTCGTGCGTTCCCCGCACGTGCTGCAGCGCCGCACCCTCGACACGTTCGTGTTGCTCGGTGTCGATGCCGAGGAGCCTGTCATCGTCGGCGGTACCGGCGCCGATGTCTGGTCACTGCTGGTGGAGGCCCGCACCCTCGACGAGCTCGTCGACCTGCTCGCCGAGCACTACTCCGGGGATCGCTCGGTGATCACGGCCGACGTGCGCACCCTCCTCGACACGTTCGTGCAGGGCGGCGTGGTGCTGCAGCTCCCGAGCTGAGCCCCGCTACTCGACGCCCGCCGGCCAGAGCAGGTCGACGAGGCGCAGCACGAGGTCGTCGACCTCGTCGGCCATCGTGTCGTGGTCGACGCTCAGGTCGCTGGTGGGGTCGGCCACGTCGTCGTCGGGCGAGGACCCGAGCAACGAAGCCGGCCGGCGCCCCTGGTGCACGGCGGCGAGCCACTGGGCCTGCGTCTGTCCGGCCCGTCGCGGACCGTGCTCCTCTCCGCGGCGCACGATCTCCTTCAGCGTGAAGGAGCGGGCGAAGGCGCGGGGATCGAGCACCACGACCTCGCGGATGTGCATGCGTTCCATGCCGAGGACGAGGTCGGACGCGGCGATCACGTCGCGGGTGGCGGCCTGGCTGCGGTGACCGTGGAGGTCGATGTCGAAGTCGCGCGCGGCCTTGACCGTGCCGGCCGTCGCCGGGCTCCCATCGCGCGCGAGCACGCCGGCCGACGCCACCACGATCTCGGGATCGTGGTGGTGCAGCTGGCGGCGCAGGAGCGCGGCACCCATCGGCGAGCGGCACTGGTTCGCGCTGCACACCACCAGTACGTGGCGGATGTGTCTCTCCTGCCCCGTCACGCTTCCGCTACCTGCCGTTCTCGAGTCGCTGCCAGAGATCCCACGTGCCGGTGTCACGCACGAGGTGCACCCGGAACGTGGCGTCCTTCACCTGCTCGAACGACACCGAAGCCCGGCGCGCGAACGGCAGCTCCATGCCCGGCGCCTTGTCGATGCGCCAGCCCTTCGGCACGTCGACCGACACGTGCACGCGGTCGGGGTTGAGCGTGGGTTGGTGGCGCACCTGCAGCGTGTACCAGCCGTCGTGCAGCTCGAGCTTGCCGGCGAGCTTCGCGGTGATGGTCTTCGACTGCTTGGAGAACACGTCGGCGTAGAACGAGACACGTTGCGGCCCTGCTCGCGGTTGGGCGCCACGGTGGTGAAGTTGCCGTCGATCCCGGCGTCGACGAACTGGAGCGGCGAGTACATCGACACGAAGTTGCGGTTCTCGCCGGCGACGAAGCGCTGGTCGAACGGGCCGATGACGATCTGCGGGAGTCCGGTCGCCGGCGCGGTGTTGTCGAGGGTCGAGCGAAGACGCCCTTGGCGATCGACCTCGCCGCGCGTCGCTGCTCGGCTGGAGCTCGACGCGGTAGTCGACGTCGCGCTGGAGGTAGTAGTCGATCTTGTTGCCGCCGAAGTTCGACGTGGTGACCGCGAGCGCGTCGGACCGCACCGGGTCGAAGCTTCCCGAGACGCCGAGCTCGACCGCGAGCGGCTGCTCCTCGGGGCGGGCGAAGCCGAGGATGAGGTGGCCCTCGTGCGCGGCCTGGCCCGAGCACCTTGGCGATCTGCGCCGGCTTGCCGAGGCTGTCGGTGGTCGCCTTGTCGACCGCGGCCTGCGCGACGTCGCCGAGGAAGTCGGCGCGGTCTCGGTGTCTCCGGCGAACTTCGGCGTAGGCGTCGCGCAGGGTGACGTTGACGACGTTGTCCGCTGTGATCGGCGTCGGGCCAGTCGGCGACGTCGACCGCTCCGGTGAGCTGGAGCAGCGCGGCGAGGCCCTCGGGGTCGACCGACATCACGCCGTCGACCTCCGGGAGTCCCGCCTGCGGGGCGAGGCTCATCAGCACCTCGGCGACGCTCGGGAAGTCGGGGGAGAGGTTGACGTTCTGCAGCGTGCGTGTCCGGCTGGAACTGCGCGTAGCGGCGGGGGTAGTCGAGCGGGCGCGTCGCAGGTGAGGTCGGGGAGGTCGCGCGATCGCCTCGTTCCACATGTCGGTGCGGAGGATGTCGCCGACGTTGAGCTTGCCGTCCTGGGCGGTGATCAGCGCGTAGCTGCCGATGAAGCCGCCGGTGGCGCGCGACTCGGCGTTGTTCTGGACGACGAGCAGGTAGGCTGCGGTCGCCGTCGCCGCCGAAGATCGCGCGGCGCGAGCTTGGCCGCGGCGGCCGCGTGCTCCGCCTCGCGGTCGGCGCGCGCGAGTTGCTCGTACGACCTTGTCGACCGCGTCGCGCACCGGCTCGGCGAGGTAGGGGTCGTCGCGCAGCGTCGTCGAGCCGGTCACCGGGCGTCGTCGAGCGCGGCCGCGCCCTCCGCGAGCTTCGGCGTGATCTCGGCGCACCTCTTCGAGCGGGAGGCGGCCGTCGACGACCTCGAGCGCCTCGGGGTCGACGGCGACGGTGAGCGACTCGCCGGCGTCGGCGAGATCGGTGCCGATGTCGGCGAGGGTGCGGGCGGCGCGCACGTTCGACGCGAGGAACGGCACGCCGAGGCCGGTGGCGACCGTGGCGGTGATCCGAGCTTGTCGCGGCGTCAGCGAACGCGCGCGCGGCCTGTTGGAACGCGCCCTGCGCCGGTGATGGTGTCGCCGTCGCGGGCGGCGGTCAGCGCGCGGCGTGGCCGGCTCGCGCCCGTGCTGCATGAGGTCGACGGTGTCCTTGGCGGCGAGCGCGAGCGGCGCCATCGCCACGACCAGCCAGCGACGAGCACGACGGCCACGCCGACCCACGCCCACGCTGGCAGGCCGCGAGCCTGGTTCGCGCTCGAGCTTCGCGCGCGGCCGGCCTCGATGCCGACGACGAGCAGCACGACGACCGTCGCGACCGCGCGCCAGCCAGAGCGGGAGCACCGCCGCGCGCGGTGAACAGCGCGATCACGCGCGAGGAAGAACTGCGCGACGACGAGGAACGAGCACCGCCTCGCCCGTCGTCCAGCCGAGCGCGACGCAGGCGGTGGAGCGACGTGGTCGTTGCGGTGCTCGAGCGAGCGACCGCCGGCGGCGCAGCCGGTAGCCCGCCGACGATCAGCGGCGTCGAGGAGGAAGATCCCGAGCACGATCAGCGGGGTGGTGAGCTCGCGCCACGACACGCGCCGACCGGGTCGACGGCGAGCGCGCCGACCGCGAGGGTGAAGCCGATGCCGAGGCGCCCGCCGCGCCCGACGAACAGCGAGGCCGGCCGGACGTTGAAGGCGAGGAAGCGCGAAGCACGCCGCGATGAAGCCGGCGCAGCACGCTGGCGAGCGCCGTCCTGGTGCGCGAACGCGGCGATGCCGAAGAGCGAAGCGCCGGCGGCCAGCGCCGATCGCCGGCGCGAGGCCGTCGGCGTTGCCGAGGCCGTCGATCGACTTCATGACGACGAAGATGAAGACGAACGCGCCGAGCACGTCGAAGACACTCGACGCCGGTGGGTCCGAGCCGTGCGCCGCGCGACCACCGCGGCGACCGCGGCGAGCGCGGCGGCGACGAAGGTGGCCTGGTCGGCGTCGCGGCGGAGCGCTCGATCGCGGCGCCGACGAGCGGCGAGGACGATCGCCCCGACGCGCGACCGACGACCGCGTGAGGTCGCCGAGCTCGGGGGCGAAGAGCGAGGCCGACAGCGGACCGAGCGCGATCAGCGCGCCGGCCCGGCGCCGGGTCCCACCCGTGGGCGCGTCGGCGCTCTCGGGCCGGCCGAGCGCTGCTGCGCGGCCCGTGCGCGAGCGTGCCGAGCACAGCACGGCGACGGTGGCGATGCCGGCGAGCAGCCAGCGGTCGCCGCCGAGACGGCCACCACCGACGGCCTGTCAGCATCGGGTCATCGTACGCGGGGCGCCTCAGGAGGCGCGCGCGGCCGCACCGGAGCGGCTGCCCGGCCGGCCCGGCCGGCGTGGAGGCCCCGTGGCCTTTCCGTGCCCGTCGTGGCCGGGTGCTTCGGGGTTGCCGGCGAGGGCTCGCGGGGCACGCCGGTGGCGGACACCGCGAGGCCGAGCAGGGCGGCCCGACGTGGTCGTCGTTGCATCGGCGAGCTCGCTCGAGCTGCACAGAGCCGGCTGCGAGCTCGTCGTGGACCGAGGCGCACCGGCTCGATGCTGTGCAGCAGGTCGCCGTACGGCGGGGCGCTCGTCTCGGCCGGGCCGACCAGCGCCTCGGCGAGCTTCTCGCCCGGTCGCAGGCCGGTGACCATGATCTCGATGTCGTCGTGGGGCCGGAGCCGCAGAGCCGGATCATGCGCTCGGCGAGCGCGTAGATGTTGACCTGCTCGCCCATCTCGAGCGCGAGCACCTGGTGGTCGCCGCGGACGTGGCCGCGCCGAGCAGCACGAGGCGCACGGCTTCGTCGGTGCTCATGAAGAAGCGGGTCATGCGCGGGTCGGTGACCGTGACCGGCCCGCCGGCGGCGATCTGGCTTGCTGGAACGTGGGGATCACGCTGCCGCGGCTGCCGAGCACGTTGCCGAAGCGCACCGAGCGGTAGCCGTCGTGCGCGGCGCGCGTCGAGCACGAGCTGCTCGGCCACCCACTTCGACGCGCCCATCACGCTGCGTCGGGGTGGCGGCCTTGTCGGTGGAGATGCACACGAGCTGTGACACGTCGGCGACCGTCGCACGCGTCGAGCACGTTGAGGGTGCCGAACACGTTGGTGCGGATCGCCTCGCACGCGTAGTCCTCGAGGATGGGCACGTGCTTGTGCGCGGCGGCGTGGAACACGATCTCGGGGCGGACGCGGCGAACACCGCGTCGATCACCGTGCGCGTCGCGGATGTCGGCGAGGACGACCTCGGGCTCGGCGACGCCCTGCAGGTCGTAGCACGGTGTCGTGGAGGTGGGTCTCGTCGTGGTCGAGCAGCACGAGCTGCGCGGGCCCGAACTCGGCGACCTGGCGGGCGATCTCGGAGCCGATCCAGCCGCCGCCGCCGGTGACCAGCACCCGGCGGCCGTGGAGCAGCTGGCGCACCGGCTCGAGGTCGATGCTCGACCTGCTCGCGGCCGAGGAGGTCTTCGATGTTGAGGTCGCGCATGTCGCGCAGGCGCGGCATGCCGTGCACCCACGACGACGACTCGCGCAGCACCCGCACCGGGATGTCGCGGCCTCGGCGGCGATCGGCGACCTGCTGGACGACGCCGGCGCGGCGTCGAGGGCATGGCGAGCAGGATCTGGTGGACGTCGTGGTCGGCGACGATCGTCGGGGAGCTCGTCGATGCGGCCGGCGATCGGCACGCCGTGGATGGATCGCGGCTGCGCAGCGCCGGGTTGTCGTCGACGACGACCACGGGCATGAGCCCGAGCATGCGGCGACTGCTGCATCTCGCGGAGCGCGGCCGCGCCGTCTGGTGCCGGCGCCGACGACCGCGACGCGCACGCCGGTGCCCGTGTACGGCGAGCGGCGGAACGCGAACAGGCGCTGCTGGAAGCGCACCATGCCGAACAGGAAGGTGGCGATGATCGGGCCCGCGACCAGCACGGTGAGCGGGATCCGCTCGCTTGCCCCACACGAACGACCAGGAGCAGGATCACGCCCGGTGCACGGCGCCGGCCGCGAGCAGCCGGACGGCCTCGTCGATGCTGGCGTGGCGCCAGGTGCGCCCGTAGCCGCCCCACGCGCACGTTGAAGCCGACGCTGCACCACGCAGGCGACCGGGAGGAAGACCCGGAACTCGTCCCAGTAGTGAGCCGGGACCGAGAAGTCGAAGCGGAGCCGACGAGCAGCAGGTAGGTAGAACGCGGCGCAGACGACGAGGTCGAGCAGCGACGAGGGGGAGGTCGCCCCTGAGCGGCTGGCGGCGATCGCGGCCAGCCGGGGACCGAGGTGCTCTCGCTCCTGCCCTGCTGGTGCGTCGTGCGCGTGTCGCCACCTTGGCCACCCGCTTCCTGCGTCCTGCCCCCCGGCCGATCGCGCCTGCCCCGCTGCCTGGGGTCACGTCCGCACCTGCCGAGCCGTCGCGAGCCGGCCCGCGACAGGCGTTACTACGGACGAGTGTGACAATCGGAGCAGCGGATCGGCCGAATGTCGAGGCTCGGTGCCGCTTTCCATCAGTAGTTGACTCGAGTCGGTGAGCCCGGGGAGCTCGACGCCCTTGCCGCGGGCGACGTCGCGGTAGGTGTCGAGCACGATCTCGACGACCCGCCGCTCGTCGAAACGCTCCCGCGCGACGATCCGGCTCTGTTCGCCCATCCGGGCCCGGCGGTCGGGGTCGGTCCCGAGCGTGCGCGATGGCCGCGGCGCAGGGCCGTGGGGTCGCGCACCGGGACGAGGAGCCCGTTGCGGCCGGCGTCGACCACCTGGCGGCAGCCCCGGACGTCGGTGGCGACGACGGCAGGCCCATCGCCGCCGCCTCCATCGCGGCCCGGGGGAAGCCCTCCCGGTGCGAGGCGAGCACGAACACGTCCATCGCCGCGTAGAGGCGCGTCGACGTCGTCGCGCTGCCCGAGGAACCGCACACCCTCGGCCTCGGCGCGCGTCGAGCAGCTCGCGGGTCGAGCGCGTCGGGCTTGTCGGGGTCGGCGCCGCCGACGACGACCAGGCGGTAGCGCTCCCGGTCGGGCAGGCCGAGCGAACGCCTCGAACAGCTCCGGGTAGCCCTTCTCGGCGACGAGGCGGCCGACCGTGCCGACCACGACCGTGTCGTCGTCGGCGCCGAGCTCGGCCCGCAGCGCGCGGCGGTCGTCGGCGCGAGAAGCGCGTCGGGTCGAAGCGGGTGAGGTCGACGCCGTTGCCGAGCAGCTCGGCCGTGGCGCGTGAGGTGCAGCCGCTGCATCAGCGCGAGGTCTTCGGGGTTCTGGAACAGCTCGGCGTCGGAGCAGCGCGCCGCGATCGCCTCGAGCGCGTAGACGACGCGCGCGCTTGGCCAGCGGGTCGTCCTCGGTGGCGTAGAGCCCGTGCACGGTGTTGACGACGATCGGGCACGCGGCGCAGCGCGGCCCACGACCCGCCCGTACAGCCCCGGCTTCGGGTTGTGCGTGTGCAGCACGTCGACGCGCTCGCGGCGCAGGATCCTGCGCGAGCTCGCGCGCGGCGCGCAGATCGGCGAGCGGGATCGTCGAGCGGGTCGACGACGTGCAGCGGGAAGTGGCGGATGCCTTCGGCCTCGAGCGCCGCGACCCAGGGACCCGGCGCGCTGATGCCGATGGCCGTGCCGCCCAGCGTCGCGCACCGCACGGAGCTGCGCGAGGAGCAGGAACCGCAGGCTCATGTCGACGGTGGTGAGGTGGGCGACGGTCAGCGGCCGCGCAGGGTCACGACGGGTGGTCCGCATCACTGCGATGCTACGGCGGTGGGCAGCGCTGCTTCGGCGACGACGGGTTCCGGATCGCGCTCGTCGTCGCGTCGGTGGGCGCCGGGCTCGTGTGGTGGTGCGCGGCGCGCACCACGGTCGACGGTGCCGGTGCTCGCCGTCGCCGTGGTGGTCGACCCTCGCGGGCCTGCGCGCCGATCACCACCTGAGCTTCTCGCTCGTGCTCGGGCTCGCGCTGCTGGGCCTGGCGGCGTGGTCGTCCCGCGCCGGCGCGGGACTCGTGACCTCCGGGATCGCGGTGCTCGCCGGCGCGGTGATCGCTCGTGAGCGCGCTACCCCGACGGATGCCCGCCTGGATCGCGGTGGTGGTCCTGTTGGCGATGGTGCCGGCGGTCCCGGTGGTGGAACTGCGGGCGCGCAAGTGGCATCGCGCTCGCCCCGCTGGTGTTGCTCGCTGGCCGTCGTGGGCGTCTACGTCGTGCGTCCCCGACACCGAGTTCGCGCGCCCGTTGCTCGCGGCGGCAGTGGTCGCCGCGTTCCTCGCGCTCGTTGCCCGAGCGGGCCGCGAGCCAACTGGGCAGTGGAGTGGTCGCCGCGCTGATGCTCTGGACCGTGGGCATCGAGGGCATCGGCCGGTCCGGCGCGGTGATCGGCGCGATCGGGTGCGTGTTCGTGCGTCGTGCTGTTCCCGGCGCTCGCCCGAACGACGACCGTTGCCCCGTCACGTGGTGGATCGCCGCGGTGACGACCGTGCTGCTCGTGCTCTGGTGCTCCCGGGTGGCCGGCCTCGTCGACTCGGGGTGGATCGGCCTGCTCGTCGCGGGGTTCGGCTTCGCGGTGGCGATCGTGGTGGGCGGTGCCCTCGCCGGCGGCTCGCGCCTCCGTCGCCGTTGAACCGGCCGCTCGGGTCAGCCGTGGGTGGCGGCGACCTCGGCGTAGACCGCGTCGATGCGGTCGACCGCTTCCTTCGACGAGAACCGCGTCGCCGGTGCGCGCCGCGCCCTCGGCGAGCTCGCGCGCGCACCGCGGGATCGGCGGCGCGCACGATCGCGTCGGCGAGCGCCTGCGGGTTGCCCGGCGGCGACGAGGATGCCGTTCTCGCCGTCGGCACCACCTCGGGGAGGCCGCCGACCGCGGGCGCGACCACCGGCACGCCGAGCGTGAGCGCCTCCATCACCGTGACCGGCAGGCCCTCGTGGTGCGGACGCGAGCACGAACAGGTCGGCGGCCGCGATCAGCCGGGTGGCGTCGTCGCGGTAGCCGAGCAGCTGGAACCGGTCGCCGAGACCGCTCTGCGCGGTGCGAGCGCGCGCGATCTCCGCCTCGAGCGGGCCCTGACCGGCGGCGGCGAAGCGGACCGGCGCGTCCCGCGTCGACGACGACGCGTCGCGGCGTCGAGCAGCCCGGGGTAGTTCTTCGCCGCGCGCAGGTTCGCGACGGTGACCGCGAGCGACCTCGCCGGGCTGCACGCCGAGCTCGGCGCGCACCGCGTCGCGCTGCTCGAGGTGCGGCGCGCACCGCACGGTCGACGTCGACGCCGTGCACGATCACCTCGACGCGCGTCGCGCCACGTCGGCTGCACCGAGTCGCGCACGTCGGCCGACACCGCGAACACGTGCGTCGTTCAAGCCCGAAGGTCGCCTCGTTCGGCGACGCGCGTCGCGCGTCTGGTACGACGGCCACCGGTTGTGCTCGGTGTACACGAAGGCCGGGCGACGCGCGCGCGGCAGCGCGCGCGCCACGACGCGCGCGACCGCGGCCGACGAGCGGCGAGTGCGCGTGGACCACGTCGTAGCGTTCGCGCGCAGCAGGCGATCGAGGCGGTACGACCCAGCGCGGGTCGAGCTCGGTGCGCACGCCGAGGCAGTGCGTGCGCACGCCGAGCGCCTCGAGCTCGGGCACGAGGTGCTGCTTCCAGTCGAGGAGGTACGCGACCTCGTAGCTGAACGCGGTCGCGGTCGCCGCTGGCGGCGTGCTCCACGAGCAGCCGCTCCGCGCCGCCGGGCCCGAGCCCCTTGATGAGCCAGAGGACCCGCAGCGGCCGGTCCGCAGGCGCGGTGCGCGTCACAGGCGCTCGTGCGTGGCGTGCGGCTGCTCGCCGAGCGCGTTCACCGCGTCGAACGTGGGGACGCCGACGCGACAGCACCTGCGTCGACGGGCCAGGCCGGGTTGCGCACCAGCACCACGATGAGGTCGTAGCCGCGGCGAGGGTCGGCGTCGTCGAGCGCCACCGCGGTGCAGCTCGTCGTCGCCGAGGCGCAACGTGTGCACGAGCGGGTCGGCGAAGCTCGACGTGCGCGCCCTCGTGCTGGAGCAGCTCCATCACCTTCACCGCGCGCGAGTTGCGGACGTCGCTCACGCCGGCCTTGAACGCGGCGCCGAGGCACAGCACGTTCGCGCCGGCGAGCGAGATGCCGAGGCGCGTGGTGAAGCTGTGGATGCGGTGCATGACGTAGTTGGCCATGCGCAGGTTGATGTCGCCCGCGAGCTCGATGAAGCTGGTGTGGAAGTCGAACTCGCGCGCCTTCCACGAG
Organism: uncultured Actinomycetes bacterium; assembly: GCA_963720785.1. Classification (GTDB taxonomy): domain Bacteria; phylum Actinomycetota; class Acidimicrobiia; order IMCC26256; family DASPTH01; genus CAVRGQ01. Next base: position 398,020 of record CAVRGQ010000004.1, read on the forward strand.
ATGTAGTACGGGTTCACCGGGATGCACTGCCCGCCCGGGCCGATGCCGGGCAGGAAGCGCTGGAAGCCGAACGGCTTGGTGGCCGCCGCCTCCATCACCTCCCAGATGTCGACGTCCATCTCGTGCGCGAGCATCGCCAGCTCGTTCACGTACGCGATGTTCACCGCGCGGTAGGTGTTCTCGGCGAGCTTCGACATCTCCGCGACCTTCGGCGACGCTCACCACCGTGACGAGCCCCGGGTCGTCGAGGATCGCGTGCGAGCAGCACGCGCGTCGCCTCGCCGCACGCCGGGGGTGACGCCGCCGCACACCTTGGGCGTGTTGGCGAGCGTCCACGTGGTGTTGGCGGGGTCGACGCGCTCGGGCGAGTAGGCGAGGTGGAAGTCGACGCCGGCGCGCAGGCCGCTGCCTGCCTCGAGCGATCGGCTGCACGACCTCGGTGGTGGTGCCGGGGTAGGTCGTCGACTGCAGGATCACGAGCTGGCCGCGTGCGAGGTCGGCGGCCGACGGTGTCGGCGGCCGCGCGCACGAAGTCGAGCACGGGCGTCTTGGTGGCGTCGAACGGCGTGGGCACGCAGAGGAAGATGGCGTCGGCCTCGGCGAGCGCGGCGGGGTCGGTCGGTGGCCTCGAACTGCGGTCGGCCGCCTGCGAGCATGGCGTCGGGCACGTCGTCGACGTGGCTGTGCCCCGCCTGCAGCGCGGCGACCCTGGCCGCGTCGACGTCGAGGCCGATCGTGCGCAGCCCGGCCTGGGCGAAGGCCATGGCGAGGGGGAGGCCCACGTAGCCGAGGCCGACGATCGCGACGACGGCGTCACCGGCTTCGATGCGGGCAACGAGCGGGGCCGGATCACGCCAGGTGCTGCCAGTCATGGGCGAAACGGTAATCGGCCCGCGACCTGCTCCCGGACGGGCGTTCAGGAGGCCGTCTCAGGTCGCGTACCGTGGTGGTCTCCTCGCGAGCACCGAAGGACGTCCCGATGACCATCATCACCGACGACGGACCGGGCCTCACCGACGACGGATCCGGGACCCAACCCGACGCCATCGACCTGAGCTTCGTGGCGCGCCTCGTGCCCGGTCTGGTGGTCGAGGACGTCGGCGGCGAGCGCGTGGTGATCGCGGGGCCCAACCAGGTGCTGGTGCTGAACCCCTCGGCCGCGCTCGTGTTCCAGTTCCTGGATGGCGAGGGCACGCTCGGCGAGCTCGCGGCCGACATCGCCGACGCGCTCGACACCGACCCTGAGCAGGTCGGCACCGACGTCGTGGAGTTCGCCCACCAGCTCGCGTGGTCGGGGATGCTCGAGGGCATCGCCTTTCCGGAACCGGAACCGGGTGAGATGCCCGACGACTGGGAGCCGCCGCCGCCGGCGGCCGATGTGGGTGATTCGCTGCTCGACTTCGCCTTCACCGACTTCACGGGCGCCGAGCGCTCGCTGCGCGAGTTCGCGGGCCGCAAGGTGATGCTCGTGAACTGGAGCCCGGGGTGCGGGTTCTGCACGAAGATCGCCGGGCAGCTCGGTGCGGTCGAGGAGCGTCTGCGCGACGAGAACACCGAGCTGGTGTTCCTGACTTCGGGCGACGAGCAGAGCAACGCGGAGGTGTTCGAGGCCGGGGGGAACACCGCACCGGTGCTCGTGCGCGCCGAAGGAGCCGACGACCCGTTCTCGGGCACGGGCACGCCCGCGGCGTACGTGCTCGACGAGGAAGGCGTGATCGCGCAACCGATGCTGGTCGGTGCCGACCAGGTGCCGCGGCTCGCCACCGATCTCGCGGGCATCGACTCGTCCGACGGCAGCGTGCCGATCGACGGCGTGCGCTACCTCCCTTCTCCGGGCGCGATGTGCGGTCCCGGTGGTGGTGGCGGCGCGTCGAACAGCACCCAGTGGGAGGGCATCCGCGCCTACGCGTTCGGCGAGTACCACGTGGGCCTGAAGTACGACGACGCCGACACCGCCGCGGTGCTCGACCGGCTGTTCCCCGGGGCGCGGGTCGACGACCCGCGCGCCGCCGAGAACTACGCGGTCGCGCTCGGCGGTACGCCCACCACGAAGGGGGCGGGATCGTCGCGCTCGTTGAAGCTGCTCGTGCGCGGCTCGCAACAGCTCGTGCGCAGCCGGTCGAGCGCGCGCGTGCTCGCCGGGCTCCTGCAGCACCTGTCGGCGGACCTCGTCCCGGGTGCCGCCGCCGACGATTCGCGGCTGCGGGTCTACGCGACTCCCGCGGTCGCCGACGGGCGTGCGGTGCTGCTGCCCGCGGGCCTCGTCGACCACGTGAAGCAGCTCCAGCCGCGCTTCGCCAAGGCCGGGGTCACGCTCGTCGACACGCCCGAGGTGCTCGTCGACCCGGCGACCGCGGAGCTGGTGGTGCCCGAACCGGCGATCCCCTACGACGCCGCAGTGCTCGACGAAGTGGATCTCGGCGTGAAGCTCGGCTCCGAGCTCCCGTGGGTGCGGCCGGGGCGCTACCCGCTGCAGAGTTGGCTGGTGGTGCGGGGTCCCGACGCGCTCGGCCCGGTGTCGCCGGGCATCGCGCTCACCTCGGCGCTCGGCCTGGTGTTCGGCATCGACGACATGGACCGCACCGTCGAGGTCGTGGGGCTGCTCACCGGCCTGCTCGAGCGCGTCGTGGTGCGGGCCACGTGGTACGAGAACCCCGACGAGCTCGTGCAGCAGGTGCGCGCGTCGCTGGGGTGACGCGCCCGGCGATGGTGTCCCGAGCGAAGCGGGCGGCGCACGCGGTCACGCCCCCGATCGTTGCCGACGCGGCGCGGCGCGTCCGCCGCGGCCGGCGCGGAGCGGAGCTCCCGGCGTGGGAGGTGGCGCCCGAGGGCTGGGCGGCCGCGACTGCCTTGCCGGGCTGGGACGTCGACGGGGTCGTGACCGCGGCGCGTGCCCGGCTCCCCGAGTTCCGCGCCGCGCTGACGGGATCGCACGTGCTCGGCATGGGCACGGAGGCCGCCTTCCGCGTCACCACGGCATCGGTCGGCGCGCAGCAGGAAGCGCTGGTGCTCGCCTACGCGCTGCTGCGTGCGAGCCGAACCCGCGACCACGTGTCGGTGCTCGACTGGGGTGGCGGGCTCGGCTTCTCCGGCCTGCTGGCGCGGTCGATCCTTCCCGACGACGTGGCCCTCGACTACCACTGCCGGGAGCACAGCAAGTTGGTGGCCGCCGGGCGCGGGGCCGTGCCCGAGGTGCAGTTCTGCGACGACGACGGCTGCTTCGATCGCACCTACGACCTCGTCGTCGCGAGCAGTTCGCTGCAGTACGCCGAGGACTGGCAAGCGGTGCTGGCCCGCTTCGCCCGCGTGGCCACCGGGTCGGTGCTCCTCACGCGCGTTCCCGTGGTGGGCGCGCCGGAACAGGACGAGACGCGCGCCTACCTCTTCGACGCCTCGGCCACGACCGGCTGACCGGTTACCCGTCAGTTGGCGCAGTTCGCCGGCGCGAGGATCCCCGCACCGATCGTGCACTCCTCGCGGAGCGCGCCGGTGGTCTTGTCGCCGGTGAACACGTGCAGGATCGACGACGACGCGCCGCCGTACACCGCGACGTTCACCTGTTGCGTGACGGCTCCGGTGACGAACGGGAAGCCGACCTCGTCGGTCGTGCCTCCTGCCGTGATGTTGCCGGGCCCGTCGACCACCTCGAAGCGCCACGCCGTGCCGTTCCACTGCGCGTGACGCAGGCTCTGCACCGACGCGTCGGAGTAGACGACGTCGACGAACGGTGCCGGTGAGTTCTGCACGGCGGAGATCGATCCGCCCACGGCGTGCGGCGTGACGCCCTGGGCGCCGCTGGCCACACCGGGCCCGTCAAGGTCTTCGAACGCCCAGCTCGAGCCGTTGAACCGAGCGTGGCGCAGCCGACCGGTCGCGGCGCCGTAGAACACGTGGAGGCTGCCGTCGGTGCCCGACACCGCGGAGATCGACGTGCCGATGCTGGCGCCGGTGCGCCCGGCGCCACCGGCCACGCCCGGTCCGTCGAGGTCCTCGAAGGTCCACGCCGAGCCGGTGTAGGTCGCGTGGCGCAAGCGGTTCGTGGTGCCGTCGCGGTAGAAGACGTGCGCGACCCCGCCGTACACGGCGACAGTGGCGCCCTGGCCGACGTTGTCGAGGGTGCGCCCGCCGGTGCCGCTCGTGCCGGCGCCGTCGACGTCGTCGGTGAGCCAGCCCTGGCCGGTGAGGACGGCGTGCTTCAGCCGGAGCTGGGCGCCCGGGTTGAGCTGGTGGTTCGCCGCGTAGATCACGTGGAGGTTCCCGCCGAGCAGGAACGACGGGTTGGAGAACTGACCGGTGAGGTCGTCGGTGTGACCGGCCGACGTGCTGCCCGAACCGTCGACGATGTCGCGGGTGGTGAGACTGTCAGTGGTGCGCGCGTGGTGGAGGGAGTTGGTGGTGGAGTCGAAGTAGAACGAGTCGAGGACGGGCAGGGCTCCCGCCGACCCGCTCTGCAGGATCGACGCGCCACCGCCGACCTGATCCGTCGTCGCACCGACGCCCGAGGCGCCGGCGCCGTCGAGCACGCTCCAGCGCCACTGCCGATCGACGCCGTAGGCGCCGAGTCGCACCGTGTGCGTGTCGGAGTCGCTCGCCAAGACGGCCATGAGGTGCGCCGCCGCTCCGACCGACACGGAGGTGACCGCCTTGTCGTCGCTCACGCGATCGCCGGTGGTGCCGATCCCCGGTGCGGCGCCGGGCCCGTCGATCGGTGCGGCGCGCCAGCAGGCGGTGGTGAGCAGTGCCACCGCGAGCACGGCGATGCCCACCGGCCAGTGACGGAACCTGCTCCGGACCGACACTCTCGTGATCCCGCCCTGGTCCACGATCCCGCCCTTCAGGTGGCGCCGCCGCTCGACGGCACGATCCGTCGACGGTACGCCCGCGGCGGGACGCTGTCGAGTGCTGTCACACCAGTTCGGGGTCGGTGATCACCTCGACCATGGCGGGGCCGCGGTGCGCAAGCGCGTCGCGGAGCGCGTCGTCGAGTTGGGAGCGGTCGGTGACCCGCACGCCGTGACCACCGCAGAGCCGCGCGTACTCCGAGAAGTCGGGGTTGTGCAGCGAGGTCTGCCACACGTCGAACATCCCGGCTCGTTGTTCCTTGGTGATCTTGCCGAGCATCGAATTGTTCAGCAGCACGTGGGTGATGTCCATGTCGTACTTCACTGCAGTGGTGAAGTCGGCAAGGTACTGGCCGAAACCGCCGTCGCCGGTGACGGCGATGATCGGGCGCTCGGGCGCGGCGCACCACGCACCCATTGCGGCAGGGAAGCCGAAGCCGATCGAGCCGAGGTAACCCGACATCAGCACGGACTGGCCCTCGCCACATTCGAAGTAGCGACCGAACGAGTACGCGTGGTTGCCCACGTCGACGGTGAGCACCGCGCCGTCGGGGACGACGCGGTTCATCGCGTCGAACACCGCGGCGGAGCTCACGCCGAGACCGCGGTCGTCGGCGAGGCGGCGCGCCTTCTCGTCGCGCCAGATCGCCCACCGCGCGGCGACATCGGCGCGTTGGTCGGCGCGGGAGCCCGAAGCGGCGGACAAGCCGGCACGCAACTGGCGTGCGGTCACCCCGACGTGGCCGAGCAGGGGTGCGGTGACGGGGTGGAAACGCCCGAGCGCCATCGGGTCGAAGTCGACCTGCACGATGGGCTTGTAGGGCGCGATGCCGGTGTGGTTCGAGAACGACGCGCCGAACACGACGAGCAGGTCGCTCTCGTTCATCAACCAGCTCGCGACGGGAGTGCCGCTCCGTCCGAGCACGCCTGCGCCGAGCGGGTGCCGGTCGCAGACCTGGCCCTTGGCCTTGAACGTGGTGAGCACCGGCGCGCCCAGCGCGTCGGCGAACGCCAGCACGTCGTCCATCTCGAAACGGGCGCCGTGCCCCACCACGACGACGGGACGGCGCGCACCCTCGACGAGCGCGAGCGCATCGGCGAGCGCGGCTGCGGGCGGCGCGATCTCGTCGTTGGCGACGCGACCGACCGGCCCGGACGCAGGCGCGTCGTCGGCGACGTGCTGCTCCTGCACCTCGTCGGGAAACACGAGGTGCGCGACGTCGCGGCCCACGATCGCGTGCTTCACCGCGAGTGTCATGAGCTCGGCGTGGTCGGAGCCGGAGAGCACGACCTTCGAGTAGCTGGCGACGTCGGCGAACGCGGCGGTGAGGTCGACGTCCTGGAACGCGCCACGCCCCAGCACCTTCGACGGGACCTGGCCCGAGATCGCCAGCACCGGGGCGCGGTCGACCTTCGCGTCGTAGAGGCCGGTGAGCAGGTTGGTGGAACCCGGCCCCGCGATCGCGAAGCACGCAGCGGCGCGCCCGGTGAGCTTCCCGTACGCCGATGCGGCGAAAGCGGCCGCGCCCTCGTGCCGGATACCGACGAAGGTGAGGTTGCCGGCCTCCTCCTGACGGCGCATCGCGTCGGCGAAGCCGAGGTTGGAGTGGCCGACCATGCCGAACACGTGGGTGACGCCCCACGCCACCATGGTCTCGACCATCACGTCGGACACCGTGCGGTGGTGGTCGTCGTCGCGTGGGAGGCCGACGTACACGCCGTCGGCCCGCATCTCCACGGGGTGGCGCTCCGGGGCGTCGTGGAAGCCGGGCGGGGGTGTGCCGGTGAGCGGGTCGTAGTCGTAGCCGTGCCACGGGCAGCGCAGCCAGCGCCCCTCGATCGAGCCCTCACCGAGTGGCCCGCCCTGGTGGGGGCAGCGGTTGTCGAGCGCGCCGTACGCCTCGCCCACGTGGGTGAGCACGATGGAGCGCCGCCCCAACGTGACCGTGCGCACGCGGCCCTCGGGCAGCGTGTCGGCGTCGTCGATGTGCCACCACACCAACTCCGGTTCGGCTCCGGGCGGACTGGGCTCGGTCACGGGATCAGTCCCCCGTAGGGCACACCGGTGAGGTGCGCGAGATCGCGGTCGAAGGTGGTGAGGTCGTCGAGCGCGAACTGGTTCAGGTGCGAGTGGCCGCACGCACGCGCGAGCACCTGCATCAGGTCGATGGTGGCGCGCAGGAAGCGGTCGAGCCGGTGTGCGGCTTCGTCGACCGGGAGGCGCGCCCGGAGGTGCGGTTGCTGCGTGGCGATGCCGACGGGGCAGTTGTTGGTGTTGCACGCGCGCATGCCCAGGCACCCGATCGCCTGGATCGCCGAGTTGGCGACTGCCACCGCGTCGGCGCCGAGCGCGAGCGCCTTCGCGAAGTCGGGCGCGTGGCGCAGCCCGCCGGTGACGACGAGGCTGATGTCGCGGCGGCCCCGCTTGTCGAGGTGGGCGCGCGCACGCGCGAGGGCGGGCAGCGTGGGCACCGAGATGTGGTCGCGGAACAGCAACGGCGCGGCGCCGGTGCCGCCGCCGCGACCGTCGAGGATCACGTAGTCGACGCCGATCTCGAGCGCGGCGTCGAGATCGGCCTCGATGTGCTGCGCGCTCGAGTTTCACGCCGATGGGGATCCCGCCCGACTGTTCGCGCACCTCGTCGGCGAAGCGGCGGAAGTCGTCGACGGAGTCCCAGTCGGGGAAGCGCGACGGCGACACCGCGGGCGTGCCCTCGGGGAGGCCGCGCACCTCGGCGATGCGGCCGACGACCTTGTCGCCGGGGAGGTGACCGCCGGTACCCGTCTTCGCGCCCTGTCCACACTTGAAGTGGAACGCCTGCACCTTGCGCAGCACGTCGAAGTTCCAGCCGAAGCGCGCCGACGCGAGCTCGTAGAAGTAGCGGCTGTTCTCGGCCTGCTCCTCGGGGAGCATGCCGCCCTCACCGGAGCAGATGCCGGTGCCCGCGAGCTGCGCGCCGCGCGCGAGGGCGGTCTTCGCCTCGGGGGAGAGCGCACCGAAGCTCATGTCGGACACGAAGACGGGGATGTCGAGCCACAGCGGCTTCTCGGCGTTGGGGCCGATGCACACCTCGGTGCCGACGGGTTCGTGGTCGAGGCGGGGCAGGCGCGCGAGCTGCGCGGTGACGAATTGGATGCCGTCCCACTGGGGCAGCTCGTCGCGCGAAACGCCCATCGCGCCGACGGGGCCGTGCATCCCCGTCTTCGTGAGCCCGTTCGCCGCGAGCTCGTGGATGTACATCACGAACGGCTCTTCGGGGACCATGTGCGGGTCGCGGAAGTAGCCCTGGTACACGTCGGGGTCGAACGGCTGCGGGTGGCGCATCTTGAAGCGCGACACTTCGTCGCGGTCGATCATGAGGTCGTCGCCCTCGAGGAAGCTGGTGAACTTCTGCAGCACCTCGGCGTTGTTGTAGGCGCTCACGCCGGTGTCGATGCGGTAGTCCCAGCCGTGGAGCCCGCACAGCAGGTCGTCGCCCGCGACGTGCCCGTCGCACAGGAGCGCGCCGCGGTGGAGGCAGCGGCCGTAGAGCACCGAGTGCTCGTCACCCCGGCGGATGACCACCAGGTCGATGCCGTCGACGACGGCGCCGACCGGCGTGCGTTCGGGGACCTCGCTCCACGCGGCGATCCGGACTGCTTCCATGTCGTGCCCTCCTCGGACGAGTCACCAGTGTGGCCCAATCGATCCCGGCAGGCTCGGGCCGGCCGCCATCCGGGCTGCCATCCGGGCTGGCATCCGGGCTGGCATCCGGGCCGGCGATCGGCTCCGTACCGTGCGTATGGACGAACAACTCCCGAAAGCCGATGTCGGCGTGTTCGGCGGCTCCGGCCTCTACGACCTGGTCGACGCAGTCGACGTGGTGGACGTGTCGACTCCCTGGGGCCCGCCGGCCGCGCCGGTCACCATCGGTGTGGTCGACGGCGTGCGGGTCGCGTTCCTCCCGCGCCACGGCGCGCGCCACGAGCTCCCGCCGCACCGCGTCGAGTACCGAGCGAACGTCGACGCGATGCGCCGCCTCGGTGTGCGCGCGCTCCTCGCGCCGTTCGCCGCGGGATCGCTGCGTCGGGATCTTCCGCCGGGCGACCTGGTGGTGGTCGACCAGCTCGTCGACCGCACGTCGGGGCGGGCCGAGACCTTCCACGACCGGTTCGACGACGGGCCGTGCCACGTGTCGATGGCCGACCCGTACGACCACGACCTCCGCACCGCGCTCCTCGCCGCCGCGACGCGGATCGGTACGACGGTGCACGACGGCGGCACCGTCGTCGTGGTGAACGGCCCGAGGTTCTCGACGCGCGCGGAGTCGTCGTGGTTCCGCGCCATGGGCGCGGACCTCGTGAACATGACGCAGCATCCCGAGGCAGCCCTCGCCCGGGAGGCAGGCATCCCCTACGCAGGCCTCGCGCTGGTGACCGACTACGACGCCGGCGTCGCCGAGGACCCGTCGATCGAGCCGGTCGCTCAAGACGAGGTGTTCGCGTGTTTCGAGCGGAACCTCGCGCGTGTGCGCGAGCTGCTGTTCGCCACGGTCACCGGCTTCGCACCCGTCGCGCGCTGAAGATCGCCCACGCGCCCCAGGCGGCCGCGCCGGCCCACACCGCGGCGAGCGCGCCGGCCGTCGCGACGGTGGTGTCGAACGGGTGCACGGTGGGGTTGCCCGACGGGTTGCCCAGCCCGAGCACGCCGGGCGCCGCGAGCACGAGCACGAGTGCCGTGCCGAGCAGTCCGGCCACGAGTGGAGCCCGCACCGGGCGCGGCGCCCAGCGGTGGACGGTGTACACGAGCACGACCACCAGGGGCACGAGGAGCGCGTCGTGCACCACGAGCAGGCCGGCCGCCCACCGGCCGACCGCGAACGTCCGGCCGATCGGGGCGGCGGTGGCCAAGCCCACCAGGCCGTAGGCGATCACCGGTGCGCCCACCGCCAGGCCGACCCACAACCCGCGCGGCGTGGTGCGGGCGTCGTCGTTCACGTCACCACCAACCGCGTGACCCACTTGGTCTGCTCGACGCCGGGTCGGTTGGGCGCGATGAGCCGGACCGGGAAGCCGTGGTCGACGTGGAGCGGCTCCCCCTCCACCGAGAGTGCGAGGAGCGCGTCCTCGTCGCCGGCCTGCGCCCCGGTGAGCAGCGACGAGCGGTAGGAGCGGTGCTGCTGCAGCGACTCGACCCGCACCGCCGCGCCGGGTCGGGCGCCCGCGAGTGCGAGCAGGTGGCGGACCTGCACGCCCTGCCACGTGCGCGAGGCGCTCCAGCCCTCGACGCACGCGATCGGCAACGTCGCGGTGTGCCGGGGCAGTGCGTGCAGCTCGGCGAGTGACAACGAGAGCGGCGCGGTGACCGCGCCCTCGACGGTGAGGCGGAATGCGGGATCCACGGCGGTGCGGGTGACGCCCGCGGCCTCCGCGGTGCGGTTGACGGGGAAGCCCTGCGGTCCCGCGTCGGGGCGCCGCGGCGCGAGCAGCGCGAGCTTCCGCAGGGGCCACACCGTCTGGCCGACGGTCAGCAGGGTGAGCCCGGCCGCGGCACCGGCGACCGCGGTGAGGAACCCGCGGCGCGAGAGCGCGTCGTCACCCGCCGGCTCGGGCGCGGCGGGCGCGGCGGTCGGCGGGCTCGGCGGGCTCGGCGGGCTCGGCGGGTTCGGCGGCGGCGGGCCCGGAGGCGGTGTGCGCTCGAGCGAGTGCTGCGCGCGTCGTCGACCATTTCGCGCCGAGGTGCACGACCAGCGCGCCGATCGTGATCCACGCGACCCAGTAGTGCGACACCCGGAAGTTGAACGACCAGGGGTACCAGAGGTTGATGTTGGCCAGGCCGGTGAACAGCATGAACAACGACCCGGCGACCAGCGGCACGATCGCGAGTCGCTCGATGCCGTGGGCCACGCTCCGCACGGCCGGTCGCTGGAAGAGCTGCGGGTAGACGGTCCACAGCTTCGCCAGCAGGAGCGGGATCGCGGCGATGCCGGTCGCGACGTGGACTCCCTGGGTGACGCGGTAGAGGCCGGCGGGCCGGCTCGGCCAGGGGAACCAGGGGTTCGGATCCTGCGCGACGTGGGAGAGCAGCCCGGTCGCGAAGCACGTGACGAACGCGATCCCGAGCGCGGCGCCGAGGAGGGCGGCGGTGCGTTCGTCGTGGAGGCGACTGCGGAACGGTGGCGCGGGGACCGAGACCTTCATCGGCGGGTGAGCTCCGCGAAGTGCCGGGTGTCGATGGTGAAGTGCTCGACGACGCGCCAGTCGGCCTCGCGCGCGACTCGGTCGAGCCGACGCGGTCCGACCACGGCCCAGCGGAACCAGGGACCGGGTTCGTCGGCGTGCTCGGCGCGCACCAGGAGCACACCGCCGGGGTGGTCGTCGTCAGGCGCGAGCTCCACGTACACCCGGCCGTCGGGGCGCAACAGCTCACCGAGTCGTAGGAGCAGCGCGGTCGGGTCGCCGCCGATGCCGATGTTGCCGTCGAGCAGGAGGGCGGAAGCCCAGCGCCCGGTCCGGGGCAGCCGGCCGAAGACACACGCCTCCAGCACCGTGGCGCCCCGGGTGCGGGCGACGGTGAGGAAGGCGGGTGAGATGTCGATGCCGAGCGCGTCGACGCCGCGCTCGCGGAGGGCGACGACGTGGCGGCCGGGTCCGCACCCCACGTCGAGCACGGGCCCGTGGGCGCGATCGAGGACGGCCTCGTCGACCGGATCGACCGGCGCGAACCACCGGTGGGCGGGCAGCGCGAGCCTCGAACCCTCGCTCGTACGCAGGCACGTCGCAGTGTCGATGACCGTCATGCCGGAATCCCGAGCGCATCGACCGCTCGTGCGAACCGGGTGGCGGGCGCGAGCGCGGCGACCGCGCACGCGTCGGCGAAGTCGTCGACGTCGCGCAGCTCCGGGAGCGACGCGACCCGCAATCCGTGCGCTCGCAGTCGCGCGAGCTGCGCGGTGCCGGTGTCGGCCCGGCTCATGGGGACACCGAGGAAGTGCTCGGGACGCGGGGTGCGGAGGCCGACGATCCAGTAGCCGCCGTCGGTCGCGGGGCCGAGGACGGCGTCGACTCCTGGCGACAACAGGCGGGCGGCCGCGCCTTCGATGAGCGCGGCGCCGGCCTGGGGGGTGTCCATGCCGATCACGAGCACCGGCCCACCCGCGCCACACGCGGCGGCGGCGAGTCGGGCGTCGAGCCCACCGGCGGCCTGGGCGACGACGCGGAAGCCGGGCGGTTCGGGGAAGTGGTCGGGCTCGTCGACCGCAACGACGCGCGTGGCGACGGCCGCCGCGCGCACGTGGGCCAACGTGTCGTGCAACGCGGCGGCGGCGAGCCGCGCCGCCTCCTCGGGAGTGCACGGGGGGCAGAGGCGGGTCTTCACCGCGCCGGGCCGCGGGCGCTTGGCCAGCACGACGACGGTGATCGGGTGCGCGCTCATGCCAGGACCGCGCGGATGTCGCGCACCGTGCGCAGCGTCCCGCGGACCGTCCCCGTGACCTTCGACCGCCCGACGCGGGGGTGGTACGGGACGAGCACCTCTTCGACGGTCCAGCCCGCGTCGGCCGCGCGCATCACCATCTCGAGCGGCCACCCGAAGCGGCGATCGGCGAGCCCGAGGCCGAGCAGGGCCTCGCGAGGGGCCGCGCGCATGGGGCCGAGATCGCGCAGGGCCACGCCCGTGCGGTGGCGGACCTGGCGCGCCAGGTATCGGTTCGCGACCCGCAGCCTTCGGGGCCAGGCGCCCGGCGCGGCATCGCGCGCACCTAGCACCAGTCGGGCCTCGCCGGCGAGCAGCGGCGCGACGACCAGGGGGAGCGACGCGCCATCCAGCGAACCGTCGCAGTCCATGAAGCACACGAGATCGGTGGTGGCCGCTTCCAGCCCGGCGAAGCAGGCGGCACCGAACCCGCGCCGGGGTTCCTCGACCACGCGGGCGCCGAGGGCGCGGGCGAGCGCCCCGGATCCGTCGGTCGAGCCGTTGTCGACGACGAGCGGCGCGAACCCCGGCGGCAGCGAGGCGAGCACGCCCGGCAGTGCGTCGCGCTCGTCGAGCACGGGGAGGATGACGTCGATCGTTGGCCGCATGTGGCGAGGTACGAGGCGGCGACCGCGCGCGGATGACGTCAACCGGATCGGGGGTCGGCTCCGTACCCACGTCGTGACCATCGTCCACGACCGTTCCGACGCGCGCGCCTCCGGCGCCCGGCGGGTCGCGCGCGCGGCGAGCTCCCGGTCGTCGGTCGCCGTCGCCGTTTGGGGCGCGATCGTCGTCGCGGGCGTGGTCGCGCTCGCTGGCGACCGGCGACCTGGAGTCCGTCGCCACCGCAGCTCCGCCGCTCCACGGCGTCTGGGACCTCCGCCCCGGGCGGTCGATGCTCCCGGCCCTGGTGTGCGGCGCCGCGCTCGTCGCGATGTGGCCGCGCGCGTGCAGCCACCTCCGGTGGGGCGCGGTGCTCGTGGGTTCGACGGGTGCCGCGCTCGCCTGGGGCGTCTCGTTGGCGCTGGTGGACGGCGTGCACGGACTGGTGGGCCCGGCGCAGAGCCGGCGTGAGTACCTTGCCGGCGTTCGCGCGCTCGGTTCGCCGGCCCGGTTCCTGACCGATTTCCCCGACGCCATCGTCCACTCGTCGGTGCACGTGCAGGGTCACCCGCCGGGCTATCCCCTGATCGTGTGGTTGATCGACCACGTAGGGCTCGGGGCATGGGGAGTGACCGCGGTCCAGGTGGCGGGTGGTGTGCTCGCAGTGCCGGCGGTACTGCTCGCGGTGCGCGCGGTGGCCGGCGAGCGGTATGCCCGCCGAGCCGCCCCGTTCGTCGCGGTGTCGCCGGCCGCGATCTGGTTGGTGAGCAGCGCGGATGCCCTGTTCGCCGGGGTCGGGGCCTGGGCGGTCGCGTTGGTGGTGTTGGCGTGCGTGGGCGCTCGCGGCCGACGGAGTGACGCGCTCGCGGTCGTGGGCGGGGTGTTGCTCGCGGTCGCGGCGTTCCTGTCGTACGGGCTGCTGCTGCTCGCCGTGGTGCCCCTCGGTGTCGCGTGGTCCCGGCGCGCGGTCCGGCCGCTCGTGCTCGCCGCCGCGGGTGGTGTCGCCGTGCTGCTGCTCTTCGCCGCCGGGGGCTTCTGGTGGTTCGACGGCCTCGCCGCGACCCGACACCACTACGTCTCGGGCATCGCGTCCCGCCGGCCGTACGAGGTGTTCGTGGTCGCGAACCTCGCGGCGCTGGCGATCGCGACCGGGCCCGCGGTGGCGGCCGGGCTGGCCCGGCTCCGAGGCGCGCCGGTCGCGTGGCTCGTGGGGGGCGCCGTCGCCGCAGTGGTGCTCGCGGACCTCTCGGGGATGTCGAAGGGCGAAGTGGAGCGGATCTGGCTCCCCTTCGCAGTGTGGCTGCTCCCGGCGGCGGGCGCGCTCGCGGCGCGTGGGCGGAACCCGAACCGGAACCCGAACCGTCGAGCGGTGGCTGGCGGCGCAGTGCGCGTTGGCTCTGCTCGTGCAAGGAGGAGTGCGAACACCATGGTGAACGAGTGGGTGGACGAGCCGGTGAACGAGCCGGTGAACCGGCAAACGATCCTCGTGACCGGCGGCGCGGGGTTCGTGGGCTCGGCCGTGGTCGACCGCCTCGTGGCCGACGGCCACGATGTTCGCGTCGTCGACGCGCTGCACCCCGGCGCGCATGCGTCGGAGCCCGACTACCTGTCCGCGGGCGCCGAGTACCTGTGGGGTGACCTCGCCGACCCCGACATCGCCCGGCGCACGGTCGCAGGGGTGGGGTCGGTGTGCCACCAGGCCGCGATGGTCGGGCTCGGCGCCGACTTCGCCGACGTGACCGACTTCGCCCACCACAACGTCGTCGCCACTGCACAACTGCTCCGCGCCCTTCACGAGCGAGCGTTCCGTGGCCGCATCGTGCTGGCCGGCAGCATGGTCGTCTACGGCGAGGGTGGGTACCGGTGCGCGGTGCACGGACCGGTGGAGGCGCCGAGGCGGCGGCTCGACGATCTCGAACGGGGCTGCTTCGACCCGGTGTGCCCGACGTGCGGTGCGACGTTGGCAGTCGTGCGGGTGGACGAGGCTGCGCCGCTGCAGCCGCGCAGCGTGTACGCGGCGACGAAGCTCCATCAGGAGCACCTGTGCGACGCGTACGGCCGCGAACACGGGGCGCCCGTACTCACGCTGCGCTACCACAACGTGTACGGCCCCCGGATGCCCGCCTCGTCGCCCTACTCGGGAGTGGCGGCGATCTTCCGCAGTGCGTACGAAGAGGGGCGTTCGCCGTTGGTGTACGAGGACGGGGGCCAACTGCGCGATTTCGTCCACGTCGACGACGTCGCCACCGCGAACGTGCTCGCGCTGCAGGCGGACGCCCACGTGACGGGTGCGGGCAACGTCGCCACCGGCGAGGCGCACACGGTGCTCGAGTTGGCCCAGGCGCTCCGGGACGCCATCCCCGGTGCGCCGGCGCCCGTGGTGAACGGCGCCTGGCGGGCGGGCGACGTCCGCCACGTGCTGGCCGCCACCGACCGGGCCGCCCGGGTGTTGGGTTTCCGGGCCGCGGTCCCGTTCGCCGAGGGGGTGCGCGAGTTCGCCGGCGCGCCCCTCCGCCGCGACCGCCCCGTCGGCCTCATCCGCGGTGCCCGCCGGTTTCGTACCATCACCGTGATGACCGACGACCTGCGCCAGGCCAGCGACGCCGCGCTGGTCGTGGCCGTGGCCCGGTTCCGCGAAGAGGCCCTGGCGGAGGTCTACCGGCGCCACGCCGACATGGCCTTCGGGGTCGCGTGCCGCATCCTCGGCGACGCCGCGCTCGCGCAGGACGTCGTGCAGGACGTGTTCGTGCGGCTGTGGAACGACCCTGAACGCTTCGATCCCGCGCGGGGCTCGCTGCGCGCCTTCCTGCTGTCGGGGGTGCGCAGCCGCGCCATCGACATCGTGCGGTCCGAGTCGTCGCGCCGCGACCGCGAGGTGCGTCACGGCCGGCTGGTCGACGACGCCGATTACGACCTCGAGCGGGAGGTGATGGACCTCACGATGGCCGAGCACGTGCGCGCGTCGGTCTCGCTGCTCTCCGACGACGAACGGCGCGCGATCGAGCTCGCCTACTTCGGGGGTCACAGCTACCGCGAGGTGGCCGAGATCCTCGAGCAGCCCGAGGGCACGGTGAAGAGCCGCATCCGCGCCGGACTGCGGCGGTTGCGCGACTCATTGGTGGAGACGGGTGTGACGGGGTCGGCATGGACCGAGAGCTGACCCACGACGAGCTCGACGAGCTCCTGCCCCTCTACGCGCTCGACGCGTTGGAGGGTGAGGAGCGCGCGCAGGTCGCGCGCTACGTCGCGCGCGACGCCGCGGCCGGCGCGGAGGTCGAGTCGCTCCGGGAAGCGGCGTCGTACCTGCCGCATCCCCCACGGCAGGCGCCGGGTGCGCTGTGGGCGGGTATCGAACAGGCCCTCGGCGCACCGCAGGCCGGATCGGGTGATCTGCGCCCCGCGCCCCTGTCCCCGCTGCCGACGCTGCACGCGCCGCCTGCGCCGGCGTCGTCGCCCCGGTCGAGCCGACCGCGCACACGGGTCTTCGCGATCGCCGCCGCGGTGCTGCTCGTGGTCGCGGTGTCGGTGAGTGCCGTGCTCGGCGTGATGGTCGCCCACCAGCAGGATCGGATCGATGCCCTCGCCGACGAGATGCACCACGACACGGTGCAGCGCCAGGCCGCCATGGCGAGCTCGATGCCCGGCGCCCACACCGCGTCGCTCGCGGCCGAGTCGGGGGCGAGTGCCGGCAAGGTCGTGATGCTCCCCGACGGCTCGGGGTGGTTCGTGCAGAGCGACCTCGAGGCGCTTCCCGCAGGCCGCACGTACCAGCTCTGGGCGGTCGTCGACGACGGCGCCGGCGGCACGCGGTACGTGTCGGTCGGTGTGCTCGGACGAGAGCCCGAAGCCACCGCGTTCCGGGTCAGACGCGCCGGTCGATGCGTTCGTCGTGTCGGAGGAGCCGGCCGGGGGCGCAACTGCGCCGGGAGCGATGGTCGCGCAGGGCTCGATGGCCTGAGCCCGGGCCAGTCGAGTCGGGGGTGGCTCAGCGCGCGGGGCGCATCGCCGGAGGGGACCGGCCAGGGGGCCGTGGCCTACACTGTTGGCCTCACAACCGGCGCTCGTAGCTCAATGGATAGAGCATCTGACTACGGATCAGAAGGTTGGGGGTTCGAATCCCTCCGAGCGCACTGAACCGACGGATCTGGCCGGGCGTCGTGCCCGGCCTCCGTCGTTCCCGAGCCCTGGCCGTTCACGGCTCTCACCTGATGGCCTGTGGTCGCTTATTAGTGTCCAGTGACCAAACCGGGATATGCTGGCGGCATGGCCCGAACGACGCAGGCCGATCTGGGAGCCCAGGCCGAGACCGCGGTCCGCCGCGCGCTCCAAGCGCTCGGGCACCAGACCGCAGAGGCGGCACCGGACGCCGCGTGGGACCTGACCGTCAGCATCGACGGGATCGAGGTGCCGATCCTGGTCAAGGCTGCTTCGGTGGTCACCCCCGAAGTCGTCGCTCGCATGGTGGCCGCGCCCGAGAAGCGTAGGAAATTGGTGGCCCGGGTCGCCGTGGGTGACCTGATCACCTTGCCCGCTCAGGGGGTACTGCGCGATGCGGGCTGGGGATGGCTCGACCGCCGAGGACACCTGGTCCTCCGCGCCAAGGGTGTGCACATCGACGCCGACGTCCCGGCCGACACACGGCCGTCCACCGGCCAGGCACAGAAGCGCATCTCCGGCGCCGCCGCGATCTCATGGGCGGTGAGTCTCCTGATCGCGCCCGACGATCCCCCGTCGATGCGCGAAGTCGCACGGCGGGCCTCGCTCTCGCACTCGGCGATCGTCGCGGCGGCGAAGCGCCTCAAGGACGCGGCGCTGGTCCGGGCCGACGGCCGGCCACTCGTCCCCGAGCTGTTCTGGGCCGTGGCCGAGGAATGGCATCCCACCCCGGTCGCGCTGGCCCAGCTGCCGCCCGCCGGTGACGCCGGTACCTACGGCGCGCTCGGCGTGAACCTCGAGGCTGACGAACCCGGGTGGGCGGTCGCGGGCACCGTGGGTGCGGTGGCCTGGGGTGCGCCGGTGGTGATCGGGAGCGCGTACCCGCCTGACTTCTACGTCCCCTCTGCGGTCGAGCTGCGCCAGGCCACGCTGCGTCTCGGTGAGGCGCCGCGCTACGAGGATCGGGCCTGCACCGTGGCGGTGGCGCCGACGCCGCTCGTGTGCGCGCGGCGCTTCGACCGCGACAGCAGCGAGTGGGGCGGCTGGCGATTTGCCCACGGACTGTTCGCCGCCCTCGACCTCGCGCGGGACCAAGCGCGTGGCGCGGAGATCCTCGACGACTGGAAGCCGGAGGACTTCACCCGTGTCTGGTGAGCGGATCGTCCTCGCCGGCGCCGCGGGCGGGAACGCCGCCCGTCTGGTGCAGGCGACGGCACGGCTCGGGGAAGCGCGCCTCGGTCCTCACGCGCTGATCGGTGGGCTCGCTGTGATGTGCCGGCTCGCGTCGGTGCATCGTGCGACCCAGGACGTCGACACGGTCGTCGAGACCACGGCGCCGACCGCGGTCGAGGTGATCACATCGAGCATCGGCTCGCCAGATCCCTCGAACGCGGGCCGGGTGATCGTCGACGGCGTCAAGATCGACGTGATCGATACCCAGAGCTTCCGGTACGAGGACCTGGACGGGGTCGAAGCCGGCGACCGACTGTTCGTCGTGAGCCACCGCTTCGCGCTGGACACCGCCACCGAGACTGCGATCGTCGCCGGCGAAGTCACCGCGTCGATCCGGGTGGCAACACCGGCGGCGCTGGTGGCGATGAAGTCGGGCGCGCTCCTGGGTGGTCGAACCCGTGAACCTCGCAAGCGCGCCTCCGACCTCTACGACCTCTACCGGCTGGCCCTCGAGTACGACCGAGGCGGGGGCATCGCCGAAACGCTGACGGCCGCGCCGTTCGGGCTCGGGGACCTGGTCGGCCAAGGCCTCCGCACAAGCGTTGTCGAGGAACCCGAGCGCGCGGTCCGCTGGCTGCTCAACGGCGGGCCGGAGATGGGCGCCGTCACGCCCGACGACCTGCGCGACGTGATCGGCCCTCTCGCCGGCCACCTGCTGCAATGAACGCGCGCGGGCAATCCGATTGGCAATTTGCCCGGCGTCACGAGCCCGATTTCGGCGACACCCGTCGGACCGCGCACCGCACCTGACCTGTACTCCGCAGATGCCGGCGACCACGGGCCACTGGTCGCCTGCGCTCGGGGGTGAGCCGCATCGGCGGCCTACGCGGGAGGCGCGCCGGGGAGGAACGGGTTGATGTCGCCGGCCAGCCAGCCGCCGTCCACCAGGTACTCACCACCGGTGCAGTAGCTCGCCTCGTCGGACGCGAGGAAGGCCACCATCGGCGCGATCTCGTCGGCCCGGCCCGCGCGCCGGAGCGGGAGGTGCTGGTGGCTCATGTCGAACATGTCGGCCGGGACGTCACCGATCATCGGCGTGAACACGCCGCCCGGGTGCACGGAGTTCACCCGGATGCCGAACTGCCCGAGCTCGAGCGCGGCGGTCTTGGTCATCGAGCGCACCGCGCCCTTCGAGCTCGAGTACGCGACCAGGCTGTTCTTCGAGCCGATGCCGTCGATCGACGAGATGTTCACGATCGAGCCGCCGCCGGCGCGCGTCATCGGCTCGATGGCCGAGCGAATGCCGAGGAACGTGCCCACCTGGTTGATCTTGATGACGAGCATGTAGTCGTCGAGCGTGGTGTCGGCGATCGACGTGAAGCGCAGGATGCCGGCGTTGTTCACCAGCACGTTCAGCGGGCCGACGGCCTCCGCGGCCGCGATCGCTGCGGCCCAGTCGGCTTCGCTCGACACGTCGAGGTGCACGTAGCTCGCCGCGTCGCCGATGCTCTCGGCCACGGCCCGCCCCTCGTCGTCGAGCACGTCGGCGAGCACGACCCGCGCGCCCTCCGCGGCGAACAGGCGGGCCTCCGCCGCACCTTGGCCGCGTGCGGCACCGGTGATGATCGCGACCTTGCCGTCGAGGCGACCGCCCATGGGATGTGCTCCTGTCGTGTTGACTTCGGGGGCCGCAACCCTATGGCGGTGTCCCGATCGTCCGCCGTAGCTGTCGTACCCGCGCCGTAGAACGTCAGGCCATGGAAACCGTGCGCAACTCCCACACCACCCCACCCCCCACGCGCATCCTCGAGAAGGTGCGCGGCCTCCTCGCCAAGGCGGAGTCCACCGAGTTCCCCGCCGAGGCCGAGGCGCTCACCGCCAAGGCGCAGGAGCTCATGGCCCGGCACTGCATCGAGCAGGCCATGCTCCGCGACAGCGATCCCGGTTCGCGGGCGCGGCCCACGAGCGTCCGCGTCGTGATCGAGGCGCCACACGCATCGGCGAAGGTGCAGCTCCTGCAGTCGGTCGCGTCGGCCAACGGGTGCCGCACGATCTGGTCGGAGCACGACCGGGTCGCCCACACCTTCGGGTACCCCGACGACCTCGCCGCCGTCGAGCTGCTGTTCACGTCGTTGCTGGTGCAGGCCACGGTCGCAGTGCACCGCGCCGGTCCGCAGCGCGACCAGTTCGGCCGGGTGCGCACCGCGAGCTTCCGGCGTGCCTTCCTCATCGCCTTCGCCGCAGGCATCGGGCGACGGTTGCGTGAGGCCGCCGATGCGGCGCGCGACGAGATGGCGGCGAGCACCGGCGCCGATCTCGTGCCCGTGCTGCGGCACCGCCGGGCCGAGGTCGACACCGCGGTGCAGGCGGCGTTCCCGTCCACCCGGCGCATGACGGCGTCCGCCTCCAACGTCGACGGCTGGCGGGCCGGCGCGGCGAGCGCCGCGAACGCCGACCTCGGAGGCGCGGGCGGGTTCGGGCGGCTCAGCGCCTGAGCCGGCAGGGCTACCGTGCCCGCCATGGCCGGCACGGTACCGAGCGGAACGGTCACGTTCCTCTTCACCGAGATCGAGGACGCCACCCGGCGCTGGGAGACCTCGCCCGTCGACATGGCCGACGCAGTCCGCGCCCACGACGCCCTCGTGCGCGACGCGATCGAGCGCAACGGTGGCTACGTGTTCGACGCGGGTGCCGACGGCTTCGGCGCCGCGTTCCCGGCCGCGGTCGACGCCTGCGCCGCGGCGGTCGCGGCGCAGCACGCACTGGGTGGCGACGACGCGGTCGACTTCGCCGATCCGGATGGGGCTGCACACCGGCGAGGCGATCGAGCGCGACGGCGGCTACTTCGGCGCCGACGTGCACCGCGCCGCCCGCCTCACCGCGATCGCCCACGGCCGCCAGGTGCTGGTGTCGGACGCCACCGAGCGCCTCGTGCGCGACCGCGTCACGTTGCGGCCGCTGGGTGAGCACCGGCTCCGCGGCGTGCGCGGTCCGGTGGCGGTGCACCAGTTGCTCGCCGACGGCCTGCCGGCCGACTTCCCCGTGCTGCGCCGCAGCGACCGGTCGGCCGGCAACCTGCCGCACCTGCTGAGCTCGGTCGTCGGACGCGAGGCACTCGTCGGTGAAGTGGCCGAGGTCGTGCGCGCCGGGCGCCTCGTCACCCTGACCGGGCCGGGCGGCGTGGGCAAGACCCGCCTCGCGATCGAGGTCGGCGCGGAGCTGGCCGGGGAGTTCCCCGACGGGGTGTGGATCGTGGAGCTCGCGTCGGTGGTGGGCAACGACTCGGTGCCCGCGGCCATCGCCACCGCGCTCGGCATCACGCCGCAGGGAGACCAACCGCTCCTCGACACCGTGGCCGAGTCACTCGCGGCCCGTCGGCTCCTGCTCGTCCTCGACAACTGCGAGCACGTCGTCGACGCCGCCGCGGTCGCGGTGGCCGCGTTGCTCGGGCGCTCGGGAACCACCAAGGTGCTGGCCACGTCGCGCGAGCGGCTCGGCACCGAGGGCGAGCACGCGTTCGCGGTGGTGCCACTGTCACTGGAGGGCGGCGCCACGTCCGACGCGGTCACGTTGTTCGTCGACCGGGCGCGCGCCGCACGGCCCGACTTCGGCCTGGCGACGCCCGACACGCTCACCGCGGTGATCGACATCTGCGGGGCGGTCGACGGCCTCCCGCTCGGCATCGAGCTCGCGGCGGCTCGGATGGCCGCGATGAGCGCGGAGGAGGTGCGCGACCGCCTGGCCGACCGGTTCCGGCTGTTGCGAGGGTCGGAGGCGCGCCCCGACCGCCAGCTCACGCTGCGCGACGCGGTCGACTGGTCCTACGACCTGCTCACCGACGCCGAGCGAACGTTGCTGCGTGCCACGTCGGTGTTCGCCGGCGGGTTCGAGCTCGGGAGCATCAGCGCGGTCGTGGAGGGCACCGACGACATCGACGTGCTCCACCACCTCGACTCGCTCGTGCGCAAGTCGCTCGTGGTCGCGGATCTCACCGCGCCGCGCACCCGCTACCGACTCTTCGAGACCATCCGGCAGTTCGCCGAGGACCGCCTCGCCGATGCCGGCGAGCTCGAACCCACGCGCGACGCGCACGCCGCCCACTTCGCGCGGGAGGCCACCGCGCACTGGGAGCGGTGGAACGGGCCCGGGTGGCGCGCCGCCGTCGACTGGGTGGAGACCGAGCTCGGCAACCTCCGCGCCGCGCACCGATGGGCCGCGGCGCGCGGTGAGCTCGAGTGCGCCACCGACATCGCCGCGCACGCCGCGCTCATGGGCTTCTCGGTGCAGCTCTTCGAGACGCTCGCGTGGGCCGAGGAGCTCCTCGCGCCCGCGACCGCGGCCGACGCCCGTCGCCTCCCGCGCCTCTACACGGGCGCGGGCTACGCGTGCTTCGTCGGCCGCGCCGAGGCCGCGCACGCCCACGCGCACCGCGCCACCGAGCTGGAGGCCGACACCCGCTACGACGCGTGCGAGCCGGGCTACGCCGCGTTCATCGAGGCGCTCGGCAGCGTCTACTGCGGCGACCTCGACCGCTACGTCGCGCTCACCGAGATGGTGGCCCACACGTACGGCGCCGAACGCGGGTACGGCATTGCCGCCTACGTCGACGGGCTCCAGTCGGCCGGGCGCATCGAGGAGGCGCTGGCGCGCACCGAGGATGCCGTCGCCGCGGCCCGGGGGGTCGGCAACCCGTACTGGGTCGCCTACTCGCTGTGGATCGCGGGCATGGCCTTCTCGCACACCGACGCGCGCCGCGCCTTCGCCGCATGGGACGAAGGAATGGTCGTCGTGCGCGAACACCGGGTGCACTTCTTCGAGGGCTTCATCGCGCGCGACGCGGCGCGCCTGCACACGGCGGCCGGCGACGTGGAGGCCGCGCTGGTGCTGTTCGCCGACGCGGTCGGCACGTTCCAACGCGCCGGCGCGGTCGCGCAGCTCGTGATCACCTTGGCGTGCATCCCCGCGCTCTTCGAGCGTCTCGACCGGCCGCAGGCCACCGCCATGATGCTCGGCGCGCTGGCCCAGGTGCCCGCGAGCGCGCACCACGTGCCCGAGCTCGCGGAGATCGAGGTGCGCACAAAGCGCGCGCTCGGCAACGACGCCGCGGCGGCGCTGATGGCCGAGGGCGCGGCACTCGATCTCGGTGGGGCGGCGGCGTACGCGCGCCGGCAGATCGACGTCGCCCGCCACGACCCCACCCCGCGCCCGCGCGAGGTGCGGCCCGGTGGGCTCAGCCGCCGCGAGGTGGAGGTGCTGCGGCTCCTCGCCGACGGCCACACGGCGGCCGCGATCGCCACCGAGCTGTTCATCTCGAAGCGGACGGCCGAGCACCACGTGGCGCACATCTACACGAAGATCGGCGTGGCGAACCGGGCCGCGGCCACCCGCTGGGCGGTGCAGCACGGCGTGGTCGACGGAGCCCACCGGTGAGTGACGCGCCGGACCCCGGGCCGTTCTTCCACGGGACGAAGGCCGACCTCCGAGTGGGTGATCTCCTCACCGCGGGCTTCCCGTCGAACTACCGGCCCGAGGTCCTGATGAACCACATCTACTTCACCGCGCTCGCCGCCGGCGCCGGCCTCGCCGCGGAGCTGGCCGCCGGCGACGCCGCGCCGCGCGTCTACGTCGTCGAGCCCACGGGAGCGTTCGAGGACGACCCCAACGTCACCGACAAGAAGTTCCCCGGCAACCCGACCCGCTCGTTCCGCAGCCGGGAGCCCGTCAGGATCGTCGGCGAGGTGACCGACTGGACGCGGCTCACGCCCGAGGCGCTCCAGGCGTGGCGCGACCGGCTGGCGGCCATCCCGACCGACGAACGGGGCGAGATCATCAACTGAACCGGTCCCGCGGCGGCAAATGGGTAGCCCTACCGATGCCGTGATCCCGGCAACTCCGGAGAATGCGAAGCACGCCGATCGACCGTTCGGCGGCTGCTCAGCACAAGGAGTCAACGCCATGATCCTCGCCACCACCAAGGTCGAGAACGTCGACCAGTTCCTCGAGATCTTCTCCACCAAGGGCGCCGAGAAGCGGGCCCTCCACGGCTCGAAGGGCGCCACCGTGTTCCGCGACCCCACCGAGGAGAACGCCGTCTGGGTGCTCTTCGACTGGGACGAGGCCGGCTGGGGCAACTTCGTGTCCGACCCCGAGGTCCCGGCGATCCTCAAGGAGGCCGGCCACATCGGCAAGCCCGAGGCCGCCGCGTTCCTCGGCACCTACGGCGCGTAGGAGCGCACGATGACCAACGCACTCGACCGAACGGCTCGGGTCGGCCTCATCACCGACCAGACCGGACCGTTGTCCTTCATGGGCATCGCCAACGCCAACGTCGCCCGCATGGTGATCGACGACATCAACGCCCGCGGTGGGCTGCTCGGCCGTCCGGTCGAGCTGTTCATCGAGGACAGCGCCACCGACGACGAGGTCGCCGAGGCGGTGGCCGCGAAGCTCGTGGAGCGGGTCGGTGTCGACGTCGTCGTCGGCGGCATCTACAGCTCCACCCGCCAGGCGATCAAGGGCCCGGTGGTCGACCACGCGCAGAAGCTCTACCTCTACCCCGAGCAGTACGAGGGGCAGGAGAGCCACCCGTTGATCTTCTGCACGGGCCCCGTGCCCGCGCAGCAGATCGACCCGCTGTTCCCGTGGTTGATGGAGCAGACCGGCGCGAAGACCTTCTACCTGCCGTCGGCCGACTACATCTGGCCGCACACGCTCAACAAGCGGGTGCGCGAGGTCGTCACCGAGCGCGGCGGGGAGATCGTGGGCGAGGAGTACTTCCCCCTCGACCACATGGAGTACGAGCGGGTCGTCGCCGACATCATGGCGTCGGGTGCCGAGGTCGTGTTCAACACGATCGTGCCGCCCGGCCTCACGCCGTTTCTCGACGAGCTGTACCGGGCCGGGTTCCACGAGCGCGGCGGGATCGTCGTGTGCACCTACTTCGACGAGAACTTCCTCAACCTCGTGCCCGCGGAGCAGGTCGACGGCCTCTACGGGTGTCTCGACTACTACCGCGCGGTCGACGACCCGTTCAGCGTCGAGTTGCTCAACCGCTACGAGGGGCGCTTCCCCGGCAGCGCGATGTTCACCGCGGGGAGCGCGTGCACCGGCACCTACCGGGCGCTGAAGCTCTGGGAGGCGGCGGTCATCGAGGCGGGCTCGCTCGACCAGGCCGACGTGGTCGCGGCGCTCGACCACGCCAAGATCACCGAGGGCCCGGGTGGGCCGGCCGAGATGGTGCCGGGCCAGCACCACCTACGGTTGAACATGTACATCGCCCGCTCCGAGGGCGGCACGTTCCAGGTGATGCGCAACCTCGGGCACATCGACCCCGACGAAGCCGAGGTCGTCAGCCTCTGAGCGTCGGCAGTCCTGCCGCGTTGCGAGATCGAGTGGGTCGTTCCGGTCCCCGCCGGAGCGGCCCACTCGTCGCGTGCCCGCGCCCGTCCGGTCGCCGAGCCTCCTACGCTGCGTCACCGTGGCGACGGTGCACGAGGGCGACATGCGGCTCCTCAGCGAAGCGATCCTCCTCTCGCGCGAGGCGCCTTCCGTGGCGGCGTTCCCCACGTTGGCGCTCGAGCTCACCACCGCGGTGGTGCGCAACGACCTCGCCGGCTGGAACGAGGTGGACCCGGAACGGCAGTACGCGAACGCGGTGGTGCTCCCGGCGATGGAACTCAGCGACGTGCAGCGATCGACGCTCGCGGAGCTGGTGCACGAACACCCCCTCATCACGTACCACGCGTCGACGGGTGACGGGTCCGCGATGAAGATCAGCGACTTCATCACGTCCGAGGAGTTCCACTCGCGGCGCCTGTACCGGGAGCTCTTTGCCGGCCTCGGCATGGAGCACCAGATGTCGATCGGGCTGCCGTCGGTGCTGCCGCGCCTCACCGCGGTGGCGCTGAACCGCAACGACCTCGCTGACGACTTCGACGAGCGCGACCGCCTCATGCTGAACACGCTGCGCCCGCACCTCGCGCAGTCCTACGAGCAGATCCGTGAGCGCGAACGCCTGCAACGGAGCGTCGGCGCGCTCGGCGGCGCGCTCGAGGATCACGGGACGCACGCGATCGTGCTGGATCCCGATCCCGACGAGGTCACCCGCGGCGCGCTCGTGCTGCTCTACCGGTACTTCGGCCGCCCCGGCGCCCACGACGCGTTCCCCCGCGCTTCACCCGGTGGCTGGAGGGACAGCGCCGGAGCGCCCGGGCCGCCGACGGCGACGTGCCGCCGCCGCTCGCGCCGATTGCGGCGAGCCTGGGGGACACCCGCCTCGTCGTTCGCTACCTGCCGGCCACGCCGGCCGCGCACGAGGCCTTGCTGCTCGACGAGCGCGCCGCGCCCGTGCGCGCCGGTGAGCTGGAGCGGCTCGGGCTCACGCCGCGCGAGGCCGAGGTGCTCGAGCTCCTGGGCTCCGGCGCGACGAACGCGGTGTTGGCGGCGAAGTTGCACGTGTCGCCCGCGACGGTGAAGACGCACCTCGAGCACATCTACCGCAAGCTCGGTGCCCGCAGTCGCGCCCAGGCGGTGGCGATGGCGCTCACCCTCCTGCCGACGGGCGGGGCACCGGTCGCCGACCCCGAAATCGGCCGATCGGCCGATTGAGCCCGGCGCCCGCGTCCCGCAGGATGCCCTGACCGGGGTGCGACGAGAGGGCAGGCATGCGGGGCATGGAGGGCAGGGCGACGCGCGGGTTGATCGCGGGCGCGGTGGTGCTCGCGATGGTGATCGGCTGGGTGGGAGTGACCGCGGCGCCGTCGCGCGCCGACGACCCGTACCGCCACACCACCTTCGCGCCGTGCGGCCCCGAGTTCACCGACGTCCCGATGACGGTGCCGACTGCCGAGTTCCTGCGCTGCACCGGGTCGCGCCCGGGCACCATCGGCCCGCCGAACATCCCTGCGCAGGTGGTGCTCAACCAGTGGGTCACCATCGACTGGCCCGCCCACCTCTACCCGATCTTCACCCCCGACATCGGCGACGACCACGTCGTCCAGTGGGACGTGTACTCGGAGCTGTGGGAGCCGGAGGGCGACGGCTGGTACCACCCGTACGACCGGGTCGGCACCGGAATCACCTTCGAGTACCCCTACACCCCCGACACCGAGAACTGTCAACAGAACATGCAGAACCTCGGGGTGTGCCAGTTCATGATCGCGTCCGACGGCAGCACGCCGTTGCCCACCGGCCTGGTGGTGCACCTCGTCGTGGAAGACGCGCGGGATGTCGTGTCAGTACCCCGACCCGGCCTACGGGGGGACGCCCGAGGGCGCCGCGGCGTGCGGGGCCGCCGGGCTGCCGTGGTACTCGCTCGTCGTGCCGCTGGTGGGCGGGTCGCACGCGCCGGTGGCGGCGTTCACGTACGAGCAGGTGAGCCCGACCGACTTCGGCCTGTACCGGTTCACGTCGCAGGCGACCGATCCCGACGGCGACGCGATCACGACGCAGACGTGGACCTTCGACGACGGCGGCACCAACGTCGGGCCGCAGGTGATCCACACGTTCACGACCCCCGGCCCGCACACGGTCACGCACCGCGTCGTCGACAGCACCGGCGCGGCCACCGAGAGCAGTCAGGTCGTCGTGGTGCCCGCGCCGTCGTTGCACGTCGACGTGTCGCTGCCCGACCTGCAGTCCAACCAGCTCGCGCCCGGCACGCCCACGCGCGCCCGGGTCACGGTGAGCGCCGGCGACGACGGCCTCGGCGCGCTCTCGGCGGTGGGGTTCGACGACGGCCTCCTCCAGGTGACGCCCGCCGGTGCGGCCACCATCGACGGTCCGCCCACGCCGACTGTGCCCGCGGATCTCTCGCTCGACCCGGGCGAGAGCCAGACGTTCGACGTAGTGCTCCACGCCGACGCGTCGGGCGCGTTCACGCTGTCGTCCACCGCGCACACGACCGACGCCGCCGGGCAGCCCGTCGGCCCGGTCACCGACACGCTCGACGCGGCGTCGTCGGGGCTCGCGGTGATCCTGCACACCGGCGCGACCGGTTCCGACACCGTCGACGTCGTGTTGACGATCAGCAACCAGGGCACGACCGCGCTCGAGGGCCTGCAGTACGCGGGCGGCGGCATCGCGGTGCACCCGGAGTACGTCCCCGACGCGCTGCGCGGTCAGGTGACGCTCGTGTCGGGCCCGTCGGCTCCGCTTCCGGACCGGCTCGAACCGAACGACTCGCGCGAAGTGACCTTCACGTTCCGCGCCGAGGGGCCGGGTGACGTCGCGGTGATCGCCGACGTGTCGGGGACGAGTGGTGGCGTGGCGGTCTCGGCGAACGACTCGGGCTTCATCGGGATCCAGAAGCGGGCGTTGAACGCCGCGCAGCTGAAGGATGTGCTCGCGCAGCTCGCGCAGGGCGAACTCGACAACCTCCGCACCCGCGCGCTGCTCTGGCAGGACGTCACCAAGCGCGCGATCAACGCGCGGCTCGCCGCCGCGCGCGCCACCGGTGTACTGGTCGGCTTCCCGTCCGATGTCGTCGCCCGCCTCGTCGGCCCGCCGGTGCCGTATCCCGAGATCGACAACGTGAAGCTCACCGGCGCGGCGCTGGTGGGGTACGCGAAGGGCCTCGGGCGCGGCGTGGGGAAGGTCCTCGACTTCACCGTCGGGACGCCGGCCGAGTACTGGGCCTCGATCGTCACCACCGCCGACTTCGGCCAGATGGCGCAGGACTACTCCGACGCCGGGAAGACGGCGGGGCAGACCGCCGACGCCGCTGCGTACGGCCTGTTCTCCAACCTGTTCCGCGCCTACGACGGCTTCTCCCAGGCGGGGGAGGGCGCGTTCAACCAGCAGCAGTACACCGACCTCACCGAGGCGCTCAACGACGAGTACAAGGGTCAGATGCTGCGCTACGCGGAGATCGCGCCCGACCTCCAACGCCAGCAGGCCGAGTTCGACGCCTACCTCGACCAGGCCGAGAACCGGATCCTGAGTGATCCCTACGGGTGGGCCGACGAGGTGACCGGCGCGGCGGGCGAGCTCGGCGGGGAGACGCTCGCGGGTGAGGGGGTGGCGCGCGGCGGGGTGAAGCTGCTCGAGGCCGCCGCCACGTCGTACGAGTACTCGCGCTACGGGCAGTCGGGCGCGGCGATCAAGCGGCTGACCGAGGCCGAGACGCTCGAGTCGCTCGGCGCGGGCGAAGCGACCGCGGCAAACGTCGAGCGCCTCGGTGGCATCACCCGAACCGACCAGCAGAAGATCGATCAGGTGATCGGCGAGGTGAAGGAGAAGTTCGGCGTCGATCTCGAGATCCAGGCCCGCCCGTCGAACATCCACTCGGTGCAGTACCTCAACTCGGAGCTCGGCGCGGTGGGCAAGCCCGAGATCTTCAAGGCGAAGAACATCAGCGACGTCGACGTGATCCTCGGCGCCGACACGAAGTCGCTCGGCCAGCTCGGCGTGTTCGAGCCGCGCCTCCCACCGAAGCGCGTGCTCGCGAAGATGCCCGCGGAGCTCGCGCAGGAGGTGAAGCTCCGCTACGAGACGCAGAAGAAGGTGTGGAAGGACTGGAACGACCCGAGCTCCGTCTTCCGCAAGAACTTCGAGAAGGCGACGCAACCGGGTGGGGGCACCTTCGACTTCGAGGTGCCCACCGCAGGTGGCGACCCGATCCCGAACGCGGCAAGGAAGTACGAGATCGAGGTCGACGTCGCGAAGGCCGGACGCAACGGCACGCTGACGTTCTTCGAGCGCACCACCGGCAAGCCGATCGTGAGCGACGTCGACTTCCACGGCTACTTCAAGACCACCGGCAGCGGGCTCGATGCGGGCACGCGCGGCCAGATCGAGCTGTACCTGCAGACGAGGTGGAAGCAGACCGGGATCGCGTTCGGCGACCACGGCGCCACGCTCAACGGGTTCGACTGGGCGGGCTCCGGCACAGCAGGTGGTGCAGTCGCCCGGCACAAGTTCGGGCTCGAGTTCATGGAGCCCGCGGCGGCCCGCGCCCGCGCCGGCGAGCTCGCCGCCGAGTACGGGGTGCCCGTCGAGAAGCTGCTCGAGGGCTACGTGCCCGGCAAGTTCGTGGTGACGTTCCGACGCGGCTCGGTGGGAGTGGGATTCGGCAAGACGTTCTGAGCGAGGCGCGGGCGGCGGCGCCCGATCGCGGCGCGGAGGGCGACGGCGAGTCCGCCGCCCATCGCGAGCAGTGGGGTGAGCCACTCCTCGATCGGGACGCCGCCCACGTGCGCGAGGGTCACGGTTCGTCGCGGCCCGCGCCGATGCCCGCGTCGACCCCGTAGCTGTCGCGCCGGCGGAACCACGACATGCCGTCCTCGTTGCGGCCTCCCGGCGCGCGGTCGAGCCACTGCCACATGTTCCACAGCGCGTCGAGGCCTCGCGCGTAGGCGGAGTACGTGTGGTACACGACACCGTCTTCGATCGCGAACACGCTCAGGCCCGGTCCCTCATACGGCAGGTTGGCGGGATCGACCTGCCAACCCTTCGAGAGCGCGGAAGTTGTAGGTCTGGCCGCGCGCCACCGATTCCTCGGTGAACGACACGCCGAAGTCGAAGTTGAAGTCGCTCCCCGCCGACGACGCCCACGGGAAGGTCCAGCCCATGCGTTCGCGGTACGCGAGCAGCTTCGGCAACGCGGCGCGCGACACCGCGGTGAACGCGACGTCGTGGTTGAGCAGGTGCACGTACATCTCGTCGAAGCTGTCGGCGACCGACGAGCAGCTCGGGCATCCCTCGTCCCAGTCGGGCCCGAACATGAAGTGGTACACGAGCAGTTGCGGCCGGCCGCCGAACAGGTCGGCGAGCGTCGCGCCCATCCTCGGGACCGGCTTCGCCGTCCTTGCCTTCGATGGCGAAGCGGTAGTCGGCATCGACCCGCACCCACGGAAGCGCGAGGCGCTGCTGCGTCACCTCGTCGGTGCGGCGGGTGAGCTCCTTCTCGGTGGCGAGCAGTTCGAGTCGTTCGGCGAGCCACTCGTCGCGTGTCGCGGTGCGGTGCATCAGTTCCCTCCCGGTGAGCGGTCGGGCCCGGCGTCGCCGCCGGTGGCGACGATCGCGAGGCGCCCGAGGAAGTGGTCCCAGCCGCCGGTGTGGTCGGACACTGCGTCGTCGGGGAGCCCGCGGTGCGCGAGGCGCACGCGTGTCTTGTCGCCCTCGGGGTGCAGGCTGATCTCGACGGTGGTGGAGCCCGCCGGGATCGGGTGGTCGGGGAGATCCCACCCGAAGGTGAACACGACCCGCTCCTGCGGGACGACCTCCACGAACTCGCCCACGCCGGGGTTCTGGCCGTGGACCAGCACCCGGTACACGCCGCCGGGGCGCGGGTCGAGGTCCGCCTCGGTGCCGATCCACTCGAGGTGGCGTTCGGAGTCGACGAGGAACGGCCAGATCGTCTCCGGCGTCGCGTCGATCATGATCTCGCGTACCAGCTCGGCCATCACTGCCTGCCTTTCTTCGGTGCCTTGGGGGCGTTGTGGGTCTCGGGTGCGCTTGCGGTGCTGCTCCGCCTCGGCGGCGTCGCGCAGCCGTTCGAGGCCGGAGGTCCAGTAGTCGTCGAGGAAGGCGCGCAGCTCGGCCATCGTCTCGGGCTTCGCCCGGTACAGGCGGCGGGTGCCATCGCGGCGTTCGGTCACCAACTCGGCCTCCTTCAGCACGGTGAGGTGCTGGGAGATCGCGGGTCGGCTCACGTCGGGGAACTGCCCGGCGATCTCCGTGGCCGGCAGCTCCTGCGACCACACCAGCTTGAGGATCGCCCGGCGCCGGGGTTCGGCGAGGGCCTTCAGCGCTGCGTCCATGTGCACTAGGTAAGCACAGACTTACGTAAGTGTCAACCTACGGAAGTGCCCCGGCCGCCGACGCGGAACCATTCATGCGCGGACAAGATCAATGGTGCCGGTATTGATCTTGGACGGGACGGTCGACGCGGGCGCAAGATCCTCCGAGCAGTCCCTCGGGGGGAGACCCATGAAGCGCTTCGTGATCCTCGGCACCGCGTGGTGCCTCGCACTCGCCGGTGTCGCGACCCTGGCCGGCCCGGTCGCCGCGCAGTCGAAGGCGGCCGCCAAGGCGGTGGCCGACAGCGACATCGGGGTGACCGCCGACGAGATCCGCATCGCGGTCGTCGCCGACGTCGACAACCCGCTCAAGCCCGGCCTCTTCCAGGGCACGGTCGACGGCGTCAACGCCGCGGTGAAGTCCGTGAACGCCAACGGCGGGGTCGCGGGCCGCAAGCTGAAGGTCGACTTCATCGACTCGAAGCTGAGCCCGGCCACGACGCGCAACGCGATCATCACCGCGTGCGCCGAGGACTTCGCGCTCGTCGGCACTGCCGCGGCGTTCATCACCAACATCGACGACGAGACGAAGTGCGCCGACCAGGCCGGTGCCGTGACCGGTCTCCCCGACCTCGCGTCGTTCGTCACCGGCCCCCAGCAGTGCTCTCCGGTGGCCTACCCGGTGAACCCGTCGGCGATCGTGTGCTCCACCAAGGATCAGCACCCGCAGACCTACCAGGGCTCGACCGGTGTGCCCACGTATCTCCAGAAGGCGGAGGGCAAGAACCTCCACGGCCTCTTCCTCGCCACCAACGACTCGGCCGTCGGGCAGCGTGCGCAGGACCTGCTCCTCGCCTTCGCCGCGGCGGGTGGCTTGAAGTCCGACCAGCACCCGTACGTGTCGGCGTCCGCGCCGCAGAGCGCCTACACGCCGATCGTGCTGAAGATGAAAGAGGACGACTCCAACCTCGCGGTGCGTGGCGGGCGGTACCTCGTTGATGCTGGCGCTCCGCTCCGAGGCGCAGCTCCAGGGCATCGACCTGAACAAGGTCGTGTGGGACTGCTACTCCTGCTACGACAAGCAGTTGCCCGAAGCCGGCTCGATCGCCGACGGCGTGTACCAGGGCCTCTCCGTGCTGCCGTTCCAGGACGGCAGGGCGAACGCCAACCTGCAGGCGCTGATCAAGGGCGTCGGCGACGGCCAGCTCGACCAGTTCTCGGTGTACGGCTTCGCCGCGGTGCTCCTGTTCAAGGAGGCGGCCGAGAAGGCGTTGGCCGCGAACGGCAAGCGCGGCCTCACCCGCGCCGCGCTGCTCACCGCGCTCTCCGGCATCCACCAGTTCGACGCGGGGGGCCTGATGGGCGGCAACGACATCGCCAACCGCCGGTTCGGGTCGTGCTTCCTCGTGATGCAGGTGCAGAACTCCAAGTGGGTGCGCGTCCACCCGAAGCAGCCCGGTACCTACGACTGCACGGCGAAGACGAAGACGCTGCAGATCGACCAGCCGACCGCCTAGTCGTGTGATGCCTGCCGCAGCCGTTCGACCAGGCGCGCCGCCGGTGGCGCCGGCGTCTCTCCGGCGCGCGTGATGATCGCGAGGTCGCGGTGCATCACGGGCGCGGTCAACGGGCGCGTTCGCGATGCCGTCGGACGGCATGAGCGGGAGCACGAGCTCGGGAAACGCGCTCACCCCCAGTCCGGCCGCCACCATTCCGCCCGCGGTCGCGATGTTGCGCGCCTCGACGATCGCGGTCGGCGTGACGCCGGCGTCGTGCATCGCGACATCGGTGAGCTCGCGGACGCTGCTCCCTCGCGTCATCGCGACGAAGGGCAGGCCGGCGAGTCGCGCGCCAGGTGAGCGACCGTCGCGCCGCCAACGGGTGCGTGTCGGGCAACACGGCGACGAAGCGGTCGCGCAGCAGGAGTTCGCACGCGAGCGCGGCATTCGTCACCGGCGAGGCGATCGCGAGGTCGGCCTCACCCGACTGCACCGCGAGCCGCGGCCTCCGCCGCGTTCACGTCGAGGATCTCGATCTGGGTGTCGGGGTGCTCCGCGACGAAGTCGACGAGCACCGGCGGCAGCATCCCGGCCGCGATCGACGGCAGGGTGGCCACCACGACACGCCCGTACTCGCCGCGGCAGTACGCGGCGAAGCGATCCATCGCCCGGTCCACACGCCGGAGCAGGTCGTCGGCGATGTCGAGCAAGGCGTCGCCGTGCGGCGTCAGCGCCACCGAGCGCGTGGTGCGTACGAACAACTCGACGCCCACGGAGCGTTCGAGGTCGCGGACGGTGCGGCTCACGACCGGCTGGCTGAGGTGCAGCTGCTCGGCGGCGCGGGTGAAGGAGCGGGCGCGGGCGACGGCCTGGAACACCTCGAGCGGTCGCAGGTTGTTCATGCTCGCAAAGCATAAGAGAGCCGTCCGGTGATCCGCCCAGCGATCCGCGGGAGGAGCAACTCGGTGCGGATCGGCGCGGGCGCGGGGTTCGCCGACGACCGCATCGATCCTGCCGTCGACCTGGTGGAACGGGGCGAGCTCGACTTCCTCGTCCTCGAATGCCTGGCCGAACGCACCATCGCGCTGCGCGCGCTGGAGCGGCTGCACGACCCCGGCGCCGGCTTCGACCCATGGCTGCGGGAGCGCATGCTCGCCTTCCTCGGGCCATGTGCGGCCCGCGGCGTACGCATCGTCACCAACGCCGGCGCCGCCAACCCGGTCGGTGGCGCGCGACTGGTCGCGGCAGTGGCGCGCGAGCTCGGCGTGCGCATGAAGGTGGCCGCGGTGACCGGTGACGACCTCACCGGGATGTGGCGCGCCGCAGACGTCCTGGCGCCGGACGTCGTGGCGGCCCACGCCTATCTCGGTGGCGAGGCGATCGTCCGGGCGCTCGACGAAGGGGCCGACGTGGTCGTGACGGGCCGCGTGGCCGACGCGTCGCTGTTCGCGGCGCCGGTGTGGCACGCCCACGGGTGGCGCGCCGACGATTGGCCCGCGCTCGCCGGCGCGCTGACCGCCGGTCACCTGCTCGAGTGCGCCGGGCAGCTCACCGGCGGGTACTTCGCCGATCCGGGTGTGGCCGAGGTGCCCGGGCTCGCCGAACTGGGCTTCCCGTTCGCCGACGTCGACGCGACAGGCGGTGTGGTGGTGGGGAAGCTGCCCGGCACCGGTGGCGTGCTGGACGCGCGCACGTGCACCCAACAGCTCCTGTACGAGGTGCAC
This sequence comes from uncultured Actinomycetes bacterium, assembly GCA_963720785.1. Lineage (GTDB taxonomy): Bacteria > Actinomycetota > Acidimicrobiia > IMCC26256 > DASPTH01 > CAVRGQ01. The sequence goes on from CAVRGQ010000004.1 coordinate 433,207, forward strand.
GACCCGGCGGCCTACGTCACGCCCGACGCCACGCTCGACCTGTCGGGCGTCACCTTCGCGGAGCTGGGCGACGATCGCGTCCGGGTCGACGGTTGTGCGGCTTCGCCACCTCCCGCCACGCTCAAGGTCACGCTCGCGACGTGGGCCGGGTTCGTCGGCGAGGGCGAGATCTCGTACGCGGGCCCGGGTTGCCTCGCGCGCGCCGACCTGGCCATCGATGTCGTGGAGAAGCGCCTGCGGGCCAGCGGGCTGCCCATCGAGGACCTCCGGTGCGAGCGCATCGGTGTCGATGCGGTGCACCGCGGGGTGGGGGTTCCGCCGGTGACCGGCGGCGAGCCCGCCGAGGTGCGGGTGCGCATCGTGGGCCGCACTCCCGAACGCGCGGTCGCCGAGCGCATCGGCCGCGAGGTCACCGGACTCTGGACGAACGGCCCGGCCGGCGGTGGCGGCGCGCGACGGAACGTCACCGAGCAGCTCGCGCTCACGGCTGCTGCGATCGACCGGGCCGCCGTGCCGACCGGCATCGAATGGGTGGACGCGTGACCTCGTTGCGCGAGCTCGCGCTCGCCCGCTCCGGCGACAAGGGCGGCATCGCGGACCTCACCGTGGTCGCGGTGGACGACGCCGCGTTCGCTCGCCTGCAGCAGCAGCTCACCGCCGCCGTCGTGCGGGACCACTTCGCCGACCTGCCGGTCACCCGCGTCGACCGTCACGAATTGCCGCAGCTGCGGGCGCTGAAGTTCGTGTTGCACGACGCGTTGGGCGCCGGGGTCTCCTCGACCCTGGCCCTCGACCCGCACGGCAAGGCCCTGTCGTCGTGCCTGTTGGCGCTCGAGCTGCCGGACGAGACCACGTGAACGAGGGCAACGACCGAACCCCCGAGGACCGAACCCGGGTCGCGGTGGCCAACCTTCCCGTCGACGAGGGCGCGGTCGACGCCAATCTCGCGCGCGGTCTCGACGCCGTGGAACGCGCGGCTGCCACGGGAGTGCGCCTGCTCGTGCTCCCCGAGTGCGCGCTCACCGGCTACCACTACGACAGTCGCGCCGAGGTCGAGGCCGCGGCCCTCGCGCTCGACGACGCACCGGTCGTGGAACTGGCCGAGCGGGCCGAGGCGCGCGAGGTCACGGTCGTGGTGGGGTTGCTCGAGCGCGCGGGGACGTCGCTGTACAACAGCGCGGCCGTGCTCGGCGCCGACGGCCGGGTCACCGTGGTGCGCAAGGTGCACCTGCCCCATCTCGGCGCCGACCGCTTCGTCGCAGCCGGCGACGCGATCGGTCCGGTGATCGACACCGCATGTGGACGGGTGGGCGTGGCGATCTGTTACGACTTCCGGTTCCCGGAAACGTGCCGTGCGCTCGCGCTCGGTGGCGCGGAGATCGTGGCCGTCCCCGTGAACTGGTCCACCCGGGTCGCGGTGCTCGCCGAGCACGTCGTACCGACCCGCGCGCTCGAGAACCGGGTGTTCGTCGCGGTCGCCGACCGCGTCGGCGGAGCACCGGGGTCCGAGCACCTCGGGGGGAGTCGCGTCGTCGACCCCGACGGCGCGGTCGTCGCCGCGCCGCGGGACCGTTCGGTCGCGTCGGTGACCGCCGCGACCGTCGACCGGGCGCGCGCCCACGACAAGTCGACGGTGTTCGTACCCGGAGAGTTCGAGATCGACGGGTTCGCCGATCGGCGCCCGCAGCTCTACGGCGCGTTGACCGCCGCGCCTTCCCCATCCGCCGGCCCACCCCGCCGGAGAGACCAGGAGGACGAACCGTGATGCGTGCACCCACCCACGATGTGGAGGTCGAGCACGACGTCGCCGTCGCCATGCCCGACGGCGCGGTGCTGCTCACCGACGTGTTCCGGCCCGTCGGGCTGCCGCGCGCGCCGGTGATCCTCGAACGCACGCCGTACGGCCGTTCGATGATGGGCCTCTACGACCCGATGCCGCGCCTCCTCGCCGAGCGTGGCTACTGCTTCGTGCTCCAGGCCGTGCGGGGCACCGACGGCTCGGACGGCGCCCAGTCGTTCTTCGCCGAGCGCGCCGACAGCCGCGCCGCGGCCGACTGGGTGGTCGACCAGGACTGGTGCGACGGTCGGCTGGGCACCTACGGGCCGAGCTACATGGGCTTCACCCAGTGGGCGCTGGCGTCGACCGCGCCGCCGTACCTGCGGGCCATGGCGGTGCTCCTGTCGTCGACGCATTCGAGCTGGTTCCAGGGCGGTGCTCTCGCGCTCGAGCTGATGGTCAACTGGGACCTCAGCGCGCTCAACTTCCTGCACCCGGAGCGTGAGGGCGGCTTCGCGGCCGACGACCTCACGCCCGAAGGGATCGAGCGCAAGCAGCGCAGGCTGCAGGAGGCGTACCGGCACCTCCCCGTCGGCGACGCGTTGCTCCACGTCGCCGGCGAGAACCACTGGCTGTTCGAACAGCAGACGGCGCACCCGTCGTCGGACGACCCGCACTGGGCGCCGTTCCGCTTCGGTGAGCACTTCGCCGAGAGTCGCGTGCCCACGCTGCTCGTGGGCGCGTGGTTCGACACGCCCCTGCCGGGCATGTGCGAGGACTACCAGGCGCTGCGTGCCCTCGGCATCCCGACCGCGTTGCGCGTCGGCGGTGGCGGGCATCTCGAAGGCGGTGGTGAGGGCGTTGCCGACGCGGTGCTCGACTGGCTCGACGCGTACGTGCTCGACGCGTCCCTGCCCGATGACGGCGAGCGCGCGCCCGAGCACCCGGTGCGGCTGCACGTGCAGGGCGCCGGCGACTGGCGGTCGGTCGCCGACTGGCCGCCGCCGGGCATCGTCCCGACCCGCTGGTACCTGCAGCCCGAGGGCCGCCTCGACACTCGCGCAGCGGACCGCGCCGCCGGGTCGTCGCGGTACCGCTACGACCCGGCCGATCCGACGCCGTCGTTCGGTGGCACGGGGCTGATGACCGGCGGGCGGGTCGACAACGCGTCGCTCGAAGCGCGCGACGACGTGCTCGTGTTCACCAGCGACGTCCTGACCGAGCCGCTGGAACTGCTCGGCCCCGTGTACGCGGAGCTGTACGTGGCGTCGTCGCTCGACCACACCGACTTCTTCGTGCGGGTGTGCGACGTCGATGCCGAGGGCACGAGTTGGAACGTGTGCGACGGGCTGCAGCGCTTCGATCCCACGACGATCGGGGCCGGTGCGATCGAGGCCGGCGCCGACGGTGGGTTCCTCGCGCGGGTCGCCCTGTGGCCGATCGGCCATCGGTTCGCGGCGGGCCACCGGCTCCGGGTGCAGGTGTCGAGCGGCGCGCATCCGGTGTACACGCGCAACCTCGGGACGGGCGAGCCGCCGGCCACCGCGGTGACCATGCGCGCCGCCAACCAGGTGCTCTTCCACGACGTGACTCGACCGTCGGCGGTGGTGCTCCCGCACTTCCCCGGCTGACCACCGCGGGTGCGGGGACGGGCGCCGCGCCAGTAACGTCGCGCGACGGCCTGGACACTCGGGGGCCGGCGACTCGGGGGGAGCTCCGCGATGACGAGCACGGTGTCCGATGGGATCTACTACGACCCGTACGACTTCGCCATCGACGCGGACCCCTATCCCGTGTGGAAGCGGATGCGCGACGAGGCGCCGCTCTACTACAACGAGAAGTACGACTTCTGGGCGTTGAGCCGCTTCGACGACGTCGAGCGTTGCTCGGTCGACTGGCGCACCTACCGCTCGGGTCGCGGATCCGTCCTCGAGATCATCAAGCAGGGCGTCGACATCCCGCCGGGCAGCATCCTGTTCGAGGACCCGCCCACCCACGACGTGCACCGGTCGCTGCTGTCGCGCATCTTCACGCCGCGGCGCATCGCCGAGCTCGAGCCCAAGGTCACGCGCGTTCTGCGCACACAGCCTCGACCCGCTCGTGGGTTCCGGCGGCTTCGACTTCATCGCCGATCTCGGCGCGCAGATGCCGATGCGCACGATCGGGATGCTGCTCGGCATTCCGGAGGAGGACCAGGAGGCGATCCGCGACCGCATCGACGCGGGGCTGCGGCTCGAGGACGGCGCGCCGCCCGAGTACGCGACGGTGAGCAGCGGCGGCGACGACGTGTTCGGCGACTACCTCGACTGGCGCAAGGAGCACCCCTCCGACGACCTGATGACCGAACTGATCACCGCGGAGTTCGAGGACCACACCGGCGTGCGCCGCACCCTCTCGCGGGAGGAGATCCTCGGCTACGTGGGCCTGCTCTCCGGCGCGGGCAACGAGACCACCACGCGGTTGATCGGGTGGACGGGCAAGGTGCTCGCCGAGAACCCCGACCAGCGCGCCAAGCTCGTGGCCGACCGTTCGCTCGTGCCCCGCGCGATCGAGGAGCTGCTGCGCTACGAGGCGCCGTCACCGGTGCAGGCGCGCTGGATCCAGGAAGACGTCGAGCACCACGGGCAGAAGATCGCGGCGGGCAACGTGATGGTGCTGCTCACCGCGGCGGGCAACCGCGACGAGCGCCACTTCCCCGATCCCGACCGCTTCGACGTCGAGCGCGACATCGACCACCACCTGTCGTTCGGGTACGGCATCCACTTCTGCCTCGGTGCATCGCTGGCCCGCCTCGAGGGCCGGGTGGCGCTCGACGAGGTGCTCCGTCGCTTCCCCGAATGGGAGGTCGACTGGAGCCGGGCCGAGCAGGCCCACACCAGCACCGTCCGCGGGTGGGAGAAGCTGCCGGTGGTCGTTCCCTGACGCGCCGGACCCCAGTGGCGGAATACCCCAGGGGGTATAGTGGTTCTCAACCGGGAAGCGCCCGCCGCGACCGTTCCAGGAGGAACCCCATGGCCGCAGTCACCCTCACCGCCGACACCTTCGAGTCCACGATCGAGCAGGACGGCATCGTCCTCGTCGACTGGTGGGCGTCGTGGTGCGGCCCGTGCCGCCAGTTCGCCCCGGTGTTCGAGTCGGCCTCCGAGGCCAACCCCGACATCACGTTCGGCAAGGTCGACACCGAGGCCGAGCCGCAGCTGTCCGCGTCGGCGCGCATCATGTCGATCCCCACGCTGATGGCGTTCCGCGACGGCATCCTCGTGTTCTCCCAGCCCGGCGCCCTCCCGGGCCCGGTGCTCGACGACCTCATCGGCCAGGTCCGCGGACTCGACATGGACGAGGTCCGGGCCGCGGTCGCGGAGCAGCAGGCTCCGCAGGACGGCGGCCAGCAGTGAACGCGTTCACGACCGTCGTCCCGGGCTCGATGGCCGACGCCGAGGCGGCGATCCGCGCCGCACTCGGTGAGCAGGGCTTCGGCGTGCTCACCGAAATGGACGTCGCCGCGACCCTCCACGCGAAGCTCGGTGTCGACCCGCGCCCCTCAAGATCCTCGGCGCCTGCAACCCGAGCTTCGCCGACCGGGCCCTCCGCCTCGATCCGACGGTCGCGCTCCTGCTCCCGTGCAACGTCGTGGTCGAGACGGTCGACGGCGGCACCAAGGTCAGCGTGGTCGACCCCCGCGAGCTGATGGATGCCCCGGAGTTCGCCGAGCTCGCGGCCGAGGTCGCGGCGAAGCTCGAGGCTGCGCTGGAGGCGGTCGCCGTCAGCGCATGATCGTCGGGATGTCGATGTGACCCTCGCGGCGCCGGAAGCGCCAGCCTGAGGGCGTGCGGGTGAGCACGTCCTTGTGCCGGCCGATCATCGTGACCGTCGGTGCACCTTCGGCGTCCTTCGCGACGACCGTCCACATCACCACCGACGTGGCGCGGTCGCCGTCGAGCTGCACCTGCGGGCTGCTGATGACGTGGAACGAATTGCCGACCGAGCTCGCGGTCGCGCGTCCCATCAGCTCCCTGATCGCGGCCGGCCCGGTCGCGCGGCCGACCGGGCCGAGCAACAGCTCGCCGTCGTCGGCGAACAGCGACGCGTAGCCGTCGAGGTCGCCGGCGTCGAGGAAGGCGCCGTAGTCCACGAACAGCTGCTGGATCTCCTGGAGATCCTCGAGCCGGCGGAGGCGCGCCGACGAGCTCGGCGGTTGGTGCGAGCGGTGCATCGTCGGTCATGGGTCGACACTACGGCGACGGCGTTGCGGGCGTCACGCCTGCTCCGTAAGGTCGGGGCCATGACCGACGACACGCTCCAGCCGTTCTTCTTCGACACCGCGGAGATCGACGGGTACACCAACGCGGATCTCATGGGCGCGCTCCCCGACGCCGAGCACTGGTTCGGACTGCTCGGGCGCGACCTCGTGACGAAGCCCATCGTGCAGACCCCCACCTTCTCGGTGTTCCACGAGTCCGCGAAGCCGGGCGAGCAGGTGAAGCCGCACCGCCATGGCGTGTTGCAGGTCGACTACGTGCTGAAGGGCGAGCTGTGGTTCGGCAACCGCTGCCTGAAGCCGGGCATGGGCGCGTTCATCCCCGACACGCTCTACGCGTGGCGCGCCGGCGACGAAGGCGCGGAGTGGATCGAGATCCACTCCGGCGGTGCGTCGGGTCTCTACGAGGAGCGCCGCACCGACGAGTGATCCGGGCGGGCGCGTGATCTACCGGGCACTATCGGGCGGCCACGTGAGCGCGCCAGCCGCCGAGGTGCGTGATCTCCGGCGCGCCCGCGAGCGCGTGGGGTTCGCAGAGGAAACCGGTCACCTCGGTGCCGTCGGCGAGCTCCACCTTCCCCACGCCGAGCGGCGCGGGGATCGCGTGCACGAACGCGCCGAGGCCCGCCGCGTCGATCGACCACACCTCGAGCTCGATGGCCGCGCCGTGCTCGTCGTCGCGGCACGAGGCCGGGCTTCTGCGGCGTGGTGGCCAACGCGTAGAGCCGGTAGGCGGGCGCGGTGGTGGTGGACTGCGCGAACACCGCGCCGAGATCGGTCAGCTGGTGGTTGAGCGGCTGGCCGGTCAGGTGCGCACCCACCACGGCGATCGCGCGAGCGGCGCGGTGACGAGGTCGGCTCGGCCAGCGCCAGGAGCGCACGGTCGCTGCCCGCGGGGCCCACGAACGACACGCCGAACGGCACGCCGGTGGCCCGCATGCCGGCGGGCACCGCGACCGCCGCGCACCCAAGTGGGTTCACGAACGCGGTGAGGCGCCCGAGCTCGAGGCTCGGACCGAGCCGGTCGGTGAGCGCCTCGTCGACCGTCGGGACGCGCGCGACCGTGGGGAGCACCAGCGCGTCGACGTCGTGGAACAGCAGCGCGTGCGCGGGCCTGCAGCGGTACGAGTCGCGGCGCGTGCCGCGATGTAGGCGGCGAGATCGTGACGGCCGGCCGCGGTCACGATCTCCGCGACCCCTGGTTCCATCTCGTCGGCGTGCGCGGCCGCGAACTCGCCGAACGCCAGGTGGCGCTCCGCGGTGAGCGCGCTGCCGTAGAGCATCGCTCCGGCCTCGCGCAGCACCGCACCGTCGACGTCGACGACGGTGAACCCGCGGGCGCGGAGATCGTCGAGCGCGCCTTCGAAGAGCTGCCGTGCGTCGTCGTCGCCGCACCAGTCGATGCCGGTGGGCACGCCGATCCGGGTCGGCAACCCCGCACGGGCTGCCACCTGGGAGGCCGCCTCGGCGGGCGGGCGGGAGGCCGCGTCGGTGAGCACGTCGAGCACCGTCGCGCCGTCGGCGGTGTCGGCGGTGAACCACGACACGCAGTCGAACGACGCCATCGCGGGGAACACGCCGTCGGTGGGCACCAGGCCCCGAGTGGGCTTCGTGCCCACGATGTCGCACAGTGCGGCGGGGACGCGCCCGGAACCTGCGGTGTCGGTGCCGAGCGCGAGGGGCACCTCGCCGCTCGCGACCGCCAACGCCGAGCCCGCGCTCGGAGCCACCCGCGATGAAGCGGGCGTCGAAGGGGTTGCGGCACACGCCGTACTGCGGTGAGCGCGTGCCGACGAGACCGGTGGCGAACTGGTCCAGGTTGGTCTTGCCCACGTAGATGCCGCCGGCGCCGAGCAGCCGCTGCACGACCGTGGCCGGCTCGCCGGCGACGTTCGCGAACGCGGCGCACGCCGCGGTGGTGGGCACACCGGCCACGTCGATGTTGTCCTTCACCGCGAACGGCACTCCCGCGAGCGGGAGCTCCTCGCCCGCGGCCAGGCGCGCGTCGATCGCGTCGGCTTGCGCCCGCAGCTCGGCCTCGCCGAGGCGGTTGGTCCACGCTTCCGGCGCGGTGCGGGACCGGCGCGGCGAGCAGCTCGTCGACGACCGCGTGGGCGCCGTGCGCGAGCGCGAGGGCGCGCGCCTCGGGGATGGTCCAGTGGCCGTGCACCTCGGACATGGTGTCACCCATCGGTCAGCACCACGAGCAGTGGCGTCCCCGCGGCGACGAGCTCGCCCGGTTCGGCCACGACGCGGGGCACGGTCCCGGCCACGGGACACGGAACGGCGGACTCGGTCTTCATGGCCTCGAGCGTGGCCACGGTGTCGCCGGGCGCGACCCGGTCGCCCCTTCGCCGACGGTGATCCGGGCCACGCAGCCGTGGAGCGTCGCCTCCACCACGAACGCGCCGTCGGGCAGCGTTCCGAGGTCGCGGTCGGCGGCGGCCACCGCCGCGTCGAGCTCGTGCCCGCGGGTGAACTCGCCCGAGGCCTCCCAGCGGGCGCGCTCCTCGGAGAACGCCGCCTCGCGCGATCGTGCGGAACTCGGCGATGCCGGGGGAATGACCGGTCACGAACTCGTGGTGCACGCGGCGTGAGAACCGGCCGTCGTCGATGCGAGGTTCGAAGCGCCCGGCGCGCGCCTCGGCGCGCAGCTCGAGCAACTCGTCGGCACCCACCGGGTACCAGCTGATGCGGTCGAACCAGCGCAGCAACCACGGCTCCGCGGCGCTCGTGCGCCGCGCCCGCCCGTAGGTGCTCCACACCGGCACCGTCCGGCCCACGAACTGGTAACCGCCGGGGCCCTCCATGCCGTAGATGCACAGGTAGGCGCCGCCGATGCCGACCGCGTTCTCGGGGGTCCACGTGCGGGCCGGGTTGTACTTCGTGGTCACGAGGCGGTGCCGCGGGTCGACCGGCACCGCCACCGGCGCACCGAGGTACACGTCGCCGAGGCCGAGCACGAGGTACTCGGCGCCGAAGACGATCTCGCGCACCGCGTCGACCGACGTCGAGGCCGTTGATGCGGCGGATGAACTCGATGTTCCACGGGCACCACGGCGCGTCGTCGCGCACGATGTGCATGTAGCGATCGATCGCGTCGCGGGTCGACGGGTCGTCCCACGAGAGCGGCAGGTGCACGGTGCGGCTCTGCACCACGACGTCGTCGAGCGGCGGGGAGCTCGTCCTCTGCGTGGGCGAGCAGCTCGACCACTTGCTCGGGGGTGTGCGTCGACCGGGTCGAACTGCACCTGGAGCGAACGGATCCCCGGGGTGAGCTCGACCGGGGTGAACGTCGCGGTGTCGCTCCAACCACGTCTGCAAGTGCGTGGGCGCGGAGGCGGAGGTCGAAGTCGAGCGTCATCGGCCCGTACTCCACCAGCACCGACGCGTCGCCCTGCGCGCGGTAGGTCACCTGCGGTGCGTCGTCGCGCGCGGCCCGGGTGGCGAGCACCGTGGGCGCCGGCCCGGTGCGCCGCCGCGGTGCGTGCGGCAACGGCGCGCGCGTGGCGATCTCGGTGCGGCGCGCGACCGCGCGTGCGTGGGCTTCGTCGCGGTCGACGGGCACGAAGCGCACGGTGTCGCCCGGCGCGAGCTGCCCGAGCTTCCAGCGGTCGTCGGTGATCACGGTGACCGGGCAGGTGAAGCCGCCGAGGCTCGGCCCGTCGGGCCCGAGGATGATCGGCATGTCGCCGGTGAAGTCGACCGCGCCCACCGTGTACGGCGTGTCGTGCACGTTCGACGGGTGCAGCCCCGCTTCGCCGCCGTCGGCGCGGGCCCACTCGACCGGCGGGCCGACCAGGCGCACGCCCGTGCGCGACGAGTGGTGGTGCACCTGCCACTCGGTGGCGTAGAACGCGCCCATGCCCGCCTCGGTGACGAAGTCGGGGGCCGGCGTGGGGGCCGTCGACCACGTGCGAACTCCCACTCGTGGGTGAGCTCGGGGAGCCACGCCGGGTCGGCGCCGGCGAGTGCGGGCTCGGGCGCGTCGCCGGTCGGCGTCAGGCCCAGGTGCAGCACGTCGCCGGTGCGCAGCTCCCGTCCGCCGTGGCCGCCGAAGCCGCCGAGGGTGAACGTCGACGCCGAGCCGAGCACGAGCCCCGTGTCGAACCCGCCGCGCACGAGCAGGTAGCCGCGCAGGCCGGGCCGGGTGCAGTTGCCCGACCGCGAGGGCCTGGCCCTTCCGCACCGGGAGCGCGGTCCACGGGGCAACGGGATCGCCGTCGAGCGTCGGCCTGGTGCACCGCGAGCCGGCGAGGCAGACGGTGGCGTCGCACGCGAAGCGCAGCATCGGTCCGGGCCCGGTGCACTCGAGGCCGGCCGTGCCGTCGGCGTTGCCGACGATGCGGTTGCCGATGCGGAAGGAGCGGTCGTCCATCGGGCCCGCTCGGCGGCACCCCGACGTGCCACAGCCCGACGCGCACCGGGCAGGTCCTGCACCGTGGTGTTGCCGGGCACGAGTACGTCGACGGCGCGGCGGGGGTACGAGTGCAGTTCGAGCGTGTCGGTGGTGACGGTCGCGTCGGTGAACGCGGCGGTGGTCACGAAGGCCCGGAGCATCTCGACGTTGGTCTCGATCCCGCGCACGACTGTGCCTTCGGGCGTGGCCGCGAGCGCGGATGCGAGCGCAGTCGACCGCGTCGGCGCGGGTCGGCGCCTGCACCACCACCTTGGCGAGCAGCGGGTCGTAGAACGGGGTGACGTCGGTGCCGGTGCGCACCCAGGTGTCGACGCGCGCGCCGTCCGGCCAGTGCGCCTCGGTGACCAGGCCCGGGCTGGGCACGAAGCCGCGCGCCGGGTCCTCCGCGTACACGCGGGCCTGGATCGCGTGCCCCGCAGGCACGGGCACGGCGTCGAGGAACGACGCGTCGTCGTCGGCGAGCCGCACCATCCACTCCACGAGGTCGATGCCGTGGATCATCTCGGTGACGGTGTGCTCGACCTGCAGGCGGGTGTTCACCTCGAGGAAGTGGAACTCGCCGGTGTCGGCGTCGAGGACGAACTCGACGGTGCCGGCGGAGCGGTAGCACTCGGGTTCGAGCAGTGCGCGCGCCGCGTGGCCGCCAGCGCGGCGCGGGTCGGCATCGGTGATGCCGGGGGCCGGCGCCTCCTCGACCACCTTCTGGCGGCGTCGTTGCGCGGAGCAGTCGCGGCTCGCCGAGGGTGACGACGCGACCCCGGCCGTCGCCGAACACCTGCACCTCGACGTGGCGGGCGCGGGTGATCAGGCGTTCGAGGAACACCGCCGGGTTGCCGAACGCCTGCGCGCTCTGCTGCATGGCCTGGGCCACCACCGCGTGGAGGTCGTCGGGGTCGGCGCACGGCAGCATGCCGATCCCGCCCCCGCCCGCCACGCTCTTGACGAGCAGTGGGAAGCCCACAGCGCCGGCCGCGGCGACCGCGGCGTCGACGTCGGTGAACGGGGGAGTCCCGGCCGGCAGCGGCACCCCGACCGCGGCGGCCGCGCCGCGCGCCTCGTCCTTGTGGCCGAAGCGGCGGATCTGCTCGGGGGTGGGGCCGATCCAGGTGAGCCCGGCGGCGACGAAGGCCGCGGCGGCGTCGGAGTTCTCCGAGAGGAATCCATAGCCGGGATGCACCGCGTCGGCGCCGGTCGCCTCGGCGACCGCGAGGAGTTGCTCGATGCCGCGGTACCCGACACCGGTCGCGGGGCCGATCGGCACGGCGACCGTCGCGAGGTCGCAGTGCGCGGACTCCCGGTCGACGTCGGTGTACACCGCGACCGACTCGATACCGAGCCGGTCGAGGGTGCGGATGACGCGGCACGCGATCTCGCCGCGGTTCGCGATGAGGACCCGGCGCACGCGTCAGCGCCTGACCAGCAGGCGCACCGGCGTGGGGTCGAACCCGTTGCACGGGTTGTTGATCTGCGGGCAGTTGGAGATCACGACGAGCACGCGCATGTGCGCCCGCAGCTCCACCGACAAGCCGGGCGCGGAGATGCCGTCGACGATGCCGAGCGTGCCGTCGGCCTCCACCGGCACGTTCATGAACCAGTTGATGTTGCTGGTCATGTCGCGCTTGCCCATGCCGCGCCAGGAGTGCGCGAGCAGGAAGTTCTCCACGCACGCGTGCTCGTGTCGGGTGTGGAACCCGTAGCGCAGCGCGTTCGACTCCTTGCTGCACGCTCCACCGATCGTGTCGTGGTACTCGCAGTTGGTGGCGGTGATCGTCATCATCGGCCGCCCCTCGTTGGAGAGGAGCTGCGTGCCCGTGCGCAGGAAGATGTTCCCCTGCGCGGTGATGGTGTCGGGCGCGCTGTAGCGCTCGGCCGGGTCGTCGGCGTTGTAGAGGATGCAGTCGACGGCCTGGTTGCCCTCGAGGTCGACGATCTCGAGCGTGCACCCGGGCTCCACCACGTGCGCCCACGGAGCGCGCGCCTCGAGCACCTCGTCGTACAACACCGCAGTGCCGTTGCCGTTGCCGGCGGCGGTCATCGCCGGCCTCCGCCATCCGCAGTCAGGACGAACTCCTCGGTCTGCAGGAAGGCCCGCTCGGCCTCGGGGGTTGCCGACCACTCCGGATCGCCCCGGCCGGCCGGTTCCTCCCGCCACGCCGACGACGCGTAGCGGACCAGCGGTGTACTCGGGACGGGGATCGAGCACGTGGGGCGTGTCGGCCACCACGAACACGAGCGGCAACTCGGCGCGCAGCTCGACGTAGGCGCCGGGCCCGCCGGCGTTGCCGCGGAAGTCGCAGGGCGCCGTCGTCGGCGACGCTGACGCCCTGGAAGAAGTTCACGTTGGGCACGAGGTCCCGGCGATCGAGACCGTGCTTGGCCAGCGCCACCGCGAAGCGGTCGCGCGCGTTCGGGTGCGGACCGTGCACGCCACCGGAGCCGTAGCTCGCCTCGTTGGTGTGGGCGTTCGACGCTCCGCACAGCGCGTCGTGCGAACCCGAGGTGTCGGCGAGCACGGTCATCAGCACCCGGCCCATGTCGGAGAGCAGCAGTGATCCGGCACCGAGGTAGGCCTGCCACTGCACCTTGACGGTGTCGGCCACGTTGAGCCGCTCCCGCGGCTGACCCGCGTTGTACACGAGCACATTGGCGCACGCATCGCCGTCGAGGTCGGTGAGCCGCACGACCGCGCCACGGGGGAGCACCCGCGACGTGACGCCGCCCGGCGGCACCACGTCGTCCCACAGCATGCGGTCCGCGGCAACATCGGCACCGGTCCGGTCGACCACGCCATTCGCGTCGCGGGCGGGCACCGTCGGCTGGTGCGCCACCCGCCGCGCGGCCTGCGCCCGCGCGTGGTCACGGGCCGCGAAGGTGGTGCTGGTGTCGGGTTGCTCGTCCACTGAGCTCCTGGAAGAAGGATTCGCCGGGGATTTTTCGATGCGTTGTAGAAAATGCAAGGCCAATGTGGGGGACCGCGACCACTCCGGTCAAGGGGCGCGGGGTCCTGTTCACGCGGCCGTTACGAAGCCGGAGTACCGTCCCGCCGTGCCTCCCAAGAAGGAATCGGCCAAGAAGGAATCGGCGAAGCGCGAACTCGCCGCGGCCCCTGAGACGCCCGCCGCATCCACGCGACGCACGGGGCGTCCGCGTCGGAGCGCGCGCCCGGCCACCGGTGCCGACCCGCGCCTCGAGATCCTCGCCGTCGCGGGTCGGCTCTTCGCCGAGCGTGGCGTGTCGGGGACCACGATGGCGGAGATCGCCCGGGGCTGCGGTCTGCAGCAGCCGTCGCTGTACTACTACTTCCGCAGCAAGGGTGAGCTGCTCGACGCGATCGTCGCCGAGGCGAACCGCGCGCCGCTCGAACTGGTCGCCCGGGTGCGCGCCGCCGGCGGGACACCCGCAGTGCAGCTCTACCGTGTGATCAGGGCCGATGTGGTCGCACTGGGTGCCCTGCCGTACGACCTGAACGAGATCCACCGCCTCGCCGCGCGTGATCCCGCGGCGTTCTCCCGCTACTGGACGGAGCGCGAGCAGCTGGTCGACGAGCTCGGTGCGATCGTGGGCGAAGGGGTGCGCAAGGGTGAGCTGCGCGGCGTCGACCCCCGGCTGACCGCGTTGACGGTGATGTCGAACGACGAAGGCGCGCAGAACTGGTTGCGCGTCGCGCGTGCCGACGGGTCGCCGGTGCAGGCCGGTGCCGCAGAGCACCACGCGGTCGGCGCGTTCCTCGCCGACCTCGTCGTGCGCGGCCTCCTCGCGGCGCCGCGCGACCTCGACCGCGTGCGCCGCGCGGCCGACGCGCTCGACGCCGCCGCCGTCGTCGCCTGACGGAACCCCGTCAGTTTCGGGAAACCAGGGCGTGTTTCGAGCGACCTTCGACAGAAACAGCCCAGCCGTACGGTCGTCCTCATCCGTCGTGTCTTGGAGGACGAGTGAGCACTCGAGCAGTACGCCCTGGCCACCTGCGCCGCATGATCGTGGTCGTCCTGGCCGCAGTGGCCGTGGCCACCACCGGGATGCTCGCGATGCCGACCGCGCACGCAGCGTCGACCGACAAGGTCACCATCGGGTACAGCGCGTGGCCGGGCTGGTTCCCCCTCGCCGTCGCCGACGAGGCGGGGATCTTCGAGAAGAACGGCCTCGACGTCGACCTCAAGTACTTCGCCGACTACATCGCCTCGCTCGATGCGATGGCCGCCGGCAAGCTCGACGCCAACACGCAGACGCTCAACGACACCCTCGCCGCGGTGGCGGGCGGTTCGAAGCAGGCGATCGCCGTGGTGAACGACAACTCGGCGGGCAACGACGCGATCATCTGTGACGACTCGATCAAGACGATCGCCGACCTGAAGGGCAAGACCATCGCCGCCGAGGAGGGCGTGGTCGACCACTTCCTCCTGCTCCAGGGTCTCGCCAAGGAAGGGCTCACGCAGGACGACATCGACTTCCGTGGCGTGCTCACGGCCGACGCGGCGGCGAGCTTCGAGAGCGGTCAGTTCGACTGCGTGGGTGTGTTCGCACCGTTCACCCTGCAGGCGCTGAAGCGGCCGAACTCGCATGTGTTGTTCAGCTCCAAGGAGTTCCCCGGCGCCATCCCGGACCACATCGTGGTGCCGCAGAAGATGGCGGCCAAGAACCCCAAGGTCGTCCAGAAGATCGTGAACGCCTGGTACGACACGCTCGACTACATCGCGGCGAACCCCGAGAAGGCGAACAAGATCATGGCCGACAAGGCCGAGCTCTCCGTCGCCGACTACGCCGACCTCGCCAACGGCACGAAGATCTTCACCGCCGACGAGGCGCTCGCCGCCTTCCAGCCCGGCACCGACTCCACGTCGCTGCAGTACATGGCGAAGCAGATCAACCCGTTCCTCGTGAAGTCGGGCCTCACGAAGAAGCAGGCGTCGCTCAAGAACCTGTTCGCCCCGCAGTTCACCCAGGCCTACCTGGACGCGCACTCGTCGACGACCACGACTGCGTCGTCGTCGTGACATGAGCAGCACGACCGTCACGGGGGGCCGCCTGCGCACCGGGCGCACGCGGGGCCGGGGGCGTAAGCAGCACGCGCTGTTCCGGCTCCGGGGCGAGATCCCGCTCTCGGCGCGCATCGGGCTCGCGGTGTTCGGGGTCGTGCTGCTGGTCGGTATGTGGTGGCTCGCCGCCGACGTGCTGTTCAACGAGGTGTTCCTGCCCAGCCCGATCGACACGCTCCACGGCCTCGGGACCTACTCGAGCAGCGGCGACCTCTGGGGCGACGTGCAGGCGAGCGGCCTGCGCATCCTGAAGGGCTACACGATCAGCCTCGCCATCGGCATCGGGCTCGGCATGTTCATCGGGAGCTTCCAGTCGGTGGAGGCGCTGTGGGAGTCGCCGATCGGCTTCCTCCGCTACGTGCCGGCCACCGCGCTCACGCCGCTGTTCCTCTTCTGGCTGGGCATCGACGAGGCGCCGAAGGTCGCGCTGGTCATCGCCGGCACGGTGTTCTTCAACATCGTGATGATGGCCGACGTGGCGCGCCTCGTGCCGCGGGAGATGATCATGGCGTCGTACACGCTCGGCGCGAGCCGCACACGCGTGATGGGGCGCGTCGTGATGCCGCACTGCCTGCCCGGCATCATCGACGTCGCGCGTGTGAACCTCGCCGCCGCGTGGCCGATGTTGGTGGTGGCCGAGCTGCTCGCCGCCACCGACGGTCTCGGGTACCGGCTCACGGTGCTGCGGCGCGGCAACGCCTGGGACCAGTTCTTCGCCGTGTTGATGGTGTTCGCCATCATCGGCATCGTCAGCGACCTGCTGTTGCGGTGGCTGCGCAACCGGGTGTCGCCGTGGGCCCGTCCGTGAACCCGCTCGTGGCGAGTGCCGACGTCGACGACATGGACGAGCTCGTGCTCGACGACGCCGACATGGACGCCGACGCCGACGTGGACGTCGACGCACGGCCCCACGAGCACGAGGCCAGGCGTCCGCCGAAGCTCGTGGTGCGCGACCTGGTGAAGGAGTTCCCCACGCGGGGCCGCGGCCAGGGCAAGGTGCTCGCCATCGACCACGTGAACCTCGAGGTCGCGGATCGCGAGTTCGTGTGCCTGGTCGGTTCGTCTGGGTGCGGCAAGTCCACGCTGCTCAACATCGTCGCCGGCCTCGATCTCCCCACCTCGGGCTCGGTCACCATCGACGACGAACCCGTCGTGGGCCCGGGACCCGACCGCGGGATGGTGTTCCAGACCTACAGCCTCTACCCGTGGCGCACCGTCGCCGAGAACGTCGCGTTCGGGCTCGAGTGCGTGCGGATGAAGCGGTCGCAGCGCAAGGAGCGGGTCGAGGAGTTGCTCGGCATCGTGGGCCTCACCAAGTTCGCCGACCACACCCCCGACCAACTGTCGGGTGGCATGCGCCAACGGGTGGCCATCGCCCGGGCCCTCGCCCCGGAGCCCGACGTGCTGCTCCTCGACGAGCCGTTCGGCGCGCTCGACGCGCAGACCCGCCGGGTGATGCAGGACTTCCTGCTGAAGGTGTGGCAGCGCACGCGCTCGACGGTGGTGTTCGTCACCCACGACATCCCCGAGGCGATCTACCTCGGGTCCCGCGTCGTGGTGCTCGCGTCGCACCCCGGTAGCGTCATCGCCGACATCGACGTGCCCTTCGGCGCCGGCCACGGCCCGGGCATCACGCGCGACCCGCGCTACCTCGACCTGCGCGACGAGATCGAGGACCTGCTCGGCAGCGTGTGACCCATGCGTGGCAGGATGCGCCGCATGCCGTTCATCCCGCTCCTCGATCCCCCCGGTGACCCGCAGGGCACCAGCCTCGTCTTCGCCGTGCGCGGCACGCGCGTCGTGCTCGTCGACGGTGAGCCCGCCGAAGTCGTCGAGACCGAGACCACCGGCATCTTCCTCGGCACCCTCGACGACCGGCACTGCTGGGCCGTCGACCTCGACCGGATCGAGGACGACGACCCCGAGCGCTTCCTCGACCTCTACCGCCTGTGGGGCGCGGTCGACGAGCCCACCTGGTACGTCGCCGGCCGCGCCGTGCAGCTCGTCGAGTGGCAGCGCAACCACCAGTTCTGCGGGCGGTGCGGCACCGCGACGGTCGACGCCCCGGGCGAGCGCGCCCGGGTGTGTCCCGAGTGCAAGCTGCTCGCCTACCCACGCCTCGCACCGGCCGTGATCATGTTGTTGGAGCGCGAGGACGGCAAGGCGCTGCTCGCGCGCAACAAGAACTTCCCGGCCGGGATGTTCTCGACCCTCGCCGGGTTCGTGGAGCCGGGCGAGACGCTCGAGCAGGCGGTGCGGCGCGAGATCCTCGAAGAGGTCGGCATCACCGTGGGGAAGGTGGAGTACCGCGGCAGCCAGCCGTGGCCGTTCCCGCACCAGCTGATGGTGGGCTTCGGCGCCTGGTACGAGTCGGGCGACGTCACGCTCGACGAGGTGGAGATCGTCGAGGCGAACTGGTTCTCGCCCGACGAGGCGCCCAGTTTCCCGCCGGGCATGTCGATCGCGGGGAAGCTCATCGACGAGTGGCGCACCCGCGTCGGCAGCTGACCCACCTGGCCGGTCGTGTCGGGCGTACGCCTCGGTGAGCATCACCGCGGTGCGGATCTCGTGGTAGCCGACCTTCCAGTCGCCCGACTTCTTCGGCCAGCGCCGGCGGCGGGTGCGACGCGGGCTCGTCGCCGGCGCCGAACGTGAACAGTCCGCCGCGGGCCTCGTCGTAGCCGCGACGCAGAGAGTGCTCGAGCCAGTAGGGGAGGATCGACGCGGCCAGTCGCTGCCGGGTCAGTCGCGCCTGTTCGGCGATGGCCGCGCGTGCGTCCACGGTGAGCGACGGGTCAGGCCTCGGCGGGAAGGTTGCGGGCGCCGGCGAGCACGAAGCGGCCGCGCGTGCGCATCGCGTCGGCGAGGTCGAACTTGTTGCCCCAGTTCCAGAAGTCGATGCAGCCGAGCACCAGCCACAGCAACATCGACGCGAGCAGTTCGACGTCGGCGTCGGCAGGGATCTCTCCCCGTTCGCTCGCAGTGCTGAGCACCAGCGCGAACGCGCGCTGGAAGCCGAGGCGGTCGGCGTCGTCCTCAAACGGCACGTCGCGCTGGCGGTAGTACTCGAGCAGCGACTTCGCGACGACCACGCGCGGCACCGACGTGATGCGTCGCGCCAGCGCGGTGAGCACCTCGTCGAGCGCCTCCCCCACCGGCTTGCCGCTCTCGACGATGCGGGTCGCGGTGCGGAACATCGCGTCGGACGTGGCCCAGCCCACCTCGAGGAGGATGTCCTCCTTGTGGGCGAAGTGGAAGTAGAAGGTGCCCTTGGTGACGCCCGCGGCGCGGGCGATCTCCTCGACGGTGGTGTCCTCGATCCCCGTCTCGAAGCCGCGTTCGTTCCACAGCTTCAGCGCGGCGTTCACCAGCTCCTGGCGGGTGCGTCGCGACCGCTCCTGCCTGAGGCCGGAGCGGCGCGGGCCCCCGTTGTCGCGTGGGGCGTTCTCGCGTGTCTCGCTCTTGTCGCCGTTCGCCTTCGCTGCGGTCACGTCCGCCACACGAGCTCGAGGTTCTCCACCGTTCGGAGGGCCGTGGCGAATTCAAGTTCGATCCCGGGCTTCAGTTCGTATTCGGGGATCCGCTTGTGCCACTCCCGTAGCGTCACGCGCAACTCCCGCCGTGCGAGGTGCGAGCCGAGGCAACGGTGCACGCCGCCGCCGAACGCGATGTGCGGGTTGACCTCGCGGTCGAAGCGCACGTCGAAGCCGTCGGGGAACACGCCCGGGTCGACATTGGCCGCGCCCACGCCGATCAGCACCGCCTCGCCCTGGTGCACCGGGCACCCACCGATCTCGGTGTCGATCGCCGCGGTGCGGAACACCATCGGCACCGGGCTCTCCCAGCGCAGCAGCTCCTCGACCGCACCGGGGATGAGCGACGGGTCGCTCGCCAGCGCCCGTCGGTGCTCGGGGTGCGCACCCAGGAACGCGAAGAAGCACGTGAGCGAGTCGGTGACGGTGTCGAGCCCCGCAATGAGGAAGAGGAAGCAGATGTCGAGGATCTCCTCCCGCGTGAGCTTCTCGCCGTCGACCTCCGCCTCGAGGAAGCGCGACAGGATGTCGTCCTGCGGCGACTTCTGGCGTTCGTCGAGGCTGGCGTTGAAGAAGGCGTAGATGTCCTGCGCGGTCTGGCGTTGCACCGCGGCGTTGTCCTCCGGGGTGCCGCTCTCGCTCTTCGGGCGGATGATGCCGTCCTTCATGCGCAGGAACGTGGGCAACTCCTCCCACGGCAGGCCCATGAGCCCGAGGAAGACCGCGGAGGGGAACGGCACCGCGAGCTCGTCGGTGAAGTGGCAGCTGCCGCGGTCGACGAAGGCGTCGATGAAGTGGTTGACCCGTCCCGCGATGTCGTCCTCGATCGCATCCATGCGCTTCGGCGCGAACAGCGGGTCGAGCACCTTGCGGTACTTCGAGTGGTCGGGCGGGTCGATCGACAGCGGGATCAACGGGCGGTCGTTGCCGAGGGCCACGCCGCCGCCGTACGCCGACGAGAAGCGCGCACTGTCGCGGAACGCCTCGTCGACCGCCTCGCGGGAGAACGTGTAGACCATGCCGTCCATGATCCGGTGCGCGGGCCCGGCGGCGATCGAATCGACGTAGCGCTGCTGCGGCGCCGACAGGTCGAAGAAGGCCGTCATGTCGTTGAACAGGACGGCGTGCTGGTCCTCGTGCTCGGTCATGGTGCGATCACCGTGTCCTTCTGGGCGGGCTTGACCCCGGCGCCCTCGGCTCGCCAGTCGGGCACGTCCTCACCGAGCTTGGCGACGGCGAACTGGTCGTCGTGGGCGACCATCCAGTGCGCGTGGTTGAGCTCGTGCATGGTGAAGCAGGCGTGCAGGGCGTTGTGGAAGCCCATGTTGTCCTGCGTCTGGTTCACCGACTCCTTCACGAGCAGCGCGGCCATCGTGGGCACCTGCCGCGATGCGGCGGGCGAACTCGACCGTGCGCTCGGCGAGCTCGTCCTGCGGGAAGATCTTGCTCACCATGCCGAGGCGGTAGGCCTCCTCGGCGTCGATCGAGTCGCCGGTGAGCATGAGCTCCTTCGTCTTGCGCGGCCCGAACTCCCAGGGGTGCGCGAAGTACTCGACGCCGCACATCCCGAGGCGGGTGCCCACGACGTCGGCGAAGGTGGTGCCCTCCGCCGCGACGATGAGGTCGCACGACCACATCAGCATGAGCGCGGCGGCGTACACGCTGCCGTGCACCTGCGCGACCGTGATCTTGCGCAGGTTCCGCCAGCGCAGCGTGTTCTGGAAGAAGTAGTGCCACTCCTGCAGCATCAACTTCTCGGTGAGGACCTCGCGCGAGCCGCCGTTCTCCCGGTAGGTGGGGTGCTGGTTCGGGCCCGGCATCGCCTCCTCGATCATCACCTTCGTGCCGGTGTCGTGGCCGGAGGAGAACACGGGGCCGTTGCCGCCGAGGATCACGACGCGGACCGTGTCGTCGGCCTCCGCCCGGAGCATCGCCTCGTTGAGCTCCACGAGCAGCTTGCGGTGCTCCGCGTTGCGGGCCTCGGGCCGGTTCAGCATGATGCGGGCGATCGTGCCGTCGTCGAGCGTCTCGTAGGTGACGTACTGGTAGTCGCCCGGGCTGGTGTTCTGGCCGTTCTCGGACACGGATCCTCCGTCGGGTTTTTTCTGGACTGCGCCCAATACTTGCAGTTCCGGAGCGGGTCGGCACCCGTGGCACCATCATCGGGTGCCGACGGTGCTCCTGGTCCTGAGCGTGGTGGGCCTGTTCCTCACCGCGAACGCCCTGCGTCCCCGGGCGCGGGGGAGCTGGTTCGCCGTCCCGAGCTTCTTCCTGGCGTGGCCGGTGGGGGAGCTGGCGCCCCAGGTGATCGTGGTCCAGGCGCTCGGCGCGCTGGTGCTGGTCCTGCTGGGCGGTCTCGACGAGCCGGCGGGGTGGGTGGGCCTCGGGTTGGCGGTCGTGTCGTGGGCCGGGCTCGCGGTGCTGGTGCGCCAGGCGGGGCACACCGACGACCGCGTCGAGGTGGCGCTCCGCGCGGGGCTCGGCGAGGTGCCCCCGGTGCCGCGTGCCCGGTCGGTGTCGGTGGCGCGTCTGGCCACGGCCCTGCCCCTGCCCGACCGGCGGGTCGAGGTGGTGCGCGACCTCCGCTACGCGGAGGGCGCGGGTGGGCGCCACCTGCTCGACGTCTACCGCCCGAAGACCCCGGTCGCGCGCGCGCCCGTGCTCGTGCAGGTGCACGGTGGGGCGTGGATCATCGGCAACAAGCGCGAGCAGGCGTTGCCGCTGATGCACCACCTCGCGGCGAACGGATGGGTGTGCGTGGCGCCGAACTACCGGCTCAGCCCCAAGGCCACCTTCCCCGACCACCTCGTCGACGTGAAGCTGGCGATGAAGTGGGTGCGCGAGCACGTGGCCGAGCACGGCGGTGACCCGTCGTTCGTGGTGATCACCGGCGGGAGCGCGGGTGGCCACCTCGCGTCGATGGTCGCGCTCACCGCGGGGGACCCCGAGTACCAGCCCGGCTTCGAGGACGTCGACACCTCGGTCGTCGCGTGCGTGCCCTTCTACGGCGCGTACGACCTGCTCGGCCGCTACGGCGGCCGCGGGGCCGACGGCATGTACGGCGGCGCCGCGCGGTGGTTGATGAAGCGCGACCCCGTCGCCGACCGCACCGAGTTCGAGCACGCGTCGCCCCTCGATCGCGTGGGCCCGCAGGCGCCGCCGTTCATGGTCGTGCACGGCACGCTCGACTCCCTCGTGCCGGTCGCCGAGGGCCGCGCCTTCGCCGCGGCGCTGCGCGAGCAGTCGCACGAACCGGTCGTGTTCCTCGAGTTGCCCGGCGCGGAGCACGCCTTCGAGATCTTCCACTCGATCCGCAGCGAGGCCACCGTGCGCGGCGTCCAACGCTTCCTCGAACACGTGCGTACGACCCACCGGCCCCGTTTGGACTCCGGGCCCTGACCGCGGCAGGCTCGCGGCATGCAGCGCCTGAGCCGCACCGATGCCGGCTTCCTGGCGGCGGAATCCGCCGACTGGCACATGCACGTGGCCCTGGTCGGCCGGTTCAACGCCGACGACGACCTCTCCCTCGCCCAGCTCCGGGAGCTCGTCGAGCGCCGCTTCGCCCACCTCGCCCTGTTCCGGCGTCGCCTCCGCGCGGTGCCGGGTCACCTCGACCGTGGGGTGTGGGAGGACGTCGACCACCTCGACGTCGATGCGCACCTGCGTGAGGCCGCCGTGTCCGCACCCGGCGACGAGTTCGAGCTCGGTCGGCTGGTCGGCGAGATCATGGGTCGCCAGCTCGACCGTCGTCGCCCGCTGTGGGAGCTGTGGCGGATCGACGGCGCGGCCGACGGCCGGGTCACCGTGCTGCTGAAGATCCATCACGCCTGCATCGACGGCATGCACGGTGCCGAGTTCGCGCAGGTGATCTTCGACCTCACCGCGAACGCGCCGATGGAACGCGTCGACTTCGTGGGCGAGCCCGAGTACGCGCGCGTGAGCAACCGGGCGCTGCTCGGACAGGCCGCGGTGTCGTTCGCCCAGATGCCGTTGCGGATGGGCAAGGTCGCGCTCGACGTCGCGGCGGCGGCGCCGCGGTTGGCGAAGTTCGCGGTGTCGGCCGAGCGGCACGACGCCGTGCTCCCGTTCGAGGGTCCGCGCACGCCGCTCAACGGACACCTCACCCCCCACCGCGACTTCGCGTTCACCTCGGTGCCGCTCGCGCTCGTCGACGAGGTGCGCGGGGCGTTCGGTGCGTCGCTCAACGACGTGGTGCTCGCGATGGCTGCGGGCGCGTTGCGTGACTACCTCCGCGTGCGCAACGCGCTGCCGACGCGCGGTCTCGTGGCCGCGGTGCCGATGGCGATCCGGCGCGAGGACCACCGCGCCGACCCCGACGCGGTGCCCGGCAACCTGCTCTCCGCGATGGGAGCCGCGTTGCCCGTGCACCTCGACGGTCCCGGCGACCGCGTGCGCGCGGTGCAGGCGTCCACCCGCGCCGCAAGGCGGGTGCACCAGGTGTTCGGCGACGACCTGCTCCCCGACCTCCTCGCGGTCCCGCCGCCCGTGCTCCTCGAGGGTGCGGTGCGCCTCTACGACGCGCTCGCGCTCGACGAACGGCTGCGGCCGGTGTTCGCGGCGGTGGTGTCGAACGTGCCCGGCCCGCCCGTCCCGCTCTTCTGCTGCGGGGCCCGGCTCGACGACGGCTATCTCATCGGTCCGCTCCTCGTCGGCACCGGTCTCAACCTCACCGTGCTCAGCTACCGCGACTCGCTGTCGCTCGGGGTGGTGTCGTGCCCCGACATCGTCGACGACCACTGGGCCATCGCCCGCGCGCTGCCCGAGGCCCTCGACGACCTCGTCGCCGCCGCCCGCGACATCCTCTAGTTCGAATCGTTTTGGCGCTCTTGCGCGCCGCCCTCGATGGGCCCGATTCGGCGCTCCGCGCGCCGGACCCTCGAGGCCTTGGAGAGCGCCGAATCGGATCCCTATCCGGCGACGGCGCGGCAGGCGTCGACGAGGGGGCCGGCGAAGCGGTCGCGCGTGCACACGGTGTGCCCGCCGTCGACCTCGTGCACCGAGGCGCCGAGCAGCTCCGCGGTCGCGAACTGACGCTCCGGCGGCACCAACCGGTCGTGAGCGGTGAGCACCACCGCGGCCGGGGCGCGCACCGCCCCGATCCACTCGCGCGCGTCGTGCCGGCTCGAGGCGCGCGCGGCCTCCAACAGCGTGCGAACGTCGTGACGGCGCAGCTCGTCGACGGCCCACTGCACGAAGTCGGTCGGCGTGGTGGTCCGCAGGGTGCGCCCGATGCTCGAGGCCGCGCCGGCGGCGAACCGCAGTGGCGCGGTGGGGACGTGACTGACGTGGCCACCGAAGCGCACGCCACTCGCGGCCACGGCGAGCGCGGCTTCCAGCGGGTGTCCGCTCGCCGGCCCGACCGGCAGCTGCGCCGCAGTGGCGCAGAGCACGAGACCGGCGACGAGATCGGGGCGTTGCCGCGCCACCAGCTGCGCGACCGCGCCGCCCATCGAGTAGCCGGCGAGCACCACCGGCCCCGTGTGCAACGCGTCGAGCAGCGCGACGAGGTCGTCGGCGCAGTCGTCGAGCCGGAACACGGCGCGGGCGCGCATCCCGCGACCGTGGCCGCGGAAGTCGGGGGCGAGCACCCGGAACTCGCGGCCGAGGGGCTCGAACACCCGGCACCAGTTGAGGCCGCCGCTGCCCATCCAGCCGTGGAGGAGGACGAGGGTGGGCGCGCCGGGCGGCCCGGGCAGCTCGCGCACGAAGGTGGTGCCGCGGCCGGCGAGCTCGACGGCGCGGCCCTCGGGTACGGGCGGCGGCACACCGTCCTCCACGAGCTCGCGGACGAGCGTGCTGATCGGGCTCCCGATGGCGCTCCCGATCGTGCTCGGTCGCAGGTGCATCCGACCTCCCCCCTGGATGTCGGTCCCAGTGGTCGATTGTCCCGCGTGCGTCACCCCTGGCGCCGGGACATGGTGGCACATACCCGGCCACCCGGTCGGGCAACCGGTCAACGGCGGCCCGGCGCCCGGCGTGGATTTAGCACTAAATGGCGGTAGGATCCGGGACGTGGCCGAGCTCCTGACGCTCCGTGAGGCCGCCGACGAGCTCGGCGTGCACTACATGACGGCCTACAAGTACGTGCGGACGGGCCGGCTCCCGGCCGAGCGGGCGGGCGCCGAGTGGCGGGTCGACCGCGCCGACCTCGACCGGCTCCGGAGGCCCGCCGCCCACCCGCTCGCCCACTCTCCCGGGGCGACCCGCGCGAGCGGCCACCCGCGCCCGGCTCGAGGCCCGCCTCCTCGCCGCCGACGAGCCCGGGGCCTGGGCCGTGGTCGAGTCGGCGCTGGCCGGCGGCGCCAGCCCCGCCGACGTGCACCTCGACCTGCTCGGCCCCACCCTGGTCGACGTGGGCGACCAGTGGGCGGAGGGCACCCTCACCGTCGCCGACGAGCACCGGGCGAGCAGCGTGGCCGCCCGCATCGTCGGCCGGCTCGGGCCGCAGTTCACCCGGCCCGGACGCCGCCGGGGCACCCTCCTCGTCGGTCTCGTCGAGGGGGAGCAGCACTCGCTCCCCGGCGCGATGCTCGCCGACCTCCTGCGCGCCGCGGGCTTCGCCGCTGTCGACCTCGGGGCCGACACGCCGCCCGACGCGTTCGTCGACGCCGCCCTCGCCACGCCGCACCTCCTCGCGATCGGGGTCGGTGCGCTGATGACCGCGCGCCTGCCGACGGTCACCGCCACCGTCGCCCGCCTGCGCGACGCCGGCCTCACCGTGCCGGTGCTGGTCGGCGGACCCGGCGTCCCGTCGGCCGGGCATGCCCGCGCGACCGGGGCCGACGGGTGGACCGGCATCGGCGGCGCGTCCGCGGTGCAGGCCTTCCTCCACGCCCTGGCGGCGCCGGCACCCAAGTCGGGAGCGCGCCCGCAGTGATCGCCCGCAAGGAAATGCTGCGCGCCAAGGTGCGCTTCGGCCTGCTCATCGGCGCGATTGCGCTGCTGGTGTTCCTCATCCTGTTCCAGCAGGCGCTGCGCGACGGGTTGATCACGTCGTTCATCGGCGCCATCGAGCACCAGGACGCGCCCGTGCTCGTGTACAGCACCGACGCGCGCCGCAACCTCCAGAGCAGCACGATCACACCCGAGCTCGAGGCGCAGGTGCGCGCGGTCGACGGCGTCGGCGCGGTCGGGCGCATCGGGCAGGGCACCTACAGCGTCACCGCCAACGGCGAGATCACCGGCGCCGCGGTCATCGGGTACGAGAAGCGCGGGCTCGGCGCGCCGGAGTCACTCACCGCGGGCCGCTATCCCACGGCCGACGGTGAGGGCATCGCCAACGAGTCCGACGCGTCGTCGGGCTTCGGGCTGGGCGACGTCGTGACGGTGCAGCCGGGTGGGTACCGCATCAAGATCGTCGGCCAGTCGCAGGACACGAACCTGCAGGCGAGCCCCACGATCTTCGCGAGGTACGGCACGTGGGAGCAGGCGGTGCAGGCGGCGAACCCCGACGCGCAGACCCCACTCCCGAACGCGCTCGGCGTGCGCCCGGCACCCGGGGTCACCCCGCAACAGGTGGTCACGCGCATCAATGCGGTCGACAACTCGCTCGAGGCCCTCACCCGCAGTGACGCCGCCACCAAGGCGCCCGGCGTCGCCCAGGTCGGCCGGTCGTTCCTCGTGATCTTCTTCCTCTACGCGCTGGTCATCCCGTTGGTGATCGGTCTCTTCTTCCTCATCGTCACGCTGCAGAAGGCGCGCTCGCTCACGGTGCTGCGTGCGATCGGTGCCCGTTCGTCCACCCTCGTGCGCGGGTTGCTGGCGCAGGTGCTGGTGGTCGTCGGCCTCGGCGTCGTGATCGGCACATTGCTGTTCCTGCCGCTGTCGTTCATGCGCATCGGCTCCATCCCGCTGTCGTTCGACGCACCCGCGGTGGGGGCATGGGCGATCGGGATCCTCGTCCTCGGCCTGCTCAGCTCCTGGTTCTCGGCGCGGCGCGTGCTGCGTATCGAACCCGCCGCCGCGCTCTCGGGGGAGGGGGCACATGAGGCTGGCGCTGCGCGAGATGATCCGCCGCCCCGGTCAGTTCATGACCGCGGCGGTGCTCCTCACCCTCATCGCGATGCTGCTGATGCTGCTCGGCGGTCTGCTCGACGGGCTCATCGCCCGCTCCACCGGCGCGGTCCGGGCGCAGCGCGCCGACCTCGTCGTGTTCTCCGCCACTGCGGAGCAGTCGTTCCTCCGCAGCCGCGTCACGCCCGAGACGCGCGCCCAGGTCGCGGCGGTACCCGGTGTCACCAGCGTCGCCGGTATCGGCGTCACCCAGCTCGGCGCGCGCATCCCGGGCAATGGCCCACGCGACCTCGCCGACGTCGCGCTCTTCGGCTACCAGCAGGCGCCCGACGGGGTGCCCGCGCCACCCGCCGACGGCGAGGTGTGGGCCGACAGCATCTTGAAGGACGACGGGGTGAAGCAGGGCCAGACCCTGCAGCTCGGCCCGGAGCGTTCGGAGGTGAAGGTCGTCGGCTTCGTCGACGACGTGAGCTACTCCGGTGCGGGCTCGTTGTGGGCGAACCCGGCGACCTGGCGCGAGGTGCAGAACGCCAATCGGCCGGCGTCGTCGGTCGCGCCCGGCGTGTTCCAGGCGCTGCTCGTGCGCACCAGTGGCGACTCGTCGGCCGTCGCCGCCGCGATCGACCGGGCCACCGCCGACAACTCCGGCGCCAACACTCCCGGCGGCGCGACCGAGACCGTCAGTCTCGCCACCGCGTCCGATGCGATCGGTGGCGTGAAGCAGCAGCGTTCGGTGTTCAACCAGATCATCGGCGTCACCCTGGTGATCGCCGCGGTGGTGGTCGCGCTGTTCTTCGCGCTGCTCACCGTTGAGCGCGTCGGCCTCTACGGCGTGCTCAAGGCGATCGGCGCGCGCTCGCGCACCCTGTTCGCGGGCGTGGTCGCGCAGGCCACGGTGGTCGCGCTCACCGCAGCGGCGGTCGGCACCGTCTTCGCGGTCCTGCTCGACGTGCTGCTGCCGCCGGGCGCCATCCCGTACCAACTCCTCCCGAGTCGGGTGGTGATCAGTGGCGTGTCGCTGCTGATCGCCGCGGTGATCGGGAGTTCCTTCTCGTTGCGACGCGTGCTGCGCGTCGACCCCGCCTCCGCGATCGGGAGAGCCTCATGACCGCGATCAGCCCCGACCCCGTGCTCACCGATCCCGCGCCCGCGTTGCGGCTCGAAGCGGTGCGCAAGGTGTACCCCACCGGCGACGAAGAGGTCGTTGCGCTCGACCACGCCACGCTCACCCTGGGCAGCGACGAGATCGTCGCGCTCGTCGGCCCGTCGGGTTCGGGCAAGACCACCCTCTGCTCCATCGCCGGTGGCATCCTCTCGCCCACCGAGGGCACGGTCGTCGTCGCGAACGAGGACATCACCGACTACTCACAGAAGCAGCTCACCGACTTCCGCCGCGAGCACGTCGGCTTCGTGTTCCAGGGCGTGAACCTCGTCCCCTTCCTCACCGCGCGCGAGAACCTGCTCGTCGTCGACGAGATCGGCCGGCGCACCGGCGCTGCGGGGCGTGCGCGCGCCGACCAGCTGCTCGAGGAGCTCGGCCTCGCCGACCGCGCCGGTCACATGCCTGCCGAGCTGTCGGGTGGCCAGCGTCAGCGGGTCGCCATCGGCCGCGCGCTCATGAACGACCCCGATCTCGTGCTGTTCGACGAGCCCACGTCCGCGCTCGACACCAAGCTGGGCGAGCAGGTGATGGACCTCATCCGCAAGGAGATGAAGTCGCGGGGCACCGCCGCGATCGTGGTGACCCACGACGAGCGCATGACGCACTACACCGACCGCATCGTCCACATCGTCGACGGCGTGCTCACGGAGTAGTTGCGCCCTTCTGGTTGCGTGCGACCGGGTGCGGTGCTGGGATGGCGGGATGGACGTTGCCGCCGTGTACCTCGAGTTCTACGGGCGCATCCCGCCCCTCTGCCGCCTCGCCGTCGACGGTCTCGATACCGCCACGCTGGCGCGCCAGGTCCAGCCCGGTACCAATCCGATCGGGTGGTTGGTGTGGCATCTCACGCGGGTGCAGGACCATCACGTGTCGGAGGTGCTGGAGGCCGACCAGCTCTGGTGCACCGACGGGTGGGCCGCGCGCTTCGGGCGCGAGCCGGTGGTGACCGACGTCGGGTACGGGCAGAGTGCGGAAGCGGTCGCTGCGTTCGACCCGGTGGGCGCCGACCTCCTGCTCGCGTACCACGACGCGGTGGACGCCCGCACCCGCGCCTACCTCGCCACGCTCACCCCCGACGATCTCGACCGGATCGTGGACCGCAACTGGGACCCGCCGGTCACCCTCGGGGTGCGCCTCGTGAGCGTCGCCGACGACTCACTCCAGCACGCGGGCCAGGCGCTGTACCTGCGCGGCCTGCTCCAACCCGACTGGCGCTTCCCTGCTTGACCGGGCGCGGTCGTGGCGACAGCGGTGGCGCGGCCCCGACCTGCGTTTCGTCTTCATGGTGGTGGTCATCGCGGATCGCGTTCGTGGGGATGGCCCTGCGCCTCGGGCGTGACCAGCCCGCCGCATCACAACCGGCAACCCCGGTCGCGGCGGTGCGCCCCCTGCCCCCCGAGTGCGGCCTCGACGGCGCCACCACGGCCTGCGAGCTGAGCCCCGCGCAGGCCGCGCCCTACCTCGGCTTCACGCCGGAGCGCCCGGAGGAGATCCCGCCCGGGATCCACCTCGCCACGCAACAGTTGCGCAGCTCCGATGGGGCCGGCGCGACCGGGAGCGCAGCGGACCGGTCCACCGGCTACTTCCAGGTGTGGGCCCCGGTGGGCGTGATCCCCGACGCCGCGGGTGCGTACCCGCAACAGCTCCGGTTCGTCGAACGGGTCGAGAGCGCGGGTGACTCCACCGACTGCGACGCGCAGTTCCGCCCGATCGCGCTCGGCAACGGGCACCGCGCGTGCGTGGGCACACCGACCGATCGGTCGACGCACGTGGTGATCTGGCACGCGTACGGCGTGGTGCACGTGCTCGAGGGCACCGACATCTCGCGTGCGCAGGTGCTGCAGTTCGCCGCGTCGTTCCCGTGAGCCGCGTCAGCGGAGCGTGTACTTCACCGGCAGGTGTTTCACGCCGCTGACGAACGACGACGCGGTCCACTCCGGTTCGCCCGCGAGCTCGATCGTCGCGACGCGCTCGCGCAACTTGGCGAGCATCGTGCGGATCTCGCGCCGCGCGAACTGCGCGCCGAGGCAGAAGTGCGCGCCGAGTCCGAACGTGAGCAGGTTGTCGACGTCGGTGCGGTGGAGGTCGAACTCCATCGAGTGCGCGAAGGCGTGCTCGTCGCGGTTCGCCGACGGGTACGACGTGAGCACCGCCTCGCCCTTCGGGAGCAGGTGGCCGCTCGGCAGCTCGTAGTCCTCCTGCGGGTAGCGGAAGAAGGCGCGCACCGGGCTCACCCAGCGGAGCATCTCCTCCGTTGCCGGCGCGACGAGTGCGGGGTCGGCCCACACCTCGGCGAGCTGCGCGGCGTT
The DNA here is from genome assembly GCA_963720785.1 of uncultured Actinomycetes bacterium. Lineage (GTDB taxonomy): Bacteria > Actinomycetota > Acidimicrobiia > IMCC26256 > DASPTH01 > CAVRGQ01. Next base: position 463,733 of record CAVRGQ010000004.1, read on the forward strand.
GCGCAACAGCACCTCGAGCCCGCCGCTCAACCCGTACGACGTGGTGTCGTGCCCCGCAGTGGCGACGATGATGTAGTACCAGAGGCGCGCGTCCTCCGCGAGTGGCCGGCCGTCGATCTCGCCGTTGGCGATCACCGTGGCGAGGTCGCCGGTGGGGTGACGGCGCCGGTCGGCGGTGAGGTCGTCGAAGTAGGTGCCGAACTTCTGCAACGTCGAGCTCAACATCTCGACGGGCGTCGTGAACTCGCCGATGTACTCGGGGTCGGCCGACCCGAACAGGCCCTGGGTGAGCTCGAGCATCAACTGCTCGTCGGACTCGGGGACACCGAAGATCCCCATGATCACGTGCAGCGTGTACTGCGCGGCGATCTCCTGGGCGAAGTCGCACTCGCCGCCGAGGTCGGCGAGCCGCTCGACGAACTGGTCGGCGATGCGGTCGATGGTGGGCTGCCACTCCGACACCGCCGCGGGCTTGAACCAGTCGTTGGTGACCTGCCGGTGCGCCTGGTGTTCCTTGCCGTGCATGTGCACGAGGGTCTTGGGATACGGGAAGCCGGTGAGGTCGAGCATCTGGTACACGAGGTCGGGCGCCGGCGCGGACCGCTCGGTGTTCCAGAACAGGTCGACGCTGCGGCGGGAGATCTCGCGCACGTCGGCGTGGGTCATCACCGCCCGGAACGGCTCCCACCCCTCGGCGACGACCTCCACCACCGGCGCGTCACGCCGCAGTTCGGCGGCGGTCTCGTGCCATGCGGTCATGTCGGTCCACCGCTCGGCGTTCACGAAGATCTCGCCGCGCGGGTCGCTGTGCATCTCGACCATCAGGTCCTCCTCGTGCGGCCCGCGTGCCGACCCCGATGGTCGGTGTCGGCTCGGGCGGACTCACACTAGGGAAGCTCGTCGGCCTCGTCGTCCCGGTCCAGGGTCGGAGGGCCCGAGAGGTACCGCTGCATCGCGGCGGCCACCCGCGTCGCCCGCTGCTTCGCGGTGTCGGCGATCGGGCCGGCGAACCGGTCGTCGACCGTCGACGTCCAGATCGCGAGCCAGCGCTCGTAGTGCGCGTCGGTGAACGGCACGAGGGCATGCGCGGGTTCGTGGAGGCCGAGGGTGGTGCGCGTGACCGCCGCCTCGCCGAGCAGCTGCCAGCACCAGAAGTCGGTGACGCGCGGGATGTGGTCGGCCCAGTCCACGTGGACCGCGTGGAACACGGGCGCGAGGACGTCGTCGATCGCGGCCTCGCGGTAGAAGGCGCGCACGAGGTGGAGGACGTCGTCGCGCGTCGTGATGTCGCCGGGCGTGCTCGGCACGTCGGGGGCGCGGAGGAGGTCGCGGCCGACGGGAGGGGGAGACGTCATGCGGGCTCCGGCCCGGTCGGGATCGTCGCGGCGAACTCCGCCTCCAGGCGCAGGACCGCGGGGAACAGCACGGTTGCTCTCCTTGTGGACGTGGAGGCGCAGGTCACGGTCGAGCGCGAGCAACCCGTCGTAGAGCGGCCGGTAGCTCGCGCACGCGTCGTCGGGAATGGCGTACCCGGCGGTGACCGCCTGCAACCGGGCGAGCTGCGAGACGGAGCGGTTCATGAGGCGAGCACTCCGGTGGCGGTCACGATCACGACGAGGAGGCCCAACGCGCTCTGGCGCACGCCGAGCAGCGCGGCGCGGGGCGCGGGGTGGTGGTTGCTCACGTGCTGCAGCAGCACGACGACGGCCACGGCGATCGCGCCGGCGAGGACCAGAGGATCGACGACCACGGCGATCGCCGCGAGCACCACCGCGGCGACGTCGCCGACGCGGCCCGCGATCGGCGACACGGTGCGGCCGTGCAGCGCCATCACCTGGGCCCGCACCGACGGGATGGCGGTGAGCACACGCGCGGCGAGCACCATCCAGAGCGCGGCGGCGAGCGACGCGGACTCGCCGCCCGCGAGGGCGATCATCGCCGCGACCGCACCGATGCCCGCGGCGCCGGCGAGCTCGGGGGCGAGGCGCCGGCTGCGCGAGCGCATGTCGAACCACAACTCGACGGCCACGAGCGGCGCAGCGATCAGCGCCGGCCACCAGAACTCGCCGTCGGTGGTGAGCACGGCTCCGACCACGAGTGCGACGAGCGCCAGCGCCTCCACCGCGACGACACGCCGCGCGAGGCGTGTCGCGCGAGCTGGCGGTGGCGGTGCGCGTCGACGAGCACGAGCTTGAGCGGCGTCCGCACCACGAACGCGACGACCGCCGCGCACGCCAGCAACGCGCCGGCGATGCCGGGCGCGACCAGCAAACCGAGGATCGCGGGCTCCACCGTGAGTCCCCAGCCGCCGTGCTCGGTCGGCAGCGCGACCGCGCGCAGGCGCGAACGCGACGACCTGGTCTGCTCGTTGGTGGCCGGTCCGTGGAGTTCGTCGCGGCCGGCGGCCGCGGTGTTCACGGCAGGTCCCCGACGCGACCGAGGGACGACAGCGGGGTGCGGCCGAGCTCGGCCACGAGCTGGGCCCGGGCGCGCGACCACGGCACGTGCAGCGCGCACTGGCCCGCGCCCGCGCACGGCCGGTCGGCCAACACGCAGCGGCCGGACTCGCTCGGGCCCTCCACCGCCTCGATCACGTCGAGCACGGTCACGGCGGTCAGGGCGACGGTGGACCGGTACCCACCGGTGGGCCCGGGTTCCGAGTCCACCCAGCCGCGGCCGGCGAGCGGGGCCACCACCTGGGTGAGGTAGCCGGGGGTGGTGCCCACGGCGTCGGCGAGCTCCGCCGACTTCGCCCGCTTTCCAGCGCGTCGACAGCTCGAGCAGGACGCGGGTGGCGAGGTCGGCTTTCCGGGTGACTTCGAGTCTCACAGTGCGAGACTGCAGGATTCGCCGCCCCGCCGACAGGGACCGAGGTCCCGCAGCGTCAGGATTCGGACGAACCGGGTGGGAACTCGCGCAGGTAGCGCTCGAGCTCCTCGGCGAGGTCGTCGGCCGAGGGGAGCTGCTGCTCCGTCTCGCGGTCGAAGGCCGCCTCGAGGCGGGGCAGCATCGCCATCCCCTCCGGGCTCTCGCCGAGGGCGTCGTCGACCATCGACTCCCACTCCTCGATGGCCGGGCCGAGCAGTTGGGCGCCGGTGGGGACGCCGGTGACGTGCTCGAGGTTGCCGAGGAGGGCGGCCGCGGCCTTCCAGTTGGTCGCGCCGGTGGCGTAGAAGGGCACGCCCACCTGCATGGAGATCGCGGGGTACGAGCGCGCGTCGAGCTCGGTCTGCAGCACGCCGACGATGCCGGTGATGCCCTCGTACCGCGGGCGTCGCAGGCCGAGGTTGGTGGCGAGCACCGGGCTGGCCGACGACGACTGCACCATGGGCATGCGCGTGTGCGGCGCCTGCGCGGGGGTGGCCCCCAACGTGACGACGAGCCGCGCCTCGGTGCCCAGCGCCGCACCCACCACGACCGCAGCGAACTCGCGCCACGCGTAGTGCGGCTCCACACCGGCGAGGAGCACGAGCTCGTGACCGTCGGGCGAGCCCTCGGTCGCGTAGAAGACGTTCTCCTGCCACTCGATCGAGCGGGTGATGCCGTCGTGCAGCACGACGCGCGGTCGTGCCTGCTGCAGATCGACGAAGGGGTCGTCGGCGATGTGCGCGAGCCGGGTGGCGCCGGTGTACCCGATGAGGTGCTCGATCGCTCCGGTGGCCGCCGATCCGGCGTCGAACCAGCCGGAGAACGCGACGACCAGCGTCGCCGTGCGCGCGGTCCACGGCCGCTCCCAGACCAACTCCTCGGATGACGTCACGGCGCGACGTTAGGTGACGGCCTGCGACCGCGCCTCGCCCGCCCCCTCGGCCTCGGCGGCGGGGTCGGCAGGCCGCGACGCGCCGGGGGGCACCAGGGTGGCCGTTGTGCCGGACAAGGCGGGAAGTGAGGAGAGCGCCGCGCCGACCGAGTCGCCGCCGTGCTGCACCACGCGCTCGGGTACGCCCGCGCCGCGCAGCGAGTCGCGGAACTCGGACGCGTAGATGGTCACGGTGATCGAGCCGAGCAGGGCAATTCCGAACGCGCCGCCGACCTGACGGGTCGTGTCGTTCATCGCCGACCCGACCCCGGCCTTGCCGATGCCGAAGAGCACGAGCCCGAATGTGAGCGCGCGGTAGCGACCGAACCGGTCCCCCAGGCTGCCCGCGGTCAGGAGCAACCCCGCGAACACGATGGTGTAGGAGTCGACGATCCACTGCAGCTCGCTGCCGCTCGCGTTCAGTCCACCCGCCGAGTGGGCGCGCGCCAGCGTGGGCAGCGCGATGTTGAGCACCGTGTTGTCGACGCCGATCACGAGCGGCTGAGGCTCACGACGCCGAGCGCCACCCAGCGGCGAGACGCGGCGTAGGCGGGATCGCAGAGGTGTTCGCGCACGGTGGCCACCGTAGCCGGACGCGGACGCGGATCGGGGCGAGTGCGTTCGCGTCAGCCGTCGAACGGGAGCCGGGCGCGCTGGTTCGTGACCGGGTCCACTTCGGGCAACTCGCCCGTGAGCAGCAGGTGCTCGGCGTCGTGCAGCGGGATCGCGGGCGACCAGAGGAAGCCCTGCCCCTGGTGGCAGCCGGCCTCGCGGACCTTGGCGAGCTGGTCCGTCGTCTCGATGCCCTCGGCGATGATGCCCGCCCCGAGGCCGTTGGCGAGGTCGACGAACGCGCGGATGAAGGTGCGCCCGAGGTCGGTGTCACACGCGGCGACGAACCCCTTGTCGATCTTCACCGTGTCGAAGCGCAGCGCGTGGAGGCGCATGAACGTCGCGTACTCCGTGCCGAAGTCGTCGAGCGCGAGCTCCACCCCCATCTCGTGGAGCGCGTCGATCGCGCGCTTGGCGGAACCGATGTCGTCGATGAGGCGGGTCTCGGTCACCTCGATGGTGAGGCCGCTGGGCGACACTTGAGAACCGGCCACCGAACGGCGCACCCGGTCGACGAGCGTGCGGTCGTCGAGTTCCATGCCCGAGACGTTCACGTGCACCCGGAAGCCGTCACCCACGAGCACGTCCTCCTGCCACGCCGCCAGGCAACGGGTGGCCTCGTGGAGCACCCAGTCGTCGACCTCCTGGATGAGGCCGCACTCCTCGGCGAGGGGGATGATCCGAGCGGGCCCGACCAGGCCCCGCGTGGGGTGACGCCATCGCAACAGTGCCTCGAAGCCGGTCAGCTGGCGATTGGTGAGGTCGAGAATGGGCTGGTACCGCAGCTCGAGCTCACCCCGGTCGATCGCCCGCACGAGGTCGTTGCCGGTCTCCGGGCGCTCGTGCTCCTGGATCCTCGTGGTCATACCCTCATGCTGACGGACCCGGCCCGGCCGCTCCAGGGTCCCCCGGACCCTTTCGTGTGACGCAGATGCGCCATTTCCCGCGCCAGGAAAATCGTTGCGTGGGGAACGACCCCGGTGTGTCACTCCTGTACCGTTGCTCCCCGGGAGGCGACTCTGGGCCTCGCCGGTGAGCGTCAGGGCAGCCAGATCGTCGTGGCGGTCAGAGGGAGAGGGAGATGACCGAGGTGCTGGACGACAACGCGAAGGCTCGCGTGCTCGTCGTCGAGGACCACGATCTCGTGGCCGAGAGCCTCCGGCGGGCCCTCGGCGAGGAGCACGACCTCGAGGTCGTGGGCGTCGTCGACTCCGTCCGGGCCTCCGTGCGCGGCGGCGGTCGACCTCCGCCCCGACGTCGTGGTCATGGACTACCGCCTCCCGGACGGCACCGGTTCCGAGGCCACCGCCCTCATCAAGGCCGAGCTGCCCCACACCGAGGTGGTCATGCTCACCGGCCAGGCCACCGGCGCCACGCTCGCCGAGGCGCTCGAGGCCGGCTGCTCCGGGTTCGTCACCAAGGACGGCTCGTTCGTCGACCTCGTCCGCACCCTTCGCGCCGTGATCGCCGGGGAGGTGCGGGTCCCGCAGCACCTCGTGTCGGAGCTGGCCACCCAGTTGCGGCCGCGCAGCCCCAAGCTCGGCAGCGATCTCTCGGCGCGCGAGGTCGAGGTGCTCACGATGCTGGCCGACGGCAAGTCCACCGCCGACATGGTGGAGGAGCTGCACCTGTCGATCCACACGGTGCGCAACCACATCCGCAACATCCTCGCCAAGCTGCAGTCGCGCTCGCGCCTGGAGGCGGTGGCCGTCGCCACCCGCCTCGGCCTCGTCGCCCACCCGTAGCCGGATCAGCCCGCGGCGAGCTCCGCGGCCAAGTCCGCGAGGGCCAGCACGGTGTTCCAGTTGCGATCGGTCGCGACCCGACCGGTGCGCCGTTCGAGATACGCCGGCGTGAGCTTCGTGCGGCCGTACCCACCCGGGCACCACAGGTGCACCTCACGCCCCACCACCACGAGCTCGTCGGGTGCGTGCCACGCCGGGTCGACGTCGGCGAGCGCGTCGGCGGGAGGCGGTGCATCGAGGAAGGTGACGTGCAGCGTCTTCTTGTCGGCGTCCGCGGCCACGCGGTCGGCGAACGGGGACTGTGCGATCACCTGGGCCCACTGCTTCGGCGTGCGCACGACGACCGGGCAGTCGATGCCGTGCCCCTCGACGAGCGCAGCGGCGACCTTCGCCACGATGGCGCCCTCACTGCGTTCCCTTGCCCCGAACACGAGGTTCCCGCTCTGCAGGTGGGTCCGAACGTTCGTGCAGCCGTGCGCCTCCAAGGTGGCGCGCAGCGGGGGCATGGCGATCTTGTTGTGGTTCCCGAGGTTGATGCCCCGCAACAGAGCGATCCAGGTGCCGATGCACCGAGCGTACCGGTGCGCGAGACTCGCCGTTCCCTGCAGCACAGCTGCACGCAACCGAACGCACCGAACGAACTCGAACGAACTCGATGGGGGAACCGCGATGGTGGTCGACGGCAAGACAGTGGTGGTCACGGGTGTGGGCCCGGGTCTCGGCGGTGAAGTCGCACGCGTGGTGCTGCGCGACGGTGGCAACGCGGTACTCGCCGCCCGCACCGAGGCGAAGCTCGAGCAGATGGCCGCGGAGCTCGACCCTTCGGGCGAGCACGTCGCGTTCCGCGCCACCGACATCAACTCGGCCGACGACTGCCGCGCCCTGATGGACCTCGCCACCGAGCGCTTCGGCGGCGTCGACGGCATCGTGCAGGTCGCCGCCTACGACACCGCGATGGGTGGGCTCGACGAGACCAGCGACGACGTGTGGCGCGACGTCCTCGCCACCAACGTCACCGGCACCATGCACGTGGTGTCGGCGGCCGCGGCGGCGATGGAGGGCCGGGGCGGTTCGGTGGTGCTCATCGGGTCGCAGAGCTCGGTGCTGCCCGCGGTGATGTTCCAGCTCGCCTACGCGTCGTCGAAGGGTGCGCTCACCGCCGCGATGTTCCACCTTGCGAAGGAGCTCGGCCCGAAGAAGATCCGCGTGAACCAGGTGGTGCCCACGTGGATGTGGGGGCCGCCGGTGGAGGGCTACGTGCAGTACGCGAGCCAGACACGGGGTATCTCCGAGGCCGACGTCATCGCCGAGATCACCGAGCGCATGCCGCTCGGCGAGATCCCGGCTGACGACGACGTGGCCGAGGCTGCGGTGTGGCTCTGCTCCGACCGGGCGCGCATGATCACCGGCCAGACGGTGTACGTCAACGCCGGCGAGTTCATGACCTGACCGGGCGCGACGGTTGGGTCGGTTCCCCTCGCCCAAATAGCCTCACCGGCCATGGGTCTGCGGGGCGACGCGTGCATCGTCGGGTACTCGGAGTGGAAGGCGGAGCGGCACCCCACGGGTGAGCCGCGCCTGCCGCTCCACGCCTGGGCCGACGCCGTTGCCGCGGCGCTCGCCGACGCGGGGATCGACGCCCACGAGGTCGACGGCATCTGCTGCGCGGCCGACATCACCGAGTCGCTGCAGTTCCAGCCGGCCACGATCGCGGAGTACTGCGGGTTCTCGGTGAACTTCGCCGAGCGACTCGACCTCGGGGGCGCCTCGTCCGTCGGCATGGTGTGGCGCGCGGCCGCCGCCATCGAGCTCGGGCTGTGCGAGGTGGTGGTGTGCGCGACGGTGATGCAGCCGTCGCCCGCGCCGCCGATCCCTCCGCGCTTCGACGACCGCTGGGTGTACGGCGCGTCGAGCAGCGCGTGGGGCTCGCCCCAGGCGGAGTTCGAGCTGCCGTTCGGCAACATCGCGCAGAACTGCAGCTACGCCACCTACGCGCAGCGCTACCACGACCTCTACGGCTGGAACGAGCGGGCCCGGGCGAAGATCGCGTCCGACCAGCGTGTGAGCGCGTGTGCCAACCCCGACGCCGTGTTCTTCGGGCAGCCGATCACCCCCGACGACGTGCTCGCGTCGCGGGTGATCTCCACGCCGCTGCACCTGCTCGAGATCGTGATGCCGGTGTTCGGTGGCGCGGCGATCGTGGTCACCAGCGCCGAGCGCGGCGAAGCGCACCCCGCGCCGCCCGGTGCACGTCGTCGGCTGCGGCGAGCGACTCACCCACAAGACCGCGACCTACTCGCCGGAGATGCCGCACACGCCGGTGGGTGCCGCGGCGTCGGCGGCGTTCGGCATGGCCGGGGTGAAGCCGGCCGACGTCGACATGGTGCAGATCTACGACTGCTACACGATCACCGTGCTGCTCAGCATCGAGGACTCCGGGTTCTGCGGTCCCGGCGAGGGCATGGCCTTCGTCGACGCCCACGACCTCTCCTACCGCGGCGATTTCCCGTGCAACACCCACGGGGGGCAACTGGGCTACGGGCAGGCGGGCATGGCCGGGGGGATGTCGCACGTGATCGAGGGGGCGCGCCAGGTGATGGGCCGCGCCGGCGACCGCCAGCTGCGTCGGCACGACCTCGCCTACGTCACCGGCACCGGCGGCACGATGAGCGAGCAGTCCGCGCTCGTGTTGCGAGGGGGTTGAGCCCGTGAGCGAACGTCCGGTCCTGCCGAAGCCGCGCCCGGTGCCCACTCCGATCACGCAGCCGTTCTGGGACGCCTTGCGCGGAGAGCGGGTGGAGCTCCAGCGCTGCGGCGCCTGCGACTCCTGGGTGTACTACCCGCGCGCCCGCTGCCCGCGGTGTCTCTCGGCCGACCTCACCTGGCACGAGGTGTCGGGGTGCGGCCACCTGTTCTCGTACAGCGTCACGCACCAGCCCACCACCTACCAGTTCGCCGACGAGATGCCGCAGGTCATCGCGATCGTCGAGCTCGACGAGGGCCCGCGGCTCACCACCACGCTCGTGGGGGTGGAGCCGAGCGACCTCGGGGGGGCGGTGCACGGCGAGCTCACCCTCGGCGCGAAGGTCGTCCCCGTGTTCGACCACGGCGACGACGGCCTGACCCTTCTCCGCTACCGCCTCGCCTGACGCCCCGCCCGATCGTTTCGGCGTCACCAGAGGTTGCTATAGCAGCGCGTGGTGACGCCAAAACGGGTGGGTCAGAGGATGGCGATGGGGTTGACGGGGGAGCCGGTGCCGCCGGTGATCACCAGTGGCGCGACGACGAACTGCACCGCCCACCGGCCCGCCGACGCGGACGCGGCGGCGAGCGCCTCGAAGTCGGCGTTGTCGAGGATGGGCATGCCCATGTAGGGCAGCACCATCTGGTGCACGTGCATCGGCACCGGGATCGGCTTCGGGTTGTCGAGGCCCTGGTCCTCGACGGGGGCGTCCTGCATGTCCCACACGAGCATCGACGCCTGCGTCTCGTGCAGGAACTCCACGCACGACGCGTGCACGCCCGCGGGTGAGCCGAAGCTCGGCTGCGCGCCGGTGGCCGCGAAGTACGGGCCGAACCCACTGCGGATGAGCACCGCGTCGCCCGGCTGCGGCGCCACGCCCTGCGCGGCCGCGATGTCGGCGAGCTCCCAACCGTGCACGGGGCGGCCCGGCTCCACGTACTCGGTGCCGCGGAAGCGCGGGACGTCGTAGAGCACGCCGCGCGTCACGATGCCGTCGCTCCAGAAGTCGACGGTGCCGGTGTGGCCGGCGGGCATGTGGTACTCATCGAGCGCCTTGCCGTTCCACGTGTCGTCGCCGCTCTCGATGGTCGACAGGTGGCACAGCGCGTCGATGTGCGTCTCGGTGAAGCCGTGGATGTACAGCGACAGGTGGTCGATCATCCCGCCCGACGACTTCGTGTTCACCATGTGGCGCACCGGGTAGGGGTTCGCGGGCCCGGGCGCGGTGTTCAACGGACGGCCGCACCCCACCGCGGTGCCGTCGACCACGCACGCCGCGGCGGCGCGCCGCACCTCGGGCGTGATGTGGTTGAGCGTGCCCAACTCGTCGTCGGCACCCCACCGGCCCCAGTTCGAGAAGCGCTGCGGGTACTGCGCGTACTCCTCCGCGGTCGGCGGCGTGCGTTCGGCCAGGCCCATCGTGTCTCCCCCGTGGTGTTCCGGTGGTCTCGTGGTCGGGCGGACGCTACCGTCAGCGCGCGTGAGCGTCGAGTACGACCCGTTCTCCCCCGAGGTCATGCGCGACCCGTACCCCGTGTACCGCGAGCTGCGGGCGGCACACCGCGCGTACGCCCTGCCCGAGTACGACGCCTGGGCGCTCACCCGCTTCGACGACGTGTGGCAGGCATTGGCCGACCGGCACACCTTCTCGATCGTGGAGGGTCCGGTGTTCCGCCGCGAGCAGCTGCTCGTCCACAACGAGGGCCGGGCGCCCGTTGCGCCGCCACGCCGACCGGTGCCGAGCTTCTCGATGCTCGACGCGCCGCTGCACACGAAGTTGCGCAAGGCGATGCTCGGGCCCTTCCGTCCCGGGTTCGTCAGCGGGCTCGAAGCGATGGTGCGCGCGCTGGCCCGGGAGCGGCTGGACCACTTGAGCGACCAGCGGAGCTTCGACGTGCGTCACGACTACGCGTCGTGGGTGGCGGCGAGCGTGGCCGCGCACCAACTCGGCTTTCCTGCGTCCGACGCCCCGCAGCTGGTGTCGCTGGTGAACCGGACGGTGCAACGCGCGCCGGGCCAGGCCGGCGCCACCGCGGACGGTCTGGAGGCGCGCGGCCAACTGCGCGAGTACCTCGTCGAGGTCGTCGCCGATCGCCGCGTCCACCCGCACGCCGAGCCGGCAGGACGCGCTCGACGGCCTCCTCGCCTGCGATCCGGGCGAGGGCGTGCTCGACGACGCCGAGATCGCCGACCAGGTGTCGACCCTGTTCGTCGGTGGTTCCGAGACCCTGCCCAAGGTGCTCGCGGGCGCCGCGTACGAGCTGTGGCGCGACCCGCCGCAGCGCGAGGAGCTCGTCGCCGACCCGCAGCGTGTCCCTGCCGCGTTCGAGGAAGCGCTGCGTCACGACCTGCCACTGCAGTTCGTCGGGCGCACGTTGCTCGTCGATGCCGCGGTCGCGGGCGTACCTATGCGGGCCGGCCAGCGCGTGGTGCTGCTCCTCATCTGCGCGAATCGCGACGAGCACGAGTTCGACGACCCCGAGCGCTTCGACACGACTCGTTTCGGTGCCGGTGGCCGCAACGACCGCAACCTCGGCCTGGGGCACGGGGTGCACGTGTGCATCGGCGCGCACATCGCGCGGCTCGAGGGCGCGGTGATGCTGCAGGAGCTGCTCGCCCGCCACCCGCGCTACGAGGTCGACGACACCGACCTACGCCGCGAAGGCTCGGAGTTCCACGTGAGCTGGGCGCAGATGCCGGTCGTCGTGGTCTGAACCGCGGGCCTGGCGTACGGTGGGTTCGCCCGGACGCAGCCGGCCACCGACCGGACAACGAGGGGGATCCCAGTGACGCAGCTCGTCATCGACGCCGACGCGCACATCACCGAACCGGCCGACGTGTGGACCGCGCGGGTGCCCGCGAAGTACCTCGAACACGTGCCGAAGGTGGTGCGCACCGACGACGGCAAGGACACCTGGGTCATCGACGGCGCGCCGGTGTCGAAGGTGGGGGGCACCGCCGCCGCGGGCTGGCCGGAGCCGTTCCCCGGATCGCCGGCGACCTACGAGGAGTGCCACCCCGCGGCCCACGACGCCCACGCCCGGCTCGCCTACATGGACACCGCGGGGATCTGGGCGCAGGTGCTCTACCCCAACGTCGCCGGCTTCGGGAGCCAGCGCTTCCTCTCCATCCCCGACGACGAGCTCAAGCTCGTGTGCGTGCGCGCCTACAACGACTTCCTGCGCGACTGGGCGTCGGCCGACCACCGTCGCCTCATCACGGTGATGAGCACCCCCTTCTGGGACGTCGACGCCGCGGTCGCGGAGATCGAGCGCTGCTCGGCCACCGGGCATCGCGGCGTGCTGTTCACCGGCGAGCCGACGCGCTTCGGACTGCCGCATCTCGGCGACGCCCACTGGGACCGCTTCTGGGCCGCGGCCGCGGCCCACGGCATGCCGATCCACCTGCACCTCGGCAGCGGCGACATGACCACGTCGTTCACGCCCGAGCGCATCGCGGCGCACGGCACCGCGGCCACCTACGCGTTCACGTCGACCGAGCTGTTCCTGAAGAACGCGATGCAGGTGTCCGACCTCCTGCTCAGCGGCGTGCTCCCGCGCCACCCCGACCTGAAGGTCGTGTCCGTGGAGAGCGGCATCGGCTGGATCCCCTTCGTGAAGGAGGCCGTCGATCACAGCTATCTGGAGGGCCGCCCCGGCCGTACGAGCGAGTGGGAGCTCCTGCCGTCGGAGTACCTCGACCGGCAGGTATACGCCTGCTACTGGTTCGAGACGGTGGCGCCGCGCCGGCTGCTCGACGAGATCCCCGTCGACAACATCCTGTTCGAGACCGACTTCCCGCACCCCACGTGCCTGTACGAGAACCTCGAGGAGAAGATCGAGGCCGGCCTCGGGGACGCCCCGCCCGAGATCCGGCGCAAGTTCCTCTGGGAGAACTCGGCCCGCCTCTACGGCGTCGAGGAGCCGGACTCGGCGTAGCGGCGGCACCCGATTCGCCCCCGGAATTTGGCCGCCCAACCCCTGCAAGCTCCCCAAGACGAGCGAGATCTCGCAGCAGTTCGGTGGCGCCACGGTGTCGACTTCCCGTCGGGCACGGTCACGGTGCACGTGCTGAGCCCGCGCGGCACGGCCGCGTTCACGGCGATCGACGGCAGCTTCCAGCCGGTGAGCGGCGAGAAGGGCGTCCTGTATTGGGACAAGACCGGGTCCTCGGAGATGCTGAAGGGCGACACCCTGGTCGGCGTGCAGGGCGTGTTCCTCGGCGACACCCTGGCGATCACGCAGTCCCACGTGCAGGCCCAGGTGATCGCGCGCAACAAGCTCGCACTCGAGCGGCTCTCGTTTCGAGGCTTCCGTCTGCAAGCATGTCGCCGTGGACGAGGAAGCACTCCAGGAGCTGCTCGACAAGCAGGCGGTGCACGAGTGCGTGCTGCGGTACTGCCGCGGCATCGACCGGATGGACGCGGAGCTGGTGCGCTCCTGCTACCACGCGGATGCCACCGACGAGCACGGCACCTTCCTCGGTACCCGTGACGGGTTCGTCGACTGGGTCATGGACGCGGTCGCACAGTTCGCGGTGACGATGCACGTCGTCGCCAACCACCTGTGCGAGATCGACGCGCACGATCGCGACGTCGCGTACGCAGAGACGTACGGCCTCGCCCACCACCAGGGCCCGCCGGCCGACGACAAGCGGCGCAACTTCGTCACCGGCTTCCGCTACGTCGACCGCTTCGAGCGGCGCGACGGCGTGTGGCGCATCGCGCGGCGCGTCACCGCTCGTGAGTGGACCCAGCAGATCCTGGCGGAGCAGCAGTGGGAGATCCGGCCCGAGCGCGACGGCCGGCGCGGCGCGCGCGACCGCAGCGACGCGGTCTACACGATTCGTGAGGAGCAGCAGACGTGAACGACTTCGGTGAGCTCGACGGTGCGGCGATCGTCACCGGCGGCAGCGGCGGTCTCGGCGCCGCGGTGTGCCGGCTGCTCGCGTCGCGCGGCAGCGACGTCGCGTTGACATACCGTGGCAACGAGAAAGCCGCGCGAGCGGTGGCGGCCGACGTGGAGGCCGCGGGACGGCGCGCCACCGTCACGAAGCTCGACCTCCTCGACGCCGACGCGTGCGCCGCGTTCGTGGCGCAGGCCGCGGAGGAGCTCGGGGGTGTGCACACGCTCGTGCACGCCGCCGGCCCCCTGGTGCAGCAGCGTTACCTCGGCACCGTGCCCCCCGCGGAGTTCCGCGCGCACCTCGACCAGGAGTGCGCGGGCTTCTTCAACGTGGTGCATCCGGCGCTCCCGCACCTGCGCACCGCCAGCGGTTCCCTCGTCGCGGTCACCACCGCGGGGACGCGTCGGTACCCGCTGCGCGATGGCCTCTCGGCCGGCACCAAGGCGGCGATCGAGACGATCGTGCGGGCGCTCGCTGCGGAGGAGGGTCGCTACGGCGTGCGGGCCAACATGGTGGGCCCGGGCATGACGATGGACGGCATGGCCCCCAAACTCGTGGCCTCCGGCGACCTCCACCCCGGCGCCCTCGACGCGGCGATGCGCAACATCCCGCTGCGGCGCTTCGGCGACGCCGAGGACATCGCCGAGGCGGTGTGCTTCCTCGCCTCGCCGCGGGCCGACTACATCAGCGGCCAGAAGCTCGACGTCGACGGCGGCTTCGGTGTCTAGCGGACGCTGGCCGGTCTCCCCGGATCTGCGGATTTCCCGGATTTCCCGGATTTCCCGGATTTCCCTGTGACACCGTCCGACTTCGTGCGACACAACGGGCAGGTGAATGATCGAGACCAGCTCGTGCAGTTGGTGGATCGTGCCGGGCGATCAGACCCCGACGCATGGGAGGCGTTGTACCGGCGGGCATACCCGGGCTTGCTCGCGTACGCCTCGAGACGGCTCGACGGTGATCGCGCCCGTGACGCGGTCGCCGAGACCATGGCCCGGGCGGTCGCCCGGATCTCGCGGTTCGAGTGGCGCACGGGGAGCAGCTTCGACGCCTGGCTCTACGGGATCCTCCGGCACGTCGTCATCGACGCCCACCGGGCCCGGAGCCGGGAAGCGGGGCGCCGGGACGCGATCGAGGCGAGCCGGGCCGGCCCGCTCGACCACGTGCTCGACGGTGAGGAGGCCCGGGCGGTGCGGGTGGCCTTCGAGCGGCTGGGAGACGAGGACCGGGAGGTCCTGGAGTTGCGGGTGGTCGCAGGGCTGTCCGCGGAGGAAGTGGGAAACGTGTTGGGGAAGCGTGCAGGGGCGGTGCGCATGGCGCAGTCGAGGGCACTGGAACGGCTCCGGCGCGAGCTGGAGCGCGAGCACCCGAACGGGCACGAGCGAGGAGGCCCGGCGCGATGAGCTTCGACGACGAGCTGCTGCTCACGACGCTCGGCGGCGCGCTCGAGACGCGCGAGGTCCCGCCCTCGGCGGAGGAGCTCGACGCCTTCCGTGCCCTGGTGGTCGGCGCCGGCGGCGAAGTCGTGCCGTTCCCCGAGGCGATCGGACCCCGTGTGGGCCCACGTCGCGGTCGCACCGTGCTGGTGGCCGCCGCGCTGGCCGCATCCCTCGTGGTGGCGGGGGGCGCGGGTGCGCTCGCCACGGGGACGACCCTCCCCAACGTGTTGCGGGCCCCGGTGCGCGCGCTCGGCATCAGCGTCGACGACACGTCGGTGGCCCAGACCCGCGCCGCGATGGCGGAGCTGCGAGCCGCCCTCGACAGCACCGACGACGCGCGGGTCCAGGTCGCGGCCGTGGCCCTGGTCGCGAAGCTGCGGACGCTGTCGGCCTCCGACCTCAGCGAGGTGGAGGCGCAGGCGCGCGCGCTGCTCCAGGTCGCCGAGTCCCGACTGAGCCCCGGCCTCGGCCAGGTCCGGACCGAGACCACCGTGGCGCCGCCCACCGCACCGCCGGTGGCGGCCGATCCCGCCCCGAACGGTGACGACATCGTCGCCGAGACGTCCGGATCCGGGTCCACCGAGAGCGGGAGCGGTGTCGCCGAAGTGGAGGACCCGGAGATCGAGGCACCCTCCACGCCGACGGCCACCACCGAGCCCCACGACAACTCCGAGAGCCACCCGGTCGACGACTGACCCGCGACTGCGCCGGTCCGGTCACCTGCCTGCGGCGCTATCCCTTCGGTTCCCGTCGTCCCTCCGGCTGCGCGGCCCCGTCGCGCCCCGAGCGCCCGCCGCCGTTTGCACAACGGGGGCACAACGCGGCTTCCGCTCTGGTCCAAATGCAGGAAATTCGGGGATTTTCCGGATTTCCGCTCGTGACAGACCCCGCTTTGTGCCGATGGACACACCGAGTGATGGCGCCGGAGAGGGCTCATCGACTCGCTCGGAACATCAGCCAACTCGGACAGGGAGCGAGAGATGCGTTTGACCCGCAAGACAATGGTTGCACTCGGGGTCTCGGGTGCATTGACGGTCATGGCAGGTGTGTCGGCCTCCGCTGCCGTCCTGGGCCTTCCGATCCTCGGCTTCGGGGAGGCGGCCAGCGAGTCGGCTGCCCCACCGCAGGTGGTCCATCGCACCGTGTACGACGACCACTACGTGACCGCCACGACGGTGCCGAAGCCAGCGGCCACCCCGACCTCGGCGGCCGCCGCTCGCGCCGCCGCGGCGGCGACCGCCGCCCCGGCACCCGCTGCGGCACCCGCCGCGGTGTACGTGCCGGCGCCCGCCCCGGCCCCAGCCCCGGCGGTCGAGCACGAAGCGTCCGAGGTCTCCGAGCCGCCGGCGACGGCGGGCCGCCCGCCGGTGCCCGCAGGTTGTGAGGAACCCGAGTGGGACTCCGAGCACCAGGCCTGGCACTGCAAGGACTCGGAGGGTGAACATGACGACTGACAAGGCGACTGACAAGGCGACTGACAAGACTGACCAGACCGGCAAGAAGCGCCGCCGGTTCCACCCGGCCCCCGCGGGTCGGGTCATGGCCACCGGCGTCAGCCTGTCGGCGACGCTCGGGATCATGGCCGTGCTCGCCGCCAACCAGCCTCAGTGGTCGACCACGTCGGTCGCGTCGGGTGCATCCGGGGCGACCGGTGCCGGCCAGGCCGGCACCACGCCCACCACGGTCGTCACCGACATCGTGCCCCGCACGATCGTGCTGCAGGCGGGCGAGACGCCCCCGGCTCCTGGTGCGCCCACCGACCCTGCGGCGGCGCCCGCCGCCGACGCGGGCGGCGGTGGCGGCGAAGCCCCGGCCACGTTCACGGCCGACGGCGGTGGCGGCGCGGCCCCCGCGCCGGTCGACAGCGGTGGCGGCGCGGCCCCGGCGCCGGCGCCCGCTCCGGCGCCGGCCCCCGCGCCGGCCCCGGTCGCCACGCAGCCGCCGGCCACGCAGCCGCCCCCGCCGGCCTGCTCGGGGTCGAAGTGCTGACCGCGGCCGAGTCCGGGGAGCCCGCCGATCCGGTGGTGTCCGGCGCGACCTGGTGCGATCGCCACTTCCGCGCGATGGGTTCCACCGCGCACGTGGTGGTGCTCGACGGCGGCGAGGACCACCTCGACTGGGCGGAGCAGGAGGCCGAACGGCTCGAGGCGCGTTGGAGCCGCTTCCGCCCCGACAGCGACGTCAGCCGCGCCACGCGCGACGCCGGCGTGCGACCCACCCGAGTGGCGCCCGAGTCCTTCGAACTCGTCGCGCGCGCGATCGACGCGTGGCGCGCAACCGCGGGTCGGTTCGATCCCACCGTGCTCCACGCGCTCGAGACCGCGGGCTACGACGACACCTTCGAGGTCGTGCGCGACCGGCCGCAGGCGCGCACCGTGGTGCGGAGTGCGCCTCCCGGTCACGTCGCCATCGGCGTGCTCGTCGACGACCTGCTGCGTGGACGCGCGGCGCCGGTGCCGGGATGCGCGGGCATCTTGCTCGACCGCGAGCGCACCACCGTTGCGCTCCCCGCGGGTGTCGGCCTCGACCTCGGCGGGATCGGCAAGGGCGCGGCGGCCGACCGTATCGCCGAAGGCATCGTCGTCGCGGAGCGGGTGGCGCCTGTGTGGCGATGGGCGGCGACGTGCGCGCCGCGGGTGCGTCACCGGGTGACGCGCCGTGGGCCATCCCGGTCGAGGACCCGTTCGACAGCCACAACGATCCCGGGCGCACGCTCTTCACGGTCCCGTTGCGCGACGCCGCGGTCGTCACCAGCACGCGGCTCATCCACCACTGGGTGCACGACGGTGTGCCCCGGCACCACCTGATCGATCCCGCCACCGGTCACCCCGCGGACCGGGGCGTGGCCGCTGTCGTCGTGCAGGCCCCCACCGCGTGGTGGGCGGAGAGTCTGGCGAAGGCCGCGCTGATCGCGGGGAGGAGCGAAGGGCTCGACCTCCTGGCTCGTCACGGTGTGGCCGGTTGGGTGGTCGACGACGACGCACGCGTGTGGGTCGCGGGGGAGGCCGCCAACGTCGACGGTGGGCGCGTCGAACAGGGAGTGGGAGCACTCGGATGAACATTCTCGCAGCGATGAACGAGCACACGTGGTGGTGGCTGTCGCGCGCGACGGGCGTGGTCGCGTGGGCGCTCTCGGTCGCGGCGATCGTGTGGGGCCTCGCGCTCTCCGGTCGCATCGTGCGCCGCAAGCGCCTGCCCGCGTGGCTGCTCGACCTGCACAGGTATCTCGGCACCCTGACGCTCGCGTTCGTCGCGGTGCACATGGCCGCGCTGACGCTCGACCACTACGTGGCCTTCGACGCGAAGGACCTGTTCGTGCCGATGGCGTCGTCGTGGAAGGCCGGTGCGGTCACATGGGGCATCGCCGCGTTCTACGTGCTCGTGATCATCCAGGTGACGTCGTGGGGGATGAAGTGGCTCCCGCGCAAGGTGTGGCACGGCATCCACTTCTCGAGCTTCTTCGTGTTCGTGGCCGCGACCATCCACGGCGTGACCGCGGGCACCGACGCCTCGGAGCCGCTCGTGCAGATGGGAGCGCTGGTGGGCATCACTCTTCTGCTCACGCTCGTGTTCCTGCGGGTCATCAACTCGATGAACAGCGTCGACGACGCGAGCGGTGGCGCGAAGGAGGCCGCGGCCAAGGCCCGCGCCGCCCGCGCGCAGGCTCCGACCGAGACGGCCGTGATCGAGCTCGCGACCGCAGCATCCGCTCCGGCGACGCTCGAGACGGTGCCCGAAACCCCGACGACGCCCGCGCCCGCGGTCGACCCGGTGCTGGCGGCACGCCTCGCGAAGCTGGGGGACAGGGTGGGCCGCAGCCCGCGTCCACGCGCGGCTGCAGGAGCAGTCGAGCAGCCCGCTGCCGACGCGGCGCCGGTGTCAGCCGCCGTAGTTCATGCCGGTGGAGCGCAGGAGCAGCGGGACGACGGTCTCGTCACGTACGCCGGCGTCGACCACCTCGGCGACGAACACGGTGTGGTCGCCCCGGCGGACGGTGTCGGTGACGCGGCACTCGAACCAGTAGGGCAGGTCGACGAGGATGGGGGCGCCGGTCTCTGGGCCGCGCTCGAAGCGGAAGCCGTTGAGCGTGTCGCCCTCGACCGTGGTCGTCCGGAAGAAGGCCTTCCCTACATCAAGCTGGTCTTCCCCGAGCACGTTGACGGCGAAGGCGCCGGTGCGCTCGATGACGGGGTGGGAGTCGCTGTCGGCCTTGACGCCGACCATCACGAGCGGCGGATCGAACGAGGCCTGTGAGAGCCAGTTCACGCCGGCGGCCGCGAACTCGTCGCCGTCGGCGGCCGTGAGCACGTAGAGGCCGTAGTTGATCGCGCGCAGCGCGGTCTTCTTCGCCTGGGGGTCCATGGTGCCTCCTCCTTCAATGGTCGACTCCGCTGCGCCCTCCCGCTCGTCCGCGCAGGGCTCCGCTTCGTCTCCTAGTCGTCCTTGAGGGCGACGGCGTTGGGCGTCACGTTCATCTTCGGCTCGTAGGCCTCGACCTCGATCGTACGGGCCGCGACGTCGTACTTCGCCCGGAGCTCGTCACGGCAACCGGTGCACATCCCGTAGAAGCGCATCGGCGCCTCCTGGTGGCAACGCATGCACTCCATCACCTCGGGCGTGAGGTCGGGCAGGAGTCCGTTGGTGGTCATCGCGCCTCCTGGGAGTGTCTGGCCTGGGCCGGTGGACCCTGGCCACCGACCTGCGGGTGCGTAGGGTGAGGCCGTGCGGGAGCAGCTGGTTGCCGCGGCAGTGGAGAGCGTACGCGCACGCGGGGTCGACACCGCGCTGGCCGACGCCGCCGTGGCGCTCGTGCCCGGATACGTGGCCGCGATCGACCCCGGCGAGGTCCTCACCCTCGACCCCGCCGACGTCGCCGGTGCGGTCCTCGCCCAGCTCGCCATGCGGGAGGGGCGGGCCCGAGGCGCCGGCGAGGTGCGGGTGAGCAACCCGACCCGCGCGGTCGACGGCTGGGAGTCGCGCCACACCGTCGTGCAGGTCGTCACCGACGACATGCCGTTCGTCGTCGACAGCATCAGCACCGCGGTGGTCGAGCGGGGCTACGACGTCCACCTCGCGTGGCACCCCGTCATCGGCGGCGAGTCGCTCGTGCAGTTGGAGATCGACCGCGAGACCGATCCCGCGGTGCTCGCGTCGCTGCGCGACGAACTGGCGAACGCCCTCGCCGACGTCCGCGCGACCGTTGCCGACTGGCGCGCGATGCGCGATCGCGCCCTCGACCTCGCGCGCGGGCTGCGGCGGCGTCCGCCGGTGTCGGTCGACGCGGCCGACACCGCCGAGGCGGTCACCTTCCTCGAATGGCTGGCCGACGACCACTTCACCTTCCTCGGCTGCGTGGAGTACGAGCTGCTCCCGGGCGAAGGGCCCGACGTGCTGCGACTCGTGCAGGGATCGCAGCTCGGTGTGGTGCGTCGGCGGGATCTGGCCGAGGCGTCGGTCACGTTCGGGCGCATGGCACCGGAGCTGCGGCACCTGGCCTACGAGCCCTACGTGCTCACCCTCACCAAGGCGCAGGCGCACTCCACCGTCCACCGGGCGGTGCCGTTCGACTACGTCGGCGTGAAGCGCTTCGACGACGCCGGCACGGTGGTCGGCGAGTGTCGCTTCACCGGTCTGTACACCGCGAACGTCTACAGCGAGTCCACCAGCGACGTGCCGGTGTTGCGCCGCAAGGTCGCCTCCGTGATCGCGCGCGCCGCGCTCGACCCGCGCGGTCACGACGGCCGCACGCTCGGACACATCCTCGAGACCTTCCCGCGCGACGAACTGTTCCGTCTGTCGAACGACGAGCTGTTCGCCGTGGCCACCGGCATCCTGCGCATGGGGGAGCGGCGCAAGCTCCATCTGTTCGTGCTGCCCGACGAGTACGGCCGCTTCGTGTCGTGCCTCGTCTACCTGCCGCGCGACCGCTACACCACACTTGCGCGTGTGCAGATCCTCGACGCGCTGCGCGACGCATTCGGCGATCCCGACGACCCCGGCGTCGCCATCGACTTCCAGGTGTCGGTCACCGAGTCGGTGCTGGCGCGGCTGCACATCGTGGTCTCCACGCCCGCGGGCGCGCGTCGGCCCGACGTCGTCGAGCTCGAGGAGCGCCTCGGGCACATGGCGCGTCACTGGGTCGACGACCTGCGCGACGCGCTCGTTGCCGCGCACGGCGAGGAGGTCGGGCTCGACACCTACCGCGAATGGGCCGACGCGTTCCCGCCCGGGTACCAGTTCGAGGTGCCCGCGGCCGTCGCGGTCACCGACATCTCGGTGCTCCGTGGGCTCGATCCCGCGGGCGACCTCTCGGTGCGGCTCACCGCACCGCTGCACGACGGCGAGCCGCTGCGAGCCCTGCTCTACCGCTCCGGGGCGCGCTGGTGCTCTCCGACGTGATGCCGCTGCTCGAGCACCTCGGTGTGACCGTGGTCGACGAGCGCCCGTACGAGATCCGCCCCGCGAGCGGTCCCGCGTGCTGGATCTACTCGTTCGGGGTGCGCACCGACCCGCGCGACCCGCTCCCCGACGCCGACGCGCAAGCGCGCGTCGCCGAGCTGTTCCTCGGCGTGTGGGCCGGTGAGATCGAGAACGACGGCCTCAACCGGCTCGTGCTGCGCGCCGGCCTCTCGCCGCGCGACGTCGTGATCGTGCGCACGTTCGCGAAGTACCTGCGCCAGGCGGGTTTGCGCTTCACCGACGCGTATCTCGCGGACGTGCTGTCGGGGAACCCGGAGGCCGTGCGCCACTTCGTCGCGTTCTTCCACGCGCGCTTCGATCCGGCGCGCGCCGAGGCCGGCGCGGCGGATGCGATCGACGCGCAGCTCACTGCCGCGATCGACGCGGTCGCCAGTCTCGACGAGGACCGCATCCTGCGCGCCCTCGCCACCGTCGTCCGCGCCGCCGTGCGCACGAACGCGTACCAACCCGCCTCTTCGTCGGGTGGAGGGGACAGTCGCCCGAAGCCCTACGTGTCGGTCAAGTTGAACGCGGCCGAGATCGAGTTCCTCCCCGCGCCGCGTCCGGAGCACGAGATCTGGGTGTATTCGCCGCGGGTCGAGGCGGTGCACCTGCGCTCGGGCGACATCGCGCGTGGTGGCATCCGCTGGTCCGACCGGCGCGAGGACTTCCGCTGGGAGGTCCTCGGCCTGATGAAGGCGCAGACGGTGAAGAACTCGGTGATCGTGCCCGTGGGCGCGAAGGGCGGCTTCTTCGTGAAGCGCCCGCCCACGGGCGACCGTGCGCTGGTGCAGGCCGAGGTGCGCGAGTGCTACCGCGCGTTCATGTGTGGCCTGCTCGACCTCACCGACAACCTCGTCGACGGCGCCGTGGTGCCGCCGGCCCACGTGCGGCGCTACGACGGCGACGACCCGTACCTCGTCGTCGCCGCCGACAAGGGCACCGCCTCCTTCTCCGATCTCGCCAACGGGATCGCCGCGGAGTACGGCTTCTGGCTCGGCGACGCCTTCGCGTCGGGCGGTTCCGCCGGCTTCGACCACAAGGAGATGGGCATCACGTCGCGCGGGGCGTGGATCTCCGTGCAGGCGCACTTCCGCGCGCTGGGGATCGACGCCGACACCGCGCCGCTCACCGTCGTCGGCATCGGCGACATGTCGGGCGACGTGTTCGGCAATGGCCTGTTGCGTTCTCCCCACGTGAGGCTGCTCGCCGCATTCGACCACCGGCACGTGTTCGTCGATCCCGATCCCGATCCCGCCACGAGCTACGCAGAGCGCGCCCGGCTCTTCGCCCTGGCCGGTTCCTCGTGGGCCGACTACGACCCCGCGGGTTGTCGCGTGGTGGGGCGGTGTTCGGGCGCGCCGCGAAGTCGGTCACCCTGTCGTCGGAGGCGTGCGCAGTGCTCGGCGTGACCGAGCGCACGCTGTCGCCCGACGCGCTCGTCGCCGCGATCCTGCGCGCGCCCGTCGACCTGTTGTGGAACGGCGGCATCGGTACCTTTGTGAAGGCGAGCACCGAGAGCCATGCCGACGTCGGCGACCGCACCAACGACGCCGTGCGCGTCGACGGCAGCGAGCTGCGCTGCCAGGTGGTGGGCGAGGGCGGCAACCTCGGGTTCACGCAACGGGCGCGCATCGAATACGCGCTGGCGGGTGGTCGCATCAACACCGACGCGATCGACAACTCCGCGGGGGTCGACTGCTCCGACCACGAGGTGAACATCAAGATCCTGTTGGAGGCCGCGATCCGGCGGGGCGACCTGGTCGCCGGGGAGCGCGACGCGCTGCTCGCGTCGATGACCGACGACGTCGCGGGACTCGTCCTCGCCGACAACTCCGCGCAGGCCAACGCGCTGGAGATCGCGGCGGTCGAGGCGGGGAGCCTCGTCGGGGTGCACGCGCGCCAGATCGAGCGGCTCGAACAGACCGCGCACCTCGACCGTGCGCTCGAGTTCCTGCCGTCCGCGAAGCAGTTGCAGGAGCGCCACGCGGCCGGCCTCGGGCTCACCGCGCCGGAGCTCGCGGTGCTGCTCGCCTACACCAAGCTGGAGTTGGAGCGGTCGCTGGTGGCGTCCGACGTGCCCGACGATCCCGCGCTGCGCCATCGCCTCGTCGACTACTTCCCGCCCGCACTGCGCGACCCGGCCCGCTTCCCGGTCGACGAGCACGCGCTGCGGCGCGAGATCACCGCGACCGTCCTGGCCAACGCGGTCGTGAACCGTGCGGGCATCAGCTTCCTGTCCCGGCTCGGTGACGAGACCGGCGAGTCGCTCGCCGAGCTCACGCGCGCCCACCTCGTCGCGCGTGAAGTGTTCGGGATGACCGAGTTGTGGGACGAGGTCGACGCCCTCGACCTGCGCGTCCCTGCCGCCACGCAGGACACGATGTTCCTCGCGCTGCGCCGGCTGGTGGAGCGTGGCGCCCGCTGGGTGGTGCGCCACGGCGGCGCACCGGAGCTCGGTCCCGCGATCGAGCGGTACCGGCCCGGCGTCGCGGAGGTGCTCGCCGCCCTCCCGAGCGTGATCACCGGCCCGGCGGCGCGTCGCCTCGACGCGCAGACCGCGGAGTACGAGCGCGCGGGGGCGCCGAGCGACCTCGCGACCCGTGTGGCCGTCGGCGAGTGGGCGCTGGCTGCGCTCCCCGCGACGGCGTTGGCCGAGGCCCACGACGCCGACCCCGTGCTCGTCGCCCGGCTCGCGTTCGTGGTGGCCGAACGGCTCGAGCTCGACCGGTTGCTCGAGCACATCGCTGCGCTGCCGCGCGGCGACCGCTGGCAGACCGAGGCGCGCGCCGCGCTGCGCGACGAGTTCCACGACTCGCACGAGCAGATCACCGCCGCCGTCCTCACGTCGGGCGATGCCGCGGGCGCGGGCGCGGCCGCGATGACCGATGCCGACGTGACCGGCCGCGTCGACGTCTGGCTCGCGGAGCACCGCGACGGCGTCGAGCGTTACCAGCAGGTCGTCGACGACGTCGAGGCGGCCGGAGTGTTCGACCTCGCCACCCTCGCCGTTGCCCGCCGCGCCCTCCGCGACCTCGCCACCCCCTGACCCTTCCCCGTTTTGGCGTCATCACGCGTCGCCCTGGCGACATCTGGTGACGCCAAAACGATGGGTCAGCGGGGACGGAGGGCGGCGCGGGCGGCGTTCGCCCCGCACGCTCCGTGGACGCCGCCGCCGGGGTGGGCCGAGGCGGACGCGAGGTAGAGGCCGCGGACCGGGGTGGTGGCACCACCGAGGCCGGGGACGGGCCGCAGCACGAGTTGCTGGCGCAGGGCCATGGTGCCGCCACCGATCGCGCCCTCCACCAGGTTGGCGTCGAGCGCCTCGAGCGCGGGCGGCGGGAGGAGGTGGCGGGCGGTCACCACCGATCGGAACCCCGGGGCGTGGCGCTCGATCTCCGCTTCGATCCGGTCGGCGAACTGCTCGACGGCTGCAGCATCCCACTGCACGCCGCGCGGCACGTGCGTGTAGGCCCAGGCGGTGCCGGTGCCGGCGGGGGAGCGGGTCGGGTCGGCCACGGCCATCTGCCCGAGCAGGACGAACGGCCGCGTGGGGAGCCGACCGTCGGCGAGGTCGCGCTGGTACTGCCGCGCGGTGGCGAGGTCGTCGCACAGGTGGACGGTGCCGGCGCGCCCGGCGGCCTCGTGCCGCCACGGGATCGGCCCCGACAGCGCCCAGTCGACCTTGAACGTGGCGTCGTCGTAGCGGAACCGGCGCAGGCCCCGCGTCACGCGCGGGGGGAGGTGCTCTTCGCCCACGAGGTCGCGGTACAACGCGGGCGCACCCACGTCGGCGAGCACCCCGCGGGGCGCCTCGACGACCGTGCCGTCGGCCAGCGCGACCGCGACCGCCCTTCCGGTGCGCACCACGATGCGCGTCACGGGTGCGTTGCACCGCACGTCGCCACCTCGGGCGCGCAGGCGCGCGACCAGGGCATCGGTGAGCCGGCCCGCCCCGCCCTCGGGTACGGGGAAGCCGTCGCGCTGCCCGAGCCCGGCGAGGAACCAACCGAGGAACCCGCTCGGCACCTGGTCGAGACGCACGTCGCTGTGTAACGCGTTGCCGGCGAGCAGGAGCTGGCCCCCGCCGCCCCGGAAGGTGTCGCGCGCCAGCCGTTCCGCCGACGACAGCGCGCGCCGGGCGAACGAGGCGGTGCCGCGCATCCCCAGCGCCCGTACGAGCGACCACGCGCCGCCCACCGGAGGGAGGGGCGAGGTGAGCACGCCGAGCAGGGGGTCGGCCGCCCGGTCGAACTGCCGGGCCAGCGTGCGCCAGGCTTCTGCATCGGCCGCGGCGAACTCGCCGAGCGAGGCCGCGGTCTCCTCGACGTCGGGCGAGAGCACCACGCATCCGCCATCCGGCCCACCCGTCGGGTGGGCGAGCACGAGCGGGGCGCGGCGCCACTGCAAGCCGTGCTCCTCGAGCCGCAGCGCGCGCAGGACGGGCGACGCGACGGCGAGGGGGTAGAAGGCGGAGCACAGGTCGTGCACGAAGCCGGGATGGGTGAGCGCCGCACTGCGGACCGCGCCCCCGGGTTCGGGTTGGGCCTCGAGCACGAGCACCCGCCACCCGGCGTCGGCGAGGAGGTTGGCGCCGACGAGCCCGTTGGGCCCGGCGCCCACCACCACTGCATCGACGTCCACCGGCTGACGGTACCGGCCGGTGCTCGCGGCCGGTGCTCGCGCCGGTACTCCGCCGGTACCGGGCCGCGCTCCGGCACCGGGCAAGATCGTCCGGTGCACGAGGAGGACGCGACGAGCGCGGTGGTGGTCGAGGGTGCGGTGCTCGCCGAGGGCGGCGTGCGCGTGCTCGGGCCGCTCGACCTCGTGGTCGGTACCGACGAACGTTGGGTGGTGCTCGGCCCGAACGGCTGCGGCAAGACGTCACTGCTGCGGCTGCTCTCGTTCCAGCGCGCCCCGCACGAGGGACGGGTCACCATCCTCGGCAACACTTACGGCCGGGTCGACATCCGTGAGTCGCGCCACCGCATCGGGTTCGCCAGCTCGGCCCTGCTCCAGATCCTGCGCCCCGCGCTCACCGCACGGGAGGTCGTGGTCACGGGCAGCGACGCCGCGCTGGAGCCCTGGTGGAACACCTACACCCCCGAGCAGAACGCCCGGGCCGAGGCGCTCCTCGGGTTCGTGGGCTGCGCCGAGCACGTCGACCAACCCGTGGGCACGCTCTCGGAAGGGGAGCGCAAGCGCCTCCTGATCGCCCGCCTGCTCATGGCCGACCCGGAACTGCTCCTCCTCGACGAGCCCTGCGCCGGTCTCGACCTGGGCGGGCGCGAAGCCCTGGTGGCGCTGCTCGGCGAGCTCGCGCGCGACGGCGACCGGCCGATCGTGATGGTCACGCACCATCTCGAGGAGATCGCTCCGGGCTTCACTCATGCGCTCCTCCTGCGCGACGGCACGGCGGTCGCGCAGGGCCCGATCGCCCAGACGATCACCTCGGCGACGGTCTCGGAGACCTTCGGCATCGGGGTTGCCGTCGACTCCGCAGGCGGTCGGTTCGCGGCGCGGGTCACGGGCTGAATCGAGGGTCCCGCAACCGGCTCGGAGGCCCAATCGGTCCGCATCGTGGACCGAGATTCCGGCGAGGATCGGCTCGATCGCGGTACCGCGGGGTGCCGTCGCTGTCCATACACGCGTCGGATGTCTCCACCGCGGGTCGAGGCCGGGAAGCGTCGACCGCGCAAGGGACCGGGGCGATCCCGCCGGAACTCTCGACCCCCGATCGAGGGTCTGGGGCCGGATTCGCGGCCTGGGTAGAGCACCCCGGTTGGGGACGGGTGTGACAGGAACACGCCGTTTTCGTCGTGTTCAGACCGGTTCAGGGTGTGCCCGATGTCCAGGCCCGGGTACCCCGCGCCTACGTTGCTCGTGGGGAAAGTTCCACCCGTGTAACCCCGGGCAGCGAGCTCCTTCCCCGGCACATCCCAACCCCCCTTCTCTCGACGCGCGCGCCGAGAGACGACACGACAGAGAAAAGGAACTCATGCGCAAGCGATTGATGCTCGTGGTTGCCCCTCTCTGCGTCGTGGCGGTGGCGGCGAGCGTTGCGTTCGCCTCCCCTTCCGACGCCGAGCACTCCAGGAATGCGAAGTTGGACAACCCCCATGCGGTGCGGCCGGACGCCGCCCTCACCTACCTCGACCCGTCTGTCCAAGGGGCGCTCGAGATCGCACAGCTCACGGCCGACGTCAACGAGTACGTCCTGACGGTGTCGTTGCAGAACCTCTTCGACAATTTCGCCCTCTGGGACTACCTGGCCAGCCTCCCGGCCACTCCCGCCCGCGCCGCCACCTCCGGTGGTTCGTACTCGGGAGGGGGCGACTTCCTCTCCTGCGTGCGCAACCGTGAATCCGGTGGTGACTACGGCGTCTACAACTCGGGCGGCTCCGGCGCCGCCGGCGCATACCAGTTCATGCCCGGCACCTGGAGCTCCATCGCCGCCTCGGTGGGCCGTACCGACCTCGTGGGGATGGACCCCGCGCAGGCCGCGCCCGCCGACCAGGACGCCATGGCCGCTGCGCTCTACGCGCAGCAGGGCTCGGCGCCCTGGGGTGGCTCCTGCGGCTGACCCCCGTCGCACGGCTGCCCCACCAGCAACACCAGCACGTCCTCCGGGGCCCGGCTCCTCGCCACACGGCGGGGTCCGGGCCCCTGGGAATTCGGGCTGGGAATTCGGGCTGGGAATTCGGGCTGGTCCAATTCTCCCGCCGGAGGGGATGACGGGTCGCCCGTCTAGCGTTGGACGGGCCATGAACTCCCCCGAGCCCGCTGCTCCCGCGCCTTCTCCTGCGCCCGGGGAGCTCACTGCCGACCACCCGCCCGACGCCGCGCTCGACAGCCGGCTCGAGGCCGCGCCCGACGGTCCGGACGTCCCCGACCGCTCGCCCGACCTCGAACGTTGGTCGTTCAGCGACCACGGTCCCTGGGTCCTCGATCCCGACCACATCCCGTGGCAGTGGGAGATCGACCGCGTGCGGCGCGGCACCCGCCGGGAGATCCCCCAGCTCCTCTCGCACCGCCACCTCCCGCCGCTCGGGCGCACCGCCCGCACCCTGACCACCATCGGTGGCGCGCTGGTCGGCTGGCTCCTGTTCGAGTGGCGGCGCCCGTCGTCGCGCCGGGGCATCTCCCACCGCCTGCGCAAGGCGTTCGAGCACCTCGGCTCCAGCTACGTGAAGCTCGGGCAGATCGTCTCCGGCGGCGAGGGCCTCTTCCCCGACGAGCTCGTCGCCGAGTTCAAGCTCCTGCGCGACCAGGTGCCGCCTGAGCCGTTCGACGAGGTGCGGGCAGTCATCGAGGTGGAGCTCGGTGGTTCGCTCGAGCAGCTCTTCGCCGGGTTCGACCCCACACCCATCGCCGCGGCGTCGATCGCCCAGGTGCACGCGGCGCGCCTGCACACTGGCGAGCAGGTCGTGGTGAAGGTGCAGCGGCCGCGCGTCGCGCAGCTCTTCCGCGACGACATCGCCGCGCTCACCTGGATCGCGCCCTACCTGGTGGGCCGGATCCCCGTTTCCGCGCTGGCCAACCCGCCGGCACTGGTGGAGCTGTTCGCCGAGACGGTGATCGAGGAGCTCGACTTCCGCCTCGAGGCGCAGAACATGCTCGACATCGCGGAGGTGCTCGCCACCACCAACCAGCGCAGCATCATCGTGCCCCGGCCGCACCCCACCCTGGTGAGCCGCCGCGTGCTGGTGATGGAGCGCCTCAGCGGCTTCGCCTTCGACGACGTGGAGTCGATGCGCAACGCGGGCATCGACACGCACGCCCTGCTGCAGGCCGGGCTGATCGCCTCGCTCGAAGGGGCGATGATCTACGGCGTCTTCCACGGAGACCTGCACGGCGGCAACCTCGTGGTGCAGCCCGACGGCACCACCGCGCTGTTCGACTTCGGCATGACGGGTCGGCTCACGGAGTTCCAGCGCGTCGCGTTCATGCGCCTGCTGATGTTCGGCACCACCGGCGACCAGCGCGCGCAGCTCGCCGCGTTGCGCGACCTCGGCGCGTTCCCGCCCGACGTCGACCTCGAACAGCTCGCCATCGACCTGCAGATCGACGGTCCGGTGAAGGACCCCACGCAGATGTCGGCCGACGACCTCATGCTCGAGATGCGCGACGTCACCAAGAAGCTGCTCGCGCACGGCGCCCGCGTGCCCAAGGAACTCATGCTGTTCGTGAAGAACACGATGTTCCTCAACAGCGCCACTGCCGTACTCGCGCCGGATCTCGACATGATCCAGCAGATGATGGCGATCTACACGTACTTCGCCTCCACCCACGGCGACCGCATCCTGCGCGAGGTCGGCATCGACGCGTCGCAGGCCGCGCCCGACACCGAGGCGATGAAGGCCGCGTTCCTCGTCGACTCCGAGGCCGACTCGCTCACCTTCCGCGAGTTGCAGGCCCGCCGCGACGAGGTGCGGGAGAAGCTGGCGAAGCGCCGCAAGCGCAAGCGCCGCGTCGGTTAGGCCGAGTGGGGTAGAACGGCGTCATGCCCGAGCTGCCGCAGATGCAGGCGTTGAGCGAACGACTCGATGCCGCGCTGCGCGGCGCGGTGCTCGACGGCTACACGCCCCTCGGCTTCACCGCGTTGAAGACGGTGGTGCCCGCGCCCGAATCGCTCATCGGTCACGAGTTGCTGTCGGTGGGTCGGCGGGCCAAGTACCTCGTGTTCGACTTCGGTGAACCGGGTCGCATCCTGATCCACCTGTCGCAGGCCGGGCGCGTGGACGTGGAGTGGCCACCGAAGAACAACAAGGGTGGCAAGGGGGGCGCGGTGCGGCTGCGCTTCCTCGTCGGGGAGGCGAAGGAACCCGTCGCCGTCCTCGTGCGCGAGTGGGGCACCGAACGCAAGGCCGCGTGGTGGGTGCTCGGGCCCGACGACGACGGCCCGCTCGCCAAGCTCGGCCCCGAACCCGCGAGCGACGAGTTCGCCGAGTTCGTGCTTCACGGCACCGACAAGCGCCGCGTGCACACCATCCTGCGCGACCAACGCACCGTCTCCGGGGTCGGGCGCGGCTACGCCGACGACGCGCTGTGGCGCGCCCAGCTGTCGCCCTACGCGTCGCTCGCGTCGTTGAAGGCCGACCAACGCCAGGGCCTGCTCGACTCCGTGCGTGCGGTGCTCGCCGACGGCCTCGAGCGCGAGCGCACCCGCAAGGGCGGGCTGTCGGAGCCCAAGCTGGGCGAGCACTTCGAGGTGCACGGTCGCCACGGCACGCCGTGCCCCCGCTGCGGCGACACGATGCGCCGGGTGAGCTACGAGAGCTACGAGGTCACGTACTGCCCCGCCTGCCAGACCGACGGCAAGGTCCTCGCCGACCGCCGTATGTCCCGCCTGCTCAAGTAGCCCCGTCCCTCCCCGAGCATGTGTCAGTTGTGCCGGTCAGGACCGGATGAACTGTCAGGTGCGCTGACGAGGTTCCGGTCACCAACCGCGGGTGCCGGCCTCGCCCTTGAACGGGCCGACCACCGTCGAGGTGATCCAACCGCCGTAGAACCCGCCGGGCTGCGGGATCACGAGCTCGTCGTCGACGAAGCACGCGTCCATCGGCGCGGCGTAGAACGCCACGTGACCGGTGATCGGCGCAAACGCGGGCGACGGCGTGTCGTAGGCCCAGGCGACGCGCTCGGCCACCGCGTCGCCGCCGACCACGTCGTAGTAGTGCGCCCGCCCCTTCCACTCGCAGTACGACGATCCCGCTGCGGGCACCAACGCGCCGGGCAGCACGTCGTCGAGCGGGAAGTAGTAGTTCGGCGGGTGACTGGTCTCCAACACCCGGTGACCACGTGTCGTGTCGGCGATCGTCACCCCGCCCAGCACCACGCGCAGGCGTGCGGTGACCGGTTCGAGCCGCGGCGGCCGGGGATAGTCCCAACAGGACTCCTGCCCCGGGCCGACCGGATCACGCGGCGGACGCGTCGAGAAGCGCATGGCCCCTGCAACGTGCTCAGTGGTGGATGGATTCCCCGGTGTCGACGACTTCGAACGCACTGCCGGGGACGGACTTCAACTGGTTGAGGTCGGCATCGTCGAACCGCGAGTCGGCGGCGCCGCTGATGAACCAGTTGCTGCCGTTGTCGGCGACGATCATCCCGTACTTCTTCAGCGCGGTGAGCACGATCAACGACTGCCCGTGGTACGGCGTGAGGTCGAAGTTCGCCTTCAACCGCAGCCGCAGTCCCATCGGCGGCACGTTCGCGTTCGGGTTCGACGACGCGAAGTGCGTCGCGGGGTGGAGGTACGCGCGTTGCGTCTGCGACAGGGTGAAGCGCAGCGCGTGGTCGATGTGGCCGGCAGCGATCTCGTCGTAGCGCACGAGGCCGGGGAAGATCGGGAGGCCCGCGGCGTCGGCCGAGGTCCATCCTTCCGGGCGCAGTGCGTTCGAGGTGAGGTCGAACACCGCGCCGGAGTCGGCGTCCCAGTGGTCGCCGCGCGGCACCGCGACGAACATCTCGTAGAGCTTGCAGTGGTCGCGGTCGATCGCGAGCACGTGCTGGTCGCCGCCGCTGCCGCCGCCCTCGATCGGCGCGCCCAGCGGGATCGGGTACGGACCGGGGTCGCTCTCGTCGCCGTACGCGGTGAAGTTGACCGCCACGCCCGTCTGCGTGCCCGGCACCGTGATGTAGGGGATGCCGTACGCGCCGCCCCCGCCGAAGTCGGCGTGGAGGAACTGGTTGCCGCCGCTCGCCGCGATCGAGCCGAGGTAGTTCGCGGAGTTCGCGTCGGCCGGCATCGTCGACACGTTGGTGTTCCACGCGTTGTTCGCCGGGAACACCGTGCAGCTGCCGAGGGAACCGTTCTGGTCACCGGTGCCCGTGGCGCCGGGCGGGGGCGGTGGGAGGCACGCGGCGAGGAGCGCCGCCGCGGTCAGCACCAGGGCGAGGGTGAACAGGGGTCGTCGGGAGCGCACCTCTCCGTATCGGCAGAAGCGGCCGCGCGACTTGAAGGACCCACCCCACCGGGCCCACGTAGCATGGCCGCCGATGGCCGGTCTCCCCACGCTGCTCGCCTCGATCCCCTCCCCGGAGAGCGGCAACCTCGGCCCGTTCCACATGTACGGGATCATGCTCGCCATCGGCGTGCTGGTCGCCGTCTGGATCGCCGAGCGCCGCTGGCGCAGCCGCGGATACCCGCACGACGGGATCTACGACATCGCCTTCTGGGTCGTCGTGTGGGGCGTGATCGGGGCCCGCCTCTACCACGTCGTCACCGACTACCAGCTCTTCACCGACGACCCGCTCCGAGCGTTCGCGATCTGGCGCGGCGGCCTCGGGATCTGGGGTGCGGTGCTCGGCGGGGGCATCGCGGTGGTGGTCGTCACCTGGCGGCGCAAGATGGACACCCTCGCGGTCACCGACGTGATGGCCGTCGGCATCGTGCTCGCGCAGGGGATCGGCCGCTGGGGCAACTGGTTCAACCAGGAGCTCTTCGGGAAGCCGAGCACGCTGCCGTGGGCGCTCGAGATCGCGCCGCAACACCGACCCCTGGGGTACGCGCAGTACGCGACCTTCCAACCCACCTTCCTGTACGAGTCGCTGTTCTGTTTCGCCGTGGCCGGTGCCCTGGTCCTCGCCGAGCGGCGGTTCCGCCTGCACAAGGGTCAGACCTTTGCGCTCTACGTGATGCTCTACTGCTTCGGGCGCTTCTGGTTCGAGAACCTGCGGATCGACCCGGCGCACCATGTCGCCGGATTGCGCATCAACGCGTGGGTGTCGATCGGCGTGCTCCTCGCCGCGTTGGCATGGTTCCTCTGGCTCGGAAAACACTCGTCGCACCAGCGGCGCCCCGGAGATCCGCCGTGCGACATGTCGGGAAACTCCGTCGCCGGCGGGAATGACGGGGCCGGAGAGCAGGATTCTCCGGATACGACCGGAGCGGCAACATAACCTGTCGTGATCCTCGCCCCTCTCCCCAGTGGGCGGACGTCTCCAGAGGCAGGTTCCACCGTGGCCGACACCCTGACTCCTCCCGCTGCGCCCGCGCCCGCCGCGACGGGAATCGCCGCCCGCGCCGTGGGCGCGTCGAAGATCTACGGCTCGGGCGAAGCCGAGGTGCGCGCGCTCGACGAGATCAACGTCGAGTTCGCACGTGGCCGTCTCACCGCGATCATGGGCCCGTCGGGCTCGGGCAAGTCCACGTTGCTGCACTGCCTCGCCGGCCTCGATCGGTTGACCTCGGGCAGCATCTTCCTGGGCGACGCCGAGATCTCGTCGATGAACGAGAAGCAGCTCACGGTGATCCGCCGCGACAAGCTCGGCTTCATCTTCCAGGCCTACAACCTGATCCCCACGCTCGACGCGCTCGAGAACATGACGCTGCCGATGTCGCTCGCCGGTCGCAAGCCCGACCCCGCGTGGCTCGAGACCGTCGTCACCACCGTGAGCCTGAAGGACCGCCTCACGCACCGTCCCGCGGAGCTGTCGGGTGGTCAGCAGCAGCGCGTCGCCGTCGCACGCGCCCTGCTCAGCCGGCCCGAGATCGTCTTCGCCGACGAGCCCACCGGCAACCTCGACTCCAAGTCGGGCGCGGAGATCCTCACGTTCATGCGCAAGGCGGTCGACGAGCTGGGCCAGACCATCGTGATGGTCACGCACGATCCGGGCGCCGCGGCGTACGCCGACCGGGTGGTGTTCCTCGCCGACGGTCACATCGTCGACGAGCTGGCCGACCCCACCGCCGACTCGGTGCTCGACAAGATGCGCCGCCTCGGCGAGTAGGCGCGCACCATGTGGAAGGTCACCCTCAAGGGGATTTGGGCGAAGAAGGTCCGCTTCCTGCTCACCGGCGTCGCCGTGATGCTGGGCGTCGCGTTCGTCGCCGGCACGTTCGTGCTGACCGCGACCATCTCGAAGACGTTCGACGGTCTCTTCGACGACATCTACGCGCACACCGACGCCGTGGTGCGGGCGAAGGAGGAGTTCAGCTCCAACTTCGGCGCCGGTCGCGGCCGGATCGACTCGTCGCTCCTGCCGGTCGTGAAGTCGGCCGACGGCGTCGCGCAGGCCGACGGATCGGTGCAGGGCCTCGCGGTCATCGTCGACAAGGACGGTAAGGCGCTCGGCAGCAACGGGCAGGGCGCGCCCACGCTCGGGTTCGCGTGGATACCCGACCGCGACCTGAGCAGCCTCACCATCGTGCAGGGCCGGGGTCCCCGCGCGCCGAACGAGATCGTCATCGACAAGAAGAGCGCCGACGACGCGGGGTACAAGGTCGGCGACACCATCCCCGTGATCACGAAGTCCGGACGTGCCGACTACGAGCTCTCGGGCATTGCGAAGTTCGGTTCGTCGAACAGCCTGCTCGGGGCCACGATCGTCGCGTTCACCCCCGCGACCGCGTCGGAGGTGCTCGCCACGCCGGGCACGTTCGACGCGATCAACGTGAGGGCCGATTCGGGCGTCTCGCAGGACGAGGTCGTCCGGAACATCCGTGAGGCGTTGCGCGGTGAGCCGGACACGGCGAACGTCGAGGTCATCAGCGGCGCCGCGATCACGACCGAGAGTCAGAACCAGGTGAAGGACAACCTGTCCTTCTTCAACACCTTCCTGCTCGTGTTCGGCGTCGTGGCGCTGCTCGTCGGCTCCTTCATCATCTTCAACACGTTCTCGATCATCGTGGCGCAGCGCGGCCGTGAGCTCGCCCTGCTCCGGGCGATCGGAGCCGGGCAGCGCCAGGTGCTCGGGTCCGTGCTGTTCGAGGCGGTGCTCGTGGGCCTCGTCGCGTCGATTCTCGGTCTGGGGGGCGGCATCCTCCTCGCCATGGCGCTCAAGGCGTTGTTGGCGGGCCTGGGCATCGACATCCCCGCAGGATCGATCGTGGTGCCGGCGAACGCGGTGATCTGGGCGTTCGTCACCGGCCTGCTCGTGACCGTCGCCGCCGCGGTGTTCCCGGCGCTGCGGGCCTCGCGGATCCCGCCCATCGCGGCGATGCGCGACGTGTCGATCGACCGGTCGGGCACGTCACGCACGCGCATCATCGTGGGCACGCTGGTCACGGCCGTGGGTGCGGTTGCGCTGGCGTCCGGCCTCTTCGGGAACGGCGACAACGCGCTGCCGATGGTGGGCCTGGGCGCGGTCGTCGTGTTCTTCGGGGTCGCCATTCTCGGCCCGAGCATCGCGGCGCCCTTGAGCGCGGTGATCGGCGCCCCCATTCGCCGCTTCAAGGGCATCACCGGCTCGCTCGCCCGTGAGAACGCGATGCGCAACCCCAAGCGCACGTCGGCGACCGCGGCCGCGCTGATGATCGGTGTCGCGCTCGTCGCGCTCATCACCATCTTCGCCGCCTCGGCGCGCACGTCGGTGAACGCGGCGATCGACCGGTCGATGAAGGCCGACTACGTCGTCAACAGCGGCGGATTCGGCACTGGCACCATCCCGGTCGAAGCCGAAGGCAAGCTCGCCGACGTCAAGAACGTGGAGTCGGTCTCGGGAGTGCGCACCACGCAGGCGAAGATCGAGGGTTCCGTCGACTTCCTCTACGCCGCCGATCCGGCGCGCATCGACTCGCTGTTCGACCTCCAGCCCACGCAGGGGAAGATCTCCACGCTCACCCCGAACGGGATCGCGGTACTCGACACGACCGCGAGCGACAACAACCTGAAGTTGGGCGACACGGTCGAGGTCATCTTCCCGGCCACCGGCGCGCAGAAGTTCACCGTCGAGTCGATCTACGAGCAGGCCGGGTTCGCGAACTGGGTCGTGAGCCTCGACGCGTACGGCAAGAACGTGCCCGACCAGTTCGACAACCAGATCTACGTGAAGACCACGGGCGGGGTCACTCCGGAGAACACCGCCGCGCTGAAGCAGGTCGTGAAGCAGTTCCCCGGCCCGAAGCTCCAGACGCGCGAGGAGTTCAAGGCCGCGCAGGTCGGGCAGGTCAACCAGCTCTTGAACCTGATCTACGCCCTGCTGTTCTTCGCCATCATCATCGCCCTGTTCGGCATTGCGAACACGCTCGGCCTGTCGATCATCGAGCGCACGCACGAGCTCGGGTTGCTCCGCGCGGTCGGGATGACGTGCCGGCAGCTGCGTTCGAGCGTGCGGTGGGAGTCGGTGATCATCTCCCTGCTCGGCACCTTCCTCGGGTTGGTGATCGGCGTGGTGTTCGCGTGGGCGATGGTGCATGCCCTGGCCGACCAGGGCATCGACAAGTTCTCGCTGGCGCCGGTCCAACTGATCGTGATCGTCGTGCTGGCCGCGGTGTTCGGTGTGGTCGCCGCGATCTGGCCCGCCCGCCGAGCGGCTCGCCTCGACATCCTCGAGTCGATCCGTACCGAGTAGCTCCGAGCAACGCACGGGGCGGCGGAGCCGGGCCGGGAATCTTTACCGTTTCTTGGCTCGGCACTGGCGGCGCGCTGGGGGGTAGGGGCGTAGGTTGGGTCTCAGCCGAAGGGCGACTCCACCGCACAGGGTCGCTCCGCCAGCTGCCACGAAACCAGGATCCCCGACCGAAGGGTGGCCCCCCCGAGGGTCGGGGTGAATCACAGACACGACGGCCCGCCCAGACGCCCCTCTGGGCGGGCTTCGTCGTTTCCGGGCCCGCAGCAGTCGTGCCGGTCAGCCGGCCACGAAGCGCTCGGGCACCAGCACCGTGATCGCGGCGGCGCAGGCCGGCAGGGCGTAGGTAGTAGGTAGAGGGGCGTGAGCAGCACCACAGTGGTGTCGAGGTTGAGCACCACGGTGGTCACGGCGGCCAGGACCCACAGGGCCAGCACCGGCTGATCCCGCGACATCCGACGAACCTACCGAAGGCGGCGACGTCGTAATCTTCCGCCCCATGGCCTACGACACCATCGAGCTCTCGATCAGCGACGGCATCGCCCGACTCACGCTGAACCGCCCCGACGCCGCCAACGGCATCGATCTCGCCCTCGCCAACGACCTGCGCGACGCAACCTTCGCGATCAACCGCGACCCGTCGGTGCGCGTCGTGCTGCTCACCGGCAACGGCGCCCGCTTCTGTGGCGGCGGCGACGTGAAGGGCTTCGGGAGCGTCGACGACCTCCCCACGCACCTGCGCGAGATCCTCGCCGGCTTCCACACCGCGGTCGCGCAGCTCGTGCGCGGCGATGCGCTCGTGGTCGCGGCGGTGCAGGGGAGCGCGGCGGGCGCGGGCATCGGCCTCGTGGGCCTCTCCGACTACGTGGTCTCCGCCGAGTCCACCAAGTACGTGATGGCCTACACCGGCATCGGCCTCACCCCCGACGGCGCGTCGTCGTGGTTCCTGCCCCGCACGATCGGGCTCAAGCGCGCCCTCGAGCTCACGGTCACCAACCGCGTGCTCTCCGCGCAGGAGGCGCTCGACTGGGGGCTCATCACCGAGGTCGTCCCCGACGACGAGCTCACCGCCCGTGCGGAGGCCGTCGCCGTGCACTTCGCCGGGGGCCCCACCGCAGGCCTACGCCGCGGCGAAGCGGCTGCTCCACACGAGTCTCGAGCACTCGTTCGAGACGCACCTCCACGAAGAGGGCGAGGCCATCGCGAACGCGTCGGCCACCGCCGACGGCCAGGAGGGCATCGCCGCCTTCATCGAGAAGCGCAAGCCCACCTTTACGGGCGAGTAGCGCTCCGCCAAGGAGCTACTCGCCGCGGAGCAGCTTCTCGGGAAGGGCGGCGTCCTTGGCCTTGACGGTGTCGGACATCGTGGCGCGCTGCGCGTCGATGCCGGCCCGTACGGCGGGGTCGGAAGCGCCGATGATGCGCGCGGCGAGCAGCCCGGCATTGCGGGCCTTGCCGATGCCGACGGTGGCCACGGGGATGCCCTCGGGCATCTGCACGATCGAGAGCAGCGAGTCCATGCCGTCGAGCTGCGCGAGCGGCACCGGGACGCCGATGACGGGCAGCGACGTGAGCGACGCGGTCATGCCCGGCAGGTGCGCGGCACCGCCGGCGCCGGCGATGATCACCCGCAACCCGCGGGACGCCGCCGACTGCGCGTAGTCGTACATCACGTCGGGGGTGCGGTGGGCCGAGACGATGCGCACCTCGTGCGCGATGCCGAGCTCGCCGAGCGCGTCGAGCGCGCCCTGCATGGTGGGGAGGTCGGAGTCGCTCCCCATGATCACGCCTACCAGGGGGGATTCGGCTAGCGGTTGCTCGGTCACGGTGGAACGGTACTACCGTCCCGACTCCAGCTTGGCGGTCTCTTCCCGCAGGTCGTGCTCGTACATGAGCGTGATGAGCTCCTCGAAGTTCACCTTCGGCGACCAGCCCAGCGTCTCGCGGGCCTTGGTGTTGTCGCCCATGAGCAGGTCGACCTCGGCCGGGCGTTCGAAGCGCACGTCCTGCTGCACCACCTCGGTCCAGTCGTCGAACCCGGCGACGCGCGCCGCGATCTCCAGGAACTCCCGGCCCGTGTGGGTCTCGCCGGTGGCGACGACGTAGTCGTCGGGTTCGTCCTGCTGGAGCATCAGCCACATGGCCTCGACGTAGTCGCCGGCGTAGCCCCAGTCGCGCGAAGAAGTCGAGGTTGCCGAGCACGATCTTCTCCTGCAGCCCCAGCTTGATGCGGGCGAGGCTGTTGGTGACCTTGCGCGTGTAGAACTCGAGACCGCGGCGTTCGCCCTCGTGGTTGAAGAGGATGCCCGACGACGCGTGCAGGCGGTACGACTCGCGGTAGTTGACGGTCATGTGGTGACCGAACACCTTCGCGACGCCGTAGGGCGAGCGCGGGTGGAAGGGCGTGAGCTCCGACTGCGGCGTCTCGCGCACCTTGCCGAACATCTCCGACGACGACGCCTGGTAGAAGCGGATCGGGTTGTCGACGCCGCCGACGATGCGCACCGCCTCGAGCATGCGCAACACACCGAGACCGGTGATCTCCGCGGTGAGCTCGGGCTGCGTGAACGACAGGTGCACGAAGCTGATCGCGCCGAGGTTGTACACCTCGTCGGGCTGCACGAAGTCAACCGCAGCGATGAGCGACGAGAGGTCGCGCAGGTCGCCGTCGACGAGCTCGAGCGACGGCGTCTCGCGCTGGACGATCTCGGCCTTCGGGTTGCCCTGACCGCGGATGAGCCCGAAGACCTGGTAGCCCTTCGCGGCGAGGGATTGCGCGAGGTGGCGGCCGTCCTGGCCGGTGATGCCGGTGATGAGGGCGCGCTTCATGGGAGAGCGTGGACTCCTTCGAGACGGTCCCAGTCGGGCTCGAGTTGGTGGAGGAACTCGCTACAGCGCAGTTCCTCGTCGCGTTCGCCGATCGCCGCCGCGGACGCACGCAGGCCGTCGAGCGCGCGGAGGAAGCCCCGGTTGGTCTCGTGCCGCCAGCGGACGTAGCCCGAACCGCGCCAGCCGGAGCCGCGCAGCCGGTCGAGGCCCCGGTGGTACCCCACCCGGAACGCCGCGTACTGCTCGACCGGGTCGCGGCCCAGCTCGCCGAGGCGGGCCCAGGCGTCGAGGAACCGCGGCGAGCCGGCCACCACCGCGGCGACGGCGGCGCGGCGGTCGGCCTCGGGGGCGGCGAGGGCTGCGGCGAGGGCGGCCAGGTCCTCGGGCGCCTCGGCGTCGAGGACCGTCTCGGGCGGGCCCTGCGGGGAGAAGGAGATCGGCTGGTCGCTCACGGGTGCCGAGGATACGGGGCCCCGGGCGGGATTCTGAGGATGCGCCGGTACGATCCGAGGGGTGAGCGAGACTTCCCCCAACGGTTCCGACGCGGCCGACACCGCCCCCGACCCGGTCGCCGAGCCTGCTGTCGAGGCGTCGGGCACCCCGGCGCCCGAGCATCCCCGGGCCACCCGGCTGGTGCTGACGCGCCATGCCGTCACCCCCCAGACCGGGCCGATGCTCTCGGGCCGCACGCCCGGCATCGACCTCTCCGACACCGGGCGCGACCAGGCCCGCCGCCTGGGGGAGCGCCTGGCCGGCCTGCCCGTGGCCGCGGTGTACGCCAGCCCGATCGAGCGCACCACGCAGACGGCCGAAGCCGTCGCCGGCCACCACGGCATGCCGGTGCGCCCGCTGCCGGGAGTGATCGAGGCCGACTACGGCGAGTGGACCGGCGGCCAGATCGCGGAGCTCGCCAAGACCGACCTCTGGAAGACGGTGCAGCGCAGCCCGTCACGCGCCCGCTTCCCGAACGGCGAGTCGCTCACCGAGATGCAGGTGCGCATGGTCGCTGCGCTCGAGGCGGTCGTCGCCGACCACCCGGGCGAGCTGATCGTCGTCGTGTCGCACGCGGACCCGATCAAGGCGGCGATCGCCCATTTCACCGGGGTGCACCTCGACCTGTTCCAGCGCATCGTCGTGTCGCCCGCGTCGGTCACCGTGTTCGAGCTCGGCCCGCACGGCGCGGCGATGCTCACCTGCAACTCGCTCGGTTCCCTCGAGGAGCTGATGCCCACTCCGCAGCCCAGCGCCGCACCGGAGGAGCCCGCGGGGGAGTCGAAGTCGTGACCGAGTTCATCGAGCTCGACGACGTCGAGACGCTCGCCACCGGCGCGGTCGGCCAACCCGGCCAGCGCGCGTTCTACCTGCAGGCGCGTACGGAGAGCACCCAGCTCACCGTCCTCGTCGAGAAGGAGCAGGTGCGTCTGCTCGCCGAGGAGGCCGTCGCCTTCCTCGACCGCCTCGCCGACGACTACCCCGAGCTGCCGGTGCTGCTCACGCCCGCAGAAGCCGAGCTGCGCGAGCCCACGGTGCCCTTGTTCCGCGCCCGGCTCATCGGACTCGGCTTCGATCCCGAGCGCGAGCTCGTGCTGCTCGAGCTGCGCGAGCGCCCGGAGGACGACGACGAAGATCCGCTCGACGGCGAGGACGACGACGAGGAAGAGGGCTACGTCGCCCGCATCTACGCCACCCGCGCCCAGGTGCGGGCGATGGCGGCACGCGGCGTCGAAGCAGTGGCCGGGGGTCGGCCGCCGTGCCCGCTCTGCGACATGCCCATGGATCCCGCCGGGCACGTGTGTCCCCGTTGGAACTGACCCCCGACGAGCTCGCCCGCATCCTCGCCGGCGCGGAGCTCGAGGTCGTCGGCCGGATGCGCTACTCGTCGAACGCGACCTTCCTCGTGGAGGCCACGCTCGACGACGTCACGCTCGGCGCCGTCTACAAGCCGCAGCGCGGCGAGCGTCCACTGTGGGACTTCCCGCACGGCTCGCTGTGTCACCGCGAGGTCGCGGCGTACGAGCTGTCGCACGCGCTCGGGTGGGGGATCGTGCCGCTCACCATCCTGCGTGACGGCCCGCTCGGTGTCGGCGCGGTGCAGCGGTTCGTGGAGCACGACCCCGAGGAGCACTACTTCACGTTGATGCCCGAGCACGCCGATCGCTTCCGCCAGTTCGCCTGGTTCGACGTGCTCGCCAACAACACCGACCGCAAGGGCGGGCACTGCCTCCACGACGAGGCCAACGACATCATCCTCGGCATCGACCACGGGCTCACGTTCCACGAGCACTTCAAGCTGCGCACCGTGATCTGGGAGTTCTCCGGCGAGCAGCTGCCCGAGCCGGCCGCCGACGACGTGCGCCGCGTCATGGCCGAGCTCGACGGTGGTCCGACGGGGGAGCGGCTCACGCCACTGCTCGCGCCCTCGGAGCTCGCGGCACTGCGGGTGCGCGCCGCCAACCTCCTGCGCGACGGCCTGCCCTACGGCGACGACCACTACTCGATGCCCTGGCCCCTCGTCTGACCCCGGCGCGAGCGAACCGGCGTCAATCCGAGCCCATAGTGGGCAGGAATTGACGCCGGTTCGGAGAAGAGGGGGTGGAGAGAAGGCCGGCTACTTGCGTTCGTAGACGACGATGTCGTCGATCGCGACCTTGTAGCGGTACTGCGTGCGCACGATCTTCTCGAGCCGCGGGAACTTCGAGATGGGGTAGTACTGCGCGCCGCGCACCTTGGCCGGTGACGTGTCGACGAAGTACTTCGGCGGGTGCGCGGTGAAGTCGTGGTAGAAGTCGTCCCACGCGGCCTGTGTGTCGGCCCCGGAGTTCGCCTCGTCGGCCGGGCGGCCCGCGTAGTTGCCGGTGAGGAACGGCGAGGTGATGAAGCGCGTCGCGGGCTTGCGGCCCGAGGCCCAGTAGATCTCGGGCACCGAGCCCCACACGAAGATCGGGTCGTCGGGGTTGGTGACGCTGGCGAGGTAGCGCGACACCGACTCGTAGTTCGGCTCGGGCACGCCGGGGCGGTAGACGAACCCGGCGAGGCCGAAGCCGATCGCCGCAACGAGGGCGAGTGCCATCGTGGCGTCGGCCCAGCGTTTCGCGCCGCGCGCGAGCGCACCCGCGGCGAGCAGCGCGAGCGGGGGCACGAGCTGCATGTAGTAGTGGCCGAAGAAGCGCAGGCCGACCGCCACCGAGACCGCGGCCGACAGCGCCCACAACCACAGGTCGGTGTCGCGCTCGCCGTCGAGCGACACCTCGCGTCGCGCGAGCCATGCCTGGGGCAACTTCCACACGAGCGGGATGTTGCACACGAGCCACATCGAGGTCATGAACAGGAAGATCGTGATGACCTGCGACGAGAACGTCTTCATGCCGACGTAGGAGCCGTTGCCCTGCACCGTCCAGTAGAAGAGCTGGCTCGGACCCATCGCGAGCGCGGCGAGCGCGAGGGGATGGAGAACCCGGCGCCGACCGCGCCGACGCCGCGCTTCCCGCGCAGGCGCATGATCAGGAACAACACGGGGAGCAACGTGGCCGCGCCGGTCTGCTTGGCGAGCGTGGCCAGCGCGACCATGACTCCCGCGAGGAAGCCGCGCCCGCGGCGCGCGAAGAGGATTGCGGCCGTCATCGACGGCAGCATGAACACCTCGAAGTTGGCGGCCTGCCCGTCTTGCGGCGCGAAGGCGACGAGCGCGCCCACGCACAGGATGCCGGCCATCCACCCGGCGCGTTCGCCGTAACGGCGGCGCGCCTCCTTCGCGAGCATGAACGCGGTGCCCGCGACCGCGAGCATCGCCATGATGCGCACCGACCACAGACCGGTGGTGTCGAAGAAGTCGAAGGTGGCCGCGTAGAGATACGGCACGATCGGGGGCTTGCGGTCGATGGCGTCGTGGTAGAGCTGCCCGCCCTGCTCGATGACGTGCGCCTGCGTGGCGAGGAACGTCTCGTCGGAGTTGAAGACCGGCACCACGAAGGCGGGCAGGCGCGTCGCGACCGTCAACGCGAGCAGGACGAAGAAGAGTCGCCACAGCTTGCGCCGTTCGTCGCGGTGGTCGGTGCGCTGGGCGATCGACCCCGCTGCGGGAAGGAGCTCGGACTGCATACGGGCTCTCCATTGTGCCCGCTGGGGCCCCTCGTCAGGTGATCAGCCCGTGTGAGCCGCCCGCACGTTGGGTATCAGGCCCCGACAGGACCGGTGGGCAGGCCGGCAGGTCAGCAAGCACGACGCCGGCAGGCATCGGGAGCCGAGGAGGGTCAGGCATGGACACGTGGATCTGGGTGGTCATCGCGGTGGTGGTCGTGATCGTGCTGCTGGGGGTGGCCGTCATGCTCCTGACCGGCTCCCGGCGCCGGCACCACCTCCAGGACCGGTTCGGGCCGGAGTACGACCGCACCGTCGAGAGCGCCGACCGGCGCCGTGCCGGCGAGCGGGAGCTCCGCGAGCGCGAAGCCCGTCACGACGAGCTCGACCTGCGCCCGTTGAGCGACGCCTCCCGTGAGCGGTTCACCCGCGAGTGGGACGACGTGCAGCGGACCTTCGTCGATCGTCCGCAGGTGGCGGCCGCCGACGCCGACCGGCTGGTGACCGACCTCATGCGCGAGCGCGGGTACCCCGTCGACGACTTCGACACCAAGCGCGACCTCGTGTCGGTGGACCACCCGCAGGTGGTGGAGCACTACAGCACCGCGCACGACATCGCGCAGCGCAACGTGGACGGCCGCGCCAACACCGAGGACTTGCGCCGGGCGGTCGTGTCGTACCGCGCGCTGTTCGAGGAGATGCTGTCGGCGAGCAGGGCCCCGTCGAACTAGGCCCTGTCGAACGAGGCCGTCGAACCGAGGGCAGCCGAGCCGAGCGAAGCGACCTGGGATCAGCCGGGGGTG
Organism: uncultured Actinomycetes bacterium; assembly: GCA_963720785.1. Classification (GTDB taxonomy): domain Bacteria; phylum Actinomycetota; class Acidimicrobiia; order IMCC26256; family DASPTH01; genus CAVRGQ01. Next base: position 508,435 of record CAVRGQ010000004.1, read on the forward strand.
ACGGTGTCGCCCCAGGTGTCCCAGTAGGTGATGCCCTCGACCGGTGGCCGCGCTGCGGGCTTGAAGTCGCCGCCCGTGGTGTAGGCCACCGGGATGAGCGCGACCTGCGTGAAGCCGTCGGGGATGCCGAGCAGCTCCGCGGCCTCCTGCTCCCTCGCGAGGTGCAGGGTGGTCCACACGCTGCCGAGGCCGCGTGAGCGCAGCGCGAGCATGAAGCTCCACACCGCGGGCAGGATCGATCCGTAGAAGCTCGCGTTCGCGAGCGTGGCCGAACTGTCGACCCGGCCCTCGATGCACGGGATCACGTGCACCGGGACGCGGTCGAGGATGTCGAGTAGATACACCGCGGACTCGTAGACCCGCTGCGTCTGCGGATCCTTCGCCTGCTGCGCGGCGGTCCGGAGATAGCTGCCGCCGGTGCCGCCGTAGAGCTCCTTGAGCGCCTTGCGTTTGTCGGGGTCGGTCACCACGATCCAACGCCAGCCCTGCGTGTTGCTGCCGGTGGGGGCCTGCACCGCGAGGCGCAGGCACTCGAGGATCACCTCGCGCTCGACCGGGCGTTCCAGGTCGAGGCGCTTGCGCACCGCGCGCGTGGTGGCGAGCAGGTGATCGGTGACGGACACGTCCATCGGGTATTCGCGGGGGTAGTCGGCCATGGGCGCAGTCTCGCAGAGTCAGTCGTCGCCTGCCGCGGCCCGGGTGGCCGCGGCGACGTCGGCGAAGAAGCGTGAGCGGGGGAGCACCGTGTCGGCGCCGTCGGCGCGGGCGGCGGCGAGGGCCTCGTCATCGACGTGGGGGCCGAACGCCACGATGCGCGCACCCGGCGCGGCGGCCCGCACCGCTGCGACGTCGCCACCGTGGCGGACGAGGTCGACGAGCACGACGGTCGCGTCCACACAGTCGGTGGCGGTGCGGGTGAAGCGGGCGTCCGGCAGCGCCGCCGACACGCGCGAGCGGTCCATCAGGTCGTCGACGAGGGCAACGATCACGAGCGGTCCTCCTGGGGGGCGCGGAGCGTGACGAGCAGCACGACCACGCCGATGACGGCGGCGATCAACGACGCGCCGAGCACGCCCATCTTGGCCTCCTCGAGCGCGAGGCCGGTGAAGGTGAGGTCCGACACGAACAGCGCGACGGTGAACCCGATCCCGCCGACGGCCGCGATTCCCGCGACGTCGCGCATGCGGACGCCTTCGGGTAGGCGGCCGATGCGCGCGCGCTCGCCGATCCACGTGGCGCCGAGGATCCCGGTGAACTTGCCGACGACGAGGCCGGCGACGATCCCGAGGGTGATGCGACTGCGCAGCGCGGCGTCGATCGCGTCGGCGCTCAGGACGATCCCCGCGTTCGCGAGCGCGAACAACGGCACGATCACGAAGCTCGACACCGGGTGCAGACCGCGTTCGAGCCGTTCGAGGACGGGCTTCCCGGCGCGCGGGCTGGCCGGGGTCATGAGACCGAGCACCACGCCGGCGAGCGTCGCGTGCACACCCGACTCGAACACGCACACCCACACGAGCAGGGCCGGCACCACGTACATCAGCATGCGGTTGGCGCCGAAACGCGACATGAGGTGGACGAACAGGAGCGCGCCGGCCGCGGCGAGCAGCCAACCGAAGCTGATGCCCTTCGAGTAGAAGAGCGCGATCACGATGATGGCCCCGACGTCGTCGACGATCGCCAGCGTGAGCATGAAGAGCTTCAACGGCGAGGGAACGCGCGACCCGAGGATGGCCAGCACCCCGACGGCGAACGCGATGTCGGTGGCCATCGGCACCGCCCAACCGTCGAGGTTGCCGCCACCGAGGTTGACCGCGACGTAGAAGAGCGCCGGCACGACCATGCCGCCGACCGCGGCCATCGCAGGGAGGGACGCGGCACGCGGGTCGCGCAGCTCGCCGTGGACCAGCTCGCGCTTGATCTCGAGCCCGACCACGAAGAAGAACACGGTCATGAGGCCGTCGTTCACCCAGTGGGCGAGGTCCTCGGTGATGGCGAGGTCGCCGATCCCGATGGTCAGCTCACGGTGCCACCAGTCGTGGTACGAGGCCGTGGCGACGTTCGCCCACACGAGCGCGGCCACCGTGGCGGCGAGGAGCACGATGCCGCTCGCCGCCTCCAGCGACACGAAGTCGCTGCCGATCGGCGGGATCGCCTTGCCCAGCTTCGGGACGCGGACGTGACGGTCGGCCATCGACGCCTTTCTCGGGCACTACGGATCGCGAGGGGAAAGGGTGATCGTACGCGTGGCACCGATGTGCCATTGCCGCACTCGTCAAGTTTGCATAGGTTGCGACGAGTGATCGGTGCCGATCCCGGGGGCGAGGTGTGCGGTGCGAGCGAAGCGGTGGGCCGGCTCGGTGAAGCTCGTGGCGGTCGCCGCGGTGGTGCTCACCGTCGCCCTCAGCACGCCGCTCGGCGGGATCACCCCCGCGGGCGCACAGACCTCCGAGCCGTCCTCCACGACCACGACTGCCCCGCCCAGCACCACGTCGCCCACCACGTCGACCACCGCACCGCCCACGACGACCGTGCCGGCGGCGGACACCGCGCCTGCCGGTGACGAGCCGATCGGCGCGCAGGCACCGTCGGCGCTCGCGACGCCGAACGCCAACCTGGTGAACCTGCAGACCGTCACGGTCTCGGGCACCGGGTTCCCCCCGAACACGACCGTCGGCTGGGCAGAGTGCAAGGCCGGCCCCGGGACGCCCGCCGATTGCGAGTCCAACTTCTTCGGGACCGCCACCACCGACGGGTCCGGCGCGTTCAGTGCGCCCTTCGTGGTGCACCGCATGATGCACGCGCAGTCGGGGACGCTCGACTGCGCGGCTGCCCCGGGCACCTGCAAGATCGGCGTCGGTCAGCTCAGCAACTACGCCGTCAACGCGTCGGCGAGCATCGACTTCGACCCGAACGCGCCGCTGCCGCCCCCGCCGGTGTTGCAGGCCGCGCCCACCACCAACCTCGTCGACGGGCAGTCGATCGCGGTGCTCGGCACCGGCTACGTCGGATCCATGCCCGTGATGGCGTACGAGTGCGTCGCCGGCACCAACAATTGCGGCTTCATCGGTGGGCTCGGCGCCCAGGTGAACGCGGCGGGCACCTTCCTCACCGCGCTGCAGGTGCAGCGCCAGATCGCAATTTCGCAGTGGTCCACGTTCGACTGTGCGTCGGCACCGAACGCCTGCGAGCTCATGGTCACGTCGCAGGGCGATCCCGACGCGACGGCGCGCCTCGTGCTCGACTTCGACGCCGCGTCACCGATCGGGGTGCCCACGGTGACGGTCACGCCCGACACCGGTCTCGTCCACTTCCAGTCCGTCACCGTCTCAGGGAGTGGCTACGACGGCACCGGACAGTTCGCCGGGGTGAGCATCGCGGTGTGCAAGACGGGGTCGCTCGCCGACGCCGACTGCGTGAGCACCGGAGCGTTCGCCCCGCTCTCCCCGGCCGGCGCCTTCACCACCACCATGAACCTGCGCCGGATCGTGCACTTCCCGAGCGGCGACTTCGACTGCGGCAGCGCGCCCGCGGTCTGCGAGGTGCGGGCTGCGTCGTTCTCGTCGACACCGGAGATCGGGAGTGCCACCTACAGCTTTGCGCCCGGGCCGCCGCCCCCGCCACCGGCCATCACGGTCACCCCCGACACCGGCCTGGTCAGCCGCCAGGTCGTCACGGTCGACGGCACCGGCTTTGCGCCGAACTCGGCGGTGTCGCTCTCGGAGTGCCCGGTCGACTACGACGTCGCCAACGGTCCGTGCTCCTTCACCGGCGGTACCTGGCTGACCGCCGATGGCAGCGGCGCGTTCAGCGCGACCTTCACGGTCACGCGCGGCGTGCTCAGCTCGTACTTCCCCGCCACGCTCACCGACTGCGCCGACGCGCCGGGGACGTGTGTGATCTCGGCGAACTCGTTCGACAACGGTGACCATGCCGCCGCCGCGATCGCGTTCGACTCCGCCGTCCCGGTCCCGACCCCCGTCGTGACGGTCACCCCGAGCCTGGACCTCCCGGACCGTGCCCTCGTCGCGGTCGACGTCTCCGGGTTGACGCCGGGGGAGCAGGTGTTCGTGAACCAGTGCATCGCCAGCGAGCTGGTGTGCGGCCAGGCCGGGTACCCGGGGCTGACGTTGTTCGCCGACGGCAGCGGTGGGGTCCACACCACGATGCGCCTCCGTCGTGAGCTCGGGGGCATCTTCCAGTCCGGCATCACCAATTGCGCGACCGCGGTGGGCGCGTGCGTCGTGCGGGTCGCGTCGGTGGTGGAGCCGCTCTCCCGCACCGACGTGCCGTTGGGCTTCGATCCCACCGCCGTCGCGCCCGGACCGACCCTCGCTGTGTCGCCGCCCGGGCCCTGGCGCGACGGCCAGCAGGTCACCCTCACGGGTTCGGGCTTTGCCCAGTTCGCGGAGCTCGGTGTCGCCGAGTGCACGGCGACGGGCAACTTCAACGGCTCCACGTGCGCCAAGTCGCTGTTCGACCCGCTCTGGGCCGATGACGAGGGCAACTTCACGACGACCGTCACCATCACCCGCACGTTCCAGTCGCAGGACGCCACGATCGACTGCGCGACGGTCGAGGGTGGCTGCGTGATCTTCGCGGCGAACCGCCAGGACTACGGGTTCGACCGTGCCTCCGTACCGCTCGAGTTGGTGGGCGGCGCGGCGCTGCTCGCGTTCACCGGTGGCGCGCACGTGCAGTTCGCGTACGCCGGCGTGGCCGCGCTGGGCCTCGGGCTGCTGGTCCTGCTGCTCGTGCGCCGGCGCCGTCCGATCACGTAGCCGGGGTTCGATCGCCGAGTCGTGACCTTGGGCCATTGCGCCCGTCGCCCGGAGTACCTACCTTGAGCGGGCGGAACGGGCCGCGATCCGGAGACGAGGTGAGCGAGCATGCACGGGGTGCCCGGGAGGTCGCGGACGGCCGCACTGCTCGCGGGGGTGGCGCTCGTCCTCCTCGGTCTGCCGATGGGCGCGGCGGCCGAGCCGCCGAACGCCGCGGCAGTGCCCACGATCACGGTCACCCCCGACACCGGTCTGGTCAGCCGCCAGACCGTCACCGTCAGCGGGACCGGGTTCACGCCCGGCTGGACCGTGGTGGTCACCCAGTGCCCGGCCGGCGGATCCGGCACCACTGCATGTTCGGGCACCGTGGCGGAGCCCACGACGGACGGCAGCGGTGCGTTCACCACCACGTTCACGGTGTCCCGCGGCGCGACGGAGGACGGTTTCCCCCCGACGCCCACGATCGACTGCGGCGCCGCTCCCGGCACCTGCGCGATCTTTGCGCACATCCCCGAGACGGGTGACGTCGCGGTGGCGCCGATCTCGTTCGTGGCGAACGCACCGATCCCCACTCCGTCGGTCACCGTCACCCCGCAGTTCGACCTACCCAACCTGGCGAACGTGCAGGTCGACGCGTCGGGGTTCGTGCCGTTCGAGCGCGTCACGATCTCGCAGTGCCCAGCAGGGTCCGCGTTCTGCGCATCGCACTACTCGGGCGAAGGTGGGTTCACGGCGGGCGACGGCAACGGCGAGGTCCACGCGACCTTCACCGTCCACCGCGAGGTCACCAGCGGGTTCCCCGTCGTCACCACCAACTGCTCGTCGGCGGTGGGGGCGTGCGTGCTCCGCGTGTTCGCCGATGCCGAGCAGCTCTCGTCCACCGACGTGCCGATCGGCGTCGACCCGCTCGCCGAGGCACCCCTTGGGAGGCTCACCGTGTCGCCGCCCGCGCCGTGGTTCGACGGCCAGGTGGTCGCGTTGTCGGGCTCGGGCTACGACCTCTACGAACCGCTGGCGGTGGCGGAGTGCACCGCCCAGGGCACCTTCGACGGCTCCGAGTGCTCGCGCTCGCTGTTCACACCCGTGCTGGCGGACATCGACGGTAACTTCACCGTTCCGTTCACCATCATGCGCAGTTTCGAGTCGCAGGATCGGACGATCGACTGCGCGACGGTCGAGGGTGGCTGCGTGATCTTCGTCGCGGGTCGATTCGACTACCCGAACCGCCGCGCGACGATCCCCATCGTGTTCGCACCTGCAGTTCGTCCGGCGTTCACCGGCTGAGCGGTTCGGCGTCGCGTGTCACCGGTGGAGCGGAGCTGACCTACGCCTTCGGGGCGGGCGCCGGGATCATCCGCGGCGCCTCCACCGCGAACTCCGGCCAGCGCTTGCGCGACTTGATCGCGAGCTTGTGCATCAGCGCGATCGCGCCGGGGTCGTCGTCGCCGGGACGGGTCTCGATCCAGCCGTCGCGGATCATCGCGTCCATCAGCTCGCGCCCCGCGTCGGTGCGCACGATCGTGAGCGTCCAGTCGTTGAACGCACCGATACCACCGGTGGAGATGTCGGCGTGCTCGGCCGCGAAGTCGGGGCACATCTTGCAGCCCTCACGCGTCCAGGCGTGGCACTCCTTCAGCGGGATCTCGTGATAGTCGCCGTTGTTCATCCAGATCTGGAAGACGCCCTTGATGTTCATCTTCTTCATCTCGGACTTCTTCAGGCCGTACTTCGCCTCGAACAGCTCCTCGAAGATCGCGTCGTCGAAGGTCTTCGAGCACAGCAGGCCGATGTTCAGCGACAGTCGCCGCGCGACCTTGCCCGCCTTGCGCTGCTTCATGACCGGCGGAACCGACGACTGGCAGCTCATGCCCACCAGCGCGATGCGCTCGGCGCCGCTCTCGATCGCGTCCGGGTAGGCCATCGTGTTGGCCGAGTAGGTGTAGCGGCTGCCGGCCGACGCGATGACGTCCTCCCGCGTGCGGGCCACACCGGGGATGGCCTTCCACGTGGTGCCGTCGCCCTCGAGGTAGCTGACGAGCGCGGCGTCGATGATGTCGTGCTCCAGCGCGTACACGAGCAGCGCGGACACGAGGCCGCCGTCCTGGCCGACCTCGTGGAGGATCGGATCCGCGGCACGGGCGAGGACGATGTCCTTGTACTGCCCCGACGGCTCCTCCTCGGTGCGGGCGCGCCCGAACATGAACTCGTCGATCTCGGGTTCCCAGGTGCGGAAGCGCGGGCAGGCCCGGGTGCACGACGTGCAGCCCTTCTCGCCGTGGCTGCAGTTGTCGGGGGCGTAGCCCTCTTCGAGGTGGAAGGGCTTGTAGATGCCCGAGTCGTCGCGGTACCCCAGCACGTCGTGCGGGCACGCGATGACACACCCCGCACACCCGGTGCAGAGGCCCGAGGTCACGACCTCGGAGTACAGGTGACTCCACTGGAACTTCTCCGGCGCCATGCCGGCGAGTCTGTCACAGGGGACGTCGCTCTCCCCACTGTCAGACCTTTCCCCTGGTCGCACTGTCGGACCAAGGCTGCGGCGGGCGCGTACCCTTCCCGCAGTGAAGATCAGCGAGATCCTCAGTCGTGGACCGAGCTTCTCCTTCGAATTCGGGCCGCCGCGCACCGAAGCGATGGAGGAGACGCTCGCGCGCACGCTCGTCGAGCTCGAACCGCTCGGGCCGTCGTACGTGTCGGTCACCTACGGCGCGGGCGGGTCCACCCGCGAGCGCACCCACGACCTGGTCGTGGAGATCCTGCGCGACACGTCGATGACGCCGATGGCGCACCTCACCTGCGCGTGCCACTCGCGGGCCGAGCTGGTGGAGATCGTCGAGCGGTACGCCGGCGCCGGCATCGAGAACATCCTCGCGTTGGGCGGCGACCCGCCCCGCGACCTCGACCTCCCGCCCGGCGAGCTCACCTACGCGGTGGAGCTCGTGCGCCTGATCCGCGAGGTCGGCGACTTCTGCGTGGGCGTGGCCGCGCACCCGGAGCCGCACCCGCGATCGCCGTCGCGCGCCGCGGATCGGCTCCACACCGCGGAGAAGCTCGCGGAGGCCGACTTCGCGATCACGCAGTTCTTCTTCGACGCCGAGCACTACTTCGATCTCGTCGAGTCGTTGCGTGGCCACGGGGTCGACAAGCCGGTGATCCCGGGCATCATGCCGGTCACCAGCCTCACGTCGATCAAGCGGATGTCGGAGCTGCAGGGCTCGGAGTTCCCCGGCTGGCTCGCGGCGAAGCTCGAGGCCGTGGGCGACGACCCCGATGCTGTGCGCCGCGTCGGCATCGAGGAGGCCACGAAGCTCTGCCGGGTGCTGCTCGACGGCGGCGCGCCGGGGCTGCACTTCTACACGATGAACCGGTCGGGCGCGACCCGCGAGATCTACGAGCAGCTCGGCCTGGTCGCCGGCGACTGAGCCGGGCACCGTGAGACGGGCGGCATTCGTCGCGCTCATCGCGGTGATCACGGTCGCGACGGCGCTCGGCGCGACGCTCACCATCCGCGACCGCGACGCGAAGACGAAGTCGTGGGCCGCGTTCTGCAACGAGGCGTACCTGATCGCGCAGGAGAACCGCACGCGGCTCCCCGACGGCACCGACGCCGCGCGCGACCAGTCGCTCGCACAGGTGGAGCGGCTGGCGGCGCGCTCGCCGTCGGACACGGTGGCCACCGAGTTGCGCACCGCGGCGCCGGTGCTCGCCCGTCCCTATTCGACGGGGCCGCTCACCCTCACGTCGGAGTTGCTCGCGGCGACGACCCGCAGCGACTCCGCGCTCGTGGAGCACTGCGAGGTGGGCCGCGCCGTGTTCGACCCCGGCAACCTGCAGAACCGCCCCGCCGCGAACTGACCGGAAATTGCAGCCGGCCGGCCACCCGTTGAGGGCGACCGGCCGGCCGACGAGGGGCCTGCTGACCATGGGGGCCGTCTATGGCGTCGCCGCGGGCCTGACCGTGGCGCAGACGACGGTGATGCTCGCCCTGGCGCTGCTGATGGGCGTGGTCGCGCTGATCCCGATCGGGCGGCTGTCCGACCGGCTCGACCGTCGGGTCATCATCGCCGTGTCGACCGCCGTCGCCGCGGTTGCGGCGGCCGCGGCCGCTCTGGTCGATGTCCCCGGGCTCGCCGCCGTGCTGATCGCGCTGGTCGCGGTGCACGGAGCGTGCTCGTTCCCGCAGTACTCACTCGCGCTCGGCGCACCTCCACGATCGGCTCGATGACGAAGAGCGCGCCGGTGCCAGTGGCTCGATCGTCATGGCCCAGGGAGCGGCGGCGGCCGCTGGCCCGCTGCTCGCGTCCTTGACATTGGCGCTCGGACCGCCGGCCGCCTTCCTCTGGTTCCTCGCGGGCGTGTACGCCGTCGTGTCGGTCTACGCCCTCCACCGCATCAGCAGTTGGGCGTCGGTCGAGGTGCAGAGCATCTACGAGCCCATGCCCACCAGCACCACGCCGGTCATCGCCGAGGTGACTCCCGACGAGCCCGCCGAAGGACTCCTCCGCGAGACCGGCGAGCTGGAGGTCGAGGGCGGCGAGCTGCACTTCTGTCCGCGCCGGAGTCCGCGGCGCACCGATCGTGATCATGCACGATCTCGCGTCGTCGAGCGCAGTCTGGGAACGCCAGACCGTGGCCCTCGCGTGCCTGCACCACGTCGTGGTCGCCTACGACCTGCGCGGGCACGGCGGGTCGAGCTGGGCGAGCGAGTACCCCGTCGGCCGACACGTTTCGGACTGTCGGGCCCTGATCGAGCAGGTCGCGGGAGGGCCCTCGCACCTCGTCGGGCACGGCTGGAGCGCCGGTCTCGCTGCGCTCGTCGCGCGCCACCATCCCGATCTGGTGCGGAGCCTCACGTTGGTCTCACCCGTCGACGAGCTCGCACCGCTCGGGGTCGTGCGGCGGTCGATGGTCCGCCTCCACCAGGCCGTCGAGTACACCGCGTGGCGGGCGAGAGGGAGAGCGAGGCTCGCCCGACGGCTCGCCACCAGGGTCTACGACCCCGACCGGCATCCCGACGGCCATGCGCTGCTCGAAGCGGACGCCCGGCGGGCGGATCCGCGCGCTGCGTGCTCGCGCCGCGCCGGGCGCTGACGATCAGTGTTCCCCCGGCTCCGGTCGGGCTCGCGTGCCCCTGCTCGTCGTCGTCGGTGGCAACACCTCGGGCGCGCATCCCGACGTGTTGCACGCGCTGGCTGACGGATTCGGCCCCGACCGGGTGCAGATCGTCGAGGGGGCCGGGCACTTCGTGAACCTCGACGCCCCCGCAGTGCTGGAGGCCGCGATCATCGATCACGTGGAGCGCGTCGACAACGACGCCCCGAGTGACATCTGGCTCCCCGTCGTGGCCGAACAAGTCTAACGCTCGGGGGCGCTGGCGAGGAAGTCGGGGCGGGGCGGAAGCCCGCCGAACGGCTCGACGAGTTCGTTCTCGACGCTGTTGAACACGACGAAGACGTTGCAGCGGCCGTAGGGCGTGATGTTGCTGTTCGAACCGTGCATGGTGTTGCAGTCGAACAGCACCACCGACCCGGGCGGCCCGGCGATGGTGGCGATCCCGCCGGCCGCGGCCAGTTCCGCAAGCGACCCGTCGTCGGGCACGCCGTACTCCTGTGCCCGCAACGACTGGCGGAAGTGGTCGGCCGGCGTCTCGCCCACGCAGGGGACGAACGTGCGGTGTGATCCGGGGATCACCATCAAGCTGCCGTTGTCGGGCCGGTTCTCGGTGAGCGCGATCGACATGCTCAGGGCGCGCATCGCCGGCATCCCGTCCTCGAGGTGCCAGGTCTCGAAGTCGGAGTGCCAGTAGAAGTCGCGGCCCCGGAACCCCGGCTTGCGGTTGACCCGGCTCTGGTGGACGTACACGTCGGAGCCGAGGATCTGACGGGCCATGCCGAGTAGGCGCTCGTCGGAGAAGAGCTCCGCGAAGCGCGCGGCTCACCCTGTGCACTGCGAACACGGATCGCACCTCGTCGCCCGCCGGCTCGCGGATCGCGCCGTCCGACCGAGCACAGCCGGATCGTGCGCGAGCCGGGCGACCTCGGCGTTCAGCTTCGCCACCTCGTCGGCGGTGATCAATGCGTCGAACGCGAGGTAGCCCTCTGCGTTCGTAGCGGGCGACCGTCGGCACCGTCGAGCGGGCCGTCACCACGACCCCACACGACGGGCTCGTGGCGGCGCCACCGGCTGCGGGGTGGAGTCGACGCCGAGATCGGTACGCCACCGGTTCGGCCGTCCTCGACATCACCGCTGCTCCTGGGGGATCGGGTAGCTGCCGTCGGCCTGGTGGACCTCGTCGCCGGTGCAGGGCGGGTTGAACACGCACACGACGCGCAGGTCGGTCCGGGTCGGAGCACGTGCCGTTCGTGGGCGTCGAGGAGATACATCGTGCCGGGCGCGATGTCGAAGCGCGCGCCCGAGTCGAGATCCTCGAGCTCGCCGTGGCCCTCCACGCAGTACACCGCCTCGACGTGATGCCGGTACCACATCCGGGTCTCGGTGCCGGCGTAGACCACGGTGTCGTGGAGCGAGAAGCCCACTCCGTCGCCGGCGAGCACGAAGCGACGGCTGCGCCACGTGTCGGCGACCACGTCGCGCTCGGTGCCGTCGAGCTCGCCGAGGCGTCCGGACGATCATACGGACACCGCCGTGTCCCGCCGAGAGGTCCGACGTCACTTCCGCGATCGCCTCACCGAGGAGCGCGATGCCGAGCTCGAGATCGTGACGGGAGGTGTTCAGAGGCGGGAGGAGCTTGACCACCTGGTCGTCGGGCCCGGCGGTCTCGACCAGCAGGCGGCGGTCGAACGCCGCTCGCGCCGCCCGCCGCGCGGTCTCGCCGTCGGCGAGCTCGAGGCCCCACGCGAGGCCGCGACCCCGGACGTCGACGACCGGCGTCGTGCGTGGACGCGATCGCCTGCAGCTCCGACTCCACGTACGCGCCGTGAGCCGCGACGCGCTGTGCGAGCTGGTCGTCGCACCAGTACTTGCGCAACGCGGCGGTCGCCGTGACGAAGGCCGCGTTGTTCCCCCGGAAGGTCCCGTTGTGCTGCCCGGGCTCCCACTGGTCGAGGTCGGGGCGCAACAGGGTGAGTGCGAGGGGCAACCCGGAGCCGCTCAGCGACTTCGACAGCGTGATGATGTCGGGCGTGATCCCGGCGGCCTCGAAGCTGAAGAACGGCCCGGTGCGACCGCAGCCGATCTGCACGTCGTCGACGATGAGCAGGATGCCGTGATCGCGGCACATCTGCGGCGAGATCGCGCAGCCACTGGATGCTGGCCACGTTGACTGCCGCCCTCACCCTGCACGGTCTCGACGATGACCGCCGCCGGCAGGTCGAGGCCGCTCGATCCGTCGAGGAGCATCCGCTCGACCAGCGCGATGCTGCGACGCTCGTCGGCACGTAGTTGCAGTACGGCAGCACGTGGCGAGGACGGAGCGGGAGGCCGGCGCCTGCGCGCTTCTCGAGGTGGCGCCGGTGAGCGCGAGCGAGCCGAGGGTCATGCCGTGGAAGCGCGTTGGTGAAGCTGACGACGTCGGGACGTCCGGTGGCGAGGCGGGCGAGCTTGATCGCCGCTTCCACGGCGTTGGTTCCGGTCGGGGCCGGTGAACATGACGCGGTACTCGAGGCCCCGTGGCTCGAGGACCAGGTCGTCGGAGCGTGGTGAGGAAGTCCTCTTTCGCGCCGCGTGTACATGTCGAGGCTGTGGAGCACGCCACCTCGCTCGCAGGTAGGAGAGGGCGCCGCCATGAGGTCGGGGTCGTTGTGCCCGTAGTTCAAGAGCGCCCGCACCGGCGAAGAAGTCGAGGTAGCGCTGGTCGTCGACGTCGAACAGGTGGCTTCCCCGCGCCCGGTCGAAGACCACGGGCCAGGATCGGCAATAGCTCCGGACTTCGGACTCGATCTCTTCGAAGACGTTCACGCGTTGCTCACCTTCCGTGTTCGGGAGTAGAGGTCGTAGCGCGAGTGGGGAAACGGGCCGATCTCCAGCAGGATCTCGGCCTCGTGGCGTTCGGGGAAGTCGTCGGCGTCGAGGAACGGCCTTCGTGCGACGGGCGCCTCGTGCCGGGCCGCGAGACGTTCGAACATGCGCTGCGACGACGCGTGGTTCGAGGGGGTGACAGTCGCCTCCATCCACCGCGGTGGTTCGTCGCCGCCGACGAGGTGGTGGAGCATGGCCACGCCGAGGCCGCAGGCCGCGAGATGCCGGGGCGACGGCGACCTGCCACACGAACAGCCGATCCGGCGCTGTCCGGGCGGCGGTACCCGGTGACGAACCCCGCCGGCGCACCGCCGCACCACGCCAGCACGCTGGTGGCTGCGAAGTCGCGGCACCACACGTGGTAGCTGTACGGCGAGTTCACGTCGAGGCCCCCGGCGTCGCCGGCCAGCCGCCACAGCGCGCGGCCGTCAGTGGGACGAGGGGTGCGGAGATCGAACACGGGAGCGGGACCCGCGCGGTTGCGGTCTCGGGGCGGGGGGCGGACGATTCCATAGAGGGGCGCTGCTCAGCTCGAGCCCGCATGCGACCACCGTCTCTCGGGGGCGTCAACGCGGTCCGCCCGGAATCCGCATGCGGAATCGCCAGGTACGCGGCGCGGTTCGAAAGTACTCAGGCCGGCGTGACCGAACACTTGCGAGATGGTTGTGATCGTGTGACGAAGGCGTCCGGTTTCCGACGAATGCCGTTGAACCGTCTCGACCCGATGTCCGCACCTCCCGGCCCGCGGCGTACCGGCGCGCCTCGGGGTCAGAACACAGGCAGGGCAGGATAAGATCGGTGGGACTGGCGGAGGGACTGGGATTTGAACCCAGGGTGACTTGCGCCACAATGGTTTTCGAGACCATCCGATTCGGCCGCTCTCGCATCCCTCCGGGAAGGCGACAGTGTATGTCGCTCGGTCAGCTGCCCTCTTCAACGGCGATGCGAGAAGAACTCCGTGAGCAGGGCGGCGGACGCCTCGGCGTCGATGCCGTCGACCACGTGCACCGAGTGGTTGAGCCGGGGGTCGGCGCCGAACGAGTAGAGGCTGCCCATGGCCCCCGCCTTCGGGTCGGTGGCGCCGAACACCACCTCGGGCACCCGCGCCGCGAGGGTCGCGCCGGCGCACATCGGGCAGGGCTCCAACGTGACCACGAGCACGCAGTCGTCGAGGCGCCAGGTGCCGAGCGCCTCCGCCGCGTCGCGCAGCGCCAGCACCTCGGCGTGCGCCGTGGGGTCGTTGCGCAACTCGCGCTCGTTGTGGCGACGCGCGATCACCTCACCGGTGTCGCGTCGGGCGACGACCGCGCCGATCGGCACGTCGTCGTGCACGAGCGCGGCGCTCGCTTCCTCCAAGGCGACCCGCATCAGCGCGTCGCGTTCCTCAGTCCTCAACGAAGCCGCTCTTCGCCGACGGGTCGGCCAGGATGTGCTTGAGCACCTTGCCGCTCGGGTTGTGGGGGAGCTCGGTGCGGAACTCCACGATGGTCGGCACCTTGAACCCCGCGAGCTCGTCGGCCACCCACGCGCGGATCGCCTCGTCGTCGAGCACCGAGCCCGGCGCGGGCACCACGAACGCGGCGACCTCCTGGCCGAGCGTCGGGTGGTCGAGGCCGACGATGGCGACCTCCTCCACACCGGGGTGCTCGATGATGCGGTTCTCGATCTCGATCGGCGAGATGTTCTCGCCGCCGCGGATGATGAGGTCCTGGCGCCGGCCCGCGAGCGACAGGAACCCGTCGCGGATCACGCCGTAGTCGCCGGTGCGGTACCACCGGTCGTCGTCGAGCGCCTTCGCCGTGGCCTCGGGGTTGTCCCAGTACTCGAGGAACGTCGACGCGGTGCGGATGCAGATCTCGCCCACCTCGCCCTCGGGGAGCGCCTCGCCGGTGACGTCGTCGCGCACCTGCACACGCACGGTGGGCGACGCCTGCCCGACGGTCTCCGCGTGGTCGTAGGTGGCCGCGGTGCCGAGCGACGTGCCGAGGCCGGTGGTCTCGGTGCTGCCGTACCCGAGGCTCATGCCGAGCCGCGCGCTCGGGATCAGCTCACCGGTGCGCTTCAGCAGCTCCGGCGGCCACACCGCGCTGCCCCCGCCGACGCTCATGAGCGACGACAGGTCGTACTCCCCGATGTCGGGGGAGTTGAGGACGCGCCACAACTGGGTGGGCACCAACGCCCACATCGTCGCGCCGTGGCGTGCGGTGAGGTCCATGTGGATGCGCTCGTCCCACTTGCCGGGCTCGGGGTAGATGATCGTCATCCCCGAGGCCGCGGCCATCACGAGCTGGCAGTTCAGCCCGGAGATGTGGAACATCGGCGAGCCCGAGATGAGCTTCGGGTGCCCGGCCATCTGGCGCGACTCGAGGCCGAGCTCCGAGGCGCGCAGGAACTGCTCCATCCCGCGCAGGCTGCTCGCGAGGATGAAGTGGATGTTGCTGCGGTGCGAGAGCAGCACGCCCTTCGGGCGACCCGTCGTGCCGCTCGTGAACAAGATGAGGAAGGGGTCGTCCTCGTCGATCGGGGTGTCGGGGAGTGCCGCACGCGAGCCCTCGGCCTCGATGCCGGCGAACTCGTCTTCGAATGCGACGACGCGCAGATCGCCCGGCAGCGCGTGGCCCTCGAGCCGCTCGAGCCGACGCCGGTCGCCGACGAGCAGCTTCGGGCGCGTGAGCTCGGTCGCGTAGACCATCTCCGGGCCGGTCCACCATCCGTTGTACGCGACGGTGATGCCGCCGAGCGCGGTGACGGCCCAGAAGGTGATCGAGTACTCGATGCAGTTGGCTGCGACGATCGCGACGCGGTCACCCTTGCCGATGCCGTATCGCTCCTGCAGCGTGCGGGCCACCGCCGCCACCGGCGCGAGCACGGTCGCGAACGTCTCGGTGCGCTCGGGGAACACGAGGTAGTCGCGGTCGCCGTACATCGTCGCCGCGTTGCGCAACAGGTCGACGAGCGAGCGCGGGCGGTTGGCGAACACCTGCATGGTGACGCCGAGCACGTCCTCCTCGACGATCTCGAACACACCGCCCGGTCCGCACAGCTGCTCGTACAGCTCCGGCGCCATGCCCGGGTCGGGCCACGACAGCGTCACGCCCTGCTTCGCGTCGCCGGTGTCGGGGCTCATGCGGGCGTGAACTCGATGTGCACCTGGTCGTACGCGCGAGCGAAGGTGGCCGCGAGGATCTTCGGCTCCGGCTTGTCGTCGGCGAGGCGCCAGTCGGGGATGCGACGCAGCATCTCCTCGAGCATCACCCGCACCTCGAGCCGGGCGAACGATGCGCCCAGGCAGAAGTGCGTGCCGATGCCGAACGCGAGTTGCAGCGCGATCTTGCGCTGCACGTCGAACACGTCGGGGTTCTCGAACTCGCGCTCGTCGCGGTTGGCCGACGGGTACATGAGCAGCAGCTCGTCGCCCTCCTTGATCTGCTGCCCGTGGAGCTCGTGGTCTTCGGTGGCCGTGCGGCGCATGTTGAGCACCGGCGACACCCAGCGGATGAACTCCTCCACCGCGGTCTGTCCGATCACGGCCGGGTCGTCGAGGAGGATCTGGCGCTGGTCGGGCTGCAACGCGAGCTCGCGCACCGTCGAGCCGATCACGGTACGGGTGGTCTCCGCGCCGCCGTCGAGCACGAGCAGGCACTCCTCGATGATCTCGCCGTCGGTCCACGGGCGGTCCTCGCCGTAGCGATCGGCCTGGGTCCAGATGGAGATGAGGTCGTCGCGCGGGTTGGCGCGGCGGTCGTGGATGATCGGCAGCGTCTTCTCGACGAAGTCCATCATGGCCGTACCGGCGTCGCCGCCGAAGGTCGACGGGCTCCCGTCGGCGTTGGTCTGGCCACCGTGGTACATGGTGGTCTCCGACCAGTACCGCACCAGCTCCCACTGCTCGGGCGCGTAGCCGAGGCGGCGGCCGATCATGATCGCGGGCAGGCGCGAGGCCAGGGCCTCCACCGCGTCGCACTCGCCCGTCGCCGCGACCGCGTCGACCAGGCCGCGTGCGACTTCGCGCACCTCGTCCTCCTGGGTGAGCACCGCGCGCGGCGTGAACCGGCGGTGGATGAGCGACCGGTGCTTCTGGTGCAGCGGGTCGTCCTGGTCGATCATCGACGTGTTGTCGGTCTGGTCGATCTTCGGTCGCGACCCGTGGTACGAGGTGTAGCGCTCCGGGTGCTTCTCGACGTACATGAGGTCCTCGAAGCGGGAGATGCCCCAGAGCTTCTGCACCGGGTCCCAGAACACCGGCTCGTTCTCGCGCAGCCACGTGTAGGCGTCCCACGGGTCCACGTAGAACTGCGGATCCAGCAGGTTGATGTACGGGCGCTCGGCCATGGCTCGGTTCCCCCTCGGTGCAGGTCCGGGGATCCTACGACGGTGCCCCCGTTCGCAGGCAAGGCGCGCCGGCAAGGCCGGCGAGCGCGGGTTCGCGGAAGCTGGCATCCTGGCGCGATGCCGACGCACCCGATCCGCGAAGACCTCAACGTCCTCGACGGGGCCTGGTACGCGACCGAGCCCCACGACGACTGGGAGTGGCTCCGGCGCAATGCGCCCGTCTACCACTGCCCCAACAGCGACACCTGGGCGATCACCCGCTACGACGACGTGCTCGCCATCGAGAAGGACGCCAAGACGTTCTCGAGCCGGCGCAGCCCCCGCCCCCACGGCGATCCGCTGCCGATGATGATCTCGATGGACGACCCGCAGCACCGTCGCCGGCGCGGCCTCGTGTACCACGGGTTCACGCCGAAGCGCGTCGCCGAGCACGAGGACAACATCCGGAGGATCTGCACCGAGATCCTCGACAAGGTCTGCGAGCAGGGCGAGTGCGACTTCGTGTGGGACATCGCCGCACCGCTGCCGCTGCTGCTCATCGCCGACATGCTCGGCTTCCCCCCGAGCACCTACGACGATCTGCTGCGGTGGTCCGACGACCTCATCCGCGCCACCGACGTGGACCCCGATCCCTCGCTCACCGAAGCCTCGGGTGCAGCCGCGATGGCCTTCCGCGAACTCCAGCTCGAGGTGATCGCCGACCGGCGCTCGAAGCCGCCCCAAGACGACCTCATCAGCCTGCTGTGCCACTCGGAGATCGACGGCGAGCGGCTCGACGACGAATCACTCGTGCAGGAGACGCTGCTGATCCTCATCGGGGGCGACGAGACCACGCGCCACGTGATCACCGGCGGCATGCTCGCGTTGCTCGACAACCCCGACCAGCGCGCCGTGATGGCGGGCAGTCCCGAGGCGCTGCACACGGGCGTGGAGGAGTTGTTGCGCTGGGTGTCGCCGATCAAGAACATGTCGCGCACCGCGGCGCGCGACGTGGAGCTGCGCGGCGAGACGATCCGCGAGGGTGACCAGCTGATCCTCGTGTACCCGTCGGCCAACCGCGACGACTCCGAGTTCGCCGACCCGTACCGACTCGACGTGCTGCGCGACCCGAACCACCACATCGCGTTCGGCTTCGGCCCGCACTACTGCCTCGGACAGGCCCTGGCGCGCCTCGAGCTGAAGGTGATGTTCGACGAGCTGTTGCGCCGCCTCCCCGACCTCGAGCTCGCCACCGACGACGCGCTGCCGTTCCGCCACTCGAACTTCATCGTGGGTGCCGAGGCGATGCCGGTGCGCTTCACCCCGACGAGCCCGCGCCATCGCTGATCAAAGGTCGCCATCGGCGACCACGGTGCGGTTGCGCCCCCGTTCCTTCGCCTCGTAGAGCGCGGCGTCGGCGCGCGCGGAGAGCGACTCCACCGATTCGCCGACCCGCCGGCGCGCCGCGCCCGCCGAGACGTGCACCGTGAGCTCGGCGAGTGCGCCGTCGAGGCGGAGCGCCGACACCGCGCCGCGCAGGCGGTCGCCCAGCTGCACGATCGGCTCGTCGGGTCCGAGCACGTGGTACACGACAAACTCCTCGCCGCCCGTCCGCGCCGCGAGGTCGCTCGCCCGGACCGAGTCGCGCAAGGTGTGCGCCACGACGCGAAGTACTTCGTCACCCGCGGCGTGTCCGTAGACGTCGTTGACCCGCTTGAAGAAGTCGATGTCGATTGCCGTGAGCCCCAGGCCCGCCAGGTCCTCGCGGTCGTGCAGATCGAAGAGCCGCTGCACGCCGTCGGCGACGGCGAGGCGATTTCCCAGGCCGGTGAGGGGATCGTGCGTGGCGAGCCGGTGCATCTGCTCCCGCTGTTGCTCCAGGGTGCGGATGAGGATCTCGCGTTCGAGCGCCGCCTCCAACGGGGCGGCGAGTTGGGTGAGCGCAACAACTGCGGCCTCCGCGAGGGGGACCGCGGTTGCGAGTCGCAGCACTGCCACGCCGGTCGCGAGATCGGTGCCGGGGGAGTAGAGCGCCATCGCGATCGCGGGTTTCGGGTTGGCGATGCTCAGGAAACGTGTGGAGCCGGCCGACTCGGGTTGGCGCGCGCCGAGCAGCGATGCGAGCTCGTCGGGGAGCTGCGCCGGGGTCCCGTGAAACCGGTTCTGTGGCGCGAACCAGAGGAGGTCGTCGCAGTCGAGGGCGTAGAACTCGATGGCAACCGTCGGGAACACCGTGCTGGCTGCCTCCATGAGTCCGTCGGCCACCTCCTGGAAGTCACGCGAGACGACGAGCCGTCGCATCGTGTGACGCAGGAGTCGGTTCATGGCCGACAAGCGGCGGATGTCGGTGTCGCGGTCGACCATCAGGTACAGACCGCATTCGAGGCCGCGGAGACGGTCGATCATCGTTGTCACGAGCTGCTCGGGAATGAGCTCCCCGTGCTGGGGTGCGATCAGCGTGATCGGGAGCCGAGCCAGGGTGTCCATGCCGTGGGCGAGGATCTCGCGGCTCGGCATGTAGTGCTCGTGGAACGGCCGCATCGCCTCGAAGTACGACTCGTCGGTCGCGTAGAACTGCCAGTCCTCGGTGAAGCCGCCGAAGAGATCGCTCGAGAAGAGCGTGCCGGTCTGCTCGTCGAACGTGGTGAACGCGCCGGGGAAGTGCAGGTACGGCGTGAAGTGGAACGTGAGCCGGCGCCCGCCGAGGTCGAGCTCCCAGTCGTTCTCGTCGACGAGGTGGAACGGGAGGCGCAGGTCGTAGTGCTTCACCAGCGCCGCCGCGCGCCAGTGGGTGACGATCGCCGCGTCGTCCCGCGTGACGAGCTCGTCGATGATCGGCAGCGACGCGGTGATGTCGGGATCCTGGTGGTGGCACACGAACCACCGGATGGCGTCGAAGGGCACGACCTCCTCCACCTTGCGGCGCACCTCGGGGAAGGTCAGGCGGCCGCCCGGGTCGAAGAGCACCGACTGGTCGCCGTGCTCGAGCAGGTACACGTGGCACTGAAAGGGGTCGCCGGGCACGTAGCTACCCACCCACCACACTCGGTCGGCGATCTCGTACGCGTGATCGAGCTCCGCCGCCGTGGGGTTGCCCCGGTCGCCCACATCCGTGAGCGTACGACCACGCTCGGTCGCGCACATGGTCCAGAAGTCCCGATGTGACGGGAAACGCGGCAACGCCTCCCCCGGAGGGGAGGCGCCGCCATGGGGCGGGACGGTGACGGTACGGGGGTGGATCGGCTACTGGTCGGGGTCGCCGGTGCCCTGCGACTGCACGTTCCGGGGCTGCAGGGTGATCGTCCGGGAGGTCGTCTGCCCGTCGCTGCCGAATGCGGTCAGGGTGAAGGAGTGGGCGGACGAGCAGTTGAAGGGGAGGCTCGTGTCGGCGTTGGCGCCGTAGCTCGCGTAGATCCCGGGCCCGTCGATCGAGATGGTCACGTGGTCGGCGTGCTGGGTGGTCCAGCTGGCCGAGAAGTTCTGGAAGTTGCCGTTGTGGCAGTCGATGTTCTCCGGCGTGGTGAAGCTCGTGATCACGGGGGCCGGGGCGCTCGGTGCCGGGTTGCCCTGCGGCTGCGGCGTGGGCTGGGAGGTGGGCTGACCCTGCGGCTGCGAGCTCGGCCGGGCGGCCGGCTGTGGGGTGGTCGTCCCCGCCTGCACACCGGCCTTGGGGGCGAGCGTGGTGACGGTGCCCTGAGCGGTGCCGTTGGCCGCGGCCTTCGGGCTGCCGGAGTCGTCGCTGCAGGCGGCGGCGCCCAGGGCCACCGCGGCGGCGACGCCACCGATGGCGAGCAGGCGGCGGATGCGACGGGCACTGGAGGTGGTGGAAGTGGTGGTCGTGTTCATCGGTGGCTCCCTCTGCCGGCGCCCCCGGTCCTTCCGTGGGCGACACTGCTCCTGACAGCCCGCCCGGCCCGCGCTTACAGGCGCCGCGACCTCTGTGACCGGCGTCACCCGGAATCGGCCCCTGGCTTCGCCTCTAACATCGGCGGGGTCCGAGGGGAGTGCAGGGGGCGGCACACCGACGAGGGGATCCGGCGACCACATGGCCGACGACGCACCCGAGACCGTTCCCGCGGTCGACGCCCGTGTGCTCGCGTCGCGCGCCCGCGACGCCGAGTGGGTCGGCGCCGCGCTCGCCGGCGACGCCGACGCGTTCGCCCGCCTCTACGACGCGTGGTCATCGCGGGTGTTCGACCTCGTCGTGCGCATCGTGCCCAACCGCCACGTCGCGCAGGACGTGTGCCAGGACGTGTTCTTCGCCGCGTGGCGCAACTTGCCGAACCTGCAGGACCGGGATGCGTTCGGGGGTTGGTTGCTGCGCATCGCGCGCAACACCGCGCTGAACCAGGCCTCGCGCGAGTCGCGGTCGCGCGCGGTCGACGACACGTCGTTCTTCGAGTTGATGGGCGCGGGTCCGAGTGGCGACGTCGAGGCGCGCGTGGCCCACGCGGAGGATCCGGAAGCCGCCGTCACCGACGCGGAGATCGCCGCGCTCGTGCGCGAGGTCGCGGCCGCGCTCGACGAGCGCGACGCGGAGGTGCTCGACCTGCAGCTGCGCTACGAGATGACGCCGAACGAGATCGGCGAGGTCATCGGCGTGAACCGCAACGCCGCCAACCAGATGTGCCATCGCGCGCGCAAGCGCTTCGCGACGGCGTTCGGCGCGCGCATGTTGTGGCGCGGCGCTCGCCCCGGATGCGACGTGCTCGAGGCGGAGTTGCAGGCGGCCGGCGTCACCGCGTTCGGTCGCGAAGCGGTGCGCCTCGCCGACCGCCACGCCGAGGCCTGCACGGTGTGCAGCGAGCACCGTCGGTCGCGTCTCACTCCCGCGGCATTGTTCTCCGCGGTGCCCGTGTTCGCCGCGCCGGCCGGACTGCGCGAGCTCGTCACCGCGCACACCGCGGCAGTGCCCGTCGGCAGCGGCGGTGCGAGCGGCACGGTCGAAGCGGGGGAGGGTGGCAGCGAGGGTGGCGGCGAGGGAGGCAGCGAAGAGCCCCCTTCCCAGCCCGAGCCGGAGCCGGAGCCCGCTGCGAGTGCGCGGCGACCGCTGGCGATCGCCGGGGCGGTGGCGCTGGTGCTCCTCGTCGTGATCGGGGCGCTCGTGCTGCTGCTCCCCGGCGACGACGACGCACCCACCGAAGCGGTCGCGGCGCGACGCGGCCCCACTGCCTCGAACGCGGGCGGCGACACCGCGCGCAAGGTCGCGCCCACCAGCACGGTGCCGGCCGCGGTGCTCGACCCCGGGGTCACGACGCCCCCGACCACGGCGCCCGGGGGCACGCGCCCCTCGCCCACCACGACGACCGCGGCACCGGCCCCGCCGCCTCCGTCGCTGCCGGTGATCGCCCAGCTGTCGCTCGCACCGACCGATCCGATGTACGGCACGTGGAACCTCGACGTGAACAGTCCGTTGCTCACGTGGCAGGTGAACGGCGCCGACTCCGTGCGCGTCGTGATCTGGTTCGACGACGGCGTGCACGGCAACCAGCAATTGAAGGTGTACTCCACCGCGCCGTCGGGCTCGGTGCGCGTCTGCCCCGGCACCAACCCCACGTCCGGCACGTGCACCACGCCGAACGGTTCCTACACGTTCGTCGTCGAGGCCACGAGCGGCGCGGGCACGGTGTCGTCGAGCAGGACGTCGCCGCCCGGCTTCCAGGTGTACCCGCCGATCCTCTGACGGCACGACCGGCCGCGACCGGAGCGCGAACAGGGCGAGGGGCCCTGGCGTCCCGGGCGCCGATGCACCACAGTGGTGGACGCCGTCGAGCCGGGAGGGGCCCCATGACGACCACCGAAGCGCTGACGCCGCGCGAGCACCACAAGGCGCCGGTCGGCCGGATCGTACTCACCGTGATCGGTGCGCTGCTGATCCTCTTCGCGCTGGTGCTCGGCGCGGCCGGCGGGGTGATCACGTGGGCGTACGGAACGCAACGTGATGCCAACGGGTTCTTCACCACCGACTCCGAGCGCTTCGAGACGCTGACCTACGCGATCACCTCGGAGGACATCGACCTCGGCGCGCGCTCGAGCGTCGGCGACCGCTTCGACCTCGGTGACCTCGCCACGGTGCGCATCGCGGCGGAGTCGCAGCGGAACAATGCGGTCTTCGTCGGCATCGGTCCCTCGCGTCAAGTGGACCAGTACCTGCGAGGTGTCGCGCACGCGGAGGTCACCGACATCGATGTCGATCCCTTCCGCGCGACGTATCGGGTCAGTGGAGGGGACGCGCCGAGCGCCGCGCCCGGCGACCAGACCTTCTGGCGCGTGTCGGCGGAGGGCGTCGGCCGCCAGCGGATCCGCTGGGATCTGGAGTCCGGCAATTGGACGGTCGTGGTGATGAACGCGGACACGTCGCGCGGTGTTGGTGTCGACGTGGACGCGGGCGTCAAGGTCGACTGGCTGCTCCCGCTCGGCCTCGGGCTGCTCGGCGGGTTCCTCGTGATCGGGATCCTCGGCACCGTGCTGCTCGTCATCGGTGTCACCGGGCTCGGCAAGCGCGTGCCGGAGCCCGCGGCGGTGCCGGGTGCGAACCCCGTCCGCCTGGAAGGTCACTTCGACCCGCAGCTCAGCCGTTGGCTGTGGCTGGTGAAGTGGGTGCTGCTGATCCCGCATTTCATCGTGCTCGCGATCCTGTGGCTCGCGTTCTGGGTGGTCACCGTGATCGCCTTCTTCGGAATCCTGTTCACCGGTCGGTACCCGCGCTCGCTGTTCGGGTTCAACGCGGGCGTGCTGCGGTGGACGTGGCGCGTCGGCTTCTACTCGTTCGCCGCGTTCGGCACCGACCGCTACCCGCCGTTCACGCTCGGCGAGGCGCCCGACTACCCGGCGACGCTCGAGGTGCGGTACCCGGAGCGGCTGTCCCGCGGGCTCGTGCTGGTGAAGTGGTGGCTGCTCGCCATCCCGCAGTACATCGTGCTCGGCATCCTCGGCGGCGGGGTGTGGCTGGCTCGCGGCGGCGACCGCGGCTGGGCGGCGAGCGGGCCGGGCCTCATCGGGTGGCTCGTGATCGTCGCCGTCGTCGCCCTGCTGTTCGTCGGCCGGTACCCGAAAGGGATCGCCGACCTCGTGGTGGGCCTCGACCGCTGGGTGTACCGCGTGATCGTCTACGCGGCGCTCATGACCGACGAGTACCCGCCGTTCCGCCTCGACCAGGGCGAGACCGAAGCAGCCGAGGCACCGGCCCCGTCCTCACCGGCTCCGTCCGCACCCGTTCCCGCCGCACCCGCGCCGCCGCCCCCGCCGGTCGGACCTCCCCCGACGTAGGCTAGTGTGCTAGCATCCTTGCATGCCCGGTGAGGTCAAGCAATTCAACGTGTACCTCCCCGTGGAGCTCGTGAAGCGGGTGAAGCACCACGCCGTCGACACGGAGCAGTCGCTCTCCGCGATCGTCGCCGCGGCGCTGGAAGCGCACCTGGACCAGCACCGGGACCGCAGCGCCGGCAACCCGGCGGAGGAGCACTGACATGACGACCGACGGCATCGAGGCCGTGTTCCTCGAGACCCACAACTGGGGGAAGGCGGCCAAGTTCCTCCAGGCGCTCGGCTACGAGCTGGAGTTCGACACCGGCCACAACTCCGGACAGCTGCGCAACGGCGACGGCCCCTACGTGTTCGTCGCCGAGGTGCCCGAGAGCCAGCCGACCGGCACGCGCATCGTGTTCCGCGTCGACGACGCCGCGGCGTTCGCGGCCGACCCGATCGTCGAGGTCGTCACGCCGTTCGCCCCCACGCACTGGGGCACGCAGGAGATGGTGGTGCGCGATCCCGACGGTCGGCGGTGGAGTCTCCAGGCGCCGGGCGTGCAAGACGCGCCGTGAGCGCCCAGCCCGAGAGCAGCGCGGCGCGCATCGCGTTGTGGCGCGCGCTGCACGGCGAGCTCGATGCCCCGCCGCACCTCCTCGACGACGAGCTCGGCCTCGCACTCGCCGACCCCGAAGATGGTTGGCGCGACCGCGGCGACATGCACCCCATGGGGACCCGGCCCTACCGCGTGGGCATCGTCGCTCGCACCCGGTACGTCGAGGATCTCCTCGTCGACGAGGGCATCGACCAGTACGTGCTGCTCGGCGCCGGCCTCGACACGTTTGCGCAGCGGCATCCCGAGTTCGTCGCTCGCGTCCGCGTCTTCGAGATCGACCAGCCCGGCGCGCAGGCGTGGAAGCGGCAGCGGCTCGGGGCGCTCGGTCTCGGCGTGTCGGCGAACCTCTCGCTCGTCCCCGTCGACTTCGAGGCCGGCGACGACTGGTGGCCGACGCTGCTCGACGCGGGCTTCGATTCGTCGGCGCGCGCGTTGGTGTCGTCGAGCGGGGTGTCGATGTACATCTCGCGCGATGCGACGGTGGCCACGCTCCAGCGCCTGGCGCAGATGGCGCCGGGATCGATCGTCGCGATGACCTTCATGTTGCCGTTCGACCTCGTCGACCCGGTCGACCGCCCCGGGCTCGAGGGTGCGGCGCGCGGCGCGCAGGCTTCCGGCACCCCCTGGATCAGCTTCTACGCGCCCGACGACCTCGCGGCGATCGCGCGGGACGCGGGCTTCGCCGAGGTACGTACCCTCTCGACCGCCGAGGTGGCCGAGCCCTACCTCCGCGACCGCACCGACGGCTTGGCTGCGGCGAGCGGCGAGGCTGTCCTGCTGGCCCGCACGTAGGCGACGTCCCTACGACGCGCAGGTCGTCGCCTGCGGTTTCCCGGAGAGGGCGTCGTCGAGCCACGGGATCAGGAGCGGCACGGTACGTTCCCCGACCAACCCGTGGTCGATGTGCGGGTAACGGTGGTAGGTGACGTGTTCGCCGGCACGGCAGAGCCGCGCCACGAAGTCGGTGGTCGTCGGGGGCAGGACGAGCTTGTCGGCGTCGCCCTGCGTCACCAGGATCGGTACGCCGATCGGCTGGTGGCCGGGCGTGTTCTGCTCCAGGATCTCCCGCCAGGGTGGTGTCGTCGACGGATCGACGGCGAAGAAGTTGCCGACCGCCGGGCGGGCGATGCGATGGAGCGCCTTGGTGTCGGTGAGCAGGCACCGCGACGCGATCTTCGGGACGACGGACACGCCCGCGGGGGTGAGCAACGCGTCGAGGCGTACCTGCGGATCGGCGGGCCCGTAGACCTTCTCGATCGCGTCGAACGCGTACGAGCCGATCGTGACGCCGGAGGCGTCGTCGCGATGGTCGGCGAGCAGCTGCCCGAGCTCGGCGGCCGGCGCGGCCGCGGCGACGCCGCGGAGACGGAGCTCGGGCGCGTACCGGGGCGCCTGCTGCGCGGCGAACAGCGCGGCCTGCCCGCCCTGGGAGTGTCCCCAGAGCAGCAGGTCGCGGCCGGCGTTCGCGGCGCGCAGGTGACGTGCCGCGCCGCGCCGCGTCGAGCACGTTGTTGCCCTCCGTGACGCCGATCAGATAGCTGGGTGGGCCGGCGGCGCCCATCCCCGAGTAGTCGGTCGCGGCGACGACGTATCCGGCGCGCAGCAGTTCGTGACTCCCGGCGACGAGCGCGAACGGGTCGAGCCCTTCGGAAGGTGCGCACCGTCCGGTGGTGCCCGTCGTGGGATGGGCCCACGACACGACGGGCCATCCGCCCGCCGGGGCCGGCCGGTCGGGGGCCATGACGAGCCCCGACACGCCGATGTCGTGTCCCTCGAGGTCGGTCGAGTGGTAGAGCACGCGCCACGCGATCGCGCCGTCGGGCGCGCCGAGCAGGCGTTCCGATTTGATCAGCGTGCCGGGAGCCTTCGTCGGTAGTGGATCCGGCAGGTCGTAGAAGGTGCCGATCGTCGCGTGCTCCACGACGTCCTCGGAGCACTGCCGGACGACGCCGGTCGCGGCGAGCACCGCGAGCACCACCGCCGCGACGATCACGAGCCGGGGGTGTCGCTGCGGGAACCGCGACGAGCGCGCGGGTTCGGCGCGTCGTCCGTGGGAGATGTCGTCACCGGCGACGCGCCGCTCAGGCGACCGGGAGCACGAGGCGCGAGGACGAGTGCACGGTGTTGCGGCTGCTCGTCCCGACGCTCGCGTGACGGAAGCCCATGATGGCGGGGACCTGCTCGTCCTGGTCGTCGCTCGCGAGCACGACCCGGATGCGGTGGCCCGCCGGGAACCGGCGGGCGTTGGTGACCAGGGGCACGCGGTACGACGTGAGCTCGCCCGGGACCACCGCTTCGGCGCGGCGGCACGGCAGCACCGGCGAACCGGTGCGGCTGCGATCGGCATCCACCTCGCGCAGGCTCGCCCGCAGCCATCCGGCGGTCACGTCGGCGACCGTGTCGTCGGGCGCGACGTCCTGCAGCGTGACGAACCACGCGGTGTCGATCGCCGTCGCGCTCGCGTGGAGCACGAGCTCGGCGTCACCGACGAAATCGACGGGCTCGGTGAGCAGCTCGCTGGTCCACGTGAGGGTCGAGGGTGGGTCGGCCTCGCTGGCGCGTTCCCGGCCGAGGCCGTCACCCAGTACCTGCAACGACCGCTCACCGGGTTCGTCCTCGTCGGCCGCGAGCTGCCCGTCGGCTCGGAGCGCGAACTCGCGGTGCGTGATCCCGGCCGGTGGCCACTGCGCACTGGTGCGCCACTCGTCGGCGCCGGGAACCCAGTAGCGGATGGGCTCGTCGTCGAGGATCCCGGTGTCGTGGCCCTTCAGCCAGTGGTCGTACCAGGCGAGCGCTTCG
The DNA here is from genome assembly GCA_963720785.1 of uncultured Actinomycetes bacterium. Classification (GTDB taxonomy): domain Bacteria; phylum Actinomycetota; class Acidimicrobiia; order IMCC26256; family DASPTH01; genus CAVRGQ01. The sequence goes on from CAVRGQ010000004.1 coordinate 536,167, forward strand.
ACGTGGAGGCTCTCCCACGGCCAGGTCAACCCGTAGTCGCCCAGCATGCCCACCCGCACCTCGGGTGCGTTGACCAGCGCGTCCCGTGCCTCGAACGTCGACGGCAGGTGCAGCGGCACGTTCTGCCAGTCGCATCCCAGATAGGTCGGGACCTCGACGCGGTCGAGCAGCGGCCGGAGGTCGCGGGCGTCCCACCATTCGTCGCGGACCGGGTGCTCGACCGCCATCGCCCGCCAGATGTCGTCCCACGGGTGCGGGTCGTGGTGGAGCTTCAACGCCTCGCGCAGCACCACGACCGACGACTCGCCGTTCATCGTGGCGAACTTCCGGTGCAGCGCGGGGGTGTGCAGCACGGTCCGCACCGCGTCGACGAGTTTGCTGCGCCAGAACTTGTCGGGGCGTGCAGAGGTGAGCCCGACCATGGCGAGGAACGGGGTCACGAAGCTCGAGCTGAACAGCCCGTGGTGCATCGCCGCCTCGTAGAGGTCGGTGGTGACCGCGACCGGGAAGATCGCCCGCAGGTGCGGCGGCTGCTCGACCGCAGCTTCGAGCTGGGTCATCGCGAAGTAGCTGATGCCGATCATGCCGACGTTCCCGTCGCACCACGGCTGCGCGGCGGCCCACTCCACCAGGTCGAAGAGATCCCGCCGTTCCTGCTCGTCGAAGAATCCGAAGGTTCCCCCCGACCCGCCCGTGCCGCGCAGGTTCGCGATGACGTGCGCGTAGCCACGCGGCACCCAGAAGCCGGTCGCGCCGGCTTCGATGAAGCCCATCGGCGCGCCGAGGTCCTGGATCTGGCGGGGGTACGGCGACGCCGCGATCAGCGCCGGGAACCGGCCCTCGCCTTCGGGCCGGTGGACGTCGGCGAGGAGGGTCACACCGTCGCGAGTGACGACCTCCACGTCCTCGTCGCAACGCGCGGTGTGCGCGGGCTCCGAGAGGTTCCGGTACGTACGGCCCGTGGTCTGGGGCCCGTTCAACTGACGCTGACCCGGCTCCGTGCCGGCAACCTTCGCCACGCGTGGTCCTCCTGAGAAGGGTGCGCGCTCCTGCCGGCGCGCGCACTGATCATGGCCGATGGAGCCCGGTCGGATCGACCGCGCGCCGGCGCTCGGTACGATTCGGCGATGACGCAGACGCGGACCGGCGCCGACCTGGTGCAGGACTTCATCACGACGTTCGACATCGAGTACGTGTTCGGCAATCCCGGCACCACGGAGACGACCTTCCTCGCGGCGCTCGCCGGTTCGAGCGCCACCTATGTGCTCGCGCTGAACGAGCCGAGTGCAGTCGGCATCGCGGCGGGGTACTCGCTCGCCACCGGCAAGACCGCGATGGTGAGCCTGCACACGTATCCGGGCCTCGCGAGCGGCATGTTCAACCTCCGCAACGCGTACCTGAGTGGTGTGCCCCTGTTCGTGGTGAACGGCACGGAGGACAGCCGCTTCCTCGTGCACAACCCCGTGCTCGGCGGGCCGAACACGCAACTGGCCGAGACCGCGACCAAGTACCAGTACGAGGTCCGCAACATCGACGAGCTCACGGTGGCGATGCAGCGGTGCTGGGTGCAGGCGGGCCTCCAGCCGACGAGGCCGGTGTTCCTGTCGGTTCCCATGGACTTCATGCAGGGTTCGACCGAGCGGATCACGTTCAAGGCGACGCAGGTGTTCGACGACACCGTGAGCGCGTCCATCACCCGGGTCGCCGAGGTGTTGCGGACCGCCGAGAAGCTCGCGATCGTCGTGGACTACGCGGTCGGGTGGGATCGATCGGTGCCCGCGATGACGAACCTCGCTGCCGCGCTCGGCGCCGACATCTACGCCGCGCCGTTCCACGTGCAGGGCGTGTGCGACATGCTGCACCCCACGTTCAAGGGCCCGCTCCCGCCGACCACGAAGGAGGTGCGGGAGATCCTGTCGGGGTACGACACCGCGCTCCTGCTCGGCGAGAAGCTGGACACGTTCACGTACACGGGCGACCAGTCGGTGCCGCCGGGGCTGCGCCTGGTGCAGATCACGCCCGCGACCGAGCAGCTCGGGTTCGACTGGCCGGTCGACGTCGCGGTCGTCGGCGACATCAGCGCCAGCCTCGACGGCCTCGCCCGCGCGCTCGGCGTCGACGTCGATGCGCCGATCACCGGCGCCGAAGTCGCTCCCGACCTCGACGCGCTCCGCGCGACCTACTCCGCTCCCGGCCGCGACCCGTCGGACGCGCTGATCCTCGCGGTGCTGGAGCGCTTCGACACCACGGTCACCCATGTCGTGACGGAGGGTTCGTCGGAGGACGAGCTCGTCCAGCAGATGGCCACCTCGCTCGGGTTCCGCAACGTCCACTTCAGCCCTCGCGGTGGCGCGCTCGGGTGGGCGATGCCGCTGTCGGTCGGCCTCGCGCTCGGCACGGGGCAGCCACCCGTGTGCTTCGTCGGCGACGGCGGGAGCCTGTTCTCGGTCCACTCGATCTGGACCGCCGCCGCGCGGCGGCTCCCCGTCGTGTTCGTGTGCTTCGTGAACCACGAGTACCGGCTGCTGAAGGACCTGTGGGTGCAGTTCACGGGTGGCGACTTCGCCACGACGAAGTTCGTCGGCCTCGACTTCGACGATCCGCCGCTCGACCTCGACGCGATCATGCGGGGATTCGGCGCGACGACCGAACGGCTGACCGCGCTCGAGGACGTCGACGGCATCGTCGATGCCGCGCGCTCGCGGCGCGGCCCGACGGTCGTCTTCGTGGACCGCCGGCCCTGAGGCGAGGTTCGGTCAGGAGCCTGGTCAGGAGCTGGGGACGAGGGCCGCGAGATCGGGCGTACGGGTCTGCACCTCGGCCCAGGTGGCGGCGTCGACCCCGTCATGGATCTGCGTGAGCATCCCGACCAGGGCATCGTGCCCGAGGGCGCCCGCCATGTTGCGCAACCGCGCTTCCAGGTGTTCGGGCGTGAGGGCGGCGGCGACCCAGGGTTGCATGATCGGATCGGGTGGCATCGACGCGATGATCGTCCGCAGCAGCTGCGACTGCTGATCGGTGGAGAACAGTTCGTCCACCTCGCCGAGCACCTCGTCCTCCTCGGCCTGCAGGTGCGCGAGCAGACCGTCACGCAACGTCGTGGCGAGCGGCGCCAACGCGCTGAGTGATTCGTCGTCGCCCCGTCCCTTGGCGGCCATGATCGCCGCCCCGAGCTCGTAGACCCGCAGCTGCTCGTCGCGGTGTTCGTCGAGGAGGTGGTGCGGCACGGTCCCGCCGGCCGCCAGGATCGCCGGGAACATGATCCCGTCCTCCACCTCGGAGTGGTGGCGCAACTCCGAATCGAACGCCTCGAACCGCTTCGAGAAGGCTCCGACGTCGGCTGCGGCGATGTCCTCGGCCTGGTCGGCCAGCCCGCGCACTTCGTGGCCCAATGCCTCGTGCAGGTCGTACCAGGTCTTCAGGGGACCGACGACCCGCCGGCTCTGCTCTGCGGTCATCGACGGCTCCCGGGGTGGGCGATCGCGGGCGTCTCGCGATCGCGGTCGGCTCGAGTGTCACGAAGGCGAGCGAAGCCTATCGACCTGCTCGGCGCCGGGATCGATGCGTTCCAATCTGGTCCACCCGGTCCAGCCGCGCGCCTCGAGCAGGCGCAACAGCCTCCGTGCGACCGGCACCGCAGCGACGAAGACCTCGTCGAGCAACCCGACCAGATCGTCGTCGAGATCGAAGTCGGGGACATCGTCGCCGCTCCAATGTTCGACGTCCTCCTCGATCAGCGCGACGAGCCGATCGGCGACGGCAGGCAGGCGTGGGTCATCGGCGTCCCAGTCGGCCGCCTCCACCAGGTCGAGGTAGATGGCGGTGACGGCCGGGTCCTCGATCTGCGCGCGCTTGAGCGCCATCAGCGCCGGCATCTGGTCAGGGATCTGCGCCGCGACGAGGATCCAGGCGTCGCGCTCCATCTCGATCGCCCGCTCCGGGACGTCGAGCTCGCGGCAGGCGGTCGAGGTAGTCGACCGCCTCGGGCGGCAGCGCCAATCGGTCGCCCGCCGCGAGTTGGGCGACGCGCTGCTCGGTGGGCCCGGCGTTCACGGATCTCGGCACGCAGGCGCCGATCGATGTCCTCGATGGCCTCGGCGAACTCCTCCTCGTCGGCCGCCAGGAGCTCCTGCACGCGCGACAGGGGCACGCCGGCGTCGGCCAGGGTCCGGATCTGGATCAGCTCGACGACGGCGGAGGCGTCGTAACGCCGATACCCCGACGCGTCGCGCTCGGGCTCCGGCAGCAATCCCTTGGCGTGGTAGTGGCGCACGGCCCGCGTGCTCACGCCCGCGTACGCCGCGAGCTGGCTGATCGTCAGCATGTCGAGCCGCTCCTCATCGAGGTCCGTGCCCCACGCTCAGGCGAGCCGACGGTGGTAGGTGCGTACGGCGAGCGCCCAGGCCACGATCAGGATGCCGACGCACCATGCGAGTGCGATCCACAGGTCGTCGCCGAGCGGCCGGTCCGCGTACAGGTTCCGCAGCGTGTCGACGATCGAGGTCACGGGCTGGTGCTCGGCGAACCATTGCACCGGGCCGGGCATGTGGGTGGTGAGCACGAAGGCCGAACTCACGAACGGCAGGAACAGCAGCGGGTAGGCGAACGCGCCGGCACCGTCGGGCGACTTCGCGGCCAGGCCCGCGATCACGGCGAGCCAGGTCAGCGCCAGGGTGAAGAGCACGATGATGCCGAGGACCCCGAGCCACGCGAGCACGCCCGCGCCCGAGCGAAACCCGATCGCCACGGCGACGAGGACGACCAGGCCGATCGAGATCAGGTTGGCGACCAACGAGGTCAGCACGTGGGCCCACAGGATCGCCGATCGGGCGATGGGCATCGACTGGAACCGCTCGAAGATGCCGCCGGAGATGTCGGTGTAGAGCCGCAGGGAGGTGTAGGCGACGCCCGACGCAACCGTGATGAGGAGGATGCCCGGGAGGAGGTAGTCGACGTACTCGTCGCCCCCGGTCCGGATCGATCCACCGAAGACGTAGACGAACATCAACAACATGGCGATCGGCGTCACCGCCGTGGTGACGATCGTGTCCGGGCTCCGCAGGATGTGACGGAGCGAGCGGCCCAGGAGCGTCTTCGTGTCGTGCAGGAGATGCCGGTTCATGGTCAGCCTCGAGGTGCCGGTGACGAAGGGGACGGTTGCAGTGTCGTGTCGCGAGCGGCTCCCGTCGCGGTGCGGCGACCGACGAGGGCGAGGAAGATCTCCTCGAGGCTCGGCTGCTTCTCGACGTACTCCACCTGCGCGGGGGGCATGAGCGCCTTGAGCTCGGCGAGCGTGCCGTGCACGAGGATCCCCCCGTCGTGGAGGATGGCAATCCGGTCCGCGAGCTGCTCGGCCTCCTCGAGGTGTTGTGTGGTGAGCAGGACCGTCGTCCCGCCGTGGGCAAGGTCCCGGACGGACTGCCACACCTCCAGGCGAGCTTCGGGGTCGAGGCCGGTGGTCGGCTCGTCGAGGAAGACCACCGGCGGGCTCCCGATCAGGCTCATCGCGAGGTCGAGACGGCGACGCATGCCACCCGAGTAGGTCGCGACCCGGCGCTCGGCGGCGTCGCTGAGCGCGAAGCGGGCAAGCAGGTCGTCGGCGATCCGTCTGCCGTCCTTCAGGTGCCGCAGTTCGGCGATCAGCACGAGGTTCTCGCGGCCGGTGAGGACGTCGTCGACCGCGGCGAACTGTCCCGTGAGGCTGATCGACTCGCGGACGTCGGCGGCCTGCGTGGCGATGTCGAACCCGTTCACCAGTGCCGTACCGCCGTCCGCCCTGAGGAGTGTGGCGAGGATCTTCACGAGAGTCGTCTTGCCGGCGCCGTTGGCACCGAGCAGGGCGAAGATGCTCCCGGGGGCCACCTCGAGGTCGACGCCGCGGAGCACTTCGAGGTCGCCGAACGACTTCCGGAGCCCGGCGATCCGGATTGCTGGTGTCGTGGTCATGAGACCAGCTTGCAGGGTTGACCCCGCGTCAAGGTCAAGGCCAATTCTCGCACCCGACACGACTTGGCGGAGGGAGTGGGATTCGAACCCACGGTGAGTTGCCCCACACACGCTTTCCAAGCGTGCCGATTCGGCCGCTCTCGCACCCCTCCAGGGATCGACGATGCTAGCGGTCCCACCGGGCCGGGTACCCTGCTCGGGACGGTTCGGACAGGCGTCGAGGGTCGGGTCCTGCGCAACGGGATCCTGTGAACCGGGTCAGGGCCGGAAGGCAGCAGCTCTCAGCGGGCCCTCCCGTGTGCCGCAGGGGTGCCTGGCCCTCGACACCTGTCTGAACCTCACGAACGTGCGTCGTTCGAGGACCCTCGAGAGGTGTTCTGCGACGCCAGTTCGGTGGGGGTCACGCGACGGGGGTGGGTTCCGCTTCCTCGCGCATGGCGTCGAGGTCTTCGTCGAGGGTGGTGGCCGACTCCACGTTGATCTTCGGCAGGATCCGGTCGAGCCACTTCGGCAGCCACCAGTTCCAGTCGCCGAGGAGTTCCATCGTCGACGGCACCAGCACCAGCCGAACGATCGTCGCGTCCACCAGCACCGCCACCGCGAGGCCGAGCCCCATCAGCTTCAACGCGACCTCGGACCCGAACACGAAGCTGCCGAACACGCACACCATGATCAGCGCGGCCGCGGTGATGACCCGCGCGGTGAGCGCGAGCCCGTCGGCGACGGCGTTGGCGTTGTCGTGCGTGCGGTCGTACTCCTCGCGGATGCGCGACAGCAGGAACACCTCGTAGTCCATCGACAGGCCGAACACGATGGCGAAGATGAACACCGGCGCCCACGCCTCGACCGGTGTCGGTCGGGCCACACCGATCAGGCTCGCGCCCCAACCCCACTGGAACACCGCGACGACCACGCCGTACGCGGCGCCGATCGACAGCAGGTTCATGATCACGGCCTTCAGCGGCACGAGCAGGCTGCGGAACACCACCATCAACAACAGGAACGAGAGCAGCAGCACCGCACCCATGAAGATCGGCAGGCGCTGCGCGGTGTACTTGGCGAAGTCGTCGGCCGCCGCGGTGATGCCGCCGACCTTCACCGCGACCTCGCCCTTCGTGGCGTCGGGGATCACCGTGTCGCGCAGGTGCGCGACGAGATCCGCGGTGGCCTCGGCCTGCGGGTCGGTGGTCGGGATCACCTGCATGATCGCGACCGTCTTCTCCGCGTTCGGGATCGCCGGGCTCGCGTAGGCGACGCCCGGTGTCTTCGCGAGGGTCGCGCTCAACTGCTGGAGCACTGCGAGGTCGGCATCGCCGTCGGGCGTCTCCGCCGCGAGGAGCAACGGCCCGTTGAACCCCGGGCCGAAGCCCTTGGACAACTCGTCGTACGCGCGCCGCGTGGTGTCGCTCGTGGGCCGGTTGCCCGCGTCGGCGAAGCCGAGCCGCATCGACAGGAACGGCACCGCCAGTAGGAGGAGCACAGCGAGGCCGGCAAGTGCGGCGGGCCACGGGTGGCGTTGCAGCACGTGGCTCCAGCGTTGCCAGCCGGTCTCCTCGGTCAGGTTCTCGGCTTTGCGGTGGGGGAGCCCGAACTTGTCGATGTTGGCGCCCACGAAGCCGAGCAGCGCGGGCAACAGCGTGAGCGACGCGAGCATGGTGGTGAAGACGCCGATCGACACCGCCACCGCGGTGCCGCGCATGACCGTCGTCTTCATGAGCAGCAGGCCGAGCACGGAGATGATCACCGTGGTGCCCGCGAACAACACGGCACGCCCCGCGGTGCCGATGGCGCGGACGGTCGCGTGTTCGGGATCGAGTCCGGCCGCGAGGTTCTCGCGGTAGCGCGTGACGATGAACAGCGCGTAGTCGATGCCCACACCCAGGCCGACCATCGCGACGGCCGACGAGGTGAAGTCGGGCATGTTGATCGCGTTGCGGGTGATGAGCACGACCGCGATCCCGGTGCCGATGCCGAACAGCGCGGTGCCGATCGGCAGGCCCATCGCGAGCACCGACCCGAACGCGACGAGGAGGATGATCATCGCGGCGGCGAGGCCGATGGCCTCGCTCGTGCCGTTGAGTCCCGGCTTGGCGAACATGTTCCCGCCGTATTCGACGGCGAGCCCGGGCACCCGGATGTCGGCACCCCACGCCTTGATCTGCCGGCCGAGCTCGTTGAACGACTCCGCCGAGCGATCGGCGAAGTTCAGCTGCGCGTAGGCGATGCGCCCGTCCTTCGACACCTGCGTCGCGCCCTCGGGTGAGTAGGGGCTCACCACGTTGACGTTCGGCACCTTCGCCTCGATGCGGGCGAAGAGCCGCTCCAGCTCCTGCTGCACCTGCGGATCGTCGACGCCCTGATCCGCGGCGAACACGATCTGCGCCTGGATCTGGCGGTCGCGGAAGCTGGAGCGCTGCAACAGGTCGAACGCGGCCTGGCTCTCGGTGCCGGGCAGCTTGAACTCGGTCTTGAACGCGCCGCCGATGGCGCCCGAGAGGGCGAACACGCCGACGAGGAGCACGATCCAGGAGGCGAGCACGTACCGCCGACGGCGGTACATGACGCGCGCACAACGCTCGAGCATGGGGGACCTGCCTGTGCGAGGGGGCTGGCTCAGGCTACGTCCGGCCCCGCTCCCGTGTCTCGTCGATTCGGCCCTGCCCACCGGCGGGTGGCGGTCGCTACAGTCGCCCCGTGGCGTACCAGTCCCTCTACCGCAAGTACCGCCCGCAGCGATTCGCCGAGCTCGTGGGCCAGGCCCACGTGCACGCGGCGCTGCTCCACGCCCTCCGCGACGACCGCGTCGGTCACGCCTACCTGTTCTCGGGGCCTCGCGGCACCGGCAAGACCACCACCGCCCGCCTCCTCGCCAAGGCCCTCAACTGCACCAACCGGGGCGCCGACGGCGACCCGTGCGGTGCGTGTGAGAGCTGTGTCGCCATCGCCGAGGGCACCTCGCTCGACGTCATCGAGGTCGACGCCGCGTCGCGCAGCAAGGTCGACGAGATGCGCGACCTGCTCGACCGCGTCGCCTACCTCAGCGCCGGGGGCGGCAAGAAGGTCTACATCCTCGACGAGGTCCACATGCTCAGCGGCAGCGCCGAGGCCGCGCTGCTGAAGACGCTGGAAGAGGCGCCCGAGCACGTGGTGTTCGTGCTCGCCACCACCGACCCGCTCAAGGTCGCGCCCACCATCCGCTCGCGCACCCAGCACTACGAGTTCACGCTCTACTCCGTCGACGAGCTCCAGACGCACCTCGCCAATGTGTGTGCGCAGGAGGGCGTCGAGGCCTCGCCCGAGGCCCTCGCGATCGTGGCCCGCGCCGGTGCGGGCTCCATGCGCGACGCCCTGTCGTTGCTCGACCAGGCGATCGCGCACGGCGCGCTCGACGTCGAGCAGGTGGGGGAGATCTTCGGCGGCACCGCGTTCGAGCGCCGCATCGAGATCCTCGGCGCGGTGGCCGACGAAGACGTTGCCAGCGCGCTCGTCACCCTCGGCGAGCTGCTCACCGCCGGTCACGAGCCGCGGCGCCTCACCGAGGACTTCCTCGCCACCACCCGCGACACCTTCCTCCTCACCGCGGCGAAGGGCCGGGTGAAGGTGGAGGCTCCCGAGGAGGACGTCACCCGACTCGCCGAGCTCGGCGAGAAGATGGGCCAGGGCCTCCTCGTGCGCGCGATGGAGACGCTCGGTCAGGCCGTCGTCGACATGCGCGGCGCCGACGCCGCCGACCCGCGCCTGGTGCTCGAGATCGCGTTGGTGCGCCTCGCCCGGCGCGACGCCGGCCCGCCGCTGCAGGCCCTCGCCGAGCGCGTCGAGCGGCTCGAACGCGGCCTGGCCCCGGCTGGCCCGGTCGCGGGGGCTGCGCCCGCCCCTGTGGCCTCCCCGACGTCGCCCGGAGCGGCGTCGCCCGCTCCGTCGGCACCCGCGCCCGTTCGTCGCCCGCAACCTCCGACGGACGCACCGGCCGTGCCGCGGCCGAAGCCCGAGGAGCCCGCGGCGGCGCCCGCGAAGAAGAAGTCGTTGAAGGAGCTCAAGGCCGAGGCGCCCGCCCCGGTCGCGCAGCCGGCCGTGCCCGCCGCGGAGCTCGAACCCGAGACGCCGCCCGAACCGGTCGTGCGCGGCGGCAACGTCGACATCGACGACGTGATCGTGGCCTGGCCCAAGATCATCGACACGCTCGGTCCGGCCACCAAGGCCGCGATGCGCGAGGCGCAGCCGATGTCGTACACCGACAACGTGCTCACGCTGGCCGTGCCGAAGGAGCACTTCGCCACGGCCACCGGTCGGTTGAAGAGCGAAGCCGAGAACATCCGCGAGGCCATCCGCGCGCAGCTCGGCATCGCGCCCAAGTTCCAGCCCATCGCGCACGACGGCTTCGGTGCGCCGAAGGCGAGCGACGGAGCCCCTGCGGTTGGAGCGTCACCCGACGACGCGTCCGACCCGGTCGGGGAACCCCCACCGGACGACGAGCCGCCACCCTCCTCGCTCACGACCGACGACGATGACGACTACGTCTCACGCGACGAGATGATCAACGCGCCCGTCGCCGACGTGGCGGTAGATTCGGTGGGTCTCTTCACGAAGAGCTTCGACGCGACGGTCGTCGAAGAGGTCACCCGCGACTGAGCCCCGCTCATCCGCACACACCCCGCGCACACTCACCTCGCACACCCCCGCACCTGCAGGAGCTTCCCGTGGCGAACCAGAAGCAAGTGAACCAGATGATGAAGCAGATGCAGAAGATGCAGGCCGACATGGAGGCCGCGCAGCGCGCGCTCGAGGAGGCCACCATCGAGGGCAGCGCGGGTGGCGGCGTGGTGAAGGTCACGGTCACCGGTGCGGGTGAGGTCACCGCGATCTCGATCTCGCCGGAGGTCGTCGACCCCGAAGACGTCGAGATGCTCGAAGACCTCGTGCTCGCGGCGGTCGGCGACGGCCTGCGCCGCGCCCAGCAGATGCAGCAGGAGAGCCTCGGCGGGGTCACCGGTGGTGTCGACCTCGGCGGCCTCGGCGGGTTGCTCGGCTGACGCGTGAGCAGCCCTTACGCCGCGCCGGTCCAGGCGCTCATCGACGAGCTCGGCCGTCTGCCGGGCGTCGGCCCGAAGTCCGCGCAGCGCATCGCGTTCCACCTCCTGAAGGCCGCGCCGGAAGACGCCAACCGTCTCGCGCGCGTGATCATCGAGGCGAAGGAGCGCGTCACCTGGTGTCGCCGTTGCTTCAACATCTCCGAGGGTGAGATCTGCGCCTACTGCAGCGACGAGCGCCGCGACCCCGCGCTGTTGTGCGTCGTGGAGGAGCCGCGCGACATCGTCGCGGTGGAGCGCACCCACGAGTTCGGCGGCCGCTACCACGTGCTCCAGGGCGCGATCTCGCCGATCGAGGGTGTTGGCCCCGACCAGCTCCGCATCAAGGAGCTCCTCGCCCGCCTCGACGGCGAGGGGGTCACCGAGGTGATCCTCGCCACCAACCCGAACATCGAGGGCGAGGCCACCGCGATGTACCTCGCCCGGCTGCTCAAGCCCCTCGGGATCAAGATCACCCGGATCGCCAGCGGCCTGCCGGTGGGTGGCGACCTCGAGTACGCCGACGAGGTGACCCTCGGCCGGGCCCTCGAAGGTCGACGCGAAGTCGACGCTTGACCGTTCGCTTTCGGGCATCCGCGCGAGTGGGGCCCTTCCGCGCGAACCTCTCCGATCGTCGTGGCTGCTGCCGTGACCGAAGAGAGGGCACGCAATGACCGACACCACCCCCACACCCCCGCCGCCCCCGCCCGCGGCGGCCGGCATCAGCGCCGGCCCCCGCGGAGACGTCCGCAGCCCGGTGTTCGTGATCGTGATGTGGTTCATCACCCTCGGCATCTACGGCCTGTACTGGCAGTACAAGGTCTTCAAGGAGTTGAAGGAGCACACGGGCGAGGGCATCGGGGGCGTGATCGGCCTGATCCTGGCCATCCTCCTCGGCATCGTGAACGTGTTCCTCCTCCCCTCGGAGATCGGGAACATGTACGCGCGCGGGGCTGGAGAAGCCCGTGCGTGGTGTCACCGGCTTCTGGGTGCTGATCCCGATCGTCGGCTTCATCATCTGGGTCGTGAAGGTCCAGGGCGCGATGAACCGAGTCTGGGACAACACCGCCGGCTGACGCGCCCAACCTGATCGCCCCCGACCTCACACCAACCGCGACTCCAAGGAGCACCACATGAGCACCACCCCTCCGCCTCCTCCGCCTCCGCCCCCCGCCGTTCCCGGCGGTGGTGGTTACGGCGGTGGCGTCCAGCCCACCCTCGAGAACCCGCTGATCAACTACTGGAAGAAGGTCGTCCTCGAGAACTACGCCAACTTCGAGGGCCGGGCCCGGCGCGCGGAGTTCTGGTGGTACGTCCTCGCCGGCATCTGCATCTCGATTGTGCTCAACATCCTGACGGCGATCGCGAGCATCTTCTTCGTCTTGAGCTTGATCTACGGCCTCGGCGTCCTGATCCCGGGCATCGCGGTCGGCATCCGCCGGTTGCACGACACCGACAAGAGCGGCTGGTGGCTGCTGATCGGGTTCATCCCGCTCGTCGGGTTCATCGTGTTGATCGTGTTCTTCGCGACCGAGGGCACGCGGGAATCCAACCAGTGGGGCGCGTCACCGAAGTTCAGCTGACGCTTCACCCAGAACGCGACGAAGGGCCTCCCGGACGGGAGGCCCTTCGCAATTCCGGAGTCCGTGGGTGGCTACAGCGTGCGCACGATGGCGGCCTCGCCCTGGCCGCCGCCGCCGCACAGCGCGGCGGCGCCGACGCCGCCACCGCGGCGACGCAGCTCGTCGATGATCGTGAGCACGACGCGCGCGCCCGACATGCCGATCGGGTGGCCGAGCGAGATGGCGCCGCCGTTCACGTTGACGATGTCGTCGGTGATGCCGAGGTCGAGCATCGATGCGACGCCCACCGCGGCGAACGCCTCGTTGAGCTCGAAGAGATCGATGTCGGAGACCTTGAAGTCGATGGGCTCGAGCGCGCGCTTGATCGCGCGCGACGGCTGGGTGAGCAGCGAGGTGTCGGGCCCGGCGACCAGGCCGAAGCTCAACAGCTCGGCGATCGGCTCGACGCCGAGCTCCTCGGCCTTGGCGCGCGACATCACGACCACCGCGGCAGCCGCCGTCGGAGATCTGCGACGCGTTGCCCGCGGTGATGATGCCGTCCTTCATGAACGCGGCGCGCAGGTTGCCGAGTGACTCGGCGGTGGTGCCGGGGCGGACGCCTTCGTCGGTGTCGACCACGATCGGGTCGCCCTTGCGCTGCGGGATCTCGATGGGCTCGATCTCGCTGAAGCGGCCTTCCTTCGCTGCGCTGGCCGCGCGCTCGTGGCTCTGCGCCGCGAGCTCGTCCATGTGCGCACGCTCGATGGCGCCGTGCGCCTGCGTGTACTTCTCGGTGCCCTCACCCATGTGGATGCCGTCGAGGCCGCACATCAGGCCGTCGTCGAGCAGCGAGTCGAGCAGCTCGCCGTTGCCCATGCGGTAGCCCTCGCGCGCCTTCTTCAGGAGATACGGCGCCTGGGTCATCGACTCCATGCCGCCGGCGACGACGATCTCGGCGTCGCCCGCCTGGATCATGAGGTCGGCGAGGTAGATCGCGTCGATGCTCGAGAGGCAGGCCTTGTTGAGGGCGATCGACGGCACCGACAGCGGGATGCCGCCCTTGGTCGCGGCCTGGCGGGCCGACATCTGGCCGGCGCCGGCCTGGATGACCTGGCCCATGTAGACGTAGTCGACCTGCTCGGCGTCGACGCCGCCGCGCGCGAGCGCGGCGCGGATGGCGTGGCCGCCCAGATCGGTGGCGCTGAGCGACGCCAGTGCCCCCGAGAGCTTGCCGATCGGGGTGCGTGCGGTCGAGACGATGACGGAGCCGGACATGGCTGCCTCCACGGAGAATCGGTAGTTACCGGATGGTAGCGTCGGCCGCCATGATTTCGTCAGAGAGCGAACAGTCGAGCGAAGTCGGCGCCATCGTCCAGGCAATCGTCGACGGCGCACCGGGCGATCACCTCAGCGCCCTGCCCCTGCCCGCCTCCTACCGCGGTGCGGTGGTGCGGGCGTCGGAGCAGGAGATGTTCGCGGGGTTGGCCTCGGCGGACAAGGATCCGAGCCGGTCGCTGCACCTCGACGAGGTGCCCCTGCCGGAGATCGCGCCCGACGAGGCGCTGATTGCGGTCATGGCGTCGTCGATCAACTTCAACACCGTGTGGACGTCGATCTTCGAGCCGATGTCCACGTTCGGCTTCCTGAAGCGCCTCGGCAAGGAGAGCGTGTGGGGCGCCCGCCACGACCAGCCGTTCCACGTGGTCGGCAGCGACGCCGCGGGCGTGGTGCTGCGCGTCGGCTCCGCGGTGCGCATGTGGCGACCGGGCGACGCCGTCACCGTGCACTGCAACCACGTCGACGACCAGGACCCGACCGCGCACGACGACTCCATGCTCGCGGCCAACCAGCGCATCTGGGGCTACGAGACCAACTACGGCGGCCTCGGTGAGGTCAGCGTGGTGAAGGCCAACCAGCTCATGCCCAAGCCCGCGCACCTCACGTGGGAGGAGGCGGCGGTCAACGCGCTCACCAATTCCACGAGCTACCGCATGCTCGTGAGCCCCAACGGTGCGCAGATGACGCAGGGCCAGACCGTGCTGATCTGGGGCGCCGGTGGCGGCATCGGCGCGTACGCGTGCCAGTACGTGCTCAACGGCGGTGGCACGCCGATCGGTGTGGTGTCGAGCCCCGAGCGCGCCGCGATCCTTCACGACCTCGGCGTCGAGCACGTGATCGACCGCAAGGCCGAGGGCTTCAACTTCTGGACCGACGACCACACCCAGGACCCGGCCGAGTGGCGGCGCTTCGGCAAGCGCATCCGCGAGCTGGTGGGGAGGGACCCGGAGATCGTGTTCGAGCACCCCGGCCGCTCCACCATGGGTGCGTCGGTGTTCGTGTGCGCGCGTGGCGGCACGATCGTCACCTGCGCCGCCACCACCGGCTTCATGCTCGAGTACGACAACCGCTACCTCTGGATGAACCAGAAGCGCCTCCAGGGGTGCCACTTCGCCAACTACCGCGAGGCCTACGAGGCGAACCGCCTGGTGTGCGAGGGCAAGATCCACCCGGTGCTGTCGGCGGTGTTCGCGTTCGAGGACGTCGCGGAAGCGGTCACCCAGGTGCACCGCAACGAGCACGAGGGCAAGCTCGGAGTGCTCGTGCTCGCGCCCGAGGAGGGCTTCGGCGTCACCGATCCCGAGATGCGCGAGCGCCTCATCGACCAGATCACGCTGTTCAGGAGGGGGAGCTGATGCTCACCGAGATCGACCACGTCGCCATCGCCGTCAACGACCTGGAGGCCGGCATCGCCTACTACCGCGACACCTACGGCGCCGAGGTGGAGCACCGCGAAGTGGTGGAGCGCGACGGCGTGGAGGAGGCCCTGATCAAGGTGGCCGAGTCCTACGTGCAGCTGCTCACGCCGATCCGCGACGACTCCACCGTGGCCAAGTTCCTCGCCACCAAGGGGGAGGGCATCCACCACATCGGGTACCGCACCGACGACGTCGCCGCGGTGCTGGCAGCGGGTGAAGGACCAGGGCTACCGGGTGATCGACGAGGAGCCCCGTCCGGGCAGCCGCGGCACCACCGTGGCGTTCATCCACCCGAAGACCGCCTTCGGCACCCTCATCGAGCTCGTCCAGGAGTGAGCGTGAGCGAGCCGGATCGCCGGGAGTGAGCCGAGGTCGGGAGGCCCGATAACCTCTCGCCCCATGGCCGCACAGGAACCGGCGCCCCCCGCGCCCCCGCTCACCCGATCCACGAGAAGCTCGAGCAGCTCGCCGAGTTGCGGGAGCAGGCGCTCCACGCCGGGAGCCCGGCGGCGGTCGAGCGCCAGCACTCCCGCGGCAAGATGACCGCCCGTGAGCGCATCGAGAAGCTGCTCGACCCCGACTCCTTCGTCGAGCTCGACATGCTCGCCCGGCACCGGGCGCACGGCTTCGGCATCGAGGAGAACCGTCCGCTCACCGACGGTGTGATCACCGGCTGGGGCACCATCGACGGCCGCAAGGTGTTCCTCTTCAGCCAGGACTTCACCGTGTTCGGTGGCGCGCTCGGCGAGGTGTTCGCCGAGAAGATCCACAAGGTGATGGACCTCGCCGAGACCGTCGGCGCGCCGATGATCGGCCTCAACGACGGCGCAGGCGCCCGCATCCAGGAAGGTGTCGTCTCGCTCGACGCCTACGGCGGCATCTTCTCGCGGAACGTGAAGGCCTCCGGCGTCATCCCGCAGATCAGCCTCATCCTGGGCCCGTGCGCGGGTGGCGCGGTGTACTCGCCGGCGCTCACCGACTTCGTGGTGATGGTGAAGAACACGTCGCACATGTTCATCACCGGCCCCGACGTGGTGAAGACGGTCACCGGTGAGGACGTCACGCAGGAGGAGCTCGGCGGCGCGATGACGCACGCGTCGAAGTCGGGCGTCGCGCAGCTCGTCTACGACGACGAGGAGACCGCGCTCGCGCAGGTGCGCTACCTGCTGTCGTTCCTCCCGGCGAACAACCTCGAGGACCCGCCCTACTACGAGACCGACGACCCGGCCGACCGCTCCTGCGAGCCGCTCGCCGAGATCATCCCCGACTCGCCGAACAAGCCCTACGACATCAAGAAGGTCATCGCCGAGGTGCTCGACGACGGCGACTTCTTCGAGGTCAACCAGTTCTGGGCGATGAACATCGTCGTGGGCTTCGGCCGCATCGACGGCCACGTCGTGGGGCTCGTCGGCAACCAGCCGCAGAACCTCGCCGGCTGCCTCGACATCGACGCGTCCGAGAAGGCGGCGCGCTTCGTGCGCACGTGCGACGCGTTCAACGTCCCGCTCGTCACCTTCGTCGACGTGCCCGGCTTCCTGCCCGGCACCGACCAGGAGTACGGCGGCATCATCCGCCACGGCGCCAAGCTGCTCTACGCCTACTGCGAAGCCACCGTGCCGCGCGTGCAGGTGATCACCCGCAAGGCCTACGGCGGTGCGTACGTGGTCATGAACTCCAAGTCGATCGGCGCCGACCTCGCCTTCGCGTGGCCCTCGGCCGAGATCGCGGTGATGGGCGTGCCCGGCGCGGTGGGTCTCATCAACCGCAAGGAGATCGAGGCCGCCGACGACGTCGAGGCCAAGCGGGCCGAGCTCATCGCCGAGTACACCGAGCGCTTTGCCAACCCGTACATCGCGGCCGAGCGGGGTTACATCGACGACGTCATCGACCCGCGTGAGACCCGCAAGGTGCTCGCCCGATCGCTGTCGATGCTGCGCACGAAGCGCGAAGTGCTCCCGTCCCGCAAGCACGGCAACGTTCCGCTCTAGGGAGGTCGACATGGTGAAACTCGCATCCATCTCGCCCGACGCGTCGCCCGAGGAAGTGGCCGCGATCGTCGCCGCGATCAGTGCTGCGCAGGTGACCGTCGTCGAGGACCACGGCGACGACGACTCGTTGCACGAGTGGGTGCACGCGGCGCGGTTGCGCTCGCACCGCGCCGGTCTGCAGCGCGGCCCGTGGCGCATGTCCGGTCGCATCGGCCGCCGCGCCCGCGCCTGATCAACGTCTCGCTGCGATGACGGTCGCCCACGCCGAGCTCCTGAGCGTCGGGCCCCGCGAGGTCGTCGTCACCTTCACCTCGGAGCCCGAGGCGCGCGTCGTCACGCGTGTCGGCGAGCACGAGGTCACCACCACCGGCCCGTTCCACACCGCCGTCGTGGGCGGGCTCGACCCCGACACCGAGTACACGGTCGAGGTCGAGGGCGCGGCGAACGACGACCGGTGGCTTCCCCCGGTCGCGCGCACGCTCGTGCAGCCGGGCGGGCGGCTGCTCGCGACCATTGCCACTGCGAACGACGTGCACTTCGGCGAGACCGAGTGCGGCAAGACCGGCGATGCCGCCACCGACGCCATCGGTCCCGTGCTGAGTTCCGCGCCCGGCGACCCGCCGTATCCCGAGATGATGGCGAGCGCGGTCGTCGACGAGATGCTCGCGCTCGATCCCGACGCCGTGGTGGTGAAGGGCGATCTCACCGACAGCGGCCGCGAGGAGGAGTACGCCGCTTTCCTCGCGTGCTACGGCCGCCTCGGCGAGCGGATGCACCATGTGCGCGGCAACCACGACGCGATGCGCGACCCGCAGCTCGCGGCGCAACGACGTGCCGTTCACCGTCGACGTCAACGGGGTCACCCTGGTGGTGCTCGACACCACCGTGCCCGGTCGTTGCGGTGGCGCGCTCGACGCAACGCAGCGCGACTTCGTCGAGCAGGTCGCGAACGCGACAAGTGGTCCGGTGCTGTTGTTCGCACACCACCCCGCGTTCCACTGGGACACCGACTACTGCATCGACCCGCCCGACGCCGACGCGCTGGTCGACGTGCTCGCGCGGCATCCGAACGTGGTCGCGTCGTTCGCGGGGCACACGCACAGCAACCGCGTCGTGCGTGACGAGCGCGTCCCCGAGGTGCCGTTCGCCGAGGTGAACTGCGCCAAGGACTATCCCGGAGCGTGGGCCGAGTACCGCGTCCACGAAGGTGGTCTCACGCAGGTGCTGCGCCGCGTGCAGCGCCCCGAGGCGCGGGCGTGGTCCGAACGCGCCCGCCACATGATCCAGGGCTACTACCGCGATCTCGTCCTCGGCGACATCGACGACCGCTGCTTCACCCGCACCTGGTGAACCCACCCGCGAGGTCAGCAGACCCGGACCTGGCTGGTCAGGTGACGCAACCTTCGAGTGTGGCTGCGAACGGTCCCGCGGGACCGCAGTTCAGCGACCATGTGACAGTCGAGTGCCGTATACGCCCGTCAACTGTCACATGCTCGGGGTTCCGGGTGACATTGGCGCACGCTGGGGTGTCGCTGCGAGGCCGGTCTCGCGAGCATCATGTTCGAGTGGACGAGGAAGCACGCCGTCGACTCCCGGAGTCGGCCAGAACGGCGTTGGAGCGCACGGAGCGGCTCGCGGCTGCTCTGATCGGCCTCCCCGAACGTGAGGCGATTGACGTTGCGCAGGCACAGGGGGTCGAAGCGCGGATCGCCGGTCGGGACGGGGTGGACTTCCCGCTTCACGCCGACATGCGGTTCTCCAGGGTGAATCTTGTGGTCGAAGCGGGACTGGTGGCGAAGGCCGTAGCCGGTTAGCCCCAGAGCTCTGAGGTCTAGTTGACATTGGTGCACGCTGGGGTGGTCACGGGTAGTCGCTCTGGAGCGGGCATCATGCGTTCGTGGCAGCGACCCGGATGACATCGCGGTTCCCGTGGTCGATGGCGGTTGTGTGCGTCGCGGTCCTCGCTGCGGGGTCGGTCGTAGCGAGTTGCTCCGATTCGGGACAGCAATCCACCGGGCACCTCAACGCAACGGTTCGCGAGGTTGGGGGCATCCCACCAGGACTCAATCGCCTTGTACCTGGCAAGGTGACGCTCACCGACAAGTCGGGCAAGGTAGAGCGCGTGGCCAGCGAGTCAGGCCGTATCTCCATTGAGCTTGCCCCGGGCACCTACCAAGCGGTGGCGACGAGCCCGCTCATCAATTCGGGCAAGTCGCCCTGCGACGGTCCAGCGACGGTGATCGTTCAGAGCAGCAAGACGATCCATGCGTCGTTTGTCTGCCACATCTTCTGAGCGGACGAGCCCGCATGCCAGAACGGCGTGATCAATGCTGGCAGGCAACTTCGAGTGACGGTGAGGATCTGGGGTGCGACGGCGCGGCCGCTCGCGAGCGGGCATCATGAGCCGTCATGGCGAGCCTCGAACTTCCGACCTTGATCGTCGCGGACGCGGCCGCCTTCCGGGACTGGCTCGACGCCAACGGGGACGGTTCGGATGGCGTGTGGTTGGTCCTCGCCAAGAAGGACACGACCGACCCGACCAGCCTCACCTACGCCCAGGCGCTGGAGGAGGCGTTGTGTCGGGGATGGATCGACGGACAGAAGCGGAGCCGCGACGCCGCGACGTTCTCGCAACGCTTCACACCCAGACGCCGCGCCAGCCGGTGGTCGCAGCGCAACGTCGGCATCGCCGAACAGCTGATCGCGGACGGCCGGATGCTGCCGTCCGGCCTGGTCGAGATCGAACGAGCCCAGGCCGACGGCCGATGGGCCGCGGCGTATTCGGGCCAGGCCACGGCGACGGTGCCGGACGATCTCGCGACGGCGTTGGCCGGCAACGCGGCCGCGGACCAGATGTTCCGTTCGCTGAACGGCGCCAACCGGTACGCGGTGCTGTACCGCATCGAGGATGCGAAGCGCGCCGACACGCGTGCGTGCCGGATCGAGCAACTCGTCGCGATGCTCGCTCGCGGTGAAACCATCCATCCCCAGCCGAAGTAGACCCGTCGCGGGGCGATGGCTACTGACCGTGAGTGGCGGCGAGGGGGTTGGGTGTGGGGTCACCGATGCGCGTGAGCGTATTGCGATCGACGTGATCGACGAGACCGTCACGCCCGGGGACCCGCAAGGTGGTGTGCTCTTCGTACGACCAGGTCCCGTCGTCGTGCACGTTGATCCGCATCCGGAAACTCACCGTCTGGAACGCCCGGTCGAGGAACGGGTTCGACAAGATGCCGTAGATCTGCGAGCCGAGTTCGGCGGTGACCTCGAACTCCCTCGCGTCCGGCTCGGCGACCCCGCCCGCGAGGACCACTTGTCCGCGCGGAATCGCGAGGGTGTGGACGACCGTGTGCGCCGCGGGTTCCCAGAGCCAGTAGCCGACTTGGTCGTGGAAGGTCTCGACCTCACCGGGTTGGACGATGTGAGTGTGATAGCGCAGGCCGTAGAACAGCTGCGGTCCGTTGGTCTGCGGATCGATCGGCTGCAATTCGTAGCGCTCGACGAACGCGTTGTGCTCGTCGCCGTCGATCACTTCGCCGGTGATGTCGGATCCGGGGCCGACGGGATGCGCGTCCGCGCCTTCGGCGCTGGTCCAGATGCCGGCGAGCGGACGCAGCGGTCCGAGGTTCTCGAGGGTGTCGTGGCTGGCGTCGGCCTCGGTGTAGATGTCGGATCCGTAGTCGTGGGCACCCGGTGGACCGCTCATGGACGCAGGATAATCCCGCGCGGGTTCGTCGTCAGCTGGTTGGAGCCTCGTCGTCGGCTGCGAGGGCGCGCAGGGCGATGGTGCGGATGGACTGCAGGAGCGGGTCGCCGAGCAACCGATCCTGGTCCTTCTCGCACAGTTCGACGATGGAACGCAGCGCATGGGGCGTCGGCGGTTCCTTCACGCGGCCGTCGGTGAGCCCGAATCGAGCGAGTTCCTCGTTGAGCGCGTCCTCACTCTGCTGCTGCACGGGTCGCTGCTTCACGACCGCGACCGTAGCGCCGCCGCCGGATCAGTGGTTGGCGGCGAAGGCGAGCATCTGGAAGTAGACGGTCAGCACCTTGAGCGCGTAGCCGGGGTCGGTGGCCCAGTTGCCGTTGCCCATCATGTTCCAGAGCGGGACCTTGCCCTTGAGGTACTCCGTGTCGAAGCGCGTGGCCGCGGCGATCGGGTCGGCGCCCCAGAGCACGGGCGACGGCGGGTTGGCGAGGGTCTCGCCGCGCGCCGTCGGGTCGGCGTAGGCCTTCAACAGCTGGATCTGCGCCCGCACGCCGTCGCGCGGGTGGGGAAGCCGGGCTCGCCGTTGCAGCTGTCGCACGCGCCGAGGCCGGAGTAGTTGTTGTCGAGGGCCTTGCCGAACGAGCCGGTCTCGATGATCGCCTGCGCGAAGGCCAGCTCGGGGCGCACCTTCTCGGCCGCGCCTTCCTCGAAGTAGATCTTCACCAGGTCGCCGATCGGCAGCGCGCCGGCGAGCTGGTACTTCGCGTGCGTCGAGTCGAACCACGCGGTCACCTGGTCGGCGGTGAGCTCGCGCGTCGCCCATCACGGGGATGGCGCCGGCCTCGTCGAGCAGCTTCTTCTGCTTCGTCGTGAGCGCCTCGATCGCCTGCTGCGCGTTGACGAGCCGGTCGTGCTCCTGCTGCTGCGCGGCTTCCTGCTCGTCGAGCTGCTGCTTGCGCGCCTCGAGCTCGGCGTCGAGCTTGGCGAGGTCGTCGACCTTCAGCCCGTCGGTGTGCGTCGCGGACTCCGCGTACTTCTTGCCCGCGGTGATGTCGACGACGTGCTGGATGTCGAACGACGCCGCCTCGGGCGTGTTCGAGTGCTGGTACATGTACGCGGCGCGCGCCTTCATGAGCGACTTCAGCCGGGCGATCTCGTTGCGGGTGGTCTCGAGCTTCTGCGCGGTGTCGTCGACCTGGGCCTTGAGCGCGGCGAGCTTCGCGGTGGACTCCTGCACCTGCCCGTTGAGCTGCTCGAGCAGCCCCTGGTTCTTGGTGATCTGGGCAGCGAGCTCGGCGAGCGCCTGCGCCTCGGGGTGAGCGGGCGCGGTCTCGGTGGTCGGCGCGTCGGTGGCGGGGGCCTGGGTGGCGGGCGGCTGGGTCGCGGGCGGCTGCGTGGTGGTGGGCGCCGGAGTGGTGCTCGGGTCCTGCTGGGCCGCCGCGGCCGGCGCGACCGCGGCCAGGGCGACGGCGACGATCGCGACGAGTGTCAGGATCCGAGCGGGGCGGGGGGCCATGCTCCGTGCATCGGCACGATCGGCCCCCGTGTTGAGCCCGCGGCCGGGGGAGCGGCCTGTGGACCACGTTGTGGAACAACTTGTGGAACAGGCTGTGGACACGAGACCGTCCCGAGGAGAGTCGGCGTAGAGAAGCCCACTCGCGGTAGGGCCCCAACGATCTCCTCGGGACGGACTGCTGACCAGTATTCCCCATCCAGCCCCGCTTTTCCACCCACGAAGCGGAGTTCTCCACCTCCGATTGTGGATAACGTGCTCTCGTGGCTTCGTCGAACAAGGCGTCCGGCACCTCCTCGGACAACGGAACGGGCAGCGGAACCGGCAGCGGCATGGGCAGCGGCCCGACCATCACGGAGCGATTCCTGGCGACGGTCCGCAGCCGGCCCGACGCCGTCGCGCTGCGCAGGCGGGTGGACGACGCCTACGAGACGACCACCTGGGCGCAGTACGCCGATGGTGCCGCCCGGGCCGCCGCCGGGCTGCTGGCGCTCGGCATCGAGCGGGGCGACCGCGTGGTGCTGCTGATCGACAACCGCCCCGAGTTCCACATCGCCGACGTGGGGGCGCTCCTGGCCGGGGCCACCCCGATCTCGATCTACAACTCCTCGTCGGCCGAGCAGATCCGATACCTCGTGGGTCACTGCGCCGCCCGGGTGGCGATCGTCGACACTGCGGACCACCTCGAGCGGATCCTCGCGGCACGGAACGGGCTGCGTGACGAGCTGCCGTCGCTGGAGCACGTCGTGGTGATGGACGACACGGACGTCGACGGCGTCACCGACACGCCCGGGCCTGGCGCGGTGCTCAGCTGGCGTTGGATGCTCGCCCACGAGCCGGTGTCGTTGGAGGACGCGGCGGCTGCGGCCCGGCCCGACGAGCTGGCCACGGTGATCTACACGTCGGGCACCACCGGTCCGCCGAAGGGCGTGATGCTCGACCACGCGAACGTCACGTTCACCGCCGACAGCCTCGAGCAGCGGCTCGCGCACGAACCCACCGGGTACCGCATCGTGTCGTACCTGCCGATGGCGCACATCGCCGAGCGACTCGTCACGCACTACTCCGGCATCGAGTTCGGCTACGAGGTCACGTGCGTCGCCGACATCCGCGCGCTCGGCGCGGAGCTCACCGCCACGAAGCCGCAGCTCCTCTTCGGGGTGCCGCGCACGTGGGAGAAGATCCACAGCGGCATCCAGGCCGTGCTCGCGGTCGACCCTTCGCGCGCCGACGTGTTCCGCCACGCGCTCGACCTCGGCGCACGCGTCGCCGGTCTGCACGCCGAGGGGCTCGAACCCGACGACACGCTGCGTGCCGAGCACGAGCAGGCCGAGGCCGAGGTGCTGTTGCCGGTACGCACGCTGCTCGGGCTCGACCAGCTCGAGTTCGCGGTCACCGCGGCCGCGCCCATCCCCGTCGAGGTGCTCACTTTCTTCCGCGCCCTCGGCGTGCCGCTCTCCGAGCTGTACGGCCTGTCGGAGTCGACCGGCCCGATGACGTGGGAGCCCTCGCGCGTGAAGCTCGGCACCGTCGGCACCGCGATCCCGGGCATGGAGCTGCGCATCGCCGCCGACGGCGAAGTGCTCGGCCGCGGCGGCAACGTGTTCCGCGGCTACCTCGACGATCCGGCGAAGACCGCGGAGGCCGTCGACGCCGACGGCTGGCTGCACACGGGCGACATCGGCACGATCGACGACGAGGGCTACCTGCGCATCGTCGACCGCAAGAAGGAGCTCATCATCACCGCGGGCGGCAAGAACATCTCGCCCGCGAACATCGAGGCCGCGCTGAAAGCGGAGCCGCTCATCGGTCAGGCCTGCGTGATCGGCGACGACCGTCCGTATCTCGTGGCCCTGCTCGTGCTCGACGCCGATGTCGTGCCCGCCTGGGCGGCGTCGGAGGGCATCGAGGACGCCTCGCTCGAGTCGGTCGCCGAACACCCCGGCCTGCGCGCCGAACTCGCCCGGGAGGTCGCGTCGGCCAACCGCCGGTTCTCGGGTGTGGAGCAGATCCGCCGGTTCGCGGTGATCGGCCACGAGTGGCTCCCCGACTCCGAGGAGCTCACCCCCACGATGAAGCTCAAGCGCAAGCCCATCGCAGCCAAGTACGCCGCCGAGATCGAGGCCCTCTACTCCGACGACACCTGACCCCAGCTCCTCATCCCAACCGGCGTCAATCCGTGCCCATAGTGGGCAGCAATTGACGCCGGTTCGTGACTAGTCGGTGGAGGGGGCGACGGCCACGTGGTCGCGCTCGTAGCCGTCGGCGCGGGCGGCGTCGAGCGCCCGACCGGCCTGGGCGACGAGATCGGCCGCGTCGAGGGCGTGCGTGGGGTAGCAGGCGATCCCGGCCGACACGGTCAGCGTGTCGCCCACGGGGCTCGACCGCAGCGCCTCGCGCACGCGGTCGGCCACCATCACCGCGCCCGGTTCGGCGGTGTCGACGAGCACGCCGACGGCCGACGTGTCGCCGAGGCGGAACACCGCGTCGCTCTCGCGGAGCGTGCGCCACGCGACCGCACCGAGCGCGGTGACGGCGTCGTCGCACGCGTCGTCGGGGGCGGCGTCGAACCCGTCGAGCTGCCAGTAGACGACGGCGACCGGCAACACCTTGCGCCGCGCCGAGGCAACCGCCTGCTGCAGCAGCACCGGCAGGTGACGTTCGCGCAGGAGCCCGGAGATCGGGTCGATCTCCCACTCCTCGGTGTCGGTGCCCGGAGGCAGGTCGGCCGCGACCGAGGCGGCGGCGCGCGCCTCGGCGATCGACGACTCCTCCGACATCTCCGCTTCCATCTGCTCGAGGCGGCGCCGGGCGTTGCGGGCGACCGAGCGGGTCTCCCACACCTGGTCCTGGGCGCGACGGCGCGCCGTCTCGACCCGGGCGCCGATGACCGCGAGGGCCAACGCGACGATGCCCGCCGCGAGCCCGAACGCCGCTTCGCCGAACACGACGGCCATCACGCCGAAGGCGAGGCCGAGCACGCCGAGCACGAGGCACACGGTGGGGAGGTGGCGGTCGCCCGCGACGGGCGGGCCGGCGGGCCGGACCTTGTCGGGGTCGGGCTCGACGTGGGGGCGGAAGCGAGGCGTCATCGGACCGCCGGCGAGTCGGAGGCGGCGACCGTGCCGCCGGCTCCCGCGAGATCGGCGAGCTCGGCCACGATGTCGCCGAGGCGGAAGTCCTTCGGCGTGTAGACCCGGGCCACGCCGGCTGCGAGCAACTCGGGACGGTCGGCCTCGGGGATGATCCCACCGACGACGACCGGCGCGGTCACGCCCAGTGCGCGCAGCCGCGCCACCGTCTCGGGCACGAGCAGGCGGTGCGAGCCCGAGAGCACCGAGAGGCCGACGAGGTCGACGTCTTCGTCGCGTGCGGCCGCGGCGATCTGCTCGGGCGTGAGGCGGATGCCCTGGTACACGACCTCCATACCCGCGTCGCGTGCGGCCACCGCGATCTGCTCGGCCCCGTTGGAGTGGCCGTCGAGGCCGGGCTTCCCCACGAGGATCTTCACCGGGTGGCCGATCTTCGCGGCGGCCGCCTGCACTCGCTCGCGGGCCTCGACCATCACTGTGCCCGGCGCGTGCACGCCGCCGACCCCGGTGGGGGCGCGGTACTCGCCGAACACCTCGCGCAAGGCGCCGGCCCACTCGCCGACGGTGCCGCCGGCGCGCGCGAGCGTGATCGTCGCGTCGGTGAGGTTGTCGGTGCCGCGCGCGGCTTCGCGCAGCGCGTCGAGCGCCGCGGCGACTGCGGCGTTGTCGCGCGCCTCACGCCACGCGACGAGGTGTTCGATCTGCTCGCGCTCCGCGGCCTCGTCGACCACCAGGATCGAGCCGCCGTCTTCGTCGGCGAGGGGCGAGTCGGCCGTCTCCACGAAGCGGTTCACGCCGACGACGGTGAGGTCGCCGGTCTCGATGCGGCGCACGCGCTCGGCGTTGCTCTGCACGAGGCGCTGCTTCATCGCGTCGATCATCGAGAAGGCGCCGCCGCCGTCGAGCACCCACTGCAGCTCGCGCGCGCGCGGCCTCGGCGAGCTCGGCGGTCTTCGCCTCGACCACGTGCGAGCCGGCGAAGATGTCGTCGTACTCGAGCAGGTCGGTCTCGAAGGCGAGCACCTGCTGGATGCGCAGCGACCACTGCTGGTCCCACGGGCGAGGTAGGCCGAGCGCCTCGTTCCACGCGGGCAGCTGGATGGCGCGCGCCCGCGCGTCCTTCGCCAGCGTGACGCCGAGCGTCTCGAGCACGATGCGCTGCACGTTGTTCTCGGGCTGCGCCTCGGTGAGGCCGAGCGAGTTCACCTGCACGCCGTAGCGGAACCGGCGCAGCTTCTCGTCGGTCACGCCGTAGCGCTCGGCGAGGAGCTGCTCCCACAGCTGACCGAACGCGCGCAGCTTGCACATCTCCTCCACGAAGCGGATGCCCGCGTTCACGAAGAACGAGATGCGGCCCACCACCTCGGGGAACTCGTCGGCCGACACCTGGCCGGAGTCGCGCACCGCGTCGAGGATGCCGATCGCGGTGGCGAGCGCGTACGCGATCTCCTCGACCGGCGTGGCGCCCGCCTCCTGCAGGTGGTACGAGCACACGTTGATCGGGTTCCACTTGGGCACGTGGCGCACCGTGTGGCACACGAGGTCGACGGTGAGGCGTCGCGACGCCTCGGGCCCGAAGATGTACGTGCCGCGCGACAGGTACTCCTTCACGATGTCGTTCTGCGTGGTGCCCGCGAGCCGCGCCGGGTCGATGCCGCGCTCCTCGGCCAGCGCGAGGTACATGGCGAAGAGCCACATCGCCGTCGCGTTGATCGTCATCGAGGTGTTCATCTCCTCGATGGGGATCGCGTCGAACAGCACGCGCATCTCACCGAGGTGGGGGACCGGCACGCCGACCTTGCCGACCTCGCCGTGCGCGAGCGGGTGATCGGGGTCGTAGCCGGTTTGCGTGGGGAGGTCGAAGGCCACCGAGAGACCGGTCTGGCCCTTGGCCAGGTTGCCCCGGTACAGCTCGTTGGAGGCGCGCGCGGACGAGTGCCCGGAGTACGTGCGCATCACCCAGGGGCGGTCGGCCATCTGTCCATCCTCGCGCACGCCGGAGGGTTGTCCGTCCGGCGCCGCGCCCTTCCGGAATCAGTACTCGTAGAAGCCGGCGCCGCTCTTGCGGCCCAGGCGCCCCGCGGCGACCATACGCCGCAGCGCCGGCGCGGCCGCGTAGTTCGGGTCGCGGAACTCGGTGTAGAGCGCGTCGAGGATCGCGAGGCTGGTGTCGAGGCCCACGAGGTCGAGCAGCTCCAGCGGCCCCATCGGGAAGTTGCAGCCGCCGCGCATCGCGGTGTCGATGTCGTCGCGCGAGGCCACCTGGTTCTCGAACAGCTTCACTGCGTTGTTGAGGTAGGGGAACAGGAGCGCGTTCACCACGAACCCGGCCTGGTCCTTCACGGTGACGGCGGTCTTGCCGCAGGCGTCGACGAACTCCCGGGCGGCGGCGAGCGTCGCGTCGGAGGTGGTGATCGCGGGGACCACCTCCACCAGCGTCATCGCGGTGGCGGGGTTGAAGAAATGGATGCCACACACCTGCTCGGGACGGCGGGTCTCCATCGCCATCTCGACCACCGGCAACGTGGACGTGTTGGTGGCGAGGATCGCCTCGGGCTTGCAGATGCGGTCGAGCTCGGCGAAGAGGTGCTGCTTGGCCGCGAGGTCCTCGACGATCGACTCGAGCACGAGGTCGCAGTCGGCGAGCTCGTCGAGCTCGGTGACCGCGGTGACGCGCTCGGCGATCGCGGCGGCGTCGGCCTCCTCGATGCGGGCCTTGCTCACCTGGCGGTCGAGCGACTTCTTCAGGCTCGCGACCATCTGGTCGGCACCGGCCTGCGACCGACTGCGCAGCACCACGGTGCAGCCGGCCTTGGCCGCGACCTCCGCGACGCCGGATCCCATGATCCCCGAACCGACGATGCCCACGCGCTCGATGGCCATGACCCAGCTCCCCCGACGTCCCGAATCTGCCGCCCGAACAATCTGAAAGACCGTCAAGTTACCAGCTGGTAGCAGAATCTCGTCATCGACGGTCCCCGAACGCGGTGACCGGTAGGCTCCGCCGCCATGAGCGCACGTGGTGCGGGACCGCTGGTCCTGATCGGGGGCGAGGAGT
Organism: uncultured Actinomycetes bacterium; assembly: GCA_963720785.1. Taxonomy (GTDB): domain Bacteria; phylum Actinomycetota; class Acidimicrobiia; order IMCC26256; family DASPTH01; genus CAVRGQ01. The sequence continues at coordinate 564,854 of CAVRGQ010000004.1, forward strand.
TCGGCGGTGGCTGCCGCGAGCTCGACGCCGAGTTGTTCGCCGCGAGCGGGGCCAAGGAGGTGGTCGTCCTCCCGACGGCTGCCGCCTACGAGCGCCCCGAGCACGTGATCGCCGCCGCCACGGCCTGGTTCGAGGCGCTCGGCGCGAAGGTGCGGGTGCTGGAGGTCTTCGGGCGGGCCGACGCCGAGCAGGCTGCGGTCGCCGAGGTCGCGCGCAAGGCGAAGTACGTGCACGTGGCCGACGGGTCGCCGCTGCACCTGCGCTCGGTGCTCAAGGACTCCGCCCTGTTCGAGGGCATGCTCGCGGCCTGGGCCGGGGGCGCGGTGCTCTCGGCCTCGGGTGCGGGCGCCACGCTGCTGGGCGACCCGATGGTCGACCCCCGCGGCGGCGCGTACACCGTGGGCCTGGGCGTGGTGCGCAACCTCGCGGTGTTCCCCTACCACGGCACCGCGGCCGACCACCTGCGCCAGCGCTCGATCGAGCTGGTGCCGTCGGCGGCCACACTCGTGGGGGTCGACGCCGACACTGCGCTGGTGCTCGAGGGCGACACCTGGCGGGTCGCCGGCGCCGGTGCCGTCACCGTCTACACGGGCGGCGCGCCGACCGGGTACACCGCCGGGGACACCGTCCCCGGCCTGCCCACCTAGATCAGCGCCGCTCAGCTCTCCTTCTCGTCGGTCGTCCTTCGCGGAGCTCAGGACTCCTTGATCGTCACCTTGTTGACGTAGACCTTCTTGGTGGGCGTGCCCGCCGAGTCGGTCGCCCCGAAGGTGTTGATCTTCTGCGCGACCTTCAGGCCTGCGGCGTCCATCGTGCCGAGGCCCGAGTAGAGGTAGGGCGGACCACCGAGGTTCTGCGCCCCGGCGTCGCTGACCACGAGGAAGAACTGCGAGCCGGTGGTGCCGGTGCCCGCGTTGGCCATGGCCACCGAGCCGGCCTTGTAGCCGTCGGTGGGGGGCTCGTCGGGGAGCGTGTAGCCGGGGCCGCCGGTGCCGTCTCCCTTCGGGTCGCCGCCCTGGTCGACGAAGTCGGTGACGATCCGGTGGAAGAGGGTGCCGTTGTAGAAGCCCTCCTTGGCGAGGAACACGAAGCTGTTCACCGACTTCGGAGCGGTCTTGGCGTCGAGGCTGATCTCGATGGTCCCGCAGCTGGTGTCCATGACCGCCGTGTAGGTCTTCGACGGGTCGATGGTCATGTCGGGCGCGGCGTCGTACTTCTTGGCCGTGTTCTTCGCCGGGGCCTTGGCGCCGCAGGCCACGTTCGACGACGACTTCGAGGAGCTCGAGGAGTTGTCGCTCTTCGTGAGCTGGAGGATCACGAACACGATGACGAGCGGGATCAGCAGCAACCCGAAGTTGCGGATGCTGCGGTTCCGCTTCTTCTTCTTCTCCGCCTCGAACTCGGCGACCCGGCGGGCGTCGCGGTTCTGGCGCTGGCGTTCACGTTTCTCTGGACTCGGCACGGCCGCGGAGTCTACCGACGAGTTATCCGGGGGGAGGATCGCCGGGCCCTTCGGTAGGCTGGCCCGTTGTGAGCCTGCTCGTCCAGAAGTTCGGCGGCACGTCCGTTGCCGACCCCGACCGCATCAAGGCCGTCGCCGACCGCATCGTGCGGAGCCGCCGCGAGGGCAACGACGTCGTGGTCGTGGTGTCGGCCATGGGCAAGACCACCGACGACCTCGAACGCCTGGCCCACGAGGTCAGCTCCGACCCCAGCGCCCGCGAGATGGACATGCTGCTCACCTCGGGTGAGCGCATTTCGATCGCCCTGCTCTGCATGGCCATCATCGACCAGGGCGAGGCGGCGCAGAGCTTCACCGGTTCACAGGCCGGCATCGTCACCGACACCGCGCACCGCAAGGCCAAGATCCTCGAGATCAAGGCCGACCGCATCCGCGAGGCGCTCGCCACCGGCAACGTGTGCGTCGTCGCCGGGTTCCAGGGCATGTCCACCGAGCGCAACATCACCACGCTCGGCCGCGGCGGCTCCGACACCACCGCCGTCGCGCTGGCCGCCGCGCTCGCCGCCGACGTGTGCGAGATCTACACCGACGTGTCGGGCATCTACACGGCCGACCCGCGCATCGTGCCCGACGCCCGCCGCCTCGACCGCGTGTCCTACGACGAGATGCTCGAGATGGCCGCCACCGGCGGGCGCGTCCTCGCGCTGCGCTCGGTCGAGTTCGCCCGCAACTACAACGTCCCCGTCCACGTGCGCTCGAGCTTCAGCTACGAGACCGGCACGTGGGTCACGGATGAGGAGACCACCATGGAGGAGCCGATCATCTCGGGCGTCACCCACGACGTCTCCGAGGCGAAGGTCACCATCTTCCGCGTGCCCGACCGCCCGGGCATCGCGGCCAAGCTGTTCCGCCCGCTCGCCGACGCCAACCTCGTCGTCGACATGATCGAGCAGAACGTCTCCACCGAGGGACACACCGACATCTCGTTCACCGTGCCGAAGTCCGACCTCGCCCGCACGATGGAAGTGGTCGAGACCGTGGTCACCGCCATCGAGGCCGGCGGTGCCACCGCCGACGAGAACATCGGCCGCGTGTCGGTGGTCGGCGCGGGCATGAAGACCAACCCGGGTGTCGCCGCGACGATGTTCGAGGTGCTGTCGTCGGAGGGGGTCAACATCGAGATGATCTCCACCTCCACGATCCGCATCTCGTGTGTGGTCGCCGAGGCCGACGTCGAGCGCGCGGTGCGCGCCCTGCACGCCGCCTTCGAGCTGGAGAAGCTGTGAGTAGCGACGGCGCGCGCGCGTCGGGCTCGTCGGGGCCACCGGCCTCGTCGGTACCGAGATGCTGCGCCTCTTCGAGTCGCGCAACTTCCCCGTGGGTGAGCTGCGCGCCTTCGCATCGGCGCGTTCCGAGGGCCGCACGCTGCCGTTCGCCGGCGTGTCGGCCGGCGAGGTCGCGTGCCAGGTGTTGCGCGACGGCTGCTTCGACGGCCTCGACCTCGTCGTCGTGGATGTCGACGACCCCATCTCGCTCGAGTGGTCGCCGCAGGCGGTGGCCGCGGGCGCGCGCGTCGTCGACAAGTCGGCGGCATTCCGCATGGAGCCCGACGTGCCGCTGGTGATCGCGGAGATCAACCCCGACGACCTGCGCGACCTGCCGCGCGGCATCGTGTCGTCGCCCAACTGCACCACCACGGTGCCGCTCATGGCGCTGGCGCCGCTGCACCGCGCCGCGGGCATCCGCCGCATGGTGGTGTCGAGCTACCAGTCCGTCTCGGGCGCCGGGCAGCCCGGCATCACCGAGCTCGACGAGCAGTGGACGAAGGGCGCCGGTCACCCCGACGCCTTTCTCCGCAGCGGCACGGGTGGGCTCGAGGCCGGCACCGTGTGGAAGAAGCCGATCGCGGGCAACGTGATCCCGCAGGCCGGCTCGATCAAGGAGTTCGGCTACACGTCGGAGGAGTGGAAGATGGCGCACGAGACGCGCAAGATCCTCCACGCGCCCGAGATCCGCGTCACCGCCACGTGTGTGCGCGTACCGGTGTACGTCGGCCACGGCGTCTCCGCCAACGTGGAGTTCGAGCGGCCACTGTCGAAGGCCGAGGCCGTCGAGATCCTGCGCGCCGCGCCGGGAGTGCTGCTCGTCGACGATGGCGACGGCGTGCCCACGCCGATGGACGCCGCGGGCATCGACCCGATCCTCGTCGGCCGCATCCGCGAAGACCAGTCGCAGGCCAACACGCTCGACCTCTGGGCCACCGGCGACAACGTGCGCAAGGGTGCGGCGCTCAATGGCATCCAGCTCGCGGAGCTCCTGCTCCAGGTCTGAGCCCGGCAGGTCCGAGCCGGGTCCGAGCCCGGCGGGTCCTGCGTCGAGGCGGTCTACTCGGCGTCGGGGCCGGCGCGGTCGCGACGTTGGCTCGTGCCGTACATGCTCACCAGGCGCGCCACGAGCGTGACGAGGAAGATCTGGCCGATCAGCGCCTCGAACGTCACCAGCACACGACCGGTGCTCGTCCCCGCGGTGAGGTCGCCGTAACCGACCGTGGTGATGGTCACGAACGAGAAGTACAGGTAGTCCACGCTCTTCGGCGCGACCTCCTGCGCGAAGAACCCCTGGGGTTCCACGTCGTTGACTGCGGCGTAGATGCCCGCGAACGCAATGCCGATCAGCACGAACACGCAGATCGCGCCGAGGATCGTCTCCATGGTCACGGTCTCGTGGCGGATGATCCGGTTCAGGATCACGATCGGCGCGGCGAGGATCAGGGCGAACATCAGGAACGTGGACCCGTCGTTGCCGGTGCGGTGCACGAGGGCCTGGACGAAATTCCCGAGCTCGACGAGCGCGACGAGCACCACGATGACACGGAACGCGCGTGAGCGGACGTGGGAGGTGTGCAACGTGAGCAGCAGCACCACCGCGAGCATCATGCTCAGGGCGAAACGGAGCCAGAGGTTGCTGTACGAGAACGCCGCCATCATCACGTACAGCACGAGCAGGAGCACCAGCAGCAGGCCGTAGCTGTCGCCGCGCGCGAACCGCTCCATGTACGCCTCGCGCCGGTGCGAGCGAGGGAGTTCGGGGTTGTCGTAGGCCATCCGCCGATGCTGGCACGGAGACCTTGCGACGCCGGTGATACCCGGAGACTTGCGCCATGACGGGGCCTCGACCCCAGGTGCGCTCGGCGGCGGGGGGAGTGCCGCCGGCGCGGACTCCGGGGGAGGTCCGTCATGGCGTGGTACGTGCAGTATCGGCGGCGGGAGCGCGCGGGGTAAGCGCGATCGCATGCTGTTCGCGTGAGCTTCCCGCGCTGTTCACCGGCAGGCCCGCCTGCTAGTGTGTTGAGAATGGTTCTCACAAAGAGGATTCCCGTGCTCGTCCTCGTCCTCGTCGTGGGCCTGCTCACCGTCTCGCTCGCTCCCGCCGGCCCGGTATCCGCCGCCGAGCGCACCAAGGTGGTCGCCGCGTTCTACCCGGTCGCGTGGGTGGCCCAGCAGGTCGGCGGCAACCGCGTGGACGTCACCAACCTCACGCCGGCGGGCGCGGAACCGCACGACCTCGAGCTCAATCCCGACCAGCTCGACGGCCTGCTCGACGCCGACCTCGCGGTGGTGATGGGCAAGGGGTTCCAGCCCGCGGTGGAGGACGCCGCGAGCCAGCGCGACGGCGTCACCCTCCGGCTGCTCGACCACCTGCCCACGCGGAAGTCCGACCCTCACGTGTGGCTCGACCCGGTGCTCATGCGCAAGGTGGTCGGCCAGGTGCAGGCCTCGCTCACCAAGGCCGATCCGTCGGGACGTGCCGTCTACGCACGCAACGCCGCGGCGCTCGACGCGGAGTTGCAGGCGCTCGACACCCGCTACCGCGACGGCCTCGCCCAGTGCACCCGTCACGATCTGGTGACCGCGCACGAGGCGTTCGGCTACCTGGCGCGCCGCTACGGGCTGCACCAACAGGGCGTGGCCGGACTCGCGCCCGACGCCGAGCCCGACGCCCAGCGCATCGCGCAGCTCACCGATCTGGTGAAGCGCGACGGCGTCACGACCGTGTTCACGGAGTCGCTGGTGTCGCCGCGGATCGCCGACACGCTCGCGCGCGAGGCGGGCGTGCACACCGAGGTGCTCAACCCCCTCGAAGGGCTCACCGACCGAGAGCGCGCCCGGGGCGACGACTACCTGACGGTGATGGACGCCAACCTGGCGAAGCTTCGCACCGCGCTGGGCTGCTCGTAACCCCACGGGAGCACTGCGTGTGGTGCCCCGGCCGTTGGGGTACCGCCACGGCGTGGACGCCCAGGTCGACGCCCAGGTCGACGCCCAGGTCGACGCCCAGGTCGATGGTCGCGACGAGACCGCCGCCGAGCGGGCCGACCGCAACCTCGACGAGCTGCTGCAGGAGCTGCGCGTCACCGGCATCGGCGTGCAGGTGCTGTTCGGCTTCCTGCTGTCGTTGCCGTTCACCAATCGTTTCCGGGTCCTCGACGCCGACCAGCGCGCGCTCTACACCGCGACGATGCTCGCCACGGCCGCGGCGATCGCGTGTCTCATCACGCCGGTGGCGCTACACCGTGTCGAATTCCGCCGCCGGCAGAAGGCGCGCATCGTGAAGGTGTCGCACGTGACCGCCCTCGTCGGCATCGTGGCCACCGCGCTCGCGCTCGTCGGCTCGGTCGCGCTGGTGATGACGCTGGTCTACGACGGTGTTGTCGTGCCCGCGACCGTTGCGGTGGTCGCGGCGGTGTTCCTGGGCCTGTGGTTCGTGCTCCCGCTCGGGATCCGCTGGCGTCGCGACCGCGAACGCGCGGAGCGAACGGGTTAGTTCCCTCGCCCGAAGAGCATCTCGGCCGTACGTTGCTGCTGCGGCGAGGTGAACGTGAGCTCGATCCCGACGTGCGTGCCGTCGTCGTCGGTCCGCACGTGACGCACCCGGCCGTTGAGTCGGAGGCCGACGGTGGTCTCGCCGAGGCGTTCGACCGCGACGGCGACGTCGGTGCCGACCCGGTAGCACGTGGTGGGAGGCACCACGAGGCGCGCGCCGTTCGCCGACGTGTCGACCAGCGCGCACTCGGTCCACTCCCATTCGGGCGCGCGTGCCGGTCCGCACCGCCCGGTCCACACCACGTCGACGCGCTCGCTGTCGCGCCGTTCCTTCGTCCCCCGCCGCAACCAGGCCATGCCGGATCAGGAACCGGTCGGCGGTGCGAAGGGGGGCGCGTCGGTCGCGTCACCCGCGTCGGGCGCGTCACCCGCGTCGGGCTCGGGCGTGTCCCCGGCGTTGTCGGTCGTGGTGGTGGTGGTGGTGGTGGCCCGGGCCTCGGCGAGCAGCGCGTGGAGGCGCTCGTCGATCCACTCGGCGGTGCTGCCGCAGATGCGGGCGAGCTCTGCGACGTCGTCGTCGCGGATCACCAGCAACGCGGTCGCGTCGGCGTCGCGGAGCTCGCGCACCATGGCGAGATACTCGCGCAACACGACGTCGAGGGCCTGCGCGCCGCGGATCGTGTTCCCGTCGAGCCGGCGGTCGGCTCCGTGGAGCACGATGACGAGCTCCTCGTTCGTCGCGAACAGTGTGGTGGGGTCGACGCCGCAGGCCTGGGCCACTGCGGCGACCTCGCCGTGGGACACGGTGCCCTCGCCGGCCTCCAGCTCGCGCAGGCGGCGTACGGGAACCCCCGCGGCCTTCGCGACCTGCCGTACCCCGAGACGCGCCGCGGCCCGCGCCTCGGCCATGCGCGGCCCCAGCTCGGCCGCGTCGATCGTCGTTTCCCTCGCGTCCAGTCCGACCATTGAGAGTGGCTCGTCAGGCGAACCCTCCAGGTAAATAGCCAAATTTGATCAGTCGGGCGGGTCTTCGAGGAATTGGGGCTCAATTGCCCCCCGCGAGCCGCCGATCCCTGCGAACTGGGCCAAGGAGGAAAACCGGTGGGTGACCAGAAACAGGGCAAGAAGAAGAAGGGCGACCCCGGCGTCGAGCTGGCGCGCCGGGAGCTCACGCTCGCCCGCGAGGACCTGGAGCAGGCGACACGACGCGCCACCAGCGATGCCCAGCTCTTCTCGAGCACCCTGCACGACCTGATGCGCGCGGTCGAGGGCGCGGCCAACACGTCGCTCGTCGCGTTGGCCAACAGCACCGAGAAGTTCCACGCGCAGCTCGAGGTGGCGCGTCGCGAGGTGGACGACGCTCGCGGGCAGCTCGACGCCCTCCGGCGCGAGATGGACGACGTGCGCGCCATGGCCCGGGCGCAACTCGATGCCGCGGAGCGCGACGTCACCGCGGCCCGCGCCGGTGCGATCGAGCACGCCGAGAGCTCGGTGCACGAGATCGAGCGTCAGGCGCGCGCCGCCTTGCACCGTTCGACCGAGCGCATCGGCGTGATGCTGGCGCAGGCCGAGGACGAAGTGGTCGAGGCGCGCGGCCGGATCGTCGACGAGACGGTCGACGATCCGATCGACGAGACCCTCGACACGCCCGAGTTCGACGACACCGACACGCCCGAGTTCGACGACACCGACACGGCCGAGCTGGTCGAGGTCGACACCTCCACGGCCGAGCCGGTCGAGGACGACACCTCCACGGCCGAGCCGGTCGACGCGACTCTCGTGGCGCCGATCGACGTCGCGTTCGACGAGTCCTTCGAGTCGCCGTTCACCGCGCCGTCGGATCCGGAATTCGACGCGATCTTCGACACTGCGCCCGACGAGCCCGAGACCGCGTTGGTCGACGCCGCGCCGGTCGAGGCCGCGGACCCGTTCGACGTTGCGGACCCGGTCGACTGCGCCGACGACCAGGCCGTGTTCGACCGGCTCGTCGCCGAGTTCCGGTCCTCACCCTTCGACGCGCCTGCCGATGCGCTCGCCGACGAGCCCGGTGCCCTGACCGAACCGTGGCCTGCCGGCCCCGCTCCTTCGTCGGACCCGCTCCCGGTCGCCGGGCCCGACGAGATCACGGAGAATTTCGCGCCGTCACCGGTGCGCAACGGCCGGGCCGTCGACGACGGTCGCGAGTCGGAGCTCTTCGACGTCGGGCCGGTGTACCTGACCGTGCCCGTCGACACGCTCGACCTCGCGCTGGAGGCGCTGACGCGCCGCGAGGCCCGGTTCGTGCGCGTGGCGATGGTGCCGGTCGACGATGGGGACCGCGTCCGCCGGGTGGTGCGACTGTCGTCGTTCGACGGTCACGGCCGCTGGGATGTGCACGAGATCCGCGTCCGCAGCCGCGGTACCACCGAGACGGCTGCAGTGGTGGCCTTCCCGGAGTTCGCCGCGGCCATCGAGGCAGCCCAGCGCTACGCGGTGATCACCGAGGCCACGATGGTCATCGAGGGCGGGCTCCGCCCGGTCGTCACCGTCGAGGGACACGACCTCCGGTGCGAGCCGGACGCGTGGTCGCCGTCGCCGCCGCTGTTCGGCCGGCCGCTCGAGCGGGTGGACCTGGCCGGCCTGCCGGGGCCGAGCGCCGTGCTCGCGTCGCGCCTCGGACGGCTCGCCGTGCCACCGCCGCTGGTCGCGCACCTGCGCACCCTGGAGGCAGACGAGGGACTCATCCTCGACGTCGACGGCATGCCGATGCTGCAGGTGTCCGGACCGGAGTCCCCGGACCGGCTGCGCGGCGACCTGCGTGGCGGTGCTGTCCCCGATCGCCGACAACACCCCGGCCACCGCGCTCGACCGTCGCCGTCGGCGGGGAGCCGAGGTCGGCGAGCTGGTCGCCGCGCTGGCCGTGTCCACCCCGGTGTCCGAGCTCGAGATGATCCTCGAGACCGGCACCGGCTACGCACGCCGTCGCGCCGCCGCCCACCCGTCGCTCCCGGCGTCGACGATCGCTCGGATCCTGCAGACGGCGCCCGACCAGTTGCGCGTGGCCGCGGCCTCGAACCCGTCGATCGACGAGGGCACGTGCGGCCGCGCCGTCTTCGACCCGTCGCCCGCGGTGCGCGCCGCGCTCGCCGCCAACCCGACGATGCCCGTGCGCCTGCTCGAGCAGCTCGCGGGTGATCCCGTCGCCGGGGTGCGGGTGCACGTGGTCGACAACACGCGCACTCCGGTCACGACGATCGATCGGCTCGCGGGCGACCCCGACGCGGGGGTCCGGTGCGCGGTCGCGGCGCGGTCCGACGTGTCGACCGACGTGCTGCGCGGACTGGCGAACGACGCCGACGGCGAGGTGCGAGCGGTGGTCGCGGGCAACTGGACGTGCCCGCCCGACGTGCTCGAGACGCTGCTCCCGATCGCGCCCGCCGAGGTGTTCGCCAACCCGAACGCGCCGGAGGCGATCCTGACCGCGGGGGTGATGCTCGACTCGGCGGCGCTGCGCGCCGCAGTGGCTGCCAACCCGGCGACGCCCGAATCGGCGTTGAAGCGCCTGGCGAAGGATCGTGACCCGCGGGTGCTCGAGGCGCTCCGGGCCCACCCGAACGCGCCTGCGGGGACGAGGCGGCGGGTGCAGCGCCGCCTGCGGGCCGACGGCGGGTGAGGCGCCTTCGCCCCACCCGGCGTCGGTCGACGTGCGCGTGGTCGGCCGGTCGCCGGGTGGCGGGTCTCAGGCGAGCGTCGCGACGATGTAGCCGAGCCGGCGGTGCACCTCGGCGGGCGTGACCCCGAGCACCCGGGCCAGCTCGGCGACGTCCTCCTCGCGGATGGACGCGAGCCGTACCGGCGTACGGCGCAGCTCCATCACCGTGCGCAGGTACTCGCGGAGGAACCGGTCGCGCTCCTCGTCGGTGGCGTGCGTGCGCGTGCCGAGCACCGCCGCGCCGATCGCGAGGGTGAGGTGGTACCCCGGCGGGATGAGCTCGCCGTACTCCACACCGCACGCGGCGGCCACCTGACGCAGCTCGGCCTCCGACGGCGCGGCATGGCCCGTCTCCACCAGTTCGAGCCGGCGCGGCTCCATGTGCGCCGTGCGGGCGAGCTCCGCACGCGACAACCCGGCCACGATCCGGGCCGACGAGACCCGACGGGCGAGCTCGCGGCGTTCGACGATGGCATCCGGTTCGGTGAGCACGCTCCGGAGTCGGCGCCGACCGGTCCGTGCTGGATGCCCAATCTTGGGGGGGGAGGGTCGCCATCGGCGGGGGCCGATGTGCAAGGCTGCCCGCCGTTTCCACGTCGCCACGCAGGAGGACTCCCGTGCCCGTCGCCCCCGAACTCGCGCCTTACTGCAGCCCGCCCGGCCAGGGGGCCACGGAGATGCCCGACCTCGCGGAGCTGCGGCCGATGTTCGAGGCGATGGCGTCGATGTGGGATCTCGCCGAACCCGCCGTGCTGCGGTCGACGGAACAACGGGCGATCCCGGGGCCCGCGGGCGACATCCCGGTGGTCGTGTACACGCCCGAGGGCGGGACGGACGGCGCCCCGCTCCCGGTGGTGCTGTTCCTCCACGGCGGCGGTTTCTTCCTCGGCTCACCCCACTCGCACGGGCCGGTCGCCCGCGAGCTGGCGGCGCGCTCCGGCCGGATCGTCGTGTCGGTCGACTACCGCCTCACCCCTGAGCACGCGTTTCCTGCCGCGGTCGACGACTGTTACGCGGCGCTGCAGTGGGTCGCCGAGCATGCCGGCGAGATCGGTGGTGATCCGGCGCACCTCGCGGTGGCCGGCGACAGCGCGGGCGGCAACCTCAGCGCGGTGCTCGCGCTCCGTGCGCGCGACGAGGGCGGCCCGGTGATCGAGGCGCAGGCGCTGATCTACCCGGTGACCGACAGCGCGTGCGACAGCGTGTCGATGGTCGACAACGCGGAGGGCTACATGCTCACCGCGAGCTCGATGCAGTGGATGTGGGGTATGTACGTGCCCGACGAGGGGGAGCGCACCGGTCCGTACGCGTCGCCGTTGCAGGCGGCCGACCACTCGGGGCTCCCGCCCGCGGTCGTGATCACGGCCGAGTTCGACCCGCTGCGCGACGAGGGTGAGGCCTACGCGGCGAAGCTCGCCGCGGCGGGCGTGCCGGTGCAGCAGGTGCGGTTCGACGGCATGATCCACGGGTTCGTGCAGATGCTGAACGTCACCCCGCGTGCGAGCGAGGCGATCGACCTGGTGGCGGCGCACCTGCGCGCGCGACGCCTGACGCGACGAGTCCGCCGCGCCCGCTTCACCAGGATCACCACCACCGCGCCGGCAACCAGCGCGACGACCAGGAGCAACAACCACGGGATCACGGGGGTCGACGCGCTCGCCGTGGCGCGCGGCGCCTCGGAGCGCACGGTGACGATCGCGTCGACGCTGCCGAACGGCAGCACGTGCGCGATGTGCTCGTGCACCGTCACCGACTCGCCGGGCGCGAGCGTGCGCAACTCGCGGGTGGGGCTGCCCACGCCACCACCGATCTGCGACGAGACCCGCACTGTCGCGCGTGGGTGCAACGCGGTGTCGCCGGTGTTGCGCACCGTGTAGCGCACGTCCACGTCGACGCGACCACCGAGTTGCGAGCCGAGGTCGCCCTCGGTCGTGACGTCGACGCCGCCGACGGTCAGTTCGGGTTCGGATGATGGTGCGGACGGGGTGGTCACCCGCGCAACGATGCATCACCGCCGACGGCGGGCGGCGGACCACCGCCGCCGCGATCCGTGGTCCCGGCACGAGAGAACGGCGCCCCGGGAGGGGCGCCGTTCTCGTGTGACCATGCGAAATGGTCGGGATGCCGGGATTTGAACCCGGGACCTCAGCGTCCCGAACGCTGCGCGCTAACCAAGCTGCGCTACATCCCGAAGGGTTGTGGAGTCTATCCCCCGGTGACCACCGGCTCCTCAGCCGGGGCCTCGTTCTCGTTGCTGTCGGCGTCGTCTTCGTCGTCGTCGACCACCAGGGGGATTTCGTCGGTGAGCAGGCGCTCGACGGTGCGGCGCAGGGTTCCCGGGTCGACGGGCTTCACCAGCTCGGCGTCGGCATCGGCCCGCTTGGCGAGGAAGCGGTCGGCCTCGCGGTCGAGGAGGAGGAGGATCGCGGTGTCGGGGAGGCGCCCGGCGGAGGCCTCGAGCCGCAGGTCGATGGCGGTGGCGACGCCGCCCTGGTTCGCGATCTGCATGTCGAGGATCACGAGCTCGGGCTCCTCGGCGGTGACCGCGGCGCGGACGTCCTGCCCGCGGACGACCTCGACCACGCGCTGGCCCGGGCCCGTGCAGGACGACCGGACGAGCTCGCGGACCCAGGCGGCTTCGGCGGCGACGAGGATCGTGCTCATCGCGGGAACGTTACCCGCCTCCGGCCAGGTGGGCCCCTACCGTGTGGAGCGCGGCGAAGTCGTGGACGTCGCGACCCAGCTCGGGCACGTAGGTGACGGGCGCATCGCCGACCCGCGCCTCGAGTCCGGCAAGCTCGTCGCGCTCGTGGCGGGCGATGGCCTCGAAGTCGGCGAGGTTGCGCAGGCGGTCGGCGAGCGCCGGCGACGTGCCCGCCGCGTCCGCCGCCCGGGCCCGCAGGTCGTCGGGGAGCTCGTCGGTGAAACGGGGGTGCACCCGGTTCACGATCAGGGCGTCCACCGAGTACTTGCCCTCGACCAGCCGCTCGGCGAAGAACTCCGCCTCTTCCACCGCGTCGTGGCGCGGCGAGGTGATGAGCACGAACGCGGTGTCGGTGGATCCGAGGAGCTCGGTCACCTGGTGCGCCCGGTCGCGGAAGCCCTGCTCCATGCCCTCGAAGGCGCGGAAGAAGGCGACGACGTCGTCGACCACCTCGGTGCCCACGACGCGCGAGATCGTCTTGAGCAGCGCGGTCGCGGCGAAGCCGCCGATGCGCATCGCGGTGCTCGCCGGCACCATCAACATCCGGAACACCCGGTTGTCGAGCATGCGGGTGAGGCGCTTCGGCGCGTCGAGGAAGTCGAGCGTGTGCCGGGTGGGCGGTGTGTCCACGACGATGAGGTCGAACGCGTCGCTGTCGTGGAGCTCGTAGAGCTTCTCCATCGCCATGTACTCCTGCGTGCCGCTGAGCGCGCCGGCGATGTTGCGGTAGAAGCGGTTCTCCAGGATCGTCTCGGCCTGCTCGCCGCTGAGTGAGTACTTCGCCACGAGCTGGTCGAAGGTGCCTTCGGTGTCGAGCATGAGCGCGAAGAGGCGGCCGCCCTCGGGTCCGGTACCGGTCGGGTCCCAGCGGTCGCGGTCGATCGCCTTCGGCGTGTTCGACAGCTCGTCGAGGCCGAGCGCGTTGGCCAGGCGCTTCGCCGGGTCGATGGTGACGACGATCGTGCGCCGGCCCCGGCGCGCCCCCTCGATCGCGAGCGCGGCCGCAGTGGTGGTCTTGCCGACGCCCCCGGTGCCGCAGCACACGAGCACGTGACGGTGATCGACGAGGTCGCGCAGCGACGAGTGCTGCTGGGGCTGGATCACGGCACCAGTCCGTCGTCGAGGGCGGCGATGCCGGTGGTGAGCTCGGTGGCGAGGATGTCGAGCCCTTCGGGTCCGAGCTCCGAGGTGAAGAGGTAGGGGAGCCGGATCTGGGGGAGGGGCAGACGCCGCGCGAGGCGGGCGCACTGCGCGCCCTGGCGTTCCTGCAGCCCGCCCCGGAACGACTCCGCGTCGGCCAGCGCGACCGCGAGGCCGGCGTCGAGCGAACCCTCCGGCGAGGCACCGGCGGCGGCGACGGCCCGCCGCGCGGCCTCCGGGTCGGACTCGAACCCGGCGAGCACCGGCATGCAGGAGTTCACCACGACGGGGGTGAGGGCGACGCCGGCGCGGTCCTCGATGGCGTACGCGGTGTCGACCAGCTCGTTGACCGGGGTCTCCTCGGGCAGGGTCACCAGCATCACCCGGCAGCGCTCGGGGTCGGAGAGCAGCTCCACCACCTCGGCGGCCTGGCGGTTGACGGGCCCGACCTTCACCGCGTCGAGCAGGCCGCGGGCGGAGAGCAGGAAGCTCACGGCGTGGCCCGCGGCGGGGGCGTCGAGCACGATGAGGTCGGCGACGCCCGCCTTCTCGAGCTGCTTCACCTTGCCGAGCACGAGGATGTCGCGCATGCCGGGCACGGCCGTGGCGACCACGTCGAGGGCCCCCGAACGACTGAGACGGCGGGAGATCCTTCGCATACCGTGGTCGTCGAGATACTCCAGGAGGGCGTCGTCCGGGGTGAGGGTGCGGGCCCGCAGGTTCGGGCGCAGCTCGGCCTCCTGGTAGGTCAGCGGCGCCTCGCCGAAGCTCGCCGCCAGCCCCGATTTGCCCTCGACCTCCACGATCAGCACGCTCATGCCCGCAGCGGCGGCCGCCGACGCCAACGCCGCCGTCACCGTCGTCTTGCCGACCCCACCCTTGCCCGCCACGATCACGACCTTGGAGGCCGCGCAGAAGCGCTCGAGGTCCATGGTCACCGATGCTACGGGAGTCCCCATCTCCAGCTTGATGCGCCGCACCGCACTGCTCCGCCGGGCCGTCGCCGCGGTGGCGATCGTCGCGGGCCTGCTCGCGCTCGCCAGCGGGGTCTCGGGCGCCGCCGACGCCCCCGTCGGCAAGCGCGGCATCGACGTCGTCCAGGTGGAGGGCTACCTCGACGCCCCCAACGTCTCGCTGGTCAAGGACGCGATCCGCGAGTCGAACGCGAACCGCTCCACGATGCTCATCCTCCAGGTGAACTCGAACGGCGCCATCGGTGAGGACATCGAGTCGGTCGTGCGGATGATGGAGAAGTCACGCGTGCCCATCGCCGTGTGGGTGGGCCCCTCGGGTGCCGACGCCAAGGGCGCGGCCGCAATCCTGCTCCAGGCCGCCGACCTCGCCTACGTGTCGCCGAACTCGGGCGTGGGCGCGGCCCAGCCGGTGCGGGTCGACGACCCGGGCGCCACCACCACCCGGGGCGTGGCCAACCGCCTCGCGGTGCTGGCCGAGCGCAACGGGCGTGATCCCGACGGTGCCCGCAAGCTCGCGGCCAACCGGCTCGGCTCTGCGGAGGCGGCCAAGGTCGGCGCCACCAACGGCGTGCGCCCCACGCTCGGCGAGCTCATCGTGCAGCTCGACGGCAAGACGGTCACCACCGCGGCCGGCGACGTGAAGCTCTCCACCGCCAAGGTGGTGGGCAAGGGCCAGGACCGCCGCCGCCAGCCCAACCAGGACGTCGTGTTCAACCGCCTCGGCCTGGGCGCCTCGCTGCTGCACCGGCTGATCAGCCCGTCGATCGCCTACCTGCTGATCGTGGCCGGCCTCGCGCTGATGGTGTTCGAGTTCTACACGGCGTCGATCGGTCTCGCCGGCCTGGTCGGCGCGGTGTGCGCGATCGGCGCCTTCGTGGGCTTCTCCCACCTGCCGGTGCACTGGTGGGCGCTCGGCCTGCTGTTCCTCTCGGTGCTCGGCTTCACCATCGACGTGCAGGCGGGTGGTCTCGGCCCGTGGACGGTGATCGGCGTCGTGTCGCTCATCGCGGGATCGTGGTGGCTGTACGGCGGCGCGTCGTCGTTGCGGCCGTCGTGGTGGGTGCTGCTCGTGGTGATGGTGGGCTTCGTGTTGTTCATGCTCGGTGGCATGACCGCGATGATCCGGGCGCGGTTCTCCACGCCCACGATCGGGCGCGAGGGCCTCGTGGGCGAAGAGGGCACGGCCGAGGTGTCGGTCGACCCCGACGGCGTGGTGCTCATCCGGGGTTCGCGCTGGCGGGCCCGCACCAACCGGGCCACGCCGATCACGGCGGGCGATCCGGTGAAGGTGGTGTCGGTCGAGGGCCTGGTGCTCGAGGTGGAGCCGCCCGAGGGCGGGGCGCAGGACTACCGCGACAAGGCCCGGCAACGGAAGGCCGCCCGCGGCGCCCAGAGCGACGAGCAGCCCGAAACGTCAGACGATTCGCCGGGCCGAGCCGGTCTCGGAGGCGCGGAGCCTGCTTGACCGAGTTCACCAATTTCCCCTCTTGTCGGGACGCGGTAACCGGGGTACGTTGCCACCTCGCGAGACCGTCCGAAGGGGGAGAGGGTCCGTGACCGTCAACACGCTCGACAACTGGCGCATCCGCGCTGCCTGCCGCGGGCCCGAGACCGCGCTCTTCTTCCCGCCCGCCAACGCGGAGCGGCGAGACGAGCGCGACGCGTGGGAGCGCCGGGCCAAGTCGATCTGCCGCGAGTGCCCGGTGCGCACGCAGTGCCTCGACCACGCGTTGCACGTGGGGGAGATGCACGGCATCTGGGGCGGGCTCAACGAGTCCGAGCGACGCGGGCTGCAGGAGTCGATCTACAGGCTAGGCCTGCTCATCCCGGTGGAGGCGTGGTCCCGCGATGCGGGAGTCGCCCCGCCGGCGGGTCACGCCGTTCGCGTCGAACCACTCCATCAGCGGCACCACGTACTTGCGCGTGCTGTGCAGCAGTTCGCGCACGTCGCCCACCGTCACCGCGTCGGTGGCCGTGAATGTCTGCTCGAGCAGTCGCTGCGCGGCGTCGAGCGCGTGGCGCGTGAACACGATGCCGTTCACGTCGACGAGCACGCCTTCGCGCACGAGCGCGCGGGCGAGCGCGACGTCGTCGGGCTCGGGCGGGGTGAACGGTGCGGCGTCGAGCTCGGTGACCAGCGCGATCGCGGCGGGGGTGTCGGCCACGGGTGCGTGGCGCGCCGCGTCGCGGACGAGGCCCGGTTCCACGACCACACCGTCGACGGTGGCCGCCACCTCGCGTGCGCGGTCGGGGTCGACGCGCAGCGTGTCGGCGAGCACGGTGAGCTCGAGGCCGCGCGCCAGGGGTTGGTCGCGGTGCAGCGTGTCGACCGCGAGGCGTGTGGTGGCGCGTGCCGCATCGAACACCGCAGGGTCGATGAGCCAGCCGCCGAGGGCGATGGCGTCGCCGGCCGCGACCGTCGCGTCGGCGAGCGTCGCCGCCGCGGCCGGCGAGCACCCGGCGAGGCGCGGGAGATCGCGTCGCGCCACCCACCCGCGTGCGGTCACGAGGCGCGCGCCCAGGGAGAGCGCGGCACGGGCTGCAGCGTCGGTGACGCGACCGGGCGCCTCGGCGTCGAGCACCACCGCACCGGCGACGGTCTCGCCTCGCCCGGGATCGCGCAGCACGAGCCGGTCGCCCGGCGCGAGCGCGAGCGGCTCGTCGAAGGCGACGCGCGCGCGCCCACACCGTCGCCGCCGTCGATCCCGAACGCGCGCCAGCGGCACTCGTGCTCGCCCGAACCGACGTAGACCTGCCAGCGACCGCGGGTCGGCAGCGGCGTCGGGGTGACCGGGCGCAACGCCACGTCGACGACCTTCGTCAGCGACCACTGCCCGTCGCGGACGAGAGCGTCGCCACGTCGCAGCTCGTGGTGGTCGATCCCCACGAGGTTGAGCGCGACCCGGCTGCCGGGCCCGACGCGGTCCAGGCGCCGGTGCGCCGATTCGATGCCGCGCACCCGCATGCGCCGGTCGAGCCGGGCGAGCCGCGGGACGGTGAGCTCGTCGTCGACCGCCACGCAACCGCCGACCAGCGTGCCGGTGACCACCGTGCCCGCACCCTTGGCCGCGAACACCCGGTCGACCCACAGCCGGGGCCGGTCGTCGTCGGCCGCTTCGGGCGCTGCGGCGAGCGCGTCGTCGAGGGCGTGCACGAGGTCGTCGAGGCCGCGACGCGACAGGGAGTCGCACGCGACCACGGGCGCGCCCGCGAGCGCCGAGCCCGCGAGGTGCTCCTCCACGTCGAGCAGCGCGAGCTCGAGCAGGTCGTCGTCGACGAGGTCGGCCTTGGTGACCGCGACCACGCCGTGGTGTACGCCGAGCAGCTCGAGGATGCGGAGGTGTTCCTCGCTCTGGGGCATCCACCCCTCGGTGGCGGCGACCACGAACACGGCCACCTCCACGGCGCCGACACCGGCGAGCATGTTCTTCAGGAAGCGCACGTGCCCGGGCACGTCGACGAAGCCGACCTCGGTGCCCGACGGCAGCGTGGTGAACGCGAACCCGAGGTCGATGGTGAGGCCGCGCGCCTTCTCCTCGGCGAAGCGGTCGGGGTCGGTGCCGGTGAGCGCGAGCACCAACGACGACTTGCCGTGGTCGACGTGGCCAGCGGTGGCGACGACGCGCACAGGCGGTCAGTGCTGGCGCGCGAGCAGCGCGGCGACGAGCACGTCGTCGTCGGCGGGATCCACGGTGCGCAGGTCGCACACCACGAGACCGTCGGCGACCCGCGTCACGATCGCTTCACTGCGGAGGCGGGCGGACTCGGCGTCGGCGTCGGCGGCCTCGAGCCCCACGCCGACCGACGGGATGGTGAGACCGGGCAGCGACCCGCCGCCCGCGACCGCCTCGGTGTCGAGCACCTTCGCACCCGGCACCGCCGCGGCGATCCGCTCCGCGCGCGACGCGCAACTCGTCGACCGGAGTGGCGGCCATCCGCCAGAGCGGGATCGCGGCGCCGTCGCCGCTGACGTACGCGAGCGCGACGGCCTGCAGCGCGGCGAGGGTGAGCTTGCCCGCGCGCATCGCGCGCGCCAGCGGGTGGCGCGCGACGGTGGCGACGAGATCGGCCCGGCCCACGATGATCCCGGCCTGCGGACCGCCGAGCAGCTTGTCGCCGGAGAAGGTCACGAGGCCTGCGCCCGCGGCGACGGCCTGGCGGATGCCCGGCTCGTCGCGCAGCCAGGTTGGCCGGGTCGCGAGCCACGGCGTCTGCTCGTCGAGCAGGCCGGAGCCGGCGTCGACCATCACCGGCACACCGAGCCCGGTCAGCTCCTCGATCGGGGCCGCTTCGGTGAAGCCGACCATGCGGTAGTTCGACGCGTGGACCTTCAGCACGAGCGCGGTGCCGGGCCCCACTGCCTCCGCGTAGTCACTCGCGCGCGTGCGGTTGGTGGTGCCCACCTCCACGAGGCGACACCCCGACTCGCTCATGATCTCGGGCACGCGGAACCCGCCGCCGATCTCCACCAGCTCGCCGCGTGACACGACGACCTCACGACCGCGCGCGAGCGCGGCGAGCGCCAGCAGCACGGCGGCCGCGCCGTTGTTGACGACGAGGCCCGCCTCCGCTGCGCACATCTCCGCGAGCAACGACGCGGCGTGGGCGTTGCGTGACCCGCGCTCGCCCGCGTCGGCGTCGTACTCGAGGTTGGAGTAGCCCCGAGTGATCGCCACGGTGTCGGCGAGTGCGTCGGTGCCGAGGGGCGCGCGCCCGAGGTTGGTGTGCAGGATGACCCCGGTCGCGTTGACGAGCGGGCGCAGGCGGGCGGCCTGCATCCGCCGCACGCGCGCCGCGGCATCACCGGCGACTTCGTCGGCCGTGGGCGCGCCGCCCGCATCGATGGCGGCGCGCGCCGAGGCAACCGCGTCGCGGGCTGCGTCGACGAGCAGGGCCCGGGGCACCCCGGCGAACTGGCCGTGGAGCGACGCGGCGAGCCGCTCGACCGAGGGAAGGGCGCGTCGGGGGTCGGTCATCCGCATCTACAATATGGAGGTGCAGGCACTCGGCGTGACCCACACCGGAGCTTCCCGCCCTTCCCGGGCCTCTGCCGCGGCCTGTCCCGCGAGGTGCAGCCGATGCCCGATCTGAGCCCCGGGGTCCCGAGCGCCCTCTCGCCACTGGTGCGCCGCATCGTGGCCCCCAATCCCGGCCCGTTCACCGGCCCGGGCACCAACACCTATCTCGTCGGCATCGATGAGGTCGCGGTGATCGATCCGGGGCCCGACGACGCCGGCCACGTCGACGCCATCATCGGCGCGTCGATGAAGGAGCGGGTGCGCTGGGTCGTCCTCACCCACACCCACCCCGACCACTACCCCGGGGCGAAGCGGTTGGTGAAGGCCACCGGCGCCGAACTGCTCGCGTTCGGCAAGAAGCACGACAAGGACTTCGACCTCCGCATCGACCGCGCGCTTGGCGACGGCGACACGATCGAGGGTACGGAGTTCGGACTCGAGGCGCTGCACACGCCGGGGCACGCGCCCAACCACCTGTGCTTCCTGCTCGAGGAGGAACGTCTCCTGTTCACCGGCGACATGGTGCTCGGCGGCACGTGGTCGGTGATCAGCCCGGCGCGCGGCGGCGACATGGCGGTGTACCTGGAGCAGCTCGCGCGGATCGAGAAGCTGCGCCTCTCGCGCCTGGCGCCCGGTCACGGCGACGTGATCGACGAGCCGAAGGCGCGCATCCAGGAGTACGTCGCGCACCGCAACGCACGCGAGAAGCAGATCCTCGGCGTGCTGAAGCAGGGTCCGGCGCGCATCTCCGACATCGTCGGGACGCTCTACGGCGGCCAGGAGCTGCCCGAGCAGCTGATCGACGCGGCGGGCTGGCAGGTGCACGCGCACCTCGTGAAGCTCAAGGCCGCGGGCAAGGTCAGCGGCACCTCGGTGAAATCGGCCTGGAAGCTCGCGGGTTAGGTCGTCCGGTGGCCGCAGGAGGCCGGGACCGTACGAGCTTCGGCACGATCATCGGGCGGTCTCCGGAACTCCGTACGGTCGCTGCCTTCCTCGCGCACCAGGCGCCCCACGACTGCCTGGTGGTCGAGGGTGACGCCGGGATCGGGAAGACCGCGCTCTGGTCCCACTGCGTCGATCGCGCCCGGGCGCAGGACCACACCGTGCTGTCGGCGCGTCCCGTGCTGGCCGAGGGGCAGCTGGGCTACGCGGCGTTGCGCGATCTCCTCGCGCCGGTGGGTTCGGACGTTCTCGACGCACTGCCTGAGGTGCAGCGTGCGGCGCTGGATTCGGTTCTGCTCCGGGGAGGGGGGAGCGCGCCGCCGAGCACGAGCGCGGTCGCGGTCGCGTTCCTCTCCGTCGTGCGCATCCAGTCGCTCGCGGGTCCGGTGCTGATCGCGGTGGACGACGTGCAGTGGCTGGACTCCTCGACGGCGACCGTGTTGCGCTACACCGCGCGCAGGATCACGGCGGACCCCGTCACGTTCGTGGTCACGTCGCGACGAGACGGCACGCCGGCCGCGACCTTCACCGACTCGATCGACCGGGAACGACGCGTCGTGCTGCACCTCGGCCCGCTCGACACGGACGAGCTCGATGCCCTGGTGCGGCACCACCTGGGCACCGCATTGCCTCGTCGCAGGCTCGCGCAGGTCGTGGAGGCGACCCGCGGCAATCCCTTCTATGCGCTCCAGGTGGTGCGGGAGTTGGTGCGGCGCGGGGACGCGCCGTTCCCCGCCGTGCCTATCCCGGACGAGGTGCGGACCGTCGTCGAGCAGCAGCTGCGTCGTCTCCCGACGCGGACCCGATCTGCTCTCCTGGAGACGTCGATGCTCGCGCACCCGACCCTCGACGTCCTCGACGAGGCCTCGCTCGGCCCTGCGTTGGAGGCGGGGATCGTACGCTTCGCCGAAGGCGGCCGGATCGAGTTCTCGCATCCGCTGTTCGCCCAGGGTGTCTACGACCTGGTCACGCCCACGCGTCGACGATCGCTCCACGCTCGACTGGCGGCGATCCTGTCCGACCCCGAGCAGGTTGCCCGGCACTCTGCGCTCGCCGCCGACGCGCCCGACGCTGGGGTCGCCGGCACGTTGGAGGACGCGGCGCGTCTCGCGGGCGCACGTGGTGCGCCCCTGGCCGGCGCCGAGCTGATGGAGACCTCGCTGCGTTTCACCCCCGAGAACTCGGGCGGTGACCTCGCCCGTCGGTCGGTGGCGACCGGAGAGCTGTACTTCTTCGGCGGTGACCTCGAGCGCGCGCGTTCCGCACTGGAGGAGGCGCTCGCTCGTGCCCTGCCCCGGCGGGAGCGCTGCACTGCGGCGCACCTGCTCGGCGAGATCGCCATCCATGGCGACGGCTTCGAGGACGCCGCACGCTGGCTGGGCACGGCACTCGACGACGCAGGCGACGACCGGATCGCCCGCGCCCGGATCTTGTGCAGCCTGGTGTACGCACAAGAGTGTCTCGGGGACTTCGACGGCGCATCGCGCCGAGCGGAGGAGTTGCGCGCGTGCTGCGACCGCCCCGAGGTGGACCCGGGCACCAGCGCGCAGGGGCTCGCCGTGCTCGCCATGGTGTCGTTCCTCCGCGGTGACGGGTTCGACGCCGAGGCGCTGGCCCGGGCGCTCGAGCTCGAGGATCGGGACGCATACGTGGTCGCGCAGGTCCGGCCGTCGACGATCGCGGGCCTGTTGCATCTGTACACCGGACAGTTCGACGACGCTCGGAACGTGCTGTGGTCGGTGCACGAACACCTCGCGCTGCGGGGCGCGACCTCGGTGTATCTCCTCAGCGTGCTGGTCGACGTCGAGCGGCTCGCCGGTGACCTCGACGCGGCCGAGCGTATGGCGGAGCTCGCCAACCACGCGGCTCGGGAGGTCGGTGGTGTGAGCGCGCGGCTCGTCGCCGACTCGTTCACGTGTCTCCTGCTCGCGTGCCGGGGCGATGAGACGGAGTGCCGACAGTTGGTGGAGCGAGTCCTCGTCGAGAGCGACGACACGTCGTTCCGCCTCGCCGAGCAGTTCGCACGATCGGCGCTCGGCATCCTCGAGCTCTCGTTGGGGCGACCCGCCGAGGGGTTCGCCGCGCTTGGTCCGCTCGTCGCGATCGTCGAGGCCCTCGCCTTCGGTGACCCGGTCATGGTTCCGTTCCTGCCGGATGCGGTGGAGGCGCTCGTTGCGATCGGCGAGATCGACCGGGCCGACCGGCTCACGGGCCGGCTCGAGGCCCGCGCGGCGGCGGTGGATCGCGCGTCGGCCCGCGCACTCGCGGCGCGCTGCCGGGGACTGGTTGCGTGGGCCCGCGGCGACGTCGAGTCCTCGCTGGAGGAACTGTCCCGCGCGTGTGCGCTGCACGAGGAGCAGTTGGTCCCGTTCGAGTTGGCACGGACACTTCTCGTGCTCGGTCGCGTGCAGCGCCGATCGCGCCGCTTCCGCCGGGCTCGGGCCTCGTTCGATCGGGCCCACGAGCTGTTCGTCGGGATCGGCGCACGTCTCTGGGTGGCCACCGTGTCGGCGGAGCGCGACCGCACGCACGTCAGGCAGTCGACGGACGAGTTGACGCCGACGGAATCGCGTATCGCGGCGCTGGCGTCCGAGGGGCTGTCGAACCGAGAGATCGCGGAGCGCCTGTTCATCACCCCGAAGACCGTCGAAGCCAACCTTTCCCGCGTCTACCGGAAGCTGTCGATCAGGTCCCGTGCGGCTTTGGCCGCCGCACTCGCGCGCCGGTCCCCGGTCGACCCCAGACCGACTGCTCACGACGAGGGGTTTCCCCGATGAGTCGGCGCCGCCGGCTCCGTACAGTCCACGTCGCACCGCGCGCCGCGAGCTGCGAGCGCGTCCCGCACGCGAGCCGTCTCGCCTCACCGGCCCGGCCGCGTGCACCGAACGCCGAACGCCGAACCGAAAGGCATCCCATGCGGCCTCACCAGTCTCGTCAGTCGTGCCGGGTCCGCAGCGGGCGTCCGCGCAGGAGCGCCCGGTGGGGCGGAGCGCTGTGTGCGATCTTCTTGGTCCCGATCGCGGCGGTGAGTGTCGTGTCGCCCGCCGGGGCCGCGACGACCGCGAACGTGCTCCGGGTGAAGGCTGGTGAGTACGTGTACCAGCTTCACGGCAGTCCGAAGCCCGGGTGGGTGACGCTGGAGTTCGACAACGCGGGGACGGAGATGCACATGATGGCGCTCCTCGCGCTGCAACAAGGCGTGACGACCGCTCAGCTCAAGCAGGCCGTGGTGTCGAACGACGACTCCGCCACTGGGCAGCTGATCGATACGTCAGTGGGTGACCAGGGCACCATCGACGGAGCACCGACCGTGATCGGGCCACACCAGCGCACGACCTCCACGGTGCAGCTGCCGGCGGGCCACTACGGCCTCCTGTGCTTCGTCCCGGCGGCCGGCGACGGCGCGCCGCACGCGGCGCACGGCATGATCAAGACGTTCGACGTCAAGGGAAAGGCGGCCAAGGCGACTCGACCGTCGACGCAGGCCGAGGTCACGCTCAGCGACTCGGGGATCGACTTTCCGTTGACCAACCCGGGCCACCACCTTGCGTTGAGGGTGGCCAACGCCGGGACCGCGCCCCACAGCTTCGCCCTGGTGAAGGTGGCCGACGGGCAGACGCTCGACGGCGTGAAGGCGTACTTCGACGCCTTCTTCAGCGGAAGCGCCCCAGCCGGCGATCCTCCGGGAGTCATCGTGGGTGGTGTCGCCGCGATCGCCCCGGGCGCCCGCGCGTACCTCGACCAGGACCTCACCCCCGGGCACTACGGGTACGTCAGTACCGAGGGCGACGCGCCGGCCGATGACTATGCCCGCGGTCTGAAGGGCGAGTTCACCGTCAAGTAGCGATCACGTTGCGACAGTGAACGAGAGAAGCGGGCTCAGCGCCCGAGTTGCTCGACCAGGTCGAGCAGCCGGGCGCTGCAGCCCGCCATCTCGATCGGCGGCAGGAGCTCGTCGGCGATCCGCCCGGCGAGCGCGGCGAAGGCCTGCGCGGCCTCGCCGTCGGGATGCGAGAGCACCACCGGCTTGCCGATGTCGCCGCCCGCCGACACCGCGGCCTCGAGGGGGATGCGCGCGACCAGCGGCGCGTCGACCTCTTCCGCGAGCGCGGCGCCGCCGCCCTCGCCGAACACGATGTGGCGGCTGCCGTCGGGGAGCACGAGCTCGCTCATGTTCTCGACGACGCCCACGACCTTCATGTACGAACGCCGCGCCATGTCGGCGACCCGCACCGCCACCTTCTGCGCGGCGCGCGCCGGCGTGGTGACCACGAGCATCTCGGCCTGCGGCAGCATGCGGGCGAGGCCCATCTGCACGTCGCCGGTGCCGGGCGGCATGTCGACGAGCAGGTAGTCCATCGGGCCCCACCGCACGTCGGTGAGGAACTGCTCGACCGCCTTGGTGAGGATGAGGCCGCGCCACATGAGGGCGGTGCCCTCGTCGTCGACGAGGAAGCCCATCGACACGACCTTCACCTTGCCGTCGCCGATCGCGATCTCGTGCGGCGTGATCTTGCCGTCCTCGCCGCCGAGGCGACCCTCGACGCCGAGCATGCGGGGCACGCTGAAACCCCAGATGTCGGCGTCGAGCACGCCCACGGTGAAGCCGCGCGCCGCAGAGCGCGGCGGCGAGGTTCACGGTGACCGACGACTTGCCCACGCCGCCTTTGCCACTCGCGATCGCGAGGACGCGCGTGGTGGACGGGATCTCGGTGGGCGCCGCCGACTCGCGGGCGTTGAAGCGGGCGCGCTGCATCGCGGCCGACTTCTGCTCCTGGTTCATCTCGCCGTACTCGACCTTGACCTCGGTGACGCCGGGGAGGCCCAGCACCTTCGACTGCACGTCGCGCTTGATCTGCCGCGCGCAGCGGGCACCCCGCGGTGGTCAGCACCACCTTGACCGTGACCTGGCCGTCGTCGCCGACGCGCGCGTCCTCGACCATGCCGAGGTCGACGATCGATGCGTGCAGCTCGGGGTCGATCACGCCGGCGAGCACGCCGCGGACGTCGTCGGGGGTGGGGAGCCGGTCGGTGTTCACGATAAACACAGTCTAGCTGTTGAAAATCAGCTCGGGAAGGGCTACGGTCGTCCCCGTGGACGATCGGACCCGCACCGGCGGGGTCAGCCTGGAGGTGCTCAAGGCCCTCGGTGACGACACCCGGTACGCGATGTTCCAGGAGCTGGCGCGCTCCACCGCCGCGCTGTCGGCCCAGGACCTCGCCGAGGCCCTCGGGATCCACGCCAACACCGTTCGCCTCCACCTCGACCGCCTCCGCGAGGCCGGCCTGGTCGACGTCGAGGCCGTCCACCGGGGCACGGTCGGTCGGCCCCAGCATCTGTACTTCCTCGCCGCGGGCGCGCCGGGCCTCGGGTTCGATCCGCCCGCCCACGCGCTGCTCGCCGGCCTCCTCGCCGCGATGGCCGAGCGGGTGGGCGCCGACGCCGACGACGCCACCGCCACCGGCCGGGCCTGGGGCACCGAACGGGGCTCCGTGGCCCGCACCCGCAACTGCCTCGGCGCCCTCGAGGCCGAGCTGGGGCGCCTGGGCTTCGAGCCCGCGCTCGAGGACGAGGGCGGAGACGCCGGCACCCACGCCCGCATCGAATTCCTGCACTGCCCCTTCCGCGAGCTCGCGGAGGCCTACCCCGAACTGGTCTGCAACCTCCACCGCGGCCTCTGCGAAGGTGTCGTGGAAGCGGTCGGCGGGGGAAGCATCCAGGAGTTCGCCACGTTGTACGACCCCGAGCCCTGCCACGTGAAGGTCGGGGTCGGGTAAAATCGACAGTCCACCGAGAATTCGGCCGTGACCGGCCGGCTCGTGAACCCCCGGAGAGGTCCGATGTTCAGCGTCCAGGACTCCAGCACCGTCTTCACCCTCACCGACACCGCGTCGGAGAAGGTCAAGCACCTGATCGAGGCGGAGGGCAACCCCGACCTCTTCCTCCGCGTGGCCGTGCGCCCCGGCGGTTGCTCGGGCTTCAGCTACGAGATGTTCTTCGACACCGACCTCGCCGCCGACGACCTCAAGGTCGAGCACGGCGGCATCACGGTGGCGATCGACCCCGCGAGCGCCCCCCACCTCGGTGGTGCGTCGCTCGACTACAAGGACGGCCTCCAGGGCGCCGGGTTCTCGATCTCGAACCCCAACGCCACCCGCAGCTGCGGCTGCGGCCAGTCCTTCAGCTAGACCCGCTCGTCGTTCTTCCGAACCGGCGTCAATCGCGGCCCACTATGGGCAGGGATTGACGCCGGTTCGTCGCGTCAGCCGCCGGACGACGACTTGAGCAGGGCGTCGATCTCCTGCTGCATCTCGGTGCCGCCGAACGCGCCCTCGAGCCGTGTGCGCACCACGCCCGCGGTGTCGATGCCGAACATCGCGGGCTCGCCCGGAAGCTTCCACGCGTCGACGGTCGGCACCAATGTGGTGCCCGTGGCACTCTTGTAGATCTCGACGTGGACGAAGAAGGCCCGGTCGCGGTAGGGCTCGCTGACCTTCAGGAACTCGTCGAGCACCGGCGCGCAGTACTGCGACTGGCACCGCGCGGGCGTGGCGAACAGCACCACGACCGGCTTGCCCTGCCCGAGCGCGTCGGAGATCGAGATCGTGTGGAGCGGGCACGCGGGGTCGCGCGTGCAGATGGGGTCGACGCCCAGCGTGTCGGCGGTGGTGGGCGACGGCGCGGTGGGGGCCATGTCACCGGCCACCGGGCCTGCAGGCGCCCCATTCACCTCGAGCGAGAACGGGATCTTCTGGCCGCCGGCCCGCGCCTCGGCCTTCCACACACCGGGCGTGGTGAACGCGGCCTCGGTCACGTACACGCCGCGGCCCTTCGGCAGGCCCACCCGGTCGTACGTGGTCTGCACGAGCGGCGTCCACGTGCCCTCGGGGGAGCGGAAACGGACCTTCACCGACGGCCCGCTCGCGTACTTGATGCCCTTGGAGGTGCTGTGGGACAGCGCGAGCACGGCACGTTGCGGGTTCGCGTCGGCGTAGAGCCACGGCGACAGCACGAGGGGGAAGTACTTCGTCTCGTTCTGCGCGGCGACGGCGGTGCCGGGCAACGCGAGCGCGGCGGCGAGCCCGCCGACCACGGTCAGCCCGGTGCCCAGGAACGCGCGGCGGGTCTGGAGCCGTGTCTGGAACCGCGAATGCGGCTGAGGGAGGGGCGCGGGGGTCATCCCCCTATCCTGCCCGCTCGTGAGCGGAACTTGGGATCGGGTGCAGTTCTCGTGCGACGGGCAGCAGGTGGAGGTCGACGCCGCGCCCGGTGAGTCGCTGCTCTCGGTGCTCCGGGAACAGCTCGGGATCACGTCGGTGAAGGACGGCTGCGCACCGCAGGGGCAGTGCGGCTGCTGCACGGTGCTGGTCGACGGTGAGGCTCGGGTGGCGTGCGTGACGCCGGCCACCCGCGTCGCCGGCAAGACGGTCACGACGGTCGACGGCCTCGCGGCCGAGGTGCGCGACCCGATCGCGAAAGCATTCGTCGAGTGCGGCGGCTCGCAGTGCGGGTTCTGCACGCCGGGGATCATCGTGCGGGCCGCGGGGTTGGCCGCGAAGCACAAGATCGGCGGAGGGAAGCAGGGGCGCGTCGCGCTCGACCGCGCCCTCGCCGCACACCTGTGCCGGTGCACTGGCTGGCAGACGGTCTACGACGCGCTGGAGCCGGCGGACTCCGCCGACGACGCGAGCGAGGAGCGCGACCTCGCCGCTGCCGCGCAGCGCGCCGAGCTCGAAGGCGGCGCACCCCAGCGGATCGGCGCCGACGTGCCGCTGGGCCACGCCGGCTTCGCCGACGACACGGCTCCCCGCGCCCTCGACGGGGGCGACGCCGTGCTCGTGGCCGTGCCCTGCCCGCCGGGCAGCGACGCGGCAACCGAGACCGCGGCCGGCATCGACTGGGTGGTCGCACCGAGCCTGCTCGAGGCCCGCGCGGTGGCCGGCAAGGTGCAGGGCCGTCGCACCACCGTCGACGCCGCGCCACCGCTCCCCGTGCCGACGGCTCCCGACGGTGGCATCGCGCTCGCGACGTCGTGGGTGGAGCCCGGCTACCTCGAACCCGACGCGTCGTGGTGCGTGCCGGGCGGTGAGCCGGCCGACCCGCTCGCCAACGGCGGTGCGTTCGGCGGCAAGGCGCCGTCGGTCGCCGCGCCCGCGGCGCGCGAGCTCGCCGGTCGTCTGGGGGTGTCGGTGCGCACCGTCTTCGCGCGTGAAGACGTCGTGCGGCTCGGACCGAAGCGCCCGCCGATCGCGGCGACTGCGCACTACGCCGACGGCGTGCTGAGCGTCGACGGTGTCGTCGCGGGTGAGGTCGCGCCGTTCACCGCGCCGATCGCCTGGCCGTACGCCCTCGAAGAGCGCGCGTCGTGGACGAGCACCGCGCTCGCCGGGCCGCCCACCTCCGGCGCGTTGCGCGCGGTTGGCCTCGCCGAGCGCGCGGTGCTCCTCGAAGGCGCGCTCGCTGCGGCGGGTGCCGAGCGGCTCGCGCTCGTGCACGACGTGCGCGCCGCGGCTGTGCTGCTCGACACCTGCGTGCCCGCACCCAGCGGCGCGCTCGCGGGTGCGCGTGTGCGCGTCGGCGACAACGGTCGGATCGAGTCGGTGCACGTGCGCGTCGCCGCGGGCGACCCGCTCGACGAGGTGGTGCTCTCGTCGTACGCGATCGGCGCGGCGCACATGGCGCTGGGCTGGGTGCTCACCGAGGGCATCGCCGTCGACCCCGACACCGGCGAGGTGCACGACCTCACCATCCGCTCGTTCGGCATCATCCGCGCGAAGGACGTACCGCCGGTGCAGGTGGAGATCGTCGACGACCACGGCGCACCCCGCGCCGGCGCGTCCGACGCGGTGTTCGCCGCCGTCGCTGCGGCCACGTGGAACGCGATCGCGACCGCGGAGGGCGGGCGTCCGAGCGCCTTCCCGGCGTCGGCCGCCCGCGCCGCCCGCGCGCTACGAACCTGACGAGGCCGGCTCGGCGCCCCGACCGGCGACGATCATGATGCTGACCACGAGCAGCCACAGCGTGAACGCGGCGAAGGTCACGAACCCCAGTGCGAAGTACTCGTCGCGGGTCGACGCGGTGCTCGCGCTCGCCAGTGCCGCGACGAGGGCGATGAGCGCCCCGACCCATCCGAGCCACTTCGGGAACACGCCGGTGCGCAGGATCACCGCCGAGCACGCGGCCACGAAGACCGCGATCCCGACGACCGTCCCGATCCCGAGATTGGTCGAGAGGATGTAGAAGAACCGGATCCCTGTGTTGCCGCCGGCGCCGCCGACGCCGACGATCGCGACGGCCGCGAGCATGATCGCGCCGATCGCGCCCATCACCGCCGCGAACGTCGCGCCCAGGACCGCCATCACGGCGAGGCGTGGGTTGCCGCCCTCGGCCCGTCGCAGCACGCGCCATACCGAGCCGAGGAACCAGAACAACCCGATCGTGCCGATGGCACCCAGGAACGACGCCCACCGGAGCGCATCCCCGTTGTCGCCGACGAACTTGGCGATCTTCGTGGCCGAATCGCTGGTCTTCGGCGGGCTCCCGGGCAGGAATGCCGACACCGCTATCAGCACGACGAACAGGATCCCGCCCAGTCCGCCCCATCGCTCCCATTTGCTGTCGTCCATCACCGAACCCCCCGATCCAGGACGTATGAGTCTCCGGACGATGGTGCGGGAACGACGCCGGTGATGCAAGGACCCTCCGCGCTACGCTCCGACCATGGCTGCCGGTGGAATCGTGATGGTCGTGATCCTGCTGCTCATCGTGCCGATCGGCGTGATGCTCGGCGGAGCGGCGTGGAGCGCGCTGATGAGCTTCGTCCTCGGTGACGACGCCGATCGCCGCGCCGCGGAGCCCGCACCCGAGAGCTGACCGTCAGGCCGTCAGGCAGTCAGGCCGTGGCGGGGGCGAAGCGGGTGGACCCGAAGCGGTAGCCCACCGAGCGCACGGTCTGGATCAGGTTGGCGTGCTCCTCGCCGAGCTTCGCCCGCAGACGCCGCACGTGCACGTCGACGGTGCGCGCACCGCCGTAGTACTCGTAACCCCACACCCGGGAGAGCAGCTGCTCGCGCGTGAACACCTTGCTCGGGTGCGTCGCGAAGAACTTGAGCAGCTCGTACTCCATGTAGGTGAGGTCGAGTGGACGCCCGGCGAGCGCCGCCTGGTACGTCTCGAGGTTGAGCACCAGCTCGCCGTACTCGACGATCTCGGGCCGCGAGCCGCGCCCGGTGCGCCAGAACAGGTGGCGCAGGCGGGCCTCGAGCTCCTTCTGGTGGAAGGGCGCGAGGCAGAAGTCGTCGAAGAGGTCTTCGCGCATCTCGAGCTCGGAGAGCTGCGCTCCCGACACGAGGAGCAGCACCGGCTCGAGCGTGCTGTCGCGCTTTCGCAGCGCGCGGCAGATGCCGAACGCCCCCTCGGGGTCCTCGTCGGCGCACACGACCGCGCCGGCCCAGCCGTCGGGCGGCTCGGCCTGCGTGGCGATCGACGCGTTGCCGACCGCCTTCCACGGGTAGCCCGCGAGGTCCAGCGTCTGCGCGAGCAGGGGCGGCGGCGGATCCGGGAAGACGAGCAGGGGCTCGGGTTCACTCATCAGACACGCTCACAGCGACCCGAGGTAGCGGTCGAGCTCCCACGGCGAGACGTGGGCCTTGTAGTCGAGCCACTCCTGCCGCTTGTTGCGGATGAAGTACTCGAACACGTGCTCCCCCAGTGCCTCGGCCACGAGCTCGGAGTCTTCCATGACCGTGATGGCCTCGGTGAGACTCTGCGGCAGCGAGCCGATGCCCTCGGCCGCACGCTCCTCGGGGGTCATCTCGTAGATGTTGTTGGTGGCCTCGGCCGGCAGGTCGTAGCCCTGCTCGACACCTTCGAGGCCCGCCGCCAGCATCACCGAGAAGGCGAGGTAGGGGTTGCACGCCGGGTCGGGGGAGCGGAACTCGATGCGGGTGGAGCTCTCCTTGCCCCGCTTGGGGGTGGGCACGCGCACCAGGGCGGACTCGTTGTTGCGGGCCCAGCAGATGTGCACGGGCGCCTCGTACCCGGCGATCAGGCGCTTGTAGGAGTTCACCGTCTGGTTGGTGACCGCGGTGATCTCCCGCGCGTGGTGCAGCAGACCGGCGATGAACGAGCGGCCGACCTTGGAGAGGCCGTACTCGTCGCCCGGGTCGTGGAAGGCGTTGACGTCGCCCTCGAAGAGCGAGAGGTGCGTGTGCATGCCGGAGCCGAACGCGCCCTCGATGGGCTTGGGCATGAACGTGGCGTACACGCCGAGGTCGGCGGCGACCTGCTTGACGACCTGACGGAACGTCATCACGTTGTCGGCCATCGACAGTGCGTCGGTGTAGCGCAGGTCGATCTCGTGCTGGCTCGGGCCGAGCTCGTGGAAGCTGTACTCCACCGGGATGCCCATGGCCTCGAGCGTGACGATCGTCTGACGGCGCAGGTCGCTCACCATGTCGAGCTCGGTGAGGTCGAAGAAGCCGGCGTCGTCGATGGGCTCGGGCCGGTCGGCCGACTCGAAGATGAAGAACTCCATCTCGGGCGCCGTGTAGAAGGTGAAGCCCTTCTCCCGGGCGCGGTCGAGGTTGCGCTTGAGCACGTGGCGCGGGTCGCCCTCGAAGGGGTCACCGGAGAGGTGCTTGATGTCGCAGAACATGCGGGCGACGGGAGCGTCCTCACCGCGCCACGGCACGATCTCGAAGGTGCTCGGGTCGGGGAGGGCGAGCATGTCCGATTCCTGCACCCGGGAGTAGCCCTGGATGGCGGAACCGTCGAAGGTCATCCCCTCCTCGAGCGCGCCCTCGAGCTCCGCCGGGGTGATGGCGAAGCTCTTCAGGGTGCCGAGGACATCGGTGAACCAGAGGCGCACGAAGCGGACGCCGCGCTCCTCGACGGTGCGCAGGACGTAGTCGAGCTGCTGCTGCATGGGGACAGTCTACGGAGGGTGGCGTACGATCCTCCCGGCCCGGCCAGCGCCTGAAACACAGCGTTCATGTATGGGCAACGGACCAGAAATGGCGGTTCGGGAGGCTTGATCTCGTCCCGCCCCACGGGGCCGCTCCGTGCGGCTCTCCGGCTGTCGCCGGGAACCCGTGACGCACAGCACACACACCGGGAAACAACGTCATCCGAGGATCAGGAGCAAGCGTGGTTTACAAGGCCGAGTACATCTGGATCGACGGCACCGAGCCGACCGCCCGTCTGCGGTCGAAGACCAAGGTCCTCGCCGACGGCGCCGAGCTGGGCATCTGGGGCTTCGACGGCTCGAGCACCAACCAGGCGCCCGGCAAGAACTCCGACTGCGTGCTGCGCCCGGTGTTCTCCTGCCCCGACCCGCTGCGCGGCGACCCGCACGTGCTCGTGATGTGCGAGGTGCTGCTCACCGACATGACGCCGCACCCCACCAACACCCGTGCGACGCTCGAGGCGGTCGCCGACAAGTTCGCGGCGCAGGAGCCCCTGTTCGGCATCGAGCAGGAGTACACCTTCTTCGAGGACGGCCGCCCGCTCGGCTTCCCCACCGGGGGCTTCCCCGCGCCGCAGGGCTTCTACTACTGCGGCGTCGGCGCCGACGAGGTGTTCGGTCGTGACATCGTCGAGGCGCACCTCGACGCGTGCCTCATCGCCGGCCTCGGCATCTCGGGCATCAACGCCGAGGTCATGCCCGGCCAGTGGGAGTTCCAGGTGGGCCCGCTCGGTCCGCTGGAGGTCTCCGACCAGATGTGGATCGCGCGCTGGCTGCTCTACCGGATCGCCGAGGAGTTCGGTGTGGCCGCGACCCTCGACCCGAAGCCGGTGAAGGGCGACTGGAACGGCGCGGGCGCGCACACCAACTTCTCCACGAAGGCGATGCGCGAGAGCTACGACCCGATCATCAAGGCGTGTGAGGCGCTCGGCAAGAAGGCCGAGGAGCACGTGAAGTACTACGGCGCCGACATCGAGCACCGCCTCACCGGCATGCACGAGACGGCCCCGTGGCACGAGTTCAGCTACGGCGTCTCCGACCGCGGCGCCTCGGTGCGCATTCCGTGGCAGGTCGAGGTCGACAAGAAGGGCTACATCGAGGACCGTCGCCCGAACGCCAACATGGACCCCTACGTGGTGACGCGTCTCATCGTCGACACCGTCTGCAGCGAGCTCGCCTGAGCGCACTGCGGTAACTCGCAACACCCATCGCTGTGCAGGGCGCCCGCTCATCGAGAGCGGGCGCCCTCGCGAGCGCAACCGAACGCACGACGCAAGAGAGGTCGGAGCATGGCCAGTCCCGGTGACGTCCTGCAGCTCATCGAGTCCGAAGGCGTGGAGGTCGTCGACATCCGCTTCTGCGACCTCCCCGGGCTCATGCAGCACTTCTCGATCCCCGCGCACGAGCTCACCGAGGACGTCTTCGAGGACGGTCTCGGGTTCGACGGCTCGTCGATCCGCGGGTTCCAGGAGATCCAGGAGTCGGACATGCTCCTGATCCCCGACCCCGACACCGCGGTGCTCGACCCGTTCACGAAGCACAAGACGCTCAACGTCAACTGCTTCGTGCGCGACCCCGTGACCGGCGAGCCCTACAGCCGCGACCCGCGTCACATCGCGCAGAAGGCCGAGACGTACCTGCGCGGCACCGGCATCGCCGACACCGCGTACTTCGGGCCCGAGGCGGAGTTCTACATCTTCGACTCCGCGCGCTTCGACCAGAACGAGCACTCGGGCTACTACTTCCTCGACTCGATCGAGGGTGTGTGGAACTCGGGCCGTGAGCGCGAGCTCGACGGCTCCCCGAACCTCGGGTACAAGATCCGCTACAAGGAGGGCTACTTCCCCGTCAGCCCGATGGACCAGTACCAGGACCTCCGCTCCGAGATGATGCTCACGCTCGAGCAGGTGGGCATCCCGGTGGAGGTGCAGCACCACGAGGTGGGCACCGCGGGCCAGGCGGAGATCGACATGCGCTTCGACACGCTCGCGCGCATGGCCGACAAGCTGATGCTCTACAAGTACGTGGTGAAGAACGTCGCCCGCAACGCGGGCAAGACCGTCACCTTCATGCCGAAGCCGCTGTTCCAGGACAACGGCTCGGGCATGCACGTGCACCAGTCGCTCTGGAAGGGTGGCGAGCCGCTGTTCTTCGACGAGAAGGGCTACGCCGGCCTCTCCGACATCGCGCGCTGGTACATCGGCGGGCTGCTCGCGCACGCGCCGTCGCTGCTCGCGTTCACCAACCCCACGGTGAACTCGTACAAGCGGCTCGTGCCCGGGTACGAGGCGCCGGTGAACCTCGTGTACTCGCAGCGCAACCGCTCCGCCGCGGTGCGCATCCCGCTCTACTCGAAGAGCCCGAAGGCGAAGCGCATCGAGTTCCGCTGTCCCGACCCGTCGTGCAACCCGTACCTCGCGTTCGCCGCGTTGCTGATGGCCGGCCTCGACGGCATCCAGAACCGCATCGAGCCGCCCACGCCGATGGATCGCGACCTCTACGACCTCCCGCCCGAGGAGCTCGCCGCGGTGCCGCAGGTGCCCGGTTCACTCGACGAGGTGCTCGACGCACTCGAGGCCGACCACGAGTACCTGCTCGCCGGTGGTGTGTTCACGCCCGACGTGATCGACACGTGGATCGCCTACAAGCGCGAGCACGAGGTCGACGCGCTGCGCCTGCGCCCGCACCCGTGGGAGTTCTACCTCTACTACGACATCTAGGCCACGAGGCCGTCCACGGCCCGGGCAGCGACACCTTCTCGCAGCTGAAGTCGGGCGCCGGCGTCCGGTGCCCCCGGTCGGCGGGGTCTCCGACCCGACCTATTGTCGTCGGTGTCGGAGCCGACCGAGGAGGTGCCGCCGATGGCAAGAGACGAGGAGCGTTGGTCTGACGCAGTGTCGCCGGCGTGGGAGCGCTACCGCGAACAGCTCTTCGAATCGCAACGGGGCGTCTCGGAGTGGCTCGTCATGCAAGCAGATCCCCGCACCGGCCAGACGATCCTCGAGTTGGCGGCCGGCCCGGGCGAGACCGGCTTCCTCGCCGCCGAGCTGGTCGGGCCCTCCGGAAGGTTGATCTCGACGGACCTCGGGTCCGGCATGACCGAAGCCGCCCGACGCGGAGCAGCCAAGCGAGGGCTCGAGAACGTCGAGTTCCGAACGATGGATGCCCAGCACAACGACCTCCCCGACCGCAGCGTCGATGCGGTGATCTGCCGGTTCGGACTCATGTTGATGCCCGAACCCGACCGAGCCCTGCACCACGCGCGACGGGTGCTGAGCGAGGGCGGCTGCATCGCGTACGCAGTCTGGGGAGCGCCGGATCGCAACCCGTGGCTCACCACCTTGGCCATGGCGGTGGTCCAGAGCGGATACCAGCCGCCGGGGGACCCCTTCGCCCCGGGTGGGGTGTTCTCGCTCGCGCAGGCGGAGGTGAACGCCGCGCTGCTCGAATCGGCGGGCTTCGCCGACGCGCTCGTCGAAGAGTTGCCGGGCGCGGTCCGCTTTGAAAGCTTCGATGAGTACTGGACGATTCAGACGGCGGTCTCCGGTCCGTTGGCGGTCCTCATCTCCTCGCTCCCGCCTGATCAGGCGGGAGCGATCCGGGCGACGCTCGAGTCGATGGTCGCACCGTTCGAGTCGGGCAGCGGCTACGAGTTTCCGTCGCTCGCCATCGGAGCCGCCGCGACGTAGCCATGCGGCTGCTGGTCCCGAGTCGCCAGGGCCTGGGCGGGCCGGCTGATCGGCGCGCGGTTCCGGAGTGTCGAGCAGGCGGGCGCCCCGGCGAGGATCAGCGGAGGCCCCGCGAGGTGAAGGCCTTCACCGTTGCCCCGGTTCAGGCGCCGCGGTTCAGCGCCGGAGCAGCCGTCGCTGGCGCTTGCCACTGACGCCCTTGCGGATGCTCTCGAGCACGCGGGCCTTGTCGTCGGCATCGAGCTTGTTGCCGGCTCGGTCGGTGAGCTCGAAGCGGTCCACTGCCGTGCCCGCGATCGTGACCAACCGCGCCGAGTGGACGTTGATCCCCGCTGACGCGATCGCCGCGGCGAGGCTGTGGAGCAGCCCGCGACGGTCGGGGCTGCGGACCTCACAGATCGAGTACCAGGGCGATGCCGCGTCGTCGAAGCGCAGCTCGGCGTGGGGGTTCGCGAGGGTCTCGAACCCGGTCTCGAGCGCCACGAGGATCGCGCGTTGGATCTCCACGGCGTCCGGCGGCGGGAGCTGGGCGAGCTCGTGGGGCTCGAGCCGGGCGGGAAAGAGTTCGGCCCGGCGCACGAGGAACGAGTCGAGGGCCGCGCCGTCGGTCCAAGTGGCCACCGCCGCGTTGAGGATGTCGAGGCCCTGATCGGCGATCACGCCGGAGATCTTGGCGAGCAGGCCCTCGCGGTCCCTCGCGGCCACCTCGATGCGCCACGATCCGACTTCGATCGGTGTGACCGACACTCGGACCTCGTGCCGCTTCGGCACTGGCTCCACCAGGCGCGCCTGGCGGGCGATGTCCTCGGCCTCCTGGGTGACCAGGTACGCGCGGGGCGCGTGCTCGATCCGGTCGGCGAGGTCCTGGTCGTCGCCGACGATCCTGATCGCCTCCGCGCGGCGGCGTTCCAGCAGGTTGCGCGACTGACGGTCGCCGGCGTCGTGCTCGAGGAGGTCGAGTACGAGGGCGAGCAATCCCCGGAGGCGCTCCCGGTCCCAGGACACCAGGGTGTTGCGGGCCAAGGTCAGCAGGTACAACGCGCGCGCGTGCTCGGGCGTCTCGAGGTGGGTGGCGATGGGGAACACGCTCTCCTCGACGAGGCCGTCGACCTTGGTGGCTGCGGCGCGCATCAGGTCGGGGTTGCCGACGAGCAGCGCGATCTCCTGTTCGGCGGCGGCGCCGAGATCGAGCCGGTGCGAGATGCGGCGGGCGAGCTCCACGGGTGACGTGTCCTGTCCGGCGGTCTCCAGGATCAGCGCCGCGAGGAGCAGCCACTCGGGATGGGCGAGCTGTGCGTGCACCTGCTCGGCGTCGTGGTCTGATGTCCAGACCTCGCGCACTGCGTCGACCGTCCCGAACTGGTGGACCTGCGACGGATCGGTGAGGAACGGGTCGGCGCGCCGTCGGCCGACTGCGGCGGCGAGCTCGGGGAGTGCCCGTTCGAGTACGCCCGTCGTCTCGAGGAACCGCCAGGCGCGCGCGTCGCCCTTCTGGAGCGACTCGAACAGGAGCTGCGTGCTCTTGGCCGTCCACTGCAACGGGGTGGTGCTCCACGCGGCGATCCAGTCGAGCAACCGGCTGCCAGGGCGCGCGCCGTGCGCGACCGCGAGCGAGGCTTCGAGCGCCAGCTCCAACGCGAGTGGCGACGGGGCCTCCGCCTCGAGGTCGACCACGCCGTCGCGGACGGCGAGCCATCCCCCGACGGGTTGGGTGTCGGGAGTCTCCGGTCGCTCGCCCGCCTCGGCGCGCATTCGCCCGATCCGCCAGCGCAGCATCGGCGGCGTCATGAGCGTGGTCACGAGCACGACAAGGAGCAGCGCCGCGTAGAGGTCGCCGCCGAGAATCCCCTCGTTGAGCCCGATGGTGGCGAAGATGAGCCCCACCTCACCACGTGGAATCATGCCGAACCCCACGAGCCACTTGTCGCCCGGTGATCCGAACATGCCGAGCGCAGCGACGAGCTTGCCGAGGATGGCCACCACGAGCAGTGCGCCGGCGATGCCGAGCACTGACGGCTTCGTGAAGGCACTGACGTCGGTGTTGATGCCGATCTCGAGGAAGAACACCGGGATGAACAGGTGGCCGACCGGCGCGAGCTCGCGTTCGATGCGGGGCTTGACCGTGCTGCGCGACAGCGCGAGCCCGGCGACGAAGGCGCCGACGATGGGCGCGAGCTGTGCGGCGTCGGCGAGTTCGGCGAGCGCGAGGGTGAACGCGAGGGTGAGGGCGACGAGCGTGCCCGCTGATCGCGATCTGCGGTCGACCATCTGGAAGAGCTTCGGGGCGAACTTGGCGCCGAGCACCGCGGTCACCACCAGGAAGCCGACCGCCACGCCCAGGATCACGCCGATGTCGAGGAGCGACACCGATCCCTCCGACACCAGCCGCACCACCACGGTCAGGATCACGAGCCCGAGCACGTCGTCGGCGACGGCGGCGCCCAACACGGTGCGTGCTTCCACCGTCGCGAGTGCGCGCAGATCGGAGAACACGCGAGCGGTGATGCCCACGCTGGTGGCGGCGAGTGCCGCACCGATGAACAGCGACTGGTTGCTGCTGTGGCCGAGGGCGCTGGCTACCGCGAATCCGCCGGCCATCGGCGCCGCGACCCCGATCAAGGCGACCGACATCGACGAACGCCCCACCGCTCTGAGCTCGCCGATGTCCATCTCGAGCCCGACCCCGAGGAGGAGCAGGATCACGCCCAGTTCGCCGAGCACGGTCAGGGTCTCGTCACCCCCGACCATGTGCAGCACGGAAGGGCCGATGATGATGCCGGCCACGATTTCGCCGACGACGGCGGGAACGTTGATGCGTTCCGCGATTTCCGCCGCCACCTTGGCGGCGACGAGGACGATCAGGATGTCGAGCAGGACAGCAGTGACGTCCATCCGCTAGCGCCCCGGCTCGTGGGCGGTGTGGCGCGCGTGGAACGAAGGGGCCTCCCCCGGGCGTGCACTCATGGGGGCGACGCTACGGAGCGACTGTTTCGAGATTGTTGCCGACTCATGAAGCGGTGCTTGCCGGAACCAGAGCGTCAGGTTCCTGTCAGGTTTTGGTCACTCACGCGTGACCTTCGTGCGATGCCCGGGAAATCCGTCGCCTCCAAGTTGGCAGGCGACTCGAGTCGTCCGGGCAACGGCGCCCAGGCTCGCGTTTCCTCGTCCACGAATATTGGAGGCGTTCAGTGAAACGATGGGGCCGCCGAACTGCGATCGTCTTGACGCTCGCAGTGGCGCTGGTAGCGATGACGAGCGCGGCAGCATTCGCTGTCGACCCGTCGATCGATGTCAACCCGATCAAGGGCCTGACCAACACCGACCTGGGGCTCAACAACCTCTGGATCATCATCGGTGCAGTGCTCGTGATCTTCATGCAGGCCGGATTCGCGCTCGTCGAAACCGGCTTCTGTCGTGCGAAGCACGCGGCTCACGTGGTGAGCACCAACTTCGCCATCTTCGGCCTCGGCTTCGTCGGGTTCTTCATTCTCGGATTCCCGATCATGTTCAGCGGCTACAGCTACTCGGTCTTCGGGATGGCGAGCCCCATGAGTAGTGGTCAGGGGCTCGTCCACTTCGGGAGCAGCGGGAACTGGGTCTTCCTGTGGGGTCAGAGCGGCTTCGCGCTCAACGGCGTTGCGTACAGCGTGCCGATCGCCGCGTTCTTCCTCTACATGGTGGCCTTCATGGACACCACGGCGACGATCCCGACGGGTTCCATGGCCGAGCGCTGGAACTGGAAGGCCTTTGTGGGCTGGGGTCTGTTCTGCGGCGCGCTCTACTACCCGATCTTCGGTGGTTGGACCTGGGGTGGCGGCTGGCTGGCCAAGCTCGGCAACAGCCTCGACCTGGGCTTCGGGTACGTCGACTTCGCAGGCTCGGGCGTCGTGCACGCCATGGGTGGCATCGCGGCACTCGCGGGTGCAGTCGTCTTGGGGGCCCGCATCGGCAAGTACGGCCCGGACGGCAAGCCGAAGGCACTCGCCGGCCACAGCATCCCGATGGCGATGCTCGGCACGTTCATCCTGCTGTTCGGTTGGTTCGGCTTCAACGCGGCTTCGACGCTCGCGGCGACCGACCTGCGTTTCACCGTCGTGGCCGTCAACACCGCGATCGCGGCAGCATTCGGCGCCACGGTGGCGATGTTCTACTGCATGAAGAGGATGGGCAAGCCCGACCCGGGCATGATGGCCAACGGCATGCTCGCCGGTCTGGTGGCGATCACGGCGCCGTGCGCGTTCGTGCAGCCCTGGGCCGCGGCGGTCATCGGCGGCCTTGCGGCGATCATCATCGTCGAGTCCGTCTTCTTCTGGGAGCGCAGGGGCATCGACGACCCGGTCGGCGCGATCTCGGTGCACGGCGTGGGCGGCATCTTCGGTGTCCTCTGCATCGGCATCTTCTCCGACGGTCGCTACGGGGCCGGCTGGAACGGCACCACCGGCTCGACCACGGATGGCAAGGGTGTCACCGGCATCCTGTACGGCAGCGGCAAGTTCCTCGGCAGCGGTTCCTTCGGGAAGCTCGGCTGGGGTCAGCTGGCATCGCAGGCCATCGGTGCACTGGTGATCATCTTCGTCATGGGCGGCATCGCCTATGCGTTCTTCGCCATCCAGAACAAGCTGATGAAGGGTGGCATCCGCTCGAGCGAGGCCGACGAAATCGCTGGTCTCGACATGGGGGAGATGGGTGTCCTCGCCTACGACAACCTGCAGCTTCGTGAGCTGGACGTCGTCGGCGTCGACCAGGAGACGGTCATCGTCGGCGGTCCGTCGCAGGAACCGACGATCGGCCGGTAGGCCAACTCACACACTCCGCCGGTGGGCGGTCGGACGTGCTCCACGCGTTCGGCCGCCCGCCTCCGGCAATTCGGCCCGGGTCGTGCACCGTCGGCCCGGGTCGGCGCGCAACCGCCACTGTCCGAGATGCGCGCCGGAGACGCCTTCTCGTTCGGTGAACGCTCGGTCGCCCTGTCTCCACGCGAAGCCATGCTCGCCGGGATGCTGAGCGCGGCCTCCAACCAGGCGGTGTCGCGTGCCGCGTACCGCGTCCTCTGCCGCGCTCGGGCTCGAACCTCGTCGCGACGAGCACGCGTTCCTGGGCCTCGTGGCCCTTCTCCGGCATCATGCCGAGCCCCTCGGGCTCGCCGGGCGGTCGGCTAACGTCCGCGCGGCTTGGCCACCTTGAACTTCGCCGTCCTCGCCGACGCGATCGCGCGGGAATCACCTGAGCGCGAAGCCGTCGTGCGCGGTGATCGCCGCCTCACCTGGGGGCAGCTCGCGTCACGCTCGCGCTCTCTGGCCTGGCACCTGCACGCGGCCCGCGGCATCGGGCCCGGCGACAAGGTGGCCATCGTCCTACCGGGCTGCCCCGAATACCTCGAGGCGTTCGTCGCCGCCAACAAATTGCGTGCGGTGCCCGTAGGCGTGTCGATGAACTCGAGCATCGACGCGCTGCACAAGGTGCTCGACGGGAGCGACGCCAAGGTGGTCGTCTGCGCGCCCGAGATGGCGCACGACGTGACCAAGGCGATCCGGAGCATCCCGAAGAAGTGGCGCCCCGCCGTCCTCGAGGTCGGCGCCGAGTACGAACGCCGCGCTCGCCGATGCGAACCCGCCGGGAGAGTGGCCGGTCGAGGAGCCGACTGCGGACGACCTGATCGCGATCGCCACCCGCCACGTGCCCGCACCGGTCGACGGCGTCATCGAGACGCTGTTACCCGTCGCGCCGCTCGAGGGTGGCCCGGGCTTCGCCGAAGTGCTCGGCGTACTCGCACGAAGTGGCCGGATCGTGTTCCCCGACTCGCGCGACTTCGACGCGCGGCTCGTCTGGGGGGTGGCGCGGGCGGAGCAGGTCGTCACGCTGGCGATCGGCGGCGACGCGCTCGCCCGCCGCCTGCTCGCGCAGTTGCCGACTGCGCTCGGCGACGGGCCGCTGCCCTCGTTGCAGACCGTCACCTCGGTCGAGTCGCCGCTCGGAGCAGATGTCGCGGACGCGCTCGAGGCCGCGCTCCCCGGGGTGGCGATCGCCCACCGGACCTTCGGGAGCGAGGCGCCGGCGCCGTCTCGCTCTGAGCAGATCCACCCCTCCGTCATCGAAGCCCGGCTCCGGAAGCACAAGAGCATCGCCGACTGCGTGGTGCTCGGCGTCTCGGACCCGCGTGTGGGCAAAGCCGTGGTCGCGGTGGTGGAGGTCGTCGACAACCACTACCTCGATGCGCCGGAGCTCGCGGCCTGGTGCCGTGCCCACGTGCCGGGCAGCCTCACGCCGGGCCGGTTCGTGTTCATCG
The DNA here is from genome assembly GCA_963720785.1 of uncultured Actinomycetes bacterium. Classification (GTDB taxonomy): domain Bacteria; phylum Actinomycetota; class Acidimicrobiia; order IMCC26256; family DASPTH01; genus CAVRGQ01. Next base: position 607,549 of record CAVRGQ010000004.1, read on the forward strand.
AGAAGATCGAGCGGTCGCCCGGGGGCGATGCCGACGAAACCGCACTGCGAGCCTTCGTCATCGACCAGTTGTCGCACGACGACTGACGCGCGAACTGTCGTGAAGGACGTCGGAGCACAGCCCGCTCGGCCTGGCTGACGGCATCAGAGCATGAACAGCATCTCCTGGTAGGTCGCGAGCGGCCAGAGGTCGTCGGCGACGAGCGACTCGAGCTCGTCGGCGGCGGCCCTGACCGTCTCGATCGCCGGGAGGAGTTGTTCGCCTGCGTGCGCGCCCTCGGCCTCGGCCGAATCGTGCGTGTCGGCGGCCAGCAGGCCGCGGAGCTCGACGATGCCGGCGCGGAGTTCGCCGATCACCGCGGTCATCTCGTGAAGGGTGTCGGTGTCGGCCTCCACGCCCACGGCCTGCAAGCTGGCGACGTTGGTCGCGAGCTCCGTCTGGTAGCGCAGCGCCGCCGGCAGGATCATGGTGGTGGCCATCTCGAGCGTGAGCCGGGCCTCCACGTTGATGCTCATCACGTAGTGCTCGAGCGCGATCTCGTAGCGACTGTGCATCTCGCGGTGGCTGAACACGCCGTAGTGGCTGAACAGATCCAGGGCCCGCTCGCTGACGAGCTGGGGGAGCGCGTCGAGCGTGGTGCGCAGGTTCAGGAGACCGCGCTCCTCGGCCTCGATCTTCCACTCCTCGGAGTAGCCGTTGCCGTTGAAGACGACGCTGCCGTGCATCGTCATGATCTCCTCGAGCACCTTCTGGATCGCCGCGTTGAGCTCGAGGCCCTCCTCGAGCAGCGATTCGAGCTCGGTCGCGATGTGGTCGAGCGCCTCGGCGAGCGACGTGTTGATCGTCACCATCGGTCCGGCGATCGACTGCAGCGAGCCCGGTGCGCGGAACTCGAAGCGGTTCCCGGTGAACGCGAAGGGGCTGGTGCGGTTGCGGTCACCCGGGTCGGTCGGCAGCACCGGAAGGGTGTCGACGCCGATCGTGAGCGCGCCCTTCTCCTTCGAGCTGGTCGCGCCACCCTTGGCGATCTGGTCGAACACGTCGGTGAGCTGGTCGCCGAGGAAGATCGAGATGATCGCCGGTGGAGCCTCGTTCGCCCCGAGCCGGTGATCGTTCGTGGCCGACGCGACCGAGGCCCGCAGGAGCCCGCCGTAGCGGTGGACGGCCCGGATCACCGCGGCGCAGAACACGAGGAACTGCGCGTTGTCGTGCGGGTTGTCACCGGGGAGCAGCAGGTTCCCCTCCGACGCGTTGCCGAGGGAGAAGTTCACGTGCTTGCCGGAGCCGTTGATCCCGGCGAACGGCTTCTCGTGGAGCAGGCACTCCATGCCGTGCTTCTGGGCGACGCGCTTGAGCGTCACCATCAACAGCTGCTGGTGGTCGGCGGCGAGGTTCGAGCGTTCGAACATCGGGGCCAGCTCGAACTGCCCGGGCGCGACCTCATTGTGACGGGTCTTCGCGGGGATGCCCAGTTTGAACAGCTCGCGCTCGACGTCGAGCATGAAGGCGAGCACGCGGTCGGGGATCGCACCGAAGTAGTGGTCGTCGAACTCCTGGCCCTTCGGGGGCCGTGCGCCGAAGAGCGTGCGCCCGGCGTTGAGGAGGTCGGGCCGCGAGAGGAAGAAGCTGCGGTCGATCAGGAAGTACTCCTGCTCCGCGCCGGCGAACGACACGACCGCGTCGGGGTGCTCGTGACCGAACAGGCGCAGGACGCGCTCGGCCTGCTTGGCCATCGCCTGCTGCGAGCGCAGCAGCGGCGTCTTGTGGTCGAGGGCCTCGCCGGTCATGGAGACGAACACGGTGGGGATGCACAGCGTGTTGCCGTTGGAGTTCTCGAGGATGTACGCGGGGCTGGTGACGTCCCAGCCCGTGTAGCCCCGGGCCTCGAACGTCGCGCGCAGGCCGCCGTTCGGGAAGCTCGACGCGTCGGGCTCGCCCTGGGTGAGCGTCTTGCCGCCGAACTCCGCGATCGACGATCCGTCGGTGCCGGGCTCGAGGAAGCTGTCGTGCTTCTCCGCGGTGAGACCGGTCAACGGGTAGAAGACGTGCGCGTAGTGCGTCGCGCCCTTCTCCATCGCCCAGTCCTTCATCGCCGCGGCCACCACGTCGGCGACGGTCGGGTCGAGCGGCTTGGCGTGCTCGATCGTGGCCATGAGGGACTTGAAGATCGGCTTCGGCAGCCGGGCCTGCATCACGCTCTTGCCAAACACGTTCTGGCCGAAGATCTCCCCGGGCGCCTCGGACGCGACGAAGGAGCCGGCGGGCGGCTGGAACCGCTTCACCGAATCGATGGCCTGCAGGCGCGACGTACTTCCACTCATCGAGAGCTCCTCGGTCTTCGCTGGTCGAACGCACGCTACGGAGGCCGGGTGTCCGGCGCGTTTCCAGCGAGTGAAGCGACTACTGGGAGCGCCATCGATGCGGGTCAGGTCGCGGTGCGTCAGTTTGCGGGCTCGAGGCCGGCTCGACTGCGCAGCGATGCCGCGAAACCCTCGCGGTCGGCCACCGTCACCGTGAGTCCGGGATGGGCCATCAGGCCGAACGGGTCGAGACCGGAGACGGGGTCGCGGAACAGCATGCACACGCCGCCTGCCGTGGTGCTGCCGAAGGTGAGCCCGCGGTCGGCCATGGAGCCGCGCGGGCCGATGGCGCGGTACCCGCGGTAGGGGCCGGTCGTGCACACCTCGCGTACGTTGGCGACAGGCGTGGCGCACGACCAGGGGCCGAAGCGGGCCACGACGCGCTGGTCGTCGAGCGTGACGGTCGCGGTGCCGGGGGTGACACCGAGCAGCGCGAGCAGCGGCCGGTATCGAGGTTCGAATTCGAACACGAACTGCTCGACCTCGTCGCGCGTCGTATCGGGGGCTGCATCGAGGGCCTCGAGGAGCTCGTCGCCACGGTCCGGCGTCCACGCGCCCGTCGTGCGCCAGGCGATGCGCGCCGCCTCGTCGACGAGCAACACGGTGATCTCCGACGTATCGCGGATCGCGAGCCCATCGGTGACGCGGCGGACGTCGCCGTACACGGTGACGGTGCGGCGGCGCGCCTCGTTCGTGCCGACTGCCTTGGCCATTCCGCCGTCGATCATCGCGCGGCCCGGCGACCACCGGGTCGCGATGACGGGGACCTCGTAGGCGCGCCACCCCGGGTGTCCGGCGACGAGGTCGTCGTGCCACGTGATCCACGAGTCGACCGCCTGTTGCTGGTCGCGGCGGAAGGCCACCAGCACCAGGTTCTGCTCGCCGGTGAAGCCGGCGGGGAGGTCGACGGTTTCGCCGTCGAGGTTGCGGGCGGCCAGGGAAGGGAAGCGGTGCACCCTCCGAGCGTAGGGTCCGCCCCTGCCGGGCGACCGCGCCGTCGCGAAGTCAGCGGGGTTGCGCTGCGCTCGTCAGCGCGGTGTCGACGGCCCGGCCGCCGTCGTCGTAGCCGCTCACCGCGACCCAGCACGACAACGCGAGCCCTCCCACCGTCGACGTGGTCGTCGACGCTGCGGGGGCGCCCCCGGAAGCCGGGCACGGCGTCGTCAGCACGGTGCGCACCACGACGGTGGCGGCGCGACGCACCGGTTCGTTGACGAGTTGGTTGGGGCGCGCCGCCGGCTCGCCGTCGGGGCCGGTGCGGTCGGTGGCGGGCAGGTTGTGGAACGCGCGGACCACTTCGCGTTGGGTGGGGTTCGGCCCCGCGAGGAAGAGACCACGGGCGAGCAGACGCATCGCGAGGCACACGGAGGCGGACGGCGACGCGTCCGGGGCGGTCGTGGTCGTGGCGATCGTGCCGCGGGTGCCGGGCACCGGCGCCACGGCCCACTCGGCGCAGCGCGTCGTGAACTCCGAGGGGCCGAGTCCCTCGGCCGCCGCGGCCGCGCGCGGCGTGGTCCACGACTCGACGCGGACCTCCGGGGCTGTCGCCGCGCTGAACGCGACACGAGGCGCGCGGGACCGCGATTCGGGGCTGGTCATCGCGTAGACGGTCGGCGGGTGTGGCATGCCGGCGAGCAGCGGTACGAGCTCGGGCGCGAGCGGGTCGGTCAAGAGGGCCGTGATGCGGGCGTCGCGTAGGCGGCGTGCGAACTCGCGACGAGTCGGCGGGTCGGCCGACTGCAGGTCGGGCTGGAGGTCCAGCGTCGGGCGCAACCCGTGCGCAGCGAGCGCCAGACCCAGCGCGCCGCGGAACGACGCAGCGGAGTCGTCGGGCGCGGTCACCACGGCGAAACGGCTCGACGCGAGGTCGGCATGGCTCACGAGATCCTCGACCTCCGCGTCGATTGGCCCCTCGGTGGAGGCGCCGACGAACAGGCGGCCGTGTGTCGTGGCGAGCAGGTCGTTGGCCGCCGCGGCCTCCGGTGCGACCACCACCAGGGCGGGATTCGACCGGACGCAGGCGTCGAGCCCCGGGGAACCGGTGGCGACGACGACTGCGGCGCCGGTGGCCAGGACCGCGCGGCAGTCCGTGGCGGGGTCGCCCGTCGCGACCACCGTGTGCAGTGCGAGTCGGCGGCCCTGGATGCCGCCGCACGCGTTCACCAGCCGGGCGAAATGCGAGCCCGTGGCCGAGGCCGACGGGGGCTCCGTGGGCGCGAGCAGCAGCGCGCCGTCGACGGTGGTCGTCGAGACGCCGGGCATGGTCGCGCCCAGCGTGACGTCGGCCGGGGGGCCGGTGCTGGTGCAGAAGTCGTCGGGGCCGCTGAACGGTGACTCCTCCGGCGGTGGCGGGGTGGTGTCGGGTCGGGTCGAGGTTGCGGCGCCTGCGTGCAGCACGGGGAAGGCGAGCGGGGCGCCCGCGCCGGTCAACAGGACGAGGAGCGCGGCGACCACACGCCCGCGCGGGCACCACCTGATCGGGAGCCGTGCTCCGGGGGGCCCCTCCGCCGTCCTCGGAGCCGACCCGTCCGTGCACCGACGACCACGCCCCATCAGCGAGGAGCATACGGACCCGCCCCCTGCCGGCGCGGCGCGGGCGCGGCCGTCGAACCCCCGAGGGATCGGTACGCTCCCGGTGATGTCTGCGCCGTCCGCCACGACGGGTGACCCGTTGCCGGACCCGGCGGTGACGACTTCGCCGCCCCCGACCACCCGTCGCGCCCTCATGCTCGTCGTATTCGTGGTCGCGGTCGTCGCCCTCGTCGCCGTGCTGCGGATCCCGACATTCTCCGAGAAGGTGTTCAACTCCGACGAGGCCTACCTCGCCACCCAGGCCGAGGTCCTGACCGCCGGCGGCCGGCTGTACGTCGACACCACGGACCGGAAACCGCCGGTCGTCCCGGCGCTGTACGCCGCGGTCTTCTCGGTCACGGGCACGCACGACCTCGCGCCGGTGCGCGTGCTGGCGGTGCTGGCGCAGTCGGCCACGGCGTTGCTGCTCGCGGCCGAGGCCCGTCGGCGGTTCGGCGACCGGCGGGCGGCCTGGCTCGCCGCGCTGTTCTACGTGCTCGCCGCCTCGTCCTTCTTCCCCCAGGATGCGTTGGCGGCGAACTTCGAGGTCTTCATGCTGCCGCTGATGACGGCGGCGTTCGTTCTCGCCGCGCGCCGTCGTACCGCGGCCAGCGGCTTCGCGCTCGCCGCCGCGACCCTGACCAAGCAGACCGCCGCCGTCGTCGTCGTGCCGCTCGCGCTGCTCGCCTGGCGCCGGCGGGGGTGGCGCGGTCTCGTGACCCTCGGGCTCTCGTTCGTGGTGCCGATCCTGGTCGTCGCCGCATTCTTCGGCTTCCACGATTTCGTGTTCTGGGTGTTCACGGGGAACGGCGGCTACCTGGACGCGAGCGGGATCTGGGGTTACGTCCTGTCGCTCGGCGCGCGTCAGACGGGCTGGTTCCTCTTCGGCCAGCTCGCGCTCGTGGTGCTCGCCGTGCTCGCGTGGCGGCGATGGCGCGACGATCTCGACCTGTGGTTGTGGCTCGCTTCGGGTGTGGTCGCGGTCGTGGCCGGGTTGCGCTTCTTCCCGCACTACTACCTGCAGCTCCTGCCGCCGCTGGTGTTGTTGGCGGTTGCCGGGCTGCACACGCGCCCCGCGGCGATTCGCGGCCGGGTGGCGGTCGTCGCCGTCGTGGTCGCGTGCTGCACTTGTGCCTACTTCCTCCGACCGGCGTTCACGTTCGAGGACACGCGGGACACCCAGCTCGCGCTCTCGGCCGGCGAATACCTCGCGGCGCACACGACTCCCGCGCAACGCGTGCTGGTGTGGGGCCAGGCGCCGGAGGCCTACTGGATCGCCGATCGCACACCGTCGACGCGCTTCGCGACGACCGGCTTCGTCACGGGCACCAGCGGCGGTCGACCGCCGTGGCGGGTCGGGACGAAGTACGCCGCGCCCGGCGCGTGGGACGACTTCATGCGTGATCTCCGCGCGCACCCGCCGGCGCTCATCGCCGACATGACCACGGCGAACCAGCGCAAGGGGTCCGACTACCCGCCGTCGCGGTACCCGCGCTTCGCCCGCTACCTCCGGGCAGGCGGCTGGCATCCGGTGGCGAAGGCCGACGGCGTCACGATTCTGGCGCCCGCGACCCGCAGCGCCGGCGGAGCGAACCGATGATGGCGCGCACGGTCAGATCGACGATGCAGCGTGCGGTGGTGGTCGCGGTCCTGTTCGCCGGAGGCGCGGGGGTGACGACCGCGTGCGATTCGCGCGAGAGCGCGCGGATCGGTGCCTGCCAGATCCGGCCGGGGACGATCTGCACCGGCAACTACATGAAGGGCGCGCGCATGGCGGGCGCCGGGTTGTTCACCGCACAGCTCGACCATGCCGACCTGTCTGACGTCGACCTCCGCGGTGCCGACCTCAGCGGTGCGAACCTCCGGGCCGCTCGCCTCCATGGCGCGCGCCTGGTGGGTGCCGACCTGAGCTACACCGACCTCTCGCACGCCGATCTGACCGGCGCCGATCTGCGACGGGCGGATCTGACGGCTGCCGATCTCACCGGCGCGAAGGTCAGCGCCGCCCAGCTCGCGACTGCGACCGTATGTCGCACGGTGCTGCCCGACGGCAGCACGGCGGAACCCGACTGCTGACCGTCGACGGCGAACCGATCGCGCGGCCCGCGATCAGGACGCGGGCGCCGGCATGGTGCCGCGTCGCTGCTCGTGGCGACGCAGCAACCACGCGTAGACGCGGGAGCCGCCGAAGTACACGGCCGAGGCATAGATCCAGCCGATGATCACGTCGATGACGTAGTGCTCACCTGTGTAGACGAGCGTGAAGCCCATCGCGAGCGGGTACAGCAGGAGCAGCGGGCGCCAGCGCCGGCCGACGATCGGCCAGAAGAACAGGGCGATCAACATCGGGTACGCCCCGTGCAGCGACGGCATCGCCGCGACCGGGTTGGCGAAGTGACCGGTCGCAGAGAAGACCTGCGAACCGTTGGCGAGGCCGATGTGAGCCCACATCTCGTCGATGATCTTCGCGGTCGGCTGGATCTGCTGGTTCTGCGCGGCGAGCCACGGCGGCACCGCGGGATAGAGCACGTAGGTGGTGAAGCCGGCGAACGTGAGCGTGAGGAAGAGGAACGCGTACCGGCGGAAACGCTCGTGGCTGAAGTGCCAGAGCACGCCGGCGATGACGAACGGCACGATGAAGTGGGTCATGTACACGCCGAACGCGGCGTAGTCCCACACGTGCGCGACCCCGGGCGTGTAGAGGGCGTGCTGCAACTGCACCGTCGGCACCTCACCGCCGAACAGCGTGCGGTCGATGTGGATCTGCGGGAGCGCGTGGGGCATGAGCCAGTCGTCCGCTGTACCGCGGAGCGCGTCGTAGACGGTGAGGATCAGGTAGAAGGGCACCCAGTCGACCAGGACGCGCTTCCACGTTGCCGAGCGGGTGCCCTGACTGATCGCGACGAGACCGAACGCGGTGAACACGAAGATCTGGGTGCGAGAGGTCGGCAGACCGATGACGATGGTGAACGCGACGAGCGCGACGCACCACAGGACGACCCAGCGGTAGCGGCTGAGCAGGGAAGCGGACGAGGCGTCGACCGAACCCAGGTCGTCCATGGGCCCGAAGGCGGGTGTCGTCTCGGAGCCGAGCAGGACGCTCATGAACCTCCCACTCTAGAGCCGTGTCCGAGCGCGAGCCCGGTGCCGGACGAGCGGTGTGGCACACCGCGCGGGCGGAATGCGGCCAGGAGGAAGGCCACCAGCAGCAACGGGGGCACCAGATAGGTGAGGGGCCAACGGAAGACGACGTCGCCGAAGGTGCCGTTCGGGTGGGCGGCCAGCTTCAGCGTGGCCAGCGCGATGGTGGCCTCGGCCCACAGGACCCACACGATCGGGTCCGGATGCCCGTCGGCCAGGCAGGGCAGGGACCACGCGGCGTACCAGGGGTAGCTGTACGCGGCGGCGACCGGGTACGCCGCCGTGCTGACGCCGGTCGGCAGGCGGGCGTCGGGTGCGCGGCGGGCGACGCCGCGGGCGGCCACCACCGCGAGCACCACGACCGTGAGCGCGCCCAGGAGCCAGATCCCGTCGAGGAACGAGCTGGGGGCCAGTGGGTGAGCCCACGCGCGTCCGGCGTCGCTGCCGAGGACCAGATCGGCGATGCCGTTCCAGGGCGAGCCTACCGTGACTGCGTGGTCGGCCCCCTGTAACACGTGGGCCGCGTCGCGTAGGAACGCGAGGTAGCCGACGACGACGGTGGCGGCGCACGCCGCGCCGAAGATCACCGCATCGCGCAGACGGGACCGGCGCCAGAGCCAGAGCACCACCCCGACGAGGGCGAGGGCCGCGGTGATCTTGACCAGCACCGCAGCACCGACGAGCACACCGGCCCACACGGCGCGGCGACGCCCGAGCGCCAACGCTGCGGCGAGGATCGCGAGCCCGATCACCACGTCGCTGTGACCACCGTTGATCGCGACGGCGCCGAACGCCGGTTGCAATCCGAGGAACAACAGCGCCGCGGTGCTGCGGGTGCGCCGCCACACGAGCACCAGCGCGGCAGTGGCGGCGGCGACGGCCGTGAACTGGAAGAACAGGCGGGCGGCCAGCGCGGAGGTCCCCGCGATCGCGGCGCCGATCGAGCTCCACCCCACCCAGAGTGGCCCGAAGACCGATGCCCGACCGCGCCACAGCGGGCTGACGCGCGTGAGGAACGGATCACCCGGGAAGTCGCGCGGCACGTGTGTGTAGGGGCTCACGCCATGCGCGATGACCATGCGCCCGTAGACCGTGTACGACCACAGGTCGTTCGAGGTCGAGGGCGGCGTGAGCACCGCGACCGCGCACACGACGGCGATCGCGCCGACGACGAGGTGGAGCCCGAGCACCTGCCGCCGCGCCTCCAGCCACGCGAGCGCACCCGAGCAGCCGGCGGCGACCAGTGTGAGCGCGACCGACATCGACGAGTGGCGGGCGCTGACCGACACGAGCGCGATGGTCGCGACGACGCTGGCCAGGAGGAGCCCCAGCCTCGTGGCGCGCGTGCTCGCCATCGCGCGCGCGGCCGGGCCGACGTCGGTCACGGGACCGGGAGTCGTCGCATGATGCCGAATATGAGCGACCGGGTCGTGAGGAGGTGATGAGAGCCGGGGGCGGTCGTCGGGTGCGCGATCCCGGTAGCCTCCGCCCGTGCGGATTCGGTGGCGCGTGACCCGGTCGGCGGTGCTCGCGCTGGCCGCCGTCGTGGTCCTTGGCGCGGTGGTCGGCACCGTCGTGGTCGGATCCGTCGGGGCGGGGGCCGCGCCGCCGGGGGTACACCATCGGCGCGTGCTGGTGCTGAGCATGCCCGCCCTCACCTGGCAGGACCTCCAGGGGCGGCGCCTACCGAACCTCGAGCGCCTGCTCGCAAGCTCGGCAATGGGCGACCTCGCCATGCGGACCGCCGACGGCCCCGCATCCCTGGGCGGCGGGTATGCCACGATCGGCGCCGGCGCGCGCGCCGCGTCCGCGTCGACCACCGCCGATTCGGCGTACGGCGTCGAGGAGACCTACGGCGCGGGAACCGCCGGCGAGGAGTTCACCCGCCGGACGGGCCTCCACGTCGCGAGCGGCGTCGTGTACCTCGGCCAGAAGAGCCTCGAGGACGCCAACGGGTCGAAGTTGTACGGCGCCGTCGTCGGCGCTTTCGGTGACGCGCTCGCGGGTGCGGGGATCCGACGAAGCGTGATCGGGAACGCGGATGCCCCCGTCCCCGACCCGGCGATCCCGGGACAGGTCGACCGCGCCCTGGCGACCGCCCTCGCCACCTCGACCGGCACGGTGCCCGGTGGTGTGGTCGGCGCGGACCTCCGGCGCGACGACGTACGCGCCGCGTACGGGACGCGCCTGGACCCCGACCGGGTCGTGGCGACGTTCGCGCAGCAGTGGCGCGACGACTCGGTCGTCCTGGTGGAGGCGTCCGACCTGGCGCGCGCCGACCTCTTCGCGCAGTACGCCACGCCCGAGCAACGCACCCGGCTCCGCGATCGCGCCCTGCGCTGGACCGATGCGCTCGTCGGTCGACTGCTCGCGCGCGTCGACCTCGGGCACGACGCCGTGCTGCTGGTGAGCCCGTCGCACCCGTCGGGCCCGTCGTCGCTCGGTGTCGTCGCGCTGCACACGCCGTCGACCCCGCCCGCGTACCTGCGCTCGCCCACGATGCGGCGACCCGGCTTCGTCGCACTGGTCGACGTCGCGCCCACGGTGCTGGAGGAACTGGGCATCGAGCGGCCGACCGCGATGGAGGGGCGGCCGATGGTCGTCACCGGTGACGCCGCCTCGTACCGGTCGCGCCTCGATTCACTCGCTCGTGCCGACGTCGACGGTCGCTTCCGCGACAGCCTGGTCGACTCGATCCAGACCACGCTCATGGTGATCGGCTGTGTGCTGGCGTTCGGCGTGCTGCTGCTCGTGATCACCGGTCGGCTCCGCCGCACCGTCGGAATCGTCGGGGTGCTGGCATTGTCGTTGCCGACGGTCACCTACCTCGCGGCTCCCGTGCACTTCGCGGTGCACGGCGGCGCGGGCGCGTTCCGCGTGTTCCTCGTGGTGGGCACACTCGTCCTCGGCGGGGTGTTCCTCGCGATCGGTCGCTGGACCAGGGTGTCGGCGGTGGAGGCGGCGCTCGGCACGATCGTCATCCTGCACCTCGTCGACGCGGTGTCGGGAACCCACTTCGAGTTCAACACGCCGCTCGGCTACTCCGCCACGGTCGGCATCCGCGTCGCGGGACTCGGTAACCCGACGTTCGCGCAGCTCTCCGCTTCCGCGGTGGCGCTGGCCGGCATCCTCGCGGCGCGCGGTACCGCGCGTGGTCGGCGTTGGGGGATCGCACTCCTCGCCGTCACGTTCGTGGTGCTCGCGGCCCCGTTCTTCGGGCAGAGCTTCGGCGCCGCGCTCGCGACCGCGCCGGCGTTCGCGCTCTTCGCCTGGCTCGTGTCCGGACGGTCGGTGCGCGTCCGTCACGTCGTCGCGCTCGCGTGCCTGGTGCTCCTGAGCGGTCTGGTGGTCGGGTTCGTCGACCTCCTCCGGCCGAGCAGCAACCAGACCCACATCGGCCTCTTCTTCCAGCAGATCGGCGGCCGGGGCTCGGGCAACTTCTTCACCGTGATCCACCGCAAGCTCGACGAGAACTTCGCCAGCTACTCGATCCGACCGTGGATCGTACTGACGCTCGTCGGCCTGGGGACCATCGCCTGGTTGCTCCTCCGGGGAGGGCTGCGCGCGCGGCTCTCCTGGCCGCCGGATGCGTGGCGCGCGACGGTGTGGTCGCTCGGGGTGCTGCTGGTCCTCGGGTACGGCTTCAAGGACTCCGGCATCGCGGTGCCCGCGGTGATGCTCCTCGTCCTGCTCGGTGTGCTCGCGGGTGTGCTCGCGGGAGTGGGACCGCCGACGCGGGAGTTCGGCTCGGCTCCGACACCGCCGGCCGCGATCGAGGAGCCGGTGGCGACCGACCATTGATGTCGCGACCGGTACGCGTGCTCGACGGCGGTTGCCGCTCGGCCGTCGTGGGTATCCCGCCTCCCTCATGACCGATCGCAGGCAACGCTTCGCCGAACCCGAGCTCGAGAGCATTCCCACCCAGTCGCACGCCAGTCACATTCTCCAGCGGGCCGACGTGCGCTTCGCCCACGCGAGCTCGGGCTTCGTCGTGGCCGGCCTCTGCGCCATGTTCGGGGTCGCATGGATCGCGACCGGGTCCCGTGACGACTGGGCGACGGACTTCGTGATCCTCACTGCGGCGGTGACCCTGGTGATGGTCTTCGTGCTCCACCACAACCAGCGGCGGTCGCTCAGCGCCCTCCAATTGAAGCTCGACGAGCTCGTCCGGTCGTCGCCGACCGCCGACGACCGGTACGTGCGCGCGCAGGTCGCCGACGACGAGGAGCTCTACGCCCTCGAACGTGAGCACGTCGAACACTACGAAGCGGTCCGCCGCCCGCCGACGAACGGCGCGTGATCGCACGACGCCGTAGATTGCCGGGGTGCGGGCAGAGGGTGGGGAGATCGTCGACGACGGGGCGCAGGACGCCGGGTTGCCCGCGCCCCGCGGCCGCCGCCACATCGACCGCTCGCTCGCGATCGGGCTCACCGTGCTGGTGCTCCTGCCGCTCCTGGTCGCGTTGGTCGTGCGGATCGGTCGTCCGTACGTGCCCGTGGGCGACATCGGGACGATCGACCTCCGCGTGCGCTCGGTCTGGTCGGCGAACGTGCCGCTCGTCGGTCCCTACAGCCGGTACGGATGGAGCCACCCCGGTCCGCTGTTCTTCTACCTCCTCGCGGTCCCCAGCGGACTGTTCGGCGGAGCGCCGTGGGCGATCATGGTCGGGGGCCTGCTGCTCCAGGCGACCGCAGTGGGGTGGACCGCGTGGTTGGCCTGGCGGCGCGGCGGCCTCGCGCTGGTCGCGCTCGCGATGTCGGCGATGGCGCTCGTGTACGCGACCCTGCCGCGTGAGGCGCTCCTCACGCCCTGGAACCCGTACGTTCCGGTGCCGTTCTTCGTGCTGTTCGTGTTCCAGCTGTGGCTGGTGGCGACCGGCAACCGCAAGCTGCTACCCGGCGCGGTGCTGGTCGCCATCTTCCTGGTGGGCACACACGTGGGGTACGCGGTGCTCGTCGTCGCCGGCTTCGCGGTGGTGGCCGCGTACGCGATCATCGACGCCCGGCGCGGGCACACGCGGTGGCGGGAGTGGAAGCGCCCCGCGCGCTTCGCCGGCGGAATCGCCGTGCTGGCCGCGATCCCGGTGCTCGTCGATCTCGGCACCAGCTCACCCACCAACCTCGGCGAGCTGGTGCGCTACTTCACCCACCCGAACGCCGCGGAGCCCGCCGTCGGCCTGCACCGCGCCGCCGAACTGGTTGCCGCGGAGTTCAAGCCGCCGTTCGAATGGCTCGGTGCGCAGGAGCGCGTCGACTACTTCAGCGGTGGCGTGGTGCCCGCATCGCTTCTATGGCTGCTCGTGCCTGCGCTCCTGCTCGCTTTCGCCTTCCTGGTGGCGCGGCGCCGCGGACACCGCGAACTCTCGCGCTACGGGGTGCTCGTGGTCGCGCTGCTCGCGGGCGGCATCGTCGCCTCGAGCCGGATCACCGGAGAGCCCTTCCCGTACCTCTTCAAGTGGCGGCCGGTGCTCGCGGTCGCGGTCGTCGTCGCGGGCGTGGGTGCCCTCGCCGTGGTGCTCGCGCCACGTCTCCAGACGCGCGGTGACGCGTTCGTGCGCACCGTGCTCGCGAGTGCCGAGCGCGGTGGTGATCGTCGTCACGATCGGCGGCCTCGCGCTCGACGTCGCACGTCACCCGACGCCGGTGAAGGATCTCGAGGACGCCACTGTCGCGCTCACGAAGTCGCTGGAGGCGCGGGGTGCGCCGCGTCAGCCGGTGCTCACGCGCTTCGACACCGACTCGGGGGCGCAGCTCCAGCGGGGCGTGTTCGACGCGCTCGCGCGTGCCGGCTTCCCGGTACGGGTCGACCCCGACCTCGCGTACGAGTTCGGCGACCAGTTCGCAGCCACCCCCGACGACGTGGGTGCCGTGTGGTGGTTCGCCGACAGCGGCGTGCCGCTCATCGAGCTGGGCGGGTTGCCGGGGGCGAAGGTCATCGCGTCGTACTCGCCGTTGTCCGCCTCGGAGGAAGCCGAGGCGCGGGGACTCCAGCGCCAGCTCTACGACACGCTCGTTGCCGCGGGCCGTGCCGACCTCGCTCCGCAGCTCGACGGCCGGTTCGTGGACGTCGCCCTGCGTGACGTCCCCGGGATCGACCAGCAGGCCACCGAGCGGCTCGCGGCCCTGAACCAGGCCGTGTACGACCAGGGCTCCTGCCGGTGCGGTGTCGTCGCGCTGCCGCCCCAGGGTGCACCGGTCACCGTGCGCGACATCTCGGCCGCGGCGGCCGACTCGGCGTCCGGATAGACCGGCGGCGTCCCGGCCCGGGACCCGCTGATGGGCGCGCGCCGGCACCGTCGGTACGCTCGCGGCATGTTCGAGCTGAAGATCACTGGTGGGACCATCGTCGACGGCACCAGCCGTGCGGCGTTCGTGGGCGACGTCGCGATCGAGGGTGGCGTGGTCGTCGCGGTCGGCGAGCACGTCGACGGCGACGCGACGGAGGTGATCGACGCGACCGGGTGCATCGTCGCGCCGGGCTTCGTCGACATCCACACGCATTACGACGGCCAGGTCACGTGGGACAGCCTCCTCGACCCGTCGGCCAGCCACGGTGTCACCACCGTGGTGCTCGGCAACTGCGGCGTCGGCTTCGCGCCGGTGCGCCCTGGTGGCGAGGAGCGCCTCGTCGAGATCATGGAAGGCGTCGAGGACATCCCCGGCACCGCGTTGCACGAGGGCATCCAGTGGAGCTGGGAGACGTTCCCCGAGTACCTCGACGCGCTCGACGCCCGCAGCTACTCGATGGACGTCGCCGCCTTCCTGCCGCACGCACCGCTGCGCGTGTACGTGATGGGCGAGCGCGGCGAGCGCAACGAGGACGCGACCGCCGACGACATCGCGGAGATGGCGCGTCACGTGCGCGAGGCGATCGTCGCGGGGGCGGTGGGCGTCTCGACGTCGCGCTCGCTGAACCACAAGGACCTCGAGGGCGCGTACGTGCCCGGCACCTTCGCCGCGGCCGACGAGCTGATCGGCCTCGCCGGCGCGATGGTCGAGGCCGGCGGCGGCCTCTTCGAGGTGGTGCCGCAGGGTGAGACCGAAGGCGACCCCGACCTCATCCTGGGCGAGGTCGAGCTGATGGGTCAGGTGGCCGAGGCCACCGGCGCGCCGCTCTCGTTCCTGCTCGTCCAGTCCCGCCTCGACCGCGACCTGTGGCGACGCCAACTGGAACTCGTCGAGAAGCTCGGCGAGAACGGGGTGCAGCTCACGCCGCAGGTCGCGGCGCGCCCGGGCGGGATGTTGCTCGGCGCCGCCAGCTACCACCCGCTCATGCGGCGGCCCACCTACCGGCGCCTCGAGGACTCGCTGTCCCTCGACGACCTGCTCGTGGAGCTGCGCACGCCGGAGGTGAAGGCCGCGATCCTCGCGGAGAGCGACCTGCCGCCCGACCCGCGCCGCCAGTACGAGATGGTCACCGACAACGCGCCTCACTTGTGGGAGAGCATGTTCGTGCTCGGTGACCCGCCCGACTACGAGCCCACCCGCGATCGATCGGTTGCCGGCATCGCCGAGGCCACCGGCCGCGACCCCTACGACGTCTTCTACGACCACCTGGCGAACGGTGAGCTCCTCCTCGGCGCGTTCACCAACTACGCAGCGGGCAACGAGGATCACCTCGCCGAGATGATCACGCATCCCGACACCGTCATCGGCCTCTCCGACGGTGGCGCGCACGTGAAGATGATCTGCGACGCGTCCGCGCCCACCTACCTGCTCACCCACTGGGTGCGCGACCGCAGCCGCGGGACGCGGCTCCCGCTCGAGACGGTCATCGCGAAGCAATCGGCCGGGACCGCGGCAGTGGTCGGGCTCGACGACCGCGGCACGATCGAGGTGGGGAAGAAGGCCGACCTCAACGTGATCGACCTCGACCGCCTCACGCTGCACCCGCCGCGCTCGGTCGACGACCTCCCCGCGGGTGGCCGCCGCATCCTGCAGGACGCCACCGGGTACGTGGCGACGGTGGTCAGCGGTGTGGTGACCCGTCGCGACGACCGCGACACCGGCGCGCGTCCGGGCCGCCTCGTGCGTTCGCAGTAGGTCAGAGGCCGGCGGCCTGGCGGCCGCGGAAGTCGCGCAACGTGTAGCCGGTCACCGCGGTGGCGGTGTCACCGGCGCGCGCCGACGCGGCGCGTTGCAGGCCGAACATCGGCGCGAGCTCACCGAAGTAGCCGCCGGGCTCCACGACCTGCAGGATCTCCTCGCCGCCGTCGGCGAGCTCGCGGGTGATCACGATCCTGCCCGACTCCACCGCGTACACGAGCTCGCCGGCGTCGCCCTGGTGGAAGAGCTCCTGGCCGGGCGCCAGCTCGATGCGCTCCGGCTCCCGGCCGGCGGCGCGGTCGGCCTTGGGGGTGAGCTCCACCACGCGGTCCGCCAGTGGGAGCAGCCGTTCGTCGTGCGTCGCGATCACCACGGTGCGGCCGGGCGCCGCGAGGTCGCGCAGGTGACGCAGCACGCCGTCGACCTGCACGTAGTCGAGCGAGGCGGTGGGTTCGTCGGCGAGCACCAGCTTCGGCGACATCGCGATGGCGCGCGCGATGGCCACGCGCTGCTGTTGCCCGCCCGACATCGCCCCCGGCTTGTGATGCGACCGGTTGGCGAGGTCGACCATCGTGAGCAGCTCGTCGGCGCGGGCGCGCGCCGTCTGCTTCGACTCACCGGCGGTGAGCATCGGCATCTCGACGTTCTCGCGCACGCTGAGGCTGGAGATGAGGTTGAAGCCCTGGAATACGAAGCCGACGGTGTGGCGCCGGTACGCGACGAGGTCCTTGCCGCCCAGCTTCGTGATCTCCTGGCCGTCGACCTGCACCGAGCCCGCGGTGGGCGTGAGCAGTGAGCCGAGGATCGACAGGAGCGTGGACTTGCCGCAGCCGCTGGCGCCGAGCAGCACGACGAGCTCCCCCGACTCCAGCTCGAGGTCGAAGTGGTCGAACGGCCGTGCTGCGTAGCCGCCGCTCGAGTACTCGACCACCAGGTCGCGGATCGACACGACCGCCATCAGGCTCCCCCGAACGCTTCGGCCGGCGACACACGCAGCGCGCGCCGCACCGCGGCGATGCTGGCGAGGCACCCGACGACCAGGCCCACCACGAGGATGCGCACGAACGACGCGACGGTGAGGGTCGACGGCATCGGCATCCCGAGTCGCAACACGAACGCGAGGGGCACCGAGAGTGCCGCCGCCGCGACCACGATCGCCAGCGACTGCACGAGCAGGCTCCCCACGATCAGCTTGCCGGTGGAGCCGGTGGCGCGCAGGATCGCGAAGTTGCGGTTCTGCTCCAGTGCCGCGAGGTACACGATCGCGCCGATCACCCCGGCGGCGACGAGCCACGTGAGCAACGTGATGAAGTTGATCGTGGACGTCGCGCTCTTGATGGTGAGGCCGAGGTCGTCAGCGGCGTTTTCGTTCGTGGAGAGCTGCGTGCCCTTCGGGAGCGACTCGGGAGTGCCGGTGACCGCGAAGCCCATGGCGTAGGGCTGGCCACCGAGCACGGCGCGCTGCGCGCCCTCGAACGTCATGAGGATGGTGGGTGCGCTCGCGTTGTAGCGCATGCCGTCGAGAGTGCCGACCACCTCGAACGTGCCGGCGGTCGTCACCAGCTTGTCGCCGATACCCACGCTGGTGCCACCGCTCACCGCGACCTCGCGGTCGTTCACGGGCGCACGCCCACCGGTGAGCTGGGGACCGGTCGCCTTGGAGAGGTCGTACCCGATCAGGTTCGCGTTGTCGCGCTTGCCGGAGAGGATGGTCGCGCGACCGGTGACGACGGGGTGCACCGAGGTGACCCCGGGCGTGTCGGCGAGCTGGTCCCCCAACGAGTCGGGGAGCACGGCGATCGTGGTGAACGGGCTCGCGTCCTTGCGGACCACCCAGCCGTTGGCGCGGAAGCTGTCGACGAACTCCGACGGCTCGTTCGACAGGGTGCGCTTGATGCCCTCGGCGGCGACGGCGATGCCGAACACGAGGGCGCTCACCAGCACGGCGACGATCGCCCGCCGCGAGCGGAACTGCAGCTCGCGGCGGCTCAACAGCCACATCGCCATGTGTTGGCCCCTCCCCGTGTCGTGATCGCCGGTGATTCTGCCGCAATTGCGCCGCCGAATGTCAGAGAGGTGTCGGTTCGATCGCCCGGAGGTCGTCGATGACCGGGCCGAACGTGGACTCGAGCCAGCCGCCCGGATCGTCGCCGACAGAGCCAGTGACCAGCGTCGACACGCCGACGGCCGCGAATTGCTCGGCGAGGGGCACGAGGTCGGCGGGGGTCGCGTCGTCGGGGAATTCTCGGAACATCGCGGTGACCTCGATCTCGTTCGGGTCGCGACCGACCGCGTCGCAGTGGCGCCGCAACACGTCGAGCTTGTGCGCGACCTCCTCGGGGCCACCGAAGATGTTGCAGGCGTCGGCGTACTGCGCGACGAAGCGAAGGGTCTTCTTCTCACCGCTGCCGCCGATCATGATGCGCGGCCGCGGCGTGCTCACCGGGCGGGGACGGCACAGCGTCTCGGCGAGCTGGTAGTGCTTGCCGGCGTATGCGCCGTCGTCGTCGCCCCACATCTGCAGGCAGATCTGCAGCGCCTCCTCGAGCCGCTCGAACCGCTCGGCGGTGGGCGGGAACGGCACGCCGAGGCCGAGGTGCTCGCGCTCGTACCACGCCGCGCCGATGCCCAGCTCGCCGCGGCCGCCGGAGAGCACGTCGACCGTGGTCACCGTCTTCGCGAGCAGACCGGGGTGGCGGTAGGTCACCCCGGTGACGAGCGTGCGCAACCGCAACGTGGTGGTGACGCCCGCGACGAACGCGAGCGCGCTGTACCCCTCGAGCATCGGGTCGGATGCCGGGGCCATCCAGTCCATCTGGAAGAAGTGGTCCATCACCGAGAGCGTCTTCACTCCGAGCGCCTCGGCGCGCCGGGCGAGGTCGGTGAGGCCGGCGCCGATGCGGTCGTCGCCGCCGGCCCAGTCGAAGCGGAACACGTGCAGGTCGAGGTCCATACGGAAGTTCTACCCGCCACGGCGAGTATGCGTTGTGTCCCGGGTGAGACGGCGTTGAAGGTCCCGACGCGATGATCGTGGTGCTGCGGACCGGCACTCGGCACGCCCTCGTCGAGGCGCGGACCGGCAGTGACGAGACGGGAAGGGGTCCGCCTGCGCTGCACGGGCCCCTTCTCGACCGTCCCCGACCATCCCCGCCTTCGGCGTCGGGGTGAGGGGGCTACCGCCGGGATCCGCGCGCCCCGTCGAACGCGGCACGCGGCCACGGCGACGAGGACCGGCACCCAGAGCGCGCCTCCCCAGTGCCGGGCGACGAGCGTCCCGAGCGCGGCACCGCCGACGTATCCGGCCATGACCGTGGCGACGACGGTCAACGCGTGCCGGGCCGCGTCCGCCCCCGCCCCCGATCCGGCATCCGCCGCGGACTCGCTGAGCCGGACCAGCGCGCCGCTCTGGTACGTCGTGGAGATGGCGACGCCGGAGACCTGACGCAGCACGTCGGTCTGGATGCCCATCGCCGCGGCGGCGAGAGCCAGGGCCAGGACCTCCTTGCCACCGTCCATCGGGGCATGGGCGGGGAGCCCTTCGCCGACGACGAGCGCGAGCAACGCGAGCGCGATCGCCTCGACCGTGAGCAGCGCCCAGCGCCGGTGGACCTCCGGGAGGCGACGGCCGGCCCGGTACGACAGCACGACCCCGGCCGCGAAGGCGACCATCGCCAGTGCCGGGCGCCAGGCGCCGCTCCCGCTGCCGTCGCCGAGGGCGATGCCGAACAGCACCACGTTGCCGCTCTGGTTCGCGGGGAACACGCCGAACAACCGGGTGAACCCGATCGCGTCCACGTAGCCGGCGATCGCGGCGAGCGCGACGCCGAACGCGAGGTCGGAGAGGCCGGGGCCGGTGCGGCCGCCGCGCGTCACGACTCGGTGCCGGTCAGCACTCGACGCTGGTGAGGTCGTCGCCGAGCACGATGTCGCCGTCGAAGTGCGCCGCCGCGAGCGCGCGCCATTCGTCTTCCTGACCGGGGGCGAGTCCCGGCACGTAGTGCGTGAGCACCAGTGTGCGCACTCCCGCGCGTGCGGCGGTCTGGGCGGCCTGCTCGACGGTGGAGTGGTAGTCGAGGATGTCCTGGAGTCGCGCGCTCGGGATCATGCGTACGATGTCGTCGCGCACGACGGTCTGCACGTACGCGGCCGCGCCGCGGCAGAGCTCGTCGAGCCCGGTGCAGGGCACGCCGTCGCCGCCGAGCACCACCGACGTGTCGTCGTCGTCGATGCGGAACGCGACCGTCGGCTCCACGGGTCGGTGGTCGGTGGCGCCGACGCGTACCGTCGCGTCACCGATGGTGAACGTGTCGCCGGGCGCGACCTCGACGACGTCGACCGTCGGCCCTTCGGTGAGATCGTCGTGGTGGGCGAGGCGGTACGACACGTCGGGCGCGAGCGCCGCGAGGGTGCCGTCGACCACCTCCTGCATCCGCGGTGGGCCGTAGACGCGCAGCGGCCGCGGCGCCGGGCTCATCACCCAGTTGGTGGTGATGACGTCGTTGAGATCGGTGAGGTGGTCGCTGTGCAGATGGGTGACGAGCACCGCGTCGAGCATCGGGGGCAGCACCCCCGCGCCGGCGAGGCGCATCACCGCGCCGCGCCCGCAGTCGGCGAGGATCGTGGCGCTCCCCGTGCGCACGAGCGTGGACGGGCCGGCCCGGTTGGGATCGGGGATCGGATTGCCCGTCCCCAGGAGCGTCACCTGCACCGCGGTGTCAGCGTCCGGCCGGCTCGTACATGACGATGTCGGCAGGGTCGATCTTGCGTTCCGCGATTCCCGCGAAGCCGTCGCCACCCGTGTAGGAGTCCTCGCCGATGAACAAGCCGTCGGGGCCGATGGGCCAGAGGACGGCCATGTGCGCCTCGAACAGGTAGTAGGCGTCGGGGTCGTCGACCTCGATGCCCCGGTAGGCGAGGGTGCGGCCCGGGTAGGCCATGCGCATCACGCCCTCCGTGAGGATGCAGTCCCGGTCGACGACGAGCCGGTCGAGGTCGAAGTGCAGCTTGTGGGCGCCCGACGCGGCGAAGTCCTCGTAGAACTTCTGCACCGCCGCCTTGCCGAGCAGGGTGTACTGCTCGCCGCCGAAGTTGTCGTAGCGGGCGTCCTCGGACACGGTCGCCATGAGCGATTCCATGTCGAGGCTGGCCTCCGCCTGCATGTGCTGGAGCAGGAGCTCGAGGTTGCGCCGGAGCACCGGGTCGGTCTCGGTGGCGAGGCGCTCCTCGACCTTGCGCCATGTGCGGTGCTGGTCGATCACGGGCATCGGCTTCCCCCAATGGTTTGTGCCGGCCGCAGTGCGGGCCGCGGTGTCACGACGTTACCGGAGTGCCTAGTATCCCGTTCTTGTGATGAGGCTGCGGCACGGCATTCGCCTGGGGGGTTCGTTCGTGACCTACAGCGTCACGAACCGCGCCTGGTGGGTGGTGCCGATGGTGCTGCTCCTGGCGGTGATCGCGCTCGCGATCGTGGTCGGTCAGGCCGCCGCCCCGTACACGCTCTACACGCTCTTCTGACCACTGCTGCCAACCGCCCTCGCGAGCCGACGCGAGCGCACGTCGTCCGGGGGGACGGTGAACGAGACGACCTGGGCGGAGATGCCAGCGACACGACGGGCTCCGGCGCGCCGCGCCGGGGCACGGCTCGTCCGCATCCTCGTCCCGTTCGCGATCGGCGCCGTCCTCCTGCTGCTCGGGCTCACGGTCGCGGGCATCCTCGTGCTGGTCGCCGCGAGCGTCCTGCTCGTGCTCACCTTCCTCGCCCCGGCCGCGGCCGCGCGCGTGGAGCACTGGTTCGCCCGGTTCGGCCACTGGGTCGGCCACGTGATCGGCGTGGTGTTGCTGGGCCTCGTCGACCTCCTCGTGTTCACCCCGATCGCGTTCCTGCTGTGGCTCCTGCGCTACGACCCCCTCGCACCCGGGGTGCGACGCGACGCCCGCTCCTTCTGGCACGCGCACACCGGCCGTGCGCTGCCCAGCCGGCCGTACGCCGACGAGCGGTCGCTGTTCGCGCCGGCCGTTGCCGTCGACACGTACCGGCAGCCGCGGCCGGTGCTGCGGCTCGCCACCGTGATCGGGGTGGTGTCGCTCCTGCTCCTCGCCGACCTCGGTGCCGGGTGGGTGTACGACGAGGTGAGCAGCGCGACCCACGGCACTGCTGCAGTGGCCGACGACACCTTCGACCCGTCAGCACAGCCCGCGTTCAGCGACGCGCCCTGGGCCACGGAGCTGCTCGCGGAGCAGGCCACCCTCCCCGGCGTGCGCGACACCTACCTGGGCTACCGCCTCGACGCGTTGTCGCGGAAGTACACGAACGTCGTCGACGGCGCACGCGTGAGCTACCAGCAGCCGGGCGACGCGAAGAAGCTCACGGTGTGGTTCTTCGGCGGCTCGGCCATGTTCGGTGACGGCCAGCGCGACGAGCACACCATTCCGTCCGAGTTCGCGCGCCTCGCCGAGGCGGAGGGCATCCCCGTCGAGGTGCGCAACTACGGGCGGCCCGGCATCGCGATGTGGCAGGAGCTCGAGCTGTACGAGCAGCTCGTCGGCTCCGGCGAGAAGCCCGACCTCGTGGTGTTCTACGACGGCTTCAACGACCTCGCGTGGCAGCTCAACGTGTTGCTCACCACGGTGCCGGTGAACGTGTACGACGCGAGCGCCGCCGACTCTGCGTCGGCCGCGGCCCGCCAGCAGATCTCCGCCGACATCGCGGCCACGAAGGCGCGGCCCCGCACGACTGCGACCACGTCGTCGCCCAGCGGCTTCGAGGCGGTGGCCGACGCGTACTGGGACCAGGCCGGCAGCCGCCGCGTGTACGACGCGGTCGACGAGTTGGTCAACGGTTCCGACACGCCGAAGACGCAGTTCGCCAAGGGTGTGCAGCAACACGCCACCAGCAGCGCCCCCGCCGACCCGCAGAACATCCAGGCCGCGAAGAACGCAGTGGCGATCCAGAAGCAGGCGGCCCGTCTCGCCGCCGCGGTGGCCGCCGGGCAGAACGCCGACTCGGCGTTCTTCTGGCAGCCCAACGCGTTCACGAAGCAGCTCCTCCCGGACGAGCAGGCCTACACCCACCTCGACCTCTACGAGGCGCAGCGATGGGTGCCCGCGGTGACCGAGGCGCGCAAGCTCCTGCGCGGTTCACGCTTCGTCGACCTCGGCAACGCGCTCGACACCGCGAGCACGCCGGTGCTGTGGGACTTCGTGCACACCAACGAGGAGGGCGCGCGGCTCGTCGCCGCGGCGATGCTCGAGAACCTGCGCCCGAAACTCGAGAAGCGGCTCGCGGGAGCGTCGTCGTGAACGTCCTCGGGATCAGCGCCTTCTACCACGACTCCGCGGCGGCCCTCGTGCAGGACGGCGTCCTCGTGGCCGCCGCGCAGGAGGAGCGCTTCACCCGCAAGAAGCACGACGCCGCGTTCCCCGCCAACGCCATCGCGTACTGCCTCCAACGCGGCGACGTCGACGGCACCGGCATCGACGCGGTCGTCTACTACGACAAGCCGATCACCACGTTCGTGCGCCTGCTCAAGACCTACCTGCGGGTCGGGCCGAAGGGGATGCGCTCGTTCCTCCAGGCGATGCCCACGTGGACGCGCGAGAAGCTGTGGATCCCCTACGAGATCGAGCGCGGGCTCGACCGCATCGGGTACCGCATGCCGAAGGACATGTGGTTCACCGAGCACCACGAGAGCCACGCGGCGAGCGCGTTCTTCCCGTCACCGTTCGAGTCGGCGGCGATCCTCACGTTCGACGGCGTGGGGGAGTGGGCCACCAGCTCGATCGGCGTCGGCCGGGGCAACACCATCTCGATCGAGCGCCAGCTCACCTTCCCGAACTCGCTCGGCCTGCTCTACTCGGCGTTCACCTACTTCTGCGGCTTCCGGGTGAACTCCGGCGAGTACAAGCTCATGGGCCTCGCGCCCTACGGCCGGCCGATCTACACCGACCGCATCTACGAGCACCTGCTCGACCTGCGTGACGACGGCTCGTTCCGTATGGACATGCGGTACTTCAACTACCTGTCCGGCCTCACGATGACGAACCGCCGGTTCGCGGACCGCTTCGACGGCCCGCCGCCGCGCACCCGAGTCCGACATCACGCAGCGCGAGCTCGATCTCGCCGCGTCGATCCAGGTGGTCACCGAGGACATCGTGATGCGCATGGCACGTTACGCGGCGAACGTCACCGGCGAGCGCAACGCGGTGCTCGCGGGCGGCGTCGCGCTGAACTGCGTCGCCAACGGCAAGCTCCTGCGCGACGGGCCGTTCGAGCGCCTGTGGATCCAACCCGCGGCCGGCGACGCGGGCGGTGCGGTCGGCGCCGCGCTGTACGGCTGGCACCAGGTGCTGGGCAAGCCGCGCCACGTCGACGGCGAACACGACGCCATGAGTGGCGCGTACCTCGGGCCGCGGTTCTCGAGCGACGAGATCGCGGCCTGGCTCGACGAGCACGGCTACCCCTACGAGCGCTGCACCGGGACCGAGCGGGCGCGCAACGTCGCGGCCCGGATCGCCCGCGGCGACGTGGTCGGCGTGATGCAGGGGCGCATGGAGTTCGGGCCCCGCGCCCTGGGGCACCGCTCGATCATCGGTGATCCCCGCTCGCCGGCGATGCAGTCGACGATGAACCTGAAGATCAAGTACCGGGAGTCGTTCCGGCCGTTCGCGCCCGCGGTGCTCGAGGACCAGGCGAGCAAGGTGTTCGAGATCGAGCCCGGCGTGCCGTCGCCCTACATGTTGCTGGTGGCGGGGGTGCGCGAAGAGCTGCGCGTCGTGCCCGACGAGGAACCACTGCGAGATGGCGATCTGCGCAAGTGGGTGAACGAGGTGCGTTCCACGCTGCCCGCGATCACCCACGTCGACTACTCGGCGCGCCTGCAGACCGTCACCGCGGAGACGAGTCCCGAGTTCCACTCGATCATCGAGGCCTTCGACCAGCTCACCGGGTGCCCGGTGGTGATCAACACGTCGTTCAACGTGCGCGGGGAGCCGATCGTGTGCACGCCCGACGACGCCTACCGCTGCTTCATGCGCACCGAGATGGACACGCTCGTGCTCGAAGATTGCATCCTCACGAAGTCCGAGCAGCCCGAGTTCGCCGACGCCGGCAACTGGCAGACCGAGTTCGCCCTCGACTGATCCGTTTTGGCGTCACCAGAGGTCGCTCCAGCAGCGCGTGGTGACGCCAAAACGTCAGGGTTGTTCGACGAACAGGTGGACGCGGCCGACGCGGGCGATCTCGGTGAAGCCTTCGGGTGCGCCGTCGCGCTCGAGGTCGGCCGTCTCCACCGGCAGCACGACGAGCTTCACCTTCTCGCCGTCGAGCACGCGGTCGGGGCCGTACGCGAACTCGAGGCCGGGCGGGACGCGGGTGTCGATGCCGTACTTCTCCAGCTCGTCGGCGATGCCGCCGCCCACCCACGTGGAGCCCTCACCCCCGCTGCTGCGGATCTCGACCACGCCCGGTCCGTCGGGGATGCGATCGAGCAGGGCAGGCACGAACTTCGCGGAGAGCGCCGAGCCGTAGGCGTCGGGGTTGCCGGCGTCGGCCGCGTCGACGGTGTTCACCACGGTGACCGTGGCGAAGCCCGCGACGACCAACGCGAGCGCCACCCGCCCCAGGACGCGGCCGCCATTCCGTTCGCGTGCGGGTGCGTCCTTCGCCGCCCAGGCCCCGGCGATCCACCCGCGATAGGTGACGACCACCGTCCAGGCGACCGCGAGCCAGGTGAGCATGCCGAGCGTCCACGACCAGCGGACGAGATACGGGAAGATCTCGCCGACGATGCGCGTCACCGCGACGAAGCCCGCGACGCACGCGGCGAGCACGAGCGCGTTCAGCCGCCACGCAACCTTGTCGCGCCACCACGAGACGACGGTCGCGGCAACCAACGCCACCAGCACGATCGGCACCGGTGTCGCGCCCGAGAGATCGACCGCGCCGGAGTAGACGTTCACCTGGTCGGCGCCGCGCAACCACTCGGGTGTCAGGTGCAACTGTTGCGCCATCACGTGGAACGCGTTGCCGTAGCTCTGCTCGCGACCGTGGTCGCGGAAGAAGTGGTACAGCTGCCCGACGTTGCCGGGATCCCGGAAGAGTTGCTGCACGAGCACCGGCAGCCAGAGCACACCGAGCACACCGGCGGTGACCACGGCGCCCCACCGGTACGTGCGGCGCCGGGCGGCGCTCGCCGGGCCGCGCCGGCGTTCGGTGACCACCATCCCGACCACCGCGCCGAGGCAGATCGTCCCGGTGACGAGGCCGTAGCTCACGTGCGTCTGCACGAGGAAGGTCGCCACGCCGGCGGCGATCGGCACCGCCCACACGTCGCCCGCGCTCGCGGTCCACGCGAGGAACACGAGCAGCGCGAGGGGCAGCACGGTGATCGACGGGTTCCACACGTCGCGCAGGAACTGCGCGCCCAGCGCCCGCTCGAACAGCCCGAGCAGCAGCAGGGTGATCACCAGCAGGGTGAGCCCGCCCCGGCGCTTCGCGATCAGTGCGATGCCGGTGATCGCCACTGCGTTCACCACGAGCGCGGCGATCACCAGGCTCACCGACGTGCTGCCGGTCAGGCGGTAGGGCAGCCAGAGCACGTAGTAGAGGAGCGGCCCCGGGTGGAACCAGCCGAAGCGCGAGTAGGGGCCGAGCAACACCGGAAAGTGGCCGATGTCGCGGATCTGCATCTCGATCCACGCCTGGTCGGCCTGCGGCCGGTACTCGGTGCCGACGCGCACGGCCATCGAGATCGCCGATGCGACGAGGGGCACCAGCGCGGCCACGATGGCGAGGGGCGCGACCCAGCGGGAGTCCCGCCAGGTGGACAGCCCGGGGGGTGGGGTGTCGGGTGGGGATGCGGGTGCGGGGCCTGCCGCCGCGTCGGTCGCCGTCATCGAGTTCCGTAGAACAGGTGCTCCACCGTTCGCCTCGCGCGACGGGTGCGGCGACGATAGTCGTCACGGAGCGCGGCCTCGGGCCGGTGGACGTAACCCAGGAGGCGACCCAGCCGCACGAGGTCGGGCGCGTGCACGGGCAGCGAATCCGACGGCCGACCGTCGAGCAGGTGCAGCGCGTTGCGGGCCCGCTCGCAGAAGCGGTAGGAGGCGGCGAGCGCGGTGGCGTCGTCGGCGGCGACGAGGCGCTCGTCCTCCAACGCGTGCAACGCGGCCATCGTGCCGGGCACCCGAACTGCGGGTCGCTCGCCGCCGTGGAGGAGTTGCAGGAGCTGCACGGTGAACTCGATGTCGGACAGCGAGCCGCGCCCCAGCTTGAGGTGGAACTGCGGGTCCTCGCCGGGTGGGATCCGCTCGCGTTCGACGCGCGCCTTGGCGCGCCGCACGTCGCGTGTGTCGTCGTCGGTGAACGGGCGGCCGTAGACGACGTCGTCCGCGAGCGCCAGGAAGCGCGCCCCGAGGTCGGCGTCGCCGGCGACGACACGCGCCTGGGTGAGTGCCTGGCGCTCCCAGGTGAGCCCCCACTGCGAGTAGTAGACCGCGCAGCTGTCGAGGCTGCGGGCGAGCGGGCCGGTGGGGCCCTCGGGCCGCAGCCGGGTGTCGATGCGGAAGGTGCGGCCCTCGGCCGTGGTCGCGCCGATCTCCTGCACCAGGCGTGCGGCCACCTGTTCGGCCTGCTCGAACGTGTCGCCCGCGTCCCCGCTGCGGGCGCCGTCGTACACGAACATCACGTCGATGTCGGAGGCGTAGGAGAGCTCGCCGCCGCCGAGTCGCCCGAGGCCGATCACCGCGAAGGGCATCGGTGGGCGGAGGTAGCCGAGCGCGCCCTCGAGACAGGCCTCCGCGAGTGCGCTCAGCTCGCGACCGGTGACCTCGAGCGGCGCGAGGCCCAGGACGTCGCGCGACACGATGCGCAGCAGCTCGCGACGGTTGAAGCGCCGGAGCCCCTCCCGTCGTTGCTCGTCGTCGCCGCGCCACTCGAGCGTGTCCTGCACCTCGTCGACCATGCCGGCGCGCGACTTCTCGGCCAGTGCGCCCGGGTCGTCGAGCTCGTCGACGAACTCGGGGTGACGGCGCAGCGCGTCGCCGGCGATTCGGCTCGAGCCGAGCAGGACACAGGCGCGCCGCGCGGCGACCGGTGCGTCGCGGAACGTGGCGGCGAGCGACGCCGACCGGGTCGGACCCTCCGCGAGCCGACGGAGCTGCAGCAACCCGAGGTCGGGGTCGGGAGTCTCCGAGAGCCACTCCAGCACGAGCGGCAGCAGCTCCTGCATGAGCCGGGAGCGGCGGGTGAGGCCGGTCGCCAGCTCGCGCACGGCGGCGCGGGTGCGCTCCATGTCGGTGAAGCCGAAGGCGGCGAGCCGGTCCGCCGCGGCCTCGGGCGGCAAGGGTCCGACGCCCGCGAGCGCGTCGAGCAAGGGCGCGAAGAACAGGCGCTCGTGGATCGAACGCACCGCGCGCTGCTGCTCGCGCGCGTCGGCCTCGAAGCCTTCGAGTGCGTCGCGCCAGGGCTCGTCGCGGTAGCCGAGCACGCGCGCGAGCCGCACGCGCGCGCTGCGTTCGTCCGGGATGGTGTGCGTCTGCTGCTCGTCGTGGAGCTGCAGCCGGTGCTCCACCGTGCGCAGGAATTGGTACGCCTCGTCGAGTCGGATCGCGTCGTCGGGCTCGACGTAGCCGCCATTGGCCAGCGCGGCGAGCGCGTCCAACGTGGTGGGGGAGCGCACTGCGTCGTCGTGGCGCCCGTGCACGAGCTGCAGCAGCTGCACCGCGAACTCGATGTCGCGGATCCCACCCCGGCCGCGCTTCAGCTCGCGATCGGCCAGCCCCCGCGCCGCCAACTCCGCCTCCGCCCGCGCCTTCATGTCCCGGATCTCGCGGATCGCGTCGGGGTGCAGGCGCTCCGGCCACACGAAGGGCCGCGTCACGGCGAGGAAGCGGGCCCCGAGCACCGCATCACCGGCGACCGGACGGGCCTTGATCAGCGCCTGGAACTCCCACGGGCGCGCCCACGTCTCGTACCACGACACGTAGCTCTCGATCGTGCGGGTGAGCGGTCCGGCCGCGCCCTCGGGCCGGAGCTCGGCATCCGTGCGGAACACGATGCCGAGATCGCCCGGGCGACCCATCACCGCGAGGAGTTGCCGCCCCGCGCGTGCCGCGGCCTCCGGGTCGCCGTCGTGCACGAAGAGCACGTCGACGTCGCTCGCGTAGTTGAGTTCGCGTCCGCCGAGCTTGCCCATCGCCACCACGGCGAACCCGTCGGGGGGCTCGACGATGGCGACCGCGGCTTGCAGGCACACGCCCGCGAGCGCGGCGAGTTCACGGCCGACCGCGGGCATGTCGGCGAGGCCGAGCAGGTCGCGGAGCGCGATGCGCACGATCTCCGTCCGCTTCCACTGCCGCAGCGTGTGGTCGTCGGCGCCGAGGACGGCGACCTGGGACGACCACGATGCCTGGAGATCGGCATCGCTCCGCTCCTGCGCCAGCGCGGCGCGATCCCGGAGGCAGTCGAGCAGCGAGGGATCGGCGATCGCCGCTGACGACAGCGAGCGGGATGCACACGCGAGGGCGAGGATGCCTTCGCGCGCGAGGTCGTCCTCGAGCAGGAGCCCGCGCAACTGTGGGGCGGCCTCGACGAGACGGTCGAGCACCATGCGTGCGGTCGGGGCGTCGGCGCTGTGCTCCACGGCCGCGTCGAGCGCCGGCGTGGCCCATGCGGCCCGACTCACGCGGCCCGACTCACGCCCTCGGCGACCATGCAGGCAGTGTCGCGTATCCTGAGCCCATGCCTCGCCTCCGTGTCGCCGCGGCACAGTTGAACCTCGTCGTCGGCGACCTCGACGGCAACACCCAGCGCATCCTCCACGCCTACGCGCGCGCCGAGGACGAGGGCTGCGATCTCGTTGCCTTCCCGGAGCTCGCGGTCACCGGGTACCCGCCCGAGGACCTCCTCCTGCGCCCCGCGTTCGTGGCCCAGTCGATGGAGGCGCTCGAGAAGATCGCCACGGCCACCGGCCGCTGCGCCGCGGTGGTGGGCTACCCCGAGATCGGGCGCGACCTCTCCAACTCCGCCGCGGTGTGCGCCAACGGCCGGGTGCTGGGCACCTACCGCAAGCACCTGTTGCCCAACTACTCCGTGTTCGACGAGCAGCGCTACTTCGTGCCGTCCACGGTCGACGGCCCGCTGTTCGTCGTGGGTGGCGTGCGCGTCGCGGTGTCGATCTGCGAGGACGCGTGGAGTCCCACCGGCCCGATCGCCACCCAGGCCGCGGGCGGCGCGGAGCTCGTCGTCAACGTGAACGCGTCGCCGTTCTACGCGGGGAGGCTCCACGAGCGCGAGGCCATGCTCGCCACGCCGCGGCGGATGCCTCCGTCCCGGTGCTCTACGTCAACCTCGTCGGCGGACAGGACGAGCTCGTCTTCGACGGCGCGTCGATGCTGTTCGACGAGACCGGCCACCTCGTCGCGCGCGAAGCAGTTCGAGGAAGACTTCCTCGTCGTCGACCTCGACGTGCGCCCCGGGTTCCGCCGCCGCCTGCTCGACCCGCGCGGCCGCACGCGTGCCACCCCGTTGCCCGAGGTCGCGGTGAGCGAGCCGCATCTCGGGGATCACCACAGCGAGCCGCGTGTCGAAGCGCTGTTGCCGCCGGTGCGCGAGGTCTACGAGGCGCTCGTGCTCGGCACGCGCGACTACGTGCGCAAGAACGGCTTCACCGACGTCGTCATCGGGCTGTCCGGCGGCATCGACTCGTCGATCGTGGCTGCGATCGCCGTCGACGCGTTGGGCGCCGAACACGTCACGGGTGTGTTGATGCCGTCGCGCTTCTCCAGCGATCACAGCATCAGCGACGCGCTGCGCCTCGGCGAGAACCTCGGCATCCGCACGCACACCATCCCGATCGAGGATGCCCACTCGGCGTTCCTCGGAATGCTCGCGGAGCCCTTCGCCGACCTGCCCCACGGCCTCGCCGAGGAGAACCTGCAGGCCCGGGTGCGCGGCACCATCCTCATGACGATGTCGAACAAGTTCGGCTGGCTCGTGCTCACCACGGGCAACAAGAGCGAGATCGCCACCGGGTACTCCACGCTCTACGGCGACATGGCGGGCGGCTTCTCGGTCATCAAGGACGTCCCCAAGATGCTCGTGTACGCGCTCTGCCGCGACCTCAACGAGCACGCCGGCCGCGAGATCGTCCCCGAGACCGTGTTGGAGAAGCCGCCGAGCGCGGAGCTGCGGCCCGACCAGTTGGACTCCGACTCGCTGCCCGAGTACGAGCTGCTCGACCCGATCATCGAGGGCTACGTGGAGGACGACCTCTCCGTCGCCGAGCTCGAGGCCGCGGGCCACGATCCGGAGACCGTGCGGCGCGTCGCCGCGCTCGTCGACCGCAACGAGTACAAGCGGCGCCAGGCGCCCCCCGGGGTACGGGTGTCACCCAAGGCGTTCGGCAAGGATCGCCGCCTGCCGATCACCAACCGCTGGCCCGGCTGACTCCGGCCCCAGGCCGTCCGCGGTGCTGCGCAACCGGAGGTTCGCGGCAGAGGCTGCACTGCTCGGTGCGGCGCTCATGTACGGCCTCACCTTCCCGATCGTCCACGACGCGCTCGACGACATCACGCCGTTCGCGTATCTCGTCGGCCGGTTCGGACTGGCCACGTTGGTGCTCGCGCCGGTCACGATCGGCGCGCTGCGCACCCGTGGCCCGGACCGCCGCATGCTGGTGCGCGCCGGGCTGATCGCCGGCCTGCTGATGTTCGGCGGGTACGCCACGCAGACGGTCGGGCTGCAGTACACGTCGCCGTCGTCGTCGGCGTTCATCACCGGGCTCTACGTGGTGATCACGCCGGTGATCGAGTCGGTGATCGTGAAGCGGCCGCCACGCTCGCCGGTGATCGCCGGGATCGTGATCGCCACCGCCGGCCTCTACCTGCTCACCGGTGCCGACGTGTCGTTGGGCAAGGGCGAGGTGTTCACCCTCGCGTGTGCGGTGTTGTTCGCCTTCCACATCGTGTACCTCGGGGCCTACGCGAACGTGTTGCCCACGCTGCCGTTCACCGCGATGCAGATCGCGACGGTCGCGGTGTTGTCGCTGCCGCCCACTGCGGTGCAGGGCGTGGGCTCGCTCACCGTCGCCGCGGTCGCCGCGGTGATCTTCACCGGGATCATGTGCTCGGTGGTCGCGCTGCCGTTGCAGCTGTGGGGGCAACGGCGCATCAATGCGAGCCGGGCCGCGCTCGTGCTCCTCGCCGAGCCCGTCTTCGCCGGGATCGCGGGCTACGTCGACGGCGAGCGCCTCGGTGCGTTGCGCGTGACCGGCGCGGTCGTGATCCTGGTGGGCATCGCGGTGTCGGAGCTGTGGCCCCGGCAGGACACTCGTACACTGCAGGCGTGACCCCGGAGGCGCTGGAGAACCTTGCCCGGTTGCGTCGGGCGCGCGATCTCGTCGACCGCGAGTACTCGCGCCCGCTCGACGTCGCCGACCTCGCGCGCGAGGCGTTGATGTCGCCTGCGCACTTCTCGCGCCAATTCCGCCGCGGCCTACGGCGAGACGCCGTACTCCTACCTGATGACCCGTCGCATCGAGCGCGCGCAGGCACTGCTGCGCCGCGGCGACCTCTCGGTCACCGACGTGTGCATGACGGTCGGCTGCACCTCGTTGGGCTCGTTCAGCGCGCGCTTCACGGAACTCGTCGGTGAGACACCGACGGCGTACCGCAATCGCGACCATGCCGCGCTCGCCGTCGTACCCGGCTGCGTCACCAAGGAGCGCACGCGGCCGGTCCGCCGCGCCGGACCGGGCGGGCCGGGAGCGCCAGGAGGTTCGCGGTCGACCGGGGCATCGAGCAGGATCGGAGAAGCATCGGCGGCGTCGGTTCCGTAGCGTGGCGGGCATGACGATCTCACTTGCCCGCTGCTTCCTCCAGGTCAACGACCCCGACCCGCGCGCTCGAGTTCTACCGCGACGCCCTCGGCCTCGACGTCCGCAACGACGTCGCCAAAGAGAGCCTCCGCTGGATCACCGTCGGGGCGCCGGGCCAGCCCGACGTCGAGCTCGTGCTCACGAACTTCCTGAACGGGAGCCCGGCCGACACCGAGACCATGGCCGCGCTCGTGGCCAAGGGCGCGATGAACGGTGTCCACTTCCACGCCGACGACCTCGACGCGACGTTCGCGCGCCTGCGTGACGCCGGCGCCGAGATCGTGCAGGAGCCGGCCGACCAGCCGTGGGGTGTCCGCGACGGCGCGGTGCGCGACCCGTCGGGGAACCTGGTGCGCATCGACCAGACCGCGTCCGCATAGCCGGGCCTCCGTCGCCGGGCTCCGCATCGCCGGGTGCGGCGCCGCGGGTGGCAGACTCCACGGATGGAGCAGCACGAGCGGTGAGTGGCGCGGAGACCAAGGTCGGGATCGTCGAGTGGGCGGGTCGCATCCGCAGCGCGCGGTCGATCGAGATGCGGCTGGCGGCCACGTTCGGCACGTGGTTGCAGCGGGTGGAGGAGCCCCAGTCCAAACTGCTGCTCGCCCGCCACGCCCGGCACTTCGCCTGGCACGCCGACCTGTGGGACGGACTGGTGCCGGTCCTCCACGACGTCGCCGTCCCCGACGGCGTGAGCGACCCGGGGATCCAGGAGGCCGTCGCCGCACTGGGGGCGGTCACCGGCCCGGCCGGCGTGTACGAGGACGTCCTGCCCCACGTGGTGGGCGCCTACCGGCGCTGGGCCGAGGAGGCCAGCCCGGTGGCGGAGCGCCCCATCATGCGGGTGCTCGACCTCACCCTCCGCGACGTCGATTTCGACGCCCAGGAGGGCCACGAGCACTTCACGGGTTGACGCTCCCATGAACATTGCCTGAACGGGGCTCAGCGAGCGGGAGTCGGTTTTTGGTGCCTCTTGACGCCACCGGTATCTTGAGGTTCACCAGCGCCGGGTCCACCCGGCACGACACAGTCCTGAAAGTGGGGTCGCCCGGTGGCGAAGGAGCGTGTCGAGCGGGACGAGGAAGATCTCGTCCGCCTCTATCTCACGGACATCGGTCAGTACCCGCTGCTGACGAAGGACGACGAAGTTCGCCTCGCGCAACAGATCGAGAACGGCAACGCCGCCCGTGAGAGTCTCCTCGAGGGTGGCAAGCAGCTCACCCCCACGAAGAAGCGCGAGCTGCGGCGCGTGGCCCGCGAGGGCGACGACGCCCAGCGCACGTTCGTGCAGTCGAACCTGCGCCTCGTGGTGTCGATCGCGAAGAAGTACCAGGCGTCGGGCCTGCCGCTCCTCGACCTGATCCAGGAGGGCAACCTCGGCCTGATGCACGCGGTCGAGAAGTTCGACTGGCGCAAGGGCTTCAAGTTCTCCACCTACGCCACGTGGTGGATCCGCCAGGCCATCACCCGCGGCATCGCCAACACCGGCCGCACCATCCGTCTCCCCGTGCACGCGGGCGACACGCTGGCCCGGCTGCAGAAGGCCCGCTCGCGCCTGGAGCTCAAGCTCGGTCGCCCGGCCACGTTGTCGGAGCTCTCGGCCGAGGTCGAGATGCCCGAGGACAAGGTCACCGAGGCGCTGCGCTTCGCGGCCGAGCCCCTCTCGCTCTCCGAGCCCCTGCGCGAAGACGGCGACGCCGAGCTCGGCGACATCGTCGAGGACCGCTCGGCCGAGTCGCCCTTCGAGGTCGCGGCCACCGCGCTGCTGCCCGACGAGATCGAGAAGCTGCTCGCCCCGCTCGACGAGCGTGAGCGTCAGATCCTCGCCCTCCGCTTCGGGCTCGACCGTGGTGAGCCCCGCACGCTCGAGGAGGTGGGGGAGCACTTCAACCTCACCCGTGAGCGCATCCGCCAGATCGAGGCCCGGGCGATGAGCAAGCTGCGCCACCCGTCGGCCGACACCGGCGCCCGCGACCTCCTCGCCGTCTGACCCCACCGAACTTGCGTCGCTCGAGGCCCCTCTAGGTCGGATCTGGACGCAAGTTCGAGCGCGCAGGTCAACCTGAGCGTGTAGGTCGGCGTCGTTCCCGGTGAGGGGAGGGGGATGACCACCGCGGACGACGGCTGGGGTGAGCTCGCGGCGCTGTACCGCGAGCACGCGCGCCCGCTGGTCCGGTTGGCCGTCCTCCTCGTCGACGACGTCGGCATCGCGGAGGAGATCGTGCAGGACGCGTTCGTGCTCGTCCATCGGCGCATGGGTCGCGACGACCAGGTCGAGCGCCCGGTTGCCTACCTGCGCACCACGGTGGTGAACCTGTCGCGCTCCCGGCTGCGGCGGCGGTACGTCGCGTTGCGACACCCGGGGCTGGTGGAGCGCGACGCGCCGCCGGCCGACGATCGGGTCGGCATGAGCGACGACCAGCGTACGGTGATCGCCGCGCTGCAGCGACTGCCGCGCCGTCAGCGCGAGGTGCTCGTCTTGCGCTACTGGTCGGAGCTGTCGGAGGACGAGATCGCCGCGACGCTCGGCATCTCGAACGGCTCGGTGAAGACCCACGCGCACCGCGGCATGGCCGCGCTCGAGCAGGAGCTCGGGGCATGACGGTCGAACGGCGGCTGCGCGACGCGATGCAGGCGCGAGTGGAGGGGGTCGACACGCCGGCGATGGCGGTGCGCCCCGAGCGGAGGCGACGCGTGTGGCCCGCGGTCGCGGCCGGCTTCGCGATCGTGCTGGTGGTCGCCCTCGCCGTCGCGTTGATCGCGCGCCACGACGGCGGCGACGCGGTGCACCCAGCCGCGACGCCCTACCCGTCGCGCATCGTCGCGGTGACCACCGACGGCCGGGTGATCCTCGCTTCCTCGAAGGACGGCCACGCTCTCCGCACACTGGCCAGCGACGCGCTGGCCGGCGGCGGACTGGCCGTGAGCCCGGATGGCCGTACCGTCTACTACGCGGAGATCGAGCAGGTGTCCTGCCCGGGTGATCCGGTCCCCGTGACGCGGATCATGGCGGTTCCCGTGCAGGGCGGCACCCCCCAGGAGATCGCCACGAACGTCCGGTACCCGACGGTGAGTCCCGACGGGCGCTACCTCGCGTTCACCGGGATCCCCAATTGCTCGGATGCGGGGCAGTCCGTGCTGGTGAAGGATTTGAAGGGGGGAGCCTCTTCGACGGAGCCCTACGACCGATCGTGGAGCCCGAAGGTGTTCGCAGACACGACCCTCCGCGGGATCGGGGGGCTCTCCTGGGCTCCGGACAGTCGCCACCTCCTCTTCACCTGGTTCGACGCTCCCGGCGGCCAGTACACCGGTGTGCTCGACACTCGCGCGCCGAGCACCACGTTCCTCGACACGTCGCCGCGAGTGAGGGCGGCGGTGGACACGACCCTGTGCTGCTACCTGGGCACACGTGACACCCTCGTCGCGACCGTGATCGCCCAGGACCGGGAGCACACCTGGACGGCCGACCCGACGTCCGGCAGGTTGCTCGACCAGCTCTCCTGCTGCGGCACGGTCGTCTCGACCGATCGGGCCGGC
Organism: uncultured Actinomycetes bacterium; assembly: GCA_963720785.1. GTDB lineage: Bacteria > Actinomycetota > Acidimicrobiia > IMCC26256 > DASPTH01 > CAVRGQ01. The sequence continues at coordinate 644,075 of CAVRGQ010000004.1, forward strand.
GCCGCGTTCCTGACCTACTGGACCGACCCGACCCATCCCGGCGGTCTCTACCGCTGGACCCTCGCCGACCGCCACCGGGTCTTCCTCGGATCGCTCCTCGCGACTGGCGCCTGGGTGCCCGAGGCAGGCGCCGCCCGGTAATGAGATACTGCGGCACATGGAACGACACACGATCACGTGTCCACTGTGCGAGTGCATGTGCGGGCTGCAGGTCGACGTCGAGGGCGACGCGGTCACGCTGATCCGCGGCGACCGCGACGACGTGTGGTCGAAGGGCTACCTCTGCCCCAAGGGCACCACGCTCGGCAAGCTCCACGCCGATCCCGATCGCATCCGCGTGCCGATGGTCCGCGACCGCGACACCGACACGTGGCTCGAGGTGTCGTGGGAGGAGGCCTTCGCCCGCTGCGAGGAGCTGATCCACGGCGTCGTGCAACGTCACGGCATCGAGTCGTGCACCGCGTTCGTCGGCAACCCCGCCGGTCACAACTTCGACCTGCAGCGCTACATGGCGCTGCTCATCGGCAACGCCGGGTTCCACCACATCTACAGCGCGGGCACCGTCGACCAGTGGCCCAAGAACGTCGCGTGCGTCCTCATGTACGGGAACATGTGGAAGATCCCCACGCCCGACATCCAGCGCACCGACTACCTCGTCATCATGGGCGGCAACCCGCAGGCGTCGGGGGGTTCGTTGCTCGCGTGCCCCGACGTGCTCGGCGAAATGGACAAGATCCGCGAGCGTGGCGGGCGTGTGGTCGTCGTCGACCCGCGTCGCACCGGCACCGCCGACCACGCCGACGAGTGGGTGCCGATCCTGCCGGGCGCCGACGCCGCCTTCCTCCTTGCCATGTGCCACGTGCTGTTTGCCGAGGACCTCGTCGATGTCGGCGACGTCGCCGACATCGTGAAGGGCGTCGACGCGGTGCGCGCGCTGTGCGCGGACGTCACACCCGAATCCGTGGAGGCGTTCACGCGCGTGCCTGCCGACACGACGCGTCGCATCGCGCGCGAGTTCGCCGCGGCGCCGAGCGGCGCGGTGTACGGACGCATCGGGCTGTGCAACCAGGAGTTCGGCACCCTCGCGTCGTACCTCGTCGACGTGGTGAACATCCTGGTCGGCAAGTTCGACCGGCCGGGTGGCCTGATGTTCGGCAACCCCATCAACTGGCCGCTCGGCTGGATGGCGTCGACCGCGAAGAACGGCCTGCCCGAGTTCGGTCGCTGGAAGTCGCGGGTGTCGGGGGTGCCCGAGGTGCTCGGTCAGATTCCGTGCGGCGTGATGGCCGAGGAGATCGCCGCGCCGGGCGACGGACAGATCAAGTTCCTCGTGACCATCGCCGGCAACCCGGTGATCAGCGTGCCCGACTCCGCGAAGCTCGAGGAGGCGTTGCCGCTGCTCGAGGGCATGATCTCGATCGACAACTACCTCAACGAGACGACGCGCTTCGCCGACGTGCTCCTGCCCGGTGCGTCACCACTGGAGCAGCCGCACTACGACGACATCATGTGGGGCTGGGCGGCCCGCAGCGCGGGGAAGTGGAACGACGCGATCTTCCCGCGTGACGCGTCCGTGCCCACGGAGGCGGAGGTCCTCGCCCATCTCGGTTGGCTGTTCACCGGCAAGACGAACGACACGTTCGACTTCGCCACGCTCGACGACGCATGGTTCGGCGCGCTGTGCCGGTCGCAGGGCCTCGACGCTGCGGAGATCGGCAAGCACTACGACCACGGTGGCGGCGAGCGCCTCGTCGACCTCACGATCCGCACCGGTCTGTTCGGCGACCGCTACGGGGCGAACCCCGACGGCCTCACGCTCGAGAAGATCAAGGCATCCGAGCACGGCGTCGACATGGGTCCGCTCGTGCCGCGTGCGCGCGAGATGGTGTGCACGCCCGACGGCATGATCGAGCTCGCGCCCGAGTACATCACCGCCGACGTGCCGCGCCTGTTGCGCCGCGCCGCGGCCGCGTCGGACGCGCAGGACGGTCTCGTGCTGATCAGCCGTCGCCACCTCCGTTCGAAGAACACGTGGCTGCACAACGTGAAGGTGCTGGTGAAGGGCAAGGACCGCTGCACGCTGCTCGTGCATCCGGAGGACGCCACCGCCGCGCAGCTCGTCGACGGCGGGATCGCGCGGGTGAGCTCCGAGGCCGGCAGCATCGAGGTGCCGGTGGAGGTGTCCGACGAGATGATGCCGGGCGTGGTGTCGCTGCCGCACGGGTGGGGGCACGACCGCCCCGGCACTCGCCTGTCGGTGGCCCGGGAGCACGCCGGCGTGAACAACAACCTGCTTGCGCCCGCGCACTTCTACGACCCGCTCTCGAACAACCACGCGGTCAACGGCATCCCCGTGGAGGTCGTGCCGGCGTAGCCGGTGCCTCTGGTGGTGATTGGCGGAGGCGGCAGGAATCGAACCCACCGGACGGGGATCACCCGTCCCACTCGTTTTGAAGACGAGGGGGGCCACCAGACCCCGTTCACCTCCACCAGCAGTCTGGCATCTCCGGCCGGTACCAGGTTTCCTTTGAGGTGGGGCGCCCGGAGGCGTACGATGCCCGTGGTCGTCGACGCGGAAGGAACCATCCCAATGAAGAAGATCCTGATCGTCCTCATCCTCGCTGCCATCGGTGTTGCCGTGGTGAAGAAGGTGCGAGCCGAGGCCTAGAGCCTCCGCCGACAATTCCTAGAGCGATTCGGGGCCCGCTTCGGCGGGCCCTGTCGCGTCCGGCGCGCGGGCGCCCGCCTCGCGGGCGTCGCCCGCCCGCTCCAGCGCCACGAGCGCGAAATAGGTGACCGCGATCCCCACACCCTGCAGGGGGGTGAGCAGCACGTCGACGGCATAGAACGCGAGGACGTGCACCCATCGGTCGACGTCGCGCAGCAGCCACTCCACGAGCGCGCCGGTGCCCTCGCCGACGAGGATCACCATCGCGGCGAGCCCGGAGACCCGCCAGAACTGGCCGCGCACGAGGTGCGCGCTGCGACGGAAGGCGGCGCGCACGCCGAGCCGCTCCACCACGATCACCGGCCCGTAGAGCGTGAGGAACACCACCACCAGGATCCCGGGCACGATCAGCAACAAGAGGCCGACGACCGCGAGCACCTCGTACGCCACGGTGGCGAGCACGAGCGTGACCCACGGAACCTCGGCCAGGAACTCGCGGAACGACGGCAGGCGGTGGCCGTGCAGATCGGTGCCGACCATCTTCTCCGCGGCGACGGCCTCCACCTCGGCGCTGCCGATCTCGAAGACGAGGATCACGAAGAGGTTCACGAGCGCGGTGGCGGGGTCGAACTTGCCGCTAGTGATCTTCACCGCGAAGTGGTAGCCGCCGAGCTCGAGCAGCGCGAGCGGTGCGAGCACGATCGCCGCGAGCAACCAGAGCTGGACCGCGTGCGCCCGCCACACGAGCAGTGTCGTGCGGACGACCTCGGCGACGGGCAGGCGTTCCTCTCGCAAGCGAGCGAATCCTAGAGGTGTGGTCGTGGCGGCCTGGATGAGGTTGGCCGCGTGACGCGATGGGCGTTCGTTCGTGTCTTGGTGACCACTTCCCTCCCGTCGCTTCCTCGGCGTCCGCAGGTGCCGGAACCCCCCAGGAGGAAAGTGGTGTTGCTCGCGTTGTGGTCCCCGAAAGGTGGAGCGGGTACGTCGGTGCTCGCGGCGGCGGTTGCGTTGACGGCGGCAGCGTGAGACAGATCGCGGTGCCGGGGTGCGGCTCGCCGATCTCGCCGGCGACCTCCCCGCGGTGCTCGGCCTCGGCGCCGACCCCATGCTCGGTCTGGGCGACTGGCTGGCCGCCGGTCCCGAGGCACCCGGTGAGGCCCTCGACCGGTTCGTGGTCGAGGTGGCGGCCGGGGTGGGCCTGCTGCCACTCGGTACGGCCCGGCCCGATTCCCGGGCGGAGGCGGGTGCCGCGCTTGCCGTCGTGCTGCGCGACGGCGCGTGGCCGGTCGTCGCCGACTGTGGCGCGGGGTTCGAACCGGCGGTCCGGGCCTGCGCGGAGCTCGCCGACGCCACCGTTGCCGTGCTGCGCCCCTGCTACGTCGCGCTGCGCCGCGCCGTGCACTCGCCGATGCTCGCGTCCACGGTCGGTGTGGTGGTGGTCGAGGAACCGGGCCGGGCCCTCGGCACCAAGGAGGTCACCGAGGTCCTCGACCTCCCGGTGCTCGCCCGCATCCCGGTGCGCGACGAGATCTCGCGTGCGGTCGACGCCGGCATCCTCACCACCCGGCTCCCGAATGCGCTGGCCCGGCCCGCCCGGCAGCTGGCGACGCGGGTCGGCATCCTCCCGGCGCGGCGGGGCGCCGCCGCGTGAGCCACCGCGAGCGCGTGCTCAAGGAGCGGGTCCACGCCCGGCTCCTGGCCGAGGCCGACGACGACCTCACGCCCTCACCGGTGGTCGTGCGCGCCCGGATCGCGGAGCACCTGCGCGCCGAGGAGCCGCTCCTCGACGCGGTCCGGTTCGACGGGCTCCTCGCCGAGTTGGTCCACGAGGTCGCGGGGCTCGGCGCGCTCGAGCCGGTGTTGGCCGATCCCGGGGTCACGGAGGTCATGGTCAACGGTCCCGGGCGCGCCTACGTGGAGCGGGCCGGGGTGCTCGAGCCGGTCGCGCTCGATCTCGACGCCGCGGCGATCGTGCGGCTCGCGGAGCGCATCGTCGCGCCGTTGGGTCTTCGCCTCGATCGCGCGTCGCCGATGGTCGACGCCCGGCTCGCCGACGGTTCCCGACTGCACGCGGTGCTGCCACCGCTCGCGGTCGACGGTCCCTGCCTCACGATCCGGCGCTTCGGCGCGCGCTCGCTCACCCTCGCCGACTTCGGCGTGCCGGCCGCGGCCGCGGCGTTGTTGCACGGGCTCGTCGCGGGCGGGGCGAACGTGTTGGTCGCGGGGGCCACCGGTGCGGGCAAGACCACCCTGCTCAACTCGTTGTCGCGCGCGATTCCGGAGCGCGAGCGCGTGGTGACCATCGAGGAGACGGCCGAGTTGCGGCTCGCGCAACCGCACGTCGTGCGATTGGAGGCGCGTCCACCCAACGCGGAGGGCGCGGGCGCGGTGGCGGTGCGGGATCTCGTCCGCGCCGCGCTGCGGATGCGCCCCGATCGCATCGTCGTGGGCGAGGTGCGCGGCGGCGAGGCGCTCGACATGTTGCAGGCGCTCAACACCGGGCACGACGGCTCGCTGTGCACGATTCACGCCAACGGCCCTCGCGACGCGTTGCGGCGCCTCGAAACCCTCGCGCTGTTCGGGAGCGCGGCGCTGCCACTCGTCGCGGTGCGCGACCAGATCGTGTCGTGCATCGACGTGGTCGTCTTCGTCGCGCGCCGCGAGGGCCGGAGGGTGGTCACCGAGATCGCGGAGATCGTCGGTGCGGGAGCGTCCAGCGAGGCGGCCGCGCCGTCCACCCGCGCGCTCGCGCGACTCGACGGCACGAGTCTGGTCGTCGTGGGTGCGCCCGCGCGTCCGGCGCGCCGTCCGGAATCGACCGTGCGATGAGGTGGTGGTGGGTGCCGGTGGCGGCGGTCGTCCTGGTCGCCTGTGTGCGCGGCGCCCGGCGCGCCGATACGTCCACGCGGGTGCAGGCGTTGCGCGAACGGAAGGCCCGGCGGCTCCCCCCGGTGCTCCGCGACCCGCTCGCACGCGCGTTCGACGCGCGCCGACGTCGCCGTCGATCCCGAGCAGGCGGTCACGACCTGGGGCATCGGCGTGCTGGCCGCCGCCACGCTGGCCGCCGCGTTCTCGCCGTCGCTCGTCGTCCTCGTGGTACTGGCCGCGCTGGTCGGTCCGCCGATCGCCGGACGGATCGCGTCCGGGCGCCGCGAGCGGCGGTTCGTCACGGCTCTGCCCGGCGCACTGGAGACGGTGGCCTCCGACCTGCGCGGCGGCGGCACCGTGCCGCAGGCCGTGGCCCGCGTCGCGCACTCGCGGTCGGCGGTCGCGCCCGATCTCCGGCGGGTGACCGCCCGCGCCGCGCTCGGCGTCGGCTTCTCGGATGCGCTCGCGGGCTGGCCGCGCGACCACGACGTGCCCGAGGTCCGTGCCGCGGCGGGCGCGCTCGCAGTGGCGGCGGCGATGGGCGGTCCCGCGGCCGACGCGATCGACGGGCTCGCGGCGTCGCTCCGTCACCGGCTCGAAGCGGTGGCCGAGGCGCGGGCGCTGTCCAGCCAGGCCCGGCTCTCGGCGGTGGTCGTGGGCGCCGCGCCGCTCGGCTACCTCGCCTTCTCGGTGCTCGTCGACCCCCGTGCGGTCGACACGCTCGTCGGCACCGGGGTGGGCCGGGTCTGCCTGGTGGTGGGACTGGGGCTCGAGGGGCTGGCCGCGCTGTGGATCCGGCGGATCGTCGCGTCCACGGAGCGGGCCTGATGAGGGCCCGGGTGAGGGCCGCGGTGGGGGCGTCATGACGCTCGTGCTCGCGTTGGCCTGGGCCGGGCTGCTCGCGTCGCCGTTCGTGGTGCGGGCCCGGCGCGCGGCACCCGCGACGCGCGCGCTGTCGTTGGGCGGCACCGCGGTCGCGGCGCCCGCCCGCGCCGCGCACTGGCAGTCGCGTCTCGCCGGCAACGTCATCCGGCTGCGGGAGATGGCCGGCGTCCGCGTGTTCCTCGCTCCGTTCGCCCGGCGCCGCGCCGCACTGGCGGACGCGGCGCTCGCTCGGGAGTTACCCGTCGCCGTCGACCTCCTCGGGGTCGCGGTCGGGGCCGGGTGCACGCCCTACCTCGCGGTGGAGGTGGCGGCGCGGTGGTCACCGCCCACGGTCGCCGCATCGCTCGACGAGGTCGTGCGGGCCTGCGCACTCGGTGCCGGGTTCGGCGCGGCATGGCAGGGCGTCGCCCTCCGCCATGCCCGACTGGAGTCCCTCGCCGAGGCGCTCGCCACCGGAGACCGCACCGGCGCCCCCGTCGGCCCGGCATTGGCGCGGCTCGCCGCCGAGGAACGGGCCGCCGCTCGCCGGCGGGTCGAGGCTCAGGCGCGCCGCGTGCCGGTGCGACTGCTCTTCCCCCTGGTGTTCCTCGTGCTCCCCGCGTTCGTGCTGCTCACCGTGGTGCCCGGTCTCGCCGCCGGACTCGCCCGGCTCTGAGCGTCAGGCCCCCCCAACTTCCCCCTCCGCTGCGATCCCTGGAGGCCTCCGATGTCCCGACTGCTCCGCTCCCGCCCGTTCCGGGCGCCGCTCGACCGTCTCGCCTGCGAGCTCGGCCAGTCCACCGCCGAGTACGCCCTCGTGATCCTCGGCGCGTGCGCACTGGCCACCCTGCTGGTCACCTGGGCCACGGGCAGCCACACGATCTCCAAATTGTTCGACTCCGTGATCGACAAGGTCCTGCCCGGATGAGCGTCGGTGCGCGCGTGCTGCGTCGGGTCCCCTTGGCTGTCAGGGGGACCGGCGCGCGCGGGCAGGCCACCGTCGAGTTCGCGTTCGTCCTGCCGTTGCTCGTGCTCGGGATGCTGGCCATCGTGCAGACCGGACTCGTCGTGCGTGACCAACTCGGCGCGGTGCATGCCGCGCGGGAAGGCGCACGGGTGGCGTCGGTGGAGCCCGATGCGGCGCAGGCGGTGCGCGCGGCGCGGCGCACCCTGCCCGGTGCCGACGTGCATGTCGGCGCGCGCCCCGACGTCGGCGGCGAGATCACCGTCGACGTGTCCTACACGTCGGTCACCGACCTCCCGCTCGTCGGAGTGCTGTTCCCCGATCCCGACCTGCACGCGTCGGCGACGATGCGGGTCGAACGATGAGGTCCTCGCACCCCGGGCAAGCGACCGGGCACGGACGAGAGCACGGGCGAGAGCAGGGCGGCGTGTCGGTCGTGGCCCTCGGGGTGCTGGCGCTCGCGCTCGGGCTCACCCTCGGTGCCGCCCGCCTCGGCGGGGCGATGGTGGGCCGGGCCCGGGCCGAGGCGGCGGCCGACTCCGCCGCGCTCGCGGCCGCCGACGCGCTGGCGCTCGGGCAGGGGAGCGGCGCGGCGGTGGCCGCCGCCACCGCGATGGCCGAGCGCAACGGCGCGCGACTGGTCGTCTGCGCGTGCGCGGGCGATGCCGCGGAGGTGGTGGTGGAGCTCGCGGTGCCGGGGCTGTCGCTCGTCGCCGGACCGGCGAGGGCGCGCGCCCGGGCCGAGGTCAGCCCGGAGTGTGCAGTCGAGCGCTGTTGACGGACGAGCTGGCGGGCGCTCAGCCGACGCTGACGGAGAACGACTCCGTCTGGGCGGGCTTCGCGTCGCTCTCGAACGAGCGGGCGTAGTCGAGCTTCAGGGTGGTCGAGCCGCGGTTGGTGGCCTCGAACGTGATCATCTGCGTGCCGCCCGCGCCCATGAGGTTCGAGTCGCCCGCCACGTACTTGCTCTTCACCTGCTCGACCTTGGAGTTGTCCTCCGCCTGCCACTGGTACCCGGTGGTGGGGTTGGCGTCGAGCGCGATCACGAACGTGTCGCCCTTGTCGACCGAGATCGCCTGCCCCGCCGTGTAGACAGGGCCGAGGTCAGGAAGGCTCGACGACGACCCGCCGCCGGAGCTGTCCCAGGGCTGCGTGGCGAAGGCGACGAAGAGGCCCGCCGCGAGCACCACCGCCACGACCCAGGCGATCAAACGCTTCGTGGTCATGGGGGCACGTTACGCGCGTGACGGGTCGCTTCCGGGCACCGGCGGACGAAGGTCGCCGGCTCGGAACGCGTGCAGCAGGGCCGCGGCCGCGTGCTTGTCGAGGTACTCGTTCCAGTTGCCGCACTTGGGGGACTGCACGCACGACGGGCAGCCGTCGTCGCACGGGCAGTCGCGTACCAATTCGTGTGCGGCCTCCACGTGCCGGACCAACTCGCCGAAGGCCAGCTCGGCGATGCCGGCGCCGCCGGGGTAGCCGTCGTACACGAAGATCGTGGGCATCCCGGTGTGCGGGTGCAGGGCCATCGACACGCCGCCGACGTCCCAACGGTCACAGATCGCGAACAACGGCAGCAGGCCGATGAGCGCGTGCTCGGCCGCGTGCACCGCGCCCACCACCCGGCTCGGGTCGACGCCGTGGCCGGTGAGGGTGGAGAGGGGCAGCGTGTACCAACACGCGCGGGTGACGAGCTCCCGCGGCGGGAAGTCGAGCGGCACCACCTCGAACACCTCGTTCGTGGACACCCGCCGCCGCTGGTACGCCACGAGCCGGTGGGTGACGGTGACCGTGCCCAGGTGCGCGTGACCGGCGCCGAGGGGCACCTCGGCCTCGTCGGTCACCACCTGGATGTCGGTCTCCTCGCGCGGCTGCGTGTACTCGTCGGCGTCGTCGGCGGCCTCGAGCACCGCGTGGTGCGCGTCCGTGTGCAGCTCGGTGACGCGGTACTGCCGCCCCTGGTGCAGGTAGATCGCACCGGGGTGCGCGACCTGGAAGGCGCGCGCACGTGTCGACGGTGCCGATGAGGTTGCCCATCTCGTCGACGAGCTCGAGCTCGGCCGACGACCCGCTGCGCAACCCGACGTCGCGTGCGGGTGGGTGACGGCCCATCCAGTACATGTGCTCACCGCGGGGCTTGAGCCTGTCGGCGAGCACGAGCTCGCGCACGGCGTCGTCGAGGGCCTCGCCGAACCACTGCTCGTCGTCGTGGGCGAGCGGCAGCTCGTGCGCGGCGCACGCGATCTGCGCCTGCGCCACGAACGGGTTGGCCGGGTTCACCACCGCGGCCTCGGCCGGACGGTCGAGCAGTTCGCGGGGGTGCCGGGCGTACCACTGGTCGAGCTGGTCGTCGCCGGTGACCAGCATCGCGGCGGCGCGGCGGGTGCCCCGGCCCGCGCGGCCGATCTGCTGGCGCATCGACGCGAGCGTGCCGGGGAAGCCGTTGAGCACCACGGCGTCGAGCGAACCGATGTCGATGCCCAGCTCCAACGCGCTCGTGGCGACGATGCCGCCGAGCGACCCGTCGGCGAGCCGGGCCTCGAGCGCGCGCCGCTCGTCGGCGAGGTAGCCCGCGCGGTACGCGGCGACGTCGGGTACCGGCCCGCCGGGCGGGGCGACTGCGGCGACCATCGCGCGTGCCTGCGCGGCCACGAGCTCCGCGCCGCGCCGGCTGCGGGTGAACGCGAGCGACTGGTGCCCCTCCTCCACGAAACGCGCGAGCAGCATGGCGGTCTCGACGTTGGCCGACGCGCGCGTACCACTGTGCTCGTCGAGCAACGGTCGTTGCCACACCGTGAAGCCGCGCTCGGCGCGCGGCGCGCCGTCGTCGCTCACTGCCTCGACCGGCAGCCCGCACAACGCGGACGCGAGCGCGGCGGGGTTGCCGATCGTCGCGCTGGTGAAACAGAACGTGGGCGACGCGCCGTAATACGCGCAGAGCCGCCGCAGCCGCCGCAACACGTGCGCGACGTGGCTGCCGAACAAGCCGCGCAACGTGTGCAGCTCGTCGACCACCACATAGCGGAGCCGCATCAGGAACGTGGCCCACCGCGCGTGCGACGGCAGGATGCCCGCGTGCAGCATCTCCGGATTGGTGAGCAGCACGTTGGCGTTCGCGCGCGCCCAGGTGCGGTCGTCGGGTGCGGTGTCGCCGTCGTAGGTGGCGGCGACCAGATCAGGGAGGAGCCACTGCCGGAAGCTGCGCAGCTGGTCCTGCGCGAGCGCCTTGGTGGGGTACACGACCAGCGCGGTGTCGCCGGTGTGGCCCACCACCGACTCGACGATCGGCACCTGGTAACACAGCGACTTGCCCGACGCGGTGCCGCTCGCGACCACGACGCTGCGCCCCGCGCGCAGCGCGTCGATTGCGCTCGCCTGGTGGGTGTAGAGCGCGTCCACACCGCGGGCGCGGCAGCTTCTCCTCGGTGGTCGGGGCGAGCGGCGTGGCCGTCGCCGCGTGCACCGCCTCCCGCCCGGGGACGCGCGCGGTGAACACGGCGCGGTCGAAGTGCTCGTGGGCCAACGCGTCGAGGGTGTGGCACGCGTCCGCTCGGGCTGGGGGGGCGGGGGTCACCCCGGCAGGGTTCACCCCACCAATATGCCCTGTGGGTGTGACGGGATCAGGCGCCCGTCAGCATGGTGCGGAGCTGGTCCTCGGCCTCGGTGGTGACGAGTGCGAGCACTTCGTCGCCGGGGAGGAGCATCGTGTCGCCCCGGGGCATGATCACGTGGTCGTCGCGCACGATGGCGACGATCGTGGCGTCGCGGGGGATGTCGATGTCGCGAACGGCCTGCTGGGCGACCGGGGCATCGTCGGCGAGCGTGACCTCGACCAGTGCCACGGCGCCACCCTCGAGCTGGAACAGGCGCACGAGCCGGCCGACGCTCACCGCCTCACCCACCAGTGCGGTGATGAGGTGCGGCGTGCTCACCGAGATGTCGATGCCCCAGCTCTCGTTGAAGAGCCAGTGGTTCTTGGGGTGGTTCACCCTCGCGATCACCCGCGGCACTGCGAACTCCTGCTTGGCGAGCAGCGACACGACGAGGTTGTCCTCGTCGTCGCCCGTCGCCGCGACGAGCACGTCGCAGCGCTCGAGGCCCGCTTCCTTCAGGGAGTTCACCTCACAGGCGTCGGCGGCGCAGACCGTGATGCCGTCACGCGCCGGGATGCGCTTGACGACCTCGAGGTCGTTCTCGATCAGGAGCACTTCGTTGCCGCCGTCGACGAGCTCGTTGGCGATGAAGAGGCCGACATTGCCGGCGCCGGCGATGGCCACGAGCATCAGTGATGTCCTCCGGTGTCGGCGGCCGAGTCCAGCCGCTCCTGCAGCGCGTCGAGCGAATCGAGTCTGGTGACGATGTGGAGGATGTCCCCATCTTGGCCCACGAGGGTGCCGTCGACGACCAAGCCGTTGCCGAGGCGGGTGACCGCGCTCAAGATGAACCGGCCCGGTTCGTTCAGCTCACCGAGCAGCTTGCCGGCCCACGCCGCGGGGAGCTCGCGCTCGACGAGTGCGACGTTGCCGCTGGCATCGATCCAGTCGGACTCCATCGACTCGGGCAGCAGTCGCCGAATCACCTGGTCGGTGGTCCAGGAGACGGTCGCGACGGTCGGGATGCCCAGGCGCTGGTAGATCGCTGCGCGGCGGGGGTCGTAGATCCGGGCCACGACCCGTTCGATCGAGAAGGTCTCGCGGGCGACCCGTGCGGACATGATGTTCGAGTTGTCGCCGCTGGTGACCGCAGCGAGTGCGCCGGCCTGCTCGATGCCCGCTTCCACCAGGGTGTCGCGGTCGAAGCCGAAGCCGACGACGGTGCGGCCGCCGAACCCGGTCGGCAGGCGGCGGAAGGCGCTCGCCCGCTTGTCGACGACGGCGACGGTGTGGCCGTCCTTCTCCAGGTGCCCGGCCAACTCGCTACCGACCCGACCACAACCCACTACGACGATGTGCACTTCAGGCCCTTTCCGGGCGGCATCGCATGCGCGTGCCCAGCGGTGGGCGATGTTAGCGACGCATTCCACTGGTGGCCCTGCCGGGAGGGCCCTGTCACGCAGCATTCATGCTCCTGGCGGGACTCGGGATGCCTCGCAGTGGTTGACTGGGCGGTCATGGCCACGCAGACGACGCGTCAGCAGGCGGAGCCCAAACCACTCCCGCCCGCACCGAAGGTCGACATCCCGGAGAGTCGGGGGTACCGGTTCAAGAAGCGGGTTCTCGGCCCGCCCCTGCCGACGGACGCACTCGAGCACGAGCGCCTCGGCAAACCCACCGCGCTCGCAGTGTTCGCGTCGGACAACCTCTCGTCGTCGGCGTACGCGACCGAGGAGATCCTCCGCGTCCTGATCCCCGCGGTTGGCGTGGCGGCCTTCTCCCTCGTGGTCCCCATCACGGTCGCCATGCTGGTGGTGTTGTTCTTCCTGATCCTTTCGTATCGCGAGACGATCAAGGAGTACCCGACCGCCGGTGGCGCATACATGGTCACCCGCGACAACTTCGGCCTGCTGCCCGCGCAGGTGGCCGGTGTCGCGCTCCTGACCGACTACGTGCTCACGGTCTCGGTGTCGGTGGCCGCAGGAACCGCAGCGATGGCGTCGGCGATCCCGAGTCTCGCGGGTTATGCCGTGATCATCTCGGTGGCGTTCATCGCGATCATCGCGTTCGGGAACCTGAAGGGTGTGCGCGAATCGGGGAAGGTCTTCGCGGTTCCCACCTACTTCTTCATGTTCATCATGGTCGTGCTCATCGTCGTCGGACTGTGGGAGATGGTCAACGGTTCGCTCCCCACGGCGAGCAACACCGCCAAGGGAGTGATGGGTTTCGGCAATGCAGGCGACGGCATCTTCTACGGAGCCACGCTCTACGTGATCATGCACGCCTTCGCCTCCGGTGGCGCCGCAGTGACGGGTGTCGAGGCGATCTCGAACGGCGTCCCCGCGTTCAAGAAGCCCGAGTGGAAGAACGCCCGGACGACGCTCGTCATCATGGGCTCGTGCCTCGGAGCGATGTTCCTCGGTCTGTCTGTCCTCGCCGGGCACATGCACGTCGCGCCGTACAAGGAGGGCACGCCGACGGTCATCTCGCAAGTTGGCGAGCTGGTGTTCGGGAAGAGCGCCGGCGGCCAGGTCCTGTACTACGCGCTGCAGATCGGGACCATGCTGATCCTGGTCCTCGCCGCCAACACTTCGTTCGCCGACTTCCCGCGCCTCGCGTCGTTCCACGCGGGTGACAACTTCATGCCGAAGCAGCTCACCAAGCGCGGCCACCGCCTCGTGTTCTCCAACGGCATCATCGCCCTCGCAATCGCGGCTGCGGTGCTCGTGGTGGCGACGGGTGCGAAGGTCGACCGGCTGATCCCCCTCTACGCCATCGGGGTGTTCACGTCGTTCACGATGTCGCAGGCCGGGATGGCCAAACACCACCTCAAGAAGCGCGAACCCGGATGGCGAAAGGGACTGTTCGTGAATGCCACCGGCGCGGTGCTGTCGCTGGTGGTGCTCGCGGTGGTCGCGATCACCAAATTCACGCACGGAGCCTGGATCATCGTGGTTCTCGTGCCGATCATGGTGGCTCTCCTCGTGCGGCTGAACAAGCAGTACGAGTCGGAGGCACGGGAGCTCGAGACCGAGGCCAAGGCTGCGTGTGAGGCTCCGATCCTCCGTCGCCACGTGGTGCTCGTGTTCGTGAACCGGCTGGACCAGAGCACCGCGCGCGCCATTCAGTACGCCCGTGCGCTCATGCCCGACGAGATGCGCGCCGTGCACATCGCGCTCGATCGCAACGCCGCCGATCACCTCGCCGAAGAGTGGACGCGGCTCGGTCTCGCCCGCGTGCCGCTCGAGCTCGTCGACTGTCCCGACCGCCGGATCGCGCGCACCGCGTTGGAGGTCGTCGACGCGGAGCTGGGTGACGCCAACACCGAGGTCTCGGTGCTCATGCCGCACCGCGTCTACAAGCGGTTCTGGCACCGCCTGCTCCACGACCGCACCGCCGACGAGATCGCGCGCGTCGTCGGGCAGCTGCCGCACGCCAACGTGACGATGGTGCCGTTCATCCTGGGCACGAGCGCCCCGGTGCTCGAGGACGTCCTCGCCCAGGCGGGCATCATCGGCGACCCCCTGCGAGAGGGCGCCGCACCGGAGCCGGGTTCCGGGATCTCCGACTGATGACCGACCTGATCGTCTCCGGTCCCCTCAACGGGCAGCGCGGACGGCCCGACGTGCCGATCGGCGACGTGCGGTGGCGCCAGCGGGCGCGGGTCCGGGGACGCATCCGGTCGATGCGCGTCCAGCCCTGGGCCAACGTCGCCTCGCTGGAGTGCGTGGTCGTCGACGAGACCGGGGGGCTGGTCATCGTGTTCCTCGGCCGCCGGCACGTGGCCGGCCTGGAGCTGGGTCGCTGGCTCCACGCCGACGGCGTGGTGGGCGCCCACCGGGGCTACCTCGCCATGCTCAACCCCGAGATCGACCTCATCGTCGAGGAGCACTCGGCGCCCGCCAAGAAGCGGCGGTTCGGCCGCAAGGGCTGAGCGACTTCCCGCCCGCTCCGGGCTCCCTCCAGGCGCACATGGGGCCCACTCGGGGCTCGCGGTCGGAAGATTGGACTCGGTACGAGTCGGGCACCTAGCGTTCCCCCGGTTCGGGCTCCGGCGCGAGGGAGGAAGTCACCGGTTCGCCGGTGATCCTGGCGCGGCGTCCCAAGCACCACCACGCACACCACACCCCTGCAGGAACCACCTGTCCGAGCGCGGTCCGGGATACCCTCCCGCCCGCAGCTCGACGGCACAGAAGGAGTTACCCGGCAATGATCAGCCTCGCAGCCGAGGGCGGATACCAGGTATTCGAACTCGGTAGCAGTGAGTGGTTCTGGCTCATCTTCTCGGCCGCCACCGCGATCCTCGCGCTCCTCGTCGGCGTGTTCCTCATGAAGGGCGTTCTCGCCGCCGACGAGGGCACGCCGAAGATGATCGAGATCGCGCTGGCGATCCAGGAAGGCGCCATGGCCTACCTGCGGCGCCAGTTCAAGACGATCGCCGTCATCCTCATCCCGCTCGCCATCGTCGTGTTCGTCACGTCGACCGAGGTGGTGAAGCCGCTCGTGTACGAGGGCCAGAGGCTCACCTACGGCTCCGAGGGCCTCACCTTCGTGCAGTCGGGCACGTTCCGCACCCTCGCGTTCGTCCTCGGCTGCGTCATGTCGGGCCTCACCGGCTTCATCGGCATGAGCCTCGCCGTGCGCGGCAACGTGCGCACCGCGGCGGCCGCCCGCTCGGGCTCGCTGCCCGCTGCGCTGAAGGTGGCGTTCCGCACCGGTGGCGTCGCCGGCATGTTCACGGTCGGCCTCGGCCTCCTCGGCGCCACCGTGATCATCATGCTCTTCCAGAACACCGCCTCGGCCATCCTCATCGGGTTCGGCTTCGGCGGTTCGCTGCTCGCCCTCTTCCTGCGGGTGGGCGGCGGCATCTTCACCAAGGCCGCCGACGTCGGCGCCGACCTCGTCGGCAAGGTCGAGGCGGGCATCCCGGAGGACGACCCCCGCAACCCCGCCACCATCGCCGACAACGTGGGCGACAACGTGGGCGACTGCGCCGGCATGGCCGCCGACCTCTTCGAGTCCTACGAGGTCACCCTCGTCGCCTCGATCATCCTCGGCGTCGCCGCGTTCCAGTCGATCGGCCTGAACCCGGCCCTCGGCCTGATCTTCCCGCTCGCCGCCCGCGCCATCGGCGTACTGGCGTCGATCGTCGGCGTGTTCGCGGTGCGGGCCACCGACAAGGACAAGTCGGCGATGGCGCCGATCAACCGCGGCTTCATCACCGCGGGTCTGCTCACCGTCGTCGGCACCGCCATCGTGGCCTTCGGCTACGTGGGCAACGACAAGTTCGATGCCGGGTGGAAGTGCTTCGGCGCCGTCATCATCGGCCTTGTCCTCGCCCAGGCGCTCAGCCGTCTCACCGAGTACTTCACCAGCACCGAGACCGCGCCCGTGCGTGAGATCGCCGAGGCGACGCGCACCGGCCCCGCCACGGTCATCCTCTCCGGCATCAGCTCCGGCCTCGAGTCGAGCGTCTACGCGATCATCGCCATCGCGGCTGCCCTCGGCGTCGGCATCTGGCTCGGCGACGGCAACATCCAGTTCACCTTCTACATGGTCGCCCTCACCGGTATGGGCATGCTCGCCACCACCGGTGTGATCGTCTCCGAGGACACCTTCGGCCCCGTCGCCGACAACGCCGCGGGCATCGCCGAGATGTCGGGCGAGTTCGAGGGCGAACCCGAGCGCATCATGGTGAGCCTCGACGCGGTGGGCAACACCACCAAGGCCGTCACCAAGGGCTTCGCCATCGGCTCCGCCGTCATCGCCTCGGTGGCGCTGTTCGCGTCGTTCGTCGAGAGTGCCGGTGGCGAGCTCGGCCTCAGGGACAAGGCCGGCGAGATCCTCACCGGCAACCCGCTCTTCCAGAACATCGCGACCCAGATCAACGTCGCCAACCCGAAGGTCTTCATCGGCCTGCTCATCGGTGGGTCGGTGTCGTTCCTGTTCTCCGCCCTCGCCATCCGTGCGGTGGGCCGCACCGCCGGCGTGGTGGTGCAGGAGGTCCGCAGCCAGTTCGCCGACGGCGGGATCATGGCGGGCACGAAGAAGCCCGACTACGGACCGGTCATCGACATCTGCACCGCGGCGTCGCTGCGTGAGCTCGCCACCCCGGCGCTGCTCGCCGTGCTCACGCCGCTGATCATCGGCTTCGGCATCAGCTTCTACGCACTCGGCGCGTTCCTCGCCGGCGTCATCCTCACCGGTCAGCTCATGGCGAACTTCCTGAGCAACTCCGGTGGCGCATGGGACAACGCCAAGAAGTACATCGAGGACGGCAACGAGGGCGGCAAGGGGTCCGAGTCACACAAGGCCGCCGTCATCGGTGACACCGTCGGTGACCCGTTCAAGGACACCGCCGGCCCGGCCCTGAACCCGTTGATCAAGGTGATGAACCTCGTCGCCCTGCTGGTGCTCCCCGCGATCATCAGCCTGCGCAACGACGACATCCGCTTCGTGATCGCCGGCGTCTGCCTGGTGATCCTGATCGGCGCCGTGCTCTTCTCGAAGCGCAAGGGCGGCGGGTTCGCCGAGGAGTCCGAGATCGTCGCCGAGGCGATGGCCGAGCACGGCCTCCCCGAAGGCTCCTCCGCCGGCGAGTAACCCCACTGATCTCCGCGAACCGGCGTCAATCCCTGCCCATCATGGGCTTGGATTGACGCCGGTTCGTCGCGTTCTGGACGTGCCGGATCTCGGCGGCCAGGCGGGCGGCGTCGTCGCGAAGATCCTCGACCGTCGCGGTCAGGACCGTTTGACCGCTGCCGACCATGGCATTGCGTCGGGCGCTGTCACGGAGCAGCGCGACCTTGCCCGTGTGGTGCGCAACGCTCTCGTACTCGATGACGATGTTGTCGTCCGGGTAGGCGAGATCCACCCGGGCGATGAAGCCACCGAGCGCGTTGCGCACGATGTGCTGGTACACGGGTCGTGGGAGTCCCCGTCTGACGAGTGCCTCGGCGAGTTGCCGCTCGGGCTCGCTCTCGGGCAGGGCCTGGCTGGGATCGCGCTGGGCAACTGCGTGGCGGTAGCGGGCTGATCCCGCTCGTCCCCGTTTGGCGACCCGGTCGCCCACGGTCACGAGATCGGCGACCGTCGTGAGCTCGCGCCGCAGAGCCGAGTCGATCGCCAGGTCGACCGTGCCGGAGCCGGCGAGGCCGGCGAGGTCGAAGATCGTCCGCTCGACGGTCGTGCACGGGATCGCATCCCGTTCCGTCACGTCGACGGCCGTGAGCAACCTGCTCTCGTGCACGACGAGAGCCCCGTCCTTCTGGGTCCGGCGCCAACGCGGGCAGGTGATCTCGACCACTTCCCGTGCTCCGGGCAACCCCCAGAGCGCCGCTGCCGCCCGGTGCGACGCAACCGCGCTCGGACCGCCAGCCCAGCACGCCGCGAGCAGGTCGCCCCGCCATGTCTCGGGCGCGCCGCCGATCCGATAGACGCCCGGATACAGCTCCGACCACCGCCCGGCTTCGAGCCGGGCGTGTCGTTGGCGATGGGTCAGGCTCGTCTCACTGAGGCGTCTGACGGCGACGATGCCGTGGTGCGAGGCGGCGAACTGGGCAATGTGGTCGTCGATCGACATACCGACGGGACGAACCGCGGCGTCGTTCACAACGCCGTGCACGAACTGGCGTCAATCCCTGCCCACTATGGGCTTGGATTGACGCCGGTTCGGAAAAGAGAAGTTGTCAGGCGTCTTCGACGTCTTCGTGGAGGCGGGCGGCCTCGGCCTCGGCCTGGGTGTCGGTGATCACCTTGGGGCCCTCCTTCTTGGCCTTGCGCCACTCGAGGAAGGGCGGGACCAGCGACAGCACGATGATCACGAAGATGATGGGCAGGAGGTACTTGTCGATCGAGTCGCCGATGACGTCGGCGAGCAGGTAGCCGGCCATCGTCACGCCGAACACCCAGATGAAGGCCCCGAACACGTTGTAGCTGAGGAACGTGCGGCGGCTCATCTTGCCCACGCCGGCGAGCACGGGGGCGAACGTCCGCACCACGGGGACGAACCGGGCGATCACGATCGTCTTGGGTCCGTGCTTGTCGAAGAACGCCTCGGTGCGCTCGACGTACTCCCGTTTGAACAACTTGGAGTCGGGCCTGGCGAGGAACCGCGGGCCCATCTTGTCGCCCAGCGTGAAGCCCACCTGGTCGCCGATGACGGCGGCCGCGAAGCAGCCGATGAGGATGACGGCCAGGTTGAGGTGCGGCTGACCGGGCTTGCTCTGCGACGCCAGCAGTCCGGCGGTGAAGAGCAGCGAGTCTCCGGGGAGGAAGAACCCGATCAGCAGGCCGGTCTCGGCGAAGATGATCAGGATCAGCGCGATCGTCGCTGCGCCGCCGAAATCGCTCAGGATCTGCTTCGGGTCGGTGGTGAGCGCCAGGATCGTGGAGAGGGTGTGCACCGGGAGAGGATAGACGGCACGAGTTGACAGGAGCCGTTCCCGGCACCACTCTCCGGCACTCTCCGGCGCCGATGTGAACGGTCAGGGCGCCGGGCGACAAGACTGGCTGGCTCGTGGGATCGCCCCACGAGCCCGAGGAGTGTGGAAACGAACGTGGCGAAACCGCTCGTCATCGTCGAGTCGAAGGCCAAGGCCGACACCATCGCCGGCTTCCTCGGTCGCGACCGATACACCGTCAAGCCGAGCGTCGGCCACATCCGCGACCTGCCCCAGGGCGCGAAGCAGGCGCCGAAGGCGATCACCGATCCGCAGGTCCGCCGGCTCGGGATCGACGTCGAGGACCACTTCAAGCCGGTCTACATCGTCCCCGACAACAAGAAGCACGTCGTCGCCGAGTTGAAGGCGGCGCTGAAGGACGCGAGCGAGGTCTACCTCGCGACCGACGAGGATCGCGAGGGTGAGGCGATCTCGTGGCACCTCCTCGAGGTGCTCAAGCCCAAGGTCCCCGTGAAGCGCATGGTGTTCCACGAGATCACCGAGGCGGCGATCGCCGACGCGATCGAGAACTGGCGTGAGCTCGACATGAAACTGGTCGAGGCGCAGGAGGGGCGTCGCATCCTCGACCGCCTCGTGGGCTACGAGGTGTCGAGCGTCGCGTTCCGCCGCATCGGCCGCGGCACGTCGGTCGGCCGCGTGCAGAGCGTCGCGACGCGACTCGTCGTCGACCGCGAGCGTCTGCGCATGGCGTTCCGCTCCGGCTCGTACTGGGACATCGAGGGGACGTTCGCCGCGCCCGCCGCGCCCGACACCCCCGCGAACGGATCTGGGCAGTCGTTCCCCGCGACGCTCGTCGACATCGACGGCAAGCGCCTCGCACTCGGTCGCGACTTCGACGCCGACACCGGTCAGCTCAAGGCCGACGCGAACGTCGCGCTGCTGGCCGAGGGCGACGCGGTCGCGCTCGCGTCCCGGCTCGAGCACGCCGCGTTCACCGTCGCGTCGGTCGACACCAAGCAGTTCATGGAGAAGCCGAAGGCGCCGTTCATCACGTCGACGCTGCAGCAGGAAGCGGGCCGCAAGCTCGGCTTCAGCGCAGGCCGCACCATGAGCATCGCCCAGGGCCTCTACGAGCGGGGTCTCATCACCTACATGCGAACCGACAGCACGTCGCTGTCGGCGCAGGCAGTGAGCGCGGCCCGCAGCCAGATCCAGCGCCTCTACGGCGACGCGTACCTCCCCGACAAGCCGCGCGAGTACCGCAGCAAGGTCAAGAACGCGCAGGAGGCGCACGAGGCGATCCGCCCCGCGGGCGACCGCATGCGCACCGCGGAAGACGTCGGCGCCGAGCTGCGGTCGTCGGACGAACGCAAGCTCTACGACCTCATCTGGAAGCGCACCGTCGCGTCGCAGATGGCCGACGCGCGCATCCAGCGCGTCACGCTGAAGCTCGCCGCATCGTCGAGTGCGAACGAGAAGGTCACGTTCCAGGCGAGCGGCCGCACCATCGAGTTCCCGGGCTACCTGCGCGCCTACGTCGAGGGCGCCGACGATCCCGAGGCCGAGCTGGAAGACCGCGAGACGATCCTCCCGCCGCTGCAGGAGCAGCAGGCGGTCGACTGCACCGATCTGCGTCCCGCAGGCCACACCACGCAGCCGCCCGCGCGCTTCACCGAGGCGTCGTTGGTGAAGGAGCTCGAGGAGCGCGGCATCGGCCGCCCGTCCACCTACGTGTCGGTGATCGAGACGATCCTGGCGCGCGACTACGTCTTCAAGAAGGGCACCGCGCTGGTGCCCACGTGGAAGGCGTTCGCGAAGGTGCAGCTGCTGGAGCGCTACTTCGCCCACCTCATCGACTACGACTTCACCGCGACCATGGAAGAGGCGCTCGACGCCGTCGCCCGCGGTGAGGGCGAGGCGGAGAAGTGGCTCGACAGCTTCTACTTCGGCAACGGCGCGGGCTCGTCGGGCCCGGTGGGTCTGCGCGAGCTCGTGTCCGACGAGCGCCTCGCGGAGATCGACATGGCCGAGGTGAACGCGGTGCACATCGGCGTCGACGCGCAGGGCAACGAGCTCATCGCTCGGGTGTGGCCCAACGGCGCGCGCATCGAGCGCGGCGACGAGAAGGCGCCGATCCCGGCCGACCTCGCGCCCGACGAGCTCACGCCCGAGAAGGCCGAGGAGCTCCTCGCCAAGGGCGGCGGCGGTCCCCGTGAGCTCGGCAACGACCCCGAGACGGGCCTGCCGGTGCTGGTGCTCAACGGCCGCTTCGGTCCGTTCGTGCAGCTCGGTGAGCAGCCGGAGGGCTCGAAGGAGAAGCCGAAGCGCGCGTCGCTGTTCGCGTCGATGGAACCCGACACGGTCACCCTCGACGAGGCACTGCAACTCCTGGCGCTGCCGCGCGTGGTCGGTGTCGACCCCGACGGCCAGGAGATCACCGCGCAGAACGGCCGCTACGGGCCCTACATCAAGAAGGGCACCGACAGTCGCAGCCTCGGCGCCGAACACGAGCTGTTCACCGTCACGGTCGAGCAGGCCGAGGCGATCTTCGCCCAGCCGAAGCAGGGGCGCGGCCGCGTCGCCAAGCCGCCGATCGCCGACCTCGGCCTGCACCCCGACAGCGGCGCGCCGATCCGCGTGCTCGACGGCCGCTTCGGTCCGTACATCACCGACGGCACCACCAACGCCACGGTGCCGCGCGGCATGCAGCCCGAAGCGGTCACGCTCGACGAAGCCGTGGAACTGCTCGCGGAGCGCGCCGCGCGCGGCCCGGCGAAGAAGAAGGCACCGGCCAAGCGGGCCCCGGCCAAGAAGGCCGCAAGGAAGACAGCCGCGAAGAAGCCGCCGAGCACCACGACCCGTACGGTCAAGAAGGGCACCACCGCAAAGAAGGCCGCGGCGAAGAAGGCCGCCGCGAAGAAGCCGCCGACCCTCGGTACCTGACCCATGACCGACGAACCGGCGTCGCACCACGAGGCGCCGTTCATCCCGCACGACGCGCAGGAGCCGCCGATTCCGGAAGCTCCCTGGCGGGTCTTCGGGTCGAAGGCGTTCTTCCGCCTGTGGCTCGCGCAGGTGGTGTCGAGCCTGGGCGACTGGATCGGTCTCATCGCGATCCTCGCCATCGCCGCGCGGCTCTCCGACAACTCGGGCGCAGCAGTGAGCCTCGTCATGCTGACGCGCGTACTCCCGGGCTTCCTGCTCGGCACGGTGGGCGGCGTGATGATCGACCGCTTCGACCGTCGCAAGGTGATGGTGTTCTGCGACATCGGCCGCGCGTGTCTGCTGCTGCTCCTGCCGTTCGTCGAGAACATGGGTGGGCTGCTGCTCATCTCGCTCGGGCTCGAGATCTTCACGCTGATGTGGGGTCCCGCGCAGGCAGCCTCGGTGCCGAACCTGGTGCCCGACGAGCAGCTGGCGTCGGCGAACTCGTTGTCGCTCGCCGCGTCGTACGGCACGTTTCCGATCGCGTCGATCATCTTCTCGTTGCTCGCCGCTCTCGCGACCGTGCTCGGGGCCTTCAACATCGTCTCGTCGTTCCGGGTCGACCAGGAAGTGCTCGCGCTCTTCTTCGACGCGATGACGTTCCTCGTGTCGGCCGCGATCGTGTGGCGCCTGCCGATCCCGCGGCGCGACCGCACCGGCCAGGGCCGCATCGACCTGACCGAGACCTTCCGCGAGATCAAGGAAGGTCTGCAGTTCGTGTCGAAGCACGCGCTGGTGCGGGGCGTGATGCTCGGTCTTGGGTTCGGCCTGATCGGCGCCGGGGCCATGATCCCGCTCGGGCCGAGCTTCGCCCAAGAGGTGCTCGACGGTGGCAGCGCGGCGTTCGGTGTGCTGATGACCGCGCTCGGGTTCGGCGCCGCAACCGGCGTGGTCACGCTGCTCTGGCTGCAGGGACGGCTGCCCCGCATCACCGTGTTCTGCTTCGGGGTGATCGGCACCGGCTTGTTCCTCGTGCTCGCGGCGTCGTTCTCGACCCTCGCGGTCGCAGCATTTCTCATCGGCGGTGTGGGCGCCTGCGCGGGCACCACCTACGTGACCGGCTTCACCGTGTTGCAGGAGAGTGTGAGCGACGAGCTGCGCGGCCGTACGTTCGCCACGCTCTACACCGTCGTGCGGCTGTGCCTCCTCATCTCGCTCACCGTCTCGCCGTTGTTCGCCGACTTCTGGGACTGGGTGACGAGCGCGTTGCTCGACAACCAGGCGATCTCGGTCGGGCCGTACTCCTACGCGCTGCCGGGCGTGCGAATCGCGCTGTGGTGCGGCGGGTTCATCACACTGATCGCTGGTGTGTTCGCGTGGCGTTCGATCCGGCGCGCCGAGCACGAGGCCGAGGAAGAGGGCGGCGAGGCGGCCGCGATGGTGGAACGCATCGAGCACGGCCCCGAGGCGGCGTTCGTGGCGCCGGGCCTCGTCGAGCCGATGGTGACGGCGGAAGCGGACGCAGAAGCGGAGCCGGGGCCGGAGCCGGACGTGGCCGAGCCGACGGTGCGGCTCGAGCCGTCCACCGCCGAGCTCGAAGGGGCGACGGAGGACCCGCCGGATGTCGCGCCCGGCGATCCGCAGTCCCCGCCGCGCCCGGCGATCGACGACCCACCCACCGAACAGCTCGAGGGCATGACCGAGGACCCGCCCGGAGTCGACGAGGCCAACGAGCAAGCCAATGAGCAAGATGGTGGGCGATGACGGGTCGGTTCGTGGTGCTCGAGGGTGGTGACGGCAGCGGCAAGAGCACGCAACTGCGTGGCCTCGCCGGGTGGCTGCGCGACCAGGGCATCGAGGTGGTCGAGACCTTCGAGCCCGGTGCCACCGAGGCCGGCGCGGCCATGCGCGAGCTGCTCCTGCACCGCCCCGACCCCCTCGCCCCGGTGGCGGAGGCGCTGTTGATGGCAGCCGACCGTGCCCAGCACGTCGCCACCGTGATCGGGCCGGCGCTCGCCCGCGGTGCGTGGGTGGTGTCCGACCGCTTCCTGCCGTCGTCGCTGGTGTACCAGGGCGTGGTGCGCGGCCTCGGAGTCGACGCGGTCGCCGAGATCAACCGCTTGGCCGTCGGCGACGTGCAGCCCGATCTCGTCGTGCTGCTCGACGTCGGCGACGCCGTGGCCGAGACGCGCCGGGGGAGCGAGACCGACAAGCTCGAGGCCGAGGGCGCCGCGTTCCACGCGAAGGTGCGGGCCGCGTACCGCGACCTCGCACCCGCACGCGGCTGGGTCGTCGTCGACGCGAACTACCCGCTCGACGTCGTCGCCGGCGCACTCCGCGACGCAGTTGCGCCACTCCTGGCAGGATGAGGAAATGACCGCACCGGCGCCGGGCCAATCGAAGTGGGACAGGGTCGTGGGCCAGGACAAGGCCGTCGCGCTGCTCCAGCGCGCCGCCGAGCGCCCGGTGCACACGTACCTCCTCGTCGGCCCGCGTGGTTCCGGCATCGAGGAAGCAGCCCGCTGCTTCGCGGCGGCCCTCGTCGCGCCCGATGGCGACGAACGTGCATGGGACCTGTCGCTGCGCGGCGTGCACCCCGACGTCGTGGAGATCGATCCGCCCGCGAACCAGATCCGCGTCGACGACGCGCAAGAGATCGTCGACGAGGTGTACCGCAGCCCGCTCGAGGGCGACCGCAAGGTCATCGTCGTGTTCGACGCGGAGCGCATGAACGACACTGCGTCGAACAAGTTGCTGAAGACGCTCGAGGAGCCACCGGCCAGCGCGGTGCTCGTGCTGGTGACCGCCGGCGCCGATCAGTTGCTGCCCACGATCCGCTCGCGCTGCCAGCGCGTCGACTTCTCCTTCCTCGGCCCCGAAGCCGTCGCGGCCGCGCTCGCGCAGAGCGGCGTCGATCCCGAGCGCGCCCGCTTGCTCGCCGCACTCGGTGGTGGCCGCATCGATCGCGCCCGAGCGATCGACGGACCGCTCGCCGCGGTGC
The DNA here is from genome assembly GCA_963720785.1 of uncultured Actinomycetes bacterium. Lineage (GTDB taxonomy): Bacteria > Actinomycetota > Acidimicrobiia > IMCC26256 > DASPTH01 > CAVRGQ01. The sequence continues at coordinate 669,360 of CAVRGQ010000004.1, forward strand.
GCGAGGCGTTCGTCGCAACCGCCGCCGCGCTCGACGGCACCGGATCGGCGGTCGCGCAACGCGCCGAGGTGGTGCAGGAGGCGCTCCAGACCGCGCTCGCCGATCTCGACACCGCGCAGGCGACCGAGGCCGAGGAGCTCACCGCCGAACTCGCGGCCGCCGGCTACCCCGACCGCACCCAACGGGCCCAGCTCAAGCGGTTGGAGGAGCGGCACAAGCGTCAGCACCGTTACGCGCGCACCGAGGCCCTCGTCGAGGGCATCACCGCACTCGAGACGATGTACCGCGACGCGCTCGTCGGCCCCGCCACCGACGCGCTCAACTCCGACCAGCCGCGCCTCGTGCTCGACGCCCGCGCCGCCGCTCGGGCGCTCGATGCCTGCCGCGCCGCCCGCCACGCGCTGGCCGAGCACAATCCGGCAGAACCCCTGTTGCTGGAGCGGCTCTTCCTGCACCTCCCGCCGTCGGGCCACGTCAGCGCTGCGTCCTTGCCGCGTCGCTGACCGAACCCTTCGGGGCCGGTGACCCCGGTTCGGTACACTGCTGCCCCATGCCGGAGTAGCTCAGGCGGCAGAGCAGCTCACTCGTAATGAGCAGGTCAAGGGTTCAAGTCCCTTCTCCGGCTCCATCGCCGCACCACGATTCCGACCCGGTCCCTGCGGCCGGGTCGTGTCGCGTCTGGCGTCCGGAGACGTGCCCCGGTGTTCTCTGATTGACTGACGCTCGTGGTTGGACTGCCGTCGGGGACGGTCACGTTCCTGTTCACCGACATCGAGGGCTCGACCCGGCTGTGGGAGGAGCACCCCGACGCGATGCGCGACGCGCTCGCCCGCCACGACGACATCGTCCGCGACGCGGTCGAGGCGCACGGCGGGTACGTGTTCACGACCACCGGCGACGGGTTCCACTGCCGCGTTCGCGACGGCGCACGACTGCCTGCGGCCGTCGGCGCTCGCAGCGCGACGCTCGCAGTCGACGGCGTGGCCGACGACGGCGCCGCTCCGGGTGCGGATGGGCGTCCACACCGGTGAGGCCGCAGGAGCGGGACGGCGACTACTACGGCCCGGCGGTGAACCGGGCGGCGCGGGTGATGGCGGCCGCGCACGGCGGGCAGGTCTTCGTGTCGGGGGCGACCGTTGAGTCGTCGGCGACTCGCTCGACGACGGGTCGAGCTCGTGGACGCTGGGCGAGCGCCGGCTGCGCGACCTGTCGCGCCGAGCGCGGTGTACCAGCTCGGGCCCGGGCCTCGCCGCGCGACTTCCCGCCGCTGCGGACGCTGGACCGCGTCGCCGGCAACCTGCCCGCCGCAGGTCAGCTCGTTCGTCGGCCGAGACGAGGAGGTGGCCGAGGTCGTCGAGCCTGCTCGGCGACAGCCGCATGGTGACGCTGACCGGGGTCGGCGGCGTCGGCAAGACGCGCCTGGCGCTGCAGGTCGCGGCGCAGGTCGCTCGCCGCGCGTTCCGCGACGGGGTGTGGCTGGTGGAGCTGGCGGCGGCGTGCGCGATCCCGACGCGGTGGCGACGGTGATCTCGGCGACGCTGCGGGCGGCCGGCCGTCCCGAGCTCGACCCGATCGACGCGCGTCGACGAGTTCCTCGGGACGCAAGGAGATCCTCGCTGGTGCTCGACAACTGCGAGCACCTGCTCGACGGGGTCGCGCGCGTCGCGGGCGCTGCTGCCACAGTGCGAACGCCTACGCCTCCTGGCGACGAGCCGCGAAGGCCTGGCGATCCGCGGCGAACGGATCGTCGCGGTGCCGTCGCTCGATCCGACTGGCAGCGAGCGAGCTGTTCATGGAGCGCGCCCGCGACGCCAAGGGCCACTTCGAGCCCGTCGTCGGCCGACCTGGACGCGATCGCCGAGCTCTGCGGGCGGCTCGACGGGATCCCGCTCGCGATCGAGTTGGCCGCGGCGCGGATCACCGCCCTGTCACCAGCGCAGATCGCGGCTCGGCTCGACCAACGGTTCCGCCTCCTCGCCGGCGGGGAGCGCGGCGCGGTCGAGCGCCACGCCGACGCTGCGGGCGGCGATCGACTGGTGCTACGACCTGCTCACGGCGCCGGAGCAGACGGTGCTCCAGCGCCTCTCGGTGTTCGCGGGCACGTGCACCCTCGAAGCGGCCGAAGCCGTGTGCGGTGGCGGCGAGGTCGAGGCGGACGACGTGCTGGACTCGTGTCGAGCCTGGTCGCCCGGTCGCTGGTCGTGGCCGACACCGACGGTCCGACCCGGCTACGGACTGCTCGAGACGATCCGCCAGTACGCCGAGCAGCGCCTGGATCCCGATGACCTGGCCGAAGCGCGCGCGACCGCCACGGCGGCGTACTTCCAGTGTTCCTGGAGCGTGCCGCGTGACGGCTCTGTCAGAGCGCCGAACAGTTGGAGTGGGTGCGGCGGGTCGAACGCGAGACCGAGAACGTCACGCGTCGCCCTCGGCTGGATGCTCGAGCGTGAGCGGTCCGACGATGTCGCCACCGTTGTGTGTGCGGCGTCAACGAACCCGCTGTTCACCCTATTCGGCTGTCGCGACGGTCTTCGACAAGGCCGAGGAGGCGTTGGCGGTGGCGCGCCGGTACGACTCCGAGCAGCTGTCGCTCCGTGGCTCGCTGTCGCTGGCTGGTCGGCAGTGCAACTGCGGCGACTTCAATCGCGCCGAAGCTCGCTGCGTCGAGGCCGAGCAGCTCTGCAGTGATCCCGACGACACTCACGACGGTCGTGGTCATGCAGACCCGAATGCTCATCGCAACCGCAGCCCGCGACATCGAGACTGCGAGCGTGCTGGAGCAGCGCAGGGTCGACTGGGCCCGTCGGAACGCCGCCCCCTACGACCTGTGCGGTGCACCTCCAAGGGGCTCGCAGCGCAGCAGGCAACGCTCGTGTCAGCGTGTGGCTGCCGTCGCTCAACGCGTGGGAGGCGCTTGAGGTTGCGCGCGCCAACGACAACGTCCTTGCGCTTCCCGGCGCGCGTGCTGCGCGCGCGTGCACGCGGTGCTCGACGACGATCCGGAGGCGGCGAGGCAACAACTCGTCGAGGCCGAGTCGGTGTGGGCGCGGTAAGCAGACCTACCGGCGAGCGACATCGGCCTCAACGCTCGGGGCCATCGTGGCCGCCAACCTCGACGACGAGATGCTCACGCTGCAGCCTATGTGATCGCGCGTGCCGCCAATTCATACCCGGCTAATCGCTTGACCCTGGCGGTGTTCACCGAAGCCCTCGCGGGTGCGATTGCGACGCTGTGCCCCCGAAACGAGTTGCGTGCTGTACGGCGTGGTCGAAGCGCTGAACCCCGAGCTGGCCAAGTTCGGGGCCATGGCGGTCACCCGGGCGCGCGCCACCGAGGTCACCGACGCGCGAGCTCGACACGGCTCAGGTGACGGCAGTCCGAGCGCGAGGCGCGGCCATGACACCGCTGCAGGCAGTCGACTTCGCCCGCGTGGTGCATCGACGAAGGCCTTGCTGCCTACGAGGGACCGCGGACGGAGTGCCTCCGGCGGCGCTCGTGCGTGAGGGCGACGAAGGGTCGGGCACGGTGTCCGTGGCCGACCTCTTCCCGCCGATCGGCGAGATCCCCGGTCCTGACGCGTCGTCAGGGTTCTGGCGGTGACTCGTCCCCGTCGCTCACCAGCGCGCCGGCAGACGGACCGCACGACGTACACCGCGAGCATCGCGGCACCGCGATACAGATGAAGGGGCTCACGAACGCGAGGCCGATGGTCACCCCGTACACGATGGGGCTGACCACCCGATGCGTTGGCCTGCCTATTCGGGTCACTACGCTCAACCGAAATCTGAGTCGGGCCTGCGATTGTGCAGGTGAGCATGGCGCTAAGTCGGGAACTGCTCGTAATGAGCAGGTCAAGGGTTCAAGTCCCTTCTCCGGCTCCATCGCCGCATCGCCCCACCGCACCACTATTCCGACCCGGTCCCTGGGGCCGGGTCGTGTCGCGCCGGACGACCGTGCCAGCTGCCCCCGGGGTCCGTTCGCGTCGACGGGCACCTTGACGCGGCCTTCGCAACGGGCGAACCTTCAGCCACGCCGTCCGGGCACCCCGTGAGGAAAAGAGGGCGCTATGACAACCAGCGTGTACGCCGTCAGTGAGCTGATCGGCACGAGCACGGAATCGTGGGAGCAGGCTGCGGCGGCAGCGGTCGAGCAGGCCGCACGCACGCTGCGTGACCTTCGTATCGCCCAGGTCGTGGAACTCGACATGACCATCGAGGACGGTCGGGTTTCGACCTACCGCGGTGAAGGTCAAGGTCTCCTTCAAACACGAGGCGAGCAAGTAGGTCGCCCAGCCGTCGGGAGCGGTGTGGGTCCGACGCCGACGGCTCGAGCGAACGCCTCGGCAATGACCGCGTCGCTCCTCGTCAACCTGCCCCGGGCGCGACACCGCCCCGGCTAGGGCCGGGGCGGTGGTCGGAGATCTTGGCCTGTCGATCGGGCACGCTGGGCTCGCGGGGGACCTCAGTCGTTCGGCAGCCGCCGATTCATGGGTGGAGGTTCGCGTGCGTCCACCGGTACGGATCGACGCGAACTATCGGGGTGGAGTGTCCTCGTGGACCAGCTTCTCCTCTGCAGAGCTTGCTGTCCGGTCTCCTGGCGATCGGCGGGGTTCATGCCGCTGCCGATAACCCCACGCTACGCCTGTCGCGTCCATCCGGGAAGCACCGCAAATGGCGCGGAACGAGAGCACGCGTGGATTGCGCGACGTCGGGCCCGACGCCCGATGAACCTGGTCCGGTGTGTCTGATTGACTGGTCGTTCGGAGTATCGCCGCGAGAGGGGGCCGAGTGGGCGAGTTGCCGTCGGGGACGGTCACGTTCCTCTTCACCGACATCGAGGGTTCCACCCGCTTGTGGGAGGAGCACCCGGACGCGATGCGAGGCGCGCTGGCGCGTCACGACGAGCTCGCTGCGCAGGCGGTCGAGGGGCACGGCGGCACATGTCGTGAAGACGACCGGCGACGGCGTGCACGCGGTCTTCCCGGTGGCCGCCGACGGGGTGGCCGCCGCACTCGACGGGCAGTCGGCTCTCGGGCGTGAGCCGTGGGGTGTGACGGGCCCGATACCGGGTGCGGATGGGCCTGCACACCGGGCGCGGCCGAGCTGCGCGACGGCGACTACTACGGGTCGGTGCTGAACCGCGCGGCGCGGCTGATGAGCGTCGCCCACGGCGGGCAGGTGGTGCTCTCGCAACTCACCGAGCAGCTCGTGCGTGAGTGGCTCGGGCCCGAGGTCGAGCTCGTCGATCTCGGTGAGCACCGGCTTGCGCGATCTCGCCGCGCCGATGTACGTGTTCCAGGTGGCACATGCCGACCTCACGGAGTTCCCCCCGCTGCGATCGCTCGACGTCGCCAGCGGCAACCTCCCGGTGCAGATCAGCTCGTTCGTCGGGCCGGGAGCGCGACCTCGAACGCGCTTCCGCGAGCTCCTCGTCCCTCGTCGGCTGCTCACGCTCACCGGGGTCGGCGGCGTCGGCAAGACGCGCCTCGTGCTGCAAGCCGCGGTCGACGCCCAGTCGCCGCTTCCCGGGCGGTGCGTGGCTGGCCGAGCTCGCCGCGCACCGGCGATCCGGATGCGGTCTGCGTCCGTGGTGGTCACCGCGCTCGGCGCGCCGGCCCAGCCCGGCGTCAGCCGACCTCGACGAGCCTCTGCGAGCACCTGGGCGCTCGACCGCAGCATTCTCGTGCTCGACAACTGCGAGCACGTGCTCGACGCCGCAGCCGATCTCGCTGCGGCGGTGCTCGAGCGGTGTCCAGGAGTGGTGGTCATGGCGACGAGTCGCGAGCCGCTCGATCTCGAGGGCGAGCAGGTCGTGCCGGTGCGACCGCTCGACGCCGCGACCGACGCGGTGTCGCTGTTCGCCGAACGGGCCCGGGGCGTCGATCCCGAGTTCGTGGTCGACGACGAGACCGTGCGGCCGTCGAGGAGATCTGCGGTCGGCTCGACGGCGTGCCCCTGGCGGTCGAGCTCGCCGCCGCTCGGGTCGACACCATGCCCCGGCCGACATCGCCACCCGGCTCGACGATCGCTTCCGGCTGCTGTCGTCCGGCCGCCGGCGGTCCGTCGACCGTCACCAGACGCTGCGGGCGACGCTCGAGTGGTCGCACCAGCTGCTCGACGAAGCCGAGCAGGCGCGTGTTTCGACGGCTCGGGGTGTTCGCGGGCGGTTTCACCGGCCGACGCCGCTCGCGCCGTGTGCGGCGACGACGGTCCGCTCGGCGTCGCTCGTCCGCAAGTCGCTGGTGCAGTTCGGCGTGCGAGCCGCGCCCGGGTCGCTACCGACTGCTCGAGACGGTGCGAGTGTTCGCGCTCGAGCAACTCGCGGCTGCCGGGCGAAGCGCGAGACCATCGGCCGTGCCCACGCCGAATGGGTCGCGTAGCTTCGTGCGACCATCCGATCGGCGAGCCTGGATACATCGAAGGCGGCGTCGATCGGCAGACGCTGTCGACGGGAGCACGACAACTGGCGCGAAGCCGGTCGAACGTTCGTGGTTGCGAGTCGACGATCGCGGTGCTTGGGCTCTGCGTGGCCGGGCTGCACAGACGAGCGGCGGCCGGAACCGGAGATCGGGGTGCTGGACAGCGAGCGCGATAGACCGTCGACGGCATCGGCGACCTGCCCGGCCGCATACTGGCTCCACTACATCGATGGCGGTTCGCCGCGTGCGGGTCGGGCGAACGACCATGGACCGCGCTCCGACACCACGTCGCCGCATTTCACGATGCCGGGTCGCCGGACCCGCAGGGATCGGGCCTGGAGTGGCGCCCTTCGACGGCGATCCTGGCGACGGTGGACGGGCGCAGGACGGCGATCGCGGTGCTAGACTCGAGGCCCTCGCGGTAGACGAGCTCATCGTCGCTGGAGCAGGCGAACGTGCTACATCTACAACGTGCTCCATCCGCAACCTCCCGCCGTCGATCGATGTCGACACGGGGCCGCGCAGCTGGCGGATGCAGATCACGACGGAGGCGCGGAACGAAGCCGAAGCGCCGGTGACGTACGCGTTCGTGGCGATGTCGCTGCGTGAGTCCGATCCGGACGTAGCGCATGGCTGCGCTTGCGGCAGAGCCGAAGAGCATCGCAGGTGCAGAGCGAACGACAGCTTCATCATCGCCCTCGACCTCGGCCTGGGGTTCGCTGGCGACGCTCGGGCTCTGCACGGAGGTGGCGGCGGCCGAACACCTCCTCGAGCGTCTCGACCGACTGCAGTGCCACTTCGGCAATGCGTCGGTGGCACTGCTCACGCTGTGCCTGTGCCTGTTGCGGCGATCGGGGAGCTCCGGCCGCCGATCCCGCTCCACGCCTACCTCTTCGCGCACGCCGACCGGTGCGAAGCGTCGCGCGTACGCGTGGCGCCGGACCTGCCCGGACCCCGACTGCCGTGCCGCCTGCCACCTTCGACGACGCCGTGGGCATCGCCCGGGCCGCCGTGCGCGAGATCGCAGCCGGGGTCCGCCGTGGGGCCCGCCCCACCAGCGGCGCCCGGATCCGTGCAGGACTGGTCGTTTCTGCGGGCAGTGCGGGAACTGTGGGGGCCGAGTGGCGGACACGCCGCGCACACGGGGCACATCGGGTCAGCGCACGGCGTCGTCACGCGAGTGCGCCGGGTCGTCCCACTGATCGCCGCGCTCGCCGTGGCGGCCCTGTCGGCGCCGGCGTTCGCGCAGGTGGTCGACCCGTCGACCGATCCGCCCACCAGCACCGAGCCGCCGAGCACCTCGGAGCCGGCGCCGAGCACCGAACCGGCGACCAGTACCGAGCCAGTCACGGATCCGTCGAGCACCACCGAGCCCGGCAGCGACCCGAGCACCTCCACGTCGGAGCCTCCGACGAGCACCACGGAACCGCCCCTGCCCGACCTCAGTGAGCTGCTGATCCCGCGGCCGGAGTTCGGCGCGCTCAGCGGGCACCAGCGCGCGTTGGTCGACGACCTGCAGCGCGCCACCTACTCGTACGCGCTCCGTCGCCTCGCGCTGGTCACCACCGAGCGCCAGGTGAAGGACGCGAACGCGGTGCTCGCGGGCGTGCGCCGCCGAGAGCGATGCGATCGGCAACGAGATCCTCGAGCTCGCCCGGGCCGGTGGCGACGACGGCCTCGCCGAGGTGCGCGCGCTGAAGCGTCGCCTCGATGCCATCGTGCGTCGCCCCGCGCGGCGCGCATCGACGCGCAGGACGGCTCGGCGGCGCTGAACGACCAGGCGGATCAGCAACGCCGCGCAGTGGTCGCCGCGCTCGCCGACCGCGCCACGGCGGAGTCGGGGCTCCAGGACGAGCTCGGCCCCGACGCGGTGCGGGCGAATCCCGACGACGTCACCGCGACCCTGACGAAGGCGCAGGCCGACCAGCCGGACGCGACCGACGTCGGCGGCCTCACGTGGCCGATCCCCGGTGCGGCGATGGCGTCGCCGTTCGGGCTGCGCAACGACCCGCTCAGCACCGGTGCCGGGTTCCACCCCGGCGTCGACGTGACCGCTCCCTCCGGCTCCGAGGTGCACGCCGCTGCGGCCGGGCGCGTCGTCCGCGCCGGCGACTGCGGCGGCTACGGCAACTGCGTCGTGATCGACCACGGCAACTCGGTCGCCACGTTGTACGGGCACCTGAGCCAGATCGACGTGTCTGCGGGCGACACCGTCGACGCCAACGACGTCATCGGCCTGGTGGGTTCCACCGGGTGGTCCACCGGAGCGCACCTGCACTTCGAGGTGCGCGTCCGCGGCCTGCCGATCGACCCGATGCTCGCCCTCGGCGACACGCACTGACGCACTGACGGCGGATCTGGCGCGTGGCCGGCGGGGGTGCCAAGCTCCCCGGCCATGGTTGCTGCACCCGAGTCCCCGTTCCGCTCCGACCTCTTCGCGGACCAGGTCGTCTTCGTCACCGGTGGCGCCACCGGCATCGGCAAGGAGATCTGCCGCTCCTTCGGGCACCACGGTGCGCGGATCGCGATTGCGAGCCGCAAGCAGGAGGCGCTCGACGCCGCGGCCGAGGAGTTGCGCGCCGACGGCATCGACGTGTGGGTGCACGTGTGCGACGTGCGCGACGCGGCCGCGGTGCGGGCGACGGTCGAGGCCATCGTCGAGCACTACGGGCGTCTCGACGTCGTCGTGAACAACGCCGCGGGCAACTTCCCCGCGTTGATCTCCAACATTTCGCCCAACGGGTTCAAGACCGTGGTCGACATCGACCTGCTCGGCACCTACAACGTGTCGAAGGCGGCGTTCGAGGTGTGGCTGCGCGACCACGGCGGCAACATCGTCAACATCACCGCGCCGTTCGAGCAGCGCGGCGCCGCGCTGCAGGCGCACGTCGCCGCGGCGAAGGCCGGGGTCGACTCGCTCACCCGCACGTGCGCGGTGGAGTGGGGCCGCCACGGCGTGCGGGTCAACGCGGTGGGCCCGGGCGCCATCGGTAACACCGAGGGGGTCAAGCGCTTCTCCGAGGCGGTGCCCGGCTCCACTCCCGACGACGACGGTTCGGAGGCCCCGCGGGCCAACAACCCCGTCGGCCTGCTCGGCCACGGCGCCGACATCGCCCACATGGTCATGTACTTCTGCAGCCCCGGCGCCCGGATCGTGTCGGGCCAGGTGATCCAGGTCGACGGCGCCGGCAGCGTCGACGCCATGAAGCTCGACCTCTCCCGGTTCGACTGACCGGTCGCCACCTGCGCCGCGCCCTCGAGGTGCTCGTTTTCATAACTCTGTTTTGGATGCGAACGCCGTTTCGATACTAGCTTGTCGGCCATGACGACGACCGAGCGACGAGGGGCGGCGCCGGGAGGTCGCTTGGAACGCTCGCAGGAGGTCCGCCGGGCCCGAGTGCTCGGAGTGGTGCTGGACCTCGCCCGAGAGGGTGGCTACGACGCGATCCAACTGCGACCCATCGCCGAGCGTTCGGGCATCTCCACCGACACGATCTACCGGTACTTCGGGTCGCGCGAGCGCCTCATCGCCGCCGCCGTTCGCGAGTGGAACGACCGCGAGTTCAGCCAACCGGCCCCCTCGTGGTTCCGGGGCGACACGCCGGTGGAGCGGCTTCTGTCGTACTACCGCCACATCTGGCAGGTGTGGGAGCGGCACCCCACGATGCTCGAGACCGCCGTCCGCGCCGTGCTCGGCGAGAACGACGCGGACGACGGCATCGCGGCCCGACTCGTCCACGACCTCGAACCACTGACGGCCGACGCGCTCGGCGACGTCGACGCCGCGTACCGGGCCGACGTGCTGATGATCATGGAGCACATGACGCACTCGGCCATGACCTTCGTCGTGCGGGACCAGCTCCGCGTCGACGAGGTGTTCCCGTTGATCGAGCGGACTCTCCGTCGCCTGGCCGAGCATCCCGCGATGGCCGCCGTTCGGCCCTCGTCATGGGCGTGGCCGGCGAGCGCCAACCGCCGGGACGCCGAGCAGTGAACCTACGCGGAGCAAGAGAGATGAAGGAGACGAACCGATGCCGAGCCTGATGGACGAGCAGATTGCCGCCGCCGCCGATCTGCTCGTCGCCGCGCTGCGCGGACGGGTGTTCCTCGCCGGACTGCCGGCCGAGCTCACGCCCGACACCACCGTGGACATGCAACGGATCATCGACGCGGTGACCGACCGGGTCGACCGGCCGATCCGCGGCTGGAAGGCCTACTGCCTCTACAAGCCGATGAACCCGCCGGCACACGCGCCGGTCTACGACGTGCTCGCCAGTGGCGCGGAGATCCCGGCGACCATCTCACCGGCGCGCCTCATCGAGCCCGAGATCATGTTCCGGGTGGATCGTGACCTGCCGGCGCGCGAAGACAAGTACTCCGTCGCCGAGGTGATGGAGTCGGTCACGGCGGTCGTGGGCTTCGAGGTGATCGGGTCGCGGTTCCGCGCCGACCCTGCGGCCGAGGACGACAGCCCGACCACCGGTCAGGGATCCCTCCTCGGGTCGCTCGCCGACCACCTGGCGAATGGCTGCGTCGTCATCGGCGACCCCATCCCCGAGTGGCGGTCGGTCGCGTTCGAATCCGTGCGTCTGCGGGTGACGGAGGGCGATCGCGAGCTCGTGTCGGTCGTGGGCTGCCACCCGTTCGACGACCCGTTCCTGCCCGTGGTCGTGGGCGTGAACCGCCTGCGGCACGGCCGGGGCGTGCGCGGCGGGGGAGATCATCCTGACCAACTCGTCGACCAGCTTCTTCGCCGTCGCACCCCACACCGAGATCCGTGCGACCTACGAAGGCGTGGGCTCCGTGGTCGCGACCTTCGCCGCCGGATGACGAACCTGCCCCAGGCGGGGCCCCCGGGCGCACCACCGCACCGCTCCACCTCGCCGGGTTCGATCCTGGGCAACCCGGTTCGGCGGGTCGAGGACCCGCGACTGCTGCGCGGCGCGGCGGCCTACGTCGACGACCTGACGCCGGAAGGCACGCTGCACGTCGTGTTCGTGCGCTCGTCGATCGCCCACGCGCGGATCCTGCGGATCGACACGAGCGTGGCGGCGAGCATGCCGGGCGTGCGCCTGCTCGCGACGCACGACACCCTGGAGCTTGCGCCCGTGCAGGCGTTCGTCATGCTGCCGACCACGCTCAACCGTCCGCCGCTCGCCCACGACGTCGTGCGGTTCGTCGGTGACATCGTCGCCGTGGTGGTGGCGGAGACCGCATCGGCGGCCGTCGACGCAGCCGAGGCGGTGATCGTCGACTACGAGCCGCTCCCCGTCGTCGTCGATCCCGAGGCTGCGCTCGCGCCGGGCGCCCCCCTCCTCTTCCCGGACCACGGGTCGAACGTGGCGATCGACCTCGCGTTCGGCGAGGACCCCGCGATCTTCGACGACGCCGACGTCGTGGTGGCCGCGAGGTTCGTGAACCAGCGCCTCGCGGCGGTGCCCATGGAGCCCAATGGCGCGCTGATCGAACCCGGCCCGGCCGGCGAGATCACGGTGACCGTCCCGACGCAGGGCCCGTTCGGCGTGCGGGGTCCACTGGCGGCAGCGCTTGGCCTCGACCCCGAGCAGGTGCGCGTCGTGGCGCCGGCCGTCGGCGGTGGCTTCGGCGCCAAGTCGGGTGCGTACTGCGAGTACGTGGTCGCCGCCGCACTCGCGCTCCGGCTGCAGCGGCCGCTGAAGTGGACGGAGACGCGCTCCGAGAACCTGGTCGCGATGTACCACGGCCGCGCGCAGGTGCAATACGTGGAGCTCGGCGTCACCCGCGACGGGATCATCACCGGCCTCCGGGCGCGGATCGTGGGCGACGGCGGCGCGTATCCCGGGCTGGGCGCGTTCCTGCCGTACCTCACCCGGATGATGGGCCAGGGGGTGTACGACATCCCGAAGGTGGAGATCAACGCGCAGAGCGCAATCACGAACACCACCCCCACCGCGGCGTACCGCGGAGCCGGCCGCCCCGAGGCAACGGCGATGCTGGAGCGCATCATCGACATCGCGGCCGACGAGCTCGATCTCGATCCGGTCGTGATCCGCCGCCGCAACCTCCTCCCGCCCGAGCGGTTCCCGCTGACCACGGTCACCGGCGCGAACTACGACGTCGGCGAATACGCGAAGGCACTCGACGAGGCGTTGCGCGTCGCGGGGTACGACGAGTTGCGCCGCGAGCAGGCGATCCGGCGGGCGCGGGGCGATGTGAAGCAGCTCGGCATCGGCGTGGCCACCTACGTCGAGGTCACCGCCGGTGGGCAGTTCCAGGAGTACGGCGCCGTGGAGGTGCACGGCGACGGCCGGGTGACCGCCACCGTCGGTACCTCCTCCCACGGACAGGGCCACGCGACGTCGTTCGCGATGATCGTGGCCGAGTTGCTCGGCGTCCCGATGGAAGCGGTGACCCTCGTGCAGTCCGACACCGCGTCGGTGCCGCGGGGGAGCGGCACCGTGGGATCGCGGTCGCTGCAGACGGCTGGGAGCGCGCTCTATCGGGCGAGCGAGGGACTGGTCGAGCAGGCGCGCGACCTCGCGGCGTTCCTGTTCGAAGCGGATCCGGCCGATGTCGTCTTCGCCGACGGCCGCTTCGCCGTCGCCGGGGTGCCCTCCGTCGCGCTCGGTTGGGCCGACCTCGCGCGGGCGGTGCACGACGACGCTCGGCGACCGCCCGGTATGGAGCCGGCACTCGCCGTCGCCCTCGACTTCGACCAGGGTGAGGGCACGTTCCCGTTCGGCGCGCACGTCGCGGTGGTCGAGGTGGACCTCGAGACCGGACGAGCCGACGTGCTCCGTCACATCGCGGTCGACGATTGCGGCCGCATCCTCAATCCGTTGCTCGTGGCCGGTCAGCAGCACGGCGGCATCGCCCAGGGCATCGCCCAGGCGCTGTTCGAACGCGTCGTCTACGACGACCACGGCAACCCGTTGACTGCGACCCTCATCGACTACGCGGTCCCCAGCGCGGCCGACCTCCCGGGCTTCGAGGCGTCGAACACCGAGACGCCGACGCCGCTCAACCCACTCGGCGCGAAGGGCATCGGTGAGTCGGGCACGATCGGTTCCACGCCGGCGGTCCACAACGCGGTCGTGGACGCGGTGTCGCATCTCGGGGTGCGTCACATCGACATGCCGCTCACCCCCGAGCGGGTCTGGCGCGCCGTGCGCGCCGCCCCGGCACCCGGATCGCTCGACTGACAGATCGCCGCAAGGATCCCGCGACCGGCCGTTCCCCGACGGGCAACCGGCCCCGCGCGTGCCATCCGTAGCGTCGCTCGCGTACCCACCCGCGGGCGAAGGGAACGCACGTGACGCGCAAACTGATGATCCACACGGTGAAGGACGGCGACGTCTGGGTGAACGTCCGGGCCGGGATCACCCACCCCACGTCGTCGTCGGCCACGAAGGCGCTGGCGAAGGCGCGGGCGCGGGCGCTGGCCAAGCGGACCGGCCGCCACCACGTGGTGCGCCGCGTCGACGGGGGCGTCGCCACCAGCAAGGCCTACGGGCGGGGCAGCCCGCTCCTCGCCGGCTGATCACGCCCCCGGCGGGGTGCCGCGGACGACGATTTCGGCTCCGCCGTGCACGAGCGGCGGTCTCCGTGCCATCCTGGGGCGCGCCCATTTCTGAGGGGGCGTCAGATTCTGCCCGGAGGTCACATGTCCGCCAACGCCGTCGACACCGCGTTCATCCGCCGAGCCGTGGAGCTCGCCGACCTGAACGCACTGCGGGTCACGCTCTACATGCACACGCACGACCCGGAGATCGCCGCGCTCCCGAAGGCGATCGAGCTCACCGACGACCAGCGCGAGCTGCTCATCTCCAAGGCGACCGCGTGGCTCGAGGCCAACGCCGCCACCGAGCGCCCGGCCGAGCCCGACGAGGCCGAGCTGCGCGAGCTCATGAACCTCGCCACCAAGGAGGAGATGGGCGACCTCGAGTTCACCGCACGTCGTGAGCTGCCGGCGTTCAAGGACTTCCCGCTCATGATCGAGTGGGAGGGCGACAAGCCCGCGATCCCCGACGACTTCATGGTCGTGGTGGTCGGCAGCGGCTTCAGCGGCCTGGCCACCGGTGTGCAGCTCAGCAACCTGGGGCTTCCGTACACGATCCTCGAGCGGCGTCCGGAGCCCGGCGGTACCTGGAGCGTCAACCGCTACCCCGACATCCGGGTCGACACGATTTCGATCACCTACGAGTTCGCGTTCGAGAAGGACTACCGCTGGTCGGAGTACTTCGGTCGCGGCCCGGAGGTGCGTTCGTACCTCGAGGGCGTCTCGAAGAAGTTCGGGCCCTACGACCACACGAAGTTCGGGTGCGAGGTCACCAAGGCGACCTTCGACGCCGATCGCGACAAGTGGATCGTCGAGTACGACTCGCCCGACGGCCCGCAGACCATCGAGGCCAACTTCGTCATCAACGGCGTGGGCACCTTCGCCAACCCGAAGTTCCCGCAGTTCGAGGGCCAGGAGAGCTTCGAGGGTGAGATCCTGCACCCCGCGCGTTGGCCCGACGGCTTCGACTTCACGGGCAAGCGCGTCGCGGTGATCGGCAACGGCTCCACCGGCGTGCAGCTGCTCGCCCCGGTGGCCGAGGAGGCCGACCACGTCGACGTGTTCCAGCGCACGCCGCAGTGGATCAGCCCGCGCGACAAGTACGGCGCGCCGATGGAGCCCGAGACGCTCTGGCTGCTCGACAACTTCCCGGGCTACTGGAACTGGTGGCGCTACATGGCCATCGCCGGCCTGTTCGGCACCCACGGCTTCATCGTCCCCGACGAGGAGTGGGTCAAGCAGGGTGGCAAGTGGAACCCGATGAACGACCAGCTCCGCTCGGATCTCACCGCCTACATCAAGGCGCAGGTCAACGGCGACGAGGAGCTCATCGAGAAGCTCGTCCCCGACTACGCGCCGTTCTCGCGTCGTCCCGTCGTCGACAACAACTGGTACAAGTCGCTCACCCGCGACAACACCGACCTGGTCACCAGCCCCATCGCGCGGTTCACGCCGAAGGGCATCGAGACCGCCGACGGTGAGGTGCACGAGGTCGACGTCGTGATCACCGCGACCGGCTTCGAAGTCATGAAGTACCTGTGGCCGGCCGACTACCTCGGCAAGGACGGCACGAGCATCCACGACTTCTGGTCGAAGGACGGCCCGCGCGCCTACATCAGCATGATGGTGCCGAAGTTCCCCAACATGTTCATGCTCTACGGCCCCAACTCGCAGCCGCTCTCGGGCGGTACGGGTCTGCCGGTGTGGTACGTGATCTGGGCGGCCTACGCGGCGCGCTGCATCACGCGTGCGCTCGCCGAGGGCAAGACCCACGTCGAGGTCAAGCAGGAGCCCTACGAGCGCTACAACGAGGCGCTCGACATCGAGGCGTCCAAGTTGCTCCTCCTCCAGGAGGAAGGCGCGCCCGAGGACAACTACTACATCAACGAGTTCGGTCGCATGCAGGTGAACGCGCCCTGGTACGGGCCCGAGTACCACCGCATGTGCATCGAGGTCGAGTGGGACGACCTCGAGATCAGCTAGACGCGCGAGACTTTTCGTGGTGACGCGCTCACGCTCCGTCGAGCGTGAGCGCGTGCACCTCGATGTCGTGCTCGAAGCCCGACACGTGGCGCGGCCCCACTGCCGTGACCGCGATGCCGTCGGCGTCGCGGAGGTGAGCGGCGGTCACCGGATCCGCGAGCACCTGACCGGGTGACGCGAGCTCCACGAGGCGTGCCGCGAGGTTCACCGTGGAACCGAACACGTCGCCACCGCGGGTGAGTACGGCCCCGGTCGCGAGACCCACGCGCAGCTCCGGCAGTTCGGGATCGCCCACCAGCGCGCACGCGATCGCGGCGGCTTCTTCCGGACTGCCCGACACGAACATCGCCTCGTCGCCCAGCAACTTGACGACGCGGGTGCCCGTGCTCGTCGCTGCGAGCGCGACCCCGTGTTCGAACTTCCGCAACATCGAGTCGAGCGCGGTGGCGCCGAGCAGCTCGCCCATCGGCGTGAACCCCACGATGTCGGCGAAGCCCACCACGCAGTCGGTGGTGCTGTCCTCGTTGGGCGGCGAGCCCCACAACGAGTAGCGGCGGCCGGCGACGTCGATGTGGTGCCGGTGCGCGACCTCCAGCGCGGCCTGCACGCGCGGCACTGCCTCGACGAGGCCGAGCAGCACCTGGGCGACGTCGGCATTGGTGCCGCCGGCTTCGCGCACCGGAGCCTCGAGCAGCGCGCGCACCTGCGTGACCTCGGAGTCGGCGAACTGCGCCGTGGCGACGCCCATTGCCCGCCGCGGACTGCAGTGCCTCGTCGTCGCCGAGCAGCTCGCGCAGCCAGGCGAAGTGCGCGAACAACGGCAGGTCGCGTTCGGAGCAGTTGATCCCCGCGTCGACGGGCAGGCCGAGCGCCGCCCACACACGGTCGGCGAATTCGTCGTCGAGCCCGACGCGTGCTGCCGCGGCGTGCACGTCGAGCTGCTCGGCGCCGGCCAGGAGCCCACGAGCCACGGGCACCACGTGCAGGCGTCGCGCGTGGACGCCGTGACGGATCTCGTCGTCGGAGGCGCCGGCCTCGCGCGCCATCGCGATGAGCGCCCGCCACTCGTCGGCGTCGACGGCATCGGGGTCGATGCCGAACGACCGCAGTTCCTCGGCGGTCACGCCGGCTCCACTGTCGGGTCAACGGTCACGAGGGCGATCGTACAAGTGTCCCGTGACGTACATTTCGGTATGCCTGTGCCCACTGTGTCGACCGCGCCGGTGCGGGTCGGTCGCCTGCGGCCGGCGCTGGTCAGCGCGGCGCTGGCGATCGCGCTGCTGCTCGTGGCGTGCGGCGGCGGGAGCGACTCGCCGGCGGCGGAGACGCCGCCGAAGCCCACGGGCACCCTCGCGGGTGATGCCACGCTGCTCGAAGGGCGGACGATCTACGCGAAGTACTGCTCCTCGTGCCATGGCGTGTCCGGCAGCGGTGGCCCCGGAACCGTGTTCGTGGGCGGCCGGCTGCTGCAGACCATGCCCACCGCAGAGGAGGAGGCGGTCCTGATCCGCAAGGGCCGGGCGGTCATGCCGTCGTTCGGGGAGACGCTCACCCCCGCGCAGGTCGACGCGGTGGTGCGCTACACCCGGGAGGTGCTCGCGCCCCGCCCGGCCGCCGGCGGCTCCTGAACCAATTCCGTCAAGTCCTTCAAGGCGGTCGGTTCCCCGGCCGATGACTCCTCTCGTGCTCACGTGCCGCCCGCGCCTGCGGGGGGTGGCGGGGCCCAGGGGCGCACGATGACCGACGACGACCGCTACACCGAGGCGGATCATGCCGCCGCTCGTGACGACGTGCAGCGAGGCACGCGCGGTGTCACGTCGGGTCTCCTCACGCTCTTCTTCGTGACCGGCGCGGTCGGTGGTGCCGTGGGTGCCGCGCTCGCGGGCAGCCCGGTGTTCGTCACATCCTTCTGGTGCGCGGTCGCCGCGGTGCTGGTCGGGGGTCCGCTCGTCGCCGGGTTCGGCGCGGTGATGAAGCGGCGTGGTCTGGAGATCGGGCTCGAGAAGGCGCGCCAAGGTCGCGTGATGGCGGCCGAGGCGCGACGCCGCGAGTTCGAGAGCCGCCTGGCGCGCGCGCTCGAGATGGCGGGCGACGAGCCCGCCGCGCTCGACACCATCGAACGCGCGGTGCGCACCGCCGCTCCCGAAGTCGCGGCGGAACTGCTGCTCGCGGACAACAGCCAGGCCCACCTCGCGCGTGTGCTCACCGTCGCGCCGGACGGGGTTGCGCCCGGCTGCCAGGTGCGGTCGCCCTCCGAGTGCGTGGCGGCGCGCCGCGCGCAGACGCTCGTGTTCCCCGACAGCGAGGCCCTCGACGCGTGCCCGCGCCTTCGCGACCGTGAAGTCGGGCGATGCTCCGCCGTGTGCGTGCCGGTGTCGATCATGGGCCGCACGGTGGGGGTGCTCCACACGGTCGGCGAGGCCGATTCGTCGCTCGGCGACGACGCCGTGGCCGCGCTGCAGGTGCTGGCCAACCACGCCGGCAACCGGCTCGGCATGCTGCGGATCATGGCCGAGTCGCAGCTGCAGGCGTCGACCGACGGCCTCACCGGCCTCGTGAACCGGCGCAGCTTCGAGAACCGCGTGCGCTCCCTGCGCTCGTCGGGTCGGGCCTTCTCCGTGGTGCTCGCCGACCTCGACCGCTTCAAGACGCTCAACGACACCTACGGCCACGAAGCGGGCGACCGGGCGCTGCGCATGTTCGCAGAGGTCCTCCGTTCCGAGGTCCGGGAAGAAGACCTCGCGTGCCGCTACGGCGGCGAGGAGTTCGCGGTGCTGCTCCCCGGCGCCGAGACCGCCGAGGCGATCGAGGCGATGCAACGCGTGCGCGCCGAGCTGCGACGGATGTCGCGGGCGGGGGACACCCCGGCCGTCACCGCGAGCTTCGGCATTGCCCACTCCGACGACGCCGACGACCTCGACGACCTCGTGCTCCGCGCCGATCGTGCGCTCTTCGCCGCAAAGGATGCCGGGCGCGACTGCGTGTGCATCGACGGGCACCGGGGTCCCGTGGCAAGCAACCTCACCGCCATCGGTTGACCCAAGCGCTATCTTCTCGCTCTCGTCAACCGTCGCAGGGAGGGCTCTGCACCATGCATTCGTCTCGTGCTCCGCGCACGCGGGTCGGCGCCGCGTTCACCGTCGTGGCGCTCGTCGCGCTGCTCACCGCGGTGCTCGCACCCGTCACCGCGTCGGCGCACGACGCGTCGGAGGCGCCGGCGGAGCTGAAGCTGCGCGCCGGGATGAACGACCCGAAGGACCCCAACATCGCCGTGCTCGAGTTCCTGCCCGAGAAGGTCAGCGTCGTCACGGGCGAGAAGGTCACCTGGCTGATCGACGGACCGGAGCCGCACAGCGTCACCTTCGTCCCCGCCGGTAGCCCGGCGCCGAGCACCGAGACCGACCCGTCGCTCTTCGTCGGTTCGGGCACTCCCACCGACTACGACGGTTCCACCCTCGTGAACTCGGGCGTGCTGCCCCTGGCGACGCAGACCGACGGCGCCTCCTTCTCGATGAGCTTCTCGAAGCCCGGTGACTACACCTACTACTGCGTGCTCCACCCGGAGATGGTCGGCACCGTCACCGTGGGCGACGACGACGTCAACACCCAGGCCGAGGTGAATGCGGCGGCCCGCAAGGAGCGCACGAAGTACCTGGCCGAGGGCCGCGCCACGAAGAAGAAGCTGGCGGCCACGAAGCCCAAGAGCACCAAGAACAGCGACGGCAGCACCACGTGGACGGTGCAGATGGGCGCGTCGACCGCGCACACCGACGTCCTCGCCTTCGCGCCCACCCCCACGAAGGTGAAGGCGGGCGACTCGGTGACCTTCGTGAACAACTCGAAGGCGCCGCACACCGCGAGCTTCGGCGGTGCGCTGGTGCCGCAGAACCCGCTGGCGCCCGAGGTGCAACAGCCCCAACCCGGTCCGTCGCCCCAGGTGCTGACCGCCGGGGTGTACCTCAACACCGGGTGGTTGCCACCGAACACCGGCAGCACCGGGGCGCCGCTCGCGGCCCGCAGCTACACCTACTCGGTGTCCGATCCCGGTACCTACGAGTACGTGTGCGTCCTGCACCTCCCGTCGGGCATGGCCGCGGAGCTCGACGCCAGCTGAGTTGCCGCGGCCAGCGCGCGTTTTGAGGCAGACTGACGGCGCTCTCGGGGGACAAAAGGAGAAACAATGGACCGTCACGACCGGATCGAGGAGCAGCTGGCCCAGGTGCCGCTGTTCGAGGGGCTCTCCAAGAAGGAGCTCCGGATGATCTCGCAGCTCGCGACGTACCTCGAGGAGCCGGCTGGCACCGTCCTCACCGCGAGGGCGCAACGGGCCACGAGTTCATCATCGTGCTCGATGGCGAGATCGAGGTGCGCCAGGGCGGTCGTGTCGTCGCCACGCGGGGCGCGGGTTCGTACATCGGGGAGATTGCGCTGCTCGACCACCGGCCCCGCACGGCCACGGTCACTGCGAAGACCCCGATCCGCATCGAGGTGATCGGCCAGCGGGAGTTCGCCGGCCTGCTCTCGGAGGTGCCCGAGTTGTCGCAACAGCTCCTGGGCGCGATGGCCCGCCGACTCGAGGACCTCGAGACCGGCACCACCTCCACCGGCGACTGACGTCGCCGGGTCGTCGGGCGACCGAGCCCGGTCGGGAGGCGAGGCGGTCGCCCGGCCGCCCGGCTGGGTAGCCTGACCGTATGGCCGATCAGGCCCGGTTCGCCGAGCTCGCAATGCCCTACATGTCCGCGCTCTACAGCGCGGCGTTGCGCATGACGCGCAACCCCTCCGACGCCGAGGACCTGGTGCAGGAGACGTACCTGCACGCCTACCGCGGCTTCGGTGGGTTCCAGGACGGCACCAACCTCAAGGCCTGGCTCTACAAGATCCTCACCAACACCTTCATCAACACCTACCGGGCCAAGAAGCGCCGCCCCGAGCAGGTCGACCTCGACGACACCGAGGACTTCTTCCTGTACCGGCGCCTGGGCGGCCTCGAGGCCGTCGAGGCCCAGCGCTCGCCCGAGAGCGAGGTGCTCGACTCCATCCCCGACGAGCTGGTGAAGGCGGCCCTCGAGTCCCTCCCGGAGCAGTTCCGGATGGCCGTGTTGCTCGCCGATGTCGAGGGTTTCTCCTACAAGGAGATCGCCGAGATCATGGACGTTCCCATCGGAACGGTGATGAGTCGCCTCCATCGCGGAAGAAAGGCGCTCCAGAAGCAGTTGTGGGAGTTCGGTCGAGAACGCGGATTGCTCCCGACCGTCAACGGCACCGACGGCCATTCCGGGCCCGAGGGGCCGGCGCCGGAAGCGGCGCCCGAAACCGCCGCGAGGGGATAGAAGCGAGCGATGGACTGCGAGAAGGCGATCTACCGCGTCTACAGCTATCTCGACGGGGAGCTGACCGTGTGGCGCCGCTGGTCGATCCGGCGTCACCTCGACAAGTGCCCGCCCTGCGCCCAGGGGTTCACCTTCGAGATCGAGCTGCGTCAGGTGGTCTCGCGCAAGTGCCGCGACGACGTCCCCGACGACCTGAAGCGCCGGATCGCCGAGGCCCTCGGGGAACCTCCCGCCGAGAGGCCAGCCGAAAGGCCAGCTGAATAGGCCAGCCGAATAGGGCTCGCCCGAGCGGGATCCATCTAGGATCTGCTCGTTCGAGACCGGAGGAGCCACCTCGTGAAGTCCGCCCGCACCCGCACCCTGTCGACCCGCATCCCGCTGCTCGGCGCACTGGTGCTCACCGCCATGACCGCCGTGCTGGTGTTGGCCGCGCCGGCGGGCGCGTCCACCGGCGTCGTGGTCGCCAGCGACCAGTTCAAGTGGTTCTACTGGATCGGCGTCATCCTCGCCGTGAGCATGATCCTGTGGCTGATCGTCACCATGGTCGGGTACTACGTCCGGGTGATGCGTCCGAAGTACCGGGGCCGCCAGCAGTCATGACGGAGCGTCGGGCGCCCCGGGAGATCCACCGGCTGCCTCGGCGGTCACGGTGACCTCGGCGGTCGCGGCGACTCCGTCCACGCCGTCCACGTCCACGCCGGCCGCGTCTCCGAGGCCCGATCCCATCGACTGGGGACTGGCCGCCAAGGTCGCCCGCCGGTTCGCCGGCCGCGAACCGCTCGCCTCCTCGTATCTCTCCGGATCCCTGCGTGACGACTTCGCCGCGGTCACCGAACTGGCCGAGCACCTCGTCGCCGAGCACACCGGGCTGCGCGCCCCCGGGGTCGCGCAGGCGGAGGTCGTCGACCGCGCCGCCTGGGTCGACGCCAACATCACCTCGATGCAGCGGCTGCTCGCGCCGCTCACCGCGCGCGTCGGCGACCGCATGGTCAACAGCCGCGTGGCGCCGCTCGGGCGACGCGTAGCCGGCACCGAGACGGGCGTGTTGCTCGGCTACCTCGCGCAGCGCGTGCTCGGTCAGTACGACCTGCTCGTGCTCGACGACGACGACGCCGCCGATGCCGTCTACTACGTGGGTGGCAACGTGCTCGCGCTCGAGAAGCGTTACGCATTCCGCCCACGCGACTTCCGCCTCTGGATCGCGATCCACGAGGTCACGCACCGCGCCCAGTTCACCGCGGTGCCGTGGATGAAGGCCTATTACCTCGGTCTCGTGGAACGCGCGCTGTCGTCGATCGACCCCGATCCGAAGCGGCTCGTGCACGCCTTGTCGCGTGCGGCCGACGAGTTGCGCGCCGGCCGCAATCCGCTCGACGACGGCGGCCTCGTCGCGCTCCTTGCCACCGACGAGCAGCGTGGCGCGCTCGCCGAGGTGCAGGCGCTCATGTCGCTGCTCGAGGGGCACGGCAACAGCGTGATGAACCAGCTCGGCGAGGGGCACGTCGCCGGGCAGGCGCGCATGGCGCGCGTGCTGCAGGCGCGACGACAGAGCGGCGGCGTCAGCGCGGTCGTGCAGAAGCTGGTGGGGCTCGAGTCGAAGATGCGCCAGTACGAGGTGGGCGAGACGTTCATCGCCGAGGTGGAGCGCATCGCCGGCCCGCGCGGCATCGACGCCGCGTGGCGCGGCCCGGAGTTCCTGCCCACCGTGGAGGAGCTCGCCCACCCGCGCGGCTGGCTCGCTCGCGTCGACGCGCTCTGAGCGCCACGGGGAGCGGGGCAGTGCGGCTCGAGTGCACGAACTTCGCTTGCGGTGGGCCGCCGCCGGTGGTCGTGGGATGCTCCGGCGGCGCCGACTCCACTGCGCTGCTCGCGCTCGCGGTCGACGCGGCGCTCGCGCCGGTCGCGGTGCACGTCGACCACGGGCTGCGCGCCGACAGCGCCGACGAAGCCGACCTGGTTGCCGCGGTCGCCACGCGCCTCGGTGCCGGGTTCCGCTCGGTGCGCGTCACGATCGCGCCGGGCGCCAACCTCGAGGCCCGCGCGCGACGACGCGCGCTACGACGCGCTCGAACAGGCACGTGTCGCCGAAGGCGCATCGACGGTGCTCGTCGGCCACACTGCCGACGATCAGGCCGAGACGGTGTTGCTGAACGTGTTGCGCGGCGCCGCCACCACCGGGCTCGCGGGTATGCCCGCGACGCGCGATCGGATCGCCCGGCCACTGCTCGGCTGGCGCCGCGCCGACACCCGCGCGTTGTGCGCAGCGCGCGGGCTTCCCGTGCTCGACGACCCGATGAACCACGACGGCACGTTCCGGCGGGTGGCGATCCGCCACGAGGTCATGCCGTTGCTCGAACGGATCGCCGGGCGTGACCTCACGCCGGTGCTGGCGCGCCAGGCCGCGCTCCTGCGCGAGGAGACCGAGTTCCTCGACACGCTCGCAGTCGCGGCGTGGCCCGGGCCCGAGGGACGTGCCGACGCGGCGGCGCTGCGCGCACTGCCCCCGGTGCTCGCCCGTCGCGCGTTGCGCAACTGGCTGGGCGCGCCGCCCCCCTCCGCCGACGAGCTCGGACGCGTGCTCGCGGTCGTCGAGGGGCGTGCCCGCGCGGTGGAGCTGGCCGGTGGGCGCGCCGTGCACCGGACCCGCGGCGTCCTCGTGCTCACGCGGTAGGTTCCAGCGACGGCTCGCGAGAGGATGACGGGTGACTGACAGTCAAGGGCCAGGCCGGCACGCGGAAGTGGGCCGGATCGTCATCAGCGAGGACGCGCTGCAGGCGCGCATCCGCGAGCTGGGGGAGGAGATCACGCGCGACTACGCCGGCCGCCCGCCGCTGCTCGTCGGCGTGCTCAAGGGCGCCTTCATGTTCATGAGCGACCTGTCCCGGGCGATCGACCTGCCGGTGGAGTTCGACTTCATGGCCGTGTCGTCGTACGGATCGGCCACCCGCTCCAGCGGAGTGGTCCGCATCATCAAGGACCTCGACCTCGACCTCACCGATCGCCACGTGCTGATCGTGGAGGACATCGTCGACTCCGGCCTCACGCTCGACTACCTCCGCAAGAACCTCATGGCCCGCGGGCCCGCCTCCATGGAGGTGTGCGCGCTCCTGGTCAAGGAGGGTTTGCAGCGGGCGGAGCTCGACCTGCGCTACACGGGCTTCACGATCCCGCCGTCGTTCGTGATCGGCTACGGCCTCGACGTGGGCGAGCGCTGGCGCAACCTGCCCTTCCTCGCGGAGTACGCCGGGGACTAGCTCCGGACGACCCGGCGGAAAAGGGTCACCCGGGGAGCCACTACATTGGGCCGGCTGCCGCCAAGGAGCCGGAGTCCACCCCTTGAGCAAGAAGCGTCGCAGCGCCGTTGTCGGCGTCGTTCTCCTGGCCGTCGTGGCCTTCTTCGTGGCGCGCGCCCTCTTGGGCACCGACGCAGCCAAGACGCTGTCCCTCGACACCTTCACCGACAAGGTCGCGGCGGGCCAGGTGAAGTCCGCCACGATCAACGACAAGGACCACTCGGTCACCGGCAAGCTGAAGAACGGCACCGAGTACACCGTCGACTTCCCGTCGGCCTACACGGCCCGCATCACCCAGGATCTCGTCGACGCCCAGGTCCCCGACCTGCACACCGACCACCAGGTCCAGAGTCCCTGGCTCGGACTGCTCTACACGCTGCTCCCGTTCGTGCTCCTCGCCCTGATGCTCATGTGGGTGCTCGGCCAGTTCCAGGGCGGCAGCCGCGGGATCATGGGCTTCGGCAAGTCGCGCGCCAAGGTCGTCACCAAGGACCAGCCCAAGGTCACCTTCGCCGACGTCGCCGGGCTCGACGAGGCGGTCGAGGAACTCCAGGAGATCAAGGACTTCCTCGCGTCCCCGGCGAAGTTCCAGAAGATGGGCGCCAAGATCCCCAAGGGCGTGCTGCTGTTCGGGCCGCCCGGCACCGGCAAGACGCTGCTCGCCAAGGCGGTCGCCGGCGAGGCCGGGGTGCCGTTCTTCTCGATCTCGGGCTCCGACTTCGTCGAGATGTTCGTGGGCGTCGGCGCGTCGCGCGTGCGCGACCTGTTCGAGCAGGCGAAGGCCGCGGCGCCCGCGATCGTGTTCGTCGACGAGATCGACGCGGTGGGTCGTCAGCGCGGCGCGGGCGTGGGCGGTGGCCACGACGAGCGCGAGCAGACGCTCAACCAGCTGCTCGTGGAGATGGACGGCTTCGACCAGAAGGCGGGCGTCATCCTCCTCGCGTCCACCAACCGCCCCGACATCCTCGACCCCGCGCTGCTGCGCCCGGGCCGCTTCGACCGCCAGATCGTCGTCGACCGCCCCGACCTCGAGGGGCGCAAGGCCATCCTGCGTGTCCACGCGAAGGCCAAGCCGCTCGCACCCGGCGTCGACCTCGACGTGATCGCGCGCCGCACGCCGGGCTTCACCGGCGCGGATCTCGCGAACCTCATGAACGAGGCCGCGCTCCTCTCGGCCCGGCACTCGCTCGAGCTCATCGGCCTGCCGCAGCTCGAGGAGGCCATCGACCGCGTGATGGCCGGCCCGGAGCGGCGCAGCCGCCTGATCTCGGAACGCGAGAAGCGCGTGATCGCGTACCACGAGGGCGGTCACGCGCTCGTCGCCCACGCGTTGCCGAACACCGATCCGGTGCACAAGATCTCGATCATCCCGCGCGGGCGCGCGCTCGGCTACACCCTCACGTTGCCCACCGAGGACAAGTTCCTCGTGACGCGCAGCGAGCTGGTCGACGAGCTCGCGATGCTGCTCGGCGGCCGCACGGCCGAGGAGCTGATCTTCGCGGAGCCCACCACCGGCGCGCAGAACGACATCGACCGCGCCACCACGATCGCCCGGCAGATGGTCACCGAGTTCGGCATGAGCGACGAGCTCGGGCCGATGCGCTTCGGGCACCCGCAGGGCGAGGTGTTCCTCGGGCGCGACTTCTCGTCCACCCCCGACTACTCCGAAGATGTCGCGTCGAGCATCGACGCCGAGGTGCGCGCGCTCATCGAATCCGCGCACGTCGCGGCGCGCAGCGTGCTCGCCGAGAACCGCGACGTCCTCGATCTCCTCGCCGGGGAGCTCATGGAGCACGAGACGCTCGAAGCCGAGCGCGTCCAGGAGCTGTTCACCGACGTGCGCCACTTCGACAGCGCCGGCACCGGCGGCGGGCGCGCCACGCTCTCCGCCGCCTCCCGGCCGCCCCGAGCCGCACCGGCCCCGAATCCCGCATCACCCCCGACGAACTCCCCGACGCACCCTGGAGGTGCCGCGTGACCGACAGCCCGACCGACTCGCCCGTCGACCGCGAGCGCATCGAACGCGCCGTGCGCGACATCCTCGAGGCGTTCGGCGAGGACCCGGACCGCGACGGTCTCCTCGACACCCCGCGCCGCATCGCGAAGATGTACGAGGAGATCTTCGCCGGGCTCCACGAGGACCCGGCGAAGCACCTCACCGTCACCTTCGAGGCTGACCACGACGAGATGGTCATGGTCCGCGACATCCCCATCCACTCGATGTGCGAGCACCACCTGATCCCGTTCGTGGGCCGGGCCCACGTGGCCTACATCCCCGGGGACGACGGCCGCATCACCGGCCTCTCGAAGATCGCCCGTCTCGTCGACGGCTTCGCCAAGCGCCCGCAGGTGCAGGAGCGCCTCACTGCCCAGATCGCCGACGCGCTCACTGCCACCCTGAACCCGCGCGGCGCCCTCGTGATGATCGAGGCGGAGCATTTCTGCATGTCGATGCGCGGGGTGAAGAAGCCCGGTTCGCTGACCATCACTTCCGCCGTGCGGGGCCTGTTCAAGAGCAACGCCGCCACGCGCGCCGAGGCGATGAGCCTCATCACGTACCCCGGGAATCGTCTCTAAGCGGAGGAATTGCGCGTTCCGGGCCCGCACCGTCCGCGCGGATCCCGGTATCCTCCCCTCTCATGTTCGCCTGGCCGACCGTCTGCGGGGATCGCCCCGCCGTGATGGGGATCGTCAACGTCACCCCCGACTCCTTCTCCGACGGCGGCCGCTTCCTCGACGCCGGGGCTGCGATCGCCCACGGCGTGGCGCTGGTGGCCGAGGGCGCCGACCTCCTCGACATCGGCGGCGAGTCCACCCGCCCGGGTGCCGCGCCGGTCGACGCCGCCGAGGAGTTGCGCCGGGTGCTGCCCGTCGTCACGGGTCTCGCCGGTGCCCTCGTCGACGGCCCGGCCGCCGGCGTGCCGCTGAGCATCGACACCGCCAAGGCCGATGTCGCCGCCGCCGTGCTGGCTGCGGGCGCGTCGGTCGTCAACGACGTCACCGCCGGCCGGGCCGATCCCGAGATGTTCGGCGTGGTGGCCGACGCCGGCGCGGGCATCGTGCTCATGCACATGCAGGGCGACCCTCGCACCATGCAGGACGACCCCCGCTACGACGACGTCGTCGACGACGTCTCGGCCTTCCTCGTCGCCCGGCTCGAGGCGGCGCGCGCGGCCGGCCTGCCCGACGACGCGCTGTGCGCGGATCCCGGCATCGGCTTCGGCAAGCGCGCCCACCACAACCTCGCGCTTCTCGCGCGGCTTCCCGAGCTCGTGGCGCGCGTCGGGGTGCCGGTGCTCGTCGGCACGTCGCGCAAGGCCTTCCTCGGCGCCGTGCTCGCGTCGGCGACCGGGACCGAGGTGCCGCCGCCTGCAGCACGCGACGACGCCACGCTCGCGAGCGCGGTGTGGGCGCTCGACCACGGTGCACGGGTGGTGCGGGTGCACGACGTCCGCCCCGTGGCCGACGCGGCGCGCCTGCTGCACGTCATGCAGGGCATCGACGCGGCAGCGGTCGCGTGAGCGCCCGCGCGATCGCCCGAGGAGGCGCCCGATGAAGGGCCGTTGGGCGCAGGGGCTCGAGCCGCGCGGGTTCTGCTGGATCATCAAGGACCGGCTCGCGGCGTCGGAGCGACCCGGCGGGTTCGCGCGCAACCACCGCAAGGTCCGCCGTCAGGAAGAGCTGATCTGGCTGATCGGCCACGGCTTCACGCACATCCTGTCGATGCTCGACTCGCCCCACAACCTCCACGCGTACGAGGAGGCGGGCATCCCGTTCGCGCACGTCGCGATCGGACGGCACGACGAATGGTCGACGAGCCTGCCCGTGCTCTACCGCACGTTGTCCACGTGGCTCGCCGACCCCAACGAGGTCGTGCTCATCCACCACGAGGAGTTCGGCGATCGCCTGCTCGGTGTGCTCGCGGGGTACCTGATCTATTCGGGTCTCGTGCAGGAGGGCCCGCACGCGGTCGTGGTCATCGAGAAGATCACCGGGCGGCAACTCGGCGCCCACGCGCGTGAGATCGTGTCGGTCACGGTCGCCGAGGGCATCGTCGCCCAGCGCTGACGCACCACGAAGCAGGAGCACCAGAGGTCGATGGGAACCATCCAGATCAAGGGTCTGCGCGAGCTCGGCATCCACGGGGTGCTGCCGGAGGAGAAGCAGCGCCCGCAGCCGTTCGAGGTCGACGTCGAGCTGACCGTCGACATCAGCACCGCGGGTGAGACCGACGGCCTCGACGACACCGTCGACTACTCGGCCGTCTCCGAGGCGGTGAGCCGCGTGGTTCGCAACGAGAGCTACCAGTTGCTGGAGCGCCTCTCCACGCGCCTCGCCGAGGTGTGCCGGGTCGACGAGCGTGTCACCGCCGTGCGCGTCACCGTACGCAAGCTGCACCCACCGATCCGGGCCATGGTCGACTACGTCGCGGTCACCATCGAGCAGTAGCCGGCGAGCAGTGAGCGGAGCGCCGGCGCGGGCATACCTGGGGATCGGCACCAACCTGGGTGACCGCCTGGCGTACCTCCAGGGTGCGGTCGACGGCCTGGCGGCCACGCCGGGGATCGTGGTCGTCGGGGTGTCGCGGGTGTACGAGACCGATCCCGTCGGTGGTCCCGAGCAGCCCGACTTCCTGAACGCGGTGGTGGGGGTCGACACCACGCTCACGCCCCACGAGCTGCTGGCGGCCTGCCAGGACCTCGAACAGGAGGCCCACCGGGTGCGCCGGGAGCACTGGGGCCCCCGCACGCTCGACGTCGACGTGCTGCTCTACGGCGACGAGCAGGTGGACACCCCGGATCTGGTGGTCCCGCACCCCCGTGCCGCAGTTCGGCCCTTCGTGCTCGTTCCCCTCGCCGACCTCGATCCCGCCCGGGCCGAGGCCCTCGATCCGACGGGTGCGGCCACCGCCTGGCCGCGGTCGGGGCCCGACCAGGCACAGGTGCGCCGAACCGGTCTAGCATTGACGTTGCCCGAGTAGTCCGGCACCCCTCACCGGGGCTGGAACGAAGAGGTTCACGTGCACAGTCCATCCCAGCGGGCCTTCGCCCTCGTGGGGCCCGGCCGCGCCGGCACCACAATTGCCACTGCGCTCGTGGCGCGCGGCCTGTGCTGTGTCGCGGTCGCGGGTCGGTCGGCCGACGCGGCATCCACCCGCGCGGTCGCCGAGCGCCTCGGCGCGCGGGCGGTGGAGGTCGCCGGCGTCGGTCATGTCCACGACCTCGATACCGAGCTGGTGATCGTGGCCACGCCCGACGCCGAGATCGCGGGCATCGCCGCGGCGCTGGTGCCCGTGGTCGCGCCCGGCACTCTGGTGCTGCACCTGTCGGGTGCCTGCACGCTCGCCGAGCTCGACAAGCTCTCGACCGCGCGCCCGACGTGCTCGTCGGATCGTTGCACCCGCTGCAGAGCCTGCCGTCGGTCGAGATCGGCGTCGAGCGCCTGCCCGGCTCGTGGTGTGCGGTCGACGGTCCCGCCGGCGTCGAGCGCCTCGCGGTGTCGCTCGGCATGCGGCCGTTCCGCGTCGCCGACGACCAGCGCGTCACCTACCACGCCGCGGCCAGCATTGCCTCGAACCACCTCGTCGCGCTGCTCGGCCAGGCCGCACGCATCGCGGTCGACGCCGGGATCCCCGCCGAGGCCCTGCTGCCCCTGGTGCGCGCCACCCTCGAGAACGTGGAGGCGCTCGGTCCGGAGGCCGCGCTCACCGGCCCGGTCGCACGGGGTGACACCGACACCGTCGCCCGGCACCTCGACGCCCTCCCCACCGACGAGCAGCGCGCCTACCGTGCGCTCGCGGCCGAGGCACTGCGCCTCAGCGGCCACGCCGACGGTCCGAACCAGGCCGCCCTCGCGCTGCTGCTCGAAGCCGAGCCGCGGGAAGCGGGCGGGCAATGAGGACCGTCACCACGGTCGCCGAGCTGCGCGAGATCTGCGACGCGGCGCGCGCGCAGGGCCGCACCGTCGGGTTCGTGCCCACGATGGGCTACTTCCACGACGGCCACCGTTCGCTGATGCGCGCCGCACGTGCCGACAACGACCTCGTCGTCGTGAGCCTCTTCGTGAACCCCACGCAGTTCGCCCCCACCGAGGACCTCAGCGCCTACCCGCGCGACCTCGACGGCGACGCCGCCCAGGCCGGGGCCGAGGGCGTCGACCTGCTCTTCGTGCCCCGCGTCGACGAGGTGTACCCGGGCGACGAGCGCACCACGGTGCACGTCGGGGGGATCACCGAGGTGCTCTGCGGGGCGAGCCGGCCGGGCCACTTCGACGGCGTCACCACTGTCGTCACCAAGCTCTTCTCCATGGTGGGCCCGTGTCGCGCGTACTTCGGTCGGAAGGACGCGCAGCAGGTCGCCGTCGTGCGGCGCATGACGCGCGACCTGAACCTGCCCGTCGAGGTGGTGGGCTGTCCGCTCGTGCGCGAGACCGACGGCCTCGCGATGTCGAGTCGCAACGCCTACCTCACGGCCGACGACCGCGACGCCGCGCTCGTGCTGAGCCGTTCGTTGTTCGTGCTCGGCGAATCGGTGCAGCGCGGGGAGCGCGACTGCACCCGCCTGCACGCCCTGCTCACCGTCGTGCTCGCGGCCGAACCGCGGGTGCGCATCGACTACGCGGCGATCGTCGATTCCGCCACGCTCCAACCGGTCGAACGTCTCGACCGCGACAACGAGTCGGAGACGCTGGTGGCCCTCGCCGCCTTCGTCGGCAAGGCCCGGCTCATCGACAACGTGACCATCTCCGTGCGCGGAACCACCGCCACGGTCGATCTCGGGCGCGTTGCCGCCCCCACAGCGGAGGGACGCTGATGCAGCGGATCATGATGAAGTCGAAGATCCACCGGGCCACCGTGACCGGTGCGGATCTCAACTACGTGGGGTCGATCACCCTCGACCCGCGCCTGATGGAGCTCGCCGACATCCGCGAGAACGAACAGGTGCACGTGCTCGACATCGACAACGGTGCACGCTTCGAGACCTACGCCATCATGGGTGGTCCCGGGGACTGCATCGTGAACGGTGCCGCGGCCCGGCTCGTGCACCGGGGCGACAAGGTGATCGTCATCACCTACGCGCAGTACGACGAGCTCGAGCTCGAGGCCTACGAGCCGCTCGTAGTGCATGTCGACGACGACAACCGCCCCGTCGTGCACTCGTTGCGCGACGTCGCGCAGTAGCCGTCCGCGGCCCTCGGCCCGTCCTCTCCTCGTGACCGATCTCCTCGTCCTCGGTAGCGGCATCGCCGGTCTCTCCGCGGCCGTGCGCGCCCATCGGGCGGGGCTGACCGTGGCGCTGGTCACCAAGGGTGAGCTCGGATGGTCCACCACGCGCTACGCGCAGGGCGGCGTGGCCGCGGCCCTCTCGGAGCTCGACGACTCGCCCGAGCTGCACGGCTCCGACACGCTCACCGCGGGAGCGGGGCTCTGCGACACCGACGCCGTGCGCGTGCTGGTGGGGGAGGGCCCCGCCCGGGTGCGCGAGCTCATCGACCTCGGGACCCGATTCGACCGCGTCGACGGCGAGCTCGCCCGGGCGCGCGAGGGCGGACACTCCGTTGCCCGCGTGGTCCACGCCGGCGGTGACGCCACGGGCGCCGAGATCGAGCGATCGCTGGTCACCGCGGTGCTCGAGTCCGGTGCCGACGTGCGCGAGAGCTGCCTGGCCACCGACCTCCTCGTCGAGCAGGGCCGGGTCGCCGGCGTGCGCGTGCAGGCCGGCAGCTCCGAGCCCGACGAGGTGCGGGCGCGTCACGTGCTCGTCGCCACCGGCGGCGCGGGGCAGTGCTTCGCGGTGACCACCAACCCTCCGCTCTCGACCGGCGACGGCATCGCCATGGCCATGCGCGGCGGGCGCGGCCGTGGCCGACCTCGAGTTCATGCAGTTCCACCCCACGGCGCTGCACGATCCCGCGGCGATGCCCCGCCCGCTGCTGTCCGAGGCGCTCCGCGGCGACGGTGCCATCGTGCGCGACGAGCACGGCGTGGCGTTCATGGCCGGCGAACACCCGCTCGCCGACCTCGCGCCGCGCGACGTCGTCGCCCGCGCGATCAGCCGCCGCCTCAACGACCGCGGGCTCGACCACCTCTGGCTCGACGCCACCGCCATCGACGACTTCCCCCGGCGGTTCCCCACGATCTGGCGGTCTGCGCAGGGCGTGGGCCTCGACCCGCAGGTCGACTGGCTCCCCGTCGCTCCCGCCGCTCATTACCTCTCCGGAGGCGTGTGCACCGACCTCGACGGAGCCACCACGCTGCCCGGGCTCTGGGCATGTGGCGAGGCCGCCTGCTCGGGCGTGCACGGCGCCAACCGGCTGGCGTCGAATTCGTTGCTCGAAGGGCTCGTGTTCGCGTCCCGCTGCGTCGAGGCGATCGTCGCGGGCAAGGACCGCGCCGACGACACCGGCGTGATGCGCGGCATCGACCGCACCGCGTCGGCGGCACACTCGCCGGTGCCGGCGGTGCTCGTCGACGGCGCGCCCGTGCGTGACGCGCTCCAGCGCCTCATGACGCGCGACGCGGGCGTGCTGCGCAGCGGTGAGAGCCTGGCGCGCGCGGCCGCCGAGCTCGCGACGCTCCACGCCACCGACGTCGAGGATGCCAACCTGCTCACCGTCGCCCGGGTGCTCGTGACCGCCGCGCTGGCTCGGGAGGAGTCACGCGGCACGCACACGCGGGTCGACTTTCCGGAGTCGTCGCCGGCGTTCCTCGGCCGGTTCGTCACCCAGGGCACGAGCGCCGCGGGCGCGCCGACCTTCGTGCCCCTCCCGGTGCCCGCGTCGGAGCTGACCCGATGAGCACGATCGGCCCGCCCGTGCACGTCGTGCGTGACATCGTCGCCCGCGCGCTCGCCGAGGACATCGGTCCACTCGGCGACCTCACCGCCGCACTCGTGCCCGAGACGGCCACCGCCACCGTGTCGGTGGTCGCGCGCGCGGCGGGCGTGCTCGCCGGCACCGCGTGCGCCACCGAGGTGTTCGCGCAGGTCGACCCCGCGGTCACCGTCACCTGGCTCGCGGGCGACGGCGCGCGGCTCACGCCCGGACAGGTGGTCGGCACCGTCGACGGGCCGCTGCGCGCGGTGCTCACCGGCGAGCGCAGCGCGCTCAACTTCCTCTGCCACCTGTCCGGGGTCGCCACCGCCACGAGCGCGTTCGTCGACTCGGTCGCCGGCACCGGCGCGCGGGTGTGGGACACCCGCAAGACGATCCCCGGGCTGCGAGCGCTGGAGAAGGCGGCCGTGCGCGCCGGTGGCGGCGTGAGCCACCGCGGCTCGTTGTCCGACTTCGTGCTGGTGAAGGACAACCACCTCGCGGGCCTGTCGATCACCGAAGCGGTGGCGCGGGCCCAGGCGTTGTGGCCCGGACGCGTCGTCGAGGTGGAGTGCGATCGCATCGACCAGCTCGAGGAGGCGATCGCCGCCGGCGCCACCATGGTGCTGCTCGACAACATGAACCCCGCGCAGGTGCGCGAGTGCGTCGACCTCGCCCGGGCGAAGGCACCGCGCGGCTTTCTCGTCGAGGTGTCGGGCGGGGTCACCCTCGACACCGTGCGCGGCCTCGCCGAGGCCGGCGCCGATCTCATCTCCACGAGCGTGATCACGCAGTCGGCGCCCGCGCTCGACCTCGGCTTCGACATTGCAGTCCAGGAGATCTGACCATGCTCATGACGATCGACTGCGGCAACACCCAGACGGTGATCGGCCTCTTCTCCGGTCACGAGCTGGTCGACCACTGGCGCATCGCCACGCAGCCCGAGCGCACCTCCGACGAGCTCGCGCTCATGTTCCAGCAGTTCCTCGGCTTCCACGGTTTCTCGTTCGACGCGCAGGTGTCGGGCATCGCGATCGCGTCGGGTGTCCCGCGCGTCACCGCCGCGCTACGCGAGATGACGGAGCGCTACTTCGGCTTCTCCGCGCTCGTGCTCGAGCCGGGTGTGCGCACCGGCATGCCCATCCTCTACGACGAGCCCAAGAACGTCGGCGCCGACCGCATCGCCAACGCGGTGGGCGCGTACGACCTGTACGGCGGTCCCACGATCGTCGTCGACTTCGGTACCGCGAACACCGTCGACGCGGTGAGCGAGAAGGGCGAGTACCTCGGCGGCGCGATCTTCCCAGGCATCGAGATCTCGCTCGAGGCGCTGTTCGAGCGCGCCGCCGCGCTGCGCAGCGTGGAGCTGGTCGCGCCGAAGAACGTGATCGGCAAGTCGACGATCGAGGCGATCCAGTCGGGCGCGGTCTACGGCTTCAGTGGCCAGATCGACGCCATCGTCGACCGCTTCCGTGCGGAGCTCGGCCCCGCGACCGTGGTGTCGACCGGCGGCCTCGCCGAGCTGATCATCCCGCACTCACGCACGATCGAGCACTTCGAACCCTGGCTCACCCTCCAGGGCCTGCGTATCATCCACGAGCGCAACACGGCTTAGACCTGCGACGCCTCCGCGACGTACTGGTTGATGGCGGTACGCACGTCTTCCTTGGCCTGACCGAGGATGGTCACCGCGGTATTGCCGGCGCCGGCGTCGCGGAAGGTGAAGACGAGCTTGTAGACCGTCTTGCCGAAGCCCCAGGTGACGAGCTTCGTGTACGTGGTGGTCGCGTTCGCCTCGTACACGAGTGACTCGTACGACTCGTCGACGAGCCGGTATCCGCCGTCGACGAGGAACGCAGGGGGTGCGGCCTTGAACGCCGCGAGGAACGAGCCGGGCGCGCCCGGTACGGCGAACCCGGCCCGTGTCTCGTCGGCCATCAGACGGCCATCACAGGCTGCCCAGGATCTCCTGGCGCTTCGCCTCGAACTCCTCGGCCGAGATGAGCCCGGCGTCGAGGAGTTGCTGCGCCTTCTTGATGCGCTCGGCCGGATCGCCGGCCGATGCGCCGGCAGCCTGTTGCGCACCGGCCTGCTGCCCGGCGAGGTACGCGCGACCCGCGGCGTCGGCGGTGCCCTGGTAGGTGTTGGCGAGGCCCTGCGTGACCGCGGCCATGTCGCCACCCGAGGCGGCGATCGAGCCCTTCAGCGCGTCCCACTGCACGGCCACCTGGAGCGGGTCGGCGGTGCTGATCTTGATCGGCACCTCCATGCCCGCCGAGAGCGGCGCCTTCATGCGGGCGCTGGGGAACACGTACGTGACCTTGTAGGAGTCGCCCTCCGGCGGGATCACGTCGAGCTCGATCTGCATGGCGAACCGGTCGTCGGGCACCGGGAGCGCGAAGCCGAGCACCCGCGCCTTGGCCGGCGTGCCGGACTTCAGGATCTCGTTCTGGCCGCGGTCATCGGTGACGGCCTTGATGTCCTTGAACGCGCTGCCCATCGAGGGCATCCCGCCGTGGTAGTCGCCGAGCTCCTTGGCGCCCTTGATCGCGCCGAAGCCGTCCTTGAACAAGCCCATCGCGGTACCTCCTACCAGCCGTGGATCACGGCCGACGTCGGCAGATCGGGGTCGTACTTCACCGTGATCGCCGATCCCTCCGCCAAGGTCTCGAGCTGGAAGGGGAGGAAGCTCTGGTCGATCGTGGTCTCGATCGGGTCCGCGCCCTCGGGGCGGTAGGTCACCGCGACCGCGTACATCGTGGCGCCGCTGATGTCGGGCGAGCCGTTGGCGGTGAGCGAGTGGACCACCCCCGGCGCCTCGACGCCCACCTGCGCGATCTTGTTGACCTTCTGCGAGTAGGCGGCCATCGCGGCCATGTCCTGGCCGCCGGTCATCGCGCCCATGTCCATGCCGGCGGGCATCCCGGGTGCACCGGCCTGCGCCGCCTGGGCCTGCGCCATCGCGTCGGCCGCAGACTGCTGCGCGCCCTTCATCTTGTCGAACAGACCCATTCCGTGCCCTCCTACCGAATCCGATGTGACCCGGAAAAAGTAGGCCAGTCCGGAGGGCAGGTAAAGCGAACGTGACCCCGGCCCCATCACTGGACCCCCGGTTGTCGCACGTGCTCGCCGGGTACGAAGGTGTTCGGAGTTCTCGGTACGGTCCGGGAGCGACGATCGCGTCGGCAACCCCCGCAAAGGACACCCGTGATTCTCGAAGAGACCTACACGCTCTCGAACGGCGTCGACATCCCGAAGCTCGGACTCGGGACGTGGTTCATCGACGACGACGACGCCGCCCAGCGGTGAGCGACGCGACGAGCATCGGGTACCGCCACATCGACACCGCCCAGGCCTACGGCAACGAGGCGGGGGTCGGCGAGGGGATCCGATCCTGCGGTGTGCCACGAGAGCAGGTGTTCGTCACGACGAAGCTCGCCGCCGAGGTGAAGTCGTTCGAAGCAGGCGGCGGGGGCCATCGACGGGTCGCTTGCCACAACGGGGCTCGACCACCTCGACCTGATGATCATCCACAGCCCGCAGCCGTGGAGCGAGTTCGGCGGTGGCGATCGATACTTCGAAGGCAATCGTGAAGCTTGGCGAGCCCTCGAAGCGGCCTACGAAGCGGGCAAGCTCCGCGCCATCGGGCTCTCCAACTTCCAGGCCGAGGACATCGACAACATCCTCGCGGCCTGCACCGTCGCGCCGATGGTGAACCAGGTGCTCGCGCACATCAGCAACACGCCCACGGAGCTCATCGCGTACTCGCAGCAGCACGGGATGCTGGTCGAGGCGTACTCGCCGATGGCGCACGGCGAGCTGTTCAAGAACGAGCACGTCGCCGAGATGGCGGACAGGTACGGCGTCTCCCTGGCGCAGCTCTCCATCCGGTACACGCTCCAGCTCGGTCTCCTGCCATTGCCGAAGACCGCGAACCCGGACCACATGCGCACGAACGCCGACGTGGACTTCGAGATCTCCGACGAGGACATGGAGACCCTGCTGAACGTGCAGGACGATCGAGGACTACGGCGAAGCGAGCGTGTTCCCGGTCT
This sequence comes from uncultured Actinomycetes bacterium, assembly GCA_963720785.1. Taxonomy (GTDB): domain Bacteria; phylum Actinomycetota; class Acidimicrobiia; order IMCC26256; family DASPTH01; genus CAVRGQ01. Next base: position 706,791 of record CAVRGQ010000004.1, read on the forward strand.
ACGGCCGCGAGTACGGCAGCTCCGTACGATCAGTAGCTGCGGCCGACGAGGCCGTCGACGAGAGTGATCAGCGTGCGCGTGGTGGCGGGGTCGAGGCCCTCGGCGCCGTCGAGCGCCTCGCTGGCCTTCACCGCGTGGTCGTTGGCCACGCCCATCGCGAGATCCATCGCCCCGTTGGCGACGGTGATCTCGCGGGCTTCGGCGAGCTGGGCGTCGTCGAGCGGTTGACCGAGCAACTCCCGCAGCTTCGGCTGCTCGCGGATCGCGGAGATCACCGGCAGCGTGTAGATGCCCTCGAGCAGGTCCTGGCCCGCGTGCTTGCCGAGCGCGTCGTCGGTGGACGGTGAGGTCGAGCACGTCGTCGACGATCTGGAAGCACATGCCGAGGTGGTGCCCGAAGCTCGTGAGCGCGTCGAGGGTGGGGTCGGGCATGTCGGTGACCATGCCGCCGATGCGGCACGACGTCGCGAACAGCGCAGCGGTCTTGCCTTCGATCGCCGACGCGTAGTCGTCCTCGGAGCGGTCGACGTCGAAGAGGTGCTGCAGCTCGAGCACCTGACCCCGGCACAGCTCGCCGATGGTGGCGGCGAGCAGCGCGGCGACGTCGGCGCCGAGCGACGCCGCGAGCGACGACGCCCGGGCGAGCAGGAAGTCGCCGGCGAGGATCGCCACGATGTTGCTCCAGCGGGCGTTGACGCTGGGGACGCCGCGGCGGGTCTCGGCCTCGTCGATCACGTCGTCGTGGTAGAGCGAGCCGAGGTGGACGAGCTCACACGCCACGCCGCCGGTGATCGCGTCGCCACCCGCCGAGGTGAGGTCGCCGGTCGCGGCGTAGGCCGCGCAGAGGGCGAGGGTGGGCCGGAGGCGCTTGCCGCCGGCGCCGATCAGGTGCGCGGCGACCTCGGCGAGGAACGGATCGGGCGTGTGTGACCGACTCGCGCAGCGTGTCCTCGACCAGTTCGAGGTCGGCCGCGAGGCCCGGCAGGTCGTCGTGCAGCCCGGAGCAGGGTCGGACGCTGGGTGCTCCCGGCCCGGTCATGGGCCAACGCTACGCAGCGGCGGGAACAATCTCCAACCCGGAAGCCTTGACAGACCTGTTGTCAACTTCGCCGGCGCTGCGGGCCTGATCCGTCACGAATCCGCAATTCGCCCAGGATTTCCCCGCGGGGATGGGGTCGGAGCGCCGATTACACTGGACCGATGGAGTTCACGCCGTCCCGAGTCGCACCTCCCGGTGCGTCTACGGGCGTGCTCATCCGACTGACGAGAGGCGGATCCAAACCGTGTTCGAGCGCTTCACCGATCGAGCCCGCCGAGTGGTCGTCCTGGCGCAGGAAGAGGCGCGCCTGCTCAACCACAACTACATCGGGACCGAGCACATCCTGCTCGGGCTGATCCACGAGGGTGAGGGCGTCGCCGCCAAGGCGCTCGAGTCGCTCGGCATCTCGCTCGAGGCCGTGCGCGCCCAGGTCGAGGAGATCATCGGCCACGGCGGCCAGGCGCCGTCGGGCCACATCCCCTTCACCCCGCGCGCCAAGAAGGTCCTCGAGCTCTCGCTGCGCGAGGCGCTGCAGCTCGGCCACAACTACATCGGCACCGAGCACATCCTGCTCGGCCTGATCCGCGAGGGCGAGGGCGTCGCCGCGCAGGTGCTCGTGAAGCTCGGCGCCGATCTCTCGCGCGTGCGCCAGCAGGTCATCCAGCTGCTCTCCGGCTACGCGGGCTCCAAGGAGGGCGCGCACGCAGGCCGCCGGCGGCGCGCCGGGCGAGGCAGCAGCCGTCCGGCTCGCTCGTGCTCGACCAGTTCGGCCGCAACCTCACGCAGCTCGCTCGCGACAAGAAGCTCGACCCGGTCATCGGGCGCGAGAAGGAGATCGAGCGCGTCATGCAGGTGCTGTCGCGCCGCACCAAGAACAACCCGGTGCTCATCGGCGAGCCCGGCGTCGGCAAGACCGCGATCGTCGAGGGCCTCGCCTCCGACATCGTCGGCGGCGACGTGCCCGAGACGCTCCAGGGCAAGCAGCTCTACACGCTCGACCTCGGCGCGCTGGTCGCGGGCTCCCGCTACCGCGGCGACTTCGAGGAGCGCCTCAAGAAGGTGCTGAAGGAGATCCGCACCCGCGGCGACATCATCCTGTTCATCGACGAGCTGCACACGCTCGTCGGCGCCGGCGCCGCCGAGGGCGCGATCGACGCCGCCAGCATCCTCAAGCCGATGCTGGCCCGCGGCGAGCTGCAGACCATCGGCGCCACCACGCTCGACGAGTACCGCAAGCACCTCGAGAAGGACGCCGCGCTCGAGCGCCGCTTCCAGCCGATCAAGGTCGAGGAGCCCACGGTCGCCCACACGATCGAGATCCTGAAGGGCCTGCGCGACCGCTACGAGGCAGCACCACCGCGTCACCATCACCGACCAGGCGCTGGTGGCGGCGGCCAACCTCGCCGACCGCTACATCTCCGACCGTCACCTCCCCGACAAGGCGATCGACCTCATCGACGAAGCGGGCTCGCGCCTGCGCATCCGTCGCATGCAGGCACCGCCCGACTACCGCGAGCTCGAGGACGAGATCGCGACACGTGCCGCAAGGAGAAGGAAGCCGCGATCGAGGCGCAGCAGTTCGAGCGGGCCGCGAAGCTGCGCGACCGACGAGAAGGCAGCTGCTCGAGCAGCGCGAGGCCAAGGAAACCGAGTGGCGCGCCGAGGGCGTCGACCTCTTCAACGAGGTCACCGAGGAGTCCATCGCCGAGGTGCTCGCGCTCTGGACCGGCATCCCGGTGTACAAGCTCACCGAGGAGGAGACCGCCAAGCTCCTGCGCATGGAGGACGAGCTGCACAAGCGCATCGTCGGCCAGGACGACGCCATCCAGCGCCGTGTCGCAGTCGATCCGCCGCACGCGTGCCGGCCTCAAGGACCCGAAGCGCCCGTCGGGCTCGTTCATCTTCCTCGGCCCGTCCGGCGTCGGGAAGACCGAGACCGCCAAGACGCTCGCCGAGTTCCTGTTCGGTGACGAGAACGCGCTGATCCAGCTCGACATGTCGCGAGTACATGGAGAAGCACACGGTGTCGCGGCTCGTCGGCTCGCCTCCCGGCTACGTCGGGTACGACGAAGGTGGCCAGCTCACCGAGGCCGTGCGCCGCAAGCCGTTCTCGGTCGTGCTGTTCGACGAGATCGAGAAGGCCCACCCCGACGTGTTCAACACGCTCCTCCAGATCCTGGAGGACGGTCGTCTCACCGACGCCCAGGGCCGCACGGTCGACTTCAAGAACACCGTGATCATCATGACGTCGAACCTCGGCACCGCCGATCTGCGCAAGACCTCGATCGGTTTCGGCAAGGCCGACGAAGCCGTCACCTACGAGCAGATGAAGGAGAAGGTGACCGAGGAGCTGAAGCGCAGCTTCCGCCCCGAGTTCCTGAACCGCATCGACGAGGTGATCGTCTTCAACGAGCTCACCAAGGCCGAGGTCACCGAGATCGTCGACCTGCTGATCAAGCGGGTGCAGGCGCAGCTGGAGAGCGCAGGGTCTCGGCCTCGAGCTCACCAACGACGCCAAGCTCGCTGCTCGCCGACCGAGGGCTACGACCCGGCGCTCGGCGCCCGGCCGCTGCGCCGTGCGATCCAGCGCATGATCGAGGACCCGCTGTCGGAGAAGATCCTGTGGAAGGAGTTCCACGCCGGCGAGACGATCATGTGCGACGCGCTCGACGGCGAGATCGTCTTCCGGGCGATCGAGGGCATCGAGCCCCCGCCGGTCGAGCTGGCCGGCTCGGGTTCCACCGACTGACGCCGGAGCGAAGCTCCTGCACCTGAGTACCCACCGCTCCATCCTTCGACCGTCGAGGAGCAGGCTCGCTGGCCTGCTCCTCGTCGCGTGTGCCGTGCTGCTCGCGGGGTGCAAGGTCGACACCACGGTCACGGTGACGATGCGCGACGACGGCAGCGGCGTCGTGAAGGTCACCGCGGTGCTCGACGCCGAAGCGGTGAAGAGCGTGGAGGCGGGCGGCGGCAAGCTCGAGGATCGCGTGCGTCTCGGCGACCTCGCGCAGTCCGGTTGGACGGTCGCGCCGTGGGTGCGCGCCGAGGACGGCACCGCCACCCTCACACTGACCAAGCCGTTCGCGAGCCCGGCGCAGGCCACCGCGATCCTGCAGGAGATCAACGGCACGGCCGGCCCGCTGCACGACATGAAGGTGTCGCGCGAGCACGCGGTTGTTGTCCACGGAGTACACGGTCGACGGAACGATCGACCTCGCGAAGCTCGGCACCGGGATCACCGCCGACCAACAGCTCGTGCAGTCGCTCACCGCGCAGGGCGTCGACGTCGCCGCGCTCGACCAGACGCTGGTGACGGGTGCGAGGGACGCGGTGTCGGTGAAGGTCGTCGCCGAGCTGCCCGGCGGCACCACCGTCGTGAACGGCAAGGCCGGGAAGGTCACGCCGGTCGGCGCGTCGAGTTCGGTGCGTGACTCGTTGAAGGCGGGGTTGCTCGTGCTCGCGGTGGTGCTGATCGGCGCCGCGATCGCGGTGATGCTGTGGCCGAGCCGGCGCCGCGCGCACGCGCCGGCGCGTCGCCGGCCGGTCAGTCAGTCGGATCCGCCTGCTCGACGAGCGCGGTGAGGCGCGGGAGCACGGTGCTCTCCCAACCCTGTCCCATGTTGTCGAACGCGAAGCGGTGATCGGGCCGGTCGAGGTCGAACCCGGAGTGCTCGAGGAAGAGTCGCGTGCCGGTGCCCTCGGCGACGAGCCGCCAGGTCAGGGTCCAGTCCGCGAAGGTGTAGACGAGGAGCTTCGGTTCCAGCACCTCGAGGACCGTGCACGGCGTGTTGCCCCAACCCGGCATCTCCAGGAAGAACTCATGGCCGACGACGGGCGCGATGTCGCCGGGGGCCCACCACGAGGCGAGTTGCTCGGGCACGGTGAGCGCTTCCCAGACCCGCTGCGGTGGGCGAGCGATGAACTGGTCGACGGCAATGACGGGATCGGTGGGCGTCATGGGACGGTCGGCTCCTGGAGATAGTCGTTCAACGCGGTGAGGCGTTCGCGCCAGTACCGCTCGAAGGGGCGCAGCCAGTGCTCGACGTCCGCGAGCGGTCCGGCGGCGATGCGATAGAGGTGCTCGCGACCGCGGACCTCTTCACTGACGAGGTCGGCGCGCCGCAGCACCTGCAGGTGCTCCGAGATCGCCGGACGACTCAGCTCGAACTCGTCGGCCAGGGCTCCGGCGTTGCGGGGGCTCTCGGCGAGGAGCTCGAGGAGCCGCCGCCGGACCGGGTTCGCGAGTGCGGAGAAGACGTCGACGTCGGCCACGACCGCATTATGTCGGAGAATCCCGACATGTCAAGGAAATCCGACGCGTCCCAGCTCGGGGCGTCAGGGACCCGCTCGATCGACCCCCGCCAGCCAGGCGGGGAACTCCGCGAGGGAGCTGAGCACCACCGTCGCGCCCACCGCGCACAGCTCGTCGGCGTCGTGCGGGCCGGTCGCCACCGCGACGGCGTCGGCGCCACCGGCACGGGCGGCGCGCACGTCGTTGGGGGTGTCGCCCACGTACACGTGGGCACCCTCGGCGAGGATCGTTTCGCCCTTCGCCTCGGCGTAGCGCCAGCCGAACACCGCGTCGGGCTCGAGCCCCACCTGCGCGAGGCACCGCCGCGCGTTCGGTTCGTACTTGGCGGTGACCACGATCGCACGCGTCCGCCGGCCACGCGTACCGCGTCGACCGACTCGATCGCTCCCGGAAGCAGGTGGGTGCCGGGCACCCCGACCTCCACGTAGAGGTCGCGGAAGCGGTCGGCGAGCCGCTGCGCCTCGTCGGCGGGGAAGCGCTCGCCGAACTCGAGGTCGAGGTTGCGCCGCAGCAGGGCGTCGAGCATGCCCTCCATCGCGACCGGCGCGCCGGTCTCCTCGTGCAGTGCCTCGAGGGTCGCCACGATGCCGGGCCGCGAGTCGACCAGCGTCATGTCGAGGTCGAAGCCAACGGTGAGGGTCGCCACCCGGTGGATCGTAAGCGTCGCACTCCTGCCGTAGGGTCCCGCCATGGCCGCGAGAACCCGCACCGTCCACCGCTGCAGCGAGTGTGGCGGATCGTCACCCCGCTGGATGGGTCGCTGTCCCACGTGTGATGCGTGGGGCACGCTCGTCGAGGAGGTGGCCGCGCCGAGCGCCGAGGTCGCACGGGTGGCACCGGGCACGGCACCGGTACCGATCGGTGAGGTCGCGGCCGATGGCGCGGCGCGTCGTTCCACGGGGCTCGAGGAGCTCGACCGCGTGTTGGGCGGTGGCCTGGTGCCCGGCTCGGTCACGTTGCTCGCCGGCGAGCCGGGCATGGGCAAGAGCACGCTGCTGCTGCAGTCGCTGGGTGCGATGGCCAAGGCGGGGTTGCGCTGTCTGCTCGTCACCGCGGAGGAGTCACCCGCGCAGGTCCGGATGCGCGCCGAGCGGGTCGGCGCGATCACGCCGGAGCTGCTCGTCGTCGGCGCGACCGATCTCCACCACGTCATCGCCCACGCGGAGGCGGTCGCCCCCGATGTGCTCGCGATCGACTCGATCCAGACGGTGGTCGATCCCGATCGGCCGGGGGCACCCGGCTCGGTCACGCAGGTGCGCGACTGCGCCTACCGGCTCGTGCAGCTCGCGAAGGAGCGCGACCTCGCCACCCTGCTCGTCGGCCACGTCACCAAGGAGGGCACCGTCGCCGGGCCGCGCGTGCTCGAGCACGTCGTCGACACCGTCCTCTCGTTCGACGGCGACCGCGGACATTCGCTGCGCCTGCTGCGTGCGCTCAAGCACCGGTTCGGTTCCACCCAGGAGCTCGGCCTCTTCGACATGACGAGTGAGGGGCTGGAGTGCGTGCCCGACGCGTCGGCGCGCTTCCTCGTGGATCGCCGCCCCGGCGTCGCCGGTTCCGCGGTGGCCGCGGTGCTCGGAGGGCGCGCGGCCGGTGATGGTGGAGGTGCAGGCGCTGGTGGTGCCGAGCAACGCGCCGTCACCCCGGCGTTCCGGTTCGGGCGTCGACGCCCAGCGTCTGTCGATGCTCCTCGCGGTGCTCGCGCAGCGCGCCCAGGTCAACCTGATGCAGCACGACGTCTACGGCAGCATCGCCGGTGGCCTGCGCGTGACCGAGCCCGGGCTCGACCTCGCGCTCGCCCTGGCCGCGGCCGGTGCGCGGACGGGCCGGGCGGGACCCGAGCGGTTGGTCGTGGTGGGGGAGTTGGGGCTGGGGGGAGAGGTGCGCTCGGTCCCGCAGCTGGAACGCCGGCTCGCCGAGGCGGCGCGTCTCGGCTTCGAGACCGCGCTGGTGCCGCCGGGCACCCCCGAACAACCGGGGATCCAGGTGCTTCCCGTTGGCGATCTCCGCGAAGCGGTCGCTCTCGGCCTGATCCGGGCCGACCCCGGATTCGCCGCGGTATCCTGAACGACCTCGACCAAACGCCCGACCGTCGCCCGACCCACCGAGAGGCTGAGCGCACCGTGCCCGCCCCAAAGCGATCGGAAGCAATGATGGTCGCCCTGCGCCTCGTCGCGCCGGGCACGCAGCTGCGCGAGGGGCTCGACCGCATCCTCCAGGCCCGGATGGGCGCGCTCATCGTCGTCGGCGACGGCCCCGACGTGTTGTCGGTGTGTTCCGGGGGCTTCCTCCTCGACGCCGAGTTCACCCCGCAACGGCTCTCCGAGCTCGCGAAGATGGACGGCGCGATCATCCTTGCCGCCGACACGTCGCGCGTGGCCCGGGCCAACGTGCACCTCGTCCCCGACCCGAACGTGCCCACCTCGGAGACCGGCACGCGGCACCGTACCGCCGAGCGGGTCGGTCGCCAGCTCGACGTCCCGGTGATCACCGTGTCCGAGGACATGTCGCTCGTCACCATCCACCGCCGCGGCGAGAAGCACACCCTCGAACCGATCCCGCGGGTCCTCGCGCGCGCCGACCAGGCGCTGCAGATCCTCGGTCGCTACAAGGCGCGCCTCGACGCGGTGAGCGGTTCGCTCTCCGCCCTCGAGGTGGAAGACCTCGTCACCGTGCGCGACGTCGCCACCGTGCTCCAGCGCGCCGAGATGGTGCGGCGCATCTCCGAGGAGATCGAGGGCTACGTCGTGGAGCTCGGCGCCGACGGCCGCCTCGTGATGCTGCAGCTCGAGGAGCTCGTCGGTGGCGTCGAGGAGGACCGCCGACTCGTTGCCAAGGACTACTTCAACTCCGCCCCCGACTTCGAGCTCGTCAACGTGATGCGTGAGCTCGGTGAGCTCGACGACGAAGCGCTCCTCGATCTCAATGCTGTCGCCGGCGTGTTGCACCTCCCGCCGGGCGCGGGCATCGACAGTGCGCTGCAGCCGCGCGGCTTCCGCCTGCTGCACAAGATCCCGCGCCTGCCCGAGATCGTGTCCGACCACGTCGTCGGGCGCTTCCACAACCTGCAGAAGATCATCCGCGCCAACATCGCCGACCTCACCGAGGTCGAAGGCGTGGGCGACGCGCGAGCCCGGGCGATCAAGGAAGGCCTCTCGCGTCTCGCGGAGACGTCCATCCTCGAGCGCTACGTCTGACGGAGGACGCATGGCGGAGCTGGCCATCGGCACCCACGAGGTCGACGTCGAGCACATCGTGCTCAAGGGTCCCGACGGCGCGTCGGTCGACGCGATCCACGCCCGACCCGATGGCATGCCGCACTCCGGCCTGGTGCTGCACCCCGACATCATGGGGGTGCGCCCGTTGTTCGACGACCTGTGCCGACGCCTCGCCACCCACGGGTTCGCGGTGTGTTGCCCCGAGCCGTTCGCCCGGGCGCCCGTCGAAGTGCGGGGCGCCACCGACGATCCGTCGGTCCGCATGGCCTACGCCAAGGAGCTCGACGACGAACTGCAGCTCGGCGACCTCGAGGCGGCGGCCGACTACCTCGTCGTGCACGACGACGTGCGCGAGGTCGCGGTGCTCGGGTTCTGCATGGGGGGAATGCAGGTCCTGAAGGCTGCGGCCACCGGTCGCTTCGACCGCGCGGTCGCGTTCTACGGCATGGTCGTCCCACCGGAGAGCTGGATCGGTCCGGCCACGTTGTTGCCGCTCGACACCGCGGCCGAGGTGTGCCCCACGCTGGCGATCTTCGGCGGCCGCGACGACTTCACGCCGGCGGCCGACATCGAGGCGTTGAGCGCGGCGTGGGCCGCGCGTCCCGACTGCGAGATCGTGCTGTACCCGGAGGCGGAGCACGGCTTCGTGCACGCCCCCGAGCGTCCCGCGCATCGCGCCGCCGACGCCGCCGACGCCTGGACCCGCGTGCTCGCCTTCCTCCAACCCAGTCAGTAGAGGGTGGAGCGTTCCTCGAGGGCCTGGCGGTCGAGGATCTGGTAACGGTTGCGGCCCTCCACCTTGATCCAGCCGAGTCGCGTGAACAGCGACAGTGCCTTGTTCACACGCTCGCGGCTCGCGCCGACGAGACCGGCAAGGTCTTCCTGCGTCATGGGCAGGCGGAAGGTGTCCTCGGCGCCGGCGATGTCGAGCAGGCGCTTGGCGGTGCGGGCGGGGACGTCGAGGAACACGGCGTCGGCGAGGGCGTCGTCGGTGGTGCGCAGGCGGCGGGCGAGCAGACGCACGATCACCCACAGCAACGTGGGTTGCTGATCGATGGCCACGCGCAGCGGCTCGTAGGCGAGCACGATGACGGTGGTCTCCTCGAGCGCCCGGGCATCGGCGGAGCGGGGGCCGTCGTCGAAGAGGCCGAGCTCGCCGAAGAGCGCACCCTCCTCGAGCACCGCCACGAGCGACTCGCGGCCGTCGGGCGAGCTGGTGAGGATGGCGACGCGACCGCTGACGATGCCGTACATCTCCGAGGCGGTCTCGCCCCGCCGGAAGATCACCTCATTGCGGGCGAATGTGCGCGACGTGGAGACGGCTCGCAGACCGTCGAGCGTCTCTGGCGGCATCGCGCCCAGCAGTTGCGAAGTTTCCAGGACCCGCCGGTTCTCCACCATGGTGGAGCGAGCGTAGCGAGTCGGACACCGCAACGGGGTGAGCCTCGCGCCGTCGCCCGTGGAGGCGCCGAAGTGCCGAAATCGCCGCCGGAGAGGCGCTCGCGGGGCTCTGGTACCCTGGATGTCCTGCCGTTTCCGGCCGGCCCCACCCCGTTCCCCCCTCAGTTGGGGCCGTACGCGAGATCCTGTGCGAGGAGAGTCATGGCGTTCGACGTCGGCGACAAGGTCGTCTACCCCCACCACGGTGCTGCGACCATCGAGAAGCGCGAGAAGAAGGAGGCCTTCGGCGAGAAGCGCGACTACCTCGTGCTGCGCCTGGCCTACGGCGACCTCACGCTCATGGTCCCGGCCGACAACGCGGAGGAGATCGGCCTGCGCGAGGTCATCAACGACGAAGAGGTCGAGGAGGTGTTCGCCGTCCTTCGCAAGAAGGAGGCGCGCATGCCGACCAACTGGTCGCGCCGGTTCAAGAACCACGTCGAGAAGCTGAAGAGCGGCGACATCTACCAGGTCGCCGAGGTCGTGCGGAACCTCTCCATCCGGGAGGCCGACAAGGGCCTGTCCGCCGGCGAGAAGCGCATGCTTGCCCGCGCCCGCCAGATCCTCGTGTCGGAGCTCACCTTCGCGCTCAACGTCGACGAAGAGGCGGCCGAGGCGCGCCTCGACGAAGTGCTGAAGAGCGAGGACAAGCCGCCGGCCAAGAAGGCGCCCGCCAAGAAGGCGCCGGCCAAGAAGGCGCCCGCCGAGAAGGCCGTCGCGGAGAAGGCGCCGGCGGAGAAGGCCCCCGCGGAGAAGGCCGAGAAGGCGCCCGCGAAGAAGGCGCCGGCCAAGAAGGCCGCGGCCGAGAAGTAGCCCACGCGGGCATCCACGCTGATGGCCGGGGTGTGGGCCGTGGTCGTCGCCGCCGGTTCCGGCGTGCGCTTCGGCGGTCCGAAGCAGTTCGCAGTCCTCGCGGGCGTGCGTGTCGTCGACCGCACGCTCGCGGTCGCGCGCAGCGCGTGTGACGGAGTGGTGCTCGTGCTCACCGATCCCGACACGTGGGACGGCGCGCGCCCCGGCGCGGTCGTGGCCGGCGGTGCGACGCGCGCGGAGTCGGTGCGCGCCGGTCTCGCCGCGGTGCCCGCCGATGCCGACGTCGTGGTGGTGCACGACGCGGCGCGTCCACTCGCCGGTCCCGATCTCTATGCCGCAGTGGTCGCCGCGGTGCGCGCCGGCGCCGACGGCGCGATCCCGGGCCTCCCGGTCGCCGACACGCTGAAGCGCGTCGAGACCGACGCGTCCGGCACGGGCGTGATCGTGGGCACCGTCGACCGCGACGGACTCGTCGCCGCGCAAACGCCCCAGGCGTTCCGCGCCGACGTGCTGCGCGCCGCGCACGCGTCGGGCGGCGATGCCACCGACGATGCCGCGCTCGTCGAGGCGCGCGGTGGCAGGGTGGTGGTCGTGCCCGGTGACCCGCGGAACCTCAAGCTGACCGGTCCGCGCGACCTCGCCGTAGCCGAGGCGCTCCTGCAGCACGGAGACGACGCCTGATGTTCCGCGTGGGGCTCGGCTACGACGTCCACCCGTTCGGTGGCGACGGCCCGCTCGTGCTCGGGGGAGTGGTGATCGAGGGGCCCGGCCTGGTCGGCCACTCCGACGCCGACGCGGTGTGTCACGCGGTGGCCGACTCCGTGCTCGGCCCCACCGGCCTCCCCGATCTCGGCACGCTCTTCCCCGCGACCGACGAACGCTGGCGGGGCGCCTCGTCGGTCGAGCTGCTGCGTGACGTGGTGGGCCGCATCGCCGCCGACGGCTGGTGGATCGGCAACGTCGACGTGGTGATCGCCGCCGAGCGACCGAAGCTCGCGCCGCACATCCCGCAGATGGCGGCGACCCTCACCGAGGTCCTGCGCGCCGCGCAGGAGCCGCTCGGGCCCGGCATCCACGTGTCGGTGAAGCCCAAGCGCGGTGAGGGGATCGGCACGATCGGGCGCGGCGAGGGCATCGCCTGCTGGGCCGTCACCCTCCTCGAACGGGCCTGAGGTAGGAACGACCCGGCTCCGAGCACCTGGGCACAGGTACCCTCCCACGATGGTCCGCATCCGCGACTCCCTGCTGCGAGACACGGTGGAGCTCGTCACGCGCGAGCCGGGCAAGGTGTCGATGTACGTCTGTGGCCCCACGGTCTACGACGTGCCGCACGTGGGGCACGGCCGTACCGCGCTCGCGTTCGACGTGATCCGCCGGTACCTCGCGTGGCGGGGCTACGAAGTCACCTTCGTCAGCAACGTCACCGACGTCGAGGACAAGATCATCACCCGCGCCGCCGAGCGCGGCACCACCGAACCCGAGCTCGCCGCCGAATTCGAGGCCGTGTACTTCGAGCAGCTCGCCCGCCTCGGCGTGGCGCGCGCCGACCACACGCCGCACGCCACCGAGTACATCGACGAGATGCTCGCGCTGGTCGGCGAGCTGGTGGCCGACGGTCACGCTTACGTCGTCGAGGGACAGGGCGTCTACTTCGACGTCGCCAGCTTCGCGGGCTACGGCGCGCTGCCGCACCGCAGCCTCGCCGACCTGCTGGAATCCGCCGGCTCGCGTGTCGACGTCGACGAGGCGAAGAAGAGCCCGATCGACTTCGCGCTCTGGAAGGCGGCCAAGCCCGGCGAGCCCACCTGGGACTCGCCGTGGGGCCCGGGCCGGCCGGGCTGGCACATCGAGTGCTCGGCGATGTCGCTCGACCTGCTCGGCGAGGGCTTCGACATCCACGGCGGCGGCGACGACCTCGCGTTCCCGCACCACGAGAACGAACGCGCGCAGTCGGAAGCGGCTGGGCACCCGTTCGCGCGCCACTGGATCCACAGCGGCATGGTGTTGGTGGGCGGCGAGAAGATGTCGAAGTCGCTCGGCAACTTCACCACGCTCGCCGAGGCGCTCGACGCGCACGGGCCGCGCGCGTTCCGTCTCGCGGTGTTGCAGTCGCACTACCGCAAGCCGATGGATCTCGGGCCGACCGAGCTCGAAGCTGCGAAGAAGGGCGTGGAGCGGTTCGAGGCCATGTTGCGCGCCGCCGACGCCGCGGCGATCGAGCACGTGGGTGCGCCGCTCGCCGACCAGTACGTCGCGAAATTCCGCGACTCGATGGACGACGACTTCAACACGCCACTCGCGATGGGCGCCGTGTTCGAGGCGGTGCGCGACGCCAACCGCGCGATCAGCGGGGGCGATACGGTGCGCGCGGCGTCGCTGATCGCGACGGTGCAGGAGCTCACCGGCGCGCTCGGCCTCGACCTCGCCGCCGCTGACGCGCCCGCGGCGGCCGGCGACGTCGCGGGCGACGCCGAGATCGACCAGCTGGTCCGTGCACGCGACGAAGCCCGCGCCGCACGCGACTTCACCCGGGCCGACGCGCTGCGCGACGAGCTCACGGCGCGCGGCATCACGCTCGAGGACACTCCCTCCGGCACCGTCTGGCGCCGATGAGCAAGCCCGACGCACGCGGAGGCCGGGGCCGGTCCGACAAGCGAGGTGGTCGCGGCAACGACCGTCGCGACCACCGCAGTGGTGACAGCCGTGGCGGCGACAACCGCGGTGGTGAGTCGCGTGGCGGCGAAGGGCGCGGCGACCGTTCCGGGCCTGCACCCAAGCGCGACCTGGGTCAGCAGGTGGAGGGCCGCCAGGCCGTCCGCGCGCTGCTGACCGCCGGCACCCGCAAGGTCCACGACGTGTGGCTCTCCACCGAAGGCGACGCCCTCGATGAGTTGGAAGCGCTGGCCGAGCGGGCCGGCGCCCGGGTTCGCCGTGTGCCCGCCGACCAGATCGAGCGCCGGGCCCGCACCGAGTCGCCGCAGGGCGTGGTGGCGTTCGCCGCGCCGGTCCCGGCCGGCGACCTCGACGCCTTGTTCGCCGACCCCCAGGCCTTCCTCGTGGCCCTCGACGGCGTCACCGACCCCGGCAACCTCGGCGCGGTGATGCGCACCGCGGAGACGGCCGGCGCCACCGGGATCATCGTGCCCACCCACCGGGCGGTCGGGCTCACCCCGTCCGTCGCGAAGGCGGCGGCGGGCGCGCTCGAGTACCTGCCGGTCGCGTTCGTGAGCGGTGTCCCGGGCGCGCTCGACCGCGCGAAGCGCGCGGGAGTGTGGTGCGTCGCGCTCGACGGCGACGGCGACCGCTCCGTGTTCGACCTCGCCGTTGCCGACGCGCCGCTCGTGCTCGTGCTCGGCGCCGAGGGTCGCGGGGTGTCGCGCCTCGCGCGTCAACGGTGCGATGTCGTCGCGTCGATCCCGATGCACGGTCGCATCGAGTCGCTCAACGTGAGTGCCGCTGCCGCGGTAGCGATGACCGAGATCGCGCGACGCAGGGCAACACGACCGGGTTCGGGATAACGTTTCTGCGTTCGCCGGGTTAGCTCAGTTGGCAGAGCACTTCTCTTGTAAAGAAGATGTCGTCGGTTCGATCCCGACACCCGGCTCCACGGATGCGGGCAGGAGCGCCAGTTGAGCGACCGACCGACCATCGCGGCGTTGTTGCAGGAGGCGGCCGACCTGCACCATCGGGTCTACCGGATCGTCGACGGTGCCGACGACGACTGGGCGTCGTGGTATGCCGACTGGTTGCTCGAGCGGTCGGAGTTGCCGGAGCTCCTCGGCTGCACACCGGTGCGGAGCCACCTGGTGCACGCGCTGGTGCAACTCGAACGGGACTACGCCGCAGACCCGACCGACGCGGGCACGATGCCGTGGTTCGAGTACTACGCCGACGGGCTGCGCCGCCGCGTTCCTGCCCGCCTGACCGCGTCGGTCGTCAGCGCACCGTCTCGACGAAGTGCGCGCTGATCCGACCTTCCAGGTCGGTGGGCCCGAACCGAGCCGCGAGCGCGTCGGCCGCTGCGGTGATCGCACCGCCGAGCACGTCGGGACCGCGCCCGGCGAGCTCGTCGCGCAACGGAGTTCCCGCGCAGAACGCGGCGGCCGCGCCGACCGGGGTGGCGGCGCGGCTCACGCGCGCGATCGTCTGGGTGACCGGCGGGGCGTCGAAACCCCCGGCGCGGAGATCGGCACTCACCGCAGCCGGGTCGTGGTACTCGTACGGTCGGTGATCGAGGAACCGCGGCGGGTCGTCGGGGAAGTGATGTTGGAGCGCGTCGATCACCACTGCGGCGAATTCGTTGTGCGAGACGTGGTCCCACACGCTGCACACCAGCCGCCCACCCGGGCGCAGGACCCGGTGCATCTCCGCGAAGGCATCCGGCTTGGGATCGAAGAACATCACGCCGAACTGGCAGACGACGGCATCGAACGACTCGGACTCGTAGGGCAACGCCATCACGTCGGCCTGTTCCCAGGTGACCGGGCGTGTGGTGCCGACCTGCCGGGCCCGTTCGATCATCCCCGGTACCAGATCGGTGGCGGTGATGGAGACCTCGACGGGGAGGGCGGCCGCCAGCGCGCGCGCGTGGCCGCACCGGTGCCCGCCGCCACCTCGAGGACCGCGCCGTGGCGGAGATCCGCGAGGCGATCGACGGCGTCGGCGGCGTAGTCGTGGAAGACGAGTGGGACCAACAGCTCGTCGTACACGTCGAACACCGAAGACGCGAGGGCGTGCTCGACGTCGCCGTTCGGGGCCGATGGGTTCACCGCGTCGATTCTGGTGGACGGCGAATCGGCCTGCCAACCGCGGGAGAGCTGCGCCCTCCGCCTCTCGCAGCATCTCGGCGTAGCATTTCGCGGGTCCCGACCGAGAGGTGCCGCGCGTGCAGACCGATCCGATGCCCGTGCCCGACGACCACGACGTGGAGGAGGTCACCCTCGTCGCCCGCGGGATCGCGACGGCCGTGGCCCCGGAGACCGGACTCGCCGACGTCCAGGCCGACCTGCTCGAGGCGATCGCGACCGCGCTCACCGGTGTGTCCGTCGACTACCGCGCGCTCGCGCCGCTCGGGCCCGAGGAGCTCGCCGACGTGCTGGCGGGCCGCGATCTCGCCTACCGGCAGCGGATCGTGCACCACATGGTCCTCGGTGAGCTGGTGTTGCGACCGATTCCGGTCGTCGTTGCCCATCGGGTGGCGATGTACGCCCAGGCCCTCGGCGTGCAGGACGACTTCGTGCGCGTCGCGCGTCGCTACGCCCAGGGCGCCTACGGGCTCGCGTGGAAGGACCTGCAACGCAACGGCTTCGTCGAGCACGTCCAGGACGCCGCGGGCGCGGCCGAGCCCGCCGCGGCCGGTGGTGCCGCGCCGCGGGTGCCGCGTTCGGCCGGCCGCGGTGGCGCGGCGCCGTTCCAGCCGGCCGAGGTCGATCCGGAGCTCGCGGCGACCTGGATGGCGTATGCCGATCTTCCCGAGGGCACCCTCGGCCGTTCCGTGTGGGAGATGTACGACGGCCGCGGCTTCGAGCTGCCGGGCACGCCCGGCGGCGCGCCGGCCTACCTCGCGCAGCACGACTACGTGCACGTCCTCGCCGACTACGGCACCAACCTGAAGGGCGAGCTCGAGGTGTTCGCGCTCATCGGGCGGGCGGATCCCGACCCGAAGGGCTTCGCGTGGCTCGCGACCCTCACCGGACTCTTCGAGACGGGGTACATCCCCACCACGGGCTTCTTCGACCGCGACGTCCGCGAGCGCGTCATCCAGGCGCCCGGGATGCACGTGCGCGTCGCCGACGCGATCCGGCGCGGCAAGTTGGTCAGCACCTCCTGCGCCGCCGACCTGTTCGAGGTCGACTACACCGCGCTCGCCGAACGACCGGTCGACGAGATCCGGCTGATGCTCGGAATCCCCGCGAAGGGCCCGGCGGCGCTCGAGGCCGGCTCGGTCGGCCTCTTCGACCTCGCCGGCATGTCGGAGGCCCAGCAACGGGCGATCGCGCAACGTCGAGGAGTGTCCCCGTGAGCCAGAACTTCACCCAGACCATCGGGTTCGAGTGCGACGACCCAGCGGAGATCGTCGCCCTGCTCGAGCAGTGGGACATCGACCAGGCGTCGAGCGACATCATGGGATACATGGGCATCCGGCTGCTCGCCGATCGCGAGCAGCCCGGGCGGTACCTCATCGTCGCCGACTTCGGTGTGGTCGATCCCGACGTGTGCGCCGCCGACGAGGCCGCCCGCAACAACGAGCGGCCCGAGACCCAGGCGACGGCAGCGCGACTGCTCGAGCTGGTCAAGGGTCAACCGCAGTACCGCCACTACGACGAGCTCTACCGCACCGACTTCTGAGCCGCGCATGTAGGAGCCCGCGTGCACTTCTTCGCCGCATGGGTCTACGGTCGGCCGCAGCGACGGACGGGGGTTTCGTCGGTGAACAGGGGACGCAGATGAGAAAGCTCCGAAGGATGGCGCTCGCCGGCGCGGTGACGGCAGCGCTGGCGCTCGCGGTGGCGGTGCCTGCAGGTGCGCAATCGGGCAACGAGAAGCCGGCTGCCACCGAGATCGGAGTCACCGCGTCGGAGATCCACATCGCCGTGATCGCCGACGTCGACAACCCGTTCGCACCGGGGCTGTTCCAGGGGGCGGCCGACGGGGTCAAGGCCGGAGCGGCGTACCTCAACAGCAAGGCGGGCGGTGGTGGCCTCGCCGGCCGCAAGGTCGTGGTCGACTTCATCGACACCCACCTCAACGCCAACGACTCGCGCAACGCGACGATCACCGCGTGCCAGAACGACCTGGCACTCGTCGGTGGCGCGGCGCTGTTCCTCTCGAGCGTCGACGACATCGTCAACTGCAAGGATCAGGCGGGCCAGGCGACGGGTATCCCCGACATGGGATCGGTCATCACCGGCGTGCCCGAGACCTGCAGCCCGATGGCCTTCCCGGCCATCGGCGCGGCCATCGACTGCTCGACCATCACCCAGAACCCGCAGACGTTCTACGGCAATGCCGGGCCCGACAAGTGGCTCGTGTCGAAGAGCAAGGGTGGCCTCAAGGGGCCGATGGTCATCGGCAACGACACCAAGGACGCGGCGCGCGGCGGCACCATCCTCGCGCTCGCCTCCCAGGCGGCCGGCGTGAAGGCGAGCCCGGCCGACGTGATTCCGAAGTCGGGTCGTGACCCGCAGAGCGCGTACACGAGCGTCGTGCAGCAGATGAAGACGGACGGCGCCAACTTCTCGCTGATGACCTCGGCGGTCACGAGCGCGCTCGAACTCCGCGACGAGGCCCAGCTCCAGGGCCTCGACAGTGCGAAGGTCGCGTGGGAGTGCGTGTCCTGCTATGGCAACAAGACCGTCACCGACAACGCCGCGTCGTTCGAGGGCGAGTACCAGTTCCTCGGCTTCCTGCCGTTCGAGGAGACGAAATCCAACAAGACCCTCGCAAATTTCATCAAGTACATGAAGCAGGTCGGCGGCACGCCCGACCAGTTCGCGGCCTACGCGTTCGAGGGCACGCTCGCCTTCGCCGACGCGGTGAACGCCGCCGTGAAGACGAACGGCGTCAACGGCATCACGCGCACCAACCTGATCACCGGCATCAAGTCGCTCACCGACTTCGACGCCGGCGGGATGGCGGGTACGCACTCGTTCAAGGACGGCAGGACCACGAACTGCTTCGTGATGGTGCAGTTCAAGAGCGGCAAGTGGGTCCGCCAGTACCCGACCAAGAAGGGCACCTTCGACTGCAAGTCGTCGAACACCGTCGCCCTGAAGGCGAACCTGCTCGGCAACTGACGTCGTCCGGTCCGTACGCTGACCGGCCGGCGACCTCGTGTCGCCGGCCGGTGCGCGTGGCAGGATTCCCTGGACACACCACCGGCACGGAGACGAGGGGGAATCGATGCGCGCAGCGATCCTGACCGCATGCAACGAGGACATGGTCGTCGAGGACGTCGAGGCACTGGCGCCCGGGCCGCGCGACGTCGTCGTGCGCATCGACGCGAGCGGGGTGTGCCACTCCGACCTCACCGTCGCGCTCGGCAACGTGCCGATGCCGCCGCCGATCATCCTCGGCCACGAGGGCGCGGGCACCGTGCTCGAGGTCGGCAAGGAGGTCAGTCGCGTCGCAGTGGGCGACACGGTGATCGCGTCGTTCGTGCCCGCGTGCGGCAACTGCTTCTTCTGCCTCCGCGACCAGGCGCAGCTCTGCGAGACGATGGGCGCGCACACGATGGTCCCCAAGGGCACCCGCGCCGACGGCAGCACCGTCACCGGCATGAGCGGCCTCGGTACCTTCGCCGACGTCATGACCGTCGACGAGACGATGCTCGTGAAGGTGGAGACCGACCTTCCCGCGGAGCAGCTCGCGCTCATCGGGTGTGGCATCACCACGGGGGTGGGCGCCGCGCTCAACACCGCGCAGGTCACCCCCGGCTCCACCGTCGCGGTGATCGGGTGTGGTGGCGTCGGCCAGTCGGTGATCCAGGGTGCGCGCATCGCGGGCGCGGCGCGGATCTTCGCCATCGATCCGGTGGAGATGAAGCGCAAGACCGCGGAGCAGTTCGGCGCGACCGACCTCGTCGATCCCGGACAGGGCGACGTACTCGAGCAGATCCAGGCGGCCACCGGCGGACGCGGCGTCGACTTCGCCTTCGAGGTGATCGGCCTCCCGGAGACGATGGTGCAGGCCTACCAACTCGCCCGCCGGGGTGGCACCGCGGTGATCGTCGGCATGGCGCGCTTCGATGCCGTCGTGACCCTTCCGGCGATCTCGCTCTTCGCCGAGAACAAGCGCATCCTCGGCACGATGTACGGCGGCGCGCAGGTGCGGCGCGACTTCCCGCGGTTCGTGGCCCTGGCGGAGACTGGTCGCCTCGACCTCGGTACCATGGTCTCCCGGCGCATCCACCTCCACGAGGTGAACGACGCCTTCCGGGCCATGGAGGCCGGCGAGGTCATCCGCTCCGTCATCTGCTGACACTGACGGGACCATGACCCGCGAGTGGCGTGCCTGGCTCATAGGCTTTCCGGCCGTGGCGCGAAATGCTTGCATTCGGGATCAGCGACGGAGAGGATCGTCGATCTGATGGCTCTCTCCGACCGTGAACGTGCCATTCTCGACTTCGAGCGGGGCTGGTGGACGCGCCCCGGGCCGAAGGAGGCTGCGATCCGCGCCGAACTGGGGGTCTCCGCGACCCGGTACTACGAGATCCTGCGGTCGCTCGTCGACCGGCCGGAGGCCTTCGAGTACGACCCGCTCACCGTGAGCCGCGTGCGTCGCGAACGCGACCGTCGCCGCCGTGAGCGCATCGAGGGCACCTGGGCCGATCCGGGGAGCCGATGACCGCGCCCGGCCCCGGAGCCCCCGGAGGCCCGCAGCAGGGTGGTGGCGGCGTCCCGTCCGCGGTGCGCGGCGCGGTGCTCGTCGGCCTCGCGGTGATCGTGGGCATCATCGGCCTCCAGATCCTCGACGACAGCAATCCAGGTTCGAACGCGTCGAACGCGGTGCTCGACACGATCGCCCCGTCCGACACCACGGTCACCACGTTGGCGGGCGGCACCGGCGCGCCGGCCACCACCGTCGCCGGCAACACCACCACGCCCACCACCGCGGTCAAGGTGCGCAACCCCAGCAACGTGAAGGTCAAGGTCTACAACGCGTCCGACACCTCCGGGGTCGCGCAGGCGATGACCGACCGGCTGAAGGCCGCGGGCTACAACACACTGCCGCCGGCCAACCTCCCCAAGACCCGTACCGGCTACGTCGTCACCTGCCGCTCGGGCTTCGAGAACGAGGGCAAGTTGCTCGCGATCTACCAGGTGAAGAACAACGCCACCTACGAGGCGTTCCCGAACAACCCGCCGGAGGGTTCGGGCGACGCCGACTGCCTGGTGATCCTCGGCAAGCCGGCCTAGCGAGGCCGTGCTCCCCCGAGGGCTCGACGCATTCGTCGCCGCGGGCCGGGGTGCCTGGCTCGGTCTCGACTTCGACGGCTCGCTCGCGCCCATCGTCGACGACCCGGCTGCCGCGCGCATCCTGCCCGCAGCACGCGACGCCCTCTCGCGGCTGGTGCCGGTGCTGGGCCGGGTCGCGGTGGTCAGCGGTCGTCCCGCGGCCTTCCTCGCCGAGCACGTGGGCGTGGCCGGCGTCACCTACGCCGGCGTCTACGGCCTGGAGCGCTGGCAGGACGGTCGCGTCGTGCTCGACCCCGCCGTGGCCGAGTGGGCGCCGGTGGTCGAACACGCCGCCGACGAGGCGGCCCGGGCGCTTCCCGGGGTGCTGGTGGAGCGCAAGGGCGCGGTCGCCGTCACCGTCCACTGGCGCACGGCGCCCGAGCAGGGTGAGGCGGCCGCGGCCTGGGCCGCTGCCGCGGCCGCACGACTCGGCCTCCACGTCCTCCCCGGGCGCATGGCCGCGGAGCTGCGGCCCCCGGTGCCGGTCGACAAGGGCAGCACGGTCGCCGGGTTGGCCGAAGGAGCAACGGCGGCGGCGTTCGCGGGCGACGACGCGGGTGACGTCGCGGCGTTCGCGGCGGTGCGCATGCTGGCGGCGACCGGCGGGGTTGCCGCCGCGGTGACGATCGGTGTGGCGTCGGACGAGTCACCGGCAGAAGTGTTCGCGCAGGACGTCGTGGTCGACGGGCCGACCGGGTTGGCGGCGCTGCTGACGCAGCTCGCCGACGCGCTCAGCGCGCCTGGCTGACGAGCGCGGCGCAACCACGTCTCGGGCGTGTGGCGCGTGGCCGCGTGGCGCAGGCCGGCGGCACGCGTGGCGCGCTCGGCGGCGCTCATCGTGAGCGCTCGTTGGATGGCCTCGGCGTTCTGTTCCACGTCGTACGGGTGCACGGCCAGCGCGTACTCGCCGAGCTCATCGAACGCACCGGCCTCGGGCGAGAGCAGGAGCACACCGTCGTGCTCGTTGAGCACGGGACCTTCCTTGGCGACGAGGTTGAGCCCGTCCTTCAACGAGTTCACGAACAGCACGTCGTACCGTTCGAGGCCGGCGACGGTCTGCGGGTAGTCATCGCGCGTGTCGACGACGATCGGATCCCACGTGTCGGTGCCGTGCCGCTCGTTCACACGCGCCGCGGTGTCGTCGACCTCCGACTGGTAGGCGACGTACTCGGGCAGCGACTCCCGCGAGCTGTTCAACAGCGCGACGAACACCACGCGGTCGTGCCACTCGGGGTGCAGCTCGAGGAACCGGTCGAACGCGAGGAACCCGCGCACGATGTTCTTGGCCGGCTCCGTGCGGTCACTGCGCAGCACCAGTGCGCGGTCACCGACGAGCGCGGTGAGCTCGGTGGACGCGAGGCGGGTGTCGTCGGTGCCGGCGTCGACCTCGAGCGCAGCGGGGTCGGGGCCGAGCGGGGCGACGAACGACGGCATCACCTCGGCATCGGGCCCCAGCACGATGCGCGCGGAGGCGCGGAAGGCGTCGGCCCACCGCTGCGTGTGGAAGCCGGTGGGCACCGCGGCCATCGACGCGCAGATGGCGTGGGCGACGTCGTCGGGGAGCACCCGGATGGAGTTGGGGCCGCAGAACGGTGTGTGCGTGAAGTGGGAGAGGCGGAGATCCGGGCGGCGCGCCCGCACCATGCCCGGCACCAGCGCGAGGTGGTAGTCGTGCACCAGCACGACCTCTCCGGGTTGCGCCTGCTCGACCACGGCATCGGCGAATGCCTCGTTCACCGCCACGTACCCGCGCCACGCATCACGGAATTCCTGGTCGAAGCGTGGCCGGCGGGTGAGGTCGTAGAGCCCGTGGTGCAGGAACCACAACGTCGCATTCGACACGACGTCGTAGTGCAGCCGGTGCTGTTCGGGGTCGAGGTCGAGCAGCAGCAGATCCAGGCCGGGCACGTGCGCCGCACCCGCGCGCACGGCGTCGCGATCGGTGTCGCTCATCGCCGCGGCGACCCACGCCCGGCGTTCGTCGCCGGGATCGCCCGCGGGCCTGGGTCCGTCACCGGGAGCGCCGCCACTGCCCAGCACCAGGGGGAGCAGAGCACTGACGATCCCGCCGGCGCCGCGCACCGCTTCGAAGCCCCCGTCGTCGCACACTGAGAACCGGAAGGGTCCGCGGTGCGTGACGAGCATCATGCCCGGAGCTCTCCGAAGAGCCGCAGCCAGTCTTCGAGCTCGCGGGTGGAGAGGAAGTTGGCCCGCACGTGCTCGCGGCCCTGCGCTCCCATCGCGTCGGCGCCGACCGGGTCGGCGAGCAGGTCGACGGTGCGCTGCGCGCAATCCTCCACGCTGTCGACGAGCCAGCCGTCGAAGCCGTCGCGGATCTGCAGCTTGATGCCGCCCGCGCGGCCGCCGATCACGGGGCGGCCCTTCCAGAGCGCCTCGCTCACGGTGAGGCCGAAGCCCTCGCGCAACGACTTCTGGAGCACGACGTCGGAGATGCGCTGGAACGCGTTGATCTGCACCGAACCCACCTGGTGGAGGTTCGACAGGAGGTAGATGTCGGGATCGCCGGCGCGGGCCGCCTCGGTGTCGTCCCACACCCGGAAGCCCTCCGGGTCGTCGGTGGCCATCGAACCGGCGAGCAGCAGCTGCGCGTCGGGCACGCGCTCGCGCACGATGCGGAACGCCTCGATCACCCCGACCGGGTCCTTCCACGGGTCGAAGCGGCTCACCTGGGTGACGATCGGCCGGTGCACGTCGAGGCCGTACTGCTTGGCGAGCTCCTGGCAGAACGGCACCGCGAGGTCGAGGTTCTTCACCGAGAGCGGGTCGATGCACGGCGGCGCGTGCACCACCATGTCCATGTCGAGCGATTCGGGCACGAACTCGGGCATGGTCCACACCGAGGCGTCGTGCATCTGCACGAACGGCCGGAAGAAATCCCACACCGCCGGGTTGGCCTCGGTGAGGTCGATGTGGCAGCGCCAGATCCAGCGCGTGTCGGCGCCGGCGTCGCTCAGGCGGTCGCGCAGGAAGCTCAGAATGGCGGCCGGTTGCGGGTCGTGGATGATCACGAAGTCGTAGTCGGTGTCCAGCTGCAGCGCATTGTCGAGGGCCTTCTCGAGGTAGGTGCGCTGCATCTGCGAGGTCCACTCGACGTCGGCGCCCTGCAGGGCGTTGTGCACCGTCTTGGTGACGCCGAAGAACTCGTCGCTGCCGTGCATCACCTGCCAGTCGGCGTCGATGCCCACGCTGCGCAGCAGCGGCACGTGGGTGGCGAGCAGCTCGGCCACGCCGCCGCCGTACGCGGTGGCGTTCACGTGCAGCACCCGGGCGCCCTGCAGGGGCGCGGCGAGCTCACGGATTCGCTCGATCACCTCGGGGCCGACGATGCCCGAGTAGTCGTCGATGTGCTTCTCGAGGAGCGGGACGCGTTCGAGCACCGTTCTCCCTGGTGGGCGCGCGGAGGGGGGACTGGGTCAATCTATGCGGCATGGTGACTGCACTGGTGTGCCCCGACAAGTTCCGCGGCACACTCACCGGCGCCGAGGCCGCGGCTGCGATGGCCCGGGGTCTGCGGCGGGCCGGCTTCGACGACGTGACCGAGCTCCCCCTCGCCGACGGGGGCGAGGGGACCCTCGATGCGCTGGTCGCCGCCCTCGGTGGGTCACGGCGACGCGCGCGGGTCACCGGACCTCTCGGTGGCGAGGTCGACGCCGAGTGGGCGCTGCTCCCCGGCGGGGTCGCAGTGGTGGAGGCGGCGGCCGCGAGCGGACTCGCGCTGGTCGAGGGCCGCAACGACCCGCTGCGTGCGTCCACCCGGGGCACGGGTGAGCTCATCGCCGCCGCGCTGCGCGCCGGCGCCCGTCGTGTGCTCGTCGGTGTCGGTGGGAGCGCGACGACCGACGGCGGCCTGGCGGCGATCGAGACATTGGGCTGGTCGTTCGGCAGCACGCCGGTGACCGTGGCGTGCGACGTGTCCACGCGCTTCCTCGATGCTGCGCGCGTGTTCTCGCCGCAGAAGGGCGCGAGCGACGCGCAGGTGCAGTTGTTGACGCGGCGCCTCGCGCAGCTGGCCGACCAGTACGAGGCGCGCACCGGCGTCGACGTGCGCGAGTTGGAGGGGAGTGGCGCGGCCGGTGGCCTCGCGGGCGGTCTCGCCGCGATCGGCGCGCAGCTCGAGCCGGGCTTCGACACCGTCGCCGGCGCGGCCGGCCTCGAAGCGCGGCTCGAGGACGCCACGCTCGTGATGACCGGCGAGGGCCGGCTCGACGCGACGAGCTTCGACGGCAAGGTCGTCGGCGGCGTGCTCGACTGGGCAGCCGACCTCGGCGTCGCGCACACCGCGGTGATCGCGGGTCAGGTGACCCAGGAAGCGCGCGACGAGGTGGGGTTGCGTGCGGGTGCCGCGCTGTACGCGCTCACCGATCGCGTGTGGCAGGCCGGGGAGGCCTTCGCCCGCGCGGCGTTGCTCGTCGAGGAAGCCGCGCTCGAAGCGGGCCGGGCCGTGCTCGCCTGAGCGGTCCGGGCGCGCCGTACACTGTCGGTGGGTTGCGTTGGAGGGCGTCCCGAACCGGAGGACCAACCATGCCCGTATTCGCCGAGATCATCGGTTGGGAATTCCTGCTCGTCGTCGCGATCGTCGCCCTGCTCTTCGGGTCGTCGCAGATCCCCAAGTTCGCCCGCTCCATCGGTGAGGCATCGAAGGAGTTGAAGAAGGGGATGGCCGAAGGTTCGGCCGACGACCCGCCCGAGTCCGTCGGATCGGACAGCGATACCCCGCATCAGAGTTAGGGACCTCCGGCCCTACGAGGCATCCCCTGTCCGTCGTTACGTTCCCTCGAGACCGGCGTTCGTCGCGCGGGATCGTGAGCTGCATCTCGACTCAGGGGAGACGCAATGAAGGGCACCGACCACTACGTCGTCATCTCGTCCGACTGCCACGCCGGGGCGAGCCTCGAGATGTACCGGGACTACCTCACTCCGAAGTGGCAGGAGGAGTTCGACGCCTGGCGCGGCGCGTACAAGAACCCCTTCCGCGACCTCCAGGGCGACGGGCGCACCCGTAACTGGGACGACGAGCGCCGCTTCTCCGACCAGGACGGCGAAGGCGTCGTGGCCGAGGTCATCTTCCCGAACACCGTGCCGCCGTTCTTCCCGACCGGCTCGGTGATCGCACCGGCGCCGTCGCCGGAGGAGTACGAGCGCCGCCGGATCGGCATCCAGGCGCACAACCGCTGGCTCGCCGACTTCTGCGCGGTGGCGCCCAACCGCCGCGCCGGCCAGACGCAGATCTTCCTCAACGACGTCGACGACGCGATCGAGGACGCGATCTGGGGCCAGGAGCACGGCCTCAAGGGTGTGCTCCTCCCCGGCGTGTCGCCCGACACGCCGTGGATCGACCCGCTCTACCACCCGAAGTACGACCCGCTGTGGCGGGTGTGCGAGGAGCGCGGCATCCCGCTGTCGCACCACGCGGGCGGCACCGGCATCCCGAAGTCGCCGCAGCTGCCGTGCTCGGTGTTCATGTTCGTGATGGAGACGGGCTTCTGGGCGAACCGCGCCCTGCACCAGTTCATCCTGTCGGGCGTGTTCGAGCGCTTCCCGGACCTGAAGCTGGTGCTCACCGAGCAGGGCTCGCGCTGGATCCCCGAGAAGCTCCGGGCGATGGACCAGATGCACGAGGGCGTGCTCAAGAACGGGCGCATCGGCGAACTCGGCATCGACGAGAGCGCCATCCTGAAGAAGATGCCGAGCGAGTACTTCCGGTCGAACGTCTACGTCGGATCGGCGTTCCCCGGCCCATCCGACGCGGACATCCTGCGGGAGATCGGCATCGACCGCGTGATGTGGGGCTCCGACTACCCGCACGTCGAGGCCACGTCGCCGTACTCGAAGGAGTCGTTGCGCCTCACGTTCGAGGGCTGGACCCCCGAGGAACTGCAGCGCATCCTGTCGGGCACCGCGGCCGAGGTCTACGGCTTCGACGTCCCGGCGCTCCAGCCGCTCGCCGACCAGTACGGGCCCACTGTCGACGAGCTGGCCACGCCGCTCACCGAGATCCCCGACACGAAGAGCCTGGCGTTCAACCGTTGATCGAACTCCCGTCGGCGTCGATCCCGGCGCCCGCGCACCGAGCACTCCTGGGGGAGCACCCGTGAATCTCGACGAACTCATCCTGATCAGCGTCGACGACCACCTCGTCGAGCCGCCGACCATGTTCGACAACCACATCCCGGCGAAGTTCAGGGACCGCGCCCCCAAGGTCGTGCGCACCGACGACGGCGACGACGTGTGGACGTTCGAGGGCAGCGTGATCCCGAACATCGGCCTCAACGCGGTGATCGGCCGGCCGAAGGACGAGTACGGCGTCGACCCGACCGCGTTCGACGAGATGCGTGCGGGGTGCTTCGACATCTCGGAGCGCATCAAGGACATGAACGCCGCGGGCGTGCTCGGTTCGATGAACTTCCCGAGCTTCCCCGCGTTCTCGGGCCGGCTGTTCGCCGCCGCCGCCGACAAGGACCTCGCCCTCTCCGTGCTCCAGGCGTACAACGACTGGCACATCGACGAGTGGTGCGGCGCGTACCCCGACCGCTTCATCCCGATGGCGATGGTGCCGCTGTGGGACGTGAACCTCGCGGTCCAGGAGGTCGAGCGCAACGCGGCGAAGGGCTGTCACTCGATCACGTTCACCGAGAACCCCGCGGCGCTCGGCTTCCCGAGCTACCACGACGACTACTGGGACCCGCTGTGGACCGCGCTCGTCGACCACGACGTCGTGCTCTCGGTGCACCTCGGGTCGTCGGGTCAGCTCGTGGTGACCGCGCCCAACGCGCCGGTCGACGTGATGATCACCTTGCAGCCGATGAACATCTGTCAGGCCGCCGCCGACCTCTTCTGGTCGCGCATCCCGAAGCATTACCCCGACCTCAAGATCGCGCTCACCGAGGGCGGCATCGGCTGGATCCCGTACTTCATGGAGCGGCTCGACCGCACCTACGACGTGCACAGCAGCTGGACCGGCCAGGACTTCGGCGGCCTGCGTCCGAGCGAGGCGTTCCAGCGCCAGTTCCTGTTCTGCTTCATCAGCGACCCGGTCGGTGTGAAGAACCGTCACCAGGTCGGCATCGACAACATCTGCTGGGAGCTCGACTACCCGCACTCCGACACGTCGTGGCCGAACCCCGGTGAGGAGCTCATCGCCGAGTGTGACGCCGCCGGCGTGACCGACGAGGAGTACCACAAGATCGGCTGGTCGAACACGCTCGACTGGTACGGCTGGGACCCGTTCTCCGTGCGGCCGAAGGAGCAGTGCACCGTGAACGCGCTGCGCGCCGAGTCGCCGGGGCACGACGTCGGCATCAAGTCCATGGAGAAGGGTCGCCACTCGTTCGCCCACCAGGGCGTGGATCTCACCGAGTTGGCGAGCAAGGCCACTGCGTAGCGTCGGGCTTTGGGGGCAACGCGCTCGCAGCGGACAGGGTGATGTGGGCGGGTCGACGAGATCCTGAGTTCGTCGACCCGCCCCCACCCGTCGAGTCAGGCGCGAGACTGTGCCGATGGCGAACTCGTGGGCCGAGGTCGACAAGGCGCTCGAATACCTCGCGAGAGTCGACAGCCATCCCCACCGTGCCGAAGGCGAGGCAGTCCTGCTCGGCGACGTCGACGACGTCCTCCCGGGGCGGGTGCTCGATCTCGGCTGCGGTGACGGACGTCTCGCGGCGCTCGTGCTCGCGGCGGCGCCCCGGTCGACCGTCACCTGCGTCGACATGTCACCGCCGATGCTCGAGGCCGTCGCCTCCCGGTTCGCGGGTGACTCGCGGGTGCAGGTCGTGGCGCACGATTTCGAGGAGCGGTTGCCGTTCACCGGCCCGTTCGACGCGGTCGTGTCGTCGCTCGCGATCCACCACGTGACGGACGCGCGCAAGCAGACCCTCTACGCGGAGATCGCCGGCCTCCTCGCGCCCGGCGGTGTGTTCGAGAACCTCGAGATCGTGGCCAGCCCGACGCGTGCGCTGCACGATCGGTGGCGCGTCGAGATGGGCGCTCGGGACGATCCGTCGGACATCCTGCGCGACATGGCGAGCCAACTTGCGTGGATGGAGGAGGCCGGGCTTCGCGACGTCGACTGCATCTGGAAGTGGCGCAGCCTGGCGCTGCTGCGCGGCCGGCGACCGGGCTGAGCCGAGCGACGGTCAGGCGCGATCAGGCCGAGAGCTCGCGGCCGAACTTCTGGCGGTACGCCGGCACCTGCACGATCGGCGGACGTTCGCGGATCTCGACGTCGACCCGCTCCTGGTGCTGGTCGAGCGCGTCGTAGCGGACCAGCTCGGCGAGCCGCTTGTCGACGGGTACACCGGCGCGGCGCAGCCCGGTGACGAGGATCGCCATGGCCTGCGGGCCGAGGTCCTCGAGCGTGCGGTTGCGGTGTTCGCGCACGTCGAGGTCGGCCTGCGCGATCGCGTGGATGCCGAAGTTGGCGACGAGGTCGATCAACAGCCCGATCTCCACGCCCCAGCCCTCGACGAAGGGCACCGTCTCGAGCAGCGATCGCCGGCCCGCGTACTCACCGGAGAGCGGCTGCACGAACCCCGCGAGGTGCGGGAACAGCGAGGAGATCAACGGTCGCGCCATCAGCTCGGTGACGCGCCCACCGCCGGTGGCCTCGCCGTGCAGCGGCCGCCGGTAGAAGCCCTTCACGAAGCCGACGCGTGGGTCGGTGAGCAGCGGGGCCACGAGCCGGGTCACGAAGTGGGGGCCGAAGTTGCGCACGTCGGCGTCGAGCCACACCACCACGTCGCCGTCGCACACGTGGAGCGACTTCCACAACGCGTTGCCCTTGCCCGAGCCGCGGGGCAGCTCGGGCAGGACGTCCTCGACCGCGAACACCCGGGCGCCCTCCCAGGCTGCGGCCTCGGCGGTGGCGTCCTCCGAGCCGTCGTCCATCACGACGACCTCGTCGACGAGCGGCGCATGGTCGACGAGGTTGCGGCGCACATTGGCGACGATCGCACCGACTGTGGCCTCCTCGTTGCGCGCCGGGAGGCACACGGAGATCGTGGTGCCCGTGGCGGCCTTGGCGGCGACGAGCTCGTCGAGGGTGGGCTCGGCCACGGGTCCGTCGGCGGGCTCGGACGTCATGGAGCGTCAGGGTAGGCGGCTGCCGCCGCCGGCCACCCCGCCGGTCGGCCTCAACCGGATCCACGGATCTGACGATGAAGAGCGCATGGGCAGCCCGTCGCTCCGCTTCCGCGCGACCGCGGCCGTGACGATCCTCCTGGTGGCGCTGGCGAGCCTGGTGCTCGCCCCGCCCGTCGGCCACGCTGAGGCCGCCGACAGCGCGAGCGTGGAGCTCCGCGGCACGTTCCGGGTGCTGCTCGCCGTGCCGGCAGCCGTCGCCGGTCCCGGGCTCCCAGCGGAGGCCGACACCTCCAGGTACACGCTCGAGCAGGCCGACGGCCCGGCGGTGGCTCTCGACGTCGGCGCGGTCGAGCCGAGCACGCTCCCGCAGAGCGGACAGCCCGTCGTCGTGGTCGGCACGTGGACCGACGGCGGTTCGCTGCACGTCGACACGATCGCGGTGGACCCGGGAGCGGAGGGGGCGGCCGGCGCCGCGGCCGAGGCGGGCACGAGTGGCGAGGTGCTCGCGGCCGGCGCGGTGCACACGACGCTCGTGGTGCTCGTCGACTGGACCACGCCCGACGCGGTGACGACCGCCGGTGCGCGGTCGCTGATGGACACCCAGGTGGCGCCGTGGTTCAGCTCCGCGTCTCGCGGCCTCACCACGTTCGCGCCCGCTGCCGTCACACCGTGGCTCGCGATCGCCGCGCCCTCCGGATGTGACTTCTCCACGATCGAGAACGAGGCCCGGCAGGCGGCGACCACGAACGGCTTCCCGGCGTCGAGTTACGACCACGTGATCATCTACTTCCCGAGCCTCGGCGCGTGCGGCTGGGCCGGCCTCGGCTACCTCGGTGGTCCGACCGTGTGGCTCAACGGGTACATGCACGCCGGCGTGATCGACCACGAACTCGGTCACAACCTCGGGCTGAACCACGCCAACACGTTCACGTGTGCGGGCGCGCAGCTCGTGAGCAGCTGCACGCCGAACGAGTACGGCGACCCGTACGACACGATGGGCGTCGGCTCCTGGTACGGCGCCCCGGCATACGACGCGATGTGGGAGGACCAGCTGGGGTGGCTGCCGGGAGGTGCGCAAGCGGTGACCGCCACCACGACGGTCGTGCTCAACGGCTACGAGACCGGCACCTTCCCGGTGGCCGCGAAGGTGACCCCGACGGTGAGCAGCGGTGACGACGACCTGTGGCTCGAGTACCGACGGGCGGTCGGGGTGGATGCGGGGATCCTGTCGAGCGCGACCAACGGTGTGCTCGTGCACACGAGACAGCACGTCTCGGGGTTCAGCTCCGGCCAGAGTGTGCTGCTCGGCCTCGGGCCCAACGGCCAGGCCGGCGGCGACTACCCGTTGCCGGCGGGGCAGTCCTGGACGTCGCCGCAGGGGATCACGCTCTCGGTGACGTCGCTCACCGCGACGCAGGCGACGGTGGCGATCACCTACCCGGCGACGCAACCGAACCTGCCGACCGCGGTGACGGCCACGCCGGGCATCACGTCGGCGTCGCTCACGTGGACGGCCCCGAGCACGGTCCTGAACGGCGCGGTCACGTCGTACACCGTCTCCGCCTACGCGAACGGCGCGCTGTCGCCCGCGATCGTGACGTCGACGGGGAGCAGCGCGACCAGCGCGACGGTCAGTGGGCTCGCCAACGGCGTGACCTACCGGTTTGCGGTGCAGGCGGTGTCGGCCGGTGGCACCAGTGGGCGCTCCGCGCTGTCGAACGCGATCGTGCCGGTGTCGCCGCCGTCCGCGCCCGCTGCGCCGAGCGTGTCCGCGGGGGAGGGCCAGGTCCTCGTCGGGTGGGCGGCGCCCGCCGACAACGGCTCGCCCATCGATCACTACGTGGTGACGCCGTACATCGGCGCGGTTGCGCAGACCCCGATCGTCACGGTCGACGCGGCGACGGCATTGACCGTGGGCAGCCTGGTCAACGGCACGGGGTACTCGTTCGCGGTTGCCGCGCACAACGCGCTGGGTGACGGCGCCGCATCACCGAAGTCGGCCGTCGTGACCCCTGGCGCTTACGTGCCCCTGGCGGCACCCGCACGGTTGGTGGACACGCGACCCGGCATGGCGACCGTCGACGGCCAGTACGCCGGCGGCGCGATGCTCTCACCCGGTGCGCCGGTGCCGGTGACCGTGGCCGGGCGTGCGGGCATCCCGGCGGACGCGGCGTCGGTCGTGCTGAATGTGACGGTGACCGGGCCGGTGGGTCCGGGGCACGTGATCGTGTACCCGTGCGGGCAGTCGGTGCCGTTGGCGTCGAACCTGAATTTCGTGGCGGGTCAGACCGTGCCCAACGCGGTGGTCGCGGGGATCGGCACGAGCGGGCGGGTGTGCTTCTCGGCTGCGGCCGCAACGCACCTGATCGTCGACGTGGCGGGGTACTTCCCGACCGCGAACGCGTACGTGCCGCTCGCGGCGCCGGCGCGACTCGTCGACACCCGTCCCGGCGAGTCGACGGCCGACGGGCAGTTCGCGGGTGGCGGCATGCTGACCGCGGGGTCGCCGCTGCAGGTGACGGTCGCAGGTCGCGCGGCGATCCCGTCCGACGCGGCGTCGGTGATGCTGAACGTCACGGTGACGGGACCGGTCGGTGTCGGCCACCTCACCGTGTACCCGTGTGGACAGTCGGTGCCGTTGGCGTCGAACCTCAACTTCGTGGCCGGGCAGACGGTGCCCAACGCGGTGATCGCCAAGATCGGCAGTGCGGGGAAGGTCTGCTTCGAGGCCGCCGCGGGCACGCACCTGATCGTCGACGCGGCGGGGTACTTCCCGACCGCGAACGCGTACGTGCCGCTCGCGGCGCCGGCGCGACTCGTCGACACCCGTCCCGGCGAGTCGACGGCCGACGGGCAGTTCGCGGGTGGCGGCATGCTGACCGCAGGGTCGCCGCTGCAGGTGACGTTCGCAGGTCGCGCGGGGCTTCCCGCGAACGCGGCCTCGGTGGTGCTCAATGTGACGGTGACCGGTCCGGTGGGTGCGGGGCACCTGACGGTGTACCCGTGCGGGCAGTCGGTGCCGTTGGCGTCGAACCTCAACTTCGTGACCGGGCAGACGGTGCCCAACGCCGTCATCGCCAAGGTCGGCGCCGCGGGCAAGGTGTGCTTCCAGGCCGCGGTGGGCACCCACCTGGTGGTCGACGCAGCCGGCGCGCTCGGCTGAGCCCACCGTTAGCATCCAGCGCGTCGAGTTCTTGGCGAGGGAGACGCGGACGTGGGTGATCGACTGCAGGGCAAGGTCGCACTGGTCACCGGTGGCAGCACCGGGATCGGCGAGGCGGTGGTGCACCGCTTCGCGGCGGAGGGCGCCCGCGTCGTGTTCTGCGCGCGCAGCGAGGAGCAGGGGCGCGCGGTGGAGCAGGCCGTGCGCGCCGCGGGCGGCGACGCCGCGTTCGTGCGCGCCGACGTGACCGACGAGGACGACGTCGCTGCACTCGTTGCCGCGACCGTCGAGCGTCACGGGCGCATCGACATCGTCATCGCCAACGCAGGCAACGGCGGCGGTCAGCAGTGGCCGGACGAGACGACCGACCACTGGCACGACATCCTCCACCTCAACCTCGACGGCACGATGTTCGTGTGTCGCGCCGCGTGGCCGCATCTCGTCACGGCGGGCGGCGCGTCCGTCGTGGTGGTGTCGTCGTTGTCGGCGGTGATGGGCGTCGGCAAGACGCAGCTCGAGCGGATGGGCGGCTTCCAGCCGTCGGCGTCGTACCAGGCGTCGAAGGCGGGCATCGAGGGGCTCACCATCCACATGGCCGGCATCGGCGGCGCCGACGGCATCCGCGTCAACGCGGTGCGCCCGGGGCGCATCCTCACCGACAAGTTCCGCGACTGGATGGGCGAGGACGCCCTGTTCTGGTCGCACTACCAGGAGGCGCAGATCCTCAAGCGCCACGGCCACGTCGACGACGTCGTCAACGCCACCCTCTTCCTGGCCTCCGACGAGTCGGGGTTCATCACCGCCGAGATCCTCGACGTCGACGGCGGCGCCATCACCAAGGTGTGACGGAGCCGAGGCGTGTGCGGAGCACGGGGCGCCGGAGCGGAGTCACCATCGAGGAAGGTGTAGGCACGAAAGTCTGAAGATCGGGGCGGACCTTCTGGTAACTTCTTCGGCGAACGCGCTCATCGAGAGCGGCCGAGGGACAGGCCCTGTGACGCCGCGGCAACCAGCTCCAGTCCTCCCGATCGGCGGGGGGAGGGGCCAGGTGCCAATGCCTGAACGATGAGCAGTCCGAGAGCGGTTCCTCCGCTCGAGGCGCTCGAGAGCGCGTCGAGGCCACTGGCCGGCGAACCCGGTCGGTACGAGGAGGAGACAGCTCCATGACGCACGTGCACGGTCTTCGATGTCGTGAGTGCGGCCGCGAGTACGAGGTCGCCGCGATCTTCACCTGTGAGTGGTGCTTCGGCCCGCTCGAGGTGGCCTACGACTACGACGCCATTCGCAAGGCGGTCAGCCGCGAGAAGATCGCCGCCGGTCCGCTGTCGATCTGGCGCTATTCCGATCTCCTCCCCGCCGACCGCAACCCCGCGGTCGATCTCGGCGCCGGCTTCACGCCGCTGGTGCGCGCCGATCGCCTCGCTGCCGAGCTCGGTCTCGGCGAGGTGTGGATCAAGAACGACACGCTGAACCCCACGAACTCGTTCAAGGACCGGGTCACCTCGGTGGCGCTGTCGAAGGCGCTCGAGTTCGGCTTCAAGGTCGCCGCGTGCGCGTCCACCGGCAACCTCGCCAATTCGGTCGCCGCCCACGCCGCGCACGCGGGCCTGCGCAGCTTCGTGTTCATCCCCGCGAACCTCGAGCAGGGCAAGATCGTCACCACCGCGGTCTACGGCGGCAACGTCGTCGCGATCGACGGCAACTACGACGCCGTCAACCGCCTCTGCGCCGAGCTCGCCGGCACCTACGACTGGGCGTTCGTGAACGTGAACGTCCGCACCTTCTACGCCGAGGGCTCGAAGACCCTCGCGTTCGAGACGGCCGAGCAGCTCGGCTGGCAGGCGCCCGACCACGTGGTCGTGCCCATCGCCAGTGGCTCGCTGCTCACCAAGATCCGCAAGGGCTTCGACGAGCTGTACAAGGTCGGTCTCCTCGACGAGGAGCCGAACCTGCGCGTGTCGGGTGCGCAGGCCGAGGGTTGCTCGCCGGTGGCGCGGGCCTGGCTCGACAACAGCGACACCATCAAGCCGGTGAAGCCCGACACCATCGCCAAGTCGCTCGCGATCGGCAACCCGGCCGACGGCTACTTCGCGCTCGACGCGGTGCGCCAGACCGGTGGGGGCCTCGCCGCGGTCACCGACGACGAGATCGTCGAGGCGATCAAGTTGCTCGCCCGCACCGAGGGGATCTTCGCCGAGACCGCCGGTGGCGTCACCATCGCCACGCTCAAGCGGCTCGCGCAGGAAGGCATCGTGCGCCCCGACGAGCGCGTCGTCGCCTACATCACCGGCCACGGGCTCAAGACGCTCGATGCGGTGGAGCCCACCGTCGGCCCCAGCGCGGTCATCGCACCCACCCTCGACGCCTTCCACGAGGCGTTCCCGCCCGACCGGATCTCGCCGCCCGCCTGATCGCCCGTCCGATCACCCGCCTGCTCGCCCGCCCGGGGCCGACCCACCACACGAGGATCGAGAACACCATGGCAGTCACCGTCCGCATCCCCACCCAGCTGCGCGAG
Source organism: uncultured Actinomycetes bacterium (assembly GCA_963720785.1). Taxonomy (GTDB): domain Bacteria; phylum Actinomycetota; class Acidimicrobiia; order IMCC26256; family DASPTH01; genus CAVRGQ01. The sequence goes on from CAVRGQ010000004.1 coordinate 742,349, forward strand.
CTCTCCGGCGGCGCGTCCGAGCTCGAAGCCGAGGCCGGCACCGTCCAGAGCGTGCTCGACGCGCTCCAGACCGCCCACCCCGGCTTCGCCGAGCGCCTGTTCGACGAGAAGGGCGAGCTGCGCCGCTTCGTCAACGTGTTCGTCGCCGAGGAGGACATCCGCTTCCTCGACGGTGTGGACACGCCGGTCGCCGACGGCGCCACGGTGAGCATCGTCCCCGCGGTCGCCGGAGGGTAGGAGAGTCGGGACTTTCGGCCCGTTGTCCGTACAGGTGAGGTTGCCTTAACCTTCGGCACATGTCCGACGGACAGATCATCCTGCTCGGGGCCATCGCCGGCCTCACCATCTTCCTCGGCCTCCCCGTGGGCCGGATGCGGACCCTCAGCTCCGAGACGAAGGCCTTCTTCAACGCGATCGCCACCGGCGTCCTGATCTTCCTGCTGATCGAGACCCTCTCCAAGAGCATCGAGCCGGTCGAGGCCGCGCTCGAACACGTCACCGTCGACAGCGGCGGCTCCTGGGGGGAGTTCGTCGGGAAGGCCGCGCTCTTCCTCGTGTGCTTCGGCTTCGGGCTGATGAGCCTCGTCTACTACGACAAGTGGATGTCGGCCCGCGGGCACCGCGCGATGACATCGGTCGGTCCCGGTGCGGCGGCGGTGCGGGAGTACAAGCTCAGCGGACGCATCCACCGCCTGTCCGAGCCGCGGCGCCTCGCGTTGTTCATCGCGATCGGCATCGGCCTCCACAACTTCTCCGAAGGCCTGGCCATCGGGCAGTCGGCGGCGAGCGGCGCGGTCGACCTCGCGCTGCTCCTGATCATCGGCTTCGGCCTGCACAACGCCACCGAGGGCTTCGGGATCGTGGCCCCCATGGCGGGCGAGGAGGAGATCCCCTCGTGGGGCTTCCTCGTCGTGCTCGGCCTGATCGGCGGCGGCCCCACCTTCTTCGGCACCCTCGTGGGGCAGGCGTGGGTGAGCGAGTGGCTCGACATGGCCTTCCTCGCCCTGGCCGCGGGCTCCATCCTCTACGTGGTCGTGCAGCTGCTCTACGTCAGCTTCAAGATGGGCCACAAGGAGATGCTCATGTGGGGCCTCTTCGTGGGCCTCATCCTCGGCTTCGGCACCGACTTCATCCTCGTCGCCGCCGGAGCTTGACGCCCACCGTCAGCGTTTTGGCGTCACCAGAGGTCGCTGGAGCGGCGCGTGGTGACGCCAAAACCTGAAGGGTCAGGCGGGGCTGACGTAGACCAAGGCGGCGAGCTCGCGGGGGACGAGTTGGTCGCCGCTGTCGCTCTGCACGCGCACGCCGCCGTCCTCCGGACCCACGACGATCGCGTCGTGCCCGGGGATGAGCTGCGCCTGCCGCGAGGAAGGCGATGGCCGCGTCGTCGATCTCGACCTTCTCGCTGATGCGCTGCACCAGCACCTTGCCGGGCGCGGTGGTGGCCAGGGGCGCCCCGAGGGGGACGACCGGCGCCGACGCCGAGCCGGGGATCGGGTTGCCGTGCGGGCAGGTGCCCGGGTCGCCGAGGAGCAGCACGAGCTTCTCCTCCACATCGGCGGAGATCGCGTGCTCCCAGCGGTCGGCCTCGCGGTGGACCTTCTCCCACTCGAGGCCGATCACGTCGACGAGCAGGCGCTCGGCGAGGCGGTGCCGGCGCACGACCGACGTGGCCACCTCGCGACCCTTCGGGGTGAGGCGCAGGCTGCGGTCGTCGAGGAGCTCGGCGTAGCCGTGATCGACGAGGCGGTTCACCGTCTCGGAGACGGCGGGGGCGGACAGGCCGAGGCGCTCGACGAGCCGGGCACGGATAGGAATCGTGCCCTCCTCCTCGATCTCGAGGATTGCTTCGAGGTACTCCTCGGTCGTGTCGTGCCACTCCGCCACGGGGCAACACTACTGCCGAAGGCCTCAGAGCCCTCCAGGCTCCTGCAGCAACTCCGCGACCCGCTCCAGGAACGTGGTGGCGTCGTGCCCGTCGACCACCCGGTGGTCGGCCGAGAGCGAGATGGGGAGCGCCGGGGCGGCGACCACGGTGTCGCCGTCGACGACCGGGCGCACCTTCGCCGCGCCGAAGCCGAGGATGCCGACCTGCGGGGGGCGCACGATCGGCGTGGCGAACCGTCCGCCCTCGGTGCCGAAGTTGGTGATGGTGAAGGTCGCGCCGTCGAGCAGCTCGGGCGTGAGGTGACCGGCGCGCGCGGCGGCGGTGATCTCGGTGACGCGAGCGCCGAGCGCGGGCACGTCGAGCGTGTGGGCGTCGCGCAGCACGGGAACCACGAGGCCGGCCTCGGTGGCGGCGGCGATTCCCATGTGGCACGCGTCGTGGAGGAGCACCTCTTCCGCGGTCGCGTCGAAGCCCGCATTGAGCACCGGCACGTCGTGCAGCGCGACGACCGCGGGCGCGCACGAAGTACGCGGTGAGCGTGAGGTCGGGGTACGCGTCCCGCGCGGTGCGGTACGCAGCAAGGAGTGGCCGCGCGTCGATCTCGTCGAACAACGAGATGTGCGGCACCTGGCGCCACGCCTCGGCCATGTTGCGCGCCATCGCCCGCCGGATGCCGCGCAGCGGTGCGCGCGCACCGGTGACCGACGGCGCGGGGGTGGATGCGGCGGCAGGTACGCCACTTGCGGCGGCGCGCACGTCGTTGGCGGTGACGCGCCCTCCGGGACCGCTGCCGGTGACCGACGTGAGGTCGACGCCCAGTTCCTTCGCGAGCTTGCGCACGGGAGGCGCGGCCTGGGGCACTGCACCCGCCACCGTGGCGTGCACACCACCTGCCGGCGCGGGTGAGTCGGCCGGAGCGGTCGACATCGTGGGCGCCGCGGCGCTCGTGGCGAGCGACGCGTCGTCGGGCGTGAGCTCGAGCAGCAGCGCGCCGACGGGCACCATGTCGCCTTCGGCCGCGCCGAGCGCGGTGATCGTGCCCGCCGCGGGCACGGGCAGCTCCACCTCGGCCTTGTCGGTCTGCACGTGCACGACGATCTGGTCGCGCGTCACGTGGTCGCCCACCGCGACGTTCCAGCGCAAGACCTCGGCCTCGCTCATGCCCTCGCCGAGATCGGGGAGGCGGTACTCGAGCCCGTCAGGCATCGAGCACTCCCGTGACCGCGGCGACCACCCGTGCGACATCCGGGCGCACCCAGTCCTCCACGAGCGCGGCGGGTGACGGCACGTCGTAGCCGGCGACGCGCGCCACGGGTGCCTGCAACGACCAGAACGCCTGCTCCTGGATCGTCGCGACGACTTCGGCGCCCACGCCCGCGGTGAGCGGTGCCTCGTGCACCACGACGACGCGGCCGGTGGCCTCGGTGACCCGCACGAGCGTGTCGATGTCGAGCGGCGACAGCGTGCGGAGGTCGACGACACCGACGGTCGCGCCGCGGGTGTCCGCGAGCGCGTCGGCCGCGGCGAGGACCACGGGCACCATCGCGCCCCAGGTGATCACCACCGCGTCGCCCGGTTCGCGCACCACTGCGGCCTGGCCGAGCGGCACGAGGTGCTCGCCGTCGGGCACCTCACCGACGGTGCGGTAGCAGGGGATCGGTTCGAAGAACAGCACCGGGTCGGGGTCGCGGATCGCACTGGCGAGCAGGCCCTTCGCGTCGGCGGCGTTCGACGGCACCACGACCTTGAGCCCCGGGGTGTGCACGTAGGGCGCTTCCACCGAGTCGGCGTGCAGCTCGGGAGTGCGCACGCCGCCGCCGTAGGGCGCGCGGATCGTGACCGGGCAGTGGAAGCGGCCGCGGCTGCGGTAGCGCATGCGCGCCAACTGCCCGACGATCTGGTGGTACGCCTGCATCGTGAAGCCGCCGAACTGGATCTCGGCGATCGGCACCAGCCCCGCGATCGACAGGCCCACGGCCGCGCCGGCGATGGCCGACTCCGCGAGCGGCACGTCGAACACGCGCCCGTCGCCGAACTTGTCGAGCAGGCCGTCGGTGACGCGGAACACGCCGCCGTTGTGCCCGACGTCCTCGCCGAACAACACGACGCGCTCGTCGCGGTCCATCTCGTCGAACAGCGTGTCGCGGATCGCCGCGAGCATCGTCACTTCCATGCTGGCCTCGCGTCCGATCGCGCTCGGTGGATCCGCTCGCGCAGTTCGTCGCGTTGACCCGACAGGCGTGCGGACGGCGTCTCCTGGAGGTGGTCGAGCGTGTCGGAGGGATCGAGGGGGCGGGCGAGCGCGGCGTCGACGATGCGTTCGAGGCGCGCCTCCACCGCGACGTCGACGGCCTGTTGCCGTGCGTCGTCCCACCGCCCCGCCGCGGTGAGCTGCGCGCGGAACCGCGTGATCGGGTCACGCTCGGCCCACGCCGCGAGCTCCTCGGGCGGCACGTAGCGGGTGGGGTCGTCGGACGTGGTGTGCGCGCCCATGCGGTAGGTGCGCAGCTCGACGATCGTGGGCCCGGCGCCGGAAGCCGCGCGGGCGCGAGCAGCGCGCGCGGCGTGGAGCACCGCGAGCACGTCGTTGCCGTCGACGATCACGCCGGGGATGCCGACGGCCGCGCCCTTCGCCGCGAACGACTCCGCGGCGGTCTGGTGCACCGACGGCGTGGAGATCGCCCAGCCGTTGTTGATGACCACGACGATCAGCGGGAGCCGCCGGGTGCCCGCGAGGTTGAGCGCCTCGTAGAAGTCGCCCTGCGAGGTGGCGCCGTCGCCGGTGAACGCGACGACCACGCCGGCTTCGTTACGGAGCTGCAGCCCCCAGGCCAGGCCGGCGGCGTGGGGCAGCTGCGAGCCGAGCGCGATCTGCGGCGGGAGGCAGCGCACGTCGTCGGGGATGCGGGAGCCGTCGGGGTGACCGCGCCAGAACGCCACGACGGTCTCGAACAGGTCGTCGCCGAGGGCGCCGAAGCCGAGCAGCTCGCGGTAGTAGGGGACGACCCAGTCGGTGGCGAGGTCGAGGCCGCGGAGCACGCCGCAGACCGCCGCCTCCTGCCCGGTGAGGGGCGCCACGAGCGTCATCCGGCCCTGTCGTTGGAGGTTCCAGCACCGCTCGGAGGCCCGCCGCGAGAAGCAGAGGTCGCTCATGAGCTGTTCGGCGAGTGCGGGATCGCACCCCCCGGCGGTCTCGAGGGCGGAGGTCTGGACGTCGGTCACGGGTGGGGGGCTCCTCGTGGGTTCGGTTCTCAGCCTACCGATTGATAGGTAGGACGCCAGGGCCTTCCGGCCGCAGGGCGTGGCGGAACAGGTCGAGGACGTGCTCCTGCTCCAGCAACAGGGCCTCGGGCGTGAGCGGGTCCTCGCCCAGGAGCGAACCGACGAGCGGCGCGTCGGACAGGTAGGACAGGACCGCGCCGTAGCCGGTGATCACGAGGCGCGACGCGTCGCAGCGGCGGATGCGGCCGGCGTCCATCTCCCGCTCGAGGAAGGCCACGCCCCGCTCGAACAGCGGCCGCAGCACCGTCGCGAGCTCCTCGACGAGCACGGTGCCCCCCTCGAGCGCCTCCCAGCGGGCGAGGCGCACGAAGTCGGGGCGTTCGACGAAGAAGCGGAAGGCGGTGCGCACGACGCGCTCCACTTGGGCCCAGCCCTCGGACTGCTCCACGGGCACGTTGGTGGTGGTCTGGTCCATCAGCTCGAACCAGTCGTCGAAGGCGTCGAGGAGCACCGCCCGGTACAGGGCGAGCTTCGACGGGAAGTGGTGGAAGAGGCTGGGGGTGCGGATCCCCACCTCCTCGGCGATGTCGTTGAGGGAGGTGCCCGAGAACCCCCGCTCCGCGAACCGCTGGCGCGCCACCACGAGGATCGTCTCCCGAGTGCTCACCACCGACGTCACCCGCCGAGGATACGGCCACCCGGCGAGCAGCGAGCGAAGCAATCGAAGGAAGAATTTGCACTCTCGGCTCGCGAGTGCCAACATGGTTAGCACTCGGTACGAGTGAGTGCTAAGTCCCTGCCCCCACCTCGGAGGGGACGGCGCCCACTCGGACCAGAAGTTCCAGCACACCCGTTCCGTACACCCACCACCCACTCCCAGGGGGTTCACGTATGCCCAAGCAGATCGCCTACGACGAGCAGGCACGCCGCTCACTCGAAGCCGGCATGAACAAGCTCGCCGACGCCGTGCGCGTCACCCTCGGCCCGCGTGGCCGCAACGTCGTGCTCGAGAAGAAGTGGGGCGCGCCCACGATCACGAACGACGGTGTCTCCATCGCCAAGGAGATCGACCTCGAGGACCCCTTCGAGAAGATCGGCGCCGAGCTCGTCAAGGAAGTCGCCAAGAAGACCGACGACGTCGCCGGTGACGGCACCACCACTGCCACCGTCCTCGCGTGGGCGATGGTCCGTGAGGGCCTCCGCAACGTCGCGGCGGGCGCCAACCCGATGGTGCTCAAGGGCGGCATCGAGAAGGCGGTCGAGACTGCGGTCGAGTCCATCAAGAAGGACTCGAAGAGCGTCAAGACCGACCACGCGCAGATCGCCAACGTCGCCGCCATCTCGGCGGCCGACAAGGAAGTCGGCGCGATGATCGCCGAGTCCCTCGAGAAGGTCGGCGCCGACGGCGTCATCACCGTCGAGGAGAGCCAGACCTTCGGCATGGAGCTCGACCTCGTCGAGGGCATGCGCTTCGACAAGGGCTACATCTCGCCCTACTTCGTCACCGACACCGACCGCATGGAAGCGGTGCTCGACGACGCGTACCTGCTGCTCGTCAGCTCGAAGATCTCGGCCGTGAAGGACCTCCTTCCCGTGCTCGAGAAGGTCATGCAGTCGGGTCGCCCGCTCGTGATCGTCGCCGAGGACGTCGAGGGCGAGGCCCTCGCCACCCTCGTGGTGAACAAGATCCGCGGCACCTTCAAGTCGGTGGCGGTCAAAGCCCCCGGCTTCGGCGAGCGTCGCAAGGCCATGCTCCAGGACATCGCGATCCTCACCGGCGGCCAGGTTGTCTCCGAGGAGATCGGCCTGAAGCTCGACAACATCGGCATCGAGCTGCTCGGCCGGGCCCGCAAGGTCGTCGTCACCAAGGACGAGACCACGATCGTCGAGGGCGCCGGCTCCAAGGCCGACGTCAACGGCCGGGTCCAGCAGATCCGCAACGAGATCGACAACACCGACTCCGACTACGACCGTGAGAAGCTCCAGGAGCGTCTCGCGAAGCTGGCCGGCGGCGTGGCGATCATCAAGGTCGGTGCGGCCACCGAGGTGGAGCTCAAGGAGAAGAAGCACCGCATCGAGGACGCGGTGCAGACGACCAAGGCTGCAGTCGAGGAAGGTGTGGTGCCCGGTGGTGGCGTCGCACTGCTCCGTGCCCAGGAGAAGGTGCTGGCCCTCGCCGACACCCTCACGGGTGACGAGTCCACCGGTGCCAAGATCGTGGCCCGTGCGCTCGAGGAGCCGCTGAAGCAGATCGCGGTCAACGCCGGCCTCGAGGGCGGCGTCATCGTGGAGAAGGTCCGCAGCCTCAAGGGTGCCAACGGCCTCAACGCCGGCACCGGCGAGTACGAGGACCTCGTGAAGGCCGGCGTCATCGACGCCGCGAAGGTCACCCGTTCGGCGCTGCAGAACGCAGCTTCGATCGCGGCCCTCTTCCTCACCACGGAGGCCGTCATCGCCGACAAGCCCGAGCCGGCTGCCGGTGGCGGGATGCCCGGCGGCATGCCCGACATGGGCGGCATGGGCGACTTCTAGTCCCCAGCTCTTCCGGCAACACCACAGCACGACTGCGACGGGGCGTCCTTCGGGGCGCCCCGTCCGCGTGCCGTCCGCGTGTCGGGCTTCACCCGGATGTCCCACGTGTCGAAGTACCCGGAATGAAACGCTGGATCGCAGTTCTCTTCACCGCGCTCGTTGTCGCACTCACCACCACCGCGTGCGGCTCGGGCGGCAGCGGGCCCGCCACCATCTCGATCGGCACGTTGCGCAGCGCGGCGGCCAACTCGCAGCAGGCCGACACGCAGACGTTCGAGTTCACCGCCGACGTCGACGCCAGGGGCCAGCAGCTCTCCATGGAGGGCTCGGGGATCGTCGCGAGCGACGGCAAGACCGGGAAGCTCACGATGAAGATCGGCTCGGTCGGTGAGATCGAGGAGGTCATCACCCCCGATGGCGTGTACCTCGACATGGGCTCGTTGCTCGGTACGAAGCTGCCCGACGGCAAGCGCTGGCTGTTCATGAGCTCCGAGGAGATCGCCGGGCAGTCGGGCACCGGCACACCGTCGCTCCAGGGCGACACCGGCCAGACGAGCACGCAGGCGCTCGAGTACCTGCAGGCCACCACCGGCAACGTGGAGAAGGTGGGCGAGGACACCGTCAACGGTGCGCCCGCCACGCACTACGTGACCCACGTCGACTACGGCAAGTGGTCCGAGGAGCACATGCCCGACGCCACGGCGGCGGAGAAGGCGCAGATCGCGAAGCTCGGCGTGGTGCCGATGGATGTGTGGATCAACGGTGACGACCGCGTGGTCAAGCTGTCCTTCGACCTCGATGCCTCCAGCTTCGGTGGCGACGGCGCCCGCATGAAGATGACCATGGAGATCACCGGCTTCGGCGAGCCCCTCGACGTGCAGGCACCGCCCGCCGACGAGGTGATCACCCAGTCGGAACTCCAGGGCTCCTCCACCGCCTGAGCCCCGCCGAAGCGGTTCCGCGGAACCGGTTCCGGCATGCTTGGCGCACGGCCTGGCGGGTGCTGGTACACTGACCTCCGTGACTCGTCCGTCCGCCGCCCTCCTTCTGCTCATGTAGGCAAGTGCCCCATAGGCACTTGCCGAAGCTCCTGTGCCCTCGGGCCAGGAGCTTTTGTGTTTCTCGGACCCGCGCGAGTCCGTTGCCAGTCCCCTTGCCATCCCGTTCCATCCCGTCAGGACAGGTGAAGCGCCATGTCTCCCGAACCGGTTCAGCCGAAGCACATGCCGTACGAGAAGTACCGGGCGTTCCTGCCGCTCGAGCTTCCCGACCGCACGTGGCCCGACCAGCGGCTGGCGAAGGCGCCGCGCTGGTGCGCGGTCGACCTGCGCGACGGCAACCAGGCGCTGATCGACCCGATGGACCCGGTGCGCAAGCTGCGCATGTTCCAGACGCTCGTGCAGATGGGCTTCAAGGAGATCGAGGTCGGGTTCCCGTCCGCGAGCCAGACCGACTTCGACTTCGTGCGCCAGCTGATCGACGAGGACCTCGTCCCCGACGACGTCACCATCCAGGTGCTGGTGCAGTGCCGTCAGGAGCTCATCGAGCGCACCTACGAGGCGATCGCCGGCTCGCACCACGCGATCGTGCACTTCTACAACTCCACGTCGATCCTGCAGCGGCGCGTCGTGTTCGGCCTCGAGCAGGCGGGGATCACGGAGATCGCGGTGAACGCGGCGCGCCTGTGCCGCAAGCTCGAGAAGACGATCCCGGGCACCGAGGTCCGCTACGAGTACTCGCCCGAGAGCTACACGGGCACCGAGGTGGAGTTCGCGGTCGAGATCTGCGACGCGGTCGCCGATGTCATCGAGCCCACGAGCGCGGCGCCGCTGATCATGAACCTGCCGGCCACCGTCGAGATGTACACGCCCAACGTGTACGCCGACACGATCGAGTGGTTCCTCCGCAACGTCTCCGACCGCGACGCGGTCACGCTGTCGCTGCACCCGCACAACGACCGCGGCACCGCGGTCGCGGCCGCGGAACTGGGGCTGCTCGCCGGCGCCGATCGCGTCGAGGGCTGCCTCTTCGGCAACGGTGAGCGCACCGGCAACGTCGACGTCGTCACGCTGGCGATGAACCTGTTCAGCCAGGGTGTCGACCCCCAGCTCGACATCACCGACATCGACGCGCTGCGCCGCACCGCGGAGTACTGCAACCGCCTGCCGGTGCACGAGCGCCACCCCTACGTGGGCGACCTCGTGTACACCGCGTTCTCGGGCTCGCACCAGGACGCGATCAAGAAGGGCTTCGCCCACCTGTACGCCGGGGCGGAGGCCGCGGGCCGTGCCCACGACGACTACGAGGTGTGGGAGGTCCCGTACCTGCCGATCGACCCCGCACACGTGGGGCGCAGCTACGAGGCGGTCATCCGCGTCAACAGCCAGTCGGGCAAGGGCGGCGTCGCCTACATCATGGAGACCGAGCACGGCTTCTCGCTGCCGCGTCGTCTCCAGATCGAGTTCTCCAAGACGATCCAGGCCGTCGCCGAGGACACCGGCACTGAGATCACGCCGATCGCGATGTGGGACCACTTCCAGACCACGTACCTGCCGGAGTCGCCACGCCTCGAGCTGCGCACGCACGAGCTCGTCACCAAGGCCGACGGCACCACCACCATCACCGCGCAGGTCGTGCTCGATGGTGAGCCGCGCACGCTGCAGGGCGAGGGCAACGGCCCCATCGCCGCGTTCGTGCAGGCGCTGCAGGCCGGCACCGGCATCGACCTCGACGTCGTCGACTACCACGAGCACTCGCTCGGGCGGGGCGCCGACGCGACCGCGGTCGCCTACGTGGAGACGGTCGACGCCGAACACACCACGCGGTGGGGGATCGGCAGCGACCCCAACATCATCGTGGCGTCGCTGCGTGCGGTGCTGTCGGCCGCGGACCGCTCGCTCCGTGAGGCCGGCGCGTCGAACCCGTCGTAGGCTGACCGGCGTGGAAACCGTCGAACCGTCCATCGGCTGGGGTGTCCTCCACCTCTTCTACGGCATCGACCGTGAGCGGGCCGACGCCGACCCCAACGCCGCGAAGCGCATCGTCGACGCGGTCGCGTCGCTCCAGGCCGACGGCCACCAGGCGCTGGTGTTCGCGGTGCTCGGGCACAAGGCCGACTTCGGCGTGATGGCGCTCGGTCCCGATCTCGCCCGCCTCCGCGCCTTCCAGGCCGAGCTCGCGCAGGCGCCGCTCGAGCTACGCGACTCCTACTTCTCGCTCACGGAGCTGTCGGAGTACACCTCCACCGAGGACGACGAGCGAGCCCGCCTCGCCGCCGAGGAGGGGCTCGTCGGCCCCGCGCAGGAGGCGCGCCTCGCCGCCTGGCGCGAGCGCATGGAGCACTACCACGAGCAGCGGTTGCACCCGAAGCTGCCGCTGAAGAAGGCGATCTGCTTCTACCCGATGTCGAAGCGCCGCGCCGGCGACCACAACTGGTACTCGTTGCCCTTCGCGGATCGCAAGCAGCTGATGGGCGGCCACGCGCGCGTCGGTCGCGGGTACGCGGGCCGGGTGCTGCAGCTCATCACGGGCTCCACCGGGCTCGACGACTGGGAGTGGGGCGTCACCCTGCTCGCTGACGACCCCGTCGCGCTCAAGGAGATCGTCTACGAGATGCGCTTCGATCCCGTGTCGGCCGACTACGCCGACTTCGGGCCGTTCGTCACCGGCCTGCTCGCCGAGCCGGCCGAGGCGCTGCGGGCCGCCGGGCTGCCCGGCGCCTGAGCACCAGAGAGAGGGAGGGGCAGCGATGTCCGATCACGTGCGGCTCTTCGTGTCGTTCCCCGAGGAGCTCGTCGACCGGCCGATGATCTACGAGCTGGTCAAGCAGACCGACGTCGTGCCCAACATCCGGCGCGCCAACGTGGAGGCGCACAGTGGGTGGGTGATCCTCGAGCTGCAGGGCACCGACGACGCCATCGCCGCGGGCATCGCCTATCTCGAAGGTGTGGGCTGCACGGTCAACACCATGGAAGGCGACATCATCGAGGGATGAGCAGCGGCGACGAAGCAGCGGCGCAGCAACTGCTGCAGGAAGCGAGCGACCTGATCGTCGCCGGTGTCGACCGGGAGCTCCCGGGCTGGGTCGAACGCAGCACCGCGCGCATCCTCGACGCCTGGGCCGAAGCCGGCGGCGCCGACGGTCCCGGTCGTCTCGACGCCGGCACGCGCGCGCAGGCCGACCGCGACGCGGCAGTCGCCGGCGAGGTGGCGCGGGTGCGGGTGGTCGGCGACCTGCGCACGCTCCTGGCCCTCGACGCCGCGGAGCAGCGCGCCACGCCACTGCAGATCGTGCGCACCGCGCACCGCGAGCCGACCGCGCTGCTGGAGTCACTCGGGGTGCCGCACGTGGTGCGCGACGAGTTCGACGAGCGCTCGTTCCCCGACGACGTCTACGGCCTCGCCCCGCACACGCTCGGCGACCTCGGCGGCGCCGACCTCGGCCCGCTGCACCTCGCCTGGGGTATGGCCAAGACCCGATTGCTCAAGGTTCGCCGGGGAGAATGACGTGATTCTTTCGATTCCTGTGAACAACGTGTTTCGGGAGTTCCCCCGCACCTGACTTCTCTGTATCTTCCCTGAACACCTGGGCGGGTGACGCCCGGTGACGTTCCGGGACACACAGGGGGGCACATGAAGATCGATGCCGGCAACACCGCGTGGGTGGTGATGGCCGCGGCGCTGGTGCTGTTCATGACGCCGGGCCTCGCGCTCTTCTACGGCGGCATGGTGCGGGCGAAGAACGTGCTCGCGATGCTGATGCAGAACTTCTTCTGCCTCGGCCTCGTGAGCATCCTCTGGGCCGTCTGCATGTATTCGCTGGCGTTCAGCGGTCGCGGCGGGTTCATCGGCAACTTCGACCTGTCGTTCCTCGAGGGTGCCGCGAAGATCCAGCCCACCGGCTTCGGGCTGACGATCCCCCCGCTCACGTTCTCGGCGTACCAGATGATGTTCGCCATCATCACGCCCGCGCTGATCACGGGCGCCGTCGCGGACCGCATGAAGTTCTCGGCGTGGTTCTGGTTCGTCGGCCTGTGGTCGCTGCTCGTGTACACGCCGGTCGCGCACTGGGTCTTCTCGCCGATGGGTTGGCTGTTCAAGCGCGGCGCGCTCGACTTCGCCGGCGGCACCGTCGTGCACGTCAACGCCGGCATCGCTGCCCTCGCGGTGGTCCTGGTGATCGGCAAGCGCAAGGGCTGGCCGGGGCACCCCACCCCGCCGCACTCGCTGCCGCTCACGCTCCTCGGCACCGGCATCCTCTGGTTCGGCTGGTTCGGCTTCAACGCCGGCTCCGCGCTCGCCGCCGACGGCATCGCCGCCCAGGCGTTCATGAACACCAACCTCGCCGCGGCCGCGGCGATGCTCGGCTGGCTGCTGTTCGAGCGCTGGCGCGGCAAGCACGCCACCACCTTGGGCGCGGCCTCGGGCGCGGTCGCCGGCCTCGTGGCCATCACGCCGTGCGCGGGCTTCGTCACCAGCTGGGCCGCGATGGTGATCGGCTTCCTCGCCGGGGCGATCTGCTACTTCGCCGTGAGCCTGAAGTTCAAGTTCGGTTTCGACGACGCCCTCGACGTCGTGGGCGTGCACCTCGTCGGTGGCCTGCTCGGCTCGCTGCTCCTCGGTCTCTTCGCCACCAAGGCGGTCAACCCGGCCGTCACGAGCCAGGGCGCGCTGATGGGCGGTGGCAGCTGGGACCTGATGGGGGAGCAGCTGCTCGCGGTGGGTGCCACGCTCGTGTGGTCGTTCGTGCTCACCATCGTCATCATCAAGTTCCTCGACAAGGTGATGCCCGGCGGGGTCCGGGTCTCCGCCGAGGACGAGGAGATGGGGCTCGACCTCACGCAGCACTCCGAGGTCGGGTACTCGCTCGACCGGGTCTGATGACCCTGATCGATTGGGCCCGATCGAACGAGCAAGCGTTCGCACGCGCCATGATGGGAGACGTATGAAGCTGATCGTCGCAATCATCAAGCCGTTCCGGGTCGACGACGTGAAGGATGCGTTGAAGGATCTCGGGGTGCAGGGCCTGACCATCTCCGACGTGCAGGGCTTCGGCCGCCAGCGCGGCCACACCGAGGTGTACCGCGGTGCGGAGTACACCGTCGACTTCCTGCCGAAGGTGCGCATCGAGATCCTCGTCGACGACGACGAGGTCGAGCGTGTCGCGGAGAAGCTCATGGAGACCGCGCGCACCGGCAAGATCGGTGACGGCAAGGTGTGGGTGGTGCCGGTCGAGCACGTCTGGCGGATCCGCACGGGCGAAGCGGGCCCCGACGCCGTCTGACCCGACCCCCGTCGGTCTGCAGCCCTCCGAACTGCGGGCGGCGCGCGACGCGCTCGTCGCCGACGGCGCGCTCCGCGGCATGCGGTTCGGCGCTGCGCTCGCGGCACTGGTCGACGACGCACTGCTCGCGGCCGCGGCGGCGCTGCCCGACGAGCCCTGGGCGATCGTCGCGCTCGGTTCCTACGCGCGGGGTGAGCTGTGCCCGGGGTCCGACATCGACGTGATGCTGCTGCACGGCGGCGGTCGACGCGCCACGGTCGCCGAGGCCGCCGGCAACCTCTGGTACCCGCTGTGGGACGCGGGCTTCGTGCTCGGGCAGTCGGTGCGCACGGTGAAGGAGGCGCTCACCGTTGCCGACGACGACCTCGACGCCCTCACCGCGCTGCTCGACGGGCGCGTGGTGGCGGGCGACGCCACGCTCGTCGACGGTCTCACCGCGCAGGTGCACCGGCTCGCGCACAAGCGGCGGGACCGCGTGATCACCGCGCTCGCGGGCGCGTCGGCTCTCCGCCAGGTGCGGCCGGGTCCGGTGGCGGAGATGCTCGAGCCCAACCTGAAGGACGGTGGCGGCGGTCTGCGCGACCTGCACGCGCTCGCCTGGGCGGGTTGGGTCCTCGCCCCGTCGCCGGGTGGTACCGCCTCTTTGGTCGTGCAGGGTGACCTCCACGAGCGCGACCGGGTCCGGCTCGCGGCGGCGAACGACGCGCTGCTCGACGCACGCGTCGCCCTGCACCGCGTGAACCGCGGCAAGTCCGATCAGCTGCTCCTGCAGGACCAGGACGCGGTTGGCGCACTCGTCGGCGCGGCCGACGCCGATGCGTTGGTGCGGCGGATCGGCGAAGCCGCCCGCGCGGTCGTCTGGATCACCACCGAGTTGTGGGCCAACCTGACCGAGCCCGACCGGCCGCGGGTGTCGTTCCCCGCCGGGGCCAGGGTCGACGCCGCCTCCGTGCTCGAGGTGGGCGCCCGGGCCGCGACGCTGCGACAACCACTCGACCGCGACGCGCTCGAGCGCATCGGCACGCTGCGCGACCCGGAATGGACGCCCGCGGCGCGCGACGCCTTCGTCGCGCTGCTCGGCGCCGGGCGGGGTGCCATCCCGGTGTTCGAGGCGCTCGATCACGAGGACGTGCTCGTCGCCCTGTTCCCCGAGTGGGCGCAGGTGCGGGCGCGCCCGCAGCGCAACGCGTACCACCGCTTCACCGTCGACCGGCACTCGCTCGAGGCGGTGGCCGAGGCCGCGGCGCTCCTCGATCCCGACGATCCGGCGGGGGAGGGCTTCGACGGCGAGGTCGCACGCCGCGCGCCGCGCGCCGCGCTGCTGCTCTCGGCGCTGTTGCACGACATCGCCAAGGGAAAGCCCGGCGACCACTCGGTGCTCGGCGTCGGCGTCGCACGTGAGTTCGCCGCGCGCATCGGCATCGACCAGGAGGCGACCGACCTGATCGTGTGGGCGGTCGAGCACCACCTGCTCCTCGCCGACACCGCGACCCGCCGCGACCTCTCCGACGAGTACACCGTCGCCAACTACGCACGCGTGGTGGGCGACGTCGCTGCGAACGACCTGCTCTACGCGCTCACCCTCGCCGACTCGCGCGCCACCGGGCCGTCGGCGTGGAGCATGGGCAAGGCCGCGCTCGGTACGCGAGCTGTACGGCAAGGCCGACACGTTGCTGGCAGGCGGGGTGCTGGGCTCCGCGGTCGCCGACGAGCGTCGGGCGGAGCTGATCGCGAAGGTGGGGCCGGAGGCCGCCGCCTTCCTCGACGCGATGCCGCCCGGCTACGTGACCGCCTTCGAGGTCGACCAGCTCGCCCGGCACCGCGAGCTGCTCGCCGCGTCCGGCCGTGACCGCGCCACCGTGGAGTGGGAGACGCTCGCCGACAATCGCCTGCGCTGCACGGTGGTGGCGCCCGACCGCACCGGTCTGCTCGCGCTGGTGGCGGGCACGCTCGCGCTCGCGGGCTTCGACATCGCGTCGGCCACCGGCTACACGCATCACGACGGCATGGCGCTTGAGGTGTACACGGGCGTCGACCGTTTCGGTCGGCTCGCCGGCGAGGCGGCACGGGCGGAGTTCCTCGCCAGTCTGGAAGCCGCACTGCGCGGCGAGCTCGATCTCGACGACGCGCTGCGCGACCGCTCACGCCGCTACCGCGCCAAGGGCCCCGGTGTCGCCGACCGCGATGTCCAGGTCGTGCTCGACACCGAGGCGTCGGCGTTCGCGACGGTGGTGGAGGTGTACGCCCCCGACGACGTGGGCCTCCTGGCGCGGGTCGCCTCGGTGTTCGTCGACCTCGGTGTCGACGTGAGCCAGGCCATCGTGCAGACCAGGGGGGACCGCGTCGTCGACGTGTTCTACGTGCGCTCGCGCGACGGGAGCTTCGAGAGCGACCGCCACGGCCTCGACCGGCTGCGGGCCACGCTGGTGTCACGACTCACGTCGCAGGTGACGCTCGACCCGTGAGGCCGCGGGACATCTAGTCTCGGGGCCGTGACCGAGCCGTTCAGCCCCTCCGCCGTCGACCTGCTCCGGTGGGCCGAGACCCTGTCCGCCGTCGCCCGCACAGGCATGGGTTTCACCCAGAGCCTCTACGAGAAGGAGCGCTTCGAGGAGGTGCTCAAGGTCGCGGCCGACATCCGCGCCGTGGCCATCGAAGAGGCCGAGGCCGACGCGCTGTTCGAGGAGTGGGTGCTCAGCGTCGGGCAGGGCGTGCAGGGATACGTCACCCCGAAGGTGGCGGTCGCGGCGATCGTCGCCAACGACCAGGGCGAGCTGCTGCTCACGCAGCGCTCCGACTCCGGCGTGTGGCTCTACCCGGTCGGGTACGCCGACGTCGGCTACTCGCCGTGCGAGGTCGCGATCAAAGAGGTCTACGAGGAGACCGGCATCGAGTGCGAGCCGGTGTCGCTGATCTCCGTGCTCGACGGCCTGCGCCTCGGCTTCACGCACATGCCGCTCTACACCCTGCTGTTCCACTGCCGGATGATCGGCGGTGAGCTGAACGGCCACCCGTTGGAGACGCGCGCCGTGGGCTTCTTCGGCCGCGACAACCTGCCCTGGCCCGTCGCCGGCATCCAGCGGTGGGGTGAGCTCGCTTTCGCCGCGATCGACGGCGACGTGCGCCCCTGCGACTTCGACCCACCCCGCACCCCACCCTGGCGCGGCGAGATCTGACCCCTCGTTCGAGCATTTGACAGTTGAGCCGGTCAGGACCGGCACAACCGTCAGGTGCTGGAGGTCAGCTCGCGGTGGCGTTGAGCTCGGTCATGGTGAAGAGGGGGTGGAGGGTCACGCCGGTGTCGGCGAGGCCGGCGGGGCCGCCCGACTCGCGGTCGATCACGCACAGCGCGTGCTCCACGGTGGCGCCGCGCTCGCGGAGGTCGCCGCAGGAGGTGATCACCTGTCCACCCGAGGTCACGACGTCCTCGATGACGGTGATGCGCTTGCCATCGATGTCGCCTCCCTCCGCGAGACGGCAGGTGCCGTAGGTCTTGGCCTCCTTGCGCACGAAGTACGCGGGGATGCCGGTGACCTGCGACAGCACCGTCGCGATGGGCACGCCGCCCAGCTCGAGACCGGCGAGCGCGTCGGTGCCCGCGGGCACCATCGGCGCAAGCTGCTCGCAGATCGCGCGGAGCAGGACCGGGTCGGACTCGAACAGGTACTTGTCGAAGTACTCGTGGCTGGTGACGCCGGAGCGCAGCAGGAACTCACCCGTGAGGTGGGTGCGGTCGAAGATGGCGGCGCAGAGGTCGGCGCGATCCATGGCGGTGCCTTCCGGAGTCAGTGGGTCAGGAGTTGAGTTCGGCGAAGAGCATGTCGATGATGGAGGCGCCGCCCTGGGCGCGCTCCCACTCGCTGCCGATGCGGGCGTGGTCGACGAGGCCGGCAGCGTCGGGGGCGCGGCCGATGGCCGCGCCTGCGGAGGCGGCCAGTGGCGCCGGTTCGAGGTCGTCGCCGTACGCGGCGAAGCACTCCAGCCCCTCCCACAGCGACGACAGCGCGCGGGTCTCCGTGCCGAGCACGAGAGCGTCGGCGTCGACGCCGCCATCCTCGTCGCTGGCACCGGAGAGCTCGGCGACCACCTGTTCCCAGAGGTCGTAGTGGGACATCCCCTCGGGGAGGCGGTACCCGGCGACGGGGTGGAGCCGGAATTCGAGCGCGACCTCACCGGGGCCGACGTCGGCGAGCCAGGTCTGCGAGCCGTTGAGGTAGCTGTCGACGGGCGGGCCGAGGCGCTCGTCGAGCGCGAGCACCAACGCGGGAGTCGACGCGCCAGACACACGTGGCGGTGCGGGACATGCGCGCAGGCTACCGGGCTCCGCGGACGCGTTGGGTGTGCGCCCGGGACGCGCCGGCGACGTGCCGGGGACGTGCCGGGGACGTGCCGGGGACGTGCCGGGGACGTGCCGGGGACGTGCGGAGGACGCGCGCAGGACGCGCCGGGCGCGAGGCGATACCCTGCGCCCCTCAGGGGGGATCCGTGACGACGAGGCGCAGGACCACACGGTCCGCGGGCCCGCTGCTGGCGGCACTCGCGGTCTGCTCGACGCTGGTGACGGCGTGTGGCGGTGGCGGTCGCCTCAGCGCGCACGAGTACGTGCACCGGGCGAGCGCGATCTGTGGCCACGCCAACCGGCGGGCGGACGCCGCTTCCCACCTCGCCCGCCGTGCCGCCGTGCAGGCTCGCACCGCCGCCGAGCTGGAGAAGCTCCGACCGCCGGAGGCGATGGCCCAGTTCGACGCCGTGTGGGTGGCGCTGGTGCGCCAGAGCGCGGCCGAGCTCGAGGCGCTGGTGGTGTCGCACCGTGCCGGCGCCGGCGCGCGCGCTGCTCAGCAGCAGGCGGCGGTCGCCACGCTCACCGCACGCGCGGCCGAGCTCGCCCGGGCCCAGGGGATCACCGCGTGCCCGCGTCACTTCACCGCCACCGCCGGCGGCTCCGAGCCGGTCGGTTCCGCCTCGGTGAAACCGGGGCCGTGACCCCTACGCTTCCGGGCATGACTGCCGGGAACGCCCACGAGCGACTCCGTGCGCTCGACGAGGCCTTCCTCCACCTCGAGCGGGTCGACACGCCGATGCACGTCGGTGCCGTGGCGATCCTCGAGCGTGCGCCCTTCCTCGACGCCGACGGCCGCTTCCGCCTCGACGACGTGCGCCGCCTCATCGGGTCGCGCATGCAACTCCTCCCGAAGTTCCGCCAGCGCGTGGTGCCGGTGCCGTTCGGCCGGGGCCGCGCGGTGTGGACCGATCACGAGGGCTTCACCATCGCGGATCACGTGCACCTCACGTCGCTCCCGGGCCGCGGCAGCCGGCGCGACCTCTTCGCCCTCGCCGAGCGCCTCATGGGCCAGTTGCTCGACCGCGAGCGACCGTTGTGGGAGATGTGGTTCGTCGACGGCGTCGACGGTGGCGCGCACGTCGGGCTGATCCACCGCTCGCACCACACCCTCACCGACGGCGTGTCCGGCGTCGACCTCGCGCTGGCCGTACTCGACTTCACCCCCGAGCCGATGGTGCTCGACGACGACGGTTGGCGCGCCGGACCGCCGCCCGAGCCCGCCGCGCTCGTCTCGGAGTCACTGCGCCGCACGCTCGCGCTGCCGCGCGACGCGGCATCGGCGGCGCGCCGCCTGCTCGAAGCACCGCGCGACTGCGCGGCCGAAGCCGTGAAGCTCGGGCGTCAGCTCGCATCGTTCGCCGAGGGCGCGCTCACCGCGCCGCGCCTGTCGATCAACGAGGGCATCGGCACGGGCCGCAGCTTCCAGACCGTCAACGTGCCGCTCGACCTGTTCCGCCGGGTCGGCCGCACCTTCGGCTGCACCGTGAACGACGTGGTACTCGCCACGGTGAGCAGTGCACTCGGCCGATTGCTCGCCGACCGCGGTGAGCTGCACGACGAGCTCGTGGTGAAGGCGTTCTGCCCCGTGTCGGTGCGGATCGACGAAGAGCGCATGGAGTTGGGCAACCGCATCTCCGCGATGTTCGTGCCGCTGCCGGTCGCCGAGGGGGACGCGCGCCAGCGGCTCCACACGGTGCGCACCTCCACGTCGTCGCTCAAGGAGCGCGGCCAGGCGAACGGCGCGGCCGCGGTGCTGGGGCTGTCGGAGCTCGCGTCGCCCGCAATGCTCGGCCTCGCCGCGCACGCCGCGCACCGGCAGCCGCTCGCCAACGTGATCGTCACCAACATCCCCGGGCCCGAGGCCCCGCTCTACTGCCTCGGTGCGCGCATGCTCGAGGTGTACCCGATCGCCCCGCTGTCACAGAACCTCACCGTGAACGTGGCGATCCTGTCGTACGGCGGGAACCTGCACTTCGGTCTGCTCGGCGACGGCGCGTCGAACGGCGACCTCGAACGGCTCGCGGGCGGGATCGAGGACGCACTGCACGAGCTGCACGATCTCCCTGAAGTTGCGTCGTACGCACGCGTATAGCCTCTGCGAACGACGCAAGTTCGCGTGACCCGGGAGGCGGCATGAGCCGGAGCGACGATCCCACCGCTGAGGTCACCGACCTCCTGCAGCAGCTCATCCGCAACAAGTGTGTCAACGACGGCACCGTTGCGTCGGGTGAGGAGTTGCGCTCCGTCGACCTGCTCGCCGGCTACCTCGCCGGCGCGGGGGACCACGAGACCTACGAGCCGCAGCCCGGCCGGACCAGCCTCGTCGCCCGCATCGAGGGCACCGATCCCGACGCGCCGTCGCTGCTGCTGATGGGGCACACCGATGTCGTGCCCGTCAACGAGGACGGCTGGAGCCGCGACCCGTTCGCGGGCGAGGTCGTCGACGGTTTCGTGTGGGGCCGCGGCGCGGTCGACATGCTCAACCTCACCGCGTCGCAGGCGGTGGCGTTCCGTCGCCTCGCCGACAGCGACTTCAAGCCGCGCGGCACGCTCATCTACCTCGCGGTCGCCGACGAGGAGGCGCTCGGCACGTGGGGCGCGCACTGGTTGCTCGACCACGAGCGCGACGCCGTGTACGCCGACTACGTGCTCACCGAGTCGGGCGGCCACCAGATCCCCACGCCCAACGGGCCCCGGCTGCCGGTGCTGGTCGCGGAGAAGGGCACCTACTGGACGAAGATCCGGGTGCACGGCACACCGGGTCACGGATCGCAGCCGTACCTCACCGACAACGCACTCGTCACCGCGGCCGAGGTCGTGCGGCGCATCTCGGAGTACCGCCCGCAGGCACAGATCCACGACGCGTGGAAGCTGTTCGTCGAGGGAATGGGCTTCGACGACGAGCTCACGCGCATGCTGCTCGATCCCGACCAGTTCGACGACGCGCTGCGCGACCTGCCGCTCGGCATCGCTCGCCACTTCCACGCGTGCACCCACACCACGTTCTCGCCGAACGTGGCGCACGGCGGCACGAAGACCAACGTGATCCCCGACAAGGTGGAGCTCGACGTCGACATTCGCACGCTGCCCGGCCAGAGCGGTGCGCACGCGGCCGCGATGCTGCGCGAGGCCCTCGGCGACCTCGCCGACGCGGTCGAGATCGACTCCAACGACGACGGCTCCACCGGCTCGCCGATGGACACGCCGCTGTGGGATTCGCTGGCGCGCACCACCGCGCAGCTGTGCGAGGGTTCCGCGCTCATCCCGTCGCTGATGGTCGGCGGCACCGACAACCGCTTCTACCGGCGGGCCGGCTCGGTGGGGTACGGGTTCGGGCTGTTCTCCGAGCGCGTCGCCTACGAGGACTACGCCGCGATGTTCCACGGCAACGACGAGCGCGTCGACCAGGAATCGCTCAAGCTCTCGACGATGCTGTGGGAGGCCGTCGCTCGCGACCTGCTCGCGTAGCTACGACCCCCGCGGTCGTGGCGGCGTGAGTGTCGTGATGCGGTGGTCGAGCGCGAGTCGCCCGGGGCCCGCCCACACCAGGAACAACATGGCCAGCAGCATGGCCGGCCCGACGCCGAGGTGGAACGAGCCGCCCTCGACGCGTCCCGCCGTGGCGATCGCCCCCACCAAGTTGGCGGCGAGCAGCAGCGCCGCCGGCCGAGTCAACAGGCCGATCACCAGGAGCGCGCCGCACACCAGCTCGAGGGTGCCCACCAGGTAGGTGGCGACCTCCGGGGCCGGGACCCCGTAGCGGTCGAAGTCGTCGGCCTCCTTCATGTGGTCGACGAACTTCCCGAGTGAGAACAGCACGAAGAGGGCGCCGGTGGCGACGCGCACGGCGGTGGTCGCCCACGCGGCGGCGCCGTCGAAGCGGTTCCGGGCCAGACGTTCGAAGGTCATTCGTCGCCTCGTTGTTCACGCAGGAATTGCTCGAGCTCGTCGGCGAGATCGTCGCCGCTCACCTCGCCGAAGCCCGCGCCACCGAGACCGCGCGTGTCGTCGCCGTGGTGCTCGGGAACTTCCGCGTCCATCTGGAGCTCGATGCCGCGGATGTAGTCCTCGAGCTCGTCGTTGTCCTCGACGGCGCGGTCGACCTGCGTGCGCCACATGTCGACGAGCTCCTCGAGCCCGTGGAGGTCGAGGCGCAGGTCGGCGAGTCGCCCGAGGCGCGCGAGCAGGGCGCGCGTCGCTACCGGGTTGGGCGGGCTCGACACGTAGTGGGGGACGGGCGCCCACAGCGACACCGAACCGATGCCGGCCTCCCGGCACGCGTCGTGGAGGACGCCGACGATGCCGGTGGGTCCCTCGTACTGCGAGCGGGTGAGGTCGAGGCGGTCGAGCAGCTCGCTGTCGGTGGCGGTGCCGGTGACCGGGATGTCGCGCGTGTGCACGACGTCGCCGATGAGCGCGCCGAGCGTGACGACGAGCTCGCAGCCGGTTGCCGTCGCGACCTCGAGGATCGCCGCGGAATACTCCCGCCAGCGGAGATTGGGTTCGACGCCCTGCACGATCACGAGGTCGCGTCCCTCGACGGAGGTGGCGTGGATCTCGGTGGCCGGCCACGTGATCGCCCGGGTGACGCCGTCGGAGAGCTCCACGGTGGGTCGGCGCGACTGGTAGTCGACGTACTCGTCGGGGTCGATCCAGGCGACCCGGGGGCCGTGGCCGTGGCGCAGGAGCCAGTCGGCCGCACCGGTGGCGGCGTCGCCGGCGTCGTTCCAGCCGGAGAACGCGGCGACGAGCACGGGTCGCTCGAGCGACGGTTGCTGCTCCCACACGAGGCCGGCTGCCATCCCGGAAGCTTACGGTCCGCTGGGTAGAGTGCCCTGATGGCGCTGAGGTCGGCTGACGAGTACCGCGCGTCGCTGCGCGACGGGCGTCGGGTCTGGTACCGCGGCCGCCCGGTCACCGACCTGCTCGGTGACCCGGAGCTCCGGGTGGCCATCGATCACGCGGCGCTCGACTTCGAGGTCGGCCACGACCGCGTGCACCGGGATCTCGCCGTCGCCAAGGACCCCGACTCGGGCGAGGAGTACAGCGCCTACTACCAGCTGCCCCGGTCGTCCGACGACCTCCTCGCCCGTTCGCGGCTGATCGAGACCGTCACCGGCCTCGGCGGCACGCTCGTCACCCTGGTGAAGGAGATCGGATCCGACGCCCTCTTCGGGCTCCTGCGCGTCCTCGACGGCGAGCCCCGCGAGCGGGTGGCGGCCTACTACGAGAAGTGCCGCGCCGAAGATCTCGCGATCGCGGTCGCCCAGACCGATGTCAAGGGTGACCGCTCGCTGCTGCCGCACCAGCAGCCCGATCCCGACCACTACGTGCACGTCGTGTCGCAGGACTCCGAGGGCATCGTGGTGCGCGGCGCGAAGAACCACACGAGCGTGTCGGCCAACGCCAACGAGATCATCGTGCTGCCCACGCGGGCCATGGGTCCCGACGACGCCGCGTTCGCGGTGTCGTTCGCGGTCCCGGTCGACACGCCGGGCCTGTCGCTCTACGTGTCGGGCTACGGCGCGGGGGAGCACAGCGACTTCGAGCACCCCATCTCGTCGAAGCACAAGATGCTCGAGACGCTCACCGTGTTCGACGACGTGTTCGTGCCGTGGGAGCGCGTGTTCCTGTGTGGCCAGCCGGAGCTCGCCGGGCCGGTCGCACTCGCCTTCGTCGACTACCACCGCTTCACCGCGGTGTCGTACAAGCTGCCGCTCGTCGACGCGTTCGTCGGCTGCGCGGCGCTGATCGCCGAGATGAACGGTGTGGCCAAGGTCAACCACATCCGGGAGAAGCTCACCCACCTCGTGATCTACGCCGAGACCGTGCGGGCCCTCACCGAGATGGCCGCGCTGCGCGCCCAGGTGGGCGGCCACGGCATCGCCTATCCCGACCCCGTCACCACCAACCTGGCCAAGTACACGTTCGCCACGGGGTACCACCACACGCTGGAGCTGGTGCAGGACTGCAGCGGTGGCCTGCTCGTGACCGGGCCCGGCGGCGACGACTGGGACAGTCCCGAGGTGCGCTCGGTGCTCGAGAAGTTCTACGGCGCCGCCGCCCCGGCGCGCGAACGACTGCGCATGATGAACACGATCGCGGACCTCACCACCCGCGACTTCGGCGGCTACCACGCAGTCCTCGCGGTGCACGCCGAGGGCTCGATCGAGGCGGAGAAGAAGCAGATCCTCCGCGAGTACGAGCCCGGCCGCGCCATCGCCTACGCCAAGCGCCTCGCCGGCATCGAATAGCGCGCCTTTCTCCTCGCTCGCCTCCGCTCGCTCCGTGCCAGCGGATCGCACCGGGCGGAGCCCGGCACCAGCCGGTACGCCGGAAGCACGAGGCGGCACAAATGGAAAGCGCCGCCCGTGGAGGGCGGCGCTCTCATCCGGCGACTCTCCGGAGGGGGGATCCAGAGGTCGCGCAGTGCTCGTTGCGTCAGGCGACGCGGGGCGTGCGGGGCTCGACCGGCGTGCCGTTGCCCTTGGGGTAGCGGGCGACGCGACCCACGGGCATGTCGACCCGGTAGCCGGCGGCGGCGCGCTCCTCTTCGGACTCGCCACCCCAGAAGCCGTACTCACGGTGCTCGCGCGCCCACTGGCGGCAGGGCTGGAGGACGGCGCAGTTGGTGCAGACGGCGCGGGCCTTGGCCTCACGCACGTTGCGCGTCTCGGGACGCTCGCCGGCGGGGGCGAAGAACAGGTCGTTCTGGCCTTGGCAGGCGGCGGAGCCGGTCCAGGTGAGCGGACCGGTGAAGATCAGGCTGGAGACGCTGTCGGCAGCGGACACAGAGGAACCCCCGGGGAGTGAGTGCGGATG
This sequence comes from uncultured Actinomycetes bacterium, assembly GCA_963720785.1. GTDB lineage: Bacteria > Actinomycetota > Acidimicrobiia > IMCC26256 > DASPTH01 > CAVRGQ01. The sequence continues at coordinate 767,438 of CAVRGQ010000004.1, forward strand.
AGGAGATTCGGGGAGCCGGTGGGGGGAACCGGCTCCCCGAATCGTCCTGCGAGAGGACACTCAACCAGGTCTCAGGGAATCTGTCCAACAGTTACACTCGATAGGTTCCATCGGAACCAACGATGGCCCACATCCCTTGTACCACAAGGCCTGGAAGAACTTCGAAGGGAGCGACGGCGATGGAGTTGCGGCACCTCGAGACGCTGGTGGCGATCGCGGAGGAAGGATCGTTCACGGCCGCGGCCGACGCGCTGGCCACGGTGCAGTCGAACGTGTCGGAGCAGGTGCGTCAGCTCGAGGCCGAGCTGGGGGTCCCGTTGCTCGTGCGCGGCCGTCGCGGCGCCGAGCCCACGGAGTTCGGCGCGCTCGTGCTGGAGCGGGCGCGCCGCATCGAGCGCGAGCTCGACGCCCTGCGCGCCGACATCGCCCTCGTCCAGGGATTGGAGACGGGCCACGCCCGCCTCGGTGTGGTGGGCACCGCGAGCCGGTGGTTGGTGCCGTCGCTGGTGGAGGACCTGCGCAAGCAGGCACCCGGAGTTCGCCTCCGGGTGAACGAGGGCGCGTCGGAGCGGCTCTTCGCCGAGGTCATCGAGGGCGAGCTCGCCCAGGCCGTGGTCACGGAGCCGGTGAACGACCGCCGGCTCGTGGTGGAGCACCTCCTCGCCGAGTCGATCGTCGGTCTCGTCGGCGCCGACGCCGACCTTCCCCCCGACCCCGTGCCGCTCGCCGCGTTCGCCGCGCTGCCGCTGGTGCTGCCGCCCGAGCCCAACCCGCTGCGCATGGAGCTCGAGGCGCTGGCCGCGTCGCAGGGCGTGACCCTGTCGGTCCCGGTGGAGGTGGAGGGCATCCGCCTGCTCGCCGACCTGGTGGCCACCGGCGGCTTCGCGTCGATCCTGCCCGAGACGGCGATCCCGCCGGAGTTGCGCCACGTGCGGATCGTGCGCATCGCGAAGATGCCGCCGCGGCGTCTCGCACTCGTGCGGTCGCGCGACGCGCAGCTGTCGATGGCCGATCAGGCGGTGCGCGACGGCGTCAGGCGACTCGTGTCGAGCCGGGCGCACGGTCCCGAGCCGACGACCGCCGCGGGGGCGCCGAAGGCGGTACGGTCGCGCCGATCCAAGTGACGGGAACCGGGGGGTTGGGCATGGCCGACGAGAAGCGTGGCATCAGTCCGAAGTTGATCCTGTTCGGCGTACTCGCAGTCGTGCTGATCGTGTTCGCGGTGTTGAACACCGACGACGCGAAGGTCAACTGGATCTTCGGCACCTGGGAGACGTCGCTCATCATCGTCATCCTGCTGAGCGGTGCGATCGGTTTCGGGCTCGGGTTCCTCGTGCGCGGCAGCGACAAGAACGGCTGACCCGCACGATCCGCGAGGCGAGGCGAGGCGGGGCGAGCCGGGCCGTCAGGCGGCTGCGGGCACGCGCACGTCGATCGCCGGGCCCCGCCCGGCCCTGGTCACGAGCCGGGCCAGGCCGTAGCCCACCGCGAGCACGAAGAAGCCGGCGACCGCGTCGAGGAACCAGTGGTTGGCGGTGACCACGATCACGGTGACGGTGGTGACCGGGTAGAAGACCGCCAGCGCCTTGGCCCACACGTGGCGCAGGCGGGGCACCAGTGCGCACGCACACCAGCCGGCCCACGCGCAGTGCACGCTCGGCATCGCCGCGAACTGGTTGGAGATCTTCTTCATCGCGCCTTCGTTGAACGACCAGAACGCGGGGTCGTTGGCGAGGGTGTCGACGAAGTGGAGGTTCAGGTGGAACGTGGTGCCGTCGAACATGCGCGGCGGGGCGAGGGGGAAGAAGGCGAAGCCGATGAGCGCGAGCGCGGTGCCGATGGCGAGCGTGTTGCGCCAGAGCGGGTAGTCGTCGGTCCACTTCCGGTACAGGAAGACCATCACGCCGATCGTCACGATGAAGTGCAGCGACCCGTAGAAGTAGTTCGCGGCGACGATGCCGGCATGCCAGCCCATCGCCCAGGCCTGCACCGCCTGCTCGTGGAAGATGCCGATGGACTTCTCCCACCGGATGATGTCGAGCGCGTTGCCCCGGGCCTCGGCCGGCGTGCTGTGGTGCAGGTTCCGGACGAACGAATAGACCTCGTAGAACACGCCCGCAGCGAGGAGCTCGACCCACCAGTAGAGGCGGCGCCCGTCGCGCAGGGTGCGCCCGCCGCGCCAGCGGCGGCGGCGCGGCACGCCGGCGGTGGACGCGGCCTGATCCGCGTCGTCCTCCGCGCCGCCCGTCACCTCCGCCTGCTCCGTCACGTTCACGTCACCCGTCCTGCGCTGTTGGCCGTCCCGGCCGTGCCCGACTGGTGCCGGGGCCCCGTGATCTTGTCGCGTTCGCGGTGCCCGACGGCGAACGCGGGTGCTCCGAGGAGGCTCACGAGCAGGGTCATGCCGTACCAGAGCAGCCCCACGCCGATGGCCTTGCCGGTGGGGACGCCGAGCGGGCGGAGCAACAGCACGAGGAGACCTTCGCGGATGCCCAGGCCCGAGAGCGAGATCGGCAGCACCTGCGCCGCGGCCACGGCGGGGAGGAAGGCGAGCACCGCGCCGTTCGGCACCGACACGCCGAGGGCGTGGATCGCGCACCACACCGAGGCGAGGACGGTCACCTGGTAGAGCAGCGCGGCGACCAGCACGTCGAACGCCTGCCCCGGCTCGCGGCGGAGGCGGTCGACGCCCACGTGGACGGCGCCGACGAAGCGCATCCAGTTCTCGTGGCGGCGGAACCGGCCCGCGAGGCGCTCGCTGCCGGCGACCACGAGGACCACCACGAGCGCGACGACGGTCGCTCCGGCGATCAGCAGCGCGATCCACGAGTTCGACGCGTGGAACAAATCCGGCTCGACGGCGAAGCCGAGGAAGATCAGCAGCGGCAGGGCGACGAACCCGCTGAGCCGCTCGATCGCGACGGAGGCGAACGCGATGTCGGACTGCCCCGTCGTCTTCGACGCCCGGCTGATGCGCAGCACGTCGCCGCCGACCGTGGACGGCAACACGTTGCCCACGAACTGCCCGGCGAGGTAGTGCGACAGCAGCGTGCGCAGCGGGACCCGCACGTGGAACACGGCGAACACCCGCTGCCAGCGCCACGCCGGAGAGCACGAAGCCGAGGAAGGTCAACAGCAGGGCGGCCACGAGCAGCGTGATCGTCCCAATGCCCGTGTCCTTGGGCTGCATGCCGTCGGCGGGGATCTTGGTGGCCAGCAGCGCGAGCAGGGCCACGCTGATCACGATGCGCAGGACCAGCTTCGCGGGGCCCGAGAGGTGCAAGCGACGCCGGGCCGAACGACGTGCCGGGCGCGCGCCGTCCGTCTCGGGAACCGCGGCCATCTCTCCATGTTACGGGCTGTCGTCGGGCCCCAACCCCCGGTCGTGGATTGCCTCCGGCCATGGATTGCCTCCAGCCATGGATTGCCTCCAGCCATAGATTGACGGTGTGCGGGTGCGGGCGGACGACGGCGTGGGGCTCGAGACACTGGTCGCGGGCCCGGTGGACGCGCCCGGTCTGCTGCTCGTGCACGGCTTCGGCGGGGCCAAGGAGGACTTTGCCGACCATGTCGACGCCCTGGCCGTCGACCACCGGGTGGTCACGTTCGACCACCGGGGCCACGGCGAGAGCGACCAGCCCGACGACCCGGCGGCCTACTCGCTCGACCGAATGGCGGCCGACGTGCTCGCGATCGCCGCGGCCACGGGGCTGCGCGACCTCCGCCTCCTCGGGCACTCCATGGGCGGCATGGTCACCCGGCGGGTGGCGCTCCGGGCGCCGGACGCCTTCGCCGCGCTCGGTGTTCATGGACACGTCGCCCGGCCCCCCGCCCGGCCTCGACCCGGAGCTCATCGCCTTCGGCGTGGAGGTGGTGCGCCAGCACGGTATGGCCGAGCTCAAGCGCCTGCAGGACGAACTGGACCCGCTCGGTTCGCCGTCGTACCGGCGCATCGTGGCGGAGCGGCCCGGCTTCGCCGAGTACTCGGCCCGCAAGTGGGCGTCGCTCTCGCCGGTGATGTGGTCGGTGATGTCGGTGGAGATCGTCACCCAGCCCGATCAGCTCGCCGCGCTCGCGGCGGTCCGGGCGCCGACGCTGGTGATGGTCGGCGAGGAGGACAAGGTGTTCGTGGCCGTGTCGGAGGCGATCGCCGGCGTCGTCCCCGGCGCCCGGTACGACGTGATCCCGACCGCGGGCCACTCCCCGCAGTTCGAGAACCCCGACGCGTGGAGAGCGAGCCTGCAGTCGTTCCTCGGCTCGCTCGGGTGACGAGCCCCTCTAGCTCTCTTCGCCGGTTGCCTTCTCGAGGAAGCGCGCCCGCTCCACGATCACGCGGGTGATGCGGCCGGCGGCCACGAGGCCGTGCCCGTCGCTCACCGACACCCGGAAGGTGAGCCGGCGCCCCTCGATGGCCTCGAGCGTGGCCTCGGCCCGCACGTGGCCGCCCACCGCGGTGGGGGCGAGGTGGTCGAGTTGCACCCGGTAGCCCACGCTCGTGGTGCCCTCGGCGAGCTCGCCGTCGACGGCCTGGACGGTCGCTTCCTCGGCGAGGGTGACGACCCGCGGCGTGGCCAGCACCGGCACGTCGCCGGTGAGGAGCGCGAGCGCGGTGTCACCTTCGGTGACGACCAGCTCGACGGCAGCGGACAGACCGGGGCGCAACGGCATCGGCCTACGATACATACCCCACCCGGAGCCCCGTTGATCAAGGATGAAGGTTGATCGAGGAAGCAGTACTCGCCCGCACACTCGGATCGGCCCTGCGCCACGGCGGTGACTTCGCCGAGGTGTTCGCCGAGGACCGCCGCACCGCCGGCGCCCGGCTCGACGACGGCAAGGTCGAGGAGTTCGTCTCCGGCCGGGAACGGGGGGCCGGCATCCGGGTCGTCCGGGGCGAGACCACCGGCTTCGCCCACACCGCCGACCTCTCCGAGGCCGGGCTGCTGGAGGCCGCGGAGGCCGCCGCCGCAGCCGCACGCGGCGGTGGGGGCGGTGCCCGCGAGGTGGCGCTCGAACGTCGCGACGTGCGCCGTCCCCACGAGATCGGGATTCTCCCCGAGACCGTCGAGAAGGCGCGCAAGGCCGCGGTGCTCGAGCGCGCCGACCACGCGGCGCGCGCCGTCGACGGCTCGGTGCGCCAGGTCAGCGCGAGCTACGCCGACTCCCGTCGCCGGGTGCTCATCGCCAACTCCGACGGCCTGCTCGTGGAGGACGACCGCGTGCGCACCCGCTTCGCGGTCAACTGCGTCGCGGTCGGTGACACCGGCATGCAGACCGGCACCGAGGCGCCGGGCCGCACGATGGGCTTCGAGATCTTCGACGAGATCGACCCCGAAGCGGTGGCGCGCGTCGCCGCGAACCGCGCCGCTCACGATGTTGCGCGCGCGTCCGGCGCCGAGTGGCAAGCTCCCGGTCGTGTTGCGGCGCGGCGCAGGCGGCGTGCTGTTCCACGAGGCGTGCGGCCACGGGCTCGAGGCCGACCTCGTCGAGAAGGACGCGTCGGTGTTCCGCGGCCGCGTCGGCGAGCAGGTCGCGTCGCCGCTCGTCACGCTGATCGACGACGGCACGTACGCGCGCGAGTGGGGCACCTACGCGATCGACGACGAGGGTGCGCCCGCGCAGCGCAACGTGCTCATCGACCACGGCGTGCTCACCGACTACATGTGGGACCTCGTTCGGGCGCGCAAGAACGGTCGCGCGAGCACCGGCAACGGACGACGCGAGACCTACCAGCACCTGCCGATGGTGCGGATGACCAACACGTTCCTGCTCGCGGGCGACGACGACCCCGACGACATCATCCGCGACACGCGCAACGGCCTCTACTGCGTCGCGCTCGGTGGCGGCCAGGTCGACACCGCCACCGGCGACTTCGTGTTCGGGATCACCGAGGCCTACATGATCGAGGACGGCGAGATCACCGACCCGGTGCGCGCCGCGCAGCTCATCGGCAACGGTCCCGACACGCTGCGCCTCGTCGACGCGGTGGGGAACGACTTCGACACCTGGGCGGGCACCTGCGGCAAGTCGGGGCAGGGCGTGCCGGTGTCGTCGGGCCAACCCACGCTGCGGGTGGCCGAGCTCACCGTGGGCGGAACCGCCGGATGAGCGGATGCGAATCGGGAGTGCGGGCATGAGTGGCGACGGGAACCTGCTCGACATCGCGCAGCGCGTCGTCGACGCCGGTGCGCCCGGCGAACAGGTCGAGGCCTACGTGCTGCGCACGCACGAGACCGACGTGCACGTGTTCGGCGGTGAGGTGGAGTCGCTGGCGGTCGCGGAGATCGAGGGCGTCGGCGTGCGCCTGATCGTCGACGGTCGCCAGGGGTATGCGTGGGCGGGCACGCTCGACGCGGACGTCGTCGCCGAGACGCTCGCCGAAGCGCGCGACAACGCGGCCTTCGGGGCGCCCGACGAGCACTACGGGCTCGCGTCGCCGGACGACTTCGCCGGCATCGCCGCACCCACGCTCGACTTGTGGCGCGACGACCTCCTCGTGGTGCCCGCGGCCGACAAGGTCGACCTGGCGCTCGCGCTCGAGGCCGCAGTGCTGCGCGCCGACTCGCGTGTGCGCGGCGTGGAGTCGGCGTCGTACGGCGACGCTGCGGCCGAGGCCGCGATCGCGAACTCGCTGGGCGTCGCGGTGACCACGCGGCGGACCACCGCGTCGTGTGCCGCGTTCGCGATGGCGGGGGAGGGTACGGCCACGCAGACCGGTAGCGGGTTCACCGCGGGCCGCACGCTCGCCGACCTCGACCCCGAGGCGGCCGCGCGCGACGCCGCGGAGCGCGCAGTGCGACTGCTCGGTGCGCGACAGGTGCCGTCGCAGCGCATTCCCGTGATCTTCGACCCTCTGGTGACGCGCTCACTGCTCGCGCTGGTGGGCGGCGCGCTCTCCGGAGAAGCGATCACGCGCGGTCGCTCGATGTTCGTGGGTCGCGACGGCGAGGAGGTGGCGGGCCCGGGCATCACGCTCGTCGACGACCCCACCGAGCCGCTCGCGTTCGGCGCCGCCACCCACGACAGCGAGGGGGTGCCCACCCGACGCGTCGACCTGATCACCGGAGGGGTCCTCACCGGGCACCTGCACAACGTCACCACCGCGCGGCGCGCGGGCGGCGGGGCGCGCACCACCGGCTCCGCGGTGCGGGGCGGGTTCAAGTCGCCGCCGTCGGTCGGCGCGCGGGCGCTGCAACTGCTCCCGGGCGAACTGTCGCCCGAGGAGATCTTCGCGTCGGTCCCCGAGGCGCTCTACGTACAGTCGGTGAGCGGCCTCCACTCGGGCACCAACTCGGTGAGCGGTGACTTCTCCGTGGGTGCGGTGGGGCTCATGGTGCGCGACGGCGCGTTCGCCGAGCCGGTGCGCGAGGTCACGATCGCGTCCACGCTGCAGCGCATGCTCCACGACATCGTGCACGTGGGCGCCGACCTCACCTGGCTCCCCGGCGGCGCGGTGGGCATGACCCTGCTCGTCGGCGAGATGTCCCTCGCCGGCCACTGATCCCCGGTCCGTTTTGGCGTCACCAGGCGCTGCCAGGGCGACGCGTGCTGACGCCAAAACAGTGAAGGGTGGGGTCAGCGGCGGGTGGCGGCGCCGGCGGCCTCGGGGGGCACCAGCGCGAGGGTGAGCACGCCCGCGGCCTGCGCCGCCGCGAGGTCGGCGGCCTGATCGGGGTCGACGAGGAGGGTCACGCCGAACGCGCCGGCCCGGCCGCCGCCGGTGGCACCCCGCGCGTCGGTGCCGAGCACCTGCACACCTGCCGCCGCGACGCGCGCGCTCACGGCGTCGGTGCCGGCACCCGAATCCTCGGTGGCGAGCACGTCGACCACCGCGCCGCGGGCGGGGCGCAGCGAGTCGGTGACGACGACCCGCAGCGCCCGCATCCCGGCGGGCACCACGCCGTCGAGCCCGGAACGGTCGGCCGCGGTGAGGTTGGCGGCGGCCACGAACCCGCCGCGCAACACGGGCACGACGACCACCCGCCCCACCGCAGCCGCGGTGTCCGGGAGGATGCCGGCGGGGGCCTGCGACCGGTGGATGCGCCGCACGGTGAGGTCCACGGGCCGCACACGGTGTCCGACGGGCAGCCCACGCGTGGCGACGACGACGTCGCGCTCGGGCCCGAGTGCGGTGGCGTGGCGGTGGAGGGAGGCGAGGTCGCCGGCGACGAGCACGGCGGTGGCCACGGCGACGACGGCCGCGACGGCCCAGAGCAGGAGGGCACGGGGGGAGCGATGGGACATGCGACTTCCCGGGGAGCGGGGCGCGCGACGGCGCCGGCCGGCCGCGGGGAAGTCGGTGGGGAGGTGGGGCCTAGCTGGCCTTCTTGGTGTCGGACTTCTTCGTGTCCGACTTCTTGGTGTCGGACTTGGACTCCGACTTCGACGAGTCCGACGAGCTGGTGGAGCTGCTCGAGGAGTCGCCCGAGGAGTCGCCCGACGACCCGCCCGACTCGCCGGAGCCCTCCGACTTCTTGGACGTGCCCGAGCTCTTCGAGCTGCCGCGGTTGTCGGTCTTGTAGAAGCCCGAGCCCTTCAGCACGATGCCGACGGGCTGGAGCACCTTGGTGACCTTGCCACCGCATCCGCTGTGCTTCTTGAGCGGCTCGTCGGTGAACGACTGCCAGAGCTCGAACTCGTCACCGCACTTGGCGCACTCGTAGACGTACGTGGGCATCGGACGACCTCACGGTAAGGACTGGTGCTGGCACTCTCGCAGCGCGAGTGCTAACGATAGCGCCTCGCCGCACAGTCCTGCACCCGGAGTGGTCGCCGGGCCACCCGTGGCGGAGAATGACCATCACCATGCCCGACTCCGTCATCGTCCTCCTGCTTGCGCCCCTGGCCTACCTCCTCGGCACCTTCCCGAGTGCGGCCATCGTGGCGCGTCGCAAGGGCGTCGACATCGCGGCGCAGGGATCGGGCAACCCCGGGGCCTCCAACACCTTCCGCCTGCTCGGGTGGAAGGCGGGCACCCTCGTGTTCGCGCTCGACGCGGGGAAGGGCGCGCTCGCGGCCGGCGTCGGCCTCGTCCTCGACGGCCACCGCGGGGCCTTCATCCTCGGCGGTGCCGCGGTCCTCGGCCACGTGTGGCCGGTGACGCGCCGGTTCAAGGGCGGCAAGGGGGTCGCCACCGGCGCCGGGATGATGCTCGTGCTGTTCCCCGTGATCGTGGTGATCCTCACCGTGGTGTGGCTCCTCCTGGTGAAGTTCACGGGGAAGGCGTCGCTTGCGTCGGTCACCTGCGTCGTCGCGTTCCCGTTCATGGTGCTGCTCGCCGGTCACTCGTGGGGCGACGTCGCGATCATCGGGTCGCTCGCACTCGTCGTGGTGGTGCGCCACGCGTCGAACCTGCGCCGCCTCGCGCGTGGCGAGGAACACGACTTCGGCAGCGGGAACGGTGCGCCCCCACCCAACTGATCCTCAGGGGCGCGGGTAGCGTCGTCGCCGTGACGAGCACGAAGAGCCCGAAGGGCAGCAACAAGAAGGTGACGAAGGCGGTCATCCCCGCCGCGGGGATGGGCACGCGGTTCCTCCCCGCGACCAAGAGCACTCCCAAGGAGATGCTCCCGGTCGTCGACAAACCATCGATCCAGTACGTGGTCGAGGAGGCGGTGGCCGCCGGGCTCACCGACATCCTCATCATCACCGGACGCGGCAAGCGCGCGATCGAGGACCACTTCGATCGAAACTTCGAGCTCGAGCACTCGCTCGAGACGTCGGGCAAGCTCGATCTCCTCGCCGAGGTGCAGGAGACCAACGACATCGCCGACATCCACTACGTGCGCCAGCGCGACGCGCTCGGCCTCGGCCACGCGGTCGGCGTGGCGCGCGAGCACGTGGGTGACGAGCCGTTCGCGGTGATCCTCGGCGACGACATCATGGTCGACGACGGCGCGTTGCTCCGCTCGATGATCGAGGTGTACGAGCGCGAGCACGCGTCGTGCCTCGCGCTGTTGCAGGTGACGCCCGAGGAGATCTCGGCGTACGGATGTGCGGAGGCCGACGACCTCGGCGGCGACCTGCGACGCGTGCGCGGCGTGGTCGAGAAACCGAAGCCCGAAGACGCGCGCTCCGACCTCGCGGTCATCGGCCGCTACGTGTTCACCCCCGGCATCTTCGACGCGCTCGACCGCATCACCCCGGGTGTGGGCGGCGAGCTGCAGCTCACCGACGCGATCGCCCTCCTCATCGAGGAGGAACCGGTGTACGGCCGCGTGTTCACCGAGGGCCGCTACGACGTCGGCCAGAAGCTCGACTTCCTGCGCGCCAACATCGAGCTCGCGCTCGCGCGGCCCGACCTCGGCCCCGGTCTGTCCGACTATCTCCGCAAGCTGGTGGCGGAGCGACTCTCGTGATCCCGCTCGAGGAGGTGCGCGCCACCGTGCTCGGGCGGGTCGTGCCGCTCGAGGTGGTGGAGGTTCCCATCCGCGACGCGCTCGGCCTCGTGCTTGCCGAGCAGGTCACCGCACCCGACGCGGTACCGCCGTTCCCCAACACCGCGATGGACGGGTACGCGGTGCGCGCCGCCGACACGCACGGCGCCTCCGAGGAGTCGCCGGTGCGCCTGCGCGTGGTGGGCGACCTCCCCGCCGGGCACGCGCCCACGGTTGCGGTGGGACCGGGCGAGGCGATCCGGATCATGACCGGCGCGCCGATGCCCGACGGCGCCGATGCCATCGTGATCGTCGAGCTCACCGCCCGCGCCGACAAGGACGACACGGGCGACGACGGTGTGCTCGTGCAGCGACCGTCCGAGCCCGGCCGGCACGTGCGCGCCGCGGGTGGCGACCTGCGCGCCGGCGAGGTGGTGTTCGAACCGGGCACCGTGTTGCGGCCCGCGCACATCGGAGTGCTCGCCACCGTCGACGCGCAGTCCGTGCGCGTGCACCGTCGCGCGTGGTGGGTGTGCTCTCCACCGGCGACGAGCTCGTGGCGTCGGGTCCGCTCGCGCCGGGCAAGATCCGCGACTCGAACCGACCGATGCTGCTGTCGCTCGCGGCCGACGCGGGCGCCACGGTGATCGACCTCGGTTCCGCGAAGGACGACGAGCTCGCGATGACCGCCACCCTCGACGCCGCGATCGCCGACTGCGACGTCGTGCTCACGAGCGGCGGCGTGTCGGTGGGCGACTACGACTTCGTCAGCGCCGCGCTCGAGCGCATCGCGGCCGCCGATCCGACCGGTGCGTCGGTGGTCGAGTGGTACCAGGTGGCGATCAAGCCCGCGAAGCCCCTGTGCATCGCGACGGTGCGCGGCACGTCGGTGTTCGGCCTCCCGGGCAACCCCGTGTCGTCGATGGTGAGCTTCGAGTTGTTCGCGCGCCCGGCGTTGCGCTCGATGATGGGCCATGCCGACCCGTTCCGCCCCGAGGTGCTCGCGATCGTCGACGGCGGCCTCGACCGTCGGCCCGACGGCAAGGTGCACTTCGACCGCGTGCGCGTGCGCGTCGAGGCCGGCCGTTACGTGGTGTCGGGCGTGCGCAACCAGGAGAGCAACGCGCTGGCGTCGTCCGCGATGGCGGAGGGTCTCGCGATCCTCCCCGACGGCGACGGCGTGCCCGACGGCGGCGAGGTCGCGGTCCTGCTCTTCACCTGACGGCCGAGAATTGACGAGCGCCCGGGGGACGGCCCCGGGCGCTCGTGTTTCCCAGCCCGCCCCTCGGCGGATCGCGCGGCCCCCACGATCGCGCGGCTCCGCCGGGATCCGGACGGCTTCAGCCGTTCGACACGACACAGTCCCCCGGGATGGTGTCGGGGAGTTGGCCGGTGGGGACCCGCACTGCGACGGACGACGTGATCGACACGTCGCCGTTGGTCTCCACACCGTTCCTGCACTCCACGACCGTCGTCGTGCCGTTGGTACCGCCGGTGCTCGCTCCGGAGGGGATCGCCGCGGCGGTGATGCCGATCGACGCCACTCCGAAAGCGACGCTGCCCGCCAGGACGCCCCACTTCTTGCCCCGGAACTTCGTGCTTCCCGCCATGGTGTTGACCTTCCCGGAAAACAGACAACCGGCCTCCCCCTTCGTTGCAAAGGGTGGGGCCGGTTTCGCTCTGGCTCCCCGCAGACTCAAGCGACCAGTTCATCGCCTGCGGATCAAAGCCTCCCCGAGATGGTGGTGGCGGTGCCGTTGTTCCTGTTCGGTGGTGCTCCTGGTGTTGGGTTCCCAGCCCGGCTACCAGCAGTGCTCAGTCAACCACGGAGAGTGGTCACTGTCAAGCGCGCGGAAAAAATTCCTCGGGCGCGCCGGTCGTCCCTCTCCATCGGCCCGCCCGGACCCGCACCTTGAGCCAATTTCCGGGCCATTTCCCAGGTCACCTCCCGTGCTGTTTCCCGGGCTGCTTCCCGGGCCAATTCCCGATGGGCAGCGGACGCCTACCCTGGGGCGCATGGAGCCGCTGATCGATCCGCACGGCCGTCGCGTGACGGACCTCCGGGTGTCGATCACCGACCGCTGCAATTTCCGCTGCACCTACTGCATGCCCGCCGAGGGCATGGACTGGCTGGCTCGCGGCGACCTCCTCACCTACGAGGAGCAGGCTCGTGTGGTGCGGGTGTGCGTGGAGCGGTACGGCTTCGAGTCGGTCCGCATCACCGGGGGTGAGCCCACCGTGCGGGCCCACCTGCCCCGCCTCGTCGCGATGCTCGCCCCCCTCGGCGTCGACATCGCGATGACCACCAACGGCGTGAAGCTCCCCGAGATGGTGCACGACCTCGCCGACGCGGGGCTGCGGCGCATCAACGTGTCGCTCGACTCCCTGCGCCCCGACGTGTTCCGCGAGCTCACCCGGCGTGACGACCTCGGCCGCGTGCTCGCCGGCATCGACGCGGCGCTGGATGCCGGCCTCTCGCCGGTCAAGGTGAACTGCGTGGTGATGCGCGGCATCAACGACGACGAGGTCGTCGACCTCGCCCGCTTCGGCCGCGAGCGGGGCGTGGGCGTGCGCTTCATCGAGTTCATGCCCCTCGACGCCGACGGGGCATGGACCCGCGATCGTGTCGTGCCCGCACAGGAGATCCTCGAGCGCATCCACGCCGAGTTCCCGCTCGAGGAGGTGCCCGTCGCCGGGGTGCGCAGCGAGCACATCGAACCGGCCGAGCGCTTCCGCTACGCCGACGGCATCGGCGACGTCGGCGTGATCGCCAGCGTCACCGAGCCCTTCTGCGACCACTGCGACCGCATCCGCATGACCGCCGAGGGCAAGTTGCGCACCTGCCTCTTCGCGCTCGAGGAGTTCGACCTCCGCGAGATCATGCGCAGCGGGACGGAACACGGAGCGTCCGACACCGAGATCGACGACCGCCTCGCCGCGGAGATCGCGCGGGCCGTCGGGCGGAAGTGGGCCGGCCATCGCATCGGCCAGGTCGACTTCATCCGGCCCGACCGCTCGATGAGCCAGATCGGCGGCTGAACGCCGGCGGATGCACGCGGGCGGATGAACACGGGGGTGCGCCGCCGTTCCCTCCCCAACTTGTGCTGCTCTCCAATTTTGGGGTTGCCGTCGTAGCATTCTCCCGTGCGACGGCGGGATTTCTGCTTCATCATGGTGGTCCTCGCGCTCGCCCTGGCGCTGACGGGGTGTGATCTCGGGCGCCCCTGGCCCGGCCCGCCAGCCGCGCTCCACGACCAGCACGCCCTGCTGATGATCGGCGACTCCCTCGTCGGGCAGACCGACACCGAGTTGCCCGCGGCGTTCGACCGCGCCGGGCTCAACGTCGACGTCATCGACGCCCACGTCAACGCGAGCGGCCTGCTCGGTCCTGTCGGCGACGCCCCCGACGCGCTCGCATGGGTGCAGGAGCAGGTGGCCGCCCACCCGGAGGCCGGCACCGTCGTCATCGAGTGGGGTGGTGCGTGTGGGATCGCGTGCGACCCCACCGAACCCGAATTCGTGGAGTACGGCTCGCCGGCGTTCTTCGCGCAGTGGACCGCGAACGCCCACGCCGTCATCGACTGGCTGCGCGCGCAGGGCAAGCTCGTCGTGTGGGCGGTGACCCCTCCCTTCGGCGTCGACGTCGCGGGCGGCACCACGTCGCAGCTGCGCGTCGACGTTGCCGCGCAGCTCGCGGCGCTCGACCGCACCGACTTCTCCGTGCGCGCCGGAGGGACCGTCGTCGACTGGTCGGCCTCGCTGACGAACCTGTTCGACCAGTACCGCACCGACCTGGTCTACGACGGCACCCGGCACACGGTCCGCACGACGGATCTCGTCCATCTCACCGCCGACGGCGCGACGCGCACGTCGGTGTGGACGGTCAAGGCACTCGCGGATCTCTGGGCCGCCCACCCGGGGATCGGCACGTCCGGGTCGCTCGCTGCCTCACAGGTGACCGAAGCGGGGGATCCGGTCACCCTCGACGTCCCTCCGGGGCTCTGATCCGGCATTTCCCCACGTAGACTCACCCACATGTCGGCCTCGGAGTTCACGCATCTCGACCCGCTGGGCCGTGCCCGCATGGTCGACGTCACCGCGAAGGACGCGACGCACCGGCGGGCGGTCGCCCGTTGTCGCGTCTACATGGAGTCCGACACCGCGGCGAAGATCGCCTCGGGCGCGATCACCAAGGGCGACGTGCTCGCGGTGGCCCGCGTGGCGGGCATCCAGGCGGCGAAGCAGGCCTCGAACCTGCTGCCGCTGTGCCACCCGCTGCTGGTGGGCTCCGTCTACGTGAACTTCCGCATCGAGGACGCCCACGTGGAGGTCGAGGCCCAGGTCGACACCGTCGACCGCACCGGCGTGGAGATGGAGGCCCTCACCGCCTGCGCGGTGGCGGCGCTCAACATCTACGACATGTGCAAGTCGATCGACCGGGGGATGACGATCGGCGACCTCCAACTCTGGGAGAAGACGGGGGGCCGTTCGGGCACCTTCCGCCGTCCCGGGGTCGACGACCTCGACCTCGACCGTTAGCCCGGCTGGGATGTGGAGCCTCGCGGAGGCCCGCATCCCTGGCCCATGGCCGCCTGTGGGGGCCGCATCGACGTCGGCGGGCCCGGTTCGCTAGGGTCGACCGGAGCGAAACGCGCGGTGTACGGGTCCCTGACGGGAACCGAGCCGACGGGTAATTTCCGAAGCGAGCGGACGAACGACGGGGGCGAGCGCCTTGACGATCGCAGTCATCCTGATCCTCGGCATCCTCTGGGTGGCGGTGCTGGTACCGCCGATCATGCGGGCCCGTGGCCAGCAGGGTCACGGAGGGAGCGGGATCGGTGACTTCACCCACCGGCTGGCGTCGGTGGGGCGGACGCTGGGCCATCGTGACCGTCGGTCGCACGGCACGGGCACGCGGCCCCTCTACGTGCCCACCGGCCCGGCGGCCAACTACGGCGCGTCCGGCGGGATGGTCCCCGGCGGCATGAACGCCCAGCAGAAGCGGCGTCGCGACGTCCTGCTCGTGCTCGGTGGCGCGGCCGGTTTCACGCTGCTGCTCGCGCTCTTCACCCGCAGCACCATGTTCATCGCGCTCTTCCTCGTCGCCGCCGCGGCGCTCGGGGGCTACGTGTACCTGCTCCTGCAGTACAAGCAGCGCGCGCAGGAGCGCACCACCAAGGTGCGCTACCTCGATGCGGAGTACCGCAACGACGCTCCCTCCTACGCCACTCCCGTGTCGTCCTACGGCGGTTCGTACGCGTCGTCCCTCGCCGACGACGCCGGTGAGTCGGCCAGCACGCGCATCGTTCCGCTCCGCCAGACCGCCGCGCGCTAGCGGCCCGGGCGAGTGGACCACTCGGCCCAGATCGCCGCTGCCGGCATCGCGGCCCAAGCGGTCCTCGAGCAGAAGCACGAAGCACGCGAGGTCACGCTCAGCGCGTCACGCCGGGCCATTCGTTCCTGCGCCACTGCGATCCGCGCCGTCCACCGGCGCGAGCTGCGTGAAGCACGTGAGCTGATCGCCGTCGCCGCCGCGTATCTCGCGGAAGCGGAGTCGGTGCTCGACGGCCATCCCGACGTCCGCTACGCGGGCTTCCTCCACGACGCCAAGAAGGAGTTCGTGGAGGCCAACCTCACGCTCGCATTCGTCGCCGACCTGCCGGTGCCCACCGCCGACGAGCTCGGCGTGGAGGTGCAGGCCTACCTCAACGGCATGGCCGAAGCCGCAAGTGAGCTGCGCCGCCAGGCGCTCGACTGCCTCCGCCGCGACGACTTCGTCGAGGCCGAGCGACTCCTCGGTGTGATGGACGCGGTCTACGGGCTGCTGATCGCTGTCGACTACCCCGAGGCGCTCACCGGCGGCCTGCGCCGCAGCACCGACGCGCTGCGCGGCGTGCTCGAGCGCACCCGGGCCGACGTCACCACGGCCCTCGTGGCGTCACGCCTCCGCGAAGCGGTCGAACGGGCGATGCCGGCGACGGAGTGACCGACTCGGCGACCGGTCTTCGACCGGGGCCCGGTGAAAGTCGGGTGGTAATCTCTCGTCTTCCAACGGGGGTGTAGCTCAGCCCGGTAGAGCGCTACGTTCGCAACGTAGAAGTCGTGGGTTCAAGTCCCATCACCTCCACTCCGGGTGCTTCCCGGGTGCACGTCGAGGTCCTGTCTGGTGTGCTGCATGCTCGCCGGGCAGGACTTCTGTCGTCGGTTAGTGTGGTCGCGGTTGAAGGGGAGTAGCCCGTCATCCGAGTGATCGACATGCTGGTGCCCCGTGGCACCCGGTCCTCGGGCCTTCTCGTGAGGTGGGCGAGACCTTCGATCCAGCACTGAGGTGCCGGGTCGGGTCTCGTCGAGTTCCGTCCGGCAATCTCCGGGAGGACGGACCACATGACGACGGCACCCGAGCTCATTCCGGGAGCGGAAGGCTCCCTGATGGCGCACTGCGTCGCCGTCGGTGAGGTGACGGCGGCCCTCGGCGTCGTCGTCGACGTCGGGTTGACGGCCGCCGACGTCCGTGAGCGCCGCGCCCGGTACGGCAGCAACGAGCTCGCCGAGCCGGAGTCGCGCCCTCGCTGGCTGCTCTTCGTCGACCAGTTCCGCAATGTCCTCGTCGCGCTGCTGATCGTCGCCGCGGTCGTGGCCGGGGCCATCGGCGACCTGAAGGACGCGATCGCGATCGTGATCGTGTTGGTGTTCAACGCCACGCTCGGGTACGTCCAGGAACAGAAGGCTGCCCGGAACCTCGCGGCGCTGCACGACATGTTGGCCCTGACGGCGCAGGTCCGGCGGGACGCCGCGGTGTCCGAGGTGCCGACGCGTGAGCTCGTGCCCGGCGACGTGGTCCTGGTCGAGGCGGGTGACCGCATCCCGGCTGATGGTCGGGTCGTGGAGGCGTGGGCGGCCGAGGTCGACGAGTCGTCGCTCACCGGCGAATCTGTGCCCGTCGACAAGCGGCCGAACGATGTGGTCCCGGCCGATGCGCCCTTGGGTGACCGTTCGACGATGGTCATGATGAACACCCAGGTCACCCAGGGGCGCTTGGTGTTCGTCGTGACCGAAATCGGGATGGCAACCGAAGTGGGCAAGGTCGCGGCGATGATCGCCCAGACCGACGACAGCGGTACGCCGTTGCAGCGCCAGCTCGACGGGCTCGGCAAGCGACTCGCGGCGCTCTCCGGCGGCATCGTCGTCGTGTACTTCGCTCTCGGTGTGCTGCGTGGGCACACCGTGTCCGAGACGTTGATCTCCGCGATCGCGCTGCTCGTCGCCGCGATCCCGGAGGGCCTCCCGGCGGTGGTCACGTTGACCCTGGCCGTGGGGACCGCCCGGCTCGCGAAGCGGGGCGCGATCGTTCGCCAGCTCTCGTCGGTCGAGACGTTGGGGAGCACGTCGGTGATCTGCTCCGACAAGACCGGCACACTGACGATGAACCAGATGACGGTCCGGGTCGCGTGGACACCAGCCGGCGAGCTCGAGGTCTCCGGTCACGGCTACGACACCGACGAGCGGATCGCCGAGCCGTCCGCCGCGCTCGTGGACCTGGCCGTGGTCGGCGCGCTGTGCAACGACAGCCATGTCCGTGACGGGCAGTTGGTCGGCGACCCCACCGAAGGGGCCCTCGTCGTCCTCGCCGAGAAGGCGGGCATCGACGTCGACGCATTGCGCCGCGAATCTCCACGTGTGGTCGAGGTTCCGTTCGACTCCACCCGGAAGTTCATGGTGACGGTCAACCGCACCGAAGACGGTCACGAGTCGATCGCGGTCAAGGGCGCGTGGGAGGTCGTGGCCGCTCACTGCACGCACATCGGCGACGCCGAGCATGTGCTCGAACCCGCCCTGCTCCAGCAGATCGGCGACGTGGCCACCTCCTTCGCTCGCCAAGGTCTGCGGGTCCTGGCCGTGGCCTCGCGTGCGACGCCCGACCTCCCTTCGGACATCGGGGTGGACGACCTCGTGGAACTCGCCGAAGGCCTCGTGCTGCTCGGACTCGTCGGCCTGCTCGACCCGCCGCGCCAAGAGGTGCCCGCCGCGATAGCGACGGCCGCCCGCGCGGGCATCGAGGTGAAGATGGTGACCGGCGACCACCTCGACACGGCACGCGCCA
Organism: uncultured Actinomycetes bacterium; assembly: GCA_963720785.1. GTDB lineage: Bacteria > Actinomycetota > Acidimicrobiia > IMCC26256 > DASPTH01 > CAVRGQ01. The sequence continues at coordinate 785,915 of CAVRGQ010000004.1, forward strand.
TCGCCACGCAGATCGGCATCGGCGGCGACGCGATCTCCGGAAGCGACATCGAAGGGTGGGACGACGACGAGCTCGCCGCCCGCATCCACGACGTCGGAGTGATTGCCCGGGTCTCACCCCAACACAAGGTGCGGATCGTGAGGGCCGTGCGGCAACGCGGGGATGTCGTGGCGATGACCGGCGACGGCATCAACGACGCCGCAGCGCTCTCCATGGCGGACATCGGCGTCGCGATGGGTGAGTCGGGCACCGAGGTCGCCAAGGACGCAGCCGACATGGTGCTCGTCGATGACAACTTCACCACCATCACGAGAGCGGTCGAGCAGGGTCGCACCATCTACAGCAACATCGTCAAGTTCGTCCGCTTCCAGGTCGCCACCAACATCGGGGCGCTGTCGGCGCTCATCGGTGCGCAGATCCTCAACCTGCCGGTGCCGTTCAACGCCATCCAGCTGTTGTGGATCAACATCATCATGGACGGCCCGCCGGCGATGGCCCTCGGTGTGGACCCCGGCATGCCCGGGGAGATGGACCGTCCGCCGCGACCGGCGAAGGAACCGATTCTGTCCCGCCACCGCCTCGCCGCCGTAGCGGCGACGGGCATCGCCATGGCTGTCATCACATTGGGACTCTTGACCTGGTCCGATCACCGCTACGGCACCGAGCGGGCGCTCACCCTCGCATTCACCACCTTCGTGCTCATGCAGGTCGTGAACGCCCTGAACGTCCGTCACGAGACGCAGAGCATCTTCACCCGGCACACCTTGCGGAACCGCAGCCTTCATCTCGCGCTCGGGGGTGTGCTGCTGCTCCAGTTCCTGGCTGTGCAGATGCCCTTCGGTCAGGAGGTCTTCGGCACGACCGCGCTCACCGCGTCGGACTGGTGCATCGCCATCGGGCTGGCCGTCGTGTTCGGAGCGCTCGAAGAGGTCGCCAAGGCAGTCCGGCGTCGATCCCGCCGCCACGCACCTGCGTCGGACCGCCACCAGATCGACGTCTGAGTCGCGCGCTCGAAGGGCAGTCCACCGACGGGCCACGGTCGGCGACCGTGGCACGTCGAATCGTGGTCAAGACCTCTCCTCACTCGGTTGGCCGCCCCTGCCGAGCGGTTCGGATGCGAGTTCACCCATTCGGGTGAGCCCGCGATCGGCTTCGCGGGCCAGCCGGGCGATGGCCTCCCGTACCGCAGGCTCGTCGCGCTGCGCCGGATCGATGCGCGCCGGGTTCAGGGCGCACGCGTTGGCCCAGGCGGCGATGTCGGGCTCGGCGCCGAACGCGCGTGTGGCGAGGGTTCCCCGCACCTGCATCTGCGTCCAGTTCGTGAGGTTGTCCGGGAGCGTGTTGGGTGGGCACAGGCGGTTCCGCTCGCGGTCGTCGTCGCGCGTTGCCTCGACGTAGCCGGCGAGCGCGGCGTTGAAGCACGGGAAGCCGGCGCGGATGGTCTGCACCCGGATCCGGTCGGGCGCCCAGATCGGAACCATCGGCGGGTACCGCAACCCGGACGCCGCGCAGTGCACGACGAGCGACCCCGGCGGGAGTGGCACGGAGCCCCGGTCGAGCACGATCTCGCGCCGCGTCACGTGCCGGATGTGCCCGAGGCGCACGACCTGCTCGACGGAGCGGAGCAACTCGAGCTCCCAGGTGCCGAGTGTGGGGGCCTTCGCCATCGTGGGGGTGACGCGGTCGTCGATCCGCAGCATGACGCCGGATGCTTCGAGCCGCAGGAAGAAATCTTCGAGTGATTCGGCGCCGGCGGCCGCCGCCATCGTGTCCGCCGCGAGGCCGAGCGCGACGACCGGGTCGGGTTGCACGACCGCCCGGTTGAGCATCCAGGGGTCGCGGGGGCGGACCCAGACGATGTCGTCGGGTGCGACGCCGTTGCGCAACAGCCAGACGATCCCGTCGGTGGCGGTCTTGCCCGAACCGACGACGACGAAGGCGCCCGGGGCCGAATCGAGGCGCGCGAGCTGGTTGATCGGGACGACCTCGACGTCGTCGTCGACGGCGAAGGGCGGGGGAGTGGTCGCGGGGACCGTCGGCGCCAGGTAGGTGGCGTCGACGATCCGTCGGCGCACGCGGACCTCGACGGTCTCCCCCGAGACCCGGGAGGTCACGAGGTGGGTGTCGCCGTCGGCGTGGTATTCACAGCCGCCCAGGAACGTCACCCGACCCGAGCCGAGGAGCCGACGGTGCAGCACGTCGTCGTAGTACGCCTGGATCTCGGCCTGGCGGGCCCGTTCGTGAAGCCCGGCCTCCGGGCCGTTCGGTTGGACCGCGCCAGTTCCGAGCAACGTGGACGCAACCCCGTAGAAGAGCGACGCCTGGTGCAGCTGCACGAACGGGTAGGCGTCCTGCCAGTGGCCCCCGGCAGCGTGGCGGCGGTCGACGAGCGTCACGTGCACGTCCGCGTGGTCGACCAGGGCGTCGGTGAAGGCCATGCCCATTGCGCCGGCGCCGATGACCAGGTAGTCGCTCGTCAGCGATCGCATCAGCCGTCGAGACGTAGGCGGCCCGCGGCGGCGGGCGCGGGTGCGCGCGAGGAGGTTGGGTGCGGGGATCGACGCCTCGAGCTCCTCGGCGTCGTCGAAGTGCGCGTGGGCGACGTCGTGACGCCCGAGGGTCAGCGCGAGCAGGCCGAGTGTGCTCGGGACCGAGTCGAACACGTTGAGGCCCGGGTACACGAGCCGCGCCGGACACGCGGTGAACAGGTCGTAGAGCTGTTCGGCGCGTGCGGTGTCGCCGAGGTGCGCAGCTATCAGCGAAGCGGCCCAGAGCGTGCTGGACCACGACTGGTGGCGCGGCAGGTTGGTGAACCCGGGCGCGGCGAGGCCGTCGAGCACGCGCGCGGCTTCGTCGTCGTCGCCGAGCACGCAGGCGGTGATCCCCCAGAGCGCGTCGACCCCGTCGGGCACGACGTCGCCGGTGCCCACGGCGCGCACCAGATCGGCGATCTCGGGCAGGCGCCCCTGCTCGAACCGGATGCTGAAGAGCAGGACGCCGTAGAAGAGCAGCGCATCACCGTGACCGAGACGGTCGCCGATCTCGTACTGCTCGGAGGCGAGCGCCTCGGCCCGGTCCCAGTCGCCGGCCAACAGCGCGCAACCGGCACGCGTGAAGGCGTCACTCCACATCGGGATGCCCCGGCCGAGGTTGCGGGCGAGGTCGGAGCAGACGGCGTGCACCGCGTCGGCCTCGCGTATCCGGCCCGCCTCGACGAGCGCGGCCATCCGGTACCAGGACGCGAAGTACTCGAGGTGCGGGTCGCCGATGGCGGCGGTGAGCCCGGTGAGCTCGCGACCGTGATCGAGCCGCTCGTTCAACGTGCTCATGTCCCACAGCGCGACCGAGCGCGACACCAGCACGTGGGCCAGGGTCGCGTCGTCGTCGATCTCGCGGGCGATGGCGAGGGCCTCGTCGACCAGCTCGCGTCGCGAGTCCAGGGTGCCGTCGAACACGGTCTCGACCGCGAGATTGGCGAGCAGCCGAGCCCGCTCCGATTGCATCTCGGGGGTGAGCCCGCCGATCGCGGTGCGGAACACGTCGGCCAACGCACTGTCGATGTCGCCGTACCCACTCCAGAACCCTCGGGTGTTCGCGAGTGCTGCGGCCGCGAGTACCGCAGCGTCTCCGTCCTTCTCCGCCTGGGCGGCGGCGTCGAGCAGTGTGTCGCGGAACACGGGAACGCCGGCGTACTTCTGCGCCACGCCCAACCCCATGAGCACGTGGGCGAGTTGGGCGCGGTCACCGGCGCCGTCCTCGATGAGGTCGCGCGCCTGCTGGAACCACGACACCGCGTCGTCGAACGCGAGCTGCGCGAGGGCTCGGTCGCCCGCGCGTTGCGAGTACTCGATCGCCTTGTTGACGTCGCCGGTGCCGATGCTCCGCGCGTAGTGGTACGCGAGTTCACCGAGATGGGTCTCGATGGCATCGGCGTACACGGTCGACACGGCCTCGGCGACCCGCTCGTGGAGGCGGGCCCGGCGGGTGGGGCGCAGCTCGTCGTACAGCGCCGATCGCATCAGCGCGTGCGAGAAGGTGTAGTGGCCGATCGCGACCTCGGTGACGACGCGTGCCTCGACGGCCTCGTCGAGCGCGGTGAGGAGGTCGTCACGGTCGACGTCGACCAGCCGCTGCACCACCACCAGATCGAAGCTGCGCCCGACCACCGCGCCGATCTGCAGCACCTCGTTGGTGACGGGCGCGAGCCGGTTCAGGCGTCGCCCGATCACTTCGCGCACGCCGTCGGGGATGCCGACCTCGGTGACGTCGCGAGTGGTCCACCGGCCGTCGACCTCGTAGATGGCGCCCACTTCCTGCAGGTGCCGCAGCACCTCCCCGGTGAACAGCGGGTTGCCGTCGGTCTCGTCGTAGATCATCTGCGCCAACGCGATGCCCGCCTCGTCGAGCTCGTGCCCGGCGACCCGGCTCATGAACTCGGCCACCTCAGGGCCGTCGAGGCCGGTGAGGGCGATGCGCTCGACGCCGTCGATACGGCGGAGGTCGCCGAGGATCGCGGCCAGCGGTTGCGACCGGTACAGGTCGCTGTCGCGGTAGGTGCCGACGATCATCATGCGCGCCGCTGCCGGTGACGAGGCGATGTGGCGCAGCAGCAGCAGCGTGGGCTTGGCCGCCCAGTGCAGGTCGTCGATCACGAACAGGATCGGTTGGAGGTTCGACGCCGCGACCAGGGTTCCCGTCACCGCTTCGAAGAGGCGGTACTGCGAGGTCTCCGGGTCGGTCGACACGGGCGGGGCGAGATCGGGGACGTGCTCGGCCAGACGCGGCACCAGGCGGGTCAGCTCGGCCGCGTGGCGACCGACGACCTGCACGAAGTCCTTGGGCTCGAAGTTGTCGATGACGAAGGCGAGCGCTTCGACAAATGGCTGGTACGGCACTCCGAGCTCGTCGTCGCAGCGGCCGTAGAGCACGGTGAGACCCTGGGTGTGCACCCGTCGCGCCAGCTCGCAGGAGATGCGCGTCTTGCCGATGCCCGGTTCACCCGACACGAGGACGAGCGAGCTGGCGCCGTCGACCGCACCGCTCCACAAGGACATGAGCGTGTCGAGCTCGGGGTGACGGCCGACGAACGGGAAGCGCCCCGTCGGCTCGAGGCCCCGCGGGAAGGGCAGCCCGCCTTCCACCGCGGCGCGCGGCTCCCACTCGACGCGCACGGTCGGGAGTGGCTCCGGCAGGCCCTTCAACGCGAGGGCACCGACGGACGTGAACCGCTGCGTCGCCCGGGAGCCGGCGACGACGCGCACGACATCGGCGCAGAGGATCTCACCGCCCTCGGCGCGGGCGCACAACCGGGCTGCCTCGACCACGGGCGTCCCGAAGAGGTCGCCGTCCTCGAGCCGGGCGTCGCCGAGGCTGACGCCGATGCGCACGTCGAAGTGCTCGAGATTGCTCTCGTTCCATTCGTGGATCGCCTGCTGGACGGCGACCGCGCACGCGATGCCGTCGGCGGCGCCGAGGAACGCCGCCATGATCCCGTCGCCGGTCGACTTGATGACCTCGCCGTGATGGGCCTCGACCTGCGTGGTGAGGAGCGCGTCGTGCCGGCGGCGGAGGTCGTCGGCCGCGATGTCGCCAACGCGAGCGCGTTGTGCCGTGGAATCGACCAGGTCGGTGAACAACACCGTGTAGGTGGCGCTCACGGCGCGTTCCATCAGGTCAGATTAGATGGACGACGGTCACCCTGCCGAACGTCGGCGTGTCACGAGGGCTCGGGGAGGTCGGCCCTGCCCGCGACCGGGTCGAGGCGCCAACGGCTCCATGGCCACACGCCGTCGATCTCGACCTCCAACGAGAAGCTGAGCACGATTCGGATGACCACGATCGCCCCGAGCACCGCGACGCTCTCGAGGGTTGGGTCCACGATGATCGTGCGCACGATGTCGCCCACGATCAGCACCTCGAGCCCGAGCAGGATCGCCCGGCCCAACCGCTGGCGCAGCTTCGGGTAGGCGTCGGCGCGTTCCGCGGGGCGCGTCGTCGCGATCGCGAAGCTCGCGAGCGCCCACAGGCCACCGACGATCATGATGGCCGCGCCGGTCGCTTCGACGACCTTGACGATATCGGAGATGAACTGGTCGTAGGTCATGGCCACATCGTGCCCTGCCGCGGCCCCGACCGACGGGCTCAGGCGTAGGCCCATGCCGAGCGCAGCGCGCCGACGGGCACCGCCTCGGGGTACACGGTTTCGAGTTCGGCCTTCATCGTGGGGTCGTCGATGCGTGCGAGGTCGAATCGGACCGCCGAGCCCCGTTGCGCGAGATCGGCGGCGAACGTGTCGGCGACGTCGTCGAGCGACAACGGGCGCGCGGCGCGTTCGGCGCGCTCGGCCGCCGTCGCGTAGACGTCGGCCTTCCACAGCACGCTCACGCGCACGGTGTCGAGTGGCGTGCGGTGCACCAACTCGCCGTGGTCGACCACGGCCCAGTCGGAGGTGCCGTCGCCGACCGGCGCGAGCTCGGCGCGCGGCGACACCCGCACCGTGCCGCGGTCGAAGGGGCCGACCGGGCCGACCTGGTGGAACATCCCGTGGTTGTCGCCGAGCAGCGCGGTGTTCGCCATGGCGTACCCGTGCTCCTCGGGCGGGGCTTCGGGACCGTTCGGCCAGTAGAGGAGCCCGCCGCCTTCGACGTCGTTCATCCACCAGATCGCAGTGGCCTGCACGATCTCGAAGTCGTCGAACAGTCCCGACCACAACATCGCGGAGCAACCACATCGGCGTGTTGGTGCGGTCGCGCCCTTCGAAGCGCGGGTTGTCGGTGTGCGCCGGCCCGCCGTCGCCGATCGACGTCATCAGGTTCACGTACACGCTCGTCGGTTCGACGATCTCCGCGTCGTAGAACTGCCGCGCGCCCTCGAGGTACGCGGGATGGCGGAGAAACAGCTCGGCACCGTCGGCCGAGAACGTGTCGTACACCCAGTCCTGCTGGAACCACATTGCGCGCGTGCGCGCGTGCGGGTCGGCGCCGGGGCTGTACCAGCCGCCGAGCGGGTGGTACGGCGCCTGTGACTCGAGCAGGCGTACCACGGCGTCGAGATCGCCGATGACCTCGTGCACCAGCACGGGCGGCTTCGAGTACCGGATCCCCATCATCCCCCCAAAGGGCGTTCGGACCAGCATTGCACGCGGCGGGGGAGCGGCGCGGCCGCCGGGAAATTCTCCCCGGGACTTGGGACCCGCGGGTGACGGCGCGGGCCCGCGTCGTCGACCGGGATCAGTCGGCTTCGTACGGTGTGGACGTGAAGACGCGGCTGGCGACCCGCCAACCGTCGGCGGTCTTCACGACGACGTCGCGGTAGCGGCCCGACATGATGCGGCCGTCGCGGCGCATGCCGACGATGCGGAAGTGCAGGATCACACCCTCCGGCGTCTCGTCGGCGTAGACGTTCGTCATCGCGTGCGTGCGCGGGTGGTTCGACTGGCGCATGAACGCCCGGATGCCCTCGAGCCCGTCGAGCACCTGGCCGGGGATCTCGAACGTTCGCGTCGTCGAGGAAGATCGAGCTGAGGGCGTCCCAGTCGCGGTCGTCGATCAGGTCCCCGTAGCGTCCGGGGAGCTCGTGCAGGGCGAGACGGTCCTCGAGATCCATGCGGCGGAACGTAGGTCATTCGGCGAACGCGGTCGAGTACCGCAATCCCTTCGGCCCCCGGTCCCGTAGACCCCTGTAACCCGCGACGACTCAGGGCGCGGGCACGAGGAGGCTCAGGGACATGCAAGACGTGGTGGGTTCACGAACGTCGGTTCGACGCAGGGTGCGCGGCCGCATCGTGGCGGTCGCCCTGGCCGTGGCGGCCCTGGCCGTGGTCTTCGCCGCGCCGGCCGGCGCGGCGCCGCCGCGCCAGGCGACGGCGACCGAGGTCTCGACCGCGAAGGACGGCAAGCTCGGCACGATCCTCGTGGCCGGGAACACCGTGTACACGCTCAAGGGCAAGGCCTGCACCGGCGCGTGCCTCAAGTCGTGGAAGCCGGTCGTCCTGCCCGACGGCGAGACGTCGGCCACCGCGGGGAACGGCGTCGACGAGGCGAAGCTCGGCACCAAGGCCACCGCCGGCGGTGCGGAGCAGATCACGTACGGCGGGAAGCCGCTCTACTGGTCGACCAAGGACAAGGCCCCGGGCGACGTCAAGGGCGCCCGCTCCGACAAGTTCGGCAAGTGGAGTGTGGTCGTGACCGCCAAGGCCTCGGGCGGCAGCAGCACCAACGCCGGCACCGGCGGCGCGGCGTTCTGATGCCGAGCGCCGACCGCGGAACCATCGAGACGTAGCCGTGTCTTCCGTCGTCGTCGCGCAACCCAGGCCGCGTACCCGCGCGGCCTGGGTCACGCGCGTCTACCTGCCTGCGTGCGCGATCGGCGCGCTCGCAGTGGGGCTGGTCGCCTTCGGGTGGTCGACGGGCTGGGACGGCGCGAGCTTCGCCGACTCCGCGACCGCGCTCCGTGTCACCATCGCGGGGCCGGTCGCGCTCGGGTTCCTCGGCGTGTTCCTCGTGGTCGAGCGCGTGTGGCCGGCCCAGGAGCGGCCGCTCGTCGCACGCGGCCACCGGCACGACCTTCTCTACGCGGTGGTGCACACGACGATCCTGGTGCCGTTCATGACCGCGCTCACCCTCGCAACCGTGGCAATGGTGCAGCGCGCCGCACCATGGCTGGTGCTGCCGCACACCGACGCCGTGCCGCGGTGGCTGGTGATCGTCGCGATCGTGGTCGCCATGGACGCGTGCAACTGGCTCGTGCACCTCGCCAACCATCGCGTGGGGATGTTGTGGCGCTTCCACGAGCTGCACCACTCGCAGGAGGACATGAGCGTGCTCACCGTCTTCCGCACGCACCCGCTGATCCACGTGTCGTACCTCGTCGCGTTGTTGCCCGTCGTCGTGCTGCTCGCGAACGGGATCATGAGCACCACGATCCTGGTGCTCTACGGCGCGTGGGTCGCGCTCGCGCACTCGAACACCCGGCTCGGCTTCGGCCCGCTCCGCCGCGTGGTCGTGAGCCCGAACTTCCACCGGATCCACCACCGGCTCGACGGTCGCCAAGACGTCAACCTCGGCTTCGTGCTGAGCATCTGGGACCAACTCGCCGGCCGGGCGGTGTTCCCGACCGCAGCCACCATCCGCGCCGACACGGGGTTGCCCGGCCGCCCACTGGTCGTCGAGCAGGAGGGCGACCGGCCGCGGCACCTCGCGGTCCTCGGCCGCCAATTGGTGGCACCCTTCCGTCCTGTCGACGACAGCGCCACGCCAACCAACGAGGTGACCTCGCCATGACGACCACCCGATCGCGCGGGCGCGCGCTGCTGCTCGCGGTGTTCAGCCCGAACACCGCGCCCCTGCCCGCGGACATCGCCCTGATCGCGGCACGCATCGCGCTCGCGTGGGTGTTCGTCTACCACGGGTCGCGTCGGCTCTTCGGCTGGTTCGACGGCCCGGGCATCGACGCGTCGGCGCAGTACTTCGCCAACACCGCGCACCTGCACCCGGGCACCTTCTTCGCAGTGACCGGCGGCATCATCGAGATGTTCGGCGGCATCGCCATCGCGCTCGGGCTGCTCTCGCGCCTCGCCGGGCTCGCGATCTTCGTCGACATGATGATGGCGATCGTCACGGTCACGTGGGCGAACGGCATCAACGCGACCGGCACGAAGTCGGGCTACGAGCTCAACCTGGCGCTCGGCGTGCTCGCGCTGGTGATCGGGATCTTCGGCGCCGGGCGCTTCAGCATCGACGCGCTCATCGCCCGGCGCCTTCGACAGCCGCAACCGGAGTCGGCCACAATCCCTGCATGACCGATCTGGGGGGACGGGTCGCGATCGTCACGGGTGGTGGCCGGGGGATCGGGCGGGGGATCTCGCTCGCACTCGCGGCGGCCGGCGCGACCGTGGTGGTGAGCGGGCGCACCCAGGAGACGCTCGACGACGCGTGTGCCGAGATACGCACGCGCGGCGGCGAAGCGGTGGGCATCGTCGCCGACGTACGCGAGCCGGACGACACCGAACGACTCGTGGCCGAGACGGTCGCACACGCCGGACAGCTCGACGTCCTGGTCAACAACGCGCAGACGTACCGGCACGCGCTGCTGCTGGACGCGACCGAGGACGACCTCGAGTCCACCTTTCGCTCTGGGCCCTACGCCGTGTTCCGCCTCATCCGCGCCGCGCACCCGCACCTCGCCGCCAGCGGTCACGGCGTGATCGTGAACTTCGGCTCGGGCGCGCAACTCATGCACGACGGCCGGATGTACTCGGTGTACGCCGCGGCGAAGGGCGCGATCGAGTCGTTCACGCGGTACGCCGCGGTCGAATGGGGTGGCGACGGCATCCGCGCCTTGATGGTGATGCCCGCGGCGGAAACCGACGGCACCAAGGCGTTCGCCGAACGCGACCCGGAGCGGTACGCGGAGATGGTCGGCCGGGTGCCGATGGGGCGCTTCGGGGATCCCGAACACGACATCGGGGTGGCGATCGCCTGGTTGGTGAGTGACGAGGCCCGCTATCTCACCGGCTCGACCGTCATGCTCGACGGCGGCCAGATGTTCACCCGCTGACTCAGCGCGGAATGTCGAAGAGCAGGCGCGCGCCGGCGATGACGTCGTTCACGAAGTTCGGCAACGGCGGTAGCACGAGCAGGTAGGTCGCCGCGGCCACCGCGGTCACCCCGCCGCCCGACACCTGCACCCGCTCGGGGAGCCGACGGTGCCACCGCGCACGCTCGGGCACCGGATGCTCGGCCGCGCGCGTCGATCAGCACGATCGCCGCGGCCGCGAGCAGCGCGGCGAAGGTGATGGTGCCCATCCAGCGCAGCCAGTCGAACCCGAGGGCGAACAAGCCGAGCGTGGCGAGCGCGGTCGGCGCGCCCCAGCCGATGCGGGCGCGCCGCGTCGGTAGCAGCCAGTCCCGGCACGCACGTGCGTAGGGCCACGCGCCGTGGAACGCGACCGCGAGCAGCGCGAGCAGCAGCGCTCCCACCATGATGCTGAGTTCCGGGTTGGGGCGGTCGATCACCCGCTGGACGCTCGACGAGAAGGTGTCGCCGAGATACACGAACACCGAGCCGTGGCCCTCGATGATCGACGGCGCGTCGAACTCGAGCAACGCGACCTGGGTGGAGCTCGGCGCACCGTGCAGCGCGAGTGCGCCGAGGACGAGCACCGTGGGGCCGACACCGAGCGCGGCGGTGACGAGAGGCCGCGCGCTCGTGCCGCGCCGGGCGCGGTCGACGGCGAGCAGCACGAGCACGAGCCACGGGCCCACGATCAGCGGCGCGGCCTCGCTCGCGAGCGTGCACACCGCCAGCAGTGCGCCGGCGATCAGTGCGAGGCGCGTCGGCGCAACTGCGCGCACGCCGGCGCAGAGCCCGACCACCGCGAGGAGGAGGAAGGCGAGCAGGTCGGGCCGTCGTTGCCCGCCCACCGAGTCGAACGCGAACGGCGCCACGGTGAGCGCGGCGGCCGCGGCGTAGGCGATGGTCGTGCGGCGCCGGCACAGGGCGACGACCAACGCGACCATCGCCGCGATCGTCGTGAGCGCCACGATGTTCTGGACGAGGTCGACCTCGGCGATGGTCGGGTGGCGGCCGAGGATGGTGCGCAGCGCCTCGCCCACGAACCCGCGACGCACGAAGCCATGGCGGTAGGTCACGTACCAGAGCGAGCGCCCGTACTCGCTCATCCCGTAGCCGGTGTACGTGAACCGCTGCACGACCTGGTACCCGATGCCGATGGCGAGCGCCCAGCGGATCGCGAGCTCGAGCCGGGGGAGCGACCGGGCCGCGGGCGGCGCGGCGGCGGTTCCGGCGGTGGCGCTCGTGTCGCACGGCACCGGGTGAGCGTGACACCGAACGCCCGGAATGTCCGCGCGCCCTTCGGTCGGAACCATCATCAAGTCGGGGCCGACCGGCGCCGAAATTCGTCGGACCCCGTTCCGGCGGTCGTCGTCGGCAACCCCATCTCCGAGAGGCCACCGTGCGCACCACCAGGCTCCGAGCCACCTTGGCAACGTTCGTCGCGGTGCTCGCCACCGCCACCGTCGCGGCAGCTCCTGCCGGCGCCGGCACCACGGCCAAGAAGCCCACGCCCACAGCACCACCACCGTGCTGGGCGACAATCCCGCCGGCGGGCGCGTTCTACCAGCCGCCGAACCCGCTGCCGAAGGCCAAGCCGGGCACGATCATCCGCAAGGAGGCGCTCACCAACGCGCCCGCGGGCAGCAACGGCTGGAAGATCCTCTACCACTCGACCGGCCTGCACGGTGAGGACATCGCGGTGTCGGGCATGGTCTTCGTGCCCGCGGTGCCGGCCACCGGTCCCCGCACGGTCGTCTCGTGGGCTCACCCCACGACGGGCGTCGCCGACCAGTGCGCGCCGTCGGTGCTGTCCGACGGCCCGTCGCTCGTCGCCGGTCTCCAGGCCTTCCTCGACGCGGGCTTCGTCGTCACCGCCACCGACTACCAGGGTCTCGGCACCCCCGGCGTGCACCCGTACCTCATCGGGATCTCCGAAGGGCGAGGCACCCTCGACGCCGTGCGCGCGGCCCGCAACATGCCCGAGACCGCGGCGGGCAAGAAGTTCTTCACCTGGGGTCACTCGCAGGGTGGCCAGGGCGCGCTGTTCGCGGGTGAGCTCGCGCCCACCTACGCACCGGACCTGCAGCTGATGGGCGCCTCTGCCGCCGCGCCCGCCGGTGAGCTCGCCAAGGTGTTCGACCTCGACGAGAACTCGGTCGACGGCATCGCGCTCGGTGGCTGGGCGATGAACGCCTACTACCAGGTGTACCAGGACCAGTACCCGAAGATGAGCATCGACCAGATGATCACCGCGACGGGCAAGGCCGCGCTCCCGCAGCTGATCCCGCTGTGCGACGCGGTCGCGGCCGACGAGACCCAGATCGTGTCGATCGCGACACCGCTGATCGGTTCGTTCTACGCGACGACCGACCCGGGATCGGTGCCGCCGTGGGGCAAGCTCCTCGCGAGCAACCGTCCGGGGAACACCAGGACCAAGGCCCCCGTGTTCGTCGCGCAGGACACCGCCGACGAGGTCGTGCCGGCAGTCACCACCGACGCGTTGGTGAAGGACCTGTGCGCGAAGGGCGACACCGTCGACTACGTGCAGTTCCCGGGGCTCAGCCACACGCTCATCGGCTACGCGTCCGCGCCCGACGCCCTGGCGTGGATGCAGGCGATCCTCGCCGGCCAGCCGCCGACGAACACCTGCGGCTGACCCGGTCCCGGGGTTACGGTGGGATCCATGTCCGAGACGTGGCTCCCCGAGGCCGGTACCGACTCCGGCGCGGATGTCGGCGTGCTCGAGCGCGTCGCGTCGCTCCGGCCCTCGTACGCCGAGGCGCTGCGCGAGGTGGAGACGGCGGTCTGGGGCCAGGACCAGGTCGAACCCGAGTTGCTGGAGCTGTGCCGGCTGCGCATCGCGCAGATGCTCCAGGCCGACGAGGCGTCGACGCACCCGCCGGTTCGGGTGCGCGTCGACGACGCCCTCATCGGGCAGCTCGGGCAGTGGCCCACGAGCGACGCGTTCGACGAGCGGCAGCGCGTCGCGCTGGGCTTCGCCGAACAGCTCGTGGTCGACGCGCAGGGGGTGAGCGACGAGCACGCGGCGTCAGTGATCGCGTGCCTCGGTGACGGCGGGTTCCTCGTGCTCACCTACGCGTGCGGATTCTTCGAGACCACACAACGCGCGTCGATCGTGCTGGAAGTGCAGTCATGAGCTCCGAACCGCGTACCGAGGTCGGCCTCGCCGACGTCGCGCCCGAACTGCACGCGGCGATGATGAACTTCATGGCCGTCGCGTACCCGGGGAAGGTCGACATCGTCACGCGTGAGCTGGTGCGCATCTACAGCGGGCGCGAGTCGCACTGCCGGATCTGCCGCAACTTCCGCCTGCGGGTCGCGGTCGACCGCGGGTTCGACGAGTCGATGGTCGAGCAGATGGACGACCTCGAGGCGAGTGAGCTCGCACCCCACCAGAAGGCCGCGCTCCGTCTCGCCCACGACTTCCTCGGCGACCCGCGCGCGTTCGACGCCGATGCGCAGGCCGAGTTGCTCGCGCACTTCACCCCCGAGCAGGCCGCCGAGCTGTTCCTCGACCTCGTGCGCTTCCGGCCGGGCTCGAAGCTCACCGTCGTCGCGGGCGACGAACCCGCCGAAGAGGGCCTGATCTACAGCTGATACACCGCCTCTGAGGGTCCACCGCGTGTGAGTGGCGGGGGCCGATCGTGGAGTGTCGTCTTCACGGGAGGTGGTGTGTGCGATTCGTTGGCGGTGATCTTCAGGGCGAGTTCATGGCGCGGGTCCGTAGCGTCGATCCGCAGCGGTGTCTCGCGGTGCCGGTCGATGTTGGGAAGTGGTCAGCGATGGCTTTGGTCGCTGACCATCATGGCGAGGTCGTCGTCGCGCCGTTCGAGTTCAGGCTCGACGAGCCTGGGGTCCATGGGTTGCTGAGCGCGATCAATGCCGCGGTGAGCAGTCGCGACGCGGTGGTGTGCCGGGTGGGTGTCGAGTCAGCCGGGCACTATCACCGAACGCTGGTGGCTCGGCTCCGGGCTGGTGGGGTCGAGGTTGTCGAGTTGAACCCGGCGGCGGTGAAGCAGGCGCGGGCACAGCAGTTGCTCCGCCGGTTGAAGAGCGACGAGCGTGATCTGGGTGCGATGGCCGAGCTGTTGGTTCGTGGCGCGGGCCGTCGACCGCAGATTCGTGACGAAGCGATGGCGGCACAGGTGGCGTGGGTGGCGCATCGTCGCCGCAAGGTCGCTGCGCATGTCGCGCTGTCGAATCAGGTGCAGGGTCACCTCGATCTCGTGTTTCCCGGTCTGGGAGCTTGTTTCGATGGGATCTTGCGTTCCAAAGCCGGTCGGGTGATCGTGCGCGACGTCGCTGATCCCGATCGGATCCGACGACTCGGCTCCGAGGGCCTGCGACGCTTCGTTGCCCGGCGAGGCGTGGTGCTGCAACGGCGTAAGGCCGACCAGGTCATCGAGGCGGCGAAGACGGCGTTGCGTCTCCCGATCGCAGAGCGAGCACCGGTCGCAGCGCTCCTTGCGGCCGACGTCGCGCTCCTCGATGCCATCGACGCGGAGATCGGCCGAGCCGAGGACCAGCTCACCGAAGTGCTCGACGCGACACCTGCTCGTGTGCTGATCTCGTTGCCTGGTGTCGGTGTGGTCCGCGCCAGCGCGTATGGCGCTGCCATCGGGGACCCGTTCCGGTTCCCGAACGCGGCCGCCGCGTACCGCGCGTCAGGGCTCGTGCCGGCGGAGTACTCGTCGGCTGGTCGCCGCCGAGGCGGTCAACACATCAGCCGTGAAGGCTCCGTCGAGCTGCGATCCTCGATTCTCGAACTCGGCCGCGGCCTCGCTGGCCACGACACCGACTTCGCTGCCTACCGACAACGACTTCGCAGCAGCGGCAAACGCCCTGCGGTTGCCGCGGTCGCGGTCGGTCACCGCGCGCACCGGCTCGCGTTCGCGATGCTGCGTTCACAAGCTCCCTACGACTCGAAACGATGGGCTGCCGCAGCGGCGGACGGGTCCGTCATGGCGAAGACCGGAGGCCGGCCCACCAGAACGACGTAACCCGCCCGCCGGCCACCACCATGGACCGGCACGCCCAAACGAACAACCTCCTCGCCTCCAGGCGAGCTCGGCGGCGGGGGCCGGGACCGACGTCGTTACAGCTATGCAGCCCGCACCCGCGGGACTGCGCCGCTAGCAAGACGCCCGGCCCCTCCCATCGAGCGAGTGCGCACGTGGTTGCCTGAGCCGCCCAAGGCGAGCTCGCGTATGTCAGCGAGCACCGCAGGGACGCCGCCCGCTCGCCTCACGGCGAGGACAAGACCCGACCACCACACGGATCAACGCGCCCCGACACCACCTTGACAAACGGGACGGTTGCTAGGCCGGCTCGTCCACGAACGGGTGCGGGAACACGTCGAGGTCACGGCCGTCGTCGGTGCACGTATTCGCCGAAGGCCTGCCGGTTCACGACGTCGGCGTAGGCGTGTTGCAACCCGAGGATGGCGGCGTGGTCGTCGGTGGGCATCGTGTGTCATCCTCTCCGCCCGAACCCGTGGACCGCAACCACGAACCGAAGCACGAACCGAAGCACTGCGACGAGGGGAAGCGCCGATGGCGAAGCTCGGCCTGTTCATCGACCTGCGCAACCCCCCGGGGTGGCACCAGGACCCGCACCGCCTGTACTCCTTCACGCTCGAGCTGTGCGAGGAGGCCGAGCGCCTCGGCGCTGACAGCGTGTGGCTCTCCGAGCACCACGGCTTCGAGGACGGCTACCTCACGCAGCCGCTGCCCTTCGCCACTGCGATCGCGGCGCGCACGCAGCGGATCCGCATCGGCACGGCCGTCGTGATCGCCCCGTTGCGCGAGCCGGCGCTGCTCGCGGAGGAGGCGGCGCTCGTCGACATCGTGTCGGGCGGGCGGCTCGACCTCGGCCTCGGCGCGGGGTACCGCCTCCCCGAGTACGAGCTGTACGGCAAGGAGATGAAGGGTCGCTACGACGCGCTCGACGACACCGTGCGCGAGGTGCGCGCGCTGTGGCGCGACGGGCGGGTGCCGCCCGCGCCGGTGCAGGACCCGGTGCCGATCTGGATGGGGTACCAGGGGCCGAAGGGTGCGCGGCGCGCCGGGCTGCTCGGCGAGCACCTGTTGTCGGCGCAGCGATCGCTGCTGGAGCCGTACCAGGCCGGTCTGGTGGAGGGCGGTCACGACCCGGCCATCGCGAAGATGGCGAGCATGGTGCCGGCGTTCGCGACCGAGGACCCCGAGCGCGACTGGCCGACGGTGGCGCGCCACCTGCAGTACCAGGTCGATTCCTACCTGTCGTACGGGGTCGAGGGCACCGGCCACCCGGCGCCGCCGCCGCTCGACACCGAGAAGGCGCGCACACGCGGGCTCGGCAAGGGCCTGAGCGGCATCGTGTGCGACACTCCCGACGTGGTGGCCGCGCGCATCCACGAGCACCTCGGCGGGTTGCCGGTCGACACGGTGTTCATGTTCGCGTCGGTCGCGGGCATGCCCGAGGCGATGGTCCTCGAGCACACCCGCGTCCTGTGCGAGCAGGTGCGGCCGCTCGTCGCGGATCTGTAGGCCGGTCTCAGCCCTCCGGGGCTGGCCCGTCGACCATCACCATCCACGGCACGCCGAAGCGATCGCGCCCCATCCCGAACGCGGGCGAGAAGAAGGTCTCGATCACCGGTTGGTGCACCTCGCCACCCTCGGTGAGCGCGTCGAGGACCCGCTCGACCTCGGCGCGGTCGGGGAGCTCGACGTTGATGCACACGCCGTGCACGAAGCCGTCGTAGTCGCCCGACATGTCGTCGGCGCCCATGAGCAGCCCGCCGTCGGGGAGCATCAGTGCCGCGTGCATGGTGGCGTCGGGAGCAACACCCGGCGGGGTCTCGCCGGCGTCGGGCGGCATGTCCGCCAGCGACAGGATCACGACCTCGCCGCCGAGGATCTCCTGGTACCGGGTGAAGGCCTCGCGGCAGTTGCCCTTGAAGGCGAGGTAGGAACGGATAGCCATGGGATCTCCTGAGTTCGGGGTTCGACGGGATGCAGACCGGCGGAGGCGCCGGAACTCATCGCGTCGGGTCGGTGTCGGGGGCGAGCTCGACGTAGAGACGGTGCCACGGTTCGTCGCCCACGAGGTGCCAGCGGTGGCCGCCGCCCGTGGTGTCGGCGGCCAGGAGCACGTCGCCGGCCTGCAGTCGGACGCGCTCGCCGCCGCGCGTCTCGAACTCGATCGTGCCGCGCAGGATCACCACGAGCTGGCGCCGGGGCGCGCAGTGCCAGTCGAGCGTCGACCCGGGCGGGCTCTCCTGGAAACGAACCCGCCCGGCGGTCAACCAGCCCGACGCCAGGTCGCGCCCGTACGCCGCCAGATCGACCTGATGTTCCTCGAGGTGCGACTCGCCGTCGGCACCGGTGCTCAGCGTGACCAGCCGGATCATCCTGCCGTCCTCATCGCGATCTGGTGGCCGGGGCGAACACGCCGACCCCGGTGGTGTCTGGATCACAATCGGCGAGCCAACGATCGACGATCCGGGTGAGGTCACCGCGTCGGCGGAGTGCGTCGAGGGCGCTGTCGATCGCCCGGGCGAGGTCGTCGGACCCGAGCGTGACGGCAACTGCGAGTTCCTCACGGGTGATCCCGGTCTGGACGATCCGCAGGGCCTCGCGCTCGCGCGTGAGCGCGCGCATGACCGGCTCCAACTTCATGAAGGCGCCGATCACCCCGGATTCGACGTCGGCGAGTGCCTCGAGGATCGCGTCGTACACGTAGACCCGCACATCTGCGACGGCACCCTTGGTGCGGAGGCGACGCGCCACCGGCTCGGACGTGTTGCCCCGCTGGATCCCGAGCACCAGGCCGCCGAGCCCGTCGACGTCGTGGGCCTGCGGACTGCGCGCCGGGGCCACCACCAGGCTCTGTCCGGAGTGCACGTACGGCGCGCACCAGCGGGCGAGCGTGCGTCGGTGGGGCGTGACCGTCGCGCCCGACACGACGAGGTCGTGGGTGCGACCGAGCCCTGCGAAGATGCCGTCGAAGTCGGCGCCCGGGTACCGCTGGAGCTCGACGGCGCAGCCCAGCTCGGCGGCGAGGGCGTGCACGAGGTCGACGTCGAGGCCCGTCGGCGGCTCCGTCCCGATGTCGAACGGCGGGTCCGGATACGCGCCGGCCACCCGCAGCCGTCGGGGAATCGCCATGGCGCAACGGTAGACGGCCGTCGCGCCTGGAAAGAGCTAGAGGTTTTCTTGCCCGGGCTGCCGGTGCTCCGTAGTATCCCCGCCGCATGAGTGAACTTCCCCTGTCCGGCCCGGGTCAGCCCTTCGAGATCGTCGAGGAAGCGGTCCTCGGCGAGCGCATGGAGGTGTACCGCAACCGTCCCCGCTCGCTGCGAGAGGTGCTCGGCCGCTCGGCGGCACACGGCGACGCCGTCTACGTGGTGTGCGGCGACGAGCGCGTCACCTACTCGGAGCACCTCGCGCGCGTCGCCGCGTTCGCGAGCGTCCTCCGCGACGAGTACGGGGTGGGACGCGGCGACCGGGTGGCCATTCTCGCCGCCAACTGTCCCGAGTGGATCGTCGCCTTCTGGGCGACCGTGAGCATCGGCGCCGTCGTCGCGTCGATGAACGCATGGTGGGCCGATCCGGAGTTGGAGTACGCGCTGGGTCACAGCGAGCCCACCGTGGTCGTCGGCGACGCCGAACGCCTCGAGCGGGTGCGTGCGGTCGTGCCGGACGCGGGCAGCGTGTCGTTCCGCACGATCGAGACCGGCGCCGAGTTCGCCGCGCTCGTGGAGAAGGGGCGCTCGGCGACCCTGCCCGAGGACGAGATCGCGGAGGACGACCCCGCGGTGCTGCTCTACACGAGCGGCACGACCGGGCGTTCGAAGGGCGCGCTGGCGTCGCACCGTTCGATCTGCGGGATGATCACGTCGAGCCACCACTCCGGCGCAGTGGCGATGCTCGCCGCCGCCCGAGCCGGAGGTGCCGATCCTGCCCCGGCGCGGCCCGCGGGCCAGAGCGTCGCGCTGGTGACCGTGCCCCTCTTCCATGCGTCGGGCCTCTACGGGTTCGTGGTGCTGCAACTCGTGAGCGGTGGTCGCGTCGTGTTGCGCCCCGGTCGCTTCGATCCCGACGACGTGTTGCGCCTCATCGAGGAGGAAGGCGTCACGATGTGGTCGGCACTCGGCAGCATGGGCCCGCGCGTCGCGGAACGCGCGCTCGCCTCCGGCCGCGACACGTCGAGCCTCACGGTGCTCGCGGTGGGTGGCGCGCCGGTGAGCCCGGCGCAACAGGACATGCTGCGCGAGGCCTTCCCCCACGCGCAGAACTCGGTGAGCATGGGGTACGCGTCGAGCGAGTCGGTCGGCACGATCACCCGCACCGGCGGCACCGAGATGCGCGAGCACCCGACGTCGGCCGGTCGCGTCCTGCCCACGGTGCAGTTGGAGATCCGCGGCCCCGACGGCGAAGCGCTCCCCGACGGCGTGGAGGGCGAGATCCACGTGCGCAGCCCGTACCTGATGCTCGGCTACTGGCGCAACCAGGCCGCGACCGACGAGGTGATCAAGCCCGGCCGGTGGCTCGCCATGGGCGACGTCGGTTCGATGCGCGACAGCCGTCTCTTCATCAACTCGCGTGCGCGCGACATGATCCTGGTGAACGCCGAGAACGTGTTCCCGACCGAGGTGGAGTTCCGCCTCGACGAGCACCCCACGGTGCGCGAGTGCGCGGTCGTCGGCGTCGACGACCTGATGACCGGGCAGGCGGTGTGCGCCGTCGTGGTGGTCGACCCGGCTGCTGGGGTGGGCGAGGACGACCTCCGGGCGTGGTGCCGTGAGGGGATGGCGGGGTACAAGGTGCCCACGCAGTGGTTGCTGCGCGACGAGGCGCTGCCTCGCAACCCGTCGGGCAAGGTGCTCAAGCGCGAGTTGCTCCAGGAGTTCTCCGGTGCCTGATCGCGATCCGTGCGCCGGGTGGTTCGACGGCCGCGTCGCGGTGGTCGTGGGCGCGGGCAGCGGTCTCGGCTCCACGTTGGCGCGCCGCTTCAGCGCCGCGGGCGCGCGCGTGGCGCTGGTGGCGCGCAGCGAGGGATCCCTCGGGGCGTCGGCGGCCGCGGCGCGCGAGGCCGGCGGCGATCCGGTGGCGATCGCGGCCGACGCCACGTCGATCGACGACATGCGGCGCGTGGCCGACACGATCGGTGAGCAACTCGGTGGCGCCGACGTGCTCGTGAACACCGCGTTCGCGAGCCTGCCGCGCCGCAACATCGTCGACATGGACGACGCCGGCCTCGAAGCGTGGCGCAGGGCGGTGGAGATCGGCGGCTACGGCACGCTGCTCGCGTGTCGCTTCGTCGCGCCGTTCATGGTGGAACGCGGGAACGGCGCGATCGTCAACGTCACGTCGATGTCGAGTCGCATCGGCTTCGCCGGTCGCAGCGAATACAGCGCGGGGAAGGCCCAGGGTCACAAGATCGCGCAGTCGCTCGCCGACGAGCTCGGCCCGCAGGGCGTGAGGGTCAACTGCGTGGCCCCCGGCCACATCTGGAGCCCGGTGCTGGAGCAGTTCTACCGGTCCTTGGCCGAGCAGCGCGGCGTGCCCTACGAGGAGATCCTCGAGGAGTTCACGCGCGAGATGGCGCTGCGCCGCATCGTCACCGAGGGCGAGGTCGCCAACGCGATCCTGTTCCTCGCCTCCGACCTGGCGTCGGGCATCACCGGCGCGCTGCTCGACGTGAATGCCGGCCACCTCTTCACGCCGTAGCCCGCGGTCGTTCCGTCACCCTTCCGTCACCCTTCCGGGGTGATGCGGCCTCCGGCCCCGGCGGCGAGGATGGTCGGGTACCGACGACGAGAGGAGCCCGGGATGGGCCTGCGCGACCGCATCGAAGAACGCCGTGGTGGCGGTGACGAACCCGGCGAGACGCACTACCAGATCCGCGAGAAGATGTTCTCGATCGGTGACGACTACTGGATCGAGAACGGCGCGGGCCAGCGGGTGGTGAAGGTGAACGGCAAGGCGCTGCGGGTGCGCGACACCCTGGTGCTCGAGGACCCGTCCGGTAACGAGCTGTACAAGGTGCAGGAGAAGAAGGTCCGGGTCCGCGACACGATGGAGGTCGAGCGGGGCGACGACACCGTCGCCACGGTCAAGAAGGCGCTCGTGTCACCGCTGCGCGACCGCTTCTCGATCGACGTCGAGGGCGGGTCCGACCTCGAGGCCAAGGGCAACATCGTCGACCACGAGTACACCATCGAACGCGACGGCGACCAGGTCGCCGAGGTGTCGAAGCGCTGGTTCCACGTGCGCGACACCTACGGCATCGAGATCCAGCCCGGCCAGGACGTCGCGCTCGTGCTCGCGGTCACGGTGTGCATCGACCGCATGACCCACGACTGAGCCGCCGGCCGCGGGTCAGGCCTGGAAGAGGTCGATGATCCCCGCGACGACGAAATAGGCGCCGAACAGGACGAGCGGCACGAACGTCGCCGCGGCCCGGTGCGCCTTCCACCAGGTCTGCACCGTGGCCGTCCACTCGCCGGCCCGATTGCCCCAGACCACCGCGAGCAGCACCGGCACCCACACGAGCACGGTCGCGAGCAGCACGTAGACCACGACCAGCGTGGTCTCCTCGGTGGCCGAGACCTGGGCGGTGGCGATGCCCGCGGTGGCGAGGATGGTGAGCAGCAGGCGTTTCGGGCCGCCGATGCCGAGCAGCGCGCCGGCGCCGACGACCGGGCCCGTGTCGAGCGCGCCGATGCGGTCGAGTGCGGCGGTCTGCCGGGCGCGCAGCTTCTGCATCAGCGGTCCCGGTTCGCGCGGGACGATCGGTTGGGGGTGGGGATGCCGGACCCGCTGCGCGGCGACGAGGAGCGCGATGCCCAGCAGGAGTTGGACCACGGCCGTCGCCACCGCGTGGGCCGAGCCGGTCTGCGGCAACGAGTCGGTGCCCAGCCACAGGGCGAGCGCACAGACCAGGGCCTGCGCCGCGATGAATCCGATCGCGAACGCGATGCCGTGCAGGCGGGTGTGCTCGGATCGCAGCACGACCACCACCGCGGCCGCGGCGAGCGCGCTCGCGCCGGCGAGGATGCCGTAGAGAACGGTGTGCAGCAGGATCATCGTGGGTGCGGCCTCGGGGCCGCCCGGCTCACCGACGAACGTCGAGGCCCCGGCGGTCGGCGACAACGTAGGCCAGGATCAGCGCGAGGGGGAAGAAGAACAGGCTCAGGATGAAGTAGCCGACGAAGCTGTGGCCCTTGCGCCCGGCGACCCGGGCCGGCCAGAAGGCGAGGGCGATCCAGATCACCAGGAAGATGAAGGCGCCGATCCAGGTGCCGGCGGACATGGCGAGCGTCATGGGGTGCTCCTCGTGCTCCACGTGCACCTGGGGCCAGGTACCCGTCGAACGTAGAGGTCGGGGTCGCGGTGCGAATCACCCGCTCGGGATGAATGCCTCGGTTCCCCTCGTGCGACCCTCACGCCATGACGGAAGTGGTCGACGGCCCGGGCGCCAGACGCCGCGGTGGGCATCGTGACCGCGATCTACGCGGTGGGCGACTCGGCCTACCGCGAAGGAGTGCCGGCCGCGGTGCTCAACTGCTCGACTCGCACCGGGACTTGAGTCCGGCCGCTTCCATCGCGAGGTAGCGCCGGGTCAGGCCCACGTACACGCGTGCGATCACCCATCCGAGCGGTCCCTCCTGGGTGAGCGAGGAGTCGACGCGGCACGTGCCGTCGCCGGTGGGGATCACGGTGTGCGTGGCGGTGCTGCGGACGCCGGGCCCGGTGGCGACCCACGTCCAGCTGCGGCCGGGTTCCCACTCGGTGACCGTCCACACCGCCACGGGCAGTTTCGGCTGGCGGATGCGCGCCCGGGTACCGATCGCCAGTTCGCCGATCGGGGGGCCGGTGGCGTGGTCGAGGAGCTCGACGCTGGTGATCGAGGCGGTCCACTCCGACCAGTGGGTGACGTCGGAGTAGACGGCCCACACCTGCTCGGCCGGTGCGTCGATGGTGATCTCGTCGCCGAAGCGCATGGATCAACGGTACCGTCGTCGGGCCCGGCCGGACCGGGATTTCGCGCCCGTCACCGGGTGCCGAGCAGCGTGAGGTGGGGATGACGGAGCTCGCGGGCGGAGTGTGCGTGGTCACGGGGGCAGGCGCCGGATTCGGACGCGGCGCTGGCCGACGCGTTCGGCGCGGCGGGTATGAGCGTCGTGCTCGCCGACGTCGACCGGGCGCGGCTCGCCACCGCCGAGGCGGAGCTCGCCGGGGCGCGAGTGGACTGCATGACACGCGTCGTCGACGTGCGCGACGCTGACGCGGTCGAGGCGCTCGCGGAGGCGACGGTCGAGCGGTTCGGCGGCGTGCACGTGATCGTGAACAACGCGGGTGTCTCGACGATGGGCAAGCAGTGGGAGATCAGCCGCGACGACTGGGAGTGGGTGCTCAGCGTGTGCCTCGACGGCGTCGTCAACGGCATCCGCAGCTTCGTGCCCCGCATCCTCGCCACGCACGCGGCAACCGGTCGCACCGGTCACGTGGTGAACACCGCGTCGATGGGTGGGTTGTTGAGCAGTGGGTACCTGGGCCCCTATGCAGCCGCGAAGCACACGGTGGTCGGGCTGTCGAAGGGGCTGCGCGTCGAGCTGGAGGGGCGCGGTGTCGGCGTGTCGGTGGTGTGCCCCGGCCTCATGCGCACGGAGATCGCCGAGGGCATGCGCGACCACATGGTCGAGAGCGGGGTGCGCACCGAGGAGGAAGCTGACGCGATGGTGCGCAACCTGCGCGCGGGCATGAGCGCGGTGGGGATGGACCCGGCCGCGGCCGCGGCGATGGTCGTGCGCGCGGTGCAGGCCGATCGCTTCTGGGTGCTCCCGAACGGCGCGTCGCACCTCGACTCGGTGCGCGCGGATCTCGCGGAGCTGCTCGCCGCGGGCGAGGATGAGGGAGCGAGCGGGTGACGGCTCAGCCGGCCTGACGCCAGCTGTCGGGCACGCGCACCGCGCCGACGGTGGCGCGTGCACGTGGCTTGCCCTCCGCGACGAGCACGCACTCGACCGTCGTGACGCGGTCGTCGACGGCGACGACCCGCCCCTCGAGCTCGACGGTCGCGCCGATCGGTGTGGGCCGCAGGAACTCGATGTGCAGCGTGGAGGTCGCGTACCAGAGCTCGGGCTCGGTGCCCACCGCCCGACCCTCACGGCGGTAGGCGTCGGCGACGGCGGTGCAGATGCCGTGGCAGTCGAGCAGCACGCCGATGATCCCGCCGTTCAGCACGTGACGGGGGCCGGCGGCGTGCGCGGGGCTCGGCGTGAAGTGGGCCACCGCCACCTCGGGTTCGTCGGCCCGCCACTCGCTCTTCAACTGGAGGCCGTCGGGGTTGTCGGCCCCACACCCCCAGCAGAAGTTGTCGTGCATCAGGTCCTGGAACGGTGCGGGCAGTGCGAAGGATGCGTCGGTCACCCCGCCATCTTGGCCGGTAGCGTCACCCGCGTGGAACCCACCGAGGACGGCGCGGCCGGCCGCACTTCGTTCGGCGCCCGGATGGCCGGTGCCGCGCTGCACGCCACGCTCTGGGCGACGCCGTACCCGATGGCGCGAGCGGTGCGCCGCCAGTTCGCCGCGTCGGGGGCCGCCACCAACCGCGCGCTCGAGGAGCTCGCGCCTCCCGAGGTGGAGTGGTGGTTCGACGAGCCGTACGGCAGTGCCCACGACGAGGTGCTCGATCGCTACCGTCCGTTCGACGCCGATGGTGCGCGCCCGGTGCTCCCCGCAATCGTGTGGGTGCACGGGGGCGGTTTCGTCGGTGGTGCGAAGGAACACCTCCGCGGGTGGTGCTGCATCCTCGCGGCCCGCGGCTTCGCCGTCGTCGCGCCGCGCTACAGCCTCGCGCCGGAGGTGGAGTACCCCGCACCGGTGCAGCAGGTGGTGGATGTGATCTCGCACCTCGGGCGCGACGCCGCACGTCTCGGGATCGATCCCGCTCGTGTGGTGCTTGCCGGCGACTCCGCCGGCGCGCAGATCGCCGCGCAGGTCGCGGCGGTGCTCACCGATTCGGAGTACGCGGCCGCCTGTGACGTGGAGGTGGCCGAGGGCACGACCGCGCCGGTGGCAACCGTGTTGTGCTGCGGGCCCTACGACCTCGGGCTGGTGCGCCCGGGCAAGGGGATCATGGCCGACTTCGAGACGTGTTGCATGTGGTCGTACTCCGGCTCGCGCGCGTTCCGCACCAGCCGGGTGTTCTCCACGATGTCGGTGGTCGACCACGTGACGCCCGCGTTCCCGCCCACGTTCGTCACGGTGGGCAACGCCGATCCGCTCGCGCCGCACACCGTGTCACTCGTCGACGCGCTGGAGGCGCAGGGCGTACCGGTGGAGCAGGCGTGCTTCGACGCGGCCCACGCGCCCGCGCTGGATCACGAGTACCAGTTCGACCTGTCGCTCGCCGACGCGCGCGAGACGCTGGAGAAGATCATGGAGTTCGCGGAGCGCAGGACCCGTTGAGGGTCCGGTCTGCGGCCTAGCTGCGGAGCTTGGCGAACAGGCGCAGGAACTCCAGGTACAGCCACACGAGGGTGAGCATGATGCCGAACGCGCCGTACCACTCCATGTACTTCGGTGAGCCCGCGGCGGTGGCGCGCTGGATGAAGTCGTAGTCGAGGAACAGGTTGAACGTGGCGACTCCGCAGATCAGCACGCTGATCCCGATGCTCAGCGGCGACGAGTCGTTCAGGAACGTGATATCGAGCCCGAAGAGCGACAGCAGCAGCGCGAGCACGTACATCACCACGATGCCGAAGGTCGCGGCGATCACCACCATGCGCATGCGTTGCGTGACCTTCACGACGCCGAACACGTAGAGGGCCAGGGTGACGAAGAACGCCGCTGCGGTGGCGAGCACCGCCTGGAACACGATGCCGTTCCAGTTGAGCTCGAACAGCTTCGAGATCGCGCCCAGGAACACGCCCTCGAGGATCGCGTAGACGGGCCCGAGCACCGGGGCCATCTTCGGGCGGAAGATCGTCACGAACGCGCACACGGTTGCGGCGATCAACGGGAACCAGATCCAGCCCGGGAACTCGATCTGCTGGACGCCCTGCGGGTTGGGCGGCGACGGCGTGACCTGTGACCAGCCGAACGCGGCGCCGGCGAGCACGAACAGGAAGAGGAAGAACGTCTTCGCGAACGTGCCGTTCGCGGTCATCAACTTGGTGCCGGGCAGCGGGACGGCGACGCCGCCCGCTGCCGAGGTGGCGGCGGCGGGCGAGTCGAGGGAGGCGGCTGTGGCGGGGGACGCCCAGCCCGGGTCCTCTTCGCGGACCGCCGTGAACCGCTTGTCGGAGAGTGCAGGATTCGCCATGAACCCAGGATACCGATCGGCTCACCGCACGAGCTGCGCGGCCCCGGTGATCTGGGGGAGATCGGCAGGCCCGAGCACCCCGCCCGGCGCGGCACACACCGCCGGGATCGCGTTGACGCAGCGGTTGGCCGCCGAGGCGTTCCCACCGCCCGCCGCCCCGGGCTCGCCCGGCTCCGTGCCGTGGACGGTGATCTCCAGGTGGGGGTGGCCCGACATGACGATCTTGTGCTCGCCGCCCGGCGACGTCGACCGCGGCCAATCGGGTGCGCAGTCGTCGTCGATACGGGTGACGTGCTCCACCACGAACGGCGTGCGGTCGCCGATGCGGGCCGCCACCTCGAAGCGGAACGCGCCGAGCGTGCCCGCCTCGAACGTGCCCATGCCCGGCACCTCGATGGTGCGCTCCAGCGGGCGGCGCTCGACCGTGGTGGTGATCTCGTCGATCTCCACGCCCATGAGGTCGGCGAGGACGCGCAACATGGGCGCCCACACCATCATCAGCGACTGCTCCTGCAGCATCTGCGGCAGCACGTCCATCGGGCCGCCGAGGCCGATGACGTCGCGCACCACGTCGGGCGCGTCGTACAGCGCGTAGTTGAACAACTCCTGCGCGCGCAGCTCCGTGATGCCGGCGCCCACGCCGCTCACCAACGCGGGGAGGATGTCGAGCGCCCAGCCGGGATCGATGCCCGACACGAACACCGACGCGCCGGTCTCCGCGCAGGCGGGCTCGATCATGTCGAGCAGCTCGCGCGGCGCGCTGGGCGGGTGCAGCAAGGGATAGAACGATGTCGACACCACGTTGCGGCCGGCGCCGAGCAGCGTCAGCAGGTCGCCGTAGGCCTCCATCGGGCGCGTGTCGGCCGTGGCCGCGTAGAACACGCAGTCGACGTCGTCGGCGAGCGCCACTGCGGTGTCGGCGGTCGCGGCCACGCCGAGCGGGGCGATCCCGGCGAGCTCGCCCGCGTCACGGCCGACCTTGTCGGGGTTGGCGACCACCACACCGGCGAGATCGAGCCCGTGGTGCGCGGCGATCGCCCGGATCGCGGGGCGCCCGACGTTGCCCGTGCCCCACACCACGACTCTCTGCTGCTGCTCGGTCATGCGGCGGAACCTACTCCGACGGCACGTCGCTGTCGCCCGCGCTGCCCGTCTTCCAATAGCCGCGGATGACGGCTCGGGGTCGCGGCAGGCCACGCTCCTCGAACAGGTGACGGCGGATGCGCTGCATCGCGGCCGCCTCACCGGCGGCCCACACGCGCGTGTCGGCGGTGACCGGCAGCGTCGCGCACCGCGGCGACGAGGGTGTCGCCGGGGCGCGCCCCGCGGGCAGCAACTGCCAGTCGACCGGTGTGACTGCAGCGAGCGAGGGCAGGAGACCGCGGTCGTCGGCGAGCTCCACGACGACCTGCACGGTCGCGGTGGACGGGAGCACGTTCAGCACCTGCTCGATCGCCGGGAGGGCGCTCTCGTCGCCGAGGAGCAGGTAGGAGGGGGCGTCGGGTTCGGGGGCCGAGCCGCGGCCGGGGCCCGACACCGCGACCGGCGCCCCCGGCGCCGCAGTGGTGGCCCACGCCGATGCCGCGCCCGGGCCGTGCAGCGCGACGTCGATCGCGAGCGTGTCGGACTCGGGGTCGCGCCGCCACGGGGTGAACGTGCGCAGCACCGGGCGCGTCCCGTCGGGCAGCAGGAACTCGTTGCCGGTCCACTCGGGGATCACGAGCGGCGCGCCCGGCGCCGCGGGGAGGAGCAGCCGCACGCTCGCCGCGGGGTCCGGCGCCGGCATGCCGACGAGCGCGTCGCCGGTGAGGGTGATCCGCACCAGGCGCGGGGTGCGCGGCTCGAAGCGCGCCAGCACCACCTGTCGGAATCGCGGGGGTTCGCGGCGGACACGGCGGGCGGTGGGGGAAGTCGTCATCCCAGCAGCGTCGCGCGCGGGATAGGTTCGCTGGCAGTGCCCCCCACCGGAACCGCCGCCATCGAAGACCGATTGGAACAGCACCGGGTCGAGCTCACCGGTTACTGCTACCGCATGCTCGGGTCGTCGACCGACGCCGAGGACGCGGTGCAGGAGACTCTCACCCGTGCGTGGCGCGCGTACGACCGCTTCGAGGAGCGGTCGTCGCTGCGCACCTGGCTGTTCCGCATCGCCACCAACGTGTGCTTCGACTCGCTCGACGCGGGGAAGCGTCGCGCCCGGCCGATGGACCTCTCCGGGCCGTGGGCGCCCGACGGCCACGTCCCCGACCCGCTGGTCGACTTCGCCTGGCTGGAGCCGGTACCCGACACCAGCGTGCTGCCCGACCGCCGCGACCCCGGCGACGTGATCGTGGCGCGCGAGTCGATCCGCCTCGCGTTCGTCGCCGCGCTGCAGCACCTGCCGTCGCGTCAGCGCGCGGTGCTCATCCTGCGCGAGGTGCTGGCATGGTCGGCGCAGGACGTCGCGGAGCTCCTCGACACGTCGGTGCCCGCAGTCAACAGCGCGTTGCAACGCGCCCGCGCCACTCTCGACGGCGTCGACCTCGCCGGCACCGAGCCGTGGCTCCCCGATGACGCCGAGCAGCGTGCGTTGCTCGCCCGATACGTCGACGCGTTCGAGCGCTACGACATGGACGCGCTCACCGCGCTCGTGCACGAAGATGCGACGCAGTCGATGCCGCCCTACGAGCTGTGGCTCAGCGGCCGCGACGACATCCTCGCCTGGTGGGCGGGCCCGGGTGCCGAGTGCGCCGGCTCGCGACTCGTCCCGACCGTCGCCAACGGCTCGCCCGCGTTCGGGCAGTACCGCACCACGGGCCCGTGGGCGCTGCAGGTGCTCGAGATCGAGGACGGGCACATCGTGGAGTTGTCGTTCTTCCTCGACACGGCCACACTCTTCCCACGGTTCGGCCTGCCGTTGTCGCTGGACTGAGACGTTTCGACCGAGGGGGAACCACATGACCGACGCGAGCATCAGCGACCGCGTCATCGTCGTCACCGGCGCGGGGAAGGGCGTGGGCCGCGGCCTCGCGCGCCACTTCGGGCACAGCGGCGCCCGCGTCGTGTGCGCGGAGCTCGATCCCGACACCCTCGCCGACGTGGTGAAGGAGCTCGAGGGTGAGGGCGTCGACTGCATGGGGTACCGCCTCGACGTCGGCGACCGCGACGCGATCTTCGCGATGGTCGACGCCGTGATCGGGCGCTACGGGCAGGTCGACGGGATCGTGAACAACGCGATGTCGATCCCGCCGCATCAGCCGGTGGCAGAGCTGAGCGAGGACCGCCTCGACCGCGCGCTCACCACCGGGCTCAAGGGCACGCTGTGGGCGATGCAGGCGGTGTACCCGCACATGAAGGCCGCGGGCTGGGGTCGCATCGTGAACGTGGGTTCGGCCGCCGGCGTGTTCAGCTTCGAGGGCATGGGCACCTACGGCGCCACCAAGGAGGCGATCCGCTCGCTCACCCGCACCGCGGCGCGCGAGTGGTTCGGCGACGGCATCACCGTGAACCTCTACTGCCCGGTGTCCACCCGCCATTACGAGGGCACCGCGCAGCTCACGCAGCCGTACCAGAAGAAGGGCATGGCGGTGGTCCAGGCGCTGAGCCCGACGGGGTACGACGGCGATGCCGAGACCGATCTCGGCCCGGCGGTCGCCTTCCTGCTCTCCGACGCCTGCCGCTATCTCACCGGCCAGACGCTGATGCTCGACGGCGGCACCTACGCGCTCGCCTGAGCCCGCGACCGGTCAGGCGCCGATCTGCTGGGAGAGATAGGCGGTCTCGCCGATCTGCTCGACGAGGCCGAGTTGTGTCTCCACCCAGTCGAGGTGGCGCTCCTCTCCCGTGAGGATCGTGCTGAGCAGCTGGCGGCTGCCGTCGTCGCCCGCGGTGACGCACGTGGCGATGCCCTCGTTGAGGCGGGCGATCGCCTCGACCTCGAGCACCTTGGCGGCCTCGAGCTTCTCGGTGAGGTTCTCACCGATGCGCACCGGTGAGAGGCGCTGCACGTTGGGCACGCCGTCCAGGTAGAGGATCCGCTCGATGAGGACGTCGGCGTCCTTCATCTCGTCGATGGACTCCTCGTGGAAGTGCGCGGCGAGCTTGTCGTAACCCCAGTTCGCGAACATCTTGGCGTCCACGAAGTACTGGTTCACCGAGGTGAGCTCGGCCGTGAGCACCTCGTTGAGCACTCGGACGACTTCTGCGTCACCCTGCATTTCCCGCCTCCACCAGTTGTTCCATCCGAGCGATGATCCGCTCGATCTCCGGATGGCACCCGCCGCAGCTCGTGCCCGCGAGGCAAGCCTCGCCGATCTCGTCCACCGTGCGCGCACCGGCCCTCACGGCGTCTTCGACGTCGCGGTCGTGCACGCTATTGCACAGACACGCGTACATCCGCGGTCAGTCCGTCTCGGTCACGACGAGGGGGACGCCGGCGACGGCCAGGCGGCGCGCGGTGGCGAGGCTGATCGGGCGGGCTGCGTATCCGCGGCCGCGCCGGTGCAGATGGGCGACCGCGGCCGTCGGGCTCACGGTGACGCGCACGACCCCGTCAACGAGGTGGTGCGCCGGACGCCACGGTCGCCGGGTCATGCACCAAGGTTAGGAGGTCCTAACCCAGAATCCAAGTGCTCCGGTCAGCCCTTCCCCGACGGGATGGTCGGGGGCACGGTGGTGACCGTTGCGCCGCCGCGGGTCGCCGGCGTCTCCTCCGACGCGGGGAGGTCGACGAATCGGGTCAGGTCGGGACGCGCGATGCGGTCGGCGAGGGGCCCGAGCAATGCTCGGGCGCGCGCCATCGTGATCTTGGGCAGGCGGCTGTACCCGTTGATCTCCCGCAACTCGGCGTCGGTGATGCCGTCCTGGTTCTCGAGGAGCTTCAGCGCGCTGGTCCAGGGAGGCGGACACGCCCGCCACCTTCGCGATCGCGGCGTTGTACTCGTTCACGACGCCCTGTATGTCACCGATCGACGTGAAGTCGACCGCGAGCGCGTTCGGCAGCGCACCCCGCTCGGCGATGCAGGACTGCAGGCGCTTCGTGAGGGTGCGGGTGGAGTTCACCTTGCCGGCCTCGCCGGGGTCGGGCGGGCCGTTGGGTCGGAGCCAGTGGTTCACGATGAAGAACGGCTTGCCCGTCTTCCCCCGGTTGGGGGCGCAGGTGAAGTCGCTCACGGAGGTGAACGTGAACGGTGTCTCCTGGGAGAGCGTGTACGTGCCGGGCAGCCACTTCGCCTGGTCGCCGTGCTTCTCGCTCATGAGGATCACGCGACGCGGGTTCTCGGTGGCGTCGGGGTCCAACGGGTCGACGAGGTCGAGGAGCGTCGGGATGGGCTCGCCGGGCTTCAGCCGGTACACGCGGTCCCACAAGCCGGACTCCTGGAGGGCCGCCTTCACGTCCTTCGGCTTCACGTAGTCCTCGAGGTCGAGGATCACGACGTCCGTGAGGTTGCGGTCGAGGAACTTGTCGACGTCCTCGAACACCTGCACCGCGGGGATGGCGCCGAGCTCGCAGAAGTCGTGGCAGAAGTAGACGTCCTGCTTCTTGCCCGAGGTGTCGGCCACGCCCGTGAGCGCATTCAGGCGGTCGAGCTCGCGCACTGCATCCACGCCGCGCTCCTTGCGGAGCTCCTCCTTGCTGATGCCACCGGCGAGGTTGGTGCGCACCAGGCCGTTGTCGTCGTAGCCGTAGTACGCGTCGAGCATGAAGAAGCGGTTGCCGGCGTTGAGCTGCTCGGCCACCGTGAGGATGTGCTCGGCGCTGAAGAAGTCGTAGGCCGTCGACGACATCGCGTTGTGGCTCGCGGGCCACACGATCTGGTTGATCGGCATCGGGCAGAGCTCGAGGTACCGGTTGCATCCTTCGTTGGTGGGGTTGGCCGACGCCTCGTCCTGCGTGCCGGCGACCAGGCTGACCGCGACGGTCCCGGTGAACAGCACCGCGCCCAGCATGATCGCGAACACCAACGCCACCTGGCGCTTGTGGAGCCGCGGGATGGTGTGGTCGGTCACCAGGACCTTCAGGGCGCGCAGCACCATCACGACGCCGACGTAGACCACGAGGATCGCGCCAAGGTCGAGCAGCGTCGCGAACAGCGGGCCGGGAATGGTGAGCGCGAGCAGACCGAAGGCGATGACGAGGGCGCCGCCCGCGACGCGCCACGCGGTCTTCTGCCGCTTCGCGGTGAACCAGGCGCTCACGCGATCGGCGCGGCTGCGCAGGTCACCGCCGTCGTGGCCCGGTGCGAGCGCGAGCACGAGACCCACGATCACCATGGCCTTGCCCGCGCCGACGAGGCGGCCCACCAACACGTCGATGAAGGTGGCGATGGCCTGGCCGCGCCCGACGTCAGCGGTGTCCGTGACCGCGGCGAACGCGGGGCTGGCCACGCCGACCCCGAGCAGGAGCGCCCCGCCGACCGCCATCGTCATGCCGACGACGCGGATCGCGTGCACGCGATCGCGGGCCTTGTACACGGTGAACGCGAGCAGGGCGATGCCGAGGACGATCGTGGGCAGCCAGAGGTCGTTCACCCAGCGGCTGACGCGCAGCAGCACGTCGACGGTGCTGGACTGCGAGATGCTGGTGGTCACGTCGAGCACGTTGGCCGGCAACTTCTTCGCCAGCGAGGGGTTCGCGACCTCGAGCGCGCTGCGGATGGTGATGGCCGCCTGCTGGGAGTCGACGTCGACGCGCTGCGCCCCGCCCACCTGGAGCACCTGCCGGTGGGCGCGGTACGCGAAGTCGTAGATGGCCTCGCGCGCCGGCGGGGTGGCGATCGCGGCGGAGATCGCGTCGGTCACCACCGGCCGGGCGGCCGACACGAAGTTCGAGGTCGGCGCCAGCCTCAGTGTGGCCTGGTCGGCGATGTAGTCGCGCACCGCCTGGCGATCGGTGGCCTTGGCGGCGACGTCGGCGAACCCGTTGGCGTCGAGCACGCGCGTGGACATCCACCAACCGAACGAGCCGAGCACCAGCAGCAGTGCCCCGAACGCGGCGAGCAGCCGCGTCGGCCACCGTCCGAAGCCAGCGCGCTCCCCGTCCATGAAGGGAGCATTCTTGCAGAGGTCAGGCCTCTCCCACCGGCGCAGCCTCCTGATCGGCCTCCCGCTCGACCTGGCGGCGGCGCACCTCGCTCGCCACGACCGCCCCCGCGAGGATCGCCACGATCACCCCGAGGGAGATGGGCGTGGCGAGGTGCCACCAGTGCGACACCACCATCTTCAGGCCGACGAACACCAGGATCGCACCCAGCGCGTGGGCCAGGTAGTGGAAGCGCTCCTTGGCTCCGCCGAGCAGGAAGTAGAGGGCTCGGAGGCCGAGAATCGCGAACGCGTTCGACGCGAACACGATGAACGGCTCGCGCGACACCGCCAGCACTGCGGGCACGCTGTCGACCGCGAAGATCACGTCGGTGACCTCCACCACCACCAACGCGGCGAGGAGGGGAGTGGCGACCCACCGGACCGCGGTGCCCGTCGGGCCGCCGGTGCGCTCGCGCACCAGGAAGTGGTGCCCGTCGAGCTCGTTGCGCACGGGGAGGAAGCGACCGAGCAGCTTCACCGCGCGGTCGTGGCCGTGGCTACCCTCGTCGTCCTTGTGGCGCACCACCTTCAGTCCCGAGACCACCAGCAGGGCACCGAAGACGGGCAGCAGCCACCAGAAGCGCTCGATGAGCGCGGCCCCGCCCACGATGAACACGGCACGCAGGGCGAGGGCGCCGAAGATGCCCCAGAACAGCACCCGGTGCTGGTAGCGGGCCGGGATGGCGAACGACGAGAAGATCACCGCCCACACGAACACGTTGTCGACGCTCAGCGACTTCTCGATCACGTAGCCGCTCAGGTACTCGCCGAAGGCCCCGCTGCCCCACAGCGCGAGGATCACGAACGCGAAGCCGACACCGCACGCGATCCAGACCGTCGACTCGATCGCGGCGCGGCGCAGCGTGGGCTCGCGGTCGCCGCGGTGGATCACGAGGTCGACGGCCAGGAGACCGGAGATGAGGACGAGCAGTGCGGCCCAGTGCCACCAGGACACGTCGATGCTGACGAACGCGCCCAGCGATCCGGTGGACGGGAGATGGGCAACAAGGGGGATCGACATCGGGTGTGAGCTCCTCCGGGCGTGTGGTCACGTTCCCGAAGGTCTCTCCCGCACCCGCGTGTCAGGCGGGTGCCACGGCGACCGGGGTGTTCCGGCTGGGTGCCGGGGTGCCCGTGATGACGATCGCCGTGCCGAGGGATACTCCCCTTCTTCCGGGTCAGTCTACGTGATGATCGTGACCACGCTCACCCTCCGCTGGTGGCCAGGCGCACGACCTCGATCTCGATGCTGGCCACCACCTCACCGCCGGCGTCGACGTCGAACCACTCGAACTCCTCCTCGACGACGGGGGCGTCGCCACCGAGCGCGACGGCGATCTTGTTGGCCGCGTTGCGGGTGACGTCGAGCACGAGCTCCACGATCTCGGCGTCGGAGAGGTGCGCGCGCACGTCGGCGACGAGCTCGTCGTCGATGAACGTGGGCTGGGTGACCACGGCGTCGGCGAGCCGCAGCGCGGCCTTGTGGCGCGGGGTGAAGTCGGCGTGTTCGTAGTCGTCGAGCGCGGCGAAGGCCTCCGTGCTGCCGGCCGCGTCGACCGCTCGCACGCTGAGGCGCGACTGGCACACGCGGCACTGGTGCAACCGGGCGCCGCGCAGACGGACCAGTTCGGTGGTGAGCGGATCGAGCGCGTCGCCCCGCGCCACGACCCGCATGAACTCCTCGAGCGCGGGCCACAGCTCGCCGGCGGCCGCGGCCGGTTCCGCGTCCCACGGGCAGTCGAAGACGCGCGCCAGCGCGATGCGGGCACGCTGGAACACGTCGGTCACGTAGAGCGCCGCCGCGAAGGGGAAGGTGGCGTCGCCCATGGCCGCTCCGAGCGCGCCGCGCTGCTCGTCGTCGATCGCGGCGACGTCGACCACGAACTGCTCCGCGAACGTGACGCAAGCGGGGATGCGCGCGTCGGGTTCGCCCGGTGCGTCGGGCGCGGCCTCGGGGTGGCGCGTGAGCTCTTCCGGGTGCGCGAGCGCGCCGGCCACGGCGCGCCGCACGGCGCCCAGCACCTCGGGCGGGGCGGCGGCGTCGACGAGCGACTCGACCCGGTCGAAGGCCGCGCAGGCCTCGGGAGCGTGGAGGCGCCAGGGCGCAGGTGCGTGCGGCTCGGTCATGCCCGAACGCTAACGCTGCGCCGCGTCCGCTGCCCAGGGGGGACAGGCGTACCATTCGCGCCATGTCGGCCGTGGAGGACCAGGGTGCGCCGCCGGACCGGGACGCGTTCGACCGCGGCGACCTCTCCGACGTGCCGGCCGCGGTGCTCCGGAGCATCGTCGACCGCGCGCCGACGGGGATCATCCTCACCGGTGAAGGTGGGCGCTACCTGTACGCGAGCCCGGGTGCCGCGGAGGTCATGGGCGAGGCGCCGCGTCCGGTTCCCGGGGCCACCAAGCACGACATGTTCGATCCGGTGGTGGCGGCACGCCTCGCCGCCATGGAACGCCGGCTCGCGGAGCACGGCGGTCGCGAACGCGAAGTGGTCCCGATGCGCACGCCGGCGGGGGAGCGCACCTTCCTCGTCGACAAGTTCCTGATCGACGCGGACGAGCCGATCGTCTGCACCTTCGTCCACGATCTCACCGACTTCCACCGCTTGGAGCAGGCACTGCTCGCCAGCCAGCAGCGGCTGCTGCACGTGCTCGAGGAGGCGAGGATCGCCGCGCTGCGGATCACGTCCGCCGGGATGATCACCGACCTGTGGTCCGGGCCGATCGAGTTCGACTACTCGATCGCGCCACGCGACGCGGTGGGGCGTTCGATCACCGACTATCTCGGTGACTCGCCCGAGGTCCACACGCTGCTCGAGCGCGCGCTCGCGGGCGAACCGATGGTGCAGGTCATCGAGTTCTTCGGGCGGTGGCTCGAGATCCACGTCACGCCGGAAGGCCACGTCGACGAATCCGACGCGATCAACGCCGTCGCCATCGACGTGACCGACCGTATCGAGGCGGAGCAGGCCCTCGGCCGCACGCAGGGTGTGCTCGAGCGGCTGTTGTCGCAGAGTCCCGTCGGGATGGTCGCGGTGCAGCACGCGCACCCGGAGCGGCCCTACTACGTGAGCCCGAACATGGAGCAGCTGTTCGGGTTCGCCCCGGGCGACTACCCGTTCACCATCGACTGGATGCTGGCGCAGGTCCATCCCGACGATCAGGAGACGCTCGGCCGGTTCTTCGTGACGATCACCGAGGTGCGCGGGGTGCCGCACTCCATGGAGTTCCGCTTCCTCCACGGCGCTTCCGAGTACCGCTGGATCCGCGCGGAGCGAGCCCATGTTCGACGACGCGCGCGAACAGGTGGGTGTGGTCGTCTACAACACCGACATCACCGACGAGGTGCACGCCGAGCAGGAGCGCCGCCGGCTCGAGGCGCAACTGCGCCGCACCGAACGCCTGGAGTCCCTCGGGCAACTCGCCGGGGGTCTGGCCCACGACTTCAACAACCTGCTCGTCGTCATCGCCAACTACGCGCAGTTCGTCGACTCGGCCGTACGGCGCGAAGTCGACCGGGGTGTGGCGTTGGAGCCGGCCGCGGCGCAGGGCATCCTCGACGACCTCGGCCAGATCGGACGCGCCACCCAGACTGCCGCGGAGCTCACCCGGAAGCTCCTCGTGTTCGGCCGACGCGACCCGGTGAGTGTGACCACCCTCGATCTCGGTGAAGTGGTGCGCGAGATGCAGGACATGCTCACGCGCACCCTCGGCGAGACGATCGTGCCCACGTTCCGCCTCACCGACGAGCCGTTACCGGTGCTGGCCGACCCCGGCCAGATCCAGCAGGTCGTGCTCAACCTCGTGGTGAACGCGCGTCACGCGATGCCCGAGGGCGGTGCGATCGAGCTGACCACGCGTCGGATGATGGTCGAGCGGGTCCGCGGCGTGGAGAGCGTCCTGCCGCCCGGGCACTGCGCGGAGCTGGTCGTGAGCGACACCGGCCACGGCATGGACGACGGCGTGCGTGAGCGCGCCTTCGAACCCTTCTTCACCACCAAGGCGCCGGGAGAGGGCACCGGCCTGGGCCTGGCCACCGTGTACGCGGTGGTCACCGAGTGCGGCGGCGACATCGAGTTGGCGAGCGCGCCGGACGCGGGCACCACCGTGCGCATCCGGTTGCCGATCGCGAGCTCCGCGCCCGCGGCGCCGGCACTCGCGGTCGACCCGGTCGACGCACGCTCGGGCGAGCGGGTGCTCGTCGTCGAGGATCAGCCGGCGGTGTTGGAGCTCACGCGCCGGGTGCTCGCCACGCACGGCTACGAGGTGGTCACCGCGCCCGGGGGCGCAGAGGCGCTGGCCCTGCTCGCCGACGACGAACTCGCCATCGACCTCCTCCTCACCGACGTCATGATGCCGGGCATGCTCGGACCCGAGCTGGCGCGGCAGGTCCGTGAGCTGCGGCCGGACGCGAAGATCCTGTACATGTCGGGCTACGCCGACGCCTCGGTCACCGGCGGTCTCGACTCGCGTGACCTCGAATCGGGCGGCCTGGTCGCGAAGCCGTTCACGCCGGGTCAGCTGCTCGCATGCGTGCGCGACATACTCGACACGTGAGCGGACCCCTGCGCCTCGGCATCCACCTCCCACAGTTCGGGCGCGCGTCGTCGCCCGAAGCGATCACGCGCGCGGCCGTGTTGGCCGAGGAGCTCGGCTACGCCGACGTGTGGGTGAGCGACCACGTCGCGCAACCCGCGTCGCAGGGCTACCCGTCGCCCTACCTGTACGACCCGCTGCTCACCCTCGGCTGGGCGGCCGCGGCCACGACGCGTTTGGGCCTCGGCACGAGTGTGCTCGTGTTGCCCCAGCACCACCCGCTGTACCTCGCCAACGCGCTCGCGAGCCTCGACAACCTCTCCGGTGGGCGGCTCACCGTCGTGGGCGGGGTGGGCTGGTCGGAGGCCGAGTTCGTCGCGCTCGACCAGGACTTCCACACCCGCGGCCGGCGCACCGACGAGATCATCGACGTCCTGCGCGCGTGTTGGCACGACGACCCGGTCACGTTCGCGGGGGAGTTCTACCGACTCGACGAGATCCGCGTGTTGCCGCAACCCGCGCACGAGATCCCGATCTGGATCGGTGGCCGCGCCGAGGCGGCGTACGTGCGCGGCACCACGCGCGGCGACGGCTTCCAGACCATCGGCGTCGACCCCGCGGAGGCCGTGCCGATCGTGCAGCGCATCCGGCGTGACCGCCCGGAGCTCTCGTACCCGATCTCCCTGCGCACCGGCTGGGACCCGCAGGGCATGGAGCACGACCGCATTCGGCGCGAGCGCGACGAGTACGCGGCCGCGGGCATCCAGCACGTGGTGGCCGCGCCGTGGCGCGACGACACCGACGACTGGATGCGCTCCATGGAGATGCTCGTGGAGCTGGTCGAGCCCGCGCCGCCCTCGACGGGCTGAGGCGCGGGAGCGCGGCGGAGTTGCTCGTCTACGCCGTCGGCCGACTGTGGTCGCTGCCCACGCTCTGATCCGGTTCGGCGTCGCTGCCCGCGCGCTGCGCGGCCACGAGCGTGGCGCTCATCTTCACGGCCTTCACCGAACTGGTCGCGCCCGCCTGGAGCATGAGCCCGAGGGCCAACAGCACGATGCCGGGCACGCGCAGCACCGACGAGCCGAGCATCAGTAGACCGAGTCGGGCGAGGAGATAGGGCGGCGTGCACACGATCGCACTCACCGTGCCGCTCACCACGCTCGCGGCGAGGCGGTCGCGACGGGAACGGGGCTCCGTGCGCAGGCCGATCATGCGCGACGGCACCGCGACGTAACAGATCATGAGAATGCCGATTGCGATGCTCATCGTCACCGCGAACCAGTAGGGGCCGACGCGGTCGGCGATCAGCGCGGCGTAGGCGATCAGCACACCGATGCCGAAGCTCCAGCCGATGATCGTGTGACGGTGCTCCCGAGCGGAATGCCGGGCAGTCCGCACATCGGGGCGCCCGTCCTGCGTGATTGCGAACGCGAACACCGCGTTCATGTGGAAGCACACCATGGTCACGCCGATGACGCCCGCGATCACGAGCGCGAGGAGCGGCCCGCTGAGCTGGGTGAAGTCGCGCCCGTGCAGCACGTGCGCCTTGAGGTCGATCATCAGGACCCAGATCCATACGGCGGGAGGGATCTGGACGAGGGTGAGTCGCCAGTTGGTGACGAGCAGCTTGAGCCCGGCGAAGAGCATCGTGAACGCACTGACCACGAATGCCAGAGGTGCGAGCCAGCGGCGGGTGTTGCTCAGCTGCAGTACCTCGCGCTCGACGTCGCCCTCTTCCGCATTGCGGATGACGTCGATGGCGTGGGCGAGACGCCGATGCACCGAGCTGTAGGTCTCGCGGAGTGTCACGACTCCGGTTTAGGCGTAACCCTTGGCCCGCAGCCAACGGAGGGTGAAGAACCCGAGGAACGCGGGGAAGACGAAGGTGATGCCCCGGAAGACGAGCACGGTGGCCAGGGCGGGGGCGGCGGGAATGCCGAACGCGGTGAGGGCACCGGTGAGTGCAGCCTCGGTCACGCCGATGCCACCCGGGACGGGCGCCACGTTCCCGACCATGCCCGCGCCGACCTGTACCACCACGAGCTGGGCGAAGTCGAGGTGCTGGTGGAACGCGAGGAGGCAGACGCCGAGGATCGCCGGGTAGATCAGGTTGCCGGCAGTGTCGCCCCCGACGAGGAGCATCGCCTTGTGGGGGTTGCGGATCACGGCCCAGATGTCGGACGCGGCCTTCTTCACCGCGGGCACGATCTTGTTCTTGAGCTTGGGCACCTTCATCACGATGCCGATGAGCGCCGCGACCAGCGCGATGGCGATGAGCGCCTGGCTCCCGTCGACCGAGGGCCCGCTGGTGTCGACGGCGGTCGCGGTGATCGCGGCCGCGATCAGGAACAGGATCATCTGGATCGCGCCGCCCACGCCGGTGCTCAGCACCATGGCGCTGCCACCCGACGCGACGGGCACTCCCTGCTTGTGGAGGTAGTCGAGCTGCAGCGCAGTGCCGCCGATGCCGTTGGGCGTGATGAGGTTCAGGAACGAACATGCCTGCTGGGTGAGCACCGTGGGAACGAAGGGCAGGTCGTGGTTCACGCAGCCCATGAGCGCAGTGGCCCACGACATGGGGATGAGCGGATACATCACCAGGGCCAGCACCGCCCAGCCCCACGTGGCGTTCTCGAACTCGCCCTTCACCGACGCCCAGTTGACGTCGGACATGCTCGAGTACGCGATGGTCATCGCGACGATGACGCCGATCATGATGCCGATGTTCGCCCAGTCGAGCCGCTTGATCTTCAGCGTCTGGACGTCTTCCACCTCGGCCGCGGCGGCGAGATCGGTGCGCAGTGCCTTCAGCGTCTTGGCCAGGTGCTTCTCGCTCTTGAGGAGCTGGCGGGGCAGCGCGGCGGGCTGCACGAACGGGATCACGTCGGCGAGGCGCGCCTTGCCCAGTGCGGCGAGCGCCGATGCGACCGCGCGCTCGTTGCCGACGGCGAGGGCGGTCTGCACGATCACCGAAGCGTCGTCGCGCTTCGAGTAGTAGTCGTCGCCACTCACGTCGGCCGCCGCGAAGTCGTCGAACGAGACCGCGCCGTCGGCGTCGACGAGCACGTGGTTGCCGTCGAGGCTTCCGTGGCTGAGGCCGGCCCCGTGTAACGCGGCGAGGGCGCGCCAGACCGACGCGATCAAGGCGTCGGTCCACTGGTCGGCGGTGAGCTCCGCGAGGGGGCGTCCAGCGGCCGGCGTGGTCACGAGCAGGGCGATGTCGGCGCCGCCCACGCCGGTGCGCTCGAGGCGGGGCGCCGCGACGTTCGCCCGCTCGGCCAGCATCAGTGCGTAGGCGATGTGCTCGGTTTCCTGCTGGCGGGTGCCGAACACCGCGAGGCCCGGCTCCTTGTAGAGCATGCGACGCCAGAGCTTGGCCCCGGCGCGCGCGTCGCGCTGGTCCCGGCCGAACGCGTCGACCCGCAGGTGGCCGCCGTCGGTGAGGGTGACG
Organism: uncultured Actinomycetes bacterium; assembly: GCA_963720785.1. Classification (GTDB taxonomy): domain Bacteria; phylum Actinomycetota; class Acidimicrobiia; order IMCC26256; family DASPTH01; genus CAVRGQ01. Next base: position 827,874 of record CAVRGQ010000004.1, read on the forward strand.
TCGAGCACCGACGAGCGGACGTTCTGCTCGGTCGCGTACTGCACGGCGGTGACCTCGTATCCGAGATCGGTCACCGCGGCGCGCGCTTCGGCGATGGTGGGTCGCCCGGCCGGGGACCCGTACACCAGCCGCAGCACGGCGACCACGGCGGTAGCGAGGAACAGGCCACCGAGAACGTCGGCGGGGAGGCCGGTGCCGAGGTACATGGTGGACAGCACCACCATGACGACCAACAGGCCCAGGAGCCGCCGGAGCGGTCGCACCACGTAGGGAGCGAGCGTCAGCATCACCGCGAGCGCGACCGCGACGTACGCAGCCGGATACTGCGGCCCATCGCCGACGCGCACGTCGATGGTGAGACCCTTGATCGCGTGACTCGGGAGGATCTCGTTGAGCAGGAGCGCGATGCCCCAGGTGGCGGCTCCGGCGATCGCAACCTGGAGGGCGACGCGCGCCTGGCGCAGCACGAGCAGGAGCAGCGTCACGCCGAGCACGGTCCAGATGGACCCGAACCCGTAGTAGAAGAACTTGGCGAGACCCTCGAGGCCGTCGCCCACTGCGTTGACGACCTGGAACAGGTTCCGGTCGAGCGACGACTGCGTCTGCGCCCACATGCCCGCGAGCACGACGCCGATGCCGGCGACGACAAGGCGGATCGCGTCGGGGGGCCGACGCTCGAAGCGCTCGTCGGTGTCGCGGAGCCAGACCATGAGACCGTGACCCTAACCAGGATCCGGAACGCCTGCACTCATCCCGTTGAGGTGATTGAAGACGATGGGAAACGGCCCTAACGTCCGGCGATGCCCGACAACTCACCCGCGCCCGAACCCGCGCCGGTCTCTGCCGCGCCCGCGGCTGATCCCGCGGCAATCGATCCCGCGGCGATCCTCCGCAGCCGCGACTTCGTGAAGCTGCTCGTGCTCGCCGCCGTGGTCGGCCTGATCGTCTCGGTGGTGGGCTGGGGATTCCTCGAGCTCGTGCACCAGATGCAACTCGGAGTGTTCAGCGACCTCCCCGACGCCCTCGGCTTCTCCGGGGTCCCCGAGTGGTGGTACTTCCTCTGGCTCGCGGTCGCGGGCGTGGTCTCCGCGTTCGCGATCGTCAAGCTCCCGGGGAAGGGCGGTCACGTCCCGGCGAACGGGCTGCAGGTCGGCGGCAACGAGCCGAGCTACGTGCCCGGGATCGCGCTCGCGGCCTTCGCCAGTCTCGGCCTCGGAGTCGTGCTCGGCCCCGAGGCGCCGCTGATCGCGCTCGGGTCGGGCGTGGCTGTCGCCTGCGTGAAGTTCGCGCGCAGGGACTCACCGGCGCAGCTCCTGATGATCGTCGGCGCGGCCGGCAGCTTCGCGGCCATCTCGGTGATCTTCGGGTCGCCCATCGTGGCCGCGATCCTCGTCATCGAGGCCACCGGTCTCGGCGGCCCGATGCTGCCGCTCATCCTGATCCCCGGGCTGATCTCGGCCGGTGTCGGTTCGCTGGTGTTCATCGGGATGGCCAACTTCACGGGGCTGAACACCGAGCGCGTACTCGCTGGTGCCGCTGCAACTCCCGCACTTCACCGGGGTCACCTGGGAGGAGATCGCGTGGACGATCGTGCTCGGGCTCCTGGGCGCGGTGATCACGCAGGTGATCCGTCGGATCGGCCTGGCCGGCGCGGTGGTCGCGCTGAAGAAGCCGTGGATCGTCATTCCGCTCGCCGGCCTCGTGGTCGCCGCCCTGGCGATCCTCTTCGCGCAGACCACGGACCACAGCGTGAACGACGTGCTGTTCTCCGGTCAGGAGGCGCTGCCCGGACTGGTCGACGGCGCGGCCGGCTGGTCAGTGGGTGCGCTCGTCATGGTGATGCTGTGCAAGGGCCTCGCGTGGGGTGCATCGCTCGGCACCTTCCGCGGCGGTCCCACGTTCCCGGCGATCTTTCTCGGGGCCGCCGGTGGCATTGCCGCGTCGCACCTCCCGGGGATGTCGCTCACCCCCGCGGTCGCGGTCGGCATGGGTGTGATGGTCGCCGCCTTTCTCAAGTTGCCGCTCTCGGCCATCGTCATCGCGACCATGCTGACGGCGAGTGCGGGACTCGCCGTCGGCCCGCTGATCATCATCGGCGTGGTGGTGGCCTATCTGGCGACGCTCGGTCTCGAAGGGCGGCTGGGCGACCGGACCGCCGCGAAGCTCGCGCCCCCCGCCGCGACTGGCTGACCCCTACCTGTCGGGTGCAGCACCCGCGAATTTGCCACGTGCGCCGAGGGAAGTCGGACCCAACGGCTGCTTGAATGTCTCTCGTGGCGGAGTCGAGGCGGCAGACGGTGGTGCGCGAGCGGTTGCTACGCGACCTGAGCGCGCACCGGGATGCGCCGGTCGTCCTGATCGTCGCCGGCGCGGGGTACGGCAAGACCACGTTGCTCGACCAGTGGTGTGAGCGCGACTCGCGGCCGATCACCCGCTTGCGCCTCCGCTCGCGCCACGACGACGGCCGCGTCCTGCTCGGGGCGGTGCTCGACGCGCTCCACGAGGTGGAACCGGTCCCGGCGGCGACCCGGCGCCGGATCCTGGCGGGGGAGCTCGACTGGTCCAGCGTCGCGCTCCCGGCCTTCGCCCAGTTCCTGGGTCGCCGTGCCGTCGGCGGTGTGCTGGTCCTCGACGACGCGCACGTGTTGCGTTCGGAGAGCGCCGGAGCGGTGCTCGAGATTCTCGTGCACACCGTCCCGCCGGGGTGGCAGCTCGTCGTGGCCTCCCGCTCCGAACCGCCGGTCGGGGTCGAGCGCCTGCAGGCCGAGGGCACCCTGTGGCGGCTCGACGGCCGTCGGCTGCTGCTGACGCCCGCCGAGAGCGCGGCCGTCCTGCGGGAGATGGGCGTCGAAGGCGATGCCCGCGATCTCGCCGAGTCCGTGGCCCGCGCCGAGGGGTGGGCGGTCGCCGTGTACCTCTCGGGCGTGGCGATGCTCTCGGCCGACGATCCGGGCGCGCTCGATCTGGGCTTTGCGGGCGACGATTGGGCGCTGGCCCGCTACCTGCGCGACGAAGTGCTCCGCCACCTCGCCGACGACCACCGGCTGTTCCTGCTGCGCACCTCGATCCTGGAGGAGCTCGAACCGCCGCTGTGTGACGCGGTGCTCGGGCGCTCCGACGCTGCGAGCGTGCTGCGCGAGCTCGCCGACGAGCACCTGCTCGTCCGGGGAGCCGACCGGCGCGGCGCCCACTACCGCGTGCACCACTTGCTGCGCGAGTTGCTGCGCGCCGAGCTGCTGCACGAGGAGCCGGTGCTCACCCCGCAGCTGCACCGGCGGGCCAGCGAGTGGTACGCGGCCAATGGCGATCCCGCGGCGTCGGTCGAGCACACGCTCGCGACCGACGACGACGGGTACGTCGACTCGATGGTGTGGGCCGCGTTCCTCCCGTACCTGGGCGGGGGCCTCGAGCGCGACGGTGCGAAGCTGGCTCGACGCCTTCCCCTACGCCGAGACGTGTTCCCGACCTGCGCTGGTCGTCGTCGCGGCTTGGCACGCGCTGACGGTGGGCGACATGGCCACCGTGCGGATCTGGGCCGATGTCGTCGCCACCTTCGACGAGCACACACGGCTTCCGGACGGCACGCCCGCGACGGCAGCCGCCTCCCTGCTGCGATCGCTGGTCGCGCTCGACGGGGTCGCCTCGATGGGTGTCGATGCGGCTGCGGCGCGCTCGGGTTTCCCGCCCACCAGCCCGCTTTGGTCGATGGTCCTGCTGCTCGAAGGCCAGGCGGCACGCCTCCTGGGCGATACGGACCAGGCGGTCCGCGCGCTCGAGGAGGGGGCCGCCCTCGGCCTGCTCGTGAACCCGGCGGCAAACCCCCACTGCCTCGCCGGTCTGGCGCACATCGCCGCGGCTCGCGGTGACTGGGCCGCAGCCGAGTCGCTCGTCGACTCCTATCTCCTCGTCGTGGAGGAGTTCGGCCTCGAGGTCCGGGCGGCACAGGCCGGCCCGCTGGCGTTCGCGGCTCTGGTGCGCGCCCGCACACAACGTACCGACGAGGCCCAGCGCCTGGCGAAGCAGTCGGCCTTCCTCGTCGGCATGTTGGTCGGGCTCGGTCCGTGGCTCGCAGTCGAGACGCGTATCGACCTCGCTCGTACCGCGTTGTTGCTCGGCGATCCCGTCCAGGCGCGTGGCCTGACCCAGGAGGCGCGTGGATTCGCACGGTACGTGGCCGATGCGCCCGCCCTCCTCGCTCAGATGGACGAGCTCGAGCAGGTGCTCGAGGCGACCAACCTGCCGCTCGGGCTGCGGGCGTCGGCGGTGACGCCTGCTGAGCTACGCGTCCTGCGCTACCTGCCGACGCACCTCACCTTCGCTGCGATCGCGGAGGAGTTGTACGTGTCGCGCAACACGGTGAAGACCCAGGCGATCGCGATCTACCGGAAGCTCGGCGTGAGCTCCCGCGACGCCGCCGTCGCGGAAGCCCGCCGCCTCCAACTGCTCGACTCCTAGTCCTTCATGAACCAGCCGATGACCTGGGCTTCGTGGTCGACGAAGTGCTCGCCGCTCAGGTCCATCACGACCTTCTCGATGGTGCCCCCGGTGAAGGGGTTGGGCGCGTCGTACTCGGGCGTCACCGCGGAGCCGCTGTCCTTGCCCACCGAAATGCCGTCGCCGGTGAGGCAGAAGTAGCCGGGCTGGGTGACGATCTCGCCCTGGCCCACCTGCTGCTCGTCGACGTAGAGCGTGAGCGTTCCCTTGGTGCCGGGCATCTGCGGGTCGTCGTTGCGCCCGGTGGCGGAGAACTCGGCGGTCAGCACGTGGTGGCCGGGCGTGAGCTCGGTGTCGGCGACGACGTCCTGGAAGTGGCTGCCCACCCAGTTGAACGTGTACCGCAGCTTCTTGTCCTTCACGTACAGCGCGTGGCCGCCGGCGACGCCGCCCGCGGCCCACACCACGCCCTCGGCGTCGGCGGAGTCGAGGTCGACACCGGCCGCGAGGGTGTACGACCGACCGGAGATCGCGGGGCCCGCGCTCTCGGGCACGTCGGAGCTGTTCGGGTGGAAGATGTACTGGTCGCGCGGTGCCGCCGCGCGGGGCCGGTCGGCGAGCACCTGTTCGAGCGCGGAGCGGTCGTCGAGCGGCAGGCCGTTGTAGCGGCCCGCGTAGTAGAACCACAGACCCTTCATGCGCTCGAGACGTTCGGGTTCGCTCGCGGCGAGGTTGTTCGCCTGCGCGCGGTCGGTCTCGAGGTGGTAGAGCTCCCACTCGTCCTTCTCGAAGCCTCCCCAGCCCGCGAGTGGCGGGTGCAGCGTGGTCGCGAGCCACCCGTCGTCGTAGAGAGAGCGCTGGCCGAGCATCGTGTAGAACTGCGTGCTCTTCGCCGGCGCCGTCGGGTCGGTGAGCGCGGCGGCGAAGCTCTCGCCCTCGATCGGGAACTGCTCGTAGCCCTTGATGACCTCGGGCGGCTCGATGCCGAGCAGGTCGTAGACGGTCGGCACGACGTCGACCGCGTGGCAGTACTGGTGGCGGATCTCCCTCGACGCCGCGATCTGCGCCGGCCACGACACGAGCATCATGTCGGCGACGCCGCCCTCGTACCCCGCCCAGCGCTTCCAGTACGGGAATGGTGTGTCGAGCGCCCACGCCCAGCCGGTGTTGTAGTGGTTGTTCGAGGCCGGGGTGCCCAGCTCGTCGATGTGGGGGAGCGTGCGCTCGGTCGTCGACGGGACGCCGTTGAAGAATTCCCATTCGTTGAAGGTGCCGTTGGGGCCGCCCTCGCCGCTCGCTCCGTTGTCGGAGATCACGACGATGATCGTGTTGTCGAGCTGCCCCGACTCCTCGAGGTAGCTGATGATGCGACCGATGCGGTCGTCGTAGTACGCGATATAGCCGGCGAACACCTCGGCCATGCGCGCGAAGAGCTTCTGCTCGTCGGGCGATGCCGAGTCCCACGGCCGCACCGTGTCGAGCAGCGGCCACGGCTTGCCGTCGGCGCTCGTGCGATTCGGCTCGCCGTGCGGGTTGATCGGCGACAGCTCGGTGTCGTCGGGGAGGATGCCGAGCTCCTTCTGCCGGGCGAGGATCTGGTCGCGGATCGCTTCGTAGCCCATGTCGAACTTGCCCCGGTACTTGTCGGCCCACTCCTTGGGCACCAGGTGCGGCGCGTGGCCCGCGCACGGTGCGAAGTACATGAAGAACGGCTTGTCGGGATCGATGACCTTGGCGTCCTGGATGAACTGCACGGCCTTGTCGGCGAGGTCGTCCGCGAGGTGGTAGCCGTCCTCCGGGCGCGCAGGTGCCTCGATCTGGTGGTTGTCGTGGACGAGGTCGGGATACCACGAGTTGGCCTCGCCGCCGAGATAGCCGTAGAAGCGCTCGAACCCGCGTCCGAGGGGCCAGCGCCCCTTGTACGCCGCGAGATTGCACTCCTCGCCCGGGGTGAGGTGCCACTTGCCGACGCAGTACGTGTTGTACCCGTTCTCGGCGAGCACCTCGGAGATGAAGCCGGACTCGTTGGGGATGCGCGTCGAGATGCCGGGGAAGCCCGACGAGAACTCGGCGATGGTCGCCATTCCGTTGGTCGTGGCGTTGCGCCCGGTGAGCAGCGACGCGCGCGTCGGCGAGCACAGTGCGGTGGTGTGGAAGTTGGAGAACACCACGCCCCGCTCGGCGATGCCGCGCATGGTGGGGCACTCGACCGGCCCCCCGTAGATGTCCATGGTCGCGAACCCGAGGTCGTCCCACGCGATCATGAGCACGTTGGGTGCGCCCGGCTTTGCCCGCGGGGCCAGGTAGGGATCCCAGTCGGGCGACGAGTCCCGGATGTCGAGGGCGACCTTGCCCTTGAACTGTTGCTCGCCATGCTGCTCTCCTCCGGACCGGTGTGTCTGTGGTCGTGCTGATCGCCGACGGTACGCCCGTACGGCGAGATGCGTGCATCATCCGCCGTGGATGATGGCTCTCCGGCGGAACCGAGCAAGGATCAGGGGATGAGACAGGCGATCAGTGAGGTGCTGCCCTTGGCGATCGGTGTGGCGATCAGCCCCGTCCCGATCATCGCCGTGATCCTCATGCTGTTCTCTCGGCGCGCCCGTGTGAACGGGCCGCTCTTCCTGCTCGGGTGGGTGGTCGCGGTCGCGGTCGTGGCCGGCGTCGCCTACACGCTCGCCGACTCGGCCGGTGCCACCACCGGCAGTAGTGCAGGTGACTCGGTGTCGTGGGGTCAGATCGTGCTGGGCGCGCTGCTGCTGCTCCTCGCCCGCCGACAGTGGGCCAAGCGCCCCGGACCCGGCGAGCAGCCCGCGATGCCGAAGTGGATGGCGGAGCATCGACGACGTGTCGCCCGCCAAGGCGTTCGCGTTCGGCGTGCTCCTGGCCGGCGTGAACCCGAAGAACCTCGCGCTGACCCTGGCCGCGGCGACCGGGCTCGCGCAGCTCGGCGCGACCGGCAGCGATGCCGTCGTCGCGCTCGTGGTGTTCGTGATCGTCGCGAGCCTCACGATCGCGCTGCCCGGTGGGCTACCGCCTGATCGGCGGCGACGGCGCGCGGGTGAAGCTCGACGAGCTGCAGCGACTGGCTCGGCGTGCACAATGCCGCGGTGATGGCGACGCTGCTGCTCGTGTTCGGTGTCGACCTCGTCGCGAAGGGGCTCGGCCTCCTGAGCTGACCGGCCTGGCCGAGCCGAAGTCGTTCGGAGCTCAGTCGGCCGCCGGGGCCGCGGCCATGTCTTCCGGCGTGGTACTCGGCGAGCAGGCGCTGCTCGTCGTCGTCGCCGTCGGGAACATGAAGAACACGAGCGCCGCACCGGCGATGATGGCGATGACCCCGGCCGCGTACGCCCAGTTGGCGCCGTCGATGAACGACTGCTGCGCGGCGGCGATGATCTGTTCGGAGTACTGCGGGTACTGCTGGGCCGTGGCGGCTGCGCTCGAGAACGACTTCGTGAGCTGGTTCTCGACCGACGAGCTCACGCTCGACCCGTTCGGCGCCCCGGCGATTGCCTTCGCGAAGGCGGTCGCGTACCCAGCCGCGAGCAGCGCGCCGAGGATCGACTGCATGATCGCCCCGCCGAGGTCGCGCTGCAGGTCGGCGGTGCCCGATGCCATGCCCGCCTTGCGCACCGGCACCGAGCCGGTCAGCGAGTGCGACGCCGGGGTCCCGGCGAAGCCCACCCCGGTGCCGACGAACGCGTAGGCGAGCCCGACCTGCCAGTACGCGCTGCCCTCCTTCCAGAGGAACAGCATGGTGAGGAAGCCGAGCAGGCAGAACCCGTAGCCGAGGAGCAGGGTGAAGCGGGCGCCCTTGGTCTCCACGAACTTCGCCGAGCGCGGGGCCACCAGGATCATGCACACCACGGCCGGAAGGATGGCGAGCCCTGCGTCGAGCGTGTCGTAGCCGAGCACGTTCTGCAGGAACTGCTGGCCGATGAACATCGCGCCCATCAGCGAACCGAACACGATGATGCCGGCGACCGCGGCCACCCAGAACACCCGCCGCTGCGCGACGTCGAGGTCGTACAGCGGGTTCCGGGCGCGGCGCTGGCGGATGACGAACGCACCGGCGGCGGCGACGGCAACCAGGACGAGCCCCACGGCGACCGCGCCCTTGCCGGGCACCGGGGCGAAGTTGATGCCGAGGATCAGCGCGGCGATCATCAGCGCCGAGAGGATGCCGCCGAAGTTGTCGACCGGGTCGGTGGCCTCGTTCACGTGGGCGGGCACGAACTTCAGGGCGAGTACCAGCGCGACCACCGCGAGCGGCAGGGTGATGAGGAACACCGAGCCCCACCAGAAGTGCTCGAGCAGCGCGCCGGCGATCAGCGGCCCGAGGGCCGAGATGCCGCCGCCGATCGCCGACCAGAGCGCGATCGAACGCGTGCGGGGCTGGCCCGCCCACAGCGCGGTGATCAGCGCGAGCGTGGTGGGGTAGGCCATGCCGGCGGAGAGACCACCGAGGATGCGGGCGGCGGCGAGCACGCCGTCGCTCGGTGCATACGCGGCGAGCAGGCACGCGGGAACCGAGAGCATCACGCCGCCGACCAACATCATCTTGCGGCCGTAGCGGTCGCCGAGGGCGCCCAACCACAGCACCGATGCCGCGAGACCCAACGAGTAGCCGACCGCGATCATGTCGAGGGTCGTCTGCGACGAGTCGAAGGCCTTGCCGATGTCGGGGAGCGCGACGTTCGCGACCGCGAGGTTCATGTTCGCGACCGCGGCGACGAGGATCAGCGCGACGAGGACGAGCTTCTCGTTGGGGGGCGAATGGTCGGCCTGCGCCTGCGGCGCCGGTGTGCCCCCGGGTGCTGCGTTCGCCATTGGTTCCCGCCTCTGCCTGTGTGCCCGACTCGCGTGCCGACACGGTAGATCGTCCCACGTGCGGCCCGACCTTCGTGGGCCGATCGTCCTGGCGAATCGTCCGGGATGGATGATGGCGAGCCCGGACGGATCTGCGACGGTGCGGGAGTTCACCACGTGAAGGAAGGAACGACCATGGGTCTCCTCATGAGGCGCCGCCGGCCGCTGATGCGGGTCGCCGGAGCAGCCGCGCTCGGTACCGTCGCCTACCAGTCGGGCAAGCGGCACGAGCAGCAGGCCGAGATCAACGACCAGGCGCAGGACGCCTACGCGGCCACGCAGCAGCTCCCGCCCCAGCAGGAGTACTCCGCCGCGCCCGCCCCGGAACGCGCCCGCCCCGGCGCCGGCCCCGGCCGGCGGCGACACCACCGAGCAGCTCTCGCAGCTCGCACAGCTCCACGCGTCCGGCGCGCTCTCCGACGAGGAGTTCACGGCGGCCAAGGCCAAGTTGCTCGGACTCTGAGGGAACCCACGATGGCGAACAATGTCGAACGCGCAGCAACCCTCATCCGGGCACTCGAGGCGAGTGTCACCGGCGACAGCACGGTCGTCGCCGAGCTCTTCACCGACGACGTGCGCGGCTGGGCCCCGGCGATGAGCGTGTCGTCGGCCGCCGAGCTCGCCGGTGAGTTGGAGGACCGCGACGAATCCTTCTCCGACATCGAGCTCGACGTGTCGCCGCTCGACGTCGGCGGCGACCGCGCGGCGGTGGAGTGGATCGTCACGCTCACGCACTCGGGACCGCTCGAGGTCGACGACGTCGTGATCGAGCCCACGGGTGCGCGGGTCTCCCTCCACGGCATGACCGTCGCCGAGTTCGCAGGCGACAAGATCTGCTCGTTCCGTCAATACTGGGACGAAGTCGAGCTGCTGGAGCAGCTCGCGCTCATCGCCGACGACTGAGGCCTGCTCCACGCGTGCCCGCTCGTACCGGCCAGGTGAACAGGAAGAGGATGGAATGACGACGGCTGACGATCCCGGTTCTTCCGGCGCACTCGATGATCTCGGGCGCCTCTTCAAGTCGTTCGAGGGCACCGTCGAGGACTTCCACAACCCGAACCAGGAATGGCGCCGACTGTTCTCGGAGCTGCTCGGGACGTTCTTCCTCGTGCTCGTTGCCGCGGGCGGCGGGATGATGGGCCAGGCGTTCCCCGGCACGATCAGCCGCACGGCGGCCGTGGTCGCGCCGGGTCTGATGGTGATGGCGATCATCCTCTTCATGGGCAAGATCTCCGGTGCCCACCTGAACCCGGCGGTGAGCATCGCGTTCGCGCTGCGTCGTGACTTCCCGTGGTGGCGGGTGCCGGGCTACGTCGTCGTCCAACTCGCCGGCGCTGCGCTCGCGGCCTGGTTCCTCCAGTCGGTCGTGCACGTGTCGGCGACGTTCGGCTCGAACTATCCGGCAGCCGGATTCTCGAACGGCGATGCGTTCTGGATGGAGGCGGTGCTCACCCTCGGTCTGGTGAGCGTCATCCTGGGCACGGCGTCCGGCGCGCAGAACATCGGCATCATCGGCGCACTGGGTGTCGGCGCCTACATCGCGCTCGCGGGTCTGTGGGGAAGCCCGATCTCCGGCGCCTCGATGAACCCGGCCCGTACGTTCGGCCCCGACCTCGTCGGCGCCGACTTCACCTCCTACTGGGTGTACGTCGCCGGTCCGCTCGCGGGCGCCTGCGTGGCCGTCGGTGTCGCCTACGTCCTGCGCGGGCGCGGCGGCGGGTGGTCCGGATCGAGTGCAGCGCAGGGAGCCCTCTTCACCGAGACCCAGCTTCCCGATCAGGCGGATCCGGCGTGAGCGAACGGTGGACTCGGCGCTCGGTGCCGATCCCGTGGGACGATGGCGCGATGACCACTCCTGAGACCGCAGAGGCCCCGCACGCTCCCAAGCACCTCACGCCCGCGGAGCGCGCCGAGCGCGGCCGGGCGGTCACGCAAGGCGGTGCCCCGCACCAGCCACGCGGAGTGGGACGCCCACCGGCGACGCGGCCCGGACCCCGTCGCTCTGCTGCGCTCGCAGGAGGAGACCCGCGTCGCTGAGCTGGTGCCGCTGCGGCACGAGCGCATGCTGGTGTCGCCGTTCACCTTCTACCGGGGCGCGGCGCATCGTGATGGCGTCCGACCTCTCGACCACGCCCACCACCGACCTCAAGGTGCAGCTCTGCGGCGACGCGCACCTCGCGAACTTCGGCGGGTTCGCCGCGCCCGACCGCGCGCTCGTGTTCGACATCAACGACTTCGACGAGACGTCGCCCGGGCCGTTCGAGTGGGACGTCAAGCGCCTCGCGGCCAGCTTCGAGATCGCGGCGCGCGACAACGGGTTCAGCGCGAAGCGTGCGCGCCAGTGCGTGCTCGACGTCGCGGCCGCGTACCGCGGGGCCATGGCGGAGTTCTCGGCGATGACCAATCTCCAGGTCTGGTACGCCCGGGCGGACGTGCAGAGCGATCCTCAATCGCTGGAGCAGCGAGGTCACGCCGGCCGAGGTCAAGCGACATGCAGGGAATGGTCGCGAAAGCGCAGTCGAAGGACAGCACCAAGGCGCTCACCAAGCTCACCGTGCGCGACGGCGATACCTACCGGATCAAGAGCGACCCGCCGGTCGTCGTGCCCGGTGAGCGACCTCGCGCGCGAACAGGGCTTCGACCTCGACGAGGACCAGCTCGTCGAATGGCTCAAGAGCAAGTTCACCGTCTACCGCCACAGCCTGCAACCCGATCGTCGCCACCTCCTCGACAGCTACGAGCTCGTCGACTTCGCCCGCAAGGTCGTGGGCGTGGGCAGCGTGGGCACCCGGTGCTGGATCGCGCTGCTTCCTGGGCCGCGACGACCAGGACCCCCTCTTCCTCCAGATCAAGGAGGCGGAGGCATCGGTGCTCGCCGCCTACGCCGGGCGCAGCGGGTTCGCGAACCACGGGCAGCGGGTGGTGGAGGGCCAGCGCCTGCTGCAGGCCGCGAGCGACACACTGCTCGGCTGGCTGGGCGCCGACGCTCTCGACGGGCAGAGTCGCGACTTCTACGTGCGCCAACTGTGGGACTGGAAGGTCTCCGCGGTCATCGAGACCATGACGCCCGAGATCATGAGGATCTACGCGCAGCTCTGCGGGTGGACGCTCGCCCGCGGGTCACGCCCGGTCGGGTGACCGCATCGCCCTCTCCGCCTACCTCGGCACCAGCGACACGTTCGACCAGGCGATCGCCGACTTCGCGTCGGCCTACGCCGACCAGAACGTACGCGACCACGACGCCGCCGCGCACGTGTTCACGGACATGCAAGCAGGGAGTTAGGCTCCGCCCGTCACCACTGGTCTGCGGGACCACGGGGAGCGGGAGAACGATGACGGCGATGACGGCCGGATTGGTCCACGTGCTCGCGGTCGATCCTGTGCCCTGGGCCCGGTCACAGATGGCGTTCACGCTCGCGGTGCACATCATCCTCGTGCCCCTCGGCGTGGCCTGGGCGTTCATGGCGCTCATCGCCAACTACCGGGGGATCAAGAAGAACGACCCCGACGCGATCCTCCTCGCGCAACGGTGGTCGAAGTGCATGGCGGTCACCTTCGCCGTCGGCGCGGTCACCGGCACGGTGCTCACCTTCGAGTTCGGTCTCCTCTGGCCGAACTTCATGGGCAAGTTCGGCGACGCGTTCGGCATCCCGTTCGCGGTCGAGGGCCTGTTCTTCTTCACCGAGGCGATCTTCATCGCCATCTACATCTACGGCTGGAAGCGCCTGAAGCCGTGGCCGCACTTCTGGACCGGCGTGCCGATCGTGATCGCGGGCATCGGTGGCACCGCGTCGGTCGTCGCGGCGAACGGCTGGATGAACGAGCCGGGCGGTTTCACCCTGAACAAGGCGGGCCAGGTCGTCGACGTCGATCCGCTCGCGGTGATCTTCAACAAGGCGATGCCGCTCGAGACGCTGCACATGCTCGTGGCCGCCTACCTCGTGGGCGGCTTCCTCATCGCCTCGGTGTACGCGGTCGCGATGCTGCGCGGGCGACGCGACCACTACCACCGCATCGGTTTCCTCATCGCGTTCTCCGTCGCCGCGGTTGCTGCGCCGGTGCAGATGCTCGTGGGCGACCAACTCGCCCGGTGGGTGTACGAGAACGAGCCCATCAAGTTCGCGGCGATCGAGATGGTGCCGAAGACGTCCACCGACGTGCCCGAGACGCTCTTCGGCCACCTCAACGCGAAGGGCCAGGTGGAGGGCGGGTTCGAGATACCGGGATTCGCGTCGATCCTGTCCGATCCGGCGGAGGGCACGTCCACCCAGATCCGGGGCCTCGACAGCTTCCCGAAGGGTTCGCGACCCACCAACTCCGAGGTCGACGTCGTGCACCTTGCGTGGGACGTCATGATCGGCATCGGCACGCTGCTCGCGTTGCTCTCGGTGTGGTTCGGCCTGGTCTGGCTGTTCCGCCGCGATCTCCCGAAGCCGAAGTTGTTCCTGTGGCTCGCGTCCGCGGCGGGCGTGCTGTCGGTCGTCGCGCTCGAGGCGGGCTGGATCGTCACGGAGGTCGGTCGCCAGCCGTGGATCGTGTTCGACTACATGAAGGTGACCGAAGGCGCGACCACCAACGAGGGTGTCTGGATCACCTTCCTCGTGATCCTCGGGCTGTACACGGGCGTCGCGGTCACGCTGGTGCTGATCCTGCGCAAGATGGCGAAGCGGTGGCGCGAGGGTGAGCCCGACGGCCCGAGCGGTCCCTACGAGCCGCGTGGGCCCGTCCCGGGAGCCGACGAGGGCGCGGGCGAACCGGTGGGGGTGGGATCGTGAACTGGGCCGACGTCGTCGCCGTGATCCTGATGGTGGGGATCATCGCCTACGCGCTGTTCGGCGGTGCCGACTTCGGCGCGGGCTTCTGGGACCTGTTCGCGGGTGGTGCGGAGCGGGGCCGACGCCCGCGTGCGGTCGCGCAGCACGCGATCGGGCCGGTGTGGGAGGCCAACCACGTGTGGTTGATCTTCTGCCTGGTGGTGTTGTGGACCGCGTTCGCCGAGGCCTTCCAGTCGATCACCCTCACGTTGTTCGTGCCGTTGTCGCTCGCCGCGCTGGGCATCGTGCTGCGAGGCTCGAGCTTCGCGTTCCGCAAGGAGGTCCAGCGCACGTCGAGCCAGCGCAATTTCGGAGCCGCGTTCGCGGCGTCATCCGTGCTGGTGCCGTTCTGCATGGGCGCGGTGGCCGGCGCGATCGCGTCGGGCCGCGTTCCGTCCGGCGGCGAGGCGGGCGACCCGTGGGCGAGTTGGCTCAACGCCACCTCGATCCTCGGCGGCGTGCTCGCGGTGGCCGTGTGTGCCTACCTGGCCGCGGTGTACCTCGTGTGGGATGCCCGCCACATCGGTGACGAGGAGATGGTCGAGTACTTCCGCCACCGCGCGCTCGGTGCCGCCATCGCCACCGGCGTGATCGCGGCCGTCGGCATCGTGGTGCTGCACGACGACGCGAAGTACGTGTTCGACGGACTCACCTCGCGCGCGCTGCCACTCGTGATCATCTCCGCGCTGTGCGGGCTCGGCTCGATCGTGCTGCTCCACCGCGACGCGCACCGCTTCGCGCGCCTGCTCGCAATGGGCGCGGTGGCGACGGTGGTCGCGGGTTGGGGTGTCGCGCAGTGGCCCTACCTGCTCCCCACCACGCTGAAGGTCGAAGCGGCCGCCGCCCCCGACGCCACGCTCATCTCGGTCGTCGTGGTGTTCCTGCTCGCCGCGGTGATCTGCCTGCCGTCACTCGGTCTGCTCTACGTGCTCGACCAGAAGAGCCTGCTCGACAGCGACGAAGCCGCCGACCCCCTGGCGTCCACAGAGGTTGCGGCACCCGACCCGGCATGAGGCGGGTCCGGTGACCCAACGTGTGGGTTGGGGCTCAGCGGGCGTGGCAGACCTTGGCCTTGCGGCCGCTGCCGCACGGGCAGGGCTCGTTGCGGGGCGCGGCGCGCAACGTCGTCATGACCTCGTCGGCGAAGCCGCCGACGCGCAGGCGATCGGCCATCAACCGCATCACGCCGTCGACGTGGAGGAAGAACGCGCGATATCCCGCGCAGAGGTAGTTGAGGCCGGGGTCGCCGTCGGGCGTGGTGACGAAGCGGTTCTTGGGGCACTCCCCGTTGCACGCGAAGCGCACCGGGCACTCGATGCAGTAGCGGGGGAGGGTGTCGCGCTTCGCGTCGCCGAACGCGCGTTGCTGCGGTGACGCCACCAGTTCGACCATCTGCGTGTGCACGATGTTGCCGAGCAGGTACTCGGGATCGACGAAGTGGTCGCACGAGTAGAGGTCGCCGTTGTGCTCGAGGGCGAGCGCGTTGCCGCACGTCTCGCCGAAGATGCACATCGAGGCCGGTGCGCCGACCCACGACGCGAGCGCGGCGTCGAACATCTGCACGAACACGGTGCCGACGTCGTGGCGCACCCACTCCTCGAACACCGCGATCAGGAACTCGCCCCACTTCGCGGGGTCGACGGAGCGGCTGAGGTCGTCCTGCTCGACGATCGGGATGAGCTGCACGTGGCGCAGGCCGAGGTCGTCGCGGAAGAAGCGGTACACGTCGAGCGGGTGGTCCTGGTTGGCCGCGTTCACCGTGCACAGCACGTTCACGTCGACCTCGTGCTGCTGGAGCAGCCGCAGTCCGGCCATCACCTTGTCGAAGGTGGGCGCGCCGCGCTTGTCGACCCGGTAGGTGTCGTGCAGCGCCTGCGGGCCGTCGATGCTCACGCCCACGAGGAACCGGTGCTCGCGCAGGAGCGCGCACCATTCGTCGGTGAGCAGCGTCGCGTTGGTCTGCATGGTGTGCTGCAGCACCTGGCCCGGGCGACGGTGGCGCTCGGCCAGCTCCACGGCCCGCCGGAAGAAGTCGACCCCCATGAGCGTGGGTTCGCCGCCCTGCCACGCGATCGTGACCTCGGGCGCGGTGTGCGCCTCGAGCAGCTGGCGGATGTACGCCTCCAACACCTCGTCGGTCATGCGGAAGCGGTCGCCGGGGTACAGCGCCTCCTTCTCCAGGAAGAAGCAGTAGGTGCAGTCGAGGTTGCAGATCGGCCCGCTCGGCTTCGCCAGGACGTGGAAGGCGGCGGGCGCGCTCAGGGGCGTGTCGGTCACGAGTTGGTTCCCACTTCTGCGCCGGTGTCGGTCCCGGTGCCGCCGCTGGTGTCAGTGCCGGTGTCGGTGCCGCCGGTGCGCCGCCCCTGACTGGCCATGCGGCTCACGAGGACCGCGACCACGGTCACGAGGTAGAGCTGGCCGATGAGGGCCTCGAGCGACGCGAGCGCGCGCCCGAGGTTCCCGGCGGCGGTGTAGTCGCCGTAGCCCACGGTGGTCTGGGTGATGAAGCTGAAATAGAGGAAGTTCGGCAGGGTCGCGTGGTTGGTCTGGACGAAGAAGCTTGCGTTGTCGATGGCGTCGATCGCGCCGTAGGCGAAGGCGAACATCATCCCGAGCAGCACGTAGATGCACACGGCTCCGGCCACGGTGTGGATGTCGACCACACGCCGGCGGTACAGCGAGCTCGCGATCGCGATCGGTGCCGCGCCCACCAGCAGCACGTTGAGGGCGAAGAAGATGCCGGTCGGATCGTCGGAGCTGTTGACGACCACGGTGCCGATCGCCCCCACGAACGCGAGGGCGCCGATGATGGCGGCGATGCGGAAGAGGTGGCGGCCCACGCGTGCGGCGAGCAGCGCACTCATGAGGGTGAGCCACTGCAGCAGCACGGTCAGGATGCGGGCCCACGGCGTCGGGCGGGCCGGCCGCCATCAACACGTACGTGCAGAGGAGCAATCCGAGCACGTAGCCGAAGCGGTACCCGGGCGAGCTGCGCTCGAGCCATGCTTCGAACCTGGTGGGGCTGACGTCTTCGCGTCGTGACACGGATCCTCCGGTGGTGCACGGCCGGAGGTGCGCCCCGGCGGGTGGGAGGGCAATTCAAACCACTCGGCCCGCAGATGTCGAACGCGGGCGATTGTGCGAATCTCTGGTCATGACTTCCGGACCACTCCGCACCAGCAGCGACGGTGGCGTGCTCACCGTCACCATCGACATGCCCCCGCACAACATCGTCGGCGCCGAGTTCATCGTGGGCCTCCTGGACCTGCTCGCGCAGCTGGAGGCCGACGCCGAAACCCGGGTGGTCGTGTTCCGCAGCGCCGATCCCGACTTCTTCCTCATGCACGGCGACGTCGAGAACCTCCTCGCGATGCCGCTCGGCGATCCCGAGCCCGTCGACGAGCCCAACTTCGCCGCGATCAACTTCGAGCGGGTGCGCCGTCTCCCGATGCTCACCATCGCCGCGATCGACGGCGCGGCCCGAGGTGGCGGGGCGGAGTTCCTCGCCGCGCTCGACCTGCGCTACGCGTCGCCCGCGCGCGGTGCTCGGCCAGCCCGAGGTGCCGATGGGCATCCTGCCGGGTGCCGGAGGCACCACACGCCTGCCCCATCTGCTCGGGCGCGCCGCGGCGCTCGAGGTGATCCTCACCGGTCGCGACGTCGCCGCGGAGGAGGCACTGGCGCTCGGCTGGGTGGACGCGGTCGTCCCCACTGACGAGCTCGACGCCCGGGTCGACGCGCTCGCCCGACGGGTGGCGCGCATGCCCGGCGCGCGTCGATCGCCGCGGTGAAGCGGGTCGTCGACGCGTCACTCGGCGCGCTCGACGACGCGCTGGTGCTCGAGAGCAACGAGCTGCTGCGCCTCACCGGGGCGGGCGCCCACACCGCGCGCATGACGCGCTTCCTCGAGCTCGGTGGTCAGACCCGTGAGGGCGAGACCCAGCGCATGGAGGAGCTCGTCGAGGCGATGCTCGCCGAGCCGATCTGACCGAAGTGGCGATGCCTAGAGAGGGTCGAGCGCGGGGTGCGGCGCGGCGGGCGGTGCTGTCGGTGAGCGCGCGGTGGATCGCCATCAACGCGTCGGCCCGCTGCACCTCCGACGCGGTGAACCGCAGCGAGATCGGGCGGGCGAGGAAGGCGAGGTTACGCGTGGGCTGCCCGCCGTCGGTGAGCGCGAGCACCCACACGGGTCCGGGCGCCTCCACGCCGAAGCCCGGCGGGATCTCCTCGGCGCGTTGCACCACCGGCAGCCCGCGCACCAGCGCGAGCCGCCCGGCCGCGACCTCGCGACCGTGGTCGATCGGGGCCACCCACACCGCGGCGGCGGGGCAGGCCTCGCCCAACACCCGGGCGAGCACCGCGGGGTCGGCGTCGCCGTGCGCGGTCACGATGTCGCGTGCCCAGGCGAGCGCCTCGACCACCGGGTCGGTGCGCTCCGGGGCCGGGCTGCACGACAGCAGACGTCCCGCGCCGGTGCGCTCGAGCGCGGTGCCCAGCTCGCCCGGATCGAGACCGGTGAGGAACTCCACCACCAATTCGTCGACCGCGTTGCGGCCGTCGACCTCGTGGATGTCGACGGACACGACGTCCCCGTTCAGCTCCGACACCACCGTGGCGACCTTGGCCAGGGCGCCGGGGAGATCGGGCAGCTCGACGCGGATGCTGTGCCTGCTCATGGGATCCAGGCTCGCCGGGCCGGGTTACGGGCGTGTGTCGCGGTCGTCTCCCAGGGGTGAAGGCGCTCCAGTCCCGGGCCGCTCCTGCCGAAAACGGTACGATTCGCACAACTGCAGCCGCTCGACGGCTGATTCGAGAGGGCGTACCCATGCATGGTCGCGGCATCATCCACGCGTTGGTCGGACTCGTGGCACTCGTGAGTGCCCCGCTCGCAGTGGTGGCCCTCGCGGCCGCGCCGGCCGGTGCCACCACCGTGAGCAACGAGTCCGAGTTCCGCACTGCGTTCGCCAACGCTGCTGAGACGAGCATCACCCTCGGTGCGAACATCACGCTCACGTGTGGCGCGCCATCGGCTGCGCAGCGCACCAGCGCGACCGCGCTCACCATCGACGGTGGCGGCACCTTCTCGATCACGCAGACGTGCGCGAACACGCAGAACCTCGTGCAGAACGGCAGTGGCGCGATCAACCTCGTCGGTGTGACCCTCCACGGTGGCAACACCGGTGTGTCGTCGGTGACCGGCGACGTGACGGTCACCAACTCCACGATCGAGACCCTCACCGACGCGGCCGCGCAGGTCACCGGCATCAACGCCGGTGGCAGCGTCACGCTCGACCACTCCACCATCAACGACCTGTCGGGTACCACCGGCACGCTGGGGATCCTGAGCTTCGGTGCGTCGGTCAACGTCACGAACGGCTCGACGATCACCAACATCGTGGGTACCGGATCCGCGATCGGCGTCGACGCGGCGACCGGTGCGCTCACCGTCACTGATTCCACGGTGGCGGAGGTGGATTCCGCCAACCTGGCCTACGGCCTCGACGCAGGCGCCGGCAACCTCGTCGTGACCGGTTCGCACGTCGGCCCGATCACGAGCACGACGAGCGCGTTCGGCGTGTTGGCCTCGGGCGGCGCGATCACGCTCGATCAATCCGTCGTCGACGGTGTTGCCGGGAGCAACGGGCCGGCGCTCGGTGTCGCGGCCGCGGTCGGCACCATCGGAGCCCACGGGTCCACGGTCACGAACGTGGAGTCGTCGGGCGAAGCCGCGATCGGCGTCAGCGGGAACGCCGGCGTCACCCTCGAGGGCGTGCTCGTGCACGCCGTGACTTCGAAGACCACCAGCGCCATCGGCGTGGTCACGAGCGGCACGGGAACGATCGCCGCCACCGGCACCACGGTGAGCGCGATCTCGGGCGCAGGCGACGCGTCGGCGCTCGGGGTGGGTGGCGGTTCGTCCACCAGCCTCTCGTTCTCGGCGATCGAGGACGTGACGATGTCGGGCACCGGCATCGCGATCGGTGCTGCCGGTGGCGACGTCGTCTTCACCGATTCGGCGATCAGCGGCACCTCGTCAGTGGGAGGTGAGGCCTTCGGCCTCGAATCCGCCGGCGACGCGCACGTGATCCGGTCCACGATCACCGGGACCTTCGCACCCGACTTCGCCGGCGGGGTCGGCACGGCCGGCGACGCGACCGTCGTGAACTCCACCATCACCGGGAACGCCGGCTTCGGCGTGCTGTCCAACGCGGATGCCACCATCGTCTACTCCGACATCGTGAACAACGGCACCACGGTCGAGTTGGCCGCGGGCTCGGTCCGCGCCGCGGAGTCGATCGAGCTCCCCGCCGGACTCGGGACGCTCGTCGTACCCGGGGCCGGGGTGCGAGCGCTGGCATCCGACTTCGGTCAGGTCACGGTCGACGGCACCCTCACGCTGTTCGGCACGGTCCTGGCGCAGCCGGTCGGTTCCTTCGAGAACTGCCCCACGCCCCAGACCGTGGTCTCGGCGGGCTACAACTTCGCCGACGACACGTCGTGCGCGCTCACCGGCACCGGCGACCGTCAGGGTGCGGGGCTCGACCCGCAGCTGGGTGCGTTGGCGTTCAACGGCGGCCCCACGCAGACGTTGGCGATCGCGCAGACGAGCCCGTTGTTCGACGCGATCCCGGCGGCGGCCTGCCAGAGCGGCCCGGCGGCGGGGATCACCACCGACCAGCGCGGCGAGGCCCGGCCCAGCTACACCGGCTGCGACATCGGGGCCTTCGAGATCCAGGCCCCGGCGCCCGTGAACATCCTGCCCCGCTTTACGGGGTGACGGGTACGGGGTGACCTGAGAGCCCTTCTCAGGTCGCAGCCGCCGCAGTCCGTGCGCTCCCGTACGATGCGCGCCATGGACGAGACGTCGCTCGAAGGCCAACTCGCGGCCATGCCGCTGTTCGCCGGGCTCACGCCCGAACAGCTGGAAGAGGTCGCCGGCACCGTGCTCGACCGTCGGGTGAAGCCGGGCAAGGCCGTCATCAAGGCCGGGAACTGGGGCCACGAGCTGGTGCTGGTGCTCGAGGGCGAGGTCGACGTGCTGCGCGACGGGCAGGTCGTCGCCACCCTCGGTCCCGGCGATCACGTCGGCGAGATCGCGGTGCTCGACGACTCCCGCCGCAACGCCACCGTCGTCGCCAGGACGCCCGTGGTCATCGGTGCGATCGACACCGGCCTGTTCCGCGTGCTGCTGCGCGACATCCCCGTGCTCGCCGACCGCGTCGCGGCGACCGCCGCCGAGCGCGACTGCGACTGACGCGTCAGCCCACCACGAGACGCAGGAGCTCGTCCATCGCGGGCTGCGGGTCGCCGGTCACGAGGATGCCGTGCATCCCGAGCGCGCGCGCCGCATTGATGTTGCCGTCGAAGTCGTCGAGGAACACCGTGCGCTCCGCGTTCTCCACGCCGAGGCGCTCGAGCGCGATCGTGAAGATGCGCGGGTCGGGCTTGCGGATGCCCTCCTCACACGAGTCGACGATCACGTCGAACAACTCGTCGACCGGCACCATCCCGCGCCACGCATCGCCGTACTCCCGGATGTTGTTGGTGACGATCGCCGTGCGCACCCCGTGCTCGCGCACCTTGCGCACGGTGTCGACGACGACGGTGCGGTCGTGGTCCGCGCCGAGCGAGGAGAACATCTTCATGAGGTCGAACGGCGAGTCCGCGCGCCTCGGCCTCTGCGGCGATCTGCGCGAGGGCGTCGACCATGCTCACCTCGCCCCGCTCGAGCTGGTGCCAGACGTGGTCGGTGTCGTCGTCGTACTGCCCGAAGACCAGCTCGACGAACTCGACCGGGTCGATGCCCTCCGACTCCGCGTAGGCATGCGCGGCGCCGAACGGCGACGGCGTGAAGACGCCGCCGAAGTCCCAGAGCACTGCGTCGATGCTCATCAGAACTCGATCGCCCGGAACGCGGCCGCGGCCTCGGGGGCGAGGTGGTCGACACTCACGCGCACCTCGTCGGTCATGTCGGCGGGCAACTCCCAACCGTCGAGCGAGAGCAGCTCGGCCTCGCGCCCGACGTAGTCGTCGGGTTGCTCCCCGATCACGCCCACACACTCACCGAGCACGACGCGCGCGGCGCGACCGCCGCCGACCGAGAACGTCTCGCCGGTGATGGTGCACGCCTCGTGGCAGAGGTAGGCGACGAACGGCGCCACCTTCTCCGGCGGGAACCACGTGGACAGGAGATCGCGGAAGCTCTCGCTCGGCAGCTGCGCGGTCATGCGGGTGTACGCGGCGGGCATGATCGCGTTCACCCCGACGCCGGAGTAGCGGCCCTCGTGCGCCATCGCGCGCGAGAAGCCGAAGATCGCGGCCTTGCCGGTGAGGTAGGGGCTGGTGAACGGCGTGCCGAACACCGACGCCGACGACGTCATCACGACGCGTGCGTCGTCGGCGGCCTTGAGGTGCGGCCACGCGGCACGCGTGACCTCGACCGTGCCGCGCAGGTGGGTGTCGAAGATGCGCTCCCAGTCGGCGACGGGCATCTCGTCGAGCGGACCGCCGCCGGTGAGCCCGGCGTTGTTCACAAGGATGTCGATGCGGCCGAATGTGTCGAGCGCGTGGGCGACGATGTCGGCGGCGCCGCCGAGCACGCTGTTCGTGTCGGCGACCGCGGTACCGCCGGCGTCGGTGATCGCAGCGACGACCTGGGCGGCCATCGACGCGTCGCCCGGCGCGCCGGAGGTGGTGACGCCCGGGTCGTTCACCAGCACCTGGCACCCACGCGAGGCGAGCAGCCGTGCGTGGCACGCACCGAGGCCGCCGCCGGCGCCGGTGATCACCGCCACCTTCCCGTCGAAGCGCAGCTCCGTCATGTTCTTCTCCGATCCCATCGGCCCATCGGCCCGTCGTCCCGGCGCGCACCCTGGCTCCGGTGCGGCGAGCCGTCATCCTGGCATGGAACACTGCCGCCCATGGATCGAGAGAAGCTGAGCACCCTGTTCGACCTCACCGGTCGCGTGGCCATCGTCACCGGCGGCACCCGCGGCATCGGTCGTGCCATTGCCGAGGGCTTCGCCGCGGCCGGCGCCAAGGTGGTGGTGGCCAGTCGCAAGGCCGAGGCCTGCGCCGAGACCCAGGCCCACCTCGAGGCGATGGGCGCCGAGGCCCTCGGCGTGGCGACCAACATGAGCAGCCTGGAAGACGTCGAGGCGCTGGTGCAGGCCACCGTGGACCGCTTCGGCGCGATCGACATCATCGTGAACAACGCGGCCAACGCCCTCACCCAGCCGCTCGGCCAGTTCACCCCCGAGGCGTGGCAGAAGTCGTACGACGCCAACCTGCGCGGGCCGGTGTTCCTCGTGCAGTACGCGTTGCCGTACCTCACCGCGAGCCCGCACGCATCGGTGATCAACGTCATCTCCGCCGGTGCGTTCCTCGCCGCACCGAACGTGGCGATGTACTCGGGTGCGAAGGCCGGCCTCATGGCCTTCACCCGGGCCATGGGTAGCGACTTCGCCAAGCTGGGCATCCGCGTGAACGCGCTCGCTCCGGGAACGGTCGACACCGACATGGTGCGCAACAACCCGCCCGAGGTCCAGCAGTCGATGGCCAACGCTGCGCCGATGAAGCGCGCCGCGCACCCCGACGAGATGGTCGGCCCCGCGATCTTCCTCGCGTCCGATGCCGGGAGCTTCGTCACCAGCCAGGTCATCCTCGCCGACGGCGGCCTCATCCCGCACTAGGCGCAAGGCGGGGACGCCGAGGAGTGAGCGGTGCCGAGGGCGCCTGCGCCCGAGCAGCGAACGACGGGAGAGGGGCGACGTGACACCATTGGCCGGATGTTGTATACAACATCACACCCGGTCGACGTTCGGCCGGGCCCGGGCTGCCGAGGGCACCCGGTCGAAGGGGGGACAGATGAAGAGGCCGTTCAAGCGGTCGCGTCTCGTCGTCGGAGTCGCGCTCGTCGCGGCTCTCGCCGCGAGTGCGCTGGCCGGCACCGTCGGAAATGCGGGCGCCGCCCGTTCCGTGCGCGGATTCGACGGGTCGACGATCACCGTCGCCAGTCTGGGCGTGAAGGCGCAGTTCGAGGGTGGTGTCACCCGGGGCGTCAATGCACGCATCAAGCGCTTCAACGACACCAACGAGATCAAGGGCGTCCAGATCAAGTGGACGGAGTTCGCCGACGACGCGCAGAACGACGCCACCGCGCTCAACGAGGTGCGTCGTCTGGTCACCCAGACCGGCATCTTCGGGATCGTCGGTGACACTTCGGCGAACAACCCCGGCGACTACCTCAACCAGCAGCACGTGCCCTACTTCGGCTGGGCGTTCGACAACACGTACTGCTCGCACAACCCGACCAAGAAGCTCTACGGGTTCGGGTACAACGGGTGCCTCGTTCCTGCCGATCCGTCGGTGATGGGTGACAACGGCTTCCTGTCGGTCAAGTACGTGGCCGAGAAGTCGGGGCACAAGGCACCGACGCTGGCGATCTTCTCCAACGACACCGAGTCCGGCAAGAACTCGGTGAAGTACCAGCAGATCGCGTACAAGGGCGCGGGCTACAAGATCGTCGCCACCAACAACCAGATGCCGATCCCGCCGGTCGCCGACTACACGCCGTACGCGAACGCGATGCTCACGGCCGACAACGGCAACCCGCCCGACGCGATCCTCTGCCTCCTGGCGACGGACTGCATCGGCATGTTCACCCAGATCAGCGCATCGGGCTACAAGGGCATCTACATCAGCTCGCTGTACTCAGACATCCTGGTCAAGGCGCTCAACGGCAGCGCGGCCAACGTCTCGGTGGTGCCGCTCGACGCAACCACCAACAACGCGGGCCAGGTGCAGATGAAGAAGGACCTCGACGCCTACGAGTCGGGAGCGAGCGGCAAGGTCGACACCGCGACCATTGCCGGGTACTCGTCGACCGACATGTTCATCCAGGCGTTGAAGACGGTGGCCAAGAAGGGCAAGAGCGCGATCACGCCCGAGGCGGTCCAGAAGGTGGCGTCCACGCAGACCTGGCAGATCAAGGGTCTCGCCGGGCCGACCAGCTACCCGAAGTCGACGGTGAGCCCGTACCCCACCTGCACCTCGCTGGTCGTCAGCGACGGCGCCAAGTGGAGCACGGTCGAGCCGTTCGCCTGCTCGAACAAGCAGTTCCCGGTCAAGTGATCTGAACGCTCTCCCCATGGAGCGGATCGGGGCGGCCCTTCGGGGCCGCCCCGATCAATTCCCCGATCGCTCGCCCGATCACCTGGCGGAGCGGAGCTCGACGGGAAGTGCGCTCTGGCGGCACTGGCCCACGAGCGGCTCGTAGTCGACGTCGTCGGCGATCAGCGCGTTGGTGCACGCGCCGCCGTTCCCGCTGTCCCACGCGTGGGCCATCGACACCACGCCCCGCCGGAGTGCCATATCGGCACGCGCGATGCCGACGACGGAGCCGTGCGCCGAGGTGATCTCGACGGCGTCGCCGTCGGCCAGCGACAGCATGGCGAGGTCGTCGGGGTGCAGGTAGGCCGGGTTCCCCGGTCCCTTCGCCTGCAGCGCGTCGAGGTGCACGCCGGTCGAGTTGAACACCTGGCGCAGTCGCCGGCTGGTGAGCAGGAAGCCCGGCCGGTCGCCGCCTTCGTCCTGCGGCTCCGCGGCGACCAGCGCGAGGTCGTCGAGGAACAACGGCGGCGCGAGGTCGAAGCGCGCGGCATGTTCGTTCGGCGGGTCGATCGTCATGCGCGCGTCCTCGAACACCTTGCCGCTGGGGTGTCGCTTCACCTCGGCCAGGGGCACGCGCGCGTCGGCGGCCTCGATCTCCATCAGCTCGTCGGTGGTGGGCAACGTGTCGATGTCGACCGCACGCGGCTCGCTCACCGGTGGCCCGAGGGGAGCGCGCCCGAGGAACAACGGGATTCGCATGCGGTGGGCGAGTCCCCAGAACAGCTCCCACTCGTCGATGACGTCACCCTCGGCCTCGATGATCGCGGGCGTGTACTGCGCGAACGGCGTCGGGAAGTACCACTCGAGGTGGCGCGTGTAGTCGGGCTTCTCGAGCGAGAGCTTGGCCCCGAACACGTAGTCGGCGAGCTGCGCGGTGGGGGAGAGGATCGTGTCCGTGCAGACGAGCAGGTCGAGGGATTCCAGCGCGGCCCGCACCTTGGCCTGCCCCGGGAACGACACCGCCGGGTTGCCGCCGTTGCAGATCAACGCGCGGATCTGCCCCTCGCCCGGGGTCAGGATCTCGTCGGCGAGCCCGGCCGACGGCTGCTCCCAGTTCAACGTGCGCAGGCCCCGCACGCGCGGCTGCGGCAGGTAGCCCCAGAACTCGCGCTGGCGGGAGGGCTCCTTCGCGCGGCTGGTACGGCGCCCCGAGCACGCCCGCGTGGTTCACCGGGTCACCGGCCCGCCCGTAGCGACCGCAGAGCGTGTTGAGCGCGCACACGAGCATCTCGGTCGACAGCGGGTGCGGGGCCATGTTGGGCCCGGTGCCCGCGACCGCCGAGCCGCGCGGCCCGCGGGCGAACAGACGCGCCGCGGCGACGACGTCGTCGGCCGGGACGCCCGCGCGCTGCTCCACGTACGCGAGGTCGAACGGCTCGACCGCGGCGCGCAGCTCGGCGAGCCGCGACGCGTGCTGCGCGACGAACTCGCGGTCGTAGAGCTCCTCGTCGATGATCAGGCGCACCATCCCGGCGAGCAACGTGGGGTCCTCACCCGGTCGCACCGGGAGGTGGATCGCCGCGTGCTGCGCGGTCTCCGTGCGGCGCGGGTCGATCACGATCGGCTGCAGCCCGCGGCGAACCTCGTCGCGCAGGTACCGCAGCGAATCGGGGCACGGGAGCTTCACCCCCTCCACGAGGAACGAGGTGAGCGGGTTGGTGCCCACGAACAGCACGACATCGGACGACGAGATCGGCTGGAGCCCGCCCTGCCAGTACCCGTGGAGCGCGCCGGCCATGCTCTTCGCCGGTTGGTCGACGGTGACCGTCGTGTAGAACGACGGCGAGCCGATCCCCTCCAGCCAGCTCAGCGCGAGCGCGAACCCGACGTTCGCCCACGACTTCGTGCCGTTGTACAGCGCGACCGAGCGCGGTCCGTACTCCTCGATGATCCCTTCGAGCCGCAGCGCGACCTCGTCCATCGCCTGCTCGCTCGGGATCTCCACGAACGCGCCGTCCCCGAAGTCGCCCCCGTGGCCGTCCCCGCGCCGCAGCGTGCCCCGCAGGCGGTCGGGATGGTGGTGCTGCGCCGGGAGGTTGCGGCCCTTCTCACACGTGAACCCGCGCGACACCGCATGGTCGGGATCACCGTGCACCGCCAGCACTCGCCCGTCCTCCACGTCGACGCGAATGCCGCAGTACGCGTGGCAGAAGCGGCAGATCGTCGTGTGCGTCTCCATGGACTGCTCCTTCAGGGCTTCAGTGCGAGCCCGACCACGCGGCGAGCACGTCGTCGGCGGTGGTGACGGTGGTGATCATGCCGAGCGTGTGCGCGAGCACCTGCTCGCCGTACTCGGGTGGCACCGCGACGGTGCCGTCGCGCGGGATCACGACCTGGTAGCCGAGATTCACCGCGTCGAGGGCGAGGTTCGTGAGCGCGATGTTCAGGGAGATGCCGATCGCCACGATCGTGGTGACGCCGCAGTTGCGCAGCGTCATGTCGAGGTGCGTGCCGAGCATCGGGCTCAGACCGTGCCCGCGCGGCAACACCAGATCGTCGGGGTGCACGCCGATCGCCGCGACCGGTTGCGCGGCGACCGAGCCGGGAAGCAGCTGCACGGGCGCGCGCCGGATCGCGCGGAACAGGCGACCGTTGTCGTTCGCGCCGCGGAAGTCCGCACGGTTCTCCGCGGTGCAGTGGACGACCTGCACTCCCGCGGCGCGGGCCGCGTGCGCGAGCCGCGCGCACGTGTCGACCAGTCCGACGCGCGCGACCTCGACGGCGAGCTCGGGGAGCGCGGACGCCTCGCCGACGACGCCCTCCTGCATCTCCTGCAGCACGAGCGCGGTGTGCGCGGGCGCAACCAGCTCGCTGAGCGCGACGACCACGGTTCCCCCTTCCCGTCGCCCCCTTCACCGGAGTCGCGAATCCGTATATGTTATGCAACTTCCAGACGGAGTTCAGGGGGGACCATGGGAGTCGATCTTTCGGGCAAGCGGGTGCTCGTGGTAGGTGCCTCGACCGGCATCGGCCGGTACGTCGGCATCGAGGCCGCGAAGGCCGGCGCCGACGTCGCGTTCAGCGCCCGCAGCGCCGACAAGCTCGAATCGGCGGTGGCCGAGGTCGCCGAGACCGGCGGCGGACGGGGCATCGTGGTGGCGGGGGACCTGCGCGAGCCGGGCGACCCTGTGCGGATCGTCGACGAGGCGATCGCCGCACTCGGCGGACTCGACCTGCTCCTGCTGTCGTCGGGGATCTCGCCGTTGATGCGCCTGGAGGACACTCCCGACGAGGTCATCGCCAACGTGTTCGCCACCAACGCGATCGGGGCGCTGAAGCTGATGACCCACGCGGCCCAGCAGGTCACCGAGGAGGCGGTCCTCGCCTATATCAGCTCGTCGTCGGTGGGGAACCCGTATCCCGGCATGGTGCACTACGCCGCGTCCAAGGCCGCGCTCGACCAGGGCGTCGACGGCCTGCGCACCGAGTACCCCGACATCCGCTTCACCCGCGTGTCGGTGGGCCCGACCGCGGGCACCGCGATCGCGCTCGAGTACGACATGGAGGTCGCGGCGCAGATCGTTCCCGAACAGCTCCGCTACGGCCGGGTCACCGAGAAGTTCATGACCGCGCCGGAGCTCGGCCTCGTGATCGTCGAGGTGCTCGCCCCGCTCGTGCACCACCCGAGCATCGAGGCGCTCAACGTCGAGTTCATGCCGCCCGGCGGCCCGATCCCGTGGGGCGCCGACATCTTCGCGGTGAGCGAGACCAACAAGGCGTTCACCGACCCCGATGCGGATCCCAGCACCGGCGGGACCTGAGTGTCGCAGCCTCCGCTCACCGGGCTGCGCGTCGTCGACCTCTCGACGGGCATCGCCGGCGCCTACTGCACGAAGCTGCTCGCCGACGCCGGCGCGGACGTGGTGAAGATCGAGCCGCCGGGTGGCGATCCGGCGCGCGTCGAGGACGCGTTGTTCGACCACCTGCACGCGTCGGCGCGCAGCGTGCTCGTCGACCCCGCGAATCCCGACGACGTCGCGCTGCTCGGCGCGCTGGTGGCGCGCGCCGACCTCGTCGTGGGTGGCGACCGACGCGCGCTGGAAGCGGCGCTCGGTCGCGAGCTCGCCGCCGTGCGCGCCGAGCAGCCCGGCCTGGGCATCATCGGCATCTCGTGGTTCGGCTCCGACGGCCCGTGGGCCGACCGGCCGGCGAGCGAGTTCACCATCCAGGGCTGGGCCGGGTCCACCGGCAACCGCGGCCGCCGCCAGGGCCCGCCGGTGTCGGTGGGCGGCCGTCTCGGCGAGTGGGCCGCGGGTGCGGTCGCCGGCGTCGCGGCCCTGGCGGTGCTGCACGGCGTCCGCCGGGCGGGGGAGGGTGCCTTCGTCGACGTGTCGGTGCTCGAGGCCGCGACGCTCGTGTTCGACCAGATGCAGGCCGTCGCGTCGCAGATGGACGGCCGCGGCCCCGAGCCCGACCCGATTTCGTGGGTCGTCGACGTTCCGTCGGTCGAGCCCACCAAGGACGGCTGGGTCGGCTTCGCCACCAACGGGAGCGCGCAGTTCGCCGCGTTCGCCGAGATGGTCGGCCATCCCGAGTGGATCGGCCATCCCGAGTACGGGCGCGTCGACCGGCGCCCGGAGCACGACCGCGAGTTGCGGCCGCTCATCGCGGCGTACACGACCGCGCGCACCACCGACGAGATCCTCGCCACCGCCGCCGAGATGCGCATCCCCGTCGCGCCGGTGGGCAACGGCGCGACGCTGCCGGAGATCCCGCCGTTCGTCGAACGCGGAGTGTTCACGCGCAGCAACGAAGGAACGAACCGCCAAGGACTGCTGCAACCACGAGTGCCCTACGTGATCCATGGAATCCCGGCGCGCCCGTTCGGACGCGCGCCGCGTGTCGGCGAGCACACGCACGAGCTGCGGACCGAGCTCGGACGCGAACCGGAGCCGTCTCCCGCGACCGCGGTGCCCGACCACGTGCGGGGGACCGCATCGTCCGCGACCCAACCGTTCGTCGGTCTGCGCGTCTTCGACTTCACGTCCTACTGGGCGGGGCCGTACGCGTCGCAGATCCTCGGCTTCCTCGGCGCCGACGTGATCAAGGTCGAGTCCGTGCAGCGGCCCGACGGCACCCGCATGGGCACCGCCTACGCATCCGTGGGCGACCGGCCGTGGGAGCTGGCGCCGCTCTTCCACACGGCCAACACCGGCAAGCGCGACATCACGCTCGACTTCACGCGCGACGAGGGCGTCGCGGTCGGCCGGCGCCTGCTCGCCACCTGCGACGTCCTGATCGAGAACTACGTGCCGCGCGTGATGGACCGCTTCGGCCTTGTCGACGACGCCGTGCGCGACGCCAACCCCGGCCTCATGACCGTGCGCATGCCCGCGTGGGGCCTCGACGGCATGTGGCGCGACCGGCCGGGGTTCGCCCAGTCGATGGAACAGGTCACCGGTCTCGCCTGGGTCACCGGGTTCGCCGACGACGCGCCGATCGTGCCGCGCGGCCCCTGCGATCCGCTCGGTGGCCTGCACGCGACCTTCGGACTGTTGGTCGCGATGATCGAGCGTGACGCGACTGGTCGAGGCATGCAGATCGAGTCGTCACTCGTGGAGTCGGCGATCAACGTCGCCGCCGAGCAGGTTGCCGTGCACTCCCGTCACGGCGTGCTGCTCGAGCGTGACGGCAACCACGGCCGATTCGCCGAACCGCAGAACGTGTACCTCACGGCCGACGGCGCACACTGGCTCGCGCTCGCGGTGGAGACCGACGAGCAGTGGCGGGCGCTCCGCTTCGCCCTCGGCGAGCCCGGCTGGGCAGGCTCTACGGAGTTCGCCACCGCCGACGGCCGACGCGCGACACCGCGACGAGATCGACGCCCACCTCGCTGCCGAGTTCGCCGGGCGCGACCGCGACGACGCGGTGGCGTTCCTGTGGGACGCGGGGGTGCCGGTGGCGCCGGTCGTGAACCCGCGCCGCGTGTACGAGAACCCGCACCTGGAGGCGCGCGGCTTCTTCGAGCCGATCGAACACCCGGTGGCGGGCACCGTGCGCATCCCCGGGTTCCCGGCCACGTGGGACACCCGCACGCAGCCGTGGCACTCGCGCCCCGCCCCGCTGCTCGGCGAGCACAACGTCGAGGTGCTCACCGACCTCGGCTACACCGTCGAGGAGATCGCCGTGCTCGAAGCGAGCGAGATCATCGGCACTCCCGTCCCCGATCAGCGTACCGCCGAGCTTGCCGGAGCGGAAGACGGGCCGGCGCTTCTCGAGGAACGACGCGACGGCCTCGCGGTGGTCGGCGGTCTCGAACGTGATGGCCTCGAACGCGACGGAGAGGTCGTAGAGCTGCGCGACGCGCATCTCCAGCTCCTTGTTCACGAGACGCTTGTTGAGGCGCACCGCGACCGCGGGCGCGGCGGCGAGCCGCTGCGCCATCTTCATCGCCTCGTCGAGCACCGACTCGGTGGGCACGACGTGGTTCACGAGCCCGAGGCGGTCGGCTTCCGGAGCGGTGACGAGGTCACCGGTCATCAGGAATTCCTTCGCCCGGTTGGGGCCCATGAGCAGCGGCCACAGCACCGCGCCGCCGTCGCCGGCGACGATGCCGCCCTTCACGTGCGGGTCGGCGATGCGGGCGGTCTCCGCCATGTAGACGACGTCGCAGAACAGGGAGATGGTGGCACCGATGCCGATCGCGTCGCCGTTGATCGCGGAGATCATCGGGATGCGCACCGCGAGGATGTTCCGGGCCATGCCGACCGACTCGATCAGCAGACCGGGGTGCCCGTCGGGGTAGCCCTCCTCGGCGTTGCTGTCCATGTCGTTGAAGTCGGCGCCGACGCAGAAGTACTTGCCCGCGCCGGTGAGCACCATCGCGTTGGGCTCCTCGTCGTGCACGATGTTCTCGTACAGCGTGTGCAGCTCGAGGTGCATCTTCGGGTTGAGCGAGTTGCGCTGCTCGGGACGGTTGAGCGTGACGACGAGCACGTCGTCGACCATCTCCGTCTTGATCGTCTCGAGGCCGTAGCGGTCCGCCATGGTTGCGTGGATCTCCCGGTTCAGGTGGTGCGGGTTCAGTGGGTGGTGAGTGGAGGGCAGTCGAGCGACGCGGCGATCGCGTCGAGCTCGTCGACGAGACCCTGCGAGAGCGGGATGCCGTCGCGGCGCCGCTGCTCGCGCCGGTGGGCCTCGAGCTCACCGGGAACGTAGATGCGCTCGACGCCCGGCGCCAGCGCGGACGAGTGCACGTCGTCGACGAGCTGGTCGGCGCGGCGGCGGAACTCGTCGAGGGGCATGAAGCGCTCGACGTCGAGCACCACGAACGTGGCGCCCTTGGCGACGCGCTCCTTGCCGTGGACCTCGGACTCGGTGTGCTCCTGGAACCCGAAGCAGCTGTTCGCCAGGAGTCCCGACATGATCTCCACGAGCATGCCGATGCCGAAGCCCTTGTGCCCGCCGAACCACTGCAGCTGGTACACCGATGCCGCCTGGGGGTCGGTGGTGGGGTTGCCGTCCTCGTCGTTCGCCCACCCCTCGGGGATCGACGCGTCGCCGCGCTTGCGGGCCAGCAGGATCTTGTTCCCCGCGGCCGCGGTGGTGGCGATGTCGTACACGATCGTGGGGTGCTCGCCCGTGGGCACCGCGTACGAGAACGGATTGGTGGAGAAGAGGCTCGTGGTCCCGCCGAAGGGCGGCACGATGGTGGCGCCGTTCTGGAACGCGAGGGCGAGGAAGCCGGAGGCCGCGGCGCGCATCGTGTAGTACGCGAGCGCACCGAGGTGGGTGAGCTCGCGGACGGCGATGGTCGCCACTCCGTGCTCCCGCGCCCGCTCGACGGCGAGGTCCATCGCCGCGACGCCGGCCACCTGCCCGAAACCGAGGTGGCCGTCGAGGAGCACGGTGGAGCCGCGGTCCTCGGTGACCGTCACCTCGGTGACGGGGCGGATGTGCCCCTTGGTGACCCGCGTGTTGTAGAGGGCCATGAGGTGCGCGCCGTGGGAGTCGACGCCGCGCAGGTCGGCCTCCACCAGGTTGTCGGCGACGATTGCGGCCTGGTCGGCGGGCACGCCGAGCGCGCCGAGCATGCGCTCGAGCTGCGCCCGCAGCGCCGCCTCGGTGACGAGCAAGGAGTCGGCGTCGCTCACGCTGCCTCCCTGCTCGTTCGCTCAGTGCTCACGAGAGGGGACCGCTCCCGTCGCCGAGGCCCTGGAGCCGGAGCAGGTCGATGGCGTTGCCGCGCACGATGCGGAACACGTCGTCGGCCTCGAGGTGGCCGAACAGCTCTTTGGCGACCTGCTCCGTGTTCGGCCAGGTGCCGTCCTGGTGCGGGTAGTCGGTCTCGAACGAGATGTTGTTCCGGCCGACGAGGTCGAGGTTCTGCACGCCCACGCTGTCCTTGAAGAAGGCGCTGCACACCTGCTCGTAGTAGAAGCGCGACGGCGGCTCGTCGACGAACTTCTGGCTCTCACTCCAGCCGCGGTGCGTCTCCCACACGTCGTCGACGCGCTCGAGCACGTAGGGGATCCAGCCGATCTGTGCCTCGGCGTAGAGGAGCTTCAGTCCGGGGTTGCGCTTGAGCACACCGGAGTAGAGGAAGTCGATGAGCGACGTCGCGCTGTTCGCGAACATGTTCACCGCCTGTACCGCGTCGGGCGCGTCGGGCGACGACGTGATCGTCTTGGTGCCCGAGCCGATGTGCATCGACAGCACGACCCCGGCCTCGGACGCCGCGTTGAACAACGGCTCCCAGTAGCCCGAGTGGATGCTCTCGAGGCCGAGCCACGCGGGCAGCTCGGAGAAGGTGACGGTCTTCACGCCGCGCGCCGCGTTGCGCTGCAACTCGGCGACCGCGAGGTCGACGTCCCACATCGGGAGCATGCACAGCGGGATGAGACGACCGAAGCTGGCACCGCACCACTCGTCGACCATCCAGTCGTTGTACGCCTCGACGCAGAGCCTCGCGAGCTCCTTGTCCTTGCCGCGGATGAACAGCTGCCCGCAGAAGCGCGGGTAGTTGGGGAAGCACAGCGACGCCTCGATGTGGTTGACGTCCATGTCCTCGACGCGCGCCTTGGGGTCCCAGCAACCGCGCCGCATCTGGTCGTAGGTGACGCCGTCCATGCCGATCTCGTCGGCGGGGTAGCCGGCCGCGGCGATGAGGCGCTTCACCGAGTACTGGTGGTCCTCGTAGAACCACCACGCGACGTCGGGGCCCTCGGTGCCGGGCGCCTCGATGTAGCCGCCGCCGTCGAGCACCGGGGTGCCCGCGGGCGCGTAGACGATGTGCGGGCCGATGTCCTGGTACTTGGCGGGGAGGCGGTCGACCCACACGCCGGGGGGCTCGACCACGTGGTCGTCGAGGCTGACGATCCAGGGAATGTCGATCTGAGTCATTGGAGTCTCCTGAGAACTCGAGGCAGATGGGTAGCCGAGCGGCAGCGAGGCCAGGGAGGCGGAGCGAGCCCAGCTAGATCGGCTCGTCGCCCTCGATGGTGACGCGGTGCAGGGAGCGCTTCGCGCCGGCCGTGTCGCCGACGACGGCGTGCTGCACCGCGGAGTTGTCCCAGATGAGCATGTCGCCCTGGGCCCAGTGGTGGCGGTAGGTGTACTCGAACCGGCCGATCTCGCCGTAGAGGAAGTCGAGCAGCGGCAGGCTCTCGCGCTCGGTCCATCCCTCGAAGTGCTTCACGTAGTTGTCGTTCACGAAGAGGCCCTTGCGGCCGGTGGCCGGGTGCGTGCGCACGACCGGGTGGGGACGCTGCCGGTCCTCCTCGGGCAGGCCCATCTCGACCGCGAGCTGCGTGGCGTAGTGCACCGCGCGCAGGCCGAGCAGCGTCTGCTGCATGCCCTCCGAGAGGCCGTCGTAGGCCATCCCCACGTTGGCGAACATCGTGTCTCCACCCACCTCGGGAATGACGCGCGCGAGCAGGATGCTCACGCCGGGTGGTCGCTTCGCGTAGGTGAAGTCGGCGTGCCACGTGGTGGTGATCGGGTTGGGGTCGTAGACCTCCATGATCTCCGGGTAGCCGTCGATCGGCGGGACGTAGGGGTGCGGTTCGAGCACGCCCCAGCGCCGGCCGAAGTCGATGTGCTGCTCGGGGGTCACGGCATCCTGGCCCCGCAGGCAGATCACTCCATGGTCGAGGAGCGCCTGGCGGATTGCGGCGAACGTGGTGTCGTCGCAGCCCTGGGCGAGGTCGACGCCGTGCACGAGGGCGCCACACCCGCCGGCCATGCGGGTCACGGTGATGTCCTGGGTGCTCGCGACGGAGGTCATGCGGTCTGCTCCTGAGGTGTACGCAGGTCGACGAAAGATTATATACGATATTCAATCGCGGGCGAACCGGCGGTAGCGGTCGGCGTCCCACACGTCCTCGAGCTCACCGTACGCCGTGAACGCCGACCCGTCCGCGCTGCCGTCCCAGCGCACGAGCGACACCAGGTTCGTCATCGAGGGCAGGTTCTGGAAGCCCATCCAGTTCAGGGGTGTCCCGACCGCCTCGAGCCGCCGCCCACGGTCGTCGACACCTTCCACCACGACGCGGGCGGGCCACACGCCGGGCCGCTCGCCGGGCCCGGCACGGGCCTCACCGTGGCGGCGCGCTCGAGGTGGCGCGTGCCCGAGGTGAGGGGGGCGAGCTCGCCGTCGGCCCAGAGCGTGCCGCCCATGAGGTTGCCGGCCTGGTGCGGACGGTCGTGGTCGGGCGAGGAGTACGCCATGAACGCGACCTCGGCCGCGGTGCAGAGGTCGTACCCGATGTGCAGCCCCGGCGCGGGCACGCGGCGTCCCCAGCTGCGGTCCCGGTGCGCGTGGCAGTCGACGGCGAGGGTCTCCCCGGCGACGGTGACCGTGCCGGTCACGTGACCCTGCTGGTCGAGGTGCCCGGCGAACGTTCCGGTGCCGTTGTCCTCGAGGAGGTGGGCCGGGAGGATCGCGGCGAACTCCATCTCGAACGAGAAGTCGGGGTGGTCGTACGCGATCCGATACCGCGTGAGCGGCTCGAGGCAGCGGATCGAGATCCCGGTGGGGAAAACGATGTCGCGCAGGTCACCGGGCTCGGGGTACGGGTACGTCCACTGGTAGTCCCAGTGGAGCGCGTCGAACGGCGTGCGCCCGCGCTCGTCCCACGCCATCACCCCGCCACCGAGGATGCCCTGGTTCATCTTCACCCACGGGTACACGTAGCAGTAGAGATTGCGTTCGGGGACCATGAAGGTGAACCACGACGTCTCCTGCCACCAGGGGTCGTCGGTGGTGGGTGGATGGAAGGCGTCGTGTCGACGATCCGGTCGTGGCCGGGGTCGATCGGCTGGTCGGTACTTGCGGACATGGCGCGGATCGTATGCAATATCCATCCGCTGCGAAACCCGCGACCCGCCGGGCGCGAAGAGGGGGAACCACGTGACCATCCGTCCGCTCGAGGGATTCCGCGTCGTCGAGGTGGCCCAGTTCACGTTCACGCCCGCGGCCGGCGCGGTGCTGGCCGACTGGGGCGCCGACGTGATCAAGGTGGAGCACGCCGTCACCGGCGACTCCCAGCGCGGCATGACCGGGCTGTCGGGCTGGCGCGACGGGAGCTTCCACCCGGTCATGGAGCACCCCAACCGCGGCAAGCGCAGCATCGGCCTGGCGCTCGAGGAGCCCGAGGCACTCGCGGTGCTGCACGACATCGTGCGCACCAGCGACGTGTTCCTCACGAACTTCCTCCCCGACGCGCGCGAGCGCCTGCATCTCGACCTCGACGACATCCGGGCGGTGAACCCCGACATCGTCTACGTGCGCGGCTCCGCCTACGGCGTGCGCGGCGACGAGTCCCGCCAGGGTGGCTACGACGCCACCGCGTTCTGGGCGCGCGGCGGCGCGGCCGCCGGGGTGCGCCCGCCCGACTACGACGGCGTCATCGGGATGCCGGGTCCCGCGTACGGCGACTCGCTCGGCGGCCTCTCGATCGCCGGTGGCATCGCGGCCGCGCTCCTCTCCCGTGAGCGCACCGGCGAGACGTCGGTGGTCGACGTGTCCCTGCTCGGGCTCGGGGTGTGGGCGAGCGCGCTGTCGGTCGACATCTCGCTCGCGAACGGCGAGCCGTGGCCCGCGGGGTACATGGGCAACCCGCCCGACGCGCTCACCAACCCGGGGGCGGGTCCGGTGCGCACGTCCGACGGCCGCTTCGTGTACCTGGCGATGATCCAGATCTCGAAGTTCTGGGACGACTTCTGCCGTCACCTCGATCGCCCCGACCTCGTCGGCGACCCGCGCTGGGACACCCCCGAGAAGCTCATCGCCAACGCGCCGGAGGCGGGCAGGATCGTCCACGAGGTGATCGGGTCGAAGCCGTACGACTACTGGGTGGAGAAGTTCCGCACGCTCGAGGGGCAGTGGGCGCCGGTGCAGGACAGTCTCGAGCTGGCCCACGACCCGCAGGTGCGCGCCAACGGGCTGATCGCCGAGATCACCGATGCCGACGGCGTGACGCGCGAGCTCGTCACCAATCCCGTGCAGTTCGACGAGACGCCGGCCCAGCTCACGCGCGCACCGCAGTTCGCCGAGCACACCGACGAGATCCTGCGCGAGATCGGGATCGACGAGGATCAGGCGATCGCGCTGAAGATCACCGGCGCCGTCACGTGACGAACAACCCGCGCGCCGCCGCGGTCTTCACGACGAGATCGCCCTGCGCGCGCAGTAGCCGCAGGCACTCGTCGGCGGCGCGGTCGGGATCACGCTTGCGGATCGCCGCGACCGTGCGCTTCGCGCCGCGCTGCTGCATCACGCCGCTGCCCTCGATGAACGCGAAGAAGTTGCCGGGCACGATCGTCGCCATGTTGCGCATCACCGCACCGAGGCGGGGCGATCGCGCGAGCGCGAGGAGCAGGCGCAGGTACGCGTCGTTGGCGTCGTGCAGCTCGTCGGGTGTCGCCGCCGCGTCGAGGCGCTGCTGCGCGTCGCGGAGCTGGTCGAGCTCGTCGTCGGTGGCCCGCTCGGTGGCGCGCCGGGCGGCGAGCCCGTACACGAGACCCTGGAGCTCGTAGTGGTCGCGCAGTGCCGCCTCGTCGAGCCCGTGCACGAACGCGCCGCGGTGCGGGGTCACGGTGACCCAGCCCTCGCGGTCGAGCGCGATCACCGCTTCGCGCACCGGGATCCGGCTGACGCCCATCTTCTTGGCGATGTCGTCCTGGCGCAGGCGGTCACCCTGCCGGAGCTCGCCGTTGAAGATGGCGGCCCGGATGTGCACCGCGACGACCTCCGCGCTGCTCAGCCGGCGCATCACCGTCGGGGTGAACCGGTCTTCGTCCGTCCGCTGCGCGTCCAAGGCGCACACGTTAACCCGGGAGCAATTGCGTGAACGTCGACCGATCCACCGAGTTCCACGACCCGCTCGACGCCGTGAGCGGGCCCGCCACCCAGTGGACCCGCAACAACGTCGGCGAGGCGTTCCCCGGCGTGGTGACCCCGCTCCACCACGACTTCGTGGTGCGTGCGGGAGAGCTCGGCATCCGTGGCGCGTACGCGGAGCGCGGTGCGATCTCCGCGGACGAGGCCGGCTGGAAGAACGACGCCGACGCACGCGTGATGGCCGCGTTCAAGGGCCGCCTCGCCGTGAACGTCGACACGATGTGCGCCTTCGGCGACCGCGTCTCGCCCACCGCGGCGGCCGAGATCGAGTTCGGACTGCTCGGCTTCGTGCGGGAGGACGCGGTGCGCAGCCCCGACCCGGCCCGCTTCGAGGCGGTGGCGGCGCGCGACCGCGAGATCCGTGCGGTGATCGAGGAGCGGGCGCACGAATGCTCCCGCACGGTCGAGGCGTTCTGGCGCGCGGCCACTGCGCCCGACGTGCTCGTCGACGTCGCAGGCGCCCCCGCGCGTTGGCGGGCCGCGTGGGACCACTTCCTCGAGGCCGCGATCGTCATGACCCACGTCACCACGTTCGCGGGGGAGGCATTCGTCGCGCTCCTCACCGCGTGCGCGACTGCCGGGGCACCCGAGCTCCTCGCCCGCCTCAACGGCGGGTACGGCGACACCCACGACGACCAGATGTCCGCCGACCTGTGGGCGCTCGCGCACGGCGAGCTGGCCATGGACGACTTCCTCCACGAGTACGGCTACCAGGGCAACCGGGCCGCCGATCTCTACACCACCGTGTGGCGCGAGGATCCCGCGCTGTTGCAACCACTCCTCGCCGCGATGGCGACGATGGGCGACGACGAGGGCCCCGAAGCGACCGGCCGCACCCGGGTCGCGGACCGTCTGGCCGCCGAGGCGGAGCTGCTCGGCGCGCTGTCCGGTGACGCGCTGGACGCGGCGCGCCGGGCGATCGACGACGCCCGCCGTTACACGGTGCTGCGCGAGCACGTGAAGGTGTGCTCGCAGCGCTCGCTCGACGGTGCGCGTGCGGCGGCCCGGACGCTCGGTCGCGACCTCGCGGCACGCGGGCTGCTCGACGACGGCGAAGACGTGTTCCACCTGCTCGCCGACGAGTTCGTCGACGGCGCGGCTCCCGACGTGCGCGAGCGCGTCACCTTCCGCAAGGAGCGGGCGCGGGAGTACTCGGCGTTGGAGCTCCCCGTGCTGTTCGTCGGCAACCCGGAGCCGTTGGCGCTCGACGGGCCCGACGGGCCGAGTGGTGGCGCGACCCTGTCGGTGCTCACCGGTCTCGGTGTGAGCCCGGGTGTGGTCGAGGGCGTGGCCCGGGTCGTGCTCGACCCCGCGACCAGCGAGCCGCTCGAGCCCGGTGAGATCCTCGTGTGTGCGGCCACCGACCCGAGCTGGGTGGGTCACTTCCTCGTCGCCGCGGCCCTCGTCATCGACGTGGGCGGCCCGATGAGCCACGGCGCGATCGTCGCGCGCGAGCTCGGCGTCCCGTGCGTGATCAACACCGTGGTGGGCACGCAGCAGTTGCACAGCGGCGACACCGTGCGCATCGACGGCGCCGCCGGCACCGTCGAGGTGCTCACGCGGGCCTGATCCCTCCGAACTGGCGTCAATTCCTGCCCACTATGGGCACCGATTGACGCCGGTTCGTCAGTCAGAGGACGACGTTGCCGCTGGGGAGCGGCGGGACGTCGGCGCCGGCCACGATCCCGGGCGGCGCCGCGACCACCGCGGGGATCGCGTTCACGGTGCGTACGGCGGCGACGGGGTAGTCGAGCGAGATCTCCGCGGTGAGGTTGGGGCGCCCGGTCACGACCGTGCGGTAGGCGAGGGCGGTGGCGGCGTTCGGGCGGGGCCAGTCCGGCGGCATCGCGTCGAGGTCGCAGTAGTTGACGTGCTCGAGGACCACGAACGGACGACCCCGTGCGATGCCCTGCACCTGGAAGCGGATGTTCGCCACCGTCCCGGCGGGGATGGTGAAGAAGGCGGCGGGAACGTCGCGTTCGGCGAGCCCGGCCTCGGTGACCACGCGGATCTCGTCGAGCTCCACGCCGAGACGGCGGGCGATGTCGAGGGGAATGCTCTGCCAGCTCCGCTGGATCTCGTCGCCCTCGAACAACGGGATCGGTGCGCCGGGCTCGCCGCCGAACCCCCAACTGCGCGCGACCTCGACCACCGGGTAGCTGCTGTAGTCGGCGATCTCCTGCACGCGGATCTCGCGGATCTCGTCGACGATGCCGAGCATCGCCATCGGGAAGGAGTCGGTGCAGTACCCCGGCGACGCCCCCGTCGAGAAGAACGACGTGCCCCCTTCGAGGCAGGCGGCGGTGACCGCGTCACGGTGGTCGGCGGGCGCGAACTCGGAGGTCAGCAACGTGAAGAGCGTGGCCGTGACGACGTTGCGGCCCGCGCGCAGGAACGGGAGCACGTCGTCGAGCGAGCCGTGCGCGTAGCTGCCCATGTACACGAGGCAGTCGGCGTCGGTCGCGAGGAGGGCCTCGACGTCGTTGGTCGCGAGCACGCCGGTGTCCGGGAGGTCGACGAACGACCCCGCGTCACGGCCGGCCCGTTCGGGCCGCGCGACGTAGAGGCCCGCGAGCTCGAGCGCGGGGTTGGTGAGGATGCACCGCAGCGAACGGACCCCGGCGGTGCCGGTGCCCCATTGCAGGACCTTGACGGGCGGTCGGGTCAACGTTCGATCACGACCGGGTCGATGTGGACCGGGAGGTGGAAGAGTCCGCGGTTCTGGCCCGACTGGTCCTGCACCGCGCCCTCGCCGGTCACGTGGAACTCGGGGAAGCGCGCCAGGAACTCCTCCCACGCGATGCGCAGCTCGAGCCGCGCGAGGGAGGCGCCGATGCACACGTGCGGCCCGATGCCGAACCACAGTTTGCGGTCGAACTTGCGGTGGATGTCGAGCAGTTCGGGCTCCGCGTACATGCGTTCGTCGTGGTTCGCCGCGGCGAGCACGACGGCGATGTGTGCGTCGGCGGGGATCGTGCCGCTCGGGAGCTCGACCTCCTCGACCGAGTGGCGGCCGAGGAAATGCGATGGGTTGTCCCAGCGCAGCAGCTCCTCGACGGCGTTCGGGATCAGCGACGGATCGGCGACCAGCTGCCGCCGCTGGTCGGGGTACCACGCCAACCCGACTGCCGAGTTGGCGATGGCCCGCGTGGTGGTGTCGTTGCCCGCGAACGTGAGCTCGAAGAAGAACGCAGCAATCTGTTCGTCGTCGAGGTAGTGCTCGGTGCCCGCGTCGTCGACCATCGGCGTCTGCATGATCGTGCTGATCACGTCGTCGCCGAGGTGCTTGCGCCGGTCGATCGTGGCTTCGAGCAGGCGGGCGTTGAGCTCCTCTGAAGCGGCGATGGCCTCGTCGGGCGCCGCGTTCGTGCTCACCCGTTGCGCCGCCGCGTGGCTCAGCTTCTTCGCGGTGAGCCGGTAGTCCTCGGGGAGGCCGAGGAGCTCCGCGGTGACGTACATCGGGAGCAGCATCGAGAAGTCCTCGACGATGTCGAAGGAGTCGCGGTCGCGCAGGTCGTCGAGCAGGCTCCGGCACACATCGCGGATCCACGGTTCGAGGTTGGCGATGACCCGCGGCGTGAACAGGCGGCTCATGATCTTGCGGTGCCAGGTGTGCTTGGGGGGATCCATCAGGATCATCAGCTTCTGGCCGACCTCGTAGCGCTCGAGCGACACGCCCTCGGAGCTCACGAAGCGCTTCGCGTCGACGAGCACGTTCCAGCAGTCCTCGAACCGCGTGACCGCCCAGAACCCGCGTTCCTCGTTGTGGTAGATCGGCGCCTCGTCGCGCAGCTGCCGGTACAGCGGGTACGGATTGAGCCGGAACTCCTCGGCGTGCGGCTCCCAGTCGACGATCATCTCGGTCCCCCCGGTGGATGGCGCTGTGGCCGTGTTGTATACAAGATAAAAACCCGGAGGGGAAGTGGGCGACCAGGGATTCCGCAGCGAGATCCGCGAGTGGCTCCGCGCGCGCCTCGACGGTGACTTCGCCGAGGTGCGCGGCACGGGTGGCCCGGGACGCGAGCACGAGGCGCTCGACGCCCGCATCGCCTGGGAGCAGGAGCTCGGACGCGGCGGCTGGATCGGCATGGCCTGGCCTCGCGAGGCGGGCGGCCGCGACCTCTCGATCCGCGACCAGATGGTGTTCTGGGAGGAGTACATCGCCGCGCGCGGCCCCGGTCGCGTCGGGGTGGTCGGCGACTGGTTGCTCGGCCCGACGGTCGTCGCGCACGGCACCGACGACCAGCGCCGCACCGTGCTGCCCGGCATCCTCGACGGCACCGTGCGCTGGGCCCAGGGCTACTCCGAGACCGACGCCGGGTCCGACCTCGCCAACCTGCGCACCCGCGCCGAGCTCGTCGGCGACGAGTGGGTGATCGACGGCCACAAGATCTGGACGTCGATGGCCCAGATCGCGCAGTGGAACTTCGTGCTGTGCCGCACCGGCGAACCCGACAGTCGGCACCGGGGCATCTCGTACCTGCTCGTGCCGCTCGACCAGCCCGGCATCGAGGTGCGGCCGATCCGCGACATGACGTCGGGGCGCGAGGACTTCTGCGAGGTGTTCTACGAAGGTGCCCGCACCGCGGCGAGAACATCGTCGGTGAGGTGAACGGCGGGTGGGCCGTGGCGATGAGCACGGTCACGTCGGAGCGCGGGTTCGGCACGATGGGCTACCAGCTCTCGTACGAGCAGGAGGTCGGGGCCATCGTCGGGGTGGCGAAGCGCACCGGCCGCTGGGACGACCCGGTGGTGCGGCAGAAGATCGTGCAGGTGTGGGAGAAGAACCGCATCATGCAGCTGAGCATGCTGCGGATGCTCAGTTCGTTGGAGCTCGGCACGACCGCGCCGGTCACCAACGTCTACAAGATGTTCTGGAGCCGCCTGCACCAGGAGATGGGCGAGGCGGCGATGGACGCCATGGGGCCCGAGGCCATGCTCACCCGCGGCGGCGACCACCCCTTCGACCCGCTGCAGACGCTGTTCCTCTACTCGCGCGCGGAGACGATCTACGGCGGCAGCGAAGAGGTGCAGCGCAAC
Organism: uncultured Actinomycetes bacterium; assembly: GCA_963720785.1. Taxonomy (GTDB): domain Bacteria; phylum Actinomycetota; class Acidimicrobiia; order IMCC26256; family DASPTH01; genus CAVRGQ01. Next base: position 871,545 of record CAVRGQ010000004.1, read on the forward strand.
ATCGTCGGCGAGCGTGCGCTCGGCTTGCCGCGGGAGCCCTGACCCCGGGAGGATGCCGGGATGAGCAAAGCCCTCGAGGGAAGAGTCGTGATCGTCACCGGCGCGAGCCGCGGCATCGGCGCCGCGGTCGCGAGGCGGTGCGCGGCGGAGGGCGCGCGGGTTGCCGCGGTGGCGCGCACGCAGCACGAGGGTGACTTCCACCTGCCCGGATCACTCGACCGCACCGTCGCCGACATCGTCGCCGCCGGTGGGGAAGCGGTCGCGATCGGCACCGACCTCGCGTCCTCCGACACCGACCGCGCCGCGATCGTGCAGGAGGTCGTCGATGCCTTCGGTGCACCGGTCGACGTGTTGGTGAACAACGCGGCCGCTGCGTTCCACATCCCCACGTTGCAGGTGAGCGAACGACGCCTGCGCGTCGCGTTCGAGGTGAACGTGTGGTCGCCGTGGGCGCTCACCCAGGCCGTGCTCCCCACCATGCTCGAGGCGGGTGAGGGCTGGGTGGTGAACGTCTCGACCCAGGCCGTCGACGCGCCGCCCGGTCCGCCGTTCGCACCGGAGGCCGTCGCCGGCGGCATCGGGGGTTCCGTCACCTACGGCGGGAGCAAGGCCATGCTCGAACGCATGACGGTCGGCGCCGCGGTCGACCTGCACGGCCGCGGGGTGCGCATCAACGCGCTGCGACCCACAGAAGGCGTGCACACGGAAGGTGCCGACCAACTTGCCGATTGGACCGGCGTGCTCGTCGAGCCGATCGAGTCGATGGCTGAAGCGGTCCTCGCACTCGCGACGTGCGACGCGGACTGCAGTGGCCGGGTGACCGACAGCCTGCACCTGCTGATGGAACTCGGGCGCCCGGTGCGCGACCTCGTGGGCGACTCCCTGGTCGAGGGCTGGCAGCCGAACGACATCCCCGCGCGGATGGCGCCGTTCGGCATCGTCTGATCACCGTGTGATCAGGGCGGTTCCTCGTCGCGCGAGTGATCGGAGGCCAGGAGCAGGTCTTCGTGGAAGTGCATCCACACGGTGTGGTACGAGTCGCACGCAGGAGATGCGAACCACTTCCGGTCACCGGCGTCGAGCTTCGTGAGCGCCGCCGCGAACCGGGCCTCGTACCCGACGAATCGAGGGAGGACGTCGGCCAGGGGCTCGAGCACCCGCCGCGCCCCGGCGTGCACCTGGTGGAGGCGGTCGATCACCTTGTGGTCGTAGGCCACGTCGGTGTGGTCGTTGGGCACGCCGCCGCGTTGGAGCTGCCAGTCGTGGCAGACCTTGAGCAGGCGTGCGTTGAGCGGGAGGAACGCCAGATATGCGGACTCCGCCACCTCGGCGGCCGCGCCGGTGGCACGGGCACGGGACTCGGCTTCGACGCGGCCGTCCGGGGTGATCGCCACGCGGCCGTTCGTGCTCGTGGCCCAGCCCGCGTCGACGATCGCCCGCCAGGGCGTGTCGTCGGCCACGGTGACGAAGCCGCGCAGCCGCAGCTCGTGCAGTCGGTCGTGATCGGTCACGGCTAGAAGGGCGAGGGCAGGCGGTCCATCGACACCTCGATGACCGTGGGCCGGTCGTTGGCGATCGCCTCGGGGATCGCCTGCTCGAGGTCCTCGATGCGGGCGAGCTTCACGCCGTCGGCGCCGAAGGCCTCCGCGAACTTCGCGAAGTCGGGGTTGCGCAGCTCGGTGCCGATCTCCCGGCCGTCGAAGCGCTCGCGCTGGTCGCGGTTGGAGTTGCCGTACGCGCCGTCGTTGAAGATCACGGTGGTGGTGTTGATGCCGTACTGCACGGCCGTGGCGAGCTCGGTGGCCGCGAAGAGGAAGCCGCCGTCGCCGCTCACGCACACCACGGGGCGGTCGGGCACGCCGACCTTGGCGCCGAGCGCGGTGGGGAAGGCGGAGCCGAGGGTGCCCATGTAGCTGGTGGAGACGTAGGTGCGGGGCTCGTACACCGGGAAGTGCATGTGGCACATGTACCCGACGGTGGTGGTGCAGGGGACGAGCACACCGTTGTCGGGGAGCGCGCGGCGCAGCAGCTCGACGTAGCCCGCTTGCGGTCCGATCGCGCGCAGCTGCTCGGCGACCGATGCGCGCTGCGCGGTGGTCTCCTCGGTGCGATCGGGGCGGGGGTCGCCCAACTTCTGGAGCTCCGCGAGCAGGGCATCGAGCGTGGGCGCCGCGTCGCCGACGACGGCAGTCGAGTTGGCGTGCCGCAGTCCGATCTCGGCGGGGTCGATGTCGATGTGCACGACCTGCTTGTCGGCCGCGACGCCCGAGCCGAGGAAGTGCGTGCCGACCGCGAGGATCACGTCGGCCTCGTCGAGGATCGGCTGCAGGCGCTTGTTCACCCACATCGTGCCGACCGACAGCGGGTGGCGGTCGTCGATCGCACCCTTGCCCTGGCGCGTGGTGACCACGCCGGCCTGGAGGAACTCTGCGACCGCGGTGAGCGCGCCCGAGGCGTCGTTGAGCACGACGCCGCCGCCGGCCCAGATGAGGGGCCGCTGCGCGCCGTGCAGGATCTCGGCGGCCCGCGCCACCTGCTCGGGATCCGCGGCCTCGACCACCTCCTCGGCTCGGGGGAGGAAGCTCATGTCGGCCGACTCGGAGAACGCCTCGGGCGGGAACTCGATCTCGACGGGGCGACGACGCCCACGCCGCACGCGTGCGAACGCCTCGTGCACGGTCGCGGGGATGCCCTCGGCCTCGAGCGTGCGCTGCTGCCAGTCGGTGATGGGGCGCACGATGTCGAGCTGGTCGTCGACCTCGTGCAGCAGGCCGAGGTTCTTGCCGATGCCGTGGCGCAGGATCTGTCCGGCGACGAACACGACCGGCGACGACGCCGCGTACGCGGTGGCGAGGCCGGCGCCCGCGTTGTACATACCCACACCGGGGACCACGAACGCGACGCCCGGCTTGCCGGTGACGCGGGCGTACCCGTCGGCCATGTAGGTGGTGCCCTGCTCGTGGCGGGTGGTGATCCACCGCAGCCGCGGCTCGTCGTAGATGCCGTCGAGCGCGTGCATGATCTGGTCGCCGGGCAGGCCGAACATGTCGGTGACGCCTTCGTCGGCCAGCTGCTTCGCGAACGCGTGGCCTCCGGTCATCTGCGTCATCAGGCCGTCATCTCCGTCATGGGGCTCGTCTTTCGGGTCCGGACGCGGGGTCGCGTCGCCGTTGCGGGTGCTGGAGCAGTTGTATATCGTATCCAAACACGTCACGCTCCGCTCGAGTGCGTGCCGATCCAGGGGGGATCAGATGGGAGTCGTGCCCGGCCGTTTCGACGGCAAGGTCGTCATCGTCACCGGCGCCGGCGGCGGCATCGGTGAAGGGTACGCACGGCGCCTCGCCGCCGAGGGCGCCAGCGTCGTCGTCGCCGACATCAACACGCAGGGCGCCGAACGGGTGGCCAAGGAGATCGAGGCCGCGGGCGGCACGGCGCTCGGCGTGCACGTCGACATCGCCGACGACGACAGCCCCACTGCGATGGTGCAGGCCGCACTCGACGCGTTCGGTGGGCTCGACCACCTGGTGAACAACGCGGCGATCTACGGCGGCATGCACTTCGAGCCGCTCATCACCGTCGACTTCGCGTACTACCAGCACTTCATGAACACGAACCTCAACGGCGCGCTGCGGTGCACCCGCGCGGCGTACCCCCACATCGCCGAGCGCGGTGGTGGCGCGATCGTGAACCAGTCGTCCACTGCGGCGTACATGAACGCCGGGTACTACTCGCTGGCCAAGGCCGGGGTGAACAGCCTCACCGCGTGCCTGGCGATGGAGCTCGGCGGCATGAACATCCGCGTCAACGCGATCGCCCCCGGCCCCACGCTCACCGACGCGACGCGGGAGCAGGTGCCCGAGGAGGTGCAGCAGGGGCTGCTGCAGATCATGTCGCTCAAGCGGCTCGGGCAGCCCGACGACCTCGTCGGCACCTGCGCGTTCCTCCTCTCCGACGACTCCGCCTGGCTCACCGGCAAGACCATCGCGGTCGACGGTGGCCAGGTCGTCACCCTCTGAAGCGCCGAACATCCGAGGAGCACACCCATGCAGATCGACGACATGATCCTGGTGAGCGTCGACGACCACCTCGTCGAGCCGCCACACCTGTTCGACGCGCACATCGCCGCGAAGTACCGCGACCGCGCGCCGCGGATCGTGCGCACCGACGTCGGCGACGACGTGTGGATGTTCGACGGTGATGCCGTGCCCTACCTCGGCCTCAACGCGGTCGCGGGCCGCCCGCGCGAGGAGTACGGCGTGGAGCCCATGTCGTACGAGGAGATGCGCAAGGGCTGCTGGGACGTCCACGAGCGGGTGAAGGACATGAGCGCGGGCGGCGTGCTCGCGTCGCTGAACTTCCCGTCGTTCCCCGGCTTCGCCGGCCGGCTGTTCGCAACCGCGGCCGACAAGGAGCTCGCGCTCGCCGTGGTGCAGGCCTACAACGACTGGCACGTCGACGAGTGGTGCGGCGCCTACCCCGACCGCTTCATCCCGATGGGGCTGCCCGTGCTGTGGGACGCCGAGCTCGCGGCCGCCGAGGTCCGCCGCCTCGCGGCGAAGGGGTGCCACGCGCTCGACCTTCACCGAGAACCCCGCGCACCTCGGATACCCGAGCTGGCACAGCGACGCCTGGGACCCGCTCTGGCGCGCGTGCGAGGAGACGAACACCGTCGTGTCGATCCACCTCGGGTCGGGCGGCAAGCTCGTGTCCACGAGCGACGACGCGCCGGTCGACGTGATGATGACGCTGCAGCCGATGGTCGTGTGCCAGTGCGCGGCCGACATCATGTGGTCGGGGCTCCTGCAGCGTTTCCCGAACCTCAAGTTCGCGCTCTCCGAGGGCGGCACCGGCTGGATCCCGTACTTCCTCGAGCGCATCGACCGCACCTACGACCTGCACCACCTGTGGACCGGGCAGGACCTGGAGGGGCGCAAGCCGAGCGACTTCTTCCGGGACCACTTCCTCACGTGCTTCATCGACGACCCCGTCGGCGTGGAGCTGCGCGGCCGCATCGGCATCGACAACGTGTGCTGGGAGCTCGACTACCCGCATGCCGACTCGGCGTGGCCGAACGCGCCCGAGGAGCTGCACGCGGTGCTCGCCGGCGCGACCGACGACGAGATCAACAAGATCTCGTACGAGAACGCGCTGCGCTGGTACTCGTTCGACCCGTTCGCCATCCGGGCGCGGGAGCAGAGCACCGTCGCCGCATTGCGCGCCGAGGCCGCCGGCCACGACGTGAGCATCCGTTCACTCGACGGTGGTCGTCACGACCACCAGATCGGCATCGAGATGGGCGAGCTCGTCACCAAGTCGACCGCCTGACCCACCCGGGTCCGCGGTCGACGGTTCGGGGGGACCAGTGACCGACACATCGACTGGCACATCGATCGGCAGCACCGCCACCCACACGTCGTTCTGCCGCATGTGCCACAGCGCATGCCCGATCCTCGTGGAGGTCGAGGGTGGCCGCGCGGTCAAGGTCAACGGCGATCCGGCCAGCGAGATCTACCACGGGTACTCGTGCATCAAGGGCCGCGCGCTGCCCGAGATGCACAACAGCCCCGAACGACTGTTGCACTCGCTGAAGCGGGAGCCCGACGGCACACTCGCGCCGATCGCGGTCGAGCAGGCGATGGACGAGATCGCCACCAAGCTGCAGCAGGTGCTCGCCGACCACGGTCCGCTCGCGGTCGCGCTCTACAGCGGGACCTTCGGGCTCGCGAACTCGGTGACTGCTCCGCTGACCAACGCGTTCCGCGAGGCGATCGGCAACCCGCGCGGATGGGTGGCGACGTCGATCGACCAGCCGGGCAAGACCATCGCCCAGGGGCTCATGGGCGTGTGGATGGCGCTCCACCAGGGCCCGGCCACCGCCGACGTGTGCCTCGTGATCGGTTCCAACCCGCTCGTGTCGATTGCGGCGGGCCTGCCGCAGGCCGACCCGCGCAAGTGGCTGCACGACGCGAAGCGGCGCGGGTTCAAGCTCATCGTGATCGACCCGCGCCGCCACGAGACCGCGTCGCAGGCCGACATCTTCCTGCAGCCGCGTCCCGCGGAGGACGTCGCGATCGTGGCGGGGATGATCCGCCTCATCCTCGACGAAACGCTGCACGATGCCGACTTCGTCGCGCAGGAGTGCAACGGCGTCGACGAGTTGCGGCGCGCGGTCGAGCCGTACACGCCGGCCGAGGTCGCGCGACGCGCCGACATCCCCGTCGACGACTTCGTGGCCGCGACGCGGCTGTTCGCGACCGCCGGGCGTGGTGTGGCGGTGGCGGGCACCGGGCCGGGCATGTCGTCGGCTCGGGGCACGTTGCTCGAGTACCTCGTCCTCGCGCTGAACGCGATCTGCGGTCGGTACCTCCGCGAGGGCGAGTTGGTGTGGAACCCCGGCACGCTCGTGGAACCGGTGCCGCGGTTCGCGCAGGCGTCGGGCCCGTTCCCCTCTTACGGGTTCGAGCCGAAGCTGCGGGTCCGCGATCTCGGCGACACGCTCGTGGGCCCGCAGACTTCGGCGATCCCCGACGAGATCCTCCTCCCCGGTGACGACCAGATCCGGGTGCTGATCAGTTGTGGCGGCAACCCGCTGGTGTCGTGGCCCGACCAGCACAAGGTCAGAGAGGCACTCGGGCACCTGGAGTTGCTCGTGCAGTTCGACCCGTGGATGTCGGCCACCGCGAAGGTCGCCGACTACGTGATCGCCCCCACGCTGTCGCTCGAGGTGCCGAGCATCACCAACTACATCGACATGCTGCCCGCCTACGCGCCCGGCTACGGGTTGCCGAAGCCGTGGGCGCAGTACGCGCCGGCCGTGGTCGCACCGCCGCCCGGTTCCGACGTCATCCCCGAGTGGGAATTCTTCCACGGCCTCGCGCAACGGATGGGCCTCGAGCTGCACATGCGCCCGGTCGACTTCAACGGACCGACGGGGGCGACCACTCCCGTTCCCATGGACGGGACACCGACCGCCGACGCGCTGCTCGACCTGCTCACGGCCAAGGCGCGGGTGCCGCTCGACGAGGTGCGGGCCCACCCTCACGGCGCAGTGTTCGACGAGCCGTCGTCGGTGGTCCTGCCGAAGATGGACGGGTGGGAGGCGCGCCTCGAGCTCGCGAACGAGCTCATGATGACCGACCTCGACGCGCTCACCGATCGCGGCAGCGGCGACCTCGCGTCGTGGGCCGGCGACGAATACCCGTTCCGCCTGATCGGTCGGCGCATGCATGCGCACTACAACTCCGGCGGGATGACCGCGCCGCGCTTGCAGCGTGCGGAGCCGACCAATCCCGCCTACCTGCACCCCGACGACCTCGCCGACCTGGGTGTGCGCGAGGGCGAGGTCGTGCGGCTGACGTCGGCGCGCGGCTCGATCCTCGGGGTGGCCGCGGCCGAACCGACGTTGCGACGCGGCCTGGTGGCCATGGCGCACGCCTGGGGCGACGTCGAGGAGTACGACGACAAGGTGCATGAGATCGGCGGTAACACGGGGCGGCTCGCCGACGTCGGCGACGCGTTCGATCCCTACAGCGGCCAGCCGCTGATGTCGAACCTCCCGGTCCGGGTCAGCGCGCGGGACGGGGCGGCGGCTTCTTGAGGTCGGACTCGCGCCGCAGGCCGATGGTGCGGTGCGCGATGCGCCAGCCGTCGGGGGTCGGCACGCACACGTCGTCGTAGGTGCCGCTGCCGCACAGGCCACCGCCGAGCAACGAGAGGACCTTCGAACGCATGCGCACGGTGCCGTCGTCGTCGGTGGTCACGACCACGTTCGTCACGTGGTGGGCGACGGGATGACGCGCGTCGACGTACGACTGGATCACCGGCTCGATGCCCACGAGCGGCGGGTTGCCGAACTGCGACGTGTCGAACGTGATGTCGTCGGTGAAGATCTCGCGCAGCCGCTCGAAGTCGCCGTCGTCGACGATGTGCGCGTATTGCAGTGCGAGCTGCTGCAGTGCGATCGTGTCGTCGGCGGACTGGCCGGAGAAGGTCATGGTTCGACACTAGAGGAGTCGGAGGAGCACGCGTGGAGATCGGCCTGAACCTGTCGGTGGCGAACCCGCGGCGGGTCCACGAGCTCGCGATCCTCGGTGAGGACCTCGGGTACGAGTCGGTGTTCGTGCCCGACCACCTCTTCATCCCGGTGCACGTCGACGACAAGTACCCCGGCACGCCCGACGGGGCCTTCCCGTGGCCGCAGGACATCCCCCTGTACGACCCGTTCGTGCTGCTGGCCCGCATCGCCGAGCACACCAGCCGCATCAAGCTCGGTACCGGGATCTACATCCTTCCCCTGCGCCATCCGATCGTGGCCGCGCGCGCGATCACCGCAGTCGACGTGCTCTCGAACGGACGCGTGATCCTCGGTGTGGGGGTCGGTTGGCTGCGGCAGGAGTTCCGCGACCTCGGCATCGACCCGGCGTCGCGCTTCCGGCGCACGGAGGAGGCGGCCGAGGCGCTGCGCGTGCTGTGGACGGAGAAGGAGTGCGAGTACCACGGCGACCACTTCGACTTCGGGCCGCTCTACTTCGAGCCCAAGCCGGTGAGCGCGCCCCACCCGCCGATCCTGTTCGGCGGCGAGTCCGAGAAGGCGCTGGTGCGCGCGGTCCGCTACGGCGACGGCTGGATCTCCGGCGGGGGTGAGGACGCGGTGGCGAAGGTGCAGCGCATCGGGGAGCTGCGCGCGGAGCAGGGACACGTTGGGCCCTTCGACCTCACCGTGCTGCTCTTCGACCCCGACGAGCGGATGATCGCCGATCTCGCGGCCGCCGGTGTCGACCGGCTCGTCGTCGCCCCGTGGACGAGCAACCGCGAGGCGCCCGCCAAGATCGAGGAGTTCGCGGCGCGCGCCGCACGCGTGCTGGGTTAGCGGGGGGTCTGGTCGCCGCGGTGCGCGGCGACGTCGGCCGGGTCGTACGAGATGAACTCGAGCAGGTTGTGGTCGGGGTCGCGCACGTACACGCTGATGCCGACAGTGGTGCCGCCCGAACGCCCACCGATGCGCGGCACCGGTCCCTCGATGGGGGCGACACCGACGTCGGCGAGCATGGCGAGCAGCGCGTCGACACCGCCGTCCCACACCACGCACAGGTCGGCGGAGCCGGGCTCCGCGGTGTCGCCGCGGAGGTACCACGGGTTGCCGCGCAGCGGCGTCATCGTCTCGGGGTGCACGTTGATCTTCTGGTCGCCCGCGGCGATGGAGAAGATCGGGGTGGTGCCCGCTCGCCATTCCTCGAGGCCCTCGACGGTGAACCCCACTGCGGCGTAGAACGCCGCGAGGCGTTCGCCGTCGTCGGTGGGGAAGGCGAGGTGGTCGACACCGGTGACCGGCACCGTGTGAACCTATCCCTCGAACGCCGTCGCCGCGTGGGGGAGCACGACGTGCGACGGGTGCGCGGGATCGTGGTGCACGGTGTGCACGGCCGCGACGGTCTGCACGGCGGTGGCGAGGGGTTCGTCGGTGCCGAGGTTGCGCGCGTACGTGGGGTGCGCGCCACCCGACACCTGGACCCGGACGCGGTGCCCCGCACCGAACCGGTGCCCGGCCGGCCACAGATCGATCGCCGCGACGAACACGCCGCTTGCCTCGTCTCCGTCGGTGCCGCGCTCGATCGTCGCCGGGGTGTAGCGCTGCAGCGCGTCGCACACGTTGTACGAGGACCCGTCGGGGTGCACGTCGCACAGGCGCACGAACACGTCGGTGTGCTCGTTCGTCGTGGCCAGGTGGATCTCGGCGTGCACGGGCCCGAGCAGCACGAGCGGCTCGGTGAGCGGTTCGCTCGTGTACACGAGGACGTCGTCGCGCGCCTCGAGCGCGCGGTTCTCGGCCATGCCGCCGCTGATCATCCCGATGCCGCCCACCGCGGGCGTCGGGTCGGCCGGGTCGTACCCGTGCGTGTCGGGCTCCGACGCGGGCGGCTCGGTGGCGGCCAGCCCGCCGCCGGGCTGGAGGTACCACGGCGTGGGCGTCGCGGGCGGCGGCCAGTTCGCGAAGCGACGCCACTCGGGCGCGTCGCCCTGCACGTGCACCGCGACGGGGCGCTCGTCGTCGAGCAGTCCCTCGCGGCCGAGGAGGTACGTGTCGAACCAGTCGAGCGGCGCGTCGGTCATCCCGCCCTCGCCGCCGCCACCGAGGTGACCGCCCGCACCGATGCGCAGGTGCACGGGCGCCGGCGCGTCGCGCAGCACCGCGTAGTCGCGGATCACGCCGGGGAGGGGGTAGTCGTGCCAGCCGTCGACGAGCAGCGTCGGCACGGACCACTCGGGGAGCAGGTCGCGGAAATCGACGACCGACCATTTCGGGTCGTCGAGCGACGCGTCCGCGAGCTGCTCCAGGAAGAACGGGTACTCCGCGCCCTTCATGAACCGGATGATGTCGCCGACGGGGAGGTGCGCGTACGCGGCGCGCAGCTCTTCCATGCGCGCCGCGACCGCCTCGGGGGTGACGTCGCTGACGACGGGCACCGCGTCGGGGTTGCCGAAGTCCATTGCGCTCAGGTCCCACGACACGATCAGCTCGAGTGCGACGGAGTCGCCGGCGAACCACGACCACTGGCGCATCGCCGTGGAGAGCGCGACCGCCATCGCCTGCAGATGCGGCGGCTTCGTCGATGCCAGGGCCCACTGCGTGAACCCCATGTAGCTCGCGCCGTACGAACCGAGCCGGCCGTCGAACCAGGCCTGCTCGGCGATCCAGTCGGCGGTGGCGCGCCCGTCGACGTCTTCGCCGAAGAAGCTGTGCACGCCCTCGGAGCCGTCGGTGCCCCGGCACGCCTGGATCAGGTACCGGTAGCCGCGGCGCGCGAGTTCGGGGCCGAACCCGAAGTGCCCGACGTTCCGGCGCCCGTACGGCGTGCGTTCGAGGATGGTGGGGGCATCCTCGATGCGTCCGGCATCGTCCACCGGGTGGAACACGTCGGCGAGCAGGATGGTGCCGTCGGTCATCGGCACCTTCACGTCGCGTTCGAGCTCGATGTCGTTGGCGCGCTCGCGCATGGGACCCCCCGGCCGCTCAGTCCGCGGCAGCCTGCTCCGCCGCGTAGGCGTCACGGTAGGGCTTCAGGAGCAGCCGCGACACGGTGGCCACGTGGGTCTCGTCGGGACCGTCCCAGATGCGCCCGAGGCGCGCCTCCTTGTAGTAGCGCTCGAGGGGGAGGTCGCTGGTCACGCCCTTGCCGCCGTACACCTGGATGGCGCGGTCGACCGCGTTGTGGAACATCCGTGCCGTCAGCACCTTGATCATGCCGATCTCGACCCGCGCGGGATCGCCGGTGTCGAGCTGGGCGGCGGCGTCGAGGGCCACGCCGCGGCACTGCATGATCTCCGCGGCGGTCTCGAACACCATCTGCTGGATCAGCTGCTTGTCGGCGAGCGGCGAGCCGAACGCGACCCGGCGCACCGAGCGCTCGCACAGGTAGTCGTAACAGCGCTGGGCCCGGCCGAGGAACCGCATCGCGTGGAAGATGCGGCCCGCGCCGAGACGCTTCTGGCCGAGCATGAAGCCCTGGCCGCGCTCGCCGAGCAGGTTGGTGTACGGCACGCGGATGTTGTCGTACTCCACCTCGCAGTGGTCGCCCTCGGTGTCACCGAACACGGGCACCGAGCGCACGATGTTGTAGCCGGGCGTGTCGGTGGGGACGATGATCGCCGAGAACGCGAGGTGCGGCCGGGGGGCGTCCTCCTCGGTGCGCGCGATGACCGTCGTGTACTTCGCGAAGCGCCCCAGGCTGGTGAACCACTTGCGCCCGTTGATCACCCATTCGTCGCCGTCGACGTGGGCGGTGGTCTGCAACTGCGTGGCGTCCGACGACGCCACGGCCGGCTCGGTCATCCCGAAGCTCTGGATGATGTCGCCGTTCACGAGTGGCCCGAGGTACTTGTCGCGCCACTCGGGCGACGCGTACGTGTTCAACATGATCGAGTCCTGCAGCGTGCCCTGGCCGAACACCCACACCGCGGGTTCGGAACGGCCCACCACCTCGTTGACGTACACGTAGTCGAGGAACGGCAGGCCCTGACCCCCGACCTCCTTCGGGTGACCGATGGCCCAGAGCCCTTCGGCCTTCGCCTGCGCGCGCAGGTCGGCCATGATCGGGCCGCCCGGGTCACCCGGCTCCCACCACGTGTAGAGCAGGTGCTCGACCGGGTTGATCCGCTCGTCGACGAACGCGCGGAACTGGTCGACGAGCGGGCGGACGTGGTCGGGGACGTGCAGGTCCATGGATCACCAATCGATCGTGACGGGCAGGGTGTACGGGCCGCGCAGCGAGCACCCCTTCGGGGCGCCGGCCTCGTGGTCGGTGAGCGTGATCGCCCGCGTGCGCTCGAGGATCACATCGAGCAGCGTGCGCATCTCCTGGCGCGCGAACCACGCGCCGAGGCAGAAGTGCTCCCCGAGCCCGAATGCGAGCGACTCCGCGGCGTGGCGGTCGAGGTCGAACTCGTCGGGCCGCTCGTACATCTGCGGGTCACGCGCGGCGGCGGAGAACGAGTACACCATGTCGGCGCCGGGCGCGATCTCGAACCCGAGGAACTCGCCACCCTCGGGCCGCGCCTTGCGGGGCAGGTTGCCGACCGCGGGCTCCCACCGCAGCGCCTCTTCGACCGCCCAGTGGCGCGCGTCGGGCTCGGTCCGCACGCGCTCCATGCGCGCGGGGTCGTCGAGCAGCGCGAAGAACATCGACGAGATGTTGTTGGTGGTGTTGTGCGTGCCGGCGGGGAAGAGCAGTCGGAGGAACGACAGGATCTCCTCGTCGTCGAGCGTGCGCCCCTGGAATTCACCGTTGACCAACATGCTGATGAGATCGTCGGCGGGTTCGGCGCGGCGCTCGGCCATCAGCTGCTCGAGGAACTCGGTGAGCTCGCGGCGCGTGCGCAGTGCGCCCTCGGGATCCACGGGGAAGCTGAACAGTGCGGTGGTCCAGCGCTCGAGCGTCTCGTAGTCGCCCCACGGGAGCCCGAGGAACCGCGTGATCACGACCATCGGCGCGAGGTGGGTGTACACCTCCCGCAGGTCGACGTCCCGCCGGCCCTCGATGGCGTCGAGCAACTGGTGGCACACCGGGGCGATCAGCGTGTCGGCGTACGCAGCCATTCGCTGGCGCCGGAAGTTGGGCGAGATCACGGCGCGGTTGCGGTGGTGTTCGTCGCCGCGCATGGAGTTGAGGGTGCGGCCGACCGCGGGATCGGTGTTGCGCGAGTAGGACTCCACCGATGGGAAGGTGTCCTCGTCGCGCAACGCGTCGCGGAGCGCCTCGTGGCTCAGTACCGCGACGTGGGGGGTCCCGTGGAACAGGATCTCGACGAGGGGGGACTCTTCGCGCAGCTCTCGGAGCACATCGTGCAGGCGCGGGAAGTCGTCCATCCCCATCGAGATGTCGTGGCGCTGCGGTGCTCGCATGGTCCCCCCTCGACTTCCCCCGAGACCGTGCCGTGGATTCGATATTGTATCCAATTCGAGCGTCATGCGAGGGGGAGCAGCGATGACCGGTGTCGACCTGGCGACCGTGCGCAACCGGCTGTCGCGGTTCGCGCCGGTCACCGACGTGCGCCCGCTCGAAGGCGGCCTGTCGAGTCTCACCTACCTCGCGACCCTCGATGCCGACTCGCAGTTCGGGTCCCGGATCGTGGTGAAGATGGCGCCGCCGGGCCTCGCGCCCGTGCGCAACCGTGACGTCCTGCGCCAGGCGCGCGTGCAGGAGGCGGTCACCCGGGCCGGCGTGGCGCCGGTCGCCCGCGTGTTGTTCACCGACGAGGGCGCGCCACCCGAGGTGCCGCCGCTCTACGCGATGGAGTACCGCCCGGGGGAGTCGTTCGAGCCGCTGCTCGACGAGTGCGACGCGCTGCCGGCGCCTGCGGTGATCCGCGCCCGGATGCTCGAGGCCGCCCGGGTGCTCGGCAGCCTGCACACCCTCGACCCCGTGGCCGCGGGCCTCGACGACGAGCCCGAGGTGTCGTTGACCGACGAGGTCACACGGTGGGCGGCGATCTTCGAGACCGTGGCCGACGACCTGCGCGCCGGTTGGCGGGAAGCTGCCGACGCGCTGCTGGCCGCGCTCCCGCGACCCGTGCCGTCGACCGTGGTGCACGGCGAGTACCGCCTCGGCAACCTGTTGATCACCGAAGCGGGCAGTGCCGGCGACGGGGTGAGCGCGATCATCGACTGGGAGCTCTGGACGCGCGAGGACCCGCGCGTCGACCTCGCCTGGTTCCTCTCGTACCTCGACGCCGACGACCAGCCCTCGGCGATCCGCCCGACCCCGCCGGGGATGCCCGCGCGACCCGACGTGCTCGCTGCCTACGAGGATGCCCGCGGGGCCTCGGTCGCCGACCTCGCCTGGTTCGATGCGCACGCCCGGTTCAAGATGGCGGCGATCTGCGCGCACATCAGCAAGAACAACCGCAAACGTGAGCACCCGGACCCGGCGCAGGAGGCACGTATCCCCGTGATCGCCCGCCTCAACGCCCAAGCGACTTCCTTGTTGGCCTGACCCCGCGGTGTGGCCCCTGCCCATCCGAGAAGAAGGAGACCAGTCGTGACATTTTCCTCGATCGACGGCGTCGAGGTGACGGTGCGCGACCACCTGCTCACCATCACGATGAGCCGGCCGGAGCGACGCAACGCGATGACGCCCGACCACATGAACCACCTCGGGCAACTCTGCCTGCAGGCGGAGCACGACGACGACGTGCGGGTCGTGGTGATCACCGGGGTGAACGACGCCTTCTGCGCGGGTGCCGACCTCGCCGAGGCCGACCTCTCGGCCGACGGCGGGCAGATCCCACCCGTGTCGATGGGCCGCAACCTCTTCATCCCCATGCTCGAGCTGAGCAAGCCGTTCATCGGGGCGATCAACGGGGTCGCCGCCGGTGGAGGACTCGGGGTCGCGCTCTGCACCGACATCCGCATCGCCTCGGAGGATGCCCGGTTCGCGACGTCGTTCAGCCGCATCGCGCTCACGGCGAACGACGCGGTGGGCTACCTGCTGCCGCGCATCGTCGGCACGGCCAAGGCGCTGGAGCTGATCTACTCGGGCCGGCCGATCGGTGCGGCCGAGGCGGAGCGCATCGGACTGGTGAGTTACGTGCACCCGCGTGACGAGTTCGCCGACGCGGTGGGCGCGTTCGTCGAGCAGATCCTCGCCGGGCCGCCCATGGGCCTGCGGTTCTCGAAGCGACTCGTGCTCGAGGGCCTCGACCGCTCGTACCGCGAGCACGTGCTCGCCCAGGAGTACGCGTCCCTCGCGAACCGGGTCGTCGCCAACGACGACATCAACGAGGGCGTGGCCGCGTTCAAGGAGAAGCGACCGCCGCGCTTCGAGGGCTCCAAGCTGCAGAGCCGCTGGTCGAACTACTAGCGGCTCACGCCGGCCCGACCTCCCAGCCGCCCGGCCCGTCGCACACCTCGTTGCCGCGCGGGTCGAGCGGGTCCTTGAAGATGTGCGAGGGGCACGGGCCGGTGCCGGTGCCGGCCGGGCACATCGGCAGCGGCCACGGCACGCCGATGCGCTCGCGGGCCATCATCACGTGCATCACGGGGATGTGCGTGCGGTACACGGGCGTGTCGCCGCGCCCGCCCGTCACCGGGTGCACCTCGCGCACGATCGCGAGGTCGAGCGGTGGCGCGTAGCGACCGTCGGTGAGCTGCGTGGTGCAGGTACCGCACGGGTCCTGGTGGATGGTGAACTTCTCGTCGTCCTCGGTGACGGTGAACGCGGTGAAGTGCCCGTGCAGCATGCGGGTGGTCGACACCAGGCGCTTCTCCGGCGGCCGGGCGATGTCGGTGGCGAGGAAGCCCACCAGCGTGTCGGTGCCGCCGCGGCGGATCGCGGCCTCGAGCCCGTCGGGTCCGTGCTGCCGGTACACGAACGACAGCGCGAAGCTCACGAGATCGCGACCGAGGTCGTTGCGCACGCGCCACTCGCCCAGGAGGGCGTCCCACGCCGCCAGCGCGCGGTCGGCGTCGCCCGCGACTGCCAGGGCGGTGATCGCCGCCGGCGTCGTCGCGGGGGCGGACGCGAGGTCGACGAGCTCGCCGGGGTACACGGCGTCGAAGCGGCGCAGTTCGTCGAACAGTGCCGCCGCGTCGGCGGGATGTTCCTCGAGCACGTGGCGCACGGTCGCCGCGAGCCAGGCGGAGTAGCCGTCGACGCTGCCGCGGTGCGCGCGGTCGAACTCGATCGTCGTGCGCTCGAACGCTTCGTGGTCGCCGTCGGCGAGATGCCGGGCGAGCCGCTCGCGCGGGGTCTCGGCCAACGCGGCGAGCTCGGCATCGGTGAACCGTCGCGTGCTCATGTTCGCTCCAGCTGCAGTCGGTCGCGGACTTCCGCGGGCGTGGCCGGCTCGTACCCGGCTTCGCGCACCAGTTCCACCGCGCGGGCCACGAGCTCCGCGTTGCGCGCCCCCGGGTAGGCCGACGGGTTGTCGCCGATCCCGACGCGGATGTTGCAGCCCCGCCGGATCGACGCGCGCAGGAGGGCCTCGGCGCGCTCGGGGGACACCATCGTGTACGGCACCACCGTCAGCTCGATGTCGAGGCCCGGCGGCACCTGCGACAGGTACGCGTCGAGGCCGGCCTCGTCGGCGAACGGGCCCGTCACCAGCTGGTCGAACAGGAAGATCTTGAGGTGGCAGGGCGTCGGGATGAACCCCGACTGGATCGCGAGGACGGCCCAGCGCAGCTGGCCGACGTCGAAGGCGCCGACGGTGACGCACAGGCCGAGCTCGCGGAAGCGGTCGACCAGATCGGACGGGCCCCGCGCCTCGCCCGCCACCTCGAACGGCGGTTCGCAGAACGTGGCCGTCGACTCGTCCCACATCACCGGGCGTGTGATCTCCTGCACGACGTCGAACGACGCCATCGTCAGCGGCGCGCCCTCGGGCGGATCGTCGCACAGCGACCAGATGTGCGCGTGGTCGCCGAAGTAGCTCGGGTAGAGCACGATGTCGGAGAGCTTCGCCGTGAGCGCCATGGCCCGGCGGTAGATCTCGGCCCCGGCCCAGTCCTGCGTGCCGTCGTCGAGCCGTGCGTGGAAGTGGCCGATCGCGGCGCCCTCGGCGCCGCACGCGGCGGCGTCGGCCGCGACCTCCTCCGCGCCGTAGGCGACGTGTGGGTTGTCCTCTTTGGTGGCGCTCTCGTTGAGGCCCACCTCGATGGCGATGCGTCCGTCGTCGGCCAGCGGCATGCGCAGTCCCTCTCTCAGGTCGGGCTACCTTACGCACGCATTCGAGGGAGGGCACCGTGACCGACGAGACGAACACCAGTCCGGCTCCGGCGGGCCTGCCCCCGGCCGGCTGGAACACCGACCCGACCGGTCGCTTCCAACTGCGCTACTGGGACGGCGCCGCCTGGACCGACCACGTGAGCACCAACGGTGTGCAGCAGACCGATCCGGTCGCAGGCGGCGCGCCGGTCACGCCGGTCGCCCCCGTCGGAGCCCCGCCCACCGCCGCGCCCGTCGCGCCCGTCGCGGTGTCCGCACCTCGTCCGAAGGTCGTGTGGCCGACGCGCACAAAGGTCGTGGTGCTCGGTGGCTCGGTGCTGATGCTGCTCGGCTCGGTGCTCCCGTGGGCCAAGGCAGAGGCCACCGTGCTGGGCCAGACCCTGTCGGAGACGACCAACGGGCTCGAGGGCGACGGCAAGATCACGCTGGTGCTCGCACTCGTCGCCGGACTGGTGTTCCTCTTCGTGCCGCGCGGCAAGGTGGTCGGCGGGCTGGTGCTCGCGGCCGGTGTCCTCGCCGGGCTCGTTGCGATCATCGACATTGCCGACGTCAGCAACAAGGCCGACGACCTGAAACAGATCACGGCGCAGTCGAGTGCGTCGGTGGGCGTCGGCCTCTGGATCGCCGCGGTCGCCGCGGTCGTGCTGTTCGTGGGCGGTCTGCTCTGCCTGATGCAGAAGGACGACGCTACGCCGGCACCACCGGCAGCATGACCGCGACGTAGCGCACGCCGTCGTCGCCCACCGGGCGCCAGCGGTGCATCGTGCCGCGTTGCACCACACAGTCACCCGGACCGAGCACCACCGGCTCCACGTCGGGCAGCGCGAGCTCGAGCTGCCCGCTCACCACGATGTCGACGTCGATCGTGTCGGTCGCGTGCCATCCGGCGTCGCCGGGATCGTTGCCCGCTCCCATCTCGATGGCGCGGAACGCGACGCCCCCGCCGACGGGGTCGAGGGCCCAGCCGCCGCCGGGATCGCCGCCCTGGCCCGCCGTCGCGGACGGACCTCCGGTCTGCCACAGGTCCACGAGCGCGACGCCCGACACTCCCGCCGTCGCGAACCCGCACGGCGCGGGACCATCACTCGTCACCGCGCTGCGGCCGTCGGGGCCGGTGGTCACCACCAACCGTCGGGGCCCGTGCTCGCCGTCCCCGCGCTGCGCCAGGCCGCTGACGTCACCGGCAACGTCGGGATCGGGCCGGACCATGCAGACCGCGTAGGTGCAGGGCACGTCGCCGTGCACGCGCCACCGGTGCCGGGTGCCGCGCTGCACGACGGTGTCGCCCGCGTGCAGCACCCGCTCACCGTCATCGGTCCCGAGCACGATCTCGCCGTCGAGCACCACCATGAAGTCGAGGGTGTCGGTGGCGTGCATGCCGGGCTCGCGGTCGTCGTCGCCGTGCACCCGGAGCCACTGCTCCGCGACCGGCGTGCCCGGGTCGTGCGGAGGCATGCGGATGACCCGCACCGAGCAGCCCCCCGCGGGTGGCTCGAGCAGGAACGGGCCGTCGGTGATGTCGCGCCCGTCGTCGACCGACCGTGGGGCGCCGTCGAGCCACAGCACCTCGCTCACGCCGAAGCCGTTGGGTGCGGCGATGGTGCGCGGCGGCGCGCCGTCGCTGCGGAACTGTGCGCGACCGTCGGCGTCGTGCCCGGTCACCACTCTGCGGATCTCGAAGGCCATGCCCGGACGCTACGCCCGTTCGGGTCAGCCCGGGGGGAAGTAGCGGTCGACGAGGGCTCCGAAGGTGTCGACGACGGAGGACACGCCGGGCGGTCCGAACCACCACCGCATGAACAACTCGGCGGTGGCCTCACGCGGGTTCGTGGTCGCGTAGCGGGACACCTCGTGCTCGATGCGCTCGTGGGCCTGGCGCCAGGCCTCCGGAGCGCCGGGTTCGGCGCCGCGCAGCGCGAGCTCGAGGCTCTCGACGCCGAGCGCGCGACCGAGCTCGCGGTGGAACTCGGTGTAGCGCGCGGGCGACGTGGTGATCGCGGCGTCCATGAAGTGCCAGCACTCGTGGGCCGTCACCGCGTCCACGTGGAACCAGGGTGGCGGCGCCGGTGCGGAGATGCGGACCAAACCCTTCGTGACCAACTCGAGGCGGTTCGCCGCGAGCTCGCTCGCGACGATCATCATCGGATTCAGGACCGCGACCCCGGTCGCGCCCTCGGCGGTACCGACGATGTTTCCCCCGGCGAAGCCGGCGCCCCCGGGATCGAAGTCGAGCTTCGTGACCCCGGCGCGCCGGCCGAAGCGTCGGCGCACCGCGAGCATCGTGTCGACGGCGGCCGCGACCGACTCGGTCATCACGTCGTCGCGGCCGGGGACGCGGACGCGCACGACCCGGTCGTCGGGCACCGCGACGTCGAGGGTCACCGCGCGGCTGGACAGGGTTCGGTGTCGTGACACCTGCGCTCCGGGCAGCAGTGCCGCGACGCGTTCGGTGATCGTGTCGGCGCCGGACGGACCGGCGAGTGGGGCTCCAGGTGCCTGGCGCAGCGCGCCGCGCAGCGGTCCGGTCCAACCCGCCCGCCGAGCCTCGTCGCGTACCAGCTCGTCGTTCGTCTCGATCTCGACCGGCTCGCCGATCTCCTCGACGATCTCACCGAGGGACCTCACGAGCGTGTGTGCGTCGGCGATGCTCGTCATCGTGGCGCGCACCGGCGCGACGACCACGGCGATCGCGTCCGTGGGGCTCGACCCGCGAGGGTCAGCGTCGCGAGCGGGGTGCCGTCGTCAGCCTCGGCGACGAACCGTCCCGGCAGGTCGGTGTGCCGCAGGCTCATGGTCGCAGTCAACCATTCGGCCGACGCTCGACGACGGCGGGGCCACGGCCCATGTCGGTTTCCGGCCTGTTAGGTTCCGGCCGTGCTCTCCGGAGAGAAGATCCTCATCACGGGGCCGGCCGGCCAGATCGCGTTCCCGCTGGCCCGCACGCTCGCGGCCGGTAACGAGGTCTGGGGCATCGCCCGCTTCGGCGACGCCGACAAACGGGCCAAGGTCGAGGCGCTCGGCGTGACGACGCGGCGTTGCGACCTCGCGGCCGGCGACTTCACCGACGTGCCCGACGACTTCACCTACGTGCTGCACCTCGCGGCGTACCAGGAGCCCGGCCTCGACTACGACGAGGCGCTCCGGCAGAACGCCGAGGCCACCGGCCTGCTGCTCGCGCACTGCCGCAAGGCCAAGGCCGCGCTGGTCATGTCGACGCACTCGGTGTACGAGCCGCACCCCGACCCGCTCCACGTGTACGTCGAGACCGACCCGCTCGGCGACGTCCATTCCTCGATGTCGCCGCCGTACTCGGTGTCGAAGATTGCGCAGGAGGCGGTGGCACGGACCTGCGCACGGCAGTTCGACCTGCCGGTGGTGATCGCGCGCATGAACGCGTCGTACGGCGACAACGGCGGTCTGCCCACGTACCACCTGGACGCGATCATGGCCGGCCAGCCGGTGACCACGCGTTGGGACCCGTGCCCGTACAGCATCATCCACGAGGACGACATCAACACGCAGGTCGCCGCGCTCCTCGACGCCGCGTCGGTGCCCGCGCTGGTCGTGAACTTCGCCGGCGACGAGGCGGTGAGCGTGCAGGAGTGGTGCGCCTACTTCGAGGAGCTCACCGGTCGCCCCGCTCAGGTCGACGTGGTGGAGACACCCGGCACCTTGCGCGGCTCGATCGCGAGCAACGAGCGCCGGCTCGCGGTCACGGGGCCGTGCGCGGTCACGTGGCGCGACGGTCTGCGGCGCGCGTACGACGCGCGCTACGGCGATGCCGCCACCGACGTCGAGCGGACGCGCTGACATGACGGCCACCGTGCTCGTCACCGGGGCGTCGTCGGGGATCGGCGAGGCGACCGCGCTCGCCTTCGCCCGCTCCGGCGCGACGGTCGGCATCTGCGCGCGGCGTGGAGACCGCCTCGCCGCGGTGCTCGAGCGCTGCCGGGAGCACGCGCCCGAGTCGCGCATGTGGGTGGGCGATCTCGCCGACCTCGACGCGCTCCCAGCCCTGGTCGCGCGCGTCGAGGACGAGCTCGGCGGCATCGACGCGCTCGTGAACAACGCCGGCGTGCCCAAGCGCCGTCGCTCGGCCACCCTCACGCTCGAGGACGCGCAGGAGGTGATGCGCATCAACTACTTCTCGCCGGTCGCGCTCACCGTCGCCGCGCTCCCCGGGATGCTGGCGCGCGGCAGCGGCGATGTCGTGAACGTGTCGTCGATGGGCGCCCACATGGTGGCCTTCGGCGTCGGCGCGTATGCCGCGTCGAAGGCGGCGCTCGAGCTGTTCACCGAGGCGCTCTACGTGGAGCTCGCCGACACCGGTGTGCGCGCCCACCTGCTGGTGCCGGGCACCACGCTGAGCGAGTTCAGCACTGACAAGCCCGGCAACGACGCACCGTTCCCGATGGACCCGCGCACCGCGGCCACTCCGGAGCAGGTCGCCGACGCGATCGTCGCCTGTGTCGACGACGACCGGTTCCTCACGTTCGCCACCGACCGCGACGCGGCCACTGCCGCAGCGAAGGCCGCCGACCCGAACGGGTTCCTGGTGCAGATGCGCCAAGCTCTGCGCGGCAGATAGCGGACGCGCGGCGCGGCCGAGAGCGCGTTGCGTCAGAGCTCGAAGAGCAGGTGGCGCGAGAGGTCGCCGAGGTGGTCGACGCCCATGTGGCGCCGCACGTAGCGCCACTCCCCGTCGACTTTGGCGAACTCGTCGCGGTAGCGGCCGTTGATGATCGGCTGCAACGGGGTGTCGCCCACCTTCTGGAACACCGTGTAGTAGGAGCGCACCGACGCGGTGAGGCCGTCGTCGGCCACCTCGACGATCGGGTTCGTGATCACGTGCTTGCTGAGCGGCGTACCGTCCTCGTACTTGCGGGTGGACGCGTGGTACATGCCGGCGATCGCCTCGGCGCCACGGATCTCCTGGTCGGAGCCGTCGGTGGTGATCACCGCGTGCTGCAGGTGCTCGCCGATGCCCTCGTAGTCGCCCGCGTCGATGAGCTCTGCGTAGCGGTACAGCAGGTTGGTCACGGCGATGGCGTCGGGAACGTTGCTCATGGTCATCCTCCCTCGACGGGTCGGAAGTAGGGCAGCACGAAGCCGTCGGCGATCGGGTGGAACTCGACCGCCACGCGCATCCCGACGGCCACGGCGTCGGTGTCGACGCCGACGAGGTTCGAGAGGATCTGCCAACCCTCGTCGACGTCGACGATCACCGGGCAGTACGGCACCTCGAACGCGGGCGTCTGCGGCCGCCACACCATCGTCCAGCTGTAGATCGTGCCGGTGCCTGCGCTGCGCTCCCAATCGAGGTCTTCGGCGAGGCAGTGCGCGCAGACCGGCGACGGCGTGTGCGTGATGCCGTTGCACGCGCCGCAGCGTTGGAAGCGCAGCTCGTGCTCGCGCAGCCCGTCCCAGTAGGGCTGCGACACGATGCTCGGGAACGGCGCGGGAACCGCCGTCGTCTGTGGGCGGAGCAACGTCATGGCTTGGTTCTCCCGAGCAGCAACACGTCGTTGAACAGTGCGCCGGCGCCGCCACCCGTGCACATCGCGACCTCGGCGTCGCGCACCTGCATGGTGACGCACTCGTGGCGCAGTTGCTGCACCCCGCGGATCACCCGCTGCAGGAGCTGCACCACCGCGCCGCCGTGGCTGAACGACATGAGCCCACCGTCGGTGGTGACGGGGAACCGCTCGCCCGGGCCGATGTTGCCGTCCATGACGAAGTCGCCACCCTCACCCGGTCCACAGAAACCGAACGCCTCGAACTGCCGGATGATCTCGAACGAGAACGGGTCGTAGAACTCGCACACGTCGACGTCGTCGGGGCCGAGGCCGCACATCGCGAACGACATCTCCGCCGCCCGCCGCCCGACGGTGCCGGCCACCAGGTCGGGGCGCACGTTGCCGCCGAGGTCCCACGCGGGCGGGTGCTGGTAGGCCGGGCCGAAGTGATCGGTGTTGCCGCCGAGCACGTGCACGGGATCGTGGGCCAGATCCTGCGCCCGTTCCGCGGTGGTGAGCACGAGCGCGCAGCCGCCCTCGGCCGTCATCGAGCAGTCGAGCAGGTGGAACGGGTCGGCGACCATCCGGCTGTCGAGGACGTCCTGCACCGTGAACGGCCCCCGCCCGCGGTACACCGCATCGGGGTGGACGTGCCCGTTGTTGCGGATGGTGGCGGCGACGGTGGCCAGCGCCTCCGGCGTGGTGCCGTACATCTCCATGTGCCGGCGCGCGATCAACGCGAACTCCGCCGCGGTGAACATGCCGAACGGGGCGACGAACTCGTGCGCGGGTCGCGTCCACGGCGCGGTCGACGAGCGGTCGGTGTAGATCCCGGCCGATCCGGCCGCGATCAGCACGGTGGTCGCGAGCCCGTTGGTGATCGCCCCGATCGCGTCGAGCAGCGCCGGGATGCCGAGTCCCGACATCGACCGCCAGATCGGGCCGATGCGGGCTTCGTAGAGGAGGTCGCTGCCGGTCTGTCCGACGATGCCGTCGATGTCACGCATCGTGAGCCCGGCATCGGCCACCGCGCCGTAGCCCGCCGCGGCGTGATCGAGCGGGAGTCGTGCCCCTCGAGGACGCGCGCCTGCTCGGTGTTGTGGATCCCGACGATGCAGACGTCGTGGAACGGGTGGGAGGTGTGGTGCGCCACGCGGGTTCCCTGTCCCTGCCGGCTCAGCCGAGCACGAGGTCGCGGATCTGGCGCATCTGCTCGTGGTCGCGAGCCGACACCATCAGGGTGGTGACCGGCGTCTTCTCCCACTCGACGAGTCGCTCCCTGATGCGCGCGGGTGAGCCCACCAGCGAGATCTCGTCGGCGAACTCCTCGGGCACCATGGCGATCGCCTCTTCGCGCTTGCCCTCGAAGAAGAGATCCTGGATCTTCAGGGCCTCCTCCTCGTAGCCCATGCGCTGCATGAGCTTGGTGTGGAAGTTCTGGCCCTTGGCGCCCATGCCCCCGATGTAGAAGCCGAGCATCATCTTCACGCCCGCCAACCCGGCATTCACGTCGTCGGTGATGTTGACGCTCGCCATCGCGTTCACCTCGAAGCCCGGCTTCGCGTCCTTCAGCGAGTCGGCGTAGACCTCGGGACGGAACGGCGAGTAGTAGAGCGGCAGCCAGCCGTCGGCGATCTCCGCGGTCTGCGCCACGTTCTTCGGGCCCTCGGCGCCGATGAAGATCGGCAGGTCGGCGCGCAGCGGGTGGGTCATGATCTTCAGCGGCTTGCCGAGGCCGGTGGCGTCGTCGCCGCGATAGGGCAGCGGGTAGAACTCGCCGTCGAACTCGAGCGGGCCTTCGCGCCGCAGCGCGCGCCGGATGATCTCGACGTACTCGCGGGTGCGGGCCAGCGGCTTGGTGGCCGGACGGCCGTACCAGCCCTCCACGACCTGCGGGCCCGACACGCCGAGACCGAGGATCACGCGGCCGTTCGACAGGTGGTCGAGCGTCATCGCCGCCATCGCGGTGGCGGTGGGGGTGCGCGCCGCCATCTGCACGATGCCGGTGCCGATCTTGATGGTGGAGGTGTTCGCGGCGACGTAGGCCGCGTAGGTGAACGCGTCGTTGCCCCATGACTCGGCGACCCACACGGAGTCGTACCCGAGGCGCTCGGCCTCCTGCGCGTCCTCCACGAACCCCTGACGTGGGCCCGCTCCCCAGTATCCGAACACCAGTCCGAGCTTCATGGTCCTCCTCCGGCCGGGGGCGAGCGTACCCCGCCCGCTCCCCGCCGTCTCGGGCCGTGTAACGGGCTGACGCTCCCGCGCCCATGAGCATCCTGGAACAGTTGGTCGCCCACGAGGAGATCCGCCAGCTCGCCGCCCACTACGCGGTGTACGTGGACCGACGGGATTTCGACGAGCTCGTGGAGCTCTTCGTCGACGACGTGCGCGTCGGCCGCGACACCTACGGCCGGGCGCCCCTCAAGGAATCGTTCGCCTCGCAGCTGCGGGCGGTCCCGGTGAGCATCCTCAACGTGGGCACCCACGCGATCGACCTGGTCGACGACGACCACGCCACCGGAGTCGTCTACTGCAAGGGCGAGATCCAGGACGGCGATCGCTGGATCCACCAGGCGATCGTGTACTCCGACACCTACGAGCGGCGTGACGGCCACTGGTACTTCGTGCGCCGCGTGCACGAGTTGTTCTACGGCGCGGAGGTGGGGCTGAACCCGCTCACGCTGCCGCCGGCGAATTGGCCGGAGCACCAGGACGGCATGGGCACACTGCCCGAGAAGTGGGACACCTGGCAGGCGTTCCAGGGAACAGGGGAGTAAGCCATGGACATCTCGATGACGTTGCCCACGATGGTGGCGCACGGCCGGGCCGACACCCTGCGGTGGTGCCGCGAGGTCGACGAGGGCCCGTGGCCGAGCCTCGCCATCCCCGAGCGCATCACCTACCCCAGCCACCACTACACGGTGGAGCTCGCGGCCGCGGCCGCGCTCACCGAGCGGGTGCGGCTCTGGACCACGATCGTGATCCTGCCCGCGCACGACGAGGTCGACGTCGCCAAGCAGATGGCCTCGGTCGACGTGCTGAGCGACGGTCGCCTCACCGTCGGGCGTCGGGGTCGGCGGGCGCGACCACGACTACCGGGCGATCAACGGCCGCTTCGACCACCGCTGGCAGCGCATGGACGAGCAGGTCGCGCGGATGCGCCGCATCTGGGCCGGTGAGCCCCCGTTCGAGGGCGCCGCCCCGGTCGGGCCGCCGCCGGTGCAGGCCGGCGGCCCTCCGGTCGTCGCCGGGGTGATGGGCCCGAAGGCGATCCGCCGCGCCGCGAACTGGGCCGACGGCGTCGACGGCGCCTGGACGATGGACGGCGACCTCGCGCACATGCAGCAGTCGTTCGACATCATCAACGCCGCGTGGACCGACGCCGGCCGCACCGAGCGGCCGCACCTCTCCACCAGCATCTGGTACGGGCTCGGCCCCGACGCCGAGGACCGCCTCCGGAGCTACGCCTACGAGTACATGAAGCTGATGGGCGAGGAAGTGGGGCAGTGGGCCGCGCAGACGGTGAACTGCTTCACGCCCGAAGCGCTGCGACGGGCCGTCGACCACGCGGCCGAGGCCGGGGCCGACGAGATCTTCCTCGTGCCCACCACCGCGGATGCCGACGAACTGGCCCGCACCCGCGACGCTCTGGGAGTCTGAGCCACATGACCTTTGGCTTCGAGTCCACCACCGAAGACGTCATCGCCGGCATCGACCTCACCGGGAAGGTCGCCCTCGTCACCGGGGCGTCCACCGGGATCGGGCTCGACACCGCCCGGGCCCTCGCCGCCGCGGGCGCGGCGGTCACCCTGGCCGCGCGTGATGCCGAGAAGCTCGCGAGCGCGGCCGACGCGGTGCGCGCACGCGTCCCCGGTGCGCAGATCGACACCGGGGTCCTCGACCTCGCGTCGCTCGACTCGGTGCGGGCCTTCGCCGCCGAGTGGCTCGTCGGCCACGACCGTCTCCACCTGCTGGTGAACAACGCGGGGATCATGTTCGCCCCCTACGGGCACACGCCCGAGGGCTGCGAGCTGCACTTCGGCACCAACCACGTGGGGCACTTCCTGCTCACCAACCTGCTCGCGCCCGCGCTCCTCGCCGACCCGCCGGCGCGCGTCGTGAACCTCAGCTCCGGTGGCCACCACGCGTCGGGGATCATCTGGGACGACGTGAACCTCGAGCAACGCGACTACGACAAGATGGAGGCGTACGGGCAGTCGAAGACGGCGAACGTGTTGTTCTCCGTGGAACTCGACCGCCTCCTCTCGCCGCAGGGTGTGCACGCGTACTCGGTGCACCCCGGCCTCATCATGACCACCGAGCTCGGCCGCACGATGACCCGCGACGACCTCGAGGGAATGATGGCCAAGGCGAAGGCCTCGGCCGACAGCGGGGGCAGCGGCATGCCGCCGGCCAAGTCCATCGAGCAGGGCGCCGCCACCGCGGTATGGGCCGCGACCGTGCCGGAGCTCGACGCGCAGGGCGGCGCGTACCTGGAGGACTGCCACGTCAGCGAGGCCGCCCCGCACGCCACGGATCCCGACGACGCCGCGCGCCTCTGGGCGTTGAGCGAGCAGATCGTCGGTCAGCAGTTCACCTACTGATCCCGATACGTCGTCCTGATCCCGATACGTCGTCCTGATCCCGATACGTCGTCCTGAAACGAGGAGCGCACCACCATGGCCATGCCCACCGACGTCGGCGCGATCGACCTGATGATCGGCTTCCCCCGCCCCGAAGCCGCGAAGACCTACGACTACCTGCGCGCCGGGATCAAGGGTGACGACGCCAGCACCGCGGAGATGCCCGCGGGCTACATGTTCAAGCACGTGCCCAACCACCTCTCCGCCGACGACCCGTTCGTGGGCATCCAGATCACGCTCGCCGAGATGGACCGCTACGGCGTGGCGATGGGCATGGTCGGCGTGGGCAGCGAGGTCACCGCGCGTGCGCTGCAGGACCACCCCGACCGCTTCTTCGGCAGCATCGAGATCGACCCCAACGACATCACCGGCGCCGTGCGCAAGATCCGCGCCGCGAAGGACGAGTACGACATCAAGGCGGTCACGACGTTCCCGGCCGGCTGCCTCCCGCAGGTGCCGGTGAGCGACCGTCGCTACTACCCGATCTACCAGACGTGCATCGACCTCGACATCCCGATCATCGCCAACGCCGGGATCGCCGGGCCACGGTTCCCGTCGGCGTGCCAGGACGTCATGCACTTCGACGAGGTCTGTTACGACTTCCCCGAGCTGCGCATCGTGATGCGCCACGGCGCGGAGCCGTGGGAGGCGCTCGCGGTGAAGCTCATGCTGAAGTGGCCCGGCCTCTACTACATGCCCTCCGCGTTCGCGCCCAAGTACTACCCCGAGGCGATCGTGAAGTTCGCGAACAGCCGCGGCGCGGAGAAGATCATGTACGCCGGCTACTACCCCATGGGGCTGTCGCTGGAGCGCATTTTCACCGAGCTGCCCGACGTCCCGCTGAAGGACGGCGTGTGGCCCAAGTTCCTGCGCGAGAACGCCATGAAGGTGTTCAAGCTCGGCGAGCACGCCTGAACCGAGGAGCCCCCATGACGATCACCGATCCGACGACCGGCCCCGTCGACCTGCTCGACGGCGAGATGTACGCGGCGGGCGCGTGGCCCGTGTACGAGTGGCTGCGCGCCAACGACCCCGTCCACTGGGACCCGGTCAACGAGCTGTGGGGCATCACGAAGTACGACGACATCGTCGAGATCGAGAAGGCCAAGCACGTCTTCATCAGCTCCGACACGTTGAAGGGCGGCTACCGCCCGAACCTCCCGGCCGACCCGTCGATCATCGGGCTCGACGACCCGGTGCACACGCAGCGGCGCAAGCTCGTCAACCGCGGGTTCACGCCGAAGACGGTGCTGGCGTGGGAGGACCACATCCACCAGACGATCACGAGCCTGCTCGATGCCGCGGAGGCGAAGGGGCCCGACAGTCGGATCGAGGTGATCACCGAGCTCGCCGCGCCGCTGCCCGCACAGATGATCGGCCTTCTGCTCGGCTACCCGAACGAGATGTGGCCGAAGCTCAAGGAGTGGTCGGAGCGCACGATCGTCGGGGGTGGCGGTCCGCGCTACGCGACCGACGACGTGATCTTCGCCGCGTTCGAGTTCGCGGGCGTGTGCGCGGAGCTCTACGAGGAGAAGCAACGCTGCCCGGCCGACGACATCATGACGGTGTGGACCACCGCCGAGATCGACGGCGAGCCGATCGGTCTCGACCCCGTGATCTCCGACTGCCTCCTGCTCCTCGACGGCGGCGCCGAGACCACGCGCACCGTGATCGGCCGCACCATCCTCGAGCTCGCGGCCCGGCCCGACCAGTGGCAGCTGCTCAAGGACGGCGCCGACATGGAGGTCGCGACCGAGGAGTTCATCCGGTGGGTCACGCCCGTGCTCAACATGTGCCGTGTCGCGACGCGCGACTACGAGCTGCGCGGCAAGACCATCAAGGCCGGTGACCAGGTCGTGCTCATGTACCCGTCGGCGAATCGCGACGAGGAGCACTTCGAGAACCCCGACGTCTTCGACATCACGCGCAATCCGAACCACCACATCGCGTTCGGCTTCGGTACGCACTTCTGCCTGGGTGCCGCGTCGGCGCGGCTCGAGATCAAGACCTTCTTCGAGCACTTCGTGCGCCGCGTCGACCAGGTGCGTGTGGTGCCCGGCAGCGTCGACTTCCTCGCCAACTCGTTCGTCGCGGGCCTGAACCGTGCGGAAGTGGAACTGGAGTTCGTGCAGTGAGCGCGTCGGCGGCGAGCCACCCCGACGACGAGCTGCACCCGCCCACTTCGGACGACCCGTTCTGGGGTGAGACGTCATGGTGGGCGTTCTCGGTGCCCGAGCGCAAGCTCGCGGCCTGGTTCTACCCGCTCATGCGCACGAACCAGGACGTCTGCTCCGCGGCGGTGTTCGTGTGGGACGACACCGGCGACACGCCGTGGGACTGCCGCTACTTCAAGCAGTTCTGGCACCTCCCGATGCCCGAGGGCCCGTTGTCCGACTGCACGTTCGCCAACGGCATCTCCTACAAGGTGCTCGAACCGCAGATGGCGTACGAGCTGAAGTACCGGGATCCGGATGCCGGCCCTGATGCAGGCGAGGGGGATGACGCGATCTCGATCGACGTCACCTTCCGCGCGGTGATGGACCCGCTCCACACGAAGACGTCGGGGCCCGACGGCGGTCACCTCGACCAGCTCGGCCGCTTCACCGGCACGCTCGTGCTCGACGGCGAGACGATCCCGGTCGACTCCTTCGGCGCGCGTGACCGCTCGTGGGGGCCGCGCACGCCGTTCGGTCCGTACCTCATGTCGGGCCACGGCTACCACGCGACCCGCATGCCGTACAGCCACGCGACGTCGGAGACCGCGTCGTTCCTGTGCATCAGTGCGAACGTCACCGACGACTTCCCCGTGCTCATGGGCTTCACCCGGTTCGACGGCGAGGTGTCGCGGATCGCCAGCGGCAAGCGCACCGCGCTGGCCACCGACCCGGAGAAGGGCACCGTCACGCGCGTGTTGATCGAAGGAGTCGACGAGCTGGGGCGCGAGCTTCACGCCGAGGGCGAGTGCCTCACCGACTTCCTCAACTCGTGCAACGAGAACCTGGTGGGCTGGAACCACCTCGTGCACTGGGAAGTGAACGGTGTCGAGGCGTGGGGCGAGCACCACGAGAACTACAGCATGAGTGCCCAGCGCGCCGCGCTGCGTGCCGCGAAGGGCTGGTAGCTACTTCCGCTTGCCGGCTTCCTTGATTGCCGCGGTGAGGTTGCTGCGCACGGCCTGCGTGGATTCCAGGAAGAACGCGAGCCCGTTGAGCTCGGTGACACCGCGTGTCGCGGTGCGGATGCCCTTCGTCTCCATCGCGCGGTGCACCGTGCGCTTGTTGATCTGCACGATGTCGGACGGGATCGTCGCGATGCGCTGCGCGATCCGCAGCACCTCGTCGTCGAGCGCGTCGGGCGCGAACGTGCGGTTCGCCATGCCGAGCTGCACCGCCTCCTCGGCGGTGAGCGGCCCGCCGGTGAGCATCAGCTCCATCGCCCCGCGGAAGCCGAGCAGCCACACCGGATACTGGAAGTCGGGCGGGCTGATCACGGTGACGACCGGGTAGCTGATCGACGCGTCCTCCGCCAGGTACACGAGGTCGCACGCGGCCATGAGCTCGGTGGCCCCCGCCATCGCGTACCCGTGCACCTGGGCGATCACCGGCTTGGCCATGTCCCAGATGCTCGTCCATGTGTGGGTGACGTGGCGGGCCCAGTCGGCAGGGCCGCCCGCGGTGTACGCCGGCCGACCCTCGGAGAGCGGCGACTTGAGGTCGTAGCCCGACGAGAAGCACGGGCCCGCCCCGCGGATCACGGTGACGCCGACCTCGGGATCGCGGTCGGAGCGCTGGAGCTCCTCGTGGATCGCGCTCCGCAGCTCGTTGGAGATCGCGTTGCGCCGCTCGGGCCGGTTGAGCGTGAGCCGCCGCACCCGCGGCGCGGGATCGTCGACGAGGAGCACCGGGGGGACCGGCTCGACGGCGGGGTTGGTGTCGGTCATCACGCCTCCGTCGTCTCCCTCGTGCCGGCGAGCTCGGCCATCAGCGCGAGCGCCTCGGGCTGGTTCGTGCGGATGGTGAGCTCGGTGACGCCGCAGCATGTCCACGGCTCGAAGCGTTCCTTGATGCGCGCCGGTGATCCGTAGAGCCCGCCGTTGTCGATGAACTCGTCGGGCACCGCGGCGATCGCCTCGTCCTTGCGCCCGGCGAGGAACAGCTCCTGGATGCGCTCGGCCGCGTCGCCGAAGCCGCGGCGGATCATCGCGTCCTTGTGGAAGTTGCGGTCCTTGGAGCCCATGCCGCCCACGTACATGCCGAGCATCGGCTTCACCGCGTCGAGCGCGCCCTGCACGTCGTCGGTGATCGTGACCGAGCACCCCGACGAGATCGCGAGCGTCGAGAGGTCGCGCCCCGAGCGTGCCGCACCCTCCTCGAGCAACGGCCGGAACGACGCCGCGTTGTCGGGGACCATGCCCATGGTCATCCAGCCGTCGGCGATCTCCGCGGTGAGCCGCACGTTCTCGGGCCCGCCGGCGGCGATGTAGATGGGGATGTCGGGGTTCATGTGCAGGATCGACTTGAGCGGCTTGCCCAGGCCCACCGAACCCGGCCCGTCGTAGGGAAGCGAGATCGCGTCGCCGTGGTACTCCACCGGCGCCTTGCGCGCGAACACCTGGCGCATGATCGCGACGGTGTCGCGCGTGCGGGCCAGCGGCTTCGACCACGGTTGGCCGTACCAACCCTCCACGATCTGCGGGCCGGACAGGCCGAGCCCGGCGATCACCCGGTTGCCGCCCGCGAGCGCGTCGATCGTGCCGAAGTGCATCGCGGTGGCGGCGGGGGTGCGCGCCGCGATCTGGACGACCGACGTGGCGAGCCGGATGCGGGTGGTGATCGCGGCGAGGTAGGCGAGGGGGCTGAACGCGTCGGCTCCGTAGGCCTCGCTCGACCAGACCGCGTCGTAGCCGAGGTCCTCGCAGCGGCGCACGTTCTCGATCGGCACCGCGAGGTCGCGGCCGTTCCACATCTCCAGCAGGTAGCCCAACTTCATGGCCCGCATGCTGTCACACGGGTGCCCGAGCAGGCGCGGTCACGGGTCGCTAGCCTCCGCGGCCATGACGAACAAGCCGGCGAACATGACCGCCTACCAACTGGTCGAGTGGGGCCAGCCGGCCCGCTTCAACGAGGTGCCGGTGCCCGAGCCCGGCCCCGACGAGGTCCGGCTGTTGGTGGCCGGCGTCGGCCTGTGCCACAGCGACATCATGTTCCTCGACGCGCCTCCCGGCGCGATCCCGTACCCGCTGCCCTACACGCTCGGTCACGAGACCGCGGGTTGGGTGGAGGCATGCGGCGCGGGCGTCGACGACCTCGCCGAGGGCCAGGCGCTCGCCGTCGTCGGCGTGCCGTCGTGCGGTGCGTGCCACTGGTGTGTGCGTGGTCACGACAACTACTGCCAGCGCGGGCAGATGGGCCGCGGCTACGGCGAGGACGGCGGGCTCGCGCCGTACCTCGTGGTGTCGCGCCGCGAGCTCGTGCCGTTGGCCACCCTCGACCCGCGCCGCGTCGGCCCGATCACCGACGCCGGCGTGACCTCGTACCACGCGGTGAAGAAGGCGCTACCGAAGCTCGAGCCCGGCACCACCGCGCTCGTCATCGGCGCGGGCGGCCTCGGCGGGTACGCCGTGCAGTACCTCCGGTTGCTCTCCCGGGCCCAGGTGATCGCGGTCGACCAGGCCCAGCACCGGCTCGACTTCGCGCAGGAGCTCGGCGCCCACCACACGCTGCTCTCCACCGGCGACAACGGCGCCGATCTCGTCGCGCAGATCCGCGAGCTGAGTGGCGGCGAAGGGTGCGCCGGGGTGTTCGACTTCGTCGGCGACGACGGCACGATGGCGATGGCGCTCCAGTGCGCCGCGCATCCTCGGCACCGTCGGCATCGTCGGCGCCGGCGGCGGTCGCACCTACGTGGGCTGGGGTGCGCTGCCGCTCGAGTGCGACCTGTTCGTGCCCATGGCCGGGTCGATCTCCGACCTCCAGGAGGTCGTCGCCATCGCCGAGTCGGGCGCGCTGCGCATCGAGGTGGAGCTGTTCCCCTTCGAGCAGACGCCCGAGGCGTATGAACGGCTGCGCCACGGCACCCTGCGCAGCCGGGCGGTCGTCACGCCCAACGGCTGAGCCGGGCTCCGTGCCGAACGGCTGAGCCGGGCTCCGTTCCCGCTGGTACCGTGCGCCGATGGCCCGGCTGGACGACCTGCAGCGCGTGGAGCGCGCCATCGTCCGCATCGGCCGGGCCGGCCAGAGCCGGGAGGCCGCCCGCACCCGCGCCGAGCGCTCCGGCGTGCAGCTCTCCCGGCCGTCGATCTCGATCATCTCCGCGCTGCACACGTCGGGGCCGATCCGCCTGTCGCGGTTGGCGCGCATCACCCACCTCGAGGCGCCGCTCGTGAGCCGCGAGACCGCGTCGCTCGTGGCCGAGGGCTACGTGTCGCGTACACCCGACCCCACCGACGGCCGCGCCACGATCGTGAAGCTCACCGCCAAGGGCCGCAAGGCCTACCAGAAGTACCGCGACGCGGTCGACGGCATCGTCGCCGAGGCGTTCGAGGGCTGGAAGGCCACCGATCTCAAGGCGTTCGCCGACTACCTCGAACGCATGGCGGGCGACGTCACCCTCCGGTAGCTTGCGCGCACACGCTGCTGGCATCTCGGCCGAGGGGGAACCACCATGACCATGTCCATCGAGGAGATCTCCGACCGGCTGGAGATCCAGGACCTGTTCGTCCGCTACACGTACGCGCTCGACACGCAGGACTGGGATGCCTTCGACAGCATCTTCACACCGGATGCGCAGATCGACTACACCGCGATGGGCGGCAGCGTCGGCGACCTCCCCAGCACCATGAAGTTCCTGCGCGAGACGATGGTGATGTTCCCGTCGTACCAGCACATGACGAGCTCGAGCACGATCAAGGTCACCGGCGACACCGCCGAGGCGAAGACCATCTGCCACAACCCGATGGTCCTCGACGCGAACGACGACCCCACGCTCATGCTCTGCGGCCTCTGGTACGTCGACAAGCTGGTGCGCACCGCCGACGGCTGGCGCATCAAGGAGCGGGTCGAGGAGAAGAGCTACATGAAGATCTTCCCGGGCAAGGCCTGAGCGCTTGGCCCGCGACGCGACGGCGACGAGGGAGAGCCTGCTCGCGACCGCGCGTCGGCTGTTCGCCCGCGACGGCATCTACCAGGTGCCGCTGAAGCAGGTCGTCCAGGAGTCGGGGCAGCGCAACACCTCCGCGCTCCACTACCACTTCGGCAACCGCGAGGCGCTGCTGTTCGCGATCATCGGGCGCAGCGACGCCGAGATCGAGGCGGAGCGCGCCGAGATGCTCGCCGCGCTCGAAGCCGTCGCCCGGCTCGACGACCTGCCCGCGCTGGTGGAGGCGCTGGTCGTGCCGTTCAGCCGCCCGCTCGCCACGCAGGAGGGGCGCGAGTTCCTCGCGATCATCGCCCAGATGTCGTCCACCTTCGACCAGTGGGACGCCGAGGCCGACACCGTGCCCACGCAGGCGCAGCGCACCTTCCGGCTGATCGGCGCCTGCCTCACCGACGTCCCGCCCGACGTGCGCCACGAGCGCGTCACCGTGTTCCTCGGTCTCACCACCGAGGCGCTGGCGCGGCGGGCGCGTCAGATCGACCGGGGTGACACCCTCGCCCTCGCGCACGACGAGTTCGTGCACAACCTCGTCGACATGTCCGTCGGCGCGCTGCGCGCGCCCGCAGTCCATCTGCCTGCCGCCCATTTGCCTGCTGCCCATTTGGAGGAACGACCGTGAACACCGCCGTCCCCGTCCCGCCCTACGTCGAGGGCCACGGCCTGCTCGCTGGCAAGGGTGTGCTCGTCACCGCCGCGGCCGGCTCCGGCATCGGCTTCGCCGTCGCGAAGAAGTGCCAGGAAGAAGGCGCGCGCGTCGTCATCTCCGACAAGCACGAGCGCCGGCTCGGTGAGTCGGCCGCCGCGCTCGGGGGCGTGCCGGCGGTGGTGGGTGACGTCACCAACGAGGAGTCGGTGCAGGCGATGTTCGCCTTCGCCGCGGAGCAGCTCGGTGCAATCGACGTGCTGATCAACAACGCGGGCCTCGGCGGCACCGCGAACCTGCACGAGATGACCGACGACCAGTGGAACGTCGTGCTCGACGTCACCCTCAACGGCACGATGCGCTGCACGCGCGCCGCGCTGCACCACATGTACGCGAACGGCCACGGCGTGATCGTGAACAACGCGTCGGTGATCGGCTGGCGGGCGCAGGAGGGACAGTCGCACTACGCGGCGGCGAAGGCCGGCGTGATGGGGCTCACCCGCTGCGTCGCGATCGAGGCCGCGCCGCACAACGTGCGGGTGAACTGCGTGGCGCCCAGCCTCGCGATGCACGCGAACCTCGCCAAGGTCACGAGCGACGAGCTGCTCGCGGAGCTGTCGGCCCGCGAGGCGTTCGGGCGCCCGGCCGAGCCGTGGGAGGTCGCCAACGTGATGGTGTTCCTCGCGTCCGACTACTCCGCCTACATGACCGGCGAGGTGCTGTCGGTCTCCAGCCAGCACCCGTGAACCGGCCCCGTCGCGGGCCCGGCGAACTGGCGTAGTCTCCCCGGATCGCCCGACCCGAGGGCGGCTCGATCAGGGGGATCGCAATGGAGTTCGGCCTCTTCACGGGGATGTACTGGCCAAATCACCGGCGGGCGGTGCAGACCGAAGCCGAGATGTGCCACGCGGAGCTCGACCTCGTGAAGGCGGCCGACCGTGCCGGGTTCAAGTACGTGTGGGTCGCCGAGCACCACTTCCTCGAGGAGTACTCGCACCTCTCGGCCAGCGAGGCGTGGATGGCCTACACGCTCGCGGTCACCGACAACATCCACATCGGCTCCGGCATCATCAACGTCACCCCACCGGTGTGCCCGCCGGCGCGCGTCGCGGAGAAGGTGGCGATGCTCGACATGCTGGCGCCCGGCCGCTTCGAGTGGGGCACCGGTCGCGGCTCGTCGTCGGAAGAGGTGTTCGGCTTCGGCATCGAGTCGATGGACATCACCCGCGAGATGTACGACGAGGCCCTCCCGCAGATCATCGAGATGATGGGGCCCGAGCCCTACGGCCCCTACGAGGGCCGGTTCTTCTCGATGCCGCGCCGCAACGTGCTGCCGAAGCCGGTCACCCTCCCGCACCCGCCGATCTGGGTGGCGGCCGGCTCGCCGGGGACATTCGAGAAGGCAGGCAAGCTCGGCATCGGCGTGCTCTGCTTCAGCTTCTCGGGCGTCGAGGACCTCAAGCCCCTGATCGACGTCTACAAGGAAGCGATCAAGGACGCCGACCCGGTCGGTGGTTACGTCAACGACAACGTGATGGTCACCACCACCATGACGGTGAGCGAGGACGGCGACCGCGCCCGCGACGTGTTCGCCAACGCACAGGCCGACTACCACACGTCGCTGGTTGCGAAGTACCTCGACTCCTTCCCGCAGACCGCCGGCATCGACAAGGTCCCCACGCTCAAGGACCCGATCCCGCGCGAGATCGTCGACGAGCTCATCGCCGCGAAGCGCGTCGCGGTGGGCACACCCGACGAGGCGATCGCGACGCTCGAGACCTACCGCGCGATCGGCGCCGACCAGGTGGCGTTCGGGCTCATGGCCGACGACACACCGCTCGATGCCGCGATCGAGTCGGTCGAGGTGTTCGGCAAGCACGTGCTCCCCGAGTTCGACAAGGACCCGGTGCACTCCACGACGCGCCAGCGCGTCGCTCAGCTCGGGAGCTGAGCGCGGGCTCGACTACAGCGCGCTGACGTCGAGGTAGGGCGGGGGCTCGCCGCCGCCGTGCACCGCGAGGTTGGCGCCACTCACGTACGACGCGAGGTCCGACGAGAGGTACACGCACGCGTCGCCGATGTCGGACGGGTTGGCGATGCGCCCGAGCGGCACCGTCGCGCCGACTGCGGCGATGCCGGCCTCGTCGCCGTAGAAGAGGTGCGCCTGCTCGGTGCGCACCATTCCCGCGGTCACGCAGTTCACCCGCACCTTCGGGGCCCACTCCACCGCGGTGGTGACGGTGAAGTTGATGATCCCGGCCTTCGCCGCGCCGTAGGCCGCGGTCTTCGGCGTGGGGCGCATGCCGCTCACGCTCGTGATGTTCACGATCGAGCCGCCGTCGCCCTGCTGCATCCAGTGGTTGGCGCGCTGTGCGCAGTACATGGTGGACAGCAGGTTGAGCTGCACGATCCGCTCGGTGAACCGCGGCGGGGCATCGGTGGAGTCGGCCGGCGGTGACCCGCCTGCGTTGTTCACCAGGATGTCGATCCGCCCGAGCCGCTCGACCACCGCGTCGACCATCGCGAACGCGGCCTCGCCGTCGCGGATGTCGGCGCTGAAGAAGGCCCAGCCGTCGGGCAGGTCGTCGACCTCCTTGCGGGCGCACACCGCGACGGTGGCGCCGGCGTCGGCGAACCGCCCGGCGATGCCTCGGCCCACACCCTTGGTGCCGCCCGTGACCAGGACGACCTTGCCGCTGAGATCGATCTCCAAGCTCACGGGCGTAACGTAGCTTCCCGATGGGCTCGCGGCAGTTCCTCACCCTCGACTCGGCGGACCGGGTCACCCACATCACGCTCGACCGCCCCGAGAAGCGCAACGCGCTGGGGCTCGCGGTGATGCAGGAGCTGCTCGGCGCGCTGCGCGACGTGCCCGCCGAGAGCGCGGTCGTGGTGCTCGGCGCCAACGGGCCCGCGTTCTCGTCGGGCCACGACCTCTCCGAGATGCTCGAGCGCGAGGCCGAGTTCTACGACGAGCTGTTCGCGGTGTGCACCGACCTCATGCTCGCACTGCACGAACTGCCCCAGCCGGTGATCGCCCGGGTGCAGGGCGTCGCCACCGCGGCGGGTTGCCAGCTGGTTGCCGCGAGCGACCTTGCGGTCGCCGCCGACACCGCGTGGTTCGCCACCCCCGGCGTGCGCATCGGCCTGTTCTGCTCCACCCCGATGGTGCCGCTGTCGCGTGCGATCGGGCGCAAGCGCGCGCTGGAGATGCTGCTCACCGGTGAACCCGTGACCGCAGCCACCGCGGCCGAGTGGGGCCTGGTGAACCGCGTCGTCCCGGCGGAGGAGCTCGACGACGCGGTCGACGCGCTGCTCGCCCCGATGCTGCGCGCGAGCGCGTCGGTGCTCGCCCTCGGCAAGCGCACCTTCTACGCGCAGGTCGACCGCACCGAGGCCGACGCCTACGGCGTGGCCGAACCGGTGATGGCCGACAATGCGATCGACCCGGTCGCGCAGGAGGGCATCGACGCCTTCCTCACCAAGCGCGACCCGCAGTGGCCGGCATGACCGCCTCGGCGGTCGCGCTCCACGGCCAGGTCGTGACCCTCCGTCCCCCGACGGCCGACGATGTCGCCGCGCTGGTGGCCATCCGGACCCATCCCGACGTGTGGGATCGTTGGGGTGGAGGCGACGACCCGACCGCCACGGTGACGGCGGAGGTCGACGACACCACCACGGTCGGGTTCGTCATGGAGGTCGACGGGCGCGTCGCCGGCTGGATCTCCTGGTACGAGGAGTCCGACCCCGAGTACCGCCACGCGGGCATGGACCTCTACGTGGACCCCGAGTTGCGCGGCAGGGGAGTGGGTCCCGACGCGGTGCGCACCCTCGCCCGCCACCTGCTCACCGACCGGGGCCACCACCGCCTGGTGATCGACCCCGCGGCCGACAACCTCGCCGCCATCCGCGCCTACGAGAAGGTCGGCTTCAAGCCGGTCGGCATCATGCGCGCGTACGAGCGCGGTATCGACGGCACCTTCCACGACGGCCTGCTCATGGATCTCCTCGCCGACGATCTCACCGACTGACGCCGCACCGTCGCCCGCTCACTGCAACATCACTTTGCCGTCGGGGCCGCGGATGAGTCGGTGGCCGCCTTCGTGGACGGTGACGTGGTGTCGTCGGCAGAGTGCGGTGAGGTTGTCGAGGTCGGTGGGGCCGCCGTGTTCCCACGGGTCGAGGTGGTGGAGGTCGCACCAGCTGATGGGGGCGCGGCAGCCGGGGTATTGGCAGTGCTCGTCGCGCAGCATGACGGCGCGTCGTTGCGCGGCGCTGGGTGCGCGGGTGCGGCGTCCGAGGTCGAGGACTTCGGACGCCTGGTGGGCGAGGTCGCGGGCGAAGGGCCGGCGGATGACGGCGTAGCCGGCGGCGGAGTCGCAGAGGATGCGTTCGACCGCCGCTTTCGACAGGATGGCGCCGCCGACGATGTCGCAGCGGGTGTGGAGCAGGTCGGTGGGGGCCTTCCCGGTGGCGGTGTCGGCGTCGATGACGATGTCGATGTTGCTCTTGGCCCGTGAGGTGGGTGCGTTGGTGCCGAGGGAGCGTTGGCACAGCTCGACGAACGCGTCGGCGCGTCGTTGGGAGAGGGTGCGGGGCGCTTCGGGTCCGTCGTTGGGGTCGGGTGGCATGAGGGCGTCGAGTGCGGCGGTGATGATGGCGGTGGCTTCGGGGTCGACGAAGCCGTCGATGCGTCCGCCGCCCATGACGGGGGAGACGTGGAGGTGGCGGCGTTCCCAGTTGTGCTTGCCCTTCGCCTTGGCGAGGACGTCGTCGGCGAGTTCGGCCCACCGGCGCGCGACCTTCGTGAAGTCGTCGGGGCCGACGCGTTGCGCGGCGCCGAGGAGCGCGTCTTCGTGCTTCCGAGCGAGGTCTTCGCGGCCGTGGGCGACGCGGGCGATGGTCTCGACGTGTTCGACCTTCACGTCACCGGCGGCCAACGCCTTCGCGGTGCGTTCGTTGCCGCGCAGGTGTCGTGCGGTTCGCACCAGGCGCGTGGCGGTGGGCCTGGTCATCGCGCAGTTCGCGACCAGCCAGGTCGGGGCGCTGGGCGCGGCGTCGAACGCCCAGGCCTTGTGCCCGTCCCACGCGGCGGCGCAGCCGAGCACGGCGGCGTGCATCCGCTCGAGTTGCTCGGCCATCACGCTCAGGTGATCGGACAGAGCCCCTTCGCTGTACGCGTCCCAGTCCTCGCCGAGCAGACCGGAAACACCGGCCGCGATCTGGTCGAGGAGATCGGACACGAACACATGTTCGATGATAGAACA
The DNA here is from genome assembly GCA_963720785.1 of uncultured Actinomycetes bacterium. Taxonomy (GTDB): domain Bacteria; phylum Actinomycetota; class Acidimicrobiia; order IMCC26256; family DASPTH01; genus CAVRGQ01. The sequence goes on from CAVRGQ010000004.1 coordinate 911,994, forward strand.
AACCGGACATCGATTGCAAGAGGTTTCGCGGCAATTCGTACCGTGAACTTGGGGTGCGCGGGAGCCGTGATTCAGACCTGCCGGTATCTGCTCTCGGGCCGAGCCGCAGGCCACGGTTCGATCGAGAGCCTCACCCAGGAGGTGAGGAGGAGGTCCCGGAAGATCTCCATCTGCCCTCGGTGCTGCGCCAGCTCCGAGGAGAGGTGCAGGAGCGCCCCGCCCTGGGAGGCGCCGAGCGGGATGTCGGGTCGCAGGTTGACGCGTTCGTCGCCGAGCTCCGTCACGATTCCGACCATCGCCTCGAGTGCTTCGTCCACGAAGAAGATGAAAGAAGATGAAGTCGTCGACCGGAATCATCCGCAGAGGTCGACGTTCCTGCGGCGAGGCCGCAAGCGGCGAATCTGACGGGTCGTCAGGTCGCAGGTAGGCTCCCCGCCCGTGACCATCACGACCGTACGCAACGACCACGGCATCGTCGAGGTGATCGTCGACGCCCCGCCCGTCAACGCCCTCACCGTCGCCGGCTGGTTCGACCTCGCCGCCCAGGTGACCGCCGCCGGCGCCGACCCGACCACCCGCGTGGTGATCCTCCGGGCCGAGGGCCGCGGGTTCAACGCGGGCGTCGACATCAAGGAGATGCAGAACACCGAGGGCTTCGGCGCCCTCATCGGCGCCAACAAGGGCTGCTTCGCCGCGTTCGCCGCGGTGTACGACTGCCCGGTGCCCGTGATCACCGCGGTGAACGGCTTCTGCGTGGGTGGCGGCATCGGCCTCGCGGGGAACAGTGACATCGTGATCGCCAGCGAGGATGCCTTCTTCGGCCTCCCCGAGGTCGACCGTGGCGCGCTCGGCGCGGCCACGCACCTCGCGCGTCTCGTGCCGCAGCACAAGATGCGCGCCATGGTGTACACGGGCGCCACCGCCACCGCGCAGGAGCTGCACCACTTCGGCTCCGTGCTGAAGGTCGTGCCGCGCGACGAGTTGCGCGCCGCGGCGTTCGAGATCGCGGAGAACATCGCGGAGAAGTCGCCCACCGTGATGCGCGCCGCGAAGGAGAGCCTCAACGGCATCGACCTGTGGGACGTGAAGCGCTCCTACCGCTTCGAGCAGGGCTTCACCTTCGAGCTCAACCTCTCCGGCGTCTCCGACGAGCTGCGCGACGCGTTCGTCGAGGGCCGCGACGCCGACACCTCCAAGTAACGGCACCTCCAACCAGCTCGCCCGAGCAAAGGAACCACTGTGGCCGACAAGCGGATGACCGAGGACGACGTCGTCGCCGAACTCGAGTCCGGCATGACGATCGGGATCGGCGGGTGGGGGTCGCGGCGCAAGCCGATGAGCCTCGTGCGCGCCATCGCCCGTTCGAACCTGCAGGACCTCACCATCGCGAGCTACGCGGGCCCCGACCTCGGCCTGCTGTGCGCGACGGGCAAGGTGAAGAAGGCCATCTACCCGTTCTGCTCGCTCGACTCGATTCCGCTCGAGCCGCACTTCCGCAACGCGCGCCAGTCGGGCTCGGTGGAGACGCTCGAGCTCGACGAGGGCCTCTTCCTGCTCGGCCTGCAGGCGGCGGCGTGGCGGGTGCCGTTCATCCCGTCGCGCGTCGGTCTCGGCTCGTTCGTCGTCGACCGCCAGCCCGAGATCAAGACGGTCGTGTCGCCCTACGACGACGGTGAGGAGCTGGTCGCCGCACCGGCGATCGACCTCGACGCCGCGCTGATCCACATGCACCGCGGCGACGCCCGCGGCAACGGCATGTACCTCAACGTCGACCCCTACATGGACGACCTCGTCGCCATGGCCGCGCCGAAGACGTTCATGAGTGTGGAGCAGGTCGTGCCCACCGAGGAGCTCGCGAGCCTCGGGCCGGTGCAGGCGATGAAGATCAGCCGCCTCATGACGCACGGCGTGGTCGAGGCACCGAAGGGCGCGCACTTCACCGAGTGCGTCCCCGACTACGGCCGCGACGAGGCGTTCCAGAAGGAATACGCCGCGAGCGCCAAGGACCCCGAGCTGTGGGCCGCGTGGAAGACGAAGTACCTCGACTGCGGCGGCCACGACGAGTACCGGAAGGTGGCAGGGCTGTGAGCACGATCAGTCGAGCCGACTACTGCGTGATCGGTGTCGCCGAGTGCTTCCGCGGCGACGGCGAGATCATGGCGAACCCCATCGGCACCATCCCCGCGATCGGTGGGCGGGTCGCGCGCGAGAGCTTCGAGCCCGACCTGGTGATGACCGACGGGGAGGCGCTGCTGGTCGCGAACAGCGTGCCGGTCAGCGGCGCCGTGCCCGACAAGATCATCGAGGCGTGGAACCCGTACCGCTCGATGTTCGACGTCGTGTGGAGCGGGCGTCGTCACGTGATGATGGGCGCGTCGCAGATGGACCGCTTCGGCAACCAGAACTTCGCGTTCATCGGTGACCCGAAGCAGCCGAAGGTGCAGCTGCTCGGCATGCGTGGCGCGCCGGGCAACACGGTGCAGAACGTCACCAGCTACTGGATCCCCGCGCACTCGCCGAAGGTGTTCGTGGAGCAGGTGAGCGTGGTGTCGGGCATCGGTTACGACCGTGCCGCGGAGCTCGGCGACTGGGTGCGCGACCACTACGAGCTGCGCCACGTCGTCACCAACCTCGGCGTGCTGGACTTCGGCGGCCCTGACCACGCGCTGCGCGTGCGCAGCGTGCACCCGGGCGTCACCGTCGACGACATCGTGAACGCCACCGGCTTCGAGCTCGTGGTCGACAGCGACGTGCCCGAGACCCGTGCGCCCACCGATGCGGAGATGGAGATCATCGAGCGCCTGGACCCGAAGGGCATGCGCAAGGCGGAGGTGCCCGACTGATGCACGCACGACTGCACACCCGTCTCTGCGACCTGCTCGGCATCGAGGTCCCGATCATCCAGACCGGCATGGGCTGGGTGGCGGGCGCGAGCCTCACGTCGGCCACGTCGGAGGCCGGCGGCCTCGGCATCCTCGCCAGCGCCACGATGGACTTCGCGCAGCTGCGCCGCGCGGTCGCCGAAGTGAAGCGCCGCACGAGCAAGCCGTTCGGCATCAACATGCGCGCGGATGCCGCCGACATCAACGAGCGCGCGCAGCTCTGCATCGACGAGGGCGTGAAGCTCGCATCGTTCGCGCAGGCGCCGAAGCAGGCCGTCATCCAGAAGCTCAAGGACGCCGGCGTGATCGTCATCCCGTCGATCGGCGCCAAGCGCCACGCCGAGAAGGTGCTCGACTGGGGTGTCGACGGCGTGTTGGTGCAAGGCGGTGAGGGCGGTGGCCACACCGGCTCGGTGCCCACGTCGATCCTGCTGCCGCAGGTGGTCGACGCGGTGGCCGGCCGCGTGCCGGTGATCGCCGCGGGCGGCTTCTTCGACGGGCGGGGCCTGGTGGCTGCGCTCGCATACGGCGCCGACGGCATCGCGATGGGTACACGCTTCCTGCTGAGCGCCGACTCGCAGGTGCCCGAGACGGTGAAGCACTACTACCTGTCGAAGGGCGTCACCGACACCGTCGTCACCAAGCAGGTCGACGGCGCGCCGCACCGCATGCTCGAGACCGAGCTGGTGCAGGAGGTCGAGTCGGCGCACGGGCGCGTCTGGGCGCTGCCGCGCTGGGTGCCAACGTGTGGCGCTTCCACAAGCTGTCCGGCATCTCGCTGCCCGCGATGGCCAAGGAGGGCCTCGCGATGCGCAAGCAGATGGGCCTCACCTGGACGCAGACGATGATGGCGGCCAACGCGCCGATGCTCACCAAGGCGTCGCTCGTCGACGGCAAGGTGGAGTCGGGTGTGCTGCCGAGTGGTCAGGTGGTCGGCGTGCTCGACGACCTGCCCACCTGCAAGGAGATCATCGACCGCATCGTCACCGAGGCCGACACGGTGCTCGACGACCTGGCCAAGTAGGAGCAGGAACTGATGGCGCTCAACACCTTCAACGGCATCGCCGACGTCAAAGCCGTCGAGGGCAAGCACCTCGGCTACAGCGAGTGGCTGGAGATCACGCAGGACCGCATCGACAAGTTCGCGGAGGCCACCGGCGACTACCAGTGGATCCACGTCGACGTCGAGCGCGGCGAAGGACGGCCCGTTCGGCTCCACCATCGCGCACGGTTACCTCACGCTGTCGCTCGCGAGCTTCTTCCTGCCGCAGATCGCGACCTACGAGGGCTTCGCGATGGCGATCAACTACGGCGTCGACAAGGTGCGCTTCATCAACCCGGTGAAGTGCGGCGCGCGCATCCGCGCCGGGGCGGAGATGCAGGCGGTCACCGACGTGGGCGCCGGCGTGCAGACCAAGGTGCTCATCACGATCGAGATCGAGGGCGAGGACAAGCCCGCCTGCGTGATCGAGTCCCTCAGCCGCTGGTTCGAGTAACGGCTCGCGTCAGGGTTGCCAGGACTCGCCGCGGCGGGTCCACGGGTTGTCCTGCGCGTCCACCGGCAACGCGACCTTCGCGTGCGCTTCGGTGCACACCTGCGTGCCCACGCGGATGGTGAGGTCGAGTACCGCCCAGCCGCAACCGGTGTCGTCGGTCTCGACGTCGCGCACGCTGCCGTCGATCGCCATGCGGTCGCCGGGGAACACGGGGTTGCGCATCGCGATGCCGAGACGGCCGAGGCGCGCGGTGGGGCCGGCCCAGTCGGTCACGAAGCGTTCGAGCCAGTTGCCCTGCGTCTGCGTGTCCATGAACACGTCGCGCACGCCCTGGCGGTGCACCGCGTAGTCCTTGTCGTGGTGCATGGGCCGCCACACGTGCGCGGCGGCCGCGCCCTGCACGATCGTGGTGGGCGTGACCTCGTGCACCAGCTCGGGCAGCATCTGGCCGGCCGCGAGATCGGCGAGCGTGAGTCGCGGCTCGTTGCCGGTCGTGTGGCCGCTCATGCCGCGGCGATCTCGTAGCCGAACGACGTCCAGCGCTCCACCGCCACGAGGTCGTCGCGCTGGTTGCGGTACTCCACGTCGATCACCCAGAAGCGACCGGTGCCGAGCCGGGTCGTCTTCTCCTCGCTCACCGACACGAGCCGTTGCTCGCTGGTGAGCACGTCGCCGGGGCGCACCGGTTCGTGGTAGGTGGCGACGTTGTCGCTCACGATCGCCTCGGGGTACCCGAAGCGCTCCTTGAGCTCGAAGTGCAGCCGCAGCGGCACGGCCTCCTCGGTGCGGCCGGGTTCCCACGGGAGCGGCTGGAACCACACCGACAGCATCGTCGTGGGCGCGACCGCGCCGCCGGTGAGCTCGTCGGCGACGGCGTCGTCCCAGTACACCGGGTTGCCGTTGTGCGACGCGCTCACGAACGCGGTGATCGCGCCGCGCTCGACGGGCACGACGCTCTGCTCGCGGTGACAGGGCACGCCGACGCGCTCGAGCACGTCGACGGGCACTTCCGTCATGGCTACGGCGCGGTGATGACGCCGTCGGCGACGAGCGCGTCGACCTCGGCGTCGCCCAGGCCCAGCTCCTCGTGCAGCACGGAGCGGGTGTGCTCGCCGATCCACGGCATGCGCACGTCGGGACCCTCGGCGACCTTCGACATCTTGATCGGGTTGCCCGGGATGATGAGCGGCGGCTCTTCGCCGTCGGTGCGCTCCATCTCGATGAGCATGTTGCGCTGGAGCACGTGCGGGTCGCGGCGGACCTCGGGCGAGGTCTGGATCGGCGACGCGGCGATGCCCGCCGCGCTGAGCTGTTCGCACGCCTGGAGGCGAGTGAGGTCCTTCGACCACGCCTCGATGCCGGGGCGCAGGATGTCGTCGACGTGCAGGGCCCAGCCGCGGCGGGTGGCCATGCGCTCGTCGGTGAGGAACTCGGGACGGCCGACGAGCTCCGACAGCTTCTGCATGTGCTGCTCGCGGCCGATCTGCACGACGAACCAGCCGTCGCTCGCACGGAACGGGTCGCAGACGAGGTTCTTCTGCTCACCGAGGCGGTCGATGCCGAGCGAACCCATGCTCGTGACGATGTCGGTCATCGCGATCATCGCGTCGTACATGGCGACGTCGATGTACTGGCCCTCGCCCGTCTGGTCGCGGTGGCGCAGCGCGGTGAGGATGCCGATGGTGGCGAACAGCGCGGAGCTGATGTCGCCGAGCGCGCCGACCGGGTTGGGGCGCGGCGTCTCGTCGGGGCCCGACAGCATGTAGTCGTAGATGCCCGACATCGCCTCGGCGATGGCCGCGTACGCGGGCCAGCCGTCGTAGGGCGAGCTGCTGTTGCCGAAGCCCGACACCGACACGTAGATGAGGCGCGGGTTCACCGAGGACACGACGTCGTAGCCGAGGCCCATGCGGTTGAGCGCGCCGCCCTTGAAGTTCTCCGCGAACACGTCGAACTTCTTCGCGAGGTCGAGGATGATCTGCTTGCCCGCGTCGGACTTCAGGTTGACCGTGATCGACCGCTTGTCGAGGTTGTTGCGCAGGAACGTGGCGCCCACGAACTCGCCGTGCGGTGCGGTCATCCCGGGTTGCGCGCCGCGACCGGACTCGCCGGTGAGCGCCTCGACCTTCACGACGTCGGCGCCGAGGCGGGCGAGGAGCTGGGTGGCGTACGGCAGGGCCTGCATCTGCTCCAGGGAGAGGATGCGCACCCCTTCGAGGGGCTTGCCGTACTTGAGGGCATCTGCGTTGACGACATCTCCGAGTTTCACGGGGTGGAGGGTATCGCCGTGGGCCGGTCGGGGACCCACCGCATCTGACGGGGCGTCAGATACCCGCGCGCCGGTAGGCTGCGAGGCATGCGTGGAATCGTCTCCTTCGCCGCCTACCTGCCCTACCGGCGGCTCGACCGCACCCAGATCGCCCCCTTCGTCGGGCAGGGCGGGGGCAAGGGCACCCGCACCGTCGCGAGCTACGACGAGGACTCCACCACCATGGCGGTGGAGGCGGGCCGGCTGGCCCTGCGGGGACAGCCCGGCACGGCAAGTGTGGTGCCCACCCAACTCCTGTTCGGCACCACCTTCCCGGCTTACGCCGACAAGACCAACGCCACCGCGGTGCACGCCGCGCTGCGGCTCCCGCGCGACTCGCTCGCCCTCGACCTCGGCGCGTCGGTGCGCTCCGCGGTGGGCGGGTTGGCGCTCGCGCTGGAGGGCGGCCCCTCGGCCGGCACTGCGCTCGTGGTGAGCGCCGACATCCGCACCGGCCTGCCGGGCAGCGGCGAGGAGTCCTCCGGGGGCGACGCCGCCGCCGCGCTGCTGGTGGGCGACGAGACCTCCGGCCCGGTGGTAGCCGAGTTCCTCGGGCGGGCGAGCGTCACCGACGAATTCATCGAGCGCTGGCGCGTGCCCGGTGAGGTGCGCACCAAGACGTGGGACGAGAAGTTCAGCGAGATCAGCCTCGTGCCGCTCGGCGTGCGGGCGTGGAACCAGGCGCTCGAGGCCGCGGGCATCACGGCCAACGACGTGCAGGCGGCGGCGGTCGACGCGCCACTCGCCCGCGTCGCGAAATCGATGGGCGGCAAGCTCGACGGCGTGCACGTGATCGACGACCATGCGGCCACGATCGGCAACACCGGCGCCGCGCAGCCCGCGCTCCTGCTGAGTGCGCTGCTCGAGCAGGCCGAGCCCGGCCAGGTGGTCGCGCTGGTGGTGCTGGCCGACGGCGCCGACGTGCTCCTGTTCCGGGCCACCGACGCGCTCGGTGCGTACCGACCGGCCCGCACGATCGCCGAGCAGGTCGCGGCCGGCGGTCCGTTGCCCTACGGCAAGTTCCTCGCCTGGCGGGGCATGCTCCCGGTGGAACCCCCGCGTCGCCCGGAGCCCGGCCGGATCTCCGCCGTGGTCGCGGCGCGCAACGAGGACTGGAAGTTCGGCTTCGTCGGCTCGAAGAACCCCGAGACGGGCGAGATCCACATGCCGCCGGCGCGGGTGTCGAGCGACGGCCTCCACACCGACGAGATGGTGCCGGTCGTCATGGCCGACACGCAGGGCACGGTGATCACGTTCACGATCGACCGCATGGCCTACTCGCCGAGCCCGCCGGTCGTGTTCGCGGTGGTCGACTTCGACGGCGGCGGTCGCCTGCCGTTGGAGCTCTCCGACCTCGACGCGGCGGAGGCCGCGATCGGGCAACGGGTCGAGATGACGTTCCGGAAGCTCTTCACGGCCGACGGCATCGTCAACTATTTCTGGAAGGGAAGGCTGGTGCGCAATGGGTAGCCACGGCATCAAGGACCGCGTCGCCATCGTCGGGATGGGCTGCACCAACTTCGTCGAGGCGTGGGGCAAGGGTCTCGACGACATGGTGATCGAGGCGGCCAACGCGGCGTACGCGTCGGCCGGGATCGAGAAGGACGCGGTCGACGCGTACTGGCTCGGAACCGCGAACGGCGGCATGAGCGGCATCACGCTGGCGCGTCCGCTGCAGCTCCAGAACAAGCCGGTCACCCGCGTCGAGAACTACTGCGCCACGGGGTCCGAGGCACTGCGCCAGGCGTCGTACGCGGTGGCGTCGGGTGCCTACGACATCGCGATGGCGATCGGCGTCGAGAAGACGAAGGACGGCGGGTTCCAGGGCCTCAACGCCGTGCCACCGCCGCACGACGGCACCGGCCGCACGCTCACCGCGGCGGCGATGTTCTCGATGGTCGCCCCGGCCTACGGGGCGAAGTACGGCGTCGGCGCCGACAAGATGCGCGCGGCGATGGCGCACGTCGCCTGGAAGAACCACTACAACGGCGCCCGCAACTCGCGCGCACAGTTCCGCCGGGAAGTGTCGATCGAGACGATCGTCAACTCGCCGAAGCTCGCCGGCGACCTCGGGGTGTTCGACTGCGCCGGTGTGGCCGACGGCTCGGCCGCGGCGATCGTGGTGCGGGCCGAGGACGCCCACAAGTACACCGAGACGCCCCTCTTCGTCAAGGCGCTGTCGTTCATCGCCGGCAACGGCTCGGGTGTGACCAACCCCGATTACGACTACACGAACTTCCCCGAGATCGCGGCGACCGCCGTCGACGCGTACGCGCAGGCCGGCATCACCGATCCGCGCCGTGAGCTCGCGCTCGCCGAGGTGCACGACTGCTTCACCATCACCGAGCTCGTGCTCATGGAGGACCTCGGGTTCTCCGAGCGGGGCGCGGCGTGGCGCGACGAACTCGAAGGCGTCTACGACCTCGACGGCGAGCTGCCGGTGAATCCCGACGGCGGGCTCAAGTCGTTCGGCCACCCGGTCGGCGCGAGCGGCCTGCGCATGATGTTCGAGGCGTGGCTGCAGCTGCGCGGCGAGGCGCCGCCGGAGCGTCAGATCGAGGCGGCCAAGCCGGGCGGTGAGCGCTCGATGGCCCTCACCCACAACCTCGGCGGCTACCCCGGCGAGATGGTGAGCTTCGTCTCCATCCTCGGCCGCTAGCGATTGCGGGGAGTCGTAGTGGGCGCTATGTTGCCGCGCCTATGACGGGAGCAACTCGACCGGGACCGATCGTCACCGACGACAGCGCGGTGTTCTGGGACGCGGCGGCCGGGGGTCGCCTCGTGGCCCAGCGTTGCGCCGACTGCGGGCGGTTGCGCCACCCGCCCCGGCCGATGTGCCCAGAGTGCCACTCGCTCGCGGTGGAGGTGGCGGAGTTGTCGGGGCGGGGGACCGTCTACAGCTACGAGTTCCTCCACCACCCGCAGCACCCGGCGTTCGAGTACCCGGTGACTGCGGTGCTCGTCGACCTCGACGAGGGCATTCGCCTCGTGTCGAACCTCACCGACTGCGAGAAGGACGACGTGCGCATCGGCCTGCCGGTGGAGGTGCACTTCGTGCCCGCGGGACCCGACGGCGCGACCATCCCCGTGTTCCATCCCGCGGGTCCCGCAACCGGCGGTGCGGCATGACCGCGATCGTGGGCATCGGCGCCACCGAGTTCTCACGTCAGGCGGGCCGCACCGAACTGCAGCTCGCGTGCGAGTCGATCACCGCCGCGCTCGCCGACTGCGGGCTCACTGCGGCCGACGTGAACGGGCTCGTGAGCTACACGGTCGACCCGGTCGACGAGACCGAACTCGTGCGCTCGGTCGGCTTCCAGGAGATCAACTGGTCGAGCCGCGTGCCCTACGGCGGCGGTGGTTCGATGGGCGTGTTGTCGCACGCGATGGGCGCGATCTCGAGCGGCATCGCCGACGTGGTGGTCGCCTACCGGGCGATCCGCGCCCGGTCCGGCGCCACGCGCTTCGGTGGCGCGAAGACTGCGCCGAGCCCCACCTCGGGGCATTCGGGCACCACCGCGATGCAGTGGGCGATGCCGTTCGGGGTGCTCACGCCCGCGTCGTGGATGGGGCTCAACTCGGTGCGCTACATGCACGAGTACGGAGTGACCAGCGAGGACATCGGGCGCGCGGTCGTGCAGGTGCGCGCCTACGCGGAGGTGAACCCCGCAGCGTGGGGGTACCAGCGCCACATGAGCCTCGAGGACCACCAGAACTCACGGTGGATCGTCGAGCCGTGCATCCACCTCTACGACTGCTGCCAGGAGACCGACGGTTCGGTCGCGCTGGTGATCACCAGTTCGGAGCGGGCGCGCGATCTCCCGCAGCGTCCGGTGCACGTGGGTGCGGCGGCGGCGGCCGGACTGTTCGAGCAGGAGATCGCGAGCGACTTCTACCGGCCCGACCTGTCGATCATGGACGGGTCGGTCGCGCTCGCCGCGCAGCTGTTCGGGAACAGTGGCTACTCGCGGGGCGACATCGACGCGGCGATGATCTACGACGCGTTCTCGCCCATCCTGCTCATGCAGCTCGAGGCACTGGGCTTCTGCGAATTCGGTGAGGCCAAGGACTTCGTCGCCGACGGCAACCTCGCGCTCGACGGCGCGCTCCCCACCAACACGAACGGCGGCCTCATCGGCGAGGGCTACATCCACGGTCTCAACCTGGTGTCGGAGGCGGTGCGCCAGCTGCGCGGGACCGCGGTCAACCAGGTGGCCGATGCGAGCACGATCCTGTGCACCGCGAGCCGCACTGGCGCGATCCTGACCACGAACTCGTAACGTCGATCCGGGGGGAACGATGGCCGCACCGCTCCAGGCACTGGGCGACATGCAGGTGATCGGCGTGCAGGACGGCGCCGGGTACATGTACGACGGGATCTACGGCGACCCGAACTCGGCCGATGATCTCGGTCCGCGGCCCAGTGGTCACGAGGGCCTCGGCGACGAGGTGGACGAACTCGGCCGCACGGTGATCCCGATCTCTGCCTTCGTGGTGCGCACCGGCGGCGCCACCGTGATCATCGACGCGGGCATCGGCGAGCGTTCGGTGGAGTGGACGCCGCCCGGCGTCGGCACGCAGAAGCTCGAGGGCGGCGCGCTGCCCGCGGCGCTCCACGCGGCGGGTGTGTCGCGCGAGGAGATCGACCTCGTGCTGCTCACGCACGTGCACCTCGACCACAACGGCTGGGTGTGGGCCGACGACGCGCCGTTCTTCCCCAACGCGACCGTGCGGTGCGGTGCGGGCGACTGGGCGCTCGTCGACGGGCAGCCCGGTGAGGGCGCGGCGATGATGCAGGCGCTCGCCGCCGCGGGACGGGTGGACCTCATCGACGGCGACATCGATGTCGCGCCCGGCATCAGCACGCTCCACACTCCGGGGCACACGCCCGGCCACACGATGTACGTGCTGTCGTCGGGCGCGCAGCGCGCCATGATCCTCGGCGACGCCATCTCGTGCCCGTTGCAGATCGCTGCCCCGGAGCTGGAGGCGGCGGCCGACGTGGACAAGGAGCTCGGCATCGCGAACGTGTGAGCGCGTGCTGCGTGAGCTGGAGGGCACCGACACGCTCGTCGGAGGTCCGCACTTCCCCGGTCTCGAGTTCGGTCGGGTGCTCATGGGGGAGAGCAGGCGGTACTTTTCCTGACGTCGGGTCCGCCAGGGTGGCGGACGCGCGGAGGGGGAGTCATGTTCGACCTGACGGGGCGCACTGCGCTCGTCACCGGTTCCGGTCAGCACGTCGGCGCGGGCATCGCCCGTTCGCTCGCGGCGCAGGGCGCGACGGTGATCGTGAACGACATCGTGGCCGAGCGCGCGCAGCAGACGGCCGACGACATCGTCGCGGCGGGCGGCGCGGCGCGCATCTCGGCGTTCGACGTCACCGACTACGCGGAGGTCGTGACCGCGTTCGCCGCTGCCGCCGATGAGCTGGGCACGATCGACATCCTCGTGAACAACGCGGGCAACGGCGGCGCGCACGGCATGGCGATGAAGCAGTTCAAGGACATGGAGCCGTCCGACTGGGACGGCCCCATCGACGTGAACCTCTACGGCGTCCTCAACTGCACGCGCGCCGCCATCAACGGGATGCGCGCGCGCAACTGGGGCCGCGTGATCACGATCTCGTCGGGTGCGGGCATCACCGGCCTGCGCATCGGCGTGTCGCCCTACGCCGCGGGCAAGGGCGGCGCGGTCGCGTTCATGCGCCATCTCGCCGCCGAGAACGCGCGCGCCGGGGTCACCGCGAACTCGATCGCGATCGGGCTCATGCAGCCGCCGCAGGCCGCCGCACTGGAGTCGATGGCGGCCCAGGTGCCGGTGGGCCGTACCGGGGTGCCCGAGGACATCGGATACCTGTGCGTGTACCTTGCGTCGGACGAGGCGTCGTGGATGACGGGCCAGACCCTGCACCTCGACGGCGGCTCCACCTTTTCCTGAACCACGCTGACCACCTCTCCGAGGAGCCCCCATGGCAGACGACCAGGCGACCGTGTTCGAGCAGCTGGGTGCCGCCGACGTGCTCGACGTGCCGCTCATGGAGGCGCTCTGGAAGCTGGAGCGCAGTGGCGAGGCCAGCTACCTGGCCATGGCGGAGCTGGTCGAGGACCCGCGCGCCAAGGAGCTGCTCGTGCGCAACGGGCGCGAGGAGATGGGCCACGCCCGTCGCATCGCAAGGGCACTGTCGATCAAGGTCGGCCACGAGTGGGAGCCCTCCGAGGAGCTCGCCGCGCCGATGCCGGTGCAGGCGCCGCCGTTCCTCGACCGCGCGATCCTGGAGATGATCGTCGCCGCCGAGGTGCAGGGCGACGCCGGCTACCAGAAGTGGGCCGACAACGAGCCCGACCCCGAGGTCGAGCGCATCCTGCGGCTCAACGGCCGTGAGGAGTCACTCCACGGCGAGCGCATCGCCGAGGTGATGACCATCCTGGACTCGCAGAGCGTCTAGCTACTTCGCGGCGTCCACGATCCCGCGGATGCCGTCCTGCCACGACACGGTGGAGTGGAACCCGAGGTCGTGCAGTTTCGTCAGGTCGACGATGATCGACGGGATCGTCGCCTCCGACGTGGTGAAGTTCACCGGCTTGTCGACGAGCTCGCCGATCAGCGTGCACCACTCCTCGACCGACACCACTTCGTCGCCGCCCCAGTTCACGATGGCCGCGGGCACGCCCGCGGCGTCGAGCAGGAACGGGATCGACGCGACGATGTCGTCGAGGTGCAAGGGCGAGAACTGCGACGGCGCGTCGGGGTGCACGTCGATGTTCATGCCGTGCTCGATCATCATCTTGTGGAAGAACGGCCAGCCGAAGGTGTCGCCGTAGGGCACGCTGAGCCGCGCGATCACCGTGGGGATGCCGAGCCGCGACGCGGTGTGCACCACCAGCGCCTCCGACACGATCTTCGAGATGGAGTAGCTCTCCATGCCCGCGGCGCGGTGGCTGTCGCCGAGCGGCGCGTCCTCCGCCAGCACCGCGTGCCCGTTCGGCTGGTACACCGCCGCGGAGCTGCACTGGAAGAAGGCGACGACGTCCTGGCACCGCTCCATCAGCGCGGCGGAGCCCTCACCGTTCGCGGCCATGTCGGTGGCGAAGTCGTTGGTCCGCGCCACCGCGAAGTTGAGGACGTAGTCGAGGCCGTCGGGCACCTCGGCGAAGTCGCGGGTCTCGAGGTCGAGGCGCAGCGTCCGCACGCCGGCGGCCTCGTGGGCCTCACGCGGCGCGGGGTCCTTGAAGCGCGCGGCGCCGTACACGGTGTTGCCCTGCGCGGCGAGCCTCGCGGCGACGGGACCGGCGACCATGCCGGTGACGCCGGTGACGAGGATGCTCTTGCCCGTGAGCGGGGAAGCGGTCATGGTGGGGGCCCTTTTCCTCGGGTGCGTCGGCTCCCCCCTGGAGATCGACGCCGCGTGCCCGAATCAATGCAGGACATTAACAGGAGTCTCCGATGAGCGTTCCCTCCCTCGCGTGCGCGTTCCCGCCCAGCGCCGACCTCCCGCGCCTCGCGCAGGTGGCCGAGTCCCTGGGCTACGACCGCGTGTGGGTGTACGACTCGCCCGCGCTCTACGGCGACGTCTGGGTGGCGATCCAGCGGTCCGCCGAGGCCACGGAGCGAATCGGCCTCGCGACCGGGGTGGCCGTCGGCTTCCTGCGCCACGTGATGGTGACGGCCTCGGCGATCGCGACGATCGAGGAGTTGCACCCCGGACGACTGAGCTTCGCGATCGGCACGGGGTACACCGGTGCCCGGGCGATGGGGCGCCAGCCCATGCGCTGGGCCGACCTCGACGCCTACGTGCGGCAACTGCACGCGCTGCTCCAGGGCGACGCGGTGGAGATCGAGGGCGCCCGCGCCCGCATGATCCACTCGCCGGGCTACGGACCGGACCGCCCCGTCGAGGTGCCGCTGCTCGTCGCGCCGATGGGCCCGAAGGGGTTCGCCCACGCCGCGCAGCTCACGGAGGACGGCGTGATCGCCGGCGTGATCGTGGCCACGCCACCCCCTCCACCTCCGTCGGACGGCACAGGCGCCTCCACCGGGCACCGCTGGGACCCCTGCGCGATGTTGTGCAGCGGCACGGTGCTCGAACCCGGCGAGGACCACACCAGCGCCCGGGTGATCGACGCGACCGCGTCGATGCACGCGACGGGCGTACACGGGATCTGGGAGATGGCGCCCGAGGTGGTGCCGACCCTGCCCGGTGGCGCGGAGTGGCTGGCGGAGCTCGAGGCGACCTACCCCGAGGCCGACCGGCACTGGGCCGTGCACGAGGGGCACATGATCGCGGTGAGCGAGCGCGACCGCGCCTACGTGGCCGCGGCGGGGCCCGCGATCCTGCAGTCCGGGTGGACGGGTGACGCGGCCGCGGTGCGGGCCCGGGCGGAGGCCGCCGCCGCGGCCGGCGTGACCGAATTGGCCTACGGTCCGGTCGGCGGCGACGTCGAGCGCGAGCTCGCGGCGTTCGCCGCCGCCGTCCGCGGCTGCTAGAACACGAACCCGGAGTAACCGAGTACGTTCCGGCACCGGCCGCCGGACACCGGCACCCGCGACATCTCAGGAGCGTCCCATGGAGATCGGGTACACCTCGGAGCAGCTGGCGATGCAGCAGGAGCTGCGCGCCTACTACGAGAAGCTGCTCGACCCCGCGACCGTCGCCGAGCTGCACGAGTCGCATGCAGTGGGCGAAGCGCCCCGCCGCATCTGGAAGCAGATGTGCGCCGACGGCTGGGCCGGCATCGGCTGGCCGAAGGAGTACGGCGGTCAGGGCCGCTCGGCCATCGAGCAGTTCATCTTCTTCGACGAGTCGATGCGCGCCGGCGCGCCGGTGCCGATGCTCACGCTCAACAGCGTCGGCCCCACGATCATGGCGTTCGGCACCGACGAGCAGAAGGCCGACTACCTGCCGCGCATCCTCTCCGGTGACATCCACTTCTGCATCGGCTACTCGGAGCCCGGCGCCGGCACCGACCTCGCATCGCTCAAGACGCGTGCGGTGCGCGACGGCGACTCCTATGTGATCAACGGCCAGA
This sequence comes from uncultured Actinomycetes bacterium, assembly GCA_963720785.1. GTDB lineage: Bacteria > Actinomycetota > Acidimicrobiia > IMCC26256 > DASPTH01 > CAVRGQ01. Next base: position 927,706 of record CAVRGQ010000004.1, read on the forward strand.
AGATGTGGACGTCGCTCTCCAGCGACGCCGACTACTGCTGGCTCGCAGTGCGCACCGACCCCGATGCCGCGAAGCACAAGGGCATCTCGATGATCCTCGTGCCGATGGACACGCCGGGGATCACGCTGTCGCCGCTGAACCTGCTCGGCACCCACGACATCAACGCGGTGTTCTTCGAAGACGTCATCGTGCCCGCGGCCAACATCGTCGGTGGTGAGAACCACGGGTGGAAGCTCGTCACCAACCAGCTCAACCACGAGCGCGTCACGCTGTTCGCGAGTGGCGTGATGGACCGTGCGCTCACCGAGGTCATGCAGTACGCGCAGGAGACGAAGCTGCCCGACGGTCGTCGGGTGATCGACCAGCCGTGGGTGCAGCACAACCTCGCCAAGGTCCAGGCCAAGACCGAGGTCGTGCGCCTCATGAACTGGCAGGTCGCGTGGGAGGCCACCCAGGGCATCCTCGACATCGGCCACTGCTCCGCGCTCAAGGTCTACGGCAGCGAGCTCAACATGGAGGGCTACCAGCTCCTCATGGAGATCCTCGGCCCGGTGTCGTACCTCGAGCCCGACGCACCCGGCGCGGTGCTCAAGTCGCGCCTCCAGCAGGGCACGCGCGGTGCGATCATCCTCACCTTCGGCGGTGGGGTCAACGAGATGCAACGAGACCTGATCTCCCAGTTCACGCTGGGCTTCCCGAGGGCTGACCGCTGATGGACTTCTCCTTCTCCTCCGACCAGCAGGACCTCCGCGGGCTCGCGGCCAAGATCCTGTCCGACGCCACCACGCTCGAGCGCACGAAGCAGGTCGTCGCCGAACAGGACGGCTTCGACCGCGACCTCTGGGCCGCACTCGCCGAGGCCGGCATCGTCGGCATCTCGTTGCCCGAGTCGGTCGGCGGCGCGGGACTCGGCTTCCTCGAGACGTGCATCGTCCTCGAAGAGGTCGGCCGCACCGCGGCGCCGATCCCCGCGCTCGCCGTGATGGGCCTCGCCGCACCCGCATTGGCCGAGTTCGGGGTCAGCGCCGGTGTGGGTGACGCGCTCGAAGGCGTGGCCGACGGCACCCGCATCGTCACCGCCGCGCTCACCGAGGCGGTGGGCGACTCGTGGGCGCCGACCACCCGCGCCACCGCCGGCAAGCTCACGGGGGAGAAGGTGTGCGTGCCCGCCGGGCTCGACGCCGCCGCGATCGTCGTGTCGGCGGTGGACGGGATCTACCTCGTCGACCCGTCGGCGGAAGGGGTGACCGTCGAGCGACAGGACACGATGCTCGGCGCGCCGACCGCGCGCCTCGTGCTGCGCGACGCGCCGGCCACCAAGCTCGCCGGGCCCGAGGGGCTCACCTGGCTGTTGGAGCGGGCGCAGACCGCGATGACGGTGATGATGTCGGGTGCCGCGCAGGAGGCGCTGGTGCTCACCGCGAGCTACGTGAAGGAGCGCGAGCAGTTCGGGCGCGCCATCGCCACGTTCCAGGCGGTGAGCCAGCGCACGGCCGACACGTACATCAACAAGGAAGCGATGAAGCTCACCGCGTGGCAGGCGGCGTGGCGCATCGATGCCGGTCTGCCCGCGGCGGCGCAGGTCGACGCGGCGAAGTACTGGGCGGCGCAGGGCGGGCAGGACGTGCTCCTGGCCGCGCACCACCTGCACGGCGGTGTGGGTGTCGACCGCGACTACCCGCTGTACCGCTACTTCCTGCTGGCCAAGCAGCTCGAGCTCGACCTGGGATCCGAGACCCCCACGCTTGCGCACCTCGGCGCGCTCATCGCCGACACTCCGGTCGGCTAGGCCGCGACGGGCTCCAACACGGGGCTGAAGGCCGGGAGCGCCATCGCGGCGATGCCGGCGTCGATGCGGCGGTGACGGCGGAGGGTCACGCCCCACGCGGCGCCGCCGGCGAGCAGCGGGAGCCAGAGGTCGAGCAGGCGGAAGGCGACGACCGCGGCCGCGGCCATCGGCGCGCTCACGCCGTTCGCGATCAGGAGGGCACCGAGTGAAGCGTCGGCCACGCCGATCCCGCCCGGCAGCGGGCCGACCAGCGACGCCATGAGCGTGAGCGTGTACACGAGCAACACGGTCGCCACGGAGAGGTGGATGCCGAGGCCGCTGAGCACGAGCATCAACCCGGCGAACCCGAGGAGCTTGCCGGCGACCGCGGTGAGCACCAGCGGTGACGCGGCCTTGGGGTCGCGGCGCAGACGACCGAGCGCGTCGGACAGCTCGCCGGCGGCGGATGCGTCGCCCGTGCGCACCGGCTCCGGCTTGCCGAGCATGCGGCGACCGCGTGTCGCGACGGCGTTGCCGAGGCGTGCCGCCCGTTCGAGGATCGAGCGCCGGGACGCGACCAGCACCACACCCACACCGACGACCAGCGCGTACGCACCGGACGCCACGGCGCCGAAGAGGGCGGTCCCGTGCAGGCCACCGGCGGCCCAACTCGACGCCACCGCCGCGGTGATGAGCACCACGAGGGAAATGGTCTCCGCGAGCTTGGTGGAGATGTAGGCCGCGGCCACCCGGGCGCGGCAGTGGCCCTCGCGTTCGGCGTGGGCGAAGTAGGGGACCAGGCCGGCGGCGCCCCCGGACTTCACGACCTTGTTGGTCGCGTAGGAGGCCGCCGAGAGGCTGGTCATGGTGGGCAGCGAGGCGGGCAGCTCGACCAGTCGGAACGAGGCCCGGGCCTGCAGCCCGCGGTTGACGACGCCGAGCAGCACGAGGGCGAGGGCGATCGGCAGCACGTGCGGCCCCATGGAGGCCACGTTGCCGATCGCCGGGAGGAGGTCGCCACCGTGGACGACCAGGAACCACCCTGCTGCGAGCGCGAGCAGGCCCCCGAAGATTCTGGTGCCCCAGCCCGCGCGCGACGTCATGGGGACATCATCGTCACACGGGTTGAGAACTTGATGAGCGTAACCTTGCGATCAGGTAAATCCCTGGCGCCGGGTTCGTTGGTGTCGATCACTCGAGCCACGGGGTCAGGGTCGGAGCGGGGTACAGGCGGTCGGTGAGCGCCTGCATCTCCTCGGACACCCGGAACGCGTCGGCTTCGGGGTCGGCCGCGACGAGGGCCGCCTCGTTGCCGCACGGGAGTGTCGGCCGGCGGACCGACACCTGGAGGTCCACTTCGGGGTCGTTCCGGGTCCAGAGGCTGCGCCCGATGTTGTGGGCGAGCCGGTCCCGCTTCGACAGCGCCCACGAAGCCCGTCCCCGGCCGGGGCCCTGGGCGGGTGCGCCGAGGAAGCGCCAGTGGAGGAAGCGCAGGATCGAGGTGTGGTCGTACACGGTGTGGTCGACGAAGCCGGGGCGCGCGTAGGGAGACGCGACGATCGAGGGGACCCGGAACCCGGCCTGGGAGAAGTCGTTGGCATCCACGCGGCTGGCGCGGTCGTCGGGGAGGTGTGGGGGTGCGACGTGGTCGAAGAACCCACCCCATTCGTCGAAGCACAACACGAAGAGGCTGCGAGCCCACTGGGGGCTCTGCACCAGTGCCCCGAAGGTCTCGAGGACGAAGCGCTCCCCGGTGTTGATGCACCCGCGCGGATGGTCGTCGGTCCGGAACGGTCCGCTGAACGCGGGCGCCACGAACGTGAAGTTCGGCAGCGTGCCGTTCGCGCAGTCCTCGAAGTAGCGGTCGAGCACGCGGATGTACGGATCCATGCGGGTTCCGTAGACGAGGAGGGACGCGGGGGAGTCGCCGTAGTAGTACGCCGCGGGGACGCCCGCCGTGGTGAGCCGATCCCAGATGGTCACGTCGTCGTATACGCCGGGGCGCAGCGGTCCGGGGTCGTTCTTGCGGCCCTCCGACTGCGCGGAGTGGAAGTACATGCGGTTGGGGAACGTCGGCCCCAGCAACGAGGCGAAGTGGTGGTCGTTCACCGTGAACCGGTGCGACAGTGCGGCGTGCACGGGCAGGTCGTCGGCGGTGTAGTAGCCGACCGCGCTCTCCTTGTTGCGCGAACCCGTCGACAGGAACCCGTGGTCGCGTTGTGCCCGACCCTCGTTCCAGCCGTGGGCGGGCGAGGGGCCGGTGCAGATGCGGTACGGGTTCGGGTCCTCGGGTTTGGCGACGAGCCGTTCCGTCGACACCAGTGTCCCGGACGGGTCGGGATACTGCAGGTGCTGACGCGCCGCGACGCTGAAGTTGGCGCCGTAGCGGCGGCGGCCGGCGTCGAGGTAGGCCTGGTCCCGGCCCAGCCAACCGAGGAAGTGGTCGAAGGAACGGTTCTCCATCATCAGGACGACGACGGTGTCGATGGGGCAGTCGCCGGCGGCGCCGGCGACGAGGGGTGCGGGCGTCGTACGGGCGCCGAGCTGCGAGACCGTGGACGCGAACGTGTCCGCCTGCCCGATGGTCGGGCCGAGCGTCACCGCCCCTGCCAACAGTGCGCTGTGCCGAAGAAAGTCCCGCCGCTTCACTCCCCGAGCGTACGGCGACCGCTGACCGCCGGTGAGAGGCGGACGTCCCGGCGTCGGCCTCGCGACTCAGACGGACGTCAGCTGCGGGCCGACCTCGGCCGCGAAGCGCTCGAGCTGGTCGCAGTGCTCGGCGCAGGAGCTCGCGCGCACGGCGATCTGGAGCTGGTTCACACCGGCAGGCGTGCCGGCGAGGATCTGCTCGGCCACCTGCTCGGCGCTGCCCGTGATGGTGCCGGGCGCCGGCGAGTCGTCGGCAGGGCCGAGGTGCACCGGAGGAACGACGTGCCCGACGGTGAAGGGCAGGTGGTCGCGCCCGTGCTCGGCCCGGACCGCCTGGAGGCGGGCGATCTTCTCGTCGTCGGCCGGGCCCTGCGGGAGCCAGCCGTCGGCGTAGGTGCCCGCCCGGCGGATCGCCGCGTTGCTCGAGCCGCCGACCCACACCGGCGGACGGGGCGACTGCACCGGGCGGGGCCGGGCCTGGAGCCCGTGGTGGGACTCGTGCTCGAGCGCCTCGAGGAGCGGCGGCAGCTTCTCCTCCAGGGTGGGGCCGCGGGACCCGTGGTCGACGCCCAGCGCGGCGAACTCCGCCTCGACGTGGCCGGCGCCCACGCCCACCACGACGCGCCCGCCGGAGAGCCAGTCGAGGGTGGCGAACTCCTTGGCCGCGACGAGGGGGTGACGGAAGGGGAGGACGTACACGTTCGAGAGGAGGTTGACGCGCTCCGTCAGCGCGGCCAGCCACGCGAGGGTGCCGATGCAGTCCTGCCAGTGGCTGCTCATCGTGGGCACGAGCGCGTCGGGGATGGCGACGTGGTCGCACACCCCGACCGCGAAGTACCCGGCGCGGTCGGCGGTCTGCGCGATGCGGGCGAGGTCGGCCGGCCCGGCGTGCTCCTCCCATGGCTGGAAGAAGGTCCGGCTCTGCATCTGGATCGGCAGCAGTGTCGAGAGGGCGCGCGTGCCGGCAGGGATCTCGATCATCCGGGGCAGGGTACCCATGGATATCGGGAGGCGTCAGGGCCCACGGTCCCGATAGGGTCCGCCGATGGCCGAGCACCGGAGCGTCACGCACCCCGTGGCGTGGCTCCCGTACGCGGCGGTGAGCGTGGCGCTGCTCGGCTGGGCCTGCGGCCCGCTGTTCGTGAACTCCATCGACGCCAGTGCGCAGGCGATCGTGTTGTGGCGCACCTGGATCGCGATCCCGATCATGGTCGGGGTTGCGCTCGCCACCGGTGGGCGCATCGACTGGAAGCTCCTGAAGATCGCGTTCCCCGCGGGCGTGTGCTTCGGGCTGAGCTTCATCACGTCGTACGAGGCGTTCCGCAAGACGTCGATCGCCGCGGCCACGCTGATCCCGTCGCTGCAGCCCGCACTGATCCTCCTCGCCGCGGGGTTGCTGTTCGGCGAGCGTCGGACGCGTCGTGAGCTGCTGCTCGCGTTGGTGGCGTTCGTCGGCATCTCCGCGGTGGTGCTCAGCGCGTCGGCGGGGACCACCACGCTCGAGGGCAACCTCTACGCAGCCGGCAACCTCCTGGTGTTCACCGCGTTCTTCCTGCTCTCCAAGCACCTGCGCAACAACGACGTGCACTCGTGGTCACTGCTCGCCGCGGTGTTCCTCGTGACCGCGGTGGTGGTCACGCCATGGTCCGTCCTCACGGGCGACGACCTCGGCGCCATTCACGGGGTCGACTGGGTGTGGCTGCTCGGACTCGTGTTCCTGTCGGGGCTGATGGGCCACGGCCTGATGACGTGGGTGCACCGCTACCTCGACGTCACCGTCACCTCCACGCTGACGCTCGCCAACCCGGTGCTCGCGGTGATCGGCGCGTGGATCGTGTTCGACCAGACCTTGAACGGGCTGCAGATCGCGGGCATCGTGGTGACGCTCGTCGCGCTCGGGTTCATCGTGCGGGGACAGACGCGCGACGTGCAGCTCGCGTCGGAAGCGGCATTCGGCAACGACCTCCTCGACGAGGTGATCGAGCCCGAACCGCCGGTACCCGTCGACGAGTGACGGAGCCGATCAGCTCATCGGAGGGCAGGAAATGGGAGACGCACCGATCTCGAGCGGGAGCGGCACGGCCGACGACCCGTGGCGGTTGAAGACGCCGCCGCTGTCGTCCGACTACACGATGCACCGCGCCACCTGGGACGGTGTCGACGTCATCGTGTGCACCGTCGGCAAGACGGTGCTGCTCTACGACGCCCGGTGCATCGACGACCTCTACGCCATGCTCGTCGCAGACGGTGACTGGATCGACCTCGGCTCCGCCGACGAGCAGAAGCTGGCGAAGGACGGCACCGTCGAGGCGTGGGGCCGGTCGCCCGACAACCCCGTCGGTGGCTGGTACGGGCTCAAGAAGGGGCTGCGCGGCCGCTTCGGCATGTACGTGCCGCCGCTGCTGGAGCACCTCGGCCTCGCCGAGGTGGAGCACAACCCCCGCAACAACCGCATGCGTTCGCGCTGAGAGCCCTCAGAGCCTTTCGATGATGGTGACGTTGGCCTGGCCGCCGCCCTCGCACATCGTCTGCAGGCCGTAGCGGCCACCGGTGCGCTCGAGCTCGTCGAGCAGCGTGGTCATCAGGCGGGCGCCGGTGGCGCCGAGCGGGTGACCGAGCGCGATGGCGCCACCGTTCACGTTGGTCTTCGAGTGGTCGAAGCCCGACTCCTTGAACCACGCGAGCACCACCGACGCGAACGCCTCGTTGATCTCGACGAGGTCGATGTCGTCGGGCGTCATGCCCGTCTTCTCCAGCGCGTACGCGGTGGCGGGGATCGGCGCGGTGAGCATGAACACGGGATCGTCGGCGCGCACGCTGAGGTGGTGGATGCGCGCACGCGGCGTGAGGCCGTGCGTCGCCAGCCCGTCTTCGCTCGCGATGAGCAGCGCGGCCGACGCGTCGCTGATCTGGCTCGACACCGCCGCGGTGACGCGGCCGCCCTCGACCAGCGTGGGCAGCGACCGGATCTTCTCGAGGTTGGGCTCACGCGGCCCCTCGTCGAAGGTGCAGTCGCCGAGCGGCGCGATCTGGTGCTCGAAGCGACCTTCCTCACGGGCGCGGATGGCGCGCACGTGCGACTCGATCGCGAAGTCCTCCATCTCCTCGCGGGAGATGTCCCACTTCCCGGCGATGAGCTCCGCGGCGCGGAACTGCGACACCTCCTGGTTGCCGTAGCGCGCCTGCCAGCCCGGCGACTCCGAGAACGGCGTCTCGTGGCCGTACTGCTGGCCCGCGACCATCGCGCTCATGATCGGGATCATGCTCATGTTCTGCACGCCGCCCGCGACGACGAGATCCTGCGTGCCCGACATCACACCCTGCGCGGCGAAGTGCACGGCCTGCTGCGCGGACCCGCACTGACGGTCGACGGTGGTGCCGGGGATCGCCTCGGGGTACCCGGCGACGAGCCAGCAGGTGCGGGCGATGTCGCCGGCGTGGGGACCGATGGTGTCGACGTTGCCGAACACGACGTCGTCGACCGCGGCCGGGTCGATGCCGGTGCGCTCGACCAGCGCCTTGATCGAGTGCGCGCCGAGGTCGGCGGGGTGCACCTGCGACAGCCCGCCGCCGCGTCGTCCCACCGGGGTGCGGACCGCGTCGACGATGTAGGCCTGGCTGGCGGGAGCTCTCATGGCGGTTCCTGTCTTCTCGCCGCGTGCTGGTCGCGGGGTGGAGGTTCAGACGCTCACGATCACGGACGACCCATGACCGAACAATCCCTGGTTGGCGGTGATTCCCACGCGGGCGCCCTCGACCTGGCGGCCCTCGGCGCGGCCGGTGACCTGCCAGGTGAGCTCGCACACCTGCGCGATGGCCTGCGCGGGGATGGCCTCGCCGAAGCACGACAGCCCACCGCTCGGGTTCACCGGGATGCGGCCGCCGAGGGTGGTGGCGCCGGAGCGCAGCAGCGCCTCGGCCTCGCCCTCACCGCAGAGGCCGATGTTCTCGTACCAGTCGAGCTCGAGCGCGGTGGAGAGGTCGTACACCTCGGCGAGGTCGAGGTCGTCGGGGCCGAGGCCCGCCTCCTCGTAGGCGCCGTGCGCGATCGAGTCCTTGTAGGTGCGTTCGGGCGGCGCGACCACAGCCGACGAGTCGGTCGCGAAGTCGGGCATCTCGAGCACGGTCTGCGGGTAGCGCGGCGTGACGGTCGAGACCGCCTTGACCTTCGGGATGCCCGCGGTGGAGCCGCGCAGCTTCTCGGCGAAGTCCATGCTCGACACCACGAGCGCGGCCGCTCCGTCGGAGGTCGCGCAAATGTCGAGGAGCCGCAGCGGGTCGGCGACGACCGGGCTGTTGACGACGTCCTCGACGGTGTTCTCCTTGCGGAACCGCGCGTACGGGTTGTGCAGGCCGTGACGTGAGTTCTTGACCTTGACCTGCGCGAAGTCCTCGGCGGTCGCGCCGTAGACGTCCATGCGCCGACGCGCGTAGAGCGCGAAGTACACGGGGTTGGTGGCGCCGAGCAGGTGGAAGCGCAGCCAGTCGGGGTCGGCTTTGCGATCGCCGCCACCCACCGGGGCGAAGAAGCCCTTCGGCGTGGTGTCGGCGCCGATCACGAGGGCGACGTCGCAGAAGCCCGCGAGGATCTGCGCCCGCGCCTGCTGGAGTGCGTGCGCACCGGTCGCGCAGGCGGCGTAGTTCGACGACACCCGCACGCCGGTCCAGCCGAGCTTCTGCGCGAACGTGGAACCGGCGACGAAGCCGGGGTAGCCGTTGCGGATGGTGTCGCCACCGGCGACGTACTGGATGTCGGTCCAGGCGACACCGGCGTCGGCGAGCGCGGCACGCGCCGCGACCATGCCGTACTCGGTGAAGTCGCGGCCCCACTTGCCCCACGGGTGCATGCCCGCGCCGAGGATGGCGACGTCACGACCGCTCACGCCGCACCTCCTTCGGTTCCGGTTCCGGCCGTTCGGGGTGCGGCCGGCGCCCACACGTAGACGAGGTACTCGTGCTCGTCGTCGGTGTAGAGGGTGTCGAGTTCGACCTGCATCTCCATGCCGACGTGCAGCTCGGACGCGCTCACGTGCTTGGCGACCTGGCCGAGCACGACGATGCCCTCGTCGTCGAGCTCCACCGCGGCGATGGCGTAGGGCTCGAAGGGATCCGCGGCGACGTAGGGCGCCGGCGGGGCGTAGTGGTTCTCGGTGTACGACCACACCTTGCCCCGGCGCGAGAGCGGTGTGGGCTCGAGCGTGTCGGAGTCGCAGGAAGGGTTCGGGCACACGTTCTCACGGGGCGGGAACACCAGGGTCGAACACTTCGGGCACTTGGCCCCGATCAGGTGCGGCGCGTCGGGATCGGTGGTGAACCACCCCTCGACCGCCGGGACTCTCGTGACGGTTTCTGACACTCCGTCAGGTTACTCACCCGACCGATTTTGCGTCCCTTCGCGTCGTCAGGGCGGCGCGTGGTGACGCCAAAACGGAGATGATGGGTCGATGGACGACGAACTGCTGCTCGCCCCGGCCCACCGGCTCGCCGCCGCGGTGCGCGACAAGGAGGTGTCGAGCCGGGAGCTGCTCGACGGGTACCTCGCCCGCATCGAGCGGCTGAACCCGGCGATCAACGCGGTGGTGACCCTCGACGTCGAGCGGGCGAGCGCCGCGGCCGACGCCGCCGACGCCGCGCTCGGCGCCTCCCTCGCGGCCGGCGACGCGGTCGGCCCGCTCCACGGGCTGCCGATCACGATCAAGGACGCGATCGAGGTCGCGGGCATCCGTTCCACCGGCGGCGCCACCGAGTTGGCCGACCACGTGCCCACCGCCGACGCGCCCGCGGTGGCGCGCCTGAAGGCCGCGGGCGCGGTGGTGTTCGGCAAGACCAACGTGCCGCGCTGGTCGGGCGACTTCCAGACCTTCAACGACGTCTTCGGCCAGACCAACAACCCGTGGGACGTGACGCGCACCACGGGCGGGTCGTCGGGTGGCGCGGCGGCGGCCGTCGCGGCCGGGTTCACCAGCTTCGAGGTGGGCACCGACATCGGTGGCTCGGTGCGCATCCCGTCGCACTGCTGTGGCGTGTACGGCCTCAAGCCGAGCTTCGGCGTGATCCCGCAGCGCGGCTATCTCGACCACGTAGGTGGGGGCACCACCGACGCCGACATCAACGTGTTCGGCCCGATCGCCCGCAGCGCGCGCGATCTCGACCTGCTGCTCGGCGTGCTCGCCGGGCCGGAACCCGAGCGCGCGCCCGCCTGGCGCCTCGACCTGCCGCAGGCCGACTTCACGTCACTGCGCGGTCTCCGCGTCGGGACCTGGCTCGACGACCCCGCGTGCCCGGTGGACGCGGAGTACGGCGCGCTCCTCCGCGCCGCGGCCGACGCGCTCGCCGACGCCGGCGCGCAGGTCGGCGACGCGTGCCCGCCGGTGTCGTTCAGCGAGCAGCACGCGTTGTTCACGCGGCATGATCCTTCCTGCCGTGTCGCCGAGCCTGCCCGACGAGGTGAGCGACACGATGTCGGGATCGCACCGCGCGTGGTTGCGGGCCGAGGAGGCGCGCGCCGGCGTGCGCGCGCGTTGGGCGGAGTGGTTCACCCGTCACGACGTGTTGCTGTGCCCGGCGATGACCATCCCCGCGTTCCCGCACGACCACGCGGGCGACCTGCCGTCGCGCCGCGTCGTGGTCAATGGCGAGGAGCGCGCCCTCGCCGACACCATCCAGTGGCTCGGCCTGGTCGGCGTGGTGGGCCTGCCCTCCGCGGTGGTGCCCATCGGGAGAGTGGGCGGTGGCGCGGGCCTGCCCGTCGGGGTGCAGATTGTGGCACCATTCCTGCAGGATCGCCGCGCGGTGCGCGCCGCCGAACTGATCGACGACGCGCTCGGCGCCTTCGCCCACCCGGAGTTGCCATGACGGTCGACCACCGCACGCGCAGGGACGGTGAGCACACGGCGCAACCCGCGGCCGAGGTGTTCGCGTCGCTGCTGCCGGACGCGTTCGCCACCCACGCCGATCTCCTCGAACGCGCCGTACGCGCCATCGACCCGCCGCCGCTGGCCATCGAAGTGGACGGTGAAGCGGGACGCGACGTGTGCACGCTGTCGACGCGCGACGGCCGCGTCGTCGTGCGACCGGGCGCCGCAGACGAGGGCAGCAGAGCGAGCCTGCGCCTGCGTCTCGACGACGCGCGGCTCGCCGACCTCCTGTCCGACCAGGTCACGGTGACCGGGTGGTGGACCAACGGCACCCTCGACCTCGACGGTCGCTTCGAGGATCTCCTCGACTGGTGGCTCCTGCTGCGCGGCGCGTGCGACGGGGTTGCGCCGCACGTCGCGGGAGACGTCGCGCTGGTCGACGCCGACGGCGCGCCGCTCGACCTCACCCGCAGCTTCGCCGCCGACGACCCGATCGACGAGATCGGCGACTTCCTGCAGCGCGCCGGCTTCGCGCGCATCCGTGGCCTGTTCACCGAGGACGAGATGGCCGCGGTGTCGCGCGACATGGACGCGGCTGCGCCCACGTACACGCGGGGCGACGTCAACTCGTGGTGGGCCACCCTCGACTCCGGCGAGGAGCGCGTCGTGCGCATGCAGGGCTTCGACGAGCAGTCGCCCACGGTCGCCGCGCTCATGGCCGACGACCGCTTCCTCCGTCTCGCCGACCTCACCGGCGACCACCACGAGTGGGGCACGATGGCGGGGAACCGCATCGAGGCGCTGTTCAAGCCGATCGGCGTGGTCGAGGGGATCTCCGACATCCCCTGGCACAAGGACTGCGCGCTCGGTCGGCACGCCTTCGACTGCTCGTTCACGACCGTCGGCATCTCGGTCAGCGGTGCCGACGCGGTGTCGGGCCAGTTGCGGGCGGTCGCCGGGTCGCACCGCGCGCTGCTCTGGCCGATGCTGCACCGGGAGGAGCGGTGCGACCTCCCGGCGGTCGACCTCCCGACGCAGACGGGGGACGTCACCGTGCACCTCTCGTGCACGCTCCACATGGCGCAGGCCCCCGTCACCCGGGAGCGCCGGGTGCTCTACACCTCGTTCCGGCTGCCCCTGCGCGGCACTGCCGCGGAGGCCGAGGCCCGGGAGCGGCTGCGGGCCATCCGGGAGGCCGCGCCGATCGAGGCACCTGTCTGACGGTCCGTCAGATAGCGTCTCGTCCGCATGGATCTGCGCCCGACACCCGAACAGGTTGCCTTCCGCGCCGAGGCCCGCGCCTGGCTCGAGGCCCACGTGCCCGTCGAGCCGCTGCCGAGCTTCGACACCGAGGAGGGCTTCGCCGCACACCGCGACTGGGAGAAGGTCCTCGCCGAGGGCAAGTGGTCGGCCGTGTCGTGGCCCGTCGAGTACGGGGGCCGCGGCGCCGACTACATCCACTGGCTCATCTTCGAGGAGGAGTACTGGCGTGCCGGTGCCCCCGGCCGGGTGAACCAGAACGGCATCTTCCTCCTCGGCCCCACCATCCAGGAGGTGGGCACCGACGAGCAGAAGGCACGCTTCCTCCCCACGATGGCCACGAGCGAGATCGTGTGGGCCCAGGCGTGGAGTGAGCCCAACGCCGGCTCCGACCTCGCCGCGATCCGTTCCACCGCGAAGCTCACCGACGACGGCACCGAGTGGGTGCTCAACGGCCAGAAGATCTGGGCGTCGCGTGCGGTGTGGTCCGACTGGTGCTTCGGGATCTTCCGCACCGACCCGGAGTCCGAACGCCACCGCGGCCTCACCTTCATCCTCTGCCCGCTCGACTCGCCGGGCATCACCGTGCGTCCGATCGCACAGCTCGACGGTGACACCGGCTTCGCCGAGATCTTCTTCGACGACGTCCACGTCGCCGTGGAGAACACGCTTGGCGGCGTCGACCAGGGTTGGCGGGTCGCGATGGCGACGGCGGGCTTCGAGCGCGGCGTGAGCCTGCGCAGCCCGGCGCGCTTCTCGATGACGGCCGAGCGCCTCGTGCACCTCTGGCGCCAGCACGCCGACCGCTCCGACACCGCGCTGCGCGACGCGGTCACCGACGTGTGGATGCAGGCCGAGGGCTACCGCCTGCACACCTACATGACGGTCACGCACATGATCGAGGGTCACCCGATCGGCGCGGAGGCGAGCCTCAACAAGATCTTCTGGAGCGAGATGGACGTGCGCATCCACGAGATCGCCCTCGACATCCTCGGTGCCGACGCCGAGCGCATGAGCGGGGCGAACGAGCGGTGGGTCGACGGGTTCCTGTTCTCGCTCTCCGGTCCGATCTACGCGGGCACCAACGAGATCCAGCGCAACATCATCGGTGACCGGGTGCTGCAGCTGCCGAGGGGTGCCTGATGCGGTTCGCGTTCACCGAGGACCAGTTGCTCTTCGCCGAGGGGCTGCGCGACATGCTCTCGAAGGAGTGCCCGCCGTCGCGCGTGCGCGCGGTGTGGGACGACGGCTCCGGCCACGACCCGGCATTGTGGGCGCAGCTCGCGGAGATGGGCGTGCTCTCCATGCTCGTGCCCGAGTCGGCGGGCGGGATGGGTGGCACCGAGGTCGACCTCGTGCTGCTGCTCGAGGAGCTCGGCCGCGCCGCGGTGCCCGGCCCCGTGCTCGAGACCGCGGCCGTGGTCGCCCCCGCGCTCGGCGCCGAAATGGCGGGTGGTGAGGTGATCGGCACCGCCGCGCTCGGTCCGGACAGCTCCCGCACTCCCTACGTGCCGCACGCGCAGGCGGCCGACGTCGTGCTGGTGCCCGGCGGCATCGTGCGCACCGCCGGCGCCACCCTCACCGACGTCGAGGGCATCGACGGCGGCCGGCGTCTCTACGAGGTCGCCGGGCCGGTCGAGGCGTTCGAGTACGACGAGGCGCTCGCGTTCGACCGCGGCGCGCTCGCCGCGGCCGCGTACCTCGTGGGCCTGAGCACCTGGATGATCGACACCGCGGCCGAGTACGCACGCCAGCGCGAGCAGTACGGGAGGCCGATCGGTGTGAACCAGGCGGTCAAGCACCTCCTGGCCGACGCGCTGCTGAAGGTGGAGTTCGCCAAGCCCGCGCTCTACCGCGCCGCCTGGTCGGTGTCGGTGGGGGAGCCCACCCGTTCGCGCGACGTGTCGATGGCCAAGGCCTTCGCCAGCGACGCCGCGTACCGCGCGACGCGCAGCTCGATGCAGGTGCACGGCGCGATCGGCTACACGTGGGAAGCCGACCTCCAGCTCTGGATGAAGAAGGCGTGGGCACTGCAGCGCGCGTGGGGCGATGCCACGTTCCACCGTCGCCGCGTGGCCGCGGCCGTGCTCGACGCCTGAACTGCGCCACGACGTTCGACCGAGGGGGACCCATGATTGCCGGTGATTCCGTTCCGGCGGTGGTGCGCGAGCGCGCCCGCCTCACGCCCGACCTGGAGGGGCTCGTCGACGGCGGGCTGCGCCTGACCTTCGCCGAGGTGTCCGACCGCATCGACGCCGCCGCACGCGCGTACGTCGCGGCCGGCGTGGAGCCGGGGGACCGCGTCGGCATCTGGGCGCCGAACATCGCGGAGTGGGTCTTCGCCGCGTTCGGTGCGCTCGCCGCCGGCGCGGTGGTGGTGCCGCTCAACACGCGCTTCAAGGGCGCCGAGGCCGCGTTCGTGCTCGGCCGCAGCCGGGCCAAGGTGCTGTGCTGCGTCAACGGCTTCCTCGGCAACGACTACGTCGGGATGCTGCAGGAGGCCGGCGTGCCCGACTCGGTGCAGACGGTCGTCGTCCTCCGCGGTGACGTTCCCCGCGACGCGCCCGACGGCACCCTCACGTTCGACGAGTTCGTCGCGCGCGGCGAGTCGGTCGCGCCGGAGGTCGTCGACGCGCGCATTGCCGCGCTCCGGGGCAGCGACGTGTGCGA
This sequence comes from uncultured Actinomycetes bacterium, assembly GCA_963720785.1. GTDB lineage: Bacteria > Actinomycetota > Acidimicrobiia > IMCC26256 > DASPTH01 > CAVRGQ01. The sequence goes on from CAVRGQ010000004.1 coordinate 942,910, forward strand.
CATCATCTTCACGTCGGGCACCACCGGGAAGCCCAAGGGCGCGATGCTCACGCACGAGCAGTCGCTGCGCGTCTTCGACGCGTGGGCGAGCACCGTCGGCGTGGAGGAGGGCGACCGCTACCTCGTGGTCAACCCGTTCTTCCACACGTTCGGCTACAAGGCCGGGCTGCTCGCGTGCTTCATCAAGGGCGCGACGATCGTGCCGGTCGCGGTGTTCGACGTGCCCACGGTGCTCGAACTGGTGGAACGCGAGCGCATCACCGTGGTGCCCGGCCCGCCCACGCTGTACCTCTCGATCCTCGACCATCCCGACCGGGACGCCCACGACCTGTCGTCGCTGCGGCTCGCGGTCACGGGCGCAGCCGCGGTGCCGGTCGAGATGATCCGGCGCATGCGCGAGGAGCTCACCTTCCGCACGATCGTCACCGCGTACGGGCTCACGGAGTCCACCGGCACGGTGTCGATCTGCCGGCCCGACGACGACCCCGAGACCATCTCGCACACCTCCGGGCGCGCCATCGACGGTGTCGAGGTGCGCATCGTCGACGACGAGAACCAGCCCCTGCCCGCGGGGGAGCCGGGCGAAATCGTGTGCCGGGGCTACAACGTGATGCTCGGCTACTTCGAGGACGTGGCGGCCACCCGCGAGGCGATCGACGCCGACGGCTGGCTACACACCGGCGACATCGGCGTGATGGACGAGCGCGGCTACCTGCGCATCACCGACCGCAAGAAGGACATGTTCATCGTCGGCGGGTTCAACGTCTATCCCGCCGAGGTCGAGGGGATGCTGCACGAGCACCCCGCGGTGGCGCAGGTCGCGGTGGTCGGCGTGCCCGACGAGCGCATGGGCGAGGTGGGCGTGGCGTACGTAGTACCGCGCTCGGGCGAGACGATCGATGTCGACGAGTTCCTCGTGTGGTGCGCGGCGAACATGGCGAACTACAAGGTGCCCCGGCGCGTCGAGGTCGTCGCCGAGCTGCCGGTCAACGCAAGCGGCAAGGTGCTCAAGTACGAGCTGCGCCAACAGCATGACAACGAGCGCACGTGACGATTACTCCTGTCGTCGTCGGCGTCGGGCAGTCGATCAACCGGGACGACGACCACTTCGCGGCGTCCGAGCCGGTCGCGCTGATCGAGGCCGCCGCGCGGGCAGCGGGCGACGACAGCGCGGCGTCGCTGTTGGGTGCGCTCGACGTGGTCGAGATCATGGGCGTGGGCTCGTGGTGGTACGACGACCTGCCCGGGCTGGTCGCGCAGCGGCTCGGCGCGGAGGTGCCCGCCGGTCGCCGGCGCATGCTGCCGACCGGTGGGGAGACACCCTTGCGGGCGCTCGATGTCGCGGCGGCGCGCATTGCCGACAGCGACGCGCGCGTCGTGCTGCTCGCGGGCGCCGAGGGCACCCGCGCGATCTCGCGTGCGCGGCGCGCGGGTGCGGAGGTGCCGTGGACGCAACCATCGGCGCCGCGCCCGCCGTGGACGCTCGGCCCCGAGCTCGAGGGCGCGCAGGCACTGGGCATCGAGCGCGCCTTCGACGCGTTCCCGCTGTACGAGCACGCGCTGCGTGCGGTGGAGGGCCGGTCGTTCGCCGACGCGCAGACCGAGTCGGCGCGGTTGTGGGCTGCGCTGTCGCGTGTCGCCGCGGCGAATCCGTACGCGTGGTCGACCCGCGCGTACGACGAGGAGTTCCTCGCCGGCACGTCGGCGGACAACCGCATGGTCTCCTACCCGTACACGAAGCACCTCGTCGCCAACCCGTTCGTGAACCAGGGTGCCGCGCTGCTCGTGACCGACACCGACACGGCCCGGGCCCACGGTATCCCCGAGGACCGGTGGGTGTACCCGTGGGGTGGCGCGGGTGCCGACGAGCCGGTCGACCCGCGTGCGCGCGACCACTACGCGCACAACCGCGCGCTCGAGGCCGCGGTGCAGATCACGCAGGCACTCACCCGCACGCGCGTCGACGACTACGACGCGGTCGAGCTCTACAGCTGCTTCCCGGTGATGCCCAAGCTCACCACGCGTACCCTCGGCATCGCGACGGGCACCCCCGACGCGATGCCGGTGTCGGTCACCGGCGGGCTGAGCTTCGCCGGCGGGCCCGGCAGCAACTACCTGACCCACTCGCTGGCGCAGATGGTGCTGCGACTGCGCGAGTCGGGCGGCACCGGCTTCCTGCACGGGGTCGGCATGTTCAACACGAAGCACCACTGCGTCGTGCTCTCGGCCCGGCCGTCGCCCCGCGGCGAGTACCCCGACGTGCCCCACGACCCGGCCGAGGTGCGCCCGCCGCTCTACGACCCGGTGCCCGTGGACGACGCGTACGCGGGCCCGCTCACGATCGAGACGCTGTCGGTGCGCTTCGGGCGCGACGGCACGCCCGAACGGGGCGTCGTGCTGGGCCGGGGGAGCGACGGCCAGCGGGTCGGCGCCCGCCTGGTCGACGCCGACACCCTGGCCGCCCTCACCGACCCCCTGGACGGATCAGGCGTGGAGCCGGTCGGCCGCTCCGGCACCGCCGTCGCCGGTGAGCCGGGTCGCCCTCCCCAGTTCCGTCTCTGACGGCTACCGTTCCCCGAGCAGACCGCGTTCGCGAAGGAGAAATTGATGAACCGGGACAAGTTCTTCATCGGTGGCGACTGGGTCGACCCGGCCGGGTCCGACCAGCTCGCCGTGATCTCACCCCACACCGAAGAGGTCATCGCCAAGGTCCCCGAGGCCACCACCGCGGACGTCGACCGCGCCGGTCGCGGCGGCGCGGCAGGCCTTCGACCACGGCCCGTGGCCGCAGATGAGCCCGGCCGAGCGCGCCGACATCATCGCGGCGATCTCCGCCGGCATCCAGGCCCGCTACGAGGAGATGGCGAAGATCATCTCCGAGGAGATGGGCTCGCCCTACAGCTGGGCGGTCATGGGCCAGGTGTTCGCCAGCACCATGGTGCTCGACTACTACGCGGGCCTCGCCCGTGAGTACGCGTTCGAGGAGCGCCGTCCCGGCATCCTCGGCCCCACGCTCGTGCGCCGTGAGGCGGTCGGCGTGGTCGGCGCGATCGTGCCCTGGAACGTGCCGCTGTTCGTCACGTCGCTGAAGCTCGGTCCGGCCCTGGCGTCGGGCTCCACGGTGGTGCTCAAGCCGTCGCCCGAGACCCCGCTCGACGCGTACCTCCTCGCCGAGATCGCCCAGGAGGCCGGGCTGCCCGCCGGTGTGCTCAACATCGTGCAGGCCGACCGCGAGGTGAGCGAGTACCTCGTACGTCACCCCGACACCGACAAGATCTCGTTCACCGGTTCCGGGGTGGCGGGTCGCAAGATCGGCGCGATCTGCGGTGAGCAGCTCAAGCGCTGCACGCTCGAGCTCGGCGGCAAGTCGGCGGCGATCATCCTCGACGACGCCGACCTCGAGGCCACGGTCGCCGGTCTGATGCCCAACGCGATCATGAACAACGGCGAGGCCTGCGTCGCGCAGACCCGCATCCTCGCGTCGCGGTCCCGCTATGCCGAGGTCGTCGACGCGGTGGCCACGGCGGCCGCGGCGATGAAGGTCGGCGACCCGCTCGACCCCGCCACCGAGGTCGGCCCGCTGTTCGCGAGCCGTCACCGTGACCGCGTCGAGGGCTACATCGCGAAGGGTCGCGACGAGGGCGCGCGTGTGGTCACCGGTGGTGGCCGCCCGGCCGGCTTCGACAAGGGTTGGTACGTCGAGCCCACGATCTTCGCCGATGTCGACAACAAGATGGTGATCGCGCAGGAGGAGATCTTCGGTCCCGTCCTCGCGGTGATCCCCTACGACGACGTCGACGACGCGGTGCGCATCGCCAACGACTCCGACTACGGCCTGTCGGGTTCGGTGTGGACCGGCGACCCGCAGTCCGGGGTCGACGTCGCCCGTCGCGTGCGCACCGGCACGTATGGCGTGAACGGCATGGGCATGGACTTCTCGTCGCCGTTCGGCGGCTTCAAGGACTCCGGCCTCGGTCGTGAGCTCGGCCCCGAGGGCCTCGCCGAGTACCTCGAGTCGAAGACGATCGTCCTGCCGCAGGGGTTCGAGCCCAACTAGCGCGACTTGCTCCACGTGTTGCGCCGCACCCTTGCTCTCGACGTCGAGGACGTCGGGCTCGCGGGGGTGCGGCGGCTCGCGTCCGACGTCTTCGTCCCGGAGCAGGTGGCGGAACCGGCCACGATCCTGGTGTGCATCCCCGGCGGTGGCATGTCGCGGGGCTACTTCGACGTCGAGGCGCCGGGTGCGCACGGGAACTACTCGATGGCGCGGCACCTCGTCGCGCAGGGCTTCGTCGTGGTCACCATCGACCCTCCGGGCGTGGGCGACAGCGACGTGCCCGACGACGGCTACGAGCTCACCGTGCAGCGCGTCGCCGACGTCTGCGCGCGTGGCGCCGAGCGGGTGCTCGCGCGGCTGCACGACGACGGGATCGACGGTACGGCGATCGGGGTGGGGCACTCCGCCGGGGCGATGATCACGACTGCGTTGCAGGCGCGGCACCGGCCCTATGCCGCGCTGGGGCTCTTCGGGTTCGGCAACAACGGTCGCGTCGCGGCCGCAGAGTCGACCATGGGCGACGTGTTCGCGGAGCTCGAGGCGCTCGAAGACCGCGACGAGTTTCACCGCCGGGTCGCGGAGCTCGCGGCCACGCGCTTCGGTACGCCCCTGCCCCGGTCGTCGAACACGTCGACGTCGCCGTTCCTGCTCGGCGGCATGGAGGTGCCCGAGCCCGTGCTCGACGCCCTGGGCGAGGTGAAGAGCAGCCTGATCGCGGTGGTCGGCCTCACGTCGATGGTGTCGGGCAGCATCGGCGCAGAGATGGCGGCGGTCGACGTGCCCCTCTTCCTGGGCATCGGTGAGCGCGACATCACCGGCCCCGCCCACGCGATCCCGGCGGCGTTCCCCGCCGCACCCGAGGTGCTGCTCTACGTGCTCCCGGGCGCGGGCCACAACCACAACGTCGCGCCCAACCGAGAGCTGTTGTGGGACCGGCTCGCCACTTGGGTCCGGACTCTGCCCGTCTGACAGACCGTCAGATAGCCTCCGGGCCGTATGGATCTCCTCTACACAGCAGAAGAGCAGGCGTTCCGCGCGGAGCTGCGGGAGTGGCTCGCCGACGTCCTGCCCACCCTCGGACCCGAGCCCCACCGTGAGGACTGGGAGGCCCGCCGGGCGTGGGACCTCGGCTGGACCGCCACCCTCCACCGGGCCGGCTACAGCGGCGTCAACTGGCCGAAGGAATTCGGCGGCCGCGGCGCCACCCCCACCGAGCACCTCATCTACATCGAGGAGACGGAGCGCGCGCACGCGCCGTACATCGGCATGAACTTCGTGGGCATGCTGCACGCCGGGCCCACGCTCATCGCCGAGGCATCCGACGAGCAGAAGGCGTTCCACCTGCCGGGCATCCTCGAGGGTCGTCACCTCTGGTGCCAGGGTTTCTCGGAGCCCAACGCCGGCTCCGACCTCGCGAGCCTGCGCACCAAAGGCGTGCGCGACGGCGACGAGTACGTGATCAACGGCCAGAAGATCTGGACGAGCTTCGGTCACGTCGCCGACTACTGCGAGATGCTGATCCGCACCGACCCCGAGGCGCCCAAGCACAAGGGCATCTCGTGGGTGATCGTGCCGATGGACAGCCCGGGCATCGACATCCGCCCGCTGCGCACCCTGGAGGGCTCCACCGAGTTCTGCGAGGTGTTCTTCGACGACGTGCGCATTCCCGTCGCCAATCGTGTCGGTGCGGAGAACGACGGCTGGCGCGTCGCGATGGTCACGCTGAGCTTCGAGCGCGGCACCGCCTTCGTCGCCGACGTGATCCAGTCGATGGAGCTGGTGCGTTCGCTCAAGGAGTTCGCGCAGCACGTCACCAGCAAGGGCGCCACCCGTTGGGACGACGCCGCGCTCCGGCTCGAGATCGGCAAGTGCGCGGCGGAGCTCGACGCGCTGTGGGCGCTCACCAAGCGCAACATCTCGCAGGCGCAGCGCACCGGCCTCGTCGGCGTGGGCGGCAACGTGTTCAAGGTGGCGTGGACCGACCTCCGCCACCACCTCGGCGACGTCGCCATGCGCGTCCTCGACCGGGCGTCGCTGTCGATCGAGGACGTCGCCGGGCTCGACAACGCCCGCCACGTGCGCGGCCGGTTCTTCGCCCTCTCCATGAGCATCGCGGCGGGCACGTCGCAGGTGAACCGCAACGTGATCGGCGAGCGCGTGCTCGGGCTGCCGAAGGAGCGCTGATGGACTTCGAGCTGAGTTCCGACCAGGAGTCCCTGCAGGAGGGCGTCCGCGCGTTCGTCGAGGGTCGCGTGCCGCTCGACACCGTGCGCGAGCTCGAGGCCGCCGGCGCGCGCGTCGACCGTTCGCTGTGGGCCGAGCTGGGCGAGATGGGCGTGTTCTCGATCGCCCTGCCGGAGGACCAGGGTGGCCTGGGCCTCGGCGTCGCCGAAGCTGCGCTGGTGTTCGAGGAGCTCGGGCGCGGCATCGTGCCCGGGCCGTTCGTCGGCACCGCGCTCGCCGCGGGGCTGGTCGACGGCGCCGCCTCCGGTGAGGCGGTCGTGGCGGTGCTGGAGCGGGCCGAACCGATCACGGTGGTGGAGTTCCCCGCCGACGTCGACGCGCTCCTGCTGCTCGCCGCCGACGGGATCCATCGGATCGACCCGGCGTCGCTCACGACCGTGCCCGTCGAGGTGCCCACCGACGCGCTCACCCCGCTCGCGGTCGTGCGGGGCGAGATCCCGACGGGCGAACTGATCGCCGACGCCGCCGCGTCGCGGCGGGCGCGCCTGGTGGGCACCACGCTCACCGCGGCGTTGCAGGTCGGCGTCGCGCTACGCGCCACCGAGCTGGCCACGCAGTACGCGAAGGAACGCGAGCAGTTCGGCAAGGTGATCGGTTCGTTCCAGGCCGTGAAGCACCTCTGCGCCGACATGCTCATCCGAGCCGAGGTCGCCCGCGTTGCGGTGTACGCCGCCGCGGTCACCCTCGACGGTCGCAGCGACGACGACGTCGAGCGCGCGGTCGCCGGAGCCAAGTGCGTCGCCGGCAACGCCGCGATCCAGAACGGCAAGAGCGGCATCCAGGTGCACGGTGGCAACGGCTACACGTGGGAGTTCGACATCGGCCGCTACTGGAAGCGCGCCTGTGTGCTCGACACGCAGTTCGGCAACAGCGACGAGCACGCACTGCACGTCGCCGAGATTCAGAAGGTCTGAAGTTCGAGTAGGTCGAGGAGTCGTTCGGATGGGCATCTGCGACGGACGTGTCGTCATCGTCACCGGCGGGGGCCGCGGCCTCGGCCGTGCACACTCCCTCGCGTTCGCGGCCGAGGGCGCGAAGGTCGTGGTGAACGACCTCGGCGCCACGCTCGACGGTGCGCCCACCGACGAGTCGCCCGCCGCGGAGACCGTCGCGACATCGAGGCCATGGGCGGCCAGGCCATCGTCAACGGCGACGACGTTGCCGACTGGGACGGCGCCGCGAACTTGGTGCAGCAGGCCATCGACACCTTCGGTGGCCTCGACACGATCGTGTGCAACGCGGGCATCGTGCGCGACCGCATGTTCGCCAACATGTCGGTCGACGAGTGGGACGCGGTGATCCGCGTGCACCTGCGCGGCGTGTTCTGCCCGCTGCGCCACGCCGCCGCCTACTGGCGTGACGAGTCGAAGGCGGGCACCACCCGCGCCGCGCGCATCGTGACCACCTCGTCGGGCGCCGGCCTGCGCGGCTCGATCGGCCAGTCGAACTACGTGGCCGCGAAGGCGGGCATCGCCGCGCTCACGCTGAACATGGCGGCCGAGCTCGGCCGGTACGGGGTGCTGGCCAACACCATCGCCCCGTCCGCGCGCAGCCGCATGACCGAGCAGGGCATGCCGGAGATGATGAAGAAGCCGGAGTCGGGCTTCGACGCCATGGACGCGGCGAACATCTCGCCGTTCGTGGTGTGGCTCGGCAGCGGCGACTGCGACGTCACCGGCCGGGCGCTCGAGCTCGTCGGCGGCGAGGTGTGCGTGATGAACGGCTGGAACCGCGGCCCGTCGGTCGACGAGGGGCGGCGCTTCGAGCCCGGCGAGGTCGGTGCCACGGTGCGCCGGCTGATTGCCGAGGCCCCGGTGCCGGAGTCCGTGCACGGCACCTGAGCCGCCCGTTCCATGGACCTGACGACCCGTCAGATTCTCGGATAGCCTCAGATCCATGACGGAGCTCGCCCGTGACTGAGTTGGCGCTGGCCTCCGACGGCCGGGTCATCGGTGCTCGCGCGCGCAGCGGACCCGCCGCCGGCTGCTCGACGCCACTGCGAAGCTGCTGGGGGAGCGCGGGGCCCTCAACCTGCGGGTGGTCGACATCACCCGCGAGGTCGGTACGTCACCGGCGACCTTCTACCAGTACTTCTCCGACGTGGAGGAGGCCATCCTCGTGCTGGCCGACGAGGCCACCGACGAGATCATGGGGGTGGAGCCCCTGCTCGAGCGCTCGTGGACCGACGCCGACGGCCTCGCCAACGTCGACGCGTTCGTCGAGGCCCTCATGGAGTACTGGGAGGCCCATTCGGTGATCCTCCGGGTGCGCGACCTGCGCGCCGAAGAAGGCGACAAGCGATTCTGGGCGGTGCGCACGCGTGGCTACGCGGCGATCGTCCCTGCACTCACCACCAAGATCGAGGAGGCCCAGGCCGCGGGCCGCCTCACCCAGGAGATCAATCCGTACGCGGCTGCATCCGCCGCCATGGCGATGCTCGAACGTCTCTTCACCTACCAGTCCGTGTTCCGGCGTCGCGGTGTCACCAAGGAGGCGATGACCACGACGCTGGGTGCGATGTTGCACAGCACGGTGACCGGCCTGTCCTAAGGAGCCCCCAATGGCCCGAGAGATCCCGCTGTTCGTCAGCGTCGACGACCACGTCGTCGAACCACCCCACCTCTTCGAGCGGTGGCTGCCCGAGAAGTTCCGCAACGACCCGAACGCACCCCGCGTCGAGCGGCGCGGCATCGCGTCGATGACCTACACGGGCGGCAAGCCCATGTACGACATCGTGTGGGACGACTCGCAGCCCAAGTCCGACACCTGGTTCTACGAGGACCTCGTGCAGCCGCACAAGCGCCACGTCGCGGCCGTGGGCTTCGACCGTGACGACATGACGCTGTCGCCGATCACCTACGACGAGATGCGCCCGGGGTGCTACGACCCGAAGGCCCGCCTCGAGGACATGGATCTCGACCACGTCGAGGCGTCACTGTGCTTCCCGACGATGCCGCGCTTCTGCGGGCAGACCTTCGCCGAGGCCACCGACAAGGACCTCGCGCTGGCCTGCGTCCAGGCGTACAACGACTGGATGGTCGAGGAGTGGTGCGGCGACTCGGGCGGCCGTCTCATCCCGCTGTGCCTCATCCCGCTGTGGGACGTCGACCTCGCGGTCACCGAGATCCAGCGCAACGCCGCGCGCGGTGTCACCGCGGTGGCATTCTCGGAGATCCCGGCGAAGCTCGGCCTGCCCACGCTGCACTCGGGCTACTGGGAGCCGTTCTTCAACGCGTGCAACGACACCGAGACGCTGGTGTGCATGCACATCGGTTCGTCGTCGCAGATGCCGGCCACGTCGCCCGACGCGCCGCCGGCGGTGCCGGCCACGCTCAGCTTCGGCAACGCGATGTCGTCGATGGCCGACTACCTGTTCTCCGGCGTGCTCCAGCGCAACCCGAAGCTGAAGCTCGCGTACAGCGAGGGCCAGATCGGCTGGATCCCCTACATCCTCGAGCGCGCCGACGACGTGTGGGAGCAGCACCGGGCGTGGGGCGGTGTGAAGGACGTCATCACCGAGCCGCCGTCGACCTACTACTACAAGTCGATCTTCGGTTGCTTCTTCCGCGACGCGCACGGCCTCGAGTCGCTGCACAAGGTCGGCGTGAACAACGTGACGTTCGAGACGGACTACCCGCACACCGACAGCACGTGGCCGCACACGCTGAAGCTGTTCACGGAGCAGGTGGAGCACCTCGACGACGAGACGGTCTACAAGATCGCCCGCGGCAACGCGATCCGCATGTTGCGCCTCGACTACCTGAAGTAAACGAAGACGAAGCAGGAGCAGGAATGCCGCTCGACGACGAATTCGTGCAGCTCGCCGCGCGCGTCCGCAACTGGGGACGCTGGGGCGAGGACGACGAGCTCGGGACGCTCAACCTGATCGACGCCGCCGCGGTGCAACGCGGGGTCGCGTGCGTGCAGACCGGGAAGACGTTCAACCTGTCGATCCCGCTCGACGACAACGGTCCGCAGATCGGGTTCATCCCGGGGCGCTACAACCCGGTGCACAAGGTGTTCCAGGTGAACGAGGTCACCATCGGAGATCCCGACGGCACCCGCTTCTCCGACGACCAGCTCGACCTCGCGCTGCAGGCCTGTACCCACTGGGACGCGCTGTCCCACTCGAGCTACGGCGGCAACCTCTGGAACGGCCACCCGGCCGACTCGGTCACCGAGGCCGGCGCGCAGCGCTGCGGCATCGGGCTGGTCACGTCGGTCGTCACCCGGGGCGTGCTGCTCGACATCGCGCGTCTCCAGGGCGTCGACGTCGTCCCCGCCGGCACGCCGTTCACCGGTGAGCTGCTCGACGCCGCGTGCGCCGCGGCCGGCGTGTCGGTCGAGCCCGGCGACGTGGTGCTCCTGCGCACGGGGGCGATGACGTTGTTCCTCGCCGGCGACCGTGAGGGGTACGCGATGACCAACGCGGGCCCCTCGCGCCAGAGCGTCGAGTGGTTCCGCGACCACGACGTCGCCGCGGTCGCCACCGACAACCCGACGTTCGAGTACGTCGACTTCGAGGCGGCCATCCCGCTGCCGGTGCACGCGTTGCACCTCGTCGAGATGGGGATGATGCAGGGCCAGAACTGGAACCTCGAGGCACTGGCCGCCGACTCCGCGGCCGACGGCCGCGCCACGTTCCTGCTGTCGGCCACCCCGGAGCCCGTCACGGGCGGCACCGGAGCGCCCGTGGTGCCGGTGGCAGTGAAGTAGAGGAGAACGTCGATGAAGTTCGGTACGCCGATTGCGATGATCGACCCGGAGTTCTACCTGCCGCTGGTGCAGGCGGCGGAGGCGGCGGGGTTCGACACCATCGCGGTGCCCGACAGCATCGCCTACCCGCGCGAGTCGTCGAACACGTACCCCTACAACTTCGACGGTACGCGCGAGTTCCTCGAGAACAAGCCGTTCATCGAGCCCACGGTCGCGGTCGCGGCGATGGGCGCGGTCACGTCGACGATCGAGTTCCACACGTTCGTGGTGAAGCTCCCGATCCGCAACCCGGTGATCTACGCGAAGGAGATCTCCTCCCTCGCGGTGATGACCGGCAACCGCTTCGTGTTCGGCGTGGGCTCGAGCCCGTGGCCCGACGACTACGAGATCACCAACCTCCCGTGGGAGGGGCGCGGTCGCCGCTTCGACGAGTGCATCGAGGTGATCCGCGGGCTGTGCACCGGTGGGTACTTCGAGTTCCACGGCGAGTGCTACGACTTCCCGGCGATCAAGATGCTGCCGGTGCCCACCGAGCCGGTGCCGATCCTCATCGGCGGTCACGGTGACGTGAACCTGCGCCGGGCCGCGCGCATCGGCGACGGCTGGATGAGCGCGGGCGACACCATCGAGGGCGTGGCCGAGAAGCTCGCCCGCATCGACGACTACCGGGCCGAGTACGGGCGCAGCGGCGAGCGTTTCGACGTGTACGCGACCACGATGGAGTCGTTCAGCGTCGACGGCATCAAGCGGCTCGAGGATCTCGGCGTCACCCACACGTCGGGCGGGTTCAGCGGCTTCAACCCCTACGCGGCCGAGGCCGACTCCGAGAGCCTGCAGGTCAAGATCGACGCGCTCAACCGCTATTCCGACGAGGTGATTTCCCGCGTTCGGTAGTCGCCGAAGGGCGTGTCGCGCTCGGTGAGTGCGCCGGTGAGGCCCTGGCCCGAAACGTTGGCGATGAACTTCTGGAACGTCTCGGTGTGCGTGGCGAGCGCGCTGAGCTCGGTGCCCTGGCGGATCGATTGACGGATCCCCATGACCTCCATGGCGCGGTGCACCGTGCGCTTGTTGATCTGCACGAGGTCGCTGGGGATCTGCGCGATGCGCTCGGCGATCGCCAGCACCTGCGCCTCGAGCTCCGCCTCGGGGAACGCACGGTTGGCCCAGCCGAGCTGCGCGGCCTCGACCCCGGTGAACGGGTCGCCGGTGAGCATCGACTCCATGCCCGCGCGCATGCCGAACATCCACGCGTGGTACTGCATGTCGGGCGTGCCGAAGCGCACCGCGGGGTAGCCGATCTTGGCGTCTTCGGCGACGTAGACGAGGTCGCACCCGGTGGCGAGCTCGGTGCCGCCGGCGAGGCAGTAGCTGTGCACCTGCGCGATGACCGGCTTGGCGAGGTCCCAGATGCTCATCCAGCCGTTGGTGACGCCCCGCATGTAGGAGCCCTCGCCGTCGGCGTTGTAGTCGAGCGGTTCCCCCTGCCCCGACGGGTCGCCGGAGAGGTCGTAGCCCGCGCAGAAGCACTTGCCCGCGCCGCGCACGATGGTGACGCCGACCTCGCCGTCGCGGTCGATCTCCCGCAACGCCTCGAGGATCTCGCGGCGCAACGTCGCGTTCATCGCGTTGCGCTTCTCGGGCCGGTTGAGCGTGACCCGGCGCACCCGGGGCGCAGGGTCGTCGATCAGCAGGAATTCGTAGGCCATCTGCCCACTATCGCGCGTCTTTATCGAGCGGTGACGGTCTCGGTGTCGCGGCCGGACCGCAGCACCGTGCCGGGAGTGGCACCGGTGGGCGCGTCGTCGACCACGATCGTGGTGCCGCCCACGATGACCCGCTTCATGCCGGTGGAGCCGGCGAGGAGGCGGGCGGTGCCGCCGGGCAGGTCGTGCACCAGCGTGGCGTCCTCGGCGCCGACCGTGGCCGGGTCGAAGAGCGCGAGGTCGGCGATGGCGCCCTCGCGGATCACGCCGCGGTCCTTCAGGCCGAAGAGCGCGGCGGGTGCGCTGGTCAGCATGCGCACCGCGGCCTCGACGCTCACGAGCTGGCGGCCGCGGATGCAGTCGGCCAGGAAGCGGGTGGTGTACGGAGCGCCGCACATGCGGTCGAGGTGGGCACCGGCGTCGGAGCCGCCGATCATCGTGCGCGGGTCCTCCCACACCTCCTTGCGGAGATCCCACGACGCCTTGTCGTCGTCCTGGGGGATGGGCCACAGGACGGTCTGCAGGTCGTCGGCGAGCACGATGTCGAGCAGGGTGGAGAAGGCCGACTGGCCGCGCTCGGCGGCGATGTCGCGCACGACGCGGCCCTTGAGTCCCTCGTTGGCCGCAACGTAGGTGTCGCCGATGCGGTAGTCGCCGAAGTCGGCGAGGCGGCGGAACACGCCGGCCTCCTTCGACTGCGACCACTCGAGCAGCTGCATGCGGACCTCGGGGTCGCGCAGGCGGGCCATGCGCTCCTCGACGGGCACCGAGAGCGTGTCCTGCCAGTGCGGCAGCAGCCAGATACCGCAGAAGTTGAGGAAGCTCATGTTCATGGGCACCTGCACCGGCATGCTGAGGGCGACGACCTTGCCGCCCTTGTCCCGGGCGCGGTCCCATGCGGACAGCTGGCGGGGCACCCGCTCGGGCTCGCGGGCGTCGACGGTGAGCACGTTCCAGTTGAGGGGGCGGTTGGCCACCGCGCTCAGCTCCGAGAACAGCTCGATCTCGTCGTCGGAGAACTGGTCGAGGCAGCCGGCGACGATGCCCTCGAGCGTGGTGCCCGGGTGGCGGCCCACCTCCTCGGCCATGGTCGCGAGCTCCTCGGGAGTGGACCAGCGGCTCGCGACCGGCTGGCCGTCGCCGTCGCTGTGCGAGCCGGACTGCGTGAACGAGAAGCCGAGCGCGCCGGCCTCGATCGCGTTCGCGAGCTCCTGGCGCATCGCCTCGACCTGCTCGGGGGTGGCCTCCTTGCCCACGGCGTCGTCACCCATGACGTACTTGCGGAGCGCGCAGTGGCCGGTGAGGAACCCGGCGTTCACCGCGATCTTCCCCTCGAAGCGGTCGAGATACTCCGCGAAGGTCTCCCAGTTCCACTCGACGCCGTGCTCCAGCGCGGCGAGGGGCATGCCCTCCACCTTCGCCATCATGCGGCGGGTGTAGTCGGCGTCGCCGGCCCGGATGGGGGCGAGGGTGAAGCCGCAGTTGCCGGCGATCACCGTCGTGACCCCGTGCACGTTCGACGGGCTCGCGTTGGGGTCCCACAGGAGTTGGGCGTCGTAGTGGGTGTGCGGGTCGACGAATCCCGGGGTGAGGACGAGGCCGCCGGCCTCGACGACCCGCTCCGCGGGCTCGTCGATCTGGCCGGGCTCGGCCACGACGGCGATGCGGCCGCCACGGATGCCGACGTCGGCGACGTGGCCGGGCGCTCCGGTGCCGTCGACGACGGTCGCGCCCTTGATGATCTCGTCCAACATGTGTCCCCTCCGAATGATGGGTCGTCGGATTGTAACGTCTTACCGAAACGGAGGACCGGGCCGGAAGTCCCTGGCAGATCGGCCCCGCGTGAGGTGGGATACCCCAATGACCGAGCCGATGACCGACTGGAGCACTGTCACGCCCGACCGTCCCTGGAAGTTGCTGATCGGGGGCGAGCTGGTCGACGGCGAGGCTGGCACCTCGCCGATCGTCAATCCTGCCACCGAAGCGGTCGTGGGGCACACGCCGGAGGCGTCGGTGGCGCAGGCCGAGGCCGCGGCCCGGGCCGCGCAGGAGGCGTTCCCCAAGTGGGCGGCCACCCCGGCGGCCGAACGGGCCGAGCTGCTCACCGAGGTCGCGCAGCGCCTGGCCGCGATCGGCGAGGACCTCGTGCCGCTCATCATCTCGGAGACGGGGGCCACCGCCCAGGTGGGATCGCGCATGCAGGTGCCGGTCGCGCTGGAGCGCTTCCACCGGTACGCACGTGACGCCGTGCAGCCGATCGGGATCCCGCTGCCGCCCCAGGCGATGCAGGCCACGCCGCTCGCGCCGGGCGGGCTGATCGGCGCGTACGTCAACCGCCAGCCGGCCGGAGCGGTGGCGTGCATCTCGCCGTACAACTTCCCGCTCACGAACGTCGCGGGCAAGATCGCGCCCACGCTCGCGGTGGGCTGCACGGTCGTGATGAAGCCGGCGCCGCAGGACCCGCTGGCGATCTGCGCACTCGCCGAGGTGCTCCACGACGTCGGCTTCCCGCCCGGGGTCGTGAACCTGGTCACCTCGGTCGACCCGGCACCGGCGGCCGCGCTCAGCTCGAGTCGCGACATCGACATGGTGTCGTTCACCGGCTCCACCGCGGTCGGCCAGCGGATCTACGAGGCCGGCGCGTCCACGATGAAGCGCGTGCTGCTCGAGCTCGGCGGCAAGGGTGCGTGCGTGGTGCTCGACGACGCCGACGTCGACGCCGCGGTCACCGCGTTGGTGAGCGTGTGGGCGTTCCACAGCGGCCAGATCTGCACCGCGCCCACGCGCGCCATCGTGCACCGCACCCTCTACGACCAGGTTGTCGAGCGCCTCGCGAAGTCGGCGGGCGCCCTCACCGTCGGTGACCCCACGTCGCTGGACACGGTGGTCGGCCCGGTGATCTCGGCGGCGCAGCGCGACCGGATCGAGCACTACATCGGGCTGGGCGACGTGGAAGGGGCGGAGCTCGTCGTCGACGGCCGCCGCCCCGCACATCTCGAGCGTGGCTTCTACGTCGGTCCGACGCTCCTCGCGGGGTGCAAGCAGGGGATGACGCCGGTGCAGGAGGAGATCTTCGGCCCGGTGATCTCGGTGCTCGGCTTCGACGACGACGACGAGGCGGTGGCCCTCGCGAACAGCACCGACTTCGGCCTCTACGACTACGTGATGACGAGCGACACCGAACGCGGCTTCCGGGTGGCGGGTCGGCTGCGGTCGGGGAACGTGGGCGTGAACACGGCCCAACGCAACCACGAGACACCGTTCGGCGGCTTCAAGCTGAGCGGCATCGGGCGCGACGGCGGCAACTTCGGGCTCCACGCCTACACCGAGATGCAGGCGGTGGTCTGGCCCGCATAACGTCGGGCTCCCGAGCCGGAGCGTCCGGCCGCAGAGAGGAGCTGACGTGTCCGAGGCTGGATCCCAGCCGGCGCTGCTCGCCGGTGTCCGTGTGCTCGAACTGGCCATCCTCGGCCCCAACGCCCTCGGCGGTCACCTCGTCGACCTCGGCGCCGAGGTCATCAAGATCGAGGCGCCGGGTGGCGATTACGTCCGCCAGATGACGTGGCCGATCATCGAGGGCGACTCGCTGCTGCACCTGCACCTCAACCGGGGCAAGGAGTCGCTCGTCCTGAACCTCAAGGAGCCGGAGGGCAAGGCGCTGTTCGAGCGTCTCGTCGCCGAGTCCGACGTGGTGATCGAGGGCATGCGCCCGGGCTTCCTCAAGCGGCTCGGTGTCGGCTACGACCGCCTCAAGGAGATCAACCCGAAGATCGTGATGTGCACGATCTCCGGGTACGGCGCGACGGGGCCCTACGCGAACCTGCCGAGCCACGGCATCGCGTACGACGCGTGGTCGGGCACGCTCGAGCCCACGGTCGACGCCGAGGGCTTCTGTCGCATCCCCAACGGGCCGAACATCGGCATCGTGGTGGGCCCGGCGTTCGCCGCGCTCGGGATCTGCGCGGCGCTGGTGCGCGCGGAGAAGTCGGGCATCGGCGCGTGCATGGAGATCGCGCAGTCCGACAGCGCGGCCTACATGGACTGGTACCGCATCGAGACGTACAAGGCCTACGACGAGCGTCCGCAGTCGGAGGTCACCGGGAACGCCACCGACGACTACGAGCGGCGGGCCCCCGGCCTCGCCGGCATGTGGGAAGGCGTGCGCTACCAGTTCTACGAGTGCGCCGACGGGCACGTGCTGTTCATGGCGTCGGAGCAGGCCTTCTGGAAGAACTTCTGCGAGGGCATCGGCCGCATGGACCTGTTCGAGAAGTGGCCGGGCAAGAAGCTCGCCGACCACGCGCGGGGCAACAAGGAACTCCAGACCGAACTGCGTGAGATCTTCAAGACGAAGACGAGCGAGGAGTGGGTGGCGTTCGCCGACGAGTTCAACACCACGATCTGCCCGGCGAACACCGCGCAGACGGTGCGCGACGATCCGCAGTTCGAGGACCGGTTCACGTGGGTCGACCGCTCGGTGACCGGCGCCGACGAGCTGCTGTTCCCGCTGCACCTCGAAGGTGAGGAGCTGCCGGTGCCGGCGCATGCGCCAGGTGTCGGTCAGCACACCGACCAGGTGCTGTCGCGGGTGCTCGGCCTCGACGCCGCCGCCGTGGAGGACCTGCGCGCCAAGGGCGCCGTCGCCTGAACGTTGTCGGCGCCTGAACATCGGCGCAGGATCGGGGCCGGCCGGCCCCGATCCTCGCCGTGACACCGTGCCACCACCACCGTCTTCTCAGAACACCTCGCCGGAACGGCAACTAGTCGCCCATCCCGTGAGGAGTGTGGTGACGAGGTGGTACTTCCCCGGTGGATCCGAAAAATCGGGGAGGCGCGCCGTGCGTCGGAAGTCGGGGTACCTGTCAGTGCTGGAGGCGCATGTCCTCCAAGCGGTGCACGCAAGGACGCGTGAGGAAGGCCCCGCTCACGGGTACCTCCTCGCCTTCGAGCTCCCCGCGTTCCTCTTCGGCGCTTCTCCCGGGCGCATGCCGGGCGCCCGGCCCCGGCTCGACACCAAGGCCTCGCGCGCCGCGCTGCACCGCGCCTCCGTCTACCGGGCGCTGGCACGCCTCGAGGCCCTCGGCCTCCTCGAGTCGGCATGGGAGCACCCCGACACCGCGCTCGACGAACACCGTCCGCGCCGCCGCTACTACCGGCTCACGCCGGAGGGTCACCGGGCCCGCTTTCCCGCGATGGTCGGTGGGCGGGTCCTCGTCGAGCCGCCGCGCCCCGAGGCCCCGTCCGTCACGCCTCGTCGCCGACCGGCTCGTAGGAGGGGGCCGTCCCCGACGCGGCGACGTCGCCCCAGGTCGAGAACACGGCCGGGTAGCGGATCACCCGAACCCGCCCGTACCCCGGCCACTCCTCCACGCGGTACAGGCGGTTGTGCGCGACCTGGTCGTCGGCCAGGTGTTCGTCGATGGTCAGGCACGGCGCGCACGGCACGCCGATGTCGCGCAGCAGGGCGAGCAGCTCCTCGGTGCTCATCGTCGCGGTCACCGGTGACACGCGGTCGAACAACTCGCGCACCATGTCGGACTGATCGGGGATCTGGCGCAGCTCGCTCGCCCACTCGTGGTGCCCGAGCGCGCCGCACGTGTCACGAATCTGGCGGCCGGTCACCATCGCGATCACCATCCACCCGTCACGCGTCGGCACCGGCCGGATGCCGAGCGCCTGCCCGTTGCGCGCCTCCTCGGGCTCGTGGTCGAGGAACACGCGGTTGGTGAGCAACTCGGGGAACTGGAAGTACGCGGTGGCGTCGAGCATCGCGAGATCGATGCGCTCGCCCTGGCCCGAGCGCTCACGGGCGAACAACGCGGCGAGCACCGCCTGCGTCGCGCTCGACGCGGTGATCTTGTCGACGGGGTAACCGGCGAGCAGCCGCGGTGTGCCGTCGACCGACAACGCGTCGGTGATGCCGCTCACGGCCTGGGCGACGGTGTCGAACGCGGGCTCGGCGCCGAGCGGACCGCCCGTGCCGTACCCGGTCACGAAGCAGCGCACGAGGCGCGGGTTGATGGCTGCGAGCGTGGCGTCGTCGAAGCCGAGCGACTCGGCGACCCCGGGTCGCCAGTTGCAGAGGAACACGTCGGCGTCGGCCAACAACCGCCGCAACTCGGCCCGCCCGGGCTCCGACTTCAAGTCGAACACCACGCTGCGCTTGCCGCGGTTGCAGTTCACGAACAGGGCGGAAGCGGGCGTGATCGGGCGCCCCATCGTGCGGAACGGGTCGCCGCCACCGGGCGCCTCGACCTTCGTGACCTCGGCGCCGAGGTCGGCGAGCATCATCCCGGCCAGCGGACCGCTCATGTACGAGGCGGCCTCGACCACCCGCACGCCGGCCAGCGGTCCCGAGGAGAGGGGTCCCCCTGCGTCGCTCACGAGGTGATGCCTACTATCGGAGCCATGCAGATCCCCAAGATCATCTCGGTCGACGACCACGTCGTGGAGCCCCCCGACCTCTGGACCGAGCGGCTGCCGAAAAAGTACCTGGACCGCGGCCCGCGAGTGGTGCGTGACAGCGCGAAGTTCTCCTTCGAGGGTGGAGTGTTCTCCTACGAACGTGGCGTCGACGACGGCGAACCGTGCGACTGGTGGCTCTACGACGACCTCGTCTACCCGTTCCCCAAGCTCTCCGCCGCGATCGGCTTCGAGAACCTCGACGTCACGCCGACCACCTTCGACGAGATCCGGCCCGGCTGCTGGATCCAGAAGGACCGGCTCGCCGACATGGACGCCAACCACACCGACGCGTCGATCTGCTTCCCGAACACCCTGCCCCGCTTCTGCGGCCAGGCGTTCCTCGAGCGCGCCGACAAGGACCTCGCGCTCGTCTGCGTGCAGGCCTACAACGACTGGATCATCGACGAGTGGTGCGCGGGCGACGGCTACGGCCGGCTCATCCCGCTCACGATGATCCCCCTGTGGGACCCGGAGCTGGCGGCGACCGAGATCCGTCGCTGCGCGGACAAGGGCAGCCACGCGATCACCTTCCCGGAGAACCCGTACCCGCTCGGCCTCCCGTCGATCCACGACAAGAGCCGTCACTGGGACCCGGTGTTCCAGGCGTGCGAGGACACCGAGTCCACGATCTGCATGCACATCGGCTCGTCGTCGTCGATGCCGACCACGTCACCGGACGCGCCGTTCATCGTGAGCTCCACGCTCACGTTCTCGAACGCGATGGGCTCGATGGTCGACTTCATCTTCTCGGGCACACTCGAGCGCTTCCAGACGCTGAAGCTCGCGTACTCCGAGGGCCAGGTCGGGTGGATGCCGTACGTGATGGAACGGGCCGACAAGCTCGCGGCGGAGCGCGTCGCCGACGACACGTTCGGCACCACGTTGCCGCACCCGCCGTCGAGCTACGTCGACCGCATCTACGGATGCGTGTTCGACGACGAGGTCGGTCTCGCCAACCGCGACCGCATCGGCATGGACCAGATCACCTTCGAGGTCGACTACCCGCACGCGGACTCCACGTTCCCGCACACGCTCGAGGTCGCGACCGAGATCTGCACCAACGCCGGGCTCTCCGACGACGAGATCTACAAGTTCCTGCGCGGCAACGCGATCACGTGTTTCGGGCTGGAGCGCTACGGAATTTCGAAATAGGGGTGTCACGCAGCAACGAGATCCAGGGGGGATCATGGAATTCGCACTGTTCTTGCAGGGTTACAACCCGGGCTACCGGCGTGAGGGCAACCCCGACGCCGAGCACCAGGTGTTCATGGACGAGTTGCGCGCGGCAAAGGCGGCCGACGAGGCCGGCTTCAAGTACGTGTGGCTCACCGAGCACCACTTCCTCGACGAGTACTCGCACCTCTCCGCGAACGACGTGTTCGCCGGGTACCTGGCGTCGTCGACCGACCGGATCCACATCGGCTCGGGCATCTACAACCCGCTGCCGCAGGTCAACCACCCTGCGAAGGTGGCCGAGCGCGTCGCGATGCTCGACCACCTGAGCAACGGCCGCTTCGAGTTCGGCACCGGCCGCGGCGCGGGCAGCCACGAGATCCTCGGCTTCCTGCCCGGCATGGAGGACCTCACCGGCACCGCGAGATCTGGGAAGACGTGATCGGCGAGTTCTCGAAGATGTGGACGCAGGACACCTACGAGGGCTACGAGGGGAAGTTCTGGTCACTGCCCCCGCGCAAGATCCTGCCCAAGCCCTACGTGAAGCCGCACCCGCCGATGTGGTACGCCGCGGGCAACACGCAGAGCTGGGAGATGGCGGGGCGCAAGGGCCTCGGGATCCTCGGCTTCTCCGTCGGTGAGCTCGAGACGTTCGCCCCGCTCGCCGACCAGTACCGCAAGGCCATCGCGAACGCGGAACCCGTCGGCGCCTACGCCAACAACAACATCATGATCTGTCTCTCGGCCTACGTCGCCGAGGACCGCCAGCAGGCCCGGGAGTCGTGGGTGAACGCCCGCCCGAACTACCTGGTGAGCAACGTGTTCCGGTACCACGACACGTTCCCGCACCCGCCGGAGATCCCGCAGTGGCCGGCCACCATCCCCGAGGTCACCCTCGACGACGCCGACGCGGTCGTCGCCATGGGCGCGACGATCCTCGGGGATCCCGACGACGCGCTGGTGCAGTGCCAGCGCT
Organism: uncultured Actinomycetes bacterium; assembly: GCA_963720785.1. Lineage (GTDB taxonomy): Bacteria > Actinomycetota > Acidimicrobiia > IMCC26256 > DASPTH01 > CAVRGQ01. Next base: position 964,244 of record CAVRGQ010000004.1, read on the forward strand.
GGGCCGACACCGGTGTCGACCAGATCGCGTTCGGCATCGGGCCCGCGCCGATCGAGGAGACGCTCGAGATGATCCGCCTCATGGGCGAGCACGTCATCCCGAAGATCGACACCGACCCGGAGCACAGCACCAGCCGCTACCGCGCGGCCGCCGCGTCGTAGGCCGTCAGGCGTCGAAGATCTTCAACACGCCGTCGTGGGCGAGCTGGGCGATCTCCTCGTCGGAGTAGCCCAGCTCGCGCATGATCTCCCGGCTGTGCTGGCCGACCATGAACGGCCCGCGCTGCACGACGCCCGGCGTCTCCGACAGGTCGAACAACAGGCCGAGCGTGTCGAGGCGGCCGAGCACCGGGTGGGGCTGTGACGTGACCCAGCCGCGCTCGACGAGCTCGGGGTCGTCGAACACGCCGAGCACGTAGTCGGGGTCGGACACCTCGCACGGCACGCCCGCGGCATCGAGCAGGCCGAACCAGTCGGCCGCCGTCCGGGTGCGGAAGTGCGCCTCGAGCGCGGCGAACGCAGTGGCGTCGTCGATCGTGATCCCTACCAGGGATGTGAGGCGGTCGCGCTCGTCGTCCGCGGTCGCGGCGACCACGATCCACCCGTCTGCCGTGTCGTACATGCGGTGCGCCGCGGTGAACCCGAGTTGCATCGCGTCGAGCGACGGTCGCGCGCCCTGACGCGCCCCGTCGGCCGTGATCCACGACATCGAAGCGTTCAACAGGTGCGCGTAGACGATCGACGTGTCGACGAACTGCCCCTCGCCCGTGCGGTCGCGGTGGTAGAGCGCCTGCAACATCGCGATCGTCGACAGGAACCCGTTGCCGGTGTCGCCGAGCGACACGACCGGCCAGTAGGGGATGCCACCACCTTCCCCGTCGACGGCGTGGTCGAGGCCGCCGTCGAGCCAGTCGGGGCCGGCGAGGGCGGCGCCGGTCTGGTCGTTGCCGGGCAGGCCCTCGCGCGGACCGCGCTCGAAGCCACGCGTGTGGCAGTAGACGATGCGCGGGTTCACCGCGCGCAGGCTCTCGTAGTCGACGCCGAGGCGCACCGCGGCGTCGTAACGCATGTTGTGCTGCACGACGTCGGCCTGCTCGACGAGGCGGTGCAGCACCGCCATCGCCGCCGGGTCCTTCAGGTTCAGCGAGATGCTGCGCTTGCCGCGGTTGCACCCCATCGCGATGTGGGTGGCCATCCAGTACTCGTCGTGGAGCGCGTTGACCTTGATGACGTCGGCGCCGAGGTCGGCGAGCATCATCGTGCCCCACGGTCCGGCGACCGCGAGCCCGAGATCCAGCACCTTCACGCCCGCGAGCGGTGCCGCGGGAGCCGAGGCCGTCGAGCGCTCGACGGTCGGGGGTGCAGCGGCCAGCGCCGCGGCCTCTGCGTACACCTCGTCGTTGTGCGTGCCGGGCGCGACCGGCGCAGTCGGGGGGTCGGTCGGGCAGGCGTGCAGCTCGTACACGCGCCCGACCTGGCGCACCGGTCCGAGGTGTGGGTCGTCGACCTCGATCACGCAGCCGTCGGCCACGCAGAGTGGATCGAGCAACGCCTCCTCGGGAGAGCGGATCGGCTGCAGCGGCACCTTCTTCTCGGCCGCGAGCGCGACCCACGGCTCCGCCGGGAACTTGGCGAAGCGCTCGGCCATGAGCGGGATGTAGTGGTGGAGGAGCAGGATCTCGGCGGCGTCGATCCCGACGCGCAGGGGCGCGTCCTTCACCCCCGTGGTCTCGTCGGTGACCGCGAGCTCGTCGCCCTCCGACACCGACAGCACGAAGCTCGGCAGCGGCGTCCACTGGTGCACCCACCGGCCGTCGGCGCAGCGGAACACCGCCTTCGGTGCGCGCGAGTCGACGACCCAGCTCTGCCAGTTGTCGGCCTCGGGGTGCGCGGCGCGCTGCCACCCGCCCATGGTGGTGGTGAGCGCGCCCTGCAGCATCGACGTGCCGACGCGCTGGCCGCGCCCGGTGCGCTCGCGCACGAGCAGCGCCGCCGAGATCGCGATGAGCGCCTGGTAACAGGTGGCCGCGCCCAGCCACGGCACCCCCGAGACGAGGGGGCCCTCGCGGTGCGCGCCGGTCTCGCAACCCTCGGGCACCTCGAGCTCGGGGAGGAACGGCTCCACGCCGCCGAGCCGCGCCAGCGTGCCACCCGCGGTGCCGCGCGCCTCGTAGTGCTGACCGGTCGCGCGGCGACCAACACGTCGCGACCCGGGCGCCCGGCGTGCGCGGCCACGCCGCCGTACGCGGTGATCGCGCACACGATCAGGCGCGGGTTCAGCGCGTGCAGCGTGTCGAAGCCGAGACCGAGCGCGGCCTCCTCGTCGGCTTCGTGAGAGTGGACGAGCACGTCGGCGCCGAGCACCAGCGCGTGCAACCGCGCGCGATCGGCGTCGTCGTGCAGGTCGAGCTCGGCGCTGCGCTTCGAGCGGTGCCACACCTGCGCGCCACTGAACGCGCGCGCCCGGGTCACCACCCGGCGGCTCGATCTTGGTGACCCGCGCGCCGTGGTCGGCGAGCAGCATCGTCGCCATCGGCCCGCCGACGCCCGAGGTGAGGTCGAGCACGGTGATCCCGTCCAACACGCCTGCCATGTCAGTGACCCCCCACCGCATCGGAGTAGACGTTCGGGTTCGAGAACTCCCGCCATCGGTACACCTTGCCGTCGCGGAAGTACAGGAACATCACGTAGTGGTTCCGGTACCAGCGGTCGGAACCCTTCACCTTGTTGTTCCCGCGCACCTCGACGATCACGAGGTCGGGATCCGCGGTGGGGAAGTGGTCGACGATCCGGTAGTCGACACTGTCGAAGCGCTCGAACACGCCGCCGAGCATCGACCGCAGCGCGTCGATGCCGACCCGGTCGGGCAGGTCGAAGTAGGCGATCTCATAGACGATGTCGTCGGTGCACTGACGCAGCTCGCCCTCGGGGTCGCCGGCGTTCATGCAGTCGAGCATCTCGCGAACGGTGTCCAGGTTGGCCATGTCGCGAAGCATAGTGATCACTACCGAACCCGGCGACGGCAATCGCCGCTGGGGAGCTGCTGATATAGGTTCCCCGCCCATGAGAACCATTGCCATCACCGGATCCGCCTCGGGCATGGGCGCCGCCACTGCGGCCCGCGTGCGCGCCGCAGGAGACCGCGTCATCGGGATCGACGTGCGCGACGCCGACGTCGTCGCCGACCTGGGCACGCCCGAGGGGCGCGCCGCCGCCATCGTGGCCGTCACCGAATTGTCGGGGGCGCGCTCGACGGCCTGGTCACGGCCGCCGGCCTCGCCGGCCTGCCCGACCGCCCCGCCTCGCTGCTCGTCGCGGTGAACTACTTCGGCACCGTGGAGCTGCTCGCGGGGCTGCGCCCGCTGCTCGCCAAGGGCACCGAGCCCGCGGCCGTGGCGTTCAGCTCGAACTCCACCACGTGCCAGCCCGGCCTCGACGAGTCGCTCATCCAGGCGCTGCTCGCCGGCGACGAAGCGGCCGCCAAGGCGCAGGCGGGCGACGGCGAGTCACTCAGCACCTACCCGGTCACCAAGACCGCACTGTCGTGGTGGGTGCGCCACCATGCGCCCACGCCCGAGTGGGCGGGTGCGGGCGTCACCCTCAACGCGATCGCACCCGGCGCGGTCGACACGCCGCTCCTGCAAGAGGGGCTGAACGACCCGACCGTGGGCCCTGCCATCGAGGGGTTCCAGGCGCCGATCGGCCGTCGGGGCACCCCCGATGAGCTCGCCGCCGTGGTGGAGTTCCTGCTCGGCCCGAACACCCGGTTCGTGACCGGCTCGATCTGGTTCTGCGACGGTGGCATGGACGCGCAGCTCCGGCCGGAGGACTTCCCGACCCCTTGGAAGGTGTGACATGTACGACGCCGAATCCGTCGAGGCGATCAAGAACCTCAAGGCCCGCTACTACCGCTGCATGGACACCAAGCAGTGGGACGGCTGGAACGACGTGTTCGCGCTCGACGCGACCCTCGACACCCGCGAGGAAGCTCCCGACCTCGAGATCGTGGTGGGGCGCGAGAACATCATCGCGTTCGTGTCGAACGTCCTGGAGGGCGTGACCACGTGCCACCACGGGCACATGCCGGAGATCGAGCTGACCTCCGAGACCACTGCGACCGGCATCTGGGCGATGGAGGACCACCTCTGGGTGTCGGAGGGCAACCCGCTCCCGTACCGCTCGCTGCACGGCTACGGCCACTACCACGAGACCTACGAGAAGGTCGATGGTCAGTGGCTCATCAAGACGCTGAAGCTCACCCGCATCCGCGTCGACGCCGAGCTCGCGTAGGCCGTGGCCGACCTCCGCTGATGGCCGGACGGCAGTACGACCCACGCCTGCGCCCCGCGCAGCCGGCCGCGCCTGCGGCCGACGCGTTCACCATCCACCGCTCGGAAGTGGCCGACGGCCTCTCGCTCGCCTACGTACGCGAGGGTGTCGGTGGCTACCCGGTGCTGCTGCTCCACGGCTACCCGGAGACGAAGCGGATCTGGTGGCGCAACATCGAGACGCTCGCCGCGTACGGCTTCGAGGTCATCGTCCCAGACCTCCGCGGCTTCGGCGACAGCGACCTCTCCGCGAACGACGAGTACGACCTCGTCCTGTACTCGCGTGACGTGCACACGCTCGTCCACGACGTGCTCGGCCACGAGTCGTGCGCGGTGGTCGGTGGCGACGTGGGGGGTGTGGTGGCGGTCGACCTCGTGCACCGCTTCCCCGGGTTCGTCTCGCGCCTCTGCTACTTCGACACCGTGCCGCCGATGGCGCTCGAGGAGTACGCGGCTGCGGGCCTCGACCTCGGGTCGATGAGCGCGATGGCCGACGGCCCCACCGGCGACTACCGCGAGCTGCAGGGCGCGCGTCCCGACGAGCTCGCCGCGATGCTGCCCACCGACGCGGCGCGCCGCCTCTGGATCGCGGGCATGTACCAGAGTCGCCTGTGGGCGTCACCCGGTGCGTTCACCCGCGACGACGTCGACTTCATGACCGAGCCGTTCGCGAGCGAGGAGCGGATCCGCGCGGCATGGGCGGTGTACCAGCTCGCGCACGGGCGCCCGATGAGCGAGATGCCGATGACCCTCGGCACCGTCGACGTGCCCACGCTGCTGCTCTACGGGGCCGACGACCACGTGGTCGGCGACGACTTCATGCACTTCTGCGAGGCCGCGTTCACCCAGCGGCTCGGGCCGCTCATGGTGCCGGGTGCGGGCCACTTCCTGCAGTGGGAGCGGGCCGACATCCTCAACCCGCTCCTCGTGACGGTCTTCGAGTCGCTCAAGCCTTGATCACGGGGTCCTGACGATGCCCGGCCCGTCGAGGTCGTGGCGGATCAGGATCTTCATGTGCTCGATGTCGTGGTAGCGGCCCGGACGCAGGTGCGCGAACACCTCGTCGACCGCGTCGAGTGACGCGTACCCGGTGACGAGCTGCGACGCGTCGATGCGCCCGTCGGCCATGCGCCCGTACGTCTCCGCGAACGGGTACTCCTCGCCGTCGGGACCCATGCCCAGGCAGAACTCGATGGTGATGTTCTTGTAGATGCCGACGATCGGGCGGATCGCGTCGTCGACCATGCACGCGCCCACCACCGTGATGCGGGTGAACTGCGGCGCGGCGTAGAGCAGCTGGTCGAGCACGCCGGGCTTCCCCGATGCCTCGTACACGAACAGCCGTTGGTCGGGGGCGGCGAGGTCGTGCCAGGCGGCGACCGGGTCGTCGGCCGCGGGATCGACGGCGAAGTGCGCGCCGAACGCCTTCGCGATGCGCCGACGTTCGGGCGAGGGCTCCGACGCGACGATCGGCGTGATGCCGCGCGCCGCCAGCTCGGCGACCGCGCCGAGGCCGACCGGCCCGCACCCGGTGACGATCGCGCCGGCGGGCGCCTCGATCCGGGAGCGCATCACCCCGTTGATCCCCGTGGCGAGCGGGTCGACCGCGGCCGCCTCGTAGGGCGACACGCCCTCGGGGATCTTCACGTGGCCGAACGGCGCGACCACCACGCGCTCCGCGAGCGCGCCGGGGTAGTCGCTCGCGTAGCCCACGCAGTGGACGACGCCCTCCGGGTCGATCACCGTGGGCGACACGAGGAGCACGTCGCCGGGGGAGTACTCGACACCGAACTGGTCGACGTCGGCGCCCACCTCTACCACGCGTGCGGTGAACTCGTGCCCGAACACGAGGTCGCGGTCGGGGTCGAACAAGAAGAGCGGGGTGCCGCTGGCCCGGGACGCGTGGAGGAAGTCGTCGGTGTGGTCCATCGCGTTGAGGTCGCCGCCGCACACCCCTGCGGCGATCGGCTCGACGAGCAGCTGCTGCCGGTTCGGTGCGACATCGGGCACTTCCTTGAGGCCGAGGTGCCCGTCGCGCATGACCACGGCCCTCACCGGACCGCCTCCCACCGCACGGGCAGCTCGGCGAACCCGTCGATCAGGTTGGAGTGCACGCGGGGCATCTCCGCCGGGTCGCACGCGAGCTCCAACCCCTCGAACCGCTCGAGGATCGCCTCGAACATCAGCCTCCCCTCCAGCCGCGCGAGGTGGGCGCCCAGGCAGAAGTGCGGGCCGCCCGCACCGAACGCGACGTGGTCGTTGGGCGACCGGGTGATGTCGATGCCGTCGGGATCGGTGAACTCGCGGACGTCGCGGTTGGCCGACGCGTAGGACATCAGCACGTGGTCGCCGGCGCGGATCTCCTGCCCGGCGATCTCGGTGTCCTTCGCCGCGGTGCGGGTGAAGTGCATGACCGGCGTGGAGTGGCGCAGCAGCTCCTCGATCGCGGTGGGCAGCAGCGCCGGGTCGGCGCGCAGCTTTGCGAGCTGGTCGGGATGCTCCAGCAACGTCTTGGTGCCGGTGGTGATCAAGTTGCGCGTCGTCTCCGAACCCGCGTTCTGCAGGAGCAGGAAGAAGAAGTCGAGATGCAGGTCGGTGAGCTGCTCGCCGTCGACCTCCGCGGCGATGAGCGCGGCTGATGAGGTCGTCGCGCGGCTCCTTGCGCCGCTCCGCGCACATCGCGTCCGCATAGGCGAACATCGACGTCATCGCCTCGGCCCGCTGCTCCATCGTGACGGCGGGGTCGAAACCGAAGGTCAGCTCGGTCCAGTCGAAGACCTGCTTGCGGTCCTCCTCGGGCACGCCCACGAGGTCGGCGATGATGTGCAGCGGCAACCAGAGTGCGATGTCGTGCACGAGGTCGCACTCGCTGCGATCGGCGACCGAGTCGATCACCGAGTGGACGCGGCGCGTGATGTGGTCGCTCAGGTCGTTGATGCGCCGCGGTGTGAAGCCCGCGCTGATGAGTTTGCGCAGCTTCGTGTGGTCGGGCGGGTCGAGCGAGATCAGCAGCAGCGACGTGCCGTCGGTCTCGTGGGCTCCCGAATCCGGAACGAACGGATCGGGAGAGTTCTTGAACGCGGTCCAATCCCGGGAGACCCGCTGCACGTCCTCGAAACGTGGGACGACCCAGTAGCCGTTGTCCCAGGCCGGGTGCTCGAAGTGGTGGATCGGCCCCGCTTCCCGCAACTCGGCGAGCGCCTCGTAGGGGAAGCCGTGGGCGTAGGTGGTGGGGTCGTGCAACGCGAGCGTCATGCCCGCGGACTGTATCGGGCCCGTCTTGTGGGCGCCCGTGCGCTACGCGCTGGCGCGCACGTCCTCGGCGGGGAGCAGCTCCGGCGTCCACGCGTGCGCGCCGTCGTGGCCGGCGGGGCGCAGGCACCGCAGCTGGTAATGGAGGCGCGTGGAGCGGGTCTCGTTGCAGGGTTCGTGAACGGATCTCTGGGTCATCGGCTGGGTCGTCGGCTGCGTCATGGGGGTTGTCCTCCTGGGGGTCGGAGGGCGGACCTCTGCTGTACCAAGTCAATCATCGGCGCTGCGACCGACTTCCTGAGGGCCGATCGGTAACGGGCGGATGAACAGTGTCCTTCGTGCGGTCCTTCGTGCGATGCTTCCCCCATGCAGGCATGGATGCTTTCCGAGCACGGCGCGCCGGACGAGGTGCTGGCGCTGGAGGACGTACCCGAGCCCGAACCGGCTCCGGGCGAGGTGCGCGTACGCGTCGAGGCCGCAACCGCGAACTTCAACGACATCGACCTGGTGCGCGGTCGCTACCTCACGGTGAACCCGCCGTTGCCCGCGATCCCGGGCATGGAGGTGGTGGGCGAGGTCGACGCGGTGGGCGCCGGTGTCGACGCCGACTGGCTCGGTCGCCGCGTGTGCGCAGTGCCCACGGGCGCGTTCGGCGGCTACGCCGAGCTCGCGTGTGCGCCCCTGGCGATGACCTTCGAGCTTCCCGCGTCGTTCGCCCTCCCCGACGCGGCCGCGCTGTACATGCCGTTCCACCTCGCGTGGCAGGCGCTCCACTCGCGCGGCCACCTGCAATCGGGCGAGACGCTGCTCGTGCACGCGGCCGCCGGCGGTGTGGGCTCGGCCGCGGTGCAGCTCGGCGTGCTCGCGGGCGCACGCGTGCTCGCGACGGCGGGCTCGCCCGCCAAGACCCACCTCGCGGCGTCACTCGGTGCCGACGTCGCGATCGACTACCGCGCCACCGACTTCGTCACCGCGGTCCTCGAGGCCACCGACGGGCGCGGCGTCGACGTCGCCTTCGACACGATCGGTGGTGACACCACCACGCAGACGTTCCGCTGCATGGCCTACGGGGGCCGTCACCTCCTCGCCGGCTTCGCGTCGGGCATCGAGGCGGAGGACCAGGGCAGCATCGTGCCCCGGCCGATCCTGTTCGGGAACTTCTCGCTCGTCGGCGTGTGCCACAGCTACGTCGACGATCCCGCCGCGGTGCGCCGCGCCGCCGGGGTGAACTTCCCCTCGCACGCGGCAGGGCGAGGCGCTGCACCGCGAGCTGCTCGGCCACGTCGCGGACGGACGCCTCCGGGCGGTCGTCGGCCTCGACGTGCCGTGGTCGGAGCTGCCCGCTGCCCTCGCGGCGATGGAACGCCGGGAGACGGTGGGGCGGGTCGTGATCCGGGCCTGAGGCGGCTGCGTGCCTACTTGCCGCGCAGCTTGCGCGTGACCGGATTGGTCACGACCTGCTGCGTGAGCCGGTAGGAGCGGGTCGACCGCGTCGCCGCGAGTTCCCGCTGCGCTGTCCTCCGCCGCGGCGCGGGTGCGTTCGAGCTCCGCGCGCGAACAGTTGGTTGTCGGCGAGGAGGTCTTCGGCCCACGAGCGTGCATGCTGGGCGGCGATGCCCCGGTCGGAGAGTTCGATGGTGATCTCCTGCAGCCAGGTGCGGTCGTAATACTCCCCACCCCGCGCGATCGCCGCCTCCTCGCGGGCGTCCTCCTCGGCGCTCCACTCGGCGAGCTGCGCGGGGTCGGCGAGCACGTCCTTGCGGGGCTGACCGGCGAAGTAGGCGAACAGCGTGCGGTCGGGGTACGTGGCGACGTACTCGGCGTCGAGCGCGAGCAGCCGCTCCACATGGGGAGACGACTCCGCTTCGGGCGCGTCGAGGATCGCCTCGTTGTGCGTGAGCAGCGGGTAGGCGATGGCGCCGCCGACGCGCACGAACTCCGCGACGGTGAAGTACCGCGCGAAGGTGTCGAACAGCAGCTCGGAGTGGATCGACTCGGTCGGGTCGGTCGCCAGGATCGTGGGGAGGTGCGGGTACACCATGTCCTGGCGCAGGTGCTCCGGGAGCTCCTTGTTCGCGGCCCAGGAGCGGATCCAACCGTCGAGCTCGTACTGGATGCGGTGGGGACCGATGTAGTCGTAGGAGACGAACCAACCGTCGTCGGGCAGACGGGAGGCCAGCTCGTGGAACACGCGGTCGATCCGGGCCACGTGGTGCGCGGCGTCGACGTTCACCACGAGGTCGAACTCGACGTCGGGGAAGTCGGCGGTGTTGGTGTCCATCTCGACGTAGGTGAGGGGGCGGTCACCGGCGGCGTCACGCGCCTGGGCGAGGAGCTCCGGCCCGCAGTCGATGCCGGTCGCCGCCTCGATGATCCCGGCGTCGACGAGGTCGCGCTCCACCCAGCCGTTCCCGCAGTTGAGCACGAGCGCATGGCGGAACGTGCGCCCCGCCTTCCGGCGGAAGTGCTCGCCCCACCCCACGGCGGGATCGCCGCTGATGGTGCGGTTGATGTGCCCGCGCACCACGGGGTGGCGGTCCCAGTAGGTCCCCGGGTAGTAGACGGAGCTGTTGAGGTTGATGCCGTAGTCGTTGCCCACCCGGCTCTTCTACCAGAGCTCGTCGGTGTAGGTGTCGGTCCCGAAGACGGTGTTGAGGAAGGGCGACGTCCACACGTGCGTGGCGAGACCGCTCGCGTCGATGGCCTCGCCGATCTTCGCGTAACCCTCGGCCCAGCCCTCCTCGGGGTCGTGGTCGAGGAAGTGGAGCTGCAGGAACCGGCTCGGGCCCGCATCGGGGAGCACGACGTCGGCGGGGCGGTCCTCCTTCATCGGGAGGACGAGGTTGCTCGACACCAGGTCGGGGCCCCACGACGCCGCGAAACGCACCGGGGAGGTACTGCTCCTTCATCCAGGCCTCGACCTCGGCGTGGGTGTGGCCCTCGTTCACGTCGCCGGCCACGACGACGAGGCCGGGGTAATTGCGGTCGAGCGCGAGCTCGATCGTGGTGCTGACCTCGGCAGAGCGGGCCGACCACTCCAGCTCGTAGAGCAGGGTGTGGATGTGCTGGCGGTGGGCGAACATGCGACCGTCGCGGTGCAGGGCGTTCACCTGGATCACCGACCAGTCGTTCCAGTCGTCGTGGTGGCCCTCCAGCACCCAGTAGATCGCCAGGTACGACCCGGTGACGTTGTCCTCGCCCATGGTCATGTCGGTGTTGGCGGGGTAGCGGAGGTCCTTCATCCGCCGGGTGGCGACGAAGCGGTCGCCCGCGAACTGCCACGGGGCGATCATGCAGCCCGCGTAGAAGTGGTCGTGCTCGTACCAGCGGTTGTACTCCACCTCGTGGCCCCGCTCGGGCTCCACCATCGTGAAGAGCAGGGTGCCCAGCTTGATGGCGTAGTCGTCGACTCCGGGGATGGCCATGGGTGCTCCTTCTTCGGGCGCTGGTCGGGCGCCGACGCTAGCTTGTTTTCTGACGACTCGTCAGACGCCGCCCTTGACCCGGGGGAGACACAAGAGCATGGCCGACTTCCGACCCAGCCACTTCGGGCTCTGCGTCAGTGACCTCGAACGTTCCCTGCGCTTCTACGTCGACGGCCTCGGCTTCGAGCGCGGCGACAGCTTCGATTTGGACAGCGACGCCGCGCCCGGACTCGACCGCAGCCTCGAGGTGCCGGGCCGGGTGCAGATCACGTCGCAGTTCGTGAAGAACGACACGATGACGATCGAGCTGCTGCACTTCGCGGAGCCCGGGGTGATCGGCGAGCCGTCGGCGGTGCGCAACCGGCGGGGCCTCACCCACATGTCGTTCTACGTGGATGACGTCGACGCCGCGGCCGAGCACCTCGTCGCGCACGGCGCCACCGTCCTGCCCGACACCCGCTCGAGCGTCGGTGTCGAGATCCTGTTCCTGTCCGACCCCGACGGGGTGCGCGTGGAGCTCATGGCGGTGCCCGTCTGATGGCCGACGTCGAGCTGAGCGACGACCCCGAACAGTTCCGGGCCGACGTCGCGGCGTGGCTCGCCGAGCACGTGGTGGGCGAGTACGCGGAGCTGAAGGGGCGCGGCGGCCCGGGCGACGAGGACATCGGCTTCGACGTGCGCGTCGGGTGGGAGCAGGAGCTCGGCAAGGCGGGCTGGATCGGGCTCGGGTGGCCCGAGGAGTTCGGCGGCCGCGGCGCGTCGCTCGACCAGCAGATCATCTTCGCCGAGGAGTACGCGCGGGCGCAGGCGCCGGCGCGCGTCAACCACATGGGGGAGAACCTGCTCGCGCCCACGCTCATCGCGTACGGCACGCCCGAGCAGCAGGAGCGCTTCCTGCCCGGCATCCTCCGCGGTGACGAGCGTTGGTGCCAGGGCTACAGCGAGCCCAACGCCGGGTCCGACCTCGCCAACGTCGCCACGCGCGCCGTGCTCGAGCATGACCCGGCCGGCGACGAGTGGGTGATCAACGGCCAGAAGGTGTGGACGTCGCTCGCCCACGTGTCGCACTGGTGCTTCGTGGTGGCGCGCACCGATCCCGACTCGACGCGACACAAGGGACTCTCGTTCCTGCTCGTGCCGATGGATCAGCCCGGCGTCGAGGTCCGCCCGATCGTGCAGATCACCGGCGGCGGCGAGTTCAACGAGGTGTTCTTCGACGACGCCCGCACCGAAGTCGGCCTCGTCGTCGGCGAGGTCGACAGCGGCTGGGGTGTGGCCATGGGCCTGCTCGGCTTCGAGCGCGGTGTGTCCACCCTCGCCCAGCAGGTGGGCTTCGAGCGCGAGCTCGAGCACCTCATCGAGTTGGCGCAGGCGCGCGGTCGGGCGAGCGACCCGATGCTGCGCCAGCGCCTCGTGGACGCGTACATCGGCCTGCACCTGATGAAGTGGAACGCGATGCGCTCGATGGCCGCGCGCGGCGTGCCCGGGCCGGAGGCGTCGATCTCCAAGCTGCTCTGGGGCACGTGGCACCGCGACCTCGGCGAGCTGTTCATCGACGTGCTCGGGCCGGAGGGGCTGATCGCGGAGGAGCTGCCCTACGAGCTCACACTCGAGCAGAAGCTCTTCCTGTTCACCCGGTCCGACACGATCTACGGCGGGTCGAACGAGATCCAGCGCAACGTGCTCGGCGAGCGCGTGCTCGGCCTGCCGAAGGAGCCGTCGTGAGTGAAGGCGTGACCGAGCTGGGTGGCAGTGTTGCGCCCGGCTTCGAGGGAGTCCGCGACGCGTTCGCGCGGAACTTCGCGGAGCACGGCGAGGTGGGCGCGACGTTCGCGGCCTACGTCGACGGCCGGCAGGTCGTCGACCTGTGGGGCGGCACGACGACGGACGGCGGAACCGATCCATACACCGGTGACACCTTGCAGGTGGTGTTCTCGTCCACCAAGGGCGCCGCGGCGGCGTGCGCCAACCTCCTCGCGCAGCGGGGCGAGCTCGACGTGCAGGCGCCCGTGGTGGAGTACTGGCCGGAGTTCGGCCAGGCGGGCAAGGAGCGCGTGCCGGTCGAGTGGTTGCTCACCCACCAGGTCGGGGTCCCGGTGATCGACGTGTCGCTCACCGCCGAGCAGATCTACGCGCGGGAGCCGCTCATCGAGGCGCTGGCCGCGCAGGCGCCGATCTGGGAGCCGGGCACCGCACACGGCTACCACGCGATCACCTACGGCCACCTGGTGAGCGAGGTCGTGCGGCGGATCGACGGCCGCACGGTCGGTGAGTTCTTCGCCGACGAGTTCGCCGCGCCGCTCGGCATCGACTGGTGGATCGGCCTGCCCGAGGAGCAGGAGTCGCGCGTCGCGCCGATGATCCCGATGAACCCGGGCGGGCCGACGCTCGCCGACATGCTCGGCCCCGACGAGCTCGTGGTCCGCGCGCTCACCCTCCAGGGTGCGCTCGCCGATCTCGCCACCTTCGCCAACTCGCGTGCGTACCGCGCCGCGGAGATCCCGGCCGCGAACGGTGTCGGCAATGCCCGCGCGCTGGCGCGGTTCTACGCCGCGTTGATCGGGCCCTTGGAGGCTGGCGTGGAGCGCGGACCGTCGCAGGCGATGCTCAGCGCCGAGACGGTCGACGAGGCCCGCCGCTGCCGCACGTCGGGCACCGACCGCGTGCTGTCGTTCGCGGGGATGGAGTCGGCGTCCACGTTCGGGCTCGGGTTCATGACGCCGGGAACGTTCTCGCCCATGGGCGGGGGCCGCACGTTCGGGCACTACGGCGCGGGCGGCTCGCTCGGCTTCGCCGACCCCGAGACCGGCATCGCGATCGGCTACGTGATGAACAAGATGAACGCGGGCCTCAACGACGACCCCCGCTCCAACGGCCTCATCGCCGCCACGTACGCGGCGGCTACTTCCGCTTGAAGTTCGGCTTCCGCTTCTCGGTGAAGGCGCGGGGGCCCTCCTTGGCGTCCTCGGTCCGGAAGATGGCCTGGCCGTACTCCCACTCGTAGTCGAGCGCCTCGGCCTCGGTCATGCCGTCGGTCTCGTGGAGGGTGCGCAGGATCGCCTCGACCGCGAGCGGGCCGTTGTCGGCGATCACCGCGGCGATCTCCTTCGCCTTGGCGAGCGCGGAGCCGTCGGGCACCACGTGGCCGATCAGGCCCATCTGCAGGGCGTCGGCCGCGGTGACGTGCTTGCCGGTGAGCAGGATCTCCGCCGCCACGGTGTAGGGGATCTGGCGGCGCAGGCGCACCGCGGATCCGGCCATCGGGTAGAGCGACCAGCGCGCCTCGCTCACCCCGAAGCGGGCCGACTCGCCCGCCACGCGGATGTCGGTGCCCTGCAGGATCTCGGTGCCGCCCACGATCGCCGCACCCTCCACCGCCGCGATCAGCGGCTTGGTCGGCCGGTAGAGGCGCAGCAGCCCCTTGAACGGGAGGTCGGGGTCGGCGGCGATGCGGCCCGCGACGTCGATCTCGGTGTCGGAGTCGTCGGTGTCGCCCGCGCTGGCGCGCAGGTCGGCGCCCGCACAGAAGTTGCCGCCGGCGCCGGTGAGGATGATGGAGCGCACGTCGTCGTCGTTGCCGGCGGCGACCATCGCGTCGTACATGCGCACGAGCATCGGGCCCGACAACGCGTTGAAGCGGTGCGGGCGGTTCATGGTGATGACGACGGTGGAGCCGTCCCTCTCGACGAGTGCGTCGGGCATCTCGGTTCCTTCCCCCGGACTTCCCTCGATTGGGCTGTGTGCGGCCCGAGGTTACGATCCGCGGATGACCGCTGCAGATGGAGTGCTCTCGGGAAAGGTCGCGATCGTCACCGGTGCCGGTCGCGGGGTGGGGCGGGGCATCGCGCTCGCGCTGGCGAAGGCCGGCGCGGCGGTCGCGGTGCTCGAGCTCGATCCCGACACCGGGGCGCGCACCGCGGCCGAGATCACCGCGGCCGGCGGGCAGGCCTTCGCGCAGCAGTGCGACGTGAAGGACGCCGACGACTGCGCCGCGAGCGTCGCCGCGACGGTGGAGGCCTTCGGCGGCCTCGACGTGCTGGTGAACAACGCCCAGCAGGTGCGGCCCTTCGTGCGCTTCGAGGACACCACCGACGCCGACATGGCCGCATGCTGGGAGTCGGGACCGCTCGCGACCTTCCGGCTCATGCAACTCGCGCTGCCGCACCTCCAGGCGCGGGGTGGCGGCACCGTCGTCAACTTCGGTTCGGGCGCCGGCACCGAGGGCATGCCCGGCTTCGCGCCGTACGCCGCGGCGAAGGAGGCGACGCGCGGCCTCACCAAGGTCGCGGCGCGCGAGTGGGGGCGCCACAACGTGCGGGTGAACGTGCTGTGCCCGTACGCGGCGTCGGAGCACTGGGACTCACTCTCCGAGGAGGAGCAGGCCGGGCGCCTGCGCGGGGTACCGCTGCGGCGGATGGGCGACCCCGAGGCCGACGTGGGCGGGGTGGTGGTGTTCCTCGCGAGCGACGCGGGGAGCTACGTCACCGGCCAGACGATCATGGTCGACGGCGGCACCGCCGGCTTCCGCTGAAGGGTCAGCTGCGGAAGCGCCAGGCGAGGTGCTGCTTCCTCGCGCGGATCTGCGCGGCGCGCGCCTGCTCGTCGAACACAGGGGTGTCGGCGGGGAGCACCTCGGGGATCTCGTCGAACTTCACGACGCGCGTGACGGGTTGCGGCACGACGTCGTCGTGGGGCCAGAACCACCGCAGGGTGGTGAGCGCCTCGGGCCGGCCCTCGGTGTCGAGCCAGTTCTGGATGCCCGGATCCTCGTGCGCGACGACGAGGCGGATCTGGTGGTCGTGCGCGACGTGGGTCTGCGAGTGGTTGAGGGTGGTGACCCGCGAGCCGTATTCGAAGGCGCGCCACCACGCATTCGAGTACTGGTGCCAGCTCCAGTAGCGGCTGTTCGGCACGTCGGCCTCGATGACCAGCGCCTCGTCGGGCGCGAGCGACCAGAAGCAGAACGAGTAGCGCGCGCGTTGGCGAGGCCCTTGCCCACCTCGTGCCGCCCGCCGAACTCGTTGTCGACCTGCTTCGCCCACGCGTCGAGCATGTACTGGTTCCAGTACTCGAGTGAGCGCCACACGTGGGCGGTCGCCTCGTCGAGATCGCGCGCGGTCCGCTCGGTGGCGACCGGCGCGGGGTGGACCTCGGGGTCGAGGCACTCGATGGTGAACGTGGCCGGCTCCGCGGGCAGCCAGTCGAAGTAGTACTCGCGGATCGAGCAGCTCAGCGCGCCCTCGGGCAACGGGACGCGGTTCGGTTCGTCGCCTTCGCCGCCCAGGAGGATCTCGAAGTCGTCACCCGGCTTGATGCCGATGTCGTGCGCGGTGAGCTGCGCGATGGTGCCGTGCACCTCCATGTGCATGAAGTCGCGGCGGATGGCGAGGATGAAGTCGTCGCACGAGTGCATGCGCCCGCGGATGCGGTAGGTGAGCGACGGGTCGATGCGCGCGTGACGGTACACGTTGTCGCCGTTGGGTCCGCCCCACTGGAGCAACAGGTCGTTCTGGCGCTGGAACATCGGGTTGCGGGGATCGTCGTGACCGACCGACCACCACAACCAGCAGGCGGTCTGCAGTGCGAGGTGGCGGAACCCGTCGGCCTGGTCGAACTCACCCTGGGGGAAGTCGGCCTCGGTGATGCGCGCGCCGGCGTCGGCGAGCGACCGGGTGAATTCCTGCCAGCGGGCCAGGTCGCTGCTCACTTCACTGCCTCCTCGGGCACGGCGAAGCGCGCCTGGTATCTCGCGAACTTGGCGCGCTCCGCGTCGCGGTCGAGGCGGAGGTCGGCGAACGAGTACTCGTGGACGCCGTGCTTGTCCTTCGGCCGCGACGCGAGATAGTCGCGCATGCCCTGCTCCGTCGTGGGCGGGAGGTCCCAGCCGAGCGCGTCGTAGAGGCCGGCGATCTGGCCCACCTGGTCGCGCACGAACGCCGCGTAGTGGACGTGGTGCGTGCGGTCCGCAGGGAGGCCGCCCTGATCGGGGGAGGCGTCCACCCGGTCGACGAGACCGTCGAGGTCGGAGAGGTACAGCGCCTCGTGGTAGGCGCCGATGTCGGCGAAGTCGACGTGGTCGCTGTGTGCCCACCGCAGCGTGGCCACGAGGCTGGTGACGGACGCGAGCACGGTGAGCGGGTCGCGATGCGTGATCGCGAGCGAGGCGTCGGGGTACACGCCGAGCAGCTCGGGCAGCCAGTGCAGGTGGATCGGCGACTTCAGCACCCACCGGATCGGCTCCTGCTCCGGGGTGGCCCGCCAGCCGCGCTGCAGCACCTGCAACACGAGCTTGTGCATCTCGTAGGCGGGGGTGACGTCGCAGTGCTGCAGATACTCGACGTAGGACGGCACCCGGTAGCGCGCGGTGAACTCCTCCGAGCGGAAGGAGAACGACATCGACGACACGCACTCCTTGTGCATGCGGCCGCGGTACACGTGGATGGCGTCGAGCTCGCCGGCGACCTGGCCGGGCAGCCGCAGCTCGCGATCGGCGAGCGGGATCCGCGCGTCGGCGGCGAACACCTCCGGGTCGGGGCTCGGCGGCGGCACCGGCCGCAGCAGCTCCCACCCTTCGGGCACGCGGCTCGCCGGGTCCTGGGCGAGCATCGCGTGCAGGATCGTGGTGCCGGTGCGCGGTGCGCCGGTGACGAACAGGGGAGCGACGATCTCCTCGTCGCGCACGCCCGGGTCGTCGCGCAGGAGACGCGTGAGCTGCAGGCGGACCTCGAGGAAGCGGAGCAGGAAGCGACGCGTGATCCACCGGCCGATCACGGTGAGCTCGGCTTCGTCCTCGAGTGCGGGGAGCAGCACCGCGAGCGGCTCGAGGAAGTCGTCGCCGTCGGGGCGGCCGAGACCGAAGTCGGCGACGCCGCCACCTCTGGGCGCGTCGAGGCCGAGGTTCGCGCGCGCTTCGGCGAGGAGGCCGTCACGGGTGAAGGGCAGCTCCGCGACCTCGCGGATCGGCAGGATCCCGCCGGCGTTGACCGCCCGCACCCACTCGGGGCGCGCCGGAGGCGTCCACATCAGAAGCCGGCCTTCGCCAGCATCTCCTCGAGCGTGGGCTTGAACATGACGAGGTCGTCGAGATCGCTCACCGGCTCGCCCTGTCCGTACGCGATCATCCGCCCGCTGGTTCGCACCGACACCACGCCGAACCGCAGCGCCGCGAACATCTCGTACCAGTCGAGGTGCTCGAGCGGCCGCCCGCCTTCCTCCTCGTAGATGCGCAGCGCGCGCTCGCGGGTCAGGAACTCCGGCATGCCGACCATGCCGAAGCGCTCGGTGATCTCCTGGAAGAAGGCGTGCATGAAGGTCATCCACGCGACGTCGACCTCGGCCGGTCCGATCGCCGCCATCTCCCAGTCGAGCACCGCGGCAGGCGCGAAGTCGGCGAAGATCATGTTGCCGATGCGGCTGTCGCCCCAGTTGAGGACGCCCGGACTCTCGGGCGGGCGCGTCGCCTCCAGTGCGGCGAAGGTGCGCTCGAGGATCGGCACGGACTGCCCCTCGCGACCCCAGTCGTAATAGAAGCGCTGGTAGTTGAGGTGCTGGTCGAGCCACGACTCGCCGTGCTCCGGCCGAGCGAGGAACCCGAGGTCGTGGGTCTCGGGGGTGATCCGGTGCAGGTGGGCGAGCGCGCGCAGCGAGCTGCGCTCGAGCCGTTCCTGCTCCTCGGTGGTGGCGTCGCCGAGCCAGCCGCCGAACGGGTACGGCGGGATGTCGGCGGGCACCACGCCCTCGACGCGGTGCATCACGAGGAACGGGGAGCCCAGCCACGACGCGTCGGGCTCGTACCAGGCGATCGCCGGTACCGGCACGTCGGTCGCGTCGGCGACGAGCTGCATGACGTCGCGCTCGCAGCGCGAGGTCGTAGTCGGGGAACACCGGGTACATGGCGTCGGCCTTTGGTGCGAGCCGCGCCACGTACGACAGCTCCTGACCGGCGGCTTCACCGGCGGGAGACTGCACGGTGAAGAGCAGCGTCT
Organism: uncultured Actinomycetes bacterium; assembly: GCA_963720785.1. GTDB lineage: Bacteria > Actinomycetota > Acidimicrobiia > IMCC26256 > DASPTH01 > CAVRGQ01. The sequence continues at coordinate 983,233 of CAVRGQ010000004.1, forward strand.
CGCTCGACATCCCGTTGCCCTCGGGGGCCCTGACCTCGGACACGGCCGCACCGGCGCCGACGGTGTGCGCGACCCATTTCCCGAGGTGCTCGATCATCACCTCCGGGTCGGTGCGCCACGGGGTGTCCATCCCCTCGTAACTTCCCTGGTCCCGCTCGTCCTCGCTCACGTTCCCCCCCTCGTAGCTGCGCGCCTAGTAGCTGCGCGGTAGTCCCATGACGTTCTGGGCGATGTAGTTGAGCGACATCTCCTGGCTGACCGGCGCGATCTTCTGCAGCCGGGCCTCCCTCCAGTATCGCTCGACGTGGTACTCGCTCGCGTAGCCCATGCCGCCGAGGGTCTGCACGGCCCGGTCGGCGGCGAGGAACGCGGCTTCGGCGGCAAGGTACTTCGCGGTGTTGGCCTCCTCGCCGCAGTCGAGACCGGCGTCGTACCGACGACCCGCGTGCAGCGCCATCATCCACGCGGCGCGCAGCTGCGTGTGCGCCTGGGCGAGCGGGTGGCTGATCGCCTGGTTGGCGCCGATCGGGCGGTCGAACACGATGCGTTCGCGCGCGTACTTGACGGCGCGGTCGAGGGCGACCTCGCCGATCCCGCACGCCTCCGACGCGAGCAGGATCCGCTCCGGGTTGAGTCCGTGCAGCAACAGCCGGAACCCCTCGTTCTCCTCGCCGATGAGCCGCCACGACTCGACGGGGAGGCCGTCGTACGCGACCTCGCACGACGCGACGGCGTTGCGGCCGACCTTGGGGATGGGGCGGATGTCGACGTAGTCGCGGTCGAGGTCGGCGAGGAACAGGCTGAGGCCCTTGAGGCCGCTGTCCTTCGGGCCGGTGCGCGCAATGAGCAGCACGACCTCCGACTCGAGTGCCTTGGTGGTCCACACCTTGCGCCCGGTGATGCGCCAGCCGCCCTTGCCGTCGGGCTCGGCGCGGGTGGAGATGCGGCCGGTGTCGGTGCCGGCGTCGGGCTCGGTGACGCCGAACGCAACGTGCAGGTCGCCGGCCGCGGCGCGCGGGAGGAAGGTCTCGCGGAGCCTGTCGTTGCCGAACTTCACCACGGGGTTGAGCCCGAACAGCGTGAGGTGCACGGCCGAGCAGCCGTTCATGGCTGCGCCGCTCCGGGCGATCTCGTGGAGCATCACCGCGCCGTCGGTGATGCCGCGCCCGCCCCCGCCGAACTCCTCGGGGATGCACAGGCCGACCCAGCCGCCCTCGGCGAGCTTGCCGTAGAAGTCCCAGGGGAACTCGTGCTCCCGGTCGCAGCGGGCCCAGTAGTCGTCGTCGTAGGCGCTGCACAGATCGCGGATGCCCTCGGCGATCAGGCGCTGGTCGTCGTCGAGGAGCTCGAGGTCGCGGCGTTCGTCGGTGCGTTCTCCGGTCATGGGGCGCAACGCTACGTTGCCCCGATGGCCCGCAGCCTGCCGGACCCCGTACGGGGCGTACTCCTCGCCGTGATCGTTGCGCTCGCGCTCGCCCTCGCCCTCACCCTGGGCGCGGCGAACGCCGCCGGCGCGGCCGGTTCCGGTCAGGGCGGCGACCGCTCCCCGGTGCTGGCGGCGGCGTGCGCCGGCACCCTGCAGGCGTCGACCCCCGGGACCGTGGCCAGCGACGCGCTCACCGAGATCTCGGGCATCGCCGCGAGCCGCCGCACCCGCGGCGTGTACTGGGTGCACAACGACAGCGGTGACTCGGCGCGCGTGTTCGCGATCGACGCCGCCGGGAAGACGCTCGGCGAGTTCGCGCTCGACGGCGCGCAGGCCGTCGACTGGGAGGACATCGCCGTCGCGCCGGGACCGCACCCGGCTACGAAGGCGAACGGGAAGGGCGTCACGTCGGATCTCTACGTCGGCGACATCGGTGACAACACCGGGACGCGCGCCTCGGTGACCGTGTACCGCGTGCCCGAGCCCGCGGTCGATCGCGCCGGCACCTCCACGTCAGAGCCTGTCGCCCGCGTGCTGCCGGGCGCGGCGGCGTTGACCTTCACGTATCCCGACGGACCGCACGACGCCGAGGCGTTGCTCGTCGATCCGCGCCGCGGCGATCTCCTGATCGTCACCAAGGACCTCGTCGCCGGGCGCGGCATCGTGTTCCGGGGCGCGGCCGACGCGCCCGCGGGCACGACTGCGGTGCTCGAACGCGTCGGCGAGGTGTCACTCGGTCTGGGCGGAGGCGTCACCGGCGGCGACGTCAGCGCGAACGGCGACACCGTCGCGCTGCGCACCTACCTGGGCGTGACGCTCTACCCGCGCCCGGCGGGGACCCGCCTGTGGCGCGCGTTCGAGCAGACGTCGTGCGCGGGGGCGGCGCCGTCACTGCTGGCGGAGCGCCAGGGTGAGGCGGTCGGGTTCGTGCCGGGCGGCCGTGCCTACCTCACGGCGGGCGAGGGTGAGCACCCGCCCCTGCACCGCTTCGGTGCACCCAGGTAGGGTCGCACCATGACCGAGCAACGAGTCACCGTCACCGTCAGCGACGGTGTCGCCGACGTGCGGCTGAACCGGCCCGACAAGCGCAACGCGCTCGACCACGCGATGTTCGACGGCATCTTCGCCGCGGCCGACCAGGTGGCGAACGACGCGTCGGTGCGGGTCGTGGTGCTGTCCGGCGTGGGCAAGGCGTTCTGCGCGGGGCTCGACACGTCGTTGCTCTCGCAGATGGCGGGGGAGCGCACCACCGAGAGCACACCATCGATGGGCTGTTCCGCAACCTCCGGGTCGACGCGCCGCGTGCGGTGCGCGTGTGGACGGAGCTCGCGGTGCCGGTGATCGCGGCGGTGCACGGCGTCGCGGTCGGCGGCGGTATCCAGCTCGCGCTCGGCGCCGACTTCCGGATCGTCGCGCCCGACGCGCAGCTCGGCGCGCTCGAGATGCGCTGGGGCATCATCCCCGACATGTGCGGCACGCAGCTGCTGCCTCGGCTCGTGGGTCCCGACCACGCGAAGCTGCTGATGATGACGGCCCGCACGATCTCGGGTGAGGAGGCGCTGCGGATCGGGCTCGCGACGCAGGTCGCCGACGACCCCTACGCGGTGGCGCACGAGCTGGCCCGCGAGCTGGCGCTGCGCAACCCCGACGGGATCACCGCGATCAAGCGTCTCGTGGGGATCGCGCAGGACCTCCCGTTCGCCGAGGGCATGCAGCAGGAGTTCGACCTCGCCGGCCCGGTGATCGGCACCGCCAACCAGCGCGAAGCGGTGATGGCCAACCTCGAGGGTCGGCCGCCGCAATTCTCCTGACGGCGCCTAGGAGCGCTTGAAGAACAGGAAGCGCCGCTTCGGCTTGGCCGGGGCTTTGCCGTCGCCGGCGCCCGAGAACGCGAGCTCGCGCTCCTCGGTGGGCGGCGCTGCCGACGAGCCGCCATCGGCGGCTGACGCGGCGTCGGGCCGCCAGGAGACGGTGCCGAGCGGGGCGGCGGGGGCCTTGGCCGCAGTCGACGGGCGGACCACCGGCCGCACCGCGGGTCGCGGTGTCGGCTCGGGCGTCGACACGCGCTGGGCCCGAATGCGGCTCGCTTCGTCGCGTGCACCCTCGACGATGCGGCGGGCCTCGGCCTCGGCCGCGGCGATCACGTCGCGGGCGCGCTCGGCGGCCTCCATCTCGGCGCTGGCGCGAATCGTCGCGGCGTCGTTCTCCGCGGCCTCGCGTACCGAGGTGGCGTGGTGATCCGCGGCGGTGCGTACCGAGGCGGCGTCGCGCTCCGCGGCTTCGCGCGCCGCGGTGGCGTCGCGCACGCCGAGCTCGCGCGCCTGGGCGGCTTCGATGGCCGCGGCGCTCAACACGTCGTCGCGATGGCGCGCGGCTTCCTCGCGGGCCCGGTCGAGCACGGTGCGGCGTTCGTCGTCGAGGCGTTGGGCAAAGCCGGCGATCTCGCTGCTGGCGTTGGCGCGGAGGGTCGCGGCCTCCTGCATCGCCTCGGTGAGGATGCGGTCGCGTTCGGCGCGTGCCGCGGTGGCGGCCTCGCTGGTGACGCGCAGTGACTCCGTCTCGGCCTCGGCGCGCACGGCGCGGGCCTCGGCCTCGGCGACACCGCGCAGCTCGCGCTCCTCGGCCTCGATGCGGGCGCGCGCGTCGTCGCGCAGCGCCGTGATCTCGGCGTCGGCCGCCTCGCGGCGCGCCCGTTCCTCGTCGGCGAGGCGCGCGGTGGCCTCGGCGCGGAGCTGGGCGGCGGCCGCCTGGGCGGTGGCGAGCTCCGCGGCGGCGGTGAGGCGCGCCTGGCGCAGGGTGGCGACCGCCTGACGGCGCAGCCGCTTCGCGGCCTTCTTGGGGCTCCCTGCCTTGCCGGGCTTCTTCTTGGCCTGCGTGCCGCTCATCGTGGCGCCCAGGCTAGGGACCCGCACCCCCCGAACCGCGCATTTGCGTCGGCGTAGGCTCCGGGCCATGAAGGTCCCGCTGACGATCATCGACCACCTCGAGCGGGCCGAGGTGGTGTACGGCCCGCGCACGATCGTGATCGACGAGCCCGATCAGCCCGCGACGCCGTGGCCCGCGCTCACCGCCACCCGTCTGGGCGAGACCGCGAGGGCGCAGGCTGCCGCGCTCGACCGCCTCGGCATCGGGGTGGGGGAGCGCGTCGCGGTCGTGAGTCAGAACTCGGCGCGGCTGCTCGCGGCGTTCTGGGGTGTGAGTGCGTCGGGCCGCGTGCTGGTGCCGGTGAACTTCCGGCTCAACTCGGTGGAGGTCGAGTACATCGTCGAGCACTCCGGTGCGTCGATGGTGCTGATCGATCCCGAGCTCGACGAGTCGCTCGCGAAGGTCACCGCAAAGCACCGCTACGTGATCGGTTCCGAGAGCGACGAAGTGCTCTACGACTTCGACGCCGAGCCGGTGCCGTGGGCGCCCGACGAGGACGCGACCGCGACCATCAACTACACGAGCGGCACCACCGCGCGACCGAAGGGCGTGCAGCTCACGCACCGCAACCTCTGGGTGAACGCCACCACGTTCGCTCTGCACGCGCGCGTCACCGACCGCGACGTGTACCTGCACACGCTGCCGATGTTCCACTGCAACGGGTGGGGCATGACGTACGGCGTCACCGGCATGGGTGCGCAGCACGTGGCGCTGCGGAAGGTCGACGGTGCCGAGATCCTGCGCCGCGTCGACGAGCACGGCGTCACCCTCATGTGCGGCGCCCCCGCCGTGGTGAGTGCGGTGCTCGACGCCGCGCAGCAGTGGGACGGTCCGATCCCGGGGCACGGTCGCACCCGCGTCGTCGTGGCCGGCGCGCCGCCGCCCACGCGCACGATCGAGCGCATCGAGACCGAGCTCGGCTGGGAGTTCCTGCAGATCTACGGCCTCACCGAGACGTCACCGCTGATGGTGATGAACCACAAGCGGGCCGAGTACGACGACCTCACGCCCGCCGAGCGCGCGAAGCAGCTCGGGCGTGCGGGTGCGCCGGTGTTGGGGGCGCGCGTGCGCATCGACGAGCACGGCGAGGTGCTGGCGCGCTCCAACGTGGTGCTCGAGGGCTACTGGAACCAGCCCGAGGCCACGACGGAGGCCATCGTCGACGGGTGGTTCCACACCGGCGACGGCGGCACGATCGACGACGACGGCTACCTCAGCATCAGCGACCGCAAGAAGGACGTGATCATCACCGGTGGTGAGAACGTCTCCTCCATCGAGGTGGAGGACGCGCTGTGCTCGCACCCCGACGTCGCCGAGGCGGCGGTCATCGGCGTGCCCGACGAGAAGTGGGGCGAGACGGTCAAGGGGCTCGTGGTGCTGGTGCCCGGGAGCACCGTCACCGATGCCGAGCTGATCGCCCACTGCCGCGACCGCCTCGCGCACTACAAGTGCCCCACGAGCGTGGAGCTGCGCGACGAGCTGGTGCGCACGTCCACCGGGAAGCTGCAGAAGTTCAAGCTGCGGGCCCCCTACTGGGAGGGTCACACCCGCCAGGTCGGCTGACTGCCGGCACCGTCACCGAGCGGCAATACTGACGCCCCGATGCGGCTCTCCCACCGACTCCTCGTGCCCGCGCTCGCGGTCCTCGCCACGGCGATCGCCGCCCCGATCGTCGCGGCTACCGGGGCGTCCGCGGCCGCGATCCCGGCCCAGGCGGCGGCTGCGGCCCCGGCGCCCGGCGGCAGCGTCGCGTGGCAGCCCGCGGGACGTCAGGTGCTCGGGCGCAACGTGCTCTACACCGGCAACTCCGGCGGCGCGTTCGTGGCGTGGATGGACCCGGAGCTGGTGCGGCCCGCGGTGGTGCCCGGAACCGGCGACCCGTTGGGGTCACCCTGGGGTGGCCAGGTCGACCCGGGCCAGCGCCCGTTCCTCGTCGCTTCGTTCAACGGCGGGTTCAAGTTCGGCGACTTCACCGGCGCGGTGACGGCCTTCGGGAACTCGTACCGCGCGCCGGTCGACGGGCAGGGCTCCTTCATCGTCTACGACGACGGTTCGTACACCGTCGGCGCGTGGGGACGCGACAACGACCCGAACAAGCAGGTGGTCGCGCTGCGTCAGAACCTCGGCATGCTCGTCGACGGCGGCGCGCCCACGGCCGCGGCCGGATCGCCGGGGAACTGGGGTGCATCGGTCGCGGGCGTCGCGACGATGCGCGGCGGGGTCGGCGTCGACGCAAACGGCGCGCTGGTGTGGGCCGGTGGCCGCCTCAGCCCGCAGGACCTCGCCAACGCGTTGGTGGCGGCGGGCGCGGTGCGTGGGATGCAGCTCGACATCAACCCCGACTGGGTGGGCTTCAACTCGTACGACGTCGGCGCCGATGGTGTGGCGCACGGCAACGGCCTCTTCGGCGCCACCGGCGCGGATCGCTACCTGCGCCCCGACGGTCGCGACTTCATCGCGGTGTTCGTGCGGGGCACGGTGGCCAAGGGTGCTACCGCGAAGCTCGGCGCCGCACCGTTGCAGGCCAGCGTCAAGGTCAAGGGCTGACGCGACGAACCCTGCTCCGCAGGCGCCCGGTGAGGGGTGTCGGAGGAGCAGGGTTCGTCTGCCGGGCTGAACCGAGCTGGGAGGTGTGGTTCAGCTGCCGGGTTCAGCCGCCGAACTCGACGGCGACCCAGATGCGGGCGTTGGCGTAGGCGTAGCCGACGCCGGCGGTGGTGAAGTCGCCGCGCAGGATGTTGGCGCGGTGGCCACTGGAGGCCATCCAGGCGGCTTCCATCTGGTCGGTGCTCATGGAGTCGGGGCCGACGAGGAGGTTTTCGCCGAGGGTGTTGTAGCCCTCGTAGCCGGGGCTGTAGAGCACGTTGGTGAGGTTCTGGTGGACGAGGCCGCCGTTGGCGGTGGCGAGGTGTGCGGCCCAGCCGGAGCCGAGGCCCGACAGTTGGTTGTTCCAGCCGAGGGCGCCGAGGCCGTTCGCGGCGCGGTCGCGGTTCATGGCGTTCAACACGCCGGAGGTGACGCCGTCGGGCGGGCCGGCGGGTGCGGGCGGCAGACACGCGGTGGCACCCACGGTGAGTGCGGCGACGATCATCGCGGCCGTCGCGTACCGCCTCACACTGCGGTGACTGGGGTGACTGCGGTGAGTGGTCGTGGCCCCGGTGTCCTGAGCGGTGTCCTGAGTGGTGTGACTCGTGGTGAACATCTTCCGCCTCCCCAGCGAAGCGGCGGTTCCGAGTTGGAATCCCCGTATGTCCGTGCACCAGAGACATCGACCCGACCACGCACCGTGAGCAGACCGGCGTGGATCAACCCGCGATGACACACATTGACCAGAGCCGACGGGACCTTCGTCCCGGGTCGGCGTCAGCTGACGGAAGCGGTCAGCTGACGGAGGAGATGGTGACGGTGCCGGCGGTGTCGGCGACGGTGACGCCGACGGTGCGGGCGGTGCCGTCGGCGAGCGCGGCCCGGCAGGCGACGACCGCACCGGGCCGGGCCACGCGGAAGGGCGCCGGGCCGCAGTCGACGGTGGCGGGCAGCGACGCGTTGCCCGCCACGAACTGCTCGAGCTGGGCCTTGGGCAGCACCGCCTGGGCGGCGGCGAGGGTGACCGCACTGCCCGCCCCGACGGTGCCGTCCACCACGAGGAACGCACCCGGGAGCTGCACGGTGCACTGGAAGGTGGCACCCGTCCGCTTCGGCACGGTGTCGGGACAGACCACGTTGCCCGCGGGGAGGTCGGGGTAGGTGGACCGCACCAACTCGGCCACGTTGCGGCGGATGCCGGTGCCGGAGAGGGTCGCCGCACCGCCCGGCATCGCCGTCGCGCCGAGGAGCACCACGGCCGCGCAGGCGGTGGCGAGCCCGGTCCGGAAGATGGTCACGAGGGGGCTTCGGCGCACGGGCGGAGGCTAGCGGGGTCTGCAGGCCGTACGATCGCGGCGCCGTGAGCTCCGTCGTCCCGCGTCCACAGCCCGTCCCCGCGCCGCCACCCGGCGCCGGCGACATCGTGCGCCGCGGCGCGCGCCTCGGGCTGGGTGCCCTCGGCCTGGCGAGTCGTGCGGCCGGGTCGATGCTCTCCCAGGTGCCCGATCCCGGCGGCGAGCCGGCTGCGCAACCGGGCGCGCTCTCGTTGCTGCCGGGCGCCGTCGTCGGCCTGGCCATCGAGGTCGAGCGTCGCACGTCGGCGGTGGTGGTCGCGGTGAGCGAGCGCACCGCGGTGCTCGCCGACCAGGTGCCGGTGCCGGGAGTGGTCCAACGCGCGCTGCGCCCGATGGAGGACGCGATGTGGCGCCTCAACGAGGTGGCGCGTCGCGAGCAGCAGGCGAATCAGCAGCAGGCGGCGGCACTGATCCCGGTGATCGTGAACCAGGTGACCGAGAACGTGCTCGCGCAGCTCGACTTCGTGCGCATTGTGCAGCAAGTGCCCCTCGACGACATCGTCTCCGCGATCGACATCGAGGAGATCGTCGCGAGGGTCGACCTCGGTGGGGTGATCCGCGAATCGACGATGAGCCTCACGACGGAGACGGTCGACGCGATGCGCACCCAGGGCATCGCGCTCGACGACTTCGCGTCGCGCCTCGTCGACCGCGTGTTGTTCCGCAAGCAACCGCGTGACGTGAAGCTCACCAACGGAGACCCGGGCGCGTGAAGGAGATCAAGAACAGACGGTCGCGCGAGGCCCAGGGCACCCGTGCCGGCTTCGTCTCCCAGGCGTGCGCACTGGTACTCGACGCGGTCTGGATCCTCGGCGTGTACCTCGTGCTGCTCCTGGCCTTCGGCCTGTTGCGCGGTCTCTTCACGTCGCATCCGTTCGCGATGCCCAAACCCCCCACTTGGGTCAGCCTGGTCGCCCTTTCCGGGATCGCCTTCGTGACGCTCGAAGCTGCGTACTCGGGTTCGGGTCGCGCTCCGGGCATGGGCCTCCTCGGCCTGCGCGTGGTCGCGGCCGACGGTTCGCAGCTCTCGCCACGCCGCGCGTTCTGGCGCTCCCTGCTCGTCGTCGGCACGTTCGGACTGCTCGTCGTGACGTCGTTGTTCAGCCGCACCAACCGGTCGCTGTACGACAAGTGGTGCGGTTCGGCCGTGATCTACGACTGGCGCGCGTCCGGCACGACGCCGTCATCCTCGCCGTAGGGGCGCGCCAGGCGCGCTCGCAGGCCGTCGGCTCCCTTCTCGGCCGTCTTCGAGAACCCACGGTCGAAGAGCGGCCCGAGGATCTTCGCGACGCCGCGCGGGGTGACGGTCGCGTCGTAGATGACGGTGGTGCGACCGTCGGCGACGTCCACGCTGATGTCGTCGACCAGCTCCATCATCGGGTGCACCACGCGCAACGTGACCCGGCTGTTCGGCTCGTGGCGCGTCGTCTCGTAGTGCAGCGTGATGGTCGGGGGGCCGACGTGCACCTGCACGGCGAACACCGCGCCGGGCCCGGGGCCGTCGCCGCCGGGGCCGCCCGGCTCGAGCTTCGAGGATTCGGTGCCGGGATCCCACTCGGCGAAGTTCCGGGCGTCGGCCATGTAGGTGAACGCCTGCTCGGGAGTCCAGTCGGTCGTGACGGTGCCGCGGTAGTGGGCCATGGAGTCATCTTGCCCGCCGAAGGGGCTCCGCTCACCCAGTGACCACGGCCGCGATCACCGCGAACGCCGTTGCGCACGCCAGCTCCACGAGCAGCGCCGACATCGGGATCTCCGCCCCGCAGTCCCGGCAGCGACCCTGTTGCAACACGTAGGAGACCACCGGGATCAGCTCCGCCGGGCGCAGCCGGTGGCCGCACTCGCCGCAGTGGGAGGGCGGTCGGAGGATCGACTCGCCCCGCGGCACCCGCCACAACACCACGCCGAGGAACGACCCGACGCAGGCGCCGAGCACGAACCCGATGACGATCACCAGAACGGACACGGCGGACAGTCTGCCCGCTGCCGAGCGCCTGCCGGCCGACGCGACAAGATGGGCGGGTGATCCGCACGCGCCGCACCCTCGCCGACATCCCCCGTTACGTCCCCGGACGGTCCGCCGAATCGGTGGCCGAGGAGCACGAGCTCGCCCGGGCGATCAAGCTCGCCTCCAACGAGGTGCCGTTCGGCCCGCTTCCCGCCGCCCGGGCCGCGGCGGTGGAAGCGATGGCCGGCGCCAACCGCTACCCCGACAACGATGCCGGCGAACTGCGGGATGCGCTCGCCGACCTCTACGACCTCGAGCCCGCCCAGGTGCTCGTCGGCAACGGATCGGTGCAGCTGTGCCAGCACCTGTTCCTCACGACCGTCGAGCCGGGCGACGAGGTCGTGTTCTCGTGGCCCTCGTTCGAGGCCTACCCGATCCAGGCGCAACAGGCCGACGCGGTGGTGCGGCGGGTGCCGCTGCGCGACCACACCTACGACCTCGACGCGATGGGCGACCAGGTCAACGAGCGCACGCGGCCTCGTGTTCGTGTGTACGCCGAACAACCCGACGGGCACCGTGGTGGCCCGCGATGCCGTCGATCGCTTCCTCGAGCGCGTCCCCGAGGACTGCCTCGTCGTGTTCGACGAGGCCTACCGCGAGTTCGTGACCGACCCCGGTACTCCCGACGGCCTCGATCTCGTGGCGCGGCACCCCAACGTGCTGGTGCTGCGCACGTTCTCGAAGGCGTACGGGCTCGCCGCGCTGCGCGTGGGCTACGCGATGGCGCAGCCCGAGGTGATCTCGGAGCTGCGCAAGCTCCACGTGCCGTTCGAGGTGAACGCGGTCGCGCAGGCCGCCGCGCTTGCTTCGGTCGCGGCACAGGACGAGATGCGGGCCCGGGTCGACGGGGTCATCGCCGAGCGCGAGCGGGTGTACGCGGAGTGCGTGGCACGCGGGTACCCGGTGGTCGCCTCGCAGGCGAACTTCCTGTGGTTCGACGTCGCGTCGACTGCGGTCGACCTCGCCTTCCACGGTGAGCGCAACGGCGTGGTGACGCGCTCGTTCGCCGACACCGGGTTGCGGATCACGATCGGCACGCCCGAGGAGAACGAGGCCGCGCTCGCCGTCCTCGAATCCGCGCGGGAGCGCGGGCTGCTGTAGCGCAGCCCGCAGCACTCGTCCGGTGGGCGTCAGTCGGGGGTGTCGGTGCCCTGGCTCGCGGCGCGCGCCTGGAGCACCTCGGCCTGGTGACGGGCGACGTGCTTCTGGAAGCTGCGCTTGCGCTGCACCTTGTCGATCTCGAACTCGACGGTGCGCATCAGCACGGTCGGGTCGTCGCTGCTGCCGCACATCGCGAGCCGCGTCGCCGCCTCGATGACTTCGTGCATCTCGCTGCGCACCGCGACCCACGACTGCTCGAGCTGGTCGCGCGTGTCCGCGTCGATGCGGCGCTCGGACGACGGGAGGTCGAACGGGATCGGTGCCGGCAGGTCCGCCGGCGTCGCGGGGAGGTCGTGCCACCGCTCCGGGTCGTGCCCGACGACGGAGTCGACCTGCGCGCCGAACTCGGCGTCGCTGAGCGGTTCCTCACGTTGCGCCTGCGGGCTCGACGACACCAGCACGCCGGGGGCCACACCGAGGGCGCCGGCCAGGGCCCGCATCGCGGCGCTGTCGAGCACCCGGCGGCCGTGTTCGGCGGAGTTGATGTCGCGGCGGGAAACGCCCGAGGCCTTGGAGACCTGACCGACGGTGAGGCCCGTCAGCTCCCGCACGGCCCGGATCCGGACGCCGATGTCCTCGGCGGTGAGTTCACTGCGCGCGATGTCCATTCAGGGCGTATCGGCCGGCAACGGCCGGGCCTTGACGGTCAGCTCACGGGCGTGACCTGGGTCATGGCATCCAACGGGCGTCTCGAGCGCCTTCAGACCGGCTCGGCCTGACAGGCGTTGACCAGCTCGCCGATGCCCTCGATGGTGGTGCGCACCACCTGGCCCGGCTGCAGGTAGATCGGTGGGCGGTGGGCGTGGCCGACGCCGCCCGGGGTGCCGGTGAGGAGGAGGTCGCCCGGGCGCAGGGTGACGACCTGGCTGGCGTAGGCCACGAGATCGGCCGGGGAGAACACGAGTTCACCGGTGCGGCTCTCCTGGCGCACCACGCCGTCGACCTCGCAGCGGATGACGAGATCCGGCGCGGCCCCGCCGACCTCGCCGGGGGTGACCAGCCACGGCCCCACCGGGGTGGCGTGCTCCCACGTCTTGCCCTGCAGCCACTCGAGCGAGCGGTTCTGCCAGTCGCGCATCGAGACGTCGTTGGCGACGGTGAAGCCCGCGATGGCACCAGCCGCCTCGTCGGGCGTCGCGTGCCGCACCGGGCGTCCGATCACCAGCGCAAGCTCGGCCTCCCAGTCGACCTGGTCCGACAGCGCGGGGATCACGATCGCGTCGCGGGCGCCCACGAGCGCGTCGGCGAACTTCGCGAACAGCGTGGGGTGCGTGGGCAGGTCGTGGCCCATCTCGAGGATGTGGTTCCGGTAGTTGAGGCCCTGGCAGATGATCTTGCCGGGCTGCGTGACCAACGGCGCGAAGTCGGCCGATGCCAGCGCGTGCTCACGACCGTCGGCGAGCGCGGCTGCGGGGATCGCGTCGGGCGACGATGCGAGCATCTCACCGACATCGCGGAAACCGACCTCCACGAGCGTCTCGCGGTCGACGCGCACCGCACGCGTCTCCCCGTGCCCCTCACCCGTACGGATCGTCGCGAACCTCAACAGTGGCGCGGCCTCGCATCAGTCTGCGAGGGCGGCGACGAGGTGGTCGATCGCGCGGGTGAGCACGGCGACGTCGTCGGGCTCGATTGCCGGGAACGTCGCGATGCGCAGCTGGTTGCGCCCGAGCTTGCGGTAGGGCTCGGTGTCGATGATGCCGTTGGCACGCAGCGCCTTCGCAATGGCCGCGGCGTCGACGCCGTCGGCGAAGTCGACGGTGCAGGTGACGTGGCTGCGGGCGGCCGGTTCGGTCACGAACGGTGACGCGAACGCGCTGGCGTCGGCCCAGTCGTACACGATGGACGACGAGCGGTCGCAGCGCCCGGCGGTGAAGGCCAACCCGCCCTGGTCGAGCATCCAGCGCAGGCTGTGCTCGAGGAGGAACAGCGAGACGAGCGCGGGCGTGTTGTACGTCTGGTCGAGGCGCGAGTTGTCGAGCGCGATCGGCAGGCTCATCGACGGCGGCACCCAGCGGCCGGATGCACCGATGCGCTCGATGCGCTCGACCGCGGCGGGTGAGCACAGCGCCAACCAGATGCCGCCGTCACCGGCGAAGCACTTCTGCGGCGCGAAGTAGTACACGTCGAACTGCGTGGGATCGACGCGCAACCCGCCGGCGCCCGAGGTTGCGTCGACGAGCACGAGCTGGTCGTCGCCGGCACCGGCGGGACGCACGACATCGGTCATCACACCGGTGGAGGTCTCGTTGTGCGGGAACGCGTAGCAGTCGACGTCGGGGTCGGCCACGAGCGGCGCGCGGGTGCCCGGTGCCGACTCGATGACGCGCGGGTCGTCGAGGAAGGGGGCGTCGGTGGTGACCTGCGCGAACTTGGAGGAGAACTCGCCGATCACCAGGTGCTCGGCGCGGCGCTCGACCAGGCCGAAGGCGGCGGCGTCCCAGAACGCGGTGCTGCCGCCGTTGCCGAGGAGCACCTCGTAGCCGTCGGGGAGGGAGAAGAGGTCGGCGAGCCCCGTACGGATCGACCCCACCACCGAGCGCACCCCGGCCTGCCGGTGGCTCGTGCCGAGGTAGCCGTCGGCCACCTTCGCGAGGTCGTGCGCGGCCTCGCTGCGCACCTTGCTCGGCCCGGAGCCGAAGCGGCCGTCACCGGGGATCAGCTCGGGCGGGAGGACGATGCTCGTGGGGTCTGCGGGCATCGTCCGAGGTTACCGGCGACCCCTCACCGAACTCCGGCCGATTCCCCCAACTCGTGGAGGAGGTGAACCTCGCTCGCGATCAACGATCGGAAGTCGCCGAGGTGGAGGCTCTCGTCCTCGCCGTGGATGCGGCTGCCCGGATCGGCGGGGCCGAGGAGCAGCGCGGGGATGCCGCCGAACGTGTCGGCGAACGGCCCGACGAACGGGATGGTGCCGCCCACCCCCATGCACACCGGGGCCACCCCGAACCCGGCCACGAGCGCCCGCTCCGCGGCGTCGAACGCCCAGCCCGTGGGGTCGCAGTGCCACGCGGGCACGACGTCGAGCACGGTGCAGTCGACTTCGAGCCCGAACGGCGCGCGGGCGCGGAGGTGCGCGCACAACGCGTCGCCGAGCCGGGCGGGGTCCTGACCGCGACCGACGCGCACGCTCACGCGCGCCGCGGCCTCCGCCACGATCTGGTTGGCCGAGCCCGCGATGGGATGGCCGTCGATGCCGATGACGGTGACGGCCGGGCGCACCCACAACCGTTCGAACAGAGGAATCGCCGGGTTGCCCGCGAGCTGCGCGCCGTCGTGCATCCCCCAGGCGCGCCGCAGGCCGTCGACGTCGGTGGGCAGCGCCGCCATGCGGGCGCGCTCGTCGGCCGACGGGGGTTCGTGGTCGTCCCAGCACCCGTCGAACGCGGCGTCGCCGTACTCGTCGACGAGCGACGCGAGCATGCCGGAGAGCGCGAGCACCGGGTCGGGCACCGCGCCGCCGGCCATGCCGCTGTGCAAGGGGCTGTCGGTGCCGCGCACGACGACGTCGACCGACACGAGACCGCGCAGTGAGTAGGTGAGCCCGGGCGTGCCGACCGACCAGTTGCCGGCGTCGGCGAGCACCAGCACGTCGGCACTCAGCTCGGACGCGTAGGCCGCGAGGAAGGGCGCGAGCCCGGGTGAGCCGATCTCCTCCTCGCCCTCGACCATCACCTTGACGTTGCAGGGGAGCTCGCCTGCGGTGCGCAGCCACGCCCGCACCGCGGCGACGTGCGCGATCGCGCCGGCCTTGTCGTCGGCGGTGCCCCGGCCGAAGAGGCGGCCGTTCGCTTCGCGGGGCTCGAACGGGTCGGAGGTCCACCGTTCGACGTAGCCGGGAGGCTGCACGTCGTGGTGGGCGTAGAGGAGCACGGTCGGAGCGTCGGGCGCGTGACCCCACTCGCCGATGACGTAGGGGTGGCCGCCGTCGACCCGCAGCTCGCGCACGTCCTCGAGCCCCGACTCGCGCATCACGTCGGCGACGACGGTGGCGCACGCGTCGACGTCGGGGGTGTACGCGGGGTCGGCGCTGATGCTCGGGATGCGCACGAGCGTGTCGAGCTCGGCACGGGCGGCGGTGAAGTCGTCGTTGGCCGCGGCGACGGCGGCGGTGACGTCGGCAGGCGTGGTGCTCATGCCTCCGAGTCTGGCACCTCGCCGCTCGCCGCTCCCGTTTGCTCGGCCCGCATCTCGGCCCGCATCTCGCGGTACCAGCGTGGCGCCTTGCGGCGCGCCCACGCCGCGGGCACGCGCCCGTTCACCATCATCGCCTCGAGCGCGTCGCCGTCGCGGATCGCGAACATCACGTGGCCGATGACGAGGGCCCAGATGCCGAGGGCGAACCAGTCGTGGGCGAACGTGGCGCCCGTGCGCCAGTCGACGGGGAACGCGTCGAACCAGTGCATGATCGAACCGGTCGCGAGCATCACCAGCCCGGCGCCCGCGATGCACGCGGCGTTGAGCTTCTGCCCGGGGTTGAACTTGCCGAGCCGCACCTCGGCGCGCGTGCGACTGCGGAACCACCGGCGTTCACCGGGTGTCCAGCGGTTGAGGCGGCGCAGGTCGGCGCGCAGGCGCGCACCGCGGCGCGTGACCACCCCGAGCAGCAGCGGCACCGGCAGCAGCAGTCCGCACCACACGTGCACGGTGCGCACGGTCTCGCGGTTGCCCACGAGCACCGAGATGGGACCGGCGTACAACGCGGCGCCGGTGAGCATCAGCAGGATGAACAGGGACGCGGTGCTCCAGTGCACGGCGCGTTCCATGCCGTCGAAGCGCAGGAGTGGTGCATCCTTCTCGGGAGTACCGGTCTCGTCGAGCGCGACCTCAGATGGCATCGTCGCTCCGCCCGTTGGACCGGCCGACCCAGCCGTCGACGTCGTACCCGAGCTTCTCCCAGTAGCCGGGGTGCACCTCGTCGGTGACCTCGATGCGGTCGAGCCACTTCAGCGACTTGTAGCCGTACATGGGCGCGACGTAGAGCCGCACCGGGCCGCCGTGCGCGTCGGAGATCTCGCCGCCGTCGAGCCGGTACGCCGCGAGCACGTCTCGGCGACGAGCCTGCCCCAGCGTGAGGCTCTCCGTGTACGCGCCGTCGAACGAGTGGATGCGCAGTGCCTTCGCTCCGGGTTGGACCCCGGCACGCTCGAGCAGGTCCGAGAGCCGCACGCCGACCCAGTCGACGTCGCTCACGCGCCAGCCCGTCACGCACTGGAAGTCGCGCGTGAGGCGCGTCGCCGGCATGGCAAGCAGCTCCTTGTAGGTGACCGTGAACGGTGCGTCGACCATGCCGTCGACCCGGAGGCGCCACTCGCCCTTCGGCTTCGAAGGGAGGCTGCCGGTGACGGTGTAGATGCGGAACCGGCCGATGGGCAGGAACGACGCGATCCCGGTGCCGTCCTTCGAGATCAGGGGGCCGAGGACCCGCTCGAGCCAGTCCTGCACGCGCGCGCCGGCGAGCACGCCCACCGCGCCGACGCCGAGGAGCCCGAGCACCACCCGACGCCCGACCGGCGTGTCCGGCGTGTCCGGCGCGTCCGGCGCCGTGCCGGGCGTGGGCTCCGGCTCGGTGCGGTCGTCGGTCATCACCCCAGAGTACGGAGCGGCCCGCCCGTTTGGATGCGCGAGTGGACTTTTGGCCCTGTCGGTCGGGGCCCACTCGGGGTCGAATGCCGGGAACACCGGATCAGACAGGGGAGTATCGATGGCAGCGGCAGTGGTTCCCGCGGCGACCGAGGACGTCACGTCCACCGTGAAGACGGGCGACGTTCCCGAGGAGCTCCAGCGGGCCGAGGCGTCGTTCTGGCGCTCGGCGGTCATCGGTGTGCTGATCGGCATGCCGGTGTGCGTCGTGATCTGGACCGGCCTCGTGGCGCTCTCGATGACGATCACCGGCGCCGATCTCGACTGGGGCGTGATGATCATCATGTCGGTCGTCGTCGGCTGCTTCGCCGGCGTGTTCTTCGGCGGTTGGGCCGGTGTCACCGTGGCGGCCGAGAAGCTCGAAGCAGCCGAGAACGCCACGCACCGCCACACCTGACCCCCAGTGTGTCGGCGCAGGTATCCTGCGCCGGTGCCGAACGGGCCTTCCTCCAAGCAGTTGGCGAACTCGTCGCGCCAGCCGCTCGTCCTCATCATCCTCGACGGTGTCGGCGTCGCGCAGCCCGCGCCCGACAACGCGGTCGAGCTCGCGTATCCCGGTCTCCTGAGTCGGCTGCCCGCCGCGTCGTTCCCGGGCGCGACCGCCGCCTACACCACGCTGCGCGCCCACGGCACGGCGGTGGGCATGCCGTCCGACGCCGACATGGGGAACTCCGAGGTCGGGCACAACACGCTCGGCGCCGGGCGCGTGCTCGACCAGGGCGCGAAGCAGGTGGAGGACGCGATCGCGTCGGGCGCCATCTGGGACGGCACCTGGCAGGACCTCCTCCGCGCCGCCGACGGTCACACGCTGCACTTCATCGGCCTGCTGTCCGACGGCAACGTGCACTCGAACATCTCGCACCTGAAGACGATGATCGAGCGCGCGGTGGCCGACGGCGTCACGTCGATCGCGGTCCACCCCCTCTTCGACGGGCGCGACGTGTCCGACCACACGGCGGAGCAGTACCTCGCCGATCTCGAGGCGTGCATCGAACGCTGCCGGAGCATCGGCGCGGCCGAGGTGCGCGTCGCGTCGGGCGGCGGGCGGATGTCCACCACGATGGACCGCTACGAGGCCGACTGGTCCATGATCGAGCGCGGGTGGCAGGCGCACGTGCTCGGCACCGCGCGTCCGTTCCACTCGGCGGGCGAGGCGTTGGCGATGTTCCGCAAGGAGGATCCCGGCGTCAGCGACCAGTACCTGCCTTCGTTCACGGTCGTCGACGAGGCGAACGAGCCGGTCGGGCGCATGCGCTCGGGCGATGCGGTGGTGCTGTGCAATTTCCGCGGCGACCGGATGATCGAGATCTACAAGGCGCTCGACTGGGACACGTTCGACGCGTTCGACCGCGGCCCCGACGTGCCCGACCTCTTCGTCGTCGGCATGACCGAGTACGACGGTGACGCGGGCATCCCGCGCCGTTCGCTCGTGCAGCCGCCCGAGGTGAACAACACGGTGTCGGAGCTCATCGCGGGTGCGGGGCTCCACCAGTTCGCCGTCGCGGAGACGCAGAAGTTCGGCCACGTCACGTACTTCTGGAACGGGAACCGCGCGGAGCCGTTCGACCGCGCCACCGAGGTGTACCGCGAGATCCCGTCCGACAACGTGCGCTTCGAGGAGCGCCCGTGGATGAAGTCGGCCGAGACCGCCGACGCGGTCATCGACGCGATCACGGCTGGCGAGTTCGCGTTCATCCGGGCCAACTTCGCCGGCGGCGACATGGTGGGCCACTCCGGCGACATCGAGGCGTCGGTCGTCGCGGTCGAGTCGATCGACCTCGCGCTCACGCGCCTGCTCACCGCCGTCGCCGACGCCGCCGGAACGCTGATCGTCACCGCGGATCACGGCAACTGCGAGGAGCTCCACGAGCGCTCGGCCGACGGCACGGTGCGCACCTCGGCGTCGGGGGTGGCGATCCCGAAGAAGGCGCACACGTTGTCGCCGGTGCCGTTCGCGCTCGTCGACTTCCAGCAGCGGTCGCTGCGGGTGGCCGACGTCGCCGACCCGGGCCTCGCCAACATCGCGGCCGTGATCCTGGAACTGCTCGGCCTCGAGCCCCCGGAGTCCTACGAACCGCCCGTGGTCGAGGTCGAGTAGGCAGTTTCCCGCTCAGTTCGTCTCCCGCTCGTGCCGATCAATGATTCGGGACGAGGCTTCACGGGAAAGGGAGGCGTCATGAGCAGCAGGAGTCAGGCATACGAACGGGCACTGGCCTTCCTCGACGAAGCTCTCGCCGAGTTCGACGACCCGTCGGCGAGCTCCGCGGCGTGCGCCCGCCCGGCCCGTTCGGTGCGGAGTACATCGGGGTCGTCGGCACCATCACGAGATCTCGAACACGACCGTCGCGGTGACCGACAGGGTTTCCGTCCCTGGTGACACCTTCGCCTCCGCACCGGCCGCCGAATCCGCGGCCGCGTAGGGGTACGGATACGGGGAGGCCGTGGTCTGCTCGTCGATCGTGAGCACGTCGCCCACCGACACGCCGGCCGCGTCGGCCAGTTGCGCCGCCTGCGCGCGTGCCCGCTTCACCGCCTTCGTGCGGGCCGCGGCGAGCAGCGCGCTGTCGTCGTCGATCGAGAAGGTGATGCTGTTCACCCGGATGTTGTCGCCCGCCTTCGCCGCGGCGGCGTCGACGATCGCTCCGGCCTTCGACAGGTCGCGGATGCGCGCGATCACGGAGTTCGACGCGGCGTAACCGTCGATGTGGCTGCGGTCGTCGTACGTGGGGTTCACCGACAGGCCGGTCGTCTGGATGTCGGCGTCCTCGACGCCCGCGTCGTGCAGCACGTCGAGCACCTTCTGGGCGCGGTCGTTGACCGTCGACAGCGCCTCGACTGCGGAGGCGGCCTGCGCCTCCACGCCGATCGAGAGGTCGGCGACGTCGGGCGTGCCCTTCACCTGTCCGGTGCCGACCACCGTGATCGTGCGCTCGCGTGATGCCGCGCCTGCGGGTGCCGCGCCCAGCACCAGGACTCCGGCGGTGAGTGCCGCCACCGCCGTGGCGATGCGGATGGACGTTCGAGTGCGCATGGGACCCTCCAGGTCGTCGTCAGGAGCATTCGACGGTCGTGGGGTCGCCGCGGTTCCCGGCAATAGCCTCGGCCCTCGTGAGTGAGCCACCCGAGCACGTCGTTCCCGACCACGTCTTCTCGATCGACGGCGAGGGCGACGTCGCCGTCCCCACCGAGCTCGCGCGTGGGCCGTGGTCGCCGCACGCGATGCACGGCAGCCCGCCGGCGACGCTCCTCGCGCGGTACCTCGAACGTCACGACGTCGGCACCGCCACCTTCCCGGTGCGCTTCACCGTGGAGCTCATGCGCCCGGTGCCCCTGCGGCCGTTGCGGGTCGCGTGCGAGACGGTGCGCGACGGCAAGAAGCTGCAGCTGCTGCAGGGATCGTTGTTCGACGGTGACACCGAGGTGTGCCGGGCGACGCTCCTGCGCTTCCGGGAGACCACGGTCGACGAGGCGCCGCACGCCGGGGTGCGCCACATCGCGCCGATGGTGCGCGACCCGGATCCGACCCGCGTCGACACGTTGCGGCCCGGATGGGCCGTCGGCGTCGGCTTCTGGTCGGCGATGGAGCTCGAGCGGACCGATCCTCGTGGCGAGCACCCCGGCCCGTCGGGGATGTGGCTGCGCCTCCGGGTGCCGTTCGTGGCCGGGGAGGCGCCCACGCCGTTCCAGCGGGTCACCGCCGCGGCCGACTTCGGCAACGCGATTGCCGCCTCGTTCGGCCAGGGGCGTTACGCGTGCATCAACGCGGACCTGACGATCACGCTGCACCGGCTCCCGGAAGGGGAGTGGGTGGGCCTGGAACCGTCGATCTTCCCCGAGGCCCACGGCATCGGCGTCTCGGAGAGCATCCTCTACGACGACGCAGGCCGGATCGGCCTCGGGGTGCAGAACGTGTTGATCGACGAGATCGCCCGCTGAGGGCGGGCGGGATCAGGAATTTCGGGTGGATCAACGAGCGGGAATGCCCGGTTCGATCAAACGACGGTCAGCGCCGGCCCACGTTGGGGCGCTTGCCGTGATTGGCCTTCTTGCGCCGGGAACGCAGCTTCCGCTTCAGGGTCTTCTTGCTCATGTTGGCCTCCGTGAGAATCGATGACTGTAGTGGAGGGACACCCCCGTCCCACCAGCCGTGGCCGTGACCAGTGGCCACCGACGCGGCGAAGAGTGACATTGCAGCAGTACGATCCAGGGCTCGAGGGGCGCATGCACCGGCCGACGACGACAACGAGGCACGAGGTCCGATGAACCGAGGGCAGCGCTGGCTCAGGGTTCTGTTCGCCCAGATCGCGCTCGTGGCCGCGCTCGTCACCGGCCTCGCCGGCATCGCGGCGGCCCAGCAGGCCGACCCGTCGACCACCACCACGGCGCCCT
This sequence comes from uncultured Actinomycetes bacterium, assembly GCA_963720785.1. Lineage (GTDB taxonomy): Bacteria > Actinomycetota > Acidimicrobiia > IMCC26256 > DASPTH01 > CAVRGQ01. The sequence goes on from CAVRGQ010000004.1 coordinate 1,004,723, forward strand.
CCTCCTCCACCACCACTTCCACGACCGCCGCGGCGTCGCCGTCCACGTCGACCCCCGCGACGGTTGCGCCCGACCAGGGTGGCTCGGATCCGGGCACGGTGCAGCCGGCGCCCGACCCGGTTCCGGGCAGTTACATCGTCACGCTGAAGACCCACAGCAAGCGTGACGTGCTCGGGGACACCATCAAGGTCACCAAGCGTCACGGCGGCAAGGTCACCCGCGTGTGGGGCGACGCGATCCAAGGCTACGCGGCCGACATGACGCCCGCCCAGGCCGCCGAGGTCGCGAAGGATCCGGCCGTCGAGCGGGTCGAGCAGGACGGGATCGTCACCACGCAGACCAGTCAGGCGCCCACACCGTCGTGGGGTCTCGACCGCGTCGACCAGTCGAACCTGCCGCTCGACAACTCGTACACGTACCAGTCCGACGGCGCGGGCGTGCACGCGTATGTGATCGACACCGGGATCAACATCACCCACACCGACTTCGGTGGGCGCGCGACCGTCGGCGTCGACGAGGTCGGTGACGGGCAGAACGGCATCGACTGCGCCGGCCACGGCACGCACGTCGCCGGCACGATCGGCGGTACCACCTACGGGCTCGCCAAGCAGGCGCAGCTCGTGGCCGTGCGGGTACTCAACTGCTCGGGGAACGGTTCGTACTCGCAGGTCATCAGCGGCATCGACTGGGTCACCGCGAACGCACAGAAGCCGGCAGTCGCGAACCTGAGTCTCGGCGGCGGCTACTCGCAGTCGCTCAACGATGCGGTCGCCAACTCCGTGACCTCGGGCGTCACCTACGCGATCGCGGCGGGGAACGACAGCTCGACCGCCACGGTGCGCGACGCGTGCAGCTACAGCCCGGGCAGCGAGCCGAGCGCGATCACCGTCGGTGCGACCACGAACCTCGACCAGCGCGCCTCGTACTCGAACGGTGGCACCTGCGTCGACATCCTGGCTCCGGGCAGCGGTATCAAGTCCGACTGGATCGGCAGCAGCACCGCCACGAACACCATCAGCGGCACGTCGATGGCCACGCCGCACGTCGCTGGCGTTGCCGCGCTCTACCTCGCGGCCAACCCGTGCGCGTCGTCCGCCGAGGTGACCTCGGCGCTGGTCGGACACAGCGACGTCAATGTGATCGCCACCTCGCCCACCCTGGGCACCGGCACTCCCAACAAGCTGCTCAACATGCAGTTCATCGGGCCCGACGTCCCGATCTTGCCAGGGGCGCCGTGCCCGCCGGTCGTGACGGCCACGGTGTCGCCGGGCAACGTGCACCTGGCGTGGACCCAGGACACCATCGAGGGCGGCGCCGTCGACAGCTTCAAGATCTACAAGGGCACGACACCGGGCGGCGAGTCGCCCGCCGAGATCGCGACCTTGACCCCGTCCGACTCCTCCTTCGACGACGCGGTCGCGACGGGTGACACCGCCTACTACGTGGTGTCGGCGAGCAATGTGGTTGCCGAGGTGCGATCGAACGAGGTGGCGGTGACGCCGCCTGGGAAGCCCGTCGTCACCGCGAGCCCGGGCAACGGCCACGTGCTCCTGCAGTGGCCGGCGTCCACGCCGGGCGCGGCCCCGATCGCGGGCTACACGATCGCCCGGTCCACGACCACTGGCACCGAGACCACACTCGGCACGGTCGACGCAGCGACCCTCCAGTACGACGATCTCACCGCGGCCAACGGTACGCCGTACTTCTACACCGTCGCCGCGAACTCGTCGTGGGGTGACGGCACCTCCACCGAGGTGTTGATCACGCCCACCGACTGGACCGGCACCTACGTACCGCTCACGCCGGCGCGCATCCTCGACAGTCGCGTCAACAACGGGCTCAACGGCGTGTTCACCAGCGACGTGCCGCGGACCCTGCAGGTCACCGGCCGCGGCGGTGTGCCGTCGACGGGCGTGTCGGCGGTCGTGATGAACGTCACCGTGACCGACACCGCGGGGGCGGGCCACGTCGTCGTGTACCCCGCCGATGCATCGTCGGCCCCGACCGCGTCGAACCTCAACTTCACGGCCGGGCAGACCGTGCCCAACCTCGTGACCGTCGGGCTCTCGTCGTCGGGTCAGGTGAAGCTCATGGTGCACGGCGGCCCGGCCGACCTCATCGCCGACGTCGCGGGCTACTACGCGAACGGCAGCTACGTCGCGCTGTCCGGCGCGACCGGTTCGAAGTTCCACGCCGTCGATCCGTACCGGATCGTCGACACGCGGCCGGCGCCCCTGCACGTCGGGACCAACACCACCTGGGGCCCCAAAGTCACGCAGGACATCGCGCTCACCGGCGTGCCAAACGACGCCACCGCGGTGGTGCTGAACGTCACCGTCACCGGCCCGACCGCCGCGTCGTGGGCGACGGTGTTCCCCTCCGGGACGACGCGACCCGATCCCGCGTCCACGCTCAACTTCGTGGCGGGTCAGACCGTGCCGAACCTCGCCATCGTGAAGATCGGCGCCAACCACAAGGTGAGCCTGTACAACCTGGCGGGGAACGTCGACGTGATCGTCGACGTGGTGGGCTGGTACGGCGGCACCCAGGCCGATGCGATCTTCACGCCGATCACGCCGACGCGGATCCTCGACAGCCGCTCGGGGCCGCAGTACACGACGGCGTTCGCGAGCGACACCGCGCGCGTCGTGCAGGTCACCAACGGCGGCACGATCCCGAACAGCGCCGTCGCGGCGGTGATGAACGTGACGGTCACCGACACGGTCGGCCCCGGCCACGTGATCGTGTGGCCGGGCGACGTCGTGACGCCGCCGGTCGTGTCGAACCTCAACTTCGGCACCGGGACCACCGTGCCGAACCTCGTGATGGTGCGGCTCGGTGCGGCGAACGGCGACGTCAAGATGCTCGTGCACGGCGGGCCGGCCGACCTGATCGCCGACGTCGTGGGCTACTTCACCGTCGGCTGAGCAACTGCTGACGGCAGTCTGAGACCGCCGAGCAGGTGGGCCGGTAGCCTGCCTCCGCGTGGAACGCCTCGGCCTCGTCGGTCTCCCCAACAGCGGCAAGTCGTCACTCTTCAACACGCTCACGGGCGCGTCGACGGTGGTCGCCCCGCATCCCTTCTCCACCACGGAGACCGCGGTCGCGCTCGCGCAGGTCCCCGACGAACGGGTCGACCTGCTCGGCAAGATGTCGGGCACCAAGAAGTACGTGTACTGCAACTTCGAGATCGTCGACATCGCCGCACTGGTGAAGGGGGCGAGCACCGGTGAGGGGCTCGGCAACCGCTTCCTCGGCTCGCTACGCGACTGCGACGCGATCCTGTACGTCCTGCGGGCGTTCGGGGACACGTCGGTCATGGGCGACAGCGACCCGCAGGCCGACCTCGACACGCTCGAGCTCGAGCTGGTGCTCGCCGACCTCGCCTCGGTGGAAGGGCGGCTCTACCGTCAGAACCGCGCCGCCAAGGGCGACAAGACGCTGGCGGCCGAGGTGGCCGCGCTCGAACGGGCGATGGCCGTGCTCTCCGATGGGGTGCCGATCTACCGCTCCGACCTCACCGAGGAGGAGCGCGAGTTCCTCGCTCCCGCCTTCCTCATCACCACGAAGAAGATTCTCGTGGTCGTCAACATCGGCGAGGACCAGCTCGAGCGGGCCGACGAGATCGCGGCGCCGTTCGCGAGCGTCGACGGCAGCGGCGAAGGCGAAGCCCTCGCCGTGTGCCTGCAGCTCGAAGCCGAGGCCGCGCAACTCGACGCCGACGAGCGCACCGAGCTGCTCGAGGGGCTCGGCCTGGGCGAAGGCGTGGTGCCGCGTGTGGCACGTGCCGCGTACCACCGCCTCGGTCGCCGCACCTTCCTCACCACCGGTGAGCAGGAGACGCGCGCGTGGACGTTCCGCGCCGGTGCGAAGGCGCCCGAGTGCGCCGGCGTGATCCACTCCGACCTGCAGCGCGGGTTCATCCGCGCGGAAGTGATCTTCTGGCAGGACCTGCTCGAGATCGGGTCGTGGTCGAAGGCGAAGTCGGAGGGCAAGCTCCGCGTCGAGGGCAAGGACTACGAGGTCGTCGACGGCGACGTCCTCGAGATCCGGTTCAACGTGTGACCTGGCTCGTCCGCGACGGCGACGTGCTGGCGACCGCCGAGGTCGCAGACAGCGCGAAGGCGCGGCGCACGGGCCTGCTCGGCCGCGATGACCTCGATGGCGCGCTGGTGATCCGACCGTGCCGCAACGTGCACACGCTCGGGATGCGCTTCGCGATCGACGTCGCGTTCTGCGACGCGAGCGGCCGGGTGCTGCACACGTCCACACTTGCCCCGTGGCGCATCTCGCCGCGTCGCGCTGCACTCCGCGTTCGTCGTGGAGGCCCGCGCCGGTTCGTTCGACCGCTGGGCCCTGCGCCCGGGTGACCAGTTGGAGCTGCGCGGATGACCGAGCCCGAAACACGCGCCGCGCTCGTGTTGGTGGGCACGCCCATCGGCAACCTCGGCGATCTCACCCCGCGTGCGGTCGACGAACTCCGCGACGCCACGATCATCGCGGCGGAGGACACACGCCGCACGCGCCAGTTGCTCACCCACTCCGGCATCCCCGCGGCGGGTCGCTTCCGCGCCGTGCACGCCCACAACGAGCGCGAGGGTGCCGAGTGGGTCACGCGGGCGATCGCCGAGGGCGCGCGCGTCGTCTACGCGACCGACGCCGGAATGCCCGGCATCTCCGACCCGGGTGCGCACCTCGTGCGTGCCTGCCTCGACGCCGGTCTGCAGGTGGAGGTGGTGCCCGGCCCCGAGCGCGGTGCTGACGGCACTCGTGCTCTCCGGGTTCCCCACCGACCGCTTCGTGTTCGAGGGCTTCCCGCCTCGCAAGGGTGTCGCCCGGCGCGAGCTGTTCGAGCAACTGGTGCACGAGATGCGCCCCGTCGTGCTGTTCGAGGCGCCGTCGCGCGTCGCGGCCACGTTCCGCGACCTCGCCGCCGTGTGCGGCCCGTTGCGCGAGGTCGCCGTCGCCCGGGAGCTCACGAAGCTCCACGAAGAGGTGTGGCGTGGCACCCTCGCGGAGGCGACCGGGCGGGCCACCCAGGTGGATGCGCGCGGCGAACACGTGCTGGTGCTCGGTCCCGCGCCGGCGGCACCGGAGGCGAGCGACGAGGAGATCGAGGCGCACGTGAGCGCCGCGCTCGAGGCGGGCCTCACCGCCCGCGACGCCGCCGCCCGCGTGGCACGCGACCTCAAGGTGCCCCGCCGTCGCACCTACGACGTCGCCACCCGCCTCCGCAAAACGGGACGGACCGCCACCCCTCGGCAATAGGGTGGAGACGATGTCCGAGCCGTTCTACGTCACCACCCCCATCTACTACGTGAACGACGCGCCCCACATCGGGCACACGTACACCACCGTCGCGGCCGACGTGTTGGCCCGCTGGCGGCGCATGTGGGGCGACGACGTCGTGTTCCTCACCGGCACCGACGAGCACGGCCTGAAGGTGCAGCGCTCCGCCGAGGCGCGCGGCCTCGCCCCGCTCGACTGGGCGACCACCAACAGCGACCTGTTCCGCAAGGCGTGGGACGACCTCGACATCACCTACGACGACTACATCCGCACCACCGAGCCGCGCCACCGCGCCGCGGTGCAGGAGATGCTCCAGCGCGTCTACGACGCCGGCGACATCGAGCTCGACAGCTACGAGGGCCTCTACTGCGTCGGCTGCGAGCTGTACTACAAGGAAGACGAGCTCGAGGGCGGGACGAACTGCCCGATCCACGGCACGCCGGTGGAGCACGTCGTCGAGGAGAACTACTTCTTCCGGCTCTCGCGCTACGAAGACCGTCTGCTGCAGCACTACACCGACCACCCCGAGGCGGTGCAGCCCGCGGGGAAGCGCAACGAGGTCCTCGGCCTCATCAAACAGGGCCTCCAGGACTTCTCGATCAGCCGCACGTCGATCTCCTGGGGTATCCCGTTGCCGTGGGACGAGCGCCACGTCGCCTACGTGTGGTTCGACGCGCTGATCAATTACTGCACCGCGGTGGGTTACCCCGACAACCGCGAGCGCTTCTCGCGCTACTGGCCGGTGAACTACCACCTCATCGGCAAGGACATCCTGCGCCAGCACGCGGTGTACTGGCCCGCGATGCTGATGGCCGCGGGGGAGGAACCACCGCAGTGCGTGTTCGCGCACGGCTACCTCCTCGTCGGCGGCGAGAAGATGAGCAAGACGCGCCTCAACCAGATCGCGCCCGCGGATCTCGTCGCCGACTTCGGAGTCGACGGCTTCCGCTACCACTTCCTCGTCGACCAGCGCTTCGGTCCCGACGGCGACTTCTCCTACGAGGCGATGGTCGCGCGCTACAACGCGGATCTCGCCAACAACTTCGGCAACCTCGCGAACCGCGTGCTCAACATGGCCGTGAACTATTGCGGCGGTGTGGTGCCCGACACGCGCGCCGACGGCCCGCTCGTGCACCAGGCCACCGACGCGTTCGCCGCGCTCACCGCGCACCTCGGCGAGCTCGACTACGCGGGTGGGTTCGGCGCGGTGTGGGACCTCATCCGCCACACCAACTCCTACATCGAGGACCAGGCGCCCTGGGCGCTCAACAAGGCCGGCGAGACCGCCGCGGTCGCGGCCGTCCTCGGCGACTGCCTGGAATCGTTGCGGATCGTGGCGCTGCTGGCGTCGCCGATCATCCCCCGGGCCGCCGCGGAGCTCTGGCGCCGCCTCGGCCTGCCCGGCCGCCCGGAGGACCAGCGCCTGCCCGAGGCCGCCGCCTGGGGCCTGCTCCCGGCCGGATCGCCGCTGGAGAAGGGCTCGCCTCTCTTTCCCCGCATCGAGGCCGACGGAATGACCCACTGGGTCGACAGCCACTGCCACCTCGGGATGCTCACCGAGGCGGCGGAGCCCCTGGCCCGGGCCCGGGCGGCGGGTGTCGTCGGCATGGTCTGTGTGGGCACCGACCTGCCCACCTCGCACCACGCGGTCGAGATCGCCGATCGCCATCCCGACGTGTGGGCCACTGTCGGCCTCCACCCGCACGACGCGTCGCGCCTCTCGGCGGAGTGGGGTCAGCTCGAGATGCTCGCCCACGCGGAGCCCGTCGTTGCGATCGGTGAGGCCGGCTTCGACCTCTACTACGAGCACTCACCGAAGGACGAGCAGGAGATCGCGTTCCGCTGGCAGATCCGCCTCGCGCACCGGCTCGACCTCGCGCTCGTGATCCACACGCGCGACGCGTGGGACGACACGTTCCGCGTGCTCGACGACGAAGGCGTGCCGCGGCGCACGGTGTTCCACTGCTGGAGTGGCGGCGCGGCCGAAGCGGAGCGCGCGCTCGCGCGCGGCGCGCACCTGTCGTTCAGCGGCATCGTGTCGTTCAAGAACGCCGACGACGTGCGCGACGCGGCGCGCCTCGCGGTCGAGTCGAGTGGGCTCGGCCGCCTGCTCGTCGAGACCGACGCGCCCTACCTCGCGCCGGTGCCCCACCGGGGCGAGACGAACGAACCCGCATGGGTCGTCGACGTCGGGCTCGCCCTCGCCGCGGCCACGGAGCGTGACCCTGACGACGTCGCCCGCGCGACGCGTGAGAACGCGGAATTCGTCTTCGGCAGGAACTTCGCAGCGTTTCCGACGCTCTGACCTGCGGCGACGCGTCCAAACCGTGTGAACCCCCGATTTCGGGGTCCCGTTCGGATTGCCGGGCCCCACCCCGTTGGCTACGGTGAGCACTTCGCCGAGGAGCCGGGTGGAGGCCCCGAGGCGAGCGACGTGTGCGGAAGCACGTCGGCACAGTTGCCGAAGCAGGGGTTGCACCGATCTCCGAGCATCTGAACCGCCCCGCGGGACGAAGCGGCCCCGGGCGCGGCCACCACCGACAGAACCGTCTGGCACTTCCCGGGCACGTCACGCGCGCCATCGGGCCGTCGCCGGCGCGCGCCGAGCCGCACGACGCGGCCGCCTGGCTGCCGCTGCCGCTCGACGTGCAGTCGCTGCCCTCGATCCAGGTGCTCCTCGACGGGCACTCCGTCGTCCCGGTACACCGCCCCGACTCCTCCGACCGCGGGGACCGCGGAGCTCGCGGGATCGACGTCGACCTCGTGGCGCTCGAGGCGATCGTGTCGCCCTCGCCGGCGCGCGCCGAGCCGCACGACGCGGCCGCCTGGCTGCCGCTCCCCGACGACCTCCACGAGCTCCCGCCGGCCCGCGAGCTGCTCGCCCCCGCCCCCGAGGTCCAGGCCGCCGTGGTGGCCGAGGCCGAGGCCGTGGTGCAGAGCGCCCTCGCCGCGGCCGAAGCGGTCGTGGCGCCGTCGCCCGCCCGGGCCGAGCCGCACGACGCGGCCGCCTGGCTGCCGCTCCCGAGCATCGACGAGCTGCCGCCCGTCCCCGAGCTCAACCCCGACGCCCGGACGTCCGAGGCTGCGGCAGGCGTCCCCGCCCGCCCCCGGCGGCGCCGCACCGGCACCGCCCCGGCCGCCCGGGCCCTGTTCGTGATCCTGCTGGTGGTCGCCACCGTGGTGAGCGGTGTGTGGATCTCCCAGAAGCTCACGGCCCCGGCCGGCTCCGAGATCACCCTCGTGGTCGACGGCCAGCGCGTCCAGCTCCGCAGCGAGGCCGCCACCGTTGGCGCCCTGCTCCGCGCCCGCAACGTGCATCTCGGCACTGGCGACCGGGTCACGCCGGCGGCCGCCACTGGCCTCTCCGACGGCATGCACGTCGACATCGCCCGCGCCTTCCCCGTCACCGTCGACCTCGACGGCAAGGTGCGCACCGTCCGCACCACCGCAACGTCGGCCGACGCGCTCGGCAAGCAGCTGAAGATCGGCAAGCTCGTCGCCGTGCGCGGCACCACTGATCGCCTCGCGGCCGGCGCGGCGGTGCAGTTCCGCACGCGCCGGGCCGGCTCGCTCGCGGTCGACGGTCAGAACATCACCTTCGACTCGCCGTCGCTCACCGTGGCGGAGCTGCTCGACAGCTACCACGTCACCCTCGTGGGCGACGACTACGTCACGCCCTCGGCCGACACGCGCCTCTCCGACGGCACCGTCGTCACCGTCTCCCGGGTCGGCGCGGTGACCGCTGCGACCACCGAGGAGTTCCCGTTCGACGAGGTGCAGCAGGCCGACCCCGACCTCCCGATCGGCCAGACCCGCGAGGTCCAGAAGGGCAAGAACGGCGTGTACACCGTCACCCACCGCCAGAAGGTGGAGAACGGCCAGGTGCTCGAGGACCAGATCGTGTCGAAGGTGCCCACCACGCCCGCGCAGCCGCACATCGTCGCCTACGGCACCAAGGCCGACTGGCACTGGGACGAGCTCGCCCGCTGCGAGTCGGGCGGTCGCTGGGACACCATCGACGCCAACCCGGACGGCTACGACGGCGGCCTCGGCATCTACGTCGGCACCTGGCGGGCCTTCGGCGGCACCGAGTTCGCACCGCGGGCCGGCTACGCCACCCGGGAGCAGCAGATCATCGTCGGGATGCGCATCCACGACGCGCTCGGCTGGGATCCGTGGGGTTGCGCCAACAACGTCCTCCACTGGTCCTAGAAGCACCATTCGGTAGGGCCGCTCCCGCCCGCGACCGGTAGCTTTCGCCCCTGTGCTGCACCTCACACCGGCGACGGTCCACGCGCTGCTCGCCGAGCACGGCATCCACCCGAAGAAGAGCCTCGGGCAGAATTTCCTCGTCGACGCCAACATCGCGCGCCGCATCGTCGGCCTCGCCGGGGTCGAAGAGGGATCGCGCGTGCTCGAGATCGGGCCCGGCCTCGGCTCGCTGACCCTCGCCCTGTGCGCCGCCGGTGCGCGCGTGCTGGCCGTCGAACTCGACGCCCGCCTCGCCGGCGTGCTCGTGTCGGTGCTCGACGAGTCGGGCGTGGCCGACCAGGTCCACGTGGAGGTGGCCGACGCGAACCGGGCCGACCTCCCCGCGTTGCTCGGAGAGCACCTCGGCTCCGGGCCGGTCACCTGCGTGTCGAACCTGCCCTACAACGTGGCCGTCCCCGTGGTGATGCGCCTCCTGGAGGACGTCCCCAGCGTCACCCGCGTCGTCGTGATGGTGCAGCGTGAAGTGGGGGAGCGGATCGCCGCCGAGGTCGGCGACGAGCAGTACGGCGCGGTGTCGGTGAAGGTGGCCTACTTCGCCGAAGCGGCGCTGGTCGGCAAGGTCCCGCCCTCGGTGTTCGTGCCCCGTCCCAAGGTCGATTCCGCCCTGGTGCGCCTCGAGCGGCGCGAGGTCCCGCCCGTCGACGTGCCCTCCGAGGACGCGCTGTTCGGCCTCGTGCGGGCCGGCTTCGCCCAGCGCCGCAAGATGCTGCGGCGCTCGCTCAGCGGTCTGCTCGGCGACCGCGCCACCGACGTGCTCGACGCCGCGGGGGTGGCGCCCACCGCCCGGGCCGAAGAGCTCGATCTCGACGCGTGGGCCGCCGTGGCGCGGTCCGCGGCCGCGTGAGCGGGGAGCTGCGGTGGCCGAAGTGAGGCTCGGACGCATCCGGGCGACCGCCTACCCGAAGCTCACGCTGTCGTTGCGCGTGCTGGGCCTGCGCCCCGACGGCTTCCACGAGCTCGAAGGGCTCGTGGTGTCGCTCGGCCAGCCGCAGGACGTGCTCGAGGCCTACGCCGTGCCCGCACCGGGCGGCGTGCAGATGGAGATGCTGCGCGAAGACGCCGGCAACCGCATCCCCGACGACGAGATCCCCTCGGACCATCGCAACCTGGCCTTCATCGCCGCCGAGAAACTGATGGTGCGCGCCGGCCGTTCCGGCCACGGTGTGCGCCTGGTGTTGCGCAAGCACATCCCCACCGGCGCGGGGCTCGGCGGCGGGTCCGCCGACGCCGCGGCCGCGCTGCTCGCGGTGCGGCGCCTGCTCGACGTCGACATCGACGACGCCGGCCTGCTCGAGGTGGCGGCGGAGACCGGCTCCGACGTCCCGTTCTGTGTGCGCGGCGGTGCCGCGTGGATGCGGGGCCGGGGCGAGCTGTTGGAGCCGATCACGTTGCAGGGGCGCATCGGCTTCCTGCTCGCGATCCCGCCGTTCCGCCTGATGACCCCCGCGGTGTACCGCAAGTGGGACGAGCTGGGCGGCCCGGTCGCCGAGCGGGTGATCCCCACGAAGGGGCGGCTGGGCGAGATCGTCAGCGAGCTGGGCAACGACCTCGAACCCGCCGCCGAGGCACTGGAGCCGCGCATGCGCGAGTTCCGGATCGCCCTGGAAGCGGCCGCGGGTGGTCCCGCGTTGATGGCAGGCAGCGGCTCGGCCTACGTGGTGCCGGTCGCGGACGCGCGGAAGCTTCCGGCACTCGTGCAGCAGGTGGGTCGTCGCTTGCGGGTGCCGGTGGTCGGGACGACCAACGTGACCCGCGGCGTGCGGCTCTCTGCCTGACGAACATCCACGGAGGGGCGTCGGGCGAGCCTGACCCGGTCGAGCAGGGTTGGTCTAGCGACCCTGCTGGCGACGCTGCCAGCGCGTGCGCTTCAGAAGCTTCTTGTGCTTCTTCTTCCTCATGCGCTTGCGGCGCTTCTTGATCAGTGAGCCCATGGCGGAGTGCAAAGTAGTCGCCCGGAGCCGCACACTGCACATCGGACAGGCGACGGGTAACTTCAGGGGGTCCTGTTCGGGGGTGGTGTAACGGCAGCACGGGGTCCTTTGGAGTCCCAAGTCGAGGTTCGAAACCTCGCCCCCGAGCCAGCCTCCTGCCCCCGCCAGCCCGACCACACGGAGTCGCGAGTCCCCGATGGCGAAGTACCGGCCCCTCAGCGCAGTCGTCCTCGCCGCCGGTGAGGGCACGCGCATGAAGTCGTCGCTGCCGAAGGTGCTGCACCCGATGTGCGGGCGCCCGATGCTGCTGCACGTGCTCGCCGCGCTCGCCGAACTGCCCCTCGACAAGATCGTGGTGGTGGTCGGCCACGGCGCCGACACGGTGATGGCGGCCACCAAGGCCGGGTACCGGGGCGACGTGAAGGTCGAGTTCGTCGAGCAGCGCACCCGTCGCGGCACCGGCGACGCCACCAGCGTGGCGCTCACCGCGTTCGCCGAGGAGCTCGACGCGGAGGACGACATCATCGTCGTCACCGGCGACGCGCCGCTGCTGCGCGCCGAGACCCTCGCCCACCTCGCACGCGAGCACCGCATCGTCGAGGCCGCCGCGTCGCTGCTCACCGCGCGCATGCCCGACCCCACCGGGTACGGGCGCATCGTGCGCGACAAGCACGGCGGGATCGCGCACATCGTGGAGCAGGCCGACGCCACCCCCGACGAGCTGCTCATCGACGAGGTGAACCCGTCGATCTACTGCTTCCGCCGTTCGTTGCTCGCGCCCGCGCTGCGCCGGCTCAGCCCCGAGAACGCGCAGGGCGAGTACTACCTCACCGACGTCGTGTCGGTGCTGCGCGACGCGGGTCACCCGGTGCTCGGCATCGAGGCGCCCGACGCGATGGAGACGGTCGGTGTGAACGACCGCGCGCAACTCGCCGAAGCCGAGGCCGAGCTGCGCGCCCGCATCAACCTGCACTGGATGCGCGAGGGCGTGTCGATCACCGACCCCGCGGGCACCTACGTGGATGCCGACGTCGAGCTCGAGCCCGACGTCACGCTGCTGCCGGGCACGTTGCTGCAGGGTCGCACCGTCGTGCGCGCCCACGCGGTGATCGGGCCGCACTCGCAGCTCGTCGACACCGTCGTGGGGGAGCGCGCGGTCGTGCGCCAGACCGTCGCCCGCGAGGCCGAGATCGGCGACGACGCGACCGTCGGCCCGTTCGTGTCGCTGCGGCCGGGCACCGTGCTCGCGACGGGCGCGCACGTCGGCACGTTCGTCGAGACGAAGAACGCGCAGATCGGCGAGGGCGCCAAGGTGCCGCACCTCGCCTACGTCGGCGACGCCGAGATCGGCGCGGGCGCCAACATCGGCGCCGGCACCATCACCGCCAACTACGACGGCAAGCACAAGCACCGCACGAAGGTCGGCGAGGGCGCGCGCACCGGGTCGAACTCCGTGCTGGTCGCGCCGGTCGAGCTCGGCGCGGGCGCCTACACCGGCGCCGGGGCCGTCGTCACCAAGGACGTGCCGCCCGGCGCGCTCGCCAAGGGCGTGCCCGCCCAGATCGACGAAGGCTGGGCTGCGAGGCGCGACGCCTCCACGCGCGAGGATGAGGGTTCCGGGGGCGAGGACCGTACGGCGGGAGGGAACTGACATGGAGCTGGTGCCGCGCAAGAAGCTCATGCTCTTCGCGGGGCAGGGCAACGACGAACTTTCCACCGAGATCGCCGAATGCCTGCGAGTCCCGCTCGGCGACGTGAAGCTGTCCACGTTCGCGAGCGGTGAGCTCTATGCCCGCTACGGCGAGAGCATCCGCGGTGCGGACGTGTTCATCATGCAGAGCCACTGCGAGCCGATCAACGACCGCATCATGCAGCAGCTGCTGATGATCGACGCCGCCAAGCGCGCGTCGGCCCGTCGCATCACCGCCGTCGCCCCGTTCTTCGGGTACGCCCGCCAGGACCGCAAGGCCGAGGGCCGCGAGCCGATCTCCGCCCGCCTGCTCGCCGACATGCTCACCGTGGCCGGCGCCGACCGGCTCGTCACCGTCGACCTCCACACCGGCCAGATCCAGGGCTTCTTCGACTGCCCGGTCGACCACCTCACCGCGGTGCCCGTGCTCGCCAACGAGCTCGCCGCCGAGCTCATCGGCGACGTCGCCGTGGTCTCGCCCGACGCGGGTGGCCTCAAGCTCGCCCGGCGCTTCGCCAACTGCCTCAGCGAGCGGGGCGTGGAGTCGGAACTGGCGTTCATCGACAAGCGCCGCCCCAAGGGCACCCACAACGTGGCCGAGGCCACCGACGTGGTCGGCAACGTGGCCGGGGCGGTCTGCGTCCTGGTCGACGACATGATCGACACCGCCGGCACCATCGTCTCCGCCGCCAACCTGCTGATGGAGCGGGGGGCCGCCGAGGTGTGGGTGTGCGCCACCCACGGCGTGCTCTCGGGGCCGGCCGTCGACCGCCTCAAGAACGCCCCGATCCGCCAGGTCGTGGTGTCCAACACCCTCCCGATCCCGCCCGAGAAGCACTTCGACACCCTCCGGGTGCTCTCGATCGCCCCCACCATCGCCGAGGCCATCGACGCCGTCTTCGAGGACACCTCGGTCAGCGAGATCTTCCGAGGGGACAACCTGTAGCAAGGCCTCCCGGGGGCGGTTTGGTGAATGGCCCCTCCAGCGACAAGAATGACGGGCTCCCAGTTCGCCTGAAAGGCCCCGTCGCGCCATGTCTGACATCACTCTCGCCTCCGAGCCGCGCACCGAGTTCGGCTCCGGCCCCAGCGGCCGTCTCCGCAAGGCCGGGAAGGTTCCCGCCGTCGTCTACGGCCTCGGCACCGACGCGGTCGCCATCACGGTCCCGGCCCGCGAGCTCTCCCACGCCCTGAGCGGTGAGTCCGGCGCCAACGCGCTGATCACCCTCGACGTCGACGGCGACAGCGTGCTCACGCTGGCGCGTCAGATCCACCGTCACCCCACCCGTGGTGAGTACGTCCACGTCGACTTCGTGCGCATCAGCCGCGACGTCTCCGTGAGCGCCGACATCCCGGTGAACCTCAACGGCGAGCCGAAGGGCGTCCGCGACGGCGGCCTCCTCGAGCAGCTGATGTTCAACCTCACGATCGAAGCGAAGCCGGGCAACATCCCGGTGTCGATCGAGTTCGACATCACGCACCTCGAGATCAACGACCAGATCCTCGTGGGCGGCCTGCCGCTCCCCGAGGGCGTCACCACGCCGGCCGACGAGGCGCAGGTCGTCGCGCAGGTCACCCAGCGTCGCGTCGCTGTCGAACGCGACGAGGGCGGCGAGGGTGGCGAGGGCGAAGAGGGTGGCGAAGGCGCCCCCGCCGCGGCGGCCGATGCCGAGGGCGACGGCGAGTAACCGGTGCTGCGGCGCCGGGGCGACCTCGGGCCGCGCAAGGGAACTGCGGCCGATCTGCTCGTCGTGGGGTTGGGAAACCCCGGCGACGAGTACGCGCACACGCGCCACAACGTCGGCGCCGACACCGTCGAGCTGCTCGCGAAGCGCCACGGCGGCGCCCTGAAGAAGGGCAAGGAGCGCGCACGGGCCGACCACGTGCGCATCGGCGGCAAGCTCGTGGCGCTGGCCGTGCCCCTCACCTACATGAACGACTCCGGCGCGGCCGTGGTCGCGCTCGCCCGTCGCTACGGCGTGGCGCCCGAGCAGGTCGTCATCGTGCACGACGAGCTCGACCTCCCCGTGGCCGCCCTCAAGCTCAAGCAGGGCGGTGGCCTCGCCGGTCACAATGGCCTCAAGTCGGTGAAGAACCACCTGCACTCCGACGCGTTCCTGCGGGTGCGCATCGGGGTAGGGAAGCCGGTGTCGAAGGAGCACGGGGTCGACCACGTGCTGAAGAAGTTCTCGAAGCGGGAGCGCACCGAGATCGACGTCACCATCGAGCAGGCGGCCGACGCGGTCGAGCTGATCGTCACCGACGGCATCGACACCGCGATGAACCGTTACAACTGACGTGGCTGCGAAGACCCCCGCTGCCCCCGCGGCGCCGCCGCTCGCGTCACTCGTCTCCCTCCTCGCCGACGACCCGGCGATCCGCGGCGTCATCTCGCGCGATCCCACCGTCGCGGTGCCGGAGGCTGCGCGCGCGTTGTTCGTCGCGTCGCTCGCCAACGTCACCTCACGGCGGCCGATCCTGCTCGCGGTGCCCACCGGCACCGAGGCGGAGCGCCTCGTGCGCGACCTCGCGCAGTACCTCGGCGCCGACCAGGTGGAGCACTTCCCCGCGTGGGAGACGCTGCCCTTCGAGCGGGTGTCGCCGTCGCTCGAGACGATGGGCCGCCGCCTGCGCGTGATGTGGCGCCTGCGCGGTAATGGTGGGGCTGGTACGCCGCCCGCAGTGGTGGTTGCGCCGGTGCGCGCACTCGTGCAACGCCTCGGCCCGCACGTCGACGAGGTCGAGCCGGTGCTGCTGCGCGCGGGCATGCAGGTCGACCGCGACGAGTTGGTCGAGCGACTGGTCGCCGGCGGGTACCGCCGCGAGTACCAGGTGGAGGCGCGCGGCGAGGTGGCCGTGCGCGGATCGATCGTCGACGTGTACCCGTCCACCGACGACCACCCGGTGCGCATCGACCTCTGGGGCGACGAGGTCGACCGCCTCTCGGCCTTCTCCGTCGCCGACCAGCGCAGCACGCACGACATCCCCGACGCGTGCATCTTCCCCACCCGTGAGCTGCTGCCCACCCCCGAGGTGCGCGACCGCGCCGCCGCGTTGGTGGGTTCGCAACCGTGGGGTCGGGAGCAGTGGGAGCGCCTGGCCGACGGTCACGTGTTCGACGGCATGGAGTCGTGGTTGCCGTGGCTCTGCGACGACGACCAGCTCATCACCGACCTCCTCCCCGACCGCGCGCTCGTCGCGCTGGTCGAGCCGAAGCGCATGCGCGACCGCGCGCAGGAGTTGCTCGACGAGGAGGCGTCGCTCGCGGGCACGCTCGCCACCACGTGGGGCGCCACCTCCTCGCGTGAAGTGGCGAGGAGCTGCCGCGCCTGTCGCTCCCGTTCGATCGCCTGCTCACCGCCACCAAGGCCGGCGCGGTCTCGTTGCTCGCGACACCGGAGAACCCCGACACGCCGCGCGTGGCCGCCACCGCGTTCGACCCCGTCGTCGGCGACGCCGACATGCTGGCGAAGCGCCTGCGCACGCTCGCGGGCGACGACTACCGCGTCGTGCTCGCGGCGGACGGCGTGGGTTCCGCGCAACGCCTCCACGACGTGCTCGCGGCCGAGGGGCTCGACGCCGCGATCGGCGAGCCGGTCGTGGGCGCGGTGCGCATCGCGGTCGCGCCGATCGACCGCGGCGTGGTGCTGCCCGGCGCGCACCTCGCGCTCGTGGCCGAAGCCGACCTCACCGGCCGCCGCCGGGTGCACCGTCGCGCGCGCGGCGCACGTCGCGGTGCCGACTACTACGACGCGCTCACGCCGGGTGACTACGTCGTGCACTACCAGCACGGTGTCGGCAAGTACCTGGAGATGAAGCCGCTCACGATGGGCGGCGTCGAGCGCGACTACCTGTGGCTCGAGTTCAAGGACGGCAAGGTCTACGTCCCCACCGATCAGGTGGGCCTCGTGCGGCGCTACACGGGGGGCGAGACGCCCTCGCTCAACCGCATGGGTGGCGCCGACTTCGAGAAGCAGCGCGCCCGCGTGCGCAGCGCGGTGCGCGAGATCGCCGAGGAGCTGGTGGTCTTGTACCGCCAGCGCCTCGCCACGCCGGGGCGCGCGTTCGGCCCCGACACGCCGTGGCAGCACGAGATCGAGGAGGCGTTCCCCTACGAGGAGACGCCCGACCAGATGCAGGCCATCATCGACGTCAAGGGCGACATGGAGCGAGGCACGCCGATGGACCGCCTCGTGTGCGGCGACGTCGGCTACGGCAAGACCGAGGTGGCGGTGCGCGCCACGTTCAAGGCGGTACAGGAGGGCACGCAGGCGGTGGTGCTGGTGCCCACCACGCTGCTCGCCAACCAGCACGGGGTCACCTTCCGCGATCGCTTCGCCAACTACCCGGTGCGCGTGGAGGTGCTGTCGCGCTTCCTCACGCAGAAGGAGCAGACGACGGTCGTGCGCGACTTCGAGTCGGGCGCGGTCGACGTGCTGATCGGCACGCACCGGCTCCTCTCGCAGGACGTGAAGCCGAAGAACCTCGGGCTGCTCGTCGTCGACGAGGAACAGCGCTTCGGCGTGCAGCACAAGGAGCTCATCAAGCAGCTCGCCACCAACGTCGACGTGCTCACGCTCACCGCCACACCCATCCCACGCACGCTCGAGTTGTCGCTCACCGGCATCCGTGACCTCTCGCTCGTGAACACGCCGCCGGAGGACCGCCAGCCGATCCTCACCTACGTCGGTGAGTACGACGACCGCGCCGTCGCCGAGGCGATCCGCCGCGAACTGCTGCGCGAGGGCCAGGTGTTCTACGTACACAACCGCGTGCGCGACATCGAGCTGGTGGCCGAGCACGTGCGCGCGCTGGTGCCCGAGGCGCGCGTCGCCGTCGCACACGGGCAGATGGACGAGAACAAGCTCGAGCGCGTCGTCGTCGACTTCGCCGAGCGCGAGTTCGACGTGTTGGTGTGCACCACGATCGTGGAGAGCGGCATCGACATGCCCACGGTGAACACCCTCGTCGTCGACCGCGCCGACCTGCTCGGCCTGGCGCAGATGTACCAACTGCGAGGTCGCGTGGGCCGTCGCGGCCAGCGTGCCTACGCCTACCTGCTGCACCCGCCCGACCGCGTGCTCAGCGAAGAGGCCTACGAGCGCCTCAAGACGATCGGCGAGTTCACCGACCTCGGCTCCGGCTTCAAGATCGCGATGCGCGACCTCGAGATCCGCGGCGCGGGCAACCTGCTCGGCGAGTCTCAGTCGGGCCACATCGCCGCGGTCGGCTTCGACCTCTACTGCCAGATGGTGGTGGAGGCGGTCGGGGAGCTGAAGGGCGATCCGGTACCCCAGCCCACCGAGCTCACGATCGACGTCCCCGTCGACGCCAACCTGCCGCGGGAGTACGTCGCCCGCGACGACGTGCGCATGGAGGCCTACCGCCGCCTCGCCGCGGTCACCACCCCGGCCGACGTCGAGGACATCCGGGAGGAGTGGGTGGACCGCTACGGTCCGCCGCCCGAGTCGGCCGCGGCGCTGCTCGACGTCGCCCGCCTCCGGGCCGAGTGCGTGCGGGTCGGCGTCACCGCCGTCACCGTGCAGCGCAACCAGGCCCGGATCACCGGCCTGTCGCTCAAGGAGTCGCAGAAGGTGCGGCTGCGCCGCCTGGCGCCCAAGGCGGTGGCCAAGGACGCCGAGATCATCGTGCCGGTGGCGGGGAAGCCGGCGGCGGTGGCGCCCACCCTGGTGGACCTGCTGGCCGAGTTGATTCCGGCTCCCGACGAGTCCGCGCTAACGTCCGCAACGCCATGAACCGACGTCTGCCGCTCATCCTCGTCGCCGGTGTGCTCGTGCTCTGCCTGGTCGGCGTGATCCTCGCCGGCATCAGTGCGGGCAGCGGGTTCGGCGCCGTCGCGTACACCGTCGGCGACACCACGGTGTCGCAGCAGACGGTCAACAACGACCTGAAGGCGCTCGCCGAGAACAACAAGTTCGCGATCACCGCGCTGGCACCGAAGTTCCGTACCACCGACGGCGCGGTCGACTCCTCCGGTGCCGCCGACTGGCTGACCATCGAGATCTACCGCCAGGTCGGCACCGACGCGCTCGCGAAGCGGAACGAGAAGATCACCGCCGGCGACCGCAAGACGGCGCTCGCGAACGTCGTCAGTCAGGCCGGACCCTCGTTCGGGACCCAGTTGCGCAAGCTGCCGGCCGGTCTGCAGCGCCGGCTGCTCGACGTGCTCGCGTTGCAGTCGCGGGTGAAGACGACCGCGTTCAAGGGTGTGCACATCTCCGTCGACCCGAAGTACGGCTTCTGGAACGCGAAGACCTACGCGGTGTGCCCGCCCACCGGCTGCCCGAAGGCGTCCGCCACCACTGGCGGCTGATCCCGTGAGCGGTTCCGGGCGCGTCACGATCGTGGGGCTCGGGCCGGCGGGGCTCGACCATCTCTTGCCTGCGGCACGCGCCGCGTTCGAGGCGGGTTCGCCGCGCTTCGTGCGCACCGCGCGTCATCCCGCGTGTGACGAGCTCGCCGCCGCGGGCATCGCCTTCGAGTCGTTCGACGCGCACTACGACGCCGCGGCGGATCTCGACGCCAACTACCGCGGCATCGTCGCCGAGTTGATCGACCTCGCGGCCGAGCACGGCGACGTCGTGTACGGCGTGCCGGGCAACCCGTCGGTCGCCGAACGCACGGTCACGTTGCTGCACGAGGCGGCGGCGCGTGGTGAGGTGTCGGTGCGCGTGTTCCCCGGGTTGTCGTTCGCCGATCTCGCGTGGGCGCGTCTGGGAGTCGACCCGATGGACGGCGAGGCGCGCGTCGTCGACGGCCGCGCCATCGAGGAGGCCGAGCTCGCCGGCCCGTTGCTGATCGCCCAGTGCGACAACGACTTCGTGGTGTCCGACGTGAAGCTCGCGCTGCTCGAACACCTCGACGCCGCGACCCCGGTCACCGTGCTGCAGCGACTCGGTCTCCCCGACGAACACGTCGCCGCCGTCGTGCTCGAGGATCTCGACCGCGGCGCATTCGTGCCCGATCATCTCACGTCGTTGTTCGTCGACGCGGGCGCCGCCGGCGCGGCGCGCGAACTGGTGAACCTGTTCCAGCTCGCCCGCAGGTTGCGCGGCCCGGGCGGGTGCCCGTGGGATGCGGAGCAGACCCATCATTCGCTCACCCGCTACCTGCTCGAGGAGTCGTACGAAGTCGTGGAGGCGCTCGAGGCGCTCCCGGCCGACGGCCCGGTGTCGCCCGAGCTGTACGCCGCGGTGGAGGACGAGCTCGGCGACCTGCTGTTCCAGGTGGTGTTCCACGCAGTGATCGCCCAGGAGTCGGGCGCGTTCGGCATGGCCGAGATCGCGCGCGGCATCCACGACAAGTTGGTGCGCCGTCACCCGCACGTGTTCGGCGACGTCGTCGCCGACGAGTCGAGCGACGTGCTGCGCAACTGGGAGCAGATCAAGAAGGACGAGAAGGGCACCACGTCACTGGTCGAGGGCATCACGCCCGGCCTGCCGTCGCTGCTCTACACGCACAAGCTGTTCCGCAAGGCCGACACCGTCAACGTCGGCCCCGGCGGCACCGACGCCGCGCTCGACCGCATCGACACCGCGGTCGCGGCGATGCGCGCCTCCTCCGACGGGCCGGATGCCGACATCGAGGCCGCCCTCGCTGAGGTGCTCGTCGGCGCGGTGATCGTGGCCCGCGAGGGCGGGGTCGACGCCGAGTCCGCCCTGCGTGCCTGGGCCGCCGACTACCGCGACCGCTTCCGTGCGATGGAGCGCCTCGCCGAGGCCGACGGCATCGACCTCGCCACCGCTGACGAGCCCACCGTCCGCGCCCTCTGGGACGCCGCCACCCCCTGAGCGCCCCACGAACCGGCGTCAATCCATGCCCACTATGGGCAGGAATTGACGCCGGTTCGGAAGAAGAGCGGGTCAGGGGGTGGGGACGGTGCCCATCTTGCCGGCGTTGAAGTCGTCGATGGCCTGGAGGATCTCTGCCTTCGTGTTCATCAGGAACGGGCCGTAGTGCGCGATGGGTTCGCGGATGGGCAGGCCACCGAGCAGCAGTACGTCGAAGTCGTCGTCGTCGCCCGTGGCTCCTGCCTTCCCCGATACTTCGGCGGCGCGCACGGTGAGCGAGTCGCCGGGGCCGAACACCGCGAGCTCGTGGGCGACGACCGGTCGGGCCTCGGCGCCCGCGTACCCGCGCCCGCTCAGCACGTAGGCCATCGCGTTGAACGCGGGGTTCCACGGCACGGTGAGCTGCGCGCCGGGCGACAACGTGACGTGCGCGTACGTGATCGGCGTGTGGGTGTCGCCGGGGCCGCGGTGGCCGCCGAGCTCACCCGCGATGAGCCGCACGAGCGCGCCGCCGTCGGGTGAGGTGAGCAACGTGAGGTGGTCGCCGGAGAGCGGCTGGTAGCGCGGCGGCGTGAACTTGAGGTGCGACGGCAGGTTGACCCACAGCTGCACACCGTGGGACCGGCCGCCCGACGCGAGCACGCGCTCGGTCGGCACCTCGTCGTGGAGGATGCCGCTGCCCGCGGTCATCCACTGCGTGTCGCCCTCGCCGATCACGCCGCCCCCGCCGTGGGAGTCGTGGTGCGCGATCTCGCCGTCGATCACGTAGGTGACGGTCTCGAAGCCGCGGTGCGGGTGCCAGGGCGCGCCGACCGCCTCGTAGGGCGCGTACTCCACCGGCCCGAGCTGGTCGAGCAGGAAGAACGGGTCGGACACCGTCGCGTCGACCGCGCCGGGGAAGGGGCGCCACACCTCGAAGCCGGCGCCCTCGATCGCGTGGTGCGCGGCGTACACCCCGCTGACGGGGCGCGGCGGGGCGTCGGCCGCGACGTCGATACGGGGGAGGACGAGCGGGTTGTCGACGGTCACTGCGGGCATCGGGGGCCTCCTTGGGTCACCGGTCGAGAACCTTCTTGCGGGCGCAAGTATTCCACCTCAGGCCAGGGCCACCGGCAACGAGTCCAACCCTCGCAGCACCATACGGCCGTTCCACGCGGGCTCGTCAGTGGCGAGCTCCGTGCGGGGGAAGCGGGCGACGAGCGTACCGAGGGCGACGCGCCCCTCGAGCCGGGCGAGCGCGGCCCCGAGACAGTGGTGGATGCCGGAGCCGAAACTCAGGTGCTGCGCCGCGCCGACCCGGCCCAGGTCGAGACGGGCCGCGGTGTCGCCCCACTTCGCCGGGTCACGGTTGGCCGAGGCGAGGCCGGTCAGCACGAACATGCCCGCGTCGATCGCGTGGCCGCCCAGCTTCACCGGCGATGTCGTGACGCGCCGCGAGAACTGCACCGGAGGGTCGAAGCGCAGCAACTCCTCGACCGCGTTGGTGGTGAGCGACGGATCCGCGGCCCAGCGCTCGAACTGGTCGCGGTGGCGCAGCAGCGCGAGCGTGCCGTTGCCGATCAGGTTGACGGTCGTCTCGTGCCCGGCGACGTACAGCAGGATCACCTGGTCGAGCAGCTCCTGGGGTGACAGCGTGTCTCCGTCGCGCTCGGCGGCGATGAGGGCACTGAGCAGGTCGTCGGCCGGGTTGGCCCGCTTCCACTCGATCGCGTCGAGCACGTGCTCGTTCATCGCGTCGGACGCGGCGAGGATCTCGTCCATGTGCTGGAACGCCAGCACCGGCTCGAGCCCGAGGGTCAGCGTGTGCGCGAGGTCACGCAGCGTCACGCGGTCCTGCCCGTCGGGCATCCCCAGCATCTCGGAGATCACCATGAACGGGAGCGGGAAGGCGAAGTCGCGGATCAGGTCGACGAGCTCGCCGTCGAGGGTGATGGCGACGGCGGCGGCGAGCAGCCCGTCGACCAGGTCCTGCACCCGCCCGGTGAGCCCCTCGATCATCTTCGGGGTGAACACCTGCTGCACCAGACCCCGCAGGCGGGTGTGGTCGGGCGGATCGAGGTTGAGCATCTGGCGGGTGCCCCGCTCGGCCCGCTCGTCGCCCAGGATCTGGCGCCGGGTCTCCACCCGCACGTTGGCGCCCCGCACAGCGTCGTCGGCCACGCTCAGGCGGGGATCCCGCAGGAGGCTGACGGCGTCGTCGTAGCGGAACACGGCCCAGGGCCCGAACGCCAACTGCTGGACCGGGCTGTCGGCCACCAGCGAGGCGTACTGAGGGTACGGATTCGCGGTGAAACCCGGCTCGAAGGGGTTGAAAGGCCTAGGCTCACTGGTCACATCAGCCACACCAGTCACCGCCGTTCAACGGGGATCGGCCTCCCGACTCGTGGGCGAAGGGATGCGAGCGAGATGAGCACGATCGTCGAGGTCGTGGGCCGGGAGGTCCTCGACAGCCGTGGCAACCCTACCGTCGAGGTCGACGTGGAACTCCTCTCCGGAGCCCGCGGCCGGGCGATCGTGCCGAGCGGCGCGAGCACCGGCGCCCACGAGGCCCACGAGCTGCGTGACGGTGGCGACCGCTACGGCGGCAAGGGCGTGCGCAACGCGGTGGAGCACGTCAACACCGAGATCGCCGACGCGGTCGTCGGGCTCGACGCCTCCGACCAGCGCCTCCTCGACGACGAGCTGATCACCCTCGACGGCACCGACGGCAAGTCGCGGCTCGGCGCCAACGCGATCCTCGGCGTGTCGCTCGCCGCGGCGAAGGCCTCGGCGGAGGATGCGGGTCTCCCGCTGTACCGCTACGTCGGCGGTGCCAACGCGCACGCGTTGCCCGTGCCGTTCATGAACGTGCTCAACGGTGGCGCGCACGCCGACAGCAATGTCGACATCCAGGAGTTCATGCTCGCGCCCGTCGGCGCGGCGAGCTTCTCGGAGGCGCTGCGCTGGGGCGTCGAGACCTACCACGCACTCAAGGCGCTGTTGAAGAGCCGCGGCCTCGCCACCGCGCTCGGCGACGAAGGCGGCTTCGCGCCCAACCTCCCGTCGAACGAGGAGGCGCTCACGCTGCTCCTGGCGGCGATCGAGTCGGCGGGGTACAGGCCCGGCGAGGAGATCGCGCTGGCGGTCGACGTCGCCAGCAACGAGATGTTCCGCGACGGTCGCTATGTGCTCGAGGGTGAGGGCGTCAGCTTCACGCCCGCCGAGTGGGTCGACCGCCTCGCCGAGCTCGCGGCCACCTACCCGATCGTGTCGATCGAGGACGCCATGTCCGAGGACGACTGGGACGGCTGGAAGGCGCTCACCGATCGCCTCGGCGCCCGGGTGCAGCTCGTGGGTGACGACCTCTTCGTCACCAACGGCAGCCGCCTCGAGCAGGGCATCGAGCGCGGCGTCGCCAACTCGATCCTGGTGAAGGTGAACCAGATCGGAACGCTCACCGAGACGCTCGACACGATGCTGCTCGCCGGTCGCAACGGCTACACCGCGATGATGTCGCACCGCTCCGGCGAGACCGAGGACGCGACCATCGCGGATCTCGCCGTCGCCACCAACTGCGGCCAGATCAAGACGGGCGCTCCGGCGCGCTCCGACCGGGTTGCGAAGTACAACCAGCTCCTGCGCATCGAGGAGGAGCTCGGCCCCATCGCCGCGTACCCCGGTCGTGCGGCCCTGCCCCCGGGCGTCGCGCGTGGCTGATGCACCCCGCCGCCGGGCGCGCAAGAAGCGTTCGCCGTTGCGCGGTGCGTTGCTCGCGGTGATCTGCGTGGGCCTGCTGTTCGCGTTCGTCTACCCCACGCGCACCTTGCTCGATCAGCGCAATCAGATGAACCGCGCCAACCAGCAGCTGAGCGTCCTCGAGCAGCAGAACGCGAAGCTCGCGCAGGAGGCGAAGAAGCTCAGCAGCGACGCGGAGATCGAGCGCCTCGCCCGCGAGCGGTACGGCCTGGTGAAGCCGGGGGAGCGCGCGTTCGTCATCGTGCCCACGCCCACGACCACCACCACGCCGCCCACGACCACGCTGCCGGGCAACCCGTAGCCTCCGGGGGCGCCGTAGTCTCAGGGAGATGGCTGCTCCCGACGACGTCGCCGCGGTGACCGCGCTCCTCGGACGCCCACCGCAGGCCGACTTCGACGTCGTGGTGCGCAACGCGGCGGGCGTCCCGATGGTGGTGCGCAACGCCCCGTTCACCGTCGACGGCACGCCGATGCCCACCCGCTACTGGCTCGTCGATCCCGACCTCAGCGCGGCCATCGCCCGTCTCGAGGCCGCCGGTGGCGTGCGCGCGGCCCAGGCCGCGATCGACCCGGCCGTGTTGCAGGCCGCCCACGACCGCCACCGCGCGGAGCGCGACGCCGCGATCGACGCCCTCGCCCCGGGCCACACCGGCCCGCGGCCCTACGGTGGCGTCGCCGGCACCCGCGAGGGCGTGAAGTGCCTGCACGCCCATTACGCCTGGTTCCTCGCGGGTGGCGACGACCCGGTCGGCCGCTGGGTCGACGAACAACTGCACCCGCCTGCACCAGGTCCCATTGCCCGAGAGGACGTTCCATGACCCGCGTCGCCGCCGTCGACATCGGCACCAACTCCGTGCGCCTGCTGGTGGCCGAGCTCGAAGCCGCCGGAGGCGGCGCCGAAGGAGAAGGCGGCTACGGCACCACCGATTGGCGGCGCGCAAAGGTCGTGCCCGTGGAGCGGCTCATGCGCATCACGCGTCTCGGCCAGGGAGTGAACGAGGCGCGCGCGCGTTGCACCCCGACGCGATCGAGCGCACCCTCACCGTGTTGCGCGAGTACCGCGAGGTCATCGACCGCCTCGGTGGTGTCACGAGCATCCGCGCCACCGCCACGAGCGCGGCACACGACTCGGCGAACCGCGAAGAGTTCTTCGACGCGGCCGAAGCCGCGCTCGGCGCGCGCCCCGAGCTGCTCGCCGGCGAGGAGGAAGCCGCGCTGTCGTTCCTCGGCGCGACCGCCACGATCGACGCGCCCGCGCCCTACCTCGTCGTCGACATCGGCGGTGGCTCCACCGAGTTCGTGCTCGGCACCGACGCGCCCGTCGGCCTCGTGTCACTCGACATGGGTTGCGTGCGCATCACCGAGCAGTTCCTCCACTCCGACCCGCCCGCGCCGGAGGAGTTGTCGAACGCCATCGCGATGGTGCGCGACCTCGTGGCCGACGTGCCGCGCGTGATCCCCGGCGCGCGCGACGCGGCGACGCTCGTCGGCCTGGCCGGCACCGTCACCACCGTCGCCGCGGTGGAGCTGGGCCTCTCCGAGTACGACGCCGAAAAGATCCACGGCTTCCGCCTCACCCGCGCCGCGGTGGAGGATGTCTTCCGCACCTTCGCCACCGAGACCGCCGAGCAGCGGGCGACCAACCCCGGCCTCGAGCCCGGACGGGTCGACGTGATCGTCGGCGGCACCGCCGTGCTGGCCGGCCTCCTCCGCCAGCTGGAGTTCGACGAGGTGCTGGTGTCGGAATCCGACATCCTCGACGGTCTGGTGCGTTCGCAGCTCTGATCCGGGTCTCGTCGCCGGGCCCCTGACCTGGGGAAACGCGGCGTTCACGAGACTGGAACGGGTAAATCCACCAGTTGGTGACCCGTTTGTGACGAGAATGTCGGGCATGACTCCGACGGACTTCACGGGCGCACTCCGCACGCTGTCGTACGACGACATCCGCAACATCGCGACGTCGATGGAGCACGACAGCGTGGGCGACGAGGTGGATGCCTGGCGCACCACCATCGCGATCGACCGCGCCCTGCGGCACTCGCACAAGACCCGCCAGGCTGCGCAGGCGGCCTACGGCGCGGCCCAGGCGGTGCAGCGCGCCGCGGAGGCCGACGGCGTGGAGCTGCCGCACGAGCAGGTCACCCACGTGGCGCGCGCCGCGGCCGAGGTGGCACGCGGCCTGGTGGCCGGCGACGACGTCGCCCCCGAGGTGAGCCGCCTCCTGCTCCACTGGTTCCCCGTCCTCACCCGCTCCTGACCTCCTCCCTCCCGAACCGGCGTCAATCCCTGCCCACTATGGGCAGCTACTGACGCCGGTTCGTCGAGAGGGACCGCGGTAAGTTCGAGGGATGGTGACTTCCGACCGTCTGCTGCTCGGGCCCGGCCCGTCGAACCCGTACCCGGAGGCGGTGGCGGCGTTCGGCCGTCCGCTCCTCGGCCACATGGACCCCGAGTTCATCGGGATCATGGACGAGACGATGGCGCGCCTGCGCACGGTGTTCGGCACCACCAACGAACTCACCTTCCCGGTGAGCGGCACCGGCTCCGCGGGCATGGAGGCGTGCTTCGTCAACGTGGTGGAGCCGGGCGACACGGTGATCGTCGGCGCCAACGGCGTGTTCGGCGACCGCATGTGCGAGGTCGCCCGCCGCAGCGGCGCCGAGGTCGTGAAGATCGAGGAGGAGTGGGGGCGCCCGCTCGACCCGCAGCGCCTCCTCGACGCGCAGCGCGAGCACCCCGACGCGCGCGTCGTCGCCGTGGTGCACGCGGAGACGTCCACCGGCGTCGAGAACGTGATCGCGCCGCTCGCCGCGCTGCAGGAGACCGACACGCTGCTCCTCGTCGACACCGTCACGTCGCTCGCCGGCATCCCGGTGGAGATCGACGCGTGGGGCGTCGACCTCAGCTACTCCGGCACGCAGAAGTGCCTCGGGGTGCCCCCGGGCCTCTCACCGGTCACCTTCTCGCCCCGGGCCGTGGAGCGGGTGAAGACCCGCACCACGCCGGTGCAGTCGTGGTATCTCGATGTGTCGCTCATCGCCGGCTACGTGGGCGGCGAGGCCCGGGTGTACCACCACACCGCGCCCGTCGCGATGGTGTTCGCGCTGCACGCCGCACTCGGCGCGATCCTCGAGGAGGGCCTCGACAACGTCGTCGCCCGCCACCGCGCGGCGGGGGAGCGGCTCCAGCGCGAGCTGCCCGACCTCGGCTTCGAGCTGGTGGTGCCCGAGGGCTACCGCCTCCCCGAGCTCACCACCGCGTGGATCCCCAACGGCGCCGACGACGCGGGCCTGCGCAAGGCGCTGCTCACCACCTACGGCATCGAGGTCGGCGGCGGGCTCGGCAAGTTCGCGGGCAAGGCGTGGCGCTTCGGCCTCATGGGCCACTCGGCGCGCGAGCGTTCCGTCACCACCGTGCTCGGCGCGCTGCGAGAGTTGTTGGACTAGCTCCGCTCGCGCAGCAGGTGGTCGCGGTAGTACTCGAGTTCGGCGATCGACTCGCGCACGTCGGCGAGCGCGCGGTGCGTCTCGGTCTTGTTCGGACGCTTCCGGTACACCTCGGGATACCACCGACGGCACAGCTCCTTGAAGCTCGACACGTCGATGCTGCGGTAGTGGATGTAGCGGTCGAGCTCGGGCAGGTACACGTCGAGGAAGCGGCGGTCGACCCCGATCGAGTTGCCGCACAGCGGCGCCGACTCCGGGCCCACGTGTTGCTGCACGTAGGCGAGCACCTGCGCGCCGGCGTCGGCGAGCGACAGGGTGGACGCCTCGATCTCGCCGATCAGTCCCGACTTCGTGTGCATGGTGCGCACGTAGTCGTCCATCTCCGCCATCGCCTCGGGCGGCTGGTGGACGATGAGGTCGATGCCGTCGTCGAGCGGTTGCAGCGCGCCGTCGGTGACGAGCGCGGCGATCTCGACGATCACGTGGCGCGTGGTGTCGAGGCCGGTCATCTCCAGATCGAGCCAGACGAGACGGTCGTTGTTGGTCGGGGCGGGAGGCTCGGGCACGGCGGCAAGGCTAAGTGACGGCAGGCTCGGGCGCGGGCCACGGCGAAGTGAATAGTCTGCGCGGATGAGACTTCGCCGGGACACTTCGCTGCAGGGGCCGCGCGTCATGCTGCGCCCGCTCGAGGTCGGCGATCACGGTGCCTGGAAGGAGATCCGCGTTCGCGGCCGCGACTGGCTGGAGCCCTGGGAACCGTTCCCCGAGCCCGGTTCCCCCGATCCCGCCTACGACCGCGACGCCTTTCGCGCCCGCTGCGGCGCATGGGAGCGCCAGCGCCAGTTCGACTCCGCCTACGGCTTCGGCTCGTTCCTGCGCGACGGCACGCTGATCGGCGAGGTGAGCCTCGGCTCGGTGCTCCGCGGCCCGTTCCAGTCCGCGTTCATCGGCTACTGGGTCGACCCGGCCCACGCGGGGCAGGGCTACACGCCCGAGGCCGTCGCCATCCTCATCCGCTACGGGTTCGAGCACCTCGGCCTCCACCGCATGGAGGCGGCGATCGTGCCCCGCAACGACAAGAGCCGGCGGGTCGCCGCGAAGCTCGGCCTGCGCGACGAGGGCACCGCGGTGCGCTTCCTGCAGATCCAGGGGATCTGGGAGGACCACGTGCGCTACGCCATCACCGCGAGGAGTGGGCAGAGCGCCGCGCCGAGTTCGACGCGAGCTTCTTCAGCTAGTCGGTGCTCTGCTCTCGCACTACGGCCGGGGAGTGGCGGAAGAACTCCTCGACGTCGTGCTCGTACACGTAGGGCTCGGGCGTGCCGACGACGCGCTCCAGCCGACGCGCCTCGGCGAACGCCTCGACCGTCTCGCGCGTGGAGTAGCGGTACTCGAACCCCGCGGCGAGCAGCTTCGCGGTGTCGACGCCGCGGCCGTAGCGCAACAGCGCGAGCGTCTCCGGCGCGAGATCGGTGACGCGCAGCAGGCGCAGCGGGAACGCCGCGGGGCGCGTGAGCACCGGCGGCAACGCGACGCGCCGCTTGCCGACCATGTCGCACGTCTCGCTCCACGTGATCGTGCCCGGCCCCGCGACGTTGTAGGTGCCGGGCAGCTCGTGGGTGACCGCGAACTCGAGTGCGCGCGTCACGTCGTCCTCGTGCGCGAACTGCAGACGCGGGTCGAAGCCGAGAATCTCGGGAGCGGCGCGCATGCGCAGCAGTCGTGCGAACAACGTGGACACGTCGTCGCCGAGGATGTTGGCGAAGCGCAGCCGCGTGGTGACGACGTCGGGGTTGTCGTCGGCGAAGTCGCGCAAGAGGTTGTCGACGTCCACCAGCGAGCGCTCGACCGGCGTGACCGGCGCGTGCGTGCGGCGGGAGTCCTCGCGGAAGAAGTAGGGATCGTCGAAGTGCGATCCGTACACGAGCGTGGCCGTCTTCACCACGACCTTGCGCACCTGGCTCTCGGGCGCCGCGGCGGCTGCCAGCAGGTTCATCGTGCCGATCACGTTGGTCTCGTGCAGCCGCCGCGGGCTCGACCGCGTGGAGTCGGCCTCGAGGTGCGTGTGCAGCACGGTGTCGACGTGGGTGGCGCGCACCACCCGTTGGAGGATCGCGTACGACGGATCGGCCTTCACGAACTCCGTGCGGGTGAGCGGCAGGCGCGGCGCCCGCGCGTCCACCCCGACGATCAGGTCGACGTCGTCGCGCGCCTCGAGCGCCTGCGCGAGCCGGCTGCCCCAGAAGGTGCCGAGCCCGGTGACGAGGATCCGCCGTCCCATCGCGCGCTCAGCCGCGCCACACGCTGTGACGGGCGCGGAGCATGTCGTCGACCTCGCGCTGGATGAGCCCGCGGATGCGCTCGGACTCGTCCATCACCATGCCGCGGTTGTAGCGCTCGCGACCCGGCTCGACGTCGAAGTGCACGGGCGGCAACACGCGCACGCGGAACTTCGCGGGCAGCGGCGCGACGTAGCCGAGCAGCGGGCCGTAGACGAACTGGTTGGCGGTGATGGGGAAGTAGGGGAGACCGAGGAGCTTGGCGACGCGCTCGCTCTTCCAGAGGATCGGCATGGCCTCCTCGTTGCCGATCACCGCGATCGGCACCACGGGCACGCCCGCGCGCATCGCGATCTCCACGAAGCCGCCGCGGCCGAAACGGCGCAGCCGGTACCGCTCCTTCACGAGCTTGCCGGTGCCCTTGGTGCCCTCGGGGAACACGAGCACGAGCTGCTGGTCGTCATGGAGCAGGCGGTACGCGTTGTCGGGATGTGCGGGCACCCCGCCGGCGCGCGACCACAGCGTGCCGACCACAGGGAGCTGGCGGAACAGGTTCTCCGCGAGCCCGTAGACGGGGCGCAGCAGCTCCGTCTCGATGCCGTGCATGATCACGGGCGCGTCGGACGGGATCGCGCCGCCGTGGTTGGCCACGAGCAGCGCGCCACCCTCGAGCGGGACGTGTTCGAGCCCCTCCCACTCGGCGCGCAGCCAGTAGCGGTAGATGGGGTCGTAGAGCCGGCGGGTGAGCGCCCGGAACGACTCGCTGCGGCCCCACGCGTCGACGTCGGGCGCAGTGTCGTCGACCGACGGGTGCGCCGCGCCCGGACCGGCATCCTCGGTCCGCACGACTTCCAGCCGAGCGGAGCGAGGCAAGGGGGCTGGTTCCACGCCCCGAGCGTACCGGGGCGCGGAAGCGGGCCCGTCAGCCGGGGGGTTGCAGGCCGGTGACGGCCCAGCGGTCGGTGCGGTAGCGGGCGACCATGCCCACGAACCGGGCGAGCATCCAGAGGGCGAGCGCACCCCAGAGCCACAGGAAGCCGGCGTCGGTCACGGCCACCGCGAGCGCGGCGGGGAGGTACACGCCGAACGTGGCGACCAGCATCGCCAGTGCGAGGTAGGCGGCGTCGCCCGCGCCGATCAGCACGCCGTCGAGCACGAACACCACGGCCGCGACCGGTTGCAGGAGCGCGACCACGATCAAGGCTTGCATCGCCAGGTGGCGCACGCCGGCGTCGTTGGTGAAGAGGTCGACGAGCCACGGGCGCGTGACGATCACCACCACTGCGAAGAGCACGCCGACGCCCACGCCGAGCTCGAGCAGTCGGCGCCCCGCCGACTTCGCGCCGGCCGCCGACGCGGCGCCGAGGAAGCGGCCGACCATCGCCTGCCCGGCGATCGCGAGGGCGTCGAGCGCGAAAGCGAGGAAGAGCAGCACCTGCATGCAGATCTGCTGGGCGCCGACCGCGTCGTCGGAGATGCGCGCCGCGATCGCGGTGGCGGTCACGATCGCGGCGATCAGCGAGGCGGTGCGCAGCACGAGACGGCTGCCGACGCGCGCGTTCGCCTTGATGCCCGCCGCGTCGGGCCGCACCGGCGCGCCCTGGCGCCGCACCGAGCGGGCGACGATCGCGAGGAAGGCGAGCGCGGCGCCGTACTGCGCGGCGACGGTGCCCCAGGCGGAGCCGGCGATGCCGAGGTCGAGGCCGTAGACCAGGAGCAGCTCGAGCAGGAGGTTCACGGTGTTGGCCGCCACGGCGATCACGAAGGTGGTCTTCGTGTCCTGCAGGCCGCGCAGGTAGCCGGTGCCCGCGAGCATCAGGAGCATCGCGGGGGCGCCGAGGATGCTGATGCGCAGATAGTCGACCGCGTAGGGCTCCACCCCGGTGGACGCGCCCATCACCCGCACGATCGGCGTGGCGAGGGCGAGGCCGAGGACGGTCAGGAGGCACCCGAGCGTGACCGCCAGCCAGCAGCCGTCGACCCCGAGGTGCGCGGCGCCGCGGCGGTCACCCGCGCCGAATGCCCGGGCCACCGAGGCGGTGGTGGAGTAGGCGAGGAAGTTGAACACCGAGAACGCGGCCGTGAGCACCGTGCCGGCGACGGCCAGGCCGGCCAGGGGCCGGGTGCCGAGGTGGCCGACGATCGCGGTGTCGGCGAGCAGGTACAGGGGCTCGGCCACCAGGGCGCCGAACGCGGGCACCGCGAGGCGCACGATCTCCCGGTCGTGGCGCCTCCTGCTCTCGCTCACCGGGCGACGCTAACCTGCCGCGACGCCGCCGGTGACGTAGTTGTCACACCCCTCTGCGACGATGCTCCCGTGACCGAGAACAGCCCCACCGCCATCCCCACCGCACCCCCGGCCGAACTCCCTGCGGTGCGCTTCGCCGAGGCCGCCCGCAGCCTCGGCCGCGCCGCCCACGCCGTCGGCCTCGAGGTGCCCGCTTTCCGCTGCCCGCCCAAGGTGCCGGGCGCGGCCCGCACCCTGCGCCGCTATCCCGGGGGCACCGTGGTCGCAGTGCGGCTCCGGGGCCGGGCGTTCGAGGAGGCGCTCGCCGACATGGTGGAGGGCGTCCTCGTCGCCAACCGGGTGCCCGAGCCGGATGCCACCCGCCTCCGCCCGGTGCTCGCCGCCGCGGCCGCAGGGGAGGCCGAGGTCGCGGCCGAGGTCGGGCTGGCCGCCACTGCCGGCCACGAGGCCGAGATCGTGGTGCCGCCGCTCGCGTCGGTGGCGGTCGCCGCCTGAGGAACTTCCCCGGTCACTGACCCGACATTGCGGAACAGGTTTTGGCAGGATGCCTGCCATGACCGATCTGATCTACGACGCGACGACCGTGTGGGAGCTCGTCGAGCGGCGGGTGGCCCGTACGCCCGACGCCGTGATGCTCCTCGACGAGGGCGACGGTCGCCTCACCTTCGCCGAGTTCGCCGAGCGCTGCGAACGGGTCGCAGCCGGTCTCGTCGCCCTGGGCATCGGCCCCGGCTCGGTCGTCGCGTGGCAGCTGCCCACCCGGATCGACTCCACCGTGTTGATGTTCGCCCTCGCCCGCCTCGGTGCGGTGCAGGCCCCGATCATCCCGATCTACCGCGGTCGCGAGGTCGGCGCGGTGCTCGGGCAGACCGGCGCGGAGTGGTTCTTCGTCCCGGGCACGTGGCGGGGCTTCGACTACGAGGAGATGGGCCACGAGCTCTCCGCCGCCGCGGGTCGCGACGGCGGGCGCGCCTTCGCGGTGGTGTCGGTCGGTGACGGTCTCCCCGAAGACGATCCGGCCACAGCCTCGATCGGGCTGCCGGTGGCCCCGACCGATCCCGAGGAGATCCGCTGGTACTACTCCACCTCGGGCACCACCTCGGCGCCCAAGTGCGTGCGTCACTGCGACGCGAGCCTGCTCGCCGGCGGCGTGGGCCTGGCCGACGCGCTCGGCGCCGGCCCCGGCGACGTCGGCTCGATCTGCTTCCCCGTCACGCACATCGGTGGCCCCGACTACGTGATCATGATGCTGGCGCACGGGTTCGGTGCGGTGCTGCTGGAGACGTTCGACGCCGAGGCGTGCGTGCCGCTGTTCAACCGTCACCAGGTGTCGATCAGCGGCGGCAGCACTGCCTTCTACCTGGCCTTCCTGCGCGAGCAGCGCAAGGACCCGTCCACGCCGGTGATCCCGTCGCTGCGCATCCTCAGCGGCGGTGGCGCGCCGAAGCCCCCCGAGGTGTTCCGCCAGGTGCGCGAGGAGATGGGCATCCCGGTCATGCACGGATACGGCATGACCGAGTGCCCGATGATCTGCCAGGGCGGCGCGGGCGACACCGACGAGCAGCTCACCAACACCGAGGGCAAGCCGGTGCGCGGCTGCGAGGTGCGCGTGGTCGGCGCCGACGGCGTCGAGGTCGCGCCCGACACCGAGGGCGAGATCCGCGTGCGCGGGCCCATGTTGTTCCGCGGCTACACCGACGCCGCCCAGACCGCCGAGGCGTTCGACGCCGATGGCTGGTTCATCACCGGCGACCGCGGTGTGAAGCGCGCCGACGGTCACGTGTTCCTCACCGGCCGGTCGAAGGAGATGATCATCCGCAAGGGCGAGAACATCAGCCCCCGGGAGATCGAGGACGTCCTCATGGAGCACCCGCACGTCAACGCGGTCGCGGTGATCGGTCTCCCCGACGAACAACGCGGCGAGATGGTGTGCGCGTGCGTGGAGATGCGCCCGGGTGAGGCGCCGCTCACGTTCACCGAGATGCAGGAGCACTGCCGCGCCGCGGAGATCATGACGCAGAAGATCCCCGAGCGACTCGAGGTGCTCGAGGTGCTGCCACGCAACGCGACCTTCAAGATCCTCAAGCACGAGTTGAAGGCGCAGTTCACGTAGCCGGAGCGAGGCGGTGCAGTTCACGGCGTAACCTCGTCGTGCACCCGGCCCGGGTGGCGGAACGGTAGACGCAGGCGGCTTAAACCCGCCGGCCCGAAAGGGCGTGTGGGTTCGACTCCCTCTCCGGGCACTGCACAGTGCGCGGCTCGCGGCATCGGTTCCGGCTTAGGAACCTCCCGGCACGGGTAGGTGCTCTGGATGACGACACGACCCGGGCTCCCGATGCCGCGCGGTGACATCAGCGCGGCAGTGGTCACCGCCTTGCGCACGGCGGCGCCGGGTGCGGTGAGCTTCCGTGATCTCTCCGTGGAGCCGCTCGACCCGTTCACTGAGGACGCGCAGCTCGCGCTGTGGTGCTGTTACGCACTGCACTACCACGGGTTCGCCGGTGTCCCCGACGACTGGGAGTGGGAGCCCGAGCTGCTGCACCTGCGGGCCCGGCTGGAGCGCGGCTTCCTGGCCCGCCTGCACGACGAGTGCGACGCGCCGACCGGCGCTCCGCTCACGACGGCCGCGGTGTTGGAGGCGCTCGACGCGCTCGCGCACGGCGACGGGCCGTCGTTGTCGCGGCAGCTCGAGCAGCACTGCTCGTTCACCCAGACGCGTGAGTTCCTCGTGCACCGGGCGGTCTACCAGACCAAGGAAGCCGACCCGCACAGCTGGGCGATCCCTCGGGTGGAAGGTCCGGCGAAGGCCGCGCTCGTCGCGATCCAGCACGACGAGTACGGCGCGGGCGATCCGGCGGAGATGCACTCCCGCCTGTTCCGCACGACGCTCGCCTGGGCTGGGATCGATCTCGACGGCCTGCACCGCACCGGCGGCACCATCGTCGACCGGGTGCCGGCGACGACGCTCGCGACCGACAACCTGGTCAGCTGTCTCGGCCTGCACCGTTCGCTCCGTGCTGCGTGCGTCGGGCATCTGGCGTCGTTCGAGATGACGTCGACGGGACCGATGGCTCGCTACGCGTCGCTGTTGCGGCGGCTCGGCGCGCCGCCGCCGGCTCGCCACTTCTACGAGACACACGTCGTCGCCGACGCGGTGCACGAAGAGGTGGCGCGTCAGATGGTCACCGACCTGTTGCACGACGAACCGGAGCAGGCGGCGATGGTGTGCTTCGGCGCCCGCGCGCTCGACCTGGTCGAGCGTCGCTTCGCATCGGCGCTGCTCGCGGCGTGGGGTGCGGGACGCTCCTCGCTCCGCCCGGCCCGGGGCCCGGAGGTCAGCCCACTCGCACCCGCGAGCCGGCGAGGAACTCCTGCATCCACTGCAGTGCCACGCGCCGGGTCACGAACTGCGGACGAGGTTCGTCGCCCCGTCGCCACTCGAAGATGAGCTGCCCGGCGTCGGACTCGTAGGTTGCGAGTTCGAAGCCCTGGGTGCGCGCATCCGTGAGGATGCGATCGGCAACACCGGCGCCGTCGTCCACGGACGAGGCGGTGGGCGAACCGGTGGAGTGGGGTTCCAGAATCGCGGTCATGGAGTGCCGGTACCCGTGTCCCGGGGATCCGGAAACCCACCCGGCCGGGTGTTTTTCCTCGGTGAGTTGCCGCTCTCGCGGGCTACATCGGGTTGGCGTTGCCGCCCTCGAATTTCAGGCGCAGCGCTCGCCGCGCATCCAGGCGTCCACTGCGTCCTGATACGCCGGATACTTGCGCAGGAGGGACTGGAATTCCTGCGTGTCCATGTCTGCGTCGTGCCACGTGTGGGGCACGTGATGGGGGTGACGGGGCTCTTCGTCCATGGTGTCTCCAGCGGGGTCGGGCACGCGAGTCAGGAACGTCGCCGCGGATCGGCCGAGTTCTCCCGGAACTGACGCGCGGTTTCGCTCACGTTCTCGGCGACG
Source organism: uncultured Actinomycetes bacterium (assembly GCA_963720785.1). GTDB lineage: Bacteria > Actinomycetota > Acidimicrobiia > IMCC26256 > DASPTH01 > CAVRGQ01. The sequence continues at coordinate 1,041,383 of CAVRGQ010000004.1, forward strand.
CCGTGGGGACCCTCGGTGGACTCGGCCCGCAGCCACATCTCGTCGGCGAAGCGGTCGACGCGAATTGCGCCGAACTCGCGCAGCACGTCCTCGGTGCCCCGGGGCGGAGAGGCCACCTCGACGGTCATGCCCTCCTCCGCGGCGAGCGGCTCGACACCGCTGTTCATCGCGAAGCCACCGCCGAGGATGGCGCCGACGACCGCTCCGAACAACCCGCCGATGAGCGCACCGACGCCGAGCTGCACCGCGACGCTCGACGTCTCGGAGAACAGCAGCCACCCGACGAACGCTCCGATCACCGCGCCGATGGGTGCGAGCATCGCGACGAAGACTGCGACCCCGCGCAACATCTCTCCGGTGAGAAAGGTGCCGATCAGCGCCCCACCCCAGCTCGCCTGCACCTCAGCCTGCATCTCCGCCGACTTCGAACGGGTTTCGTCGGCGACCGCGCCGATGCGGATGCGATCCGGGCTCACCCCCTCGGACACGAGCGCTTCGGCGACCCGTCGGGGGGTCTCCCGGTCCCGGTACACGGCGATGAGGTGGTCCATAGGTGGGGTGTACCCAGTAGCGGCGCCGGCGAACCGGTGCGTTCCGGCGCGTTCGGCCGGCCCGACGCTCAGGAGACCCGGCCCCGCACCTCGACGATCTCCTCGACCACCCGGCACTCGAAGACGGGGAGCGGCGTGGTGGCCGGGCCCCGGAGCAGCGCGCCGTCACGGAGCGCGAAGCGACTGCCGTGCCACGGGCAGGTGACCGCGTCGTCGGAACGCCGGCCCTGCTCCATCGGCGCACCCCGGTGTGGGCAACGCGCACCGAGGCAGACGAGCTCGCCGTCCTCGCCGCGCCGCACCATCACTGCGGTCTCGGCGGCGCGCGCACGGGTGAAGTCGTCGTTGACCACCGCGTTGCTCGCGACGGGCACCCAGTCCTCCGCGCCGCGAGAGAACGCGGTCTGGTCGACTCCGACGCCGAGCACGTTCACGAGATGACCGCCGAGGTAGCCCCCGACGCTCGCGGCGCCGGCGCCCAGCATGCCGAGTGCGACGCCGCGGTAGTGGTGGCCTCGTCGGCGCGCCACCCACGACGCGGTGTAACACGCGAGCGCGACCGAGTTGCTGACGGCGTGCACGGCGCCGACGCTCGTCGCGGTCCCCGACGTGTCGGACCAGTCGGCCGCGCCGCTTGCAGCGGCGGGGAGCGCGCTGAGCACGCCGAGGCCGATCAGGTGCTGCGCGGCGGGACGCGCCGCGCGGCCACCCACCAGGTCGAGCACCATCGCCGACGTCCAGAACCCGATGGGCAGGTCGGTGAGCACGGGGTGCAAGGTGTGGCCGAGCGCCGTACCGCTCAACGCATCCTTGACCGCGCCCGGTGGGATCATGGCCTGCACGCGCCGGCGGATCGGTTCCACGACGTCCGCAGGGAAGGAGCCCACGATCGTCGCGACCGGATCGAAGTGGCGAGTCGCGGTCACGGCGGCGGTCGATCCCTGAGCGGCGGCGTGCGGGGCATCGGCGGGAGCGGCAGTTGTCATCTCTTCGGAGTACCCGCCCGCGGAGTGCCCGGAAACCGGGCCGGGTTTGCCGCGCACCACGTTCGGGAAGGCTGATGACGTGGTTGCGGCGGCAAACGCCGCGCGTCCGCCTACGAACTGCACAGACGGGTGACTCGATGCCAGCAGCAAAGCGCGGTGACAAGTACGGCGGGCAGGCGGGCGCCGGCGCGGGCACTGAAGCGCGGCGGGCCGCGAACCGCGAGACCCTCGCCCGGTTCACCGAGTATCAGCGCACGCGCGCGACCGTCGTCTGCGCGACGAGTTGGTCGAGGACCACGTCCGCCTCGCCGAGTACCTGGCGCGTCGCTACGCGAACCGCGGCGAATCGATCGACGACCTGCGCCAGGTCGCGCTCGTGGGCCTGTTCAAGGCGGTCGAGCGGTTCCAGCCTGATCGCGGACTGCAGTTCAGCTCGTTTGCCATGCCCACCATCGTGGGGGAGATCAAGCGGCACTTCCGCGACAAGGGCTGGGCGGTGCGAGTCCCGCGTCGGGTACAAGAGGTGTACCTGGAGATGGACCGCACCGTCGCGACGCTCAGTCAGGAGCTCGGGCGCGCGCCCACGCCGAGCGAGATCGCGCGGCGCGCGGGGGTGAGTGAGGAAGAGGTGCTCGAGGGGATCGAGGCCGGCGGGTTCTACCGCCCGGTGTCGATGCACGCGATGCGCGGCGACGACTCGTCGCGCAGCCCGGAGGACCTGCTCGGCGGGGACGACGCCGAGATCACCGCGGTCGAGGATCGCCTCGCGGTCGAGGAGTTGCTCGCGCTGCTGGAGCCGCGCGAGCAGAAGATCGTGTACCTGCGGTTCTTCGAGGGTCTCACACAGTCGGAGATCGCCGCCGAGGTCGGCATCAGCCAGATGCACGTGTCGCGCATGCTCGCACGCAGTCTCGAGCAGCTCGCCGAGCATGCACACGCAGTCGCGGAGCCCTGACGCCGGCCGGCAACGACCGCGAAGCCGCAGAGGACGTGCAGGACGTGCAGGATCGCCGGATCCATTCCGAGGAGCGCCGGTTCCCGCCCGACGGGCGTTCGGTGCGCGATGCCCGGATGTTCGTGCAAGAGGTGTTGGGTTCGGCCATTGCGTACGACGAGGAGTTGGCCAGCCGGGCTGCGCTGATCGTGTCGGAGCTCGCCGGCAACGCCGTCGTGCACGCCGGGTCCCCGTACACGGTGCGGATCGAGGCCCACGGCGCAGTCGTCCGCGGCGAGGTGCGCGACGAGGACCGTCACCTGCCGACTCCCCGGAGCACGAAGGCTGCGCGGCCCTCCGGCGGCGATGGCGGTCACGGCGGGCGCGGCCTGGTGATCGTGGGCGCGATGGCCGACCGGTGGGGTGCCGAAGCCGACGGTCACGGCGGCAAGATCGTGTGGTTCGAGCTCGATGTCACCGACGCAGCGGTACGAGGTTTGCACGACCCCGGCGCCGGGTAACACCGAGCCCACGGGCCGGGCCTCACGACGTCGCATGCCGTGGCGTCCCGAAACGGGCATCGGTAGGCTCGATCACTCCACGACGACGGGTCTCCCTGCATGCACGTTCCTTCCGTGAAGCGCCTGGCGCCGCCTGCCACCGTCGTCGGCGTCGGCATCGCCTACGCGATTGCCGCGCAGTTGTCGTGGACCGTCTTCGGTGCGGGCAATGTCGGTCCCGCGTTCTTCCCGGCCGCGGGGGTCGCGCTCGCCGCGTTGGTCCTCCTGCCGCGCCGCCAGTGGCCGGCGGTCCTGGCGGTCTGCGCCGTGGCCGAGATCGCGGTCGACACCGCGCACGGCGTCACCCTCGCGGTGGCACTGGGGTTCGCGTTGGCCAACGTCGTCGAGCCGCTCGTGGGCGCCGCGCTGCTGCGGCGGGTCAGCGGGCCGTTCAGCGCGGGCAACCCGCGCCTCGACACGTTGTCCGGCCTCGTCCGGTTTGCGGGATGCGCAGTCTTGGCTGGTCCACTCGTCGGCGCGTTCCTGGGTGCTCTGGTGAAGGTCGCCGACGGCGCCGGCACGTTCGGTACCGACACGCTCACCTGGTGGGCCGGCGACGCCCTCGGTGTGCTCGTGGTCGGAGCGCCGGTCGTCTTCTTCGCCGGTCGCGGTCGCGAACGCCTCCCGGAGCATCGTCCCCGCGAGGTGTTCGCGCTCTGGTGCGCGGCGGTGGCGGTGTCGGTCCTCGGCGTGCTGTGGCACACGGTGCCACTGTCGTGGCTGGTCGTGCCGGTCATGCTCTGGGCGGCACTGCGGCTGGAGGTGCCGGGAGCATTCGTCGCGGCACCGACGGTGGCCGTGGTGATCAATTGGGGCGTTGCCAACGGCCATGACCCGTTCGCCCGCTACGGCGATCCGTCCCTGCGGGTGCAGCTGCTGTTCGCGCAGGGCTTCTCCGCGCTCGCGATGCTGCTGGGGTGGGTGGTGGCCGTCGAGCGCCGCGAACGGCGGATCGCGCGCCGCGCCTATCGCCAGTCGGATCTGCTCGCGCGCGTGGCCTTGGTCCTGCAGTCGCCCGTGGGCGACGACCGTGTGTTGCTCGACGAGCTCGCCCGGACACTGACGCCCGACGTCTGCGACGCCGCCGGTGTGCGCGTCGCGCGAGACGACGAGCTGGCAATTGCGGCGGCGGCCGCGATCGACCCCGAGGTCGAAGCGGCGATGCGACGAGTCCCCGCAGCATCGCTCGCGACCGACCCGTCGGCCGTGGGACGCGCCGCCCGCTCGCGTCGTACGGTCGTCGACGACTATCTCGTCGATGGCGTGGTCGGGTTCGTCGGGAGCCCGGAACAGCGGGATCTCGTGCGCAACCACATGCGCGCGGTGATCTCCGTGCCGATGGTCGCCGGCGACCACCTCCTCGGTGTGTTGAGCTGCGCGGTACTGCGCAGCTCGGGGCGCATGTTCGACGATCTGGATCGCGCACTGATCGAGGACATCGCCTCGCGGTGCGCGTTGGTGCTGCGCGAGCGGGCGCTGCGCACGCGCGCCGAGCGCAGCGAGGTGCGCCTGCAGCAACTGCGGCGTGGCATCACCGCGCTCGCCGGGGCCGAGACGATGGACGATGTGCTCGCGGCAGTCGGCGACGTCGGCAGCGAATCCCTCGACGCGTCACGCGCGCTCGTGGTCGCCCGTGCGTCGGACGGGTTCGACCTGCGCGCCTGGGCGGCGCCCGGGGCGGTCACGCCGGCCCCGCGCGACGAGCCCGCACCGTTGCGCCGCGCCATCGCGACCGCCGCGCCGGTGCTCCTCCGCGGCCCCGGAGCCCTCGGCGAGTACGGCCTCATCGCCGCGGAGGCCATCGGGCGAACGGGCGCCTCCTGGGCTGCTGTGCCGTTTCCGGCAACGTGGTCGGTACGCGGGGGCCTGTGGCTCTGTTTCCCGGAGCCTCAGGAGTTCGACCTCGCCCATCAGGATGCGCTCACCGCCTACGCCGACAGTCTCGGGCAGGCGATCGAGCGGGCCCGCGCGCAAGAGGAGGAACGGCGCGGTCGGCTCGAGGCCGAGCGGCGCACCGCGCTCGTGAGCGGTCTGGGGCGCGCCGATGTTCTGGCCGATGTCGCCTCGACGGTGGCCGAGGAGGGCTGTCGCGCCGCCGGCTGCGACCAGGCGCTCCTCGCGGTGGTGGAGTGGGGCGACCAGCTGCGGGTGTTCGCACGGGGCGACTCCGAGGGCGGAGTCGCCGAGACGCTGCGCCCGCGGGTGGCCGACGGGCGCGCGCTCGAGATCGACGCGGGCATGGAGGGCGCGCCGGTGTTCGTCGGCGACGTGCGGACGCTCACCGACGACGAACGGGCAGCCGTCGGCTCCGGTGTGCACGCCTTCGCGTCCATCCCGCTGATCGATGCCGACGACCACGCGACACTCGGCGTGCTGACGTTCACCTGGGAGGTACCGCAGCGGCTGAGCCGTACCCGACGGGACCTCCTGTTGAGCCTCGCCGGAAAGGTTGCGGAGACGCTGCAGCGGATCCGGGCGCAGGCGTCGGAGCGGCTGCTCCAGTTCCAGGCCGCGCAGCTCGGCGCACTCACCTCGGCGTTGGCGCGCGCGGCGACGACCACTGATATGGCCGATGTCGTCACGGGACAGGCCCACTCTGCGTTCGGCGCCGAGCGCGCATGGATGCGGATCCTCGACGAGGTCACCGGCCAACTGGTGCTCGTCGGGTCCCGCAACGCCGATGCGGGACCCCGGGCCGCCGCGAGCGTCGACGCGACGACGCCGGGCGGGCTCGCGGCATTCACCGGCGCGCCGGTGTTCGTCGAGAGTCGCGAGGTCATGGCCCAGCAGTACCCGCCGACCACGCTGGCCGGCCTACCCGGGATCGGCGCGGTCGCGGCCTTCCCGTTGTTCGACCACGGCCGGGTCGCGGGGACGCTCACCCTTGCGTTCCCTCGTCGCGTGCCTTTCGGCGAGGGAGAGCGCAACACCCTGGTCACGTTCGCGGCGGTGCTGGGCCAGACGCTCGAACGGGTGCGCCTCACCGAGCATCGCGAAGGCGTCGCGATCACGCTGCAGCACGCGATGCTCGGCCGTCCCGACGACGTGAGCTCGGTCGCCGTCTCCACCGCCTATCGCCCGGCCGACGAGCGGCTTCAGGTCGGGGGCGACTGGTACGACGTGATCGAGCTCGCGGATTCCCGGGTCGGGCTCGTGGTGGGCGACGTCGTCGGCCACCACCTCGAGGCCGCGGCCACGATGGGGCAGTTGCGCGCGGCGCTGCGTGCGCTGGCCGTCGTGCTCGAGGACCCCGCCGCGGTGGTGCGCGCACTCGAACGCCTCGTCGCCCACGACGACGCCGCCCGCTCCAGCACGTTGCTGTACGCCGTCCTCGATCCCGAGGCCCAGACCCTGCGCTACTGCGCCACCGGTCACCCGCCGCCGCTGCTGGTCCACGCCGACGGGCGGTCCGAGTTCCTACTCGGCGGGCGCGGCACTCCGCTCGGGAGCTTCCGGCCGCGGGACCCGCAGGCGGCCGTTGCGGACCTGCCACTCGGCGCGACGTTGATCTTCTACACCGACGGCCTCGTCGAGCGGCGCACCGAATCGCTCGACGTGGGCCTCGACCGGCTGGCCGCGCTCGCACCCACGATCGCGACGACGCCGGTCGACGACCTCGCCGATGCACTCCTTGACGCGATGCTCACCGGTGCGCGTGAGGACGACGTCGCGGTGCTCGTGGCGCGCGCAGCGCACCCGCCCGGCTCCACCGGCAGCTCCCGGCGTCGCCCGACGCGCTGGCCGGTCTCCGTCGCGATCTCCGCGCGTGGTTCGAACCGTCGGGCATCCTGCAGTCGGAGGTCGACGAGATGCTCGTCGCGATCGGTGAGGCCGTGACGAACGCGATCGAGCACGCCTACACCGGTCGCGCGCCGGGACCCGTCGACGTGGAGTTGCAGCGGTGCGACAGCGACGGCGGCACTGCGCGGATCAGCGTGATCGTCCGCGACCGCGGGGCCTGGCGGACGCCCACCGACCACATCACGCGCGGGAGGGGTCTGCACCTCATGCGCGCCTTCTGTCCCGAGCTCGACGTCGTGCGCGACGCTCGAGGTACGGAGGTGCGACTCGCGCGCGATTTCAAGGTGGAGCGCGGACAGATCTGAAGCCCGGATCTGAAACCCCGGCGTGACGGACGTCTCGCGCGGTTTCGGACCGAAAGTATGCGGGTAGCCGGGACGCATGGAATTCGTGCTCTGGCTCATCGCAGTGATCCTGGTCATCGCCGGGATCGTCACCATGCTCCGCGGCGCGGTGCTCTACGGCATCGTGCTGATCGTGATCGGGCTGCTCGTCGGCCCCGGTGGGGTGAGCGTCTTCACCTGACCCGGCGAGCGGCGGAGGCGAGCCGTGCAGGGGCGGATCGTCGAGATGGCTCAGGGGCGGATCGACAGCTCCTGGTCGACGCCGGTCACCTCGAGCACCTTGCGCACGTTGGCTCGGGGTGCCTCGAGCGCGATCACGCCGTCCGCGCCGATGCGAGTGCGCGCCGCGACGAGGGCCCCGATCCCCGAGGAGTCGAGGAAATCGAGGTGGCGGCAGTCGAGGACGACCTCGGTGGCGCCGCCGTCGATCAATTCCTCGAGCGCGTGGCGGAGCTCCGGTGCCGTCGCCATGTCGACGTCGCCGCGGAATTCCACGTGTGCGGTGGCGCCGCTGACCTCGCAGTCGAGCTCGAGACCCACTCAGATCCTCCCGCCCCGCCCGGGCACACCCTGTCCGGGAAACCCCGGTCCGCCGCACAGGATACGGCAAGCGTGACGAACGCGTGTTTCCCGAGTCATCCGACGGGTGGACGCGACTCCTTCACGAAGGAGAAGCTGCCGACGGGTTCGCCGGTGAGATCGTAGGAATCGACCACGCCGCGGACGACCGTGCGAGTCAGCCCGTCGAGCTGCGGCTGCAGGGCGACGTCTCCCGCGCCCCTGACCTCGAGCCTGCCCTCCTGCGCGTCGAGCGTGAGGGTGATGCGGCCGCAGGCGCCGAGCGCCCCGCAGAGTTCGCTCACGGCTATGCGGACGTCGTCGATGTCGTCGACGTCGAACCCGGAACGGCTCGCGGCGTCGGCCGCGGCGAGGCGGGCGAGCCGCAGGTACTCGGCGTCGGCGGGGAACGAGATGGATACGGTGCTCACGGAGCGCAGCATAGGCACCCGAATTCGAGGTTTGCCGCGGGGAAGGAGCGGGTAACCGAACCCGGTGAGGTGGTCGCCCGATGAACCCGGGATGGCGCCGTGACCTCGGAAGGTGTGAAGTGACAGCGATGATGCCCCCCGGCGCCGAGTCGGTGCAGATCACGTTCCCGCCATACTCCGAGTACCTGCGCACGGTGCGGCTCGTCGCGGCCGACGCCGCCGGGAGGGCCGGTCTCGACGTCGACGAGGTGGAGGACTTCCGCATCGCGGTCGACGAGCTGTGCCACCTGCTGATGAGCGGCACCGACCACTCGGTCACCGTGGCCTTCGGGGTGCACGGCGCGTGCGTGCTGGCGCGCGGCACCGCGCGTGGCGTGTTCGCACTCCGGGCTCGGTGAGCTCCCCCCGTTGCCCCTCGCGATCGTGCGATCGGTCGCGGACTACTTCGAGACCTCGGTGGAAGACGGCGCGGCTCACGTTCTCGGTGATGAAACGGCATTGGGCGCTCGCGGTGCAGCGATGACCTCACCTTCGGCGGGAGGACCTTCGGCGGGAGGAGCGCAGCCGGTCCGTGACGAGGTCGCGATGCACGCCCGCTTCGTCGAGTACCGGAACACGCGGTCGCGCCCTCTGCGCAACGAGATCATCGAGGAACACCTGCCGCTCGCGCACTACGTCGCTCGTCGGTTCGCACGGCGAGGGGAACCGCTCGACGACCTGCGCCAGGTCGCCATCGTCGGCTTGCTCAAAGCGGTGGAGCGGTTCGATCCCGACCGCGGCGTCGTCGTTCTCGTCGTTCGCCACTCCGACGATCCTCGGTGAGCTGCGACGGCACTTCCGCGACAAGGGCTGGACGGTGCGGGTGCCGCGCCGCATCCAGGAACTCGTGCTCGCGATCGACACCGCGGTGGCCGATCTCACCCAGGATCTGCAGCGGGTGCCCACGCCCGCGGAGATCGCGGCATCGGGTGGGTGCCGAGGAGGAGGCCGTGCTCGAGTGCGCCGAGTTCGGCACGTTGTACCGCCCGGCGTCCATCGACGTGCCGTTGCGTTCGGAACCGGGGTCACAGCCGGCTGCGGCCACCTTGGGCGTCGAGGACCGGGACCTGCTCGCCGTCGAGGACCGCGCTGCGGTCGGCGATCTGCTTGCGCTCCTGCCGGAGCGTGAGCGCGCCATCGTCTCGATGCGGTTCCTCGAAGGGCTCACCCAGTCGGAGATCGCCGAGCGGGTAGGGCTCAGCCAGATGCACGTGTCACGGTTGCTGAGCCGCAGCATCGAGCAACTCGGACGTCGCGCCTTCGCGCCCCGGACCTGAGAAGAGGACACATGGTGGACGACGACCGGGGCGGCGGGCCCGATCTGCGCGTGGACGTCAGTGGTCCGGCGGACGCGCCGCTCGTGGCCGTGACCGGTGAGCTCGACGTGGCGACGTCGCCGCGGCTGCGGCGACATCTCGACGCCGCCGTCGACGCCGGCGCGCGCGACGTGAGCGTCGATCTCTCACGCGTGGGGTTCATGGACTCGTCGGGCCTGGGCGCCCTGATGGCGGTGCACCACCGGTTGCAGGAGAGTGGTGGCGGGATCGCCATCGTCGGCGCCACGCCGCCGGTGCGCAAGATCCTCGAGATCACCGCGCTCGACGAGGTCTTCGTACGCGCTCCCGAGAGCTGACTTTCGCCCCTGAGCGAGCCCGGGAGCGGCACCGGTTCACGGCACGCGACCCTCGCCCTCCTGGTGGGCACCCCGCTCGGCCATCTCCCGCTCGTGCTCTGCGACCTCGGGGTCGAGCTCGAGGTCGTCGGCGATCGCCGCTTCCTCGGTCGTCGGCATGCGGTCGGCCCCGGCCTTCGTCTCGGCGTCTTCCCGCTCGGCTGCCCGGGTGTCCTCGTCGGGTCGGGTGCGCTCGTCCATGGTGCTCCTCCGGTCGATCGGTTCCGACCCATCTACCCGTTCGCCGCGCTCGCCAATCTCCCGTGTGGAAGAGGTGACGGATGGGTACGACCTCCGCATGGAACGCGAAGACCCCCGAACCGACTCGGGAACTGCTGCCGACGACGAGGCCCGCGAGGAGCAGCGAGACCGCGAGCGGGTCGAGACGCGAGCCGACGAGCTGACTCCCGAGGAGGAGCGGGCCGGCTCCGACGATCCGGTCGCCCAGGCGGCCGAGATCCTCGAGGAGTCCGACGAGCGCACCGACCACCGCCCGTCGCCCGGGAGCCAGCCGGTGGAGCACCGGCGCTCCGAGGACACCGTCGACCTCATCGAGGGCGACAGCACGTGAGCCCTCCAGAGGACGTGTCGATCGGCGAGCCCGGCCCCGAAGAACCCGGGGTCGCACGAGGCGCCCAGTCACTGATCGAAGTGCTCGCCGACCTCGCGACCGAGGGGTACGACGGCGAGTTCCGCATCACGCGCGACGACCCAGCACGCCTCGAGTGCCTCCGAGGCGGGCACACGTTCGCGCCCGGCGACGCGATCCTTGCGCGGATCCATCGGCTCGAGGGCGCTTCGGACCCGGACGAGATGCTTCTGGTCGCCGCACTGCAGTGCCCGGTGTGCGGCGCGCTCGGTGTGGCCACGATCGGCTACGGACCGGCCGCCGACGAGGGGAGCGCGTCAGTGCTCGAGCAGCTTCCCGATCCCGTCCCCGACCAGGAGATCTGAACCGCCGAGTTCAGCTCGGTTCCCTCAGTCGACATCCCACGTCGCGGGCACGTGCGACGGCCCGCGCTCGTAGAGGCCGATGATCGACGCGGGTTCGGCGTCGGCGTCGAGGCGCAGGTTCGGCAGGCGGTCGAGCAGCGCGTTGATCGCGGTCACCATCTCGGCGCGTGCGACGTGCATGCCCAGGCAGATGTGCGCGCCGTTGCCGAACGCGAACGACTGCTGCAGCTTGCGGTGGAGGTCGTACTCGTCGGGTCGCTCCCACCGCGAGGGATCACGGTTCGCCGCACCCAACACGATGTGCACCACGGCGTCGGCGGGGATCTTCACCCCCGCGATCTCGGTGTCCTGCGCGACCCAGCGGCTGAACATCGGATCGGTGGGCTCCCACCGCAGCGACTCCTCGACCGCGCCCTTCACGAGCGACCGGTCGGCGCGCAGCGCGTCGAGCGCACCCGGAGTGGAGAGCAGCGCGAGCAGCGTCGTGCCCATCTGCTTCCAGGTGGTGCCCGAGCCCGCGGTCAGCAGCAGGAACGAGAAGGCGAGGATCTCGGTGTCGTTGAGCCGCACGGTCGTGGTGCCGCCGGTGCCGTCGTCGTCGGTGAGCTCGGCCTGGCACAGCACACTGATGAGGTCGTCCTGCGGCTCGATGCGACGGGCGGCGATGATCGGGTGCAGCAACTCCACGAGGTTGCGGCCGCCCATCCCCATGAGCGAGGACCGCACCTCCAGCGCCTGGTCGAGGCTGAGTCCGAAGCTGCTGGTGATCGTGGCGACCGGGATGAGCGCGGCGAACTCCACGTTGAGGTCGGCGTGGCCCTCGGGCACGAAGCCGTCGATCAGCGACTGCACCGTCTCCTCGATCCAGTGGTCGATCCACCAGGTGGCGCGTGCGGGCGTGAACGAGGGCTGCACCAGCGCGCGGTAGCGACGGTGCGGCGGGCCGTTCATCACGAGCATGCTCGCCTTGAGGATCGCGTCGCGCATGGAGGTGTGCTCGTCGACGGTGATGAGCTCGGCGCCGAGCGGCGCGGAGCGGAACACCTCTTCGTTGCGGTAGATCGCGTCACACTCGGCCCAGGAGAACGCCGAGAAGTGCACGCGGTCCGGACTCGGGCAGGCCGTGGAAGCCGAACTCCCGATCGATGCCGAGCAGCTCGTGCGGCGTGCCCGGGTGCACGGGGCCGCTCTCCCGCAGCGCGTGGAACGCCGGATACGGCGAGGGCGGGCAGATCGTCGGCGCCCTCGTTGCCCACCTGCTGTCGCAGGTCGAAGAGCTCGCGGATCCGCTCGCGGTCGATCTCGATCGAGGTCATGCTGCTTCCCTCCCGCGGGCCGTCACAGGACGGTGCCGCGTTCCTTCAAGGCGATGATGTCGTCCCACGTGCGACCCAGCGCGAGGAGGATCTCCTCGGTGTGCTCGCCGTGGTCGGGCGCGCGGGTCAACGACGGTGCGACGCTGTCGAACTGCGCGGGGCTGGCCACGAGCGGGTACGGGCTGACCGGCCCGTCGAGCTCGACCACGATGTCGTTGGCGGCGACCTGCGGGTCGCGGCCGGCTTCGGCCGCGCTCTGCGCCACCATCCACGGCGTGCGCATGCCGGCGAGGCACTCGCGCCACTCGGCGAGGTCGCGCTCGGCGAACACCGCGTCGAGCGCGGCGACACACTCCGCGGCGTGCGTCGACCCGCGCCCGGCCGTCGGCGAAGCGGGGGTCGTCGAGCAGCTCGGGATGGCCGATCACGTCGCACGAAGTTCTCGAAATGCCCTCGGTCATGATCCCCGACAGGTAGATCTAGCCGGCCGTCGCGGGTGGTGTACGCAGCGACCATCGGGTTGGGCGACTCCGCGTGGCGGAACCGCGGAATGGTCTCGATGTCGTAGAGCTGCGCGGCCACCACCCCGGGCGAGATCGACCACATGCCCGACGACAGCAGCGACACGTCGACCACGCCGCCGCGGCCGGTGCGCTCCCGGCGCACGAGCGCGGCCGCGATGCCGCCGGCGAGGAACGCGCCCGACGTGAGGTCGCCGAACGCGGGGCCGACCAGCGGCACGAACTCGTCGGACACCTGGCTCGCCGCGTGGCCGATGCCGGTGCGGGCCCAGAAGTCGGTGATGTCGTAGCCGCCCTGCTCGCGCTCGGGGCCGCGGTCGCCGTGACCGGTCGCGCGCCCGTAGACGAGCCGCGGGTTGATCGCCTGGAGGTCGTCGACGTCGACGTGGAACCGGCGCCGCGCGTCGGGCAGCAGGTTGGTGACGAACACGTCGGCGTCGCGCACGAGGTCGTGCAGCACCGCCTGCCCGTCGGGCACCGACACGTCGAGCGCGAGGCAGCGCTTGCCGCGGTTGAGGATCTCCCACATGAACGCGACACCGACGTCCTTCTCGGGGAGGCGCGCCGACGGGGTTGCCCAGCATCGGGTCGGCGACGTCGGGCGGCACCACCTTCACCACGTCGGCGCCCCAGTCGGCGAGGACCGCGGTCGACGACGGCAGCGAACGCGTACATCGACAGTTCGACGACGCGGACGTCCCTCCAACAGGTCGTAGGGCACGCCGTCTCCTACGTGGCCTGGAGCAGGCCGGCGAGCGTGCTGCCCGCGATCTTGGTGGCGATCGTCGTCGGGCACGTCGGCGAGGACCTTCTCGAGGTAGCTGCGGTTGTTGGGGAACAGGCCGTCGCCGTGCGGGTAGTCGCCCTCGAAGAGGATGTTGTCGACCGGCATCTGGTCGAGCGCGGTGAGCGCGAAGCGCTCGTCGACGAGGCACACGTACATGTGCTCGCGGAAGTTCACCGACGGCGGCAGCTTCGGCTTGTGGTGCATGCGGCCGAGGACCGGGTCGAAGTCGATGCGGTGGTCGTGCCACACCTTGTCGGCGCGCTCGACGAGGTAGGGGATCCATCCGGTGCCACCCTCGGAGAGGATCACCTGCAGGGTGGGGAAGCGGTCGAACACGTTGCCGAGCAGCCAGTCGGCCGCCGCCATCATCGAGTTCACGCCGAGCAGCGTGACCTGCACGGTGACCGGCGCGTCGGTGCGAGGTCGACACGAGCTTCGAGCTCGACCCGATGTGCGTGCACAGCGGGATGCGCAGTCTGCTGCGCGGCGGCGAACAGCGGGTCCCAGTAGTCGGTGTGGATCGACGGCATGCCGAGCACCGTCGGGTTCTCGGAGAACGCGATCGCCGCGCGCGCCCTTGGCGACGCACGCGGTCGAGCTCCTTCACCGCTTCGTCCATGCGGTGCAGCGGCAGGATCGCCGCGCCGAAGATGCGGTCGGGCGCGAGGCCGCACCACTCCTCGAGCAGGTGGTCGTTGTACGCCTGCAGGCAGGCGAGCGCGAGGTCCTGGTCCTGGGCGACAGGGTAGAAGCGGTGGCCGGCGAACCGCGCGTAGTTGGGGAACAGCAGCTGCGCCCACACGCCGTCGAGGTCCATGTCCTTCAGCCGCTCGGCCGGGTCGTAGCAACCGGGGCGGATCTCGTCGTAGCGCGCGGTGCCCGGCGCGGGCGGGTAGCCCTCCTCGGAGAAGCCCTCCCGTGGCCGGCACGAGCCCATGGTGAGGAAGTAGCGCTGGTCTTCGAACACCCAGCACTCGCGCCCGTCGACCTCCTCGATGTGCGGCGCACGATCGCGGTACTTCGCGGGGGCGCGGTCGACCCACAGGTCCGCGGGCTCGATCAGGTGGTCGTCGGCCGAGTAGATCTTCGCGTCGGCAGGAAGCATGGAGACTCCTCGGATCGCGGGGCGTCGGAGTGCGGGGGGCGGTGGCACGGGGGTGCCGGTCGTCGTACGCTCGACGCGTGATGGCCGAGCCGGCAACGCTCGAGACCGACTACCTGGTGGTCGGTGCGGGTGCGATGGGGATGGCGTTCGTCGATGCGCTGGTCGGCCATGCCGACGTCGACGTGGTCATGATCGATCGTCGCCCCGCACCCGGCGGGCACTGGCTCGACGCCTACCCGTTCGTGCGGCTGCACCAGCCGTCGCGCTACTACGGCGTCGACTCCCTGGACCTGGGTGACGGACGCGGGGATGTCGACGACCCGGGCGCCGGCTTCACGGCGCGCGCCTCGGCCGGTGAGATCTGCGGCTACTACGACGCCGTCGCTGCGCGCGGCTGCGGCGATTCCGGGCGCGTGCGCTTCTTCCCGATGAGCGAGCACGTGGGCGGGTCGGCGTTCCGCTCGCGAGCTCACCGGTGCGGTCACCGAGGTCGCGGTGCGGCGAGCGGTGGTCGACGCCACGATGCTCGCGGGCGAGGTGCCGGCGACCACGCCGCCGCCCTTCGCCGTCGCCGACGGCGTGCGTTGCGTACCCGTGGGCGCGCTCGCCGCGATCCCCGAGCCGCCCGACGACTACGTGGTGATCGGCGGAGGCAAGACGGCGACCGATGCGCTCGGTTGGTTGCTCGCTTGTGGTGTCGAGCCGGCGCGCCTTCGTTGGATCCGGCCCCGCGACTCCTGGCAGCTCAACCGCGCCTGGTTCCAGGCGGGCCGCGCCCAGACGCTCGCCGGCACGGTCGAGATGTTGGAGAGCATGGCCGTCGCGCGCTCGGTCGACGAGGTGTACGAGCGGATGGAGCAGGCGGGGATGGTCCTCCGCACCCACCGGGCGATCGTGCCCACGATGATGCGGGGCGCGACGATCAGCGAGCGCGAGCTCGAGCAACTGCGGCGGGTCCGCGCGGTCGTACGGATGGGCTACGTGGAACGCATCGAGCGTGACCGGATCCTGCTGACCGGCGGCGAGGTGCCCACGACGCCGGAGTCGCTCCACGTGCACTCCGCGGCGGCCGGGCTCGGGGCGCGACCGACGGTGCCCGTGTTCGGTGACGGGACGGTCGTGCCGCAGCTCGTGACCCGGCTCAGCGTCTCGCTCTCGGGTGCGCTGCAGGGCTACCTCGAGGCGTCGGGCCGCTCGACGGACGAGAAGAACCGCTTGTGCCGGCCCACCGGGATGCCCAGCACCCCGTTCGACTACCTGCGCGCGATCCTGGCGGGCATCGAGACGGAGCTGACGTGGTTCGACGCGCCCGACGTGCAGGCGTTCCTCGACGGATCGCGGTTGAACCTGCTCGCCGGGCTCGGTGAGCAGGATCCGTCCGACGTCGTGCACGCGCTGCAACTCCGCCTCGTCGATTCGCTCGGGCCCGCGTTCGATCGCCTCCGCGCGTTCACCGCTGGACGCGACGCCCGCCGAGCGTGCTCGCATGTTCGCGGGGTGATCCGGTCGACGGCACGGGGCCCGCTCAGAGCTCCTGTGCGGTGTACAGCACCGCGCCGCCGTAGTGCGGCGACGAGTGGCAGGCGACGCCCACGTTCGCGGACGCCAGCTGTCGTTCGCCGGCGCGTTGCGCGAGCTGGAGGTACACCTCGAGCATCTGCGGCACGCCGTGCATGCGACCGTTGCCGATCGCGCCGCCGCTCGACAGCGCGGGCAGGCCACCGTTCGCCGCGGTTGATGCCGCCGTCACTCACGAAGCGGTGTGCCTCGCCGCGCCCGCAGTACCCGAGCGACTCGAGCCACCACCACACGAGCGGCGAGAAGCCGTCGTAGAGCTGCGGCACGTCGACGTCGCGCACCGACAACCCCGAGCTCTCCCAGAGCCGCGCCGCGGTCTGCGCGCCGGTGTCGACGATGTCCTCGAGCGGCCAGTGCTGCGGCAGCCGGGCACGGGTGGGGCTGCCCATCCCGAAGCCCTGCACGTACACCGGTGGGTTGGGCAGGTCCTTCGCCCGTTCCGCGGTGGTGAACACGAACGCGGCGACGCCGTCGACGGGGATGTCGCAGTCGTACATGCAGATCGGGTCGGAGAGCACACGCGCCGCGAGGTAGTCGTCTTTGCTGAGCGGCTTGCCGTGCCAGTACGACCACGGGATCTGCGCGCCGTTGGCGCGCGCCTCCACCGCGACCTCGGCGAGGTCTTCACGCGTTGCGCCGTAGCGCTGCATGTACTCCATGGTGGGGATCGCGATCATCGACAGCGGGCCCCAGTACCCCATCGGCGCCATCCACTGCGCGGTGCCCGGCGCCTTGGTCATCGGGTTGCCGTGGTAGCGGCCCTTCGGTGGGTTGTGCAGCGCGCGGTGCACCACGACGGTCTCCGCCGCGCCGCTCGCGATCGCGTTCACCGCAAGCGACACCGAGCCGGGGATCTGCCCGTAGCCCACGAAGCCGGAGCAGAAGCGCGGGTTCACGCCGAGCGCCTCGGCCATCCACGCCGCGGAGACGATCGACACGCCGTCGACGATCGCCTGCCCGCCCGACGACGGCAGCAGCGACCCGGTCGTGAAGCCGTCGACGTCGTGCACCTCGAGTCCGGCATCGGCGATCGCCGCGCGTGCGGTGTCGACGGCGATCGCGCCGAGCGTGCGATCGGCGTGGCGCACGATGGGGCTCTGCGCGTACCCGGCGACGGCGACCTTGTTGCGCACGTAGGTCACGACGTCGCCCGCTCTCCGGTCAGCGTGAACGCGGGCACCGCGAACTCGTCGTCGAGGCGGTCGAACGCGACGGTGACCCGGTCGCCGAGCTGCAGCGGCGCGTCGGCGCCGTCCGTCAGGCGCCCGAGGAGCCGCAGGCCGGGTTCGGCGTCGAGCTCCACGTCGACGATCACGTAGGGCACGTCGGCGGCGAAGCCGGGAAGGAAGGAGTCGCGCACCACCGTCCACGACCGGACGGTGGCGTCACCGCTCACCGGCTCCGTGGTCCACGCCGGATCGGTGCTGCCACAGTGCGGGCACAGCGCGCCGGCCGGGAGGGTGAGGTGCGAACACACCGAGCACCGGGGGAGGGCGAGCACCCCCTGGTTGGCGGCCGCCCAGTACCCGGCCGACGTGGCGTCCGGGACCGGGACGGGCTTCACGGGTACCTCGGCCAATGCTCCCCCTGGCGATCGCGCGTGTTGACGCCCCGGGTGGACGTCGCTAGCATCTGATCGTTCTATCTCAAATGCTGGCACCCGGACAAGTGCCGGACCCAGGAGGCAACCATGGACGCGACCTCGCCCGACCTCGACTGGCTGGTCTCGGTCGACGACCACGTGATCGAACCGCCGAACGTGTGGATCGACCGCCTCCCCGCGAAGTACCACGACGTCGCCCCGCGGATGATCGACGACACCAACTGGGTGTACGAGGACAAGAAGGTGCCGACCTCCGGGCTCTCGGTCACGATCGGCAAGCGCAAGGAGGACTACACCCCGCTCGGTGTGCCCTACTCCGAGATGGCGCCCGGCGCCTACGACCCGAAGGCGCGCATCGAGGACATGAACCGCGCGGGCATCCTCGGCTCGCTGTGCTTCCCCTCGTTCCCGCGCTTCTGCGGCCAGATCTTCTGGGAGGCCAAGGACAAGGAGCTCGCGCACCTCTGCGTCCAGGCCTACAACGACTGGATGATCGACGAGTGGTGTGGCAGCGCGCCCGGACGCTTCATCCCGCTGATCATCATCCCGCTCTGGGACCCGCAGCTCGCGGCGAAGGAGATGGAGCGCTGCGCGGCGAAGGGTGCCACCGCGTTCTGCTTCTCGGAGAACCCCGAGCCGCTCGGCCTGCCGACCATCCACGACCCGAACCGCTACTGGGACCCGGTGCTGGCCGCCGCGCAGGATCTGCAGATGGTGGTGAGCATGCACGTCGGCTCGTCGTCGACGATGCCGGTCATCTCCAGCGACGCACCGGGCCTCGCCAACCTCACCTTCGGTGCGATCCGCGCCGCCGGCACCTTCCTCGCCTGGATCTTCAGCGACTGCTTCGAGCGCATGCCCGGGCTCAAGATCGCGCTGTCGGAGGGCAACATCGGCTGGATGCCGTACTTCATCGAGCGGGCCGAGCAGGTGATCGACAAGCAGCGCTTCTGGGCGGCCAACACCAGCACCGCGTTCTACCAGAACGAGGTGAAGACCGAGCAGGTGATGGCCAACCTCGAGACGCTCGACGTGCGCCAGACGATCCGTGACCACATCTGGGGCTGCTTCATCGAGGAGAGCTCGGGCCTGCGATCGCTCGACATCATCGGCGAGGACAACGTGATGGTCGAGACCGACTACCCGCACAGCGACACCACGTGGCCCGACTGCATCGGGGTGGCCCGCAAGCTGCTCGCCGACCTGCCGCCCACGACGCAGTACAAGATTCTGCGCGGCAACGCCGAGAAGCTCTACCGCTTCACCCCGCAGGTGCCCACGCTCCCGTGACCGCAGCGAACGACCTCGAAGGCCGCGTCGCCGTCATCACCGGCGGCGGCCGCGGCATCGGGCGTGCAACTGCGCTGGCCTTCGCCGAGGCGGGCGCGGCGGTGATGGTCACCGCCCGCTCCGCCGAAGAGATCGAGGAGACCGCGTCGTTGGTCGAAGCCGCCGGCGGTCGTGCCGCGTGGTGCCCGGCCGACGTCACCGATCTCGACGCGGTCAAGGAAGTGCTCGCGAAGACCGAGGCCGAACTCGGCACTCCGACGATCCTGATCAACAACGCCGGTGGCGGCGTCCCCGGGACCGGTGGCAAGTTCGAGCTCATGGAGCCCGAGGCGATCGTCGCGGGCCTGAACACCAACATGATCTCGGCGATGCTGCTCACCCGGCTGGTGTTGCCGGGGATGCTGGAGGCGGGGCAGGGCTGCGTCGTCAACGTGGCGAGCGGCGCCGCCATGCTCGGGATGCCGTTTATCATCCCCTACACGGTGGCCAAGACCGGGATCGCGCGTTTCAGTGAGGCGCTCGCGCTCGAGATGCTGGGGCGCGGCGTGACGGTGTTCGCGATCACCCCCGGCAACGTGCTCACCAAGCTCACGAACTACCTGTATCCCATCCGCGAACAGATGGCCGCGGAGATGCCCGAGAACGCGCCGTGGGTGTATCCCCCCGGCCACGAGCTCGACGAGGACCGCGGGTGGTACCCGCCCGAGCGTTCCGCCGAGCTGTGCCTCTTCCTCGCGTCGGGCAAGGCCGACGCTCTGTCGGGACGGTTCTTCTCCGTCCACTACGACGAGGCACAGATCGTCGCCGAGGCCGAGCGCGTCGAACGCGAGCAGCTCTATCTGCTGCGGTTCCCCACGTTCGACGGCATCGAGGACGCGATCTACTACCGCGACCCCAAGAGCTTCGGCTGACGGCGAGTCGTTCTACCGGCGAACGTCGAGGCTCATCCTGATGTACCGGTCGTCTTCGATGTGCCGGTGGCGGGTGTTGGTGCCGAACCCGAGGTTCGCGCCGAGGAGCCCGCGCATCTCGGGCGATGCGTCGGCCAGGAATTCGTCGCCGACGTAGCTGAAGTCGTGGACCGGCCGGTACGCGAGACGGCAGTAGGTCACGTGCAGTACGACCCGTTCCCCCGGTGCCGTGCGCGGCCGGTTGCCGTGCCACACGGCGCCGTCCCAGAGAACCACCGATCCGGGTGGGGCCTCGATGGCGATCGCCTCCGCGGTGGCGGTGGCGGATTCTGCGGGTGTCGCGACCCGTCGGAGCGTCTGGGTCCTGGGGAGGATCGTCGTGGCCCCGTTCTCCTCGGTGAACTCGTCGGTGACCCAACATGCGGTCAGGAGCGCGAGGTGCTCGGGGAACGGACTCGGCACCTGCGACTGGTCGCAGTGCACGCCCACCGAACTGCCCGCGGTCCGGACCGTGCCGAGCACGGAGCTGAGGAGGCATCGGCGGCCGCAGATGTACTCCGCCAGCGCGAGCACCGCCGGATGGGTGCAGGCCTCGCTGAACGCGGGCCGGCCGACGAGCTTCCGTCGTCCGAGGACCTCTGGCTCCGGTACCGCGCGTCGACCGCGCACGGGCTGGCCATCTGGTTGGTGACCGCGGCGTCCGACTGGCAACGACTCGACGTGTCGCTCGCCCTCGCCGAGCGCTACGCCGCGGCCTTCGTCGACCTGGACGCTGCGGAAGCCATCGAGGAGCTCACCAGTCGAGGGTGACGCCTCGCCACGCGCGTCGGCTCAGAGCACGCCGAGGCGACGGAAGGTGTCGTGGTCGGTGAGTGCGGCGGCGAGGCGAGGGATGTGCACCAGCACCACCTCGCGTGAGCTGATCCGCGTGATCACCCACAGGAAGTAGCCGTAGGCGAAGCTGAGCGTGTAGAGGTCCCACGCGGCCTCCCACCCGAGTGCGGGCCCGCCGGCGGCCGACAGTTCCGCGAGGTAGTGGCGGAGCAGTTCGGCTTCGTGCGCGCGCCGCGTCTCGATGTCGAGCACGGTGCCGAGGTGATACGCGATGTCGGTGGCCCAGTTGCCGCGCTGCGCGATCTGCCAGTCGAGCCAGCACGCGCGTCCGTCGACGTCGAGGTACGAGTTCCCCGAGTGTGGGTCGGCGTGGATCACGCAGGTGATCTCGTGGGCACCGGTGCGGCGCATCGCCTCCGCGACGTTCTCCGCCGAGCGCAGTTCCGGTGCCACGTCGGGACCACGGCCGTCGTCGAGGAGTTCTTGGAGCATGTCGAGCGGGAACATGTCGGCCATGCCGACGATGCGGGGGGCGAGCCAGTCGAGGTCGGTGAGTCCCTCGCAGCCCCACGTTGCGGCGTGGAGCCGCGCCAGCTGTCCGAGGGTGTCGCGTGCCGTGCTCACGGAGTACGGCGTGAACGCGTTCATGAAGGTGCCGCCGTTCGCGACCACGTCGTCCATGATCATGATCGCCTGCTCCGCGGCGTCGTCGACCGCGGTGTAGTACGCACGCGGCGCACGCACGTCGAGCTGCGGTGCGAGCGTCGCGTAGAAGTGCGCTTCCGAGAGCAGGTCGTCGCCCGGTGAACCGTCGAGGTGGGCCTTCACGCAGTACGCACGGGTCTCCCGAGTGCCGTCGGCGCGTTCGACCGTCACGCGGAAGCGGACCTTCTCCGCGCGGGTCTTGGAGGCGTCGACCGCCTCCACGCCGTCGATGCGGTCACCTTCGCCGATGTCGTCGAGCGCCTCGGCGAGCCAGGCGGGGTCGAGCACCGCGTCGAGCGTCGTCGGCACGGAGGAATGCACCATCGGGTGAACCTACCGCAGCGTCGCGTGGGCCGCGATTGTGACGCGACGATCGCCGCAGTCCGCTGCCGACACGGTGACCGTGATGATGCCGGCGCCGGTGGGCCGCACGACCGCGAGCGCGCGACCGCGGAACGTGTCGTGGGTCGGCACGCCGAAAGTCGCCTCGGTACACGGATCGGCGCTGCCGAACCCGAGCAGTTCGCCGGGCCCGTCGATCGCGACGGTGACCGCGCGATCCGCGGTGTGGCAGAGCGTGCCGTCGTCGTGGACGAGGGTGATCTCGACGAAGGCGAGGTCGGTGTCGTCGGCGCGGATCTGCTCACGGTCGACGCGGACGTCGAGGACGGACCGGGACCGCTTGCCGACGTCAGTGACGTCCGCCCTGCCTCCGCTCCGTCGCGGTAGGCGATGGCGACGATCTCGCCCGGCGCGAAGGTCGTGTCGAAGGCCGTGCGGAACCCGTGTGCCTGGCCGGCGGGTTGGCGGCCGACGGAAGTGCCGTTCACCAGCAACTCCACCTCGTCGGCGTCGCTCAGCACGTCGACCGTGATCGGCCGGCCCTCGGCAGCCGGGCCACGACCACGAGGCGAGGCCCTCGAGCCACGGTTCGCCGGCGAGCCCCTGGTGCGTGGGCGTGAGCCCGTGGCGGGCGGGATCCTGCACGGAGACGTACGGCTCGGACCGCAACCCGAAGACGATCTCGCGGAGGTAGGAGAGCGGGCGTCGCCCGCCGGTGATGTCGATGTCGGCACACCACGCGGCCAGCCACGGGTAGTCACCCATCAGGAGGCCACCGTCGTCGCCATAGGCGACGCGGCCGATGCCGACCTCGCCGAGGTAGTCCCAGCCGGTCCAGGTGAAGTCGCCGATCACGTGGGGCAGGGCCGAGCACCTTCGGCCAGTTCTGCGTGATGTTCGTGTTGTGGGTCTCGGTGCCCACGATCACCCGGTTCGGCATCCGCTCGGCGTCGAGCTCGTAGCGCGCGTCGCTGTAGTTGTACCCGGCCACGTCGAGGTACGAGTACGGCTCGTCGAGCTTCGCCGCGACCTCCTCCGACTGCAGCAGGCGGGGGAGCGCCTCGCGCAGACCGGTCCATCACCGTGTTGATGCCGGCGTTCTCCTCGCCCGCGTCCTCGCCTGCGTCGGCATCGCTCTCGCCATTGTCGGGCGCGCGCCGCCATCTCGAGGATGGTCTGGATGCCGACGGCGATGAGCGGGTTCACCCCGTTGGTGACGTACCGCGTGTCGTCGAGCGCGCGCACCCGCTCGGCGAGACGCCGCCCGACACCCGCGCCGACGGCGTCGCCGGTGTCGGGGATCTCGTTGCCGATGGAGTAGAGGATGACGCTCGGGTGGTTGCGGTCCTTGCGTACCATCGCGTCGACGTCGCGTCTCCCACCAGTCGGAGAAGACTCGCGAGTAGTCGTTGCGCATCTTCGGGTGGTGCCACATGTCGAACGCCTCGTCCATGACGAGCATGCCGATGCGGTCGCACGCGTCGAGGAGCGCCGTGCTCGCAGGATGGTGTGCGCTCCGGATGGCGTTGAAGCCGGCGGCTTTCAGGATCTCGATGCGGCGCTCGTCGGCGCGGGCCACGGTGGCCGCGCCGATCACGCCGTTGTCGTGGTGGATGCACGCGCCGCGGAGCTTGACGACCTCACTGTTGATCTGCAGACCTCGGGTCGCGTCGAGCTGCAACGTGCGGATGCCGAAGGCTGTCTCGTCGCGGTCGACCTCGTTGCCGTCAGCGTCGCGCGCCACGACTCGACAGCGGTAGAGCGTCGGGTCGTCCACGCTCCAGCGGCGGGGGTTGCGCACCACCACTCGTTGGCGGACGGCGGCCGACTCCCGCGGGAAGCTGGTGAGGGGCGTGGTCTCCGACGCGACGATGGCCCCGCGGTCGTCGACGATGTCCGTCACGATCGTGGTGGGCATCGTGACCGCCCCGTCGTGCTCGAGCACGGCGGCCACCTGGACCACGGCAACCTCGTCGTCGATCTCCGGCGTGGTCACGTACAGGCTGTCGAGGGCGAAGTGCACGAGATCGCCAACGACGAGGTGCACGTTGCGGTAGATCCCCGCGCCGGAGTACCAGCGGGCGTCTTCTTGCGCCTGCACCTCCACCCGGATCTCGTTGTCCTCGCCGCAGCGCACGAGGTGGTCGATCGCCACGGTGAACCCGGTGTAGCCGTAGGGGTGGTGCACGACGAAGCTGCCGTTCACCCACACCGACGCGTCGCGGTACACGCCCTCGAACTCGACGAACATCCGCCGACCCTGCGCATCGCTCGGCACGGTGAAGTGCTTCTGGTACTCCCACGTTCCGCCGGGGAAGTACGCGTTGCCCGGGCCCTCCGCCGCGCTCCGCTCGGTGGCGATCATCGCGTCGTGGGGCAGCCGCACCGGCGTCCACGACGGGCAGTTGCCCGCCGAGCTCGAGGAACGCGCTGACCTTCGGGCGGACGTTCCAGCCATCGTTGAACGAAGTGCGGATCATGGGCGCTCAGTTCCCGAGCACGTGTGACGGCGTGAGGTGCGCCGTGCGCATGGCGAGGGTGACCGGATCGCCGGCGATCGCGAAGGTCGTGGTGAGCGGCAGCTGCGCCGACGACGGTCCGGCCATGAGCGTGACCTCGCCGGGGGTCACGACGAGCTTCATGTCGAGGTCGTAGTACGCCAGGATCCCGGGTTCGAGCGAGAAGTCCACGGTCGCGGCCTCGCCCACGTCGAGCGCGACGCGGTGGAAGCCGACGAGTTCGCGCACCGGACGGGTGACCCCGCGGCGCCGCAGCCGCGCGTACAACTGCACGACCTCCTCGCCGGAACGATCGCCGGTGTTCGCGACCTCCACCCGCACCTCGACGGTTCCGGACGCGTCGACCTCGGGGCGGTCCACGGTGAGCGAGCGGTACTCGAACGTCGTGTAGCTGAGGCCGTGGCCGAAGGCGTACGCCGGGCCGCTGTCGTCGAGGTCGGTGTAGGTGGTCGGGTCGCTGCCGGCCTTGTAGCCGTGGTAGATCGGGCACTGTCCCGCCGTCCGCGGGATGGTGAACGGCACCCGGCCCGACGGGTTCTCGATGCCGAAGAGCACGTCGGCGACGCCCACGCCGCCCACCGAGCCGGGCTGGTAGGCGTAGACGACGGCGGCGGGCCCGCCCGCCTCGGCCATCACCGGCACCGCCTGGGAGCCGACGATCACGACCACCACCGGGACGCCGGTGGCGCACACCGCCTCGAGCAACGGGCGTTGCGCACCGGCGAGTTCGAGCGTCGAGCGGTCGCGGGTCTCGCCGACGATCGCGTCGCTGACCAGGCCGGTCTTGTCGCCCAGCACGAGGATCGCCACGTCGGCGCTCGCGGCCGAGTCGACCGCCTCGGCGATGCCCGCGGTCGAAGGGTCGTTGACGTGGCAGCCGAGGGCGTACACGACCTCGGTACCGTCACTCACGACGCCGTTGATGGCGTCGAGCACCGTCGGGGTGTCGCCGTACACCGCGGCAAGGGCCGCCAGCGAGACCTCCGACGGATGGGTCGCGATGCGGCGGACGAAGCCGAAGTCGGCACCGGTGCCCTCCGACTCGGGCGCTGCTTCCGATGCGGGCTCCTGCGCCGCCGCCGCGTCGATCGGCGCGGGCGCGACCTCACCGGCCGCGGTCGTGTCCGCGGTGTCGCCCTCGCCGCTGTCAGCCGTCGGCAGCGACATGTCGCCGCTCGTCATCATCTCGATGGCGAGCGCGGCGGAATAGCCGCCGAACAGGTTGCGGACCGAATGCGCGTTGGGGCCGATCACCGCGACGCGGGCCAGGTCGCGCGCGAGCGGCAGGACCCCTTGTGGGTTCGCGAGCAGCACGGTCGACCGGGCGGCGATGCGATGGGCCAGCGACCGGGACTCGGCGCGCGCCGCTGGTGCGATCGTCGCGGTGAACGCCTCGACGTCGCCGTACGGTTGTTCGAACAGCCCGAGGCGGAACTTCGCGTCGAGCACGCGCCGCACGCTGGCGTCGACGACCGTCTCGTCGAGTTCGCCGCTGCGCACCGCGGCGGCGAGACCAGCGCGATAACACTGCGATCCGGGGAGCTCGACGTCGAGTCCGGCGCTCAGGGCCTGCACGCCGGCGTCGGCGGCGTCGACCGCGGTCTGCTGGCGCGTGTACAGGGCGGTCACCGCGCCGTAGTCGGCGACGGTGAGGCCGCGGAAGCCGAGCGTGCCCCGGAGCATGTCGGTCAGGAGGTGGCGCGACGCCGCAGCGGGTTCGCCGTTCACGTCGGAGTAGGCGCACATCACGGATTCGAGTCCGGCTTCGGCGATGGCCGCGCCGAAGGGCCGGGCGTACACCTCGAGCAGTTCGCGCTCGCCGAGTTGGACGGCACCGATGTTGCGCCCGCCGTCGGCCATCGCGTAGGCGAGGAAGTGCTTCGCGGTGGCGAGCACACCCTCGCGACGGTCGTCACCCTGCAGGCCGCGGACGAAGGCCGTGCCGATGGCCGAACCGAGGTACGGGTCCTCGCCGTAGCTCTCCTGCACGCGACCCCACCGTGCGTCGCGCGCGAGGTCGAGGTTGGGGGAGCAGGCCTGGTGGACGCCGAGCGCGCGCATCTGCCGACGGACGACGTCGTTCATTGCCTCGACCGACTCCGGGTCCCACGAGGCCGCGAGCGCGAGCGCAGTGGGGAAGTCGGTACAGGCCTGGTGCACGAGACCGGTCAACGCCTCGTGGTGGACGATCGCGGGGATGCCGAGGCGCGTGCGCTCCACCAGGTAACGCTGGAGCTGATCGAGGAGGGCCACGAGGAGGATGGGATCGGGAGTGAGCAGCGCGCCGGCCGAGATCTCACCGAGCCCGTCGGCGAGGTGCTCGTCGAACTTCTGCTCGTCGAGGCCGGTCGGACCGAGCAGGTCGAACGGGAGGATCCCCGTGAGCTGCGCGACCTTCTCGTCGAGGGTCATGCGGGCCAGCAGGTCGTCGACCCGCTCGGCCAGCGGTCGCGTTGCGTCCCGATAGGGCGCGTCGATGGGGGCGTCGACGGTGAACGGCTCGCTCATGGTGTCGGCTTCTCTTCCGCAGTTGGTGGCAGGTGATGAAGGTTCAGTAGGTCAGGCCGTGCCCGAACCGGAACACCGGATCGGGAGTGTCGAAGGCGACGTCGGAGTGGCCGGCGAGCACCGCGTCCATCGACCGGGGGAGGTCGAAGGGCAACTTTCCGTGCGGTGCCGAATCGCCGAACAGCACGTCGAGCAGGGCCGACTCGCACACGCCGAAGTTGGCGACGATCGCGCCGGCGGTGTCGACGAGATCGGTGAGCACCGCGGGGCGGTCGAGCACGATGTCGATCACCGTCGGTGCGGCCGCGGACACCGCCTGGATGCGCGCGAGTGCGTCGGCGGGGAACTCCAGCGATCCGCTGTGGAAGTACGCGGCGAAACCGTCGCCCAGCGTCTCGTAGGGCGCGTGCAGCCGGAGGATGGCGACGTCGGCCTCCTCGGGCGTCGCGACCGGCGTGGCGAACTCGGCGAGGGCCGCATCGCTGAACCCTTCTGCGTACACGCGGAGACCACGCGGCAGCGGCAGGATCGGCGCGCCTGCGCGCTCGTGGTTGGTGAGGAGCGTCAGCGAGTCGCGCTGCGCCTGCAGTCCCGCGGCGCGGAACGCCGCGTTGCCCACCACTTCGTCGGCCGCGTCCTCGTCGACGAACGGCGCGTCGAAGAGCCCGAGGCGGAACTTCTCGGTCAGGATCCTGCGGGCCGATTCGTCGATGCGCGACTCGGGGACCGTGCCCTGCTCGACGAGGGCGAGCAACACGTCGGTGCACGTCTCGCCGCCGAACTGGTCGACGCCGGCGTCGAGCGCCTTGACGATGCGCTCCTCGATGCTCAGGTGTTCGACGCCCCAGGCCTTGGCCGTGCCCATCTCGCCGAACTCGGGCTTGCCGACGATGAGCCCCCAGTCGGTGCAGACGACACCGTCGAAACCGAGGCGTTCGCGGAGGATCCCGGTGATGACCTGCTGATTGAAGCTGAAGCCGACCTCCTCGAGATCGGTGCCCACCGGCATCCCGTAGTACGGCATGATCTGCGCGCCGCCCGCGGCGAGCGCGTCGAGGAACGGACGCAGGTGGTACTCGAAGTTGTCGCCGGGATACACCTGCTCCCGACCGGACGCGAAGTGCGGGTCGGTGCCGTCCTTCTGTGGGCCGCCGCCGGGGAAGTGCTTGGTCATCGTGGCCACCGAGGTCGGCCCGACCTCGCCCTGGAAGCCGCGGATGTACGCCGCGGCGAGGCGACCGGTGAGTTCGGCGTCCTCGCCGAAGGTGCCGCTGATGCGCGCCCAGCGCGGCTCGGTCGCGAGGTCGACCTGCGGGTGGAGGGCGACGCGGAGGCCCACCGCGACGTACTCCTGGCGCGCGATGTCGCCGAATTGCTCGAGCAATTCCTCGGAACCGATCGCGGCGAGGCCGAGCGGCTCGGGCCACTGCGAGAACGGGCCGGCCATCATCGAGGCCGCGGGATTGTCGGTGAAGTGGTGACGCGGGTCGGTGGAGAACGTGACCGGCACCTGCAGGGGGAGTTCCGCGGCGATGCGCTGGACCTCGTTGTGCCACTGCGCGAACTCGCCCGCGCTCGGCGCGCTGCCGAGGAGGTTGAAGTGGGTCATCCGCCGCTCGGTGATGAGTTCGCGCACCGACGGCGACCCGAAGATCGGATGCGGGCTGTTCACGTCGGTGGGCGACACCGCCGCGTGGAACATGAGGCCGACCTTGTCGGCGAGCGGCATCCTCGCGAGCAGTGCATCGACGCGCGTCACGAGTTGCCTTCCTGGTCGTGGTCCTCGATCCAGGTCGTCAGCCGCTCGATGCTGGTGAGCGCGCCGGGCAGGTCGGGGCCGTTGACGTGCCCGTGGACGGTGCCCGGCTCGGTCGCCAGCATCACCGCGACCCCCGCGTCGACGAGCGCGGCGGCGTACGCCTCGCCCGACGCGCGCAGGAAGTCGGCCTCGGAGGTCAGCACCAGCACGGGAGGCTGGCCGCTGACGTCGCCGTTCGCGGCGAACGCGTAGGGGTCGTCGAGCGCGGCGTCCGATCCCGCGTACTGCCGACTCATGTCGCGGAACGTGTCGGTTGCCGCGGTCGCCGTCGCCGCGTCGGCCCCCAACGTGGCCTCGAGCTCGGCGGAGAGCGGAGGCAGGACCGGATGCACGACCGGGTACACCAGCACGAGCGACGCGGGGAGCGGCCCGGCGCCGTCGCGCAGCCGCTTGGTCACGCCGCCGACGAGGTTGCCGCCCGCGCTCGCGCCACCGAGGTGCAAGCGGGCGGGCACGACGCCGAGTTCGTCGGCGTGCGCCGCGGCCCACAGCCACCCAGCGAGCACGTCGTCGGAGGGCACGGGGTAGTGCACACCGCGCAGCGCCTTGCGGTAGTCGAGCGACACCACGGTCACGCCGCGCGCCGCGAGGGCGAGCGCCACCCAGTGGGCCTCGGGCATGTCGAGGTCGCCGCCGATGAACGCGCCGCCGTGCACCCACACGAACCCGGCACCGGTCGCGCCCGGGCCCGAGTACACGCGCCCGGGCACCTCACCGTGCGGCCCGTCGATCGCAATGTCGCGCGCTTCGACGTCGGCGAGTTCGGGGAATCGACCGACGAGCTCGGCCAGGTCGATCGCACCGAGCGACGGGGGATCGGCGAGCGTCTCGAGCATCGCGACGATCTGGGCGAACGGCATCCCCTGGAAGAGATCGGCGCCTCCCGCGGCACTCTCCTGCTCTGTCATCACACTCCAGCGCCCGATCAGGGCTGTGTGGGCTCCAGTGAGCCGAGGTAGGCGGCCTGCAGTCGCGGCTGGTCGGCCAGCAGCTCCGATGCGGTGCCCTGCAACACGATGGACCCGCGGTTGAGGACCGCGGCACGGTCGGCCACGCTCAACGCGAGTGTGACGTGTTGTTCGACCAGCAACACCGCGCAACCGCGCTCGTGCGCGATCTGCTCGACCGTCTGGAACAGCGCCTCGACGATGAGTGGTGCGAGGCCCATGCTGAGCTCGTCGACGAGCAACACCCGCGGTTCCTGCACGAGCGCGCGCGCCATGGCGAGCATCTGCTGCTCGCCACCGGACAGCGCGCCGGCGCGCAGGTGCCAGCGCGGCTCGAGCGCCGGGAACACCGCGAGCATGTCGCGCGGCGACGGGCCTCCGCGGTGGCAGGCCGCTCGGAGGTTGTCCTCGACGCTCAGTGTGGTGAACAGGTTCCGGTTGTCGGGGACGAGCACCGCACCGGCCTTGTTGGCGCGCGCCGGTCGCCCGGTCTTCAGCGGCTCCCCGTCGATGCTGATCGTGCCCGCGTGGGGCGGGAGGAAGCCGGCGAGCGTCATCAACAGCGTGGTCTTGCCCGCGCCGTTCGGGCCGAGCAACGCCTGGATCGTGCCCGCTTCGAGCGCGAGGTCGACGTCGCGGAACGCGACCGCGGTGTCGTAGCCGCCGCTCAGGCCGGTGCACTCGAGTCGCGGCGTCATGACCCGGCCCCGGTGTGGTGGTGGACGTGCCCGAGGTAGGCCTCGGCGACGTCGTGGTTCGTGCGGATGGCCGCGGGCTCGCCCTCGGCGATCACCCGGCCGAAGTCGAGCACGTAGATGTAGTCGCACACGTCGAGCACGAGGGCGACGTCGTGGTCGACGAGGAGGATGCCCGTACCGGTCACGCTGATGTTGCGGATCCGGTCGCCGAGCCACTGGCTCTCGGTGGTGTCGAGGCCGGCGGCAGGCTCGTCGAGCAGGAGGACCTGCGGGTCGGCCGCGCACGCGCGGGCGATGGACACGAGTTGGCGTTGCCCCTGGCTCAGGTCACCCGCGTTGCGCTCGCGCAGGTCGGCGATGCCGACGAGGTCGAGCGCGCGCTGCACCGCGCCGTGCTTCGCCGCGCCCTTCACGCCGTAGGCGGCGGCGCTGACGTTCTCCTCGACGCTCAGGTCGTCGTACAACTCGATGGCCTGGAACGTGCGGGCGAGTCCGGTGCGGACGCGGCGATGTGCGGGAAGGTGGTCGAGCCGCGTGTCCTGGAGCACGACGTCGCCGTTCGCCTTCGCGAACCCGGTGATGGCGTCGATGGCGCTGGTCTTGCCCGCGCCGTTCGGTCCGATCAGCCCGACGATGCCGCCGGCTTGCACGCGCAGGGTCAGGTCGTCGACCGCCACCACGCCGCCGTAGCGGACGGTGAGGTGCGCGACGTCGAGGGCGACGGGTGCGTCGGCGGCGGGGGAGGTGCGCGGCGACGCAACCGTAGGGGTGACGGTGGTCGCCTCAGTGTCGTCGACGGCTTCCCCGGCGCTGCCAGCTGCCGCGGCGCGTCGCTTGCGCCAACGGTGGATCCGGTCGGCAAGTTGGTGGCCGCCGGCTGCGAGACCCTCCGGGTTGCGGATCAGCGTCACGATGACGAGCACACCGCTGATGACCACGAAGATGTCGCCACTGAGGTCGATCCACTCGGCGGAGAGGTAGAAGACGATGCCGCCGGTGGCGATGATGCCCGCCGTGATGCCGCCGTACACCGACGTGACGCCGGCGAGGTAGGCGGTGGACACGAGGGTGAGGCCGAGGAAGGCGGCGAAGCTCTCCCAGGTGATGATCCCCTGGCGGTAGGAGAGCAGGCAGCCGCCGAGCCCGGCGATGAACGACGCGATCGCGAAGCTGATCACCTTGACGAAGAGGACGTTCACGCCGATACCTGCGGCCGAACGTTCGTTGGCCCGCACCGCGAGCATCGCCGAGCCCAGCGAACTGCGGCGCAGGAACGCCACACCCACGGCCACCACGACGCAGACGATCAGGCACATGAAGCCGAACGACAGGCGGGGGAACTCCTTCCCCACACCCACGCCGAAGTCGAGGCCGAACACCTTGGGTGCCGCGACGGTGTTGCCGTAGGGCTCGATCAGGTCCGCGTTGCGGAACCAGATCGCCTCGATGCCGTAGGCGAGCGCGAACGTGACGACCCCGAGCATCAGACCGCGCAATCGCAACGCGGGCAGGCCCACCAACACGCCGACCACCGCGGCGGCCGAGGCCGCGATCAGCGGAGCGATCGGGAAGGGGACGCCCCAGTCGACCGAGAGGTAGCTCAGCATGAAGCCGCCGGCGCCGGCGAGCGCGAGCTGCGCGAGCGAGATCTGCCCGGCGTACCCGGTGACCACCACGAGGGAGAGGGCCAGGATCGCGAAGATGATCGTGTTGATCACGGCGGCGCGGGTGGAGCCGCTGGTCACCACGAGTGCAATCGCCCCCGCCGCGAAGCCGCCGATGATCGGCACGAGGAACGTCCGCGGTCGCGGCGCCTTGCCGAGATGCGAGCGCAACAAGGCGCCGCGCTCGGGGACCCCGCGGCTGGTGAAGATCAGCGCGACGAGCATGACGATGAGCGGCACCAACTCGCCCACACCCGACTGCGGCATCCAGGAGTGCTCGCCCGAGAGGTAGATCAGCCAGGCCTGCAACATGCCGATGCCAATGCCGGCGATCGCAGTGGGTACCAGGTGCAGGAACTTACCGACGACCGCCGCCGCGAGCGCGGGTACTACGAACAACGTGTACGTGCTCGGCACCACGGGGGAGAGCGGTGCGATGAGGACCCCGGCCGCGCCGACGACCGCACCCGCGAGCATCCAGTTGAGGAGCGCGATGCGGTCGGGTGAGATGCCGCTCACGTACGCGCCGGCTTCGTTCTCCGCGGTGGCCCGGGTGTCGAGGCCGAACCGCGTCCATCGGTACAGCGCGGTGATCACGAGCGTGATGCCGATGACCGTGAGCGCCAGGTACACCCGGTCCGAGAGCACCGTCTGGCCCTGCCAGCTCCAGGGGTTCGAGGGGTAGATCGCGGCGACGCTCACCGGCGTCGTTCCCATGCGCTCCGACATCATCCCCTGGAGGATCACGAGGACCCCGAGTGATGCCACTGCCTTCGCCAGAGGTGGCGCGTACCGCAGCGGTCGGAACACCACCCCGTAGAGCAGCGCGCCCAGCAGCGCCGAGATCACCAGGGTCAGCAGCAGCGCTTCAGGCATGCCGAATGTCTGATGCAGGTCAACCGTGGTGGGGAGCCCCGGGATGATCAGGAAGAGCTTGCCCTGGCGGAGGAACGCGTAGGTGTAGCCGGCAAACAACGCTTGCGCGCCGGTGGCGAAGTTGATGACGCCCGACGCGCGGTACACGAGCACGAGTGCGAGCCCGAGCGCTGCGAACGTTCCGCCGTTCCCCAGGCCGAGGAACGACGAGGCGAGATCTCGCAAGGTGTGACCCCCCAGGTCCGATCACCGGTGCCGATCAGGAAGAGCGACTGCCGCCGCACGGCTGGCGGGAACGATCCCACCAGCCGTGCGAGCGGACGTCAACCGGGGATCTGCGCGTCGTTCACCGCGGTGTACTTGAGCGCCTTGCCCTGGGCATCGAGCGTGGCCAGGAGGATGGCGTTCGTGCAGGTGGCGGGTTCGGCCGGGGCGGCCTTGCCGTTGCAGCGGAAGTGCAGTCCGCCTGAAGCGGGAAGCACCGACCACGGCATCGCCTTCGCGGTGGCGGTGATGGTGGCGGGGGTGGCGTCGCCCTTCAGCGCCTCCGTGGCGACCTGAAAGCCCCCGATGCCCTGGAAGAAGGTCACGCCGGTCGACCGGGTCTTGTCGACACCCGAGGCACCGAACTTGTCGAGCACCGCGTAGTACTGCTTGATCGTCGGGTCCTTCGGCGTGTCGATCGGCGACGTGGCCGAGACCTTGATCCCCTTCAGGAAATCGGCCGGCACCGCGGTGCGGGTCGCGTCGCTGAGGCATGCCGTGCCGGTGGTGACGGTGCCCTTGAAGCCGGCGGTGCGGAGCCCGTTGAACGCGGCGATGCAGAACGTGTCGTTGCCGAGGACGAAGACCTCGCCCTTCGGGTTGTCGGAGACGACCTTCTGCATCTGGGGCGTCATGTCGGCGGTGCCCAGCGCGACGGGAACGACGTCCATCGACAGGCCGGCCTTGGTGAACGCCGTCTTGTCCGCGAAGATCTGGGTCGCGGCGGGAACGTCGATGACCACGACGGTGACCTTCTTGGTCTTCGCTTCCTTGGCGCCGCCGATGATGACCGTGTTCAGCGCGCTGAGGCCCGCGTTGAACACGAAGGTGTTCGTCGGGTCGGCCTTGATGTTGGTGTTCCCCGAGGAAGCCATGAACGTCGGGATGCCGGCGTCGTGCAACGGTGTCCAGGAGTTCACGGTGAATTGGTTGGAGCCGAAGATGACGGCCGCGACGTCGTCCTGGATCATCTGGTTCGCGCAGTCACCGCTCTTGCCTGGGTCGGCCCCGGTGACACAGGTGTCGAGCTCGATCGGGTGACCGCCGATCCCGTTCTTGTACTGGTTGATCCACTTCACCGAGGCGTCGGCGACGTCGCTCTCGATGCTGTTGTCGGTGGCGGTGCCCTTGCCGTCGGTGATGAGACCGATCTTCACGGCCGTGCCCTTGGCCGGGTTCTTGGTCCCCAGCGGGCTGGTGGACGAGGCAGCCTGGGCCGGCCCGGCGAACGCGGCGACCGCGATCGTCGAGGCGACGAGCACCGTGACGAGGCTCGCGGCGCGGCCGCGGGCGTGACGGATGTGCATAGTTTCCCCCGGATCGAAATGGATCGTGGAATGTCGGCAGCACCGATGAGCGGAGGCCGACGGTGAATGTAGATGCATGCTACATCCATCTGTCTGAATTGCAAGCCGCCCGGGCCGAGTGGGTCAGTTGGGGATCTGGCCGTCGTTCGCCACGACGTACTTCTTCGCCTTGCCCGTGGCGTCGAGGGTGGCCAGGAGGATGCCGTTCGAGCAGGTGGCGGGTTCCGCGGGAGCGGCCTTGCCGTTGCAGCGGAAGTGGAGTCCGCCCGAAGCGGGGAGGACCGACCACGGCATGGCCTTCGCCGCCGCGGTGATCGTCGCCGGCGTGGCGTCCCCCTTCAGTCCCTGGAGCGCCACGTTCATGCCGGCGATGCCCTGGAAGATCGACTGGCCGACCGTCTGGGTCTTGTCGACACCCGAGGCGCCGAACTTGTCGAGCACCGCGGCGTACTGCTTCATCGACGGGTCCTTCGGGTTGTCGACCGGGACGAAGGCCGAGATCTTGATCCCGTTGAGGAAGTCGGCGGGTACCGCGGTGCGGGTTGCGTCGGTGAGACAGGACGTGCCCGTGGTGACGAAGCCCTTGAAGTCGGCGGTGCGCAACCCGTTGAACGCGGCGATGCAGAAGCTGTCGTTGCCGAGCACGAACACTTCGCCCTTGGAGTTGTTCGAGACGACCTTCTGCATCTGGGGCGTCATGTCGGCCGTACCCAACGCGACGGGCACGATGTCCACCGACAACCCGGCCTTCTTGTACTGCGACGTGTCCGCGAAGATCTGGGTTGCCGCGGGCACGTCGATGACCACCACGGTGGCCTGCTTGACCTTCGCGTCCTTGGCGCTGCCCACGATGATCGCGTTCAGCGCACTCAGGCCGGCGTCGAAGACGAACGTGTTCGTCGGGTCGGCCTTGATGTCGGGGTTCCCGGAGCCGGCCATGAACGTCGGGATGCCGGCGCCGTGCACGATCTTCCAGGAGTTCAGCGTGAACTGGTTCGAGCCGAAGACCACGGCCGCGACGTTGTCCGCGATCATCTGGTTGGCGCAGTCCACGCTCTTGCCCGGGTCGCCCACGGTGACACACGTGTCGAGCTCGATCGGGTGACCGCCGATCCCGTTCTTGTACCCGTTGAGCCACTTCACCGTGGCGTCGGCCACTTCGCTCTCGATGTTGCTGCCGATCTGGGCGCCCTTGCCGTCGACGATCAACCCGATCTTGACCGGTGTGCCCTTGGCCGGGGTCTTGGTCCCCAGCCCGCTGTCCGCGGCGGCCTGGGCCGGCCCGGCGAACGCGGCAACGGCGATCGCCGAGGCGACGAGCAGGGTGACGAGGCTCGCGGCGCGGCCGCGTGCGTGACTGATGCGCATGCTTCCCCCGAATCTTGGATGGAGGGTGGTGAGGGTAGGGCCGAGCCGTTGGTCCCGGGGGGTCACCCCTCGGGCAGGTGGCGATGCCAGTCGAACGGGACGAGCGTGTGGAACGGGGCCGCGAGCAGGCCCTTGGTCGCACCCGACGCCCAGCGCGCACGCATCGCGTCCCCGAGGGGGCCGGCGGCGGTGACCGGGTCGTCGTCGAGGTAGCAGTAGGTGACCTGCACGCCGGTGGCGTCGTTCTGCCACGGTTCGGGAGAACGCGCGCCGTGGTAGGTCCACACACCGGCGACGCCGGGGAGCTCGATCAGGTCGTCGGCGGGAGCGTGGCCGCGCTCGATCACCAGGTACACGCCGAGCGCGGGTCGCCACGGGATCACGTCGGCACCGGCAACCGCGTGCGGCGCGGCGGCCTTGTCTGCGAGGTCCGCGACCATGAACTCCACGCTCGGGAGTCGCAGCGGCATCCGGCCGGCTGCACCGAGCGCGTCGCCGAGTGCTTTGAAGGGTGGGAGCGCGGCGCGGTCGCTGAACAGGTACGTCATCACGTGGTCGACCGTGTCGTAGTGCTCGACCGACGCCACGCGCGCCGCGCGGCACGCGGGCGTCGACACGAGGCGCAGCGAGTTGCGCAATCCCGCGAGCCGGTACTGCTCGGGCCGGTGGTCGAGTGAGTGCCACTCGATGTACTCCGCGTCGCGACCCGCGGGTTCGCGCGCCGACAGCGAGATGAACGCGAACTGCACGTCGGTCGCGCCGGTGGCGAGCACGGCGGGCAGTTGATCGGTGGGCGGTCCTGCGAGATCCATCGTGTCTCCGTTCCGAGCCGAACGGCCGGGGTGTCTCAGCGATCGAGGCTGCCGAGAAATCCGGCAGTTCGGAAGAGTGCGTCGTCGTCGGCGAAGCACACGCCGTACACCTCGTCGACCCCGGCGGCGGCGTAGGCCAGCAGGCGATCGACCACCGCCTGCTCGTCGCCGATGGCCGCGAGGTCGGACGGACGGGTCGCGCCTTCGCGGCTGAGCACTTTCTGGTAGACGGGCAGGCTCACGAAGCTCTCGAGCCGGCTGTTCACCAGGGCGGTGTGCTCGTCGGTGTCGGCCTTCGCACACATGGTGATCGGGATCCCGGCGACGACGCGCGGCTGCGGTCGCCCGGCCGCCGTGGCCGCCTCGCGCAAGCGCGGGATGACTTCCTCCGCGAGCGTGGTCGGGCCGACGAGCCAGGTGACGACACCGTCGGCGAGCTCACCCGCGGCGCGCAGCGAGATCGGGAACATCGTGCCGACGTACACCGGCGGCGCCTCGGCCCCCACCACCCCGGCGCGCCCGAACACGCCCGTGGTGTTCACGTGCACGCGGTCGCCCGAATAGTCGAAGCGCTCGCCCTCGAGCAGGCGCGGCAACACGCCGAGGTACTCGCGCAGGTAGGCGGCGGGCTTCTCGTAGTCGGCACCGAGCACGCCCTCGACGAGGTCGCGGTGCGACGAACCCACACCGAGGACGAGACGGTTGCCGGTCGCGGCCTGCGTGGTGAGCGCCTGCGACGCGAGCACGAGGGGATGACGCGAGTACGTGGGGATCACCGCGGTGCCGAGCTGGATGCGGCTGGTGGTCGCACCGGCCAGCGCGAACACCGTGAGCGCATCGGCGCCGAACAGCTGAGCGCTCCACACGCTGTCGAGACCCATCTCCTCGTAGCGCTCGATGGTCTCGACGTACGCGGAGAGCGGCTTGGGCGCGCTCCCGAGGGCCATTCCGTACCGCATGTGACGCTCCTGTCCCGCTACTACTGGCTGCCGGCCGCGTGCACCGCGGCGGCGTGGGCGGCGTGGGCCGCGTTGACCCGCTGGATCTCCCCGGTGTTGGTGAGATCCTCCTCGTAACACCACATCCCGTCACCGGCGTAGATGAACACCGAGAACCCGATGAACTGGTACGGCTCGCCGCCGTCGGGTGCGGGTCGACGGTTCGGGGTGTACACCGCGCACACGTCGTTCTCGATCAGGTACCACTGGCCCACGATGTCGAGGTCGCTCGGTACCGAGTGCGTGACCGTCGTGACCCACTTGCGGATCGCCTCGCGCCCGCGCAGCACACCGAACGAGTGCTCGACGTAGATGGCGTCCTCGGTGAAGAGGTCGGCCCACGGGTTCCAGTCGCCGGTGGTCGTGCCGTGCTTCGCGAGTTCGAAGTAGCGCGCGATCGCGGCTTCCACCTCGGCGCGCGGAAACTGCTTCCCGCGACGGACCTCGTCGCCGAGGTAGCGGTGGCCGCGTTCGGGGACCTCGGCCGGGTACGGCGCGTGGGTCATCGGAAGTCCCGCAGCCGGTACTCGCGCATGATCGTCGCGACGGTGTGGTCGGTGTCGAGGAAGAGCACCACGTCGCCGCCGATCGTCTTCGCGTTGTCGGGCCACCCCGCTTCGCGCGTCGCGTCGGTGAGGTCGGCGCCGTAGAAGCGCGAAGGCTCGAGCACGTCGTCGACGGACGCGAAACCCTCCTCGCACACCGCGTCGAATTGCGGGTCGGTCGGCGCGGCGGTGCGCGTGACGAGGTTGCGCACGTAGGTGTGCTGCGGGTGGATCCGCAACGACATGGGCTGATGGACGTCGCGCCAGTGCACGTAGAAGTCGTGCGGCGACATCGATGCCTTCCGGTACAGCAACGAGGTGACGATGACGCCGGGTTGCGGCTCGGTCGCGCTGGTGGCGCGATCGGTGCGCCAGCGGGGGACGGTCTCGGTGACCACACACGAGTTGAGGTCGCTCCACACATCGGCGAATGAGCGCGTGATGTCGTCGACGACGTCACCGTCCTCGGTCCAGACCGCGAGCGACGCGGCGACGCGGCGAGCAGGGACGCGTCCCCGCTGCCAGCGGGTCGTGGTCTCGTAGTCCTCGACTTGCAACGAGAGCCCGGGGTACGTCGTGGCGTCGAGGTCGCGCAGTAGACGCTGGCTGAGGTCGACGATCACCTGCGGGTCGGTCGCGGGCGCGTCGCCGGCGAGATACCCGACGACCATCACCTTCTCCACGTCAGACCCGGTATCCGCCGTCGACGTTGATGACTTGCGCGGTGATCGCGCTGCCATCGGGCCCGCCCAACACGACGGCGATGCCCGCGATCTCCTCGGGCTCGAGGATGCGGTGCAGCAGGCAGTCGTTCGAGAACATCGCCTCGATCTCGACCTCGGTCATGCCGCGGGCCTCGGCAATGGCCGGGATGTCGAACAGCGACGTGCGCGTGGTGCCCGGGCACAGCAGGTTCACGTTGATGCCGTGCGACGCGACCGCCTTGGCCAACTCCTTGGTGAAGCCGACGAGCGCGTGCTTCGCGGTCGTGTAGGGGAGCGATCCGCCGGTCGACGTCGACGCGCCCGAACCGATCGAGATGATCCGTCCCGAACCCTGCTCGCGCATCGTCGGGAGCGCGGCACTGGTGGTCCACCACGCCGACGTGAGCGACAGCACGATGGTCTGCTCGAAGGTGTTGTCGTCGCCCTCGAACGGGTCGGGTTTGCCGCCGACGGTGCCGCCGACGTTGTTCACGAGGATGTCGATGCGGCCGAACCGTTCGAGGGCTTCGCGTACCGGGCGACGCACGTCGTCGCGGTCCATCGCGTCGGCGACCACGGCCAGGCCGCGGTCCGCGCCCACGCCCGCAGCATCGAGCGTCTCGTCGAGATCGGCCTGCGTGCGCGAGGACACGACGATCGTCGCGCCCTCCGCCGCGTATCGGGTGGCGATGGCCTGACCGATGCCGCGACCGCCGCCGGTGATCACCGCGACCTTGCCGTCGAGCTGTCCCATGTGTGCGCTCCTCGTTCGAGTGGTGATTCGTGTGCGCTCAGGCGCTCTTGGAGTCCTGGTCCGGCCGCACCCGGGTCGCTCGACCCGTGTCGTCGAACTCGAGGTGGGTGAGGTCGTGACGCAGTCGAGCCAGCACGCGGCGCGCCTCGGCGCGCTCCTCGGCGGTCCAGCCGGAGATCGCCACCTCGTAGTACCCGAGGTAGACCGCCTCGACGTCCTGCAGCACCTTCGTCCCCGCGCGGGTCAGGTGCAGCCAGGCCTTGCGCTTGTCGTGCTCGTCGTTCTGGCGTTCGACCAGTTCGAGTTCGAGCAGGCGAACCGCGAGGCGGCTGATCGTGGTGCGGTCGAGCCCGAGCCGATCGGCGAGGTCGCTGTAGGTGAGCGAACCCGCCCGGTTGAGCGCCCGGAGCGCGGCGAGTTCGGAGCCGCCGACGACGCGGGTGGACTGGGCGTAGCGATCCTGGACGCGGTCACTCAGCGTCAGACGTGAGATCGTCTGGATGAACGCCGCGATCTCCGCGACCGTCGGTTCGTTCCGTGCTCGCTTGGCCATGCGTGGCGCTCCTCGGATCGGGGTCGGCACGATTCCAACACACGCGGCCCCGCGTCAACTCACGGGGTTGCGCCCTCAGCAGATGGATGTATCATACATCTATCTTCCACGCACCGTGAGGGGGCCGACATGGCCGCGAACGACCACTACACGATCATCTCGATCGACACGCACGCAGGTGGCAGCCACGAGGAGTACCGGGAGTACCTCGACCCGAAGTACCGCGACGACTTCGACGCGTGGCGCGGCCAGTACAAGAACCCGTGGAAGGACCTGCGCGACACGGATCTGCGCATCCGCAACTGGGACGACACGCGTCGCGACGCCGACACCCTGCCCGACGGTGTGGTGGGCGAGGTCGTCTACCCGAACACGGTGCCGCCGTTCTACCCGGGCTTCGTGCTCCTGGCCGGGCCGCCGAAGCCCGAGGAGTACGAGCACCGCCTGGCCGGTATCCGCGCGCACAACCGATGGATGGTCGACTTCTGCGCGCGCAAGCCTGCGCAGCGCGCCGGCATCGGCCAGTTCTTCCTCAACGACATCGACGATGCCATCGAGGACATCAAGTGGATCAAGGAGCAGGGGCTCCGCGGCGGGGTGCTGCTGCCGAGCGTCGCGCCCGACGTCAAGTGGGTGGAGCCGCTCTACAGCCGGGCCTACGACCCGGTGTGGGAGACCATCCAGGACCTCGACCTGGTGATCAACCTCCACTCGGGCACCGGTTCACCCGACTACGGCAAGCACGCGGCCACGCCGCTGCTGCTCGTCGCCGAGATGGGCTGGTACGGCCAGCGTGCCTTCGTGCACATGGTGCTCGGCGGCGTGTTCGAGCGCTTCCCGAAGCTGAAGATGGTGATGACCGAGGGATCGGCGTCGGCCATCCCGCCGCTGCTCAAGGCCCTCGACGCGATCATCGCCCGCGTGCAGACCGGTGCCATCGGCGAACTGAAGTACCGCGCCGAGGACGGGATCACGAAGCTGGCGAGCGAGATCTTCGCCGAGAGCTGCTGGGCCGGGTCGAGCTTCCCGAACATCCCGGACTCCCAAGCGGCCGTCGAGGAGATCGGCATCGACCGCTTCATGTGGGGCAGCGACTACCCGCACGACGAAGGCACCGCCCCCTTCACCCGTGAGCACCTCCGTCAGGTGTTCCGGGGCTGGAGCGAAGGCGACCTGCGCAAGATCCTCACGCTGAACGCCGCCGAGCTGTACGACTTCGACCTCGAGGCGCTCGCGCCCTTGGCCGAGCAGTACGGCCCGACCTACGCGGAGCTCTCGGAGCCGCTCACCGAGTTGCCGGCGAATGCCAACGAGGCGCTGTTGCGCGCCGACGTGTACCTCCGGGCCTCCTGAATCCCAAGCACGCCAGACTTCGACCGACCACAACTTCCACGGGGGGAATCAGCCAATGACCGGCAAGCGGTTGGACGGGCGCGTCGCGCTCGTGACCGGCGGCGGCAACGGCATCGGGGAGGCGTGCGCGCTGCGCCTCGCCGAGCACGGTGCCGCCGTCGTCGTCAACGACCTGGGCACCGACGAGTGGGCCCAGGGCATGACGAGCGAGGCGGCCGACAGCACCGTCGCCGCGATCCGTGCCGCGGGTGGTGAGGCGGTGGCCAACTACGACTCCGTCGCGACCTCGCAGGGTTGCAAGAACGCGGTGCAGACCGCGATCGACGCGTTCGGCCAGGTCGACATCGTCGTCGGCTGCGCCGGCGCGCTCATCGACGGCACCATGGCGGCCACCGACGAGCAGTACGCGAACTTCATGGCGCTGTTCACGTCGCAGAAGTTCTGGCTTGCTCGCGAGGTCGTCCCCGGCATGGTCGAGCGTGGCTACGGCCGCATCATCACGACCACGTCGAAGGGCGCCACCGGCGAGCTCGGCCAGCCGGTGTTCGCCGCGGCCATGGGTGCGGTCATCGGGATGACCCGCGGCATGGCCCACGAGTACCAGGGCACCGGGGTCACCGCGAACTGCCTGTCACCGGGTGGCGCGACCCGCTTGCACGCCACCACGCACGACCTGTTCCAGGGCCTCCACGAACAAGGTGTGGTCGACGACGAGTTCTGGGAGGCGTATCTCGCGGTGCCGCCGCCCGAGTACGTGTCGCCGATCGTCGCCTGGCTCTGCACCCATCAGGCCCGTGGAGTGATCGGCCAGGTGTTCGACGCGAGCGGCGGGCGGCTCGGTGCGTGGAACCGGCTGGAGATGGAGCGGGCGATCTACCACGGTGACCACGCGGTGTACCGGCCGTGGACGATGGCCGAACTCGACGAGGCTGTGCCGCGCGCGCTCCTCCAGGCGCCGTGAGGGGAGACGACATGGGCAACGAAACCGACGAGAAGCTGTTGCAGGGCAAGGTCGCGCTGGTCACCGGTGGTGGCAACGGCATCGGGCGCGCGTGCGCGGAGGAACTCGGCGCACTCGGGGCGTCAGTCGTGGTCAACGACCTCGGCACCGACGAGTGGGCCCAGGGGACGACCAGCGAAGCGGCCGATGCCGTTGTCGCGGGGATCCGTGAGCGCGGCGGCGAGGCGGTCGCCAACTACGACTCGGTGGCGACCTCGGAGGGGTGCCGCAACGCGGTGCAGACCGGGGTCGAGGCGTTCGGCAAGGTCGACATCGTCGTCGGCTGTGCGGGCGCGCTGATCGAGGGCGGTCTCAAGGCCACCGACGAGCAGTACGAGTTGTTCATGGCACTGTTCCTCGGGCAGAAGTTCTGGCTCGGGCGCGAGGTGCTGCCCGGCATGGTCGAGCGCGGCTACGGCCGATTCATCACCGTCACGTCGCACGGCGCCACCGGTCTGCTCGGTCAGCCCGTGTTCGCCGCCGCGATGTGCGGTGTCATCTCGCTGACCCGCGGCATCGCGCACGAGTACGCCGGCACGGGCGTCACCGCGAACTGCCTCTCGCCGGGTGGTGCGACGCGTTTGCATGCGACGAGTCGCGACATGTTCGAGAAGATGCACGAGGAAGGCATCGTCGACGACGAGTTCTGGGAAGGCTTCCAGAAGACGCCGCCGCCCGAGTACGTGTCGCCGATCGTCGCGTGGCTCTGCACCGACGCGGGCGCCGACG
This sequence comes from uncultured Actinomycetes bacterium, assembly GCA_963720785.1. Lineage (GTDB taxonomy): Bacteria > Actinomycetota > Acidimicrobiia > IMCC26256 > DASPTH01 > CAVRGQ01. Next base: position 1,084,623 of record CAVRGQ010000004.1, read on the forward strand.
TGACCGGCGAGGTGTTCCAGGCCGGTGGTGGCTACGTCGCCACGCACTCCCGCTTCCGGGAGGAGCGCACCGCGTACCGCGGCGACCCGAAGGTCACACCGCCGTGGACCTTGGAAGAGCTCGACCTCGTCGTGCCGCGCATGCTGCTCATGAAGCCCTGACCGGGGCACCGATTTGAGTCAGCATCCGTTCGAGGTGGTGATGTCGTCGTTCGTCGGCGACGACGGCGCGTATGCGTTGACGGTCGACGAGTTGTGGGAGGGCCAGCCCGGCAACGTCTTCGGCGGCTTCCTCGTCGCGGCCGCGGTGCGCGCCGCCGGGCTCGAGTCGACGATGACGCGCCCGGTGAGTTCGTCGTGTCAGTTCCTGCGCCCGGCTGCGGTCGGCGCCGCGTTGGACTTCGCGGTCGTGTCGGTGCGACGCGGCCGCACGAGCGAACTGGTACGGGTGTCGATCACCCAGCAGGGCAAGCCGGTGGTGGAGGCGCAGGTGCGCACCGCACTCGACGGCGACGGCCCCGAGTGCGCCGCGCGCACGCCGCCGATCGCCGAGGATCCCCGGGAGTTGGCGTCGGGGTGGGACACCATGCGCGGGCAGGGCATCGAACCACCGCGGATGTCGGCCTGTTGGGACACCCGCTTCGGCGCCGACGGTGGTGGCACCGACGACGGACGCGACAGTGCGTTCTGGGCCAGCCTCGGCGGCGACGCGACCTTCGCTGATCCCTACCTCGAAGCGGGCCGGTGGGCGTTGTCGCTCGACAGTCAGCCCGGCGCGATCATTCGTCGGCTCGGCGCGGCGCACAACGCCGAACCGCTTCCGTGGGGCTTCTCCAACCTCGACTCGCTCGTTCACTTCCACCGTGCGCGCGGCAGCGAGTGGATCCTCAGCGAGAACACCGTCCTCGCCGGGGGCGACGGCCTCGTGAGCGTGCAGAGCCAGGTGTGGTCCGAGGCCGGCGACCTCCTCGCCACCGCGATGAGCCAGGTGGCGTTCTTCCCCCTTCGTGACAACTGGTCCTTCGCCCGGGAGGCAACTTCGTGACCATGCCCATGGACATCCCGATCATCGACACGCAGATCGGGTTCCCCACCACCGACAAGAAGGCTATGCACGCCTCGATCATCGAGCACACGAAGGACGCGGAGTCGAAGGAGCAGTTCAAGCACCCCGCCGACTACATGTTCGTGCGCGACGTGCCCGAGGAGATCACCGAGGCGGAAGACCCGATCGCGGTCACGCTGCGCGAGATGGACACCTACAACATCCAGTCCGGCCTCATCGGGATCAAGCGCGAGGTCGGTCAGCGCGCGTTGCGTGAGCACCCCGACCGGTTCGTCGGTGCCCTCTCGGTGGACCCGAACCAGGGGATGGACGCGGTGCGCGAGATCGTGTGCGCCAAGGACACGTTCGACATCCGCGCGGTCGACATCTTCCCGGCGGGCTTGTTCCCGCAGGTCGCGATCAACGACAAGAAGATGTACCCGATCTACGCGAAGTGCGTGGAGCTCGGTATCTCGGTGTGGGTGAACGCGGGTGTTCCCGGTCCGCGACTACGCATGGACTGCCAGAGGGTGGAGTACATCGACGAGGTGATGTACGACTTCCCCGAGTTGGTGTTCGTGACCCGTCACGGGTGCGAGCCGTGGGAAGACCTCGCGGTGAAGCTCATGCTGAAGTGGCCCGGGCTCCACTACTGCACCAGCGCGTTCGCCCCGAAGCACTACCCCGAGGCGATCCTGAACTATGCGAACTCGCGCGGCGCCGACAAGATCATCTACGCGGGCTACTTCCCGATGGGCCTCACCCTCGAGCGGATCATGAACGACATGGACAAGTTCGTCGACCTGAAGGCCGACGTGTGGCCCAAGTTCCTCCACGACAACGCCGCGCGCGTCCTCAAACTCGACCAGTGACATGAGCCACCATCCCTGCGCCATCGTGGGCATCGGCCAGACCCACCACAAGAAGGCCCGCCGCGACGTGTCGATGGCCGGTCTCGTGCGGGAGGCCGCCCAACGCGCGCTCGACGACGCGGACATGACGTGGACCGACATCGACGCGGTCGTGCTCGGGAAGGCCCCCGACATCTTCGAGGGTGTCATGAAGCCGGAGCTGTACCTGAGTGACGCGCTCGGCGCGGTCGGCAAGCCGATGTTCCGGGTGCACACCGCCGGATCCGTCGGGGGTACCACTGCCGTCGTCGGCGCGCACCACGTCGAGTCGGGGCGCTTCGAACGCGTCCTCGCGGTGGCGTTCGAGAAGCAGTCGGAGGGTAACGCGCAGTTCGCTCTCGGCTCGGGGAAGGGCGCTGCGATCGGCGCCGGTGGTTCGTTCGCCCCGTTCATGCGCGCCTACATCGCGCGCAGCGGTGCGCCGCTCGACATCGGGCCGATGGTCGCGGTGAAGGACCGGCTCAACGCGTGCAAGAACCCGTATGCCCACCTCAAACTGAAAGATATCGACCTCGCCACGGTGAAGGCGTCGCCGATGATGTGGGACCCCATTCGGTTCCTCGAGTCGTGCCCGTCCTCCGACGGGGCCTGCGCGGTTGTGTTCGCGAACGAAGCGGGCGGCGAGGCAGCCGCCGCCGACGGACGGCCGCCGGCATGGATCATCGGCTCGGCAGTGCGATCGGAGCCGATGCAGTTCCCAGGTCGCGACCCGGTGCGTCCGCAGGGTGCGATCGACTGTGCGTGGGAGGTGTACCGCCAGGCTGGTATCACCAACCCCGTGCGAGCAGATCGACTGCGCGGAGCTCTACGTGCCGTTCTCGTGGTACGAGCCCATCTGGCTCGAAGGCCACGACATCGCCGAGGTCGGCGAGGGATGGAAGATGACCGAGCGGGGCGATACCGCGCTCGGTGGCGCGTTCCCGGTGAACATGTCGGGCGGGGTGCTGTCGTCGAACCCCATCGGCGCCTCGGGCCTGTTGCGCTTCGCGGAAGCGGCGTTGCAGGTGCGGGGCATGGCCGGCGAACACCAGGTCGAGGGCGCCAAGGTCGCCCTCGCCCAGGCCTACGGCGCGCAGGCCCAGTACTTCTCCATGTGGGCGGTGGCGAGTTCCCCCGACCCGTTCGGCAGTTGACCGCCAGGAGGCGCAGACAAATGAGTAGCGACGACCTGTCGATCCAGGAAGCGGCCCGGGTCTTCACCGATCCGACGGCCTATGGCGACGAGCCCCGGTTCCACGCCGCGTGCGCGTTGCTCCGGCGGGAGTGCCCGGTGCCGTACGTCGACGTGGAGGGCTTCGCGCCGTTCTGGGCGCTGACCCGTTACGACGACGTGATGGCGGTGGAGCGTGACCCCGCTTCGTGGATCAACGCGCCGCGCCCGGCGTTGGGTCCCGCGCCGGCCGAGGGCGAACCGGAGCGCGAGATGCCCGTCCGCACCCTCGTGCAGATGGACGCGCCGGAGCACACGGCGTACCGCAAGATCAGTGTGGAGTGGTTCAAGCCGGCGCGGATCGCGTTGCTCGCCGACCGTGCGGCCGAACTGGCCAAGCGGTCGGTGGACAAGATGGCCGACCTCGGCGGCGAGTGCGACTTCTTCAGGGACATCGCAGTCGACTACCCGCTCTACATCATCCTGGCGTTGCTCGGGTTGCCCGAAGAGGACTTCCCGCGTATGTTGAAGCTCACCCAGGAGATGTTCGGGAACCAGGACCCCGAACTCGCTCGCGACACCGACGACGACAAGTTGATGGCCACGCTGCTCGACTTCTTCGAGTACTTCCAGGGCCTGATCGACGACCGCCGCGCGAGTCCTCGCGACGACCTCGCGTCGGTGATCGCGAACGCGACGATCGCCGGTGAACCGATCGGTGTGCTCGAAGCGGTCGGCTACTACATCATCATCGCCACTGCGGGTCACGACACGACCAGTTCGGCGATCGGCGGCGGTCTGGCTGCGCTGCTCGCGCACCCGGAACAGTTGCGCGCGCTGCAAGGCGACATCTCCCTCGTGCCCACCGCGGTCGAGGAGATGTTCCGCTACGTGTCGCCGGTGAAGCAGTTCATGCGTACTGCGACCAGCGATCAGGTCGTGGGCGGGGTCACGATCCCGCAGGGCGGATCGGTGCTCATGTCGTTCCCCTCCGCCAACCGCGACGCGGCGCAGTTCGAACGTCCCGACGAGCTCGACGTCACCCGCAACCCGAACCGCCACGTCGCGTTCGGCTTCGGTGCCCACTACTGCCTCGGCACCCACCTCGCCCGGCTCGAGACGCGCGCCTTCTACAACGAGTTGATCCCGCGGCTCGCGCACGCCGAACTCGCGGCCGACCCCGCGTTCATGCAGGCGCTGTTCGTGGGCGGCCCCAAGCGCGTGCCCATCCGCTACCGGATGAGGTGAGAGAGCCGGTCATGTTCAGTTCTCCGGTACCTCCGACCGTCCGCGCGCTCCACGACCGGCTGCGCGACCTCGTCCTCGCTGGCGAGGGTGACCGCGCGCCGACCACGCTGCGTATCCCGAACGCGCACTACACGGATCCCGCGATCGCCGCGGCCGAACTGCGCACCACCTTCGCCGCGGCGCTGCTCGTGACCCCGGCGCTCGCGGTGCCCGAGCCCGGCGATTTCATCACGATGCAACTCGTCGATCTGCCCGTGATCGTCACCCGCGACGCAGAGATGCAGGTGCACGTGTTCGTGAACGCGTGCCGCTCAGGTGAGCCGGTCCGCTTGCGCGGAGGTGGTCACCCGCACGATCGCGCGCTCGACCGCAGGCATGATCTCGGTGACGGCGATCTCGCCGTTGACGAAGCGGCTGATGAGTCCGAGCGCGACGTTGCTGATGATCTCCTGGAGGTCGCGGGCCAGGGCAGGATCCTGGCGCTCCAGCAGGGACTCGCTGACCCGGTGCGCCGCGGTGTTGCCCTGCAACGTGAGGCGTTGGAGCCCGGCGCCGGACCGGGTCCGGTACCACGCTTCGAGCATTCGCGGGTGCGCTTCCCACGGACCGAACACCGTTCGCAGGGTACGGATCGTGCTGTCGCGGAGCGAGTCGTCAACCTCCGGCACGGGGAACCGTTGGTAGATGGAGGTGTCCATCCAGCGCTCGATCGCCGCGAGGATGAGTTCGTCGCGCGACTCGAACATCTTGTAGATCGACTTCGAGGACACCCGCGCGTCGCGGGCGACGTCGCGGACCCGCACCGCGTCGTACCCGTCGGTCTCGAGGATCTCCACGACGACGTCCAACACGGCGTCGCGGTTTCCCGGCCCGTTCACGGCACCCATGGAGGCGACGGTACACGGGCGGGCTCGGGACCCGCGCCAGGCTGCCTGCCCTTGACGAGGGCCGGGGCCGCGAGGTAGAAAACTACGTTTTCCTGGGGGGATGGCACTGACATGAAGCGATGGACGAAGGCCGGCTTGATCGGTCTCGTGGTGTGTGCGTCGGCACTGGCGATGGTCGTGCCGGCGGCGGCGCAGTCGAGCAACGAGAAGCCGAAGGCCTCGGAGGTCGGGGTCACCGCCGGCGAGGTGCACATCGCCGTCGTCGCCGATGTCGAGAACGCGCTCGCGCCGGGGCTGTTCAAGGGCGCGGAGCTCGGCGTCGAAGGTGCGGCCAAGTACCTGAACTCGAAGGCGGGTGGTGGTGGTGTCGCCGGGCGGAAGCTGGTGGTCGACTTCATCGACTCGAAGCTCAACCCGACGGCGTCGCGCAACGCGGTGATCACCGCGTGCAGCCAGGACTTCGCGATGGTCGGCACTGCGGTCATCTTCCTCAGCAGTGTCGACGACCAGGTCAATTGCAGGGACCAGGCGGGCGCGACCACCGGACTTCCCGACATTGCGGGCTTCGCCGCGGGTCTCGCGCAGAGCTGCTCCCCGCTGACCTTCCCGGTCAACGGCGTTCAGATCGACTGTGCGACCGTCGACCAGGTGCCCCAGACCTACTTCGGCAACCAGGGTGGCGCGAAGTGGCTCACGAAGAAGTTCGGGAAGTTGCACGGACTCTTCGTCTACGGCAGTGACACGAAGGACGCGTCCCGGGCGAGCAACGTCATCATCCAGGCGAACATCAAGGGTGGCATCGCGTCCGACCAGACCGTCGGGGTCTCCGCGAGGGACCCGCAGAGCGCGTACACGCCGTTCGTGGTGAAGATGAAGCAGGACGGTTCGAACTTCGGCACCGCGGTCGGCGACCCGCAGATGATCAACCTGCGGACCGAGGCCCAGCTGCAGGGACTCCCATCGACTGTCGTGTGGTCCTGCATCTGCTATTCGAAGACGATTGCCACGACTCCGGTGATGGACAACACCTGGGTCAACACGGTCTTCCTGCCGTTCGAGGACGCTGCCGCGGTCCCCATGATGAAGACGTTCCTCAAGTACGTGGGCGCGGAGAACGCGGACCAGTACTCGATCTACGGGTGGTCGGCGACGCTGGCGTTCGCCGAGGCGGCCAATGCGGTGGTTGCGAAGCAGGGCGTCAACGGGTTGACCCGCAAGGCCTTCCTCGACACCGGCCTCCCCACGCTGACCAAGTTCAACGCCGGCGGTCTCATCGGCACGCTGGACGTGGCGTCGAAGCGCAACTCGACGTGCTTCATCGAGTTGCACCTCCAGAACGGCAAGTACACGCGGGTATTCCCGGCGAAGAAGGGCACCTTCGACTGCAACCCGGCCAACCGGGCGATCATCAAGGAAGACCTGCTCAACCAGTGAACACGGGCGGCGTCAGAGGTACTTCACGCGGAGATCGGACTCCGACCCGAGCCCGAACTCCGGCCATTCGCCCGACATGATGCTCTCCATGATCCCGAAGCCCACGGCATCGCCTTCGCGCACCTTGATCGGCGTGTCGCGCAACTGCCCGAGCAAGGCGTAGTTCTCGGGCGACCAGCAGTCGGCGAAGTACTCGCCGTCGACAGCAAGCGGGCCGCGCCACGTGCCGTGCAGGGTGTCGCCCCACTTGCCGTAGCCGGCCGGTCGGAGGAAGAAACCCGACGGCCCCGGCGCGTCGACCTCGAACACGCGCTCCTCGCCGGTACCCATCGTGAGCTTGATCTCGCCGCCCTGCACGAAGCGGGTGACCGGGTCGTAGGTGAGGTTGGGCGCCACCGTCCGGATCGGGATCTGGGTGCCGTCGGACTCGTGCACGTGGGCGAACTCACCCCACGCGCGCGACGCGAGATGCATGGCGACCTCGTAGTACGAGCCGTCGGGTCGACGGAAGAACGATGGGGACCACAACATCATCGAGCGCGCCGGGATGTTCGTGGCGAGCACGGAAGGGATGGTGTCGGTCGTGGGTTCGCCGACGCCCTGGCGCACACCCCACGAGTGGTCGCGCGCGCCGAACCACTCGTCGGGCGTGACCTCGTGGGTCTCGCCGTCGACGGTGACGGTGCCCGACACGTGACCGGTCTGGTGGTAGCGGATGACGTCGACGTCGATGCGGCCGGTGCGCGGGTCGCGCATCGTGTTGCGATCCTCGAACGACGGCGCCATCACACCGGTGAGCACGAGATCGAAGGAGATCGGTTGCACGTCGTTGGGTTCGAGCACGAACCGCACACTCGTCAGCGGCTCGACGATCTCGTAGCGGATGGGTCCGACCGCCGACTCCTCCCACGCGGGTGCGAGTTCACGGCTGCCGCGCACGATCCACTGCTCGCGTCCACGCGACACGCCACCGAAGCCGTCCATGACCCCGCGGTTGTGGTACCGGCCGAGGCCGAAGTCGACCTGCAGTGACCCGTCGGCCTTGGCGAGCGAGCCCCAGATCTTCTCCGCCCACGAGCGGTCCGACTGGCCCACCGTCGCGAACGTGTCGACGATCTGGTGGTTCAGTCCCTCGTCGGCCTGGCGGAGTTCGCCGATTCCGCGGATCGTCATGCCATCATCCTCAGTCGGTCGTGTGCCGAGGCCCTGCCTCGGAAGATAGGTGTACCGTACATCTATCGCGGGTGCGGGTGCACCGACGAGCGGGGGATCGAGGCCAGGTCATGAGCGATCAGACGACGGCAAAGCTGGCGGAGTGGTTCGCCACCCAGGTGGGCGTCGACCGCGTCGACATCGAGGACTTCGCCGGCGTGCCGGCCGGGCACTCCGCGGAGACGCTTCGGCTCACCGTGGTGTGGGACGACGGCGCACCGCACCGCGAGGAAGTGGTGCTGCGAGTGCGCCCGCAGCCGCCGAGCCTGCTCGAGCCCTACGACCTGCGGAAGCAGTACGAGATCATGCGCGCGCTCGAACCCACGCCGGTGCGCGCCCCGCGGGTGCTCTGGTACGAGGAGACCGGCGCCGTCCTCGGCCGAGAGTTCCTGGTGATGGCGTACGCGCCCGGTGTCGCCTACGAGCGCACCATCCCCGACGAGCTCACCAACGACCCGGACCGCGTGCGCCGCATGTCGGAGGAGTTGGTCGACGAGCTCGCCGCGATCCACACGGTCGACCCCGCGATCTTGGCCTTCCTCGGCGACGGTCGCGACTTCCTCGCCGAGCAGATCGCCTTCTGGGGCGGCGAGATGCGACGCGTGCAACGCGGACCGGTGCCCGCGCTCGAGGCGCTGCTGGCTGCGCTGGAGGAGCGGGTACCCGCGCCGAGCGCCCAGATCTCGCTTGTGCACGGAGACGCCAAGCCGGGCAACTTCGCATTCGTGGGGAGTGAGCTGACCGCAACCTTCGACTGGGAGATGTCGTTCCTCGGCGACCCGATGGCCGACGTCGCGTACGCCCAGGTCACCTGGGAGCTCCCGGGCATGTTCACCACGCTGCCGTCGTCGATGTCGATCGACGAGCTGGTGACCCGCTATGAAGCGAAATCGGGTATCGCGACGCACGACCTCGCGTGGCACCGAGCGTTCCAGCGTTACAAGCTCGGCGTCATCATGTTGGTCGCGTCGATGCTGTTCGACTCGGGGGAGTCCGACGATCCGCGCTTCTCGATGATGGGGCGCGTGGTGGCGATGTACACCACACCGGCGTTCGCGGATCTCGGTCTTGACAACGTGGAGGACCAGGGCGCGGTGATGGCCCGACCGGAGCGGCTCGCCACCCTCGAAGGGTGACTCAGAGCTCGAACACCTGCAATTCCGGGTGTTCGTCGAGCCGGTAGTCGTTGGTCAATCCCTCGACCAGCTCGCGCGGCGCGACGTCGTCGAGCGCGTCCAGGGTCCAACCACCCGCGCGCTCGATGATGCGCTCGGGCCCGGGCTCGCTGAGCAACGCGTACACATCGCCGCGCACGTGGAAGGTCCGGCCGTTGACGCCACTCGCCGCGTCGGTGCACAGCCACACGACGATCGGCGCAATCTTGGATGGCGGGTGCGTTTCCGGCGTGGCCCGGTCGACGGGGAGACCGTTGCCCTTGGGCGCCATGGTGGCTGCCATGAGGGTGGCCCACCTGCCACTGTTGGCGGCGAAGTCGACGGTGGACTGGCCCAGCGCCAGGGGGCGGATGGCGTTACAGCGCACGCCGAAGCGCCCCAGTTCACGGGCCACGGTGCGGGTCAGGCCGATCACGCCCTCCTTGGCGGAGGAGAATGCAACCGCGGAGGGGTGGCCGAAGCCCGAGCCGGAGCTCGAGTTCACGATCGCGCCCGAACCCTGGCCGCAGAGGTGGGGCGCAGCCTCGCGGATCATTGCGAAGTAGCCCTTGAGGTTCACGTCGATCGCGAGGTCCCACTCCTCCTCGGTCATCCGCCAGAGGTCGTTGGCGCGCGCCGATGTGGCGTTGTTCACGAGGATGTCGAGACGACCGAACGCGTCGATCGCCCGCCCGACGATCTCTGCGGCGCCGTCCCATGTGGCCGATGTGGTGTTGGCGACCGCCGCGCCGCCGGCCCCGGTGATCTCGGCCACGACGCTCGCGGCGTCGGCCCCGGCCCGGCGACCGGTGTCGTTCACCATCACCGACGCGCCCTCGGACGCGAGCAGGCGTGCATGCTCGCGTCCGATGCCGCCACCGGCACCGGTCACGATCGCGACCTTGCCCTCGAGTCGTCTCCCCATGGTGGTTCCTCTCTGGTGTTCGAGCGTGCGGGTCAGCTGCGTTGGGGTGTGTCGCGGTTGACGAAGGTGAGATCCGCGTTGCGGGGGCCGAGCGCCTGGAGCGCCGACAGGCGCGCCACCTCCTCCGTGCTCAGCGTCACTGCCAGCGCGCCGACGTTGTCCTCGAGGTAGGTGGTCCGCTTCGTCCCCGGGATCGGCACGACGTCGTCGCCCTGCGCGGTGAGCCAGGCGAGCGCGACCTGCCCGGGCGTGCACCCGTGATCCGCCGCGATCTCCTGCACGACCGCGACGAGCCGCAGGTTGTCGTCGAAGTACTCCTCCGAGAAGCGAGGGAACGAGCGGCGGTAGTCGTTGCGCGGGGAGGTCGTCGAGCTTGGCAAGCGCACCGGTGAGCACACCCTTGCCGAGGGGGCTGTAGGGCACGAGGCCGACGCCCGACTCGCGACAGGTGGGGATGATCTCGGCTTCGAGGTCACGCGTGAACAGCGACCACTCGCTCTGCAGCGCGGCGATGGGGTGCACCGACACGGCCCGCCGGATCGTCGCGGCCGACGCCTCGGACAGGCCGAGGTGGCGCACCTTGCCGGCGGCGACCAGCTCGGCCATCGCGCCGACCGTGTCCTCGATCGGCACCGTCGTGTCGGGGCGGTGCTGGTAGTAGAGGTCGATGTGGTCGACGCCGAGGCGCTGCAACGACCGATCGCACGCCTGGTGCACGTACTCGGGGCGGCCGTTCACCGGGCCCATCCGGCCGTTCACGATGGAGTTGCCGAACTTGGTCGCGATCGCCACTTCGTCGCGTCGCCCGTGCACCGCTCGCCCGAGGATGGATTCGCTGCGCCCGTCGCCGTAGACGTCGGCGGTGTCGAAGAAGGTGATCCCGAGGTCGATCGCCCGCTCGATCAGCTTCACCCCGTCGGCTTCGTCGGACTCGGTGATCGGCGGGATCGTGATGCTCATGCACCCGAACCCCTGCGCCGACACGGTGAGGCCATCTCGTCGGTCACGCCCGAGGACGCGGGTGGGCAGGCTGGTGGTCATCGGCGCTCCATGCGAGGAGGCTGGCACGGCAACGGGCCGGGCCGCAATCGCCGGGGGCCGGTAGATTCCGGCTCATGACGACGACCCCCGAGCAGTTCCGCGCCTACGTGGCGCGCACCGACGGCGAGTTCTCCCGTGGCATCGAGGAGCTCCCCACCAGCGTGCTGGGGGAGGGCGGTGTGCTCGTGCGCGTCGAACGGTCCAGCGTCAACTACAAGGACTCGCTCGCCGCCTCGGAGAAGGGTCGCGTCGCGCGGATCTCGCCGCTCGTCGTCGGTATCGACTTCGCGGGTGAGGTGCTCGAGAGCGACAACGCCGACTTCGCACCCGGCGACCGAGTCCTGGCCGGCGGTTACGACATCGGCGTGTCGCACCACGGCGGCTTCTCGCAGCTCGCACGGTGTTCCGGCCGAGTGGCTGGTGCCGCTCCCGGCCGGCACCGACGTCGACTGGGCCATGACCATCGGCACCGCCGGCTACACCGCGGCGCTGTCGGTCGCCGCGCTGCAGCACCACGGCCTCGCGCCCGGCGCCGGGCCGGTCGTGGTCACCGGCGCCACCGGTGGTGTCGGCAGCGTTGCGGTGAGCATCCTCGCCGGCTTGGGCTACGAGGTGGTCGCGAGCAGCGGCAAGGCCGAATCCGAGGGGTGGCTGCGCGAGCTCGGCGCCGCGTCCGTCATCGACCGCGCCGAGTTGTCGGAGACGCCCAAGCCGTTGATGCCTGCGAGCTACGCGGGGGCGGTCGACGCGGTCGGCGGCGCCACCCTTGCCGGCGTGGTCGCCCGGCTCGCTCCGGGCGCTGCGGTCGCGGCGAGCGGCAACACCGGTGGCGCGCAGCTCGACACCACCGTGTTGCCCTTCATCCTGCGCGGGGTGTCGTTGCTCGGTATCGAGTCCGTCACCACGCCGATCGCGCGTCGCCGCGAGGTGTGGCAGCGCATGGCCGGCGATTTCGCCCCGCGCGGGCTCGACGCGATCCGGCGCATCATGGCGCTCACCGACGTGGAGGGCGCACTCGATGAGATCGCACGCGGCGGCGTCACCGGCCGCTACGTGGTCGACACGACCGGCTGACGGGCAGTTACGCGACGACGCCACGCTCGCGCAGTTCGGCCGTGCGGTCGCTCAAGCCCAGCGAAGCCAGCACCTCGTCGGTGTGCTCGCCGAGCGCCGGCGTGGCGTTGCGGAGCTCCGCGGGCGTGCCGCGGAAGCGGGTGGGGTGGCGCGGGACACGTGTGCGGCCCACCACGTGGTGCTCGTCCTCGACGAACAGGCCGATCGCGACCGCATGGGGGTCGCGCGTCAGCTCGTCGGGGGTGAGGATCATCGAATACGGCACCCGCTCGCGGTCGAATCGCACGGTCGCCTCGGCCTGCGTGAGGTTGGCGGCCTGGGCGTAACACATGTCCATGATCGGCTCGAGCACGTCGCGGTGCTTCACCCGCTCCTGCACGGTGGCGATGCGCGGGTCGTCGAAGCCGGGCACGTCGAGCGCCTTGCACATGCCCGCGAAGTCGTGGTCGGAGGTGGGCACCACGATGCCCCAGCCGTCTTCGAACTGCATCGGGCGGAATCCCTTGGTGAACGAAGAGTTCTGTGTGCCGTCGGCGTCGAGCAGCACCTCGTTGCCGGCCGCGTCGGCCCACAGGAACGACACCACCGCGTCGGTCATCGACAGCTCGACGTGCTGGCCGCCGTCGCCGTTGGCGCGCGCGAACAAGGCCGCGGTGATGGCCTGACATGCGAACAGCGACGTGACCTTGTCGGCCGCGGTCTGGCGCAGGAACACGGGCATGCCGTCGTCGGGATCCGACTGGTTCGCGGCGAAGCCGCCGTAGGCCTGGATCGCGGTGTCGTACGCGCTGCGGTCGCGGTAGGGGCCCTCCGAGCCGAAGCCGCTGAGCGACGCATAGATCACGTCGGGGTTGACCGCGCGCACCGCGTCGTACCCGAGACCGATGCGTTCCATCACCCCAGGGCGGAAGTTCTCGACGATCACGTCGCTCTCGGCCGCGAGCTGCAGCGCGATCTCGACCGCCTCGGGTTGCGCGAGGTCGAGCACGATCGACTGCTTGCCGCGGTTGCACACGAGGAAGAAGGCGCTCATCCCGTTGACCGACACGCCCACCCACCGGGCGATGTCACCGATACCGGGGCGCTCGACCTTGATCACCTGCGCGCCCTGGTCGGCCATCAACGCAGTGGCGTACGGGCCGGTGAGCGCGATCGAGAAGTCGAGCACCTTGATGCCGCGCAGCGGCCCGGACCTTTCCTGGCCGAGCGCCGGGTCCCGTGTTCCTGCTGTTCCCCCATGCGGGGGAGGCTACTCAGACGCCGACTGCGGCGAAGCCGTCGTGCGCGGCGACGGCGGCGCTCAGGCGCTGGAGGAGCACCCGGATCTTCGGCGGCTTCACGATCTTGGTGATGCCCCACATGTAGAAGCCGTAGACGTTGCCGACACGGTAGGCGTCCCACATGTCGTCCCACGCCGGCGGCTCCGCGACCCCGAAGCGGGCGAGCTCGTCGAGGTAGTGCTGCACGAGGTCGCGCTCGGCCTTCTCGCGGTCCTCGGTCGTGAGCGCCGAGGCGATGTGGTAGCCGACGTCGATCCCGTGGAAGTTGCGCTGCACGAGCTGCCAGTCGACGATCGACGGGTCGCCGTCAGGGGCGATGAGGATGTTGCCCACATGGGCGTCGCCGTGCATGACGGTCCAGCCCGGTCCCTCGGGCTGCTCGGCGAGCGCCCGGATCGCGTTCCACAGTCGGGCCGCGTCACGCGCGTCGTCGTGCACCTCTTCGCCGACCCATCCGTCGAAGTTCTCCTGCACGTCCTCGATGGTGCGCGACTGCCAGTAGGTGTGGATCTTCGGTGCGAGCCAGTCGGCGCGCACCGCGTCGGGGAGGCCCCAGCCGAACGCGTGCAGCCGCGCGAACTCGGTGAGGCTCTCCGCGGTCTGCTCGATCGAATACGGCGACAACGAACTGAGGAAGTCGCCGCCCTCGATCGCGACGTCCTCGGTGATGAAGATGCCCGCACCAGTGGCGGGGTCGGCGACCGCGAACGGGCAGCGCAAGGTGCGTACACCGATGGCGTCGGCCAGCTCCTGGTAGAAGCGCGCCTCGCCCTCGCCGATGTGCGCGTAGGGCGCGCCCTCCTCGCCGAAGTAGCCCTTGATGCACAGGTGGGGTGACAGGCCCTCGGGCACGCCACCCGCGCACTCGATGGTGAACAGCGCGTTGGTGGAGACGCGGCAGTCGATCTCGCCGATGGTCACGTTGGTGACGTCGATGCCCGGGTAGCGCTGACCGAGCGCGACGTTCAGCCACTCGGGGGAGAGCGCGTGGTCGAGCGTGGTCGGCAGCGGGAACAACGAGGTCATGCAGCTTCCTCCGAATCGGGCGGGTGGTCATGCGAGAGGGTGTCGGGCGCGACGCCTCCGAGCTCGCGGGTGACCGTACGGGCTGTCTCGCTCAGCCGTCCACCCAGTGCGTCGATCTCCTCGGCACGCAGGTCGTAGGTGGGGCCGAGCACGATGAGGCCGAGGGTGACCGCGCCGTTGGCGTCGAACACCGGTGCCGTCATCTGCGTGATGCGGTACGGGCGGCCGGACTCCACCTCGGTGGCGAGGTACTCGGTGTGCGCCAGCGCGCGCGTCGCGAGGTCGCGCTCACCCGGTGGCTTGGTGATCGGGCCGGTGAGCATCTCGGTGAGATCGGGTCGTTGCTCGGGCTGCACCGACACCGACCAACCGCGTGTGCGGATCGCGTCGAGGGCGGTCGTGTAACGGGTGCGTTCGTCGGCGTCGAGCGGCGGGTCGCAGCGGTCGAGCCACTGGCGGCGCGTGGCGCCGTCGTACGCAGCGAACACCGCGCCGAAGGGCGCGACGAGCGGCACCGACTGCCCGAGCACCAGGCCGGGGCCGAACGGGTCGGTGCCCTCGATCACGTGCGCGATCTGGATGGTGTCGCCGGCGCGCACGACCACGCCGACGGGGAACCCGGTGGCGCCCGCCAGGCCGGCGATCGCATCGCCTGCGATGTCGACCGCGGGCAGCGCCCGTGCCGCGGCCTCGCCGACCCGCACGCACGCGGGGCCGAGGGTGTACTCGATTCCGGGATCGTGGCGCACCGCGAACCCCCGCTCACACAGCGCGAGCAGCACCGTCTGGCAGGTGGCGCGCGGCATCTCGAGGCGGCGGGCGATCTCGGCGAGGCGCAGCGGCTGTTCGGGCTCCTCGCTCAGGAGCGCGAGCACCTCACAGGCGCGGGTGACGGCGGGTGACGGGACGACGGGCACGGCTGCTCCCCGGATTGGTGGCGACGCGTTGACCCCTGGGGTGCCGAGAGAATAACATCCTGGCGCCCCGTCTCAAATGACAGACGGATGGCCGCCGACCGGGAGCCAGGACCATGGCGAGCTACGAGATCGAGATCGACCGGGACAAGTGCTCCGGGGCGGGCGTCTGCGTGGTGCTCGCCGGCGGCACGTTCGACGTGGGCGACGACGCCAAGGCTTACGTCCTCGACCCCGAGGGCGACCCGCTCGACGTCATCCGCCAGGCCGTAGAGGCGTGCCCGAACCGCGCACTCGAACTGAAGGGAACCCAGTGAGTGACGAAGAGTCCACCTACACCCCGCCCGACCTCTCGATGTTCGGCGAGGAGCACATCCGCGCCTACGAGGAGACCGACGGCGAGCAGGGCTACATCTGGAACGGTGCCACCTGCCTGATCCTGCGCACCACCGGCGCGAAGAGCGGCCAGCCGCGCAAGTCGGCGCTGATCTACGCGGCCCACACTGCGAACGGCGACGACGCCTACGTGCTCATCGCCTCGCAGGGCGGCGCGCCCACGCACCCGAACTGGTACCACAACCTCCTGGCCCACCCCGACGCCGAGGTGCAGGTGAAGGGCGACGTCATCCCGGTGCGCGCCCGCACGGCCGAGGGCGCCGAGCGCAAGGAGTTGTGGAAGCTCGCGTGCGTGCAGTGGCCGAACTACGACGAGTACACCAAGCGCACCGACCGGGTGATCCCGGTCGTCGTGCTGGAACGGCGGTAGCACGATGAGCGAGTACGACGTCCTCGAGGCCGACCGCCTCAAGGAGCTGTTCGACCTCACCGGCGCGTCCTACGTCACGCGGGGTGGCGGCTTCGCCGAGGACCCGTACCCCAAGTTCCACAAGCTCCGCGAGAGCGGTCCGGTGCACGAGGGCATCGTCGGCCCGCTCATCGGCTTCGACGACCCACGCGCCTTCTTCCAGGGCCTGCCGTACCCCGACCACCAGCACTGGTCGTGCTTCGACTGGGACACGTGTGATGCCGTCTTCCGCGACGGCGACACCTACATCGCGCAGCCGCCCGACGCCGACGAGAACGCGCTGATGTTCGGCGGGATCCTCTACATGGACGGCGACAAGCACAAGCGCTACCGCGCACTCGTGCAGCCGCAGTTCCTGCCCAAGAACAGCGCCTGGTGGACGGAGCAGTGGACGATCCCCGCGATCGAGGCGCTCCTCGACCGCCTGGAGGCGAAGGGCGGCGGCGACCTCAACGTCGAGTACTTCTCCGCCATCCCGCTGCTCACCATCACCGGGAGCTTCGGGATCTCGATCGCCGACTCGCTCGACATCCGCGCCGCGATGGTTTCCGACGGCAACGGCATGGCGCCGTTCTTCCGCATCGTCGAACCGCTGATCCAAGCGCGCAAAGACGATCCCCGCGACGACCTGATCAGCCTGTTGCTGCGCGAGGAGATCACCAACGCCGACGGCACCACGAGCCGGCTCACCGATCAGGAGGTGCTGGTCTTCGCCTTCCTCCTGCTCGCCGCGGGATCGGGCACCACCTGGAAGCAGATGGGCATCACCGCGCTGGCGTTGCTCTGGCACCCCGACTGGCTCGACGCGGTGAAGCAGGACCGCACGCTGTACCGGCCCGTGGTCGAGGAGACGGTGCGGTGGATGCCCACCGATCCGATGTTCAGTCGCTTCGTCGCGCACGACACCACTCTCGGCGGGGTCGACATTCCCGGCGGGGCCGTGATGCACATGTGCCTCGCGGCGGCGAACCGCGACCCGGCGCGCTGGGAGCGGCCCGACGAGTTCGACCCGGGTCGCCCCCTGCAGGCCCAGATGGGCTTCGGTGGTGGCGTCCACACCTGCCTGGGCATGCACGTGGCGCGTGCCGAGATCGTCGCCGCGATCTCGATGCTGCTCGAGCGCTTCCCGAACCTGCGCTTCGACGACGACGCGCCGCCCGCGCGCATCACCGGCATGTACGAGCGGGGGCCGAGCGCGGTTCCCGTGCGGGTCGACTGACGATCAGTGCGGGGGGAGCGCGAGGCGAGGGACGACGTCGGCGAACAACGTGTCGAGCACGCCGCGCGCGTCGCCGCGCGACGCGGGGGTGAAGATGAAGTGACGCGCGCCGGCGTCCACGAACGCCTGCAGCGTCGCGGTCACCTCGTCCACGTCGCCCGCCGCGGCCACGTTGCGGATCATCGACTCGAAGTCGCCCTCGCGGTACGTGCCACCGAGGAACTCGGCCGCCTCGCGGCGCGCCTGGTCGCCGTCGGGTCGCACGTTCACGAACACGAAGCAGAACCACTCGAAGCCGGTGAGATCGCGTCCTTCGCGCTGCGCGACCCTCGCGGATGGTCTCCACCGACGCCGCGTAGCGACGCGGCGAGTAGAGGTAGGGCATCCAGCCGTCGCCGCGCAGCGCGGCGCGGCGCATGGCCGGCTCCTGTCGCCCGGCCACGGGGATCGGCAGGTGGGTCTGCGCCGGCGCGGGATGGATGCACACGTCCTCCATCGCGTAGAAGCGCCCGTCGTGGGTGAGCTCCTCGCCCGACCACAGTCGGCGGATCAGGTCGATGGCCTCGTCGGTGCGGGGCCCGCGCTCGCTGCGCGGGACGCGGCACGCCCGGAACTCACCGGGGTACTCGCCGCCGATGCCCACACCGAGGGTGATGCGGCCGCCGGTGGCGTTGTCGAGATCGGCGATCTGCTTGGCCACGATCGCCGGCTCGTAGAGCGGCAGCAGCAGGATCGACGTGCCCACCCGCACGCGCTCCGCGCGCGCCGCCAGCCAGGCGAGCGACACCATCGCTTCGGGCGACGGGTTCACGGAGGCCACGTGGCCGCCCACCCACAGCGATTCCACGGGATACTGCTCGAGCGCACCGACGTCGGTGCCCGGGCCGCCGGTCATGATGCCGAAGTCGAGTTCGTCGTCACGCATACGCGCGTGACGCTACAGGAGGCCAGGGGATGACAGTTTCGGTTGACGTGTTCCACGGCGTGCGCGTCGTCGAAGTCGCGGAGTGGGTGTTCGTGCCGGTGGCGGGCGGCATGCTCGCCGACTGGGGCGCCGACGTGATCAAGATCGAGCACCCGGTGCGGGGCGACGGCTACCGCGGCCTCGTGTCCAGTGGCCTCGCGAGTAGCGGTGCCGTGAACCAGTCGTGGGAGCTCGCGAACCGCGGCAAGCGCAGCATCGGCCTCGACCTGAAGACCGAGCAGGGCCGCGCGCTGCTGCTCGAGCTCGTCGCCACCGCCGACGTGTTCCTCACCAGCCAGCTTCCCTCGGTGCTCGAGCGGCTCGGCCTCGGCGTCGAGGAGCTGCGCGAGGTGAACCCGAACCTGATCTACGCGCGCGGCCACGGCTTCGGCGTGCGCGGGCCCGACGCCGACAAGGCGGCCTACGACAGCACCGCCTACTGGGCCCGGGGCGGGGTGGAGGAGACGATCAACCAGGGGATCTCCGACGCGCCGCTCGGCCCACGCGGCGCGTTCGGCGACCGCCAGGGCGCGACGCAGCTCGCGTTCGGGATCGCCGCGGCGCTGTTCCGCCGCGCGACCACGGGCGAGCCCTCGGTGGTCGACGTGTCGCTGCTCGCCGAGCGCGATGTGGGCCGTGGGCTCAGACGTACTGTCCGCTCTGCAGGGCAATTACCGCCACGCCGGGCCCCCGGGGATGAAGGGCATCGCCAACCCGCTGGTCGAGAACTACGAGACCGCCGACGGACGCTGGCTGCAGCTGTGCTTCCTGCAATCCGACAAGTCGTGGCCCGACTTCGCGCGCGCGATCGGTCGGCCCGAGCTGCTCGACGACGAGCGCTTCGGATCGCACGCCGCACGCGCGGAGAACGCCGCGCCGCTCGCCGAGGTGATCAGCGCGACGTTCCGGTCGCGCACCCTCGCAGAGTGGCGCGAGGCGTTCGCGCCGGAACGATTCCCGTGGGCGCCGTTCCAGCGCGTCGACGAGCTGGCCGACGACCCGCAGATCGTGGCCAACGGCTACGTCGCCGAGCTGGACTACGACGGGGCGGGCACCTACCGGTTCCCCACGGGCGCGGTGCAGTTCGACGAGCAGCCGGCCGCACTGCGGCGGGCGCCGGAGCACGCGCAGGACACCGAGCTGCTCCTGGTCGAGGACCTCGGGCACAGCTGGGACGAGATCGTGACGTTGAAGGACGAAGGAGTGATTCCGTGAACCGCAATCTGCTGGACGGCAAGTCGGTGGTCATCGCCGGGTCGGGCTCGGGTGTCGGACGCGCCGGCGCGCTGCTCTTCGCCGAGGAGGGCGCCAAGGTCGTCGTCGCCGACCTGCGCGAGGACTGGGCGAAGGACACCGTCGCCCTGATCGAGGCCGAGGGCGGCACCGCCGTCGCGATCGGCTGCAATGTGGTGCACGAGGACGACGTCGCCGCGGCCGTGAGCCTCGCGGTCGAGCAGTTCGGCTCCCTCGACATCATGTGGAACAACGTCGGCATCGCCACGCCGCGGCTCGGCATGACCTTCACCGACCACACCGTCGCCGATTTCGAGAAGCTGCTCATGGTGAACGGCATGGGCATGTTCACCGGCTGCCGCCAGGCGGTGCTGCAGTTCCGGCGCCAGGCCGAGCAGGGCAACCCCGGCGGCATCATCGTGAACACCGCGTCGGTCGCGGGCATGGTCGGCTTCGGGGGCGTGCCGTACGGCTCGAGCAAGGCCATCGGCATCCAGATGACGCGCGGCCTCGCGGTGGAGCTCGCGCCCGAGGGCATCCGGGTGAACTGCTTCTGCCCCTCCGCGATGCCGACCACCAACTTCGGTCGCGTCGAGGGCGAGGAGTTCAAGGACCAGCCCGACGAGTACATCGAGTTCGCAGGATCGTTCCAGCCCCTCGGGCGCATCATCACGCCGGAGGACTGCGCCAACGCGGCACTCTTCCTGGCCTCCGACCTGTCGGCCAACGTCACCGGCATCGCCCTGCCCGTCGACGGCGGCTACGTCGCGAAGTAGCGGTCGGGCGCGCCTCGTCAGCGACCTCGACCCTCGAGCACTTGCACGGTTGATGCGGTCCCGCGGGACCGCATCAACTGTTGCGGCACAAGGGATCGCGCGCTAGAATACGAACGTGTGTTCGTGTCCACTTCCCCGTGATCACGACAGGGAGGGCCGATGGCCGCCACGGAGACCAGGGAAGCTCGCGGCGGGATGCCGCTCGAGCGCATCGAGGCCGAGCTCACCGAGTTGGCCGGCCAACTCGCGGCGGGCGAGTGCCGGTGGCTGTTGCTCGTCGCCGAGTACGACCGCCGCGAGGGGTACCTCCAGTGGGGGTGCCGATCGTGCGCGCAGTGGCTCAGCTGGCAGTGCGGTCTCGATGCCCGCACGTCGAGGGAGAAGTTGCGCGTCGCTCGCGCCCTCGACGATCTCCCGGTGATCACGCGTGGTTTCGCGGCGGGCAGGCTGAGCTACTCGAAGGTGCGGGCGCTCACCCGCATCGCCACGCCGGAGAACGAGGCGGATCTCGCCGAACTCGCCGAGCATGCGACGGCAGTGCAGGTGGAGCGGGTCGTGCGCGGCTGGCGCCGTTCCCGCAACGCCCAGGATGAGCGCGACGAGGCCGAACGTCAGCACGAGGGGCGGTTCCTGCGCATCGAGTTCGACGACGCCGCCGGCAGTGACGGCAGCTACGTGGTCACCGGGCGCATCCCCGCCGATGTCGCTGCGGCGTTGCTCGCCGTGTTCGAGTCGGCCCGTGCACTCGTGCCTCGTCCCGAGCCCCACGATGACTCGGGCGACGACTCGGATGCCGAAGGCGGTCCCGCGGGACCGCTCGACTCCGGGCAGTTGAACGTCGGGCAGTTGAATGTCGACGCGCTCGCGATGATGGCCGAGAGCTGGCTCGCGCAAGGCCCCGCGTCACGCAAGGGCGGCGACCGCCACATGATCACCGTGTACGTCGACGCGAACGTGCTCGCCGACGACGCCGACACCGACACCGACGGCGACGGCGTGTGCGCGGCCGACGGTTGCTCCCGGCTCGCACCGGAGACGGCGCGTCGGTTGCTGTGCGACTCGTCGATCGTGTGGATGCTCCAGGACGGCGACGGCAAGCCGGTCAACGTGAGCACGCGTACCCGCAGCATCCCGCCTTCGCTGCGGCGGGCCGTGCACGCGCGCGACCAAGGGTGTGACTTCCCCGGCTGTGGTCGGCGATCCTTCACCGACATCCATCACATTCGCCATCGCGCGCAGGGCGGCGACAACTCGTTGGCGAATCTCGTCGAACTCTGTTGGCATCACCATCGCCTGGTCCATGAAGGCGGCTGGAACCTCCGACGCGGCACGCACGGCCGGCTGATCTCGATCCGCCCCGACGGCACCGAACTCCCCGTCACCGACGGGCCCGGCTTCGATCACCACGGGATCGGCGTGAGCAACCGTGATCGGGGGGTCGAGGTGACGCGCACCACCGCGATCCCGAAGTGGTGCGGGGAACCACTCGATGTCAACTGGGTCATCGACAGCTTGGGGTGCATCGAGCGTCGGGCGAACTGACCGAGAGCGTGCGCACCTTCGTGCGGCGCGCGATGCGCGCGCCGCACGAATATGGTGTACAAACACGGGAGAAATTCGAACAACTTCATCGAACCGGGGGGAACGATGAGCGTACGGAAGCGTCCGGTCACGGGTGTCGCGTTGCTCGCAGTCGTCGTCGCGCTGGTCGCCGCGTTGCTCGCACCGGCGGCAGTGGGGGCGAGCGCTCCTGCGGCGCCGACGGTACAGGGGGGCGTGATCAAGGTCGCCGGCCTGGGGTACGCCGCGAACTACGGCGACGCCGCCATCGGCGCGCAGGCCCGGTTCCAGCGAGCCAACGACACCAAGGAAGTCAAGGGCTACACCTTCCAGTGGACGGAGTTCGCCGACGACAAGAACGACCCCGCCACGGCGTTGTCGGAGACCCGCCGCCTGGTGTCGCAGGACGGCATCTTCTCGCTCATCAACGTGTCGCTCGCGACGCCCGGTGACTACCTCACCCAGCAGCAGGTGCCGTGGTTCGGGCCCGGCTACGACGCCACGTACTGCCCCGACAAGGGCGTGAAGGGCTGGGGCTTCGGCATCTACGGCTGCATCCTCCGACTCGACGCCAAACGGGCGTACGGGACGACGTACGAGCTCCTCAAGAACGAGCTCGCGTCCAAGGGCGTGAAGAGCCCGTCGATTGCGCTCATCGGCACCGACTCGCAGTCGGGCAAGAGCGGCATCACGACGGGCGCGTCGTCGGCCCAGGGCTCGGGATTCAACGTGGTGTACGCCAAGGGCACGATCCCGGCGCCGCCGGCGGTGGTGGGTGACTATTCGCCGTACATCCAGGCCATGCTCACCTCGAACAACGGCAGCGCTCCCGACGTGATCTACTCGCAGGCACCGCCGAGCATCTCGTTGGCCCTGTTCAACGGGATCAAGGCCGCGGGCTTCACGGGCACGATCCTGTCGCCGTACTACTCGAAGCTGCTGCTGAAGCCGCTCGCCGGCTCGTACGTGTTCATGCAGTTCGCCGGTTACGAGACGCAGTCGAAGGGCATCGAGCAGTTCACGTCCGACGTCGAGGCGTTCAAGCCCGGCACGCCCGGATCGCTCACGCTCGCGGGCGGCTACTTCGGCGCCGACATGTTCATCGCGGCGGTCAAGGGTGCGCTGAAGTCCAACAAGACGCTGACGACTGCCGCGGTGCAGAAGTACGCGTCGGGGATGACGTACTACATCAAGGACACGATCGGGCCCACGAAGTACCCGAGCTCGTACAACATCCCTGACCAGGCCTGCAACGTGCTCGACCATGTGAACGACGACGGTTCCGGCTTCACGCTGGCCCAACCGTTCACGTGCGGCACGAAGACCTTGCCGATCCTGCCGAAGTTCAAGGACGCGAACTACCCGGCCTGATGCGTTCCTGCTCGCTCAGGCCCGGCGACCCGATGGGTTCGACCGGGCCTGAGCGAGCTCGCGCATCCCGTCGCGCCAGCTGACCGTGCAGGGCCCGGTGACCGCGAGGCGCTTCGTGTTGTCGAGCACCACACCCCGCTGTGACGTCGGGAAGTCGCCGACCACCACGTCGGGGTCGACCCCGAGCATCTCGCCGAACAACGCGCACCACTCCTGCGCCGCGACGGGCTTGTCGCCGCCCCAGTTGACGATTGGGCACGACGGTGCCGCGGCGTCGAGCATGGCCTCGGTCTGCTCGAAGATGTCACGGTCGTGGATGGGGCTGTACGGGTTGGGGTCCCAGCGCAGTACCAGCTGCTCGCCGGCGCGTATCCTGTCGAACTGCATCCCCGGCAGTCCGCCGGTGCCGGTGTTGCCGTAGGCCGCGTTCATGCGCGTGATCACCGTGGGGATCTCGAGCATCCGCGCCACCGAGCGCGCGACCGCCTCCTCGGTGACCTTGGAGATCGAGTACAGCGGCGCGCCCGGCACGAGTGCGTCGCCGAGCGGCTCCGTCTCGAGGAACGCGTGCCACGGATCGGGGTCGGGGCGGTACACGCCGGTTGACGACATCACCAGGATCGCCTTGGCCCTGCGGCAGTGCGCCATCAGCAACGCCGTGCCCTCGGCGTTGACGCGGATCGCCTCGTCGTAGCTGTCGCCGAAGATGAAGGCACTGAGGTGCAACACGTAGTCGAAGTCGTCGGGCAGGTCGCCGAAGTCGCCGTCGCCGAGGTCGACGGGGCGCGTGATCACGCCGATGTCGTCGACCTTCTTGCGCTCCGCCGGGTCACCGAAGCGGGAGATGCCCCACACCTCGTTGTCGCGTGCGAGCGCGGTGGCGAGCGGGTACCCGATGTTGCCGGCCGGTCCGGTCACCAGGATCTTCTTGTCGCTCAGCATCGGTGCTCCTGGATCAGCGGAGGGGTCGGAACGACGCCGCGCACTTCGTCGACGAAGTTCGCCGGCTGCTCGAAGGCGGCGAAGTGCCCCCCGCGCTCGGGCTCGTTCCAGTAGTGGAGGTTGGTGAAGCGCTGCTCGGCCTGACGGCGCGACGGGCGGCGGATCTCGCGGGGGAACACCGAGCACCCGGTCGGCACCGTGATCTCACCCATCTTGAGCACCGCCGCGTTCTCCGGGTCGGCCAGCGCGGCGGGGCCGGCGCTCTCCCAGTAGAGGCGGCCCGACGACGCGCCGGTCGCGGTGCACCAGAACACGGTCGCGTTGTCGAGCAACTGCTCGCGCGTGAAGATCGTGTAGGGGGTCCCCGTCGCAGTCGGTCCAGGCCCAGAACTTCTCGACCACCCAGGCGAGCTGCCCGACGGGGGAGTCCACCAGGCCGTACCCGAGGGTCTGCGGTCGCGTCGCCTGCAGGTGCTGGTATCCAGTGCCCCACTGCTGGTGCCAGGCGAAGTCGTCGAAGTTGTGGCGCTCCTGCTCGGTCGCGTCGTCGCCGGGCGGCGGCAGCATCACCGTGGGCATGTTCACGTGGATGCCGACGACGTGCTCGCGATCGACCTCGCCGAGGATGCACGTGGCTGCGGAGCCCCAGTCGCCGCCTTGCGCGCCGTACCGCTCGTACCCGAGACGCGCCATGAGCTCGGCCCACGCGGTGGCGATCCAGGGGAGACCGCGTCCCCGCGTGGTCGGCCGGCTGCTGAACCCGTAACCCGGCAGCGACGGGCAGACCACGTGGAACGCGTCGGCCGCGTCGCCGCCGTGCGCGACGGGATCCGTGAGCGGGCCGATGACGTCGAGGAACTCCACGACCGTCCCGGGCCAGCCGTGCGTGATCACCAGTGGCAGCGCGTCCGGCTCTGGTGAACGCGCGTGCACGAAGTGGATGTCGAGATCGTCGATGCGCGTCGTGAACTGCGGCCACGCGTTCATGCGTGCCGCCGCCGCCTCGAAGCCGTACCCGTCGGCCCAGTACGCGGCGAGGTCCTGCACGAACGCGAGCGGCGCGCCCTGCGACCAGTCGTCGACCGTCTCGCGCTCGGGCCAGCGCGTCATGTGGAGCCGCGCGCGCAGGTCCTCGACGACGTCCGCGTCGAAGGCGACGCGGAACGGCGTGATCGGGGCGCTGGTCATGCGCTCGTCATCCGCCCGGGGTGAGCAGCGCCTCGACCGATGCGGCGAACGCGGTGGCGAAGTCGGAGCGGCACGGGCCGGTGATCGACTGCCGCTTCGTGGGATCGCCGACGTTCTGGCACGGCGCGCCGGGCACCTCGCGCGACGGTGACCTCGGCCGTGGTGCCGCTGACGACGGCGGCGAGCTCGGACCACTCCCGTTGGGTGACGACCTCGTCGCCGCACCAGTTGACGACGGTGGCGGGCACGCTCGCGGCGTCGAGCAGCGGTTCGAGCTGCCAGATCATGTCGTCGATGTGGATCGGGCTGTGCGGGCACGGCTCGCCGCGGGTGACGACGGCGTCGCCGCGGGCCACCGCCAGCGCGTTCATCGAGGGCATGTACCGGGCGTCGGGCCCGTACACGGTGTTGAGCCGGGCGATGGTGACGGGCAGGTCGAAGGCCCGTGCGCAGAAGCGCGCCACCGACTCCTCGGCCACCTTCGCGCTCGGTGCGGTGGCCGCCCACGGCGCCCGCATGCCGCCGACCGGGTTGTCCTCGTGGTGAGGGTGCGCCGGGTCGTCAGTGGGCGTGTAGATCACGTGCGACGACATCACCAGCGCGGCCTTGGCGTCGCGGCAGTGTTGCAGCACGAGCCCGGTGCCCTCGGCGTTGATGCGGAACGACTCGGCGAAGGCGTCGGTGCCACCCCGGAAGTACGCGAGGTGCAGCACGTAGGTGAAGTCGTCGGGGAGTCCGCCATTTCCGCCGAGCCCGCCGAGATCGCCGGCCGCGACGTCGGCGGCGTGCGCGGTGATACCTGCAGCCTCCACCTTGTCGCGCGTCGCGGGATCGGAGAAGCGGGCGACGCCCCACACGTCGTTGTCGGCGGCGAGCGCGCTCGCGAGCGGGAAGGCGACGGCGCCGTGCACGCCGGTCACGAGGATCTTCTCACCGGTGATCATGGCGGCGAACGTAGCCCGAGTCCGCAATTCGCGCGCCGGGGCCCACACGCGGCACGGTGACACCCGTGGCGGGGACACCCGACGTCGAGGACGTCGTCGATCAGGCGTGCGAGACGGCCGGGCTCGACGACTTCGGCGCGGGCGACTTCCGGGAAGGGCTGGGCCGGTTGCTCCAGGCCTTCGATCGCGAGATCGCGCTGAGCCCGCCGGCGCGGGACTTCTACCTCGGCATCGTGCAGCGGCGACTGGTGAACCGGCTGCAGATCCAGGAGTGGTATCGCACGCACCCCGAGATCGACGCCGTGCACGTGGGTCCGCCGGTGTCGATCACCGGCCTGCCTCGCACCGGCACCACCGCCCTGGCCAACATGATGTCGCGCGACTCGGCGTTCCGGTTGCTGCGGCTCTGGGAACAGGACCAGCCGGTTCCGCCGCCGATCCTGGAGGAGGAATACCGTGACCCGCGGTACGTGGCGGCCCTGGCCGAGCAGGCGCGCCGCGAGGCCGAGGACCCCGACGCGATGGCCCTGCACATCTGGGATCCCGACGCCACCGACGAGGACGTCGAGCTCCTCGGGCTGAGCTTCCGGGCCCAGCAGTTCGTGTTGCCGATCCACGACTACCACCAGTGGTGGCGTGACGGTGACATGCACGACGCCTATGCCTACCAGCGGCGGGCGATCATGCTGCTGCAGTCGCAGCGGCCACCCGACCGGTGGCTGTTCAAGGCGCCGGCGCACAGCTACCACCTCGAGGCGTTCTTCGCCGCCTACCCCGACGCCAAGGTGGTGGTGACACACCGCGACCCGGCGCGGGTCGTGCCGTCCACGTTGAGCTTCGTGTCGTCGCTCGCGCCCCCCGACCTGGTGGTCGACCCGCACGAGTTCGGCCGGCGACGGGCGGAGCACCTGCGCGTGGGCGTCGAACAGATGATGGAAGCCCGGACACGGATCTCGGCACGTACGGGGGAGGACCGGTTCCTCGACGTGCTCCACCGCGACTTCGTCGCCGACCCGTTCGGCACGCTCGACCGCGTCTACGAATTCATCGGCCGCGAGCCCTCGGCCGCGTCTCGCGACGCGATGGCCGCGTGGTACGCGAGCCACCGCACCGGCGCGCACGGCGAGCACCGCTACACCGCGGAGCAGTACGGCCTGACCGCGGCGGGGCTGCGCGCCGACTTCGCGGCCTACATCGAGCGCTACGAGGTACCGCTCGAGCCGTTGCGCTGACGGCTGATCGCATGGCGATACCAGAACCGGGAAAAGTGGAATCGGGGCGGCGCGATCCGATAGATACATATGGTCGCGAATCGCGACCGGGGCACACTCACGAGGGGGATACATGACTGCAAGGAAAAAGGGCTTCGGGCTCGTGCTCGTCGTCACGGTCGTCGGCCTGCTGGGCGCGCTGCTCACGCCCGCCGGCGCCTCCGCGCCGGGCGCGGTGAGCATCGACAAGACGATCAACGTCGGGGGCATCGGCCTCGCGAAGACCTACGCCAACGATGCTCCGGTGGGCGCCCAGGCGCGCCTCGAGCGGGCGAACAAGAACAACGAGGTGAAGGGTTACACCTTCGCCTACAAGGGCTTCGCCGACGACAACAACGACCCGAACACCGCGCTCTCGGAGGCTCGTCGCCTCGTGAGCCAGGAGGGTGTGGTGGCGATCGTGCCCGACGTCTCCATCGTCCCGCCGACCGACTACCTCACGCAGTCGCAGATCCCGTCCTTCGGCCCGGGCTACTCCACCGCCTACTGCCCGACCAGCCCGAAGACCTCTTGGGACTTCGGCATCTACGGCTGTCTCATCCCCGAGGCGCCGAAGCAGGTTCCCGACACCCAGTGGGTCCTGCTCAAGAAGTCGCTCGCGGCAAAGGGTCTGAAGAACCCGACCGTGGCGCTGATCGGCACCGACTCCACGTCGGGGTCGGTGAGCATCGAGAGCCAGGCCTCGGCGGCGCAGGCGGCCGGCTTCAAGGTGGTCTACGCCAAGGGCGCGTACCCGGCGCCGCCCACGGTGGTGGGTGACTACTCGCCGTACGCGTCGGCGCTCATGACGTCGAATGACGGTGGTGCGCCCGATGCGATCTACTCGTCGGTCCCGGCCACCAACGCGCTGCAGCTCTTCAGCCTCATGAAGGGCCAGGGCTACACCGGCACCGTGCTCACGCCCTTCTACTCGAACCTCCTGTTGAAGTCCCTGGTCGGCTTCTACCCGTACGTGCAGTTCGCCGGCTTCGAATCGGGGACGCCTGCGATCAAGCAGATGCTCAGCGACGTCGAGTCGTTCAAGCCGGGCACGCCGCAGACCATCGGTCTGGTCGGCGGCTACTACGCGGCCGACCTGTTCATCCAGGCAGTCAAGGCTGCGCAGAAGGCCAACAAGACGCTGACGACCGCGTCGATCCAGAAGGCCATGCAGAAGTTCACCTACCAGGTCAAGGGCGCGATCGGCCCGACGACCTGGCCGAGCGCGTTCTCGATCGGCAACGGGTGCGCGACGCTGCTCTACGACACTGACGGCACGGCGTTCACGATCTCGCAGCCGTACACGTGCAGCACCGACTACGCCAAGATGGACAAGAAATTCAAGGGCGGCTTCCCGAAGTGAGCCGCTGACGGCACACTGACGACACGACCACTGCACGACGGGCCGGGGGCGAAAGCTCCCGGCCCGTCGTCGTGTGCACCCCGCGTGACGGGATCTCCCGGTATGTGGGGTCCTTCCCTCGGAATCGTGTAGACATCTTCTCGCCGCGAGGGGCGGCAACTCAACGAGGGGGATACATGACAGCAAGGAAGAAGGGCGCCGGGCTCGTGCTCGTCGTCATGGTCGTCGGCCTGCTGGCCGCGCTGCTCACACCCGCAGGTGCCTCCGCGCCGGCGGCGGTGAACATCGACAAGACCATCAACGTCGCGGGCATCGGCCTCGCGAAGACCTACGCCAACGACGCCCCGGTGGGCGCGCAGGCACGCCTCGAGCGGGCGAACAAGAACAACGAGGTGAAGGGCTACACCTTCGCCTACAAGGGCTTTGCCGACGACAACAACGACCCGAACACTGCGCTCTCGGAGGCTCGTCGCCTCGTGAGCCAGGAGGGTGTCGTGGCGATCGTGCCCGACGTGTCGATCGTTCCGCCGACCGACTACCTCGCGCAGTCGCAGATCCCGTCGTTCGGCCCGGGCTACAGCGTCTCGTACTGCCCGAGCAACCCGAAGACCGCGTGGGACTTCGCGATCTACGGATGCATCATCAACCCGGCGCCGAAGAAGCTCGCCAACACCCAGTGGGTGCAACTCAAGGCGGCGCTCGCGGCGAAGGGCGTCAAGAACCCGACCGCCGCGCTGATCGGCACCGACGCCACCTCCGGCAAGACCAGCGTCGAGGGCTCCGCCTCCGGCGCCCAGGCCGCCGGCTTCAAGGTCGTGTACGCCAAGGGTGCGTTCCCGGCGCCGCCGACCGTGGTCGGTGACTACTCGCCCTACGCGCAGGCGATCATGACCTCGAACAACGGCAATCCGCCCGACGTGCTCTACTCGTCGGTCCCGGCCACGTCGTCGCTCGCGATCTTCAACCTGATCAAGAGCCAGGGCTTCACCGGCACGATCCTGTCGCCGTACTACTCGGCCATCCTGCTCAGTGCCCTCAAGGACTCGTACGTCTTCGTCCAGTTCTCGGGCTTCGAGTCGGAGACCGCCAGTATCAAGCAGATGGACGCCGACGTCGAGGCGTTCAAGCCCGGAACGCAGAAGACCATCGGCCTCGCGGGCGGCTACTACGCGGCCGACATGTTCATCGCGGCGCTCAAGCAGGCGCTGAAGACGAACAAGACGCTCACCACCGCCGTCATCCAGAAGACGATGCAGAACTTCACCTACACGGCGAAGGGCACGGTGGGTCCGACCGCCTACCCGGCGCAGTTCAGCGTGCCGAACGGCTGCAACACGCTGTTGTTCGATGACGGCACCGCCTTCACCATCAGCCAGAAGTACACCTGCAACACGAACTACGTGAAGGTCAACCCGAAGTTCTCGGGCGGCTTCCCCAAGTAGTCCGAACCCGAGACACCGTTGGCGGCCCCTGGGCCGACAGCCATGACGGGGGCGGCCAACGGGCCGCCCCCGTCCGCAATTCCGGACCCGCGTCCCCTTCGCCCCCGATCCGTGCAATGATCCGCGGCAGCCGACGTCGGGGGGATGTCGGCGTTCTCGAGGGGGGAACATGACTGCACGAAGGAAGCGTGGCGTCGGGCTCGTGCTCGTCGCCACGGTCGCCGCTCTGGTGGCCGCGCTGCTCACGCCGGCGACGGGTGGCGCCTCGGCGCCGCAGGCCGTCGCCATCGGCAAGACGATCAACGTCGGCGGCATCGGACTCGCCAAGACCTACGCCAACGACGCGCCGATCGGCGCGCAGGCGCGTCTGCAACGGGCCAACGACGACAACGAGGTGAAGGGCTACACGTTCGCGTTCAAGGGCTTTGCCGACGACAACAACGACCCGAACACCGCGCTCTCGGAGGCTCGTCGCCTCGTGAGCCAGGAGGGTGTCGTGGCGATCGTGCCCGACGTCTCCATCGTTCCGCCGACCGACTACCTCGCCCAGTCGCAGATCCCGTCCTTCGGGCCGGGCTACTCGACGGCCTACTGCCCGACGAAGGGCGTCACGCCCTGGTTCTTCGCCATCTACGGATGCCTGATCCCCGAGGCCCCGAAGCAGGTGCCCGACACCCAGTGGGTGCTCCTGAAGAAGGCCCTCGCCGCGAAGGGCATCAAGAGCCCGACCGCCGCCCTCATCGGCACCGACTCGACGTCGGGCTCCGTGAGCGTCGCGGGATCCGCGTCCGCGGCCGAGGCCGCGGGCTTCAAGGTGGTGTACGCCAAGGGTTCGTTCCCGGCGCCGCCGACCGTGGTGGGCGACTACTCGCCGTACGCGACGGCCTTGATGACGTCGAACAACGGCAACCCGCCCGACGTCGTGTACTCGTCGATTCCGGCCACCAGCGCGCTGGGCCTGTTCGGCCTCATGAAGGGTCAGGGCTACACGGGCACCGTGCTGTCGCCGTTCTACTCGAACCTGCTGCTCAAGTCGCTCGAGGGCTACTACGTCTTCGTGCAGTTCTCCAGCTTCGAGTCGGGGACGCCTGCGATCAAGCAGATGCTCAGCGACGTCGAGTCGTTCAAGCCGGGAACGCCGCAGACGATCGGCCTCGTCGGTGGCTACTACGCAGCCGACATGTTCGTGCAGGCGGTCAAGGCGGCCCTGAAGACGAACAAGACGCTGACGACCGCATCGATCCAGAAGGCGATGGCGAAGTTCTCGTACACCGTGAAGGGAGCGATCGGTCCCACCACGTGGCCGAGCGCGCTGTCGATCGGCAACGGGTGCGCCACGTTGCTCTACGACGACGGCACGGCGTTCAGCATCTCGCAGCCGTACACCTGCTCCACCGACTACGCAAAGATGAACTCGAAGTACAAGGGTGGGTTCCCGAAGTGACGTCGTAGCGACATCAGCGACGCAACTGCTCGTGCGACGGGGCGGCCCTCGGGGCCGCCCCGTTCGCGTCTCGGGACGCGTGCTTCCTACTCGCCGTCGAAGTCGCCGGAGGCGGCGCGCAGCTTGCGCAGAATCGTGAACAGCTGGCGCAGCTCGCGGTCGCTGAGCGGCACGATCGAGAACACCTCGTCGTTGAGCACCTTGCCCGCGCGCTTCGCGACGCGGCGGCCCTCGGGGGTCAGCGCGGCAAGCGTGGCCCGCCGGTCGGTGGGGTGCGCCTCCCTGCTGACGAAGCCCTGGGCCTCGAGCCGGTCGACCGCGTTGGTGACGCTGGCCGGGTGCACCTGGAGACGCACGCCGATCTTGCCGAGCGGCAGCCGCCCGTCGCGGGTGAACGACAGCAGCGTGAGCACCTCGAACCGGGCGAAGGTGAGCTCGAACGGTGCGAGCAGGGCGTCGATG
Source organism: uncultured Actinomycetes bacterium (assembly GCA_963720785.1). Classification (GTDB taxonomy): domain Bacteria; phylum Actinomycetota; class Acidimicrobiia; order IMCC26256; family DASPTH01; genus CAVRGQ01. Next base: position 1,116,886 of record CAVRGQ010000004.1, read on the forward strand.
CGCGTACGGAACAGCTGCTCGGCCCGCACCACGGAGGTGATCGCGGCCATGCCGTCGGCGGCATCGTCCCAGCCGTGGTCGACCCACTGACGGTGGGCCTCCTGGATGGGGTCGAAGCCGAGCGGGCGGGGCACGGGGCGGAGCCTATCGACCATTAGGCAGTGCCCTCGGGAATGGCCCGCGGGTGATGGCCAATAGTTGGAGGTTCAACTATCGTGCGTCAAATGGAACTGCCGATGAAACCGGGTGCGTCGGCGCCCCGCCGCTTCGTGACCGCGGCGAGCCTCTTCGACGGCCACGACGCCGCCATCAACATCATCCGGCGCATGCTCCAGGCGCAGGGCGCGGAGGTGGTGCACCTCGGCCACGACCGCTCGGTCGACGACGTCGTGAACGCCGCGCTCGAGGAGGACGTGCACGGCGTGGCGGTGAGCTCCTACCAGGGCGGTCATGTCGAGTACCTCACGTATCTCGTCGAGCGCCTGCGCGAGGTCGGTCTGGGTCACGTGCGCGTGTTCGCCGGCGGGGGCGGGGTGATCGTTCGCGAAGAGATCGATCTGCTCCAGGCGCGCGGCGTCACCCGGGTGTTCTCGCCCGACGACGGCCGTGCCCTCGGCCTGCAGGGCATGATCCGCGAGATGGTCGACGCGTGCGACGTCGACCTCGCGACCGAGTGGGTACCCACGGTCGACGACCTGGCGGGCGGATCCTCGGGCGCCTTGGCCCGCACGATCACGTTGCTCGAGGGCGGCGTGCTCGGCGACGACGCGCGCGTGGAGTTCCAGCAGGCCGCGGACGCGTCGAGCCGTCCCGGTGCTCGGAATCACCGGTACCGGGGGCGCGGGAAAGTCGTCGCTCACCGACGAACTGGTGCGCCGCTTCCGCATCGACCAGGAGGACAAGCTTCGCATCGCGATCCTGGCGGTCGACCCCACGCGTCGCCGCAGCGGTGGCGCACTCCTCGGCGACCGCATCCGCATGAACGCGATCGACGCGCCCAACGTGTACTTCCGCTCCCTCGCCACACGCGACGCGGCGCGCGAGCTCCCCGAGGCGATGCCCGACGCGGTCGCGGCCTGCGCAGCGTGGGGCGCCGACGTCGTGATCGTGGAGACGCCGGGAATCGGCCAGGGCGACTCGGCGGTCACGGCCCTCGCCGACGTGGCGCTCTTCGTGATGACGCCCGAGTTCGGTGCCGCGACGCAGCTCGAGAAGATCGACATGCTCGACTTTGCCGACGTGGTCGCGATCAACAAGTTCGAGCGGCGTGGCGCCGACGACGCGCTGCGTTCCGTCCGCCGCCAGATCGCCCGCAACCACGAGCGTCAGCACGACGACCCCGAGACCCTGCCCGTGTTCGGCACCGTCGCGGCCCGCTTCAACGACGACGGCGTCACCGCGCTGTACCACGAGCTGCGCGCGCGAGCTCGCGCGCCACGGGCTCGACGTGTCGGACGGCGTGCTCGCACCGGTCGCGGGGAAGGTGTCCACGCACCGTGGGCAGCTCATCCCCGGCGCCCGCACGCGCTATCTCGCCGAGATCGCCGAGTTGGTGCACGACTACCACGCGCACACCGAAGCGCAGGTCGACGCGGTGCGTCGTCGCCAGCACGTCGCTGCGACCGAAGCGATGCTGGTCGACAAGGGAACCGATCCGGGTCCGCTGGCCGCGCTCCGTGCAGTGGTCGATGATGCGGTGGCGCCCACGACCGACGAACTCCTCGCCGACTGGGACCGCCTCGACGACGTGCTCGCCGCCGACGACCGCCCGCCCGCCGAGTCGCTCTCGGGCCTGGTCGTGCCGCGGATCGCCCGTCCGCACTTCGTCGACCAGGGTGAGCAGCTGCGCTGGTTGCGCGAGGAGCACCTGCCCGGGCACTTCCCGTTCACCGCCGGAGTGTTCCCGTACCGCCGCGCCGACGAGGACCCGGCCCGCATGTTCGCGGGGGAGGGCGGCCCGGCCCGCACCAACCGGCGCTTCCACCTGCTCGCCGAGGGCCAGCCCGCCACCCGGCTGTCCACCGCCTTCGACTCCGTCACCCTCTACGGGCGCGACCCCGACGAACGGCCCGACGTCTACGGGAAGGTCGGCACCTCCGGCGTGTCGGTCGCCACCCTCGACGACATGAAGACGCTCTACGCGGGCTTCGACCTCTGCGACCCGTCGACCTCCGTGTCGATGACCATCAACGGCCCGGCGCCCACGATCCTCGCGATGTTCCTGGTGACCGCGATCGACCAGCAACTCGACCGCTTCCGCGAGCGCGAGGGCCGCGAGCCCACCGCCGACGAAGCGAGCGAGGTGCGCGAGTGGGTGCTGCGCAACGTGCGGGGCACGGTGCAGGCCGACATCCTCAAGGAGGATCAGGGCCAGAACACGTGCATCTTCTCCACCGAGTTCGCGCTCGGGATGATGGCCGACATCCAGGAGTGGTTCGTCGCGCACGAGGTGCGCCGGTACTACTCCGTGTCGATCAGCGGCTACCACATCGCCGAGGCGGGCGCGAACCCGATCAGCCAGCTCGCGTTCACCCTCGCCAACGGCTTCACCTACGTGGAGGCGTATCTGGCGCGCGGCATGGACGTCGACGACTTCGCGCCGAACTTCTCCTTCTTCTTCTCCAACGGCATGGACCCCGAGTACACGGTGCTGGGTCGCGTCGCCCGGCGGATCTGGGCCATCGCGATGCGCGACCGCTACGGCGCGAGCGAGCGGTCGCAGAAGCTCAAGTACCACATCCAGACGAGCGGTCGGTCCCTGCACGCGCAGGAGATGGCGTTCAACGACATCCGCACAACGCTGCAGGCGCTGTGCGCGCTCTACGACAACGCCAACAGCCTGCACACCAACGCGTACGACGAAGCCGTCACCACGCCCACCGACGCCTCGGTGCGCCGCGCCCTCGCGATCCAACTCGTCATCAACCGCGAGTGGGGCCTCTCGGCCAACGACAACCCGCTGCAGGGTTCGTTCGTGGTGGAGGAGCTCACCGCGTTGGTGGAGGAGGCGGTGCTCGCGGAGCTCGAACGCATCAGCGAGCGGGGCGGTGTGCTCGGTGCGATGGAGACGGGCTACCAGCGCGGCCGCATTCAGGACGAGTCGATGCTGTACGAGCAGCGCAAGCACGACGGCTCACTGCCGATCATCGGGGTGAACACCTTCCTCGACCCGGCCGGGGGCGAGACACCCGGCGGCATCGAGCTGCGCCGCAGCGACGACGCGGAGAAGCGCGACCAGCTCAGCCGCCTCCGCGACTTCCAGGCGCGCCACGCCGCCGAGCGGCCCGCTGCCCTCGCGCGCCTACGTGACGCCGCGCTCGCCGGCGACAACCTGTTCGAGGTACTGGTCGACGCGGTGCGCTGCTGCACCCTGGGCGAGATCACGAACGCGCTGTTCGAGGTGGGCGGTCGCTTCCGGCGCAACGTGTGAACCTCCGCGTGTGAACGCGTAACGTGCCGCCGTGGCCGACGCGAGACCGTTCCAGACCTTCGAGCGCGCCGAGTGGACTTCCCGGGGGAGGCGCGGCGGGACCCCCGGGTCGCGCTGCCGGAGTGGCCCGAGGCCCCCGGCGAGCTCACCGCGGCCGACTTCGCCGAGGTGTACGCGCCCCTCGCCGACCTCGTCGCCGACCTGATCGAGCAGCGGGCCGCCGCCCGCGGGCACGACGGCACCTTCCTCGTGTGGATCACCGGTTCGGTCGCGGTGGGCAAGAGCACCTCGGCCCGGGCGCTCGCCACCCTCCTCGAATCGCACGAGCGCGTCGGCGCGGTGGCGCGGGTCCCCATCGACGGTTTCCTCTTCCCGAACCGCGAGTTGGTGGCCCGCGGGATCATGGAGCGCAAGGGGTTCCCCGAGAGCTTCGACACCGCCCGGCTGCAGGCGTTCCTCGACGCGCTGCACTCGGGCGAGCCCGAGCTGCGGGCTCCCGTCTACTCCCACGAGCTCTACGACGTCACCGACGAGGAGCTCGTGGTGCGCGACGCGACGGTTGCGGTGCTCGAAGGGCTCCCGATCGTGGAGCAGCCCATCGACCTCGCGCTGTACCTCGATGCCGACGAGGCCGACATCGAGGCCTGGTACATCGAGCGCTTCCTCCGGCTGCGCGGTGACGCGCTCGAGGATGACCAGTCGTTCTTCCGCATGTTCGCGGGGATGGAGCAGCCCGACGCGGTGGCCGTCGCCCGCCAGGTGTGGACCGAGATCAACCTGGTGAACCTGCGCCAGCACATCGCGCCGGCCCGCGACCGGGCCGACGTCGTGCTCGAGAAGGGACCCGACCACGCGGTCCGCCGTGTTCACCTGCGACACTGACCGGCACACGAACGGGGGAGAAGATCGATGGCGACCGACACGGAACTGGTGGACATGCTCGACGAGGTGTGGACCTCGATCGAGACCGTCGGTGCGGGCCTCACCGAGGACCAGTGGCACACGGGCACCGAGTGCCCCGGGTGGACGGTGCAGGACAACCTCGTCCACATCACCGCGCTCGAGGCGATGAGCATCGGGAAGAACCTCCCCGTGGCCGAGCTCCCCGACGACCTCCCGCACGTGAAGAACGACTTCGGCCGCACCAACGAGCAGTGGATCGAGTCGCGCCGTTCGTGGAGCGGTGCGGCCGCGCTCGCCGAGTTCCACGACATCACCCGTGAGCGCATCGCCGGCCTGCGCGCTCTCGACGAAGCCGGCTTCGGGGGCGACTCGTGGACGCCCCAGGGCCCGGGCACCGTGCGCACGCTGCTGCCGTTCCGCATCTTCGACTCGTGGGTGCACGAGCAGGACATCCGCCGCGCGCTCGGGACGCCCGGCAACCTCGACTCCGCGTCGGCCGCGCACGCGCTCGGGATGATGGCGGGCCCGATGGCGTTCGTGGTGGGGAAGAAGACGGGGGCGCCCGACGGTTCCACCGTCGTGTTCTCGCTGCAGGGCCCCCTCGCCCGCAACCTCGTGATTGCGGTGCAGGACGGCCGCGCCAAGTTGGTCGACGGCGGGGATGCCGCCGCCGACCCCACCGTGGTGCTCACGATGGGCACCGAGACCTTCGCCCGGCTCGCGGCCGGCCGCATCGACGCGGCGGCGACCGTCGCCGCGGGCGACGTCACGTTCACCGGCGACGCCGCCCTCGGGCGGCGCATCGTCGAGAACCTCAACTACCTGTTCTGAGGAGCACCGCCATGGACCTGGTCACCAACGTCGTACAGGGCGCCAACGCCGAGCGGCTGCTGCTCCTCCTGCACGGGTACGGCGCCGACGAGCGCGACCTGGGCGGCCTGCTGCCCTACCTCGACCCGGAGGGCCACTTCGTCACCGTGTTGCCGCGCGGCCCCATCGCCGCGCCACCCGGCTTCTCGTGGTTCGACCTGATGAGCGAGGACCCCGAGGTCGCGCAACAGGGTTTCGTCGACGCGCTCGACGCGGTCGACGACCTCCTCGACCAGGTGTGCGAGGAGCACGGCATGGCCCGCACCGACGCGGTCGTCGGCGGGTTCTCCCAGGGCGGTGGCATCGCGCTCGCGTTGGCGCTGGGGTCGAGCGACAAGCCCCGGCCCGCCGCGGTGCTGGCGATGAGCCCGTTCATCCCGTTCGACCCGGCCGCGGTCGACTGGGAGGCGGCAGGTGAGGTCGCGGTGCTCCTGCAGCACGGCACCGAGGACCCGATGGTGAAGCCGCTCGGCACCCGTCGCTTCGCCGAGGTGCTCGCCGACCGTGGCGTGCCCGTGGTGCTCGGCGAGTTCCCGATGGGCCACGAGGTGAGCATGGAGAGCATCACCCAGGCCCAGGGCTGGCTCGACGCCGTCCGGGCGGGGGAGCGGCCGGCGCCGCCCATCCCCGAGCCGCCGGCGGAGGGCCCGGTCAAGGCGGTCACCACGGCCACCTGGGAGGCCGAGGTGCTGCGCTCCGAGATCCCGGTGATCGTCGACTTCTGGGCGCCCTGGTGCGGCCCCTGCCGGCAGGTGGGTCCGGTGGTCGAGCAGATCGCCCAGATGCGCCAGGGCTCCTACAAGGTCGTGAAGGTCAACATCGACGAGGAACCCTCACTGGCGCAGGAGTACGACGTGCAGAGCATCCCGCTCATCGGCCTGTTCCGCAACGGTCGCATGGAGCGTGCCGCCCTCGGGGCCAAGCCCCGCCCGCAGCTCGAGGCCGAGCTCGGGATGCTGGTCATCCCGTAGCGCTCCTGGGCCGCCCGAGGCGCCCTACCAGAGGCCGAACCGGGGGCCGAATTGGGGGTCGGGAAGCAGGGGGCCCGAATCTCCACTAGCATTTCGGATGCCGAGGAACGGCACTCAGTCGGGCCCGGTACTACGAAGGATATTTGCAGTGGCAACAGGAACAGTGAAGTGGTTCAACGGTGAGAAGGGCTTCGGGTTCATCGCTCGCGAGCAGGGCGACGATGTGTTCGTCCACTTCTCGGCCATTCAGGGCGACGGTTACAAGACCCTCGAAGAGGGTCAGCGCGTCGAGTTCGACGTGGGCCCCGGTCGCAAGGGCGAAGAGGCGCAGAACGTTCGCGTCGTCTGACACTCGCTCCAAGTAATCCGTCGTGGCCGGGCTTTCACGCCCGGCCACTTCGCGTTCCGGGCCAGTTGGTGAGTGCTCGGAGCGATCGGGCGCCTAGACCACGGTGACGGTGCCGGGCGCGCCGGCCCGGCAGTGTCCGACCACCGCAGCGGCCGGTGTGCCGCGGGTTTCGAGCTCGCGGACGAGGTCGTCGACGGCATCCGGATCGACCGCCAGCAGGAGGCCCCCCGACGTCTGCGCGTCGGCGAGGAGCAGCTGCTCGTCGAGCGGGAGCGCACCCCAGTCGACGGTGTCGCTCACGAACGCATGGTTGCGCTGCGTGCCGCCGGCGACCATGCCCGCGGCCACGAGCTCGCGCACCCCGTCGATCACGGGCACCGCGTCGGCGAGCACGTCGGCCGCGAGTCCGGATCCCGCGAGCATCTCGCGCAGGTGACCGAGCAGGCCGAAGCCGGTGACGTCGGTGGCCGCGTGCACGGCGTCGCCGACGGCGAGCGCGGCATCACGGGCGCCGGCGTTCAGGGTGGTCATGAGTCGCACCGCCTCGGCGAGCAGTTCGGCTGACCCTGCCTCCCGCTTCACCGCGGTGGAGATCACGCCCAGACCGATCGGCTTGGTGAGCACCAGCGCGTCGCCCACGCGGGCGCTGCGGTTGGTGAGGACTTTCGCCGGGTCGACGGTGCCGACCACTGCGAGGCCGAACTTGGGCTCGGTGTCGTCGATCGAGTGACCACCACCCACGAGGGCGCCGGCCTCGCGCACCACGTCGCCGCCACCGTCGAGCACTCGGGCGAGCAGCTCGAAGGGCAGACCCTCGCGGGGCCACGCCACGAGGTTCAACGCGAGGAGGGGCGCGCCACCCATCGTGTACACGTCGGAGAGTGCGTTGGTGGCGGCGATGCGACCCCAGTCGTAGGCGTCGTCGACGATCGGCGTGAAGAAGTCGGTGGTGACGACCACCGCGAGGTCGTCACGCAGGCGGTAGACCGCCGCGTCGTCCGAGGTGTCGAAGCCGACGAGGAGGTTCGGGTCGTCCGGGGCCGAGGTGGCGCGGACGAGCCCGAGGACGGTCCGCAGGTCGGCGGGGGAGAGCTTGCAGGCGCAGCCCGCGCCGTGCGAGAACTGTGTGAGGCGGATCAACCCGGGCGGGCGGCGCCGATGACGCCGGGCCAGATCCCGGTGATCTGCACGTTGGTGCCGGTGTGTGGTGCGTGGAGCACCGAGCCGCCACCCACGTAGATGCCGACGTGGCCGTCCCAGAAGACGAGGTCGCCCACCTGGAGGTCGCTCATCGACACCGCCGGGAACATCGCCTGCTGGGCGTAGGAACCGTGCGGCATCGAGACGCCGGCCTGACCCCACGCCATCATCGTGAGACCCGAGCAGTCGAAGCAGTCGGGACCGGCCCCCGCGTAGCAGTAGGGCTTGCCGAGCTGCGCGTACGCGTAGGCCATCACCGCACCCACGCCGGCGCTGGGTGCCGGCGGCGGCTGCAGGTTCTGGGGGTTCCCGGTGCTGCCGCTGCCGTTGGCCGGGTTGTTCTGCGGCAGGCTGTACCGAGCGGCGGCCGCCGCGGCCTCACGGGCCTGGCGCTCGGCCTCCGCCTTGGCGACGAGGTCGGCGATCTCGCCCTTCACCTGCGACTGCAGCGCCTCGAGCTTGGCCTGACCCGCGGCGAGCTCGTCCTTCTGCGCCTGGATCGCGTCGCGCTGCTTCTGGGCCGCCTGGCGGGCGTCCTCGGCCTCGGCCTTGCGGGTGGCGACCTCTTCGCGTGCGTCGCGGAGTTCGTTGAGGATCTCGTCGTCGCGCTGCGCGGCGAGCGAGGTGTACTTCTGCTTGCTCGAGAGGTCCTGCGCGTTCGCGGCGTCGAGCTCGTCGACCCCGCCGCCCGTGCCCGACTGCATGTACACCGCGGCGGCGCGCTGGGCGACCTCGGCCTTCAGCTCACGCGTCTTCGCCTTCGCTGCGGCGACGAGGGCGTCGGCCTGCTGGATGTCGGCGACGGCGGCCTCGAGCTGCGACTGCGCGGTGTTGATCTGCTCGTTGAGGCCGCTGAGCTTCTCGGCGTTCTGGTTGATCTGCTGCTCGAGCTGCGTGGCCTGCGCCTGCAGGTCGTCGACCGGTGCGGCCTGGGCCGTCGTCACGGGAGCGAAGAGTGCTCCCATCGTCATCACGACGAGGGCGATGGGAAGGAACTTCACCGATCGGCGGTTCATGTGGGGACTCCTCCGGCCGGAGCCGTCTCGGTCCTTGCTGAACACGGTCTGTGTGCACAACAGGCTGGTCTGGCAAGAGCACTGCCCGCACGGTTTGGCCGTACGGACATTGGGGGAGACCCTAGCGAACACGAGGGGGTGCCGGGGGCATCCTGGCCCCGCGCGGCCCTCAACGGACGCTCAATTCCCAGGAATTGCCCTGGTCAGCCGGTCAGTTCGCGAAATTGCGAAAACCGGTTATCGACCCTGGAGCGGCCTGGACGGCCCGGGTGGTGCGGGCCGTGGCTCGAGCCGGGTGGCTCAGATCGGCCAGCCGGGCGTGCCCGGCGGGTCGTTGCGGCCGGCGACGGTGGGGCTCATCCAGCCCATGGACTTGGCGAGCCCGTCGGCGACCCGCTGCCAGGAAGGGGCATCCCAGCCCTCGGCGGCGTCGACCAGGGTGGTGTCCTGGCGCAGGTGCACGAACGCGGGCAGGTGGGTGAGGCCGACGCTCTGCACGAAACTGCCGTCGGGGTCGCAGAGGACCAGTTCCTCCTGCTCCGCATCCCCGAGCACGCCCCGGGCGATGAACTCGTCGCCCACCACGCAGTAGAGGGTGCGGCAGTCGGCGTCGCCGAGCACCTGGAAGATGCGCCGGGCCACCGGTACGAACATGCCGGCCTCGGGACGCGGCGGCAGGACCACCATCGCCAGGTGGAACATGGTCGCCCAGTCGTCGAGCGTGCGGGTGACGCCCTTGCTGCTCGTGAGCTTGATGTTCGGGTCGGGAGACTTCGCCACGGTGGACCTCCTGGAACGACCAGAAAGTAGCGCGTAGGGTGCGCGCAACCTGGCTCCGCGCGACGAAAGAGGTCCCCTGGTGGGAGAAGTGGTGAAGTTCCCGAGCAACGGCACGGAGGGTCAGGGGTACCTCGCGCTGCCCGACGGCGGCGCGGGCCGGGGTGTCGTGGTGCTCCAGGAGTGGTGGGGCATGAACGACCAGATCAAGGAGACCTGCGACCGTTTCGCGGCGGAGGGCTTCGTGGCACTGGCCCCCGACATCTACCGCGGTGAGCTCACGCAGGAGCCCGACGAGGCCGCGAAGCTCATGCTGTCGCTCAACATCGAGCGTGCCGCGAAGGACATGTTGGGCGCGGTCCACTACCTCGCAACGTACGAAGCGGTCACGTCCGACGGCGTCGGCGTGGTCGGGTTCTGCATGGGTGGCGGCCTCGCCCTGTGGCTCGGCACGATTGCGCCCACCGAGGTCGCTGCGGTGGTGCCGTACTACGGCGTGATCCCGTGGGAGGCCGCGCAGCCCGACTACTCGCAGCTGCGCGCACCGGTGCAGGGTCACTACGCAGAGGTCGACGACTTCGCCGGTGCGCCCGCCGTCGCCGCGCTCGAGGCCACGTTCACCGAGCACGGCGCAACGTACGAGTTCTTCCTCTACGAGGGTACGGAGCACGCGTTCGCGAACCACCACCGGCCCGAGGTCTACAAGGAAGCCGAGACGGAGCTCGCGTGGACGCGCACGCTCGCCTTCCTGCGCGAGCACGTGAAGTAACACACGCGTCATCGCGCCCGCGGTCGCGACGCGTCGGTCACGTCGTACCCTCGGCCCGTGCGTCGTCGTCCCGCAGCACTCCCGCTGCTCCTCGTGGTGGTGCTCCTCGTGGCCCACGCCGTGGTGGTCCTCCCCGCGTACGCGGTGGACGCGGGCGCCACGCGGGTGGTGCCCACGCAACTGCCGGCCGGTTGGTACGTGTGGGGCGCGACCGCGCCCGCGCCCGGCACGGCGGCGACGGGTGGGTTCACCTACTACGCCCGCAAGGGCTCGCCGGCGTCGGGACCCGCGCTCGCGGTGGGGTCGTTGCCGCGCAGCGACGGGTTCGCCGGTCTCGTAGATGCCTCGCCGGAGGCGGTCACCGGATTGCCGAACGGACGCCTCGCCCGCAACGGTGACTTCGCGTGGGTCACCTGGCTCGGCGACGCGACCGATACCGTCCGCGTGGTCGCGGCGCGGCGGGCTCGACGACGACGCGGTCGTCGCGGCCGCGCATGCGGCGCGAGTGGGCGGGAGCGGCGCGCCGTCGATCGCGGCGTCGGCGTTGCCGGAGGGCGTCACGCGGTTGGTCGCCGACGCGGGCATGTTCCCGGATTACGTGTACCCCGCGGAGAACGTGATCCTCGTCGACGCGCAGGGCGAGCAGCGCGTCACGCTCGAGGTGTTCGACGCGACCTCGGCCGAGCGCGCCTTCTCGAAGTTCTGGCTCGACCAGGAGTCGAAGCGCGGGACCGGAGCCGTGGGTCGCGCGCGGCGCGGTCACCGCGGTGCGCGACGGACGGGTGCTCGTGGCGCGCGGCGCGGCGCCGAAGTCGGTGCTACGGCAGGTCGTGGCGTCGGCGGCGCCGGTCGACGATGCGGGCTGGACGGCGTTCCGCGCCCGCGTCGACGAGCTCCCGGTCGCCGCCTTCTTCCCGCAGTTCGACCAGGCGACCGGAGCGGTGCTCGACGGCGCGAGCGACGGCACCCGCTGGGCGGTGGGCTGGGACAAGGGGAGCACGAGTCCGACCGCCTGGAACATGGTGCTCACCGCCGACGGCACACAGGGCGGGGGCGGCGCCGGCCTCCCCGACACCGGGCTGCCCGACATCGCGTCGTCGGGCTCGATCATCGCCCACGACGGCATGATCCTCGCCGGCATCGTGCCGGCCGCAGCGGCGTCGGCGCGTTTCGAGCCGGCCGGCCGTCCCGCCGTCGACGCGGTGCTCGGGCCCCTCACGCCCGACGGCGCGCACCGCTACGTGGCCGTGTGGATCCCCGGTCTCGACGGCACGTCGCCGCTCGTGGCGTTCGACGCCTCCGGCGCCGTCATCGCCAGCGCCGCGAACTTCGGCTGCAACACCTGCCAATAGCCCCAACCTGTGAGGGTCAGGCGTCGCCGGTGATGATCCTCATCATCGTGGGGGGAAGCTCGTCGCGGCCTTGGGCGACGAGCACCGCACGTTCCACGTTGATCGCGTCACGCTCGCGGTCGAGCCACGAATCCCAGGGGCCGGGCCCGATGCGCGCGGGGTCGCCCTGCGCGGCGACGCACGCGCGCAGGTAGGCCTGCAGCTCGCGGACTTCGCGCTCGCCGCCGACCGGGCCGTGCCCGGGCACCAGCACCTCCGCGAGCTCGATGACCACGTCGAGCATGTCGGCCCACTCGCGTGGGTCGCCCTGCCACGCGAGCGGGGTGACGCCGAAGAAGCACAGGTCGCCGGTGAAGCAGAGGTCCGCATCGGCGACGAGCACCAGAACGTCGCCCGGCGTGTGGCCCGATGCGGGCAGCACCTCGATGCGCGGCGTGAGCTGCGCGGCGCCGTCGATGAGGTGCGTGACCTGGCGCGTGCCCACCTCGGCGAGGTCGTCGAACTCGCCGGCGAAGTCGGGCATGAACCGCTTGTACGCCTCGATGGGCATCTCGAGCTCGAGCATGTCGCTCGTGTAGCGCGACGCGTAGATGGCCGAGGTGGGGAACGCCTTCGTGCCGCCGACGTGATCGACGTGCGAGTGGGTGAGCAGCGTGCGCCGCACCGGCGCGTCGAGCTTCGCCACCGCGGCGGCGAACGGCGCCCACTGGGAACGCACCATGAGCGTGTCGATCACGGTGAGGCCGTCGTGGTCGACCACCACCCCGGCGTTGGCGACGCCGGTGACGCCCCCGGGCTGGATCCAGGCGAACACGCCGTCGGCGAGCTCCTGCAGTTCGGGCGCGGGCACGGGATCGCTGGTCGTCCGATCGGCCATCCGCCCAGCGTAGGCGGGCCGGTTTCGGGCCGGTTTCGGGCCAGTTTCGGTGGCCCCCCGGCCCGCGGTTACCCTCCGGTACATGTCCGAACGCAGCCGTAACCTCCCGCGCCGTACCTGCCTCGCCGTGCCCGGCTCGAGCCAGAAGATGCTCGGCAAGGCCCCCGGCCTCGGCGCCGACATGGTGTTCCTCGACCTCGAGGACTCCGTCGCCCCGCTGGAGAAGGAAGCGGCACGCGACAACGTCGTCGCCGCGATCCGCGACCTCGACTGGGGCGACACCGTCGTGTGCGTGCGGGTCAACGTGTGGGACACCAAGTGGACCTACCGCGACGTGATCACCATCGTCGAGGGTGCGGGCGAGCGGCTCGACGAGATCATGCTGCCGAAGGTGCAGCAGGCGAGCGACGTCATCGCACTCGACATGCTGCTCACGCAGATCGAGGAGACCATCGGCCGCCAGGGCACGATCGGCATCGAGGCGCAGATCGAGACCGCGCAGGGCCTCATCAACGTCGAGGAGATCTGCAAGGCGTCGCCGCGCATGGAGACGATCGTGTTCGGCCCGGCCGACTTCGCCGCCTCCACCGAGATGCCCGTGCTCACCGGTGGCGTGCAGATCCCCGAGTACCCCGGCGACCACTTCCACTACGTGTTCGCCAAGATCCTCATGGCGGGGCGCGCCGCGGGCCTGCAGGTCATCGACGGCCCGTTCCTGAAGATCAAGGACACCGACGCGCTGCGCGACTACGCGATGCGCACCCGCATCCTCGGCTACGACGGCAAGTGGGCCCTGCACCCCGACCAGGTCGCGGTGATCAACGAGGTCTTCACGCCCACCCAGGAGCAGTACGACCACGCGTTCGACATCCTCGAGGCCTACGAGAAGGCCACCACCGAGGGCGACCGGCGCGGTGCTGTCATGTTCGGTGACGAGATGATCGACGAGGCGTCGCGCAAGATGGCGCTGAAGTTCGTGTCGCGTGGCGAGCGCGCCGGGATGTCGCGTAGCTCTTCCTGACGTCCCCGCTCGCGCCGCCGCCGGTCACCGGTGGCTCGCGACGTCTCCGCATCGCTTCGCTCGCTTCGGCGAAGGCGCCGCCCCTTGTTGTGGGGCGCGTGCTGGGAGCTAATTCTGGAGGGCTTGCTCGGTGAGTTTGCGGATGATGACCCGGAGGCAGAGGGTCTCGTCGGCGCCTTCGAAGATGCTGAGCACGCGGGCATCGACGAAGTAGCGACTCACGGAGTACTCCTCGGCATAGCCCATGCCGCCGTGGATCTGCATCGCCTCGCGGGTGACCCACTCGGCGGTGCGGCACACGTAGGCCTTCACCATCGACGCGGACAGCGTGCCCTCGCCCCGGCCCATGCGCGCGGCCACGTCGTAGGAGAACTGCCGACCCGCGGCGATCAGCGCGGCCATGCGGGCGAGCTTCATGCGGGTGAGCTGGTAGTCGAACACCGGCTTGCCGAACACGTTGCGGTTCTGCGCGTACTCGAGGCCGGCCTCGAACGCGGCCTCCATGAGGCCGACGGCGCGCGCCGCGGTCTGCAGGCGCCCGTTCTCGAAGCCCTCCATCTGGAGGTAGAAGCCCTTGCCGAGGCCCGCTTCGCCGCCGACGAGGTTCTCGGCGGGCACGAACCAGTCCGAGAACGACACCTCGAACGAATGCATGCCGCGGTAGCCGAGCGTGTCGATGGCGCGACCCTCGATGGTGCCGCCCTCCGGCTGACTCAGCGCGAAGGCGTGACCCTCGGACGGCTCCTTCTCCACGACGAACAGCGACAGGCCGCGGTGCGTCTTGCTCTTGTCGGGGTCGGTGCGGGTGAGCAGCATGAGCAGGTTGGCGCGCCCCGCGAACGTGGCCCACGTCTTCACGCCGTTGATGACGTATCCGCCGCCGACCGCGGTGGCGCTCACGCTCACGCTGGCGACGTCGGAGCCGTAGTCGGGCTCGGTGACCATCACCCCGACCATCAACTCACCGGCCGCGATGCGCGGCAGCCAGCGCTGCTTCTGCTCCTCGGTCCCGCCGGCGACGAGGGCGCGGGTGAGGATCTCCGGCCGGGTGATGAGCGAACCGCCCACACCCAGCGATCCCCACGACAGCTCCTCGGTGGCGACGACCATGCCGAGGTAGTCGGCCTCGCCGCCGCTCGCGAACCCGTCGTACTCCTCGGGCACGGAGAGGCCGAAGCCGCCGATCTCGGCGAGGCCGCTGATGACCTGCTCCGGGATGTCGCCATTGGTGCGGTGCACGTGCTCGGCGACGGGGCGGATCTCGTTCTCGGCGAACTTGTGGAAGGTCTCCGCCGCGAGCTGGAAGTCGTCGGGGAGGTGACGCGGGCCGGTGCCCGACGTCTCGAGCGTGGCCGCGATCTCCTCGAGGAACTCGGGCGAGCGGTGCTCCTCCACGAACGGCATGGCCGCGTCGAGCGCGTCGCGCTCCACGCCCCACAGCGCCTCACGCCCGAAGAGCTTCGTGGCGAGATCGGCGAGGCAGTCGGCGATGTAGGCGCGGGCGAGCTTCGACTCGAGGTCGCCCTTGGCGGCGTAGTCGAGCATCACCGTGCAGCCCTCGACCGCGCTCGCGGCGTGCGCGAGGTCGTAGCCGAGCACCTGCTGTTCGTCGAGCTTCGACACGGAGATGCGGCCGTCGACGGTCGCGGCGCGGGCGAGCTTGCCCGTGGCGGTGGTGACGACGGCGGCGGCGAGGTCGACCGCCGAGGCGGCCGCAGCGAGCTGGTCGACGATCTGATCGGACATGGTGAGCGAGCCTACCGACGGGTAGCGCTCCGGCCCCCAAACCGGCGGAGCGGTCAGGCCTACTGGGCTGGTGCGTTCTGGGGCGGTGCCGCAGTGGTCGTGGTCGGAACCGTGGTCGGCGGATCGGTCGGCGGCGTGGTCGCGGGCACCGTGGTGGGGGGCGCGGTCTGCTGCGGCGCCGACGTGGTGGCGGGCGACGTGTACGGCGGGGTGGTCTGCACCGTGCCCCCGTTCGACGACCCGCCCGCGACCTGCGTGGAGCCCTCGGTCTGGATGGTCTGCTTCGTCTGGCCGTCGACCTTCTGCGCAGTGATACGGCACTGCGCGTCGAGCGGCTCGAACACCGCACGCGGCGAGGTAGTCACCCCCGTCGACGGTGAGGTGCACGCCGTCGCCGCCGCGGATCGTGACGAGCTTGCCGGTCTCGTCGGGCAGGTTCTGCGCGTACTTGCCGTCGGTGTCGGAGAAGAGCTTGTGCGCGTCGACGTACACGACGTCCGGGTGCTTCGCGAGCACCTGCTGCGCGACCTCGTTCACTGCGGCGGCACCCTCGTCCATCTTGTCGTCCTTGAGGTGCGGCGCCCCGACCCAGTAGATGGTGCGGCCGCCGCTCTCCGCGCTCTCGGTCTCGAAGATGTCGACCATCGCCTCGACCCGCTTCGCATAGTCGGCCTTCCACGCGTCGTCGGCGGTCGGCGTGGTGTAGTCGTTCGTGCCCATGATGAACACGACGACCTCGGGCTTCAGGCGCGCCATCTCCTTCGTGGCCTGGTCGGGCCAGTCGAAGAAGCCGGGGTTCGACAACCCGCTCGACACGCGCGAGTCGAAGTAGGGCTGCACGACGCCCGTCGCGCCGGTGATCGAGCCCAGTGACGGGCCCAGCGAACCGGCGAGGGAGTCGCCGCCCACCCAGAGCCGCAAGGGGTCGGCGCTGCTCAACGCCCGGCACTTGCTGCCCGCCGTGGTGGCGGTGCCGACGGTGGAGCTGGTGGTGCCCCCGGAGGCGACCCGCACGCTGCCGGCGGCCTCCTTCGCGTCGTCACCGCCGAAGCTCACGACGCCGGTGGCGACCACCGCCGCGCCCGCGAGCACGAGCACCGCGACGATCCCGAGCACCACGTTCCGGGTGCGGCGGCTCTGCTGCTCACGTTCCTCGCGACGCTGGCGCCGGCTACCGGGAGTTGCGTAGGGCATGAATGCTCTCGCCGTCGGGTACGGGGGAAGCCGCGATGGTAACCCTGCGGCCTCCTGACCCCGGGGTCAGCTCGGCTCGGCTCGGCTCGGTGCGGCTCAGCGGGCCGGGCCGAACGCGACGCCCAACAGGCGCTTCACCCCGCCCCGTTGCACGTGGGCGGCGACGGCGGCGGGCGACACGCCCGGGTGGTGCGGCGCGATGCGCACCCGCAGGGCAGCCGGGCGCGACTCGAAGCGCACCGGTGCATCGAGGGTGACCGCTTCGCCGTCGATCCCCGCCTCCACGGGCCTGCTCGACTCGACCCCGATGGTGCGGTCGCTCCACTCGTGCCACCCGCGGAACGACGATCCCCGGCCGGCGGTCTCGAGCGCCACGAGTTCAGTGAGGTCGCGCGCGTCGTGCACGTCGATGACGATCACGCCGAGCACTCCTTCGTCGAGGCGGGCCCGGGTACCGAACCCACCGATCCCCGACAACTTGTAGACGTTGTTCGACACCAACACGAGATCCGGGTGGGTGGCGTCGACGCCCGACGGGCCGTGCACCCGGAAGTCGAACGGGTCGTAGTCGTTGCCGAGCAGGTCGGGGAGCATGCGCGCGGCAGTGCCGACCTTGTCGTCGCGGTACTCGTCGGACTGCACGATGCGCGCGTACAGCCCGAGCGACACGTTGTTGACGAACACGCGGTCGTTGACCGTCGCCAGATCGACGCGCCGCTCATACCCGGCGGCGAAGGCGTCGAGCGCACCGACCACGTCGTCGCGGTCGACCCCGAGATCGAGGGCGAAGTGGTTGCGCGTGCCGGCCGGGATGCACACGAACGGCATGTCGTGCTCCGCGGCCACCCCGGCGACCAGCGCCTGCGAGCCGTCGCCGCCGGCCACCCCCACCACGTCGGCGCCCTCGGCGATCACGTCGTGCGCGAGCTGCACGAGGTCGTCGCCCTGGGTGAGGTCGATGGCGCGGATGCCGCGCTCCTCGGCCGCGGCGACGAACTCGGGATCGGCCTTGCCGCCACCCGACTTGGGGTTGTACAGCAGCACGGGCCGTTGCGCGGGCGGCGCGGGAACGCCGGGTGGCGTCGCGGTGCGCAGGCTGGCGGGATCGACGGCGAGGGCGTAGCGGGCGAGTGCGGCCGTCACGATCGCGAGCACGAGCCCGACGACGATCATGACGATGCTGTGCTCGCCGACGAGGAACGCGAGGGCCGCCCCCACGGCGACGACCAGCACCACTGCGGCGATGATGCGCTGCGCCCCGTGGCGGCTGAGCACGTACCAGGCCGCGACGACCGCGACCACCAGGCACACCAGCGCGAGCGCGAGGTCGTCCCACTGCGACCAGAGGAACACCACGGCGACGGCGACCGACGCGGCGGCGGCGACGAGGGATGCGATGGCGGCGAGGCGGCGCTTCAGCACGACGTCATTCTGCCCTGCCGGGCCCCCACTCTGGGAGGGGCTCAGGTCAGTTCTGCGGTCGGGTGACTCAGCTGGGTGCGGTAGAGATCGGTGTAGAGGCCCCCCGCGGCGAGCAGCTCCTCGTGCCGGCCGCTCTCGACGACGCGACCGTTCTCGATCACGAGGATGCGGTCGGCGGCGACGATGGTGGACAGCCGGTGCGCGATCACCAGCGACGTGCGGCCGGTGAGGGCCTCGGCCAGTGCCTGCTGGATCGCCAGCTCCGACTCGGAGTCGAGGTGCGACGTGGCCTCGTCGAGGATCACGACGGCCGGGTCCTTGAGCAGCATGCGGGCGATGGCCAGACGCTGCTTCTCGCCACCCGACATGCGGTAGCCGCGCTCGCCCACGAGCGTGTCGTAGCCGTCGGGGAGGGTGGCGATCATGTCGTGGATGCGCGCCGCCCGGCAGGCGGCAACGAGCTCGTCGTCGGTGGCAGCAGGGTTCGCGTAGCGCAGGTTGTTGCGAACGGTGTCGTGGAAGAGGTGCGGGTCCTGCATGACCATGCCGACCGCGCCGCGCAGCGACTCGAGGGTGAGGTCGCGCACGTCGTGGCCGTCGACGCGCACTGCGCCCTCGGTGACGTCGTGGATGCGAGGGACGAGCAGCGCGGTGGTGGTCTTGCCCGCGCCCGACGGGCCGACCAGGGCGACGAGCTCGCCGGGCTCGACCGTGAAGCTCACGTCGTGGAGGATCCACGCGCTCTCCTCGTCGAGATCGGTGGCGCCGTGGGTCTCCTCGAGTGACGGGATCGAGGTGACGGTGGCGGAGGGATGGCGGAACCACACGTGGTCGAACTCGACCCGGCCCGGCGTGGCGCTCTCGGTGGGGGAGAGGTCGACCGCGCCGGGCGCTCGGCGACGAGCGGCTGGAAGTCGAGCACCTCGAAGACCCGCTCGAACGACACCAGCGCGGTGAGCACGTCGACGCGCGCGTTCGCGAGCTGCGTGAGCGGCTGGTAGATCTGGCTCACGTACACCGCGAACGCCGCGATGGTGCCCACGCCGATCGTGCCGGAGATCGCGAGGTTGCCACCCACGAAGTACACGATGGCGGTGCCGATCGCGGCGACGAAGCCCAGCGCGACGAACAGCACGCGCTGGTACATCGCGGTCTGCACGCCGATGTCGCGGACGCGACCCGCGCGCTGCGAGAACGTGTCCTGCTCCGTGCGGTGCTTGCCGAACAGCTTCACCACGAGCGCGCCACCCACGTTGAAGCGCTCCGCGATCGTGTTGTTCATCGACGCGTTGAGCTGCATCGACTCGCGGGTGAGCTTCTGCAACTTCGGGCCCATGCGCTTGGCCGGGATGATGAAGAACGGCAGCACGATGAGCGTGAGCAGCGTGAGGCGCCATTCCAGGGCGAGCATGAAGGCCAACGTGACGATGACCGCGATGAGGTTGGAGAACACGGTGCCGAGCGTGTTGGTGACGGCCTGCTGCGCGCCGATCACGTCGTTGTTCATGCGCGACATCAGCGCGCCGGTCTGCGTGCGGGTGAAGAACGAGAGCGGCTGGCGCTGGATGTGGTCGAACAGCGCGGTGCGCATGTCGAAGATCAGGCCCTCGCCGATCTTCGCCGAGTACCACCGTTGGCCGAGCTGGAGCGCGGCGTTCAGCAGTGCGAGGCCGACCGCAGCGAGGGCGAGTGCTCCGACCAGCGTGCGGTCCTTCTCGGGGATGGCGGTGTCGAGCAGGGAACGCAGGATCAGCGGCGGGATGGCGCCGACGATCGACGCGAGCACCACCGTGATCACGAAGCCGACGAGCTTCCCCGGTACGGGCGGGTGAGGCCGAGGACCCGGCGCAGCAGGTCGCGCTCGACCTTCTTGCCCTTCACCGCCTTGGCGTCGCGGCCGAATCCGTGGACTGCGGGGTGCATCATCGTCGAAGGCTCAGTCAGCTCCGGCACCAAGGTAGCGAGGCGCCGTCGCTAACGTTTCCGTCATGACGATCCACGACAGGCAGTTCGGCCGCTTCTACGAGGACTTCGTCCCCGGCGACGTGTACAAGCACTGGCCCGGCAAGACGATCACCGAGGCCGACGACCACCTCTTCTGCATGATCACGATGAACCACCACCCGCTCCACACCGACGCGTGGTACGGCGAGACCCAGACCCAGTTCGGGAAGAACGTGGTGGTCGGCAACCTCGTGTACTCGCTGGTGCTGGGCATGAGCGTGGCCGACGTGAGTGGCGCGGCGATCGCCAACCTCGAGATCGAGTCGCTGCAGCACAAGAAGCCGACGTTCCACGGCGACACGATCTACGCCGAGACGCTCGTGCTCGACAAGTTGGAGTCGTCGAGCCGGGACGACCGCGGCATCGTCACCGTGGAGACCCGGGCGTTCAACCAGCGCGGCGAGGAGGTCTGCTACTTCCGCCGCAAGGTGATGGTGCCCAAGCGCGAAGCGGTCAAGCCCCGCGAGCGCCCGTACACCTCCCCGTACGATCCGGCCCCGAACGAGGGCTGAGCGTCCGCACCGATGACCACGACGGCCACGACGGCCGGTGTCGACTGCCTCTTCTGCGCGATCGTGGCGGGGGAGCAGCCGGCGCACGTCGTGCTCGACACCCCGGCGGTGGTCGCGTTCCTCGACCACCGGCCGCTCTTCCCCGGTCACACGCTCGTGGTGCCGCGTGCCCACGTGGAGACGCTGACCGATCTCCCGCCCGAGGATCTCGGCGGGTACTTCACGTGCCTGCAGCAGGTGACCGCGGCGGTGGAGACGGCCATGGGCGCGGCCGGTTCGTTCGTGGCCAACAACAACGTCGTGAGTCAGTCGGTGCCGCATCTGCACTTCCACGTGGTGCCCCGCAACCGCAAGGACGGCCTGCGGGGGTTCTTCTGGCCCCGGCAGCGCTACGAGGACGACGCCCACGCCGCCGCGGTCGCCGCCTCGATCGCCGTTGCGCTTGGCGATACCATGTAATACTGTAATCGCCATGACGAAGACAGACCGAGAAGCACACGAAGCCCGAGACGTGGACGCGCAGCTGGCCGCCTGGTTCGCCGGGCGCCTCCCCGACGGCTGGTTCAGCACTGTGCCCGAGGTGCGCCACGACCGCGACGAGATCCTCGTGATCGGGACGCTCCCGGCCACCGGCCACCGATGGGCTCGAGTCCGGCCTCGACCCCGCCGTGGTGACCACCGCGGAGGCCGCCCGCATCCAGGGCTTCCGCGAGGACACGCGGGCGCTGCGGATGCGGGTCGCCGACGAGGCCGAGGCCCGGTTCGGGCGCAAGGTCGCATGGGGTGCCCGCTGCGGCGACACTGAGGAGATCTTCACCGCGCTGAGCATCCCGGTGATGACCCGGCTGCACCTCACCGAGCGCCAGGTGCTCGACACGTTGGTCGACGCCGGCGTGGCCCGCAGCCGCAGCCACGCGCTGGCGTGGTGCGTGAAGCTCGTCGCCGACCACGAGGGCGAGTGGATCACCGAGCTGCGCGAGGCGTTGGTGCACGTGGAGAAGGTCCGCAGCAAGGACCCCACCCGTCGGAAGTAGCGCCGACGGCCGGCGGAATCGGGTCGGCGAAATCGTTTGGCGGCGAATCATTAGTGTGCTAATGATTCTGTCGACATGACGACCACCACCCTCGGCCGCCACCTCTTCCTCGCGCACCGCGCCGTCGCACGACGAGCTCGACGCGCGCCTCCGCGCCCACGGCGCGAGCGTGTGGACGTGGGTGTTGCTCCGCGAAGCGGCGAACGCCACCTGCCACCCACACGGCGACCACGCCGTCGGCGCGAGTCAGCGCGAGCTCGCCGAGCTGATGCGCATCGAGCCGCCCACCCTCGTGCGTCATCTCGACAAGCTCGCGGAGGAGGGCCTCGTCGAGCGTCGTCGCGACGAGCACGACCGGCGCGTCACGCGCGTCGTCGTCACCGCGGCCGGCCGGCGCCGGCTCGCCAAGCTCCACGACGTCGTGCAGCAGCTCGACACCGAGCTGCGCTCGGTGCTCACCACGCGCGAGGTCGAGGTGCTCTCACGCGCCCTGCCGCGCCTCCGTTCCTATTTCACCGAGCCCACTACGCCCCGCAAGCCCACTACGCCCCGCAAGGAGGTGCCGAGTGCCCGCGCGATCTGACACGGTCGTCATGCGCACCGAAGCGCTCACCAAGGTCTACAACGGCGAGGTCACCGCCGTCGACGGCCTCACGCTCGACGTGCTCGAAGGCGAGATCTTCGGCCTGCTCGGCCCCAACGGCGCCGGGAAGACCACGACCGCCGGCATGCTCACCACCCGGGTCGTGCCCACGAGCGGCAAGGCCTACGTGGGCGGCATCGACGTCGTCGAGCACTCGACCGCGGCGAAGCAGGTGATCGGCGTGGTGCCGCAGAGCAACACCCTCGACCGCTCGCTCAGCGTGTGGGAGAACCTCTACTTCCACGGCCGCTTCTTCGGGATGTCGGCGAAGACCGCGAAGGCCGAGGCCACCCGCCTGCTCGCACAGTTCCGGCTCAGCGAACGGACGAACGCGCCGGTCGCTGCACTCTCCGGCGGCATGGCCCAGCGGCTCATGGTCGCCCGGGCGATCATGCACCGACCGGCCACGCTGTTCCTCGACGAGCCCACCGCCGGCCTCGACCCGCAGAGTCGCCTCGCGCTGTGGGAGATCCTCGGTGAGCTGCACGCCGAGGGCCAGACCATCCTCCTCACCACGCACTACATGGAGGAGGCCGACGAGCTCTGCGACCGCCTGGCGATCATCGACCACGGCCACCTGCTCGCACTGGGTACGCCCGAGGAGCTGAAGAAGGCGACCGGCGCCGACACCATCGTCACCGTGATCGCGAGCGGCGACCTCGACGCGCTCGGGGAGATCTTCCGGCAGGAGGTGCCCGGGCTCGAAGCGGTGACGCAGTTCGAATCGCACCTCATCCTCGCCACCAAGGCGCAGCAGGGCCTGTTGCCCACGGTGTTCGGCATCGCCGACGCCCACGGTTTCGACGTGTCCGACGTGTCGGTGTCGGAGCCGTCGCTCGAGACCGTCTTCATCAACCTCACCGGGAAGGACCTGCGCGAATGACCACCGTTCCCGTGTCCACGCCGCCGACGATGGCGTCGGCCGGCTCGCTCGTACCGTCGCGCAAGCCCGCGGCCGCGGCCCGCGTCGCGTTCCTGTCGTTGCTCCTGCGCGACCTCGTCGTGCTGCGCAAGACGCTGAAGGAGTTCATCCCCCGCACGCTGCTGCAACCGCTGCTGCTCGTCTTCGTGTTCACCTATGTATTCCCGAAGATCGGCCAGGGCGTCGGCGGCACCGCGAACGCCGCTGACTTCTCCACCGTGCTCGTGGCCGGCGTCGTCGGTCTCGCGATCATGTTCCAGGGCATCCAGTCGGTCGCCCTGCCGATGGTGCAGGAGTTCGGCTACACGCGTGAGATCGAGGACCGCGTGCTCGCACCGATGCCTACCTCGATGGTCGCGATCGAGAAGGCGATCTGGGGTGCGTTGTGCAGCCTGCTCTCCGCGCTGCTGGTGTTCCCGATCGCGGCGATCGTGCCGGCCACCCCAGTGAACCTGGACGTCAACTGGCCGGTGCTGCTCACCCTGATCCCGCTCACCTGCTACATGTGCGGCGCCCTCGGCCTCACCTTCGGGACCCGGTTCGACCCCCGGACGGTGCCGCTGCTGTTCGGCATCGTGGTGATCCCGATCACGTTCCTGGGGTGCGTGTACTACTCGTGGTCGTCGCTGGAGCCCATCCGCTGGCTGCAGGTGCTGGTGCTGTTCAACCCGCTCGTCTACATGTGCGAGGGCTTCCGCGCCGCCCTGACCACCACGCCGCACATGAGCCTCTGGGCGATCTACGGCGCCCTCATCGCCTTCTCGGTGCTGTTCACCTGGCTGGGGGTCAAGGGGTTCCGGCAGCGGGTGCTCAGCTGACAAGCGTTTGGTCGTTGGTCACACCGGTTCGGTTACCGACGGGTGAACCCGGGTAATCTCCCCCGTCTATGTCATCGCCGGCCGAGGTGATCTTCTGGGGCGTCCGCGGGTCAACGCCCTGCGACGGGCACCAATTCAGCCGCTACGGCGGGAACACCTCCTGCGTGGAGTTCAAGGTCGAGGGTCACGACCCGGTCGTGTTCGATCTCGGCACCGGCCTGCGCAACTACGGGGAGCACCTCGAAGCCGAGGGCAAGGCCGAGGGCTACCGGTCCACCGTGCTGCTGAGCCACCTGCACTGGGACCACATCCAGGGCCTGCCCTTCTTCCAGCCGCTCGCGGCGGGCGGGGGCACGGTGCAGGTCGTCGGCCCGCACCAGGAGGGCGGCACGCTCGCCGAGGTGTTCCGCGGCGTCATGAGCCCGCCGTACTTCCCGATCACCCCGGAGCAGCTGCGCGGCGACGTCGCCTTCGACTCCGTCGGGCGTGAGGACTTCGCGTTCGACGGGGCCAAGGTGCGGTCGCGCTGGGTGCGCCACACCGACCCCACGCTCGGCTTCCGGGTCGAGATCGAGGGCAAGTCGGTCGCGTACCTCTCCGACCACGGCCCGGGCACCGTCCCCGACGACGCCGACGACTACGTCCCCGACGACGTGCTCGAGCTGGTCGACGGCGTCGACCTGCTCATCCACGACGCGCAGCACACCGGTGACGAGTACGACATGAAGCGCTCGTGGGGGCACTGCACCGTCGAATACGCAATCCACGTCGGGCGCCTCGGCGGGGCCAAGGAGCTGGCGCTGTTCCACCACTGCCCGACGCACGGCGACGACCGCATGGACGCCATCCTGCGCGACGCCCGTGACCTCGTCGCTCGGATCGGCGGCCCCGAGGTGTTCGCCGCGCACGACTGTATGCGGCACACTCTCTAGGCCCCTTGTCGCAGGCCCCCTGCCTCCGGCGCCCCATCTCAGGAGCCCCAGCGTGACCGACGAAGTGATCGTGCCCGACGACAAGCGCTTCCGCGACGTGCTCGGGCACTTCGCCACCGGCGTGACGATCATCACCGCGGTCGACGACGGTGAGCCCGTCGGCCTCGCGGCCAACTCGTTCACCTCGCTCTCGCTCGACCCGCCGCTCGTGCTGTTCTGCGTGGCGAATTCCTCGAGCACGTGGCCGCGCATCGAGGCGGCCGGCACCTTCGCCATCAACATCCTCGGCGAGGCCCACGAGGACCTCTCGAACCTGTTCGCCAAGAAGGGCGCCGACCGCTTCTCCGCCACGCCGTGGCACACGGGCGTGTCGGGTGCGCCGGTGCTCGACGAGGCCATCGCCTACCTCGACTGCCGCTTCGAGGCGGAGTACCCCGGTGGCGACCACAAGATCGTCGTCGGCCGCGTGCTCGACCTCGACCTGCGCGAGGGCGCCCGGCCGCTGCTCTTCTTCCGGGGCAAGTACTCCCGCATGGGCGACCTCTAGCCCGACCGCGCCGAGGAACCGGCCAGATGACCGCCACCGACGTCGCGATCGCGGCGCGGGTCGTCGTGGCGCTGGTGCTGCTCGTATCGGGCGCGGGGAAGCTCGTCGCCCTGCCGCGCAACACCGCTCGCTTCCGCGCCGATCTCGGCCGCTACGCGTGGATCGCCTTCGCCATCGCGATCGCGCTGCCGATCGCGGAACTGGTGTTGGCCGCGGCGCTGCTGTTCGTCGACTCGGTGTGGCCCACCTACGTCGCGGTGGCCGCCTTCGTGGCGTTCACCGTGATCATGGTGCGCAAGGTCGTGCGCGACGACCAGCGGCCGTGCAACTGCTTCGGCGCGGCGTCGTCGAAGCGGCGGGTGTCCACGCTGTCGATCGTGCGCAACGGCTGGTTCCTCGTGCTCGCGGTGCTCGCCACCGGTGCGAGCTCGGTGCACGAGCCGACGGCCACCGTCGAGACGGTCGTGCTCGGTGTGGTGTTCGCCGGCATCTCCGCCGCGCTGGTGGTGAAGACGTGAGCGCAGCCGCAGATGACGGGGCGCGCGACAAGGTCGTAGTGCTCACCGGGCGTGAGTCGGAGGCCGCGGCGCTCGGCGTCACGGCCCGCGCGCTCGAGGACGCCGGGCACCGCACCGTGGTGTTCGTCGGCGACGTCACCACCGGCCCCGGCCGCGCCGCCCTCCAGGAACTCCTCGCCGAACTCTTCCCCGACCCCTGATCGTTTTGGCGTCAGCAGATGTCGCCCTGGCGACGCGTGGTGACGCCAAAACGGGAGGGCCGGACGGTCAGACGAGTTCGACGGCGGGGTCGAGGCGGTGGGCGAAGCGGCGGAGGCTGCGCATCAGCACCAGGCCGGTCACGAGGATGATGACGGCGTTCGTGATCGCGGCGGCGGCATCCCACGGCAGTGACGTCGCCACGTAGAACTGCCAGTAGCGGTGCAACGTGGCGCCGAGGCTCAACCCGGGGTGCCAGTCGAGGGCGCCGCCCCGCTCGAACGGCCAGAACCACAGGTTGAGGATCGCGCCGTAGAGGAAGCCCCACACCCACCCGTATGCGGCGAGGACGAGGATCTCGAGGCGAGGGTCGAGCCGGGTCGTGACCCGGCCGAGCAGCCCGGCGCCCCCGCCCATCCAGCCGAGGGCCAGCATCTGGAACGGCAGCCACGGGCCGATCCCGCCGGTGACGATCGCCGACACCGCCATCGCGCACATGCCGAGCAGCAGGCCGAAGCGGGGGCCGAACGCCGCGCCGGCGAGCACCACGAGGAAGAAGATGCCGCTGCCGCCGCCGGGGAGGTCGATCAGCCGCAGCAGCCCGGCACACGCGGCGAGCATGCCGAGCAACGCGACGGTGGCGCCGTTCATCGTGCCGCGCCGCAGCTCGAGCATCACCGCGACGATCACCAGCGCGCCCACCAGCGCGGCCACGAGCGGCGCGTCGCCGTTGTGGGCCTGGTCGGTGAGCGCGGTGGCGGGCAACCAGAACGGGTACAGGAACGCGGCCGCGCCCACGATCACCATGAGGGTGTAGACGATCGCGGGGCGCACGCGAGCGGCGCCGGTGGTGGGGGCGGCCTGCGCCGCGAGCGTGGTCATCGGCGCGCCAGTTCCACGGCGACTTCCTCGACGGTGAGGAACGGCGGCAGCACGCGCAGTACCTGAGGTGCGAACAGCGAACCGGCCAACACGGTGCGCGCGTCACCGTCGGCGACGACCTCACCGTCGCCGAGCACGACCGCGTGGGTGGCGCAGCGCGCGGCGAGCTCGACGTCGTGGGTGGCGAGCACGACGCTGCCGCCGCCCTCCGCGTCCGCGCGCACCGCATGCTCGAGCGCCTCGCGTGAGGGGGCGTCCATGCCACGCGTGGGCTCGTCGAGCAGCAACACCGGTGCGCCGCCGACCGCGACCGCGGCGATGGCCACGCGTTGACGCTCGCCACCGCTGAGGCTGCGGGGATGACGTTCGGCGAGCGCTTCGAGATGCAGCGCGTGCAGCCAGTGCTCGACCGCGCCGTCGTCGCGACCTTCGCCGAGTCGTCCGAGCAGCTTGAGGGTCTCCTCGAGCTCGCGGCGCACCGTCGGCGCGAAGAGCATGGTGTTGGGGTTCTGGGGTACGTACGCGGCGCGCACGTCGCGCTCGCGTGTGACCGTGCCCGTGGTGGGCGACTGCAGGCCGGCGAGCGTGCGCAGCAGTGTGCTCTTGCCCGAGCCGTTGCGGCCGAAGAGGGCGATGACGTCGCCGGCGCGCAGGTCGAGGTCGACGCCGTGCAGCGCGCGATGCCCGCCGACGGTGACGCCGATGCCGCAGCGCGTGCAGCACTGCGTCGCCGGGCGTGGCCGCGGAGGCACCTGGTCCGTGATCGTCGGGCGCCGCGAGATCGAGCGGGGCGCGGAGCGCGTCGGTGCGGGCGTCGCGCACGGTCAGCGGGGGAGGGTCCCAACCGAGCAGCCGCCCGAGCCGGGTGACCGTGGGTGCGCCCGCGTAGGTGGCGAGCAGCTCCGCCGGCGACGCCGCCGTCCCGACCCGGCCCCCCTCGACCAGCACGGCGCGGTCGGCCAGGGGCGCGGCGCGCTCCAGCCGGTGCTCCGCGAGCAGGACGGTGGTGCCGAGGTCGGCGTTGAGCCGGGTGAGCGCGGCGAGCACGTCGTCGGCGCCCTGCGGGTCGAGCTGCGAGGTGGGCTCGTCGAGCACCAGGGCGGACGGCGCGGCGGCCAGGGCGCCGGCGATGGTGCACCGTTGCCGCTCGCCGCCGGAGAGGGTGGTGGGATCGCGGTCGCGCAGGTGGGCGATGCCCAGCGCGTCGAGCGTCTCCTCCACGCGACGGCGCATCGCCTCCTGCGAGTACCCGAGGTTCTCGAGTACGAACGCGAGGTCGCGCTCCACGTGGTCGACGACGGTCTGCGCCTCGGGATCCTGCGCCACGAAGCCGACGACATCGGCGAGCTCGCGCGGGTGGTGCGACCGCGTGGAGCGACCGAACGCGACGACGTCGCCGCCGAAGCGCCCGCCGCTGGTGTGCGGCACCAGCCCGTTCGCGGTGCGCAGGAGCGTGCTCTTGCCCGATCCCGACGCACCGACCACGAGCATGACCTCGCCCGGTTCCACTTCGAGCGATACCTCGTCGAGCGCCCGTCGCCCCGCGTCGGGGTACTCGAACGCGACGCCACGGAACGAGAGCGCGCTCACTTGCCTGGCCTTCCGCTCGCGCCGGCTGGCCGCCATGCTCGAGCACCGATCGGGAGGAGCAGTGGCAGCAACGCCAACGCGGGCGCGAGGTGCAGCGCCGGCCACGCGACCGGCGACGCCAACCACACGAGGCTGCTGTCGCCGATCACCGAGATCACCGCGAGCGCGACGGGGGCGAGGAGGGTGGCGCCCGCGCACAGCCAGTCGGCGGCGGTCATGCGGCGCGGGCGGTCGCGCGTGCGCTGGGTTCCCGACGACGCGAGCGTCACCGCGACACCGAGTCCGATCGCGCCACCGAGCCCGAGCACGGTGGCCGCGAGATCGGCGTGCCCGACCAGCGCGACGAACGCGCCGCCCAAGGCGAGCAGCGACACGAGGCCGCACCATCCCGCGACGCGGTCGCGCGGGCCGGCACCCGCGCGCGCGAACCCGCGCGCGTCCATCGACTCCGACAACGTGACCGCGCGTTCGAGGCCCAGCTCGAGCACGGGCACGATCTGGCGCAGCAGTCGCCCGCGTCGCACCACGCGACCGCCGGTGCGCGCGCGGTCGGCGTCGCGCACGTCCTGGATCGCGCCGAGCGTCGACGGGACGAACGCGAGGGCGACGACGACGACGAGACCGACCTCGTAGAACGCGCGCGGCGTGGACTGCACGAGCTCCGAGTGCGACACCACCGCGTTGAACGCGCCGAACACGGCCATCACCCCCACGATGGCGAAGCCCTCGGCGAGCGAGTGCAGCACGATCGGCAGCGACACCGCACCGCCCACGGTGAACCCGCCCAACAAGCGGGGGAGACCGAAATGGGGAGTGGTGAACAGGATGTCGGTGTTCGCGTGGGTGGTCGCGACCGTGAGCAGGGTGCGGACCAGTGCGAAGAACACGCCGATCCCCACGAGGATCGGGAAGGCCCGCGCGTAGGGGCCGGGCCGCGAGTGGATCGACACCGCGAGGGCGGCCACGCCGATGACCAGCGCCACGTACACGGGGCTCGGCGCCAGCTCGACACATGCGGCGGCGGCGATCGCCCACACGAGCCACGTGCCCGCGTGCCAGGTCGCCGCCGCGCCGCGTTCGGGTCGGCGGCTCCCCGGGTGGGGGGTCGGGGCGGGCGACGTGGGCGCCGCGGTTTGCGTGGTGCTCGTCACGTCCGTAGGGTCTTCCTCGACAGCG
Organism: uncultured Actinomycetes bacterium; assembly: GCA_963720785.1. GTDB lineage: Bacteria > Actinomycetota > Acidimicrobiia > IMCC26256 > DASPTH01 > CAVRGQ01. The sequence goes on from CAVRGQ010000004.1 coordinate 1,146,559, forward strand.
ACAGGGGAAGTCGGTGAGAAACCGACGCTGACCCGCAACTGTGAGCGGCTCTGCGGCGTACCCCGTCGCACTCCGTGAGCCAGGCTACCTGCCGCCGTCCACCGGACCACCGGTGCTCCCATTGTGGAGTCGTCCCTCCCGGGGGGCGGCAGAGAGGCCCTCGTGGTCAGGGGCCGTGGAGGAACACCATGTCGTACGCCCGTCGGGCGTTCGCGGGCGCTGTGTGCGTTGCCGCGATCGCCGTCCCCCTGCTCTCCGCGTCTGCGTTGTCACCGATGTTCTCGTCGGCGGCGAACGGCGCGGGCACCACCACCGCCGACGCGGTCGCCTACCTCAGGACCCAACAGTTGCCCGGTACCGCTCCGGCCACCGGCAGCGGCGCCTGGGACAGCGACCCCGCGTTCGCCTTCGTCACCCCCGAGGCCGTGCTCGCAGTCGCCGAAGCCGGTCAGACCGGCACCTCGTGGAGCACCGGCGACGCGCTCGCCGCGGTGCAGGCCGCGCAGAACTCCGACGGCCAGGACCCGCTCGCCTTCGTCGACCTGATGGAGGCCGCGGCCACCACGCCGGGCGCCGCGGGCAAGTTCATCGTGCTCGTCGCCGGCCCGCTCGGGCGTGACACCGCCGCGCTCGCGGCGATCGTCGGCGACCCCGCGCCCAACGGCTCGTTCGACAGCGATCTGTTCTTCAACAACACGCTCTACGCGGGTCTGTCGAAGCAGGTCACCGCAGGCAGCGTGCCCGCGTCGACGGTCGCGTACGTCGCGAGCAAGCAGAAGGTGGCGAACGGCGGCTGGTCGTACGACGCCGACACCGGTACCACCACCGACGCCGACATCGATACCACCGGCCTCGCGCTCCAACTGCTGCTTGCGGGTGGCACCGCACCCACCGACCCGGTGGTGCAGCGTGGCCTCGCCTTCCTCGCGTCGCAGCAGAACGCCGACGGCACGTGGTCGTTCTTCGGTGACCCGAGTGCGGAGAGCACGTCGCGTGCGCTGCTCGCGGTCGCGGCCGCGGGCTACGACGTGAACGACCGCTGCTGGCGCGACACCGTGTATCCGGCCGGTGCGGGTGCGCCGTTCACCGGTGGCGACGCGGCACTTACGTCGCTCGCCAACCCCGACGGTTCGATCGCCGGCCCCAACGTGTTCAGCGCGTCGTTCGCGACCGCGCAAGCGGTGCAGGGGCTCGAGCGTTCGTGGCTCCCGATCGTGCGCGCACCGGAGCAGGTGTGCACCGTCGTGTCGCCCGTCGAGGTGACGGCACCCCCCGTTGCCGCGCCGGTCGCAACGGCGATCGCGTTGACCCCGGCGTTCACCGGGTGACGATCGTGCGCACGCGCCCTTCCTCGTTTTGGCGTCGCCACGCGTCGCCAGGGCGACATCTGATGACGCCAAAACGGTGGGCGGTCGCCGTTGCGCTGGTGGCGCTCCTCGCCGCGACGGGCGCGGTTGCGCCCGGCGCCGCGTCGGCGCAGACCACGTCGCGGGCGGTGGTCGTCGTCGACCTCGGCACCCTCGGCGGTGGTGTGCACACCAGCGTCATCGAGTTCTCGGGCACGGTGAGCGGGCTCGAGGCGTTGCAGCTCGCCGGTGCGTCGCCCTCGACCATCACGTACGGACCGATGGGTCAGGCGGTGTGCCAGCTCTTCGGCGCCGGTGACGCGCCGGTGCCCGGCCAGTGCCCCGGCGGGTGGGTCTACTTCCGCGCCCCCGGTGGCGCCGGCGGGTGGACGCAGTCGAGTCTCGGCGCCAGCAACACCGCGGTGCACGACGGCGACGTCGAGGGCTGGCGGTACGGCGGCGGCGCGCCGCCGTTCCAGTCCTTCTGCGCGGTCGCGGGGTGTGCACCGCCGCCCGCACCGGAGACCGCCGCGCCTGCGGTGACACCAGCGGGTGGTGGCACGAACCCGACCGCCTCCCCGGCGAACACCCCGGCTGGCGCCGGCTCCGCGACCCCTGCCACGGGCGATGCCGGCTCCGGGTCGGCCACGCCCACGACGACCGCGCCCGAGGGCGCCAGCACCGGCACCGGCGCCACGGCGCCGGGGGCGGGCACGAGCAGCCGACAGCAACGGGTCACCCGGGTGCTGCGGCCGGCGACGGCGTCGGCCTCCGAGGGCGGCGGCTCGCCGGTGGGTGTGGTCGTGGCGGTCGTCATGGTCGCCGCGCTGGTCGGTGGCGGCCTGCTGCTGCGCCGTCGGCGAGCGGGCACCTGATCCGACTGGTGAATCCGGTTAGCGTCACACCCCCGTGCGAGGATGATCGAGTGATCGGGAGCGGGGATGGCGGAGATGTCTGAGCGTCGAAAGCCGACGAGCACCTCGAACTTCGGGGTCAGTCGCCGGGAGAGTCACGACGCCAGCGGGTTCTACGCGCGCTTCACCACGCCTGAGGTCTCCAAGGCCAAGGACATCAACCCTCCGGCTGCGGTCGACGTGCTGTACGAGGGAAACAGCGCGGACATGCACCAGGTGGCGCCGAACTCTGTGGCGCTGGTCGTGACATCGCCGCCCTACTTCGCCGGGAAGGAATACGAGGAGGCGCTGGGGAAGGGCCACATCCCAGCCAGTTACAACGACTACCGCTCGATGCTCACCGACGTCTTTGCCGACTGTGTCCGAGTTCTCGAGCCCGGCGGCCGAATCGCGGTGAACGTCGCGAATCTCGGGCGCCGGCCGTATCGGTCGCTCTCGGCCGATGTCATCGAGATCCTCCAGGACCGGCTCCGACTCTTGCTCCGTGGCGAGATCATCTGGCGGAAGGCGCACGGCGCGGCGGGATCGTGCGCGTGGGGCTCGTTCCAGAGCGCGGCCAATCCGGTGTTGCGCGACGTGACGGAGCGTGTCGTCATCGCGAGCAAGGGCCGATTCGATCGCGCGCTCACCCGAAGAGAGCGCGACTTCAGGGACATGCCTGCCTACGGCACGATCTACAAGGACGAGTTCATGGAGGCCACCACGGACCTCTGGGACATCCCGGCGGAGAGCGCAACGCGTGTCGGGCATCCTGCGCCGTTCCCCGTCGAGCTTCCCCAGCGACTGATCGAGCTCTATACCTATCGTGGCGACCTGGTGCTCGATCCGTTCATGGGTTCCGGCACCACGGCGGTCGCATCGGTGCGGACGCGCCGGCACTTCGTCGGTTACGACACCGACCCGTCGTACCTCGCGCTCGCACGAGAGCGCATCGCCGTCGAGCAGCGCCGCATCGACGGGCGCCGTTCCGAGGTTCAGGTGTCCCTTCCGCCAGTGCCCCAGCCTGAGCAGGATGACGGCGACTACCAGAGCCGGGCGGTTCGGGAAGGCCGGAAGGCGCAGGAGATCGCGCGAGCGGTGCTCACCGACTGCGGCTTCGAAGGATTCGAGGACAACGTCAGGCTCGCCTCTGGTGTGGAGGTCAACTTCACCGCTCGGGATCGACAGGGATCGCTCTGGTACTTCGATGTGTCCGGTGCGTTCACGAGCTCGCGTGCGGGCCTGTTGCGCACCGACACGGTCTGGAAGGCGCTCGGGAAGGCATCGGTCCTACGGCTGGATCAGGAACGGCTCCCGCCGCTGGTCTTGCTCACTACGAACCTGCCGCCGCGTGGAAGTGCCGGACACCTGGCATTGAAGAAGGCGCGAGGCGAGCTGTTCGTCGACGTGCTGGAAATGCTCAGCACAGAGGCACAGGCGCGCCTGCGCGAGTACGCGCTCGGCGATGTGAGGGCACCGATCGGAGAGCTCCTCACCGGGTCCCATGACGCGGAAAAGGGCTGAGCGTGATCGACGGCACCCCGAAGGTCGCGTACGCCGTGGTTCACAATGATCCGCCGGACGTCTATATCGCGCGTGATGATGAAGCGCTCACTCGATTACTCGCGCTCGAAGTGGTCGCACGCACGACACCGGAATCGTTGAGCAACGCTGAAGGCGTCGAAGACCTGCGGACTGCACTCCTCGAAGAACGCTGGGCCGACGCCGTCGTGTCGTGGATCGAGTTCACTGGTACCGCCATCGACGCGTACCCCGACGAGCCCATTTGGTCGAGTGATGATCTCTCGTCAGAGAGAGTCCTCCTCGAGATGCGCCTCGGCGCGTTGTTCCGGGATTGATCACGTGTCCACGTTCCAGTCCGCCGCCGGCTGGCAAGGGCGCCAGTTCGCGCAGCAGTGCTCGTTCCTCCTCGAAGCGAATGGCTTCCGACTCCGAGGGCGTTCCGTACTTGCCGACCTCGGGGTCGAGATCGACGAGGTCGCCGAGAACCGCGCCGGCTTGACCGTCTGGTTCGAATTCAAGGGCAGTTTTCAGGGCGCGCGTCCCGGACTGCTGCGAACCGACACGGTGAAGAAGGCCATCGCCAATGGCGCACTGCTCCGGTCGCTCGAGGACCACCCGCCGTACGTAGTGCTGACGTCACATGTCCCGACAGCCGGGTCCGCCGCAGCAATGCTTGCGGTGGCGCTCAACCTCGGGTACCTCGACGACGTCATCTGCGTCAATGACCCGGTGGCACTGCAACGCCTCGCCAGGCTCTGAGAGCCCAACGGGCGCTGAGGCGGCTCGCGTCGAATCCGCGAGATCGCCGGTCACGAGAAGGGACTTTCGGCCCCCCTCCCCGGCTGACGCTGTCGCCGGGCCCGGTCGTACCATCGCGGCGTGGCCACGCACCTGCTGGCGGCCGACGTCACCAGCAACGTCTACCTCTTGACCGCCTTCGGCGCGGGGGTGATCTCGTTCCTCTCGCCGTGCGTGCTGCCGATCGTGCCCGGCTACCTGAGCCTCATCACCGGACTGTCGGTCGGTGAGATCCGCGAAGCCAACCTGCAGACGCACTATCTCAAGCGCATCGCGTTCTACACCGCGCTGTTCGTCGCGGGCTTCACCGTGGTGTTCGTGCTGCTCGGCCTCATCACCACCGCGGTCGGCAGCGCGCTGTTCCGCAACCAGGAGACGCTCACCCGGATCTCCGGCGGGCTCGTGCTGCTCATGGCGCTCTACCTCGCGGGGACGCAGATCCTCACGACGCCGCGCCTGTACCAGGAGTTCCGCTGGCACCCGCGGCTCGAACGGTTCGGTCCGGTCGCGGCCCCGGTGGCGGGCGCCGCGTTCGGCCTCGGGTGGACACCGTGCATCGGCCCGGTGCTCGGCGCCGTGCTCGGTTTCGCCGCCGGTGGGCAGAACCTCTGGCGCGCCACGCTGCTGCTCGTCGCCTACTCACTCGGCCTCGGCGCGTCGTTCATGGCGGTCGGCCTCGCGATGGGCAAGCTCACCCGGGCGATGGACTGGTTCAAGCGCCACTCGCGCGCGATCACGTTGGTGTCGGCCGGCATCCTCGCGATCCTCGGGATCATCCTGCTGACCGATCAGCTCTCCGTGGTCACCGCGCGCATGTCGAACTTCCTGCGCGACATCGGCCTCGGCTGGATCGTCGACATCGGCTAGCGCGACTGCTGCTCCGCTCGCGCCGCCACATCAGCTCGCTCCGCTCGCGCCTTGATGCCGCGCATCATCTTCTGTTCCATCACGAAGTGGGCGATGTCGAAGACGAACGTGCCCACCGCGCCGCCCGAGCCGCGTGCGAGCAGCCGGGTGCGGCCGTCGGTGGTGGGCTCGAGGACGAAGGTCCACGCGCCCGACGCGCGCGCACCCCGCCCGATCGCGTCCCAGTCGGCGGGCGACACCATCGCGAGCACCAGATCCGGGTCGAGCCGGGCGACGACCTGGCGCCCCAGCTCGCGGTAGCGCTGCGCGAGCCACACCGTCTCCCCGGCCTCACGGTGGGCCCACTCCGGGTGGATCCAGTCGGCGTTGTGCATGGAGCAGCCGGCGAGCCGTTCGAGCCAGGCGTAGCTGTAGAACCCGGCGCGGTCCTCGCCGATCTGCGCCAGCCACGGCCACACCGCGGCCGGCGGCGCGTCGATCGTGACTGCACGCGTGGTGCGCGGCCCGGACCCGTCGACCAACTCGTCGCCGGGCAGCACCGCGTCGACCTCGTCGGGGGTGGCGCCCCAATGGGCCACCCACGGGCGCACGCGGGTCCGGTACGCGACGGCGGCTCCGAGGCAACCGACGGCAGCGACGACTGCGACACGACGACGAGGGCTCACGCCCCGACGGTACGCCCGGGGCCGGATCGGGAACAGGGCCGGAGGTCCGGGCCCGTATCCTCGCGGGGATGGAGACCATCCTCCTCGAGGTCGACACTTCCCAGACGCGGGTTCTCGACCTGACGCGCGACATCGCCTCGTTCTGCGTCGGCCGGGGCGACGGGCTCGTGAGCGTGTTCGCGCCGCACGCCACCGCAGGCGTGGCCCTCATCGAGACCGGGGCGTTCTCCGACGACGACCTCCTCGACGCGCTCGAGCGCCTGCTCCCGCGCGACGACCGCTACCGCCACGCGCACGGGTCGCGTGGGCACGGTGCCGACCACGTGGTGCCCGCGATCGTGAGCCCGAGCATGGTGGTGCCGGTGCAGGACGGCAAGCTGCTCCTCGGCGTGTGGCAGAGCATCGTGTTGGTGGACCTCAACCGCGACAACCCTCGTCGCAACGTGCGCCTGAGCTTCGTGACCGGCTGACATGAGCAGTCCGGGATTCACCGCCCGCCGTCCGCACATGCCCGGCTACGGCGTGGTCGACGCCGGCGAAGGCAGTGGGTTGCTGCCCTGGTCGTGGGCCGACGCGCACCTCCACGCGGCGCACGACTACTGGCTCGCCACGATCGGCGCCGGTGGCGCGCCGCACGTGATGCCGGTGTGGGGTGTGTGGGACGGCGCCGTGCTGTGGTTCTCGAGCGCGCTCGGCTCGCGGAAGGCGCGCAACCTCGCGCTCGACCCTCGGGCGACCGCGACCACCGATGTCGCGCAGGAGCCGGTCGTGATCGAGGGGATCGTCGAGCGCACGCGCGACCGTGCCGAGATCGCGACCTTCCTCCACGCGATGAACGCGAAGTACGAGGTGGAATACGACATGGACTTCCTCGATCCCGACGTCAACGGCACGTACGGATTGCGGCCGCGCCGCGTCTTCGGATTGGTCGAGGCCGACTTCACCGGGTCACCCACCTGCTGGGAGCCGGCGCCGATGACCGACTCCCCGTACCTCGCGTCGCGCCTGCACGGCTTCGGCACCACGATCTTCGCCGAGATGTCGGCGCTCGCCGTGGAGAAGGCGGCCATCAACCTGGGCCAGGGCTTTCCCGACACCGACGGCCCGATCGAGGTGTTCGACGCCGCGATCGCGGCGATCCGCGCGGGGCACAACCAGTACCCGCCGGGCATCGGCACCCCCGAGCTGCGCACCGCGATCGCCGCGCACCAACGCCACTGGTACGGCCTCGACTTCGATCCCGACACCGAGGTGCTGGTCACCGCGGGCGCCACCGAGGCGATCGCGGCCACGATCCTCGCGCTCTGCGAACCCGGCGACGAGGTCGTCACCTTCGAGCCGTACTACGACTCCTACGCAGCCTCGATCTCGATGGCGGGCGCGCAGCGCCGGGTCGTGCAACTGCGCACGCCCGACTGGTCGTTCGACCCCGACACACTGCGCGCCGCGATCACGCCGCGTACCAAGCTGCTGCTGCTCAACTCGCCGCACAACCCGACGGGCAAGGTGTTCACCCGCGACGAGCTCGCGCTCGTCGCGCAGCTCTGTGTGGAGCACGACCTGGTCGCCGTCACCGACGAGGTGTACGAGCACCTCGTGTTCGAGGGCGAGCACCTGCCGCTCGCCACCTTCCCGGGCATGGCCGACCGCACGATCACCATCTCGTCGGCGGGCAAGACCTTCTCGTGCACCGGCTGGAAGATCGGCTGGGTGTGCGCCCGCCCGGAGCTCGTGGCCGCGGTGCGGACTGCCAAGCAGTTCCTCACCTACGTGAACGGCGGACCGTTCCAGCCCGCGGTGGCGGTGGGGCTCGGCCTGCCCGACGCCACCATCCGCGGGATCGGTGACGAGCTGCACGCGAAGCACGACCGCCTGCAGGCGCGGGCTCTCCGCCGCGGGGTTCGCCGTCCTCCCGTCGCACGGCACCTACTTCGTCACCGTCGACATCACGCCGTTCGGCGAGACCGACGGGCTCGCGTTCTGCCGATCCCTGCCCGATCGGTGCGGTGTGGTGGCGGTGCCGAGCGTCGTGTTCTACGACGACAAGGAGGCCGGGTCGCCGCTCGTGCGCTTCGCGTGCTGCAAGCAGCCTTCGGTGATCGACGAGGCCGTCGCCCGGCTCGCCACCCTCGCCAACGGTGGCGGCGCGTGAGCGTGCTCACGATCGCCGCGCTCCAGCACGACATCGTGTGGGAGGACCCCGACGCCAACTTCGCGCGGCTCGCGCCACGAATCGAGGGCGCGGCGGGGGAGGGCGCGCGCCTCGTGGTGCTGAGCGAGATGTACGCCACCGGCTTCTCGATGGACGCCTCGCGGATCGCGGAGCCCGACGACGGCCCGAGCACCGCGTTCCTGGTGGAGCAGGCCCAACGCCACGATGTGTGGGTGGGCGGTTCGGTGCCGTCGGTGGCCCCGGGCGCCGACGCGCCCGTCGAACTGCTTCGTGCTCGCCGCGCCCGACGGCACGGTGCACCGCTACCGCAAGATCCACCCGTTCTCGTACGGCGGTGAGCACGAGGTGTACGACGCCGGTGCCGAGCGCGTGGTCGTCGACGTCGAGGGCGTGCGCGTCCGCGCTGTTCGTCTGTTACGACCTGCGCTTCGCCGACGAGTTCTGGGCCCTCGCCCCCGACGTCGACTGCTACCTGGTGCCGGCCAACTGGCCGGCGTCACGGCGCGAGCACTGGCGCACGTTGTTGCGGGCCCGGGCGATCGAGAACCAGGCCTACGTGGTCGGGGTGAACCGCGTCGGCCACGGCGGCGCGCTCGAATACTCCGGCGACAGCATGATCGTGGGGCCGTTCGGCGAGATCCTGGGCGAGGCCACGCAGCCGGTCGAGGTCACGCTGCGCGCCGAGATCGACACCGCGGTGGTGGCGGCGACCCGCGAGCACTTCCCGTTCCTCGCCGACCGACGTTGACCCCGCGTGTGGTGACCCGGCGCGTGCGCTGACCCACTTGGCCTAGTCTCCCGCCCATGTGTGGTTGCTTCGTCGCACTCGCCGCGTTCCTCTCACCCCGTTTCGCGATCTTCCTCGTGTGGTTGTTCGACAACGACCGGATGTCGGCGGCGTTCAACTCGTTCTGGATCGCGCTGCTGGGCTTCATCTTCCTGCCCTGGACCACGCTCGCGTGGGCGGTGGCCTATGCGCCCGTGCGCGGCGTCACCGGCTTCGGCTGGTTCCTGGTGGGTTTCGCGTTCGTGTGCGACATCATGACCCACGTCGGCGCCGCGCAGGCCCGGCGCAGCCGCCGCGCCGCGACGGCATCCTGATCTTCTCCCCGAGGAGCATTTCGTGATCGACATCGGCTGGTTCGGCATCGGCTCCGGCGCGTACTCCGACCCGGAGGGCGTCACCGAGCTGTGCGTCGCCGCGGAGGATCTCGGCTACGAGTCGGTGTGGGTGGGTGAGCACCCGGTGCTGATCGATCCGCACGCGTCGCCGTCGCCGCTCCCGCCGTTGAGCGACCTGCTCGACCCGGTGACCGTGCTCGCCTACGCGGCGGCCCACACCGAGCGCATCGGCCTCGGCACCGGCATCATCCTGCTGCCCTTGCGCAACCCGCTGATCCTCGCGAAGCAGCTCGCGTCGCTCGACGTGTTGTCGAAGGGGCGCGTGCTCGCCGGCTTCGGCGTCGGCTACGTGCCGGGGGAGTACGAGGCCATCGGCGCGGAGTTCACCAAGCGCGGACGGATCGCCGACGACTACATCGACTCGATGCGCTCGGTGTGGGACGACGACCAGCCCGAGTTCCGTGGCGAGTTCGCGAACTTCGGCGGCATCCAGAGTCGGCCGCAGCCACCGCGCCGCCTGCCGATCCACGCGAGTGGTATGTCCACGCCGGCGCTGCGGCGTGCGGTCCTGAAGTGCGACGGTTGGTACGGCTTCTTCCAGGACCTCGCGAACACCGAGCGGATGCTGGCCGAGTTGGCGCGTCTCGCCGCCGAGGTCGAGCGCCCCGCGCACCTGGGGCCGCTGGAGATCACGGTCACGCCTCCGGGCCCGGTCGACGCCGAGACAGTCGCGCAGTTCGAGGCGCTCGGCGTGCACCGCCTGGTGCTGCTGCGCGACTTCGGCGACATGGCCGGCGGCCCCGACGCCGACAAGCGTGGTCAGTTCCTCCGCCACATGGAGGACACCGCGAAGTCACTCGGAATCTGAGCAGGAGAGCACACATGGCGACGACCGCAGAGCTGATCGACGGATTCGACCGCGGCATCACCGGCGACCCGGACGCGATGGTCGCGACCTTCGCGCCCGGTGCGGTGGTGTGGCACAACTACGACCGCAAGGTGGTCGACGCGGTGGAGAACATGGCGTCGGTCGGCATGCTCACGCAGATCGTGCGCGACATGTCGATGGAGCACCTCCGGGTGGAGGAGTTCTCCGGCGGCTTTCTCTACCAGTTCGCGCTGCACGGCACCGTCATCGCCAGCGGCAAGCCGTTCGAGATGCACAACGTGGTGATCGCGTCGGTCGACGGCGGGCAGATCACCCGCATCGACGAGTACGTCGACCCCAGCGTCGGAGCCCAGCTCGCCTGACCCTCCGAAGGCTCACCCCGCGTCGAGGACCTCTTCGACGCGGTCGAGCAGGGTGTGCTCGGTGAACGGCTTCTGCAGGAGGTCGATGCCGGGCGTGCCCGGTTCGTGCAGCGGCGCCGCGTAGCCCGACATCAGCTGCACGCGCAGGCCGGGGTGCGTGACGGTCGCGGCCGCGACGAGCTCGGGACCCGACATGCCCGGCATCACCACGTCGGTGAGGAGCAGGTCGAACGGGCCCTGCGCCATCAGCACCGCGAGCGCCTCGGCGCCGGAGTCGGCGATGTGCACTTCGTAGCCGTGTCGTGACAGCAGCCGACGGGTGAGCTCGCAGATGGCCGACTCGTCGTCGACCACCAGGACGCGTGCCCGTCCTTCGACCTGCGACCCCTCGATTGGCACGGGCCGCAGACCGCTGCGCTCCGTCGTGGCCGGGAGGAGGATGGTGAACGTGGTGCCCTCGCCCGGGACGGAGTCGACGGTGATCTCGCCGCCGGCCTGGGTGACGGTGCCGTAGGCACTCGCGAGGCCGAGGCCCGTCCCGGCACCGGAGCTCTTGGTGGTGAAGAACGGTTCGAACGCGTGGGCCATGACCTCGGAGGTCATCCCGATGCCGGTGTCGGAGACGACGAGCCCCGCGTAGTTGCCGGGCACGACGGTGTGGCCGGTGTCGCCGTCGTCGACCACGATGTCGCGGGTGGCGATGAGCAGCTCGCCGCCACTCGGCATGGCGTCGCGCGCGTTGATCGCCAGGTTGACCAACACGTTCTCGATCTGGTTGCGGTCGGCGACCGCGCGCCACGGGTCGGCGGACAACTCGGTGCGCAGGTGCACCTGCTCGCCGAGGGTGCGCTGCAGCAGTGCCTTCACGTCGAGGACGATGTGGTTGAGGTCGAGCGGTTCGAGTCGGGCCGGCTCGCGCCGGCCGAACGCCAGGAGCTTGCGGGTGAGCGCGGCGGCCCGCTCCGACGCGCGGAGGATCTGCGCCAAGTCGGCCGCTGCGGACGGGGAAGCCGCCGCCACCTCGGAGCGGGCGAACTCCGCGTAGTTGGTGATCACAGTCAGCAGGTTGTTGAAGTCGTGGGCCACGCCGCCCGCGAGCTGGCCGAGCGCCTCGAGCCGCTCGGCGTGCTGGCGCTCCTGCACGAGGCGCGCGTTCTGCTGTTCCGCGGCGCGACGCTCGGTGATGTCGCTGCCGATGGAGACGGTGGCGATGACCCGGCCTTCGCTGTCACGGATCGGGAATTTGAGGTTGGTGAAGGTGCGGGGCACGCCGTCGACCGCGAGCGTGACCTCGTACTCGATGGAGTCGCCGGCGCGGACGAGCTGGTCGGTGGCGTCGCCGGAGTACGCCCACTCGTTGTCGAACAGGTCCCGCGGGGTCCGGCCGAGGACTTCGCTCTCTGCGGTGAAGCCCATGTTCGCGAGCGCCACGCGGTTCATGGCCATGAGCCGGCCGTCGAGGTCCTTCACCACGGTGGAGAACGGGGCGTTGTCGAGGATCTGGCGGTACCGGGCGTAGAGGTCGCGTCCCGACTGCTCGGCGGCCTCACGATCGCGGGCGGCCTGGCGGATCGCGTCGGCGGTGCCCACGAGCACGGCGACCACACCCACGGTGCTCGACGCGATCGCAAGGACGAAGGCGAAGCGGAAGTCGTACCAGCCGGCTTCGTGGCCGAGCAGGCAGATCGCACCGACGACGGGGAAGCCGACGAGGATGGTGGGGAGCAGCCGGCGTACCAGGATCCCGCTCGAACCGGGGTCGGCGATCAGGGAGCCCGGCACCGTCTCGGGCTGGGCGAAGAAGGTCGCGGCGCCGAGCAGGAGCAGGCCGGCGGCGTCAACCGGCGCGGTGTTGAGGTAGGCACCGAGCGGGCTGTCGTGCAGACCTCCGTACAGGTGGCCGAGCGCACCGACGAAGCCGACGGCGAACGCAAGTCCGAACACGACCTGGCGCAGGACCGGCGGCCCCCGCCGGATCGCCAGGAGCATCAGCCCGGCGCCGAGCATCGTCAATCCGAATGCCGACGCCTCGGCCATCCGGAGCGCGCGGCCCGCGACCAGCAGGCTGTCGACCCCGAGCGACCGCTCGAACGAGTGCTCGAGGAAGGTCACCACACCGATCAGGAGGACCCCGACCGCGGCCACCGCCGTGACCGTGCGGTTCTGGCGCGGTCGCCGGACCGACGAACGCGATGGCGAGCGACGCCAGCACGAGCGCCAGCGCGCTGTTCGGTGACGTGGCGCGCTCGGCGGTGAACGGCCGGCGCAGCGAGACTTCGCCGACCCACCAGCCGACGAGGCTGAGCAGAGCGATGCCGCCGACGACTGCGGCGCACACGACGGCCCAGAGCTCGAGCCGGGCCTCCCACATGGCCTGCCGCTCCGCCGTCGAGGCTGGTTCCCGCACGCGGGGCAGCCTACGGCGGAGTGGGGGCGGCCTACGGCGGAGTGGGGGCGGCCTACGGCGGAGTGGGGGCGGCCTACGGCGAAGTGGGGCCGGCCTCGCCGTCCGCCCGCACGCCGCCCACCACGGCGGCGACCGCACCTACCACCAGCACGAGGCCGGCAGCGACCAGATAGGTGACCGTGTCGATGTGCTCGACGAGGTGCACGAGATCGGTGTCGAGTGCGGACACCAGCGCGTTGGCCAGCCGGGTCCCGACCGCCGCGCCGACGAGGATGCCGGCGAGCAGCGCGAGGAGCACCTCGACGACGAGGCGCAGCACCCCGTGGCGCACACGCGTGTGCGCGTGGAGCAGCACCGCGCCGCCGACGCCGACTGCGGCGACCACGACCCCGATCGCCAGCAACGCCTTGATCAGCGCGTCGAAGATCGGCCGGACCGCGGCGACGCTGCCGAGGTCGGCCCCCACCGGCACGTAGACGACGACCGACGGGATCTTCTGCACCTCCGCCGCGATCGAGTCGGCGTCGGCGCCGGGTGCGTAGCGCAGCGTCCCCGTGGTGAACAGGCCCCCGGCGAACGCGTTGGCGTCGGGCCCGAGCGCGTCCTGCAACGTCGAGATGCGCAGGAACACCAGGTTGCCGAGCGTGTTCGACGTGAAACCGGCAACGGGGAGGTGCATCGTCTGCACGCCGGCGCCCGGCAACTCGAGCTCGAGCTCGTCGCCCGGCTGCGCGTCGAGGAGCTGGCCGAGCGACTCGGGGATCAACACGCCGTCGGCCGGGAGCTCCTGGCGCCTGCCAGCAGGCGTCTCGAACGTCTGCATGGTGGTGTCGGGCGCGAACGCCTGGAGCTGCGTCGCGTAGCGACGATCGCCGTGCCGCACGTACACGTTCGCCGACGGCACCGGTTCGGCGGCCACGACCCCGGGGATCTGCTCGACGAGTGCGAGCTGCGCGGCCGTGGCGGGCACGGCGAACGCGATCTGCGCGTCGACGGGTTCGAGCCGTGCCGCGGCGTCGAGCGTGGCGCGCGCGGAGTCGACCACACCGACGGGGCCGATGATGACGGTCATCGCCGCCACGGCGGCGAGCGCGCTCACGATCGCGGGCCCACCGCCCAGTGAATGCCCGGTGCCGCGCCGGAGCAGGGATCCGAGCCCGAACGCGAGGAGGCCGGCGATCGCAGTGAGCAACAGCGCGCCCATCGCGGGGAGCAGATGGCTCGCGCCGACATGGTTGGGGATCGACACCGAGCGCGTGAGCTTCGGGCCGATGATCGCGGCGGCGATCAGGCCGAGTCCCGTGCCGACCAGCGCCCCGATCACGGTGGTGCGCGTCATCGCGAAGCGTCGCCGACGCGCGTCGTCGACGCGCGCGGCACGCGACCGCGGCGACGAACATCGCGGTGATGAACGCGAGCAACGGGATCACGAAGCTCGCCTCGACGAACCCGGTGCGCTCCTCGTCGATGAGCGCGTTCGACGGCTGCGTCGTTCGGGTGACCACGAGCTCCGCGCCCGTCGACTGCGCGAGGTCGCGCAGCTTGGCGACGACCGGCGCCGCGTCGTCGGCCCTCGCAGCAACGAGCACCTGGGGCAAGGTGGCGGGTCCGCCGAGCTGCTCGGCGATCGTCTGCGGCACGTAGACCACCGCGAAGCTGCCGGGGGAGCTCACGATCTGCTGTTGGCTCTGCGCCGGTAGCAGGTACTCGGGCGAGAGGCCGATGCCCACCACCTTCAACGGGAGCTGGGTGCCGGGGCCGAGTGCGGTGATGGTGTCGCCCACGTGCACGTCGAGGTCGTCGGCGGTGTGCTGTTCCACGACCGTGACGGGCTCCGTCGAGCCGGGCGGGATGGCCGTGCCGTCGGTGATCACCGGTCGGCTGACCTCGGGTCCGTCCCCGGGAACGCCGAGCACGGTGCCCTGCACCTTGCGCTCGCCGTTGCGCATCCACACCGACAGCGTGACGTTGCCCCGCTGCTCGACCGTGGTGACGCCCGGGACGCGGGCCGCCGCTTCGGCGAAGCGGGCGGCATCGCCCCCGGTCGTGGTCACCACGGCGAAGTTGGTGCGCTCGTAGAGGCGATCGAGCGACCGGTCGAGGTCGCGCACTGCGCCCCGCAGGCCCACGAACACACCGGCGGCGAGGGCGAGCAGCACGGCCGCCACGACGAAGCCCAGACGGTGGTGCTTCTGCGGGTGCCCGGCCACGGCGGGAGGCTACCTGGACCGGAGCCGGCGGCGATTCGAGTGGGCACTCCGGGAGGGCCCTCTGCTATCGTGATTGGTCCGCCGCGGGGTGGAGCAGTCTGGTAGCTCGTCGGGCTCATAACCCGAAGGTCGTAGGTTCAAATCCTACCCCCGCCACCATCGCAGACACGTTGGCCCGGTCCGCCTCCCTTGGGAGATGCACCGGGCCTTCGTCGTTGGCGGTCCTGGCGGATGGATCACTGAGCGAGCCTGACTGGCGACGCCTTCCCAGAATTGAACCACTGTTCAAACTCCTGGGTGCTTGCTACATTCTCCTGTGCACCGACCGCCGGCGACACGGAAGTAGGCAACGCAATGACGCAGAGCATCTCGAACGTGAACCGGCTGCTCGACATCCAGCGCATGGCAATCGGAGAGATGTCGCCCGCTGCCGAGGCAGCGCCCGAACGTCGCGCCCGTTTTCACACGTTGATCTCGGTCGACGATCATCTGGTGGAACCGCCGCACCTGTTCGAGGGGCGGATGCCGAAGCGGTTCGTCGACCGGACACCACGCGTGATCGAGACGTCCGAGGGCAACCACGCGTGGTTGCTCGACGGCGCCGTCCTGTCACAGATCGCGATCAACGCTGTCGCCGGGCGACCAGTCGAGGAGCAGTTCCTGGAGCCGACACGTTTCGAGCAACTGCGCACCGGCATGTGGGACATCGACGCCCGAATCCGCGACATGGACGTCGACGGCGTGTACGCATCGCTGAACTTTCCGTCCGCAATCGGCTTTGCCGGTGTGCGGCTCACGCTCCTTCCTGATGCGGACTTCGTGCTCGCCGTCACCCAGGCCTGGAACGACTGGCATCTCGAGGAGTGGGCTGGCAGCCACCCAGAGCGGATCATCCCGTGTCAGGTGCCGTTCCTGCTCGACGCGAAGGTTGCTGCCGACGACATCCGTGCGAACCGGCGCGCGGCTTCCACGCAGTCACGTTCCCCGAGTCGCCACACCGCGTCGGGTTGCCTTCGCTGCACAGCGACTACTGGGAGCCGTTCTGGGCGGCGTGCGAGGAGACCGGCACCGTCGTCTGCATTCACGCAGGCTCGTCGGGTATCGCCGGCGTCGTCGATCCCGACGCGCCGCAGGCAGTGCTCGCTCCGATGTTCGCCATTCCGCAGTGTCTGGCCACCACCATCGACTGGCTCTACAGCAAGGTGCCGGTGCGCTACCCGGAGTTGAAGATCTGCCTGAGCGAGGGTGGCATCGGATGGGTCGCTGCACTCCTCGACCGGCTCGACCACGACCTCGACAAGCAGCAGAACCTGGCGTGGTGGGGGGATCTCACCCCGTCCGAGCTCCTCCTGCGGAACTTCTGGTTCTGCATGCTCGACGACCCAACCGCGATGCGTTGCGAGCGAACGGATCGGCGTTGAGAACATCGTGCTCGAGGTTGACTACCCGCACCGGACGCGAGCTGGCCCGACACCCAGGAGAAGTGGCGCGGGCAGTTCGATGGCGTGCCGGCCGAGGACGTCAGGATGATGGCGTGGGCCAATGCCGCGGAGTTGTTCCAGCATCCGGTACCGGCGACCGTGCAGCAGGACCCCGACGCGTTCTGATGACGAGCCTGCGCGACGCGCGCCGGAGCGTCCGCGAGGAACTCAGCCGAACCCAGCTGCTCGATGCGGCGGAGGAGGTCTTCGGCCGGAAGGGCTTCCACGAGACCACCCTCAAGGAGATCGCCGAACAAGCGGAGTTCTCCGTCGGATCCGTCTACTCGTTCTTCGAATCCAAGGACGACCTCATCTGTCAGATCTTCGTCCGCCGTGGCGCCGAGAACATGCAGGCGATCCGTGCCGTGTACGCGACCGAGTCCGGTGCGTTGGAGCGGTTGCGCTTGGTCGGAGATGCGGTGATCGACTTCTACCGCCGCGCATCCGAGCTTCGGGTTGCTCGCGCTGCGATACATGAACGCCGATGTCCTCATCCTGGGCGGTGGCGCGGCCCAGCAGACGATCACGGCCAACTACACCGAAGTCGAGCGCATGATCGCGGATCTGATCGCCGCGGGTCAGACTGCGGGAGAGATCCACGCCGGCGATCCGGAGTCGCTCGCTCGGATGTGGATGAGCTTGATCCATACCTTCCACACCATCGACCCGCTGGTCGCCGGCACCGGCGACCGTGCCTCCGAACGTTTCTCGCGCGAGGAGTTCCACGAA
Organism: uncultured Actinomycetes bacterium; assembly: GCA_963720785.1. Taxonomy (GTDB): domain Bacteria; phylum Actinomycetota; class Acidimicrobiia; order IMCC26256; family DASPTH01; genus CAVRGQ01. Next base: position 1,164,025 of record CAVRGQ010000004.1, read on the forward strand.
CTCGTGGGGCGTGCGCTCGCCGAACGAGGACGCGTCCGCCGGTGACCGACAAGGCGGACCTCACCATGTCCGACTCGGTGCTCCCGACGTACGCGGAACTGCGCGCGGCGCACCGATGGTCAGCCGCCCGGCTCCTCCTGGGGAGTCTTCGGGACCGACGACGAGGTGGGCACTCTCAACCTCGTCACTCGCGAACGGATGCTCGCCGCCCGAGAGCTTGTCGTCACCGGTGAGGTCCACTCCTTGAACTGGCGTGTCGATCTGCCGTCGCCGAGCCCCTGGCGGCCCACCCCTGTCCGGACACAGGTCGGCCAGCCGGGAGTTGGTCGGGACGACTACCTCACGCCCTTCTACCTGCAGTACTCGTCGCAGTGGGACGGCCTGCGCCACATCGAGTCGCCGGACGGCTTCTACAACGGCGTCTCCGCCGCGCAGGTCGATGATCCGTCGTCGGCGACGTTGGGGATCGACGTCTGGGCGCGCCGCGGCATCGCCGGTTGCGGCGTGCTGCTCGACGTCGCACGCCGCTGCGAACAACTCGGCGAACCGATCGATCCGACCGGGGACTTCGCCATCACTCCCGACCTCCTCGACGACACCGCGCGCCACCAGGGCGTCGAGATCCAGACGGGCGACATACTCCTCGTCCGTACCGGGTGGGCGGGTTGGTACCGTGTCCCTCGCGCCCGAACGCCGCGAGGCGGCCTATCAACCAGAATCCGCGCAGCCCGGCCTCGCCGCGACCGAGGCCACCGCTGCGTGGCTCTGGGATCGGCACGTCGCCGCCGTCGCCGCCGACAACAGCGCATTGGAGACGTCCCCGCTCGACATGCGACCGGGACGGTTCCTCCACATCCGCCTCATTGCGGGGTTCGGGATGCCCATCGGAGAGCACTTCTGGCTCGACGATCTCGCGGAGGCCTGTGCCGCGGACTCGCGCTGGCGATTCCTGCCGACCTCGGCACCGTTGCACGTCGTCGGCGGCGTCGGCTCGCCGCCCAATGCGCTCGCGATCCGCTGACGTTCAGCCACGTCAGCATTCAGGAAGCACCTGGATTCGACAGGCCGAGCGCGTTGGCCCAGAGCAACGTGAGCTGATCGATGACCAACTCGAGGTCGAACTCGTCGTCGTGGCCCTGGCCGTACAGGTAGCTGGCAAAGTTGAACACCATCCCGCCCAGCGCCTGGGACGCAATGCGGGGTTCGATGCGGGAGTCGACGAGGCCCGCGTCCTGGTACTGCCGCGTGCGCTTCTCCAACGCGGCGGCGAAGGCCATATCGCGGCGACGGCGGGTCTCGAGCGCCTCGGCGTCGAAGGTCACGACCTGCTCGATCACCCGCAGGATGCCGGCGTTCTTCCGATAGGTCTCGAGGAAGTGGCGGTTGGCTGCCCGGATTCGATCGACGGGATCCGCGTCGGCCGGTGAGGGGTCGAGGGCGAGGAGGTCGAGTTCCACGCTGTCGAGCACCGCCTGGAACGCCTCCTCCTTCGACGCGAAGTACGTGTAGAAGCTCCCGTGTGCCATGCCGGCCTCGTCGCAGATGTCGGCGATGCGCGTGTGGAGGAACCCGTTGCGCTCGAACGCGGCGCGCGCCGCGGCGAGCATCTGCTCCCGCGATCGGCGACCGCGCACGGTACGCCCCGTGGCTCGTCGCTTCTCGTCGTCGGGCTGGGCGTCCGCAGTGCGCGCGCCGCGCGCGGCGTTCGGCAGACGAGTTCGCCTTGGTGCGTTCACTCGTTCTCCCAGGGCGTTCCGTAGCTCTCGCGGAAGGTCTTCTCGGTGAACGCAAGCCGTCGCGCGACGCCGAGACGACGGGCGGGCCAGCCGAGCGGGACCACGGCGACCGGGTCGACGTGCTCGGGGAATCCCACGAGCGCCGCGAGCTCGTCGCTGCGCAGTGTCGCGATCGTCGTCAGCGCAGAGCCGAGGCCCTCGACCGTGGCGGCGAGCAGCAGATTCTGCACCGCGGGGAAGATCGAGGACTTCAACATCGACCGGGGGACGCTCGCCGTGTCGCCGCCCACCACGACGAGCACGGGCGCGGCCGCGATCGCGCCGCCGCCGATCCCCCGGTCGACGTCGGCGAAGACCTCGTTGTCGCCCGAGTGCGCAGCGGTGTACTCACGACCACCCTCGCTCCAGACCCTCGCCATGATCTCGCCGATCGCGCCGCGACGTCGCTCGTCGCGGACGATGACGAAGACCCAGGGCTGGAGGTTCTCCGAGCTGGGGGAGAAGGTGGCGGCCCGGAGGCAGCGTCCCAAGGTCTCGTCGTCCACCGGCGCCTCCGCGAATGCGCGATGGGCGCGTTGACGTCGGAGCAGGTGGAGCAGATCGGCCGGGGCGACCTCAGACCCGCCGTCGCCAACGCCGCCGTCAACGCCATCGTTCGCGCCACCGTCCTCGTGCACCGCCACCGCCTCGTCGGTCCTCGTCCCGCCAAGTTGACATTGACATCAAGTCCGCGATTCATTGTACATTGCCGTGCGTGGTGCCCGAGGGGAACGAGAGGACGGCGCGGTGACCGGGATCGCCCTCAGCGTCGAGGAGATGTTCGACGACGAGGCGACCCTGACCTCGCGGCAACGGCTCGCGGCTCGCTGGCGCGCTCGACGGCCTGGTCCCCGGGCGCTCGGTTGCCGAGCAGGCGCGGGTGGCGGCAGGAGCGGCGAGGGAGACGCGCATCGTGTTCACGTCCCCCGAACGTCCCTCGATCCTGCGCCTCGACGCGCTCTGGTCACGATCGTGCGCCGTCGCCGCCGCCTTCCAGGCACGTGGTGTGGTTCCGGGCGATGTCGTGGCCGTGCAGGTGCCCAACTGGAGCGAGGCCGTCGTCACGTACGTCGCGGCGGCGATCGCCGGCGCCATCGTGCTGCCGATCGTCCACACGTACGGCCCGGCCGACACCGACTGGATCCTCGATCGCGTGAGACCGCGTGTCTTCGTGTCCCCCTCGCGTTGGGGCGAGACCGACTACGTGGCACGCCTCGACGCGATGCCTGCTGTCGCTTTCGTGGAGCACGTCGTGGTGGTGGGCGACGTCGCTCCGACCGGCACCGAGACGTGGGCCACCCTCGAGGTCACGTCGCCCGCCGACGCCCACGTCGTGGACGTTCCGGGTGATGCACCGTTCCTGGTGACGTTCACGTCGGGGACGACCGCCGAACCGAAAGGTGTCGTGCACTCCCACGACAGCTTCCTCGCCGAACTGCGGTCCATGCCCTCCCCGACGCGCCGCCTCGGCCGTGTTCGGTCGCTGCAACCGTGGCCGGCCGGTCACATCGGCGGGATGACCGCAATCCTCGGCCCGCTCGTCCACGGGCTCGACACCTTCCTCATCGACCGGTGGGACACGGAATCGGTCGTCGACCTCGTCGCACGCGAGGACATCGCTGCGGCGTCGGGTGTCCCGACCGCGCTGCTGCGCGTCATGGACTTCGTCGAGACGAGCGACCGGTCGCTGCCGCTGCTGGAGTTGTCGACGGGCGGTGCGGGGATCCCGCCGAGCGTCGTGGAGCGGGGCGCCGCGCTCGGTTGGCACATCGGTCGGTGCTACGGCTCCTCCGAGCACCCCTCCGCGACGTACTGCCGGCACGACGACACTCTGGAGCACCGCCTCCGCAGCGACGGCGCGCCGATGGCCGGCACCGAGGTGAGGACCGTGCGCGAGGACGGCACGCCGTGCGCGGTCGGCGAGCCCGGTGAGATCGCGCTCATCGGCCCGGAACAGTTCCTCGGGTACACGGATCCCGCGCTCAACGCCGAGTTCGTCGGGCGCGACGGCTGGTTCCTCACGGGCGACATCGGCGTGCTCGACCGCGACGGATTTCTGACCGTGACCGATCGTAAGAAGGACCTCGTGATCCGGGGCGGGGAGAACATCTCGTCGGTGGAGGTCGAGGACGTGCTCCTGCGCCATCCCGCGGTCGCCGAGGCCGCGGTGGTGGCCAGTCCCGACGCGGAGTACGGCGAGCGGGTGTGCGCGTTCGTGGTGCTCCAACCCGATGCAACCCTCTCGCTGGGCGATGTCCGCGAGCACTTCACGACGCTCGGTGTGCAGCGGCAGAAGACCCCCGAGGTGTTGGTGCCGATTGCCGAGCACGACCTCCCGCGGACCGCCTCGGGCAAGGTGCGCAAGGCCGAGCTGCGCGATCGCGTGCGGGCCGCGAGCAGCGAGAGGTTCTCATGAGCAAGGCCGACGACCAGCTCGCCGTCACGCAGACCGTGTCCGAGTACTGCCGTCGTTGCGACGACGGGCGGTTCGACGACTTCACCCGGCTCTTCGCGGTCGACGCGCAACTCGTCGTGCGCGGCCAGGTGACACACGGTGCCGAGGCCATCAGTGCGACCATCGCGGCGCTGCAGACGCCGGAACGTCGGGGGCGGCACATGGTGGCCAACACCGTCGTGGAGATCTCCGGTGACCGCGCGTCCGCCGAGAGCGACTTCGTCTTCTTCCGGCCCCGGCCCGACGGCACGCTCGAGGCGGTCAACACCGGTCGCTACCTCGACGAGTTCGTCCGCGACGGCGACGCCTGGCAGTTCTCTCGCCGCGAGATCGTCCTGGTGGAAGCGCCGAACGCTCCCGAACGAGAGGCAGACCATCGGTGATCACCTACGAGGCCGACGGCCACGTCGCGCGCTTGACCATTCGGCGAGCGGAGAAGCACAACGCGCTCACTGCCGAGTTGATGGAACAGCTCCTCGATCATCTCGACCGCGCGTCGGCCGACGACGACGTCAAGGTGTCGGTGCTCGCGGCCGACGGGCCCACCTTCTGCGCCGGCTTCGACATCTCGGACCGTGAGGCGTTCGACGGTCCGCCCGATGCGACCCGACGGAGTCGCGTGCAGGCGGTGGCCGAGAAGGCCGAGTGGATGCGCCGCGTCCTCACCACCCGCAAGCCGCTGGTGGTCGCAGTGCAGGGCCCGTGCATCGGCATCGGCATGTACCTCGTGTTGGTCGCCGACTTCGCGATCGCCGCGGAGGGCGCGACGTTCGGGTTGCCCGAGGAACGCTTCGGGTCGGCCGGTGCCACTTGGGCCTACCCGTACCTGATGCTCGACGTCGGCATGAAGCGGGCGACGGAGATCGTGATGACCGGCCGGAAGTACTCGGCGAGCGAGGCCCATGCGATGGGTCTGCTGACCCGAGTGGTGGCCGACGCCGACCTCCCGTCCGCGGCCGATGACCTCGCGGCATCCCTCTCGTCGCTGCCCCGCGACGGTATCGCCGTGAGCCGCGCGGTCCGGGAGCTCGCGCTCCAGATGACCGGCCATCTCGACGTGTTCTCGTTCCATGCCGTCGCGCACCCGCTGACCGAACGGCTGACGCGCGAGGCGGACGAGTTCGACTTCATGGCCATGGTCGAGCGTGACGGGATGCGCGCCGCGATGGAAGAGCGCGCCCGGCGCTTCGGTGGCGGCTGGTGGGGGTGGTGAGTCGATGAGATTGGAGGAGTCGGCGGAGGACGTGGCGTTCCGTTCGAGCGCTCGCGAGTGGTTGCAGGCTCACGTGCCGAACGAACCCCGCCCGCGCTCCGGCCCCGCCGCGCGCGCCTTCGATCTCGACTGGCAGCGGGTGCAGTTCGAGGGCGGGTGGGCAGGCGTGTCGTGGCCCGTCGAATACGGAGGCCTCGGTCTGCCCTCCCACCTCCAGGTGACCTGGTACGAGGAGTACGCCCGTGCCGGCGGGCCCGACCTCGGCGCGTCCTTCGTCGGCCTCAACCACGGTGGCCCCACGCTCATCGCCTGCGGCACCGAGGCGCAGAAGCACCGCCACCTCCCGGCGATCCTCGAAGGCCGTGAGCTGTGGTGCCAGGGATTCTCCGAACCCGATGCCGGTTCCGATCTCGCATCGCTGCGCACTCGAGCGGTGCGCGACGGCGACGAGTTCGTCGTCACCGGCCAGAAGATCTGGACGAGCTACGCGGATCTCGCCGACCATCAGGAGCTCCTCGTGCGCACCGACAGCACGGGTCGCAAGCACGACGGCATCACGTGGTTGATCGTCGACATGCAGACGCCGGGCATCGAGGTTCGCCCGATCGACACGATCGGCGGCGAGCCGCATTTCGCCGAGGTGTTCTACGACGGTGTTCGCATCCCGGTGAGCAACGTCGTCGGGGAGATCGATCGCGGCTGGAAGGTGACGCTCACCACGCTGTCGTTCGAGCGCGGTACCGCGTTCATCGCGGAGCAGATGCGCCTCGCTTCCGTGGTGCGCGACCTCGTTGCCATGGCCCGTGTCGTGCCGTCATCTCGAGGACGCGGGCCGGCGATCGACGACGACGCGGTGCGCGCCACGCTCGGTCGCCTCCTTGCTGCGGTCGAAGCGTTGCGGGCGATGACGTTCCACCTGGTGTCGAAGACCTCGGCGGCGACGGGGCCACTCCCGGACGGTTCGTTGATCCGCATCTGGTTCTCGACGCTCGCGCAGGAGGTGAGCCGCGTTGCCTTCGAGCTGCGGGGCTGGTCATCGATCGACGGCACCATCACCGACGAGGGCATCGGCGCGGCCGCTCGCGACTGGACGCACGAGTACCTCTGGAGCTTCCAGGAGACGATCGGGGGCGGCACCGTCGAGATCCAGAAGAACATCGTCGGCGAGCGCATGTTGGGACTTCCGCGATGATCGACCTCGTCCCCGACGAGTTCCAGCTCGAGGTCGTCACCGTGGCGAGGCAGGCGCTCGCTCCGCTCGCGTCGAAGCGAACCGCCGACGTGTCGGATGCGGTGTGGAGCAGCCTCGCCGACGTCGGACTCTTCGGCATCGCTGCGGAGGAATCGGATGGTGGCGCGGGCTTGGGTGTCGCCGGCGCGACGCTGGTCGCCGAGGCCGCCGGTGCTGCACTCGCCCCGATCGGTGTGCTCGCCACCATTGCGGCTTCGACGGCTCGGGAGGCTGGTGCGGGTCTCCTCGACGGTGCGACACGTGCGGCGGTCGGCGTGCGCCGAACCGATGACCCATGGACGGACGCGTGGACGGTCGTCGACTTCGCTGCCGACGGTGTCGTCCTGCTGCTCGAAACGGATGCCGCGCTCGGTGGCCGCGGACGCGGCGATCGACGTCGAGCAGCTCGATTCGCTCGACGAGGGCGCGTCGGTGTCGAGGGTGCGTATCGATGCCGCGGTGGTCGACGACGCGCGCAACGCACGTGCACGGCAGACGAGCACGCTCGCGCGACTCCTGATCGCGGCGGCGGCGGTCGGTGTCTCCGGCGAGGCGATCGACCGATCGACCGCCTACGCGGCAACGCGCGAGCAGTTCGGGAAGCCGATCGGGTCCTTCCAGGCGGTCAAGCACCGGTGCGTCGACATGGCGACGCTGCACGAGGCGGCGCTCGCGTCCGTCCGCTTCGCAGCAGTGCGCGCCGACGCCGGCATCGACGACGACGTCGCGGTTGCCACCGCGCTCTACACGGCGAGCGATGCGGCGCGCCGCAACGCGGCGAGTGCGATCCAGGTGTTCGGCGGCATCGGGTTCACCGCAGAGAATGGTCTGCAACACCTGCTCCACCGCGCCTGGCTGTTGCAACTGCTGCTGGGAGCGCCGGCCGTCCACGAGGAAGCGCTGCTCCGCGCCCTCGGGGGATCGGCCGGAGCGACCGACGAAACGGAGGAGGCGTCGTGACCACCACCGAGTTGGGCGAGACGATTGCGGCATGGCTCGACGCGCTCGTCGCGGAGCACGGCGACCGGCCTTGCGTCGAGATCGAGGGCCGGTACCTCACGTACCGCCAGCTCGACGACGAGTCCGCGGCACTGGCCGCCGGCCTGCTGGCGCGTGGCGTCGGCAAGGGAACCCGCGTCGGCCTGCTCTTCGGCAACGGACCGGAGTGGGTGATGTGGTGGGCAGCACTCAGTCGCATCGGCGCCGTGTGCGTGCCCCTCAGCACGTTCTTCCAGCCGGCCGAGCTCGCCCGCGTGATCCGGCACGCCGATCTCCACGCCCTCGTCGGGCAACGACACTTCCTCGGCAGGGACTTCGCGGAGGTGCTTGCCGATGCGCTGCCCTCGGTCCGCTCGGCCGACGAGCCCGCGCTCGCGATTGCGGAGGCACCGTTCCTCCGATGGGTTGCTCTCGACGACCCCAACGCCTCCACCTGGTGCGCCGACCACCGCTGGATCCGGGACGCCGGCGTCGACGACCGGTGGCGCACGCTCCGTGCCGAGGCATCGTCCGAGGTGCACCCGGAAGACGACGCGATCATCATCTACACCTCGGGTCAGAGCGCGGAGCCGAAGGGCGTGGTCCACACCCATGGCGCCGTCATGACGAAGGCGCACTACCTGCGAGGCATGTACGAGTTCGGGCCGGAGACCGTCACCCACATCACCCTGCCCTTCTTCTGGGTCGGGGGCCTCACCATGGGCCTGCTTCCCACACTCGATGCCGGCGGCGTCGTCTCCTGCACGGAGCGCTCCACTTGGGGCTCGGGCAACGTGATCGGCAGCAGCGCCGACCAGGACAACCTCTATGCCGACTTCCGGCTCTTCCCCGCGTTGGGCATGACCGAGAGCTTCGGTATCTACTCGTGGGGGACCGAGTACCGGGCCGAGGGTCACCCGATCGCGTCGCCGCTCGACGAGCTGCAGTCCGCGACCGAGCTCCTGCTCGCCGACGAGACCGGCGCGCCCGTCGGCGACGGCGAGGTGGGAGAGATCTTGCTGCGGGGGCCGACGATCACTCGACGGCTCCACAAGGCCGACCGCGCCGACGGATTCGACACCGACGGCCGCTACCGCACCGGCGATCGCGGCCTCCGTGAGGGCGACCGCATCCACTTCGTCGGACGCCTCACGGACATGATCAAGACGTCGGGTGCCAACGTGTCACCGGCGGAGGTCGAGCGCGAGATCCTCGACCTCGACGCGGTCGTTGCGGCCCACGTCGTGGCGGTCGACGATCCCGCCCGCGACCAGATCGTGGGAGCGGTCCTGGTGCTCGCCGACGGAGCGTCACTCACCGCCGAGGACCTTCGCGCCCATCTCCGCAGTCGCCTCTCCGCGTACAAGGTGCCACGCCGCGTGTTGTTCCTCGATTCCGTCGAAGACATCCCCATGACCCCGTCCATGAAGGTCCGCAAGCGAGTGCTCGCGGCGATGCTGTCGGAGCGGGGGGAGTGATGGCCGAGCACGCGGCCCTGCTCGACGAGCTTGCGGTCGCTCGCCTTCTGGCCCGCTACTGCCGGGCACTCGACGACCGTCGATACGACGACCTTGTCGGGTTGTTCACCGACGACGCCGTCTTCGAGACGATGGGGCGCTCGCTGCGCGGGCGCGAGGAGATCCGCGGGTTCTTCCCGCCCGACGCGTCGCCGCTGACGCGGCCCGAATCGATGCACGTGCTCTCCAACGTGGTCGCGGACGTACGCGGGGCGCGGGCCGTCGCGACGTCGGACTGGGTGATGCTGCAACGCGACGCCGGGGGCGCGACGACTGTCGTGCTCGCGGGCCGTTACGACGACGTGCTCGTGTGCGAGCGCGACGCCGGGTGGCGGATCTACACCCGAACTGCGATCGCCCTCGCTCGGCCAACCGCGCCGCCACCGGAGGTTCGCCCGTGAGACTGCCCACCTTGCGCCGCCGCGATTGGTCGCTCACCGACGTGCAGGAGGACTTGCGCGGGACCGTCCGTCAGTTCTTCGAGCGTGAATGCCCGATCGAGCAGGTTCGCGATTGCGAGCCCGACGGGTTCGACGAGCACCTCTGGCGTCAGGTGCGCGACCTCGATCTCTTCGGCATCGGTCTGCCGGAGGACCGCGGCGGGGCCGGCGGCGATCTGGTCGACCTCGCGCTCGTCGCGGAGGAACGAGGACGGCAACTGGCACCGGTACCACTGATCGAACACGCGGTCGTGCTGCGCGCCCTGGACGCCCTCGACCGAGGTGGATCCATCGATGGCGATCTGCGCGAAGGCGCGACGATCGCAACGTTCGCACCGCTGTGTCAGGGCAACCTCGAGTCCGTTCTGGTCGCGTATGCGCCGGTGGCCGACGTCGTGCTCGGCGCGCGCCGTGGCGCTCTTGTACTCGTCCGGCCCGATCACCCGACCGCCGTGCCGTCTCTCGGCGGCGCGCCCCTGGCGCATTGTGACCTCGCGGACGGGAACGCCGAGGTGCTCGCCGCCGGTGCCGATGCGGACGTGGCCTTTGCTCGCGCGCTCGCGGAGTGGAAGGTGCTCACCGCCGCGTCGCTCGTGGGACTCGCCCGGGGCGCGCTCGATCTCGCGGTCACCTACGCGAACGAGCGCGTTGCGTTCGGCGTGCCGATCGGCACGTTCCAGGCGCTCAGCCACCCGATGGCCGACGTACTCATCGCCCTCGAGGGTGCTCGCCGGCTGGTGTGGGAGGCCGCGTGGTACCTCGAGCACGAGCCGGACGGCGCGGGCGTCCACGTCGCGACCGCCTGGCTGCACGCGACCGCGACGGCCAACCGGGCGGCGTCCATCGGTATCCATACGCAGGGCGGGTTCGGCTTCACGCTCGAGTCCGACCTGCACCTCTACTTCCGTCGAGCGAAGACGTGGGCCCTCGTCGCCGGCGATCCCAGTGCTGACCTCGCTGTACTTGCCGACTTGGCCTTCGGTCCGGTCACGGTCGGTTGACCAGGAGCCTGTCGTGGACTTCGCCGAGATCACCGTCCCCGCCGACGCCGAAGCGTTCTGGCGCGACGAGGTCGTGCCCTTCCTCGACGAGCACCTCAACCCGGAGGCGCTCGCCCGCGAAGAGCGTGAGGGCAACGGGTTCATCCCGGCGTACGAGGAGGCGCTCGGCGCGCGTGGGTGGCGCTGTCCGACCGCGCCATCGGAGCAGGGGGGAGCCGGTCTGGACGCCGTGCGGGCCGCGCTGCTGGTGGGGGAGGAGCGCCGCCGTTCGGGGGTGCTCTTCCCGGTCAAGGGGTCCCATGCCCTGGTGATGGACGTCGTCGAGCGGTTCGCGAGCGACGAGATCCGTGAGTCGGTCGTGACCCGAGCCGCGGCGGGACTCGTCACGTGTTGCCTCGCCTACACCGAGCCCGACTGCGGCTCCGACGCGGCTGCGGTCAAGACGCGCGCCGTGCGCGACGGCGACGACTGGATCCTCACCGGCCAGAAGATGTTCTCCACCGGCGCGCACCTGTGTCAGTACGCGATGGTCACGGCGCGCACCAATCCCGACGTTCCCAAGCACCGCGGCATCACGTTGTTCCTCGTGCCGCTCGAGCAGCCCGGCGTGGAACGCAGCGGCATCGCGACGTTGGGTGGCGAACGCACCAACTTCATCTACTTCGACGAAGCACGCGTGCCCGACAGTCACCGGCTCGGTCCGATCGACCAAGGGTGGCAGGTCGCCTCCGGTGCGCTCGCCGCCGAGCACGGCATGAGCGGGGAGCACGGCGGCTTCGAGCGGGCTCCCACCGCCGACGGCGACATCGCGCGCGTTGTCGGGTGCCGGCGACTGGCAAGGGGTCCTGCGGCACGTGCTGGATGCGGTCGTCGCGTGGGCTCGAGTGACGAACGGAGCAGACGGACGCGCCCTGCTCGACCACCCCGTGGTCCGCGAGCGCCTCGCACGCGTTGCGCTCGACGTCGCCGTCGCCGAGGCGACGCCCGAACCCTTCGCCCGTGTCGTCGCTTCGGACGTGCTCATCCGCGATGCCGCGGAGCTCGTCGACCTGTGCGGCCAAGCCGCCCTGCTCCCCGCCGGCGAACCGGGCAGTGCTGCGGGCGGCCTCGTCGAGTGGGCGCACCGCTTCGCCCAGGGCACGTCGATCTACGGCGGCACCACCGACATCCAGCGGAACCTCATCGCCGAGCAGTTCCTCGGCCTGCCCCGCCACCGCGGCGTGGTCCGCCCCAACTGAACAACTCACTCAGAGATTCGACCCGGAGGTACCTGCACATGCGCGTGACCGAGCTCCCGAAGATCTCGTCCGACGCCCACGTCGACGAGCCTCACGACCTCTGGTACACCCGCTTGCCCGAGGGACTGCGCGAGCGCGCACCGCGCCGCATCGAGGCCGACGCCGACGGTGGGTGGAGTCTGGTCGTCGACGGAAGCGCGATCGGCTGGGGCGACATGTCGCCCGAGGAGGCCGAGCAGAAGGAGCAGGAACGTCTCGCCGCCGCCGCGCCCGAGGTACGCCTCGAGATGATGCGCACCGACGGCCTCAACGCCGAGATCATCTTCCCGACCATCGGCCTGTACGTGTACAACATCACCGACGCCGAGGTCGGGCGTGCATCGTGCGAGGTCTACAACGACTGGCTGCGTGAGCAGTTGGCAGGGGACCCGCGCATCAAATTGGCGATGATGCTCCCCACGTGGGACGTCGACATGGCGATCGCCGAAGTGGAACGCACCGCCGGGGATCCGTCGGTCGGCGGGCTGCTGCTGCCGCTGGTCGGCACACCGGAATGGAACATGCCGCAGTGGGAGCCGCTGTGGGGTGTCGTCGCCGAGACCGGCAAGCCCATCGTCATGCACCAGGGCACCGGCCACGACATGATCTTCTACCGGGGCTGGGGGAGTGCGACCGCGAACCTTCTCGCCACCCAGTCGCTCGCGCCGCGCGCGACCGCACTGCTCAGCTGCGGCGGAGTCCTCGAACGACACCCATCGCTTCACGTCGTGCTCGTCGAGGTCAATGCCGGCTGGCTCGCGTGGACCATGAGCACGCTCGACAACTACTACCGCGACCACGCGCACTGGTCGAAGCCGAAGCTCGAGGAGCAGCCGAGCGACTACATCAGGCGCCAGGTGCACGCCACGTTCCAGGACGACCCGGTCGCGATCAACAACGTCAACCTCACGGGCGTGGACTGCCTGCTCTGGGGCAACGACTACCCGCACCCGGAGAGCACGTATCCGCACTCCGACCAGGTGCTCGAGGGGTTGCTGCGCGGTCTGTCCGACGACGACGCCCGGGCGATCACCTCGGGGAACGCACTGAAGGTCTTCGGCTTCGACGAGTCGGTGCTGGCCAGCGCACCGTGAGCCGGCCAGAGGGGCATCGGTGTCGAAGCGGTGACGGATCGGCCCACCGAACTGGAGGAGCAGCTCATCGGGTCAGGCTTCGGCGAGCCAGGATTTCGCAGCTTCGAGTTCTGAGGTGGGAAAGACGCGGAACGGGTCACTCCTGTTGCGTTGTGTTGTTGCGGGTCCCCCATCGCGAGCGGCCCGCCGCGCTTTGGTATGCCGTGACCGACGATGTCCCCATCATGAGTTCAGCGGCGACGGCGGCGAGGAGGGCTGGGACGACGAAGCCGGGCCTGCCGGATGCCTCCGCCACGAACATCACCGCCGCGAGGGGAACTCGGTATCCGGCGCCCAGGAACGCGGCGACACCGAGGACGACGAAGAGGGTGCTGTGAGGATCCCCGATGATCTCCGCAGTGATTCGACCAAGCAGCGCGCCCGCCACGACGAGGGGGATGAACAGGCCGCCGACGCCGCCGCCCGCCACCGTCGTCGCTGTCGCGATGCACCGGAGGATCAGGATCGCCGCGAGCAGCCAGATGGCGCGGTCGGCGGACAAGGACCAGTCGATCGTGCGGTAGCCGACACCGATGGTGACAGGTTCGCCGGTCAGTGCGTATCCGATGCCGAACACGCCCGCCATCCCGAGGCCGGCGACCGCGATACGCAGCGCCGGCGCGACAACCAAGGTGAGCGCCTTGGCGCGCCGGACGAGCCACGCGAAGCCGCGTGCGCCGATGCCAGCTACGACACCGAGCATCACCGCACCGGCGAGATCGGCGAACGAGAACGGCGCGTTGCCTCGCACGAGGAGAAGGGGCGCAGTTCCGTTGATTGCCACGAACGCGAGGTAGCCGCTCGCCGAAGACACCAGCGCCGGGAGCAGCATGTGGCGGGCCAGGTCGTCCTGGTAAGGCACTTCGAGTGCAAAGATCGCGCCAGTCGCCGGAGCCTTGAAGATCGCGGCAACACCGGCCGCAGCACCCGCGACGAGCAGCAGTCCTACCGGCGCACCGCGGTGAGGCGCGGGAACCGGCGCTGCAAGAACGAGCCGATGCCCGCCCCCAGGTAGAGGGACGGACCTTCGAGACCCATCGCACCGCCGAACCCCAGCGTCGCGATGCCCGCGAGCATCCGGCCCGGAATCTGACGCACGACGATCGGATGCTCGGAATCGTGGAAAGCATGGAGGTAGGCGTCGGCGGTGCCCGGGCTCTGGTCTCGGGCGACGAAGCGCAGCATCAACCAGGCGAGCAGCAGTCCGCAGAGCGGCATGAACGCCAACAGCCATGGCGAGAGATCGAGCAGGTGATCGAAGACGCCGTCCACGACCGCTCGTTCGAACACGGCCACCCCGAGACCCGTCAGCACTCCAGTGACTGCGGCAAGGAGAACGGCGTCGCGAGATCGGCGAGCGAACGCGCCGAATCGTTCTGTCGGTGTCCCTCGATCCAGCACGGCTACTGCTCCAGCAAGAAGAGGAATTGGCCAGCCATTGCACCGACGACACGCCGCGGAGTGATGGACCCGCGGATCTCTTCAGCTGACCGAGACAACCTGTCGGCGCGTGCGTTTGCTTGTCGCTGCATCAGGAGCGATCCTGATCCCCGGTTGCGGCAAGTCTGCCGCGAAGCACGTCGAAGCGCCGACGCGCCATCGCGTAGGACAGCTCACACGAACGCTCGCTCCGGGACAGCACGAGATACCGCTCGAACTCCGAGGAGGTCCACTTCCGTTCCGCACGCACGGACATGAGTTCAACCAGCTCGACGTTCACGCGCCCGAGCTGCTCCGCTGCGCTGCCGGCGAGGCTTGCCTCCTCGGCGAGACTGTGCCTCACGCGTTCGACAAACTGTAGAGAGCCCGGGGCGGCATCTGCGCTCGACGTCACGACGACAGGGCCACGAGACCACGAGCCCGTGCAAATCGGGTCGCGATGTCAGACCAGCTGACGACATTCCAGATCGCACCGACGAAATCCGCGCGCCGGTTCTCGTACTGCAGGTAGTAGGCGTGTTCCCAGGCGTCGATCACGAGCAACGGCGTGGTGCCCTGACCGACATTGCCGTGGTGGTCGTAGACCTGCTCGACGAGCAACCGCTCACCGAGAGGCTCCCACGAGAGTGCACCCCAACCCGAGCCCTGCACCGACACGGTGGCTTGGGTCAAGTGCTTCTGGAACGCGTCGAACGACCCGAACTGGTCGTCGATCGCCGCAGCCAACTCTCCCTCAGGTCGTCCACCCCCTTCGGGACTGAGGTTCTTCCAGAAGAGGCTGTGGAGGACGTGACCCGACAGGTTGAACGCAAGCGTCTTCTCGAGCCCGACGATCGCACTCCAGTCGTCCGACGAGCGAGCTGTGGCAAGTCGGTCGAGCGTCTGGTTGAGGCCCGCTACATACGCGGCGTGGTGCTTGTCGTGGTGCAACTCGAGGACGCGGGCCGAGTAGTGCGGCTCCAACGCTCCGAAGTCGTAGTCGAGCGCAGGAAGTTCGTAGTCGGTCATGACTCTCCTCTCGACAGCCCGGTGATTGATGTACTCCGACAATACTTGCTAGACTACACACATGGTGACCGGCAGCGGTACGGCGACCGGGACGGACTCCAGCTTGGATCGAGCGGCAGACATGGCCCTGCTCGCGTCACGAGCGCTTGTCGGAGTGGCGGCACGATCATTGACCGGGGTCGAAGACCAGATCACCCTGGTGCAGTACCGGGCACTCGTCCTGCTGGACGCAGGACCGCAGAATGTCGGGACCCTCGCCAAGTCCCTGGGCATTCACCCATCCACCGCCACCAGGCTCTGTGATCGACTGGTTGCGAAGGGGCTCGTCGAGCGTGGGACATCCTCGGACAGCCGGCGAGAGGTCAGCGTTCTGCTCAGTGGCAAAGGACGACAGCTCGTTCACGCCGTGATGACCGAACGACGCAAAGCACTCCGCCGAATCTTGCGCCGCCTCGACCCCGAGGCCCGAGGCGCGCTGGTCGAGGCTTTCGCTGCGTTCGGAGAAGCCGCTGGAGAGTTGCCTGATCAGGCGTGGAGACTCGGCTGGACGGCATAACGATCGCGCTCGTCCGCCACACTGGGCTCGAGCATCCAGTTGCAGGAAGTTGTCGGGCCCGTTCGACGAGCGCACCAGCCAGGCGCATACTCGAGGATGGGTACCTCGCTTCCCGGCGGTAACCGGTACAGCGAGTCCAGTACTCCCCAAGAGAGGTCGTACGACCATGTCGAACGAAGGGCACATCCCGCGGACCTGGCATGACACCTACGTGGAGACGGAAGAGTTCCAGGCTCTTCTGAAGAAGTACCCGACGTACCAAGAGGCGGTCGATGCCTGGGTACGTGGCGAACGAGGCGATCCGAAGGAAGGCGGCAACGCCAATCCGATGTAGCAGGCCGCGCGATGCGGGCTGCGCGCGCTCACGGACTGCGGCTGCACCGAACGTCACTCGACCCCGGCGCGAGACCGCGCCAGCGACGTCGGTAGGCCTCGCTCGGTCTGACCCGGTCTGTCACCGCATCGTGCAGCAGTCCCTTCGTCATCCGCATCGAAGTCTCGTTCCGTACTGTTCGGTATGGAGACTCACGACACCCGGGACGTCGAGGTGACCGAGCCGTTGACCGACGATGAGCTCGCTGCTCTGGCCCTTGCTGCCGGCAAGGATGACTCCATCAGCGCCGACGCGGTCAGCGTCTGGGACTTGCTCGGGACGGAGGCCGTCGGGCCGTTGCCGTCGTGGTACATGCCCGCGCCAATGGGTGTGCGGAGGCTGAGCGGTTGGCGGGGCCGACTCGTGCGGTGCAGCGTGTTCTCGGTGATTGCGTCGTTCGTCGCGATCAACGCCTACGGGCTCTGCAACACCTACGGGCAGCTGCACCTCTGAGCCCTGGGGCCCCGCCGAAGTGCGGGATCCGAAGTCAGTGCTCAGGCGACCACGCCGCTCATCACCGCCACCATCGCAGTACGAAGGGGCGGTCCACTGGACCGGCCTTCGTCGTTGCGGGGCCGGTCCACGTTTGCGGACCTTGCCCACGCTTGGGATGCTTCGGCGGTGACGGGGCGCACGGGCGGCGAGTTCGACGACGAAGTCTTGCGCGCGCCACCGGGCGTGGATCGCAGCACCGCCCTGCGCTCGCGCCGGCTCGTGGGCAGGGACGACGAGATCGCCGACGTGGTGAAGAGCGTCGCGGCCACGCCCCTGACGACGGTCGCCGGCCCCGGCGGCGTGGGCAAGACCGCCCTCGCACTGGCGGTCGCCGAGGCGTCGGAGGCGCTGTTTCCCGATGGCGTCTTCGTCGTCTGGCTCGCCGCGGTGCGCTCCGCCGAGCACGTCGCCGGCGCCGTGGCCGCCCAGGTCGAGATGCAGCGGTCGGGTGGTCAGTCCTACGTGGACGCGCTCACACTCTGGCTGGCCGATCGCGACGTGCTGCTGGTGCTCGACAACTGCGAGCACGTGGTGTTGGCCGTCGCCGATCTCGTCGAGGAGCTCATCGCACGTCTGCCGCGCCTGCACGTGCTCGCGACGAGCCGGGAGCCGCTCTGGGTCGTCGACGAGCTGAGCTACCGCCTCGCTCCGCTACCCGTGGCAGGCCCCGAAGCGAGCGCGGCGGAGATCGACGCGAGCCCCGCGGTGCTCCTGTTCCGCGAGCGAGCGGGTGCGCGGACGCGGGCGTCGCTCGACACCGGCGACGCCGGCCGACTGCTCGGCGAGATCTGTCGTCGCGTCGACGGGCTGCCGCTCGCCATCGAGCTCGCGGCCGCGCGCGTGGCCGGCCTCGAACTGCAGGACATCTCCCAGCACCTCGACGACCTGTTCGACCTGCTGCCACAGCGCGCGCGTCGCGCCGACGGTTCCCAGCGATCGCTGCGAGCCACGGTCGAATGGAGCGACGCGTTGCTCGACGATGAGGAGCGTCACCTCCTCTGGAACATGGGCATCTTCGCCGGTGGGTTCGACCTCGAGGCGGTCAGAGCGGTGTGCGGCGCCCCGGGTCAGACCGCGGCAAAGATCGCCGACCTCACGGCGCGGCTCGTCGAGAAATCCCTGGTCCTGAAGCGGGACGGCGGCACGTACCAGTTGCTCGAGACGATCCGGCAGTACGCGACCGAGCAGCTCGTGCTCGCCGGTGAGTTCGAGGCCATCCGCGCGCGTCACGCGCGCTTCTATCTCGGGATCGCGCTGGAGGAATCGGGCGCGACCCTCACCGGGCCCGAGGGGCCGCACCTCGAGGTGCTGCGGCGCATCGAGGACAACACCCGCGTCGCCCTCGAGAGCCTGATCGCCATCGATCCCGCGTCCGCGCTCGGGCTCGCCGCCAGCCTGAACATCTTCTGGTGGACGCAGGGCAAGCTCCGTGAGGGCATCGGCTGGCTGGAGCGGGCGCGCCAGGCGGCACCCGGGGTACCGACCGAGCTCCGGGCGATGAGCCTCTTCTGCGAGGGGTTCCTCGTCGCCCACGACACCGACGACTGGCACGCCGCGGCCGAATTGCTGGACGTCGGCATCGAGCTCTTCGCCGGCGCGGAATCCGACGAGGACGAGCCGTCGCTCGTCCTCGGGATGCTGCTCTGCCTCCGCGGCGAATGCCATGTCTTCAACGGCGAACTCGACGACGCAGTTGCCCGCACCCGCGCCGGGCTCGAGATCGCGTCTCGGTACCCGGGGTCGTGGGGCCTCGGGTTCTGCCAGTGGAACGCCGGCTATGCGCTCCTCAACGTCGGCGACGACGACGCGGCCGTCGAGTTGTGGACGGAGATGTACGACCTGACCGTCGCGCACGGCTACGGCATCGCCGAGATGGTCGTGTGCAACTCCCTCGCGGAGATCTGGGAGGCGCGCGGTGACCCCGACCGGTCGCGTGCGTTCTGGGAGCAGTCGCTCCGCGCCCGACGGGAGCTCGGCGCGTTGCGCATCGGCCACGTGCACGGCTCGATGCCGACGGCGCTCCTCGCGGTCGCGCGTGTTGCCGACCAACAGGGCGACCACGCCACCGCCGTGGAGCTCCTGCGCGAGGGCATCCCGCTCGCCGAGGACATGCGCGAGGCGCACACTGCGCAGCTCATGGCCGACCTGCTGCGATCCGCCTCGGAGGTCGAACCCACGGCTCACGCGACGCTGCGGCCGGAAAGTGGCGTCTGGCAGGTTGCGTTCGATGGTACGAACGCGCACCTGCCCGACCTGAAGGGACTGTGGCACCTCCGCGAGCTGGTGTCGCGGCCGTACGAATTCGTCTCCGCGCTCGAACTCGTCGGCGCCTCGGCCGACGAGCCGATGCCGCGCGGCGACACCGGTCCGATGCTCGACCGCGAGGCGCTGCGGCGGTACCGACGGCGACTCGCGGAGCTCGACGACGCCCTGGACACCGCCGCGCTCGACGACGACGGGGAACGCTCAGCCGCGCTCGGGGTCGAGCGGGATGCACTGATCGCAGAGCTCAAGCGGGCGACCGGACTGGGAGGCCGACCGCGACGGTCCGGCTCGCCGGCGGAGAAGGCTCGCCTCAACGTCACCAGGACCATCCGTCACGCGATCTCCGAGGTCTCCACCAAGGTGCCGGAGCTGGCTGCACACCTCGACGCCTCGATCGTGACGGGAGTGTCGTGCTGTTACGAGCCGCGGGCCAACATCGCCTGGACGACCTGATCCGGGCCTGATCCGGGCTTGATCCGAGATGTGGTTCGTTCGGAACGAACCAGGCATGACGGAGGAACGAACGCCTTGTACTTGGGTGGCAACCGGGCCATCCGAGGAAGAAGGACGGTGTCCACATGTTCGTCGCAGTCATCCACCGGATCCACGACCCCGAAGGCTTCCAGGCGGCCGAGGCCAAGGCGCTCGAGGGCGGGCTGCCGACCCACGTCGCGCTCCCGATCCACGCGGCGACCGGCGATCACACGCTGGGGATCTGCATCTGGGAGGGCGACTCGGTCGACGCGGTGCGCGAGGTGGTCGAAGGCGCGGTCGGAGCCTGGGCGGACAACGAGTACCACGAGATGCACGTCGACGGGTTGGTGTCGCAGCTCGCCGGGTGACCCGACACACGCGGCGCTCCCGGGAACCTCCAACGCAACCGGACGCCTCGACGCGAAGGCCCAGGTCCACTGACCTGGGCCTTCGTCGTACACGAAGGCCGTCTTCCCGTCGTACGATCGGTCGACCGAGGGGGATGGTGATGGCGACGAACGACGAATACGTGCACCGCGAGGTGATGGCCCTGGCGGCCGCGCCCGCCCGGGTCCGGGAGTTCGTGATGACGCCCGAACGGATCCTCGACTACTACCCCGAGCCCATCGACGGCGGGGTGTTCGAGCCGGGCCACGCGATCTGGTGCCGGGGCGCGATGGGCGTGTCGATGCTCGAGCGGCTCGACGAGTCGACCGACGACTGCGTCGTCGTCCTCGTCACCACGGCGGTAGGGCTCGAGCCCCCGTACACGCCCGAAGGCATCCGTGACGCGACGACGTTCACGATGATCGAGGACTGGGCCGTGGCCCCCGATGGTGACGGCACCACGCTCACGAAGACCTGGCGCGACGTGCGAGCCGGCGGCGAGCCGTCGCCCCCGATGGCCGACATCGTGCGCGAGGCCGCCAAGGGCGAGAGCGGCGCTCTGGTGTCGCGCTGGAACGCGGCCGCAGGCTGATTTTCACGGCTGACCCGGTGGTGCGCGTGTCGACGGCGGTGTTCGCGGGGTTCCTGGTGCTCGCCGTCGGAGCCCTGCAGCCGGCGTCCGTCGCCGCGGTCTCCGACCCGACGCCGCGCTTGCAGCGTGCTCTCGCCCGGAACCTGCGCGCCCATCCCGCGATGCCCGGGGAAGCCGCCGCGGTGCAGGGACCGGGACTGCGCACCGAGGCCGCGGTGGGTGACGCCGACCCGGCGACCGGCACACCGCTCACGTCCGAGACGCCGTTCCGCATCGCGAGCGTCACCAAGACCTTCGTGGCGGTGACGGTGCTGCGCCTCGTGGAGCAGGGCCAGCTCGCGCTCGACGACCCGATCGCGCCGCGGCTCGACCCCGCCACCGACGACCTCCTCCGCGCCGACGGGTACCGCACGGAACGCATCACCGTGCGGCAGCTGCTCGACCACACCTCGGGCCTGTTCGACTACGCGACGAGCGCCGCGTACGACGAGCTCAACACGAGCGACCCCGGGCGCCACTGGACCGCCGCCGACCAGCTCCAATTCGCGGTCGAGCACGGCGACCCGCTCGCCCCGCCGGGCGCGCGCTACCACTACGCCGACACCAACTACGTGCTGCTGGGGCAGATCGTCGAACGGGCGACGGGCGAGCCGTTGCCCGCGGCGGTCCGTCGACTCGTCGGCTTCGAGCAACTTGGTCTCGATCACACCTGGTGGGAGCAGCGCGAACCCGAGCCCGCGGGCCTCGCACCACGCGCCCATCAGCTCTTCGGCGACACCTTCGACAACATCACGCTCGACGCCTCGGCCGATCTCTACGGCGGCGGTGGCTTGGTGTCGACCGTCGGCGACGTCACCACGTTCTTCCGCGCACTGTTCGCCGGGCGGGTGTTCGACGACGACGCCTCCCTCGACGAGATGCTCACCGTCTCGAAGCCCGGTCGTCGTGCGGGGGCCGCGCTCGGGATCTACGCGACGACGATCGACGGAGTCCGTTGCTACGGCCACCCCGGCTACTGGGGGACCGAGGCCTACGCGTGCCCCGCGCTCGACGCCGCGTTCACGATCGCCACCAACCAGGCCGTCGAGACCACGCTCGACACCACGCCGGTGCAGCACACGCTGCTGCAACTCGCGCGGAGCGCCCGGAGCGCCGGCACCGCGCGCCGGAGCTGACGCTCAGGGCAGGTGGTTGGGGTTGGTGCACACTTCGGTGATCGCCGGGATGAAGGCGGGCAGCGTGATCGGGTCGCGCCGCTTCGAGAAGTCGAGTGCCTCGGCGAAGTTTTTCGCCTTCGCGTCGCGCACCGTCATCGGCTTCAGGCCCCAGCGCCACTCGATCATCTTGAGCACCGAGCAGTGCTCGTAGGGGCCGGCCTTCTCGATCTTCTTCTCCGCGAACGGGCTCACCGCGATCGCCGGCACCCGGAACCCGAGGTTCTTCAGGTTCGGGAACGGCCCGCTGCCGGGGAGCACGGTGTCGTCCTCCACCGCGGGCGGCACCACGTGGTCGAAGAAGCCGCCGTGCTCGTCGAAGTTGACGACCAGCACGGTGCGTTCCCACTGGGGGCTCTGCGTGATCGCGTCGTACACCTCCGCGAGGAAGGCCTCGCCCTGCTGCACGCTGCCGTACGCGTGGTAGTCGGTGGACGTGCCGTTGAGCTCGGCCTCCGCGGTGTAGTTCGGATCGACGAACGACACGTTCGGCAGCTTGCCCGCCGCCGCGTCCTCGAGGAAGCGCGGGTAGTCGTAGGTGATGTCGTCGTACTTCTTGCTCGCGAACAGTCCGGTCATCGGCTCGCCGGGGGAGTAGTACGCGGCGGTGAGCCCCGCGGCCCTGGTGCGGTCGAAGATCGCGGTCTCGAGGTTGCTCGGCCGCGGCTGGCCGGGCTCCGGGTAGTACCCCGTGTAGTCGACGTCGGTGGTCGCGCAGAGTTGGTAGAAGCGGTTCGGCCACGTCGGCCCGAGCATCGAGCAGAAGTAGTTGTCGAACGTGGTGAAGTTCTGCGAGATCGCCGCGAGGATCGGCAGGTCGGCCTTCTTGTAGTAGCCGATCGGGAAGTGGTCGCCGAGGGGCTGCGTCTGCAGGAAGCCGTCGACCTTGCCGTCGTTGAACTGGAGCTTGACGGCCTGCCAGATGTGGAACGGGTCCTGGAACTGGCAGCCCTGCCAGTCGGGCGCGAGGTGCCAGGTGTCGTGTGACTGGCCGGCGGAGTCGGTGTAGCTGAGGCCCGCCTGCTTGCCGTCGGCGCCGGGCAGCCAGCCGAGCATCGTGTCGAACGACCGGTTCTCCATCATCACGACGACGACCGTGTCGAACGGCGCGTCCTTGGGCTTCGGCAGCTTGACCGACGGTGGCTTCGCCGCCCGCAGCGACGCCTGCACGGCGGCGCCGGCCGCGTCCCAGCTGCCCATCCCCGCAGCCGCGAGCGCGCCGAGGCCCGCAGTACCGGCCGCGCCGGCGAGGAACTTTCGACGGCTGAACTCGGTCATCGTGGAACGGCCTCCTAGCGTCGGTGCGCGTCTCGTGGGCGGAGCGTCGCGAAATCTACTCATCACCTCCTGGCGTCCGAACGATGGGCGGTCGGCCCGGAGCGGGGAGCACGGGTCAAGGACGACGGTCGGCCGACCGAGACTTCGGGTAGGTAATCGCGGTGGCCCCGGCCGCGACCCCCGAGGTCGGGGCCGCCGTCGCTACGCTCGGGGGACAGCACCCCGGGGGTTCAGCGTTTGTGGCTTGGCGAACCGTGTCGGCAGTAGGGCGCCCCGATGTCTGAAAAACCCCGCTCTGAGAAGCCCCGCGACGAGGTCCTGAAGTCGCTGCTCGCCGATCAGGTGACGCCGCCCACCGGCGATCCGGCACCGATCCGCGCCATGGATGCGACCAACATCGGTCGCATGGCCCGCCAGGGCCTGACCTGGATCATCGGCGGCGGAGTCGTGTACCTGCTGGCCCCCTCGGTGCTCGGGGTGCTGGCGGCGTCCGACGAGTTGGTCACCATCGACTGGTACTGGCTGGTCGGTCTCCTCGTCGCCCAGGGCGTCGTGCTCTACCTCACCTGGGTGCTCCAGCGGTTGCTGCTCACCGACGTCGACCACCCGCACGACCACCTGTCCCTGCGCCTGATCGCGTCCACGCAGCTGGTCGGCAACGCGGTCGCCACCGCCGCGCCGTTCGGTGGCGCCGCGGGCACTGCGGCGCAGGTGCGCGCGCTGGCGAGGCGCGGGGTGGACCCGCGCCGCGCCACCGCCGGGATCATCACCTTCTCGCTGTTGCAGATCGCGTCGATCGGCGCGCTCGCGCTGGTCGGCCCGCTCATGGTGGTGCTCGGGGTCGCGGTGCCGGCCACGCTCGGGCGCACTGCACTGCTCGGATGCGTGGCCCTCGCGCTCATCACCGTGTTGCTCGTCGTCATGCTGCGTACCGACAGCGCGGTCAGCTGGATCGGCAATGCCGCGGGGTTCGTGCTGCGACGCGACCCGAAGCGGATCGTCGTGATGCTGCGCCGCGAGCGCCGGCACCTCCGCCGCTCGATGGTCGGGCCCGGTCGCGCCCGCAAGGTGCTCGGGGTCGCGCTCGCCCGGTCGGTCGCGGACTACCTCTGCCTGCTCGCGGCGGTCGCCGCGGTGAGCACGACACCGAACCCCGGCTTCGTGCTGCTCGCCTTCGTCGCGGCCGCGGTGCTGCGCCTGATCCCGCTGACTCCCGGTGGTCTCGGCCCGGTCGAGGCGGCCCTCATCCCGTTGCTCGCCGCCGCGGCGACGACGCGCTCCGGTGCGGTGCTCGCCACCCTCGCCTACCGCGTCGCGTCGCTGTGGATCCCGTTGCTCCTCGCCGCACCCGCCATGTGGTGGCTGCGGCGCCACAACTGCGCCGAGACCGGCCTCGTCGCCACCTGACGGCGTGCGGCCGTCACTGCTCCCAGCGTCGCGCCTCGGTCTGGAGCCAGCCGTGCTCCCAGAAGCTCTCGTCGCCGCCGTGCTCGAGCAGGTACCGGTGGGCGCCGGCCATGAGCGCCCGCACCCGCGGGTGGGTGTCGTCGAACGCCGCGACCGCCTCACCGAGCCGCAGCGCCAGCGGCGCGTCGCCCCGTGCGAGCGCCGCCTCCGCCCGCTCCAACGCCGCGTCGGTGCCGACCGCGCTCACGAGCTCGGCGAGCGCGGCGTCGGCGGTGTCGGGGTAGAGCTCGGTGGTCGACTGCAGCTTGAACCAGCCGATGTACTCCTCCCAGAACGTGCGCACCGCCCACGACACCTTGCCGTAGCCCTGCCCGACGCGCAGCTCGGGCGGCAGCTCGATCTCGCGCATGAGCGTCCAGAGGTCGGTGCCGGCATTGAATCCGTCGAGCGCGGTGCGGTGCACGTAGTCGACCGCGTCGTGGAGCCGTTCGAGTGACGCTTCGATGAGATCCGCGCCCACGATCGGTTCGTGGCGACCGGTGACCAGGATTTCGGGCCGCAGCTCACGGACCAGTCGGTTCGTCGCCATCTGCGGTTCGACGAAGCGGTACCGGTCGCCGCGGATGGTGTTGATGTTCGGGAAGTGCGGGAACAGCGGGCCGAACAGGTTGCTGACCATCGCGATGCGCTGCTCCGGCAGCCACACGATGCAGCAGTCGATCGTCTCGCCCACCGCCGCGTAGAGCTCGACGCGCAGCCCGTCGAGGTCGAGCTTGACGTTGTCTTCGAACAGCAGGTCGGGGGTGGGCACCGACTGGGCCATCGACACCCCGGGGTTCTCCTGGGCGATGCGCATCGCGTCGGTGCCGAGCATGTCGAACCAGATGGCCGCGGTGCGCGCTCGCAGCGCCGTGATGCGGGTGTCGTCGTGTTGGCACGCCGGGTTGTTGGCCTGCGCGATGTAGGTGGTGCCCGGTTCCTTGAACAGATCGACACCGCCAACATGGTCGACGTGCGCCTGCGTCGTGACGATCGTGTGCGTGGGGCCCGGGCGGATGGCGTCGAAGATTCGCTTGTGGTGGGGCGCCTCGAAGCCCATGCCGCAATTCACGATCATGCGGCCGGTGTCGGTGAGCACCAGGTACGAGGCGGTGGTCCCGCCCGAGCGGTAGATCAAGCCGTCGACGATCGGGTGCGCGGGATCGTCGTAGGCCGGGCGGAGGAGCTCCTTGCCCGGCCGGGTGTCGATCAGGTGGTCGACCTGCTGTTGGATGTTCACTGGACCTCGATCCTCACGGGGAAGCGGTCGAAGTACGCGCCGAAGCGGCCGCGTACCTCCTCGGGGGTCACGTCGAAATCGCCGCGCAGGTCGTAGACCACGCGGCCCTCCTTGCCCCGTGGGTGCGCGTCGATGTAGGCGCCGACCTCGGCACGGGCCTGGTCGGTGAGCTCGATGCCCGCCGCCGCGTAGACGCGGGCGAGCGTGCCGAACTCGTCGGCCATGTACTCGTGGAAGAACACGTCGACGGTGCGATCCTCGGGGAGCAGTTCACGGTCGCGCAGCGAACTGTCGAGGAGTACACCGATCCGTTCGGTCCAGTAGTCGCGGTACCACTCGGGGTTCGGCGTCCGGTACGAGGTGCGCGCCCCGTAGGTGACCATCGTGATGGTCGACTGCACCACGGCGACCGGATCGCGGTGGGTCACCACGATCGTCGCATCGGGGAAGGTGGTGAGCAACGGCCCGATCTGCTCGAGGTGTTGCGGCGACTTCAGCACCCAGCGCTCGCGTGGGCGGTACCACTGCATGATCTGCAGCACCGTCTTCGCGTACGCGTAGTGCGGGGTCTGGTCGTGCGTGAGGTAGTAGTCACGCGCGCTCGGGCACCGCGCCACCCATTCGAGGTTGTACGACGCGAAGTCGGGCAGCATCAGCTCGATCTCCTCGTGCACGTGGTCAGGCTCCATCGGGTGCATCGCGGCGATGAACGGCGCCCCGGCCTTCATCGCCTCCCACGACTCCTGGCAGCGTGTCCAGCGCGGGTCGACGCCGTCGACGAGCCCGTTCGGGTCGATCCCGGGCTCCTTCGGGTTGGGTACCGGCTCGTAGCCCTCCCACAACGGCATCGAGCGGAACCGTGAGTCGGCCGCGAGGAGGTTCACCAGGTGGGTGGTGCCCGAGCGGGGGAGTCCGATCACGATGACCGGCTTCGTGATCTCGATGTCGAGGATCTCGGGGTGCCGCTGCAGCAAGTCGCGGATGAGGAGGCGGTTCGACGCGTACTTGGCGCAGTCGCCGAACATCATCATCCGGCCCAGGCCGGTCCGTTCGTCGTCGGCGTTCATCTCGTCGAGCCAGACGCCGAGGCGTTCACGGAAGTCGTCGGGCCCGAAGTCGTCGAACCCGGTGCGGTCGACGGCCGCCGCGCACACCGCGTCGACGGTGAGCTCGGTGTGCACCGACTCGCCGTACTCCAGCCCCATGCGCTGCACGTCGTTGAGCTCGGGCGCCGCGAGGTCGGTGATCCTGATCTCTTCACTCATCAGAGGGTCCCGTCATTCCTCGCCCATGGTGATCATGACCTTGCCGCAGTCCTTGGAGGTCTCGAGCACCTCGAGGCCGGCGTGGAACTCGTCGAGTGGCTGCTTGTGCGTGATGATGCCCGACAAGTCGCGGCGTTCGAGCAGCTCGACGGCGTCCTCGAAGCGGGGTGGGTACTCGAACGAGCCGCGAATCGTGAACTGCTTCATCAGGAGGTCCAGGTAGCTGGTGGGTACCGGCGCGAAGTGGAGCGCGACCACCGACATGCGCCCACCGAAACGCCCGTGCTGCAGGATGTCGCCGATCACGCTGTCGGCGCCCGACGCCTCGATGAACGCGTCGGTCGCGGCGGTGGGCCCGTACATGAACGACGCGGTGCCGTGGACGCGCTGCAGTTCCTCCCACACGTCGACGGCGCCGGGGTCGAGCACGTGCGCGGCGCCGAGACCGCCGGCGAGCTCGCGTCGTGCCGCACTGAAGTCGATCGCGACGACGTCGTCGATGCCGCGGTCGACGAGGGTGGCGACCGCGGCGAGTCCGATGGGCCCGCACCCGAACACTGCGACCTTGTCGCCCCGTTCGATCTCGGCCTGGTTCACCGACTGCATGCCGACGCCCAACGGTTCCGCGAGCGCGGCGGTGTGCAGCGACATGTCGTCGGGGACGCGGAACAGGCGCCGGCCCCGCGCCGCGTTGCGCACGAGCAGCAGGGGAGTGAGCCCGCCCTCGGTGCCGCCGCTGCCCATCCGCAGCGGGTCGTCGCCGTCGGCGGGGTACACGATCACGCGGTCGCCGACCGCGGCGTCGGTGACCTCGGGACCCACCCATTCGACCACGGCGGACATCTCGTGCCCGAGCGGCATGGGCTTGCCGATGATGCCGCCCATGTGGATGTACGACACGTCGGTGCCGCAGATCCCGCACGCGGCGACCCGCACCAGCGCGTCACGCGGCCCGGGCTGCGGGTCGGGGACGTCGTCGAGGCGGACGTCGTTCGGTCCGTGCACCACGATCTGCTTCATCGTTACCTCACCCGTTCGCTGGTCCGAAGCGCGCCCGCAGGACGCGCTTCTCGATCTTGCCGCTGGTGTTGCGCGGGACCCCGTCGATGATCTCGAGGCGCTCCGGGATCTTCTGGCGCATCATCCCCGCGTCGACGCAGTGCTGCACGATGTCGTCGAGCGTGAGCGAGGCTCCGGGTTCCAGTTCCACCACCGCGCACACCATCTCGCCGCGTGCCTCGTCGGGGACGCCGATCACCCCGACGTCGGCGACGGCCGGGTGTGCCGCGAGCACACCTTCCACTTCCGCGGCGCTGACGTTCTCGCCCTTGCGGATGATGATGTCCTTGATGCGCCCGACGATGCGCAGGTAGCCGTCGTCGTCGAGCACGCCGAGGTCGCCGGTGGAGAACCAGCCCTCGTCGTCGAACACGTCGGCGTTCAGCGACTCGTCGAGGTACCCGGCGAACACCAGCGGCCCCCGGATCGTGACCTGGCCCTCGGTGTTCGGCGGGAGATCGTTGCCGTCGAGGTCGCGGATGCGCAAGTCGACGCGGCTGACGGGGCGCCCGACCGTGTGCATGAGATGGTCGTCGGTGTCGTCGGGATCGTTCATCCCGATCGTGCAACCTTCGGTCATCCCGTAGCAGTGCGCCACTCCCTTGCCGCCGACCACTTCGCGCACCTCGGGATGCAGGTGCGGCGGCATGGGTGCAGCGCCACCCGACATGAAGCGCAGGTTCGGAAAGATCTTCTCGGCGCCGTGCTTGCGTTGCTGGTCGAGGAACGCGAGGTAGAACGCGGTGCCCCCGCCCGTCACGGTGACGTCGTGGCGGCGGTAGAACGCGGTCGTCGCGTCCGGCTCGAACGCCTCGGCGAGCACGAGCTGAAACCCGCAGCTGAGCACTGCCGCGAGGTTCGTCGCGCCGCCGATGTGCGTGAACGGGAACGCCAGGCCGTAGCGGTCGCCGGGCCGGAACCGTTGCCGGTCACCCTGCGGGTAGGCGCCCGCCATCACGGAGCGGTCGCGGTGCTGCACGCCCTTCGGGTCGGCCGTGGTGCCCGACGTGTAGAAGATCCACCGCAGTTTCTCGCCGTCCTCCGGCGCAGGGGCGGGAGGCAGGGTCGCGGGGTCACCCCGTGGGAGCGTGTGGTCGCACTCGACGAGCGTGAGCGTGCCCGCGTCGAGCACCCCCGAGTTGCGCACCGCGGCCGTGAAGTCGGTGCCGCGCCACGTGCCGGGGTGCAGCATGAACGTCGCCTGCGACTGCTCCAGGCAGAACCGCAACTCCCGTTCCTTGTAGATCGGCAGCAACGGCACCTGCCGCGCGCCGAGCCGGGACAGCGCGGCCATCAGCACGACCGTCTCGATCCAGGTCGGCAGCTGCCAGGCAACGGTGGTCCCCACGCCGATACCGAGAGCACGCAGCCCGGCGGCCGCCTGCTCCGCCTCGTCGCGGAACTCGGCGAAGGTGACCGACCGCCGGTTGTCGGCCACCATCGGCGCGTCGGGCGTCGCCGCCACCCGCGCTTCGAGGAGGCCCCACATCGTGGGCGCTTCGAGCAGTACGCGTTCCTCGGGCAAGGTCCCCCCTCGTGGCACCGTCGGGTCATCTTCTACCGTACGGTGGTGGTGCCCGCACGCCGATCAGGGGTGCACGTCCGGAACCCTGTGCCGAAAGCCGTTCGAGTAGCCGCGTGACCACTGCAACCGACGAAGACGAACACGACGGCACCGTCGTCTTCCGGTCCGCCGACACCGCGGAACCCCGCGTGGCCCGCGCGCCCCGCGCGATCGGCGCCTTCAACATCAACTCGATCCGGGCCCGCCTCGATCTGCTGGCCGACTGGCTCGATGCCGCCGACGTCGACGTGGCGCTCCTGTCGGAGATCCGCTGCCTCGCCGACGACTTCCCGGTCGAGCAACTGCACGAGCGGGGGTACGACGTCGTGCTCGCCTGCGACCACGAGAGTCTTCCGAAGGGGCGCAACGGTGTGGCCATCGCGTCGCGCGTCGGGCTGCGCTCACCCCGTCGCCCGCTCGACGACGCGGAGCACTGGGGGAAGCTCGACAGTCGGTGGCCGTCGCACGAGGGGCGGCTGTTGCTCGCCGACGTCGGACCGGAGGACGCGCCGGTCACGGTCGGCTCGCTCTACGTGCCCAACGGCCGCGAGCTCGACCACTGGCACTACGGCTACAAGGTCGCCTGGCTGGACGCGCTGCGCCGGGTGGTCGAGCAACACGCCCGAGTCCAAGCCGGATCGCTGGTGCTCGGCGGTGACTTCAACGTCGCACCGGCCGACTGCGACGTCTATGCGCCGAAACGCTGGCGCGGCCGCACCCACGTGTCACCGGAGGAGCGGGCGTGCATCGCCGCGCTCGCCGAGGCCGGCATGGTCGACCTCTGGCGGGCGTCGCACCCCGACCCGCCCGAGCCCGACGTCGCCGGCTTCACCTGGTGGAACTACCGCGTCGACTCGTACGAGAAGGGGCAGGGCCTGCGCATCGACCTGCTGCTCGCGTCCGCCGACCTCGCGGCGCGCACCGAGGCGGTGGAGGTGCACCATGAGTACCGACAGGCACCGAAGCCGTCGGACCACGCACCGATCGTCGCCCGGTTCCGCACCTGAGCGTTCTGGCGCCACCCACCTCCGCGTCAGTACGGTTCGCGCCATGACGGTCGATCTGACGGGTGGGCTCGGCGACGAGCGGGAGTACGTGTTCGCGGAACAACCGGCGAACCCCGACATGCGCGAGTCGGTGAACGCGTGGATCTGGGACGACGGCGTGGAGTTCGGTCTGCCGCGGGTCGCGATCGAGGCGGTGGCCGACCAGTGGGACACCCACGACCTGCAGGTGAACTTCGCGTTCGGCGACGGCCGCGCCCTGCAGATCTTCGAGCCCGGTGAGGTGCACGACCCGCTCGGTGCCGACGGCAAGCCCCGGATCCTCGGCGCCGGCGCCCTGTCGTTCGAGCTGGTCGAGCCGTTCCGCAAGTGGCGGATGCACCTGCACGGTGCCGCGATCGACACCACCGCGGCCGCGCAGATCGCCGCGCTGCGCACGATGGAGCGCTCGCCCGATCGCGTGCAGGTCGACGTGGAGCTGGAGTTCGAGCACATGGTGCCGCCCTGGGAGAACGGTGCGCTGCGCGAAGACGCGGCGTACGTGCTCGAGCACCAGGAGGAAGGCGCGCTCATGGGCGGGCCGCGCTTCGAGCAGTTGGCACGCGCGACTGGCACCGTGAAGGTCGGTGACGACGAGCGCGCGCTCGAGGGTGGTGCACTGCGCATCCGCCGCCAGGGCATCCGTCGCCTCGCGACCTTCTGGGGGCACGCGTGGCAGTCGAGCCTGTTCCCGAGTGGTCGCGCCTTCGGGTACATCGTGTATCCCGAGCGCGTCGACGGGAAGCCCACCTACAACGAGGGCTACCTGTTCGAGGGCGACGGCCCGTTGCTGCCGGCGCGCATCGTCCAGGCTCCGTGGCTGCGCGACTGCCAGGGCGCAGGCGAGGACGTCTCGGTCGTGATGGAGACCGACGACGGTCGCATCCACGAGATCGCCGGCGAGCTGCAGCTGCCCACCTACCACGGCATGGTGCCGGAGGACGGTGTGGGTCTCGTGCTGCAGCAGTCGATCGTGCGCTACACGTACGACGGCGAGTCGGCCAACGGGATGATGGAGCGCTCGATGCCGAGCGACCAGGTCGACGTCTGAACCGTCAGAGCAGTGGACCGAAGCGCGCCCGGTACGCACCGAAGCGCGCCTCCAGCGACGCCTCGTCGAAGCCGAACTCCTCCGCGTGGTACTCGTGGCGGGCGCCGTCACGCGGGTTGCCGTCCCACCACGCCTGCATCGCGCCTTCGACCTCGGGCGTGAAGCCGGTGCCGAGCCAGTCGTAGAGCCCGCGGATCTGCCCGATCGGGTCGGCCTGGAACGCGGTGAACCCCATGTCGAAGAACTGCGCGTCGCGCCCCTCCGCGCGGAACGCGAGCATGCGGTCGAGGGCCGTACCCCACTGCTCGATGTTGAGCGCGCCCACCGCGATCGGATCGATGTCGTCGTTCATGAAGCCGAGCATGACCGTGTAGAGGTCGGCGACCGAGGGCAGCACTTTCGACACGTCGCGGTGCGTCATCACGTAGCGCGTCTCGGGGAACACCTGCTCGCGCTGCGCGAGGAAGAGCGAGTGCGTCGGGCTCTTGAGCCACCACGTGGTGGGGCCCTCCTTCCACTGCAGCACCTTGAGGACGCGCCGCTCGTAGCGGTACGCGGGAACCATGTCGCACTGGAGGAACCACTCGGCGTAGGTGGGCACCCAGCTCATGGCGATGAAGTGCTGCGACTGGAAGCTGATGCCGAGCAGGTCGTGATCCTCGAGGGGGCCGGTGGCCGACTGGGGCAGCATCGACTTGAAGCGGGGTTCCATCATGTCCTGCATCTCGATGCGCGCCCGCCCGGCCGCGATGCGCTGCTCGTCGGCTTCGGGCGCCAGGCCGGGCGGAGGAATCGGGTCCCCGGCCTCCCACATCCGCAGGTGGCGGACACGGTGGTCCTCGCCGAGCAGCGCCGCCAGCGCGGTGGAGCCGGTCCGGGGGAACCCGACTCCCAGGAGCTCGACGGTGCAGTCCTGGTCGTCGATCTCCGGGTGCTCCGCGTACAGCTGCTCGATGAGGAGCCGGTTGCGCAGGTTGCGCACCACCTCTGCCTCGAACGACATGCGGCCCATGTCGGTGTAGCGCCCGTCGGTGTCGGCGGAGCGCACGAGCTCACGCAGTCCCTCGCTCCACGTGTCCTCACCCAGGTCGTCGAGGCCGGTCTCCGCGTGGGCACGCGCCACCAGCTCGTCGGCGTGATCCGTCATCGTCCCCCCTCGGCGTTGCGGATGCGCGAGTCAAGCACGCGCCCTGGCGCCCGCGAAAGCGCCGCGGTAAGGTCGTTCTCAACTGCGAGATCGTCGCTACCAGCCACTTGTTCCCAGCCAGGGGGTGCCGGACGTGGTCCTGCAATTCGAGAAGCCGCCCGCGGGCAGCTGGACCGAGGCGTTCGCCGGCCTCGGCACCGAGCCGCTGTCCTACGAAGACTCCATCTCGCCCGAGTTCTACGAGCTCGAGCGGGAGGCGATCTTCCGGCGCACCTGGCTCAACGTCGGCCGGGTCGAGCAACTGCCCAAGCGGGGTGGCTACTTCACCAAGGAGCTCGCGGTCTGCGACACGTCGGTCATCGTCGTGCGCGGCGCCGACGACGAGATCCGCGCGTTCCACAACATCTGCCGCCACCGCGGCAACAAGCTCGTGTGGCAGGACGACCCGAACGCCGAGGTGCAGGGCACGTGTCGCAACTTCACGTGCAAGTACCACGCGTGGCAGTACGGCCTCGACGGTGAACTCACGTTCGTGCAGCAGGAGCAGGAGTTCTTCGGCCTCGACAAGGCGGACTACCCGCTCGTGCAGGTCGCGTGCGACGTGTGGGAGGGGTTCGTCTTCGTGAACCTCGACCCGAACGCCGGCAAAGACGGGGCGGAGGGACTGCACGACTTCATGGGCGAGATGGGCGAGGGGCTCGAGGGCTACCCGTTCGGCGAGCTCACGCAGGTGTTCGACTACCGCGCGGAGGTCGGCAGCAACTGGAAGCTGTTCATCGACGCCTTCCAGGAGTTCTACCACGCACCGGTTCTGCACGTGAAGCAGAACCCGCCGGGCGTCGCGGCGCCGCTCATGCAGATGGGCTTCGAGGGGCTGCACTACGCGTTGCACGGTCCGCACCGCATGGTGTCGACCACCGGCGGCACGTCGGAGCGCATGCCGCAGGAGTACGTGAAGCCGATCGACATCGCGTTCCGCAGCGGCCTCTTCGGCCCGTGGGACAAGCCCGAAGGTGGCGCCGGCCCGCTCACCAAGGGCATGAACCCCGCCGGGCACAAGGGGTGGGGCCTCGACTCGTTCCAGTTCTTCCCGAACTTCGTGATCCTCACGTGGGAAGGCGGCTGGTACCTCACGTACCACTACTGGCCGCTCGCGGTCGACCGTCACCTCTTCGAGGGGCGCCTCTACTTCCGGCCGCCGAAGAACGCGAGCGAGCGGCTCGCGCAGGAGCTCGCCGCGGTCACGTTCAAGGAGTACGGGCTGCAGGACGGCAACACGCTCGAGGCCACGCAGAAGATGCTGAAGTCGCGCGTGGTCACCGAGTTCCCGCTGTGCGACCAGGAAGTGCTCTGCCGCCACCTGCACAAGGTCGTGCACGACGAGGTGGCGAAGTTCGGAGGAGGAGCATGAGCGCGCTGTTGCCGCCAGGCTTCGAGGACCTGGAGCCGTACGCGGTGCGGTGGTGCCTCGCCACCGAGGGCGAGCGCTACGCGGAGCGGCTGTCGAGCTCGATGGACGACATGGAGTCCTTCTACGCCGCGGCGATGGCGCGCACTGACGACGCGCGGGCCTACCTCGACGGCTTCCCGCTCGACGAGCTGCCCGACGACGCACTCAACCTGCTCCACCTCCTGTACTCGTTGATCTGCGTGTCGTTCGCGGTGGAGTGCTGGAAGCAGCCGAACGTGCCCGACTCGGGCGCCGCCTACCTCGACCTCGTGAAGGAGCCCGCACCGTGAGCCCAGCGTCGAGTGCCGGCGGAGCCACCGTGGAGACCGTCTTCGCTGGCGCGCCGCCGAAGCCGCCGTCACACCCGGTGGTGTTGCGCGCCAGCGCGTCTGCTCGACCTCGACACGCGGAGCATCGTCGAGCCCGGCGTCGTGGTGGTGCAGGGCGAGCACATCCTCGACGTGTCGCCCACGTCGCTTCCCGACGACGCCGAGGTGATCGACCTCGGCGACACCACGCTGCTGCCCGGCCTCATGGACATGGAGCTCAACTTCCTCATGGGTGGGAAGGGCGGCACCATGTTCAGTGCGGTGTCCGACGACCCCGCGATGAAGCTCATGCGGGCGATCCCCGCGGCGCGGCGCACGCTCCTCGCCGGCTTCACCACCGTGCGCAACCTCGGTCTCTTCGTGCAGACCGGCGGGCTCCTGCTCGACGTCACGTTGATGCGCGCGATCGACGCCGGGTTCGTGCCCGGCCCGCGCATCTTCCCGTCGGGTCACGCGATCACGCCGTGCGGCGGCCACCTCGACCCCACCATGTTCCAGGGCATCGCGCCGGGGATCATGCCCCTCACCGTGGAAGAGGGCATCGCTGACGGTGTGGCCGAGGTGCGGCGCGCCGTGCGCTACCAGATCAAGTACGGCGCGAAGCAGATCAAGGTGTGCGCGTCGGGCGGCGTGATGTCGCTCACCGGCGAGCCGGGCGCGCAGCACTACTCCGACGAGGAGCTCCGGGCGATCGTCGACGAGGCCCACCGGCGCGGGCTGCGCGTCGCCGCGCACGCGCACGGTGACGACGGCATCCGCGCCGCGGTGCTCGCGGGCATCGACTGCATCGAGCACGCCTCGCTCATGAGCGTGGAGACGCAGGAGCTCGTCCTCGAGCGCGGCACGTTCATCGTGCCCACGTCGTACCTCTCCGACGCGATGGACGTGTCGAAGGCCGATCCCGCGTTGCAGGCGAAGGCGGCCGCGGTGTTCCCGGTCGCGGAGAAGACCATCTCGCGCCTGATCGACGCGGGGGCGAAGATCGCGTGCGGCACCGACGCGCCGGCGATCCCGCACGGGCAGAACGCCAAGGAGCTCGGCGCGCTGGTCCGCCGCGGCATGCGTCCCGTCGACGCGATCCACGCGGCGACCGTGGTGAGCGCGGAGCTGGTGCAGGTCGACGACCGCGGCAAGCTGGTACCGGGAATGCTCGCCGACATCATCGCCGTGCCCGGCGACCCCACCGAGGACATCACGATGACGGAGGACGTCCGCTTCGTGATGAAGGGTGGCGTCGTCTACAAGCAGCCGGCCTAGCGCTGGAGCAGCGAGGCGACGTCGAGGAAGCGCACGTCGGCCCGTTCGGCGAGCACGTCGAGCAGCTGTGGTGACGCGCGCTCGGCGACGAGCAGGCCCTCGACGGTGTCGTCGGCGAGCGCGATCGCATCGCGCGCGACGTCGAGTGAGCGGTCGAGCTGGGCCAGCGCGGTGAGGCCCACCTCGCCGCGACGCACGAGCGTGAGCAGCCAGCCGCCCGCGCGGCGTGCGGCGACGTCGACGCGCGCGTGGCCGTCGCCGATCGTGACGAGCCGCGCTTCGGGCGCGAGCTCGAGCGGGCCGTACTCGTCCGCCAACACCGCGAGGTGCTCGGCGAGCCACTCGGTGATCTGCGCCTGGAGCGGCCGTACACCGAGGGTGGGCGCGAGGTCGCGTAGCTCCAGGTGCTCGTCCGCGACCGACCAGAAGCTGTCGATGACCGTGCCCGCGACCTCGTCGCCCACGAACACCTCGGCCGACGCGGCGCGCACCGTCACCGCGAGGCGCGCGGTACAGCGGCTCGATCACCCGCCGACCGGCCGCGACCGCGCCCGGCGCGATCAGTGCGCCGCCGAAGGTGGGCAGCCAGAACGCGAGCGCCTCGCCGTCGAGCGCGATGCCGTAGCTGAGCTCGTCGAAGTCGAGGTCGCCGTCTTCGGGCGGCTCGAACTCGACGAGATCGTCCTCCGTCCGGGCATGCAGGTACCGGGCCAGCGGATCGTCGAGATCGCCCACCATCCAACCGTTGGGTGCGACCACCAGCCCGGCGGTCTGCAGGCACTCGTGGAGGAACACCCGGTACTCGGTGAGCAACTGCTCGCAGAGGCCCTCGTCGACGACGGCGCGGCGGGCCACGTCGCCGGTGAACACGATGTCGAACGGATCACTGAGCACGGGCGTGCCTCCTGCGCCTGCAAGCTACCCAGAAGATCCCCCCGATCGGCCAGAGTCCGAATACCCGAGGTCAGCTGGCGCGTCGTTCGAAGCTCCCGAGGCTGTCGATCACCCAGTTGAGGTCGAGGTGATCGCCGTGCCAGTGCGGATCGTGGTGTCGCGCAGCCACGGCGACGCCGCGACCTGGTCGCTGGTGCCGATGCAGTGACGGTCGAACCCGGGGCCGTCGCCGGGGCCGAAGCTCGTGCCGTCGGGGCGGATCGCGATCAGGTGCCCGTGCCGGCCGCGGCGCAGCCCCCAGCCGCCCTCGTGCACGAGACGGTGGTGGTGCGAGCACAGCTCGGCGAGGTTGACCATCGAATTGTCGCCACCATGGGGGCGGCGACGGAGGCGGTGGATGTCGGCGAATAAGCGCTC
>CAVRGQ010000005.1:0-870018 GCA_963720785.1 uncultured Actinomycetes bacterium
GGTCATCGGGGCGCTGCTCGGCGTGCCCGAGGAGGACCAGGAGATGGTCCGCCGGATCGCCGACGACATTCTCCACGTCGACGAAGGGGAGTCGATGACGAGCATGAGCGTGCACATCAAGATGGCCGAGTACATGACGGGGCTGGTCGCCGAGCGGCGCAAGACGCCGACCGACGACTTCATCTCCGTTCTCACTCACGCGGATGTCGAGACCCCGGACGGAACCCGCAAGCTCGAGGACCATGAGCTCCTCAACTTCATCACGCTGATCGCCGGCGCCGGCAACGAGACCGTGGCCCGGTTGATGGGATGGGCGGGGCTGACGCTGGCCCACAACCCTGACCAGCGCGACATCCTGGTCGATGACCGCTCCGCCATCCCCGGCGCCGTCGAAGAGTTGCTGCGCTACGAGCCGCCGTCACCGGTGCAGGCGCGCCGCGTCATGCGCGACGTCGAGGTCCACGGCCAGACGGTGCCCGCGGGTGCGGTCATCCTGCTGCTCACCGGCGCCGCCGGACGCGACGAGCGCGAGTACACCGACCCCGATCGCTTCGACGTGCGGCGCGGCGCCCAGCACGTGGCACTCGGGCTCGGCGTGCATTTCTGCCTCGGCGCCGCGCTCGGCGCGACTGGAAGCCCGCGTCGGCATCGAGGAGTTCCTTGCCCGCTTCCCGAAGTGGGAGGTCGACGACGACCGCGTCGAGCTGGTCCACACCAGCACCGTGCGGGGCCCCGCGAGGCTGCCGATCTCGGTCTGACGGTTCATCCGGCGGGTGCTGCCGGTCCGTGGATCTCGATCTGACAGGAAGGATCCGACCAGATGACGACAACGATTGTGCAATGGACCACCGGAAACGTCGGCAAGCGGTCGGTTCGAGCGGTGGTGGCACATCCCGACCTCGAGCTGATCGGCTGCTACGCCTGGTCGCCCGACAAGGTCGGACGAGACGTCGGCGAGCTCTGCGGGATCGACTCCGTCGGCATCACCGCATCGAACGACATCGACGGTCTGCTCGCGCTCGCGCCGGACTGTGTCGTGTACAACCCCATGTGGCCGGATCCGGACGAGCTCGTCCGGATCCTCGAGGCCGGCGTCAACGTCGTGAGCACCGCCGCCTTCATCAACGGCCGTGGCAATCCGGCCGACCGCGAGCGAATCCTCGATGCGTGCAAGCGCGGCGGCGTCTCCATGTTCGGCTCGGGCATCAGCCCCGGCTTCGTCGAGCTGATCTCCATCACCACCGCGACCATCTGCGACCGCGTCGACAAGATCACGATCGACGAAGCGGCCGACTCGACGGCGTACGACTCCCCCGAGACGGAGCGACCGATCGGGTTCGGTCGCCCCATCGACGATCCCGGGCTTCCCGCCATGACGAGCCGCGGTTCCGCCGTCTTCGGTGAGGCGGTAGCTCTCGTTGCCGATGCCCTCGGCGTCGAGCTGGACGAGATCGTCTGTGAAGCCGAGTACGCCAAGACGACCGCTGACGTCGTGATGGACTCGTGGACCATCAAGGCGGGCTGCGTCGCCGGCATTGCCATCAGCTGGCAGGGCCGTCGCCGCGGCCGAACCATCGTGGAGCTCAACATCACGTGGAAGAAGGGCCACACGCTCGAGCCGGACTGGACCATCGAGGAAGGACACGTGATCACCGTCGAGGGCCGCCCGACGGTACGAGTCCGACTGGAGTACCTGCCGCCGCCGGACTTCGAGGGCACGACGTTCGCCGACTTCATGGCGCTCATGATGATCACGACGGCGATGCCGGCGATCTACGCGATCCCGTACGTCGTCGCCGCGCCACCCGGGATTGTCACCTACAACGACCTGCCGCTCCCGCTGCCGCGTGGACTCGTCGCGACGTAGGCGTTCGCAGCAGGCTCCTCGGCCATCTGGCCTCCCTCTTGTCGCGCGGTCGACGGTTCGATCTGACACAGGTGTTCACGGGAAGCAGGGTGCCGTGGCGTCAGTCCTCGGCCAGGTGACGGGGCTTCATGCCCGACGCCCGCAGCCGCTCACGGACGGCAACTGCGTCTGACGTCTTCTCCATGATCGACATGACGTCGGCCGACATCTGGAGGTGTTCGCGCATGCCCATCGCCTCCCACGCGCGGACGAGCAGCGCCTTCGTGCCCATCAGCGTCGACAGCGGTGCCCGGGCGATGCGGGCGGCCATGTCCTCGACCGTCGACTCGAGCGCGTCACGGGGCACGACGCGGTTGACGAGACCCATGGCAAGCGCCTCCTCGGCGGTCAGCGTCTGTGCGGTGTAGAGGTACTCCGCCGCCCGCTTCCGGTTCATGAACGTCCACGGCTCGATCATCGTCTCGCCGCCCGGGAACCCGAGCCCCTGCACGAGCGGCATCTGGAAGTACGCGTCGTCGGCGGCGATGGTGATGTCGGGCAGCAACGCCCAGTACGTGCCGCCGCCGACGGCGTAGCCGTGGACCTGGGCGATCATCGGCTTCGGGAACTCGAACAACCGCAGCGTGGGCCAGAGGAACAGCTTGCGGCTGCCGATCCAGTTCGAGCCGATCGCCTCGTCCGACGCCACGAACTCGGGGTAGGCATCCGGAGCACCCATGGCGTGGCCGGCGCAGAACCCCTTGCCGTTCCCCTTCAAGATCACGACCTTGACCGCGGCATCGTCCTCGGCACGGTCGAGGCAGGCGTCGACCTGCCACACCATCTCCGACGACTGCGCATTGGCCTTGTCGGGCCAGTTGAGGACGATGCGGGCAACCGGCCCCTCGGTTTCGTAGATCACCCGGCCGAGATCCTCCGCGGGCATCGGCTATTCGCTCTTCGGGAGCACGTCGCCGGTCCCCATCCAGATCGGTATCGCCGGCCGGGGCACCGACAGCTCCTCGGCGCCGATCTCGTCGAGGTACCGATGCCACTTCTCCTTGTCGAAGAACGGCGCGCCATTGCCGGCGACCCAGCCGTACATCGTGCAGCCCGCATCACCCGCAGTCCACGGTCCGAAGACATCGCCCCACTCGAGCATGATGTGAGAGCCGGCGCGCGCCTCACCTTGCGGCGACGTGACCGAGCCCTCGACGATGTAGATGCCGTGGTCGCCCGTGTGCCCGTGCGGCGGCGTGATCGCGCCGGGATCCCACACGTTGAAGAAGGCGACGTAGCGAGGGCTGATCGCGATCCACTTCTCCTTGATGCCGACCACGCGGCCGTCCGAGAGACGAATCTTCGACACCTCCATCCACGGAAGATCCTCGACGTCGACGATGCTCGGTCCACCATGCATGCGCAGTGCCTCCAGATGAGTGAACGCCCCGGTCAGAGACGCGCGAACGGACCGTACAGTCCGCGAGATCGGGGCCGGGCGGTCGACATCCGATCGAAAGCTCCCCGACCGTACGGTTCGGTCATGCGGTTGGACGGAAAGGTCGCTCTGGTCAGCGGGTCGACGCGTGGGATCGGTCGCACGGTGGCCGAGGTCTTCGCCGCCGAAGGCGCCAAGGTGATGGTGAGCGGGCGAACCGTCGAGAAGGGCGAGAAGGTCGTCGAGCGGATCCGTGAGGCCGGCGGCGATGCCGACTTCGTGCGCCTCGACGTGAGCGATGAGAGCAGCGTGAAGGCGGCGATCGACGCCACCGTCGATCGGTTCGGGTCGCTCACCACCCTGGTCAACAACGCCGCCCCGACCGAGCTCATCTCCCAGACGATCAAGCGCTTGCACGAATGGACGAACGAGGAATGGGACCGCATCCTCCTCGGCACCCTCACGGGCCCCGTGTTCTGGTCGTCCAAGCACGCGATCCCACACCTCATCGCCGCGGGTGGCGGTTCGATCATCAACTGCTCGTCCGGCGTGTCAGTGCAGGGCTTTCCCGGCCATGCGGGCTACGCCGCCGGCAAGGGCGGGATGAACTCGCTCAGCCGATCGATCGCGACGGAGTACTGGCGCGAGGGCATCCGCTGCAACACCATCATCGTCGGCCGGATCATCATCAACAGCAAGGACGCCGGCCCGCCCCCCGTCGGCATCCTCTCTGACCGTCCTGGGCTCCCGAGCGACATCACCTACGCCGCACTCTGGCTCGCCTCCGACGAGTCGGCGTTCGTCACCGGCAGCGAGGTCACCGTCGATGGTGGCCAGACGATGGTGGGGAGCTACGACGAGGTCACCCGGACCGCCACCAAGGGATAGCGTCCCGACACGTTGTCGACGCGGCGCCAATCGTGTGCGTGACGTTTCGGTTCGCGAGCCGCGAGGCGACGAACACCCGGCCCATGACGTCGACCCGTAGAATCGGCGTTCCATGGTCGAGCCCGCCCGTCGCACCGATCTGCCCACCATCGAGGACGACACCCGCCCGTTCTGGGACGCAGCCGGCGAGGGACGATTCCTCGTCAAGCGGTGCCGCGCGTGTGGCGCAGTGCACCACTACCCGAGACAGTTCTGTCCGTCGTGCTGGAGCGACGACGTGGCGTGGGTCGACGCGGGTGGCCGGGCCACGCTCTACACGTGGTCGGTCGTGTACGCGAACGACCTGCCGCCGTTCCCGGAACGGCTCCCCTATGTCGCCGCCGTCGTCGACCTCGAGGAGGGCCCGCGCGTGATGACGAACATCGTCGACTGCGACCCGGCCGACCTTCGCATCGGGATGGATCTCGTCGTCGACTTTCGGTCCCTCACCGACGACATCACCGCACCGGTGTTCCGCCCGGCCTGACCCGAGTTGCGCGGCGCCGTCACACCGCCGCCGGGAGACGGATGAGCCGGGACAGCGCGTCGCGGGTGTCGCCGAACGCGTGCGCGAGCACGTGGGCGCGCTTGAGGTAGAGGTTGGCGTCGTGCTCGAACGTGAACCCCATGCCGCCGAGCACCTGAACGGTCGCCGCCGCGTTGCGCTCCGCCGCGTCGGCGGCCACGACCTTGGCGCCGACCGCGTGGAACTCGGCGTCCTGGCGACGTTCGTCCGTCGCCAGCGCCGCGAAGAGCGTCTGTGCCCACGCCAGTTCGGCTCGTACGGCCATGTCGGCGCACGGGTGCTTGATCGCCTGGTTGACGCCGATGGGCCGGTCGAACTGGAACCGCGACGCGGCGTGTGCAGCGCTGATGTCGCGTGTGGCCTCGGCGATCCCGGTCAGTCCTGCGGCGACGAGCACGACACCACGCCGATACACCGGGTCGACATCCGCACTCACGCTCACCAACGGGCGGACACGCGATGCCGTCGCCCGCGACAGCCGGGTCGTCGGGTCGATGCACTCGACTGATGCGACATTCTCGAGGTCACCGACCGCCAACAACGAAGCGACGTCCGGGCCCGCCACCAGCACGAGATCGGCATCGACCGCGTCGACGAGCTGAACGTCACCGTCGACCGCGCCCGAAGCCGAATCGATCGAGGCGTCCGTACCGAGCAGACCGAGGGCGACTCGCTGCCCGCGGGCAGCGGCCGCGGCGAGCTCGGCGTCACCCCCGAAGGCGGCCACCCGCGCCGCCAACGTCGTCGAGAGGAACGGACCACTCGCCAGCGCCCGGCCGATCTCGCGGAACACCATCGTCTCGTCGGCCAGCCCGCAGCCGACGCCGGCGGCATCCTCGGGAAGTCCCAGCGCGAACCATCCCAGCTCCGCGGCCAACGTCCACGCCTTCGCGTCGACGTTCGACGTTTCGTCGATGAGCTCACGCGTGCGCGGGATCGGGACGGTGGCGGCAAGGAACTGGGCGGCCGACGAGATGATCTCGTCCTGCTCGCTTGACGGGAGGAGATCCATCAGCGGGGCAGCCCCAGCACTCGCTCGGCGATGATGTTGCGTTGGATCTCGGACGTGCCACCGCCGATCGAGTTCGCGAACGAGGCCAGGTAGCCGTCGGCCCAGCGGCCATCGTCGTCGTCGGTGAGCGCCAGCGATCGGGGCCCGACGATCTCGACCGCCAGCCGCGCGATGCGCTTGCTGAGGTCGGCCCAGTGGAGCTTGATGATCGATCCCTCGGGGCCGGGAACCGGTGCGCGCCGGTTCCGGGAGATGCCGACATAGGTGAGCGCCCGCAACGAGGCGACGTCGGCCCGGGCCTGTGAGAACCGCGAGCGATCTCGTCATCGTCGAGCAGGCCCCTCTGGCGCGCGATCTCGATGAGACGTTCGACGGTGGATGACAGCTGCACCTGGTCGACGGTGAACGCCGTGCCACGCTCGAACGACAGGGTCGACATGGCGACGCTCCATCCGTTGTCGATCACACCGACGACGTTCGCGAGTGGGATTCGCACCCCGTCGTAGAAGACCTCGCAGAAGTCGGTGCCGCCCTCCATCGTCTTGATGGGACGGACGTCGATGCCGGGGCTGCGCATGTCGCAGATGACCCACGTGATGCCCTTGTGCTTGGACACCTCGGTGTTGGTGCGGACGAGCAGCTCCTGGTAGTCGGCCACATCGGCGAAGCTGGTCCAGATCTTCTGCCCGGTGACGACGAGCTCGTCACCGTCGAC
The DNA here is from genome assembly GCA_963720785.1 of uncultured Actinomycetes bacterium. Classification (GTDB taxonomy): domain Bacteria; phylum Actinomycetota; class Acidimicrobiia; order IMCC26256; family DASPTH01; genus CAVRGQ01. The sequence goes on from CAVRGQ010000005.1 coordinate 6,465, forward strand.
GACCGCCCGCGTGCGCAACGACGCCAGATCCGAGCCGGCCTCGGGCTCGGAGAACCCCTGGCACCACACGACGTCGCCACGGAGGATCTTCGGGAGGTGGAACGCCTGCTGCTCCTCGGTCGCCCGGGCGATGAGCGTCGGCCCGGCGTGCGACAGCCCCACGAAGCGCGCATCGATCCCCCGCATGCCGGTGCGGGCGTACTCCTCGAACCAGATCAGTTGCTGGGTGAGGGCAAGGCCCCGGCCACCGAACTCGACCGGCCACGAGATGCCGGCCCAACCCGCGTCGTACTGCAGGCGTTGCCACGCCAGGTCGTAGTCGCGCATGGCCTTGCCGTCGCGAGGCCTGCGTTCGCTCGGCGCGTTCTCTGCCAGCCACGTCCTGACCTCGTCGCGGAACTCGTCGTCCTCCGCGGAGAAGGCCAGGTCCACTACTTGTTGCCCTGGAGCTGGAAGAGATCAATGGCGTTGCCGCGCACGATCTTGTCGATCGACTCGGCGTCGAGCATCATGACCTCCGCACGTCGACCACCGTGCGGCCGATGACCGTACCCCTCAGGATGCCGTCGAGCACGGCATCGAGCTCGTGGAGACCGACGTCGTGGCCGATCTCACCCAGCCCGATGGGCTTGAGATCACCGCCGAGTCGCTCCCACACGCCGCGGCGACGGTCGATCGGCGTCTGCACCGAGTCGATGCCGACCAGAGACACCCCGCGCAGGACGAAGGGCATCATCGTCGTGGGCAGGTCACCACCGCCGGTCACGCCGCTGCACGCCACCGCCCCGCCGTAGTGGATCTTGGGCAGCACATTGGCCAGCGTCGTACTCCCGACGCAGTCGACCGCGGCCGCCCACATCGTGGTCTCGAGCGGTTTGCTCGTTCCCTCGCTGAGCGTCGCACGGTCGAGGATCTGCTTCGCGCCGAGGCCCCGCAGGTACGCCTCGGCGTCGGCCTTGCCGGTGCTCGCCACGACCTCGTAGCCACGCCTGGCGAGGATGCCAACCGCCGTGCTGCCGACGCCGCCCGTCGCGCCGGTGACGAGCACGGGGCCGTCGGCCGGTACGAGACCGCGCTCTTCGAGGGCGACGACCGAGAGCGCGGCCGTGTAGCCGGCGGTGCCGATCACCATGGTGTCGCGCAGCGTGAGACCCGACGGGACCGGAACGAGCCAGTCGGCCGGGACCCGGGCATACTCGGCAAACCCACCGTGGCGCGAGACGCCGAGATCGTACCCGTGGGCGAGGACCTCGGCGCCGACGGGGAACCGGCCGTCGTCGCTCTCGGCCACCACGCCGGCGAGATCGATCCCAGGGACGATCGGCGAGATGCGGGCGACCCTCCCGGTGGGCGTGGATGCCAGCCCATCCTTGTAGTTGACGCTCGACCAGTGCACCTCGACCAACACGCCGTCGGCGGGCAGGTCGTCGGGCGTACACGTCGCGACGCCGCGCTGCACGGCATCGCCCTTCGTGTCGGCGAGGAAGGCACGGAATGACGAGGCGGTCACGGAATCAATCGTAACGACGCCTTCATTTCGGCCTGATGTCCCATCCGGCGTCGACCTGACCCGGTGACCGAACGGTGCCGAGCCCCGCGTCACGCGCGAGCGCCGCCGCGGCCAGCGCCGCCTTGTCGACCTTCATCATCGAGGTGAGCGGCAGCGCGTCGACGATGACCACGTCGTCGGGCGCCTTGTAGTCGGCAAGCCGTTCACTACACCAGGACCTGAGCTCGACCGCGCTCGGTAGCGCCGCGCCGGCCGCCGGGACGACGAAAGCGACTCCCTTCTCGCCGATCACGTGCGCGGGAACGCCGACGACGCTCACCTGCGCCACGGCCGGGTGCTCAGCGAGCACACGCTCGACCTCGAGGGGGTGCACGTTGTAACCACCCCGGATGTACATGTCGCTGACGCGGCCGACCAGCACGAGGTTGCCGTCGCGGTCGAGCCGGCCGAGGTCGGTGCTCCGCAACCACCCGTCGGCGGTGAACGCCTCGGCCGTGCTGGTCTCGTCGCGCCAGTAGCCACGCATCGCGCAGGCCGAGCGGACGTGCACCCGCCCAACGTCACCGTCGGCGACAGCACACCCCTCGTCGTCGCGCACTTCGACCTCGACGCCTTTCTGGGGGCGGCCGACGCTGCGGGAGAGCACCTCTGGTGCGTCACCCGGCTCGGTGCCCGTGATCGACGGCGACTCGGTCATCGCGTAGCGGACGACGACCGAGCACCCGAGGCGCTCGCGCATGCGCTTGACGAGGTCGGGCGGGGCGGGCGCGGTCGCGCTGAGGCAGAGGCGGAGCGAGGAGAGGTCGGCGGTTGCGACCGCCGGGTGGTCGACGACCTTGGCCCACTGCGTCGGCACGCCGCCGACGACGGTGATGCGCTCGGACTCGAGGAGGCGAACCATCTCGTCGACCGACCACGGCTGCGGTGTGATGACGACGGTGATCCCCCACGCGAGCTGCTCCCAGAGCTTGGCCATGTAGCCCGCGTGCGCGAACGGCGTGGCAACGAGCCGGCGGTCGAATGGCGCCGCCATGACGCCAGCGGTTGCGACCGCGGCCTCGAGCCCGCGGTGGTCGAACCACGCGCCCTTCGGCAGCCCCGTCGTCCCGCTCGTCCAGATGATGACGACGGGATCGTCTGGTGACCGTCGTGGGCGCCGGTCGCCGAGACCGGACCGGGCGTCGCCCACCGGCGGCTCGCTGATCACAACCGCGGGCTGCGACCGTTCCACGATCGCGTCGACCTCTCGCGGGCCGAGCCGCGTGTTGAGGCCCGTGGCGACTGCACCCGCCCGGACGACCGCGGCGTAGGCGATGGCGTAGTCGAGAGACGGCGGCAACGTGATGGCGACGACGTCGCCCGGGCGGACGCCCGCTGCCACGAGGTCGGCGGCAGCGGTGTCCGCCGCCGCGATCCACTCGCCGAAGGTGCACCGGCGGTCACCGTCGACATAGGCCTCGCGGTCGCCGAACTGGTCGGCCGCCGCGTCCATCGTCTCGTCGACCGTCGCGAAGCGACCTCGCAACGGCGGCGATGCAGCGGACATCATCCCGGCCGCAGCATCACGTTCGAGCCCAGCCCGCGCACGTCGGTTGGTCCGAGCTGGCGTCGGCACGAGCGCGCGCCACGGCGAGGCGACGAGGGCGTGACGCCGACGATGTCGCCGACATCGGAGAGGAGAGAGGGTGACCGCGCCGATGGCGCTCCATGTCCATCAGCGGCGAACGTACCGGAGGGGGCGGCGGGCGTAACCGGTGGGCGTCCCGGCGACAGCGAACCGACATCGTGCTGTCCTCGGGTCGACTGCGCAGGGCCGAGCGACATCGTTCCGACAAGGCGTCAAGTCATCCTCGCCCCAGGCGCGGAACCGGCCTGGACGCCGTCACCGGGTGCAATCGCCTGAGCGAGGGCCCAAAGGACGCCCCGCAACTCCGCTCCCTCCATCCTCGGCCGCCTGGCGCGGAGGTTCTCTTCCACCAATCGCGCCGACCCCGCCCCCGTGGGGCCCAGCATCCATCAGGCAGTGCTGGCGTGGTCAGGATGGGATCAGGTTCTCGTATGGCTCGCCGGACATCATCTTCCCGACGAGTGCGGTGTCGAAGTAGTCGTACCAGGCGCTGATCTTCCCGGACCGCACCTCGAAGCGACCCATCACCGGTACGGGCGCAACCGGCGCACCACCACCAGGTCCGACCCGGTCGATCCGCTCAGTCAGCACCACGGAGTCAGCGGTCGCGATGTTGACGATCTCGTACTCGTAGGTCTCGGCGAACATCGCCCACTGGCCGGCCACGTTCTCCAGCGTCGCTTCGAGACCGCGCGCCGCGTCCATTCCGACGTTCTGGTAGATGACTTCTGGTGCAAGCAACGGTCGCAGCACTTCTGGATCTCGCTTCGATACGGCGGCGCAGAACTCGCGGACGGTTTCCTCGGGCGTCATGGGACTCCTCCACATACAGGTTGTATGTGCGTAACCTACAAGCTGTATGTCATCGATGCAAGCAAGATCGGCAGAGCGCACCCGCGCTGCCCTGCTCGACGCGGCGCGGAAGTTGTTCGTCGCTCAGGGCTACTTCGCCACCGGCACCGAGGAGATCGTCACCGAGGCGAACGTCGGCACACGAGGCGCGCTCTACCACCACTTCGCTGACAAGCGAGACTTGTTCCTCGCCGTCTTTCACGAGGTACAAGCCGATCTCGCCGCGGCAATGACGCCCCCGCAACGCGGCGACGCGCTCGACCTGTTGACCGCGGCGCTCCAACAGTTCCTCGACGCTTCCGCCGACAACGCCGACGTTCAACAAGTTTTGCTCATCGACGGACCCGCCGTGCTCGGCTGGGACCAATGGCGACGCCTCGAAGCCGACTACGGACTCGGAGCGATCACCGCCATGCTCGACGCCGCAGTCTCCGAGCGTGCGATCCCCAAACAACCAACAGCACCGCTCGCGCACATGCTCTTAGCCGCCGTCGATGAAGCCGCCCTCTACATCGCCAACGCCGACGACCGCCGTCAGGCTCGCAACGAAACGCGCCGAGCCCTCGGACGCCTTCTCGACGGACTGCGATCCGACAAGTAGCCGTCGCCGGAGCGCCGGGCTGTTGTCGATCCGGGTGAACTCCCAGTAGTGCTCGTGGTACCCGACGGTCACGTCCGACTCTGCCGCGATCGCCGCGGTCCAGTCGAGGATCCCGCTCCGAGAAGTTGACGATATTGTCAAGGCCATGAGCCTCGATACCACGCTCGCTGATGGCGTGCTCGCCATGACCTTGAACCGCCCGGACAAGTACAACACGATCGACCCCGAGCTGCGCGACCTGCTCGTCGACGCGTTCGACACTGCCGGCGACCGCGGCGCGCGCGCCGTCATCGTGAGAGGGAGCGGACGCGGCTTTTGCGCCGGCGTCGACCTCAATGCCGACGCCGCCGATTACTACGGCACCGAAGTCGAACAGCACATGACTCGGTCCACCTACCGACTGGCGCGCTCGGTGATCAACTGCCGCGTCCCGGTGATCGCCGCGGTGCACGGCGCGTGCGCAGGTATCGGGCTCACGCTCGCGCTGGGCGCCGACGTCATCATCGCGGCCGACGATGCCCGCTTCGTCGGGGCCTTCATCCAACGGTCGCTCGTGCCAGACGGCGCGGCGGCGCGCCTCCTCCCCCGCATCATCGGGTACTCACGGGCACGGCAGTTCCTCTTGTTCGGTCAGACGATCGAGGCCGACGAGGCACTCGCGCTCCACATGGTTGCCCAGGTGGTCCCCACCAGCGAGCTCGTGACCGTCGCCGAGTCGCTCGCGCGCGAACTCGCCGCGATGCCGAGCCTCGCGCTCGGGTACACCAAGCAACTGCTCAACCGTTCCTTCGAGCTCGATCTCGAGTCGTTCCTCTTCGAGGAGCGGATGATCCAGGCGCTGCTCAGCACCACTGCCGACAAGGCCGAAGGCATCGCCGCGTTCCGGGAGAAGCGGTCGCCCAACTACGAGGGTCGCTGACGATGAGCCGCCGGGGGGACGGCTGGATCGATCCGCGCCCGGTCACCACCGTGTGGGATCTCGTCGAGGCGCGCGGCGGGGCAGACACCGAACGCCGCCTTCCTCATCGATCATCACGACGTCGTCATGACGTTCACAGAGGTCCGCGACCAAGCCGAACGCGTCGCCGCGGGACTACTGGCCCGTGGCATCACCGCGGGGTCCGTCGTGTCCTGGCAACTGCCCACGTCGATCGACGCGGTGGTGGTGTCCCTCGCCCTCGCTCGCCTCGGCGCGGTGCAGAACCCGATCATCCCCGTGTACCGGGAACGGGAGGTCACGGAGTTGTTGGGAGAGGTCGGCGCGTCGATGTTCGTCGTGCCGGGCGACTGGAACGGGTTCGACTTCGCCGCCATGGCCGCGCAGGTCGCGACACGGCTGGAGCGGCCACTCGATTTGGTGTCCGTCGACGTTGGGTTCCCAGAAGGTGATCCCGCCAGCCTGCCGTCCCCACCCCGTCGTGGCGACGAGATCCGCTGGCTCTACTCCACGTCCGGCACCACGTCGGCGCCCAAGGCGGTCTGCCACACCGACCGCACGCTGTTGAGCGCCAGCCTCGCCAATGCAGTGGCCTACGACCCGGCACCCGACGACGTGGGGTCCATTCCCTTCCCGGTTGCCCACATCGGCGGACCGCTGTACCTGCTCATGGCGCTGCAGTGCGGCATCCCTGTCGTGCTGCTCGACAGCTTCACGCCTCAGCACGCGCTCGAGGTCTTCCGGCGCCACGGCGTCACCATGACCGGCGGCAGCACCGCCTTCTACCAGGCATTCCTCGCGTTGCAGCGTGCGCACGACGAAGACGGCCGGGTACTCGGGTCGCTGCGCCAACTCATGGGCGGTGCCGCACCCATGCCGCCGGAGATCTACCGGCAGGTGCTCGACGAGGTCGGCGTGCGATGCCTGCACGGCTACGGGATGACCGAGTGCCCGATGATCGCAACCGGTGCGACGACCGACGACGACGAGCAACTCGCGCACACGGAGGGTGCGCCGGTGGAGGGATGCGAGATCCGTGTCGTGGACGACGACGGCAACGTCGTCGGACCCGGTGCCATCGGCGAACTGCGGGTGCGCGGCCCGATGGTCTGCAAGGGCTACACCGATGCGGCGGCGACCGCCGCGGCCTTCGATGCCGACGGCTGGTTCCGGACCGGCGACCTCGGCCTGCTGCGCGACGACGGCCACGTGGTGCTCACCGGTCGTTCCAAGGACATGATCATCCGCAAGGGCGAGAACCTCAGCCCCCAGGAGATCGAAGACGTACTCATGGAGTATCCGGGCGTCGCCGCGGTCGCGGTGATCGGACTCCCCGACCCCGAGCGTGGCGAGCGGGTATGCGCGGTGCTGGAGCTGCTTCCCGGCGCACCGGCGCCCGACATCACCGCGATCGCGTCGCACTGTGCGCAGGCCGGATTGATGCGACAGAAGACCCCGGAGCAGCTCGAGATCGTCAACGCGTTACCGCGCAACGCGACCATGAAGATCTTGAAGAGCGAGCTCCGCGAACGCTACGCGAGCTGACTGCGGGCGCGATCGCGCAGCTCGTACTTGAGGACCTTGCCCGTCGCGTTGAGCGGGAAGGCGTCGACGAACTCGACCGAGCGCGGCACCTTGTAGTTGGCGAACTCGGTGCGGCACCATTCGATGATCTCGTCAGCATCGGGATGGGAGCCCGCACGCGGGATCACGAACGCCCTGCCGACCTCACCGAGCCGGTCGTCGGGCACACCGACGACCGCGACCTGGGCGATATCCGGGTGGCGGAGCATCGCCTGCTCGATCTCGGCGGGGTAGGCGTTGAAGCCCCCGACGATGAACATGTCCTTCTTGCGATCGGTGATCACGAGGTTGCCGTCATCGCGTAGGTATCCGATGTCGCCCGTGTGGAGCCAGCCGTCCTCGTCGATCGCCGCCGCGGTCTGCTCGGGATCGTCGAGGTACCCGCGCATCACGTTGTAGCCCCGCACCAACAACTCGCCGGGATGGCCGTTCGGGAGATCGACGCCGTCGTCGTCGACGATGCGGAGTGTGACACCCGGGAGGGCTCGGCCGGTGGTGCTCCCGACGATCTCCGGCGGATCGTCGTGACGGCACATCGTGACGATGCCCGACGCCTCGGTGATGCCGAGCCCGGTGGTGACGGTCTCCATGCCGAGGCGGGCGCGCATCTCCTCGATGAGCGGCACCGGGATGGCGGTAGCGCCGAGAATCGCGACGCGCAGGCTGCTCAAGTCGTAGGACTCGAAGTCCGGATGGTTCAGCATCGCCTGGTACACGGTCGGCGGACCCGGGAACACCGTCACCCGTTCGTCATTGATGAGTTGCATCGTGGCGACGGGATCGAAGGCGATCAGCGGCAGGATCGTCGCGCCCATCATCAGGCAACACAGGATCCCCGCGTGCAGGCCGAACGAGTGGAAGAAGGGGTTCACGACGAGGTAGCGATCGCCTTGTCGGAGATCGACCACCTCCGAGAACACCTGGTACGCCTCACAGATCTGACCATGCTCGAGCACCACCCCCTTCGGTGCCCCCGTCGTCCCTGAAGTGAACAGGACGTGGCACACGTCGTGCGGGCCCACCGACGCCGCACGTTCCGCACGCTGCCCTTCGTCGATCGCGTCACCTCGTGCGAGGAACTCCTCGAGAGAGTGCGCGCCACCGGTGACGGGGCCGTCGAGGACGACGATCTCGTCGACGTCGATCGCCTCCTCCTCGCCGAGGAGCTGCACATAGTCGGTGTCGAGGAAGTTGGTGACGGTGAAGATCGTGCTCGCGCCCGTCCGTTCCAGGATGTACGCGGCCTCCTTCGCCTTGAAGCGTGTGTTGATCGGTGCGAGCACACCGCCCACCGAGTGCACGGCCAGGGCGACGGTCACCCATTCCGGGATGTTGGGCGCCCACACAGCGACGGCATCGCCCACCTCGATGCCGGACGCGAGCAGCGCACGCGCCGCACGGTGCACTCTCTGCTCGAGTTCGGTGAACGTCCAACGTTCGTCGTGATCCACGAGTACGAGTCCCTCGGGGAAGCGACGAGCCGCGTCGGCGATCAGCTCGGGGATCGTCTGCCACGGAGCACCGCTCATCCGCATAGGCTAACCCTATGCTTGACGATCTCGTCAAGTTCTTCGCGCAGAGAGCCTCGCACGGGTGTCGCTCTCGTCCCGCGTAGGATGCGGAAGACGCGGCCGCACCTCCGGCAGGAACGGGCCGGTGCCGGGACCGCACGAACGGAGTGGGCGTGCCGAAAGCGAAGACGAGTCGGGCGGGCAAGAAGGCCAGCGCGGCATTCGATCTCGAAGGGCGCTCTCGGAGTCCCGCACCCAGCATGGGGCCTCGCGCGCTGCGAACCTCGGGGAAGATCATGGACAGCGCGCGCGCCGTCTTCTTGCAGAAGGGCTACCACGGTACGACGATCGACGACATCGCCGAACATGCCGGCGTCTCTCGCGCGTCCTTCTACAGCTACTACCCGTCGAAGCGCGACCTGCTGCTCGAACTCGGCCGCCGCACAGCTGCGGCGATCGACCAGACGCTCGACGCGATGGACCGACTTGTCGACGAGAGCAGCGATGATCCCATCCCTGCGATCGTGGCCGCGTACCTCGACCTCCTCGAGGATCACGGGGCCTTCATCCTCGTGTGGGGCCAGGCCACCTTCGAGGACCAGAAGCTCGCGGTTGCGGGTATGCGGACCCGGCTCACTTCGGGACGCCGCTTCGCCCAGCTCCTCGGGCGACTCGGCGCGACGCCTCCCGACAGCGACGACCCGGCGCAAGAGGGCCTGGCGCTCCTCGTCATGATGGACCGCTACTGGTCCTACTGGCACGTCAACGGCTTCCCGTTCGACCGGGAGCAGGTCGTGCACACGCTGAGCGGGATCCTGATCGCCGTCGTCGACTCCTGGAGCAACTGAACCCACCGGTCAGGTGCGCTCGGCCGCCGGGCGGTGTAGACTTGACGAACATGTCAAGACTTTCCTCTGATCGGCGGCCGCTCGTCGCCTATGCCGACGGCCCGGATCTGGCGGCCTCGGCGCCGACCGACTTCGTGGGTTCGGCGCCCGACGTGTTGCTGGGCTGGACGCCGCACCTGCGACCGTGGATCGACAGGTCGCTCCACGGTTCGACGGTCATGGCGGGCTATGCACTGGCCGACGCCGTTGCTGACGACACGCTCGCCTATCTCCCCACGAGATTGTCGGGCGTTCCCCGTCTCGTCGAGCAGCTCCGTCCCGACGTGGTCGTGGTTCCCGCAATTCGCCGAGGCCGCGAACTGGCATACACCGGGTCCGTCGGTTGGGCGCCACACGTGTCGGCCGCGACGTCGCGCATCGTGGTCGAGGTCGATCCGGACGGCGTGGATGTCGGCGCTCCGCTCGTCGAGCTGCCGATCGCCCAGACGACCAGCGCCTGCAGGCCGGTCACTTCCCTCCCGGGCTTCGATCCGTCACCGGTCGATCGCAGGGTCGCCGAGCACGTGATCTCGGTACTGCCGCCGCGACCGACGCTCCAGTTCGGGCCCGGCGGGGTCGCAAGTGCGATCGTGCGAATGCTCGACCGGCCGGTCGGGATCTGGTCCGGACTGCTCACCGACGACGTCGCCGCGCTGGCGGACGGGGGCCTCCTGCGCGACGCCGCCGTGGGCGCCTACGCGTGGGGTGGCAACGCGCTCACCGGGCTCTGCCGTTCCGGCGGCGCCCGCCTGACGTCCATCGGTGAGACCCACGACCCCGCTCGGATCGCCGGGGTCGAGAGCTTCGTCTCACTGAACACCGCGCTCCAGATCGGGCTCGACGGCGCGGTGAACGTGGAACGCGTCGGCGGTCGGCTGGTCGCCGGCATGGGAGGTCACCCGGACTTCTGCGCGGCGGCAGCCCGGACGCCGGGCGCCATCTCGGTGATCGCGCTCCGGGCCGCTCGTCGCGATCGCTCGAACATCGTCGCCCGCGTCGAGACCGTGTCGACGCCTCGCTGCGACGTCGACGTGGTGGTCACCGAGCACGGCGTGGCCGACCTCCGCGGCCTCGACGACGCGGCGCGTGCAGCGCGCATCGTTGCGGTGGCCGCGCCCGAACATCGCGCTGATCTCGAGCGGCAGATGGCCGGATGACGATCGATCTCACCCGCGTCGGGGAGCCCTTGTTCCCCGCAGTCCGATCCTGGGACGACACGGCGACCATGCTCTACACGCTCGGGGTCGGGGCCACCGAACCTCGGTACGCGACCGAGAACTCCGAGGGCGTCGACCTGGTGGCGATCCCGACGATGGCGGTCACCCTGCGCGGTCGCCTCCTCGAGGTGGTCGGCGTCCTGGGCGAGCTCGACCCCGCCACGATCCTCCACGTGGAAGAACGAGTGGAGCTGCACCGCCCGCTCCCCACGAGCGGCGAGGTCAGCACCACGACCAGGATCGCGGCCGTTCACGACAAGGACCCTCACGCGCTTGCGGTGGTCGAGACGACCGCCCTCATGAACGGCACGCCGCTGTTCACGACGACGTCGACGCTGATGCTGCGCGGGGCGGGCGGATTCGGCGGCGACCGCGGCCCTGCCGCGAACGTCGAAGTACCCACACGGACGCCCGACGAGGTCCTCGAAGCCGTGACTCGACCTGACCAGGCGCTGCTGTACCGATTGACCGGCGATCGCAATCCGCTGCACTCGGATCCGGTCCGTGCCGCCCGCGCCGGCTTTCCCCGGCCGATCCTCCACGGGCTGTGCACCCTCGGCGCTGCGTGCGTCGGGCTGATCCGTGCTGTCGCCGGCGATGACCCCCGGGGTGTCGCCGCGGTCGGCGCGCGGTTCTCGTCACCGGTCTTTCCGGGCGAGACGCTGCGGACCGAGGTGTTCTGTGATCCGCGCAGCTCGACTGCGACGTTCCGCACGTACGCAGGCACGGGCACGGACGCGCGGCTGGTGCTCGACCGCGGCACGCTCCCGCTTCGAAACACCTGAAGACAACCTGAAATGAGGAGACCGTCATGGTCCTGCAACTGAGCATGCGGCCGACCGGCTGGTTCCATGCTGGTTGGTCCACGGAATTCCCCGCCGGGACCGCGAAGCCGCTCCGCTACTTCGGCGAAGAGCTCGTCGCGTTCCGCACGGAGTCGGGCGAGCTCCACGTCCTCGACGCGTACTGCCGGCACATGGGCGCCCACCTCGGGTACGAGAGCCGTGTCGAGCAGGACTGCGTCGTGTGCCCCTACCACGGGTGGCAATGGGACGGCGAAGGCGCCAACCGTTCGATCCCCTACCAGGATCAGCCCAGCCGAGCGCGCACCCGGAGCTGGCCCGTCGTCGAGCGCCACGGCCTCGTGCATCTCTGGCACGACCCCGACGGCGGGCCGCCGCGTGCGGACTTCGCGATTCCCGACGTCTTCCGCGACTTCCACGACCAGCCGGCCACCGAGGAGGACTACTTCCCGTGCTGGCCTCACGGCATCGTGGACAAACCGGACGAGAGGATCCATCCGCAGCTCGTGCTCGAGAACTCCGCCGACTCCGCGCACTTCCAGTTCACGCATACCGCCGCCGAAACGCCGCAGATGCGCGAGTTCGGGGCCGACGGGCGGCAGTGGTGGTCGACGATGGACTTCATCTCGCCGCGCACCGGGCAACCGGCCATGCAGGTGCACGTGCGGAACTACGGCATCGGGCTGACCGCCGCCTTCTTCGACAGCAAAGCGCTTCAGTACCGACTCGTGCTCGCCGCCACCCCGATCGACGAGGAGCGTTCGCACCTGCGCGTGAGCTACTACTTCGCGAGGAACGGTGCCGCGGGCGACGAACTCCCGCCGGGCGCTGCGGCACTCGCCGGTTCGGTCGAGGAGCTCTTCGAGCAGGACGCACGCATCTGGCGGCATCAGGCCTTCGTGCAAAAGCCCGTGTACGCGCACGCCGACCGCGCCGCGTACTCAGATCTGCGGCGGTGGTGCGAGCAGTTCTACGAGACCACCGACGGCCAGCGACTCATGCCGGTGCTCGACGACGAGTGAGCACAGGCCGCCGAAACGCCGGCTCAGGTCGGCGCCATCCGGAGGCCACCGTCGAAGCGGATCGTCTCTCCGTTCAGGAACACGTGCTCCATCACTGACGCGATGAGGGCTCCGAGCTCCTCGGGAGCGCCCAGTCGCTTCGGGAAGGCGTTTGCCGCGGCGAAGCTCGAGCGCGTCGCATCGTCCACGGTGCCGAGCATCGGCGTGTCCATGGTGCCCGGCGCGACGGACACCACCCGCACTCCGATGTCCCCGAGCTCGCGAGCGAGCGGCAGCGTCATCGCGGTCACCGCGCCCTTGGATGCCGCGTAGGCCGCCTGCCCGATCTGTCCCTCGAACGCAGCGATCGACGAGACGTTCACGACGAGTCCGCGCTCGCCCTCACAACTGGCGCTCTGTTCGCGCATGATCCCGACCACGTTCCGGAGCACGTCGAACGTACCCACCACGTTGACCTCCAGATGCCGCCGGAACAACTCGAGGTCGTGCAGGGATCCGTCGCCCCGGAGCACGCGGCGGGCCCGGAGGATGCCCGCGCAGTTCACGAGGCAGTCGATCCGCCCGAGATGCGCATGTGCGCGCTCCACGGCGCCGGCCACGTCGTCCGCAACCGTGACGTCGCACGGCTCGAAGCGGTGGTCACCGGCCATCGAGTCCACGAGCTCGGCACCGTTCGAAGCCGGAAGGTCGAGCACCACGATGCGAGCGCCCCGCTCGCCGAGTATCTGCGCGACTCCGCGCCCGAGCCCTGACGCCCCGCCCGTCACGACGACACCCGCTCCGGAGACCTTCACAGCCGCGCACCCCCCACCACGGCGCGCCCGATGATCTCCTTCATGACCTCGGTCGTCCCGGCGTAGATGGTCGTGACCCGCGTGTCGAGGAAGGCCCGGGCGATGGGGTACTCCCGCATGTAGCCGTACCCACCGTGCAGCTGAACACAACGGTCGACGCAGTCCTGGTGCATCTCCGTGCACCACCACTTCGCCATCGCAGCCTTCTCGGCCGTGAGTTCGCCGGCATTGAGGTCCAGCACGCACTCGCGCACGAACGCCCTCCCGATCGTGATCCGGGTCTGCAACTCGGCGAGCACGAGACGCGTGTTCTGGAGCGCGCTGATCGGCTGCCCGAAGGCGAGCCGGTCGTTGCAGTCCGCGACCGTGAGGTCGAGCGCGTACTGGGCCGCGGCGACCGCCCAGACCGCGACCGACATGCGTTCCTGCGCGAGGTTCCGCATCAGATACCCGAACCCCTCGCCCTCCCGACCGAGCAGGTTGGCCACCGGAACCCGGACGTCCTCGAAGAGAAGCTCCGCGGTGTCCTGGGCGTCGAGCCCGATCTTGTCCAGCTTGCGCGGGCGAGTGAAGCCCTCCATGCCCCGCTCGAGCACGACGAGGCTGACGCCGCGATGACGCTCCGACGGGTCGGTCTTCACGGCGGTCACGACGACGTCGGCATGGATCCCGTTGGTGATGAACGTCTTCGCGCCGTTCACCACGTACACGTCGCCGACCGGCCCGGCTTCACGACGCGCGCTCGTCTTGATGCCCGCCACGTCGCTGCCCGCGTCGGGCTCGGTCATCGCGATGGCGGTCACGATCTCCCCGGTGACGAATCCGGGCAACCAACGGGCCTGCTGCTCCGGCGTCGTGAAGTGCAGCAGGTACGGAAGCACGATGTCGTTGTGCAACGTGATCGAGAGCCCGGCAGCGGCCGCTCCCACACGGGCGAACTCCTCACCGATGACCATGTTGAAGCGAAAGTCGTCGACTCCCCCTCCTCCGAACTCCTCGGGCACGGCCGTGCCGAGGAGACCGGCGGCACCGGCCGCTCGGAAGAGTTCACGGTCGACGAGGCGCGCCGCATCCCACGCATCGAGGTGCGGAACGACCTCGCGCTCGACGAAGCCACGCACGGCCCGGCGGAACTCCTCGTGGTCGTCGTCGAAGAACCGCGGCACGGCCGAGCACTCTAGTTGACGACATCGTCAAGTTCAAACGTGGGCTGATGGCGAAACGGGGGTCGACCATGCGGTTGCTCGAAGGAAGCGTCGTGATCGTCACCGGTGCCGGTCGCGGACTGGGTCGGGCGCACGCGCTCGCGCTGACGGATGCGGGAGCAACCGTGGTGGTGAACGATCTCGGCGTGACCCTCCGCGGCGAGCCCGAGGACGGAGGCTCCCCCGCGGACTCGGTCGTTGCGGAGATCGAGAACCTCGGAGGCACCGCGTTGGCGGATGGGACTTCCGTGACCGATTGGGACGGCATCGAAACCCTCGTGGCCCGCGTCGTCGATCGCTTCGGCCGGCTCGATGGCGCCGTGAACAACGCCGGGTTCCTCCGGGACAAGCAGAGCGACGGTTGGGATCGCCTCGACCCTGCGAACGCCTCGCCGGTCGTCGCCTGGTTGACCAGTCGGGAGTCAGGCTGGCGGTCGGGCGCGATCCTGCGCATCGACGGTGACATCGTCAGGCGCGTCGATGGCTACCCGCTCAAGCGCGTTCCCGAAGGGTCTGGCCGGACTCGGTTCGTGAGTCGTCGGACACGTCTCAGGACTTGTTCTTGAACCCTTCGATGGTTCGCTTGATGTCTTCGGTCGCGAACGACTCCGCTTCGGCCGACATGGCGAACGGCGCCACCAACTGGATCGCCTGCTGGAGATGCAGGTTCACGGCCCGCTTCGTCTCCTGCACAGCCTGAGGCGGCTGGGCGGCGATCTTGTGGGCGAGCGCGACGGCCTCCTCGAGGAGACGGTCGTGCGGTACCACGCGGTTGGCGAGCCCCAACTCGACCGCGAGGTCGGCCGGGATGCGGTCACCGGTAAAGAGGTACTCCTTCGCCTTCAGGATGCTCATCATCAGCGGCCACGCAACTGCGCCACCGTCGCCGGCAACCAGCCCGATCGACACGTGCGTGTCGGCCATGAAGGCCGTGTCCGCCATCAGCACGATGTCGCACGACGTCGCGACGCTGCAGCCGAGGCCCACCGCCGGACCGTTCACCGCGGCGATGAGCGGCTTGTGGAACGCCACCATGCTGTCGAGCAGCCGGCGGGCCATCCGCAAGGACTTCCGCCGGTGTTCCGAGTCTTCGTAGTCGCGGATGAAACCGGGGACGTTCCCACCGGCGCTGAATGCCTTCCCGGCTCCGGTCAACACCACGGCGCGCACCTCGGGGTCGTCACCCAGGTGCACCCAGACGTCGGTCATCGCGTGGTGCAGATCGTCCACGAACGCATTCCGCTCGTCGGGGTTGTTCAACGTGAGAATGCGCACCGGCCCATCGGTGTCGATGCGCAGCACGGGCGGCGGGACGTAGTCCACGGCGGGTTCTCCCTGTTCGAGCGAGGATCGCGGAACTCCGCGATTGTCCGGACGGCGCGTTTGACGATAGCGTCAAGTTCTCGTGGAGTCGACCCGACTGCCACGACACCCTGAGGAGCGGACCGTTGGCACAGCTCATCGTGCCCGACGATCGTTGGTCGCCGGACGAATACGCGCGGGCGTTCGCGACATTTCTCGCCACGGACGTTCGCATCGCACCTTTCCGCAACTACCGCAACGCGGTGGTCGAGGAAGCGGCCGAGCACCTGGCGAAGCTGCAGGCCCTGCTCTTCGACGAGGGGTGGTCGAGGATCGGTTGGCCCGTCGAGGTCGGTGGTCTCGGCGGCGACCCCGTCTGCCGGGCGGCGATGTTCGAGACCCTGACGCTCGCCAACGTGCCCCTGCCCGAGGGGTACCTGACGCTCGAGATCCTCGCCCCCGTGCTGCTCGTGCACGCCCCGCACCTCGCCGACCGCTACTTCGCCGACCTGCTGCGCGGCGACGAGGTCTGGTGCCAGGGGTTCTCCGAACCCGACGCCGGCTCCGACCTCGCGAGCCTGACCACCCGGTTGGAACCGGACGGCGACGGTTGGCGCGTGACCGGACAGAAGGTGTGGTCGTCGTTCGGGATCCTCGCGAACCGGTCCGTGTTGCTCGCCCGCAGTGGGGAGCCGGGACACCGCGGATTGACGATGGTGCTCGTCGACCTCGACCAGCCCGGCGCGGAGGTTCGCCCGATCCGCACCGAGGACGGTCACAACCACCTCGCGGAGATCTTCCTCGACGGCACGTACGTGGAAGGCGACCACGTTGTGGGCGCGGTCGGTGCCGGCTGGGCGGTCGCCATGTACATGCTGCAGTGGGAACGCGGCGCGTGGGGATGGCAGCAACAGGGCAAGTTCCACCGCCGTCTCGAGCAGGCCGTGGCCACGCCGGGCCCGCACCCACCGTCCGCCGAGGCGATCGGCCGCGCGTACCTCGCTGCGACGGCCCTGCGGGTGCGTACCCGCAACACCGTCCACCGTCTCGCGCGGGAAGAGCAGATCGCGGCCGAGACGTCGGTCGACAAGCTGCTGCTCGTCGACGCCGAGGTGCAGGTGTTCGACATCGCCCGTCGCGGTCTCGCACCCCTGCTCGAGACGGACGACACGGCGGAGACCGAGTGGTGGCGGTCCGAATTCCTGTACAGCCGGGCCGCGCCCATCTACGGCGGATCGCAGGAGATCCAGCGCACGCTGGTCGCGCAGCGGCTGCTCGGACTTCCTCGGGAGGCGTGATGGACGACGACACCCTGGCGCTCCTCCGGACGAGCATCGAGCACGTCCTCACCACCGACGACGGCACGCCGCTCGCCACCCGCCTCGACGAACTCGGCTGGCAGGACGTCACCGCGGACGACGAATCCGCCGCGGTGCGGACGCTGTTCGAGGTGAAGGGCGCAACCCGTTCTCCGGCGCCGGTCCTCGACGTCGTGGTCGCCGAGCGCGCCGCCAGCCTGCTGCGCGAGCCCAGGCTGGCCGACGCTTCCCTGCTGCTCGGCTCCGACCTTCGCGAGACGCGTGCGCCGCTCCACGCCGGGCAGGTCGTGGTCGACGGATTCGTCGCCGCGACGCCGGCCGACGACGCACGACTGTTCACGCTCGTGCGCGACGAGAAGCGGTCGCGCTTCGCGATGTTGCCGGTCGGAGAACTCGACCGCACCGCGGTCGCCGGCCTGGACCCGTCACTCGGCCTGACGCGCGTCACGGGAACCGCCCCGCCCGAATGGATCGACGGCGACGGCGATGACGACGCAGTGCTGGCCGACCTGACTGCATACGCGCAGCGCGCGCTCGCCGCGGAGCACGTGGGCCTCGGCGAGGTGATGCTGCGCGACGCCGTCCAGTACGCGTGCGATCGTCGGCAGTACGGGCGAGCCATCGGCAGCTTCCAGGCCGTCCAACATCGCCTGGCCGACGCTCGCGCCTGCCTCACCGGCGCCGCGGTCGTCGTCGAGGAGGCGTTCAACGACTCGACGCCGTGGACCGCGACCGTCGCCAAGGCCCTCGCCGGGCGGGCGTTCGAGGAAGTCTCGCGTCAGAGCCAACAGGCATACGGAGCCATCGGTTTCACCTGGGAACACGAGTTCCACCGCTTCCTGCGCCGCGGCTACCTCGTCGACGCGCTCTTCGGTGACTGGCGTTCCCTGCAGGAGGAGATCGGCCGCGCCATCCTCGACACCCGCAGCGTCACCCGGATCGGAAGTCTCTGATGAGCACACTGCAATCGATCGGCGGCTACCTGCCGCCGTGGGGTACCGCCGGCAAACGGACCTGCGGTCTCGACGAGGACGCGGTGACCCTCGCGGTCGCCGCCGGTCGTCAGGCACTCGCAGGCGGCGGTGAGCGGGTGACCCGGGTCGTGATGGTCACCCGCCGACCGCCGCTGCTCGAGGGCGACAACGGTGCGGCGCTCCTCGCCGGTCTCGGGCTCCCGGCGACCACCGAGGTGGTCGAGCAGCTCGGCGGAGGTCCTGCGACCATCGAGGCCCTCGCATCTGCCGCACCGGGCACCCTCGTGATCGGCGTCGACACCGACGACCGGGCGGGTGCCGCGGCGGCGCTGAACGGGACGGGTGGCATCGAGCTCACGTCCGGCCGTTCGATCAACCGCAGCCTGCCGGTGCGCACGCGCGACCTGGAGGGCGTGCTCCACGAGTACGACGACCCCCGGTTGCTGCGCGAACGCGGCGCGATGACATCGCTGGGCTTCCTCGGCCTTGACGAGAAGGCGGCCGCGGTCGTCGGGCTGAGCGCGCGCGAGGCCGCCGCGTTCGCCGCGACGGTGCACCCTCCGCACCGACGACGGGCGCGAGCGCACCCATCTTCGCGATCGGTGCGCTCGTCGAGAGTCGGGGCCACGGCGTTGTCGTCGCCGTCGAGCAGGCACACGCGGCACATGCGGTGCTCGCGTCGGGGATGATCCCGGTGCGGTTCGACGCTCGCTCCCCGGTCCCCCCTCCGCAACTCCGCCATCACGAGGGCCCGGACCTTGCGATCGCGCTGGCCGGTTACGAACGCGCCTTCGATCCGAAGCTGCGGCTGGAGGCGGCGCAGTGCTCGCAGTGCGGGTTGCTGTCGTATCCCCCACGCCTTCGGTGTCTGGAGTGTGGCTCCGAGGACCCGACCGCCGTGGTCGCGCTGCCACGGGACTGCGTGGTGTACACCACCACGACGATTCGTGTCCCGGTACCGAGTCTCGCGACGCCGTACTCGTTGGTCATCGTCGAGCTCGGCGATTCGGGGGTTCGCCTGCTCACCCACGTCACCGGAACGCCACCGGGCACCGTCGCCATCGGCGATGCCGGGTCGCTGGTGTTCCGGCTCGTCGCGGTCCGTTCGGGCGTCCCCGACTACGGCTACGCCTTCCTCCCCGACGTGCCCTCTCTTCCCGACTCGGCTCCCGCATCCCAGGAGGTCTCCGCATGAGAAGCGTGGCGATCGTCGGCGCGGGCATGACCGCCTTCGGCGAGCACTTCGGGCTCGGCATCAAGGAGTTGCTGCCGATGGCGCTCGGCGAGGCCGAGGCACACGTCGACAAGGGCTTCGACCGCAGGGATCTCGAGGCTGCATGGTTCGGAGAGCTGACCACCAGCGACGGGTTCGCCGCCGGCATCCTCGCCGACTCGTGCGGTCTGCTCGACATCCCGATCACGCGCCTCGAGAACGCGTGCGCCACCGGCAACGACGCGGTGCGCAACGCGGTGTACGGCATCGCCAGCGGCGCGTTCGACGTCGTGCTCGTCATGGGCGCCGACAAGGTACGCGAGACGTCGGCCCGCACCACGTTCTGGGACTGGATGACCATGACGCGCGACATGGCGTGGGACTACCCGCTCGGTCTCGTCGCGCCCGGCAACTTCGCGCTCCATGCCGCCCGCTACCTCCACGAGTCGGGCGCAACCGCGAACACCTCGCCATGGTGGCAGTGAAGAACCATCACCACGGGGTCACCAACCCGAAGGCGCAACTCCGTCAGGAGATCACCATGCAGCAGGCGCTGGACGCGCCGCTGGTGGCCGACCCGTTCCGGCTCTACGACTGCACGCCACAGAGTGACGGTGCCGCCGCCCTCGTCCTCGCCGCCGAAGAGGTCGTCGACCGCTACACCGACCGACCCGTGTGGATCCGTGGCGTCGGCCTCGGCCTCGACCGGGTCATGCACGCGCACAAGCGCGACATGACGACATTCCCGGCCACGGTGAAGGCGGCCAAGGCCGCATACGCCATGGCCGGTGTCGGCCCCGCCGACATCGATGTCGCCGAGGTGCACGACTGCTTCACCGCGGTGGAGCTCATCGACTACGAGGATCTCGGCTTCTGCGACCGTTTCGCGGCCCGCACCCTCATCGAGGCGGGCGACACCGCAGTCGGCGGGCGGCTCCCGGTGAACCCGAGTGGTGGCCTCAAGTCGAAGGGGCATCCGCCGGGCGCGACGGGAGTCGCGCAGTGTGTGGAGCTCGTCGAGCAGCTCCGAGGCGAGGCCTGCAACCAGGTCGACGGTGCACGGATCGCACTGGCTCACAACATCGGCGGGCCGACCGCCGTCGCGGCCGTGACCATCCTCTCGAACGACCGCGCCTGAGTCGCGATCCCGTCAGCTCTCTTCGATCGAGACCGCACGCTCGGGACAGGCGAGTACTGCACGTTCTGCCTGCGCCGCGCAGGGCCTCGTCGCCGAGCTCCCCGCCGCCGATGACCTGGCCGTATCCGCGTTCGTCGTCCACGACGAGATCGGGGGCGAGGCCGTAGCAGCGTCCGTGACCGGTGCAACCTGGAGTGTCGATGACGATCCTCACGACTGCACCGGGAACACGAGCGGCAGCCGCTCGAGGTGCAAGGTGCCACACGGCCACACCACCGACGGCTGTGCGCCGGGCGCGATCTCGTACTCCGGGATGCGGCGGTGGAACTCCTCGATGACGAGGCGGAGCTCACGACGAGCGAGGTGCGAGCCGAGGCACCGGTGGATCCCACCGCCGAAGCCGACGTGCGCGCGATCCGCGTCGTCGATGTCGATGCTGTCGCCTCCACGCGCCGGGTCACGGTTCACCGCGGCGAGGGCGAGCTGGCACAGCGATCCAGCCGGAATCGTCACCCCGCAGACCTCGATGTCCGCGGTCGTGACTCGCGGCGTGAGCGGGGCCGGCGGCTCGAGCCGCACCACTTCCTCGACGAACGCGGGAATCAGCGCTGGCGACGCGACGATCCGCGCGCGTAGCTCCGCGTCGGCTGCGAGGTGGTACATCGCAAAGCCGATCTCGGCGGTGACCGTGTCGAGCCCCGCGAGGGTGAACAAGAAGCACAGCCCGAGCACCTCTTCGTGCGTCCAGGCCTCGTCGCCCTCGAGCCCGAGGATCCGGCTCAACATGTCCGGGCCGGGTGACGCCTGCTTCTGAGCCACACACTCCTCGAGGTAGGTGAAGAGGGCGATGGCCGCGTCGAGTGCCTCCGGAGTCGGCTCCGCAGCCGATGACCCCGCAGCTTCGATGATCGTCTCCGCCCAGCCGATGAAGCGGTCCCGGTCATCCAGCGGTAGCCCGAAGAGCGTGAGGAAGACCTGCGTCGGGTACAGGCGCCCGAGGTCGGCGACGACGTCGCAGTGCCCCCGCCCCGCGAACTCGTCGATGAGCGCGCCGACCTGCGCCCGCAACTCGTCCTCCATCGCGTTGATGACGCGTGGCGCGAGCATCGGGTCGAGGATGCGCCGGTAACGGATGTGGTCGGGCGGATCAATCGCGAGGGGAACGAGCGGCACCGGGCTGCCCAGTGCCGCGAAGGCAGGACCGGACGCGAACACTTCCGGATGGCGGTGCGCGAACTCCACCGCTTCCGGACTCGTGAGGTACCAGGTGCCGTCACCGGCCTGGTGGACCGGTCCGGGGTCGCGGACAGCCTTCCAGCCGAGGGTGCGGTCGTCGGCCATCGGCACCGCGTCGTACACGAATGGCGTGGTCATGATCTCGTAGCTCCTGTTGTCGTGGTCATCCGCGTGGAAGTCCGAGCACGCGCTCGGCGAGCACGTTGCGCAGGATCTCGCTCGTGCCGCCCTGGATCGTGTATGCGGGCGCGTAACAGACCGCCCGGGCGCGCCGCCCCCACACCATCGAGTCGGGATGCACGCTTGCGACGAAGGTCGCGATCCGCTGCATCAACTCCGTACAAAAGACCTTGGTGGCCGCCGAGAAGCCCTTGGGCGCCTGGTGCATTACCTCTCGTATCACGAGCATGCGACCGATGCGCAGGCCGATCTCGATGGCCGCCACCTCCTGGCGCACCAGCGGATCCGTCGTGTCGATCACCTCGAGCGTGTCGCGGAAGATCGCCTGGTTGCTCACCAACCGGTCGATGCCGGCGCGCTCGTGCTCGAGCTGGCGCATCACCTGCTTGAAGCTGCCGTTGAGGGCGCCGACGAGGTTGGCGGCGGGCACCCGCGCGCCGTCGAAGAGCACCTCGTTGAAGTGCGCCTCTCCCGTCGCCTCACGAATCGGACGGACCTCGATGCCGGGCGTGTCGAACGGCACGATCAGCTCTGACATCCCCTGGTGCGCCGGTGCTTCCGGGTCGGTCCGCGTGACCAGGTACACGAAGTCGGCGTCGGCCGCGAAGCTCGTCCAGACCTTCGCACCCTCGACCACCCACTCGTCGCCGTCGAGCACGGCGCGCGTCTTCACCGCCGCGAGGTCGGAGCCCGCGTCCGGCTCACTCAACCCGATGCTCCAGCACGCGGTGCCGTCCACGATTCCGGGCAGGAAGCGTCGACGTTGTTCGGGCGTGCCGAACTCCACCAGCGTGGGCCCGATCTGGCGGTCCCCCACCCACGACGCACCGATCGGTGCGCCGGTCTCGATGAGGGCCTCGGTCACGACGAACCGCTCGATCGGCGGTCGCCCGTGCCCGCCTTCCTCGACCGGCAGCAACATGCCCAACCAGCCTCGCTCACCGAGTTCCCGTGAGAACTGACGCGAGAAGCCGCGGAGCCACGAATCCTCGCGGATCTCCTCCGTGGCGGCAGCTCGCGTGGCGACCGATCGCGCCTCCGCCTGGAGCTGCTGCAGGTGATCGGGAAGGCGGAAGTCCATGACCTCGGGGCTTTCGGGTCGGGCCCGGCATTGCCCGGACTCGGAACTTGACGATAGTGTCATGTTGTGGATGTTCGCTACCCCATCGAGGCCGAAGAATTCAGGACCGAGGTCCGGGCCTTCCTCGCGGCGAACCTTCCCGAGAACTGGCAGGGCATGGGCGCCCTCGATCGCGAAGAGGCGGAGACCTTCGCCGTCTCCTGGCGCAAGGTGCTCCACGACCACGGATTTCTCGGCATCGCGTGGCCGAAGGAGTATGGCGGCGGGGGTCGCGGGAAGCTCGAGCAGGTGGTGCTCGCGGAGGAACTCGCGCTCGGCGCGCGTCCCGTTGGGGCGCGCGACCGACACCACCAGCGTGAAGATGATGGGTAACACGCTCTTGCGCTGGGGCACCGAGGAACAGAAGCAGCGCTTCCTTCCCCGGATCCTCTCGGGCGAGGACATCTGGGTCCAGGGCTTCTCCGAGCCCGAGGCCGGCTCGGACCTCGCCAGTCTTCGACTCACGGCCCGCCGTGACGGCAACCAGTGGGTCCTCGATGGCCAGAAGATCTGGACCTCCCGTGCGCAGGAGGGCAACTGGATCTTCGCCCTCGCGCGAACCGATCCGCAGGCCCCGCTGCACCGCGGAATCTCCTTCCTCCTCGTTCCCCTCGACACTCCCGGCGTGGAGATCCGGCCCATTCGTGTGTTGACCGGCATCGAGGAGTTCTGCGAGATCTTCTTCGACGAGGTGCGCATTCCCGCCGACGACATCGTGGGCGAACCCAACGCGGGCTGGGCAGTGGCCATGAGTTTGTTGGGGCACGAGCGGGGTGAAGAGGCGGCGGTCAACCCCATCTACTTCCGAGCAGAGTTCGACCGGCTCGTCGCGCTCGCGCGTGAACACGGCAAGCAGGATGACCCCGTCGTGCGCGACCGCCTCGCGTGGTGCTTCACCAAGGTCGAGACGATGCGCATGCTCGGCTACCGGATCCTCACGCAGTACCTCCGCGACGGCGAACTCGGACCGGAGGCGTCGATCTCCAAGCTCTTCTGGAGCGAGTACCACCAGGTTGCCGCCGACCTTGCCCTGTCGATCATGGGCGCGGACGCACTCGTGCGAGAAGGTCGTCATCCGTTCCGCCACTTCCGTACCGACGAGCCCGGGGCGCCGAACTCGTCGAACTCGTGGCTCGACGTCTTCCTGCTCAACGCCCGCAGCGGCACCGTCTACGCCGGAACGTCACAGGTGCAACGCAACATCATCGGCGAGACCATCCTCGGTCTCCCGAAGGAACCACGCGGGTAGCCGGATGCCGTTCGACCTCGAGCTCGACGAGTCGCAGCAGACCGTGGCTGATGTCTTCGACCGTTTCTTCACCGCCGAGTGCGGCCCCGACGACGTGCGCGCCGCTGAACCGCTCGGCTTCTCCCGCGACCTGTGGAACAAGTTGCGGGAGCTCGGCGCGCCCGGGATGGGCGCACCCGAGGATCGCGGTGGAGGTGGTGCTGCGCTGGTCGACCTCGCGCTCGTCGCCGAAGCTGCCGGTGCAGCCGTTGCGCCGGTTCCACTGGTCGACCACATGATCGTCGCCCGCGCCCACCCCGAGCGCGACGTCGTCGACGGCAGCAAGGTGGCAGCGTTCGCGCTGCATCCCGCGCGACGGCGTGTGGCCCCTGGTGCCTGCGGGCGCGGTGGCCCACCTCGTCGTCGGCCTCGACGGCAACGAGACCGTCGCCGTGCGCTCCGACCCTCCCGGCGCCGCGCTGCCCAACCACGCCGACGCGCCGGTCGCCGATCGGGCGACCACAGGTTCGCGGGTGGTGCTCGGAGATGCCGGTGTCTTCGAGCACCTCCTCACCGAGTGGAAGATTCTCACGGCGGCAGGTCTCGCCGGCCTCGCACGACGCGCACTGGGGCTCGGCGTCGAGTACGCGAAGGAACGCGTGCAGTTCGGGCGCTCCATCGGGGGTTTCCAGGCGGTACAGCACGGCCTGGCCGACTGCGTCGCACCGGTGGAGGGCGCAACGTTGCTCGCTCGCAAGGCCGCCTGGTCGCTCGACCACGCGCGTCACGGTGAGCTCGCCTGGGCCGAGAACGATGTGTGCGACCCCGACGCGCTCGCAGCGATGGCGTTCGCCTTCGCTTCGGAGACCGCTGCGTTGGCCACGAAGCGCTCGTTGCAGTACCACGGCGCCTACGGCTTCTCGCGCGAGTACGACATCCAGCTCTACTTCCGGCGAGCGCGCGGCTGGCCGCTCCTGTGGGGCAGCCCGGCACGCGAGCGCGCACATCTCGCCGAGCGCCTCTGGCCACGGGCAGCGGGCTGACATGGACTTCGACCTCTCCCCCACTGCGCTCGCGCTACGCGACGAAGTGCGCGACGTGATCCGCACGGTGATGCGCGACGAGTACCTCGAAGACGCGCACAGCACCGGCACCAACGTGTGCCGTCCGCTGTACCTGGCCCTCGGTGAGCGGGGTCTCATCGAACGCGCTGTCCACGCGGTGAGCGAAGGCGACCCGATCGAGTGCTGGGTCCTGCTCAGCGAACTGGACTACGCCGCGACTCCGCACGACGCGCTCGCCATGGTCATCAGCGCCGCGGCGGTGATCGAACGTGCAGGGACCGAGGAACAGCGTGCAACGATGCTGCCTGGCATGCTGGCCGGCGAGTCCCTCGTGTGCTTCGGCCTCACCGAACCCGACGTGGGCAGCGATCTCGCGAAGATCGCAACCCGCGCGCACCGCGAGGGTGACAGCTGGGTCGTCAACGGCGCCAAGATGTGGACGACCATGGCTCACGTCGCCGATTGGGTCATGTTGCTCGCACGATCCGATCCCGCCGCGCCGCCGTACCAGGGCTTCACCTTCTTCATGTTCCCCACCTCGTCGCCCGGATTCTCGTACGACCCGATCTGGACCATGAGCACCGAGCGTTCGAACGCGACGTACTACGACGACGTCCGCATCGGCCCCGAGTACGTGCTGGGCGAACCGGAACAGGGATGGCGAACGCTCAGCGTCATGCTCGGCTTCGAGCGGGGCATGGGCAACACCGGCTTCGGCGTGCCGGTGCTCCGACGCGGCGTCGAGTGGGCCGACGCAGCTCGGCGGCTCGACGACCCGATGGTCCGCGACTCCCTCGCCCGTCTCGCGATCGACAACGAGGTGGCGAAGCTGCTCACGCAACGCACCGTGTGCCTCGCGCAGGCCGGTGGCCAGGCCCAGGCCGTCGCGGGCTCGGTGGCGAAGATCTTCGCGACCGAGAACTACCAGCGATCGGCGAGCGAGCTCCAGGCGCACGCGGCGCCGCATTCGCTCCTCGGCTTCGCCGCGCCGAGCGCAGCGGCGAGCGGATACGTCGACTACGACGCCCGGCATTCGGTGCCCCAGACACTGCAGGGCGGCACCAGCGAGATCAACCGCAACAACATCGCCGAGCGCGGTCTCGGACTGCCCCGAGCGCGCTGATCAGAGGAGTGGGGATGCGTGACCCGATCAACAGTGCAGGAGACCTGCGCTACGTGCGGTACGACGTAGAGGAGTGTGTCGCCTCCATCACGTTGGACCGGGCGGACAAGGCGAACGCCCAGAACGATCGAATGCTCGACGAGCTCGAGGCGAGCTTCACCTGGGCGGAGTACGACGACGACGTGCGCGTCATCGTGCTCCGCGCCGAGGGGAAGCACTTCTCGGCGGGCCATGATCTCGAGGTCGGGGATCCCGACCAGGTCGACATCGCGGAACCGGATGGCCGCTACCACTTGCACAAGCTGTACCGGTGGGAGGCACGCAAGTACTTCGGCTTCTCGTGGCACTGGCGCAACATCCCGAAGCCGACCATCGCCGCGGTGCAGGGTCGCGCCATCGCCGGCGCGCTCAATCTCATCTGGCCGATGGACCTGATCGTCGCCGCCGACGACGTCCGCTTCGAGGACCCGGTCGTGATGATGGCGATCGGCGGCGTCGAGTACCACGGCCACACCTGGGAGCTCGGGGCGCGACGGGCGAAGGACATGCTGTTCACCGGCCGTGGGATCGGCGCCGAGGAGGCCCTCGCCGTCGGACTGGTGCGCGAGGTGGTACCGCGCGAGCAACTGTGGGCGGCCGCGCAAGATCTCGCACTCCTCATCGCGCAGCGCAATCCATTCGGGCTCGCGCAGGCGAAGCGCGCAGTCAACCAGACACTCGACGTGCAGGGGTACTACGCCGCACTGCAATCGGTCTTCGATGTGCACCACACGGGGCACGGCAACGCTCTGAGCATCACGGGGATGCCCATCCTCATGGGGCTCGAGGAGATGAAGGGGGAGCTCCAGCGATGACGACGACCATCACGGCAACCGACCTCGGCTACGGACTGTTCGACGCCGACGAGCACTACTACGAGCCGCAGGACGCGGTCACCCGTCATCTCGAGCGCGGGTTCCACAGCGCGTTCCGATGGGTCGACATGGGCGGCCGGCAGACGCTCATCATCAACGACCGGCTGCTCAAGCTCATCCCCAATCCCACCTACGACCCGGTCGGACGCCCGGGCTCGCTCATCGACTACTTCCGTGCGCAGAACCAGGACGGTCGCTCGCTCAAGGAGATCATGGGCGCCGTGCAGAACATCCAGCCCGAGTACTTCTCCCGCGACGCCCGGCTGGCGGCGATGGACGCGCAAGGAGTGGAGTTCAGCTGGATCCTCCCGAGCCTCGGCCTGGGTCTCGAGGAAATGCTCAAGGACAACCCGCCCGCGCTCTACGCCGTGTTCCGCGCCTACAACCGCTGGCTCGCGGAGGATTGGGGCTACACCACTGACCGGTACCAGACGGCTCCCCTCATCACCCTCGTCGATCCCGCCGAGGCCGAAGCCGACCTCGCGCAGTTGATCGACGCGGGTGCGCGCCTCGTCGTCCTGCGCCCCGCGCCGGTGTCCGGGCCGGGATTCTCCCGGTCGATCGCCGACCCGCTGCACGATCGCGTGTTCGCGATGGCTGCCGAGGCGGGCGTGGTGGTGTCGTTCCACGCCGCCGAGTCGGGCTACGGGAAGTACGCAGCCGACTGGGGCGAAGGAGCGAACTTCAGTGGTCACAAGTCGTCGTCGTTCGAGGAGATCCTCTCGGTGCACATCGAGCGTCCGACGTTCGACACCATCGCGGCGTGCATTGCCCACGGCTTGTTCGATCGCGTGCCGAACCTCCGGGTCGCCACGCTCGAGCTCGGCGCCGGTTGGGTCCCCGAGCTGCTGCGCCGCCTCCGCGTGACGTACGGCAAGATGCCGCAGGTGTTCGCGAAGGACCCGATCGAGACCTTCCACGAGCACGTGTGGGTGACGCCGTTCTACGAGGACAACGTGGCCGAGTTGTGCGCGGCGATCGGCACCGAACATGTCCTGTTCGGCAGCGACTGGCCGCATCCGGAAGGCGTCGCCCTGCCTGCGGAGTGGGTGGGCGAGGTCGCGACGCTGAGCGAGGGCGACCGCCGCAAGGTGCTGCGCGAGAACCTGAAGGCCCTCACCGGCCGGTAGCCGGCTGCCCCGCAGCCTCGGACACGTCGAGGCGGAGCTCGACGGTCCTGACGGTCACCCGCGGGCTGGCACGTCGAACAGCCGGTTGAACGTGCCGATGGTGATGCTCTCACGCACGTCGTCAGGGACACGGTCGAAGAGCTCGTGGAGCGTCTTCTGCGTGTGACCGTACGTGCCTTCCATGTGCGGGTAGTCGTCGCCCCAGAGCACGTTCGGGTACCCCATTGCGCTCATGGCCGGCACGGCGCTGCGATCGTGCTGGAACGACGCGTACACCTGGCGGAAGATGATCTCGCTCGGGAGCGTCGAGAGCTTCGGCTCCACGTACATCGCGTGCTGCCGGTACCCCTCGTCCATGCGGTCGGCGAGGTAGGGGACCCAGGTCGCGCCTCCCTCGGCGATCAGCACCCGCAGTTCCGGATGGCGATCGAGCGCACCGCTCGAGACCAGCTGCGCGACCGTCCGCTGACCGGGCACGAACGTCTCCACGTAGTTGACGACGGCGGCACCCGGGCCCCTCTGCACCTTCGGGCTGGAGCCGGTGCCCACGTGGAACGACATCACGACGCCGGCCTCTTCAGCCGCCGTCCACAGGGGCTCCCACACCGGATCGTTGAACGGCCGATCATCGGGAGGAGTGGTGGCCAGCATGACCGACTGGTACCCGAGCCCCACCGCGCGCTCCATCTCCGCGATCGCGTCCTCGGTGGACACCGTCGACAGCATCGCGACACCGACGAAGCGCGGCGACACGGACATCACCTCGTCGTGCAGCCAGTCGTTGTACACGCGTGCGCACTCCCGGAAGAGCTCCGGGTCGGCGATGGTCGTGATCCAGAGGCCGCGAGACGGGAACACCACCTGCGCCCACACGCCTTCCTCGTCCATGTCATCGAGCCGGATGCGCGGATCGCGCGACCCAGGCGCAGAGGAACCGCCGTCCGCGAACGCGGCGAGGGTGCGGAAGATGATCTGGCCATCGATCTCGACGGTCTCGGTGCGTTCGTCGCGACTCACCTTGGGACCGCGCCCGGCGAGGGACGCCGGCAGGTTCTCGGCCCACAACTCGTTGGGTTCCATCGCGTGGCTGTCACCCGAGTTCGCCCAGATCTTCTTCTCGTCCATTGGATCTCCAGTCCTCAGATGCGGTGGACCCAGCCACCGTCGACGTTCAGCGTCTGCCCGGTCATCCAGTCACTCGCACTCGACGTCAGGTAGATCAACGCGCCGAGCAGGTCCTCGGGATCGCCGAAGGGGAAGGGCACCGTCGCACCGATCAGCTGGCGAATGGGCGAGTCGGAAGGAGCCGCACGGAAGCCGGCGTCGGTGTTCACGAAGCCGGGCGCGATCGCGTTCACCCGGATGCCCAAGGGCGCCAACTCCTGCGCGAGCGACGCGGTGAGGCTGACGAGACCGATCTTCGTGATGCCGTAGAGCCCCGAAGGCAGGAACGCGCCACCCGAGGTCTGGTTCACGATCTTGCCGCCGCCGTTCCGCTGCATCTCGGGCACCACTGCACGGACGCACTGCAGCGCGCCGCGCACGTTGACCCGCACCGCCGCGTCGAACCATTCGAGGTCGACGCCCATGAGCCCCAGTTCGCTGGGGAGCTCCGCCATCAGTGCCGCGTTGTTCACGAGGATGTCGATGCGGCCGAAGCGCTCGACCGCACTGTTCGCGAGCGCCGCACAACTCTCGTCGCTCGTCACATCCGTGGTGGCTGCGAGAGCATCGAACCCCTCCGCAGCAAGAGCGGCCGCGGCTTCCTCGACCGCCGCCGCGTTCAGGTCGGCGAGCACTACTGCTGCCCCTTCGGCGGCGAGTCCGCGTGCGTAGACACGCCCGATGCCGCCACCGGCACCGGTGACGATTGCGACCTTGCCCTCGAGCGTCCTCCCGGACATCCACGACCCCCCAGCGTTCCCGCAGCCCATCCAGTCGACCGCTTAGTGAAAATCAGATTTTCACTTTAGCAAGGTGACGCCGCCGCGTCGAGCCCCTCCCGGGGGCGGTCGCTTCATGCCAGCAGACGGTCCGCCACGTCAAGCACGATCCGGCGGACCTCGTGGCGATCGTGCTCAACCAGTCCCTCGATCTGCGCCTGCATGAAGACGCCGACCACCGCCTGGATGGCGAGCGCGTCGGTCTCCGGGCGAGCCTTGGGGAAGGCGCCGTACTGGCGCCCTTCCGTCAGCAGCGACACCAGGGACTCACGCTGGGAGGCCATTCCTTCGCGGTGGGCCTCGGCGAACCCCTCGGCACTCGCCACCTCCGGGGACGTGAGCGTGGCAACGTGTCGACTCCGCCGCTGGTCGAAGACAACGGCCAGGTTGCCGTCGATCCATGCCTCGAGCGCGGCACGGGGCGTCGTCGAGCGGGTGACCGCCACCGCGAGCGTCGCCGCGACACGCTCGCTGTCGGTGCGGTACATCGCCAGGATGAGCTCGTCCTTCGAGGCGAAGTGCCGGTAGAAGCTCCGGGTCGACAGACCGGCTTCAGCGAGGATCTCGTGCACCGAGGTGGTGCTGTTCCGCTGCCGCCCGATCAGCCGGTAGGCCGCACGGAGGATCGACTCACGCTCTTCGCGGTAGCCGGCCATCCGCTCCGGCGAGAGCTGGCGCGCACGACGCGCCGTGCCGGTAGAAGTCGCGGCCGGCCGTTGCTGCTCTGAGGTGCGCCGCTCCGCCACCGCGCCGATGATAGGCGACGCCGCAAACGCCGTTTCCGCTCTGCCGGCGAGCGGAGCGGGCGGCCGACCGATCCCCGACCGGGAGTCAGGCACCTCGCAACACGGCGGTGACTTCCTCGCACGTGGAGATGGTGGCTACAAACGGCAAGGTGTGCATGAGCATCGATTCGTGATGCGCAAGTGGTGTCCCGGCAGTTGCGTCTCGCGGAATGACGACGGAGAAGTCCTGGTCGACGGCATCGACTGCGACGAGCGGCAGCGCGATGTTCGTCGAGACCCCGCCGAGCACAATCGCGTCGATCCCGATGTTGCGAAGTATGCGGAAAGTCTCGGTGCCGTGCGTGGGCGCGAGCCCGGAGTGGCGGACGATCAGCAGATCGCTGGGCGCGACACCCAACGCCGCGACCGGTTGACACTCCGGGCCGTCGGCGCGCCAATGGTCCTGCCGATGCAGGGTCTTGGCGAAGAGCACCGAGCGACGGTTCTGCGAGCGGTCGCCGGCCATCGGCGAGTACAGGAGATGAACGACGGTCGCACCCGACTCGCGTGCGACCGCCGCCAAGCGGCGGAGCCTCTCGAGCATCGGGCCGCTTCGGCGGCCAGCGCCGGCAGCATGGACTGCTCGCCGACGACGCCACCTTGGCACTCGATGGTGACGAGCGCGGTCCGGTGGGGATCGAGTGTCAGCGCCATTGCCACTCCGGTTCCCGCTTCTCCAGATAGCTGCGGCGCGCCTCGGCCGAGTCCTCGAACTTGGTGATTCGCTGCGTGTAGTCCTGCTCCGTGCGGTAGCCGTCCTTCAGGCCGAGATCCTCGACCCGGTTGAGTGACTCCTTGGCGAGTCGCAGCCCGACCGGCGACTTCGACGCCATCACCACCGCGAGCTTCGCGAGCTGCTCCTTGGAGTTCGTCGTGCGGTACGACGGCCTCGACCGCACCGAGCCGGTGGAACTCATGGGCGTCGACGAACTCGCCCGTGAAAAACATCTTCCGAGTCTTGTACGAGCCGACCATGCGTTGCAGGTGGCGCCCACCGCCGAGGACACCGGCGTTGATCTCGGGCAGGGCGAAGCGTGCGTTCTCCGAGGCGATGATCACGTCACAACAGGCGACGAGCGCGAGACCGGCGCCCACGGCCGCGCCGTTGATGGCACCGATGACCGGGAGCGGGCAGTCGCTGATCGCCCAGAAGCACTCGCGCACCACCGCGCCCGGGTCCAGCCGGTCGGCGATCGTGTCGCCCGCAGCGTCCTCGCGCGAGTGGCGACGTGGCGAGTCGTGCAGGTCGACTCCTGCGCAGAAGATCCGGTCGCCGGGCGCGGTGAAGATCGCCACATGGGCGTCCATACTCCGCGCGAGGGTGGTGAAGGCCTCGGCGATCTCACGGAACGCCTGGCCGTTCAGGGCATTGACCGGCGGGCGGTCGAAGGTGACCGTCGCGATCCGGTCCTCGATGTCGATTCGTACGAAGTCCACGAGCAGGAGCTTCGCAGCTACTTGACGAAGCCGTCAAGTAGCTACCGTCACTTGACGACGTTGCCGCCGCGCAGCTCCTCGATCTCCTGCTCCGAGTACCCGAGTTCCTGCAGGATCTGCGTGGTGTGCGATCCGGCGAGCACACCGCCGCCGGTCAGCACGCCCGAACGGGAGAAGCGCACCGGCGGGTTCAGCCGGGGATGTTCGTCGAACACGGGGTGCACCGCAGTCGTCACGTAGCCGGACGCAACGCCGAGGTCTTCGCTCATCAGCAGCTGCTCCGGGACATCGGTGGCCACCACCGCGCATCCGAGACCGGCGTCGGTCAGCTCCTGCTCCCAGACCGCAGCGGGCCGTTGGAGGAAGGCCTTCGACAGCAGGTCGGCGAGTTCGTCGTCGAGGGCGCGCCGTGACGCCTCGTCGGCAAACCGGCCGTCGTTCTCGACGCCGGTGTGCGCGGCGAGCACCCCGACGAGCGCCGGCCATTCCGCCGCTTTCGGCGCGGCGAGGAAGATCCAGCCGTCCGCCGCCTCGTAGAGCCGGTACCGAGCGGAAAGGCCGTAGAGGTCGGGGTCGGGTGTCACCGACGACGTGTCACCGACAACGTGGTTCACCGTGGAGTACAGGCCGGTGGTCAACATCGTCGTCACCATCGCAGGCGCCGACCCGTGGCGCACGCGCCCGAGCAATCCGACGAGCATGCCCATGGCCGAGCCCAGGGCGGCGAGACCGTCGGTGTTGGCGTTCATCGAGGCGCCGGCCATGGACAGCCGGATCGAGAGGTCCTTCACCTCGTCGAGCGAGGCGTCGCGGTCGACGTCCGGGATGGCGCCGACGTTCGCCTGCGCGATCCCGATCGCGGCGGCGATCGTCGTCGCGAACGCGGGCTTGTTGGCGAAGGGACCGTCGATCCCGTACGCCATCGCCGAGAGGAAGACCGCGTCGGGATTGACCGCCTGGACGCTCGCGGCGTCGATCCCGAGTCGCTCGGCCGCGTCGGGCCGGAACCCGAGCAGCACCACGTCGGCCCGGGCGATGAGGTCGCGCAGGACGCGCCGCCCGTCGTCGCCCGTGATGTCCAGCGCGATGCTCTCCTTGCCCTGCATCACCTTGGCGCCGCCGAGCTCGGGGAACGGCAACATGTTCCGCACCGGGTCGCCGTCGAGAGGCTCGACCTTGATCACACGCGCGCCGAGGTCGGCCAGCAGCGTGGCGCCGTACGGCGCCGCGAAGAGCGCGCCGAGCTCGAGCACCGTCACACCGCTCAGCGGCGGCGCTCCAGCCGGTCCCTCGGCGGTCTCGCGGCCGGCAGGTTCCTGCCCGCCCGGCGCCCCGAGGCCGGCGAGCACCGCCTCGGTCTGTTCGCCCAGGGCAGGTGCAGAGGCGTAGACGCGCGACGTACCGGCGTAGCGGACGATCGCGCCGGGCTGTCGCATCGTGCCGTGTTCCACGTCGTCGACGACGACGGTCGCGTCGCGGTGTCGGAGCTGCGGGTGTTCCAGCACCCGGGGACCGCCCCGTGCCTCCTCGGCGAACAGGTCGTGTTCCCGCCCGAAGACCGCTTGCCAGTCGGCCAGCGTCTTCCGGCGGACGCTCTCGAGCATGCGCTCCCAGGTCCGCAGCCGCACGTCGTCGTCCGGGACGTCGGGGAAACCCTCGGTCGCCTCGTCCGAATAGACGTCGTCGAGGCCCATCTCGCGCATACCGGCCCGCAACATGTGCGGGAGGTTGAGCCCGAACAGCAACCAGTGACCGTCACCCGTCGGCGCCATCGGGTTCTGGAACACGAAGTGGCCGTTCGGGCGGTTCTCCTCGGAGAAGAGTTCGACGGGCGTGAACGCGTCGGGATAGCGCGCGGCGAGCACGGCCATCCACCAGGCCCAGACGTCCAGCGTCGCGAATCCCTGTGCCAGGTTCACCGCCACGGACTGCCCGAGGCCCGACGCCTCGCGCTCGAGCAACGCCGCGAGCACACCGAGGACACCGGTGTGCGCCGCGCCGACCGACGCGTAGGGAACGCTCACGTACGCAGGTCCCGGTCGGCTGGTGATGCGACTCATCTGGTGGAGGAAGCCGAGCTTCGCGAGCAC
The DNA here is from genome assembly GCA_963720785.1 of uncultured Actinomycetes bacterium. Classification (GTDB taxonomy): domain Bacteria; phylum Actinomycetota; class Acidimicrobiia; order IMCC26256; family DASPTH01; genus CAVRGQ01. Next base: position 41,211 of record CAVRGQ010000005.1, read on the forward strand.
CAGGTGCTCGTAGCCCTTCAGCGACGAGTTCGGCCCCTCCCGGCCCCATCCGGTGATCGACAGGTGCACGAGGCGGGGGTTGTGCGCGGCCAGATCGTCGTAGGCCAGGTCGAGCGACTCAGCGACGCCGGGCCGCATGCTCTCCACGACCACGTCCGCGCTTCTCATCAGCGCTTCGAGGTGATCGCGCGCAGCCGCGTCGTGGAGGTCGAGCACCACGGACTTCTTGCCACGGTTCAGCACCGGGTGGGCGGGGAGCTCACGCACCGAGGCGCCGCCCGGAGGCTCGACCACGATGACCTCGGCGCCGTTGTCGGCCAGGAACAACGTCGCGAGCGAGCTGGCGAACGTCGAAGACAGATCCACGACCCGGAAGCCGTCGAGCGGCAACGGCGTGTTCATCGGATTCCCCCGTGTCGCCTCGCCGGGCATGACCGGTCGGGAGTCTGCCTTAACTTGACGGATCAGTCAAGTGTGACGATGATCCCGGGAGCCGCTGAAAACACAATTTTCAGCTCACGAGATCAGGAGTACGTTGCCCGCCATGAGCATCCGCGACGCGACGGCAATCGTCGGGGTCGGTGCGACCCCCTACTACCGGCGAGGTGAGTCGTACCCACAGACCGAGTTGGAGTTGGCCGGCAAGGCGATCCTTGCCGCCCTCGAGGACGCCGGCCTCGCCATCACGGACCTCGACGGCTTCGCGATCTACTCGAGTTCCTGTGACCCGGCCGAGGTCGCCTCGACACTGGGTGTGCCGGAGGTGAGATTCGCAGCGGGGCTCACGTCGGGCGGCGGCGGTTGCGCCGGGGCTCTCGGCCTGGCCGCGGCTGCCGTGGAATCCGGCATGGCGACGTGCGTCGTGACGCTCATGACCCTCCAGCAGCGAGGTCGTCGCCTGGGCGGTTCCGCGGTCGACGGCGTCCTGACCTACGCGATGATGACGGATGGTGGTGCCAGCCCCTACGGCGGCGGCGGCATCCCGCCCTCGGCCGCCTTCACCGCGAACAGCGGCCTGCTCTCCCCCGGCCACAGCTTCTCGCTCCTCACCCAGCGGCACATGCACCTGTACGGCACGAAGCGCGAACACTTCGCCGAGGTCTGTATCTCGACACGCGAGAACGCGATCCGTCGTCCCACCGCGCTGCGGAAGCAGCCCCTGACGATGGACGAGTACTTCGACGCCCGGATGATCTCGGACCCGCTGTGTCTCTTCGACTACACGATGGAGAGCGATGGCGCGATCGCGGTGATCACGGTGTCGGCCGAGCGGGCCGAGGACCTGCGACAGCCCCCCGTGTACATCCTGTCATCCGCGCACGGCGGCTCCGGACGCTGGGGACCGGCGATCTTCCGCTACTTCCAGGCTCCCGACGACGAGTTCGCGTCCTCGGGCCACCGCCCCGTGGCGAAGCGCCTCTACGAGATGGCCGGCGTCGGGCCCGAGGGGGTGGATGTCGCGTTGCTGTACGACCACTTCTCCCCGATGGTGATCATGCAACTCGAGGACTACGGCTTCGCGCCCATCGGTGAGGGCGGTCCGTTCGTGGCCGACGGCAACATCCGCTGGCCCAACGGGTCGCTGCCGGTGAACACGCACGGCGGCAACCTGTCGGAGGCCTACATCATCGGCATGACACACGTCCGCGAAGCCGTCGAGCAGTTGCGCGGGGTCGCCGTCAACCAGGTGGAGGGTGCAGAGATCGCACTCGTCACCGGCGGACCGGCGGGACTGCCGGTCAGCGCAACCCTGCTGCGGAGATGAGGAGAGACCACGGTGACTGACAACACATTCGGGGACCTGCAGCCGGGCGTCTTCCCCACCATCCTGGCCGAGACCTACGCGGACGACACGACCCAGCCGTTCTGGGATGCCGCGTCCGAGGATCGTCTGGTCGGCGCTCGGTGCACGACGTGCGGCACCTTTCGAATCCCTGCCCGCGCCGTTCTGTTTCGAGTGCCAGGCGCAGGAGATCGAATGGGTGCCGCTCCCGGGCACGGGGACGATCTACACGTTCACGATCGTCCGGCATCCTCTGCATCCCGACCTCGGCCCCGCCTGCCCGTATGTCTCGGGCGTCGTCGAACTCGACGGCACCCAGGGTGCGGGCGCGCGGATGGTGGTCAACCTGGTCGACTGTGAACCCGAGACGGTTTCGATCGGGGATCGGGTCGAAGTCGTGTGGGAGCACTTCGACTCCGGGATGTCGACACCACGATTTCGCCCGATCACGTCAGGCTGACTCGCTCGAAGCGTGCGCGTCGTCGGCCACGTGGCACGCGACTTGACAGATTCGTCAAGCTCGGATCACACTGGCGCCTGTCGCGTTCGACGATGCAATCCAGGGGGGACTCGTGTTCAAGAAGGTTTTCGCGTTCGTCGCTGTCGTTGCCGCCGGCGCAGCGTTGGCAGCACCGGTCGGCGCTTCTGCACCGGCCCAGTCGTCGAGCCTGGGGAAGCCCAACAAGGCGTCGGGGACGCCCATCACGGTCGGGCTCATCTCTGACGGCAAGACGACGACGGTCGACAACACGAACGAGGTCGAGGCGGCCCAGGCGGCTGTGTCGTATGCGAACAACTACCTCGGCGGGATCGGTGGCAAGCCGATCAAGCTCAAGGTGTGCACCGACAAGGGAACCCCGTCGGGAGCGACGGATTGCGCGACGCAGATGGTCGACGCCAAGGTCCCCGCCGTCATCGTGAGCGTGTCGGGACAGATGGGCTCCATCTACGAAGGCCTCAAGGGTTCCGGAATTCCGTTGATCGCGGGTTCCTCGAACGACCAGCCCGTGCTCCTCAGCAGTGACGCATTCGTCCTGCAGGACGGCCTCGGGTACTCGATCGCCGGTCCCGCCCTCGTTGCCAAGAACGCAGGAATCGACAAGGCGGCGATCCTCGTGACGGACGTTCCCGCCGCCTCCGGGCCGATCGCCGCGATCGGTGGCACCATCTACAAGAACGCCGGCGTCGCACTCGACGTCGTCGCCGTCCCGCCGGGTACCGCGGACATGACGCCTCAGGTGCAGGCTGCACTGAGCAAGAACCCGGGTCAATTCTCCATCGTGGGCGACCCGACCTTCTGCACGAGCGCCATCAAGGCGATCAAGACCGTCGGCTTCAAGGGCAACGTCGTCGTCATTCCGCAGTGCATCGATGCCAGCTCGGCGAAGGCGATCCCCGGCGGCTTCACCGGCGCAACCGTGGTCACGCCCTTGACCAACGATCCGAAGTCGTCCGACTACCAGAAGTACCTCGCCGTGATGAAGAAGTACGCGCCCGGCGCGTCGACCGGTGGCGTCGCCCCCGGTGGTTACTCCACGACGCTCGGCTTCATCACCGGCATGGCCGGGAACACCGGCGACGTGACGGCGGCCAATGTCGAGTCGACGATGAAGGCCATGGCTGCGACGCCGCTGCCGCTCGGCGAGGGGATCAACTTCCAGTGCAACAGCCCCATCACGTTCATCCCGAACCTGTGCTCCACCCAGGTGCTCCAAGGGAAGCTCAACGCCAAGGGCACGATGACCTCGTCGAAGGTGCTCGACACCAAGGACATCACCAAGCTCTGACGACCGGTATCGATCACGACGACGAGGGCCGGGCATGGACCAGCACCTGATCTTCCTCCTGCTGGGCCTCGCCAATGGTGCGGTCTTCGCAGCCCTTGCGCTGGCCCTCGTCGTCACCTACCGCAGCAGCGGAGTCCTCAACTTCGCCACCGGTTCGATGGCGCTGCTCTCGGCGTACGTGTACGCGTTCTTCCGAGCCGGCGAACTGCTGATCCCGATCCCCGGGCTCCCGAGGTCGCTCGACCTCGGGGGCCCGATGGGTTTCTGGCCCGCGATTCTCCTGACACTGGTGTACTCCGCGGCGCTGGGACTCCTGCTCTACGTCCTCGTGTTCCGCCCGCTGCGCACCGCGCCCGCCGTGGCGCGCGCCGTCGCCTCCATCGGCGTGATGGCGGTGCTGACCGAGCTCATGGCCCAGCGACTCGGTACGACGCCGGTTGCGGTGGATGCGATCCTGCCCAGCGATGTGTGGACGATCGGAAGCGTCCGAGTCTCCAGCGACCGCGTCTGGTTCGCGGTTGCGGTCATCGCACTGGCGGCCGCGGTGGGCGCGCTGTACAAGTTCACGCGCTTCGGCCTCGCCACCCGGGCTGCCGCGGCGACCGAGCGCGGTGCGTTCCTCAGCGGGATCGCGCCTGACCGGATCGCGGCCGCGAACTGGATGATCAGCGCCGCCGTCGGCGCGGTGGCCGGTGTGCTCATCGCGCCGATCGTGCCGCTGGTGCCGATCTCCTACACGCTGTTCATCGTGCCGGCCCTTGCGGCTGCCGTGCTGGGACGGTTCCAGTACCTCTTCCCGGCGGTGGCGGGTGGGCTCTTGATCGGCATGCTGCAGTCGGAGGTCACCTACCTCCGCGTGCAGCACGACTGGCTCCCGGCATCGGGACTTCCCGAGCTCATCCCGCTCGTGCTGATTCTCCTGGTACTCGTGGTGAGGGCGAAGCCGCTCCCTTCGCGCGGCGCGATCATCCGGCAGTCGCTCGGCCGGGCCCCGCGCCCGACATCACTGCTCGCCCCGACCTTGATGTCCTCGTTGGTCGCAGTGGTAGCCCTGGTCGCGCTGGACCGGTCGTGGCGTGACGCCCTCGTGACCAGCCTGATCTTCGCGGTGATCGCCCTGTCGCTGGTCGTGGTGACAGGATTCGCGGGCCAGGTCTCACTCGCGCAGTTGACGCTCGCCGGCGTCGCGGGATTCCTCCTCGGCCCGTTGACCACGTCCTGGAACGTGCCGTTCCCGATCGCCCCGCTGCTGGCCGCGTTGGGAGCCGCATTCGTCGGTGTGATCGTCGGCTTGCCGGCCATCCGAATTCGGGGACTGCTCGTCGCCGTCGTCACGCTCGCGCTCGCGTACGCGCTCGAAGCGCTGTGGTTCCACAACACGGATCTGGTCGGCACGAGCGGCAAGAACATCGCCGGCCCCACGTTCCTCGGCCTCGACCTGCGGGCCCGCGTCGGGACGAACTTCCCGAGGATCCAGTTCTGCATCCTCGTCCTGGTCGTCGTCGTCGGCGTCGCCGTCGGCGTTGCTCTGCTGCGCCGGAGCCGACTCGGTTCGGCCATGCTCGCCGTGCGCGCCAACGAGAAGTCGGCGGCAGGCGCGGGCATCAACGTCGTCTGGGTGAAGCTCCTCGCCTTCGGCCTCGGCGCATTCATCGCCGGGTTGGGCGGCACCCTCCTCGCGTACAAGCAGTCGAACGTCACGTTCGACTCCTTCACCGTGCTCGTGGGGATCGGTCTCTTTGCGACGGTCTACGTGGCCGGCATCACTTCCGTGTCGGGGGGGATCCTCGCCGGCATCATGGCGACCTCTGGCCTTGTGTTCCTGGCCACTTCGCGGTGGCTCGATCTGGGCGACTGGTACGGCACGATCCTCGGGGTTGCGCTCGTCCTGACGGTGATCCTCAACCCCGAAGGCGTTGTCGGTCCGCTGCACGCCCTGGGCGACCGACTTCGAGCGCGGCGCTACACAAGTGCTCCGGCTGCCCTCGCCGAGCCGTCCCCCGCCGACGTCGACGCCGCACCTGCATTCGCCCCGAAGACCACCGGCGCCGCGCTGCTCGAACTGCGGAACGTCCGCGTGCAGTACGGCGGAGTGGTCGCGATCGACGACGTCTCCTTCGATGTACCGAGCGGAGCGATCGTCGGACTGATCGGGCCCAATGGTGCCGGGAAGACGACGTTGTTGGACGCGGTGACGGGATTCGTCCGGTCGTCCGGTTCGATCGCGCTCGAGGGTTCGGAGCTGCGTGGCCTCCCGCCGTACCGACGCGTGCGCGCCGGGCTCGGACGCACCTTCCAACACATCGAACTCTACGACGACCTGTCGGTCATGGAGAACGTCAGCGTCGGCCTCAGCGGCGTCCATGGCGAACGCGCCGGGCGCGACCTGCACGACGTCCTCGACCTGCTGCACCTCACCGACGACGCGCAGCGCCCGGCAGGTGAACTCTCCCAGGGGCGGCGGCAGCTTGTCTCCGTCGCCCGCGCGCTCGTCGCCGAGCCGCGACTGCTGCTGCTCGACGAGCCCGCCGGCGGTCTCGACACCACGGAGAGCCAGTGGCTCGCCGAGCGTCTCCGCGCGATCAGGGCGAGCGGTGTCACGATCGTGATGATCGACCACGACATGCACTTGGTGCTCAACCTCTGTGACGAGGTCCAGGTGCTCGACTTCGGTCGCGTGATCGCCTCCGGGCCGCCGGAGGAGATCAGATCCAACACCGCAGTCGCCACCGCGTATCTCGGCAGCACTCACGCCGCCCCGGACATCGAGCTGGACCTCGAGCCCGACCTCGAGCCGGACGTGACCCCATGACCGGTCCCGTCGCCCCGCCCGGGGGAACGGGAGCTCCGCTGCTCGCGTGCCACACGCTCGAGTGCGGGTACGGCAGCGTGAACGTCGTCCGCAGCTTCGACCTGAGCGCGCACGCAGGGCACGTCATCGCGATCCTCGGCCCGAACGGCGCGGGCAAGACCACACTGCTCGAGACGATGGCTGGCCTGCTCGAACCGCAAGCCGGGCGCATTGAGGTGGACGGCAACGAGGTCCGCGGTGGGCGACCCACGACCGCGTCCCGCGCGGGTATCGTCCTCGTGCCGGACGACCGCGCGTTGTTCAACGGGCTCTCAGTGCGGGACAACCTTCGCGTGGCGCAACGACGCTCCGGTCGCAGCGTCGAGGAGATGCTGGAACTGTTCCCTGCGTTGCGCGTGCGATTGAACGTCGATGCCGCGCAGCTCTCCGGCGGCGAGCAACAGATGCTCGCCCTCGCACGTGCACTCGTCCAACGACCGCGGATCCTCCTCATCGACGAGATGAGCATGGGCCTTGCACCCGTCATCGTCGAATCGCTCCTACCCATGGTCCGGCGCATCGCCGACGAGCAGAACACCCTCGTGGTCATGGTCGAGCAGCATGTCGGTCTCGCGCTCGAGGTTGCCGACGAGGCCCTGGTCATGGTCCACGGCGAGGTGCATCTGCGCGGCAGCGCCTCGGACCTCCTCGAGGATCCGCAGCGCCTCGAGCAGGTGTACCTCGGGTCAGTGAGCCAGCCGTGAACGAACTTGGGAGCAGCGGCCGCTTCGTTGGTCAACGTGTCCTTCGCCGGGAGGATGCTCGTCTCCTCACGGGACGGGGCGGTTCGTCCAGGACGTGATGTTCCCCGGTCAACTGCACATCGCATTCGTCCGGAGCGACGTCGCCGCCGGGCGCATCCGCACCGTCGACACCTCGGCGGCATCAGCGCTCCCAGGTGTGTACGCCGTGTTCACCGCCGAGGACCTGAACCCGATCGCCGGGCCGATGTGGACGACCACGCTCGGGCCCCAGCCCTTCGGTCCAGAGCTGCACCCACTGGCGGACGGTGACGTCCGCTTCGTCGGTGATCCCATTGCCGTCGTGGTCGCCGACAACCGGTACGCCGCGGAGGATGCCTGCGAGCTCGTCCGCGTCGACATCGACCAGCGGGACGCGGTCGTCACCATCGAGCAGGCACTCGCCGACGACGCGCCGATCGTGCACGCAGAGCTCGTCGTGACCCGCACGTTCACCACCGCCAGGACCACGAACGCTCCCATGGAGTGTCGCGGACTCGTCGCCTCGTTCGAGCCCCATGACGGCCGGCTGCGGATCTGGCCTTCCACGCAGAGCCCGCACGAGATGAAGGCGTTTGCGGCTCGCCTGCTCCAGGTGCCGGAGAACCGCATCCGCGTCGAGTTGGCCGACGTCGGCGGCGGCTTCGGACAGAAGATGTACCCGACCCGCGAAGAGGCCGCGGTGCTCCTCGCCGCGAAGCTCCTCGGTCGAACCGTCGGGTGGGTCGAAGACCGGCGCGAGAACCTGATCGCCGCGAACCAGGCGCGTCACGACCAGGCCGGCCATGCTCGCCATGATGATGTTCCCCGGGCCGTACCGGATACCGACGGTTCACTTCTCGACACGGAGCGTCTACACGAACACGTGTGGACGGGCGCCATTCCGCGGACCGTGGGCGATCGAGACGATCGCCCACGAACAAATGATCGACGCGGTGGCACGTGAGCTCGGCCTCGACCCGCTCGAGGTTCGCCGCCGGAACGTCATCCACCAATCCGACCTGCCGTACACCTTGCCGATCGACCTCGTCTACGACATCGTCACACCGGAAGAGACGCTCGAGCAGGCCGTCGGGATGCGAGTCACGGGCACAGCCTCGAGACGACGATTCCACAGGTCGTCGCCGAGCACCTCGGGTGCGCGCTCGATGACGTGGTACTGGTACAGGGAGGCGACACGCCGTACGGACCGGGCACGGGTGGCAGTCGCAGCGCAGTGATCGCCGGCGGGGCGGCGCAGCGTGCGGCGTCCACGCTCCGCGAGAAGGTCGCGCAAGTCGCCGCGCAGCTGCTGGAGGTCTCCCCGGAGGATCTGGAAGTCGAGGAGTCGCGTGTACAAGTCCGCGGGACCCCGAGCCGGGCGCTCTCCTTTGCTGACGTCGCCGCTACGGCCTACTTGAACCCGGACGGCCTCCCACTCGGTCTCGAACCTGGTCTGGAGGCGTCGGTTCGCTTCAAGCCGACGAACATGTTCACGTTCTCGAACGCCTGCCACTGTTTGGTCGTCGAGGTGGACCGCGACACTGGCGCGGTTGGCATCCTCCGCTACATCGTCAGCGAGGATTGCGGGACCATGATCAACCCGAACGTGGTCGAAGGCCAGATCGCCGGCGGTGTCGTCCAGGGCATCGGCGAGGCGCTCCTCGAGGAGATGTCGTACGACGAGCAGGGCAATCCTCTCGCCAGCACGTTCCTCGACTACCTGCTGCCGACAGCAGGCGACACACCGAACCTCGAGTACGGCCACATCGAGACAGCATCGACGAATCCGGGCGGATACAAGGGGATGGGTGAGGGCGGCGCGATTGCATCTCCGGCGGCGATCGGGAATGCGGTGAACGACGCGCTCGCCGGAATCGGCGGTGTGCTGACGGAGCTGCCGCTCACACCGTCACGTGTCCTGGCCGCTCTCACGGAAAGCACGCAGGGGGCCTCCCCGAGAGGTTGAACGCGACACCCACGTCGCGTCCCGGATACTTGACGAGTACGTCAACTCTTTCGCTACAGTGGTCCCACTACGGGGGATGAGCTGATGACCGAGATGTTGTCCGGCGTTCGGGTGATCGAGTTGGCTGCGTGGACGTTCGTGCCCGCGGCCGGTGCGATCCTGGCCGACTGGGGTGCCGACGTCATCAAGATCGAGCATCCGGTCACCGGTGATCCGCAGCGCGGGCTCATCGCGGCGGGCATCGTGCCGGGCACCGGCGGCGTGGACCACATGATGCAGCTGCCGAACCGCGGGAAGCGCAGCGTCGGTCTCGACGTCGGGCACCCCGACGGTCGGGAGCTCCTGCTCGAGCTCGCAGCCCACGCCGACGTGTTCGTCACCAGCTTCCTCCCCGATGCCCGCGCACGGCTGGGCATCGAGGTCGAGGACCTGCGCGCCGCGCAATCCGGAGATCATCTACGTGCGCGGCTCCGGACAGGGTCAGCGCGGGCCCGATGCCGGCAAGGGCGGGTTCGACCTCGCCTCCTACTGGTCACGCGGCGGCATCGGCACGATGCTCACACCGCGGCGGGCTCGACCTCCCGATCCCACAACGCCCGGCCTTCGGTGACGTCATGGGCGGCCTTGCCATCGCTGCGGGCATCAGCACCGCGCTGTTCAAGCGCGCGACGACCGGCGAGACGTCGATCGTCGATGTGTCCCTGCTGGGCACTGCGATCTGGAACCTCTCGCCCGACATCACCGCGGCCGGTCTCACCGGCGACGGGCAACTCCCGTACTTCGACTACGAGGACATGCCGAACCCCGTCGTCAACATGTTCGCCACATTGGACGGCCGGGCCATCAACCTCGTCCTCCTGCAGTCCGACCGCTACTGGCCGGAATTGTGCGAGACGATCGGCCGGCCCGACCTGATCAGCGACGAGCGCTTCGCCGACGCCGGCGCCCGCTTCGTGAACCGCCGCGAGTGCATCACCGAGCTCCGCAAGGTGTTCGTGCAGCGGACCTACGACGAATGGCGCGACGTGCTTGCGGGCATCGAAGGCGTCTGGTCCGGCGTCCAGACGCCGGGCGAGGTCCACGACGATCCGCAGGTCGTCGCCAACGGCTTCCTCCGCCCGGTGGAGGCCTCGAGTGGCACGGTCTTCTCGCTCCCGGCGAACCCCGTGCAGTACGACGAACAGCCACCCGACTTGCGCCGGGCACCCGAGCACGGCGAGCACACCGAAGAGGTGCTGCTCGAGATCGGTCTCGACTGGGATCGGATCATTGCCCACAAGGAGTCGGGCGCCGTCCTCTGACGCTCCGGCAGTTCAGTGGCGCTTCCGCAGCAGCACGTACACCGCCTCGGATTCGGCGAGCACGTCGTCGGGGGCGTCCGCCGTCGTGATCGCCGCGCGCACCGCGAAGCGCCGGTCGGACACCTCGCCGAGCTCGGCGCGGCAGACGAGGGATGTTCCGACCGCGGTCGGCTTCCGGTAGCGCACCGTCATCTCGGCGGTCACGCGCGTGACCCGGCCGCCGAAAGGCACGGCGCCCATCGTCTCGTCGAGCAACGTCGCGAGGAGCCCGCCGTGCACCAGGCCGGGTGCACCTTGGTGGTGTTCACCGAAGGTCGCCCGGCCGACTGCACCGTCGGGCTGCGGTTCGAGCGTGATCCCGAGCGCGTACGGATTCCGGCTCCCGCAGCCGAAGCACCGGTCGATGTGGGAGTGACGATCTGTCGTGTCCATTCGCGGCATCGTGGCACGCGGAAGGGAAGCAGTGCGCTGATGCACCTGTGGCCAACCCGCGCAGCGCCTGCACGCCGACGGCGGTCCTCTGCGTTGAGAGCGTTCGCAGGAATCCACTTCTGCGTGACTTGACAATATTGTCAAATCAGTGGAAAGTTGGACCGTTGTGGCCTGAGTGCGGTCCGGAACCCCCTGGGGCCGCGACTCAGGCCGCGACTCGATACCGAAGGGATCCAGGTGATGAACGCCGAAGATCTGATCCTGATCAGTGTCGACGATCACGTCGTCGAACCGCCGACCATGTTCGACGAACACTGGCCGTCGAAGTACGCGAGCCGCGCCCCGAAGATCGTCGTCGGAGACGACGGCGGCGACGTCTGGGAGTTCGAGGGGGATCGGGCGCCGAACGTCGGGCTCAACGCGGTCGCCGGATGCCCACCCGACGAGTACAACCTCGACCCGACCGAGTACACGCAGATGCGGCCAGGCTGCTTCGACGTGCACGAGCGCGTGCGCGACATGAGCGCGGCGGGCGTGCTGGCGGGCCTCAACTTCCCGACGTTCCCCCATTTCTGCGGTCAGTTCTTCGGGCGGATCGCCGACAAGGAGGTCGCGCTCGCCGCAGTGCGGGCATACAACGACTGGCACATCGACGAGTGGTGCGGCGCGTACCCGGATCGCCTGATCCCGCTGTCGATCCCTCCCCTCTGGGACCCTCAGTTGATGGCCGACGAGATCCGGCGCGTGAGTGCGAAGGGCTGCCATGCGGTCACCTTCTCGGAGAACCCCGCGAAGCTCGGGCTGCCCAGCTACCACACCGATCACTGGGACCCGTTCTTCGCCGCGTGCGTCGACAGCGCGGTCACGGTCTGTCTCCACATCGGGTCCTCGTCGTCGATGACGATCACGGCGCCCGACGCGCCGCCGGAAGTCATGATCTCGCTGACCCCGGTCAACAGCATGACGGCGCTCACCGACATCCTGTTCTCCGGGATCTTCCACCGCTTCCCGGAACTGCAGCTCGCGATGTCCGAGGGCGGGATCGGGTGGATCCCCTATGCGCTCGAGCGCGCGGATTACGTGACCCGCCACCACCAGGCGTGGACCGGCACGGACATGGGCGGGAAGCTTCCGAGCGAGCTCTTCCACGAGCACTTCTGGACGTGCTTCATCGACGACGCGGCCGGTCTGGCGCAGCGTGAGTCGGTCGGTGTCGACCGGATCATGTGGGAGATGGACTACCCGCACTCCGACTCGACGTGGCCGGCCGCGCCCGAGCAGCTCTGGGCGAGCCTGGGATCCCTGTCCGAGTCGGAGATCAACGGGGTCACGCACGCGAACGCGATGCGCGCGTATTCGTTCGACCCGTTCTCGCACCGCGAACGCGAGCGCTGCACGGCGGGTGCGCTGCGCGCCGAGGCAGCAGACGTCGACATCGAGGTCAAGAGCATGGGTCGACGCAAGGCCGAGGCCGGCGGTGGCGCGCTGTCGGCCCGGCTCGCAGCCGTGGCGTCGAAGGGTGCAACACCGGCGACTCCCTGACGCCGCCCACGAACCCGGCGTCAGGATGAGGTTGAGGCCGGTGATGAAGCTGGCGCCGTCACTGTCGAGGAACGCGAGCGGCCAACCCATCTCTTCGGGAGCCGCATTCCGGTCCATCGGACCCTGGAAGGCATCGATGGGCTCTGCTCCGGCAGCCTTCACGAACTCCGGCATCATCGGCGTTGCGTCGGTCCCGGACTGATGCAATTCAGATGCGCAGCAGGCGCTCGACCTCGGCCACGGCATTCGATGGGTTGAAGGGCTGGTCCCACGCGACACCGGCGTTGTTGAACGTTCGGCCACTCGCCGCGCTCGCCGTCGACGAGCCCTCTCGCGTCGAAGTGCTCCAAGCCCATGACGTCTGGATTTCCAGAACAGGGCTGCCCGGGAGGAGGCGACACCGATGGCCGACCTCGGACGCGTGGGCATCTGGACCCGCCAGCTCGACAGCCAGTCGGCACGCGTCGCGCAGGATGCCGCGGCGGACCTCGAAGCGCTCGGGTACCCGGCCCTCTGGATTCCCGAGGCATTCGAGCGTGAAGTGATCTCCCACGCCGCGCTCCTGCTGGCCGGGACCTCCACCATCACCGTCGCCACCGGAATCGCCAATGTGCACGCCCGTGCAGCGCGTGCTGCCGCGCTCGCGCAGTTGATGCTGACCGAGCGCTTTCCCGGGCGCTTCGTCCTCGGTCTGGGCGTGAGCCATCCCGTCATGGTCGAGCGGGTGCTCCACCAGGACTACGGGGCACCGCTCCCGGTGATGCGCGACTACCTCGACGAGGTCGACGCCGTGCTCGAGCGCGCCGCACGCTGCACCTCCTGCGTCACCTCCCGCGCGCCTCCTCGCGGCCCTCGGTCCGAAGATGCTGGCGCTGGCGGCCGAGCGCTCGCTCGGGGCCCACACCTACGTCGCGCCGGTCGAGCACACGGCGTGGGCGCGCGACCTCGTCGGCACCGATGTGCTGATCGCACCCGCGCTCAAGGCGGTGCTCGACACCGACGGGTCCCGGGCGCGTGCGATCGGACGATGGTCGATCGCACCGACGATCCGCAATCCCGCGTACCACGACAACCTCGTGCGCCTCGGCTACACCGACGCCGACTTCGGCGCGGAACCCAGCGACCGGCTCGTCGACGCCCTCGTCGCCTGGGGTGAGCCCGAGACGATCGCCGCGCGCGTCAGGGAGCATTTGGATGCCGGCGCCGACCACGTCGCCGTCGAGGTACTCACGGGCGACGACACGACCCTTCCGCGAGCCACGTCGGCGCGAACTGGCGCCCGCGCTGACGGCCATCGTCTGATCGGCAGGTCAGCTCCGAACGGCGAACTCCGCACGGGGTGGCTTCGCGAGTTGGTGCAGCGGCACTGGGCCCGAGCATTTCGCGCTCTGCCTCTCAGATCGCGCTACCCCAGGTGTGGAGGCGATGCCAGAGCAGCTCGCGAGTGCTCGCGAAGTTGTGCATGTGTGCCATGCGCGGCACGACGACGAGGGTCACGTCCCTGCTCGATCGGTATGCGCTCGGCTCCATCCAGGGATCGGGACATACGTCGCGCGCTCCGACGCCGATGAACACCGGGACCTCGAGTGCCCCGGCTTCCTCGGCGACGACGCCCTCACTCAGCATCGACACGGCCGACGGTGGAACCGTCGCGGACCCCCACGGCGGCGGTGTACCGACACGCAGCGGATACTCGCCACCGAGGTCTGCTTCGAGGAGTGCCGGTTCGGTGTCGTCGTAGTGGAACGCCCAGGCAAACACGTTCTGCGAGTTCAGTTCGGCGGAGCTGCGCACCAACGCGCGCTCGTCAGCTCGCCCGCGCTCGACGCGTTCGACCTGCACGCCACCGTCGGGTGACGGCAACACCGTGTGAATACCGCTGAAACCGAGAATCGCGATCGCGTCGAAGGGCGCGTGCAGGGCCTGCGCCACGATCGTCAGGCAGCCACCCATGGACTGCCCGATGCCGATCGTGCGGGAGACGTCGATCTTCCCGAGGCCGCCGACGAGCGTGCCGTCGCACAATCCATCGATGACAGCATGGGAAGCTGCGGCGTTCGCCGCCGCAAGGACCTCGAAAGTCAGGCCCTCCGGATCGGGCAGGCTGCTGTCACCAACGCCCAGGTGGTCGACACAGCCAACGATCCACCCACGCTCGACGTGGTACCCGGCTTCCGAGTACCGCTCGACGCCGGGCCACTGGATGTCCCAGTAACCACGCGAGTAGCCGCCCCCAGGGAACGCCAGTGCCAGCGTGCGCGGACCGTCGACTTCGCCGGCGGGAACCATGAGGGTCACGGCCAGTTCCGAATCAGCCCACGGAACCGCGCCGCTCACGTCGACTCGCAGTTCGAACCTCTGCACGTTCGCCAACTTCGTCCGCTCCGGTTCGTCGCCGCCCTCGTCGCCGCCACGTCGGCAGGGGTGCACCCGAGACGAGCACCGTACGAGTCCGGGTGCAACTGGACGCGGGGCGCTGGCGCCGATATGGCACAATCAGTAATCTGATTCCGAGGGCTGCGCCGCTCCGGTGGTCCCAAGAGGAGGTCAGCCGTGTTCGAGCTCTTCAGCGTCGACGACCACATCGTCGAGCCCCGCGGGGTCTGGGTCGACCGGGTTCCCGCCAAGCTCCGGGAACGGGTGCCGCACGTCGTCGAGGCCGACGGGCGCGAGATGTGGGTGTGGGAGGGCGGCCAGGAGCTCACCATGGGGCTCAACGCCGTCGCCGGCAAGCCGATCGAGACCTGGGGCATGGAACCCGCACGCTTCACCGACATGATCCCCGGGTGCTACGACCCGAAGGAGCGGGCGCAGGACCTGTTGAGCAACGGCATCTTCGCGAGTGTCTCGTTCCCCACGCTCCCGGGTTTCGGGGGACGGAAGTTCCAGACCTTCCCTGACCCCGAGCTCGCGGTCACCTGTGTGCGCGCGTGGAACGACTACATGATCGACGAGTGGTGTGCCGCACAACCCGACGTGTTCGTGCCGATGTCGATCGCACCGGTCTGGGACGTCGACCTCGCCGTCGCCGAGACGGAGCGCATGATCGAGCGCGGCACGAAGGCGCTGTGCTGGCTCGAGGATCCTGCGAACCTCGGCCTGCCCGGGTACCACACCGACTACTGGCACCCGCTCTTCGCCCTGTGCGAAGCGGCGGGCCTCCCGGTGTGCATGCACATCGGTGGCTCGAGCCCGGCGGTGTCGCTCGAGGGCTTCGTGCCGATGGTGAAGATCGCGTCGGCGTTTGCCGATGCCGCGGTGGCGGCGGTGAACATGATGTGCAGCCCCATCCCCCGCAAGTTCCCCGGGATCAAGCTGGTGTGGTCGGAGGGCGGCATCGGGTGGATCACCGCCGCGCTCGAGCGTGCCGACCGCCAGTGGGAGCGCCACAAGCGCTGGACGCACGTCCCCGACTCCGACGTCCTCCCGTCGGTCGTGGCGCGCCGCAACATGTGGTTCTGCATGATCGAGGAACCGGTGGGCCTCGGGTACCGCCACGACTTCGCGATCGACCGCATCCTCTGGGAGTCCGACTACCCGCACGCCGACACGCCGTTCCCCTACACGCAGGCCGCGTGCAAGGAGCTGTTCGCCGGCGTCCCCGACGACGAGGTGGCGGCGATCACGCACGGCAACGCCGAGGCGCTCTTCGACTTCCCGCTGTCGCGGGAGCTGATCGCGCAGTACTCGACCGACTGACGCGCGCGCTGACGCGCCCTGGGCGGCGCGCTACCGATCCGTCGCGGGCACGGTCTCGCCCCACGCCATCCACGTGCGCGGCGTCCGGTCGTCGCCGACGCGCCGGACCAACCCCTCCTGTTGCGGATTCGGGATCGGGCCGAGGTCCTGCATGCGTCCACGCGGATCGGCGACGATCTCCCAGGCCTCGCCGTCGACGTCGAGCGCGATCCGGTCATGCCAGTATCCGTCCGCGGCACGTTCGACCGAGACCCCGAGCGAGCGCGCAACGCGGACGTCGCCGTCCGCGTTCGCGATGATCCCGATCGCGAAGTCGCCGCCGTTGCCGACGAAATGGCCGAACTCGGTGGTCCCGTCGTCCCAGGTGGTCGCCCAGCTGTACCAGAGCCGATAGCCGGCGGCCGGCAGCGGATCGTTCGTGACGTAGAGCCGTCCACCGCATGGCATGTACGCCTCTTCGAGGAAGAGGAAGCCCTCCACGTCGTGGCCGAGGGAACCCCCGGCGACCGACCACGTCTGGCTGGTGTAATAGAGCGCGTCGTCGCCCAGCGGGAGGTACCAGTGCAGGGCAGGGGCGAGACGCTCGCCCGTGAGCGAGAGCACCTGGCCCTCCTGGTAGCTCACGTCGTCGTCGCCGAGCACGAGCTCCATCCCCTGGTGGTCGTCGACGGCCGGCAGCGCGAAAACCGCCCGACCGTCGACGAGACGGCGCTGCACGTCGTCGCCGGTCGCCGTCCACCGCCCCTCACGGCGCAGGCGGGGATACCCGGCCCCGTCGATCGACGCCTGGAGGATGAACCGGTCACCGAGCGAGTGTTGGACCTCATCGCCCGCGGCGTCGGCCCCTGCCGTCGCGCCCGGCGCAGCCATCCGCCGTGCGTACACGAAGAGATCACCGTCCGCGTTGCGCACCGTGCCCCACACATACGTCGCCTCGCGTTCGAGCCCGAGGAGCGGCTCCGTGTCCAGGAGCTCGGCGGCGTCGAAGACGCGCTTCCCTGCGAGCCCGCGCCCGCCGAACTGCCCGCGACCGTCGGTCATCGGCTGCTCCCTTCGTTCGGCGAGCGCAGTGCGCCGCGCTCCTCCATGGCCCGGATCCGATCTGCGGGGTAACCGAGCTCCTCGAGCACCGGCACGGAGTGCTCGCCGAGACCCGGCGCGAGGCGGTGCTCCGGCTGCTCGGCATCGCTCACCCGCAGCAGCACGTGGAGCTCGCGCACGTTGCCCTTCTCCTCGTGATGGACCTCCGCCACGCGGCGGATGCGTCGCTGCTCGGGATCGTTCATGAACCCGTGCACGTTCGGGCCCACCGGTTCGACCGCGGCAACCCCCGCGCCGACGAGCTCGGCGAGCACGTCGGCAGTCGTCCGCCCCGCGAAGGCGGCCAGGAGCAGATCGGCCTGGCGCTCGTCACTCTCGACGCGTTCGACGCCGAGCGTGGCCACCACCGCGTCCTGCTCGGACGCGTCGTACGCGGCGATGCAGACGAAGCCGTCGTTGGTCTGGTACAGCCGCTCGAACGGCCCGATGCCCATCTGGAGTGGGTCGAGCAGTTCGGCACCGAGGACGTCTCCACCAGCCGTGCGTACGACGTGGGCCATGTGACCCATGGTCGCGTTCAGCTGCGGGTTCTCGACGGCCTGCCCCTCGCCCGTGCGGTCGCGGTGGAGCAGCGCGAGCAGGATCGCCACCGCGCCGAGGAGCCCGTTACCCGGGTCCTCGTTCGCCGACGGCGGGAGCGGCGCGTTGAACTGCCCCGCGACCTCGTAGGTCACACCGACATAGCCCGACAGCATCGGCGCGAAGCTCTGACGCATCGCGAACGGTCCGGTCGACCCCCAACCCGGAGCGTGGAGGTGCACGATGCCGGGGTTGACCGCACGGACGCTCTCGTAGTCGAGGCCGAGTCGCTCGGCTGCGCCGGGCCGCTGGTTGTGGTGCACGACGTCGGCGCGTGCGAGCAGCCCCTTCATGACCTCGGCGACCTCCGGGTCCTTCAGATTCGCGGCGATCGCGCGCTTGTTCGCCTGCGCCGAGAAGAACGGGCGCTCGATGCCGCGCAGTGGATCGCCGAGGATCGGCTCCACCTTCACGACGTCGGCACCGAGGTCGGCGAGCAGCCGCGACGAGTAGGGGCCCGCGTAGTACGCGCCGAGGTCGACGATCCGCACGCCGTCGAGGAGTGGGCGCGTGTCCGGCGGTGCGGCCGCCTGCGCCTGCGGGCGCGCTTCCAGCCCCGCGTGGTCGGCCAGCACGGCTTCGGTGTCGCGGCCGGGCTCGGGCGCGGGGCCGCGCACCACCGCCGGCGTCGCGGAGAACTTCGCGCCGGGTGCGACCTGCTCGACGGGACCGAGCACCGGGTCGTCGAGCGTAATGACCATCTCGTTGTGGCGCGCCTGCGGCGTGTCGTACACCTCGGTGGGCCGCAGGTGCTCGACGGCGCAGACGTCGGCCTCCAGGAAGAGGCGCACCCATTCGTCACGGGGCTTCGTCAGGAAGATGTCGACGGTCTCGTGGGCGAGGATCGCCGCCTGCTCGGGGGTGAGCGGCACCCCCATGTCCATGCCGTCGTCGCGGGACGGGATCCGGTCGCCCAGGCCGAGCACCTTCATCGCCCGCCCGAACGCGCCCACCGCGCCGGTGTGGATCCCGAGGTACTCGCCGTCGGCGCACTCGAACGACCGGGTGATCAGCCGCATGACGGGGGCCCGCTGCAGCAGCGTGCGCGGGTCGACCGCGCTCATCGACGCGTCGCTCTCGCCCCAGAGCATCGAGTGGTACGCGAGCGCACCATCGAGCAACGAGGTGCACACGTGCCGGCCGTGCCCGTCCCCACGCGCGCGCGCCGGAGCGCGGCGAGTGCCCCGATCACCGCGAGGTAGGCGGCGCCGATGCTGGCGAACGGGAAGCCGACGAACACGGGCCCATCGCGGTGCCCGACCTGGTCGGACATGCTCCCGAGCACCGCGGTGACGATCGGCTCGGTGCTCCCGGCAGCCGACGCGGGAACGTCCTCGCCGAACCCCGAGATCGACACGTACACCAGCCCCGGGTTGCGCGCGTGGAGCGCCTCGTAGCCCAGGCCGAGCGACTCGGCGACGCCGGGCGCCCAGCTCTCGACGAACACCTCGGCCCGGTCCACCAGCTCGAGCAGCGACTGCCGGGCGCGGTCATCGGCGAGATCGAGCACGATGCTGCGCTTCCCCCGGTTCTCGACCGAGGCGGCCGCCGGGCGGCCCCGGCGCCCCGGGGCGCCGCCCGGGGGCTCGACCCACACCACGTCGGCGCCGTAGTCGGCGAGGAGTCCGGTCGCCCTCGGCCCCGCGGTACCGGTCGAGCAGTCGAGCACCCGCAATCCGTCGATCGGACCTGTCATGCCATCCCTCCGTCGCTCGTCATCCGGCGTGGTCTGCACTCAGACGACCCCGGCGGCGCGCAACTGCGCGCGTTCGCCGTCGCCGTAGCCGAGCTCCGCGAGCACCTCGTCGGTGTGCTGCCCGAGGGCAGGCGCGGAGCGGATCGAGAATTCGTTGCCGGGCACGACCACCGGGTTGCCCAGCGTCCGGAGGTCGCCGAACTCCGGGTTGCGCTCGACGACCACTTGCTGCCGCGCCTGGAGATGGGGATCGTCGACGACCTCGTCGAACCGCAGCGCCGGACCCATCGCGATGTCGTGCTCGACGGCGATGCGCATCCACTCGGCCCGCGTCCGCGTGTGGAACACCGCCTGGATCTCCCGGCGCAGTTCGTCGTCGGCCCCGCCGAAGTCGACGACCAGTTCGTCGTTGTGCAGTGCGGCGAGGTCGGGGCGTTCCACCGCTTCGCACCAGTGATTCCAGAACTTCGGCTCGATCGCGCAGAAGAGCACGAACTTGCCGTCCTTGGTCTCGTAGTACTGGTACTTGGCCGAGCCGACGACGCCGTCGCTCATCCAGGAGCGGTCGACCTGGTCGGGGTTCAGCAGCGCCAGGGCGTCGAGCCACTTCGACGCGAGCACCGCATCCGCGCAGGACACGTCGAGGTATGCGCCCTCTCCGGTGATGCGGGCGCGCGCGCGAGCGCACACGCGACACCGAAGGCGGCGTACAGCGGGCCGATCACGACGCCGTCACTCCCCCGCATGGAGTCGCCGACGGGCTCGACGAATCCGCGTTCGTCGACCGCGAGCCGCGGCGCCGCGCCGCCGAGCGCGTCCATCATCTGCCCGTGCGTGGGGACCTCGGCGTAGGGCCCCGACGCGCCGAAGCCCGTCGCCTGGCAGTACACGATGCGCGGTCGCATCGCGCGCACCGACGCGTAGTCGAGGCCGAGCGCGCGGTTGGTGTCGCCCACGTTGCCGGTGATGAAGATGTCGGCCCGCTCGATCAGCCGAGCCATCACCTCGCGACCCTCCGGCGTGCGCGCGTTGCACGTGAGGCTGCGCTTGTTGCGGTTCAGGGTGAGGTGGAACGTCGACCAGTCCGGCGCGAACCTGGTCATGATGTTGCGCAGGTAGTCGCCGCGCCCGGGCGTCTCGACCTTCACGACGTCGGCGCCCTCGTCGCCGAGGAGACGGCCGAGGAAGTCGACGGTCATCAGCACGCCGGTCTCGACCACGACAACTCCGTCGAGCAGTCCCGTCACGTTCCCCCCGTTCCGCCGGCGAGGATCGCCGGCACGTCCGCACTCAGGACTTCGGCAGCCCGAGCACCCGTTCACCCAAGATGTTGCGCTGCACCTCGACCGTGCCGCCGTAGATCGTCTCCGCGCGCGAGTTGAGGAAGCTGTGCACCATCGGGTGCAGCGTGCCGTCGTCCTCGGTGACGAGCGCGTCGGGCCCGAGCACGTCGACCATGAGCTCGCCGAAGTCCCGGTGCCACGTGGACCAGTGGAGCTTGCCGACCGACGACTCCGCGCCCGGGTGGCGGCCGCTCAGCACCGCGGTGAGCAGCCGGTCGTTGTTGAGCTCCATGATGCGCAGTCCTGTCCATGCCTGCGCGACGCGCTGGCGGAGCAGCGGGTCCGCGCGGAGCCCCTTGGCCCGCACCAGCGCGAGGAGGTCGCGCATCTCGCGCTGGAAGGAGGCCTGGAACGGGAGCACCGTGGCGCCTGCCCGCTCGTTGCCGAGCGTGCCCATGACGACCGACCATGCACCGTCGACCTCGCCGACGATGTTCACGAGCGGTGTGCGCGCCTCGTCGAGGAAGATCTCCGCGAACTCCAGACCGCCCGCGATGTTGCGGATCGGCCGAACGTCGACGCCGGGCTGGTCGACAGGGAGGAGCAGCATCGAGATACCGCGGTGGCGCGGCGCGTCGGGGTTCGTCCGGCACAGCACGTAGAGCCAGTCCGCGTGGGCACCGAACGTCGTCCAGATCTTCTGGCCGGTGACGACCCAGTCGTCACCGTCACGGACCGCGCGCGTCTGCAGGTTGGCGAGGTCGGAGCCGGCATCGGGCTCGCTGAATCCCTGACCCCAGAACTCCTCCACCTGCATGATCGGCGGCAGGAAGCGCCGCTTCTGCTCGTCGGCCCCGAACTCGAGCAGCGTGGGACCGAAGAGGTCTCGGCCCTGCACCCCGACCCAGTACGGCGCGTCGGCGGCGGCGTGTTCGATCTGGAAGATCAGCTCCTGGCGCGGGGTCCCGCCCCGACCGCCGTACTCCTCGGGCCACGACACGTTGAGCCATCCGCCGGTGGCGAGCTCGCGCTCCCAGGCGAGGCGGAGGTCCCACTCGCGGTCGTCGGCCGGCCCGCCCACACCGCCCGCGGCGCGGAACTCGCCGACGAGGTGGTCGGCGAGCCATTCGCGCAGCTCGTCGCGGAAGGCGCGCTCCTCTGCCGAGAGGTGGAGGTCATCCACGCGATCGGCTCCGGAAGCGCTCGGGGACGGCGGCGTACTCCGGGGTGTCGTGGGAATGTGTCTCGGCCGCGAGCCCGAAGCCGAGTGCGGCGACCGCGGAGAGGCGGAGCTGCTGGTTGAGCACCGCCTTCGTGTCCTGCACCGCCTGCGGCGGCAACGCGGCGAGCCGGTGGGCGAACGCGGTCGCCTGCGCGACGACTTCGTCCCCGGGCACCACGAAGTTGGCGAGCCCGATGGCGACCGCGTCCTCCGGCGGGATGGCGTCACCGGTCAGCAGGTACTGCTTCGCCTTGAGCAGGCTCGTGAGGTGTGGCCAGGTGACGGCGCCGCCGTCGCCGGCCACGAGGGCCACCGTGACGTGCGGATCGGCGACGGTGGCGTGCCCGGCGAGGAACACGATGTCGCACAACGTCATCAACGTGCAGCCGAGACCGACGGCGGCCCCGTTCACCGCCGCGACCACGGGGACACGCACGTTGAGCATCTCGTCGACCAGGCGGCGCGCGCTGCGCATGATCGCCGTGCGGGCCGCGAGGTCGGTACGAAACAGGTCGAAGTCGTCGATGCTGCCGCCCGCGCAGAAGGCCTTCCCCGCTCCGGTGAGCACCACCGCGCGCACGTCGAGGTCGCGGTCGAGATCGAGCCACAGGCGCGCGAAGGCGTAGTGCAACTCCTCGTCGAACGAGTTCAACTGATCCGGGCGGTTGAGCGTCACGATCGCGACGGGGCCGTCGCGGCGGACGTCGAGGACCGGGCTCGTGGATGCCGTCATGTCATCACCTCTCGTGGGGTCAGTTCGCCGGGACCGCGGCGATACCGCCGGGCAGGGCTCCGAACGCGACGCGCAACCCGGCGCCGAGATCCCCGGCGGACACGGGCTCGCCGGGCCGGCCGCGGTAGGTGCACGACTGGTCGATCTCCCAGGGCCGCACGCGCTGCACCGTGTCGCCGTCGATCCGCAACACCGCTCCCGACAGCCACCCCGACGCCTCGCTGCACAACCACGCGACGACCGGCGACGCATTGGCGGGATCGTGACGGTCCCAGTCGTCGGCTCCCGGGTCGGCGAGGAGCCCGAGGCCGTCGGTCATGCGGGTGCGCGCGAGCGGCGAGATCGCGTTCGCGGTGACGCCGTAGCGGTCCATCTCCATCGCGGTGATCATCGTGAGGCTCCCGATCGCCGCCTTGGCCGGGCCGTAGTTCGTCTGCCCGATGTTGCCGAACAGCCCGGCGCCCGAGGTGGTGTTCACGATGCGCCCCGCGATCGGCGCGCCGGCCTTGGCGCGCTCCTTCCAGTACGCGCACGCATGCCGCGACAGGGTGAACGTGCCCTTCAGGTGCACGCCGACGACGAGGTCGAAGTCCTCCTCGCTCATCGACGTCATGATCCGGTCGCGCACGATGCCCGCGTTGTTCACCACCGCGTCGAGGCGCCCGTGGGTGGACACCGTGCGCTCGACGAGTGCGGCGACGCCCTCGAAATCGGTCACGGAGGTGCCGTCGGCCGAAGCCGTGCCCCCCGCGCCGACGATCTCCGCGACCACCGCGTCTGCGGGAGAGACGTCGCCGCTCTCGCCGTGCAGACCGACGCCGAGGTCGTTGACGACCACCGTCGCCCCGTGGCGGGCCAGCTCCAGGCAGTGGGCGCGCCCGAGCCCGCGGCCGCCCCCCGTCACGATCACGACGCGTTCGTCGAGGATTCCCATGCACTCCCCCGCTGACTCGAATCAGCTGACTGATGATAATGATTGTGCGAAGCCGCCGATCGGGAGGACAGCGCACCGGTGGATCCCCGCCACAGCAACGAAGCAGAGGCGTTCCGCACCCACATCCGCGCGATCCTCGCGGCGAACCTGCCGCCCGGGTGGCAGGGCATCGGCGCGATCGCCGACCGCGACGAGGCCGACGCGTTCGTCGAGCAGTGGCGCGCGACACTCGCCGCCAACGGGCTGCTCGGCGTGTCGTGGCCGACCGAGTACGGCGGCGCCGGCCTCACCAAGCTCGAGCAGGTCGTGCTGGTGGAGGAGCTCGCCCGGGCCGGCGTGCCGGCGATGGGCTACAACGACACGTTCGGCATCAAGATGCTCGGCGGCACGCTGCTGCGCTGGGGCACGGAGGAGCAGAAGCGCCATTTCCTGCCGCGGATCCTGAGCGGCGAGGACAAGTGGTGCCAGGGCTTCTCCGAGCCGGGGTCGGGCTCCGACCTGGCGTCGCTGTCGACCCGCGCCGTGCTCGACGGCGACCACTGGGTCGTCAACGGCCAGAAGCTCTGGACGTCGCGGGCCGTCGAGGCCAACCGCATCTTCCTGCTCGCGCGACCAACCCGGACGCGGGCAAGACCCGCGGCATCACGTTCCTGCTCATGGACCTCGACCAACCGGGGATCGAGATCCGCCCGATCACCGCACTCTCCGGGGAGCAGGAGTTCAACGAGGTGTTCTTCTCCGACGCGACGACGCCCGCCGACCACGTGGTCGGCGAGGTCGACGGCGGCTGGTCGGTCGCCTCCACGCTGCTCGGGCTCGAACGCGGCGAGGAGGCCGCGACCAACCCGATCCTGTTCCGCGCCGAGCTCGACCGTCTCCTCCTGCTCGCCCGGGACCGCGGCCGCACCGACGATCCGGTGTTCCGCGACCGCCTGGCCGACGCGTACGTGCGGTGCGAGGTGATGCGGCTCCTCGGCCTGCGGATCCTCACCGGCGTGCTGCACGGCGAGGAACTCGGCGCGGCGGCCTCGATCTCGAAGCTCTACTGGAGCGAGTACCACGCGAGGGTGACCCGCCTCGCGCTGGATGTGCTCGGCGCTGAGGCGCTGACCGTCGAGGGCCGACTGCCGCTGCGTGCGTACCGCACCGACGATCCCGGCGCGCCCAACACCACCGGGTCGTGGATCGGCGCCGCGTACAACGCGGTGGCCGGCACCATCTACGCAGGGACGTCGGAGGTCCAGCGCAACGTGCTCGGCGAAACGGTGCTGGGCCTGCCGCGCGAAGCCCGCGCCTGACACCTCAGGCCCGCCGGCGGACCTGCGACTCGAGCGCGTCGGCGAACTCGGTCCAGAACGCGGCCCGCCGTCGGGCCTCGTCGGCGATCTCGTAGATGCGGCTCATCGGCACCACGCCGACGTGGCGCCACATGTCGGCAGTGTCGACGGACCTGGCGTCGAACCACTCGACGAGTTCCGGGCCCCCGTCGCGCCCGAGGAACGCGCGATCCTCGGTCAGGGCCAGGCCACCGGGCCGGCGCCGGGCGAGCAGCCCGAGGATGGTCGCGTCGGTCTCGACCGGCTCGACGGGTGCGAAGGACTCCGCCGGCTCCCCGTTGGCGAGTCGGGCCCGCACGGTACGCACCGTCTCGGGTGACGCCCCGACGACCTTGGCGATCGCGCGCAACGACGCGTCCGGGTTGCGTTCCAGTTCCGTGACGATGCGCCGACGGATGCCGGCCGCGTCGACGGGACGCATCCGCCCGTCGCGCCCGATCCGGCCAGGCACAGCGGTCGTCGCCGCACCGCACTCCCGCAGCCGCGCCACCGTCTTCGGCGCGAGTCCGCACACAGACGCGATCGACCGGTCGGACCACTCTGGGTGCGACCGCAGGATCCGGCGGGCGGCGTGACGGCGCTCGTCGAGGCTCAGCGGCAGGCCGTGCACGACGTTGCGGCGGACGAACTCGACGTAGCCGTCGTCGCCGCTACCGTCGAAGAAGACCGCGGGCAGCTCAGCGCGCCCCACCCGGCGCGCCGCGGCGACCCGGTGCTGGCCGTCGATCACGAGCCGGTCGTCGCGCCGTACGACGATCGGGGCCCAGTCGCCGTCGAGTTCGGCCAGGGCGGCGACATGGGCCTCGTCGAGACCCCGCTCCCGCATGGGCACGCAGCGGAGCGACTCCACCGCGAGCATGACGACTGCTGCTGTTCCAGACGGACTCGTCGCCGACACCCGGCACCCCCACTCCGCGAATCAGATTAATCATCCAACGAATAGAGTGATATCGCACTGCGAGCCCGAACGTCAAGGGGCGCGCGCGATTCCGGCCCGGAATCCGGGCCGGAATCGGTCGGGGGGAACCCGATTGGGCGCCGGGGGGAGCGGGCCGGCGAATGCGCCGTGTCAGCCGGCGCCGGTCTCCACGCCACCCGTGTAGAGCTCGAAGATGTGGTCCTCGGTGAGGCCGGCACTCGGGCCCGAGTGGACGATCTCGCCCTGGTTGAGCAGGTACACGGTGTCGGCGAGTGCGAGCGCCCGGCTGACGTACTGCTCGACGAGGAGCAACGACGCACCTTCCCTGGCGATCTTCTCGAGGAACTCGAAGATCCGGTCGACCACGAGCGGCGCGAGGCCCAGCGAGGCCTCGTCCACGAGCACCATCCGCGGGTTCGCCACGTAGGCCCGCACCAGTGCCAGCATCTGCTGCTCGCCGCCGCTGAGCGTGCCGGCGATCTGGCGCCGGCGCTCGCCGAGCACTGGGAACGTGTCGACCGCACGTTCCCAGGCCTCCTTCTCCTTGCCCCGCTCGACGAACAGCACCAGGTTGTCGCGCACGGAGAGCGACGGGAAGATCCCGCGGCCCTCGGGAATGTGGCACAGGCCAAGCGCGGTGCGCTGGTAAGGACCGAGCTTCCGCACGTCGGTGCCGTCGAGGAGGATCTCGCCCTCACGCGGGCGCAGCAGCCCCGACGCCATGCGCAGGGTGGTGGTCTTCCCCGCTCCGTTGGGGCCGAGCAGCGCGACGACCGAGGAGTCGGGCACCGTGAGGCTGATGTCGCGCAACACGGTGGTGTTGCCGTAGCCGCCGGTGACGTTGCGGATCTCGAGCATGTCGCGTCTCCTCGGTCAGGCCGGCTCGGCGGACGCGGCGGCTTCGGCGGCCAGCGCCTCCTCGACCTCGTCGGCGCCGAGGTAGGCGGCCTGGACGAGCTCACTCCCCCGGACCTCCTCGGGGGTGCCGTCGAAGATCGGGCGGCCGAAGTCGAGGACGTAGATGTGCTCGCACACCTCCATCACCAGGGCCATGTCGTGCTCGACGAGCAGCATGCCGATGCCGCGATCGACGACGACTTGCCGCAGCACCGCACCGAACCGCTCGGTCTCCGCGTGGTCGAGTCCCGACGACGGCTCGTCGAGCAGGATCACGTCGAACGCGCCCGCGAGGGCCCGGGCGAGCTCGACGAGGCGCCGCTCGCCCGACGTGAGCAGCGCCGACTGACGCCCGCGCAGGTCGTTGATGCCCACGAGGTCGATCGCGTGATCCACCGACTCGTGGACCTTCGCACGCTCGCCCCGCCGGGCGAGCACCTGGTGGAACGCGCTGCCCCCGGCCATGGCCGCTTCGCGCCCGAGCGCGACGTTCTCCTCGACGGTGAGCGAGTTCCACAACTCCGACCGCTGGAAGGTGCGCCCGAGGCCGCGCCCGCGCGGGCCGCCGGACTGAGCCGGGTGACCGTGGACCCGTGCAGCGTGATGCGTCCCGCACTCGCGCGCACGAGGCCCGAGCACGCGTTGAACGTGGTGGTCTTGCCCGCGCCGTTCGGCCCGATCAGGCCGGTGATCCGGCCGAGCGGCGCCTCGAGCGTCAGGCCGTCGACCGCCACGAGCCCACCGAACCGCACCACGAGGTCGACCACCGCGAGCCCGGTCCCACTGGCCGACGCCGCGACCGCAGGCGCCACCACCGCAGGCGCCGCGACCGCGACGGGCGCCGCGCGTGGCGTCGCGTCCGCCGGCGGCGGCGGCGCCGGCTTGCGGCCGCCGAGGCGGTCGAGGAACCGCCGCACGGGTGCCGGCACCGACGCGGGATGGCGCGCCTGGAGCCCCACGCCGATCACGGCGAACCCGAACAGGACCTGGAGCCACTCCTGGATGTTGTCGATGTTCACGTAGGCGGGCAGCAGTTGGAACAGCGCGGCGGCCAGGATCGCGTACCACGGCGCGCCGCCCACCACGAGCACGACGAGCGCGATGATCGTCAGCGACGAGAACGCGGGGAACGAGGTGCCCGTGATCGAGCCGACGAAGCCTGCGTACAGCGCGCCGTAGATGCCCGCGATGAACGCGGAGATGCAGAACACCAGGACACGCGAGACGTTCGTGCTCGCGCCCTGCGTGTCGAGCGCGAGGGGCGAGTCGGAGAGCGCGCGCAGGAGACGGCCGAGCCGGGAGCGCACGAGCACGACAACCAGGACCGAGATGACCACGGCCGCGGCGAGGATCACGTAGTAGTAGTCGCGGTCAGTCGTCGCGAAGCTGGGGCGAGCGGCGCGCAGGCCGGCCGCCGTGGGGCCGAACATGATGTCCTGCGTGTAGAACATCTGCTCCAGCATGATCCCGAAGCCCAGGGTCGCGAGGGCGAGGAACACGCCCGACAGGCGGATCGCCGGGATTGCGATGACCGCTCCCACCGGCACGGCTACGAGTCCCGCGAGCAGCAGCGCCGGGAACCACGGGATGCCGTGGTCGCTCGCGAAGTGACCGAACGCGGCGGCGCCGACCGCCGCGAGCCCGAGTTGCGCGAGCGACACCTGCCCGGAGGTCCGCACGAGGAGCCCGAGCGACAGGAACAGGATCACCGACATCACGGCGAGGGTCCACGCCGCGAGGTTGTTGCCGACGAGGTCGGGCACGAAGGCGAGCAGTCCCACCACGACGACCGCGCCGCCGATGCTCACCCGCAGCGGCGCGTTGTAGGCGGCATGGGGCGGGGGCGGAGGCGGCTGGCGCCGCAACGCGAGGAGACGCTTCGGCGTGACCAGGAGCGCGACGAACAGCACGATGAACGGGATGCTCGGCGGCAGGCCTCCGAGCCACGTGATGTCGGCGACGTACTTGGTGGAGAGCGCGGCGGCGATGCCGATCAGCAGACCACCCAGGTAGGTGAGCGGCAGGTTGGAGAAGTACCCGACGGCCGCGGCGCCGAACGCCTGCACGACGAGCAGGATGAGCAGGATCGCGCTGAGGCCGAGCAGCGGGCCGAGCAACAGGCCGGCGAGGCGCGGCGAACATCGTGCCGATCACCCAGGCCCAGCGCCGCACCCGCGTCGGGTTGATCCCCGCGATGTTGACCAGTTCGGGATTGTCGACGACCGCCGCGCATGGCGACCCCGAGCCGCGACCAGCGGAAGAAGGCGTAGAGCGCGACGGTCGACACCAGCGCGACCACGCACCGTGATGAGTTGGTCGTAGCCCACGTTGACGTCGAACACCGTGAACGTCTCCGTGGGCAGGAACGCCGGGATCTGGATGGTGCCGAACGTGTCGGAGCTCCACGACGACGCCCACAGGGTGAGGAGCCCGTTGATGCCGAGCGCGAGGCCGATCATGCCGACGATCTGGTACTGCACGCCGACGTTCGACAGCATTCGTGTGAGCAGTTCGAGCAGCAACCCCAGCAACGGCCCGAGCACGAACAGGCAGAGCAGCGCCGAGACCTGCCACGAGAGTCCCTCGCGCTGCCACAGCCAGTAGAAGACGAACGCGGCGACCGCCGCGATCGCGCCGTAGGCGAAGTTGAAGACACCCGAGGTCTTGTACGTGAGCACCAGGCCGGTCCCCGCGAGCCCGTACACCGAGCCGGCGGTGATGCCGATCACGATGAACGGCAGGAACTCCTGCATGTCGCGACCTCCCGAGGTCCTCTGAGGCGCACCAGCATGACGGTCGCCCCCAACCGGCGACGTTCGTCACTTGGACGCGAAGACGGCCGGGCCCCGAGCGGGACCCGGCCGCCTCACACGGTGTCCGTCAGTTCGCGGGCGTGCAGGTGGTCTGCATGCCGTTGGGTGCGGTCATCTTGTGGTTCTTCAGGATCAGCGTCCACCAGCAGGAGTTGTGCGGGTGGTTCTCGCCGGCGGTGAAGGTGAGCGGGTTGGGTGCCAGCCCGTCGAGCGTCTCCCCGTTGAACGAGTTCATCGCGTCGGTGATGTCGGCCGCGGTGGGCGTGGTCGACGTGACCTTGCCCAGCGCCTTCTCGAACGCGATCGCCGCGGTCCACGTGGTGGTGGCGGGCTGCTTGAAGTCGCCCTTGAGCACCGAGGGTGCGTACTTCTTCATCACCTGCTGGAAGCGCTTCGTCGCGGGCGTGCTCGAGTCGAGGTACGGGAACGAGTAGACGGCCGCGATGGCCTCCTTGATGTTCGGGTCCTTCAGCCACGAGTTCTGCGAGATCTGGCCGTCACCCGAGGTCCAGCGCGGGAAGTAGCTCTGTCGCGCGCAGTCGCGGGCGATGTTCGGGAGTGCGGGGGCACCCTCGATGCCGACATCGGTCGTGCCGCTCTGCTTGAAGGTCACGCACGCGGCCGTGTAGTCGGGCTGCGAGTTGGTGACACCGACGCCATCGGTGAAGGTCAAGTTGTACTTCGCCGTCGCGGTCTTGAACAGCGGCGCGGCGGCTGCCGCCTGCGGCTGCGAGCTGTCGTAAGTGATCCCCATCTTCGTGCCGCCCTGCTCGGAGACGAGCTTGGCCTGGGCGAAGAGACCGTCGAGGATCGCCGTGGTGGTGACGCAGTAGAAGTTCTGGTCGCCGTTGAACTCGATCGCGTAGCAACCACCGCCGATGACGGGCACCTTGGCCTCGGTGGCGATCGGCAGCCACACCGAGGCGGTGGCCTGCCGCGTACTCACCGACGATCGCCACCGCGCCGGCGTCGATGAGCGACTTCATGGCGGCGGATGCCTTGGCCGGGTCGCCCTGGTCGTCCGCCGTCTTGACGACGATCTTGAACCCGTTCACGCCGCCCTTGCTGTTGACGTCCTTGGCCCAGGCCTGGAGCGTCTGGAAGGCGAACGGCCCCGACAGCGGCGCGCTCGAGGCCGCCGAGATGTTGCCGATGATTACCGTGCCCTTGAACGACGCTGCGCGCCGGGTCGACGCGGCGGCCGTTGCGACCGTCGCGCCGGCAACGAGCGCCGCCACCGCGACGAGCATGACGAACTTGCGGATACGTGACATTGTCCCCCCTTGGAATCGTGCACTGAATGTACCTCTGTGCCTGACCAGTTGCAGCGCGGGGAGTAGAACTTCCGCATGGCACCCCAGCTCACCGACGAAGAGCTCGTCGAGCGCTTCCGCAGTTACCAGCTCGACCACGACAACAAGGCCCAGTTCCGCGGCTGGCTGGAGCACCGGCTGCTCGTGATGCGCTGCGGCGACTGCGGCACCTGGCACGAGCCGGCGAAGCCGATCTGCCCCGCGTGCTGGTCGACGAACGTCGCGCCGCAACCGGTCAGTGGTCGGGGCACGATCTTCATGGTCATCTTCGTGTACCAGGGGCCGCCCGCCGAGGGCGTCGACTACACAGCCGGCTACCCCGTCGCGACGGTCGAACTCGAGGAGCAGCCGGGCCTGCGCTACACGAGCACGGTCGTCGGTGCGCCGAACGACGACATCGTGATCGGCGCACCCGTCGAGCTCGACTGGGCCGAGCGCGCCGGCGCGCCGTTGCCGGTCTTCCGCCTCGCAGGGACGGTGGCCCGATGATCTCGGCCCGCAACCCGGCGAAGGACCAGGTCGCGATCGCCAACGCCGCGACCACCGGCTTCTCGCGCGACGCCGGAGCCGTGAGCGCGGGCGCGCTCGCGCTCGACGCCTGCACGAAGGTCCTGCGCGACACGGGGCTCACCGCGGCCGACGTCGACGGCATCTGCGGCTCGATGCCCCAGGCGTCGTACATCCAGGCCGCGCTGGGGATCCCCGAGCTCACGTACTACGCGAACCCGCAGATCCCGTTCGTGAACCAGCTCGTCGCCGCGATGTCGGCCGTGCACAGCGGCATCTGCGACGTCGTCCTCGCGTACCACTCGGTGTACCGCAGCCCGATGTTCTCCCGCTCGGCGGCGAAGGACCCGTTCCGGCGATCGGGGGGCTTCGGCGCCGGCATGCCGATCCCGCCGCCGGAGTCGATCTTCGGAGCGGTCGGCTACACCGCGTGGGCGTCGCGGTACCTGTACGAGTACGGCGCGAAGCGCGAGCACTTCGGGTACGTCGCGATCAACGACCGGTCGAACGCGGCCCGCAACCCCGGGGCGGCGATGCGCGAACCCCTCTCGATGGAGGACTACCTCCAGGCCCGCATGATCCGGTGGCCGCTGTGCCTCCTCGACATGGACGTGCCCGTCGACGGCGCCGACGCGTTCGTGATCACGACTGCCGAGCGGGCACGCGACCTCCCCCACGCGCCGGTCCTCGTCAACGCGGCGGCCCTCGGCATGATCGACAAGAACGACGAGGCCCAGCAACCGAGCCTCCGCCGGAACGGGCAGCACGTCGTCGTCGACGCGCTCAAGGCGAAGAGCGACTTCTGGATCGACGACTGCGACGTCTACTTCCCCTACGACGGCTTCAGCGTGATCACGCTCAACTGGATCGAGAACGCCGGGTGGTGCGGTCCCGGGGAGGCGGGCGCGTTCATCGAGGCGAACTGGGACGCCGAGGCCAACCGGATCCTCATCGACGGGCGCATCCCCGTGAACCCGCACGGCGGCTCGCTCTCCGAGGGCGGCACGCAGGGGTCGGGGCACATCCGGGAAGCGGTGCTGCAACTGCAGGGACGCGCGGGCGAACGCCAGGTCGCCGGCGCCGAGACCGCGATCGTGACCGCGGGCGGCTTCTTCTTCAACGCGCAGGGTTGCACCCTGCACGTCTGATCGACACTGAGCGTTCCGGACGTGGACATCCCGATCTCCGCGCAGACCGGCATCGTGGAGCCGCAGGACCTGATCGAGTTCCTCGAAGGAGTCGCAAGATGACCAGCAACGCCGCCGAACCGGTCGTGCTGTGCGAGAAGCGCGACGGCGTCGCGACAGTCACCCTGAACCGTCCCGAGCGCATGAACGCGTGGACGTACGAGATGGAGGTCGCCTACTTCGACCTCGTCGACCAGCTCGACGACGATCCCGAGGTCCGCGCGGTGGTCCTCACCGGCGCGGGGCGCGGGTTCTGCCCCGGCCTCGACGCCTCCGTGCTCGCCGAACGCACCGCCGGGGTGCGCGGCCAGGAGGGCGAGGACCGGCCGATGTACCACGCGGCCGCGCTGCGGAAGCCGCTGGTCGCTGCGATCAACGGCGGGTGCGCGGGCATCGGGCTGGTCCAGGCCCTGGTGGCCGACGTCCGCTTCGCGGCCGCAGGCGTCAAGCTCGCGACGTCGTTCACCCGCCGCGGCCTGGTCGCCGAGTTCGGGAGCTCGTGGATGCTCACGCGCCTCGTGGGCACCGGCAACGCGATGGATCTGCTGCTGTCGGGCCGCGCGGTGACGGCCGAGGAGGCGCTCGCCCTCGGGCTCGTCAACCGCGTGTACCCGCCCGACGAGCTGCTGCCGGCGGCCCAGGCCTACGCGCAGGACCTGGCCACGAACTGCTCGCCGATCGCGATGCAGGGTGTGAAGGAGCAGGTGGCCCAGGACTGGGCCCGCACACTCGAGGAGTCCGCGCGCGACGCGACCCGGATGGTCCGCGATCCGGTCTACCGGGTCGACTTCACGGAGGGGGTCACTGCGTTCGCCGAGAAGCGCGCGCCCGCCTTCGCCTCGCTCCCCTCTCGATCCAAGGAGAACTGACATGCGTGACGTCGTCGTGGTGGAAGCAGTCCGGAGCCCGGTCGGGCGCCGCAACGGTGGCCTGTCGGGTATGCACTCGGCCGACCTGCTCTCGACCGTCCAGTCCGCGCTGATCGAACGATCCGGCATCGACCCCGCCGAGGTCGGCCAGGTCGTGGGCGGCTGCGTGGGTCAGGTGGGCATGCAGTCGGCCAACATCACGCGCACCGCGTGGTTGCAGTCGGGCCTGCCGCTGACCGCCGCCGGCACCACCGTGCACACCCAGTGCGGCTCGTCGCAACAGGCGTCGAACCTCGCCTACGCACTCGTGGGAGCCGGTGTCGTCGACGTCGCGGTCTCGTGCGGGGTCGAGGTGATGAGCCGGGTGCCCATGGGCTCGAGCGTGCCCAAGGAGCCCGACCTCGGCACCCCGATGAACGACAACTACCGGGCGCACTACGAGCACACCAGCCAGTTCGAGGGAGCCGAGCGCATCGCCGAGACGTTCGGACTGCAGCGTGAGGACCTCGACGCGTTCGGTCTCGCGTCGCAGCAGCGCGCCGCGCGGGCCTGGGCCGAGGGCCGCTTCGACGGCCAGATCGTGCCGGTCGAGGCGCCGGCGCCCGACGGCGACGGTGACGCGCACCATCACCCGCGACGAGGGCATGCGCGAAACGAGCCTCGAGACGCTGGCCGGGCTGAAGCCGGTGATGGACCGCGACCCCGCGTTCCACACTGCGGGCACCGCGTCGCAGATCAGCGACGGTGCGGGCGCGCTCCTGCTCATGACCGAGGAGAAGGCGTCCTCGCTCGGGCTCGAGCCGAAGGTGCGCATCGTCGACACGTGCATCGTCGGGAGCGACCCGGTGCTCATGCTCACCGGACCGATCCCCGCGACCGAGCATCTCCTCGGGCGCAACGGGCTCACGATGGACGACATCGACCTCGTCGAGATCAACGAGGCCTTCGCCTCCGTCGTGCTGGGCTGGCAGCGGGCGACCGGTGCCGACCTGGAGCTGGTCAACCCGAACGGCGGCGCGATCGCGCTGGGCCACCCCCTCGGCGGTACCGGCACGATCCTGCTGACCAAGGCGATCCACGAGCTCGAGCGTTCGGGCAAGCGGCGAGCGCTCGTGACGATGTGCTGCGGCGGTGGCCTCGGCACGGGCACGCTGATCGAGCGCATCTGATCGACCGCATCTGAGCAGAGTGGCGGTCGCGAGCGCCGGGCCGCCGCTCTGTTTATATTCAGTGGCATGAATTCGAACCCCTCGCCCGTGGCCGCGCGGTTCGTCGGCCAGTCGGTCACCCGCAAGGAGGACCGGCGCCTGCTCACCGGGCACGGCGAGTACGTCGCCGACGCCGCCTTCCCCGGCCTCCTGCACGCCGCCTTCCTGCGCAGCGACATCGCACGCGGCGCCGTCACGCGCGTCGACACCAGCGCGGCGGAGCAGCTCGACGGCGTCGTCGCCGTGTTCACGTGGGCCGACTTCCACGGCATGTTCGGGGAGGCCTGGCACGCGATGCTCGGTGAGGAGCTCGTCGTGCCGCCACCGCTCGCGATCACCGACGTCCGCTTCGTCGGGGACCCGATCGCCCTGGTGGTCGCGCGCGACCGCTACGTCGCCGAGGACGCGTGCGAGCTCATCGAGGTCGACTACGACGCGCAGACCGCGGTCGTCGACTACCGCGACGCGGGCGCCGACACGGACAACGTCGTGCACGCGGGCTGGGGCCTCGAGTCGAACACGATGGTCGCGGTGCCGTTCACGCCGCTGTCCGGGGATCTCGACGACGTGTTCGGCAGCGCGGCCCACGTGGTCGAGTGCACGATCGAGCAGAACCGCTACGTCGCGGCGCCGATGGAGACCCGCGGGATCCTGGCCGCGTGGGAGCCCGTCCGGGAGGAGCTGCGCATCATCGCCGCGACCCAGTCGGTCCACGAGACGCGCAACTTCTTTGCCCGCTACCTCGACATCCCCGAGGGCGCGGTGCACGTGACGGCGCGTGACGTCGGCGGCGGCTTCGGGCAGAAGATGTTCGTGTACCGCGAGGAGTGCGCGATCGTGCTCGCGGCGCGCAAGCTCGGCCGGCCCGTGAAGTGGATCGAGGACCGTCGCGAGAACCTCATCGCGGCCGGGCACTCGCGCAACGAGCAGGGCCGGATCCGGATGGCGGTCGACGCCGACGGCACGATCCAGGCCATCACCATGGACCACGTGGCCGACGTCGGCGCGTACGCGGCGTGCCCCGCGGTCGTCGACCCGATGCTCGTGCCCGGGCCGTACAAGATCCCGCGCTACGGCTTCTCCATGTCGATGGTGTGGACGAACACCGCGGGCAAGGCCGCCTACCGCGGGCCGTGGATGTTCGAGACGACCGTGCGCGAGATGGCGCTCGACTACGCGGCGCGGGAGATCGGGATCGACCCCGCCGAGTTCCGGCGCCGGAACCTGCTGGCGTTTGCCGACCTGCCGTTCGTGTCGCCCACCGGCAACGCGTTCCAGGAGATCACACCGCTCGAGACGCTCGAGCAGGCGCTCGAGATGCTCGACTACGAGGCCTTCCGCGCCGAGCAGGCCGCCGCGTTCGCCGAGGGCCGCTGGCTCGGGGTCGGGATCTGCGCGTACGTGGAGCCCACCTCGATGGGCGGCCCGACGCTACACACCGAGGGAGCCACCGTGCGGGTGGAGTCGAGCGGGAAGGTCGTCGCGTACCTCGGCACCACGTCGCACGGGCAGAGCGTCGAGACGACGATGGCGCAGATCGTCGCCGAGCACCTCGGCGTCGACTACGACGACGTCACCGTGGTGCAGGCCGACAGCCAGAGCACGCCCTACGGCCCGGGCACCGGGGGGAGCCGCACCGCCGTGGTCGCCGGTGGCGCCGCGCGCGAGGCGACCGTCGCCGTGCGCGACAAGGTGCTGCAGGTCGCGGCCCACGCGATGGAGGCGGCGCCCGAGGACCTCGAGATCGCCGACGGCACGGTGTCGGTGCGAGGCACCCCGTCGAAGTCGATGACGCTGCGCGAGGTCGCGAAGCTCGCCTACACCAACTCCGACCAGTTGCCCGCCGACATCTCGAGTGGCCTCGAGGCGACCGTGCGCTTCCGGCCGAACCGGTTCCCGACGTGGTCCAACGCCACGCACGTGTGCGTGGTGGAGATCGACAGCGAGACGTACGCGCCCCGCATCCTGCGCTACATCGTGTCGGAGGACTGCGGGAAGATGATCAACCCGATGATCGTCGAGGGCCAGATCTTCGGCGGCGTGGTGCAGGGCCTCGGCGGCGTGCTGCTGGAGGACTTCGTCTACGACAGCGACGGCAACCCGCTCACCAGCACCCTCGTCGACTACCTGTTGCCCACGACCACCGAGGTGCCCGACATCGAGATCGGCCACATCGAGACGGAGTCGACGACCAACCCCGGAGGGTTCAAGGGCATGGGCGAAGGCGGCGCCATCGGCGCGCACGCCGCGGTCGCCAACGCCGTCGGCGACGCGCTGTGGCAACTGGGTGTGCAGGTCACGCGCACTCCGCTCGGGCCCGAGCAGATCTTCGAATTGGTGCAGGAGGCGCGGCGCACGGCCGCGTCGTGACGACCCGGGGGAAGAGGTCATGAAGATCCACGTCGACGACGACATCTGCACCGGCCACGGCCGCTGTTACGCGCTCGCGCCCGACTTGTTCGACGCCGACGACGTCGGTCACTCCCGACCGCTCGTCACCGAGGTGCCGGCGGGGCTCGAGGCCCAGGCCACGCTCGCCGCGCAGAACTGTCCCGAGCAGGCGATCAGCCTGTCGGAGTGAGCGAACACGCCGCGACGCCACGGAATCGGGCACACCACCGACACCACCGAAGGGAAGCCGCATGAGACTCGAGGACAAGGTCGTCGTCATCACCGGGGCGGGGCACGGGCTCGGGAGGGACGCCGGGCGCCTCTTCGCCGCCGAGGGCGCGAAGGTCGTCGCCACCGACATCGTCGACACCCACGTGCGGTCGCTCGCCGAGGAGATCACCGCGAGCGGCGGGCAGGCCACGTACCTCCGGGCCGACGTCACCAGCCCGGCCGACAACGCCGGTGCGGTGCAGCACGCGGTCGACACCTTCGGCCGCCTCGACGTCATGTACTGCAACGCCGGCATTCCCGAGATCGGCTTCGGCCAGATCTCGTTCGTCGACCTGCCACTCGAGGACTACGAGAAGGTCGTGGCCGTCAACCAGACGGGCGTGTTCCTCGGCGCGCAGGCCGCGGCGCGGCAGTTCCTGCGTCAGGGCGACGGCGGCAACATCGTGGTGACCACCTCCGCCGCCGGGCTCGTCGCGTACCCGGGCTTCCGCAGCTACACGTCGGCGAAGCACGGCGCGAACGGGCTGGTGAAGGCGCTCGCCACCGAACTCGGCCAGCACGGCATCCGCATCAACGCGCTCTGCCCGTTCCACGGCATGTCCGCGAACTTCCCGGGTTCCGCAGAGGACGCGCCCCTCGACCTGTCGTACGAGGAGGCCGAGGGCGCTTGGGACAAGTCGGCGACCGCGATCCCGCTCAAGCTCGACCGGCCACCGCACATCCGCGACAGCGCCAACCTCGCGCTCTTCCTGGCGTCCGACGAGTCGGCGTACATGTCGGGCCTGTGCATCCCCGCGTGCGACGGCGGCACGTTCGCGGCGGGTGGCGCTCCCGCTCGGCGGCTTCTGACGCTTCTGGCGCGTCGAGGCGACGACGGCGTCAGATCGTCGTCGAACCCATGTCGACGGGCATCTGGATGCCGGTGACGCAACGCGCCGCCGGCGACGCGAGCCACACGACGGCGGCGGCGATGTCGGCGGGTTCCGCGATGACCGGCTCCGGCAGGATCGCCCGGAACGCGGCCGCATACGTGGGGTTCTCCTCGAGCGCGGTCACGAGCGTCGAGTCCTCGGTGAGCCGCGTCTGCACACCCCACGGGTGCACCGAGTTCACGCGCACCTGGTACGGCCCCATCTCGATCGCCGCGGCGCGCACGAGGCCCACCACTCCGTGCTTGGCCGCCGAGTAGTGCGCCTGGCCCGGCAGGGCCCGCAGCCCGGCGACGGAGCTGATGGCCGTGAGCGAACCACCCCGCCCCTGTTCGATGAGGATCGGGGCGACCGCCCGGAACGTGCGCCACACGCCACTCAGGTTGATGTCGATCATCGTCTGCCACTGGTCCTCCGACATCTCCCAGAACCTCGACCAGTTGGAGATGCCGGCGTTCGCGACGACCGCGTCGAGGCCGCCGAGCTCGGCGACGCCGCGCGCAACGAGCGCGTCGAGCGCGGCCTGGTCGCGCACGTCGGCGGCGCCGGCCACGATCTTCCGGCCCGTGGCCTCGACCGCGACGACGGTCGCGCCGAGGTCCTCCGACCCGAGGTCACCGGCGATCACGTCGGCCCCCGCCTCGGCGAAGGCGACGCACAATCCTCGGCCGAGCCCCTGCGCGGCGCCGGTCACGAACGCCACCTTGCCCTGCATCGGCCCCTGGTCGGTGTCGGGCATTGCAGTTCCCCCTCGTCGTCACCGGCGTTGTCGCCGTTCGTCGCCTGCGCGACAGTTCCGTTGCCGCGTCCACTTCCGCGCCCGCCGCGTTGCACGCAAGATCGCGGGACCCGTTGGTGGCCCTCACCTTCCCATCCCGACGACGAGGAGTGTTCATGGACGGAATCTGCGCAGGTCTCAATGTCGTGGAGATCGGCGCGGGCAGCGTCGCCTCGTCCATGGCCGGCATGGTGCTCGCCGATGCCGGCGCGCGGGTCGTGAAGGTCGAGCCGCCCGAGGGCGACTCCCTGCGTCGGATCAACCCGAGCGGGTTCCTGGTGTGGAACCGCGGCAAGGAGAGCGTTGTCGCCGACCTGCGTACGGAAGCCGGGCAGGAGCACCTGCGCGAACTCGTGCGGGCGGCCGACGTGGTCATCGAGGGGTTCGCACCCGGCACCACCGACGCCTGGGGCGTCGGTGCGCAGGCACTCCGCGACCTCGACCCCGCACTCGTGCACTGCTCGATCACCGGCTTCGGCCGCACCGGACCGTACGCGGGGCTCAAGGGGCACGACACGCTCGTCGCCGCGCGGGCGGGTCTGTGGGCACGCGGCGGCTTCGGCCACCGCGACGGCGCGATCCAGTACTCCGTGCCGTGGGGCAGCTTCGGCGCCGCGATGCAGTCGGTCGCGGGAATCCTCGCCGCGCTGCTGGTGCGCGAGCGGACCGGCCGGGGGCAGGCGCTCGACGCCACCCTCGTCGCCGGTCTCGATCCGCTCGACTACTTCGTCTCGATCATCGTGCAGCTGATGGCCAAGCGCGGCGAGGAGCCGTCGTCGGACTCGCGCGACGCCACCTCGGCGAGCCGCTACGGCGTGCTCCTCGTGACCCGTGACGGCCGCTTCATCCAGACGTCGACGTTGCTCCCCCATCAGGGCAAGGCGCTCTGCGACGTCGCCGGCATCGGGCACGTGCTCGAGGAGCCCCGGTTCGCGAGGCTCCCGATGTTCGACAACGCCGACGACGCCCAGGCGTGGGAGGACCTGCTGCTCGAGGCGTTCCGCGCCGGGGATCTCGCGCACTGGGTGCCCCTGCTCGAGGCCAGCCCCGACATCGCGTTCGAGGTCGCGGTCACGAGCGAGGAGGGTCTCGACCACCCGCAGATCGTGCACAACGGCGACGTCGTCACCATCGACGACCCGGTCGTGGGGCCGGTGCGCGAGGTCGGGCCGATCGCGCACTTCGAACGCACACCCATGTCGTTGACGCGGTCCGCTCCCGCCCTCGGCGCGCACGACGGGCCGCTCGTGCCCGGCCCGCGACCGGCCGGCGGCGGCCCGGCGCCCGTGCACCCTCTCTCCGGCGTGACCATCGTCGAGTTCGGCTACTTCTACGCCATGCCCTACGGCGTGGCGATGGCCGCCTCGCTCGGCGCCCGCGTCATCAAGATCGAGGACGGCAACGGCGACCCGCACCGCATGTCGTTCGGGCCCGATGTCGCGAGCACCAAGACGACCGCCGGCAAGGAGAGTGTCTCGATCGACCTGTCGACCGCCGAGGGGACGGCCATCGCGCAGGCGATCGTCGCCGAGGCCGACGTGTTCATCACCGGCTTCCGGTCGGGCATCGCGGAGAAGCTCGGGCTCGGGTACGACGAACTGCGCGCACTCAACCCGCGCCTCGTCTACATCCATGCCGCGGGGTACGGCAGCGACGGGCCCTACGCACGTCGAGCGCTCTACGCGCAGGCGGCCCAGGCCGTCGCGGGGAGCTTCGGCCGCCAGGTCGGGTACTGGGCGGCTCCCGAGCGGAACGTCGACATGAGCCTGGTGGAACTGCAGGCGATCGTCCTCCCGCGTCTCGGTCAGGTCGTCGATGGCGACTCCAACGCGGCGCTGGCCGTCCTCGCGGCCATCGCGCTCGGCGTCTACCACCAGCAGCGCACCGGCGAGGGCCAACTGGTCCGCACGTCGATGATCGCCGGCAACGCGTGGGCGTACTCCGACGACTTCTGCACCTACAAGGGCAAGCCGCCGCTGCCCGTGCCGGATGACGAGTACCACGGCACCGGCGCCCTCGATCGCGTGTACCGGGCCGCGGACAAGACGTGGGTGTGTGTCGCGGTGCGCTCCCACGGCGAGTTCCTCGCGCTGGCGGGCGCGCTGGGCCTCGCCGAGGACGACCGGTTCGCCACCGAGGACGCACGGCGCGAGCACGACGACGCGCTCCTGCAGGAACTGGCGGCGCGCTTCAAGGAGAAGCCGGCCGGCGAGTGGGAGGACCTGCTCGCACCGCTCGGGGTCGGTTGCGTGGTGGCCGACCTCCGCGGTCAGCCGGCGGTGACGGTGTTCGACCCGGTGCTGCGCGAGACCGGGGTCACCGTCGCCTATCAGCACCCGCAGTTCGGCGAGATGGTGCGCGCCGCGCCGCCGATCGCGTTCTCGGAGACACCCGGCCGGGTCGACCCGCCCTGCACGCGGGGTCAGCACAACCGCGCTGTGCTCACCGAACTCGGCTACGCCGACGACACCATCGCCGACCTCGAGGCCCGGGGCGTCGTGATCGCGCCCGCCGGCTCGTAAGGCCCGTCGGAGCCGTCCAACTGCCGAAGGTCGGCATCCGGACGGCTCCGTACACTCCCGCGATGGACGAGTTCCACCAGCGCATCGCGCTCGTCACCGGCGCCGCCGGGGCCGGGGTCGGCCGGGCCACGGCCCGTCGGCTCGCCGCCGGCGGCGCGGCGTCGTCGTCACCGACATCCACGAACGCCGCACCCGCGAGGTCGCAGCCGCCCTCGCCGACGAGTTCCCCGACACGACCGTGCTCGGCATCCCGATGGATGCCGGCGACCGCGGCGCGATCGACGCCGCCATCGCGCAGGTCGGCGAGGAACTCGGACCGGTGCAGATCCTCGTGAACAACGCGGCGATCAACGTCGTCGGGAGCATCTTCGACTACGACCCCGACAACTGGGACTGGATCGTGCGCGTCAACCTCTCGGGACCGTGGTACCTGTGCCGGGCCGTGATGCCGTTGATGCGCGACGCGGGCGGCGGTGTGATCGTGAACGTGAGCAGCTACGCGGCCGACGTTGGCGGCGTCGGCATCGAATCGCCCTACGCGATCACCAAGGGGGGCCTGAACGTCCTCACCCGCAGCTGCGCGCACGAAGGCGGTGCGTTCGGCATCCGCGCGGTGACCGTGGCGATGGGCGTGGTGACCGGCACCAAGTTCATCGACGACCACCCCGAAATCCTCGCGTCGGTGGAGGCGCCGCTGCGCGAGCACGCCGACGCCACGAGCATCGCCGAGACCATCGCCTTCCTCGCGTCGGACCGCGCCCGGCACATCACCGGCGAGATCCTCAACGTGGCCGCCGGTGCCTACATGCGGA
Source organism: uncultured Actinomycetes bacterium (assembly GCA_963720785.1). Classification (GTDB taxonomy): domain Bacteria; phylum Actinomycetota; class Acidimicrobiia; order IMCC26256; family DASPTH01; genus CAVRGQ01. The sequence goes on from CAVRGQ010000005.1 coordinate 83,555, forward strand.
ATTAGGCCGGCGGAACCTCGTTCTCGGGTCTGGGGGTTCCCAGCGGGGCAGCCCGTCGTTACCCTCGGACGATGACCGAGCACAAGATCTGGACCCACTCCGGCGACTCGCATTTCCTGGAGCCCGACGACCTCTGGCACCAGATCATGCCGAAGGCGCAGGCCGACCGCATGCCGCGCACCCGCATGATCTCCGACGACGAGGAACTCGTCGAGGTCGACGGCAAGTCGTTCACGCGCAAGGTCCCCAAGGTGATGACCGCCAAGGGCGCGACCGGTGAGACGATCGCCGAGATGTCGCACCGCCCGCCCGGTTCACGCGACGTGAACCTCCGCCTCCGCGATCTCGACGAGGAGGGCATCTGGGGCGAGGTCATGTACCAGTCGATCGGGCTGTGGTCGGCGCTGGTCGAGGACGCCGAACTCATCCGCGACGCCGCGCACGCGGAGAACGAGTGGCTGGTGTCGGAGATCCAGTCGATCGCGCCCGACCGTCTGGTGCCCGCGGCGCTGATGCCGCTCGTACGGGTGGAGGACGCCGTCGCCGAGGTGCACCACGCCGCCGAGATCGGCCTGCACATCGTCAGCGTCCCCACCGGCAACCCGCCCGGCACTGAGGACTGGAACAACCCGTACTGGGACCCGCTGTGGCAGGCGGCCGCCGACACCGGGATGGTGATCGGCTTCCACATCGGCACCGACGGCGGCGACCAGGCCGCGATGTTCCGCGGTCGCGGCGGCGCGATCCTCAACTACGTGCAGACGAGCTACGGCGGTCAGTACGTGGCGATGAAGCTCGTCGTCGCCGGTGTGTTCGAGCGCCACCCGTCGCTGCGCATCCTCATCTCCGAGGGTGGCGCCACCTGGGTACCGGCGGTCGGCGACCGGATGAACGAGGCGTACCGGCAGCACGGCATGTTCGTGCGGCCCCAGCTCGCACGGCTCCCGAAGGAGTACCTGTACGAGAACGTGTACACGAGCTTCCAGCACGACGAGTCGGCGCCCGCCGCGATGTCGGCCATGGGCTACCGCAACGTGATGTTCGGCAGCGACTACCCGCACCTCGAGGGCACGTACGGCCACACGCAGAAGACACTCCACGAGATCTTCGCCGACGTCACCGACGATGTCCGCGACCGGATCACCGTCGGCGCCTTCCAGGAACTCTTCCCGCACGTGTCCAGCCCCCCGGCGTGAGCCGGGAGGCACGACACGCGGCAGGATTCCCGGTCACGACCCCCACCGAGGAGCCTCGACGTGACCGAGACCTACGACGCGTTCCCAGGACTGACCGTCGACCGCCCCGCCGACGGCGTACTGCGCATCACCATGGACGGGCCCGGCCTGAACTCGGTGGGGCCCGAGGTGCACCGCGAGCTGGCCGACATCTGGCTCACCGTCGACCGCGATCCCGACACGCGCGTCGCGCTGCTGCGCGGCGCGGGCAAGGCCTTCTCGGCCGGGGGCAGCTTCGACCTCCTCGACTCGATGATGAACGACTACGCCGTGCGCACGCGAGTCATGCGCGAGGCGCGTGACCTCGTGTTCAACGTCATCAACTGCTCCAAGCCGATCGTGTCGGCAATGCACGGCCCGGCGGTCGGTGCCGGGCTGGTCGCCGGCGTCCTCGCCGACGTGTCGGTCGTCGCGCGGAACGCTCGGATCATCGACGGGCACACCCGGTTGGGCGTCGTCGCCGGTGACCATGCCGCGCTCTGCTGGCCCCTCCTCTGCGGCATGGCGAAGGCGAAGTACTACCTGCTGACGTGCGACACGCTCACGGGCGAGGAGGCCGAGCGCATCGGGCTCGTATCGATCTGCGTCGACGACGACGAGGTGCAGGACCGCGCTCGATGGCCGTGACGGAGCAGCTGGCAGGCGGCGCGCAGTCGGCGATCCGCTGGACCAAGCAGGCGCTGAACAACTGGTACCGCTCGCAGTCCGCGATCCTCGACGCCAGCCTCGCCTACGAGTTCTTCGGCTTCGGCGGACCCGACGCGCGGGAGGGGCTGAGCAGCCACACCGAGAAGCGGCCGGCGAACTTCACCGGCCCGACGTCCGAGTAGCGGGCGCGGCCGGCGTCAGTGCGCCGGCGTCAGTGGAGGTCGAGGACTTTCGTGGCGCCGCCGGTGCTCACGAGGTAATCGGTGGTGGCGTCGATGTGGCGCTTCCAGAGCGCCGCGGCCCGGTCGGCGTCACCGACCTCCACGAGTTCGAGGAGCCGGCGGTGGACGCGGGCTCCTTCGTGCTGGGCGACCGACGCCCTGGCGCCGGCGACCGTGGCCCGCTGCGCGCTCGCGGCGTCGACGATCTGCTGGACTGCGCCGTGCAGCACCCCGATCGTCTGGTTGCCGGCCAGGGTCACGAGCGCGGTGTGGAACTGGTGCTGCGCGTCGAGTTGCCGCGACGGGATCGTCGTCGAGTGCCTCGGCTTTCTCGACCAGCGCCCGCAGTTCGGCGATCACCGCGGGATCCCGCCGCATGGCGACGGCCCGCACGCAGGGTGGCTCGAGGAGAGCTCGGGCGCGTGCGACGTCGACGATCGTCGTCTGGCGGTGCTCGAGCACCAGCGCGGCGTACCGCGCCAGCACGGCCTCGGTCGGCACCCGGACCCCGCGCCGCCACGCGCGCCACGGAACACCTCGATGAGCCCCTCGTTCTCGAGCACGAGGAGCGCCTCCCGGAGTGTCGGACGCGACACGCCGAACATCTCCATGAGCTCGGGCACGGCCGGGAGGAGCTCGCCCTCCGCGAGTTCGCCCACGATGATCTGTCGGCGCAAGGTGCGCGCGACCAACTCGGCGGTCTTCGGCACGCGCACCCGCGCGGCTGGGCCATCAGCGGGTCGACCGGCGAGAAGCGGGGTGGCTCATCCGGGGTCACCGTATCCCGCGCAGAACTGGACGCTCCCGGCGGTTCAGCTGAAGACGTCGACGAGGACCTCGGAGGTGCCCGCGAGCATCTCCTTCCCCGCGGCAATGACGTGCCGACGCCACAGATCCTCGGCTGCGTCACCGTCACCGGCGCGGATCAGCTCGATGAGCTTCCGGCGGGTGCGGTCCGCCTTGCGCGCGAGCCGCGCCTCCTCGTCCTTGTCGGGCAGGGAGTAGCTCAGCGCAATCGCGCGGCAGATGTTCTCGACCATCGCGGTCAACAAGATGAGCGTCTGGTTCTCGGTGAGCTCCACGAGCAGCCGGTTGAACTCGTGGAAGCCGGCGGCCGAGTGCACGTCGGGGACGGCGAGGAGCGCCTCGAGCCGATCGGCGCACGCGGCCCGGTCGCGTCGCTCGGCGACGATGCGCGCCGCGGGCGCCTCCACGATCACGCGGGCGTCGAGGACGTCGGCGACCGTGGTGTTGCGGTGTTGCAGCACGAGGCCGGCGTACCCGGCAGCGACGTCGGCGGAGGGCTCCTGCACCCGGGCGCCACCCCGCGCCCCACGGCGCACCGTGATCAGCCGCTCCGACTCCAGGATCCGGAACGCCTCGCGCAGCGTGGGCCGGGAGATCCCGAACTCCTCCATGAGTGCGGTCTCGGGCGGCAGCGCGTCGCCTTCGTGCAGTTCGCCCACGACGATCTGGCGCCGGATGTGGCCGGCGACGAGCTCGGCGGTCTTGGGGACGCGGACGCTGAACCGGTCACCGAGGGCGACGACGTTGTTCATGGGTCGAGGCTACGCCAGTGCCCCCTCCACACCCCGCACCGGCCCCGAGCCGGGCTGCCGCGCTCAAAGTACAATGATCTGACTGATTGCAGCGGAACGGGCCGAGCCCGCGACGGAGGGGGACGGACATGGGCATCTTCGACGGCAAGGTGGTGCTGATCACCGGCGCCGCGCGGGGCCTCGGCCGCGAGTACGCCGGCTACTTCGCCGACGACGGCGCGAGCGTCGTGGTGACCGACGTCGACACGGCCGGCGCGGAGGAGACCGCCAAGCTCCTGGTGAAGGACGGCGCCACGGCGACGGCGACCCGCCTCGACGTCACCGACCTCGCGAGTGCGGAGGCCGCGGTGGCCGCCGCGGTGGACGCGTTCGGCGGCGTCGACTTCCTCGTGAACAACGCGGGCATCTGGGGCGACTACGAGAACCAGGGCGCGCTCCACCAGGACCTCGCCAAGTGGCGCGTCGCCCTCGACGTCATGCTCACCGGCCCCTTGGTGTGCACCAAGGCCGTCGTGCCCGCGATGATCGCCCGCGGCGGCGGCCGCATCGTCAACATCTCGTCGATCGGCGCCTGGCTCCCCGGCTCGGGCGCCTACGGGGTTGCGAAGCTCGGACTCCACGGCCTCACCTATCAGCTCGCCGCCGAACTCGGCGACCACGGGATCACGGTGAACGACGTCGCCCCCGGCGCGATCCGCAACGAGGCCACGCAGCGCCAGGTGCCCGACGAGTTCCTCGACCTGCTCATCGCGCAGAACGCGATCAAGCGCTTCGGCACCGGCCGCGACATGTACGGGGCCATCCGCTACCTCTGCTCCGACGACGCCGAGTGGGTGACCGGCCAGGTCTTCAGCCCGAACGGCGGCGCGCCCCTGATGCGCCCGTGAGCGGCCAGGGTTCCGAGGATCTCCGTCGCGAGCTCGACGGCGGCGTCCTCACGCTCACGATCGACCGGGCCGCGGCGCGCAACACCATCACGTACGGGGTCCTCGACCAACTGCTGGTGGAGTTCGACCGCGCCGACCGCGACCCCGACGTACGCGTGATCGTCGTCACTGGCGCGGGCGAGTTCTTCTCCGCGGGCACGGATCTCTCGCCGAAGGGGGGCGGGTACGAGATCGCGGACTCCGCGTTCAAGCCGCTCCGCGGGGGCACCCGCGACGTCGGCGGCGAGCTGGCCCTGCGCGTGTTCGCGTGCACCAAGCCGGTGATCGCCGCGATCAACGGCACCGCCATCGGTATCGGCGTCTCCATGGTGCTGCCGATGGACATCCGCATCGCGGCCGACACCGCGCGCTTCGGGCTCCCGTTCGTGCGCCGCGGCATCGTGCCCGAATCGTGCGCGACGTGGTTCCTGCCCCGGATCGTGGGCATCGCCACGGCGGTCGACTGGGCCGTCACCGGCCGCATCTTCGGCGCCGACGAGGCGCTGCAGGCCGGCCTGGTGCGCGAGCTCGTCGCCGCCGACCGTGTGCTCGAGCGCGCCCACGAGGTGGCGCGTGAGATCGCGACAAGCACGTCGGCCGTCTCGGTCGCGCTCACCCGCCAGATGCTGTGGCGCCAGCTCGGCGCCGACCACCCGATGAGTGCGAACCGGCTCGAGTCGCAGGCACTCCTCGCCCTCGGGGTGATGGACGACGCGACCGAGGGCGTGGCCGCCTTCCGCGACAAGCGCGCGGCGCAGTTCCCGCTCCAGGTCCCGGCGGACCTCCCCGGGTTCTACCCGTGGTTCACCGACGAGCCCTTCGATGAGTGAACCCGACGACGGGCGCGCGCTCGACCCCGCGCGCCTGACCTCGCTGCTCGCGGTCCGCCACCCGGGTGTGGAGATCACGGCGTGCGAGGTCGTCGACGACACCTCGGGATCGGCGAACCGCGTCCGCCTGCGCCTCGAGTACACGCCGGGCGCCGACGGCGGGCTCCCCACGGCGATGTTCCTGAAGCGCAACCTCGAGCGCTTCAACTTCCCGCCCGAGATGTACCGCAACGAGGTGCGGGTCTACCGCGACGTGCTGCCCGGGTCGGGCGTCGAGACGCCGGCGGTCTACGCGATCGACGCGCGCGACGACGACGTCGTCTTCTCCCTCCTGATGGAGGACCTCGGCGCACGTTCCGACGTGCGGATCGGGCACGTCCTCGACCCCACCACGCCCGACGAGGTCGAGTCGCTCCTCCACACGCTGGCCACGCTCCACGCGAAGTGGTGGGGCGCCGACCGGCTCGACGCGAGCGTCCCGTGGTCGAGGCTCCCCGTCGACGACGCCGCCATGCGGTTCTGGGCCGAGATCGGGCCCCGGCTGGCCCGGCGCCACCTCGAGTCGGGGCACCGCGCGCCGCTGGTCGACCGCGAGCGCTGGTCCGAACCCGAACTCTGGCGTGCGTTCGACCGGATGCTCGATGCCGACAGCGACGGCCCGCCGACCCTGCTGCACGGCGACGTGCACGCGGGCAACGTGTACTACGTGCGCGGCGGCGACGGCGGGCTGCTCGACTGGCAGCTCGTCCTGCGCGGCTGCTGGGCGCTCGACGTCGGCTACCTCCTGACGTCGGCGCTCACCACCACCGACCGGCGCGCGCACGAACGGGCGCTGCTCGGCGTCTACCTCGACCGGCTCGCCGCGCACGGCGTCGACGCGCCGTCGTTCGACGACGCGTGGACGCGCTACCGGCAGAACGCGCTCTACGGCGTGATGATGTGGCTCATCACCCCCGACGGCGTGCACACCGACGCCGCGCAGATGGAGTACCTGCGGCGATGCCTCGCCGCCGCCGACGATCTGGAGACCCTTGCCGCGCTCGGGTGAGCCGCGGTATGCCATGGAGGAGGAACGGGTGGAGCATTTGGATGGCAAGGTGGCCGTGGTCACCGGCGCGGCCGGGGGCATTGGCACCGCTATCGCGACCGCGCTCGCCGCGGCCGGCGCATCGGTCGCGGCGTGGGACGTCGACGGCGGGCGGGCGAATGACGTGGCAACGGCGATCGGCGGCGCGGCCGTCGCCGTGCAGGTCGACATCACGAGCCGCGCGAGTGTCGAAGCTGCACTCGCGAGCACCCAGTCGGCGCTCGGGCCGGTCGACGTGCTCGTCAACAACGCGGGGATCGACAAGATCGAACCGTTCCTCGAGAGCGAGGAGTCCACGTGGGAGCGCATCGTCGCCGTGAATTACCTCGGCACGGTGCGCGTCTGCCACGTCGTGGTGCCGACGATGGTGGAACGTGGGACCGGTTGGGTGATCAACATCGCATCCGACGCCGGCCGGGTTGGTTCGTCGGGTGAAGCCGTCTACGCCGGCACGAAGGGCGGCGTGATCGCGTTCTCGAAGGCGCTGGCGCGTGAGGTCGCAAAGCACGGCATCCCGGTGAACGCAGTCTGCCCCGGCCCCACCGACACGCCATTGCTCGGCCAGGTCGCCGAGGTCAGCCAGAAGCTCTACGACAGCCTCGCCCGCGGGATCCCGATGCGGCGGATCGGCCAGCCGGCCGACGTCGCGCCGGCGGTCGTTTTCCTCGCTTCCGACGGCGCCGCGTTCGTCACCGGCCAGACCCTGTCCGTCTCCGGCGGGCTCACGATGGTATGAGTGCCGACGCCGAGGCCCTCGTCCGACTCGACGTGCGCGACGACGCGGTCGCGGTCATCACCCTGAACCGGCCCGACCGGCTCAACGCGCTCTCGACCGCGGTCGCCGACGCCTTCGCGGCCACGGTGACCGCGGCCGATGGCGACGAGCGCGTCCGCTCCCTCGTGGTGGCCGGCGAAGGACAGCGCGTTCTGCGCGGGCGCCGACATCACGGAGCTCGACACCCTCGACGGGCCGCCCGGGTTCGCCGCGTTCGTCGCGCGATCTCACCGACGCGCTGCACTCGTTGACCCGCAGCCCGAAGCCGTCGGTCGCGGCGGTCCACGGACTCGCGCTGGGCGGCGGCCTGGAGCTCGCGCTCGCGTGCGACCTGCGCGTCGTCGACGAGACCGCCCGCCTGGGCGTGCCCGAGATCAAGCTCGGGCTGCTGCCGGGCGCCGCGGGCACCGCGCGGCTCACCCGGTTGCTGCCGAACGCGATCGCCAAGCAGATGCTCCTCACGGGTGAGCCGCTGCCGCCGGCCGACGCGGCCCGGCTCGGGCTCGTGAACGAGGTCGTCGCGCCCGGTGAGGCGCTCGCGTCCGCGATTGCGCTGGCGCAGCAACTCGCCACGCTCCCGCCCCTCGCGTTGGCGGCGGGCAAACGGCTCGTCGATGACGGCGCGTTCATGACGTTGGACGACGCGATCTCGCTCGAACGCGAGACGGTGTCGGCGCTGTTCGGCACCGCCGACCGCGTCGAGGGTGTCGCGCGCGTTCCGCGAGAAGCGTGCGCCCCGCTTCGAGGGGCGTTAGCGCAGCTGCGCCCGCAGCTCGTGCTTGAGCACCTTGCCCGTCGCGTTGAGCGGGAACTCGTCGAGGAACACCACCCGCCGCGGCACCTTGTAGTTGGCGAGGTGCTCACGCGCGTGCGCGATCACGTCGTCCTCGCCGATGAGGGCGCCGGGCGGTTCGGGCGACCGGACGACGAACGCGACGCCGACCTCGCCGAAGTGCGCGTCGGGCTCCCCGACCACCGCGACCTGGCCGATGCCGTCGAGCTCGAGCAGCACCCGCTCGACCTCGGCCGGCGCGACGTTGAAGCCGCCCATGATGTAGATGTCCTTCTTGCGGTCGGTGATGGTGAGGTACCGGTCGGGGCTCAGCCGGGCGACGTCGCCCGTGTGCAGCCAGCCGTCGACGATCGCCTCGGCGGTGGCGGCCTCGTCGTCGTAGTAGCCCGTCATCACCATGGGCCCGCGGAGTAGGAGCTCACCCTCCTCCCCCGGGGCGACGTCGTTGCCCTCGTCGTCGACCAGGCGGACGTCGAGGATGTCGAGCACGCGGCCCGACGTGGTGGAGACCAGTTCGAGGCGGTCGCCCGGTTGTGAGACCGACACCATCGCGTGCGCCTCGGTGAGCCCGTAGCCGGCGACGAGGTGCCCGATGCCGAGCTCCACGCGCACCCGTTCGAGGAGCGCCGGCGGCACCGTGGCCGCGGAGATGAGCGACGTGTCGAGGGTCGAGAGGTCGTACCGCTCCCGGTCGGGGTGGTCGAGCATCGCCGTGAACATGGTGGGCGGGCCCGGCATGTGCGTGATGCCCTCCGCCGCGATCGTGCGCATGGCGTCGACCGGGTCGAACACGGCCAGTGGGTACGTCGTCGCACCGTTCGCCAACCCGATCATCCAGCCCGCCTTGTAACCGAAGCAGTGGAAGAAGGGCGTCATCACGAGGTGGCGGGACCCCTCGGTCAGCCCGTAGCTGTCGTTGTAGACCCCGAATCCCCAGAGGCTCGCGCCGTGGCGCAGCAGCACACCCTTGGGCAGGCCGGTGGTGCCCGACGTGAACATCACGTCGCACACGTCGTCGGGACCGATGGCGTCGATCCGCGCCTGCACCGCAGCCGCCGGGATCGCGGCACCGCGGTCGAGGAACTCCTCCCAGCCCGCGTGTGTGCGCTCGCCCGGCGCGGGCAGCCGCACGACGGTGGCGAGCGCGGGTGACGCGGGGTCGGCCGCGCGCAGCATCCCCTCGTAGTCGGCACCGAGGAACCCGTCGACGGTGAACAGCGCACGCGCGCCGACCTTGCCGAGGATGTAGGCCGCTTCCTCACCGCGCAGGCGGGTGTTCAGGGGAACGAGCCAGGCGCCCGCGGCCTGGATCCCCAGCGCGGCGGTGACGAAGCTCGCCGAGTTGGGCGCCCATACCGCGACCCGGTCACCGGGTTCGACCCCCGCGGCCACGAGTCCGCACGCGACGCGCAGCATCTCGTCGGCCACATCGGTGAACGTGAGCCGCGCCGCGCCGTCGACGATCGCGGTCGCCTTCCCCCACCGTTCGGCACTGCGCTGCGCCATCGCCGGGATGCTCGGGGCGATCTCCTCGGGCACGTCAGTACCCCCGCAGCCCCATGGACCGCGCGGATCGCGTTGCGCTGGATCTGGCTGGTGCCGCCCGAGATGGTGGCGACGATCGACTCGCGGTAGCGGAAGCTCATGACGCTCTCGGTCGCGAACCCGTGCCCGGCGAGGATCTGCATGCCCAGCCGGGCCGCGGCGACGTAGGTCTCCGAGGCCTTGAGCTTGGCCATCGAACCCACGGTCGCGGCGTCACCGCCGCTGTCGTGCACCCACGCGGCCCGGTACACCATGAGACGCGCCGCATCGACCTCGGTCTGCAGGTCGGCGAGCGCGTGGGTGAGCGCCTGGAACTCGCCGATCGGGCGCCCGAACTGCTGACGCTGCTACGCGCGTACTCGAGCGCCTCGTCGACGGTGGCCTGCGCGGCGCCGATGTAGCCGCCGCTGATGAGCACCCGCTCGAACGTGAGGCCCGACATCAGCACGCCCCAACCGCCGTCGAGCGGCCCGATCAGGTTCTCCTTCGGGACCTCGACGTTGTCGAGGTACACCTCGTAGGTGCCGAGGATGTGGCGGGCGAGCGTCTCGATCTCCCGCAGCTCCACGCCGGGACTGGTCGGATCGAGCAGCACCACGGAGAGGCCACGGTGCTTCGGGACGTCGCGGTCGGTGCGGACGTAGCAGACGATCAACGTGGCGGGGAGGCCCGCCCCCGTGCACCACATCTTCTGTCCGTTCAGGACGAAGTGGTCGCCGCGGTCCTCGGCGAAGGTCCGCATCGCGGCCGCGTCGGAGCCGGCGTCGGGCTCGGAAATCGCGATCGACAACCGCGCGTCGCCCGCGATGACGGCCGGGAGGAGGTCTCGGCGCATCGCGTCGGTGCCGAACTCCTGCAGGACGAGCCCGGCCTGCAGCGTGAGGCAGAAACACTGGGCGACGTCGAGGCTGGCCCGGCCGAGCTCCTCCGTGACGATCGTGAGCTCGGTCGCGCCACCACCGCTGCCGCCACTCGCCTCCGAGAACCCCAGTTCGGTCCAGCCCAGGTCGGCGAACCCGCGGAACAGTTCGACCGGGTAGTGGTGGGTCTCGTCCCACTCCTTCGCCTTCTCGGGCGGGCACACCTCCTCCACGAACCGGCGGGCGGTCTCACGCAGCATCTGCTGCTCGTCGGTGAGTCCGAAGTCCATCACGATCTCCCAGTGGTCGGCGCGGCCGAGGCTCCCGGCGAATCCGCGACGAGGTGTCGTCTGAGCAATTTCCCGGATGCGTTCCGGGGGAGCTCGTCGACGAGCTCCCACTCCGTCGGCACCTTGAACCCGGCGAGATGCGCGCGCGTGGTCGCGCAGCTCCTCCAGGTCGGGCGGGGCGGCCGGGTCCGCGGGGACGACGAGCGCCTTCACGCATTCCCCCCAGCGATGGTCGGGCACCCCGATGACCGCCGCCTCGCGCACACCCGGGTGGTCTTCGAGGACGTGCTCCACCTCCACGGGGTACACGTTCTCGCCGCCGCGGATGATCTTGTCGCCACGACGGCCGACGAGGAACAGGTACCCCTCGTCGTCGAGGCGACCGAGGTCGCCGGTGCGGAGCACGCCGTCGGCGCCGGGGAGGAAGAAATGGTCGGCGCACACGAACACCTCGCCGACACCGGCGTCGTCCGGGGCGTCGATCCACAGCTCGACACCGGGCGCCGCCCGACCGACGGACGCGAGGAGGTCGTCGCGTCCCTCGTCGGCGATCCGCCGGTGGTCGTCGCCGGTGAGGCACGAAACCGGGCTCCCCTCGGTCTGCCCGAAGATGTTGACGAGGCGGACGTCGGGCACCGCGGCGAGCGTGCGCCGCAACGTGTCGGGGTGGATGGGCGACGCGCCGTACTGCAGGACCCGCAGTGTCGGGATCGCGAGCGCGTCGGCGTCGAGGAGGATCTCGAGCACCGTCGGCACCGTCAGCGCGTTCGTCACCCCGACGTCGACCAGGCCCTTCCACGCGTCGACGGTGAAGCGCGCGAGCGGGACCACCGCCGCACCCGCGGCCAGGGCGACCGCGTAGTTCCCGAATCCCGCGATGTGGTGGAAGGGCGACGCAGTGGCGTACACCGAGCCGGACCAAAGCGCGCACAGCGCCGCGTTCACCCGCACGCGATGTGCGAGGGCGCCCTGCCGGTAGGGAACCGCCTTGGGCGTGCCCGTGGTACCCGACGTGTGGAGGAGGAAGCACGTGGCATCCGGCGCCGGCGCCAGGTCGAGCGACGCCGGGTCGCCCGGCTCCGGCTCGGCGACGACCACGACCTCCACCCCGGTGCGCGCCGCGACCGCGGTGGCGACGGGGAGGAACTCGCCGTCGGTCAGCAGGACCTCGGCGCCCAGCCCGGCGACGCACGGCGCGAGCTCGTGCTCGGTCAGGCGCGGGCCCAACGGAGCGAGGGGGCGACCGGTCGACGCCCCGGCGATCACGTGGGCGAAGGAGGTCGCCGTCGACGTGAGGAGCGCGGGCACCGGGCCCGGACGGGAGGTGATCGCCTGCAGGTGCGCCGCGGCCCCGGCGGCGCGGGCCATCAACTCGGACCCCGTCCACACGGTGTCGGCGGTGACCACGGCGGGGTCGTCCCGGGCGAGCCATCCTGCGACCATTGCCGACCAGGTCGGTGCCCCGAGATCGTTCATCGCCCCGCTGTGCCGTCCGTGTGCGTCTCTGGTTGAATCATTCAACTTCGTGTGATGATACGCCCCACGTAGGGGAACACGCCCGGGCGCACAGCTGGTCGCCCGCCGTGCCCGCCGTGCCCGTCGAGCCCGTCGAGGAGGAGCCATGAGCGACGCCGAGCCGCTGATCCAGGGCAGGACGTGGGAGGAGATGCAGGTCGGCGACCGCTTCCGCACGGCCTGGCGCACGGTCACGGAGACGGATCTCGTCAACTTCGCGACGTTGTTCGGCTTCAACGAGCCGCTCTTCTGGGACTCCCGCCACGCCGCGACCGCGGGCTACTCCGGGCGGCTCGTCCCCGGGGCCCTCACCTACTGCATGGCCGAGGGGCTGGTGCTCCAAACCCACGTCCTCCACGGCACCGGCCTCGCGTTCCTCGGTATGCAGTTGGACGTGAAGCGGCCGGTCTTCGTCGGCGACACCCTCTCGGCGATCGTCGAGGTCACCGAGGCCCGCAAGGCGTCGTCGGGCGAACGCGGCGTCGTCACGACGACCGTCTCGGTGCGCAACCAGGACGACGTCGAGGTACTCGTGTACGTACCCACCCGCCTCATCCGCGGGCAGGGATTCGTGGAGCACGAGTGACCCGGCGGCCGGGAGAAGGAGGGCGGTCATGACCGCCGACGACGACCTCGTGCTGTACGAGCTGGACGACGGGATCTGCACGCTCACGTTGCACAACCCGGAACGGCGGAACGCGTGGAGCGTCGCCATGGAGGAGCGGTACTTCTCGCTCCTCGACGACGCCGACGCCGACCCCGAGGTGCGCGTCATCGTCGTCACCGGTGCAGGCACCACCTTCTGCCCCGGCCTCGACACGCAGCGTCTCAGCACCGCGGCCGGCGAGGGCACGCTCGCCCTCGGCGTGCGCCGCCCGCAGACCTATCCCCTCGGTGTCCGCAAGCCCATGATCGCCGCCATCAACGGGGCGTGCGCGGGGATCGGCCTCATGCAGGTGCTGAACTGCGACGTCCGCTTCGCCGCCGACACCGCGAAGTTCACCACGGCGTACGCGCGCCGCGGGCTCCCCGCGGAGTACGGCAGCTCGTGGCTCCTGCCGCGCCTCATCGGCGTCGAGCACGCGCTCGACCTGCTGCTCAGCGGCCGGGTGGTCCTCGCCGCGGAAGCCAAGGAACTCGGGCTCGTGTCGCGTGTCTGCCCCGCCGACACCGTGCTCACTGCAGCCCGCGAGTACGCGCGCGACCTCGCCGCCAACTGCTCGCCCCGTTCCATGGCCGCGATCCGACGCCAGGTCTACGGCGACCTGTCGCGCACGTTCCCCGACTCCATGGTGCACACCCTCGCGCTGATGCAGGAGTTCGCCGGCAACCCCGACTTCGCCGAAGGCGTCGCCAGCTTCGTCGAGAAGCGCCCGCCGTCGTTCGACGGCCTCGATCCGGAGTTCCGCGTCCACGGCGACCGCGGCTACTGAACACTCGAATCGAAGGAACCACGATGACAGCTTCGAATCGCCCGGTGACCGAGATCGCGTTCGAGGACATGAGCCCCGCGCTCCGGGCGATGATCGCCTACGAGCCCAACGCTTCGTTCGACGTGCAGGACTCCCAGCCCCTGCTCGACGGGATCCGCCGGCAGACTCCCGTCGTGCGCTGGGAGATGGGCGTCGGGTTCTTCACCATGGAGGACATCGTCGCCGGTGCGCGGAACCCCGCGATCGTGTCGACGAACCCCGACACCGGTGTGCCCTACGGGATGGGCTCGCGCGAGCCGCTCATCCCGCTGCACCTCGACGGCGACCTCCACCGCCACTACCGGAAGCTGATCGACCCGCTGCTCGCACCCAAGCAGGTCGCGGTGCTGGAGCCGCAGGTGCGCGCCGAGGCCGACGGGATCATCGACGGCTTCATCGCCGACGGTCGGGTCGAGATGCACAACCGCTTCTGCCTGCCCTTGCCGACCCGGGTCTTCATGCGTCTGTTCGGCATGCCGATGGAGGACCTCGACTTCCTCGTGTCGATGAAGGACGAGATCCTCGCCAACGTGGGCACGACCGCGGAGGAGCGCGAGGAACTCGGCATCCTCGCGGGCGACCGGCTCCGCGCCCGGCTGTTCGAGCGCCTGGCCGAGCGCCGTGAAGAGAAGGCCCCGCGCGACGACTACATCGGGCACTTCATGACGTTCGAGGTCGACGGCACCCGCCTCAGCGACGACGAAGTGGTGAACATCATGCATCTGTTCACGATCGCGGGTCTCGACACCGTCACGTCGTCGCTGTCGTGCATCTTCGCGTGGCTCGCGACGCACCCCGACGAGCGGCGTCGGCTCGTCGCCGACCCCTCGCTCCTGCCGAACGCGATCGAGGAACTGATGCGCTACGAGAGCCCGGTCCCGTCGGGCGGCGCGCGCTGGGCGACGGCGGACACCGAGATCAACGGGGTGCCGGTGCGCAAGGGTGACCTCGTCTACTTCTGCTGGGCGAGCGCCAACCTCGACCCCGCGACCTTCGAGCAACCCACCACGGTCGACCTCGGCCGCGAGGGCAACCGGCACCTCGCGTTCGCCGCCGGTCTCCACCGGTGTCTCGGCTCGCACCTCGCGCGGATGGAGCTGCGGTCGGGCATCGACCAGTTCCACCGCCGGATCCCCGAGTACTCGGTGAGCGACGACGACGCCATCCGCTTCGAGTTCCATGGCGTGCGGCAGGCGATGCACCTGCCGCTCACCTTCACCGCCGGGTGACACCCGACGATCGGCTCGACGGCCGGGTGGCGCTCGTCACCGGCGCCGGCCGCGGGATCGGCCGCGCGCACGCGCTCGCACTCGCGGGTCGCGGCGCGGCCGTGGTCGTGAACGACCTCGGCGCCGCGCTCGACGGGACCGGCCGCGATGCCGCGGTCGCGACGACGGTCGTCGCGGAGATCGAGGCGGGCGGAGGCCGCGCCGTCGCGGACACCACCGACATCGCGTCGGTCGACGGCGGTCGCCGCGCGGTCGAGACTGCACTCGAGCACTTCGGCCGCATCGACATCGTCGTGAACAACGCCGGTTTCGCGGCAGGTGGCGGCACCGTCGCCGCGCTCGAACCCGCGGGCATCGAGGCGTTGCTCGCCGTGCACCTCCGCGCGGCCCTCGGCACCATGAGCGCGGCGTTCCCCGACATGCGCTCCCGTGGCTGGGGGCGAGTCGTCAACACCGTGTCGGAGGTCGCGCTCGACGCGCGCTTCGCCGAACCGCTCGGCTACGGCGTGGCGAAGGGCGCGCTGTGGGCAGCCACCCTCGCGGCGGCCGCCGAGGGCGCGCCGTACGGGATCACCGTCAACGCGATCTCGCCCGGGGCCCGCACCCGCATGAACGCGGACCTGCTCGACGCCGGCTTCCGCGAGCACGGGCCCCAGGACGCCGGTCCGGGGATCGACCTCGATCCCGCGCACGTGGCGGCGGTGGTCGCGTTCCTCGCGTCCGACGCCGCGGGTGACATCACCGGGCGCGTGATCCATGCGGCCGGCGGGCAGATCCGCGAGTACACCACGACGCGCACCGCGCGAACCGACGTGGTGGAGCGGATCCGCTCAAGGCTCGCCGACGCCGCCGACCTCGGCCCCGCGCGGGAAGCCGAGCGCGCGGAGCACGAAACCGACCACGTCCGCGACAACGCCGTCGAGTGACCGGTGCGCCGCTTCGTTGAGCGAACTCGCGAGCGAGTTGCCGGTGAGCGCGTAGACGAGCAGCGCGTCGCCATCGGGATCGGCCCACGGGAACATCCCGGCATCACGACCCGCGACGATCGCCTCGTGGAGCGGGGCGCGCAGCTGCTTCGAACCCTCGTCGACCTCGCGGGGGAAGCGGCGCAGGATCTCGGGCAGCGAGCTGAACAGGCGGGCGCGGGCGAAGCGTCGCGGGTCGCCGGCCGCGCCGAGGACCGCGCCGATCCAGGCGGCCACCCGGTCCGCGGGGTCGTCGGCGCGCTCGACCGCGGCGCGCAGGCGCGGGGCGGCCCGGTCCATCTCGTCGAGCATGAGCGCGAGCAGGAGCTCGTCCTTGTCCGCGAACTCGCGGTAGAACGCACGGGCGGAGAGGTCGGCATCGCGCATCACGAGCTGCACCTTGAAACCCTCGAAGCCGGCGCGTTCGAGCACCGTCCAGGCGGCCTGCATGATCCGGGTCCGCTCGTCCGCCACGCTCTCCCCCACGCCCGCCACTCGCTCCGACGCCTCATTATGGAGTCCCCATGACCGTCGATGTCGGCCTCCGCCTGCCCCCGGACCTGCTCGCGGCGGGCCCGACACCCTCCGTGCCTTCGGCGCCGCGGTCGACGACCTCGGCTTCGACCGGGTGTGGGTCGGCGACCACGTGAGCTTCCGGGGCGGCAACGGCCGCGACGGGCTGCTCACGTCCATGGCGCTGGCCGCGGTCACCCGCCGGATCACGATCCAGACCGCGGTGTACCTGCTCCCCCTGCGCCACCCGCTCCCCGTCGCGCGGCAGGTGGCCGGTGTCGCGGAGTTGGCGCCCGGGCGCTTCGTGTTCGGCGTGGGGATCGGCGGCGAGGATCCCACGGAGGTCGCGAACTGCGGGGTCGACCCGGCGACGCGGGGCGCGCGCATGGACGAGTCCCTCGATCTCGTCCGACGCCTGCTCGCCGGCGAATCGCTCGACCACCACGGCCCCCACTTCGACCTCGAGCAGGTCGCGATCCGGCCCACTCCGAGTCCGCCGGTGCCGGTCGTCGTCGGCGGGCGCTCGCGCGCCGCCGTCCGGCGGACGGCCCGCCTCGCCGACGGGTGGCTCGGCGTGTGGGTCGGCCCCGAGCGGTTCGCCGAGCACGTCGGCACCATCGCGGAGGAGGCCGCGCTCGTCGGCCGCGCCGAACCGGCGTGGCAGCACGGGTTCCTGGCCTGGTGCGGGTTCGGGGATCGCCCGGAGGACGCCCGGGGCCGCCTCGCCGTCGAGATGCAGGACTTCTACGGGATCCCGTTCGAGCGTTTCGAGGCCTCGTCGCCCTGGGGGACACCCGAGACGGTGGCGGAGAGCCTGGCGCCCTACGTCGCCGCCGGTGCGTCGTCGATCCTGCTGCGGCCGGTCGCCGCCGACGTCGCGACCGGGATCGCCGGCGCGGCCCGGGTGCGGGAATTGCTGCGCGGCGCCTGAGTCCACTTGTGCAGAATCCGGCAGATCATTAGCCTGATTCGGTGCTCCGCTTCTCGGTCTCGGTACCCGCATGGGACGGTTCGCTCGACGCATGGCAGCGGGACCTCCGCCGGCTCGAGGACGCCGGGTTCCACGCCGTCGTCGCGGCCGACCACTTCACCGCTGGTTGGGAGACGGAGCCACTGGTCACCCTGACCGCGGCGGCGCTGTCGACCACCCGGCTGCGGGTGCAGACCGGGGTGCTCGGCAACGACTACCGCCACCCGGTCCTCGTGCACCGCGCCGCCGCCACCCTCGACGCCCTCTCCGGCGGCCGCCTCACCCTGGGGTTGGGCGCGGGGTGGCTGGCGTCCGACTACGAGTCGGCAGGCATCCCGCTCGACGCCCCCGGCACGCGCGTCGAGCGTCTCGAGGAGGCGGTGGCCGTGATCAAGGGGCTGTTCCGGTCCCAGCCGCTGCAGCACGAGGGCCGCTACTACCGCATCGACGGCCTGCGCGGCGTCCCCGCGGCCGTGCAGCGCCCGCACCCGCCCTTGTTCCTCGGCGGCGGGAGCCCTCGCGTCCTGCGTCTCGCGGGCCGCGAAGCCGACATCGTCGGCATCGTCGCTTCGCTGCGCGCCGGCACGCTCGGTCGCGATTCCGTGGTCGACCTCTCGCGCGACTCGGTGGAGCAGAAGCTCGGCTGGGTCCGTGAGGGCATCGCCGCGTCGGGCCGCTCCCCCGAGGACGTCACCATCGAGATCAACCACTGGCTCGTCCGCGTCACCGGCACGGAGGCCGAAGCCGACACGTTGCTCGAGAAGTTGGCCGGCCGCTACGACGTCGACCCGCAGATCCTGCGCGAGTCGCCGGCCGTGCTCGTCGGAACGGTGGCGCAGCTCGTGGACGTCGTCGCGGCCCGCCACGAGCAGCTCGGCATCTCGTACTTCCAGCTCGACGCCGGGTTCCCGCCCGCCGACGTCGAGTCACTCTTCCCGCTCCTGGAGGCACTGGCATGAAACGCCGGAGGACCCAACGATGACGACCTTCGCCGCCACCGACGCGGTGGCCCGAATCCGCGGTTCGATCGATCACCCGATCGTCGACGGTGACGGCCACCTGCTCGAGTTCATGCCCCTCGTCTTCGACATCGTGCGCGACCTCGCGGGCGCCGCCGTCCTCGAGCGACTGCAGCGGTTCAACCGCGCCCGCTTCACCGACAACGAGGCCTTCATCCCGGTGCGGGTGTTCCACGGCCTGCCCGCGGAGAACACCCTCGACCGCATGACCGTCACCCTGCCGCAGCTGCTCTACGAGCGCCTCGACGAGATGGGCGTCGACTTCGCGCTCCTGTACCCGAGCTTCGGGCTCACGATCCTCGGGTACCCCGACGCCGAGGTGCGCCAGGCGGCGGCGCGCGCCCTGAACACCTACTACGCGGAGGTCTACGGGGGCGTGCGCGACCGGCTCGAACCGGTGGCGGTGATCCCGACGTTCACCCCCGAGGAAGCGGTCGCCGAGTTGCGGTACGCGGTCGGCGAACTGGGATTGAAGACGGTCGTGATGAGCGGCGCGATCCCGCGCTCCCGGCGGCCCGACGGCTCGCCGCAGGGTTGGGTCGACACCCTCGGCCACGAGAGCCTGTACGACTACGACCCCGTGTGGGCCACCTGCGTGGAGCTCGGGGTGATCCCCGCATTCCACGGCATCGGCTACGGCTGGGGTACCCGGGTGTCGTCGAGCAACTACGTGCACAACCATCTCGGGAACTTCGCCGCCGCGCAGGAGGGCGTGTGCCGTGCGCTCGTCATGGGTGGCGCGACGAGACGGTTCCCCACGCTGCGCTTCATGTTCCTCGAGGGTGGCGTCGGGTGGGCGTGCCAGCTGTTCGCCGACCTGCTCGGCCACTACGAGAAGCGCAACATCGGCGCGGTCGGCACCTACGACGACTCCCGCATCGACGTCGAGCTCGCGACCCGGCTGTTCGCCGAGCACGCGACCGGGCGCATGGCGGGGATGACGGACCGTTTCGAACGCAGCATGCGGCGCACGGTCGAAGCCACCGTGGCGTACGACGCCGAGCACGATCTCGACGACTTCGCGGCATCCGGGATCCGCGGCACCGCCGACATCGTCGACATCTTCACGCGACAGTTCTCGTTCGGTTGTGAGGCCGACGACCCCATGAACGCGCTCGCGTTCGACCAACGACTGCTGCCGCACGGCGCGCAGCTCAGCGCGGTGTTCGCGTCCGACATCGGGCACTGGGACGTCCCCGACGTCACGGAGGTCCTCGCCGAGGCGTGGGAGCTCGTCGAGGACGGGCACCTCGACCTCGACCAGTTTCGCGACTTCACCTGCGGCAACGTTGCCCGGGCCCTCACCGCGGCCAACCCCTCGTTCTTCGACGGCACGTCGGTCGCCGGGAGGTTGTGACACCGTGACCGAGACGAACGACCAGCGCAACGCCCGCCTCCGCGCCTCGTTCCACGAGCACTTCCAGACCGGCGTGGGCTTCAACGCGGCGGCCGGGGTCGCCATCCCCCGCTGGGAGCCCGACGGCGTCGAGTTCCGGATCGCCTACCGCCCGGACCTCGGCGCGCACGAGGGCGTGTTCCACGGCGGGGTGCTCGCGGCCCTGATCGACACCACGGGGTGCGGCGCGGTGCTCGCCGGTCACGACTTCGCGCTCGGCAGCCGGATCTCGACCATCGACCTGACGGTGCAGTACTTCGCGCCGGCGGTGGGCGACGTCGTGGCCGTTGGCCGCTGCACCCGGCGCGGGCGCAGCGTGAACTTCGCCGAGGTCTCCGTGCTGACGACCGGGGGCAAGGAGGTCGCCCGCGGCCTGGTGACGGCGATGATCTCCGGCGAACGGCGCGGCGTCACCAACTGACGCACGCGCCCGCCCGTGTGATCAGGCCACGCGGCGCGATCAGGTCGACAGGGCGATCAGGTCGTGCGCGTGCCCTGGATCATGTCGGCGAGACGCCACGCCATCGCCATGACCGGGCCGTTGAGGTTTCCCGACACCATCACCGGCAGCACCGACGCGTCCATCACGCGCAGGCCTTCGACCCCGCGCACCTGCAGCTCGGCGTCGACGACGTCGGACTCGCTCGGTCCCATCGCGCACGTGCTGATCGCGTGGTAGCCGCAGTAGCCGTCCTCGAGCGCGGCGTCGATGATCTCCTGGTCCTCCTGCACCGCGGGACCGGGCACGGTCTCGTGCACGATGCGCTTCGAAATCGGCCCGGTCGCGAAGATCTCGCGCATGCGCCGGAAGGTGTCGACGCCGACGCGCCGGTCGTGGGGCGTCGTGTAGTAGTTGGCCTCCACGGCGAGCGGCGCGTTCGCGTCGGATGACGTGATCCCCACGCGGCCCTCGCTGTCGGGGCGCATGATGAAGGCGATGCACTGCACGCCCGGTTGACGCTCGAGCCCGATCTCGCTGCCGGCCTCGTACGGCGCCGCCGAAAACGGTCCCATGAGGATCTGGCCGTCGGGGCGCTCGTTCTCCGGTGAGCTCTTGAGGAAGCCGATCACGTCGTACGCCGGCGCGGCGAGCGGGCCGTGCCTGGTGACGAGATAGCGCGCGCCGGTGACCGTCTGCCTCGTCTTCGAGGAGAGCAGCTTGTTGTAGCCCAGGTTCTCGTTGAGTCGGTACTGCACCACGAAGCACCGGTGCTCCCGCATGCGCGCACCCACCATCGGCTGGTCGACGCGCGTGTCGACGCCCGCGGCGCGCAGCACGTCGGACGGGCCGATCCCCGACAGCTGGAGCAGCTTCGGGGTCTGCAGACTGCCGAGCGACAGGATGACCTCCTTCGCCGCTCGGTACTCGACCACCTGGTCGCCCTGGCGCGCGGCGACGCCGCACGCGCGGTCGCCGTCGAAGAGGATCCGCTCGGCGGCGGCGCCGACCACCACGGTGAGGTTCGCCCGCGACTCGGCCGGGTGCAGGAAGGCGTCGGCGGCACTCACGCGGCGGCCGCCCTTGATGGTGGCCATCGTGTAGCCGATGCGCTCGTCGTCGGACGCGTTGAGGTCGTCGATGGCGCGCAGGCCGAGTTCGCCGGCGGACTCGATCATCTCGTCGCACAGCGCGTTCGGGTCCTGGCGGGTGGAGATGTGCAGCGGCCCGCCCGCCCCGCGCATGTCGGAGGCGCCGAGCTGGTTGTCCTCGATCCTCCGGTAGATCGGGAGGATGTCGTCGAAGCCCCAGC
This sequence comes from uncultured Actinomycetes bacterium, assembly GCA_963720785.1. Taxonomy (GTDB): domain Bacteria; phylum Actinomycetota; class Acidimicrobiia; order IMCC26256; family DASPTH01; genus CAVRGQ01. Next base: position 105,154 of record CAVRGQ010000005.1, read on the forward strand.
CCGGGTTGCCGAGCTCCACGATGGAGTCCCAGTCGGCGCGGCTGCCCCGGTTGTAGACCATGCCGTTCACCGAGCTCGATCCACCGAGCGTCTTGCCGCGCACCCAGTGTTCCACCTTGCCGGAGGGACCGAACGGCTCCGTGGGGAAGTACCAGACGAAGTTCGGGTCGGCGAGGAGCTTGCCGAATCCCTTCGGCACCTTGATCATCGGGTTCTTGTCGCGGCCACCCGCTTCGAGCAGCAGGACGCGCGTGCGCCCGTCACGCGACAGGCGATCGGCCAGCACGCAGCCGGCCGAACCCGCGCCGACCACGATGTAGTCGAACTCACCCACTGGTTCCCCCTTGTTGTCCGTCGGTGACGTCGCGTCAGCGATCGAAGAGTGTTGCCGCGTTCCCGCACATGATCCGCCGCTTCTGGTCGTCCGGGAGCGGGTCGAGCAGCTTCTCGAACTCGACCGGGTCGGCGAGGCCCTCGGCGTGCGGGAAGTCGGAACCCATGACGAGGCAGGAGTCGTCACCGTCGAGCTGGCGGACGATCTCGGGGATGTCGTCCTCCGGATACGGCGCGACGCGGACGAATTCCCTGAAGATCCTCGACGGCCGGTCGGCGAGCGGGCCACCGACCCACGGCCCGTTGCGGCCCATGCCCCGGCTCTTGTCCATGTGGGTGAGCATGTGCGGCACCCAGCTCGCGCCGTGCTCGGCCACGAGCACGCGGAGGTTCGGGAACCGCCCGAACAGGTTGTCGAACATGTAGGCGGACAGCGTGTCGATGATCGGTCGTTCGCCGTACACGTTCATCCACTGCCACGCCGACATGTGCCACGACGCGGGATCGGGGTCGAAGCCCCAGTCCGGCGAGATCGCGTCGAAGTACCAGTACGGCATGATGTGGAGCGCCACCGTCACACCGGCCTCGTTGAGTCGCGACCACACCGCGTCGAAGTAGGGGTGCGACGGCGTGCGTCCGTACGCGGGACCGGTCGGCAGGAGCACGACCTTCGCGCCGGCCTCGAGGATCTCGTCGGTCAGCGCAATCGCGCGGTCGAGATCGCGCAACGAGAGGAGCGCGGTCGCGTAGATCTTGTCCTGGTGGTTGAAGCCCCAGGTCTCGTCGAACCACCGGTTGAACGACTGCAGGTTCACGTAGAGCGCGTCGGTGTCGGCGACGTAGTGCTCGGCGGCGAGTGCCATCCCTGCGGGGAAGAGCACGCAGCGGTCGACACCCTGCTCGGCGAGGAGCTCGAGGCGCGGCTCCCGCTCGAGGTACTCGGGGCGGATGGGCTCGGGTTGATACGTCTCGTCGGGGTTGCCCGACGCCATCTGCTTGAGCATCTCCTTGAGCGAGCCGGGACGGTACGCCATCTCCCACCCGAGGCCCTGCTCGCTGTTGAACTTGCCGATCCGCGCCCCGGCGAGGATCGCCTCCTGGCCGTTGGGCAGCCGGACCGGCGCCACGGTGCGATCCCGGTACTCCTCCGGCAGGAAACGCGTGAACGCGTCGCGGGGCTCGTAGCAGTGGGTGTCGCAGTCGAAGATCCCGTAGTCGAGATGACCCATGGCGCGCTCCTCGGACATCGGCCCGGACAGATGAGCACAATCATACAACTGATTCTGGTGAGTCAGCTAGGGTCTGCCCCGTGGGTCCCCTGCAGGGTGCACGGGTGGTCGAGTTCGCCGCCCTCGGTCCGGTGCCGTTCGCCGGGATGCTGCTCGCCGACCTCGGGGCCGACGTGATCCGCATCGACCGGCCGGCGCCCGACGTCGCCGATCCCCGTTCGTACGTGATGCACCGGGGCCGCCGGTCGATCGTCGTCGACCTCAAGCAACCCGAGGGCCGCGGCGTCGTGCTCGCACTGCTCGACCGCGCCGACGCGCTCCTCGAGGGCAACCGCCCCGGCGTGATGGAGCGCCTGGGACTCGGCCCGGAGGAGTGCCTCGCCCGGAACCCCCGCCTGGTCTACGGCCGGATGACCGGCTGGGGCCAGCAGGGCCCGTTGTCGGCCACCGCGGGCCACGACATCGACTACGTCGCGTTGTCCGGTGCGCTGTCCGTCGCGGCCCGGCACGGCGAGCGACCGGTGCCCCCCGTGAACCTGCTGGGCGACTTCGGCGGGGGCGGCGCGTTCCTCGCCCTCGGTGTGGTCGCGGCGCTCTGGGAGACCGCCCGTTCGGGGCAGGGGCAGGTGATCGACGCCGCAATGGTCGACGGCTCCTCGGTGCTGACGACCATGCTGCACGGGCTCATGGCGCAGGGGCGCTGGCGCGACGAGGCCGGCGTGAACTTCGCCGACACCGGTGCCCCCTTCTACGAGGTGTACCGCTGCGCCGACGACCGCTTCGTCGCGGTCGGCGCGCTCGAGCGTTCCTTCTACCTCGAGTTGCTGCGCGGGTTGGGGCTCGAGGAGTCGGCGGTGCCCGACCGGCGTGACGAGGCGAACTGGCCGGAGCTGAAGGAACGGTTCGCGGCCGTCTTCCGCACCCGCACCCGCGACGAGTGGGCCGACGTGTTCGCGGGCACCGACGCGTGCGTGGCACCGGTGCTCACGCTGCGGGAGGCGCCGACGCACCCGCACAACGCGACGCGATCGACGTTCGTCGACCACGGCGGCGTGACCCAACCCGCGCCCGCGCCCCGCTTCAGCCGCACCGATCCCGCGCTCGACCGGCCCGCGCCCGCACCGGGGGAACACACCGACGAGATCCTGGCCGAGCTCGGGTACGACCCGCGCGACATCGCCCGATTGCGCGACACGACGACCGTCGCCTGATCCTGCGGCCGAACGCGGCCATTCGAAGCTTGGAGGCGACCATGCCGGCCGTTCACATGCCCGACGACACCACGGCGATCCCCGGTTTTTCCACGCTCGCGGGCGAACTCGAGGCGGCCGGCTACGACGCCGTGTGGACCGGCGAGGTCAACCGGGTCGACGCAGTGACCGTGGCCACGCTCGCGGCGGTGGGCACGCGAGCGGCGCAGATCGGCGTGCTGCTCAACGTGTTCACGCGCGCGTCCACCACGCTCGCGCTCACTGCGGCGACGCTCGCCGCGGTGGCTCCGGGCCGCGCGAACGTAGTGCTCGGTGTCGCCTCTCCGCTCCTGGTGGAGCGCTGGGCCGGCATCCCGTACCGCCAGCCGTTCGCGCACCTGCGCGACACGCTCCGCTTCGTGCGCGCCGCGCTGACCGGTGAGCGGGTGCGCGGCGACTTCCCCACGATCGACACCGACGGCTTCACGCTGTCGACGCCGCCGTCGCCTGCGCCGAAGTTGCTCGTCGCCGCCTGCGGCCCGCGCGCGCTGGCACTCGCCGCGCAGGAAGCCGACGGGGTCGTGCTCAACTGGGTGACGCCCGACGACCTCGACCTCGTCGACCCGCTCCCCGAAGATCGCTCGCGCGTGTCGTTCGTCGTCGCCGTGTGCCCGACCGCCGACCGGGGCGAGATGGAACAGCGCATGCGACCCGTCGTCGCCGATTACCTGCAGGCGCCGGCGTACGCGGAGCAGCAGCGCCGTCTCGGCCGCGGCGAGGCGCTCGAGGCGATGTGGCGAGCCTGGGCCGCAGGCGATCGGCGCGGTGCCCACGACGCGCTCCCGTCATCGCTGCTCGACGACCTCGTCGTCTGGGGCGACGCCGCCGCGTGTCGCGACCGCATCCGCGAGATGGAGGCTGCGACGGGAGCCCGGCCGATCGCGACGTTCTTCCCGCCGCCGGGCGTGGACTTCGCCGACGCCGCGCTCGCGACCGATCCGAGCCGGAGCTGACCGCTCAGGAGATCCCGAGCTTGCGGTTGTCCCAGGTGAGCATCTTCTCGGGGACGAGCTCGATGATCGCGCCGGCCGCCTGCCGGTAGTGCTCCTTGGTGGCGGTGGGCATCGCCGACTGCGATGTGCGGTAGCCGCGGTACTTCTCGTCGAGCGCTTCGCGGATGCGCGACGCGAATTCGGGGGAAGGTTCGATCACCGTGGCCCGGCAGTCGAGGTGCACCGCCTGCAGCTCCGCCCACCGGTCGCCCGTCTCCACGAGGAACGACGCTCGAGGATCGTTCCGGGCGCGCGTGACCTTCTTGCCGCGTGTCGACACGTAGATGTTGCCGTCGAGCGCGACGAACCACACCGGCAGCGCCACCGGCCGGCCGTCGCGCCGCAATGTGGTGAGGATGCCCACCAGCGACCGCTCGAGCAGGGCTCGCGCCTCGTCGTCGGTCATGCGCACGGTCGGCTTCTTCTTCGGGTCCGGTTTCATGTTCTCGTCCTGGTCGCGGCTCACGGTCGGCGCGTCCTCGTCGGCTCAGCGCGCCACGCGCGCGGGGAACACGGCATCGGCGATGCGTCGGCGGTGCCACGCCGGCGACCCGAACCAGGCTTCGTCGAGCTTGGCCCGTTTGAGGCACAGGTGGGCGTCGTGCTCCCACGTGAAGCCGATGCCTCCGTGCACCTGCACACTCAGCCCGCACACCTCCGAGGCCGCGGGCCCCACGTAGGAACTCACGACGGAGGCGGCGAAGCCGAGGTCGGTACCCGGATCGTCGAGGGCGTCGACCGCGTCACGCACCGAGGCCCGGCAGCCCTCCACCGCGACGAGCATGTTGGCGCAGTGGTGCTTCACCGCCTGGAACGAGCCGATCGGCTTGCCGAACTGCACACGCTCCTTCGCGTACTCGGCGGTGCGCTCCATGACGCGCTCCGCGACGCCGGTCGCGTCGCACGCGACCGCGATCGCACCGAGTGACACCAGCCGCTCGACGACGGACCGGGCGCGCGGCCCCGGTTCACAGAGGAACTGCTCCTCGCCGACGACGACGTCGGAGAACGTGACACGCGCGAGCCGGCGCGTGCGGTCGATCATCTGCATCGGCTCGATGTCGACACCGGCGGCGGTCGGCGCCACCGCGACGAGCGCGACGTCGCCGCTCCCGTCGCGGGCCGCCACGAACAGCACGTCGGCGGTGTGCGCGTCGGGCACGTAGCCCGCGACGCCGCGCAGCCGCAGGCCACCCGGCACGCGGTCCCAGCCGACCGAGAGTTGCGAGACGTCGCACGACCCGCGCTCGCTGGTGACCGCGACGGTGGCGCGCTCCTCGCCCGCGGCGAACCGCGGGAGCCGCTCGGCCCGGAGGGCCTCGTTGTCGGCCGCCAGGAGCGCACCGGCGCCGAGGACCGTCGTGGCCAGGAACGGGCTCGGCGTGATCTGCCGGCCGAACTCGTGCAGGATGATCGCCAGTTCCGAGAACCCGGCACCGGCGCCTCCATGCTCCTCGGGGAGGTGGATGGCCGCCCAGCCGAGCTCCACCATCTGGTCCCACAGGTCGGCGTCGAACCCGGCGGGGTCGTCGAGGCGGGCCCGCACGGCCTCCGACGACGACGCGCGCTCGAGCAGCCGCCGTGCGGAGACCCGCAACTCGTCACGCTCGTCGACCGACAACTGCACGTGATCCCCTTCCGTCGCCCGGCGCGCTACCGCGGGAGCCCGAGCACACGCTCGCCGATGACGTTGCGCATGATCTCGTTCGACCCGCCGGCGATCGTCCAGCCGTACGAGTTGACGTAGTCGGTCATCCAGCTGCCGGTCTCCCATCCCGCCGGCAGGAGGAGCGGCCGGTCGACCTGCGCGCCGAGCCCCTGGCGGTCGGTCGCGTCGCGCATCAGGCCCTGGAGCAGCTCGGTGTACATGAGCTTGATGACCGACGGCGTGCCGCCGACGTCGCCACCGCGGATGATGTCGGCGATCATGTCGTTGATCAGGCGGCGCACCACCAGCGCCTCGGCGTAGCGCGCGCCGAAGGTCTCGCGCACCGCCACGTCGTCGGCGGCGCCGCCACCACCCTCGAGCAGCCACTGCGCCGACTCCGCGATCACGGCTTCGACACCGTTGCGCCGCAGCCGCTCGGAGAGCTCGAGGATCACCACGGCCCGCTCGGACGCGAGGCTGGTCTGCGCGACGTTCCAACCGCCGTTCTCCTCCCCGATCCGGTCCTCGACCGGCACGACGACCTCGTCGAGGAACAACTCGCAGAACTCCGAGGCGCCCGTCGCCTGGCGCAGGGGCCGCACGTCGACACCGGGCGCGTGCATGTCGAGGATCAGGTAGCTGATGCCCTTGTGCTTCGGCGCGTCGGGATCGGTACGGGCGAGGAGGATGCACCGGTCGGCCTCGGTGGCGAGGCTGGTCCACACCTTCTGACCGGTCACGACGTAGTGGTCGCCCTCGCGCACCGCGCGCGTCTGCAGCCCGGCGAGGTCGGACCCGGCGTTCGGCTCGGAGAACCCCTGACACCACACCTGGCCGTCGAGCATGCCCGGCAACCACTTCTGCTTCTGCTCGTCGGAACCGAGGTGGATGATCGCCGGCGCCGCGTTGTAGAGCGACACCTGGTAGAGCCCGTTGCGCGGCGCGTCACCGCGCGCGAGCTCCTCCGCCAACACCACCTGCTCGGCGATGGTGAAGCCGCCGCCCCACTCCTCCGGCCAGTGCGGCGCGAACCAGCCCGCGGCGCGCAGCTGCGCACCCCACCACCGGCCGAACTCGGCGTAGCGGTCGTGGTCGGCGCCGCGCTGCTCCTCGCGCCAGTTGGGCGGCACGGTGGCCGCACACCATTCGCGGACCTCCCGACGGAACGGCTCGAGCTCGGCCAGTTCCTCGATCACTGCGGCGCGGCCGGGGGCTCGGGCACGTGCGGGAAGAGCTCCCGGAACGCGCCGATGCGGATGCGGCGGCTGACCTCGGGCGCGACGTCGTCGAACAGCTCGTGCAAGGTCTTCTGCGTGTGCCCGAACGTGCCCTCGATGTGCGGGTAGTCGCTCCCCCACAAGATGTTCTCGTAACCCATCGCCCACATCGCGGCCGGCGCCGACTCGTCGTGCTGGAACGATGCGTACACCTGCCGGTACAGGATCTCCTTCGGGAGTCGCGAGAGCACCGGGCGCACGAACGTCGCGTGCTGACGGTAGGCCTCGTTCATACGGTCGCCCAGGAACGGCACCCACGTCGCGCCGCCCTCGGAGATCAGCACCTTGAGGTCGGGATGACGGTCGAGTGCGCCGCAGGACACGAGCTGCGTCGCCATCCGCTGGCCGCCGTACGTGGTCTCGACGTAGTTCGTGATCGCGCCGCCGGGGCCGCGGTACAGCGCGGGGCCGTCGCCCTCGAAGCTGTCGGTGCCGATGTGCACGCCGATGACGATGCCCGCCTCGGCACACGTCGCCCAGAACGGCTCCCAGTCGTCGCGGTTGATCGCGGGCAGGGTGGGCGGGATGCCGGTGGTGATGCCCACGCACTTGAGACCGAGGTCGGCGATGTGGCGCAGCTCGGCGACCGCGTCCTCGATGTCGAGCATCGGCACCGACGCGACCGGCACCAGCCGGTGACCCGACCTCGCCGCGACCTCGGTCGCGAGATACTCGTTCTGGACGGCGGTGACCGAGCGCATCATGGCGCGGTCGGTGACGAGCGTCTCCCAGAGACCGAGCGACGCGTACACGACCTCGCCCCAGATGCCCTCCTGGTCGAGATCGCGCAGCCGGCCCTCGAGCGTCGCCGCGCCGCGCTCGCTCACGAGGTCGGCGATGGTGCGGCCCTGCTCGTCGGTCTTGGTGAGGATCTTCGGCAGCTTGCGGCGGAACTCCCGGCCGTCGACGAAGACGGTCTCGAACTCGCCGTCAGGGTCCTTGACGCTGCGCGGCATGCGCGCCGCGAGGTCGGGCGGGAGGATCTGCTGCCAGCGCTCCACCTCACCGGTGGCGTGCGAGTCGCCCGAGTTCGCCCACAGTTTGCTGCTCATCGGTCCTCCGTTCTCTCGTACCGGCAATTCAGGATACTCTTCAGGCTCCGTCGCCGCCCAGTTCCCGGAAGGCCACGTCGCGGTCGACCTGCGGCTCCCGCGGGAGCCCGAGCCCCCGCTCGCCGATGATGTTGCGCTGGATCTCGTCGGTCCCGCCACCGAGCGACGCCGCCGGGCTCGACAGCGCGACGTGTTGCACGGCGCCGTCGTGGGGCGCATCCGCGCCGGCGAGCATGCCGTACGGCCCGAGGATCGACAGGCCGAGGTCGCGCGAGACGCGCGCCATCCGCGCGACCGCCAGCTTGCTCACGTTCGCCTCCGCGCCGTTGCGCGCACCCTTCGCCGCGGCGCGCGTGCGCTGCCCCGTCCACCGGTTGACGTCGGCCATCGCCCGGAACTCCGCCAGCCGCTGGCGCACCAGCGGGTCGTCGGACACACCGTGTTCGCGCGCGAGATCGGCCATCACTCTCGGCGAGATCACGTAGCCGCTGATGCGCCCACGCGGCGACGTCGCCTTCGCTCGCTCGAGCAGCTCTCCCACCGGCACGTCGAGCACTCCGGCGCGCGCGCCGGCGGGGAAGGCCACCGCGCTCGTGCGCGACCCGATGCCGGCGCGTTCGTACGCGAGCGTCGTCTGCGCGACACGCCAGCCGTCGCCGGGTGCACCGATCATCCGGTCGGCCTCCACCACGACATCGGTGAGGAACACCTCGTCGAACTCGGTGTCGCCGTTCATCTGGCGCAGCGGTCGCACCTCGACGCCGGGCTGTTGCATGTCGACGACGAAGTAGGAGATGCCCCCGTGCTTCGGCACGTCGCCGTCGGTGCGGGCGAGGAGCAGTCCGCGATCCGCGCGGTGCGCATCGGAGTTCCACACCTTCTGGCCGTCGACGATCCACCGGTCGCCGTCGCGCACCGCCCGCGTGCGCAGGCCCGCGAGGTCCGAGCCCGCGCCCGGTTCACTGAAGAGCTGACACCAGCACTCCGCGCCCGCGGCGAGGGGCGGAACGAAACGCGCCTGCTGCTCCTCGGTGCCGTGCGCGACCACGGTCGGTGCCCCCATGGTCTGCCCCACGCCGGAGGGCGCGCCGATGACGCCGGCGGCGGCGAGCTCACGCTCCACCATCCGGCCGTCGGCAGGTGACCAGCCCCGGCCCCCGAGCCCCTCCGGCCAGGTCGGGAAGGCGAACCCGGCGTCGGCGAGGAGCCCCCACCACTCGCCCAGCGACTGCGCGGGATCCCACATGGACCCGATCCAGGCCCGCACCTCGTCGACGCGCTCGTCGCCCACCACTCCTCCAGCCGTCATCGCACCGTCACTGTCGAGTCGCCCGTTCAGATCGCCGGCTCAGATCGCCTGCTCGCGCCCCGCCCAGTAGGGGTCGCGCACCCGGCGCTTCTCGACCTTGCCGTTCGGCAGGCGCGGGATGCGGTCCACGAAGTCGACGGAGCGCGGCAGCTTGAAGCGCGCGATCCGCGTCGCGCAGTGCGCGATCAACTCCGACTCGGTGACCGCGTCGGGGGTGCATCCCGGTCGCAGCTCGACGACCGCCTTCACCTGCTCGCCCCACTCGTCGTCGGGCACGCCGATCACCACGGCGTCGGCGACCTGCGGCGCGCTCGACAATGCGGCCTCGACCTCGGCCGGGTAGATGTTCACGCCGCCCGAGATGATCATGTCGATCCTGCGGTCGCGCAGGAAGAGGTAGCCGTCGTCGTCGAGGTAACCCATGTCGCCGAGCGTGACCATCCGGCCCCGCCGCATGCGGCTCGTCTTCTCGGCGTCCTTGAAGTACTCGGCGGGCGGCTGCTGCTGCGACTCGATCCAGATGTCGCCCACCTCGCCGGGGGGCAGTTCGTTGCCGCCGTCGTCGAGGATGTGCACGACGACACCGTGGATCGCCTTGCCGACCGTTCCGGGCCGCTCCAGCCACCGCTTCGGCGTCGCAATGGTCGCCGCGCCCTCGGTGCCGCCGTAGGTCTCGTAGACGACGGGCCCCCACCAGTCCATGATCTGCTGCTTCACCTCGCGCGGGCACGGCGCACCGGTGTGGAACACGCTGCGCAGCGACGAGAGGTCGTGGCGCGCCCGCTCGTCGTCGGGGAGCGCGAGCAGACGGTGGAACATCGTGGGCACCATCTGCGTGCTGTCGATGCGGTGGCGCTCGACGAGTTCGAGGAACGCCTCGGGAGTCCACCGGTCCATCAGCACGACGGTCTTGCCCGCGTGCAACGAGTTGACCGCGCCGACGAACGGGCCCGCGTGGTAGAGCGGGCCGCACACGAGGTGCGTGCCGCCGTCGACGGGGATGCCGAACCCCTGGCACGTGACCACCGCGACGTCGCCGTACGCGTCGTCGGGATCGCCCTGGGGTACCGGCCGCCGCACCCCCTTCGGCTTCCCGGTCGTTCCCGACGTGTACATCATCAGGGCGCCGGGCAGTCGGGGCGACGCGGGCCCGTCACCCTCGACCTGCAGCTCGGCGTACGGGCGGAAGCCCGCGATCGTCCCGACCGAGAATCGCCGGTCGGCGGGAAAGTCGCACGCCTCGACGGCGGCGCGGCACACATCGTCCAGCTCCTCATGGCACACGACGACCGCCGCCTCGCTGTCGGACAGCACGTGCTCGATCTCGGGCGCGGCGAGGTGCGTGTTCACCGGGGTCACGTAGACACCGGTCTCCATGGCGGCGAAGAGCACCTCGAAGAAACTCCGGTGGTTCGGCAGGACCATCGCGACGCCGGCCCCCGGTTCGACCCCGAGCCGGTGGAAGCCGCGCGCGATGGCGCGCGAAGTCGCGAGCAGTTCGCCGTAGGTCGTCGACGTGCCGTCGGCGGCGACGACCGCGACCCGCGCGGGGTCCGCAGCGCCGATGCGCCAGAAGCCGCCGCGGAATTCAGTGGTGCTGCTCATGCGTCGAGATCCCTCATGCGCCCCAGGTGAGCGGGAGGTGGTGCGGCGCGCGCGGGTTCGCGCTGTACACGAGCCGCGCGCCCGGCGCTACCGAGTACTCGGGGATGCGAGCGTGCCAGGCCTCGAGCGCGACGCGCATCTCCATGCGCGCAAGGTGCGATCCGAGACAGCGGTGGTACCCGCTTGCGAACCCGATGTGCGGGTTCGGCTTGCGCTCGAAGTCGACGATCAGCGGCTCGGGGAACGTCGCAGGGTCGACGTTCGCGGCGGACCACGAGATGCCGAGCACGGTGCCGGCCGGCACCGCGGTGCCGCTCGGCAGCGTGATGTCGGCGGTCACCAGGCGGTAGCCGTCGGCGACGGGGGACTCGAAGCGCATCAGCTCCTCGATGGCCGACGGGATGAGCTCCGGATCGGCGACGATCCGGGCGCGCGGCTCGGGATGACGCGCCAGGTACGACAGGAAGCACGACAGCGACGCGGCGACGGTGTCGAGGCCGGCGATCATGAGCAGCCCGATGATGTCGAGCAGCTCCTCGCGAGTGAGCCGGTGACCTTCGACCTCGGCGGACTGCAGCCAGCCGATCATGTCGTCGCGCGACGACGCCTCCTGCTCGCGCGCGTCGAGATCGCGGTTGAAGTAGTCGTGGATCCAGAGCACACCCTGCATGCGCCGGTTCGCGAGGTCCTCGACCGTCATGTTCTCGATGCCCTCGTCGCTGAGGGTGAGGTCCTTGAAGTGGAGAAAGTCGGCGAGGTCCTCCATCGGCAGGCCCATGATCGACAGGAACACCGTCGACGGGAGCGGCTCGCACCACGCGCGGTATGCGTCGACCTCTCCGGCGTCGGCGAAGTCGTCGATCAGGCGGTCGGCGACCGTCCGCACCTGTTCGGCCAACGGCTGGACGCGCTTCGCGGTGAAGACCGGGTCGAGCAGCCGCCGGAACTTGCGGTGGACCTCGCCGTCGAGCCCGAGCGGGATCGCCGGGCGGTCGCTGCCGAGGAACTTCGACGCCTGCTCGACGTCGGGGTGCTTGTTCACGTAGAGGATGTCCTCCATCGTGACCAGTTGCACGAACGTGGGCGTGACGTCGCGGACCGGGCAGCGCCCGATCATGTCGACGTACGTCGGTTGCGGTTCCGGACCGAGCCGCGCCGCGGCGACGTCGGGCTCGGACCACGCCTGCGCCCCGGTGAAGAACATCGCGGTCTGGTCGCCCATGTCCCACTTGATCGTGGCCACATGTCCCCCTCGCTCGCCGGCCGGTCGGCCCGTTGAACGCGATATTAGTGCACTGTATTACGGCGGGCGAGGGGCAGGGTTGGACGAACCGGGTTACGGCAGTGCGGCGCCGATCACGACGAGGTGCCGCGTCATGACCCGCTCGGCCCGATCGGCGTCACCGCGGATCACCGCGTCGACCACGTCGGCGTGGGCCTTGCGCACGCTGCGGACCGGGGGAATTGCGCTCCGGTCGGGAACCGCATCCCGTTGAGCCGGGAGAGGACGTCGACGAAGAGCTCCAGCGGACGGTTTCCGGTGACCTCCGCCAGGAGCCGGTGCGCCTCGCGGTGGACGCCGGCGCCGAGCGGCGCGCCCGCCTCCGCCGCGAGGGCGGCGCGCAGCCGCGCCACGTCGTCCTCGGTGCGGCGCTCCGCGGCCAGCCGCACCGCCGCGCGCTCGAGCACCGAACGCACCTCGAGGATGTCGGCGTTCGTGGCCCCCTGGTAGGCGAGCATGAACTCCACCGCCAGCAGCACGCCGTCACCGTCGGGCTCGGCGACGACGATACCGCCGTGCGGGCCCGTCTTCGTGCGCACCGCGTCGTGCTGCTCCAGGATGCGGATCGCTTCGCGCAACGTGGAGCGGCTCACGCCGTAGCCCTCGCGCAGGTCGGTCTCCGACCCGAGCACCGACCCGACCTTCCAACCGCCGCGCTCGATGTCGTCGCGCATCTCGGCCGCCACCCGCTCCGCGAGCTTGCCCCCGCCGCTCACGGTGACCCGGACCCCTTGCCGACGCGCCTGGATGGGACGGTCGCGCAGCCGGGCGCGCAGCGCGGCCAGGATCGTCTGCATCCGGGCCTCGGCGGCGTCGGCGTCGCCGCCGGTGATCGCGTCCGCGAGCCGGTGGTAGGCGCGGAGGTGGCGCAGCGAGTCCTCCTCGGTGACCGGCGGCTCGACGCGCCCACGGGTGCCGCGGATCCGGCTGAGGCCGATCTCGAACACTCCGCTCGTGAGCAGTGTGAGCACCGGGTTGCCCGCGACGTCGAGCACGGCGCGCTCGAACTCCTGGAGCGCGTGCTCGTCGGGGACCGCCATCGTGTCGAGGTGGTCGAGCTCCGCCCGTAGGTGCTCGGCACCGGCGTCGTCGATCCGCTCGGCCGCGAGGCGTGCCGCCGCCCGCTGGAGTGGTTCGCGCGCCTCGAAGATCTCCCCGACCGTCACGCCGACGTACGAGAACCAGATCGCCAATGCCATGGAGACGGCACGGCCGTCGGGTTCCGTGACCACCAGGCCGCCGCCCTGGCCGCGCCGGGTCGCCGCGAGACCGCTGTGCTCGACCAGCCGCACCGCTTCCCGGAACACCGCGCGGCTGGTGCCGTAGCGGGCGATCAGGTCAGGTTCGGAGCCGATGACGGTGCCGACGGCCGGCTTCGCGTCGAGGATCTCCCGCTCGATCCGTCGTGCGACCTCACGGGCAAGCTTCGGGCGCCGTCGGTCGAACGGAGCGGGTTCCGCGAGCGCCATGACCGGATCAACCTATCCGACCGGTCGGCGCCCCTCGCCGACCCTGCCGCGCTCAGCGCCAGCGCCACTCCGGCTCGCGCTTCTCGAGGAACGCGCTGCGGGCCTCGGCCGAGTCCTCGAATCCCATCAGCCGCTGGGTGTAGTCCTGCTCGGTCCGGTAGGCATCCTTGAGCGGGAGGTTCTCGACCCGGTTCATCGACTCCTTCGCCAGCCGGAGCGCGATGGGACTCTTGGCTGCGAGCACCGCGGCGAGCTCGCGCGCCTCGGCCATGAGTCGATCGGCCGGCACCACGGCGCGCACCGCGCCCAGCCGGTGGAGTTCGGAGGCGCTGACCTGCTCGCCGGTGAAGAACATCTCACGCGCCTTGTACCGACCGACGAGCAGCGAGAGCTGCGAGCTCGCGCCCAGCAGGCCGACGTTGATCTCCGTGGTGCCGAAGGTCGCGTTCTCGGACGCCAGCAGGATGTCGCAACACGCCGCGAACGCCACCCCGGCGCCGAGCGCGGGACCGTTGATCGCGCCGATCACCGGGACCGCGCAGTCGGTGATCGCCCACATGGCGTCGCGGGCGGTCCGTTGCGGATCGGTCACGTAGACGGGCGGCACCTGCTCGCTGGGATCGCGCTCCCCCACCGATTTCAGGTCGATGCCGGCCATGAACGCACGCGTCCCCACGGCGGTGAAGATGGCGGCGCGCACCTCACGGTCGGCGGACAGCGCGGTGAACACGTCGCGGATCTCGAGCAGCGTGCCGGTGCCGATCGCGTTCACCGGTGGCCGGTCGAGCGTGACGGTGGCGACGTGGTCGGAGATCTCGACGTTCAGATCGGTCATGACAGCCCTTCTCTCTCTTCCGTCGGCCGCAGCCGCTCCCTGCGGAACGACGACCAGCCGTGGATGGGCCAGGCGTCCTGGTCCTCGCCCCACGCCTGCTGCCCGGCGACGGTCCAGTCGATCAGGCTCGTCCAGACGATCCCGTGGACGCCGGGGATCGGCATTGCCATCCGGCTGAGGGATTCGCCGGTCGCGGTGAACCGCCGGCCGTCGCGGTCCTCGGCCTCGACGGTGATGCGCCTCAGGAACCCGTGTTCGGGATCGCGCTCGAGCTCGCGCGCGTGCCGTCGACGATCGCGGCGCGGCGCCCGTCCTTCACGAAGTAGCCCGAGTGGACGCGGTCGGCCGACTCACCGCGCGTGTCCTCGGCCGACAGGGCGAGGAACGCGAGGTCGTCGTTGCAGGCGTTGCAGTAGCCGACCTTGCCGTCCTTCCAGCGCTCCGGCCGGACGGTCCAGGTGCGGTCGCGGATGGCCAGGCAGTCGACGTCGTACGCGTCGCCGCGCAGGACCACGCGGCCGGTGACGCGGCCGACCTGGTCGAAGTGCGTGGCCGTCGGAGGGTCGCCGTCGACGCGGCCGACCCACGGGGGCATGACCGCGTCGAAGACGAGATCGACGTCCACGAGGTCGCGGTCCGAGTAGCGCAACTCGTAGCGCGTGAGCGGTTCGAGCATGCGCACCGACACGCCACTGGGGTACGTGAAGTCGCGGAGATCGCGCTCCGCATCGAGGCGGAGGTTCGAGTAGCACGAGTAGTAGGGAACCTCGAGGTGCGAGAAGGTGCAGGCGTCCCACACCCACGCCCCGCCACCCACGGTGCCGATGTTCGGCCGGACCCAGTTGTAGAGCCACCCGCCGAGGCGGTACTCGGGGACGAACCACCAGAACCACGCCGTCTCGTGGAACCACCGGTCGCCGGTGGGTGCGTGGAAGTCGTCGTCGTCCGCGTCGAGGACGTCGAGCCGGCTGTCGTCGCTCGAGAGGTTCACGGTCACCAGCCCGTGTAGCGCGGGTCGCGCTTCTCGACGAACGAGCGGATGCCTTCCTTGAAGTCGTCGCTGCGGACCGCGAGCTCCTCGTAGATGCCCTCGTTCTGCAGCGCGGTGGCGAGGTCGCAGTCGAGGTTCCGGTGCAGCAGCGTCTTCGCCAGGCCGACGGAGACGGTCGCGGCATCCGCGAACTCCTCGACGACGGCCTCGACCACGGCGCCGAGCTCGTCGTCGGCGACGCAGTCGCTCACGAGCCCCCACCGGGCGGCGCGCTCGCCGTCGACGGGCTTCCCGCGCAGGATCATCTCCTTGGCTCGGGCGACGCCGACGAGACGCGGCAGCAGGTACGTGTTCCCACTGTCGGGGGTGAAGCCCTTAGTGACGAAGGGGACCCAGAACTTGGCCGACGGCGTGGCGATCACGACGTCGGCGCTGAGCGCCAACATGTTCCCGATCCCCGCGGCCCAACCGCGGACACCGGCGACCACCGGCACCTGCACGGCGTCGAGCGCACGGATCATCCGGTGCGCGCCGTACGTGAAGGAGCGTTGCAGGTGACCGGTGCGCGGTTTCGCGCGCGCGCCGCGATCGCCGGCGCCGCCCGACGTGTTCGCCTCGGCGAGGTCGATGCCGGTGCAGAAGTCGTCACCGGTCGCGCCCAGCACGATGACCCGCGTCGTGTCGTCGCGCCCCGCGGCCTCGACCGCGTCGGCGATCGCGTCGATCATTCCGACCGTGAGCGCGTTCTTGCGACGCGGGTTGTCGAGGGTGATGCGCAGCACCGGGCCCGCGGTCTCGATGAGCAGATGGGGGCCGTGCGCGGCGCCGGCTGCTGCTGCTCCCGCTTCTCCCTGGGCTCCGGACACCCGATCACGCTCCCCCGTAGAGTGCACTCAACCCGTCCAAACCTAGCCGTGGGAGCGGAATCCATGAGCGTCGTCGAGACCCGGACCCACGACCACATCCTCGTGGTCACGCTGAACCGGCCGGAGAAGCGCAACACGCTCACGCCCGAGGTGGACACGCTCCTGCGCGACGCGTTCGAACGGTTCGCGGCCGATCGCGACCTCTGGCTCGCCGTCGTCGCAGGGAACGGCCCCGACTTCTGCGCCGGCGTGGACCTCGCCGCGGCATCGCCGACGAGCGGACCCCGGACCTGGCCTGCGGGGATAACGCGCGAGTACCAGTGCTGGAAGCCGATCCTCGCGGCCGTCCAGGGAAACGTCCTCGGGGGCGGCCTCGAGCTCGCGCTGTGCGCCGACCTGCGCGTCGCCGACGAGACCGCGCGCTTCGGTTCACCGGAGGTCAGGTGGGGCCTCATGCAGGGCGCGGGCGCCACGCAACGGCTGCCGCGCTTTGTCCCGTTCGGGGTCGCGTTGGAGATGCTGTTCACCGGCGACCCGATCGACGCGGAACGCGCGGAGAGAATCGGCCTGGTGAACCAGGTCGTGCCGGCCGGCAGCGCACTCGACGCGACCTTCGCGCTGGCCGACCGCATCCTTTCGCGCACGCCGCTCGGCGTCCGGCGCGCCAAGGAGGCCGCGTACACCGGCTGGGACCAGACCCTGACCCAGGGCCTGCGCACCGAGATGCTGCTCAGCCGCACCCTCGCCGGCACCGCCGACCTCGAAGAGGGACAGCGGGCGTTCGCGGATCGGCGCGACCCGCAGTGGCAGGCGCAGTAGCGCCCGCCACGGTCAGAGGTCGTCGACCAGCGCGCGGATCTCGCGCTTGACCACCTTGCCCATCGCGTTGCGCGGCAGCGCGTCGACGAACACGATCCGTTCGGGCACCTTGTAGCGCGCGAGCGATGTCGCGCAGTGCTCGACGAGCGTCGACTCGTCGAGGGCAGCACCCGCGGCCGGCTCGACGACCGCGACCACGCGTTCACCGAGCCGCTCGTCGGGGATGCCGAGCACCGAGCAGCCCGCGACACCGGCCGCGTCGCCGAGGACACGCTCCACCTCGGCCGGGTACACGTTCGCGCCACCGCGCAGGATGAGGTCGTTCTTGCGGTCGGTGACAAATAGGTCGCCGTCGGGCGAGAGCCGACCGAGGTCGCCGGTGTGCAGGATGCCGCCGCGCAACGCGTCCGCGGTCGCGTCGCCGCGACGCCAGTAGCCGAGCATCGGCGTGTAGGTGCCCGCGAAGGGGCCCGTGGTCGCAGGCTCGACGCAGATCTCGCCGATTTCTCCGGCTAGCTCGCGGTCCTGGGGGTCGCGGATCGTGACCCGCACGTGCGGCAGCGCCCGGCCCGCGCTGCCGGGGACCTCGGGAAGGTTCGGGTCCTCCAGCGTGACCGCGGTCGGCGCCTCGGTGAGGCCGTACCCCGTCGTCATCCGCACGCCGAAGCGTGCACGGTAGAGCGCCGGGAAGCTCCCGGGGACGGCCGCGCCGCCGACGCCGGGCCGCCGGAGGGTCGCGAGATCTTCCTGACGCACGTCGGGGTGGGTGAGCAGGTCGTGGATCATCGTGGGCACCGCGGAGAACGTCGTCACGCGGCGCGTCCCGGATCCACGACGCGATGCCCACCGCGTCGACCCGGTCCATCAGGACGCACGGCCGGCCCTGCTGGAAGGCGACGAGCGGCCCGAGGACGACGAGATTGAGGATCGTGAGCGGCAGGCACACGCCGATGCGCGCCTCCGGGTCGGGGTCGCGGATCGCGGCCACCGCGCCGGGGAGCAACATGTTGTGCTGGCTGTGCACCACGCCTTTCGGACGGCCGGTCGTGCCGCTCGTGTACGCGATCGCGGCGGGCGCGAACGGGTCGACCCCCGGCCGTACCGGTGAGGACGCATCTGCCAGCGCCGCCGCCCACTCCGACGCGGGATCGCCCGGCTCGGCGGCGACGACCGTCCGCAGCGTGGGCAGGTCGCGGCGCAACCCGTTCACGGTGCCGACCGCGGTGTCGTCGCCGACGAACAGTGACACGGCGCAGTCGTCCAGGAGGTACGCGATCTCGGGCGGCGCCAGCGCCTTGTTCACGCCCACCCAGATGGCGCCGAGGCGGGCGACGCCGAGGCACGCCATCACGAGCTCGAGGTGATTGCCCATGGATGCCGCGACCCGGTCGCCCGGGCCGACGCCCCACGCCTGGAGCGCGCCCGCGGCGCGGTCGGCCGCGGCGTCGAGCGCCGCGTAGGTGAGTGACCCTTGCCGCCCGACCAACGCTTCCTCGTCGGGCGTGCGGAGACCCACGTCGAGCACCGTCGCGACGGAATCCGGCCCGTCGCCCGGCATCCCCGGTCGGTGGGACGGGCGTATCAGGCCGTCGGCATCAGGCTCCAGGCGCACGGCGGACCCCTCTCATCGGGCGCGGTCGAGGACGGAACGCCAGAGTGTGGCGCGTCGCGCCCTCCGCCGCAGCAGGTAGGCAAGGACCGCCGGGTCGCCCGCGGCCCCCGCACGCGCCGCGACCGCCGCGAGCTCGGCGTCACCGCCGGTGAGCCCGAGGGACGTGGCGAGGTCGACGCGGTCGAGTGCCTCGATGTCGGCGCCGAAGCGGTCGTGGTCCCGGAGGTACGCGACCAGGATCTGCGCGTTGCGGGTGTCGTCACGAACCGGGGGATCGTCGATCGCCCGGACCGCACGCCGGAGAGTGGCGCGGAGGTCGTCGTAGAACGCGGAACGCGGCGTGTCGCGGTCGGCGGGTATCTCGACCGTCGGCGCCTCGACGCCGGTGAGCACGACGAGCGCGTCGGCCAGACCGCGCAGAAATCGCTGAGTCGCGAGGAGATACGGCGCCCACCCGCGCGCCGCCGCCGCGTTGCACCGCGAGCGAGGTCGTCACCGCGCAGCGGTACTGCACCGCGACGCCGTAGTACGCGAGACGCGCGGGATCGACGGCGATGCCGCTGCGACGCTCGTAGCGATCGAGGAGGGCGGCAATGGCGGGATCCTCACCCAGCCGCATGACGATCCAGGCGAGGTCGTCCACCGGATCGCCGAGGTGCGCGAACTCCATGTCGACGAGGCCGGTCACCCGTCCCTCGCGCACGAGGAAGTTGCCGGGGCCGGTGTCGCCTTGCACGAACGCAGTGCGCCCGACCAGCTGCGGCGCGTGCGCGTGCAGGTACGTGCCGGCGTAGACGAGGAGCGGGTCGAGGTCCTCCACCGCTGCCGCGAGTCGGGCCCACCCGCGAGGTCGAGACAGGCGTGGTCCTCGGGGGTCGCCGGCCGCTCGAACCCGGGGAGGTCGAGCGACGCGACGTCGATGGCGTGCAGCTCCACGATGATGTCGACGAAGTGGTCGAGCGCGGATCGGCGCTCCGCGTCGTCGAGCCGCGAGAGGTCGTCGGTTCCCTCCAGACGTTCCATCAGCACTGCGAGTCCGTCGGGCGCGACCGCCACCACGTGCGGGACCGGCACCGCGGTCGGTTCCAACGCCCGGTACGCCGTCGCTTCGCGCGCCAGGGTGATCTCCGTCCCGGTGAACGAGCCGTCGTCGTCCACTCGCAGCACGAGACGCGAGGGCGGCGCGGCCCCCGCGACATCGACGAGGTACGTGCTGCGCGAACCGCCCGACGCCGGGCGCGACCACGACACCACCTCTGCCCCGGTGACCTCCTCGACCCAGCTGCGCCGCTCGGTGTCCACCCCGCGACTGTCGCGCGTCGCCCGGACGTCCGCGGCTACGCCGTGCGCTGGGTCCCGACGCGCAGGTCGCGGAAGGCGACGTCGCGGTCGAAGCTGGGCTCCTTCGGCAGCCCCAGCACCCGCTCGCCGATGATGTTGCGCTGGATCTCGCTCGTGCCGCCCGCGATGCCGAGCATCGGGACGAACAACAGCGTCGCCGCCTGCTCCCCACCGGACGGGTCGTCGGCATCCCACGCAACGCCACCGGGGCCGGCGATCGCCACCACGACGTCGGCGCCGCGCTTGCCCAGGATCGCAGTCGCGAGCTTGGCCACGGATCCCTCGGGCCCCGGCGCGCGTCCCGCGACGAGCGCGGCGCGGATCCGACCGCCGAGGAGCGTGAGGATCCGCTCGCGGGTGTAGAGGTCGGCGAGCTCCTGGCGCACGATCGGGTCGTCGGTGCTGCCCTTGCGCCGGGCGAGGTCGAGCAACGTGACGAACGAATCGCCGCCGAGCCGCTGCGAGCTCCCGCCCGCACCGATCGCGACGCGCTCGTTGGCCAGCATGGCGACCGACACCCGCCAGCCGTCGTCGACGTCGCCGACCACTGCATCGGCCGGCAGCCGCACGTCGTCGAGGAACACCTCGTTGAAGTGCGCCTCACCGTTGATCTGGCGGAGCGGGAGCGTGCTCACGCCCGCCGCTTTCATGTCGACGATGAACATCGTGATGCCGCGGTGCTTGGGCACATCGACGTTGGTGCGGGCCAGCAGGAGTCCGTAGTCACAGAAGTGGGCGCCGGAGGTCCACACCTTCTGGCCGTTCACGACCCACTCGTCGCCGTCGCGGACCGCCTTCGTCTGCAGGCTCGCGACGTCGGAGCCGGCCCCGGGCTCGGAGAACAGCTGGCACCACACCGCTTCGCCGTTGAGGAGCCCCGGCAGGCAGCGACGGCGCTGGTCGTCGGTGCCGAACTCGAGCAGCGTGGGGGCGCACATCCCGAGGCCGATCATGAACTGACGCGACGGGAGGTCGAACCCCGCCGACTCGTCGTCGAACACGCGCTGGTGGTCGGCGTCCAAACCGCCGCCACCGAACTCGGCCGGGTAGGTCAGCGCGGCGAGGCCTGCCGCGGCGAGCGCGCCCTGGAACGCCTTGGCCCGCGCCACCACCGCGGCCTCGTCCTCGTGGCGCTCGACCCCGATCGGGTCGGCGTGCTCCTCGAGGAACGCCCGGACCCGCCGGCGGAAGTCGTCGAGCTCGCCATCCGAGTTACGCACATCGTTCACGCCAACGTCCCCCAGGTTCGGTTCCTCGTGCACTTGCAGCTTCAATACAGCATAATCATATGACGCATTCGTTGTCCTGTCCCGGAGGGTCCCAATGAGGGTCGACGCCAGCATCCCCCACGAGCCCGAGGCCACCAAGGCGCTCGCGGCCCGGTACGAAGCCGAGGGCTACGACGGCATCTGGACCGGCGAGACGAAGCACGACCCGTTCCTCCAACTGCTGCTGGCGGCCGAGGTCACGGAGCGCGTGACGCTGGGGACGTCGATCGCGATTGCGTTCGGCCGCACGCCCCTCACGCTCGCCCACACCGCCTACGACATGGCGAACTACTCGGGCGGGCGCTTCGTCCTCGGTCTCGGCTCCCAGGTGAAGCCGCACATCGAGCGCCGGTTCTCGATGACGTGGTCGCATCCCGCGGCGCGCATGCGCGAGTTCGTCATGGCGCTGCGCGCGATCTGGGCTTGCTGGCAGGACGGCGCCGCGCTCGACTTCCAGGGCGACTTCTACACGCACACACTGATGACGCCGTTCTTCTCCCCCGCGCCCCACGAGTTCGGCCCGCCCCCGGTGCACCTCGCCGCGGTCGGCGAACGCATGACCGAGGTCGCGGGCGAGGTGTGCGACGGCATCTTCGTGCACCCGTTCACCACGGCCCGCTACCTCGACGAGGTGACGGTCCCCGCGCTCGCACACGGTCGCGCCGCCGGCGGTCACACCGACCTCGACGACTTCTCCGTCAACGGCATGGCCTTCGTCGCCATCGGACGCGACGACGCGGAACTGGAAGCCGCGATCCGCGGGACGAAGCAGCAGATCGCGTTCTACGCATCCACGCCCGCGTACCGCAACGTGCTCGAGCTCCACGACCGCGGCGACCTGCAGCCGCAGCTCACCCGCATGTCGCGTGAGGGGAAGTGGGCGGAGATGGCCGACCTGATCGACGACGAGCTGTTGGAGCTCGTCGCCGTCGTCGGCGATCCCGCTTCGGTCGGTGCGGGCGTGGCCGAGCGCTGGGGGAGCCGCTACGACCGGGTGTCGTTGTACGTGAACTACCAGCTCGCCGACGACGCGCGTGCGGCCGCGGTGGCTGCGCTCCGGGCGACGGCCGGCGGCGAATGAAGTACACTCTTTTCTCATGACGGCCAACGAGACGGCGAAGTCGCTGCAGGTGTCCGCCGAGCTGGAGGAGGAGTTCGCCAAGGCGATCGACTACCAGCTCACCGACGAAGACCTGGAGCGGGCCAAGCTCCTGCTGGGGCTCGACACGGCGAGCCGGCAGCGCGAGCTGTACTCCGTCGCCACTCCCGACGCGATCCGCAACTGGGCGCTCGGGGTCGGTGACGACAACCCCCTCTACACCGAGGAGGACTACGGCCCCGCGACGCGCTGGGGGACGCAGATCGGCCACGGCACCATGGCCGGCCACGTGAAGACGCCCATGCTCGGCGATCCCATCCCCGCGGAGATCAAGGCGCAGACCAAGAGCATGTTCCGAGGGATCCACGTCTTCGTCTCCGGCGGCACGTGGGACTGGTACCGACCGATTCGCCCCGGCGACCGCATCTACTCCTACGCGGGCGAGGAGTCGCTCGAGGTGAAGAAGTCGGAGTTCGCCGGACGTTCGGCGGTGCAGGTGCGGCGCGACGTCGCGCTCAACCAGCACGGTGAGGTCGTGGGCGTGTACCGGATCCTGCGGATCCTCACCGAGCGCAAGACCGCGCGGGAGAAAGGCAAGTACGCGGCGATCGAGCCGGCGCGCTACACCGACGAGGACTACGAGCGCATCGACGCGATCTACGAGTCGGAGGCGCCGCGCGGCGCGGAGAAGCGCTACTGGGAAGACGTGAACGTCGGCGACCAGCTCCCGCCGATGGTGAAGGGCCCGCTCACGGTCACGGAGATCATCGCGTTCCACGCCGGCGGCTACGGCTTCGTCCCGTACGGACTGCGTTCGTCGCGCGTCGGGTACAAGAACCGCAAGCGGATCGCGCCGTTCTACATCCGCAACGAGATGGGCGTGTGGGACGTCGCCCAGCGCGTGCACTGGGACTCCGACTGGGCGAAGGCGATCGGCAACCCGATGTCGTACGACTACGGAGTGCTGCGCCAGTGCTGGTTCTACCACCACGTGTCCGACTGGGCCGGCGACGACGCCTTCATCGAGAAGCTCGCCGACTCGATCCGGAAGTTCAACTACCAGGGCGACACGCAGTTCCTCTCCGGTGAGGTCACCGGGAAGCGCGAGGAGGACGGCCGCCACCTCGTCGACCTCCGCCTCAGCATGGTGAACCAGCGCGACCTCGAGACCGCCTATGCCACCGCGACGGTCTCACTGCCGTCGCGGAGCGCAGGGCTGCCGCCGATGCCGCCGACGCCCGTCGACCTGCAGCGGCAGACCGCCGCGATGTACGCGCGGCACAACGAGTTGTCGGCCGAGAAGCGTCGCAGCTAGTCGGTCACTGCACCCAGGCGCGCATGGCCCCGAGATGGCGACGCATCCGCCGCGCCGCGAGCTCGGCGTCGTCGCCGCAGATCGCGTCCACGATCGCCGAGTGCGCGCGGTGGACGTCGCCGCGACGGAGCGGACCTTCGCCGGACGCCGGGCGCTGGTGCGTCTGCGTGAGCCGGATCGTCGCGAGCGACAACAACTCGAACACGGGATTGCCGATCATGCCGGCGAGTTGTGCATGGACGTCGTGACCCACCACGGCGATCGCCTCGTCGGCTGCCTCCATCTCCGCGTCGACCGCGGCACGGAGGGCGCCCGCGCTCTCGGCGCTGAGGTGCTGCACGGCGAGCCCGACGATCGCGACCTCGATCGCGGTGCGGACCTCGAGCAGGTGCGCGCCGTCGATACCTCGCCACTCGAGCATCAGCGCCAGCGCGCTCGTGACCGATCCGACGCCCGGACGGGTGACGAACAGCCCTCCGCCCGGGCCGCGCCGCATCCCGGCGACCTGGTGGTACTCGAGCACCCGCACCGCCTCGCGGAGCACGGCGCGACTGACGTCGTACCTCTCCATCAACTCGGCCTCGGAGCCGAGGAGCTCACCGACGGGCCAACCGCGTCCGGCCACGGCGACGAGGATCTCGCGGGCGACGTACTCGGCAAGCTTGCTGTCGTCGCCGAGCGCCCGCAGCACGTCGACGTCGAGCAACTTCGTGGAACCCCGGCGCCGGCGCAGGTAGTCGGCCTCGGCCTGCAGATGGGCGCGCATGCGACGACGGGTGCGCTCCGCATCCCGGGCGAGCACGGCTTCGATGATCGCGAGGTGGGCCTCGTGCGTGGCCGCGATCGTCCCGCGGCGGATCCGCGTGACGTCGGGGAACGACAGGAACGTCAGTCGGTTGAGCAGCGCGACGAACAGCTCGATCGCCGGGTTCCGGGTGATGGACGCGAGCATCGAGTGAAGCTCGCGATGGTCGTCGGTGGTGCCGGCCCGCTCGCGATCGGCCAGGTCCTGCAGCGCCCGCACGTCACGCGCGGTGAGCCGGGCGGTCGCGAGCTCCGCGACGCTCTCCTCGAGCGCGATGCGGACCTCGGCGACGTGCGCGACCTCCGTGTTCGCGGAGAACAGGTAGATCGCCACCGGGTCGACGACGGCCTCGAGGGTCGGCGCGGTCACCAAGAGTCCGCCGCCCGGACCGCGACGCATCTGCACCACCTGCAGGTGTTCGAGGAGACGGACGGCCTCGCGGAACACCGCACGACTGACGCCATAGCGATCGAGGAGTTCCGGCTCCGAGCCGAGCACCTCGCCCTCGGGGCGGCCGAGGCGCGCGATGTCGGCGACGATCCGATCGGCGACGACCTCGGCGAGTTTGGCGCCCTGGTTGCGGACGACCGGAACCCGCTCCGCCCGCTTCGAGGTCGTAGGTCGCATCGGGGCTGTGCGCGCCTTCCGGTCGGCTCCGCCAAGGGTATCCGGTGCCGCCCAGACGCCCGGCGAACCGCCTCCGGTGTCGTCGGCCTCACGAAGAGTCGCCCATGGTGACGGTCCCGTCCGAACGCACCGTCTGGTGGTTCGACGTCGACGGCACGCTGATCGACGCATTGACCGGCAACTCGCTGCGACCGGGCGCCCCGGAGCTCCTGGCCTGCGTGCGCCGGGATGCCGCGGCAGTCCTGTGCTGGAGCGCGGGCGGCGCCGAGTATGCGCGTCGTCGCGCCGACGAGCACGGCATCGCCGACCTGTTCGACGCGTTCCACGCCAAGGACGCGCGCGACGACAACGGGCGTTACCTCCCGCCGGAGTACGGCAACGGCACCACGACCGCGGTGTTCGTGGACGACCAGCCCGAAGACCTGCCGCACGGCGCGCAGGTCATTCGGGTGCACCCATACGTCGCGCCCAACCCTCACGACACCGGCCTTGCTGTCGTCCTTTCCCTGCTCGGCGGCAAGCATGGCGTCGCCCATGACGGGCCAAGAGGCGATGAATAGCTGAAGATCTCACCTCTTCGGACACCGACCGGACCCACGGCACCCGGGAGCCACCTCCACGACGGCGACCCCGGAGCGCACCGTTCAACCTCCAGCCAGGAGCGGCGCGAGGTCGGCGCAGATCGTCCGCACGTTGCGCGCCACGAGATCCTCGGGCATGCCCGCGATCGACGCCCACAGGCAGACGGTCTCGACAGGCACACGGTCGGCGACCCCGGCAAGCGTACGGATGTGCGCAGCGATCTCGTCGGGCGTGGCGCACGCGAACTGGTCGAGCGGCCCGCGCGACTCGCTCCGGATGCGCAGCTTCTCGGGGTCGACGGGCCGCGGCACCGGCTGGTCGGTGCCCTCGACCATGTGCCGCCGGTAGGAGTCGAACTGCGCGGCGACGTACGGTGCGACGACCGGCCAGTCACGGTCCGGGTCGTGGCTCACCCAGGCGTTGATCCCACCGCCCATATGGCCTCGCTGAACGGGATCGTGGCCCGCTTCCACGAGCGCGTCGCGGTAGTGCGGCCACAACTCGGCATTCGGGCTGAGCAGCCGTTCCCCGAGCAGCCCGGCACGCCGCGCCCCCTTCGGCCCCTGGTAGCCCATCCAGACCGGCACGGACGCCTGCACGGGCCGCGGCGTCAGGACCTCCCAGAGCCTGCGGAGCTCGCGCGCACAGTCGTCGGTGGCGCCGTAGCGACGCCGGAGGTCGGCTCCGAACAGCTGGAACTCGGGGACGCGGTAGCCGGCCCCGATCCCGAGGTCGAGGCGACCGTCGCTCACAAGATCGACGATCGTGGCCTGCTCAGCGATCTCGGCCGGGTGGTGCAGGGGCGCGATGAGCACGGCCGTCCCGATACGCACCCGCCGCGTGCGCGCGGCGATGGCGGCCGCGAACGCGAGGGGCTGGGGCAGGTAGCCGTCGTCGAACAGGTGGTGCTCGGTGACCCAGATCGAGTGGCATCCGAGCGCCTCGGCCTCCTCGCAGAGCTCGAGTGTGAAAGCGTAGAGACGGGCGGTGTCGATGCCGGAGCCGGGCGGGTTCCGAAGGTCGAAGTAGATCCCGACGTTCAACGCGCCTCGACGATGAGTTCTGCGGCCCGGCCGGCCATCGCCATCATCGGTGCGTCGAGGTTCCCAGCGACCATCACCCTCCCCCTCGAGACCATCACCCTCCCCCTCGAGAGGTCGGCACTCTGGCGTGCCCCACGCGAATCAGTATAATAAACCACCTGAATTGACGGGGCAACAGCCCGAGGAAACCGAGGGGGACCATGGAAGCGCTGGCAGGGAAGGTCGCGCTCGTGACCGGCGCCGGGCAGGGCCTCGGTCGCGCGATCGCCATCGTGCTGGCCGCCCGGGGGTGCTCGGTCACCATCACCGGCCGCACGCCCGACAAGCTCGACGCCGTCGTCGACGAGATCCGGGACGCGGGCGGCATCGCCCGTGCCGTGGCCGGCGATGTCGGTAGCCGCGGCGACGTCGCCCGCGCCATCGACGCCACGGTGTCGGAGTACGGCGGACTCGACATCCTCGTGAACAACGCACAGACGCCGCCGACGCCGGGCGTCAAGGTCGTCGACATCGACGACGAACTGTTGGAGCGCACCTTCCGCAGCGGCGCCGTCGGGACGCTCTATGCCATGCAGGCCGCGCATCCCCATCTCGTTGCCCGCGGCGGCGGGAGCATCGTCAACTTCGGCTCCTCGACTTCGATCACCGGCGACCGCGGGTTCGGCGCGTACGTGATCACCAAGGAGGCGATCCGGGGCCTCACCCGCGTGGCCGCCAACGAGTGGGGCCGCGACGGCATCCGCGTCAACGTCGTGTGCCCAGCCGGCATGAGCCCGAGTGCGGCGGCGATGCGCGACGCGAACCCCGAGTGGTGGGAGCGCGTGGTCCGCCAGATCCCGCTCGGCCGGATGGGTGACGAGTTCGACGACATCGCAGCGGCGATCGCCGCACTCTGCAGCGACGACTTCCGCTTCCTCACTGGCGCGACGATCCTGCTCGACGGCGGTCGTCTGCTCGTGGCGTGATCGGGCCGCCGCCATGACCCTCGATCTCGCCGACCGCTACGCGATCCACGAGTTGCTCGCCCTCTACGGCCATCTCATCGACGATCGCCGCTGGGACGACCTCCACCTGGTCTTCACGGACGACGTGGTCTTCGACGCGAGCGACTTCGGCCAGGAGACGACGCATTCGCTGGCCGAGCTGACGACGCACTGGCGCAGCGATCCCGCCATGCACCCGCTCGCCCACCACGCGACCAACATCGTCATCGAGTCCAGCGCGGACGACGGTGGCGCGGTACGCGTGCGTTCGAAGGGGCTCGGCGTCGGGCCCCGCGGCCGGGTCGGGAGCGCGGTGTACGACGACGTCGTCGTGCGCACCGGCGCAGGCTGGCGCCTGGCGGTCCGTCGAGCGACACTGCGCCGCGCCGAGGAAGGAGCGGGATGAGCACCGAGGACCTCGCAGTGCGACTCGACCAGATCGAGAGCCGCCTCGACATCGGCCAGCTCCCCATCCGGTACGCCATGGCCGTCGACGGTCGTGACCTCGACGCGTGGGTCTCCTTGTTCGTGCCCGACGTCGTGGTCGGACGCCAGGCCCGGGGACGGGACGCGCTGCGGGCACAGATCGAGCCGCTCCTGCGCACGTTCCGAGCGTCGGTGCACCAGATCTGCGGCCACCAGATCGATCTCGATCCCAACGACCGTGACCGCGCCACCGGCGCCACGTACTGCCGCGCCGAGCACGAGGTCGGCGACCGCTGGATCCTCATGGCCATCTGCTACTTCGACCAGTACCGGCGGGTCGACGGCGAGTGGTTCTTCGAGCGCCGTCGCGAACGCCACTGGTACGCCGCCGACGTCAACGAGCACCCCCAGGCCGTGGCGTTCGACAGCTGGCACGGCGACACGCCCGCCCTCCCGTCGGGGTTCCCGACGTGGGACTCCTTCTGGGACGGCCCCTCCGCCTGATCAGGCCAGGGCGCGCAGGGTTTCGAGGTCCTCGGCGGCGGCGAGACAGCATGTCCACTCCGCGATGCCCTCGCCCGTCAGTTCGCTAAATGATATAACTGATCTGCTTCAGTCATCTTGCCGACGCCGCTGCGACACAGGGAGCCACATCGTGAACTTCGCCTTCTCCGACGAGCAGGAACAGCTGCGCGACATGGTGCGTCGTTTCCTCGAGGCGAAGTCGCCCTCCACCGAGGTGCGTCGCCTGATGGACACCACCGAGGGCTACGACCCCGAGGTGTGGACCCAGATGGCCAACGAGCTGGCCCTGCAGAGCCTGCACATCCCCGAGGAGTTCGGCGGCCAGGGCTACACCTTCGTGGAGCTCGCGATCGTGCTCGAGGAGATGGGCCGGGTGCTGCTGTGCGCCCCCTACTTCTCCACCGTGGTGCTCGCCGCGGACGCGATCATCAACGCGGGCACCGACGCCCAGAAGAGCGAGCTGCTCCCGGGCATCGCCGCCGGTGAGACCATCGCCGCCCTCGCGTTCACCGAGCCGAACGGCAAGTGGGACGCGTCGGGCATCGAGATGGTGGCCAGGAGTTCGGGTGGGGGCTCGGGCGACAGCTACACGCTCGACGGCACGAAGATGTTCGTGATCGACGGTCACCTCGCCGACTGCATCGTCGTGGCCGCCCGGCTCGAGGGCACGAGCGGCGAGGAGGGCATTTCGCTCTTCACCGTCGCCGGCGACGCCGCGGGCCTCACCCGCACCGCGCTCGCCACCATGGACCAGACCCGCAAGCAGGCCAAGCTCGAGTTCTCGGGTGTGGCCGCCACGCCGCTCGGCACGCCGGGCAAGGGTTGGGCCGCGCTCTCCAAGACGCTCGACCAGGCCGCCGCGTGCCTCGCCAACGAGATGGTCGGTGGCGCCCAGCAGGTGCTCGACATGTCGGTCGAGTACGCCAAGGTGCGCGTGCAGTTCGGCCGTCCGATCGGCTCGTTCCAGGCCATCAAGCACAAGTGCGCCGACATGCTCCTCGAGGTCGAGTCGGGCAAGTCCGCCGCCTACTACGCGGCGTGGGCCGCGGCGGAGGACAACGACGAGCTGCCGGTGGCGGCGAGCCTCGCCAAGGCCTACTGCTCCGACGCGTACTTCCACGCGGCCGCCGAGAACATCCAGATCCACGGCGGCATCGGCTTCACCTGGGAGCACGACGCCCACCTGTACTTCAAGCGGGCCAAGAGCTCCGAGATCCTCTTCGGCGACGCCACCTACCACCGCGAGCTCCTCGCGCAGCGCATCGGCATCTGACCCGGTCCGTTCGATGGACACCCCGGTCATGGACCCGTCGCTGGCGCCGATCGTCGAACGCGCACTTTCCATGCCGGCAGCCCGAACGACCGGCATGGCGTGCGTCGCCTTGGCGGCCGGACGCAGCCGGTGGCAGATGGAGGTGCCCGACTGGATGGTCGATGACGATGGCTGGGTGCCGGCAGGAAGTCTCGGGATCCTCGCGGACACGTCGCTCACCAGCGCCTGTGTCGCAGCGGTAGGTGACCGCTTCTCGGTCGTGACTTCACACCTTCAATTCGAGATGCTTGCACCGCTGCGCGCCCGGACGCTCACGTGCAACGCGCTGACCACCGCACGCGGCGACCAGTGGGCGCTCAGCGCCGGCGAGGTCGAGACCGACGACGGCACCGTGGTCGCTCGCGTCTCGATGGGCGCGGTCCTGTTGGAGCAGGCGCGCGATCGAGGCCCGGCCGAGGCCGGTTCGAGCCCCGACGCCGAAGCACTCGGCATGGTCGCGACGCGCGCGGCGGACGCTGTGAGGACCCGCACTGCTGCGCATTCCTGGCTCGCGAACAGCTACGGCGGACTGCACGGCGGCGCAGGGTTCCTCATCGGCGAGCGAACCATGCAACTTGCCATCGGTCCCACGCTGCGCCCCCTCGAGGTTCACGCCGTCTACCTGCGTCCGATTCCCGCCGACGGTCACCTGGTCGAGAGCATCGCGACGGTCGCCCATCGCGGACGCCGACTGGCCGCCGCACGAGGTGAGATCAAGGCGCCGAGCGGCAAGCCGGCTGTCCTCATCGACGCCACCTACATCCCCGAGGAACACTGATGGACGAGGCTCTCGTCGTGAGACTGGAGCAAGACGCTCGACCAGGCGGCCGCATGGCCGGCGAACGAGATAATCGTGAGGAGGTGTCCGTATGGGTATCGGCGTGGTGATCGGTGGGCCCGGTGGCTACGGCGACACGGTGACTCAGCTGGCCGCAGACTTCGAGCGGGCGCGTACCACTCGGGTCGCGTCCGTGTGGATGACGCAGCACCTCGGGTTCGACGTCTTGACGCTCATTGCGTCCTGGGATGTCGATGGCGATGTGGAGGTCGGCACCGCGGTCATCCCAGCTCCGACGAGACATCCGGTCGTGCTCGCCGAGCAGGCGCTCACCGCGCAGGCGCTCTGCGGTGGCAGGCTGGTCCTCGGACTCGGCCTCGCGCATGCGGACACGCTCGAGGGGGTCTACGGCCTTCCCCGTCGCCGATCGGTCAGCTACCTGTCGGATTACCTGTCGACCCTGGACGCATTGATGGCAGGCAAGCGGGCCGAGCCGAACGAAAGCTTCCCGTTGTCGGCACGGATCGCGGCCGAGGTGCCCGCGTCACCGTCAGTGCTGATTGCAGCTCTCGGGCCGCGAATGTTGCAGCTTGCTGGTGAACGAACCGCGGGAACGATTACCTGGATGACGGGCGCAGCGACGATCGAAAGCTATGTCTCGCCGACGATCCGAGCGGCCGCCGACGCGGTTGGCCGTCCCGACCCGCGCGTCGTCGTGTGTCTGCCGGTCTGCGTGACGGATGATCCGGTGAACGCTCGCGAACGGCTCCGTGCGGCGATCGGCAGCTACGGCGCCATACCGTCCTACAGAGCGATGCTCGACCGAGAGGGCGCAGCCGACCCGGTCGACATTGCCATCATCGGCAGCGGGGACGAAGTTGGCAGCGCTCTCACCGGTCTCCTTTCCCGGGGCGCTACGGATGTCGTCGCCATCCCCGTCGGACACGCAGACGAGCTCGACGCGACCTGGGACGTGATCGCCGCCAGCACAAGAGGCTGACTTCTGGCGGCTCCGAACCATGGAAGAGAGGTGGAGTCATGCCTGCAGGGTCAGCTGTGCAAGGAGTTGGGGACCGAACCGGTCGCCGGGGTTTTCTGCCAAGTAATCTGCAACTCCCGCCCCCGTAGCTCAGAGGATAGAGCATCGGCCTCCGGAGCCGTGTGCGCAGGTTCGAGTCCTGCCGGGGGCACTCAGCAACACCAACGGTTCTGCGGTCTCACCTGCGGAGATGCTGATGCGGCGATGGAGCACTTCTCCGCCGGGATGCCGATCGGCACGCAGTCACCCCGAAACCACTCCGGGTTGGCCCGCCTTCGCTCGACGCTGGAAGAAGTCCGCGACCGCGCCGCCGCCGGGCACCCCGAGTTCACGGGCGAGTTGGACGGCCAGCGCGAGATCTTTGAGCTGCATCCCTTGTGAGTTCTCGAACGCAGGGGTGCCCTTTGCTTGTTCGAAGAGCACATAGCCGTGTCGCAACGCCCAACTGTCGGCAGTGCTCGCGGAGCCCAGTTCGATCATGCGCTCCGCACTGATGCCGGCGGCTGTGGCGAGCGCGACCGCCTCGCGCACCGCTTCGAGGTTCGCGAGCACCATCAGGTTGTTGCACAACTTGGCGGTCATCCCCGCGCCAAGCGGTCCGACGTGGAACACATCCTCGCCCAGGATGTCGAAGACGTCGAGGCATGCGTCGAAGTCGCTGCGTTCCCCGCCGACCATGATTGCGAGACTGCCGTCGGCAGCCCGCACCTGGCCCCCACTCATGGCTGCGTCGATTACGCCGACACCTCGATCCCGCGCGGCATCGGCCACCTTCCGACACGTCGCCAGACTGACCGTGCTGTGGATTGCGACGATCGTCCCCGGGAGCGCGGCGCCGATAATGCCCTCACGCGGGGAGTCGCCGATCAGCACCTGCTCGACTCCGGCACTGTCCCAGACGGCCACCTCGACGAGTCGGCAGCGCTCACCGATCTCGCGCAAGGAAGCGGAACGCGCGCCGAGCGCGACCAGTTCGGCCACCGGGGCAGGATTCAGATCGAAGACCAGAACGTCGAGCCCGGCGCGCACCAGGTTCTCCGCCATGGGTTTGCCCATCGTGCCGAGGCCGACGAAGCCCACTTCTCCGCGATCGCCGCCGACGCGCCCGTCGCTTGATGTCATGCGAGTCCGTACAGCTCGAGTGCGTTGTCCCGGACGATCTTGCGCGTCTCCTCCTCGGAGACACCCGCGAAGTTGCGCGCGATCGTCTCTCGGGAGCGGGGCCAGCACGCGTCGGGGTGCGGGTAGTCGTTGCCCCACATGATGTTCTCCACGCCAATGGTGGAGCGCGACAGGATCCCCGACGGGTCATCCATGAAGGTCGCATACACCTGACGATGGAAGTAGGCGCTCGGCGGCATCGTGAGCTGCGAGCACGCACCACTCCAGTGCCCGTGCACCTCGAAGGCGTGGTCCATGCGAGAGAGGTAGGTGCCGATCCAACCGATGTCGATCTCGGCCGACACGACCTTCAATCCGGGGAAGCGCTCGAGGACGCCCTCCGTGATCAAATCGGCGATCGTCTGCTGGATGTGCCGCGGGAACATGACGTAGCTCGCGACGAAGTCGCGATCGCTGTTGAGGTCGCCGTCTTCCGACGCCCCGGTCAGCACGTGGAGATGGACTGGGAGACCGATTTCTCCGGCGACCTCCCAGAAGGCGTCGAACTTCGGCATCCCGTAGTGCTCACCGCTCTTGGGGTTGGCGGCGATGCACACACCGCGCAGTCCCCTGTCGGGGAAAGTCCGGACCTCGTCGATCGCCGCGCCGATGTCGCCGAGCGAAACCATTCCCAAGCCGATGAGACGATCGGGCGCCGCCGACACGTAGTCGACCATCCAGCGGTTGTACGCCCGCATGCACGCGTACTGGTACGCAACGTCCGGGGACTTCCACAGGCCGAACGAGGCGGTCGGATAAAGAACCTCGATCTCGACGCCGTCGGTGTCCATGTCGATGAGCCGCGCCTTCGGGTCCCAGCCGCCCGTGATCCCCTGATCGAGGCCTCCGCTGGCCGATCGCTCCGACGGATCCTGCCCGGCTGTCGCCACGAGGCCGGCAGCGAACGGCGCAAGCCCTTCGAATTCGACGTAGTCGGCGTCGTCGATCTGGATGATGCGCGGTGCCCGTTCCCGGAACGCGGGGTCGATGTACTCCTGCCACATCTCGATGGGCTCGATCACATGGGAATCGGCAGAGACCAGTCGGTAGTCGGGCACGGGCTGCTCCCTCGTCGCGGGCCTGGGGACCTGCATCGTGACCCAGCCCTCCCGCGATTGTCAAGCAGGCGCTCACTTGGCTTTTGCCGCTTTGCCTGGAATACTGATGGACATCCGCAGCCTGTGAATTCCGTGACCCGAGGAGAGCAGACCGTTGACCGACGTGGGTGTCGACAAGGGTGAGAAGGGCCGCCAACTGATCGGAGAGCTGTTCTCCGGAGGTACTGGACCCGACGTCCCCTGGCCGGAGGACTTCAGCCGCTACTCGCAGGAGCACCTGTTCGGCGACGTCTGGCAGGGCACCGAGCTCACGATCCCCGAGCGGTCGATGATCACGTGCAGCGTCCTCGTCGCGCTCGGCCGTGACGACGAGCAACGCACCCACTTCCGCGGGGCTCGCAACGCGGGGATCCCGCGAGCGAAGTTGGAGGCGATGATCACCCACGTCGCCCACTACGCAGGTTGGCCCGTGGCGTCCAGCGCGTTGCGCACGCTCCACGAGGTGTGGACGACGATGGACCAGGAGTCGTAGGGCTGACGCAGTGGCGACGGCCCAGCGGAAAACGATCGCGAAAGCGGGGACCGCCGGTGAGCGGGCGTCGAGCAGCGGATCGACGCGCCGCCGGAGGGGCGAGCCGCGCCGACTACTCCTGGAGGCCGCGCGCGAGCTCTTCTCGAGCCAGGGCTACCGAGGTACAACTACCCGGGAGCTCGCCGAGCACGCGGGCGTCTCCGAAACTCTGATGTTCCGCTACTTCGGCTCGAAGGTCGCGCTCTTCCGCGAAGCGTTGGTGACGCCGTTCGTCGAATTCGTCGAAGACTTCAATTCGAAATGGCAGGCAGGCAGCAACGCTGAGCTCGACGACGAGTCGTTGAGCCGGATGTACCTCGGCGACCTGTTCGACCTCTTCCGAAAGAACCGCGGACTCGTCGTCCTCCTCTGGGCGGCCGACGCAGAGAGCGGGAGCGAGCTGGCGGAGGCAGGCGTCTTCGAGGAGTTGACGCACGAGTTGACCGTGCTCGTCGACATCGGCACTGCGGAATCGATGCGTCGGCAGGGTCGAACGCTTGGTCGTCAAGACCTCGCGACACGCTCGACGCTCGCGATGGTCGCAGGGATGGCGGTGTTCGGCGAGTCCTTCTACGGCAAGCGCGTGCCGCCGCGCAAGGACATCGTCGACGAACTCACGAACGCCGTGCTGCACGGCCATCTGCACCGGCCATAGCCGACCGGAGGTGGCGCGGCTGCAGAGCGCTCAGAGCGAGAGGTGCTCCTCGGTCGGCTCGCGCGGGCTCTGCTGCGATCCGGCGATCGGAGAGAACCAGGCCGGTGTCATCTCCTGCTCCTCGGCGTCGACCACCATCTCCCAAGCGCGGGCGAAGCCGGGCAGCATGCCGTCGGCGCGGAGCGGGTCGCGCCCGTTCCTCCAGCTCGAGTACGCAGTGCCGGTAGGGATCGTCCAGAACGCGTAGAAGTCGGTGGGCCGACCGATGGCGCGGGCGAAAAGCTCGAGATTCAGGCCGACGCCAGGTGCCGCGGGCATCACGTCGTTCTCGAACGTCGCAACGAACTCGCTGCAGGACCTGGGTTCCACCACGAACCGGTGCACGATCAGCACTGACCCCTCGCGAACTGAATCGGGACGCTGACGGGGGCGTCGGCGAGCACGGGAGCGACTCCAGCATCTTGTCGTGCCAACCCGAGCGCCACGTGAGCGCAGGCCCGTAGAAGTCAGCGGTCTTGATCAGCTTCTCCATCGCGTCGCCACGGCCGTGACGCGCGTCCCACGCTTCCCAAGACTGAATGGTCCAGAGCGCGTTGACCGCGGGGTGTTCGGTGTTCAGCACGTCGGGCGTGAAGAAGCCCGAGATTCGGTAGAGGTCCCGGTCGTACTTGTCGCTCAGCGGCAACCACCGGTCACCGAACCCTCGGATGTACTCACCCAGCTGGCCAGGCACGACCTGGATGTTCTCCCACAGAAAAACCGTCATGACGCTCCCCAAGAAATGTTCGGTCGCTGATCACAGTGTTCGGGACCTGTCTCACACGCCCTTCGCTGCGCTGAGGATCATGTCGGACGCCTTCTCTGCGATGAGCACGGTCGCCGCATTCGTGTTTCCGGACGGCGAGGTCGGCATCACCGACGCGTCGATGACGCGAAGATTCTCGACCCCCCGTACGCGCAGCTGTGCATCAACCACGGCGTTGTCGTCCGACCCCATCCGGCAGGTACCGACGGGGTGCTGGGCGCCCCAAGCCGCCATCCTCAGGAAGCCCTCGAACTCTTCGTCGGTGGAGACGTCGGGGCCGGGCAGCGCTTCGCTGACGACGTAGCGCGCGATCGGGTCGGCGGCGAGGACTCGCCGGACCTCCCGGCATCCCTCGGCGAGTTCCTTGACGTCCTCGTCCGATCCGAGAAGCGTGTGACAGATCCTCGGCGGTTCCGCCGGGTTGGCGGACCGCAGCTCCACTCGCCCTCGCGAACGAGGATGCAACATCTGCACCACGATCGTGCACGAAGGGCGCCCCATGAGCTGCATGTTCTCGACGTCGTGATAGCCGGCGGAGTCGAGCTGCTCCTTGGCGATGTCGCCGGCGTCGGCGCCCACCATTCCCAGCGGAGCGAACCCGGCTTCGATGTTCGGCCGGTCGCCCTTCTTCCCGGTGTCGAGGAAGAGCAGAACATGGCAGACGCCAGCCGAAGCCGGGCCGGTGCCGTGGAGGAGGTACTCCCACCCGTGCTTGATGAAGCTCTTGATGTTGAGGTCCATGTTGAGCGTCGGGACGTTCACGTTGAAGATCATCGGGCACATCGGGTGCTCTTGCAGGTTGGCCCCAACGCCCGGCACGTCGGCGACGGAGGTGATCCCGAAACGTTCGATGTCTTCACGCGGGCCGACGCCCGACAACATCAAGAGCTTCGGCGACGAAAGGGCGCCCGCGCTCGACGATCACTTCGCGGCTGGCGTGTTCGATGACACGCTTGCCCTTCCGCAGGTATTCGACGCCGACCGCTCGATTTCCCTCGAAGACGATGCGTTGGACCTCGCAGCCCGGTCCGCACCTTCAGGTTGGGTCGGCGCCAGGCGGATGCGAGGTATGACCTCGCTTCGCTCTGGCGGATGCCGCGCCACTGGGCGACCTGGCACGTTCCGACGCCGTGCTGTGATTCGCCGTTGTAATCGGGGTTCGCCGGGTAGCCGGCGGTCTGGGCGGCTTCGGCGAATGCGTCGTTGAGCACGTGGGTGACGCCTTGCTCTTGCACGCGCTGCGGGCCGCGCCGGCCGCGGAATTGATCGTCACCGCCGTGGTATCGCTCGGCGCGCTTGAAATACGGGAGCACGCTCTCGTAGTCCCAGCCTTCGCATCCCGAGTCGAGCCCACTCGTCGAAGTCGGCGCGGTTTCCCCGCACCCACACCATGCCGTTGACCGAGCTGCCGCCACCGAGGACCTTGCCGGCCATCCAGGGCATGGTCTGTCCGTTGCGCGACGGGTCGGGTTCGTCCATGAAGTTCCAGAGCTTGCCTTCCATCGCCAGCGCGCCTGCCGGGATGTAGTGGGTCGGGCTGAGGTCGCGAGGACCGGCTTCGAGCAGCAGCACACGGTTCCCACGCTGCTCGGACAACCGGCTCGCGACGACACAGCCGGCGCTTCCGCCGCCCACGACGATGTAGTCGAACGTCACGTCTCGGTTCTCCTCGTTCAGTGGGCGTCGAAGAGCACGGGCAACGAACGAGGCGTGCGGAACGTACTTCCCGTGATCGGCACATCCCCGGCCGCCGGATCCCGGCGCAGGTTCGGCAGGCGATCGAGCACCGCGTTCATGGCGGAGACCGTCTCGGACCGGGCGAGGTGCATGCCCAGACAGATGTGAGGGCCGAACCCGAAGGCGATGTGCGCGATCTGGGGTCGGTGGATGTCGAAGACCTCCGGGTGCTCCCAGCGGGTCTCGTCGCGGTTCGCAGCGCCCACGTTGACGGAAAGCACGGCACCCTTCGGAATGTGTACGCCGGCAAGTTCGGTGTCACGCGCGGCGCCGCGGAAGATCGCAGTCAACGGTGGCTCCCAGCGGAGCGC
The DNA here is from genome assembly GCA_963720785.1 of uncultured Actinomycetes bacterium. Classification (GTDB taxonomy): domain Bacteria; phylum Actinomycetota; class Acidimicrobiia; order IMCC26256; family DASPTH01; genus CAVRGQ01. Next base: position 143,164 of record CAVRGQ010000005.1, read on the forward strand.
CTCTTCCATCGCCTGCGGCAGGAGCTCGCGGTTCGTTCGCACTTCCTCGAGTACGTCGGGCTGCGACAGGAGCCCGTAGAGCAGGTTCGAGGACGACCGGTAGGTCGTCTCCGCGCCCGCCTCGAGCAGGAACCGAAGGAAGTCGACGATCTCTTGGTCGTCGAGCGATTCTCCTTCGAGCGTCGCCGCGGTCAGGATCGAGATGATGTCGTCCTGCGGGTTCTTGCGACGTTCCTCGACAATCGGAGCGAAGTAGGCCGCGAGCTTCGCCGATCCGGAGAATCCGAGCTCGGGATCGATCGGCAGCATGATCATCTCGACGGCCCACCGGTGGAAGTCCACGAGGTCCTTCTCCGGAAGACCGAGCAACGCCGCGATGACGTAGACCGGGAACGAGAAGGTGAGGTCGGCCACCAGATCGGCGTGGCCCTGACCTTCGATCTTCGAGATGTGGTCGTCGACGACGGGGTCGATGACCTTCGTGGTCCAGTCCTGCATCGCTCGGCGGCTGAACGCCTCCTGCACGAGGCCCCGGTGCAGTCGGTGTTCTTCGGGTGGCATGCCCAGGATGACCCGCCCCAGTACCGGACCCATGAGCTCGTTGAAGATCTCGGTCGAAAACCGATCGCTGTCGCGGAGCACCTCTGCCACTGCGTCGTAGCCCAGCACCGTGAACACCGGGTTGTCGCCGTAGATCGACGAGGCTCCTGCCTCGACCATGGGATCGAGGTCGCCGGGGTGAACGGCGGCCTCTCGCCTCAGCTCCGCCCAACGGGGATACGGATCGAGGATCGTCGTTCGACCGTGCGCATCGTCGAACGCGGAGAAGATGTCTTGGTTCTCCGAGAGGCGGTTCGTCATGAGGGGAACTCCAGTGGTTCTTGGCGATGGTTCAAGAGACGGTGCGGCGATGAAAGCCCAGGATGTAGTCGTCGGACAATGCCACCCCTCCCGACAACCTGGGACGTGACCGTGGTCCCGTGCCCGTGGCAGCGGGTTGATCTTCGCGGAGCGGGGGCAACGAGGGGGGTCACGACCCCCGCTCCGCGGAGTCTCACGGGTGGTACGGGTACTCCTACTTGGACGCCTTCACCGGGAACTGCTTGGTCGAGCAGCCGTACGGCGTGACGATCTGCCAAGTCGTGCCGTCACTCAGCACCTCGGCCGCGCACCTTGGGTAGGAACCGACGGTTGCGTTCGGGTACTTGGTCGGCCCCGCCACTCCCTTGATCTCCCACTGCTGGTTCATGGCCGCCTTCTGCACGTTCTCGGGCGTGATGTTGCCCTTGCCCTTCTTGGCGACGGTCTTCAGCGCCTGGATGAACATGTCGGTCGACAGGTAGCCGGCCATCATCGCGGTGTCGAGCTTCTTGCTCGCCCCCGGCTGGAACGCGTCGAGCGTGTCCTTCAGCTGCTGCTGGCCGGGCGTGTTGGCCGTGAAGGGCACGAACGGGGTGTCCGCTGCGCTGCCGTTCATCGCCTTGACCAGGAGGTCCGAGTAGAGGGCGCTGATGAACACGCCCTTGAAGCCGGCAGCGCGCACGGCCTGGTAGACACCGATGCACTCGACGGACGCCACGCAGTTCATGACATCCGGCGGGTTGCCGTTGTCGGAAGTCATGTACGCCTGGACGTACGGCGAGATGTCGCCAACCGGGGTCGACGGGTACTGCGTGTTCTTCCCGATCACCTTGTAGCCCGCGCCTTGGAGGGCAACGGCCTGGAACTCGACCGCACGCTTGCCCGAAGTGCTGTCCGTCGTGAAGAGGAGCAGCGACGGGTTCTTCTTGCCGAGCGTCTTGCTCGCGTACTCGTACGACGCCTTCCCGGAGTCTGCAACCAGCTTCGGGTCACTCGGAACGAGGCAGCCGTTGTACCCGAAGCCATAGGCACTCGTGTTGGGCTTCGCAGTCCCGGTACTGCAGTACGTGTCGTCGAACGCCCATCCGAAGTACGGCACGTGCTGTTGCTTGAGGTACGGCGGGTTCATCGACGACACGTCACCGACGATGGCGAACACGCCGACCTGTGAGACGAGGCGGCGTGCTTCGCTCAACGCAAGGGCCGGGTCTTCCTTGTCGTCGGCGAACTCCTTCCAGTCGAGCTTGACGCCCTTGATCTCGTTGTTGTCGTTGAACTGCTTGACGCGGGCCTGCACACCGAGCGGCGTGTTCGTGAAGCGGCCGGCCATGCCCAGCGACGCCAGGGTGATGGTGCTCCCGTCGAACCCTCGGACCGACCGTGCCGCCCCTGCACTCGCCGCACCACCGGCACCGAGCCCTGCTACTGCCATCACTGCTGCGATGGCGCCGGCAACCCACAATTTGAATCTGTGACTCACGAAATCCCCCCGGGTAGACGAGACACGGCGCAGATCTGCCGTGTCGTGGAGGGAAAGATAGCGGGAGTCTGGGGGGTAAGCAACTACTTCTTTCACGCCTTCGTGCACGCCGCCCATGGTTGACGCGAAACAGGTGCGCCGAGTTGGTGCAACTGCGCCGCAGGGCCAGGCGTCTCGAGGTGGAGAACGAGATCCTGCGTCGCGCCGCTGCGGATTTCGCGAAGGAGTTGGGCCTGAGCCGCCCTCGCCGCCCGCGGCAGTCCTCAGGTGGCGTTCGCGCGTTGATCCGAGTTGTTCCCGTCGTAGGAGGAGTGCGCGTCCTGCTCCGAGAACGGCAGCCATCGCAAGCCGGGACCGTGCGGCTCGTCGCCGATGATCGTTACCCGTTCGATCCGTCGGAACTCTACGTAGTCGGCCAGCGTGTAGTGCTGCGTGGCGCGGTTGTCCCAGATGCCGACGCCGCCCTCCGACCAGCGATAACGGCACTGGAAGTTGGGTTGCTCCGACCAGGCGTAGAGGTACTGGAGCAGAGCGTCACTCTCAGCCCGACGCATCTCTACGATGTGGCTCGTGAAAGTGCGGTTCACAAAGAGGCTCTTGCGGCCGGTCTCTGGGTGCACGCGCGACGACGGGATGCACAGCCCGCTGCTCGCGATGACCAACCGGCGCCACGATATGCGCCGCGCTGAGCCCGTCGAGCAGTTCGCGCATCGGCGCGGAGAGACTGGTGTACGCGAGCTGCTGGTTCGTGAAGATCGTGTCACCGCCGCTCCGGGGCAACGAGACCATGCGCAGGATCGAAGCCATCGGCGGCATACGGCTGAACGTCACGTCGGTGTGGAAGACGTCGGCCTCTCCGCGCTCGCCTTCGATCACAATGATCTCGGGGTGCTCGTCGTCCAGCTTGTCGAGAAACGGGTGAATCTCCGGAGTACCAAGGCGACACCCGAGCGCGAGGTGCGCATCCGCGTCGAGTCGCTGATCGGGGAAGAACAGCACAAGGAACTCGAGCCAGAGCGCGTGGAGCTCCTCCCACTCGGAATCGGCGAGGCGCGCGAGATCGACGCCGAACACCTCAGCGCCGAGGGCGCCGCCCAGGGGCCGAACCTCGAACGAGGTGGTCGGCGTCGTCATGGGGACTCCTCACTGGCGGGTGGATCTTCGCGGAGCGGGGGCAACGAGGGGGTCACTCCTTTCACGACGTCGCGATCGGGCAACTGCGGCCGCGTCATCGGATGGTTGACGGGTACACAGTGGAGAGATAGCCGTCGAACTCCGGCACGCCGTCGACGATGTGGCGCACGGTCAGGAAGTCGCCCTTGAACCCCTTGCGATCGTACGGACCGAAGCTGATGTAGCTGCGCGGACCTCCGCTCACCGTGGGCCGCATCGTCAAGCGTCTCGAGACCGAGACTACCCCAGGCGGGTCGAGGAGCTGCGCGTTGGCCACCCCCGCGATCGTGGCACGCGCCTGGTCGTACGAGCACCCGAGCATCGCGTGCATCACCTTGCGACCGAAGCGCTGTTCGAATCGCTGCACGAAGGGCCAGTAGTTCGGGTTCGGGTCGTCGACGTCGTTGCCGACCTGGTCGACGCCGTACCAACCCTCCATGTCGTCGAGCATGGAGGGCTCGTTGATGTACCACATGAACGCGGTGCTCATGATGCGCGGCGGATCCCAGTCGAGCTCACGCAGGATGGGATTGAACATCGCGACCGGATAGCCGTAACCGAGGTACGCGATCGCGTCGGGACGCACCTCGTCATGAAGGTGCCGCAACGCGTCGGCAAGATCGTCACCGGTTTGGTCGACGAGGATGTCCGCCGCGAGCTTCACCCCATTGCGCTTCGCCGCGGCGCGGAACGCCTTCGCGTACTCGTCGCCGCCCGGAGAGATCTCGGTGACCGCTGCCACCTTCTGGAAGCCCTTCTCGCGCAGCCACCCAGCGCAGATGGCGCCCTCTTCGGAGACACCACCGTTGCCGAGCGTGAAGCCGTAGTAGCTGTGGAAGGGCTTCGCTCCGTTCGTCGACACCACCGGCACCTGGCGACGTTCCATCGCGGGCAGCAGCGCCATCGCGTTGTCGGTGATGTACGGGCCCATGATCGCGAGGCACCCGGCATCGCACAGCGCCTCGTACCCGGCGACCGCCGTCGCGGCATCCTCCCGGGGAAGCCCCCGAGCGACCATCGGGATGATCTCGATCGGCCGCTTCAGCTCTCCGTCGTCGAGTGCGTCCTCGGCGGCGAGCACGACGGCGTCGAGGCAGTCGCCGAGCAGCCTGCCGGCGTCGATGTCGATCAGGTAACCGAGCTTCACTGGCGTGTACTGCTGGATGCGGTGCCCGATCTCCGTGATCGACGGCGGGTCGATCACGATCGAGTCCAACGGTTCCTGACCGTTCGTCTTCGTGCCCGTGCTGTGCCACGGGTTCGGCTTCTCCAACGGCACGGGCGTGACGCTGCAGAACGACGAGGCCTTGGCCCGGTTGTTCGGCATCGCCTCCCAGCGTGCTTGTGCCGCCTCCATCTTCTGCTGCGCGGTTCCGGTGTCCCCCATTGTGCTGCTCTCCCTCTCGTCAAGCTCGCAGGGTCCTCGAGGCGCGAAGAACGCCGGGTGGCGACTTGCCCGTGGCGCGGCGCATTGGACCGCCAGTAGTGGAGTGGACGCTACACAACGAGACTCAGCGGCGCCAGTGAGCGCTCACTTGTCGGTGTGGCTGGTACGGCTGCGAGCGAGCGTCAGGGCCGGTGGAGGTGGCCGTGCAATACGGCCTGCGTGAGCTCCTCGACGATGTCCTTGCGAGCGGGGGGCTTGCTCCCGTAGAAGGACTCACCGAACACGGCCATACCCGCGACCATCGCCAGAGTCGAACGGGTCGACAGGTCCTGCCGCGGCAAGGTTCGCCCCTGCCGCCGAGCCGACTCCGCGGTGCCGATGTCGACGAGCACGCGGAGTTCCTCGGTGATCTCGTCGAATACGCCAGCTTCGGCGAGCTCGCTCCCGCTCTGCGCGTCGGCCGCCCAGAGCATGACTACGAGGCCGCGGTTTCGTCGGAAGAGGTCGAACAGGTCGCCGAGGAAGAGCCGACTCAAGTCCTCGTCGTTGAGTGAGGCGTTGTTCCCCGCCTGCCACTTCGCGTTGAAGTCCTCGACGAACTCGACGAACGGCGCGACGAGGGCCTCTCGGAACAGTCCGACCTTCGAGCCGAAGTACCTGAACATGAGGGTCTCGGACACACCGGCCCGATCAGCGATCTCGCGCGTGCTCGTGCCGCTGTAGCCCTGAGCGGAGAAGAGGTCACGCGCTGCTTCGAGGAGAAGTCGACGGGGCTCGCCGCGCTTGCGGCGGGTGGCTTTCTTCTCGCCGACTTCGGCTTCGGGCGCTGGCTTCTTCGGCGCCTTGATCGATTTCGTCGTCGTCTTCGTCGTCTTCGGAGCCGTCGCCACGACACCTACCTTCGCAGATCGAATGCCGACGGAGCTTACCGACGCTTGGTGACTGGGGCGCGTACCGCCGCCGAGCCGCCGCGGGCGTTCGGGAGTGTGTCGCCTCTCGGGCGTGGCCTAGAGAGCGCTCACTGGTTGCCCTCGACCCATTGGCCGTTGTTGGCGCTGATCATCTGGCCTGTGACCGAGATCGACAGGTCCGAAGCCAGGAACAGAGCCACACCGGCCACCTCGTCCGGCAGCGGCATCGTTCCCGTCGCGAACTCGGCCTCGCTCTTGCGAGCGAACCACTCGTCGAACGTGATGCCCTCGGCCTCCGCGACCGAGGCTCCCCAGCCGCGCACGTTGTCGCCGTACATCGAACTCACGTAAATCCCGTTGACGCGGATCCCTGCACGGCCGAGCTCGAGGGCGAGCGTCTTGGTAATGCTCGCAAGGCTGGCCTTCGATGCTGAGTATGCGCCCAGCGTCGGTTTGCTGCTGATGACCGCGCCCGAGTTGACGTTCACGATCTTGCCGCCGCCCTGCGCCCGCAGATGGGGAACCGCCGCTTGGATGATCCGCATCGGACCGTAGAGGTTGACGGCGAACACGTCGTCCCAATGGCCGACGTCGGACTCAGCCAGCATCGTGAAGTCGCCTTGGTGGTGCCCATTGTTCACGACGACATCAAGACGTCCGTACTCTGCGACGGCGCGCTCGACGAGCCGACCGCACTGTTCAGAGATTGAGACATCGGTGGGCACCGCGATCGCCGACCCGCCGGTCGTGTTCGATCTCGGCAGCGACGCCGTCGAGGCGCTCGGCATCGCGCGCAGCGAGCACCACTGAGGCGCCTTCTCCGGCGAGCGAGATCGCGATCGATCGGCCGAGCCCGGTGCCGACGCCTGACACGATGGCGACCTGGTCCGCGAGCATCTGGCCCGTCCCAGGCATCCCCGACGACACGAACGAGGCGAGCTGGCGACCGGCTCAGCCGGCCTGCCGCGCCGGCGTGAAGAGATCCTGCTGCGAGGCAGCATTTGCCCCAAGCGTCTGATCGCGGGTGCGCATGGTGCGCGGCGCCGTCTCGACACCTGCTGCGGCCGCCTCGGCACGGAGCGCCCCGACCGTGGACTGCTCCCTGGGCCGGTGGATGAAGGGATCGAACTGGTAGATCCGCATCGCGTTGCCATGGGTCAGCTGGTTGATGAGATCGTCGTCGAGGCCTGCCATTCCGGCGAGCGCGACCTCCGGCGACTCGGGCCAGTCGCAGTCGGAGTGCGGGTAGTCGCATTCCCACGTCATCAGATCGGTGCCCGAGCGCTCCGCAACTTCCGGCGTGATGCGGTCGTCGAGGAAACAGGTGACGATGCGCTCCTTGAACACGTCGCTCGGCAGGCGGTCGCCGTAGTCCTGGCCCGTCCAAGCTGACTGCTTGCGGTACACGAGGTCGAGCTTGTCGAGGAAGTACGGCAGCCAGCCGACGCCGCCTTCCGACAGCGTGACCTTGACCTTCGGGAACTTGCGGAGCACCGGCGACCAGACGAGGTCGGCGGCCGCGGCGACGATGTTCATCGGCTGCAAGGTCGCGGTGACATCAAACGGCGCGTCCGGCGCCGTGACGGTGATCGTCGACGACGACCCGATGTGCATGCACGGCACGATGTCGAGGTCCTCGCAGGCGGACCAGAATGGGTCCCAGTGGTCCGAGTGGAGGCTGGGCAGCCCGAGCTTCGACGGGTTCTCCGAGAAGGACACCGCATGGACACCCATCCCCGCGAGTCGGTGCATCTCGGCGACCGTGAGCTCGACGTCCCAGTAGGGAAGCAGTCCGAGCGGGATGAACCGGCCTGGGTGCTTCCCGCACCACGAGTACACGTGCCAGTCGTTGTAGGCCAGCACGAGAGTGTGCGCGAGGTCCTTGTCCTCAGCTTCGGCGAACACCTGGCCGCACAGTCGCGGGAATGACGGGAAGTTCATCGACGCGAGCACGCCGTTGGCGTTCATGTCGTCGATGCGAGCGTCCACATCCCAACAGCCCGGCCGCATCTCCTCGTACGAAGTGGGATCGATGCCGTACTCGTCGCGCGGTCGACCGGCGACCGCGTTCAATCCGATGTTCGGGAACTGCCGGCCGTCGTAGACCCAGACATCGTCGCCGGCCTCGGTGCGGATGACACGGGGGACGTCATCCCTCCTCCGATAGGACTCCGGGAGATGCTGCTCGAACATGTCTGGGGGCTCCACCACATGGTCGTCGACACTCACCAGGATCAGATCTTCGATGCGCATTCCCGCATCATAGGCAAGCGAGCACTGACTAGCTAGTGTCGCTACGCTCCGTGTCAACGACGACGCGGGCTACCGATCTTCTGTGAGGACCTCACCGCCTCGTTCCCGCGAAAACCGGCATGTCGGCGAGGTCGAGCAGGCCCGATGGCGCCGCTCGGACTACCGGTATCGCGTGCACGGCGTGCATTGCAGTCGCGAGGCAGCCCATGTCGTTGTGATCCTCGCCGTTGATTCCGAGTTCGAGGTGGCACCGAAACGTGGGCGCACCGTCGAACTCGATCTCGTACCCCTCGCTGCGTACCCACTCGGGAGCCACGTCAGGGCCCATCCACGTAACGTGCTCGACGGTGATCGTCACCGGACCGCAGTCGGCCCGAAGTCCGAGCTTCATCGCACCGATGGTTCCCGCTCGAATGAGGCCGGCGGACACCTGCAGATCCGTCTCCGTGATCCGAGTCTCGCGAAAGCACTCGGTGGCGAGGACGTCGAGCCCGAGCGCCTTCGCCAACACCGTGGCCGTACCGATGAATGCGGCGCCCACGAGGTTCGGATTCCTGCTGTACAGCGAGGTGTCCGCGGCGGGGTCCTGGCCGTAGCCCATGAATTCGAACATCAACTCTGTGCCCGGATAGCCGGCGTAACAGAGGCCTTCACTGATGGCGACCGTCTTGTAGTCGTAGGACAACCGAGAAAGGACCGGTGCCAACGCTTCGCCAATGAAGCCCGGGAAGATGCCGACACCCAAGAAGGTGCTGGAGCCCTGCTCGCAGGCCCTCTCCATCGCGCGGGCGCGTGTCGGGATCGAATGCTCGCGGGTCGACGAACGAGCTTCCTGTCGCCACCACATCGCGACCTGCGGCCAAGAGGTCGACGACATCGCCGAAGCATCCATCTGGGTCCGTCTCGACCCGACCCATGTAGAGGACGACATCCGCATCGAGGGCAAGGGCCTCGTCGCGATTGGCCGTAGCCATGATTCCGGTCAGGGGTCGACCTGCCAAGCGTCCCGCGTCCTCGCCGGCCTTCTCGGGGTCGTACACACGTACCCCCACCAATTCCAAGTTGTCGTCATCGATGATCGCTCCGAGCGAGAGTCGACCGGTTCCGCCCGTCGCCCACTGCAGGACCTTCGTTCGCGTCATGGTCGTGGTGTCTCCTTCGCGTCGTATCGAGCTGGTCAGAGTTCATGTGAAGCGTCGGCTCGGGAACTAGAGAACCGATGGTCCCGTCGTCTTCGGCACGGCTTGCGTACCGCCCAGCGGTGAGAACGGAGCCGGGTGCAGCTCGCGCTCGACAACGTCGGTGAGGAAATGCCAAGCGCTCGCCAGCCCGGGCAGTCCGTAGGCCGGCTCGTCCACCGACCGGCGCGCGCGCCACTCGGCGTACGCGACCGGGCCGCCCGGCACCGACCACAACGCGACGTACTCGGTGGGACGACCAGCGGCCCGCGCAACGAGCTCGAGCGTGAGCCCGGCCGCATCGGCAGCGGGAACCACCTCGTGCTCGAACACCTTGACGAAGTCGGCGCAGTGCTCAGGGCGAACCACGAACTGGTGATCCAACACGGTGGCACCCGGACGCACCGACTCGGGTCGCACGGGAGGTGCAGGCGAGAACCCGAGGGGCTCGAGGACGCGGTCGGTCCAACCCGTCCGGAACTTGAGCGCAGGAAGGAAGAACTCCGTGTACTTGACGAGCTGCTCCTCGGCGGATCCGGCGTACTTACGACTCCCCCAGCCCGCCCATTCCGGGATGGCCCACAGGATGACGACTCGCGGGCTCGTCGTGTAGAGCACATCGGGCTCGAAGTACCCACAGAGCTGGTTGAAGTCGTCGTACTGCTCGTTGAGTGGCAGGTACCGATCCCGAAACGCCCTGGTGTACTCCCCTGTCTCACCCGGGACGAGCTCGACGTTCTCGTAGAGGTAGATGGGCACACGGGCCTCCTGAGGTGTGTTCGGACGGGACGACGACTGGTGCCTAGTGCCTCAGTCGACGCGGTTCGCCGGCCACTGCGGCCAGTGGTACGAGACGAAGTGGAACTTCTTGTCGCGCAGTTGCTTCATGAACATGAAGTCGCCGCGGTAGCCGCGGTGATCGTTGGGGCCGAACCCGATGTAGGTACGTGGCCCTCCGAGCGTGCACGGCATCATCGCGATCCGCTCCAGCCCGGCCTTGAGGCCCGGCCCGTCGGTCCCGGAACCGTTGATGATCGCTTCGGCTGCGCATCGCCCCTGGTCGTAGAACAGCGCGGTCATCGTGTTGTCGCGCCGGTCGCCGAATCGCTGCTCGTAGCGACCGAGCATCGCGACGTAGTTGCGGTTCGGTTCGACGTCGTCGTGGTCGTTGTTGACCTGATCGATGCCGACCCAGCCCTCGAGCGCATCGGCCCACTCTTCGCCGCCGAGTGCCCACAGGATCGCGGTGTTCATCGCGCGCGGCGGATCCCATCCGATGCGCTGGAGGGAGCGTCCGAACTGCTTCGTGTTGATGCCGAAGCCGCAGTATGCGAGCGCATCCGGTTCGAGCGCGCGGAACCGTTCGAGCGCAACATCGACCTCTTCGTCGCTCGGATCGTTGGAGAAGTAGTAGGTCTCGATGATCTCGAGGCCGTAGAGCGATGCCTGTTCCTCGAAGAAGCGTCGGTACTCGGCATCGCCCTCCGTGCCCTCACCGGTGAGCACGACCCGACGCAGACCCTGGTCGGCGAGGTACGCGGCAACGATCGCCGCTTCCTCCGAGTGTCCGCCGTTCGGGAGCAGGAAGCAGTACTCGCCGACGAACTTCGTGGTGCCCGCCATGGTGATGTACGGGATCCGCGTCTCGTTGATCACGTCGCGCAGCACGAGGGCGTTGTTGGTGACGCCGGTCGAGAGCACGATCGTGCAACCGCGGTCGACGAGATCGTGGAACGCGGCGACGACGGTCTCCGCTGCGCCGTAGGGCAGGCCGCGAGCGTGAGTGGCGAGGATCTCGACCGGATGATCGAGCCGGCCTTCGATCATCGCGTCCTCGAACGCGAGGATGATGGGGTCGAGACACTGGGCCAGGCCCTCGCCGGACGGCAGGTCGGAGAGGAAGCCGATCCGGACAGGATCCGAATGGTCGGGTCCTGCCACCGGTCGAACGGTGACGGTGCCGTCGAGCACCGACGCATCGTCGATTGTGGGGTGAGGTGCGAGCGACAGGTGCGTCGCACTGCTCGGTGAAGTAGTCGGTCGCGTCGACATAGTTGGCTCGTCCGGCTCGTGTCAGCGTCTCAGCCGGCGGTGCTCGAGGCCTTCGCGACGTAGAGCTCGGCCCAGTCCTTGCGCGAACGCGTTGACGTGTCGACATCGCTCGCGGACGCACGCAACCCGCCCACGGTCGCACTCTCCCTCGACAGGTGCTGGAACGGATCGAAGCGGAAGAACCGAGCGGCGTTCGACCACGTGATCTTGTCGATCTCGTCGTCGGGAACGGCGGCGGCGTTCAGTTCGGCCAAGGACGAACTCGGGTGCATCGGGCCAGATCGAGTCGGAGTGCGGGTAGTCGCACTCCCATGCGATGCCGTCGATGCCGATCTCGTGGCGGACCTTCAGCGCCGTCGGGTCGGTCACGTAGCACGAGAGCGAGCGCTCGCGGAACAGCGTCACTCGGGAGCTTGTCGCCGAAGTCCTGACCGAGCCACTCCTGATTGGTGTAGTGGCGGTCGCAGCGATCGAGGAAGTACGAGATCCAACCGATCCCCGCTTCCGACCAGCACAGACCGGAGGTCGGGGATAGGCGCGCAGCGCCGGACCGAAGAGCAGGTCCTGTGCCGCGATCGCCGAGACCTGCGTCGCGAGGATCAGCTGGTTGTCCATCGGCGCGTCGGGTGACATCGTGGATCGAGAAGAGGCCCTGCCCGATGTGCATGCACATCGGGATGTCTTCCTCGGACAGCGCCTGGAACACCGGCCCCCAGTAGTCGAGGTCGTGGTAACTCGGCCGCCCGTCCATGTGTGGAAGCTCCGGGAACGACGCCGCCGTACAACCCTTTGCCGAGACCCGCTTGATCTCCTTCACCATCTCCTCGGGGCTCCAGATCGGCAGGATCGCGAGAGGGATGAAGCGACCCGGGTAGGCCGCAGCCCACTCGTCGATGTGCCAGTCGTTGTACGCCTTGATCATCACGAGGGAGAGGTCCTTGTCCTCCGCTCGGTTGAAGGCGCCGCCGTTGAAACCGCCGAACGTCGGGAAGCACATCGACGAGACGATCCCGTTGCGGTTCATGTCGCGCACACGCTCGTGGACGTCGTAAGCGCCGGGGCGCATCTCCGCGAACGACGAGGGTTCGAAACCCCACTCCGACTTGGGCCACGAGACCACTGCGTTCATGCCCATCAGGCCGGCCTGGGCGCCCTGGAACATCCAGGCCTCGGAACCGTCATCCGAGCGCACAACCTTCGGCGCGTCGTTGCGGTACTTCGCGGGGACATGGCCCTCGAACATGTTCGCGGGCTCGACCACGTGGTCGTCCGTGCTGATCAGGATCATGTCGTCGAGTTGCATGGGGTCCCTCTCTCCGAAGCAAGTACTTACACCATAACAAAGCCTCAGAGAGGGACGCCAGGAGCGCCCGGGACCGCCCGACCAGATGGGGTCGGGCGTCGACTCAACCCACTCGCCGGGTAGCGAAGAAGGGCAGGTCCGTGGGCGACAGGTGTCCGGGCCGGGCATCGACCACGGCAGGGATCGCGTTGACGACTGCCATCGCCGTCATCGGGATGCTCGCGTCCAGGCGCTCGCCCGGAATCTCCTCGAAGGCGAGGATCGAACGGTACGACGGTCTTCCCTCGACCAGGAAGGCGACGCCCGCAGGAATCCCCGCCGGAAGTCGCGGCCAGTCGTCCGGAATCTTCGCTTCACGGACGATCTGCGCGAAGCATTCGACGGACACGACCGGGCGATCAGCAATCCGTCCGGACAGGGTCCAGGAGTAGGCCGAGATGGTGCCGGCAGCGAACGTCCCGACGGTCGCGGTCTCGATGTCGACGGGAGTGCACGCCGTTTCCCACGAGAGGTGCACGTCGTCGAACTCGACGCCGAGGAGGTCGCCGATGAACATGATTCCCGGCGTCCACCGCGTCTCGACAGTGCCGTCGGCCAGACGACTCGGGGTGTAGCCGCTCGGTTGGCCGAAGCCCATCGAGTCGCGCAGCACCGACTCGATCGGATACATGTTCGCGAGGTCGAGCGCGAATTGCTGCTCGCGGTATCCCGTGACGTTCCCCGACATCGCGAGCAGCGCGGCCGGGACGTTCATACTGATCGCACCAGGCTCGGCGCCGGACGCGTAGAACGATGTGCCACCTTCCGCGCAGGCGGACGCGATCACAGTGCGGAGGTGCGTCGGGCTGGCCGGCGGATACGAGACCTCGACGACTGCGAATGTCACGACGTTCGCCCCCCCGCGGAGGAAGCGCGCCATCTGATCGATTGCCTCTGACTCCCGACCGACCGCATTGCTGGCGTAACAGAGGCAATCCGCACCAATGCCGACCAGCTCGTCGAGGTCGCCGGTTGCGCGCACGCCCACAGGTGGTATGCCGCACAGCTCACCGGCATCCCTGCCGACCTTCTCAGGGCTGCTGACGTACTGGCCAACGAGCTCGAGCGCGGGATCCTCGATGATGGCCCGCAGTGCCTCTCTCCCGGTAAGGCCGGTACCGCAGTGCACGACTCGAATAGTCATGGTTGCCCCTGCACCGCGTCCTTGATCTCCGACAGCACCGCTTCAAGTGCCCGTGATTCGACGAACAGGGCGTCGATCGGCGCGCAGGAACCGATGATTCGTCTCACGCCGGACTCCTCGTGGTGGCGCCGCGTGCCGGAATCATGGCGACCACGCCAAGAGAATTCAACCGCCCGATCCCAGACCCACAGGGAAATCGGACACGGCGGAAGCGCGGCGGAACGGCCTTGGGCGGAACCGGAACCGGGTCGATGCGGATCGAGGACCCTCTTCGGGCCCAGCGTCTGCGCCGGCAGCCCCCACCCGTGAGCGGGATGCACCGAGCGTCGGATGTCTTTAGGCTGGAGCGACGGACAGCACACCGGGGGTGCCGCGATGACCAGTCAGGTCGACTTCGACTACTTCGACTGCGACAACCACTATTACGAGGCGAAGGACGCCTTCACCCGCTACGCGGAAGACGGCATGGCGCGCCGCACGATGCAGTGGGCGGAGATCGACGGGAAGCAACGGCTCCTCGTCGGCGGCAAGATCAACCGGTTCATCCCGAACCCGACGTGGGACCCGATCTCCAAGCCCGGTGCCCTCGACGAGTACTTCCGCGGCCGCAACCCGAAGGGCGACGGCATCCGCGAGCTCTTCGGTGACCTCGATCCGCTCGACGAGCACCCCGAGTACCTCGACCGCGACGCACGGATCGCACTGATGAACGACCAGGGCATGGGAGGCGCAATCTTCCTCCCCACCCTCGGCGTCGGCATGGAACAGGCACTCCTCGACGATCCGCCGGCGCTGCTCGCGGCGTTCCGTGCGTTCAACCGCTGGCTGGACGACGACTGGGGCTTTGCGTACCAGGACCGCATCTTCGCCGCGCCCATGCTCACCATGGTCGACCCCGACGAAGCCGTGAAGACGGTGCAATGGAGCCTCGAACGCGACGCACGGTTCTTCGTCCTGGTCCCCGGTCCGGTGATGACGAGGTCGGGAGCGCTGTCCCCGGCCGACCCCGCGTTCGACCCCATGTGGGGTCTGCTCGACGAGGCCGGTGCCGTCGTCACGGCCCACGGCGGCAACGCCTACTACACGCGCTACCTCTCCGATTGGGGCGAGCCCAACGAGATGGAGGCCTTCCGTCAGAACCCGTTCCGCTCCATCGTCTCGTGGAGCGCGGTGCAGGACTGGTTCGCCAACCTCCTCGCGCACGGCCTCTTCCAGCGGTTCCCGAACCTGCGGATGGCATCGATCGAGACCGGTTCCGACTGGGTGTTCCACCTCTTCGACAAGCTGAAGAAGTCGTACTCCCAGACGCCGTCTGGCTACCCCGAGGACCCGAGGGAGACCTTCCGGCGCCACGTGTGGGTGTCCCCCTACTACGAGGACGATCTCACCGGGCTCCGCGAGCTCGTCGGCGCCGACCACATACTCATGGGATCCGACTACCCGCACGCCGAAGGCCTCGCCGATCCGAGCGCCTACATCAAGGACCTCGAGAACTGCGGGTTCACCGCCGAGGAGTCGAGGCTCGTGATGCGCGAGAACGGATATGCGCTGGCGCAACGTCGGCCCGCGTGACTCGCGGTGAGCACATGACCGGAGCTGCGCACGAACGTTCGGACGACCCGAAGGTCGTCATCGGCGTGGTGGTGGGCGCGATCGTGGCGGTCGCGGTCTGGGGGGCGAGTCGCATCCGACGCGAAGCTCGCAGGCCTCGAGGTTGATTCGTAGAGTGCGCTGATGGGCGAGTGCGACAGCCGGGTGGCGATCGTCACCGGCGCCACCCATGCACGCCTGACGTCAGCCGACGATGACGTCACCAGGTGGCGAGGAGCTCCTCGGCGGTGACGATGGTCGCGATCAACGAGAGTGACCCTTCGAGGATCGACTCCGCGTATTCGGCCGGCACACCGCTCACGGCGTCGCGCACCACGACGACCTGGTAGCCCAGGTCGAGCGCCGAGAGGCAGAGACCGAAGATGCCGAGGTTGACCGACACGCCGGTCGCGACCACGGTCTTGACACCCAGGTTGCGCAGGATCTGGTCGAGCGACGTCGACGTGAACGGCGTCATGCCGTGGATCCGGGGGAGCACGATGTCGCGCTCGTCCTCCAGCCCTGCGACCAACTCGGCCCCGGGGGTACCGATCTGGGTCGGGTACGCACCCTGCTCGCGGCGGACCCTCTCGCCGAGGGCGAAGATCTTGCAGTTGACCGCCGAGCCGGCGCCGTCGGCGCGGTTCACGGCGGTGCAGTGCACGACGTGGGCACCTGCGTCACGCGCCGCGTTGCAGACCTGCCGCACCACGTCGAGCATCCCGGCGCGCTCGACCTCGTCGGAGAGCGCCGACATGAGCGTGCCCTTGCCGACGACCCCCTCCTGCAGCTCCATCGTGAGCACTGCGGTCGACGACGGCTCGAGGATCCGGGCGAGGAAGTCGTTCATGCCCGGGACAGTACCGGCCGACGGGGTCGACGGCGACCGGCCGGACCCTCCCAATCGGCCCGGCCGGCGTGCCAAGATGCCGACTCCGATCCGACGACGCAGCGAGGACGCATGGCCGAGTTCGAGACCCTGACGTATGACGAGCGCGACGCCGTCGCCTACATCACCCTCAATCGGCCCGAGGCCCTGAACGCCTTCAACTCGGCGATGATGCGCGAACTCCAACAGGTGTGGCTCTCCCTGCGCGTCAACGACGACGTCCGGTGCGCGGTGCTCACCGGTGCGGGGGAGCGGGCGTTCTGCGTCGGCATCGACCGCAACGCCGAGGACACCTATGTGGTGTTCGAGAAGGACACGCTCTACGGCACGTCGAACAACTACATGTACGACGACCCGGGACGCTTCCTCGGACCCAAGGCCAACGACCTCTGGAAGCCGGTGGTGTGCGCGGTCAACGGCATGGCGTGCGGCGGCGCGTTCTACATGATCGCCGAGTCCGACGTCGTCATCGCCGCCGACCACGCGACGTTCTTCGACCCGCACGTCACCTACGGGCAGGCCGCGGTGTACGAGCCGATCATGCTGCGGCAGTACCTGTCGCTCGGCAACGTGCTGCGCATGTCGCTCCTCGGTGCGCGCGAGCGCGTCACCGCGCAGACCGCGCTGCAGATCGGACTGGTCACCGAGATCGTCCCGTCGGAGGAGCTCGCCGAGGCCGCGCAGTGGCTGGGTGAGGCGATCGCGAGCGTCGACCCCGGCGTGATGGCCGGCACGCTCCGCGCGGTGTGGGCGGCCAACGACCTCGGCCGCACCGGCGCCCTGTCGATGGCGACGTCGATCCTCTCGACGTCGATGGACAAGGACGTCATGCGCGCCGGCAACGCTTCGTTCGCGAATCAAGCGCGCTTCACGCCCAAGCTCCGCTGAGCTCCCGCCGACGACGCGAGAGGTGACGCCAATGCAGACGACGAGCGACATCTGGGAGACCATTTCGACCGCGCGGTCGATCCGCCGCTTCACCGACGAGCCCGTCGACGACGCAACCCTGGCGCGCTGCCTCGACGCCGCGCGCCAGGCCCCCTCCGGCGCCAACGCGCAACGATGGCGCTACGTCGTGCTGCGTTCGCCGGAAGCGCGCGCCGCAGTCGCGAGCGCTGCGGCCGAGGCGCTCGCGGTGATCGAACCGGTCTACGGCATGAGCCGCCCCGATCCCGACGACGATTCGCAGCAGGCCCGCGACAACCGGGCCACCTACGAGCTCCACGACCGGGCCGGCGAGTTCACCTCGGTGCTCTTCGCCCAGATGCACTTCCCCACCGCGTCCGAGCTCCTGCTCGGCGGTTCGATCTACCCGGCGATGCAGAACTTCCTGCTCGCGGCGCGCGCCCAGGGGCTCGGCGCGTGCATGACGAGTTGGGCTTCGTACGGCGGCGAGCCGATCCTGCGCGCCGCGGTCAGCGTGCCCGACGACTATCTGCTCGCCGGCCACATCGTGGTCGGCTGGCCGCGCGGCCGGTTCGGCCCGGTTCGCCGGCGCCCGTTGAAGAAGGCGGTCAACCTCGACCGCTGGGACGAGCCCGCGGACACGCTCGTCGACGCGCTCCACTGACCCGTCAGCGCCCGGACCCTCGTAAGGTGCCGCCATGAACGAGTGTCGAGGACGGGTGGCGATCGTCACCGGCGCCAGCCGGGGCATGGGCAAGGCGATCGCGCTGCGGCTCGCCGCCGAGGGCGCGGCGGTGTGCGTCACCGGCCGCTCCGCGGAACCCGGATCCCACGAGCTCGGCGGATCGCTCAGGGAGACAGTCGAACAGATCACGGCCGCGGGCGCCCGCGCCACCGCAGTCGCCGCCGATCTCTCCGATCCGGCGTTCGACCGCGCCACCGTGGTGCAGGCCGCCGAGGACGCGTTCGGCGCCGGCGTCGACATCCTCGTGAACAACGCCGCCGCGCCGCGCACCTTCGGCATCGGCTTTCTCGCCATGGACCGCACGACGTTCATGGAGAGCATCGAGGTGAACGACTGGGCGACGTGGGAGCTCGGCGCCCTCGTCGCCCGCGGCATGATCGAGCGCGGCCGCGGCTGGATCGTGAACGTCTCGTCGCGCGCTGCCGGACCGAAGATCGGCCCGCCGTACCCCCAGACCCAAGTGGGCGCACAGGTGCTCTACGGCTCCACGAAGTCCATGCTCGACCGCATCACGACCGGAGCGGCGATGGAGCTGTACGAGCACGGCATCGCGGTCAACGCGCTCGCCCCCGAGGCCGCAGTGATGACCGAGAACGCGGCCACCCTCGTGTCACTCCCCGAGCTCGCGGTGGAGCCGCTCGAAGCGTTCGCGGAGGCGACACTCGCGCTGTGCACCTGTGACCCACGCACGCTCACCGGTCGTGTGCTCTCCAGCGTGTCGCTGCTGCACGAGTTGCAGAGGCCGGTGCGCACGCTCGACGGACGGGAGCTCGTGCCGGGCTGGCAACCCGGCGAAATCGACCCGGCCCGTATGAAGCCCGGCTACCTCGACCCGCACTGACCCGATCAGCGCATCTTGGCGCCGGCCGCCTCCGCGGCCTTGAGCCAGTCGTCGAGGCTGGCGTCCTCCCAGTCGTCGGGTCCGTAGACCGTCTTCGGGAGTGGCGTCATGATGTGGCTCGCGCCGCCGATCGTGTACTGAGCAGAGCGCGCCTCCCACGCGGTGATGCGGTCGTCGGCCTCGCCCTCGTCGCACAGACCGCGCGTCGTGTCGCGGTTCGCCAGCCACCGCATGCGCGCGGGGATGCTCGTGGCCCACACCATCACGACCTCGTGCGGGTTGTCGACCACCTCGTAGATGCCGGTCGGCTCGTGCCCGTACTCCTGCATCATCGGCACGCGCTCCTTCGCCACCTCGCCGAGGAACTCGATCGCGGACCCCGCGCGCACCTGCAGGATCTCGTTCACGAACAGCGTGCCCTTGATGCCGCGCTCGCGGATCTCGGGCGTGTTCGGGCTGCCGGGAACACCGGCGCACAACCGGTCGAACCCGCCGGTGCGCAGCTTGTAGGCCTCGTCCCACCAGTCGGAGTAGAACGCCTTACGCCGCTTCAGGTTGAGCCGGTCGACGTTCTTCGCCCAGCCCTGCCAACCTTCGCTCCCCACATCCCAGATGTTGATGACTTGCGGCCAGCGCCCGCCGCCGAAAGCGCAGATGTAGAAGGAGCCCTGGAGCTTGTCCATCTCCGGCATGTCCTGCACCGGGTCCTTCCAGAGGTGCTCCATGTACTCGTACTGGCCCTGACCGACGATGTCGATCACCTCGTACAGATACAGATCGCGGTTCGCCACGGTCGTGCTCCTCAGTCGATCAGGTCGGCCTGGAAGGTGATCACGTTCGCCGCCTTGCAGTCGAACGTGCCGGCCTTCGACGGGTACTGGCGCACCCACTTGCCCGAGACGAAGCGCACCACCGCGAAGCACGGCGAGGTCTTCTGGGTTGCGAACGAGTGGGTGGCCGCCATGCCGCCGGCATCGAATGCGGTGAGCGACTCGAGACCGTCGACGAACGACGAGCGAGTGATGCCGTTCACGCCGTCCTTCGCCACCGCAGCGCGGGCCGCGTCGGCGAACGCGAGCGTCGCGTCCCAGGCGTACACCGCGAACTGATCGGGAGTGCCGCCGACCTGCTTCATGTGCTTCAGGAATGCCGAGAGCGTCTTGTTCGACTTCGCCTCTTCGAACGGGAGGAAGTTCAGCGACTGGTACTGCCCCTCGAACGACGACGGGTTCTGCGCGACGACCGCGTTGCCGTAGGCCGAGACGGTGTCCCACACGACCTTCGTGCTGTCGAGCCCCTGCAGCGTCGCTTCGTCGCGCATCTCGAGGAGAGCGTTCGCCGACGACGTCATCAACGAGTAGTTCGAGCCGTCGGACTTCATCTGCTGGATCACGCTCGTGTACGCGCTCTGCGGGTCGCGTCCCGACTTCGGCACCACCGTGCCCTGATCGGGGACGATCCCGGCTTCCCGCGCGGTCGCCGGGATGAAGTTCGGATTCTTGACGTCGCTCCCGACGACCATCGGGCCATGCAGCCCACCCTTGTTCTTCGCCAGGTGCCACTTGAACACGCCCTGGTTGCCGAAGTACGTCTGCTCGCTCTGCGTGAGCGTGGAGCAGTCGTAGTTGAGACCGGTCACCGGGTACGCAGTGGAAGCACACGCCTCGGCGGTCCCGGCGGCGAAGGAGCTCAGATCGGGGAGCCCGACGGCCTGGCCGGCCTGGTCCTTGCAGTTCACGATGTCGTCGACCGACGTCAGGAAGATCGCGGCGGTACCGACCATCGCGAGGTCGTTCTCGCACGCCGAGATGGTCGCGTTGCGCGCCTGGGTCGGGTTGAGCCGGGAGTCGTAGAAGTCGACGACGACCGTGCGGCCGGCCACGCCGCCGCCACCCGCTCGGCTGTTCAGGTACGCGGCCGCCGCCTTCACCCCGTCGACCGAGCCCTTGAACAGATTCGGCGCCAACGGGCTGTCGACGTCGGCGACCACCGCGATGTGGATCTCCGTCGCGGTCACCCCGACCTCCGTCGCCTTGGGCTTCTCCTTGGCCGATTGCGCGGCGGCGGGCAGCGCCGGCGCCATGAGCGCAAGGACGACCGTCGCTGCAGCAACCCACTTCCCGGTACGGCCCATGGTTCCCCCTCCGCGCCGGCCATGCGGCCGATCCTGCGTAGTGTACACACTACGTAGGATCGCTTTCACCGCGGGTCGCGGAGCCGCCCCGGCATGGCCACGGGGCCGTCGTAGATCAACTCGAAGTCGCGTCGGGCGAACCGCCAGCCTTCCGCGGAGCGTTCCACCTCGTCGTGGTAGACGCCGAGCAACTCGCTGCCGGTGCCGTCCGTCCGCCACTGGAGCTCGCGGACCTGCCAGTGAGCCGAAGCGCGGTCGTCGTCGAGCACCACCACCGTGCCGTTGAGCACCTGCTGGAGGCAGCGGAGGTAGCCGCCGCGGATCTCGGCGAAGGTCTCGACGATCGCGGCTCGCCCGCTGATCACGCCGCTCCCGGGGATCGCCCAGGTCGCATGTTCACACCAGGTCGCCGCGAACTCGTCGAGGTCGAGCCGGAGGACGGAGTCGCAGTAGCGACCGAGCAGTTCTTCGATCTCGACACGAATCGGCGAGTCCATGGTTCGAGCGCCTTTCCCAGGGGTTCATGCGACATGATGTGACAATTCCGATCGGGCGCGACCGCGCGTCCGACCGACGACCGTCCCAGCACGGCCACCGACGGAGTCTCGATGCCCCGAGCGAGGATGGACCCTGCAGTCAAGACGAAACTGCTCGCGGCGCGGACGGCCGAGCCGGAGTGGCGGTCCGGGCGGGACCTGGTCGTCGGGCAGATCCGGCGCTGGATCTTCGAGGGCCACCTCCGCGACGGCGACGTCATCTCGCAGGAGGATCTCGCGGAGATCCTGGGCACGAGCCGCATCCCGGTGCGCGACGGGCTCATCTCGCTCGAGCACGGTGGCTGGGTCATCATCGAGCCGGGGATCGGCGCCCGCGCCGTCGGCCTCGACGCCGCCGCGGTACGGGACAGCTTCGATCTGCTCGGTCACATCTGGTGCCTGCTCATCCGTCGTGCGGTCGAGCAGCACCCCGACACCGCCGATCTCCTCGCCGCCGCCGAGCAGGTTGCCCGCACGCGCACGGCCGTAAAGATGTCCGCCGTCAACGCGCAGTTCGTCGCGGCGCTGCGCCAGGCGGCGCAGGCACCTCGCCTCGACGCCGCATTCGACAACGCGGGTCGGATCGTGCCCGGGGACTTCTTCGCCACGGTGCCACACGCGATGCCGGTCCAACGCGTGCGACGTCCCTCCGATGGGCGCGGCGATCGCGGCGGGCGATGCCGACGAGGCATGCCGGCTCGCCATGTCGCAACACGCATCGCACGCGGGCAACATCGTCGAGCTCCTGCGTCGTCGCGGCGTGCTCATGCAACTTCGCACCTGATCGCAGCGCATCACGTCCTACAGTCCATCGTCGGATGATCGAGCTCGTGGGATTCGACGGTGACGACACGCTGTGGCAGAACGAGCAGGCGTTCCATCTCGCCAACGCGGAGCTCCGCGCTCTGCTCGTGCCCCACTGCGACGCCGAGGTGCTCGACCGCCGACTGCTCGGCGTGCAACGCGCGAACCTGCAGCACTACGGGTACGGAGCAAAGGCGTTCACGCTCTCGGTGATCGAGACCGCGACCGAGCTCGCGGGCGAACGGCTCACCGTCGACGACGTGCGCGCGATCCTCGCCATCGGCAAGGGGCTGCTCACCCACCCGATGGAGCTGCTCGAAGGGGCTGCCGACGCGGTGCGCACCATCGCCGCACGCTTCCCCGTCGTGCTCGTCACCAAGGGCGACCTGATCCACCAGGAGGCGAAGGTCGCGGGCTCCGGCCTCGGCGACCTCTTTCACGGGGTGGAGATCGTCTCGGAGAAGGACCCGGACACCTACCGTCAGGTGTGCGCGTGCTCCGGCGTCGAGCCCGGGCACTTCGTGATGGTCGGCAACTCGCTGCGCTCCGACGTCGCTCCGGTGTTGGAGATCGGCGGCTGGAGCGTGTACATCCCCCACGAACTCACGTGGGCGATGGAGCACCCCGACGACGAGACCGCGATCCGCGCGCACGCGCGCTTCCGCACGGTGATACACATCGCGGAGCTCGACGCGCTCCTGACCGAGTTCGACTCCCTCGGCTGAGCGCACCGGCAACGGACCGACGACCTCAGGAGCATCATGTCGACGCAAGAGCTGTTCGATCTCACCGGCAAGGTCGCGCTGGTCACCGGCGGCAACAGCGGGCTCGGTCTCGGGTTCGCGACCGGAATGGCCAAGTGCGGCGCCGACATCGTCGTGTGGGGCCGACGCGCCGACCGCAACGCGCAGGCCGAGGAGCTCCTGCTCGCCGCGGGCGCGCCGCGCGTGTGGTCGCAGACCGTGGACGTGTCCGACGAGGAGCAGGTCGTCGCGGGCATGGCCGCCGCGGTCGAGCACATGGGCCGCGTCGACTGCGTCGTGCAGAACGCCGGCTTCGCGTCCCTCGCACCGTTCCACGAGATGAGCACCGACGAGTACCGGTCACTCATCTCCGTCGCACAGGACGGCGGCTTCTGGACCCTGCGCGAAGGCGTGCGGCACATGGTCGCCCGCGCCGAGGCCGGCGACCCCGGCGGCTCACTCCTGCTGTGCGGCAGCCTCACCCAATTCCGCGGCGAGCCGATGATCGCGCACTACGGCGCGGCGAAGTCGGCGATGCAGTCGATGATGCGCAGCGTCGCGCTCGAATACGGGCACCTCGGCATCCGGGCCAACATGGTGTGCGCCGGCTGGTTCCATACCGAGATGTACGGCGGTGCACCCAAGGAGATGTTCCCGTTCAACGAGACGATCGAGCAGCGACTGCCGGCCCGCCGCTGGGGCGAGCCGAGCGACCTCGAGGGGATCGCCGCGTACCTCGCGAGCAACGCCGCCTCGTACCACACCGGCGACGTGATCGTGGTCGACGGCGGCACCATGCTCCTGATGCCCTGAGCGCGCCCGGCGCACTACTCGTCGACGATCTCCATACGCAACCGGTCGGCGTAGAACGAGACGTGGCCGCGGATTCCGGCCACTTCCGAGAACGGCTCGGGATACGCCCACACGACGTTCTTCTCGACCGGCTCCTCGCCGGGTTCGCTCGCAGTGAGGTGCCAGTAGTCGGCCAATCCCTTGAACGGGCAGACGGTGTGCGCGACCGACTCCTCGAAGTGCTCCCAGTGCACGTCGGCAACGGGGAGGTACCAGCGGTCGACGTGGCGCGTCTCCTCGAGCCGGATGCACCCGCGGGTCTCCGCGAGGAGCACTTCGCCGTGCCACACCCGGACAAGGTGCGACTCGGGCACGAGGTCGATCACATAGTCGGGGTGGTCGGCCCAGGCGTTCCTGATCTCCACGTGTCGTCCTCCTGCAGTCGACGGAACGTCAGCGGGTGCGCCACTCCGGACGCTTGCCCTTGAACGCGGCCTGTCCCTCTTCGAACGCGGACGCCTCGGTGCCGATGCGGATGAAGTAGGTGGCCTGCTCGATCGCCTGCGGCCGCGACACGTCGCGCCCGTTCCAGAGACAGCGCAAGGTGCCCTGGATCGCGAGCGCCGGTGCGTCCGCGATGCGGCGCGCGCACCACTCCGCACGCTCCCGCAACTCGTCGCGCGGCACGACCTCGGACACGAGCCCGATCTCGTACGCGCGCTGCGCAGTCATGCGCTCGTGCACACCGAGGAGCGCCATGCGCATGATCTCGGGGAACGGCATCTTCGACAGCAGGTGGATCGGCTCGTAGGCCGCGGTCATGCCGTAGGTGACGTGCGGGTCGAAGAACGTGGCTTCTTCCGAGGCGATGATGAACTCCGTGTCGCCGAGCATGTAGAACGCACCCGCGCACGCCTGGCCCTGCACCGCGCTGATGACGGGCTTCCAGAGGTCGCAGTTCTTCGGGCTGATGTCGCGCCCCGGGTCGTCGTACGTCCAGTGCGTGGGGAACCCGGGGTTCTTGCCCGCGGCGATCGACGCGATGTTCTCCTCGGTCATCGCCTCCGCGCGGTCGATGCCGGTGCAGAAATGGTCGCCCTCGGCGGTGAGCACGATGCACTTCACGTCGTCGTCCCAGCGGGCGCCGGTCCACACTGCGCGCAGGTCGGCCTGCATCTGGGCGCTGATCGCGTTGCGCACCTCGGGCCGGTTCAGCGACACCCACAGGACGCCGTCGTCGAGGGTCACGATCAAGGTCTCGTAATCAGCCATGGGCGGCATCGTACCGACGCTCACCGATAGCGTTCGGGCCGTGAATTTCTCGCTGTCGCTCCCGCTGCTCGTCGACCTCGCGTCCTCCGATCCCTTCCGGGAAACCTTCGAGCTGGCGGTGATCGCCGAGGAAGCGGGCTTCCACACCGCCACGATCGGCCACCACCACTTCATGCCCGGCAACCTGGCGGACCCGCTCACCTTCCTCGCGGCCGTGGCCGCCTGCACGTCGACGCTGCGCCTCGGGACGGGCATCTTCCAATTGCCGATCCACAACCCCGTGCGCGTCGCCGAGCAGGTCGCCACCGTCGACCAGATCTCCGGCGGCCGCATCAGCCTCGGCGTGGGTCTCGGCTGGTGGCCCCTCGAGTACGAGGTACAGGGCTCGGTGTTCCGCGAGCGCGGCGCCCGCATGGAGGAGGCACTGGAGATCCTGCGCCTCGTGTGGACCGAGGAGCACACTGCGTACGACGGCCGCTTCTGGTCGTTCCCCGAGCTCACCGTGCACCCGCGCCCGGTGCAACGGCCGCACCCGCCGTTGTGGGTCGCGGGCGTCGCCGACGCCGCGGTGGAACGTGCGGCGCGGCTGGGCGACGCATGGTTGTGGGGACCGGTGCAGTCGCTCGCCGCGGGTCTGGCGTGTCTCGACAGGTACCGCCCCGCGTGTGCCGCCGTCGGCCGGCCGGCCGACTTCGTGCTGCGGCGCTACGCGTGGCTCGGCGCCGACGACGAGCAGGTGCGCACCGAGGTGCTGCCCGGGTACGTCGACGGGTTGATGGTGCACTGGCGCGAGTCGGTCGAGGCCGACGAGGAGCGCGCGTTGTTCGCGCGCATCGACGCCGGCGACGACGTGAGCCCCGAGGAGATCGCCGCCGACCGCTTGTTGTGGGGAGGCCCCGAGCGCGTGATCGGCCAGATCGAGGACTACCGCACCGCGACCGGATGCGACCACGTCCACGCGGCGTTCGGCGCGGGCCTCCCCGCCGACACCGGCCGGGCCTCGCTCGGCGAGTTCGCCGACATCGCCGAGATGATCCGCCTGTTCGGCCGCGAGGTCATCCCCGCGCTCTGAAGTCAGTCGCCCAGTGCTGCGTCGAGGGTGATCGTGGTACCGGTGAGCGCCTTGCTCACCGGGCAATTGTTCTTCGCGTCCTCGGCCATGCTGACGAACGTGGCCTCGTCCATGCCGGGCACGTCGCCGCGGACCTTCAACACGATGCCGGTGATGCCCTCGCCCGGCTGGAACGTGACCGCGGCGGAGGTGCGCAGCTGTGCCGGCGGATGATCGGCCTTGGCCAACGCGTTGGAGAAGGCCATCGAGAAGCACGACGAATGCGCCGCCGCGATGAGCTCCTCGGGGCTGGTGCGCCCCTCGGGGTCCTGCGCGCGGGACGCCCACGTGACGTCGTAGGTCCCCAGCCCGGAAGACTCGAGCGTCACCGTGCCCGCGCCCTCGAGCAGCGAGCCCTCCCACACCGTCGTCGCGTTCCTGGTTGTCGCCATGCCATCTCCTGTTCGGTGGTCCCGCCGAGTATTACCCGTTGGTCAGCTCGCGTACTTGCCGACGCCGAGCGCCTTGGCCAACGTGCCGCCCATGATGAGCTCCTGCTCCTCCGCGGTGAGGTTCTCGACCACCTCGCAGTACTGCAGCGGGTCGCCGAGCCCCTCGGGGTGCGGGAAGTCGGAGCCGAACATCAGCCGGTCGGCGGGGAGGCCGAGGTCGAGCAGCCCCTGTGGGTCGGGCTCGTGGAAGATGTGGATGTACACGTTGCGCTTGAGCACTTCGAACGGATCCTCGTCGAAGAGGACCGGCGACTGCTCGTAGGCCGCATTGATGCGCTGCACGAACGGGCGGACCCAGCCGGCCCAGAACTCCACCGGCATGAATTTCAGCGTCGGGAAGCGGGTGGCGAGGCCGTGGCCGATGATCGACGCCATCGCGTCCTGCACGCCGCTCTTCTCGGACATCATCGCCTTGAACGCGGGCGAGCCGGTGGCCTGGAAGGGCAGCATCTCGACGCCGATGCCCTCCCACTCGTTCGCGTAGCGCGTGTAGCCGTCGTCACCGGAGTGCATGCCGACCACGAGGCCCGAGGCCTCGACCTCGGCCCAGAACGGGTCGAACTCCTCGAGCGCGAACGACTTGCGACCCTGCCACGTGGGCACGGGCGAGACGCGCATCAGGAAGAGCTTCGCACCACGCTCCGCGATGTAGTGGAGCTCGTCGATCGCGGGGCCGACGCCGTCGGCGAGCGAGATGATCGGCGTGGAGAAGATCGCGTCGCTGTAGACGTAGGTCCAGTGCTCGTGCATCCACTCGTTGAGCGAGTGGATGAGCACGCACGCGAGCGTGGGGTCATCCGCGAGGCGCTCCTCGAGCACCGACGCGAGCGTGGGCCACAGCAGTGTGCGGTCGATGCCCATGTCCTTCATGAGCGCGAGGCGCGGTTCGGGGTCGAAGAACGCGTCGGGGCTCGGCATCGCCTTGGGCTTGATGCCGGTGTGCGCGCCGGACGCCGCCTTGCCCTCGTTCTCGTGCGACATGCCCCAGCTGCCGGGCTGCGCGACACGCGAGAAGGTGGGGTTCGGGATGTAGTGCGAGATCTTGTCGCGCAGCGCGAGCTTGGTGCGGCCGTCGACGTCGACGTAGCGGATCACGCCCTGGTACTTCTTGGGCAGGAACTTCGTGAACGCGTCGGTGGTCTCGTAGAGGTGGTTGTCGGCATCGAACGTCTCGTAGGGCAGGCGCCGCTCGCGGACGTAGATCAGGTCCTGGTCGTTGTCGGTCACTGCGCCGACCTCCTCTGGTTCTCTCGGGCTCGTCGTGCTCGTGGTGCTCGTCGGGCTCCCCCGGCGACCGCACTGGTTCCCAGCAATCGTAGTGTTGTTCTCGGTACAAATCCAGGTGCGCGGTGGCCTACGCTCTCGCCATGAGCGAGGACACCTTCGTCGACGCCCTGCCGTCCGACTACCTGGAGCCGGGCGAGACCATGACCGTCGAGGTCGACGGCACGCCGGTGACCGTCGCCAACGCCGACGGCGAGTGGTGCGCGTTCGAGCACAACTGCCCGCACCAGGCCACGCCCCTGGGCGGCCTGCCCCTGCAGCGCAAGCGGCTCCTCCGCTGCCCGGAGCACGGCTCGATGTTCGACGTCACCACCGGCGAGTGCGTGCTGCCGTCGAACGACGGCTGGTCCGGTCCGCTGCGCACCTACCGGTGCAGGGTGGTCGACGACGTCGTCCAGGTGTCAATCTCCTGAGATGACAACTGCAGACGAGGGCATGCTCGACCCGTACGTCGCCGAGTGGCTCGAGGCCAATCCGATGTACAACTCGCCCATGGAGGAGATCGTCCCCGAGCTCCTCGAGCTCGCCCGCTCCCCCATCGGCGCGCCGCCGACGCGGGAGATCGCCGAGGTGCGCGACGAGGTGATCGAGCACGGGCCGGAGGGCGACCGCGTGTCGGTGCCGGTGCGGGTGTACCGCAACGACGGCAAGCCGACGGCGGTGCTCCTCTACTTCCACGGTGGCGGGTTCATCCTCGGCAGCATCGGGCTGATGGACAACGTCGCCGCGCGACCTGTGCCACCACACCGGAGCAGTCGTCGTGTCGGTGCAGTACCGCCTCGCGCCCGAGCACCCGTATCCCGCCGGTCTCGACGACTGCGTCGCGGCCACGCGCTGGGCGCACGCGCACGCAGCCGAGCTCGGCGCGGCAGGGAAGCCGGTGTTCGTGAGCGGCGAGAGCGCGGGCGGCAACCTCTCGGGCGCGGTCGCACTGCGGCTGCGCGTGCCTGATTCCAAGACCGGCGAGGTTCCGCTCGCCGGGCAGATCCTCGTCTACCCCGCGACCAACGGCTCGTCGCACGAATCGGCGTCGTTCTACGAGTTCGACGGACTGGTCGTGAGCCGGAAAGCCGGGCAGATGTACTGGGCCGCGTACAGCGGCGGGCGCGATCTCGACGCCGATCCGTGCGCGCGCCTGCTCGCGGCCGACGTGACGGGTCTGCCGCCGGCGCTCGTGGTGCTCGCCGGGTGCGACGTGTTGCGTGACGACGGCCGCGCCTACGCGAACCTGCTGCGCGAGGGCGGGGTGGAGGTCGAGGAGGTCTGCTACGCCGGCCAGCCCCACGGTTTCGTGAACTTCGACCTCCCCGCCGCCGCCGACGCCCACGCGGCGATCGGCGCCTGGCTGCGCGACCACACCGGTTGAGGCACGCCGACTGAGGCACGCCGACTGACGCACGCCGCTGAAGCGCGCCAGTGATGCGCGGACGTCTCAGCGCGCCGGCGCGGCGAGCGCGATGACCCCGTCGTGGGTGGCGATCGCGACCGCCTCGATCCGGGAGTGCGCCCCGACCTTCTCGAGGATGTGGCGGACGTGGTTGCGCACGGTGTGCACGCTGAGGTGCAGATCCGCGGCGATCGCGTCGGTGCCCAGCCCCGTCGCGAGCAGGCCGAGGATCTCGAGTTCTCGCGAGCTCAACTCCTGGGGTGCGACCGTCGGCACCGAGCGGAACGATCGCGCGAGGTGGTGGACCGCCGTCGGAGTGAAGACGGTCTGCCCCGCCGCCGCGGCGCGGAGCGAGCGGACCAACGTCGCGAAGGAGTCCTGGCGGGCGACGAACCCCGAGCACCCGGCCGCGACCGCATTGCGCACCGATACGGCATCGGTCGCCGCGCCGAGGAGCAGCACCGGTAGGAGCGGACGGATCGCCCGCAGTCGCCGGCACGCCTCGACGCCGTCACCGTCGGACAACTGCGCGGCGACGAGCACGACGTCGATCACCTCCGCGTCGACCGCGTGTTCAGCGACGCCGATCGTGCCGGCCAGCGCCACGGCGTCGATGTTCTCCTCGGCGTTCAGCGCGGCGGCGAAGGCCTCGCCCACCATCTGCTCGGAGTCGACGAGCAGCACCCTGATCGGCCCGTCGTGACCCGGGGTCAGCACGGCACGGGCACGGCCACGGGTACCGGGGTGTCGAACAGCAGCTCGATCTCGGCCGCGGGCGCCGGCCGCGCGAAGCGGTACCCCTGACCGTAGGGACAGCCGAACTGGCACAGGAGGGCGGCCTGCTCGTCGGTCTCGATGCCCTCGGCGATCGTCTCGAGATCGAGGGCGGTGCCCATGAGGGCGACGGCGGCGACGATGGCGGCGACGATGCCGGTCCCGTCGACGTCGTGGCCGAGCATCCCGACGAAGCTCCGGTCGATCTTGAGGAAATCGATCGGCAGCTGCACGAGGTTGGAGAGGCAGCCGTACCCCGTACCGAAGTCGTCGAGGCCGATGTGAACGCCGAGGTCCCGGACCGCGAGCAACTCCGCGGCGGCTGCATGACCGGCGCCGAGCAGGGCGGTCTCGGTCAACTCCAGCCGGAGCTCGGCGGACGGCGTGCCCGACGTGTCGAGCACCTCGCGCACGGCGGCGGCCAGACCGGGCTGGGCGAGCTGGCGAGCCGAGAGGTTCACCGCCATCCAGCCGGACCACGCCAGGTCGCTCGCCCAGTGATGGAGTTGCGCGCATGCCTCGCGAAGCACCCACGCGCCGAGCTCGACGATCACGCCGGTCTCCTCGGCGAGTCCGATGAAGTCGTCCGGCTGGAGCAGCCCCCGCTGGGGGTGGTTCCACCGGACGAGGGCCTCCACCCCGACGATGGTCTGGTCGGTGAGCGCGTAGACGGGTTGGTAGTGCACCACGAACTCGTGTCGCGCGACCCGCGCGCCGCAACTCGGGTTCGAGCGCGCGCCGTGCAGTCGAGTCGTTGGTGAAGCGCTCGTCGAACAACACCCAGCCGGCCCGATCCGTCTGCTTGGCGTGTTGCAGTGCGGCGTCGGCGTTCCGGAGCAGCCGCATCGGGTCCGGCGGAGGCGAGTCGGGATCGACCGTGACGATCCCGACGGTCATCGACACCCGCACCTCGAAGTCGTCGATCACGATCGGTCGCTCGACGACGGCACGGAGCCGCCTGGCCCGCGCAATCGCATCGTCGACACCGGTGAGACCTTCGCAGACGACGACGAATTCGTCGCCACTCGTGCGCGCGACCGTGTCGAGCTCTTCGAGCGCGTTGCCGAGCCGCATGGCGATGTCGACGAGGACTCGGTCCCCGCCGGCGTGACCGACCGCGTCGTTCACGAGCTTGAAGTCGTCGAGGTCACAACTGAGCACGGCCATCGTGTGCGAGTGCTTCGCCGCGCGCGCCAACGCGAGCGCGAGCCGATCCATGATCAGCAGACGGTTGGGGAGCCCGGTGAGCGTGTCGTGCGACACGAGCTCGAGGTTGGCGAACTCCTCGGCCTTGCGGTCGGTCACGTCACGCGCGTTGGTGACGATGCCGCGCACCGCCGGGTTGGCGAGACAGTTCGTGTCGATGGTCTCGAACCAGCGCCAGTCGCCGTTCCTGCTCAGGACCCGCAACTCCGCCGCCGGCTGCGGCATGTCGGTCTCGAGCAGCGCCGCGATCAGGCCGTCACGGATCTTGAGATCGACAGGATGGATCAACTCGCGTTCGTTCGTGCCGACCAGATCGTCCGGTCGATAGCCGAGCGACGTCTCGACCGCAGGGCTGCAATACGTGAGGGTGCCGTCGACATCCCGGACCAGGAAGATGTCTCGTGAACTCTCCGTGAGCGCACGGAACCAGTCGCGACTCGACGCAGGATTGTCATCACCCACCGGAGCCGTCCTCTCTGCCCTCGCGGAAACGCGCCAGCTCGGTCTCGACTGTGCTGATGGGCGCGTCACCCGATCGGCACGAGACCGTGACGTAGGGCGCGATTCACACACCCGTCACAGTCGCGCCGCGCTGCCGGGCCGACGACGTGGCACCATCGCCGCATGCTCGACGACCCGTCCGCGAGTCCTGTCCGCACCATCGATCTCGACGCCTGGAGAACGGGCGACGCGGCGGTCCGGGCGGCCGTGGCCGCCGAGTTCGGCGCGTCGATGACCGAGGCCGGCTTCGTGGTCGTCGCCGGTCACGGCATCCCCGACGCCACGGCCGCCGCGCTGCGCGCCGCGGTGCTCGAGTTCTTCACCCTCGACGGCGCCGTGAAGGGCCCCTACCGCGTCACGCAGCTCGGCGACCCGGGCTGGGTGCCCTACGGCAAGGAGGCCAACGCGTACTCCGCGGGCGAGGAGTCACCGCCCGACCTCAAGGAGTCGTTCGTCGCCACCACCGCCGACCTCGCCGGGCACGACGACGCGCTGCCGTCGCGCTGGCCGGACGAAGTGCCCGCATTGCGCGACGCGGCGCGGGAATGGCTGGAAGGCGCGGAGGCCGCGCACCTCGAGTTGCTGCGCGTCGCGGCATGCGCACTCGGCGTCGACGACCTCGAGTACATGGCCGATCGTGCCGGGCACACCAACATCCTCAACCTCAACTGGTACCCGCCGCGCACGCACCTCGAGTCGGTGCACGCGGCAGTGCTCGACGGCCAGTGGCGCATCGGGCCGCACACCGACTTCGGCACGCTCACGCTGCTCGACCGGCAACCCGGCCTCGGAGGGCTGCAGGTGCAGCTCGCCGACGGCACGTGGGTGGACGCACCGTGGGTGCCCGGCGCGCTGGTGGTCAACGGCGGTGACCTGCTCGAGGCGTGGAGCGGCGGGCGCTGGCGTTCGTCACCCCACCGCGTGCTGCCGCCGCCCGCCGAGGACCCGCACGAGTCGCTGGTGTCGTTGATCTACTTCTGCGACCCGGCGCCCGAGGTCGAGATCGCGCCACTTCCCGGCGTCGACGAACCCGGTGCGTTCGCACCCTTCAACGCGGGCGCGTACCTGCGGTCGAAGCTGGACCAGATCAGCGTGTGACCCGGGGTCCGGGAGGGGGGACCTCCCGGACGACGGAGCCGGTGCGCGTGCGGGGCAAGCAGGTCGCGCTCCAGCCGGTTCACCATCGGGTCCGGTACGTGACATGACCGTCACCGGTGCGTGACCCAGTCGTGCAACGGACGCGCGACATGCGCTGTTTGGCCGGTGAGGGGATTGCTGCTATCCATGAGAGGCGTCCTCTGTGGCGCGGGGTCGCCGTGGGCAGCGGCAACCGGGGAGCGCCACCACATGACTACGGGTACGCGGTCCACCACGGATCTCGAGGTCTGTCTGCTCGGCACCTTCCGGTTCCACGCCCCCGACAGCCGGCTGCCAGCACTCGCGGGCGGATCGCAACGTCTGCTCGCACTGCTCGGGCTGCGCGACCGCGCGCTGATGCGTTCGGGCGTCGCCGGCACACTCTGGCCCGAATCCACCGAGGAGCACGCGCACTCGAGCCTCCGCTCCGCGCTCGGTCGCCTGAGCCGGGTGACGCGCGAAGCCGTCGTCGTGACTCCGCTCGACCTCTGCCTCGCCGAGCGCGTGAATGTCGACATCCGCGAAGCGCGCGCGCTCGCGCATCGGCTGCTCGATCCCGGCGTCGCGGTGACCGACGCCGATCTGGGCACGCAGGCGATCCGCTCGCTCTCCGTCGACGTGCTGCCGGACTGGTACGACGACTGGGTCCTGGTCGAGGCGGAGGAGTGGCGCCAGCTCCGCCTCCACGCGCTCGAGGCCGCGGCTGAGCGGCTCCTCTCCGGCGGCCGCTTTGGGGATGCCACTGGCGCGGCGCTCGCCGCAGTGCGGGTGGAGCCGCTGCGGGAGAGCGCGCGGGCCGCGGTCATCCGGGTGCACCTCGCCGAAGGGAACCAGTCCGAAGCGCTGCGCGAGTACGCGCGGTATCGCACGCTGCTGCACGCCGAGCTCGGCCTCGAGCCCACCGAGCAACTCCACGGGATGATCGCCGACCTCGAACCTCGGTGATCGAACCGTCACGGGGCGGTGATGGCGCGGGCCGTACCGTCCCCGCATGCCCTCGCAGCGGACCGGCCTCATGATCATCCGGGTCTGGATCGAGGACGGCTCGACGGTTCCGCTCCGCGCCCAGGTCTCCGTGACGCATGACGTCGAGGGGGGCATCGAGCACACCATGACGTTGGTGCACGCCGCCGACGTCACCCGTGCCGTCGACGACTGGATCGCGGAGATGGTCGGTCCCGCGTCGCCCGCCGCCGCCGAACACGTCGACGGCTGACCACGCTCCGTCACGGGTCGGTCACGCGGAGGTCACTGCCGGGTGATGTGCCGGGGACGATGGTCGAAGTGCACCGTTCACTACCGGAAGCGTCGCCATGACCATTCGAGTTTCCCGCCCATCCCGCAGGACGGCGACGTCCTTCGCCCCGCGGGCACTCCTCGTGCTCCTCGTGTCGGCGGCATCGGTGCTCGTCGCCGGTGGCACCGCGACCGCTTCACCCACCCCGGTCGGTCTCGGCACCGCGACCGCCTTCGCGATCCGCGCCGGCAGCGGGGTGTCGGACGTCCCGACGTCGACGATCACCGGCGATGTCGGCCTGAGCCCCGGGGCAGGCAGTCTCTACACGGGTCTGACGTGCTTGGAGGTGACCGGGACGATCTTTGCGGTCGACGCCACCGGCGACCCGTGCTTCACGTCGAACGCCGGTCTGATGACCACGGTGGAGAACGACGCGCGCACCGCGTTCGTCCACACCTCGGCGTTGCCGGGCGCGACGCCCGTCGGTCCTGACCTGGCCGGAGCCAATCTGGTCGCCGGCATCTACAGCTTCGGCGGCGCGGCGACCAACCTCAGCGGAACCGTGACGCTCAACGCGGCGTCCGACCCGAGTTCCGTGTGGATCTTCCAGGCGTCGTCGTCGCTCATCACCTCGTCGTCGAGCACGGTGGCGTTCTCCAACCTGCCCCCCGGCGTGACCGCCGCCCAACTTGCGTGCAACGTCTACTGGACAGTGGGCAGCTCGGCGACAATCGCCTCGGAATCGAGCTTCGTGGGCACGGTCCTGGCGTCGGCTGACATCACCGCCGTCTCCGGCGCGACCGTGATCGGCCGCCTGCTCGCCGGGAACGCGGCGGGTGCCGGGGGCGCTGTGACGTTGGACACGAACACGATCACTCGCCCGACGGGATGCGCGACGGTGCCCGCGGGCACCGGCGGCACTCCTGCCACGCCCGGCACGCCCGGCACCCCCGGAACGCCCGGCACCCCCGGAACGCCCGGCACCCCCGGAGCGCCCGGCACCCCCGGAGCCCCGGGCACGCCCGGTGCGCCCCCCGCAGTGGAGATCCCCCCGAACCTGACCGGCTGAGCCGGAGGAGCGGGGCATGTCGCACCAGTCGCAGACACCCGATCGCATGAACGCCATCGAGACCGCGGCGCCGGACCTTGCCCATCAGCTCACCCAGAGTGAGCATCGGCTCGAGGCCCTGCTCCGCGGTTCCGGCGGCCTGCTGCTCGTCACCCGAGCCGACGGGACAATCAGCTTCGCGGCCGGTGCGGTCGAGGCGCAGCTCGGCGCCGAGCCCGCTGCGTTGCTCGACACGGACGTGTTCGCCTTGCTGCGCACGGGCGACCGACCCCGCGCCCGCGACATGTGGAGCGAATGCGCGATGGGTACCTCACCGGTCGCGCCGGAGGATTTCTGGATCGAACGGGCCGACGGGAGCTGGTTGTGCCTCGCGCTGCAGCTCGACAACCACCTCGGTGATCCCTACCTCGACGGCATCGTGGCGACCGGCAACGACGTCACCGATCGCCGCAACCTGACCCAGGCGCGCGCCGTCATCAGCGGCGCGAACTCCGCGATCGTGCACGCCACCAACGAGCGCGACCTCTTCGACCAGGTCTGCCGCGTCGTGGTCAGCGACGTCACGTACCACCTGGCCTGGGTCGGGTTCTCGGACCCGCACCGCGCGCTCGGGATCCGCATGGTCGCGTTCGCCGACCATTCCGCCGCGTACTTCGACGCACTCGAGCTGCTCGCCGGCACCGACACCTTCCGCGGACCGCTCGTGGTGGCACTCGAGTCACACGAGCTCGCCGTCATCCAGGACATCGGCGCGCTGCCCGAGTCGATGGCCGCGTGGAAGCGACTCGCCAGCGAGTACGGCTTCCGGTCGATGATCGCGCTGCCCCTGCCGTTCACCGAGGACGACTACGGAGTGCTCGCCATCTACTCCGAGCAGGTGAACGCGTTCGACGACGCGGCGGTCGCGGTGTTGGAGGAGCTCGCGTCGGACCTGGCCTTCGGCGTCGAGGCCATCCGGACCCGCGAGCAACGCGCGGCCTACCGGGTGCGCTTCGAGGACAGCCTCGAAGCGGTGGTGCGCGCGATCGCCACCGCCGCCGAACTGCGGGACCCCTACACCGCCGGCCACCAGCGAGGTGTCGCCACGCTCGCGGTCGCGATCGGCGAGGAACTCGGCCTCGATCCGCACCTCGTGGTCGGGGTGGGGATCGCCGGCTCGATCCACGACATCGGCAAGCTCGCGATCCCGGCCGAGATCCTGAGCAAACCCGGTCGCCTCTCGGTGAGTGAGTTCGCGCTGGTCAAGGAGCACGCACAGGCCGGCTACGACATCGTGGTCGGGATCGACTTCCCGGCACCGGTCGCCGAGATGATCCTGCAGCACCACGAACGGCTCGACGGCTCGGGGTACCCGGCGGGTTGCGAGGGCGACGCGATCGGGATCGGCGCCCGCATCCTCGCCGTGGCCGACACGGTGGAGGCGATGCACGCCCACCGCCCGTACCGCCCCGGACTGGGCGTCGAAGCGGCGCTCGAGGCGATCGATGCCGGCCGCGGGACCCTGTTCGACCGCACGGTCGTCGACGCCTGCACGCGCCTCTTCACGGAGTCCCGGTTCGAGTTCCCGTCGTGACCCCCGGTCGACAGGCCCACCTCCGCACGCGAGGGTGATCACCGACGCGCAGCACACGCCGAGGGGAGCACCATGGGCGACAAGCCGTTGGCCGGACAAGGCGCACTCGTCACCGGTGGTGGCGGAGGTATCGGGCGGGCCTCCGCCGCGTGGCTGGCCCGCGACGGCGCCGCGGTCACGATCATGGGCCGCACCGAGGCGACGCTGCTCGACGCGCAGCGCGAGATCCGTGAGTTCGCCGGCCCCGACGCGGTGGTCGAGCCCTACATCGGTGATGCGCTCGACGAGGCGCAGGTACGCCGCGCGCTGCAGGCGGCAGCTGCGCTCGCCGATCGCCTCGCAATCGCGGTGAGCGTCGTGGGCGGCGGCACGATGAAGCCGCTCGTCATGTTCGAACCGCAGGACGTGATGGACGACCTGCAGCGCAACATCCTCTCGGCGTTCCTCGTCGTGCGCAACGCCACGCCGCTGATGGCCGAGGGTGGCGGCGGATCGATCGTGTGCATCTCGTCCGACGCGGCGACGATCCCGTGGCCGTTCCTCACGCTCTACAACACCGCCAAGGCCGGGGTGGAGGGGCTCGTCCGCGGCGCCGCGCTCGAGCTCGCGCCGCTCGGGATCCGCGTGAACGCGGTGCGGCCCGGGCTGGTGAAGACCGAGGCGACGAAGGACGGCCTGTTCGCGAACGAGGCGGTGATGAGCAAGTTCCTCACGGAGAAGCCACTCGGGCGCGCGGGTGTCCCCGACGACATCGCCGCGGGCGTGCGCTACCTCGCCGGGCCGGAGGCCTCGTGGGTGACCGGGCAGAGCATCGGCATCGAGGGCGGCAACGAGCTCACCAAGGCGCCGTACCTGGAGGAACTGGTGCGCAAGCGCTTCGGCGACGACGCGATCGATGCCGCGCTCGCGGGGAGGATCTCGGGCTGAGCTTCAGCGCGGCGCCCTCTACGCGGTGGCGCGCGCCTGGAGGTCCATGAGGTCGGGAGCGCTCTTCTCGAAGCGGCCGGTGTCGTACGAGCGCGTCGACACGTCGTGGCCCTCGACCTCCGCCGCGCAGCGCACCCACGGTGCACTGCTCCTTCGCCCGGATCGCGTACGGGTCGAAGTGGTACCAGGACATCGCGTTCTCGTGGGAGATCTTGTTCATCTCCGCGTCGGACACGCCGAACTTCTCGCACATGCCGTGGAACTCCTCGGGCGCGTTCGGCCACGACGAGTCGGAGTGCGGGTAGTCCATCTCCCAGCAGATGTTGTCGACGCCGATGTCCTCGCGCAGCTTCAGGCCGATCGGATCGGCGATGAAGCAGGTGAGGAAGTGCTTCTTGAAGACCTCGGACGGCAGCTCGTCGAAGTGCTGGCCCGTCCACGCGTGGTGCATGTCGTAGGTGCGGTCGAGGCGGTCCATGAAGTACGGGATCCAGCCGGTGCCACCCTCCGACAGCGCGATGCGCAGATCGGGGTGCTCCTTGATCACGCGCGACCAGAGGAGGTCGGCGGCGGCCTGGCAGATGTTCATCGGCTGCAGCGTGATCATGACGTCGATCGGCGCGTCGGGCGCGGTGATGCTGAGCTGGCCCGAGGACCCGAGGTGGATGTTGAGGATCGACTCGGTCTCCACCAGCGCTCGGAACATCGGGTCCCAGTGCTCGTTGTGGAAGCTCGGCAGGCCGAGCGCCGCGGGGTTCTCGGTGAAGGTCAGCGAGTGGCAGCCCTTCTCCGCGACGCGGTGGATCTCCTGCGCCGTGAGCTCCGGGTCCCACAGCATCGGGATGGCCATCGGGATGAAGCGCTCGGGGTAGGCGCCGCACCAGCCGTCGATGTGCCAGTCGTTGTACGCCGCGCACGACGTCCTGGGCGAGGTCCTTGTCGGCGGTGTCGAGGAACAGACGGCCCGAGAACGACGGGAACGACGGGAAGTTCATCGACGCGAGCACGCCACCGGCGCTCATGTCCTTCACCCGCTCGTGGACGTCGAAGCAGCCGGGGCGCATCTCCTCGAACGACGTGGGGTCGACGCCGTACTCCTCGCGGGGCCGGCCGGCGACCGCGTTGAGGCCGATGTTGGGGATCTGCTTGCCGTCGAACACCCAGACGTCGTCGCCGTTGGGGGTGCGCTCGACGCGGGGCGCGAGGTCGGCGTACTTGGCGGCGACCCGGCCGTCGAAGAGGTCGGGGGGCTCGACGACGTGGTCGTCGACACTGATGAAGATCATGTCCTCGACGCGCATGGTGTGCTCCTGAGTGTTGCTGGGGGGCAGTCGCTCAGGGTCACCTTACCTCCCGCCCGCGGCAGGGCCCAGGCCCGTCCTTGTAGGGTGCGCCCGTTCAACGACCCTTCTTCATCACAGGAGCGAGACCAATGGGCGAGGCACGCGCGGAGATCACGATCGACCGTCCGGTGGACGACGTCTGGGCCGTCGTCGGCAACTTCGGCGACCTGATGTGGATGCCCGGCATCGAGAAGTGCGAGCTCGAGGGCGACGACCGCGTGCTGTCGATGTTCGGGATGCGCATCGTGGAGCGCCAGCTCGGGCGCGACGAGGAGGCCTGCGTGATCTCCTACGGGATCATCGACGGCGACATGAAGCCCGAGACCCACGAGGCGACCATCACGGTGGTCGAGGAGGGCGCCGGCTCGCACGTCACCTGGGACGTCGTCACCGACGACGCGATGACCGACGTGATGAAGAACGCCTACCAGGGTGCACTCGAGGCGCTCAAGGGCCAGCTCGAGGGCTGATCCCCTTCTTTTCCGGAGGCACCGGCGATGCGCACACCCATCTGCGAGCAGCTCGACATCGAGTTCCCGATCTTCGCGTTCAGCCACTGCCGTGACGTCGTCGCGGCAGTGACGAACGCGGGCGGCTTCGGCGTGCTCGGCGCGCTGGCGTTCGAGCCCGAACGGCTCGAGGTCGAGCTCAACTGGATCGACGAACACGTCAACGGGAAGCCCTACGGCGTCGACTTCGCGATGCCCGCGAAGTACGTCGGCCAGGGCGGTGGCGCCGAGGCCGATCCCGAGTACCTCGCGTCGCTCATCCCCGACGAGTACCGCGAGTTCGTCACCAAGGTGCTCGACGACGCGGGGATCCCGCAGCTGCCCGACGACTACGAGCGGGGCGTGCGCAAGGCCGCAGGGCTCGGCGTCGACGAGGAGGGCCCCGGCCAGCTCGAGGTCACCCTCTCGCACCCCGGTGTGAAGATGGTGGTGAACGCGCTCGGCCCGCCGCCGAAGTACATCGTCGAGCAGTGCCACGAGCAGGGCATCCTCGTGGGTGCGCTCGTGGGCTCGCGGGTGCACGCCGAGCGCCAGGTCGCGATCGGTGTCGACATCCTCATCGCCCAGGGCACCGAGGCCGGCGGCCACTGCGGCGAGATCTCCACGATGGTGCTCGTCCCCCAGGTGGTCGACGCGGTCGGCCCCGACGTGCCCGTGCTCGCCGCGGGTGGCATCGGCGACGGGCGCCAGATGGCCGCCGCGCTCGCGCTCGGCGCGCAGGGTGCGTGGACCGGCTCGATCTGGCTGCTCACCGCGGAGGCCGACGTCGCCCCGGAGGTCACCGAGAACATGCTCGCCGCCGAGTCGCGCGACGCCATCCGGGCGCGGGTGATGACGGGCAAGCCGGCGCGGCAGCTGCGCACGAAGTGGACCGAGGCGTGGGACCAGCCCGACGCCCCGCCGCCGCTGCCGATGCCGCTGCAGGGCCTGCTCTACGGCGAGGCCGCGGCGCGCTTCAGCCGCGCGCACACGAAGGACTTCGCGGGCACGCCCGTGGGCCAGATCGTGGGCAGCATCGACCGCGTGCGCCCGGCCAAGGACGTTGTCCTCGAGATGGTCGAGGGTTGGATCGAGGCCACCGAGCGGCTCAACTCCCTTCTGGAGGGCTGAGCCCGCAACGCGCCCGACCCGGGGGGAGTCAGGATGACGATCGAGGTCTCGCTCGAGGGGCGCACCGCGCTCGTCACCGGCGGCGGTACCGGCATCGGGTACGGCATCACGAAGCGCCTGCTCGACGCGGGCGCGACCGTCACCATCTGCGGGCGGCGCGCCGACGTGCTCTCCGGCGCCGCCGACGCGTTGCGCACCGCGGTCCCCGGCTCCGAGGTGCGCACCATCGCCGCCGACGTGACCGACGAGGAGCAGATCGCCGCGGCGGTCGCTCACGCGGGCAACGCGGGGCGGCTCGACATCGCGGTCGCGAACGCGGGCTCGGCGATGCCCGGGCCGCTCCTCGCGCAGTCCCCCGACGGGTGGCGCTTCACCCTCGACATCAACGTCGTCGCCCCGGCGATGACCATCAAGCACGCCGGCCTCGCCATGCGCGACGGCGGTGGCGCGATCGTCACCATCTCGTCGCAGTCGGCGGTACGCACCGCGAAGTGGATGGCGCCGTACACCGTGAGCAAGGCCGCGATGGACACGCTCGTGCGCTGCGCGGCACTCGAGCTCGCGCCCTTCCGCATCCGGGTGAACGGCATCCGCCCCGGGCTCGTGCCCAACCAGGCGATCGTGATGGACGAGGAGCCGTACACAACTGTGATCGGACGCAGCCTGCTCGGTGCGCCCGGCACCGCGGAGCAACTCGGCGACAGTGTGCTGTACCTCACCAGCGACCTGTCGACGTGGGTGACCGGCCAGGTCTACAACGTGTGCGGCGGCCTCTCCGTGTCCGACCACGACGACTTCGGCGATCTCGCCCGCATGGTCGTGGGCGACGACGCATTCGCCGCAGCCCAGGGACCGACAGAGGGACCCGATCACTCCGAGGAGCAACGATGAGCACCGAGATCCCCGAGATCCCCGCGGTTCCCCAGCCCGACACCGCGCTCGGCCTGCTCGCGGCCACGATGGGCAGCACGGCTCGCGTGTACCACTGCGGCTACGTGGTGCCCGACCTCGACGAGGCGATGGCGGTGTTGCGCGAGGCGCTCGGCGTGGAGTTCGCACCGCCGATGGAGCTGCCGTACCGCCGCATGCGCACGCCCGCCGGCGACGTGGAGGTGGAGCAGCCGTTGCGGCTGACCTACTCGTCACTCCCCGTGCACGTCGAGCTGATCCAGAGCGCGCCGGGCACGCTGTGGGAGGCCGACACCGGCCTGCGCGGCCACCATCTCGGCGTGTGGGCCGACGACCTCGCCGCCGAGTCGGCGCGCCTGAGCGCGCTCGGCCTCGCGCTCCACACGCACGGTCTCGACGACGACGGCGCGCTCGCCGGCTTCGCCTACCACGAGACCCCGTTCGGGATGTACCTCGAACTCGTCGACTCGGTCGCCAAACACTTCTACCCCGGTTGGTTCGCGCAGGCGTCCTGAGCGCCACTCACACTCCAGGGAGCACTCCATGCCCGGCATGTTCGACACCTCACCCGAGCACTCGCCACTGACCGGACTCGACGAGTACCTCGTGCACAACTACCCGCAGCCGCTGCGCGTGATGTGGACCAGCGACACCCGCGCCTACGAGCGGCTGTGGTTCACCGCGCAGGACCGCACCGGTGATCTCCTCGTGATGATCGGCCTCGGCTTCTACCCGAACCTCGGCACCGCGGAGGCGTACGGCATCGTCAACGTGCGCGGGCAGCACACCACCGTGCGCTCGTTCCGCTCGATCGGCGACGACCGCACGGAAATGCAGATCGGTCCGTTGAACTTCGAGATCGTGGAGCCGTTCAAGGAATGGCGTCTCACCCTCGCCGACAACGACCACGGCATCACCTACGACCTCCGCTGGTTCGACACCAAGCGCGCGCTGTTCCACCGCGTCGCGCCGGGGATGATCCACGACGGTCGGGTGTCGCACGAGACGTCGGGCTACGAGACGTTCGGTGAGATCAGCGGCACCGTCACCGCGCACGGCGAGACGTTCACGCTCACACGCGACGCGTACAACGGCTCGCGCGACCACCACTGGGGCATCCGCGGCGGCGTCGGCGGCCCCGGCCCGCTCGGGCCCGGCGCGCACGCGATGTCGGGGCAGTGGGTGGAGTTCGGCGACTGGTCGGTGTGGTTGAACCGCGTCCTCTACAACCTCGGCGACGAGCGCCCCGGTGCCGGCCAGATCCTGCGGCGCGACCACCGGCTGCGCTTCGAGGACGACACCAAGCTGCTGCTGTCGGGGGAGGTCGACCTGCTGCTCGAGGACGGCACCACGAAGACGATGACGTTCGAGCGCCTCGGCAACCAGATCGCGTTCCTGCGCTGCGGCATGTACGGCGGCCCCAACGGCGGCACACCCGACGGCGACATCTGGCAGGGCCAGTACCAGGGTGAGCACGTCGTGTCCGGGGAGACGTACGACGTCAACGACCCCGAGGTACGCGCCCGCATCAAGGGCCTCGACGACCACCACGTGCGTTACGAGTGCGACGGCGAGGTGGCCTACGGCCTCATCGAGCCGTACGACACCATCTGTTACGACTGGGCCGCCCAGGGCATCGGCGGCTACTCACTCCTCTGACTCCCGCCTTCCCGTTTTGGCGTCACCAGATGTCGCTATAGCGACGCGTGCTGACGCCAAAACGGATCAGGGGGGTCAGCGGCGGCGTTCGAGCTTGTTGGCGACCATCGCGGGGACGGCGCCGGCGTCGGCCCAGGTGAAGTTGTGACCGGGCGGCACGATCTCGTCGATGCGGTCGAGCACGTCGTCGGCGAGGGTGACGTCGGCGGCGCCGAGCTGCGATGTGAGCTGCTCCATGGTGCGCGGCCCGATGATCGCGGACGTGATCGCGGGGTTCTGCAGCGTCCACGCGACCGCGAGGTGCACGAGCGGCATGCCCGCCTCGTCGGCGAGGGCTCCGAGCGCGTCGGCGGCGTCGAGCTTCTGCTGATTGCCCGGCTCCGACAGGTCGTAGCGCGCCGGCACGCGGTTCGCGCGGTGGCTGGTGAGGTTCTCGGTGCCCTTGCGCCACTTGCCCGACAGCCAGCCGCCGGCGAGTGGGCTCCACGGGATCACCGCCATGTCGTGGCGCTTGCACGTGGGGAGCACGTCGACCTCGACCCCGCGCACCAGGATGGAGTACGGCGGCTGCTCGCACACGAAGCGCTGGAGGTTGCGACGGTCGGCCGCCCACTGCGCCTCGACGATCTGCGACGCGGGATACGTGGAGCTGCCGAGGTACCGCACCTTGCCCTGGTGCACGAGGTCGCTCAGCGCGCCGAGCGTCTCCTCGTGGTCGACCATCGGGTCGTGGCGGTGCACCTGGTAGAGGTCGATGTGATCGG
This sequence comes from uncultured Actinomycetes bacterium, assembly GCA_963720785.1. GTDB lineage: Bacteria > Actinomycetota > Acidimicrobiia > IMCC26256 > DASPTH01 > CAVRGQ01. The sequence goes on from CAVRGQ010000005.1 coordinate 187,149, forward strand.
TCTGCAGGCGCCGGAGGCTGTCCTCGCACTCCCGGATGATCCAGCGCCGCGAGCCGCCCCACTGGTTGCGGTCGGGGCCCATCGGGCTGAACACCTTGGTCGCGAGCACGACGTCGTCGCGCCGTCCACCCGCAAGAGCCTTGGCGACGATCTCCTCCGACTCCCCCGCCGAGTACACGTCGGCGGTGTCGATGAAGTTGATGCCCGCGTCGAGCGCGGCGTGGATCACCGCGACGCCCTCGTCGTGGTCGGTGTTGCCCCACGCGCCGAACATCATCGCCCCGAGGCACAGCGTGCTGACCTCGACACCGGTGCGACCCAGCTTGCGGTACTGCATGGTTCCTCCTCGGAGCGACGGTCCCCCGGCACGCTACCCCTGGGGGCCGTGCCGGAGAACCGCCGCTGCCGGGTGGCCCGGCGGGAGGAGTGGGGAGGAACGCTCAGCCGATCTTGTCGCTGGTCGTGCGGGCGCCCTTCGTCGTCGCGAAGGCGTCGGGCACCGGGTACTCACCCAGCAGGAAGTGCAGGATCGCCGCGTGCTGCAGCTCGACGGGGTGGATGCTCGCGGCCGTGGCGAGGCCGGCTGGGCTCTTCACCGCGCTGATCGCCGCCAGGTAGGTGGCCGCGGCGCCCTCCTCGAGGTCGAGGGCGAGCTTGGCGAGCCCGGGCACGTCGGTGACCCTGCCGAACGCCTGGTCGACCGACTTCTTCACCGTGAGGTCGACCCCGGTGACCTCCTGCTTGCCCGCGCCGGTGAGCACACCGTTCCAGGCGGCGGCGTGGTCGCGGTGCTGGCTCTGCGCGGTCTGCGCGAACGTGACCACCGCGGGCGGGACCGTGCCGAGCTTGCCCGCGGTCGCGGCGTCGATGCCGGCCTGGTACGTGGCGACGGCGAGGTTCTCGAGCGACGCGGCGAGCGCGACGATCGCGAGGTCACCGGTGAGGCCCGACTTCGCGGCACGCGTCGACGCATCCGCCACGCCCGAACCGCCACCGAGACCGAGCCCGGAGCCGAGGCCGGAGCCGAGCCCGGTCCCCGCGGATCGCGACGCCACCGAGCAGCGCACCGGCACCGAGGAGGAAGGAACGCCGGCTGGCGCCCATCTCGTTGGCGGCGGCGAGCATGCCCGGCAACGTGTCGCGGTGCGCGTCGGCGAGGTCGGCCGTGAGTGCGGTGAGCTCGGCTTCGCTGACGGTGATCTCGCGCCTGCGGCGGATCTTCATCACAGTGCTCCCTCGGTCGCGGGGCGGGCATCGGTCGTCGGGAAGAAGGCGACCGGGAATCCGACGCTGCCCGCGGCGGCGGGCAACATCGCGGCGTCGGGTGGCAGCGCGATCAGGTCGGCGGCGCCGGCGGTGACCAGTGCCTTGACCGCGTTGAGGATCGCGAGGTGCTGGGCCTCGACGCCCATGATGCTGGCGGTCACCGCCCGGGCGTTCTTGTTCGCGAGGTCCGGCACGTTGGCCACGTAGGTGGCGGCGGCGCCGGTCTCGAGCTCGATGGCCAGGCCGACGACCGCTCCCGCGTCGGTCAACGACGGCTTGGCCTCCTCGACCACCTTCAGCAACACCGGGTCGGGCGCCGTCTGCGGCTTGCCGCCGAGACGCGTCACCGCGGCGTTGAACGCCTTGGCGTGGTCCGCGTGCTGCTCCTTCGTCTTCGCGACGAAGGCCTTCACCACATCATTGGCCGAACCGCCGCCGATGAAGTCGAGGCCGAGCGCAGTGGTGTAGGTCGCCACCGCGAGGTTCTCGATCGACGCCGCGGTCTGCAGCATCTGCACGTCGGCGGTCTTGCCCGCGAACGCCGGGGACGCGATGAGCGCCGCCATCGCGGTACCGAGACCGGCCGCGGCGAGCACACCGCCGGTGGGCAGGCCTGAGAGCAACGAGCGCGGCGTCACGGGCGACGGCACCTCGCCGTCGACACCGGCCCGGCGGTCGTCGTGACCGAGCTCCACGAGCTCGTCGAGCGACGCGTGCGTCGCGCGCATCGCGTCGTGGTGGAGGTCCTGTGACTGTTCGAGCAGGTCGCGCAGTCTCGGGTCGTCGATCGGCATACGAACTCCTCGGATCGGGGGACTGATCACGAGGTGTTCGCCACCGACGCGCCGCTGGATGACGCCCAGCGGAGAAGGTGTCGCGGATGACGTGAGGTAAAGGCGCGCGCTCAGGCGCGCACTTCACCCACCGCGACGGGTGCCTGGGTGGGCGCGCTCACACCGCCGGCGACCTCGTCGGTGACGGCCAGGCTCGCGGTGCCCGACGACGCGGCGAACGCGACCACCGACGGGTCGCGCCCGAGCAGGCCGAGCGACACGGGCTGCGTGCCGCCGACGCTCCACAGCTGGTACGTGTGTCCCGCGGGGAGCGCGGGCAGCGACGCATCGAGGTACCCGCGACCGTCACCCAGGACGACCGCGGTGGCGAGTTCGTTGCCCGCGTCGTCGACGAGCGTGGCGGTACGCGCGCCGGGTTGGCGACGCGCTTCGGCGGCGAGCGCGGCGGTCGTCGACGGGTTGTCGTTCGAGTCACGGGTCGCGACCGCGATCACGCCGGCGACGAGCACCAGCGCCACGACGGCCGCGGCGAGGGCGAGGAGCCGCGGACGGCGCCGCGCCGGCCGATCACCTTCGCGTTCGCGCGGCTCGGGCACAGGCCGGGCGCGCGGCGGCTCTCCATGCCGATGATCGGGGCGGCCGGACGGCCCGTCGCGGGCATCTGCAACTTCGCCTCGAGTTGCTCCCACAGGCCTTTGGGCGGCGGCCCGCCGGCGATCGCGAGCATCGCCGCGGCCTCGCGCAGACGCGCCACCTCCTCCTCCGCCGCGGGGGAACGACGCAGGTGCTCCTCGACCGCGCGGCGCTCGTCGTCGTCGACCGCGTCGATCGCGTACGCCGCCAACAGCGACTCGAGCTCGTCGGGGCTCAGCTCGTGATCCATGACCCGTCGATTCCCCGGTCCACCAGCTGCGAGCGCAGCCGCGTGAGCCCGGTGCGTATCCGGCTCTTCACCGTGCCCTCCGGCAACTCCAGGATGTGGGCGACCTCGCGGTACGTGTGGCCGCCGAAGTACGCCAGTTCGATCGCGGCGCGTTCGCCGTCGTGCAGCGTGTCGAGCGCTTCGCGCACTTGTTCGGCGAGCGTGAGGTCCCACGCCTCGAGGTCGACGTCGTAGGCCTCCGCCATCTCGGCGCGGCCGACCCGTTCCTCGCGACTGCGGCGACGCGTGTCGGAGCGGATGCGATCGACGCAGCGGGCGTGCGCGTCCATCAGGAGGAACGTCCGCAGCGATCCGCGGGCGCGCTCGTAACGCTCGGGCTGCTCCCACAGCCGCAGGAAGATCTCCTGCACCAGCTCCTCGGCGGTCGTCCGCTCCCAGAGCATCCGTGTGGCCAGCGCGAACACCGCCCCCGCATGACGGCGGTAGGCCTCCGCGAGGGCATCGCCGTCGTAGCGGGCGACGGCGATCAGGAGGCCGACATCGTCGGTCTGCGCGTAGATGCCAGGGGGCGTCACAAGAGGGGTTCGTCACCGATGCCGGCCCGGATGGGACATCCGGACGCGCACCGGTGCCGAACAGCATGCACCGGGTGGGCCCCGCCGGCCCACTCCCCCTCGTCCAACTCCGTCCCAGGAGGCCCCGTGCGCACCAAGAGGATGCCGATCGGTGCCGTGGCCCTCGCCGCGATCGTGCCCGTACTCGCGGCGGTGGTCGCCGTCGTGACCCTCACGGTGACGGATGAGCCGTCCACCTCGTCGGCGACGGGCGGCGCGGCAGGCGGCGACGCGATCGTGATCCAGAACTTCACGTTCGCGCCGACGCCGCTGGTGGTGAAGGCCGGGACGACTGTCGTGGTGACCAACGCCGACGACACCCGCCACAGCGTCACCGCCGACAAGGGATCCTTCGACACCGGCGATCTCGACGGCGGCGGACGCGGCAACCTCGTGCTCGACCGACCCGGCACCTACGCCTACCACTGCGACATCCACGACTACATGAAGGGCACGATCGAGGTGCGCGGATGAACCCGACGACGACTCGCCGGACCCCGACACTGCTCGTGCTCGTCGGCGCCGCCGCGATCCTCGTGAGTGGTTGGGTGCACTTCCGCCTCTACTTCCGCGGTGGCTACCGCGGCATCGCGCCGGAGAGCTTCGCCGGGCTGACGATCAGCCGGTCCTTCGTGCTGCAGGCGATCGGCGCGGTGGTGATCGCCGAGTTGCTCGTGCTGTCGGTGCGGATCCCGCGCCTGGTCCTCCCGGCCGCGGCCTCGGGGATCCTGTTCGCGGCCGGGAGCCTCGTCGCGTACGCGTTGTCCCGCACGAGCGGACTGCTCGGATTCGTCGAGGACTCGACGACGACCGATGCGGTGGTGGCGATCGTCGCCGAGGCGGTGGCGGTGGCCACGCTGCTGCCGGTCGCCGTCCGGGCGCTCCGGCAGCGGGGTCAGGCGACGGCCTCCGCCGCGCCGGCGAGCTCCGCCAGCGCGTAGGCCACTGCGTCGTCGACGTCGAGGGCACGGCCGCGGATGCGCGTGGCCTTGGCGTCGCCATCGGTGACCTCGATCGCGCGGCGCACCCGGGCGATCATCCCGAGGTCGCTCGCCATGCCGAAGTCGAGCGACCGTCCGGCCCACTGGTTGCGCTCGTTCTCGAGCGAGCCCGCGAGCATGAGCGTCGCCTCCGGTCGGCCGGCGGCCTCCAGCACGGCCATCGCGCACTCGAGCGCGATCGTGATCATCGGGCGATCGCCCCGGTCGCTCGCCGCGCCGCAGCGCGTCGCTGATGTCGCGCACCGCGCCCGCACAGTCGTTGCGATCGGCGCGCAGCACGGCCCGGCGCGCCAGCGCGTAGCCGAGCAGGCCACCACCCACGCCGGTCTGGGCCATGCGGATCGCCTCGTCGAGCGCCCGGCCCGACGCGGCGCGGTCCTCGCTCCACAACGCGACCGCCACCGCGAACTGTGCGCTGGCCAACGCGGTGGGATTGCGAGAACGCTTCGCCGCCTCGAGCGAGAGGTCGGCCTCGACCCGAGCGCCCACCGCGTCGCCGGCCATGTTGTGGAAGTTGGCCGCCGCCGAGTGGAGCATCGAGAGGCTGGTGGGCTCGTTGCCCGCCGCGCGCAGGGCCGTGTCGGCCTCGGCGATCACCGCGACCGCGCCTGCGATGTCGCCGGTCATCACCTTGCCGGAGGCGAGGGTGATGAACGCCCACAGGGCCGCCGCGCAGCCGTGCGGCACGCCGTCGCGCAGCGCTTCGGCCGCGAGCTCGATGCGGGCGTCGAGCCCCTCCTCCTGCGAGTGGAACGCCGCGGCCGAGAGCACTGCGGTGCGTTGCGACGGTGTGGCGTCCGCGAGCCGGTCGACGAGGTGCGATGCCCACACGCCGATGCGCAGGCTCGGGTCGTTGACCGCCTCGAACGCGAGCGCGGTGACGATGCGCACCGCGAGGGTGACGGTCTCGGGCAGGCCGAGGATCATGCAGCGCGCGGTACGCGGCGCGCAGGTTGTCGTACTCGAGCCGCACGCGCCGGCGCCACGCGATCTCGTCGGCACCGAGCAGCGCGAGCCCGGCCTCCTCCGCGAAGCGCGTGTAGTGCTCCGCATGCCGGATCATCATCGCCTCGAGCTCGCCCGCCGACTCCAGCTGCTCGCGCGCGTACGTGCGGATCGTCTCGAGCATGTGGTAGCGGACCGAACCGCTGGAGTCGTCGGCGACGACGAGCGACTTGGCCACCAGGGCCGCGCCCGCGTCGAGCACGTCCCACGGCTCGAGGTCGGCACCCGCGGCGATCACCGCGACGGCGTCGGAGTCGAACGAGCCGGGGAACACGCCGAAGCGCTCGAAGAGCTTGCGCTCGACCGGGTCGAGCATCTCGTAGGACCACTCGATCGCGCCACGCAGCGTCTGGTGCCGTTCGGTCGCGCCGCTGCGGCGGCCCGCGGTGAGCAGGTTGAAGCGCTGATCGAGCCGCGACGCGATGTCGGTGGGCGTCATGATCGTCACGCGCGCCGCCGCGAGCTCGAGGGCGAGCGGGATGCCGTCGAGGCGGCGACAGATCTCGGCGACCGCCGCCGCGTTCCCGGCGTCGATCGTGAAGCCGGGCTGCACGCCGCGGGCGCGCTCCTCGAAGAGCTGCGCCGCCGTGGACGCGCGCACCTCGTCGACCGTCGGCGCGAACTTGGTGACGGGCACGTCGAGTGCGGGCAACGGCCACACCTGCTCGCCGGGGAGCCCGAGCGCCTCACGGCTGGTGGCCACCACGTGGACGTGCGGGCACTCGCGCAGCAGACCGTCGACGAGATCCCGGACCGAGTCGAGGATCTGATCGGAGTTGTCGAGCACCAGGATGAGCTGCTTGGCGCGCAGTGCGTCGTAGACGCTCGCGGCGACGCTCACGCCGGGGCGCGGCGGCACGTCGAGCGTGTCGGCCACGAGTTCCGCGAGCGCGTCCGCGTCGTCGACGGTGCTGAGGTCGCACAGCCACGCGCCGTCGGGGTAGCGACTGGCGCGGTCGGCCGCGACCTGCAGGGCGAGTCGGCTCTTACCGACACCTGCGACGCCGGTGACGGTCACCAGCCGCGTCTGGACCAGCGCCTCGGAGATCGCTTCGCGCTCGCGCTCACGGCCGACGAATGACGCGAGCTGGCGCGGCAGGTTGCCGGGCATCGCGTCCATCGTGCGCAGCGGCGGGAAGTCGGCGCGCAGGTCGGAGGCGGTGAGCTGGAACATGCGCTCGGGCCGGGCGATGTCCGGCAGGCGGTGCTCGCCGAGGTCGACGAGGCTCACACCGTCGGGGAGGAAGTCGCGCACGAGCTCGGCGCTGGCCAGCGACAGCACCACCTGGCCGCCGTGCCCGGCCGACATCACGCGGGCGGCCCGGTTGACCGCCGGGCCGTAATAGTCGCCGTCGCGGGCGATGGCGTCGCCCGAGTGGATGCCCATGCGCACCCGCAGCGGCCCCGGTTCCTCCGGCCACCGCTCGGCGGCGAGCATCCGCTGGGCATGGAGCGCGGCCTCGACCGCGGCGAGCACCGTGGTGAACACGGCGTGGAGGCCGTCGCCGGTGGTCTTGACGATCACGCCGCCCTGGAATTCGACGGCGTCGCGCAGGATGCCGTCGTGGCGCTCGAGCGACGGGCGCATCGCCCCGGGATGCAACTCCCAGAGCCGGGTGGAACCCTCGAGATCGGTGAACAGGAAGGTGACGGTCCCGGCCGGCAGTTCGGTCATCTGCTGCCCGCACCCCTTCCTGGTCGTTCCTGGTCGCCGCTCCCGTTCCGGACGGCTGATCCTTGCACGCCCTGACCGGTCTGTCCTGTCTCACGGCCCCTGTCTCGCGGCCCCCGTGTCGGCCGCTATCCGGTGGGCAGGGCCTCCGTCGCAGCCCCTATCCTCAACGCCATGCAGGACGAAAGTTCCCCGTCAGCGGACCGCGAGCGCGTCCAGGCGGAGCTGGTGCACGCCGACGACTCCCCCATGGTGGCGGGCGACGGCTCGAGCATGGCCGAGAGCATGGCCGCGGGCGTGGTGTCCGCCGACGGCGCGGGCGACGACGACGCTGAGGCCACCGAGCAGATCACGAGCCCCACGAAGCTCATCCGCATCGCGTCGATGATCCGCGGCATGCTCGACGAGGTGCGCCGGGCCCCGCTCGACGACGCCGGCCGCCGGCGCCTCCGCGAGATCCACGAGAAGTCGCTCGAGGAGCTCGAGGGCGTGCTCTCGCCCGACCTGCGCCAGGAGCTGAGCGAGGTCGTCCTCCCCTTCCGCGACGACGACCCGTCCGACTCGGAGCTCCGCCTCGCGCAGGCACAGCTCGTCGGTTGGCTGGAAGGCCTCTTCCACGGCATCCAGGCCACGTTGTTCACCCAGCAGGCGATGGCCCAGGGGCAACTCGAGGAGATGCGCCGCCGGCGCGCCATCGACCCCGGCATGATGGGCCAGCCTCCCTCCGGACCGAGCGGGTACCTGTGAGCGAGACGGCACGAGACACGAACGCACCGGTGGTGCCGATCGGCGCATGGACACCGCAGTCCTGGAGAGATCACGACGCGGCGCAGCAACCCGACTGGGAGAGCGAGGCCGAGCTCGGCGACGTCCTCGAGGAGCTGAGCGCGGTCCCGCCGTTGGTGTTCGCGGGTGAGGCGCGCAACCTCACCGACGCGCTCGCCCTGGTGCACGAGCGCAAGGGCTTCGTGCTGCAGGCCGGCGACTGCGCCGAGACGTTCGACGCCTTCTCGGCCAACGCGATCCGCGACAAGCTCAAGGTCATCCTGCAGATGGCCGTGGTGCTCACCTACGGCAGCGGTGTCCCCACGGTGAAGATCGGCCGCATGGCCGGCCAGTTCGCCAAGCCGCGCTCGGCGCCCACCGAGAAGCGCGACGGCCTGGAGCTGCCCTCCTTCCGCGGCGACATGGTGAACGACTTCGCGTTCGAGGCCGCGGCCCGCCGGCCCGACCCGCAGCGGCTGATGCGCGCCTACCACCAGGCTGCGTCCACGCTGAACCTCGTGCGCGCCTTCGCGAAGGGCGGCTTCGCCGACCTGTCGCGCGTGCACGCGTGGAACCTCGAGTACGTCGACGCCAGCCCCGAGGGCATGGCCTATGACCGCATCGCGGCCGAGATCGACCGCGCCCTGCGCTTCATGGCCGCCTGCGGCATCGACCTCAAGGCGGAGCACAAGCTCCACGAAGTCGACTTCTACACGTCGCACGAGGCGCTCATCCTCGGGTACGAGGAGGCGCTCACCCGCCGCGACAGCCTCACCGACGAGTGGTACGACTGCTCGGCCCACCTCGTGTGGATCGGCGAGCGCACCCGTCAACTCGACGGCGCGCACGTGGAGTTCCTCTCGGGCGTCCAGAACCCGATCGGCGTGAAGATCGGCCCGACCGCCTCCCCCGAGGAGGTCGTGGCCCTCTGCCACAAGCTCGACCCGTCGCGTCGCCCCGGTCGCCTCACGCTCGTGAGCCGCATGGGGGCCGACAAGATCGCCGACGCCCTGCCGCCCCTGCTGCGCGCGGTGCAGCTGTCGGGCCACCCGGTGATCTGGGTGTGCGACCCGATGCACGGCAACACCTACCAGCACGCGAGCGGCTACAAGACGCGCGACTTCGACGAGGTCATGCGCGAGCTGCACGGCTTCTTCGCCGCCTGCGACGTCGCCGACGTGTGGCCCGGCGGCGTGCACATCGAGCTCACCGGCGAGAACGTCACCGAGTGCCTCGGGGGCAGCCACGCGGTGCTCGGCGACGACCTCGAGCAGCGCTACGAGACGAGCTGCGACCCGCGGCTCAACGCTCGGCAGTCGCTGGATCTGGCGTTCCAGGTGGCGGAGCTGCTGCGCTCCCGTTGAGCGACTCGACGGCAGGGGCGATGGCTCCTGCCGCTCCGTCCGCTCCGCTCGCCCCGTCGGGCGTGGGAACCTGAACGTCCTCGACGCCGTAGCTCGCCCGCGCCGGCAGGAACACGAACGCCACGATCGCGCCCAGGAGCGCGACACCGGCCGCGACCAGCATGCCCACGTGCATGCCGTCGACGAAGGCGTTCCGCGCGACGTCGGCGAGGCCGGGCAGCTTCGCCCCGGCCGCGATGGCGAAGCCCAACGACTCCTCCATCTGCGTCTTGATCCCGCTGGGCACCGGCTTGCCGAGCAGGAACTCGGCCACCTTGGTGGAGTACACCGACGACAGCACCGACCCGATGATCGCCACGCCCAGCGCACCGCCGACCTGCCGCGTGGTGTCGTTCACCGCGGAGCCCACGCCCGCCTTGCCCAGAGGCAACGAGCTCATGATCGACTCCGTCGCGGGCGCCATCGTGAGCGCCATGCCGGTGGCCATCATGCACATGCGCACCACGATGTCGGGCCAGTACGCGGAGTCGACCGACAACGTGGCCATGGAGCCGAGGCCGATGGTCACGAGCAGCAGACCGGTGCCGACCACCAGCTTGGTGCCCACCTTCGACACGAACCGCGCGCTGAGCGGCGCGAACGTCATCATGCAGAGCGCGATGGGCAGGAAGCGCAGGCCCGTCTCCCACGCGGAGTACCCGAGCACGAACTGGAAGTACTGCGTGATGAGGAAGGTGGAGCCGAACATCGCGAAGAACACCATCATGATGCCGCTGCTCGCGGCGCTGAACCGCGGGTTCTTGAAGAAGCGCACGTCGAGCATCGGGTGGCTGCTGCGCGCCTCCCACACCAGGAAGGCCACGAGGATCACGAGCCCGGCGCCGATCGTCGTCATCGTGGCCGGGCTGCCCCAGCCCTTCTGCGGCGCTTCGATGATCCCGTAGAGCAGCGCGGTGAGGCCCACAATCGACAGCAGCGCGCCGATCGGGTCGAGCCGCGGCGCGCTCGGGTCCTTCGAGGTGGGGATGAGGAACACCCCCGCGAGCAGCCCGAGGATCACGATCGGGATGTTCACGAGGAAGATCGAGCCCCAGTAGAAGTGCTCGACGAGGAAGCCGCCGGTGAGCGGGCCGAGCACGCCGGCCAGCCCCGCGGTGCCGGCCCACACGCCGATGGCCTTGCCGCGCTCCTGCACCGGAAAGAGGTTGGTGATGATCGAGAGTGTCGCCGGCATGATGAACGCGCCGCCGATGCCCATGAACGCGCGGGTGGCGATGAGCTGGTCGGCGGTGCTCGCGAACGCGGACGCGAGTGACCCGAGGCCGAACATCACGAGGCCGAACTGCAGCGCGCCACGCCGGCCGAAACGGTCGCCGAGCGAACCCGCGGTGAGCAGCAACCCGGCGAACACGAGCGTGTAGCCGTCGACCATCCACTGCAACTGGCTGTTGGTGGCGTCGAGATCGCGCACGATCGTGGGGATCGCGACGTTCAGGATCGTGTTGTCGAGCACGATCACCAGGAGGCTGAAGCACAGAACGGCGAGGATCAGCCACCGGCGTTGGTAGGCGTGGGTCTGCGCGCGCTCCGACAGCGTGCTCATGGCGCTCCGGTCAGGACGCTCGCGCGACGGCGTCGAGCGCCCGTTGCACCGCCCCGTCGGAGGCGTTCACGAGCGGCAGCCGGACGTCGGGCGTGGGGATGCGCCCCTGTGCGTGCAGCACGCCCTTGAAGACCGCCGGGTTCGGTTCGGCGAAACCCTTCTGGACCACGTCGAGCAGCACTTCCGCGTGGGCGCGACCGTCTTCCACCTTGCCGGCGAAGCCGCACTCGATCATCGCGACGAAGCGCTCGGTGCAGAGGTGCGCGGCCGCGGAGATCGCGCCGGCACCACCCATGAGCACCGTGGGGAAGAAGAACGCGTCGTCGCCACCGAGCACCGAGAAGTCGGCGGGGGCGGCGGCGAGGATCTCGAGCGTCTCGGCGTCGAGCGCGTTCACCGCTTGCTTCACACCCACGATGTCGGGGTGCTGCGCGAGCTCGAGCATTCCGGCGGGGCCGAGGTTGCGGCCGGTGCGCACCGGGATGTTGTAGAGCACGAGGGGCACCGGGCTCGCGTCGGCGACGGCGCGGAAGTGGGCGATGATGCCGGCCTCCGACGGGCGCACGTAGTACGGCACCACGATCAGCGCGGCGGCGATCGCGGGCACGCCCTCGAGGCGCTGGGTGGCGGCGATCGTCTTCGCGGTGTTGTTGGTGCCGGCACCGACGATCAGCTGACCGTTGCGCTCGGCGCACACGCGCGAGCAGGCATCGATGACGGCCTGCTGCTCGTCGGCGTCGAGGGCGGCCGCCTCGCCGGTGCTGCCGAGGGCGACGATACCCGCGACCCCCGCGTCGAACATCTCGTGGGCGAGGCGCTCGACCGCGTCGATGGCGACGCTGCCGTCGGCGGCGAAGGGGGTGACGAGGGCGACGTAGACACCCTCCAACTGGCGGCTCATCGCACCGAGGGTAGTTCGTCGGCCAACTCCCGGGCTCGTCGAAACACGTCGTCGAGCATGGGCTCGGTGAGCTTCCCGGTGAACGTGTTCTGCTGGCTCGGGTGGAAGCAGCCGACGACCGTGCACCGCTCGGTGGGCACCTCCACCGCGTGGCCGAAGCGCGGCTTGGGGCGGGGCAACGGCGAACCGAGCGCGGCGAGCACCCGGCCCACCGCGTCGTAGGCGAAGTTGCCGAGCACCACCACCACCCGGACCTCCGTGAGCAGCTGCAGTTCCCGTACGAGGTAGGGCAGGCAGCGGTCGCGCTCCTCGGTGGTGGGCTGGTTCGCCGGCGGTGCGCACCGCACCGCGGCCACCACGTAGGCGTCGGTCAGGCGGAGACCGTCGTCGAGGGCCACCGAAGTGGGCTGGTTGGCCAGGCCGGCGCGGTGCATGGCGGCGAAGAGCCAGTCGCCCGAGCGGTCGCCGGTGAACACCCGGCCGGTGCGGTTGGCTCCGTGAGCCGCGGGCGCGAGGCCGGCCACGAGGATCCGGGCGGCCGGGTCGCCGAACCCGGGCGCGGGGCGCCCCCAGTACTCCTCGTCGCGGAACGCGGCGCGCTTCTCGACCGCCACCTGCTCGCGCCACTCCACCAGTCGCGGGCAGGCGCGGCACTCGACGATCTCTGCGGTCAGCAGGTCCAACGAGTCGGCCACCCGGCCGATGGTACGGGCCGATGGAACCGGCGGCGCACGACGGCACACCGGAACGCCCGCGGCTGCCGGGGCTAGGGTCCTGCGCCGTGCGTATCGCCCTGCTCGTCAACCCGGCCGCGTCGTCGGTGACGACGCGCGGCCGCGTGTCGCTCGAGCGCCTGCTCTCCACCGAGCACGACCTCACCGTGCTCGAGACGATGCACCGAGACCACGCGACCGAGCTCGCTCGGGTGGCGGTGGCGGGCGGCGCCGAGGTGGTGTTCGTGCTCGGCGGCGACGGCACCCTCAACGAGACGGCCGACGGCCTCGCCGGCACGCAGACCGCACTGGCCGTGCTCCCTGGCGGCTCCACCAACGTGTTCGCCCGGGCGATCGGCGTCGAGTACGACCCGGTCGAGGCGGGCTGGCAGCTCCTCGCCGCGCTCGAGCGCGGTTCCGTCGAACGCATCGGCCTCGGCATGGCGCGCGCACCCGGCCGGGAGTGGCGCCGCTTCGTGTTCCACCTGGGGGTGGGCTTCGACGCCGCGGTGATCCGCCAGATGGAGCAGCGCTCCTACCTCAAGCGGCACTTCGCCCACCCGGCGTTCGCGCTCTCGGGGGCGATGACCTGGCTGCGCCACTACGACCGCACCAGCACGATCCGGGTGCGTGTCACCAGCTCGGACAACCCCGCCGAGCTGCTCGCCGAGGGGCCCTACGCGGTGGTGTCGAACGCCGACCCCTACACCTACGTCGGCAAGCGGCGCATGACCATCTCGCCGACCGCATCGCTCCGCGACGCACTCTCGGTGACAGTGCTGCGCAGCCTCCACCTGTCGCTGGTGGGGCGGGCGATCAGCTCCGCGATGGCCAGTGGCCGCTACCTGGCGACCTCGCCCGACGTCACGCAGGTGGGCGGCGTGACCGAGGTGTCGATCTCGTCGGCGCGACCGTTCCCCTGGCAGGTCGACGGCGACTACCTCGGCGACGTCGAGCACCTCGACGTGCGCCACGAGCCCGACTGCCTCAGCCTCGTCCTCCCCTGATCGAGGCGAGGTTGCGTCACCAGACCGCCTCATGCCTGGTGTCATGACGCAACCTGCGATCAGGGGCGGTGGAGGGCAGCGATGGCCACGAGGGGGTCGTCGCTGATCACGGCGTCGTACCCGAGGGCGCCGAGCCGGGCGATCTCTGCGGGGTCGTTCACCGTCCAGGGCCGCAGGGCGACACCCCGCTCACGGGACCGCATCGCGAGCGCGCCCGCCACCCCGCCGCCGAGCCGCCCCACCCACGGATGCAGGCCGGCGTGGCCGTGCTGCTCGGCCACCACCAACGCCTCGAGCGGGTCGAAGCTGCCGTCGGACAGCAACGCCGTCTCGATCGTGGGGTCGAGTGAACGGACCCGGTCGACCGTCGTCAGGTTGAACGACGACACGACCACCTTGCTGGGCTCGCGGCCGCTCGTCTGACCATCTGCCAACAGCTGGACGACCAGTTCGGCGGCGCGGTCGGTGGGATCGAAGTCGGCGTCGCCGGGGAGGTTCTTGATCTCGACGTTCACGAACGAGCCGGCACACGCATCGAGGCAGTCGGCGAGGGTGGGCACCAGTGGGAACGCCCGTTGGATCTCCGCGAGGGCCATCTCCGACACCACCCCGGCCGGCGACGCGGCGTCGTGGCACACCACCAGCTGACCGTCCGCGGTGCGGTGGACGTCGAGCTCCACCCCGTCGGCACCTTCCGAGAGCGCACGGGCAAAGGCGGAAACCGTGTTCTCAGGTTCGCGGAGGCGGCTTCCGCGATGGGCGAGAACCAGCGTCACGCCTCAGGATCCTACGCGGTTCCCACCAGGGAGCGGTCGCGGAGAAATTCCTGGTCAGGCCCTTGCTTCGCCGTCGGGACCCCAATAGTCTCGTTCTCCGCGCTCCGAGGGCTCCCACCCCGGAAACGCGCATTCCGGGGGGAAGAGAGAGGGTCGACCAGTGGCACTGACCTGGGTTCGCACACATGACTGGGACGTCAGCGCATGGCGCGGGCGCTCCGCCTGTCGGGACTCCGACCCCGACATCTTCTTCCCGATCGGGTCCAGCGGCCCCGCGGTCGAGCAGATCGAGACGGCCCGGCGCATCTGCGCGGCCTGTCCCGTCGGCGACCAGTGCCTCGAGTTCGCCCTCGCCACCAACCAGGAAGCCGGCATCTGGGGCGGGACCACCGAGGACGAGCGCCGTCGCCTGCGCAAGAGCTGGCTCTCCGGCCAGCACCTCACCCTCTAAAGGGTCGCCGCACCCTCTACAGGGTCGCCGCACCCGGTTTCCGCACCGGCACCGTGAGATGCACCCGCGTGCCGTGGTCGGAGCGCAGCTCGATCGTGCCGCCCAGCTCGCTGGTGACGAGCGTGTGGACGATCGACAGACCGAGGCCCCCCGACTGCTCCACCGAGAAGCCCGGGGGCAGGCCCACGCCGTCGTCGACCACGTCGACCACGAGGGTGGAGTCGCTGCGGGCGAGCTGCACCGTGATGTTGCCCTTGGTGCGGCCGTCGATCCCGGTCCCGTCGCTTCCGGTGAACGCGTGGTCCACCGCGTTCTGCATCAGCTCGTTGAGCACGACCGCGAGCGGCGTGGCGAGATCGCCCGGCAGCATGCCCGCGTTGCCCTCCACGGTGAGGCGCAGGTCGCGGTCGGGTCCGGTGACCGTCTCGGCCACGACGCGCACGAGCGGCTGCACGATGTCGTCGAAGCGGACCTCGTCGCCGGGTTCACGCGACAGGGTCTCGTGCACGATCGCGATCGAACGGATGCGTCGCTCCGACTCCTCGATGGCCTCCTGGGCCTCGGGTGACTTCAGGCGTCGGCCCTGCAGGCGCAGCAGCGCAGCGATCGTCTGCAGGTTGTTCTTCACCCGGTGGTGGATCTCGCGGATCGTCGCGTCCTTGGAGAGCAGCAGGCGGTCGCGGCGGCGGAGGTCGGTGACGTCACGCAGGAGCACGAGCACACCGACCACCCGGTCCGACTCGAGCTGCGGGATCGCCTGCACGAGCAGCGACGTGTCGCCGCGCTCAACCTCCTCGGTGACGGGGAGGCGCGCGCGAATGGCGACGTCGACCGCTTCCTGGTCGAAGCCCATCTCGGTGAGGCGCAACCCCGACGTGTAGGAGTGGATCCCGAAGCGGTGCATCGCGCTCACCGTGTTGGGGCTCGCGAACAGCACGCGCAGGTCGGCGTCGAGGATGATCACGCCGTCGCCGACGCGCGGGGCGTCTTCGAAGTCCTCGTCGTCGTGGCGGAACGGGAAGCTGCCCTCGGCGATCATCCGGGCGAAGCGGTCGAAGGCCTCGAGGTAGAACTCCTCGAGCTCACCGAGCCGGCGCCCGAGGGTCACGCCGGTCTCCCGCGAGACCACCGCGGCCACGCCACCGGCGTGGCGGACGGGGATGCACTGCACGTGGGCGATCTCGCCGGTGCCGATGAGCGCCTCGTCGTCCTCCACGATCGCCCCGGTGGTGAACGCCTGGGCCACGAGCGGCCGTTCGCGGTTGTCGACCACCGTGCCGACGAGGTCGGTCGGGTAGACGGTCTGTCCGGTGGTGGGGCGCACTTGCGCGAGCACCACGCTGCGGTGCTCGTCCTCGCCGGCGACGGGCGCCAGGAGGAGGAGGTCGGAGAACGACAGGTCGGCCAGCATCTGCCACGTCGCGACGAGCCGCTGGACGTGGCGGAGGGGCTCGCCCCAGAGGGCGGTCTTCGTGCGGGCCTGCTCGAAGAACGTGGTCACGGCCGGATCGTACCGGTGAACAGCACCTCACCGATGCGCATCAGGCCCGCGAGATCCGAGATGTCGGTGTCGAGGCTCGGCACGCGCACCACCACGTCGGGGCCGGGCGCTCCCATTCGACCCAGCTCCGAGCGCAGCTCCGCCTCCCGCCGCGCGACCACGCCGTAGTTGCGGAAGGAGTCGGCGAGGGTGCGCAACACGATCGCGTCGGCCGACGCGTCGGCGAGCGCATCGACGCCGGTGCCGGCGAGCGCGGCGCCGAGCGCGTCGGCGTCGCGTGACAGCGCCGCCGCGGCGGTCTCCGCCTCGGGAGCGAGGAGGTAGTCGGGCAGCGTCTTGTTGAGCACGAGCGCGCCCAGGTGGTAGCGGCGCTTCACCAGCTCCTCGCAGAAGCTCTCCGCCTCTCGCAGCGGCGCGCCTTCGAGCGTGGTGACCACCGCGAACGACGTGCGGCGGTCGTGCATCAGCGCCTCCACCGACTTGGCCCGCTCGACGAAGCCGTCGTACATCGACTGGAAGTTCAGGAAGAACTCGGCGATGTCCTGGAGGAACTGGCTGCCCAGGATGCGATCGGCCATCTGGTAGAAGGGCTTGCTCGCCACGTTGATCATGCGGCCGCCGCGACCGTTGCCCGCGCGGTACGGCATGGTGAGCCAGCGCAGCAGGCGCCCGCCGAAGAAGTCGGCCATGCGCGGCGGGCGCGTCGAGGAAGTCGATCGCGTTCCGAGTGGGCGGCGTGTCGATGATGATCAGGTCGTACTCACCGCTGGCGTGCACGTCGAAGAGCCGCTCCATCGCGATGTAGTCGTGGCTCTGCACGAAGCGGCCGGTCACGTTCGCGTACATGCGGTTGTCGAGGATGCGGTACGCGGTGGCTTCGTCGGGGGCGTGGCGCAGGATCAGCTCGTCCCACGAGCGCTTGGTGTCGAGCATCGCGGCCCACAGCTCGCCGCGCGGCTCGATGCCCGCGGCGGCGAACTGGTCGAGCGGCACCCGGCGGGCGACGTTGCCGAACGACTCGAGCCCCATCGCGTCGGCGAGGCGGCGGGCCGGGTCGATGGTGAGCACGAGGACCTTGCCGCCGAGGTGCACGGCCGCGGCGAGGGCGGCCGCCGCCGCGGTGGAGGTCTTGCCGACACCGCCGGAACCGCAGAACACCACCACCTCGCGCGTCGCGAGGAGCGTCTCGAGCCCGGCCGTCTCCCGGTTGGCCATCAGAGCAGCTCCTGGCCGAGGGCGTCGGCGACCATGCGGGTGACGCGCAGGCCGTGGTCGCGCACGAAGAGGTACGGCAGGAGCAGCAGCGGCAGGTCGACCTCGTCGCGGAGGTGCGAGAGGTGCGGCGCGCGGCTCCGGCGCATCGACACCGCGAGGCGCGCGGCGTCGAGCACCTGGTCGATGCCGGGACCCGCGACCGCGCGCAGCGCCGCGAGCGACGCGGGCTCGTGCAGCGCCTCGAACACCGCTTCGTCGCCCCGGGTGAACGGTTCGGGCAGCACGCGGTTGACCACCACGACGCCCAGCGGCACGTCGAGCTGCTCGCGCGCGGCGGCCACGAGCTCGATGGTCTCGTTGACCGGCATCTCCTCCGGCGACGTGACCACGTTGAGCGCGGTCAGCGCGGGATCGCGCAGGAGCTCGACCATCCAGTCGGTCTGGTTGCGGATGGGCCCGACGGCGACGAGCTCCTGGATTGCGCGCTGGCGCGTCGAGCTGGCTGATGACGTGGCCGGTCGCGGCGGCGTCGACGACGATGAGGTCCCAGTCGGCGCGGCCCTGGATCGACTCGCGCAGGTCCCAGCAGATCTTGCCGACGGTGAGGATCTCCCGCACGCCCGGTGCGGCGGTCGCCACGAAGTCGAAGGCGCGCGCCAGCGGGCCGAGGCGGCCGAACACAGGGACGCGCGCCTGCACCTTCAGGTACTCGCGCAGCGACGCCTCGGTGTCCATCTGCATGACGAACACACCGGGGTACACCTGACGCGGCTCGAACCCGACCGGCTCGTGTTCGAAGAGCGCGGTGAGGTTGTTCTTCGCATCGACCTCGACGAGGAGCACCTTCTTGCCCTGCTCCGCCGCCAGCACGGCGGTGGCCGCGGTGACGGTGCTCTTGCCGACCCCGCCCTTGCCCGTGAAGAACAGCAGGCGGCGGTCGAGCAGGGAGGGCGCGGGGCCCATTGTGGTGGTGGTGCGGTACCTAGCGACCGAACCCGACGTGGCGACTGGATCCGCTGTCGTCGACCTCGACGTAGGCGAGCTTGTCGGCCGGCAGGCCGATCTTGCGGCCCTTCACGTCGGTGACCCAGATGATGGGCGCGGCGCCGTTCATGGCATCGTCGACGATCTTGACGATGTCGTCGGCCGAGCCGTCGATCTCGACGGTGAGTTCCTTGGGCGAGTGCACGACACCGATGCGAAGTTCCATGGCGGCGAGACTAGTTGCCCGACCTCACAGCCCTACTCCTCGAAGGTCGCCTGGGTGCGCGGTCGGCCGCCGGGGCCGCTGTAGGCGAGGCCGTAGCCCGGCTCCTTCGCGAACTCGACCGCCGGCAGGGCGGCGCGTGCCGCGAGCCAGGCGTCGACCAGGCGGTCCTCGGCCTCGTAGTCGAACGGGTCGGTGAGGACGTACTCCTCGGTGCCGCCGCGCACCGGGTGTTCCGCCAGCCAACGGGCGGTGCGGGCGAGCGCCTCCCGGGCGGGCACGAGGTCGCGGTAGCCCAGGTCGTGCTTGAGCCGGGTGAGGTCGAGCACCCGGTGGGTGGGCAACGGCTGGCACAGCAGCGGCCGGGCCGGGATCGCGAGGTCGTACGGCATCGACACGATCTCGAACGTGTGGCCGAGCGCCGCCGCGCAGATCTCGACGACCTGGCGAACGGTGAGCACCTCTTCGTCGGCGACGTTGAAGATCTTCCCCGCCGCGGCGTCGGGGTGCTCGAGCGCGAGCAGCAGGCCGTGGGCGATGTTCTCGGTGTAGCCGTGGTGGTGGAGGGTGAGCCCGTCGTCGGCCACCACGATCCGGCCGCGGCCGTCGAGCACGCGCCGCACCACGATCCACTCGCGCGGCACCACCTGGTGCGGGCCGTACACATACGGGTAGCGGAAGTGGGTGGCGTCGGGGTGGGCCTCGAACACGGCTTCCTCGGTGCGGGCGACCCGGAAGCCCTTCTCGTCGTGCTCGGCGACGTCGACGGTGGGGGCGTCCTCGGCGACGGGCACGGGGAGGCCCGGCGGCTCGAACAGCCACGGGTTCATCCAGCCCCGGTACGCGGGCACGCCGCCCACCGAGATCACCCGGCCGACGCGGCCCTGCAACACGCGGGCGACCACCCGCAAGCGGCCGTACATCACGTAGGCGACGTCCCACGTCCGGGCGGCGGAGCCGAACTGCAGGCCGGCCCGGAGCGAGTCCTCGTCGTAGGGGTCGCAGTGGACGTGCTCGACCGCGGCGGGCGTCTCGGGCCGCTCGTGGGTGCCGCGGTGGAGGATGGCCACGTCGTGGCCCCGGTCGACCAGCCCCTGCACGAGGGGGATGCCGGTGGGGCCGGTGCCGCCGATCACCAGGATGCGCATCCCGCGGAGGGTACCTGCGACGGCGAATAGTCTCCCGTCGATGAGCGATGAATTCGTGTGGCCGCCCGAGCTGGCGGGCTTCGTCAACTTCCGTGACCTCGGCGGTCGCAGCGTCCCCGGCGGCACCCTCCGCGAGGGGCGCATCTTCCGCAGCGACTCCCTCGCCCACGCGGGCGACGAGCACGTCGCGCACCTCGTCGAGGAGCGCGGGGTGCGCACCGTCGTCGACCTGCGCGGCGAGACCGAGGTGGAGGCGTTCCCCAACCAGCCGATGGCCGACGCCGGGGTGGTCGTGCACCACGTCCCGCTGATCGACCCGGCCGCACGCCGCGAACGGTCCGAGGTCGACTGGGAGCACCTGACCCTCGTCGGGCTCTACCAGCACCTGCTCGCCAACTCGGGGCCGCGCTTCACGCAGGCGTTGCGGGTCATCTGCAACCCCGACAACCACCCGCTCGTCTTCCACTGCGCGGCGGGCAAGGACCGCGCCGGTCTCACCGCCGCGATCACGCTGGGGTTGCTCGGCGTCGGCGACGACGAGATCGTCGACGACTACGCGCGCACCGCGTCCGTGGTCGACCAGCTGATGGCCCGCGCGATGGCACGAGCCGGCGACACCGGCCACGCGCCGAACGAACGCTTCATGACCGCCGAGGCCGCGACCATGCGCGAGACGCTCGCGTGGTGGCACGAGCAATACGGCACCATCGAGGAGTACATGCTCGGCAACGGGCTCTCGGCGGACGCCATCGCCGCGCTGCGCAGCGCGATGATCGAACCGGCCTGAGCGACGAGGCCAGACCAACCAGGCCGATCGCTACGAGAGCTTGAGCGTGGGGTTGTAGATCCGCTTGGGCTTGAGCGCGGTGTCGAGCTGCTCCGCGATGCTGCGGAACACCGCGGCGACCTCGCCCTCGGGCTCCGTGACGGTGATCGGACGGCCGATGTCGCCACCCTCGCGCAGCTCGGGCACGAGCGGGATCTGGCCGAGCAGCGGCACGTGCAGCTCGTCGGCGAGCTGCGCGCCACCGTGCGCGCCGAACAACTCGTAGCGCTTGCCGTCGTCGCCGGTGAACCACGACATGTTCTCGATGACGCCGATCACCTGCAGGTCGACTTTCGTCGCCATCGCCGCGGCGCGCTGCGCGACGCGTTGCGCGGCGGGCTGCGGGGTGGTGACCACGATCACCTCGGCGCGGGGCAGGAACTGCGCGATCGACAGCGACACGTCGCCGGTGCCCGGCGGCATGTCGACGACGAGGTAGTCGACCTGGCCCCAGTAGACGTCGGTGAGGAACTGCTCCAGCGCCTTGTGCAGCATCGGGCCGCGCCAGATCACGGCCTGGTCCTCGCGGGCGAAGAAGCCCATCGAGATGAGCCGCACGCCGTGCGCCTCGGGCGGCACGATGACGTCGTCGATGAGACCGGGCGGCGCGCTCGATGCCGAGCATGCGCGGCATCGAGAAGCCCCACACGTCGGCGTCGACCGCGGCGACCGAGTGACCACGCTCGGCGAGCGCGACCGCGAGGTTGGTGGTGACCGACGACTTGCCCACGCCGCCCTTGCCCGACGACACCGCGAGGATTCGGGTG
Source organism: uncultured Actinomycetes bacterium (assembly GCA_963720785.1). Classification (GTDB taxonomy): domain Bacteria; phylum Actinomycetota; class Acidimicrobiia; order IMCC26256; family DASPTH01; genus CAVRGQ01. The sequence goes on from CAVRGQ010000005.1 coordinate 208,628, forward strand.
CGAGAGTCGGTGAAGGGGTTGGGGCGGGCCGCCGGATGGTCGTGACCGTGGCCTTCGGCGCCGGCGTCGACGACGGCGAGGGGATTCGGCGGCGCCTCCCCCTTGAGCACCCGGGCACAGGCGACGACCTCGTCGTCGGTCATGTCGCGGATGTCCACATCGACCCGGTCGATCCCCTCGACCGCGCCCACCGCCTCCACGACCCGGCGGGAGATCTCGGCGCGCGACGAGTCCCCGGGGAGGGGGGCGGCAAGCGACACCAGGGCGGTGCGCCCGTCGAGGGCGACGCCGTGGAGCATCCCCAACTCGGCGAGCGGACGCTGCAGCTCGGGCTCCTCCACGGCCGCCAGTGCCTGTCGGACGTCGTTTTCTTGGGCACCCTGACGGGCCATACGGGGTCTCCCGGAGATTTCCACTATCGGCATAGGTAGAATAGGGGCGTGGCCGAACCGCAGCTCACCCCGGACGAGTTCAATTCCGTCGTCAGCGCGGTGACCAACGCGTTCGGCGACCCCACCCGGCGGGAGATCTACCTGTTCGCCCGCGATTCGGGCGACGGGGGCGTCACCGCCGGCGCGGTGGCCGAGCGCTTCGAGCTGCACCCCAATGTCGCGCGCCACCACCTCGAGAAACTCACGAGCGGCGGGTATCTCATGGTCGAGATCGCCCGACCGCGGTCGACGGCACGGCCCGCGCCGCCGGGCGCCCGTCGAAGCACTACCGCGCGGGCCCGCTCGACGCCACGCTCGCGTTGCCACTCAAGCACGACGACCTGCTCGCCGGTCTCTTGGCGCGCGCGCTCGACACGCTGGGGCCGTCGGAGGCCGAACGCCTCGCCGACGACGTGGGCTTCGAGTACGGCGTGCAGCTCGCGCAGCGCATCGACCCCACCGAGAGCCACCGCTCCGTGAAGGCCGCGCTCAGCACCGTCGCCGACGCGCTCACCGCGCACGGGTTCGCGGCGCACGCGGAGTCGACCGGCGGCCGGCTCACCATCGTGTCGGAGTGCTGCCCATTCGGCGACACCGCCACGAAGTACCCGCACGTCGTGTGTGCACTCGACCGCGGCATGATTCAAGGGATGCTGGCCGGTCTGCACGGCGAGACACCGGTCAGGTTCGAGACCAGCCGTCCCGACGGCGGCGACCACTGCGTCGCGCGCGTCTGAACCTCCCGGGGCGGAATCGGCCGGTGCGCGCCTACCTCGACCACGCGTCTTCCTCACCGCTGCGGCCCGCAGCGTTGGACGCGATGCTCCCTTTCCTGCGTGAGCACCACGCCGATCCCGGTCGCGTGCACCACGAGGGCCACGTCACGCGCGTCGCGGTGGAGGAGGCACGCGAGCAGGTGGCTGGGTTCTTCGGAGCACGACCGCGCGAAGTGGTGTTCACCGCGTCGGGCACGGAGTCGGTGAACACCGCAGTCTTCGGCGCGCTCGCCCGCAGGCCCGGTCACGTGGTCACCACTGCGGTCGAGCACTCTGCGGTGCTCGAATCAGTCCGACGAGGCGCGACTTCTTCCACCGTGGTCGCAGTCGACCGGTACGGCCGCTACGACGCCGCCACGGTGCTCGACGCGTGCCAGGACGACACCGTCCTCGTGTCGGTACAGCTCGCCAACCACGAGGTTGGCACGCTGCAGCCCGCGGCCGAGGTTGCGGCTGCGGCCCGCGAGCGCGGCATCATCGTGCACGTCGACGCGTGTGCCGCGGCGGGCCATGTGCCCATCACCTTCGCGGCGCTCGGCGCGGATCTCGTGTCGGTGACGGCACACAAGCTCGGGGGCCCGAAGGGAGCCGCTGCGCTGCTCGTGCGCCGGGGGCTACGTTTCCCGCCGTTCGTCGTCGGCGGCGCCCAGGAGCGGGCGCGGCGGGGCGGCATCGAGAACGTGCCTGCGATCGTGGGTTTCGGTGCGGCGGTCGCCGGGCTCGACGTCGGCGCGGAAGCCGACCGCGAGCGGCGGCTCACCGATCGTCTGGCCGCGGGCGCGCTCGCCGTCGACCGCGTCACCCGACTCGGCGACCCGGTCGACGCACTCCCCCACCTCGTGTGTCTGGGCGTCGAGGGCGTGGAGGCCGAGCCGATCCTGCTCGCACTCGACCAGCGGGGTGTCGCCGTGCACTCCGGCTCGTCGTGCTCGAGCGAGGCGCTCGAGCCGTCACCGGTGCTCGTGGCGATGGGCGTCGACGCCGACCGATCACTCCGGGTCAGCGTCGGCTGGTCGTCGAGCGACGCCGATGGCGACGCGTTCGTCGACGCCTTCCCCGCGGTCGTCGAATCCCTCCGAGGGCTGTTTCGGTAGCTTCGGTAGGCTGCCCCGCATGACCTCCACCGACTGGTCGGCGCTCGCCGCCGAACTCACGTCCGCGCTGCACCTCGCCGCGGCCCCACTGGCGATCACCTTCTCCGACGCGCCACTTCCCGGCGTCGCCGCGTTCGACGAACCGATGCCCGAACCGCAGCCCGACGGTCGTACCGGTCGGGTGCCCGCCGGATGCGTGTTCTGGATGAAGGCCACCGAGCGCACCTTCTCCACCGTCGCCCAGGACCACGGCAACTGCAGCGTCGGGAGCCTCACCCATGGCTTCAAGACGCTCGACGAGGTCGCGGGCAACTCCGACGTCGCGGCCTTGCTCGAGACCGGCTGGGTCACCATGGACGTCGTGCCGCAGATCCCGGTGGTCCGCGAGAAGCCGGGGGCGGTCACGTACGGGCCTCTGGCGGAGACACCCGTCGATCCCGACGTCGTCTTCCTTCGCGTGAACGGCCGCCAGCTCATGGTCCTGTCCGACGCGATCCCGGACCTGCGCATCGAGGGCAAGCCCCAGTGCCACATCGTCGCCCTCGCCAAGGAGGAAGGCGTCGCCGCCGCGAGCGTCGGATGCGCGTTGAGCCGGGTGCGTACCGGCATGCAGCCCACGGAGATGACGTGCGCGCTGCCGGCCGCGAAGCTCGTGGAGATCCTCGCGTCGATCGTGCGGAATGCGGGCGCCGACGGCGCGGTCGCGAAGTACGCGGGAGACGACGCGCTGCCGGTTCGCCTGACCCGGCTACTTCTTGGCGGCCTCGTAGTAGGGGTTCGACCCGGTGGCGTGGTCGGTCACGTCGACGACCTCGGTGATCTCGGGGATCAGGTCGAGGATCGCGACCTCGATCCCCTGGCTCAACGTGACCGAGGCCATGCCGCAGCCCTGGCAGCCGCCCGAGAGACGCAGGTAGGCGATCGACTCCTCGACGGCCACCAACTCGGCGCGACCGCCGTGGGAGGCGATGGCCGGGTTGATCTGCTCCTCGAGCACCTGGATGACCCGCTGCGCGACGTCGCCCGAGAGGTCGGCCGGAGGACGATCGGCCATCGCCGGTGACGCCGGTACCGGCCGGTTGGGGTTCTGCATCACCATGCCACCGTTGAACCCCAGGGTTGCCCCGCGGAGCAGCTCGACGCTGGCCCCGGGGATCGCGACCGAGAGGTCGTCGTGGTGCTGGACGGCGACGTCGGCGTCGAGCTCGGCGACGGGACGGAACTCCATCAGGTAGGTGTAGGCGCCGGCCTGCTCGCCGTTGACCTCGACCCACAGCGCGAGGTCGGCGGCGTCGGCCTCGTCCGCCCGCACCTCCAGGACCTTGGCCCGGGCTTCCTCGGTGATGGTCAGCAGTTCGCTCATATCCTCCATGATAGGTCTGTGCCCCGCATCCTCCTCCTCCTGCCCACTTCCACCTACCGGGCCCCGGACTTCGTGCGGGCCGCGGCCCACCTGGGAGTCGAGGTCGTCGTCGGTTCCGAGCAGGAGCAGGCGCTGGCCGCCGACATGGGCGACCGCGCCGTCGTCGTACCGCTGTCGGACCCCATCGCGGCCGCCGACGTGATCGTCGCCCTCGACGCCCGTGCACCCATCGACGCGGTCGTGGCCGTCGACGACCAGGGCGTGCTCGTGGCCGCCACCGCGGGCGAGCGGCTCGGGTTCCCGCACAACCCGCCGAGCGCAGTCGCGGCAACGCGCGACAAGGCGGCGATGCGGGCCGCGCTCGCCACCGCCGAGGTCCCGCAACCGGCTTTCGCGATCGCGGCGGATCCCGAGACGCTGCCCGACCTCGGGTACCCGTGCGTCGTGAAGCCGGTCGATCGCTCCGCCAGCCAGGGCGTCATCCGCGCCGACGACGCGGAGGCGGCGCGCGCGGCCGCGGTGCGGGTCCGCGCGATCACGAGTGGACCGTTGCTCGTCGAGGAGTACGTCCCCGGCGTGGAGGTGGCGGTGGAGGGCATCCTCCGTGACGGTTCCCTGGAAGTGCTGGCGGTGTTCGACAAGCCCGATCCGCTGGTCGGCCCGTACTTCGAGGAGACGATCTACGTCACGCCGTCGCGCCTGCCTCCCGCGACGCTGGCGCGCGTCGCCGACCTGACTGGTCGCGCGTGCGCGGCGATGGGCCTCGTCGAAGGACCGGTGCACGCCGAGCTGCGGATCGACGGCGACCGCATGTGGGTCATCGAGGTCGCCGCCCGCTCGATCGGCGGTCTGTGCGCACGGGCGTTGCGCTTCGGTGCGGGGATCGCGTTGGAGGAGCTCGTCCTGCGACACGCGCTGCGCATTCCTCTCGACGGTCTCGTGCGCGAGCAGGAGGCGTCGGGCGTGATGATGCTGCCGATCCCGCGCGCCGGTGTTCTGCGCGAGGTGCGAGGGCAGGACGCGGCGCGGGCCGTCCCCGGCGTGACCGGGCTCGAGATCACGGTGCCCCGCGGCCGCCGGGTGGAGCCGCTCCCCGAGGGCGACCGCTACCTCGGGTTTCTGTTCGCACGCGGCGAGACACCGGCTGCGGTCGAGGCATCCCTGCGGATGGCGCACGCCGCGCTCGCCGTGGAGATCGCTCCCGATCCTGGGCCCTAGCCTGCAGGCGTGCGCATCCTCCTCGTCGCGACCTACGAGCTCGGCCAGCAGCCGGGCAGCCTCGGGGCCGCCGCGGCACACCTGCGCGAGCAGGGACACGAGATCCGGGCCGTCGACGTCTCGGTCGATCCGTGGGACCCCGCGCTCGTCGAGTGGGCCGACGAGGTCGCGTTCTCGGTGCCGATGCACACCGCCACCCGCCTGGCCCGCGACCTCGCCCAGGGCATCGACCGACCCGTCCGTTGCTTCGGGCTCTACGCCGCGCAGTGCACGGACTTCGCCTCCCCAGTGACTTGGGACGCCGCCCTCCCCGCCCGCGACCTGTTGCCGCCACTCGACCGGTACGCACGCCTCGTGCTCGGCGGCGAGGAGCGGCTGGTCGGTTCGGTCCTGGCGTCACACGGGTGCGCGCACCGGTGCCGGCACTGCCCGGTCCCGGTGGTCTACGACGGCCGCGTACAGCGCGTCGACGAAGGCGCGGTGCTCGCCGACATCGCGCAGGTCGTCGCCGCGGGGCGCGACACATCACGTTCGGCGACCCCGACTTCCTCAACGCACCACCACACTCGCGTCGGATCGTGCGGGCGATGCACGAGCGGTTCCCGCAGCTCACCTTCGACTGCACCGTCAAGGTCGAGCACGTGCTGCGCCACGCCGACGTTTGGCCCGAGTTCGCCGCCGCCGGGTGCGTGTTCGTCGTCTCCGCGTTCGAGTCGGTCGACGACGAGACGCTCGAGCGTCTCGACAAGGGCCATACCACCGCCGACGCCGCACGCGCGGTCGAGATCCTGCGCGCCGCGGGCATCGACGTGCGCCCGTCGTGGATGCCGTTCACGCCGTGGACGACATCCGACGACGTGATCGCGCTCCTCGACTTCGTGTATCAGCACGACCTGGTCGGCAGCGTCGACGCGGTGCAGTACACCGTCCGCCTCCTGCTTCCCCGGGGCTCGCTGCTCCTCGGGCATCCCGACATCGAGGCGTTCGTGGGCCCGTGGGACCATGAGCGCTCGACGTTCACCTGGGAGCATCCCGACCCGGCGATCGACGAGCTCCAGCTCACGTTGGCGGCGCTGGTCGAGGCGGGTGGCGACGCGGTCGAGGCCTACGCCCGGGTGCGGGCGGCGGCCAGCGCGGCACCTGTCGACCTCGGTGCGGTGACCACCGGGCGGCCGCACCTCACCGAGAGCTGGTTCTGTTGCGCGGAGCCGACCGACCTCCAATTGCGGGCGGTCGGCTCCTCCTGACCCGAGCCGTCATTTGAACTTGAACTGCGCCGTGTGCGACGTGCCGTCGGCGAGCGTCTGTCAGTTGCCCCGCAGCACGTTGAGCGCGGAGCCCGCCTTGAACCAGGCGATGTGCTCCGCCGACATCGTGTGGGTCGTGAGGATCTCGCTCGACGAGCCGTCGGCGTGGTGCAGCACCACGGTCACGGGCTTGCCGGGCGCGAGCTCCGCGAGGCCCACGATGTCGACCGTGTCGTCGACGCAGACGCGCTCGTAGTCGTCGGGGTTCTTGAACGTGAGCGCGAGCACACCCTGCTTCTTGAGGTTGGCCTCGTGGATGCGGGCGAACGAGCGCACGATGATTGCGCGGCCGTTCATGTACCGCGGCTCCATCGCCGCGTGCTCACGCGACGACCCTTCGCCGTAGTTCTCGTCGCCCACGGCCACCCAGTAGATGCCCGCGTCCTTGTAGGCCTTGGCGAGCTCGGGCAGCGCCTTGCGCGAGTGGTCGCGCACGTCGATGCCGGTGCCGGCCTCGTCGAGCGAGAACGCGTTGTTCACGCCGATGAAGAGGTTGCCCGAGATGTTGGTGAGGTGGCCGCGGTACTTCAGCCACGGACCGGCGGGCGAGATGTGGTCGGTGGTGCACTTGCCGACGGCCTTCATCAGTACCTGCATGCCGGTGAAGTCGTTGCCGTCCCACGCGGCGAACGGCTCGAGCAACTCGAGGCGGTCGGACCCGGGCTTCACCACGACCTCGACACTGTTGCCGGCGGGCGCGGGGGCCACGAAGCCCGACTCGCCCGGGTCGAAGCCCTTGCTCGGCAGCTCGTCGGCGGACGGCGGCTCGAGGATGATCTCCTCCCCGTCGGGGCCGGGCACGCCGTGACGCACGAAGTCGACGTCGAGCCGACCGGTGAGCGCCATCGCGGTGACCGTCTCCGGCGAACCGATGAACGACAGCGTGGACGGGTTGCCGTCGTTGCGGGCCGGGAAGTTGCGGTTGAACGACGACACGATCGTGTTGGGCGTGCCCTTCGTGATGTCGTCGCGCTGCCACTGGCCGATGCACGGTCCGCACGCGTTGGCGAGCACCGTCGCGCCGATGGCCTCGAGGTCGGCGAGCAGACCATCGCGCTCGATCGTGGCGCGGACCTGCTCCGAGCCGGGCGTGATGAGCAGCGGGGTCCTGACTTTCAGCCCCTTCGCCTTCGCCTGGCGCGCAATGTGCGCGGCGCGGCCGATGTCCTCGTAGGACGAGTTGGTGCACGAGCCAACCAGCGCGGCGCTGATCTCGAGCGGGTAGCCCTCTTCGTGCGCGGCCTTGCCGACGTCGGAGATCGGGCGGTCGAGGTCGGGGGTGTGCGGACCGACGAGGTGCGGCTCGAGCTCACTGAGGTTGATGTCGATGACGCGGTCGAAGTAGAGCTCGGGGTTCTCGATCACCTCGGGGTCGATCCGCAGGTGCTCGGCGTGCGCGTCGGCGAGCTTGGCGAGGTCGGCCCGCGCGGTCGACCGGAGGTACCCGGCGGTGCGCTGGTCGTAGGGGAACAGCGAGCAGGTGGCGCCGATCTCCGCGCCCATGTTGCAGATCGTGGCCTTGCCGGTGGCCGAGATCGACTCACAACCGGGACCGAAGTACTCGACGATCGCGCCCGTGCCGCCCTTCACCGTGAGGATGCCCGCGACCTTGAGGATGACGTCCTTCGCCGACGCCCAACCCGACAGCTTCCCGGTGAGGCGCACGCCGATCACCTTCGGCACACGCGTGTTGAACGGCCAGCCCGCCATCACGTCGACGGCGTCGGCCCCACCCACACCGATGGCGACCATGCCGAGGCCACCCGCGTTCGGCGTGTGGCTGTCGGTGCCGATCATCATCCCGCCGGGGAAGGCGTACTGCTCGAGCACGACCTGGTGGATGATGCCCGAGCCCGGCTTCCAGAACCCGATGCCGTACTTCTCCGACACGCTGCGGAGGAACTCGTACACCTCGGAGTTCACGTCGATCGCGTTCGCCATGTCGGCGGCCGCACCCACGCCGCGCCTGGATGAGGTGGTCGCAGTGCACGGTGCTCGGCACCTGCACCTGCGGCAGACCCGCGGTCATGAACTGGAGCAGCGCCATCTGCGCGGTGGCGTCCTGCATGGCGACGCGGTCGGGCCGGTAGTCGGCGTAGTCGACCCCTCGGTCGATGCCGACCGTGAACGGGTCGTCGGCGTGGGCGAACAGCACCTTCTCGGCGAAGGTGACGGGACGGCCGAGCCGGGAACGGGCCGCCGCGACCGCCTCCGGGTACTTGGCGTAGGCGGCCTGGACGAGCTCGATCGGCGTGGTGGGCCCGACGGGTTCTGCCATCTCTCTTCGCTCCTGCTGGGGGATCTGGTTCCGAATCTACGCCCGGCCGCCGGTCCGGATCGCCTCCGGCTCAGCGGACCTTCCACGCCTCCGGGTCGGCGGTCAGCTTCTCCACCGACTTCGGGAGCTTCCCGGCGGCGAGGTCGGCGAGGGTCACGTGCTCGAGGACGTTGCGCAGCGAGGCTCGCACGGCGATCCACACCTCGGGGAGCCGCGCCGCAGGACCCTCGTAGGCCAGCGCCTCGGGCCGCACGTCGCGGACGGCGGCGAGCGGCCCGCCGATGGCGCGCATGACGTCGGCGACGGTGATGTCCTTCGCCGGGCGGGCGAGACGGGATCCGCCCTCTGCGCCTCGGTGGGTGGCGACGATGCCGGCCCGGCGCAGGTCGTTGAGGATGTTGTCGAGGAAGTGGCGGGGGATGTCCTGGGCTTCGGCGACGACGTCGGCCTTCACGAGCGCACCGTCGGCCTGCGCCAGCACCAGGGCGGCGCGCACCGCGTAGTCGGCCTTGGCAGTGACGTGCACGGTCTTGTAGTGTACTATCTCGACTACTTCTATTGACTTTATTGCCCTACTGGAGAACCGGAAGTCTCGTGCATCTCGACCTCGCGATCGCCCTGGCCGGCCTCATCGTCGGCATCGTGGTGGGACTCACGGGCATGGGCGGCGGCGCGCTCATGACCCCGATCCTGGTGATCGGGTTCGGCATCGAGCCGCTGGCCGCCGTCTCGAGCGACCTCGTCGCCGCCGTCGTGATGAAGCCGATCGGCGGCGGTATCCACTTCCGGCGGGGCACCGTGCACACCGGGCTGGTGAAGTGGCTCGCGCTCGGATCCGTGCCCGGCGCCCTCATCGGGTCCTACTGGATCTCGCACCTGTCCGGCGACGTCGGTGGCCTCATCAAGGTCGTGCTCGGGGTGGTGCTCCTCGTCGCCGCCGCCGCGATGATCGCCCGGGGCTACCTGTCGGCGCACCGCGCCACCGGCGTCACCGGCGACGAGGCGTTGCGGGTTCCCGTGAAGCGCACCGCCACGCTGCTCATCGGCCTGTTCGGCGGCCTGATCGTCGGCATGACGTCCGTCGGCTCGGGCTCACTCATGATCGTGGCCCTGATGCTCCTCTACCCCACGCTCTCGTCGAAGGAGCTGGTGGGCACCGACCTGGTGCAGGCCGTACCGCTCGTGCTCGCCGCGGCCATCGGACACCTGCTGTGGGGCGAGTTCGAGATGGGGCTCACCGGGTCGTTGCTGCTGGGCGCGGTCCCGGGCGTGATCATCGGCGCGCACGTCTCGTCGCGGGCGCCCGACGCGATCATCCGCCCGATCCTCGTGCTCGTGCTCGCACTGTCCGGGACTGAAGCTGCTCGACGTGCCCAACGAGATCCTCGGGGCCGTGCTCGTGGCTGCGCTCGCCGCCGGAGCCGCCACGTGGTATCGTCACGCGGCGGCGGGTCCGTGCGCTCGCACCCGCGCCCGGGCCGACTGCAACGCCGGCGGTGGCGGCGTCACCAGGTTCAGCGTCCGACTGAGCGCGAACACCGCGGCCCGCACCGACAGCCCCACCGGCGGCACCCACGGGATGCGGTACATGCGGCGCGCGTGGCCCGGCAGGATCGCGATCGCCGCGGTCGTGGGGATCGCCCACAACGGGCGGTACGGCAGGCGCATCGGTGGGAACACCACGATGCGCAGTCCGTCACGCGCCGCGGGCGTGACCCGCAGGCCCCGCACCGACTGCAGGTAGTCGGCCAGGTCGCGCTCGGAGCGCGGCGTCATCGACGCGGGAAGGCCGAGCAGCTCGGCGGGGCGCGCCATCTCGGCGACGTAGCGGTCCCCGTCGGCCCGGTCGATGCGCCCCGCGTAGGTGCGGTAGGCCAACAGGAACGACTCGACCTCCACGGCGTGGATCCACAGCAGCAGGTCGGGATCGTCGGCGGAGTAGGGCAGGCGCGTGACCGGGTCGACCCCACGCACCGACGCGTGCACGCGGCGCACGAGCGCCGCCGCGCCCTCGGCCTCCTCGGTCGTGCCGTAGGTGGTGGACACGACGTACTTCGTGGTGCGCTCGAGCCGACCCCACGGGTCCTCACGGAAGCGGCTGTGCTGGTCGACGGCCGCCATCGCGCGCGGCTCGAGCGCCTGCAACAGGATCGCGCGCAGCCCGCCCACGAGCATCGCCGGATCCGCGTGGATTCTCCACGCGACCGACCCGGGGCCGAACAGCCCCGGGTCGCCCGTCGTACCGATCGCAGTGGTGGTCACGTCGGCCTCAGGCCGCGCGCTCCTCGATCACCACGGTCTGCATCACGTCGCCGACCTGCGTGCCCACCGCGACGTCGACGCCCTCGACCACGTGGCCGAAGAGGTTGTAGTCCTTCGTGAGCTTGCGGGTGCAGTCGTCGATGCAGATGAAGAACTGCGAGCCGTTGGTGTTGGGGCCCGCATTCGCCATCGCCACCGCGCCGAGCGTGTACTCGCCCTGTACCGGCTCGTCCTCGAAGCGGTAGCCGGGGCCGCCACGGCCGCTGCCCTCGGGGCAACCGCCCTGGATCACGAACTCCGGGACCACCCGGTGGAACGTGAGGCCGTCGTAGTACCCCTGGCGCGACAGCACCACGAAGTTGTTCACCGTGTTGGGGGCCAGCTTCGGGTCGAGGTCCAACACGATGGTGCCTCGGTTGGTGGTGATGGTGGCCCGATAGATCTTGTCGTTCTCGATCTCGAACGAGGGGGGCTGCGCCATTGGAGACTCCTGCTCTTTCGGCCTATTTCTTCGAAGACTTGGTCGTACTCGTCGGAGGCACGGTAGTCGTGGAGGGCGATTCCAACTGCTTCGTGGCGGCCTCGAGCAGGCTGCGGGCTTTCGACGCCCAGCGCCCGGCCGTGTCCAACACGAGGTAGTTCTGGAGGTCGATCTGCGCCCGGGCGAAGTCCTGGAGCGCGCCGTAGTAGAGGACGGCCCGGAAGAAATAGCTGTCGGAGTAGTTGGGATCGACCTCGATCGCCTTGTTGAACCCCGCGAGCGCCTGGGCCACGTACTGCTGCTGCGCTGCCTTCGCCGGCAGCTGACCCGAGATGAGGTAGAGCAGGCGAGCCGAGTTCGCATGGGCCTCGGGTCGGTTCGGGTCGATGGTGATCGCGGCGTCGGACTGCTTGAGCGCGTTCAACTGGTCGCCGTTCTGCTCGTAGAGCAGCGAGAGCTGGAGGCGCAGGTTGTAGTCGTCGGGCGAGGCGTTCACCTGGTCCTGGAGCTTGACGATCGCCTTCTTCAGCTTGGCCAGGGTGGCCTTCTCCGACGCGGACAGCTCTGTCGACGACGACCCCGAGTTCCCGCTCCCCGTCTGTCCGGGCAGGCGCGCGCCCACCGCATAGGCGAGCGACACCCCGGCCACGATCGCGAACACGACCACCGCGGCGACCAGCGCGACGCGCTTGCGGCGCGCGGCCCTTCGGTGCCGGCTTCTCCTTCGGCGCGACGTCGACGTCGTCGCGCAGGCTGCGCAGCGCGGCGGCGAGGCGGGCGGTGTAGTCGTCGTGCAGCGCGGCGTACGACTCGTCGTCGATGCCGCCGCTCTCCTTCTCCAGCTCGAGGTCGTCGAGCGACTTCATCAGGAAGTCGCGTTCCTCCTCGAGCTGCGCACGTCGTTCCTTGCCGATCCCGTTCACTGCTGCTGCTCCCGCGCCCGTTCCACCAGCTGCTCGTCGGCCTCCGACGCGTGCAGCATCGGCGTGCGGCGGTTGCGCGCCAGCACGAAGCCGATCCCGAACGCGCCGACCACGAGCACCACCACCGGCAGCACCCACACGAGCAGGCTGATACCGGAGCCCTGCGGCTGCAGCAGGATCTGCTCGCCGTACCGGTCGACGTAGGCCTGGCGGATCTCCTCGTCGTTCTCCCCTGCCGGATGCGCTTCTTGATGTCGGCGCGGATCGCGAGCGACGTCGGCGCATTGCTGTCGGCCACCGACAGGCCCTCGCACTCGGGGCACTTCAGTTGCGTCTCGAGCGTGTGCGCCCGCGCCGCGGTCGACTGCTCACCGTTCGGCCAGACGACGATCACCAACGCGACGACCACGACCACGCCGAGCGCGATCCAGGGGAGCCACTTCTTCACGTCGTTCTCCAGGCGCGGCACTCGTCATGCCGGGCGTCCGATCGCGGCGAGCGCGCGGTCCAGCGACTGCGCGGTGACCGGGCCGTAGAAGAACACGCGCACCACACCGTTCGGGTCCACGAGGAACGATTCGGGCTGCCCACACGTTCGCGAAGTCGAGCGCGGCCTTGTTGCCCGGGTCCATGGCGAGCGTCCAGTCCATGCCGTTCGCCTTCGCGTACGACGTGATCACCGACTTCGACTCGTTCGGGTCGCGCACGACGCCGACCATCTGCACGTCGGTGTCGTCCTGGTGCGCGTCGTGGAACTCCTTCAGCGCCGGCAGCTCGTCGATGCACGGGCCGCACCAGGTGTTCCAGAAGTTGACGAGCGTGTACTTCCCCTGCAGATCCGCGTCGGTGACACGGGTGTCGTCGAGGGTGGGGAGATCGAAGGCGGGGGCGACCTTGTCGAGCAGTGGCGAGCTGTGGGCGTCGGCCTCGGGATCGTTGCCGACGTTGAGCGCCAGCACCACCCCGAACACCACCACCACGAGTGCGACGGCCCCCACGATCCAACGGGTCGGGTGCCTCATGCCAGCACCTCGGCCTCGCTGCCGCTCGGCTCACCATCTCCGTCAGCTCCGGCGGGCACCTTGATCGGCGCGTCAGGTGTGTCGTCGACGCCGTCGGGGCCGGCGGGGTCGACCGGGTCGGACAGCTTCGGCTTGCGGCGCAGGCGGGGCGCGATGGCCATGATCGTGCCGAGTGCCATGACCGCGCCGCCGATCCAGATCCACACGATCATCGTGTTGATGCGCACGCCGATCGTGGCGCGACCCCGCGAGTCCTTCGCGGAGATGAGCGTGAGGTACACGTCGTCGATCGCACCCGTGCGCACCGACGGCGTGCCGATGCCGTCGGGCACACCCGGGTAGCTCGAGATCGACGGCGCGTACACGCCGAGCTCGTTGCCGCCCTTCTCGACCCGCACGCGCGCCTTCTGCGTGGTCTTCTGGTCGGTGGTGGTGACGGTGCGACCGAGGTACGTGAGCGTGTAGGCGCCGACCACCGCCGACTCGCCCTTCGCGAGCTTGACCTCGCGGTTCATGCCGTAGGCCGACGAGGCCGCGAGCACCACCGCGATCATCACGACACCGAGGTGGACGACGAGACCGCCGTAGAGACGCGGGTTCGAGCGCGTCGCCCGCCCCAACGCAACCGTCGGCGACTCCCCCAGCGCGCGCTTGCGGCCGCGCGCACCCAGGTAGAACTGGCGCACGATGCCGGCGGCGGCGAACGCACCGAGCCCGTAGGCCACTACCTCGGCGAGGCCCCGTGCGCCGAGCAGCACGGTGACCAACATCGTGAGGCCGCCGATCCAGGCTGGCACGAGCATGCGGTTGCGCAGCACCTCGCCGCTCGTGGCACGCCACGGCAATGCCGGCGCGATCGCCATCAGGAACAACAGCGCGAGCCCGATGGGCGTGCCCATACGGTCGAAGTACGGCTCGCCGACCGACAGGCGACTGCCGCGGATCGCCTCGGCGATCAGCGGGAACACGGTGCCGAGCAGCACCACGAACACGAGCGCGGCGAACAGCAGGTTGTTCGCGAGGAATGCCGATTCGCGTGACACCGCGGAGTCGATCTTGCCCGGAGAGCGCAGCGAGTCGCCCCGCCAGAAGACGAGGCCGATTCCCGTCGCCATGATCACGAAGAGGAAGGTCAGCAGCCACGGGCCGATGTCCGACTGCGAGAACGCGTGCACGGAGTCGATGACTCCCGAACGGGTGAGGAACGTCCCGAGGATCGTGAGGCAGAACGTCGCGATCACCAGCGACAGGTTCCACACGCGCAGCATGCCCCGGCGTTCCTGCACGATCACCGAGTGGATGAACGCGGTGCCGGTGAGCCACGGCAGCAGCGAGGCGTTCTCGACCGGGTCCCACGCCCAGAAGCCGCCCCACCCGAGCACCTCGTAGCTCCACCAGGCGCCGAGGATGATGCCGACGGTGAGGAAGCCCCACGCGAACAACGTGGCGCGGCGCGTGTCCTCCAGCCAACCCTCGCCGAAGCGACCGGTGACGAGCGCAGCGATGCCGAACATGAACGGCACCGTGAAACCGACGTAGCCGAGGTACAGGATCGGCGGGTGGAAGGCCATCAGGATGTGGTTCTGCAGCAACGGGTTCGGACCGCGCCCGTCGAGCGGCACCGTCGACAGTTCCTTGAACGGGTTCGCCGGCCCCAACATGAGCGCGAAGAAGAACAGCGCGACCACGAGACCGGTGATGCACGCCACGGCCACGAGCGGGTCGTTGCCGCGTTTGCGGAACTTGAACGCCACGAACGACAGGTAGCCACCGAGGATGACCGCCCACAGGAGGATCGAACCCTCGAGCGCAGCCCACAGGCCCGTGAAACGGAACAGGGTCGGGGTGGCGATCGCGCTGTTCTCCGCGACGTACTTGATCGAGAAATCGTGCGACAGCAGCGCCGACTCCATCACCGCCGCGGCGACCAGCGCCGCGAGCAGCACGACGTACATGCAGCGACGACCGAGCCGCAGCATGAACTGGTCGCGCACCTGCAGACCGAGCAACAGCGCGGTGATGCCGACCAGCGCCGCCGCGGCTCCGAACGCGACGGCGCCGTACCCGAGCGCCGCCCTCACGAGTTCGCGGCCTTCTTCGTGTCGACCTTGGGCGGCGTGTAGCTCGCGCCGTGCTTGATGAGAATGCGGTCCGACACGAACACCGCGTCGCCCGACTTCGACGCCCAGTGGCCCTCGCACACGACCGGGGCGCCGTTCTTGAACAGCGCGGGCGTGTCACCCTCGTGCTTGACGGTAACGGTCTTCTTGCCGTCGGTCACCTCGAAGGTGACGGAGCCCTGCTTGTCGTTCGCCTCGATGGTGCCGTCGACGACACCACCGGCGAGCCGGAAGCGCGACGTGCCCTCCGACTTGCGGCTGTTCACCGCCTCGGTGACCGTGCGGAAGTACACGACGTTCTCGCTCAGCGCGACCCCGAGCACGATGATCGCAACCACCGCGACCACGCAACCGCCGATCGCGGCGATGTAGCGCCCCTTGTGTTTGGCACGCTTGGGCAGAACCGGCCGCGGCGCGTCGGCCGCGGCGGGGGGTGACTGGACGTCGGTCACTCGCTCTCCCGGGATCTCTCCGCACGTTTCGTGCGTTGGACGATCCAGAGCCAGTAGCCACCGAGCACCGCGCCGGTGAGCACCCAACCGGTGATCACGTACTCGGCGAACTCCATGCCCAGTACCGGTGCGATGTTGCTGCCGAAGACGCTCACGACGCGCTTCCCCCGACGGGAGCGGACGGAACGCTGCCGACCGGTCGCTCCGCAGCGACGCGCTCGGCGATGGCGAGCTCGACCTCGCGGTCTTCGCGGTCTTCGTCGAGCGCGAGGAGCCGGTAGCGGCGGTCGAGCAGGTACACGTACACCAACGTGAACGCGAGCACGCCGAACCAGAGGGTGAACGCCATCACACCGTGGATCTTCGCGTCGAGCGACTCGTTGAACACCGTGCCCTGCTGGTGGAGCGTGCGCCACCAATTCACGGAGAAGTGCACGATCGGCACGTCGACGAACGCAATCAGCGCGGCGATCGAACAGCGCTTCGCTCGCGACTCGGGCGACGAGGGGATGCGGCGCAGCGCGAGGTACCCCAGGTAGAGGAAGAACAGCACGGCGGTGGTGACGAGGCGCGCGTCCCACGCCCACCAGATGCCCCACACCGGCCGGCCCCACAGGGAACCCAGGATCAGTGTGAGCGCGGTGAAGATCACCCCGATCTCCGCCGACGCGCCGGCGACACGGTCCCACACCTGCGAGCGGGTCTTCGGCCACAGCCAGAGGGCGGAGCCGAGCGCGGTGACACCGAACGCGAGGTACGCGATCCAGGCGGCCGGTACGTGGAGGTACATGAGGCGTTGCGCGTCGCTCTGGACCGCGTCGGCGGGCGCGCCCCAGAGCCCGAAGAGCGCGAGGACGACGACCGCGACGAGCGAGGCCCACCCGAGCACGGTGCTCACCACCGGCTTCAGGAGCCTCATGTCGTCCCGCTTCTCGGCGGTCGGATCCGTCATTTCACGCTTCCTCCAGGAGCGGGCCGAAGGCCAGCATCCCGATTGCGGTGAACAGGAGGGCGAAGACTCCGAGGAGTCCCACCCACGGCCACGCATCAGAAGGTATGCCGTCGATGGCCGCTTCCCAGGCTCGGGTGGCCCCGAGCAGGACCGGCGCCACCACGGGGAGCAGCAGCACCGGGACGAGCGTCTCTCGCACCCGCAGCCCCGCTGCGAGCACGCCGTAGAGGGTACCGGTGGCCGCCACGCCGACGGTCGCGGCGATCGTCGCCAACGTGAGCGGCAACCAGGTGTTCAGGTGGATCCCGTAGACGAGGACCACCACGAGGGTGAGCACCACCTCGAGCGCCAGCAGCTCGATCGCCAGCGCCGCGGCCTTGCCCAGGAAGAGTGCCGGGCCGTCGAGGCCCGAGAGTCGCAGGCCGTCGCGGGCGCCGTTGTCGGCCTCGATCCCGAACGAGCGCGACACCGCGAGCAGCGCCGCGAGCAGGACCGTGACCCAGAACAGGCCGGGGGCGACCCGCCGGAGGATGCCGCGATCGGGGTCGAGGGCGAACGCGAACAGCAGCAGCACGATCATCCCGAACGGGACGATCTGCTGCAGCGTGACCTTCGAACGAGCCTCGATGCGCAGGTCCTTGCCCGCGACCAACCGCACCTCCCGCCACAGGTTCATGAGAGGACTTCCTGCGTGGGCGCGACCTGGCCGCTGGTGATGACGACCTCGCGGGTGATCATTGCCCGGGCGTGCTCGAGCTCGTGCGAGGCCATCAGCACCGTACGGCCCTCCGCCGGCGCCGCCTTCACCACGGTGTCGAGCACCTCGCGGCCCTCGGCGTCGAGCCCCGCGTGGGGCTCGTCGAGCAGCAGCAGGCGGGGGTCGCGCGACATCGCCACCGCGATGGCCAAGCGGCGGCGCTGGCCCGACGACAGCCGCCGGTGCGCGACATCGGCCTGGCGGGTGAGGCCGAGGCGTTCGAGGGCGGTGTCGGCCTCGGCGGCGGTGCGCCCGGCGGCGCGCGCCGAGAACATGAGGTTCTCGCGCACCGTCAGGTCGTCGTAACAGAAGGTCTCGTGGCCCACCAGGGCGAGCTCGCGGCGGGCGCTCTTGCGGTCGACCGCGAGGTCGATACCGAGCACGCTGGCCTCACCCGAATACACGGGGACCAGCCCGGCCAGGAGCCGCAGCAGCGTGGTCTTCCCGGCGCCGTTCGGACCTGACAGGAGCACGATCTCCCCGGTGATGGCGTCGAGGTCGACACCAGCCAGCGCGGGGAAGCGGCCCAGGAGGCAGACAGCGGCGCGGAGACGGACGACGTGGGGCACACTCGCCTCCGGACGGTCGATGCGGCCAAGTGTACGGAGCCCCCGGCGGGACGGGCGAACCCGGCGAACCCGACCCACTCCGCACCGGCACTAGCTTCGCGCCCGTGCGCAAGTTCCTGGCGACGATGGGCCGCGTCCTCGTGACGGCCGGGCTCCTCATCCTCCTCTTCGTCGCCTACCAGCTGTGGGGCACGGGGATCTACCAGTCGCGCCAGCAATCCGACCTGCGCAACCAGTTCCAGCAGACCCTCGCGACGACCTCGACGGCCCCCACCAACACCACGGTCGCGGGCAGCGGCGACAACGCGGGCGACAACCCAGTCGTGTCCACCACCACACCGGGGGTCACCACCACCACCATCGTCGGGTCGGCACCCACCGAGACGCCCGTCACCCTGCCGCCGAAGGGCGATCCCGTCGCCCTCATCGCCATCCCGCGGATCGGGGTGAACCAGGTGGTCGTCGAGGGCGTCGACGTCGACGACCTGCGCAAGGGGCCGGGGCGCTACCCCGCCACCCAGCTGCCCGGGCACGAGGGCACCGCGGCGATCGCCGGCCACCGCACCACCTACGGCGCGCCGTTCGGCGACCTCGACCAGCTCAACCCGGGCGACGAGATCATCATCACCACCGTGCAGGGCCGCTTCGTCTACAAGGTCACCGAGACGCGCGTCGTGAGTCCCGACGACGGTTCGGTGCTCCAGAACGTCCCCGACCCCGCGAACGCCGGCCACTCGCTGGCCACGTTGACGCTCACCACGTGCAACCCGAAGTACTCCGCCGCGGAGCGCCTCGTGGTGCTCGGCACCCTGGAACTGCCGCCGGGCCAGAGCGCGCCGCTGCCCAAGACGGCGGTGCCCGAGGACACCGGCTCGACGAAGATCGCCGGACTCGGCGGCGAGACGTCGTCCCGCACGCCGGCCATTCTCTGGGGTCTGCTCGCCGCGCTGATCGGCTTGCTCTGGTGGTGGTGGTTCCACCGCTACCCGCGCTGGACCACCTGGATCATCGGCGCGGTGCCGTTCCTCGCCGCCCTGTTCGTGTTCTACGTGTACCTCGAGCGCCTGTTGCCGTCGAACTACTGACGGCGGCGCGGCCCCGATCCGCGATCGACGGGCCTAGGACTCGTCGATGAGCGCGATCACGGCGCCCTGGCCGATCACGTTGCCGGGCTCCACGTAGAGCTCGCGCACCACGCCGGGCACCTGCGTCGCGAGCAGCACGCGGCCCTGGTCGCTGTCGAGGGCGCAGATGTCGTCGAGCTCGGCAACGGTCTGGCCCTCGATGACCTCGACCGACAACACGATCCCACCGACTGCGGCGCGCAACTCGAACATGCGCGGCAGGCTACTGCCGGCCTCGGTACCTTGGAGCCGTGTTCTTCCTCGTCGTGCTGGTCGTCGCCATCCTCGTGGTGCCGCTCACGCGAGGCAGCTTCCGCCGGTTGTCGCAGCTCCAGTTCCGCCACCTGTGGATCCTGTTCCTGGCGCTCGGCGTGCAGATCGCGCTGGAGTACGTCGACTTCCCCAAGGACCGCATGGAGGATCTCGGCGTCGCCATCCTGCTCGGTTCCTACGGGTTGATCTTCGGGTTTTGCTGGATCAACCGCAAGGTGAAGGGCATGACGCTGATCGGGGTCGGCATCGCGTGCAACGTGCTGGTGATCGCTCTGAACCTCGGCATGCCGACGACGGAGGAGCTGCGCACCGTCAACGGCCGCGACGTCTACGTGCCGATCGAGCAGACGGTGAAGCACCGCCCGGAAGACGGCGACACGAAGCTCGCGTTCCTGGGCGACGTGATGACGCTGCCGGGTTCGCCGAACCAGCTGTTCTCGATCGGCGACATCATCATCGGCCTCGGCATCGTCGACGTGTGCTTCGAGGCGAGCCGGGTCCCCCGCCGCCGCGGGCAACCCGTGCGCAGTCGCGGGAGCGACGCGGTCAGCGGCTGACGCGCGAGGTGGTGTCCTCGAGCAGTCCCCGCCGGTCGAGCACGACTTCCAACGCCGCGAGGACGCGGGTGTCGTAGAGGTAGCCGGGGCACGAGTGGAGCGCCTCGAGCGCGCCACCGGCGCGTTGCGGCCGTCCCTCGCAGAGCTCGTCGAATGCGCTCGCCACCTTGAGGATCTGCCCCGACATCACCGACGGCCGTGAGCTGATCTTCTCGCGGAAGGGCATCGACTCCGCGGCGATGATGTCGCCCGATGGCGCGAGCAGTCGCGTGCCGCGCAACACCGCGGCTCCCGCCTGCGCGACCGCCACGGATTCGGGCGCGCGGCCGTCCTCGGGCTCGTCGATGCAGACCTGGCCGAGGTGGTGGAGCAGTGCCGCGGTCTCGAGTTGCTCGAGCTCGTGCCGCGAGAAGCCGAGCTCGGTCGCGATCGCCGTGCACAGGTCGGCCACCCGCTCGGCGTGACCCTCGCGCACCAGGCCCCCGAGCTCCGGCGCGGCGCCGAGCGCGTGGATCGTCTGGTCGTAGGTGCGACGGATGATCTCGAGGTGTTCGTACGAGTACCAGGCTGCGAGCAGCGGGATCGTGAACACGACCGGGCCCCACATTCCCATGCCGCCGCGGCCCTCGACGCCGAGGTCACTCACGGCCATGAGCGTCGCACTCGTGACCAGCGCGACGTCGGCCGTGCGTCCGTGCATCGGGATCGAGAACTCGCGATTTCGCACCATGCGCGCGATCTCGGCGATCACGAGCGGCGCCGACGCGGCGAGCGCCAACGCGGTGAGCACCTGAGCCCGCGACATCGGTAGCCCGAACAGCTCCTGCGCGCCGCGGTACACGAGCGCGGCCGACATGCCTTCGACGAAGCGCTCGACGAACAGAGCGAGACGCCCCTCGACCGTCGACGGCTCATTGCGCACGAGGAACGTCGCGAGCAACGCGACGAGCAACACCAGCGCGGCTTCGCCGAGCGTCGCGCGGCGGGCGAGGACGACCATGAACGCGAACGAGATCGGGATGGCCTCGCGGTACGGAGGCCGCAGCACGATCAGCTCACCCGCGGCGATCGCGCCGCCGATCAGTGCGAGCGCCGCCCAACGGGTGCCGGGCTGCGCGAGCTCCGCGCCGAGCGCCACCGCCGCGCCCGCGCCGAAGAGGACGAGGACGCGGGCCCACCGGTTCACGCGCCGGCCGCCTGCTCCTGGGGCTGCTGCTCCTCGACGAAGTCGCCGAGACCAGCGGATCCGGTGCCGGCCTCGGGCGGGGCGACGGCCCACTCGTGCTCGTCGACCTCGTGGCCCTCGCCGTACACCTCGCCCCGGCGCTCGATCGCGTGGATCAGGGCGTCGACTGCCTGCGGGTTGAACTGCGTGCCGGCGCCGTTCCTGAGCTCACTGAACGCGGTCTCCTGGCTGAGCGCCCGGCGGTACGAACGGGTGGACGTCATCGCGTCGAAGGCGTCGGCCACGTGGATGATCGCCGGCTCGATCAGCGCGGCGTCGCCCTTCACCGCAGCTTCGGCCGCCTCGGTGGTGGTGTCACCGGCGACCGGTGCCAGGAAGTCGATGCGGCGCAGCAACTCGACCGACACGGGCTCGTGGCGCTTCACCCGCTCGAACTCGGCCTCGGTGAGCCGCCCCGGCTTGTTGAGCAGCTGGTTCGGCACGATCAGCTTGCCGATGTCGTGCATGAGCGCCGCATACCGGAGACGCTCCATGCGACGCGGCCCGAACCCGAGCTCCTCGCCGACGTACTCGGCGAACATCGCCACCCGACGAGCGTGACCCGACGTGTACGGATCCTTCGCCTCGAGCGCCAGGATCAGCGTCTCGATCGTCTGCTCCTGACTCGCCTGCAACTCCAGGTACGACGCAAACGACCTGCCGCGCGATCAGGATCGGCACGAGGAGTAGGGGCACGACCGCCGCGCCCAACTCCAGGTACACCCATCCCAGGCCCAAGCCGAGGATCGCGAACGGGAAGCCGCCGACATTGAAGGCACCGATCTGACGGAGCACTCGGTTGTACGGCTCATCGCAGGTTAGTGAGACCGGAATCGCGATGAGCATTGAGTTGAGCCCGAGATAGGCGGCGGAGGCAACGACAACGCCGATGAACTGACTGACATCCGCAGTCGCAGCGCCGCTTCCGACGATCAGCCAGAAGAGACCAGCAGCAGCGAAGAGCGACAAGGAATCCGCAGATGCGTTGAAGGCGATCTTCGACCAGGAACGTTTGCGGATCTGCTGCAGATCGAATGCACCGAAGAACCCGACGAGGATCGGTCCAAGGAAGAAGCCGTAGTAGCGGAACACCACGAGCGAGGCGATGAGCACCATGACGTTGCCGCTCATCCCCATGCCGGCGCGAGCGTCGACATCGGAGTTCGTGGCCGCCAGCGCGAAGACTCCCAGCACCAGGACACCGACGAACTCTTCGCCACTGATCTCTGGGCGCGTCAGAACCGCCGCCAAGGCAGTGAGCGCGACGACGAGACCGCACATGACGAGCACGGTGAATCGAATGAGTTGGTCGGGGGTTCGTTGTTTTGTCATGGCAAGTGGCTTGGGGAAAGCATCTTGGGTAGAGAAGGCAGGGCCTCGACGCCGAACTGTCAAGGGATTTGGTTACTTCCAGCGAGCAGCGCCACCGGCGAGCAGCACTGCGACCAGTGCTGACGCGCTGGCCGCTGCGCGGAACATCGTCTTCTTCACGAGGACTCCCTGAAACTTCGTCATCCCTCCGGGCGTCGCTTGGTGCCCAATGGGTGATTCGCTTCGCTTCAGGTTTGTTCGCTTTTTCTCGTGCTGAGCCGAGGCCCTGCCTTCTCTACCCCGAGACTTTTTCCTTCCTCCCAGTGTCCCAGAGTTCCGGGGACTGACAGTTTTCTACGGATTTGCCAGTCACGCAAGCCCTCAG
The DNA here is from genome assembly GCA_963720785.1 of uncultured Actinomycetes bacterium. Classification (GTDB taxonomy): domain Bacteria; phylum Actinomycetota; class Acidimicrobiia; order IMCC26256; family DASPTH01; genus CAVRGQ01. Next base: position 231,508 of record CAVRGQ010000005.1, read on the forward strand.
TACCCCTCATTGGCAACATTTGGCCACTTGCAACACAGAAGCAACAGGGAAGCCCACGGAGCGTGGTCGGTTCGCCGTATGCTGTGCCGGATCAGGCGCTGTGCGGGGCCTGGGGGACGGTGGAGTGGGGATGGGCAACGAGTGGCCGGGAGATGCCGCCCCGAGCGGCGCGCAGCCCGACGACGTCCTGGACCTGCGGGAGCTCGAGGACGAGCTGTGCCGCCTGACGGGGATCCTGGGTGTCCGGATCGTCGGTGACCGGGTGGGCCGGCCGGTGGAGGTCCACGTCCTCGCCGACCACTCCAAGCCCGCCAAGCAGACCGTTCGCGACGTGCGGGCCGTGGCCCAGACGGTGTTCGGCATCGAGCTCGACCACCGCATCGTGAGCGTCGCCCAGCTCGAGACCGACGATCGCAACGAGCCCCTCGGCATCGAGCTGCCCCGCTCGGAGCACCGCGCCCGGGTGGGCTCGATCAACGTCGAGGCGGTGGGGGTTCGAGCGGAGGTCCGGGTGGTCCTGCTCGACGGTGACCGCGAGCACACCGGGTACGCCGAGGGCTCGGTGGCGAGCCTGGCCCGCGCCCAATTGGTGGCGACGGCGGCGCTCGACGCCCTGCGGGCGATGGAGCCCGCCGCCGACGCGGTCCATGTGGCCACTGCTGACGTCACCCGCGTCGGGCCGAGCCGCGTGGCCGTGGTCACCGTGGTCTACGTCGACCCACCGGTCGAGCTCATCGTCTCGGGATCGGCCGTGGTGCGCCGCGACCGCGACGACGCCGTCGTGCGGGCCCTGCTCGACGCCACGAACCGCCGCTTGTCGCGCCTCGAGCGCAACCGCGCCACTCGCTGACCTCGCTCGCCGACGTCCTCCACTGACGTCGCTCACTGACGTCATCCGCGCCGCGCTCCGTATCCTCTCCACTGATGACACGCGACGCATCCTCCCCCTCTCTCGACGCGGTCCAGGTCTCCTACCGCCTGGGCGGCGCCGACGGCGTCGCCGTGGAAGCGCGCAAGTGGGAGTGGGCGCTGCACGAGCTCGGGTTCTCGGTCCGGCGCATCGCGGGTGAGCTCGACGACGGGCTCCGCCCCGACGACACGTGGCTGCCGTTCCTGGCCATCGATCCGGCGGAGGGCGCCGATCCGGATCCGGGGGCGCTGTCGGCCGCGATCGCCGGCGCCGACCTCGTGATCGTGGAAAACCTCTGCTCGCTGCCAATCAATCCCGACGCAGCCAGCATCACCGCGGAGGTGCTCGACGATCATCCCGGCCGCGTGATCTTCCACCATCACGACCTGCCGTGGCAGCGCGCCGGGCTCGCGTGCCCACCGAACATCCCGCCGATGCGCAACGACTCGCTGCACGTGACGATCAACGACCACTCGCGCGTGCAGTTGGAGAACCGCGGGTTCGCCGCGGTCACGCTGCGCAACGCGTTCGACCTCGAACCCCAGCGCGGCGATCGCGACACGACGCGCGCGCACTTCGGGTTCGCACCCGACGACCTCGTGCTGCTCCAACCGACGCGTGCGATCCCGCGCAAGAACATCCCCGCGGCCATCGCCTTCGCAGTCGAGCTCGCGGCACGGGAGCCCGACCGCAGGGTGAAGCTCTGGATCACCGGCCCCGCAGAAGACGGGTACGACGACGTGTTCGCCCGCCTCGTCGCCGAATCGGTCGTGCCGGTCACGATCGGTCGCGCCCAGTCCGCGCCCGACGCCTACGCCGCGGCCGACCTCGTGCTGTTCCCGTCGACGTGGGAGGGGTTCGGCAACCCGGTGATCGAGTCGATCGCCCACCGCCGCCCGATCGTGGTCGGCACCTACCCCGTGCTCGACGAGCTCCGCGGGTTCGGTGTGCAGCTCCTGGGCATCGACGACGTCGCTGGGGTGCAGGACTGGCTGCGCCACCCTCGGGTCGACGTCCTGGAGCGCAACGTGGAGCTGGTGCGTCCGCACTGCTCGATCCAGGATCTGCCCGAACGGCTCGGTGCGGTGCTCCGTGCGACAGGATGGGACACATGGTGACCGACCCGGTGCTGGAGAAACGCCGCCGCATCGCGCACTGGGTCGGCTTGGCCAAGCGGATCGGCTACTCGCTGTTGCTGCTCGCGATCGTCGCCTTCATCGCCGCCGCGATCACCGGCTTCACCGGCTGGCTGGTCACGGTGACGGTCGTGGCGCTGATCGGCGCCTGCATCGTGTTGCCGGTGCCGATCGTGCTCGGGTACGGGCTGCGCGCCGCCGACCGGGAGGACCGCGAAGAAGCGGCCCGCCGTGCGGGTGGGCCCCCGCCCGCTACCGGGCAGTAGATTTCGCGGGCTCACCCTTCGCGCATCCGCCCGCCCCGTCGGGCGAAAGGAGCCCGCCGTGCGTTACCGCCGCTTCGGCAAGAGCGACCTCGAGGTCTCCGAGGTCGGGTTCGGCGTCTGGACGCTCGCCAGCAACTGGTGGGGCGAGGTCGACGACAAGCAGGGCCTGCTGCACGCCGCGCTCGACAGCGGCATCAACTTCATCGACACGGCGCCCGTGTACGGCGAGGGCGGCGTCGGTGAGGAGTTGCTCTCCGACATCCTGAAGACGCATCGCGACGAGATCGTGCTCACCACCAAGTGCGGCTACGACATCGAGGCAGACCGCAAGTGGCCCGGGCAGAGCGAGCGTCCGCACGACTGGCGCCCCGAGTCGCTGCGCGCCCAGCTCGAGGGTTCGCTGCGCCGCCTCGGCATCGAGTGCATCGACCTCTACCAGCTCCACAACACGCGCATCGACCCGATCCGCGACGACGCGCTGTGGGACGAGCTCGAGAAGTTCCGCGCCGAGGGCAAGGTCCGTGAGCTCGGCGTCGCGCTCGGGCCGGCCATCGGCTGGGTCGACGAGGGCATCGAGGCGATCCGCGACCGTCCGATCGTGTCGCTGCAGACGGTGTTCAACGTGATCGAGCAGGAGCCCGGGCTCACGTTCGGGCGCGAACCGAATGTGCCGGAGAACGTGGGCCTCATCTCGCGAGTGCCGCACGCATCCGACGCGCTGTCGGGCAAGGTCACGCGCGACACCGTGTTCCCGAAGGGCGACCACCGCTCGCACCGCAACCGCGACAACATGCTCGACAACTTCGACAAGGCGGAAGCGCTCACCTTCCTCTGGGAAGGCACTGGCCGCACGATCGCGCAGGCCGCGATCGTGGGCATCCTCGCCGACCCGAACTTCACCACGGTGCTGCCGACATGCCTCACAGTGGAGGACGTGCGCGAGTTCGCGGCGGCCTCCGACCTGCCGCTCACCGCGGACGAGAAGGCGCAGCTCGACGCACAGTGGAACAACAACTTCGGCGTCGTGAACCGCTACGAGATGCCGCTGAAGTCGAGCACCCGAGGGTGACCGACATCCGGCGCCCCTCGGCGCCGCGCCTCGCGCCCGAGGAACGCCGGCGACAGCTCCTCGACGTCGCCAAGGTGGAGTTCGCCGAACGCGGGTTCCACGCGACGGCGATGGACGACCTCGCGCTCGCTGCCGGGGTGACGAAGCCGGTCTTCTACCAACACTTCGCGTCGAAGCGGGCCTTGTTCGTCGCGGTGCTCGAAGACGTCGGCGGGCGTCTGCTCACGGTGCTCACCGGCGCGACCGCCGGGGCGACCACCGGGCACGCGCGCGTGGAGGAGGGCTTCTCCGCGTACTTCAAGTTCGTCGAGAGCGACCGCGCCGCGTTCCGCCTGCTGTTCGGTGCATCCGCCCGCAACGACGCGGAGTTCGCCGACGTGGTGGACAAGGTGCTCGACGACGCCGCGGCCGCGGTGAGCACGCTCATCGAGATCCACGGTTCGCAAGAGCATCGGATGGTGCTCGCCCACGCGCTCGTCGGCATCGCCGAGGGTGTGAGCCGACACACGCTGACCGACCCCGACGGCACCCTCGCGTCCGACCAGCTCGCGTCGTGGATCGCCGAGCTGGCGTGGTTCGGCCTGCGCGGTGTCCGCAGCGACGACTGACGTCGTCGCACGCGAAGCGCGCTTTCAGGCCGCGGCGTCGCGCACGAGGAGCGTCAACGAATCGCCGCACACCTCGGTGCGCGCGGCGACGCGCAATCCGAAGCGCGACGTGTAGAGCCGTTCACGCGCCGCGTTGCGACGCTCGTCGGCCTGGCCCGGCAGCAGCACCGCGTACGGCGTGACGCGACCCACCGCCGCGAGCGCGTCGACCAACCAGGTGCTCGCCGCACCCGGTTCGAGCGCCACGAAGTCGCTGACGACGACCGCGCCGGGCGCTTGCTCCCGGAGCAAGCGGCGCGTTCGCGATGACCTTGCGAGCGTTGTGGTCGCGCAAGGCCCAGACGACCAGAGCCGCGATCGCAGTCCGCCGCAGCCAGCGCGGCAACCACGGCGCGACGACTGCGGCCGTCACGCACACCGCCACGGTGCCGCCCACCGACGGCACGCCGAGGGTGAGGATCGCCGACCGATCGGAGTTGGTCAGCGGGCGGTCGAGGAACACGAGGCGGATCCAGTGCCCGACCCGCCGCAGCGGGCGGGGCAACGGCGAGTCCCGGTCGAGCGGGAAATGGTCGGCCACCACGCCTGCCACCCACCAGCGGTCGCCAAGGGGCACAATCGTCACCGTGCCGTGCGCTCGGCGAACGATTTCGTCGACTTGTCCCAATTGTCTAGACTTCCTGCCGATTCCGCGGGTGATTTCGTCCGCAGTCTCGCACGAAGGGGATCAAGGGCAGGGCAATCCATGCCGATATTGCTCCGGCATGGGGCATCCCGGCGCCGGGGCGCGGCGGCGGGATTCAGAGTCGGAGGCAGCTGTGCGGCTGGTGACGGGGCGAACGCGACACCCAGAGCAACCGGGACTCGGCGGGCAACGACGCGGGCAACGACGCGTCGGGATGCGGCGGCTGACCGTCGCGCTCCTGATCGCCACCACCGTCGCGCTCACCGCGGCTTCCGGCGCGGGCGCCACCACAGGCACCGACGCCCCGCAGACCCCGAAGGGCGTGAAGCGTGCACCGTCGGGCGTGCGGTTCTACGAGGTCCCCGACCCGCTGCCGCCCGGCGAGCCCGGCGACATCATCTGGGCCGCGCCCTACAAGGCGGTGCCCGGAGCGAAGGCGTGGAAGGTGCTCTACCACTCGCGCAGCCTCTCGGGTGACGACATCGCGGTGTCGGGCGTGATCGTGGTGCCCGACGGCAAGGCGCCCGCCGGCGGTCGACCCGTCGTGAGCTGGGCCCACGGCACCCACGGCATCGCCGACCGTTGCGCGCCGTCGCGCTACACCGACTGGGTCCCGAAGATCCCGGCGATCGGCGACCTCGTACGCGCCGGCTACGTGGTGACCGCGACCGACTACGAGGGCCTCGGCACACCCGGCGTCCACCCCTACCTCGTCGGCGAGAGCGAGGCACGCGGCGCGCTCGACATCGTGCGCGCGGCGGCGAAGTTGCCCGGCTCCGGCGCGAGCGACCGCGCCGTCGTGTGGGGTCACTCCCAGGGCGGCCAAGCGAGCCTCTTCGCCGGCGAGATCGCGCCCACCTATGCCCCCGACATCCAACTCGAGGGCATCGTGGCCGGCGCGCCCGTGACCGATGTCGCCGCCATGTTCCCGGCGGCCGCGACGATCCCCGACACGCTCGGCTTCGTCGTGATGGGGCTGCTCGGCACGCAGGCCGCATTCCCCGAGGCCGACGCCTCCACCATCCTCACGCCCCAGGCCCTGGCCGACGCGAAGGCGATCACCGCCACCAAGTGCTACGAGGACGTGCTCACCGCGTTCCAGAAGCCCGTGGCCGAGGTGATCGCACAGAACCCCGGTGAGGTCGCACCCTTCCCCGAGCTCTTCGCGCGCAACAGCCCCGGCAAGGCGGCCACCGGTACGCCGCAGTTCGTCTACCAGGGCAAGGCCGACGACGTGGTCTACACCGTGTTCACCAACGCGTACGTCCGCAAGGCCTGCGGGCTCGGCGACATCGTCGACTACGCGACGTTCGGCGGCAAGGACCACTACGCCGAGAACGAGGCCGCGGCCACGCAGGTCACCGCGTGGATCCGCGACCGCTTCGCCGGTGACCCCACGACCGGTTCCTCCGCGTCCCTGCCGCCCGCGAGCTGACCGGCCCACCCGCCGGCGAGGTGGTGGAACGGGTGCGAGCAGGATCAGGCGGCGCCGGGATCCTTCACGATGAAGGCGGTCACCATGCCGAACATGCCTTGCTCCGTCTCCGCGTGCGTGAGGATGTGGCAGTGGTACGCCCACACGCCCGGTTGATCCGCATGCACGAGCACGCTGTAGCGCTCGCCGGGCGCGACCCAGATCGTGTCGGCCATGTAGGGCTGCGGCAACGGGTACCCGTCCTTGGCGATCACCAGCTGCCCCATGCCGTGCAGGTGCATCGGGTGACCGAGCAGGCCCTCGCTGAAGTAGTCGATCTGCACCCACTCGCCGTACTTCGCCACGATCGGCGCGGTGGCGGGGAACGACTTGCCGTTGAGGGTCAGGCCGATCGTGCCGGCGTCGTTGAGCACCATCGGGATGCGCTGTGACACGGTCACGCCGGCGGGCACCGGCAACTGGTCGACGAAGAACGCGCCGGCCATGCCGTCGGGCACCTGCCGCTCGGCATGGTGGTGGGAGTGGTACATGCCGACCGCCGGACCCTCCGCGGTGAACTCGTAGACGAACGTCTCCCCCGGCTTCACCGGCGGCTGCGTGATGTCGGGCACGCCGTCCATCGCGTTGGGGACGATGACCCCGTGCCAGTGGATGACAGTGGATTCCGGGAGCTCGTTCTTGAGCACCATGCGAACTTTGTCGCCGCTGTTCACCGAGATGGTGGGACCGGGAACGACGCCGTTGTAGGTCCACGCCTCGACCGTCTCCCCGGGCGCCTTCTCCCATTTCACGACCTCGGCCGTCAGGTCGAACTCCTTGGTGCCGTCGGCGAGGATCTTGGGCTCGAGCGGCTGGGCGCCGAGGCCCGCGGTCTTCGCCGGGAACGCCTTGGTGTTCACCGCCATCTGGGCGTCCATGAGATCGTTGGCCTTGGTGTTCACCCCGGCGTCCGGGACCTCACCGGTGGACATGTCCATCGAACCCATCGACATGCCGCCGGCGCCGCTGCCACCGATCGTGAGTGTCCCCTTCATGCCCGACCCCTCGTGGCCGGGGACCTCGCAGATGACCACGTACGAGCCTTCCCTCAACCCGGTGAGGTCGAGCGTGGCCTTGCTGCCGGGCGAGAGCATGCTCGTCTTCTTGTCGGTGTCCTTGATCGCGAAGTTGTGCACGACGGTGCCGTCGTTCTTGATGACCAACGTGCCGTCCTTCGACGCCGAGATCGAGTTCGGCGTGATCGCGAACTCGGTGAGCGTCACCGTCGTGGCCGTGGCCTCCGAGGCGGTGTCCTGCGCGTCATTGCTCTTCCCGAACGCCTGGCCGGCCACGATCAGCGCACCGAACGACAGCAGCACGGCGAGCAGGGCGAACACCCACGATCCCATGCCGAGCGCAGCGTCTTCGCTGCGCTTCTCCCTCTTGTTCATTCCTGAGCTCCCGTCTGGGCGTGAAGGGTCGTCCCCCGGGGCAGCCTGCTGGACGAGGACGGGGCCAGACAGGGCCGAGGGTCACGGCGCTGCGGGACCAAGGGCCCGAATCGACCACAGAGATCGATCTCCCTCAGCCGTCGCTCACCTCGACCCGCAGCGCGAGGCGCAGGCCGTCGAGCCATGACGGCAGCCAGGCGTCGGAGAGGACCGCGGCCCAGAGGTGGCAGCGCTCTCACCACTCATCCCGACTCCCCTCGCGTTCACGCCCGTGAGGCGGTCACTCCGGACTCGAGCGACCGCACCAGGATCGAGAGGAACTCCCGGACCCGCGCCTCCGCGTCACGCTGCAGGTGGCGGCGATCCTCCTCGATGCCCGAGCCGCAGGTGGCGCTCAGGCTGAGGTGGGACCGCCGCGGGTTCAGTGGCGCGAGCTGGAGGTCGCCGTCGAGACGACCGACGCGGGCGCCGCCGGGAGGCCCGCTCCAGATCACCGGCACCACCAGCGCGTCGTGGCGCTCACGCGCCTCGCCCCGGTGCAGATCGCCGTTGCCGCCATCGGCGAACGCCAGCCGCGCCGCCTCCGCGAGCCGCTCCTCGGCCACCTCCCGCAGCCGCGGCTCGACCAGCTCGAAGGGCTGCTCGACCGGGTAGAAGTCGTAGAGGAACACGCTCACCGTTGCAGGGTGCCGCAGTCCCGCCCACGCTCGACAGGGCAGAAAGTCCTTGACCGGTGTCAGCATTCGGTCAACTGTCGCGCTCCGGGCACAACCGGCGACGCAGCCGGGCCACGGCCGACGACATGCCCGCAGGTACCACGGGGGGTACCCGGGTCCGGCCGGTTCCGACGGGGTCGGTCCGCTACCCTCGGCGTTCATGGCCGCCCCCGAAGCGACGTCAGATCCCAATCCCCCCTTGATCCGCGTCTTCCTCCTCGACGACCACGAGATCGTGCGGGTCGGTGTGCGCGACCTGCTCGAGAGCGAGGACGACATCGAGGTCGTCGGCGAGGCCGGCACGGTGGAGCAGGCGCTGTCGCGCATCCCCCCGACGCGCCCCGACGTCGCAATCCTCGACGTGCGCCTCCCCGACGGCGACGGGGTGGAGGTGTGCCGCGAGATCCGCTCGGCCCACCCCGAGATCCAGTGCATCATGCTCACGTCGTTCTCCGACGACGAAGCCATGTTCCAGGCGATCGTCGCCGGCGCTGCGGGCTACCTGCTCAAGCAGCTGAAGGGCACCGACATCGTCGACGCGGTCCGCCGCGTCGCGGCAGGGGCAGTCGCTGCTCGACCCCGCGCTCACCAAGCGCGTGCTCGAGCGACTTCGGGAACCCCCGGTCGAGGACGAGCGCCTCGCGCGGCTCACGCCGCAGGAGCGGCGCATCCTCGCGCTCATCGCCGACGGCCTCACGAACCGCCAGATCGCCGACGAGGTCCACCTCGCGGAGAAGACGGTGAAGAACTACGTGTCGAACCTGCTCGCCAAGCTCGGCATGGAGCGGCGCACGCAGGCCGCCGTGTTCGTGGCGAAGCTCGGCCAGAACTCCCTCTGACGCAGTCGCGACCGGGCGGCTCCCCCTAAACGGGGACCTGCCAGTCGAGGTGGGTCCCCGTGCCCGGCTCCGAGCGGAGCACGAACGTCCCGTCGAGCGCCTCCGCGCGGCGCTCCATGTTGCGCAATCCACTGCGACGCGACCGGTCGGGTTCGATCCCGCAGCCGTCGTCGTCGACGGTGAGCCGCACGATGCCGTGCTCGACCGACACGCGTACGTCGACGCGCGTGGCCTGCGAGTGACGGACCGCGTTCGACAACGCCTCGCGGGTGCACGACAGCAACTCCCGCGCCAGTTGCTCGGGCACCGCGGTGTCGATCGGCCCGTCGAAGGCCATACGCGGCCGCCAGCGACCCTGCGCCGCGGCCGACTCCACCAACGAAAGCAGCTCGGCGCGCAGGCCCTGGTCGTCGGGGCGCTGCCCCAGGGCGAAGATCGTGGTGCGGATCTCGCGGATGGTCTCGTCGATCTCGTCGACCGCGCGCTGCAGACGGCGGGCGACATCTTCGTCGCTGACGCGTGAGGCCGCGCCCTGGAGGTTCATTCCGGTGGCGAAGAGGCGCTGGATCACGGAGTCGTGGAGGTCGCGCCCGATGCGCTCGCGCTCCTGGACGAGCTCCATGCGCTCACGGTCCTCGGAGAGTCGTGCGTTCTCGATCGCGACGCCGGCCGCGGTGGACAGCGCGCCGACGAGCTCTTCGTCCTCCGCGGTGAACTCCTCGGCCCCCTGCTTCTCGCAGAGGTAGAGGTTGCCGAACACCTCGCCGCGCACGCGGACGGGCACGCCGAGGAAGGAGTCCATCTTCGGGTGGTTCGGCGGGAAGCCGTAGGAGGCCGCGTGCTGTGCGAGGTGACGCAGGCGGATGGGCTGCGGGTCGTCGATGAGCACGCCGAGCACGCCTCGCCCCTTGGGCTCCTCGCCGATCTCGTCACGCTCGTCGTCGGTGAGGCCGGTGGTCAGGAATTCGGAGAGGTAGCCGTCGCCGATCACACCGAGCGCGCCGTAGCGGGCGCCGGTGAGGCGGCACGCACCGCGCACGACCTGGTCGAGGATGGCGGGGAGCGAGAGATCGCTGCCCATCGCCACGACGGTCTCGAGGAGGACTCGCAGGGAGGTGGTGTCGTCGACCATGCGCGGGCGTGAGCTTACGCCTGGTGGTCGACCGAACCCCAGATGTGACAAGGCCCCTCAGGCGCGGCCGCCCAGATGGACGGCGTGGGCGTCGCTGCCCGGGAAGTAGATGGTCTCGTGGCCGTCGTCCCAGCGGACCAGGTAGTGGGCCTCGCCCTCGGGGTCGCGGACCTCGAGCACCTCGCCCTTACGCGGTGGTGCTCCGACTCGGCTGCGATCGACCACGATCTCGTCGCCAACCTCGGCGTGCATGGGCGCTCTCCTCTCCTGTGGCCCCCGCTCCTCCGACCTCGTCGTCGGGCCGGGCCGCGGTGAGCACGACCGGGCGCACCACGAGCACCGGGCACGACACCCGGCGCACCATGCGCTGCACGACGCTGCCGAGCGTGATCCGGACGAGCCCGGTGCGCCCGTGCGTCGCGGCGACCACGAAGGCAGCCCGGCGCTCGGCCGCGACCTCGGCGACGGCGGCCGCCGGGTCGAAGCCCTCGACCAGGTCGAACGTGGCGTCGACTCCCTCGCCCGCGAGCGTCGCGACCACCTGCGGGAGGTCGGCAACCGCGACGTCCTCGGGATGCGGGACGTGCACGATGCGGACCGTGGCCGCAATCGCGCGGGCGAGGGAGATGGCTGCGGGGATCGCCTCACGGGCGGTCGGTGAACCGTCGAGTGCGAGGATGATCTCCGGGGTGGTCGGGGCCTCGGGCAGCCGCCACTCGGGATCGAGCGACGGGCCGACGAACAGCACCGGCGCGTCGCCGGCCCGCACGACGGCCTCCGCCACACTGCCGAGCACGCCGCGGATCACTCCGCCGTGGCCGTGCGTGGCCATGCAGACGAGCGTGCCCGGCGCGGCGGCGGCCGCGCCGATCGCGGTGGCGGCGTCGCGCTCGAGCACGGCTTCGATGCCGCACTGGCCGTCGAAGCCGAGGTCGAACAAGGCCGCCCGCCGACCTTCGAGGTAGGTGCGGGTGGTGCCGAGGTCGGACGCCGACCACTGGGTGGACAGCAACACGAGGCGCGCGCCGGTGCGCAACGCGAGCGGGACCGCGGGCACGAGCGCCGCCTCGGAACGCCATGATCCGTCGAGAGGGACCAGGACCGTCGTCGGTGCTGCGCCGTGCCGCATGCGGGTCACCTTCTTCCGCTCACCCCGACCGTAGGTTCGCGGACGCCCGACGACAAGTGCTGAAGGTCCCGCACCCGGACGAGATGTCGTCTGCCAGGATGGACGGGTGCCGGACCTCCCCGAACTGCCCTATCCGTCCGAATGGGAGTCCGATGTCGTGCTCGCCGACGGCGGCACCGCGCACCTGCGTCCACTGCGCCGCGACGACGCCGACAAGCTCCTCGACTTCTTCACGCGGTTGTCGGACCGGTCGCGCATGCTGCGCTTCTTCGCGCCGGTGTCGCCGCAGACCGCCCGCCGCGCCGCGCGGCTCGATGAGGTCGACTACGACAAGACCTTCGGGATCGTCGCCGAGCTCGGCGACGACCTCATCGCGGTCGGCACCTACCAGCGCAGCACCGAGTCCGGAGCCGACCCGACCGCGGCCGAGGTTGCGTTCGCGGTCTCCGACGAGCACCAGGCGCGCGGCATCGGCTCGATGCTGCTCGAGCACCTCGCCGCGGTCGGGCGCACCATGGGGCTGCAGCGCTTCACCGCGTCGACGCTGCCCGAGAACCGCAAGATGCTGCGCGTGTTCCACGAGGCCGGCTGGGAGGTCGACCGCGAGCACGTCGAAGGCGTGGTTGAGCTCTCGTTCCGGATCGACGACGACGAGAAGACGCGCGAGGTGCTCTACCGCCGCGAGCACCTCGCCGAGGCCCGCTCCATGGAGCGGCTCCTGCACCCCCACTCGATCGCGGTGATCGGCGCGAGTCGTGAGCCGCACACCCCCGGCCACGACGTCCTCGCGCACCTCGTGGCGGGCGGCTTCACGGGAGCCCTCCACGCGGTGAACCCCGCGGCGAGCGGCGGTCACGGCGCGGGCGAGGGCACGGGCGAGATCGCCGGCGTCGCCTGCGTTGCCCGGGTGACCGACATCGAGGAGCCCGTCGACCTCGCGATCATCGCCGTGCCCGCAGCGATCGTCGACACGGTGATCGCCGACTGCGGAGCGAAAGGCGTGCACGGGCTGGTGATCCTCAGCGCCGCGCCGGAGGGCGCGGCCGCTCGCGAGGAGTTCGAGCACCGGCTCGTGGAGCACGCCCGGCGACTGGGCATGCGCATCCTCGGGCCCGAGTGCCTCGGCGTGGTCAACACCGATCCGGAGACGTCGATGCAGGCGACCGTCGTGCCCGTGCACCCGCGGCGCGGACGGATCGGCTGGTCGTCGCAGTCGGGCGCGATCGGTCTCGACCTGCTCGTCCGCGCGACCGACGCCGGCCTGGGCGTGTCGACGTTCGTGTCGCTCGGCGACAAGGCCGACGTGAGCGGTAACGACCTCCTGCAGTACTGGGACGCCGACCCCGACACCGACGTGATCCTGCTCCACATGGAGTCGTTCGGGAACCCGCGCAAGTTCGCACGCATTGCCCGACGGGTCGCACGCCGCAAGCCCGTCGTCGCGGTGAAGAGCGCGCGCAGTGCGGCCGGTCACCGCGGCGCGGCAGTGCGTACCACCACCCGCGATGATCCCGATGCCGCGGTCGACGCGCTGTTCGCGCAGTCCGGCGTGGTACGCGTCGACACGCTCGAAGAGCTGCTCTTCACTGCGGCCGTGCTCGAGGCCGGGGCACTGCCCGCGGGCGACCGCGTCGCGGTGTTGGGCAATGCGGTCGGTCCGGTCGTGCTCGCGACCGACGCCTGCGTCGCGGCCGGGCTCGTCGTTCCGGATCCGGCGAGCTCAGGGCTGCCCGAGAACCCCGCGCAGCTCCCGAGCACGGTCGGACCGGAGGCCTACGAAGCCGTGCTGCGCTCGGCCATCGCGTCACCGGAGATCGACGCGGTCCTCGCCATCGTCGTGCCGCTGCCCGGCCGCGATCCCGGGGGCACCGCCCTGCGGCGGGTGATCGGCAGCGTGGCGGGCGAAGCCGGGAAGCCGGTGGTCGCGGCGGTGCTCGGACAACGGGCACTGATCGGCCATGCCGGTGCGGTGCCCACGTTCGCCTTCGCGGAGCACACGGCCGTCGCGCTCGGTCGCGTCGCGGCGTACGCGCGCTGGCGGCGGTGCCCCGCCGGCACTGCGCCCGACGCCACGGGGATCGACCCCGACGCGGCGCGGGCGCTCGTGGCCGCCTGCCTCACCGAGCACCCGGCGGGCGGACTGCTCCCGATCGAGACGACCGTCACCCTGCTCGCCGCCTTCGGCATCGTGGTCGACGGGCCGCGGCCCGATCACACCGACACCGCCGCGGTGTCCACGTCGCTGCACGTCGACGCCGACCCCGCATTCGGCCCGCTCGTCACCTTCGAGATGGGCGGCGGCCACCGCGAACTGCTGCCCGACGCGTCGGTCGGCATCGCGCCGTTCACCGACGTCGACGCGCACGACCTCGTACGCGCGCCGCGCACCAGTCCGCTGATGTTCGGGTACGGCGGCGCGCCCGCGCTCGCCACCGATGCGCTCGAGGACCTCGTGGTCCGGGTGGCGCGCCTCGCGGACGACGTTCCCGAGCTGCGGGAGCTCCACCTCGACCCGGTGATCGTCGCACCGGACGCGGTGCACGTGACCGGTGCGACCGCGACGCTCACCCCCGTGACGCACGTGCCCACCGACGTACGACGGATGCGCTCGAGCTGAGGCGCCAGGCCCGCCAGCCGTTGCCGTCGGCGGTGCTCAGTCGCGCCGTCAGTCAGGGACCGCGACGGCGCGACCGTGCAGCGTGCCGTGGTGCATCGAGTCGTACGCCGCGGCGACCTCGTCGAGCGTGACGCGCTGCACCTTCGCCTCGATGAGCCCGCGCCGCGCCAGCGCGAGCACCTCGTGCAGCTCGGGGATCGAGCCCCAGTAGGTGCTCTGCACCGAGCACTCGTACGGCACGCTGAAGAACGAGAAGGGCAGTGAGCCGCCGCCGATGCCGACGCACGTGAGGTGGCCGAGCGGGCGGGCCACCGACGCGCCGAACGCGAGCGTCTCGTCGACCCCGACGAAGTCGAGGACCACGTCGGCGCCCTGCCCGCCGGTCAACGCCTTGATCTCCGCGGTGGCCTCGGCGCCCGGGAGCAACGCGTGGTGCGCGCCCACCTCGAGCGCGAGGCGCAACGACTCCTCGCTGCGGTCGACCGCCACCACCGTCGACGGGCCGAGCGCGCGCAGGATCTGCACCGCCATGTGGCCGAGGCCGCCGACGCCGATCACCACCACCGTGCTGCCCGCCCCCATCAGCGCGCGTGACCGGACGATCGCGTGGTACGGCGTGAGCCCGGCGTCGGTGAGCGGCGCGGCCTGCACGGGGTCGAGGTCGCCGAGCGGGACGAGGTGCCGCGGGCCGGGCACGAGCATGTGGGTGGCCATGCCCCCGTCGGCCCCTAGGCCGCCGCCCGCGCCGACGTACTCCGCGGCGCGCTCGCAGTAGTTCTCCAGGCCGCGGGCGCAGCGACTGCACCGTCCGCATCCCCAGGGCCCGTACACTGCGACCGGTTCTCCCACTTCGACCCCCGTGACACCCTCACCCAGCGCCGCCACCCATCCCGCGTTCTCGTGACCGAGGGTGAACGGCAACGGCCAGGGCATGGTGCCGGGCGCGAAGTCGTGGAGGAGATGGAGGTCGGAGTGACACAGGCCGGAGCCGCCCACCCGCACCAGCACCTGACCGGGGCCGGGCTCCGGGTCGGCGACCTCGCGCACCTCCGGGGGCTGTTGCCATTCGACGAGTTGCAGTGCGCGCACAAGCGCCTCCTCGGCTCAGGATCACACCGGCCGGTGCACACCGGGCCGGACTCAAACGGGGGGTGCGTCCTCGGGCGGGACGATGAGTACGGGGCGCGGCGAGTGCTGCGCGAGTTGCGTGCTCGTGCTGCCGAGGAGCAGACCGGCGAAGCCTCCCACCCCGCGACTGCCGACCACCACGAGGTCGGCATCGACGTCGTCGGCCACCGCGAGCAGCACCGTGACCGGGCTGCCGTCGCGCAGTTCGCCGCGATGCTCGACACCCGCCTCACGCAACGGCGCGGTCCACTCGCCGTCGAGCAGCGCGCGGATCTCGTCGCGGTGGGGCTGCGCGGGTTCGAGGTCGGCAGCGGTCGGGTGGAACAGCAGGCCGAGACAGTGCACCGCGACGACCTCGGCGCCACAGGCCGCGGCCAACGAGGCCGCCCAGGCCAGCGCGCGGCGTGCGTTGTCGGACCCGTCGGTACCGACCACGATCCGGCGGATCGACGGAACCGGCTGTCCCATGGTCACATCCCCTCTTCCGCGCGCCGGAGCGCGCTCGCGGTCATCGCCACCTGGTCGCGACCCGGACCGCCACCCGAGCGCGGCTCGAGCGCGACCGGCTCACCGGCGAGCGCGCACACTGTCGAAGTGACGGACGTGCGCAGCGCGTCGAGGTCGTAGCCACCCTCGAGGAACGCGACGACGCGCCCAGTCGTCGGCGCGTACGCCGCGACACGGCGCGTCGAGCTCGGTGTAGTCGCCCGCGGTCCACATGAGATCCGCGAGCGGATCGGCGCGGTGCGCGTCGAAGCCGGCCGAGATCAACACCCAAGTGGGCGCGAAGCGCTCCACGACCGGGTCGACCACGTCGTCGAGCGCGGCAAACGCGACGTCACCGGTGGCGCCCGCGGGCAGCGGGAAGTTCACGGTGAGGCCGGGCGCGCCGTAGCCGCCCGTCTCCGACGCCTTCCCGGTGCCCGGGTACGCGGGGAACTCGTGCGTGGACACGTAGAGCACGTTGGGGTCGTCCCAGAAGATGTCCTGCGTGCCGTTGCCGTGGTGCACGTCCCAGTCGAGCACGAGCACCTTCTCGCCCGCGGCGGCGAGACGCGCCGCGGCGATGGCGACGTTGTTGAGCAGGCAGAACCCCTGCCCGCGCCGGGCAGTCGCGTGATGGCCGGGCGGGCGCGCGATCACGAACGCGGCATCAGCGTGCCCGGCGCGCAGCGCGTCCACGGCGGTGAGCCCGCACCCCGCGGCGAGCAACGCGGCGTCGTACGAGCCGGGCGCGACGATCGTGTCGGGATCGAGCGAGCCGCCGCCGGCCCTCGCGAATTCCTCCAAGGCGCGCACATAGGCGTCGTCGTGGGCGAGGCGCACCTCGTCGGCGTCGGCGGCGCGACCGTGGTGCAACTCGACGTCGTCCTCGAGGTGGGCGTCCTCGATGCCCCGCATCGCGGCCCCGAAACGCGCGGGGCGTTCGGGGTGGCCGCGGCCCGTGTCGTGCAGGTCGGGGCCGGGGGGCGTGACGACGAGGACGCGGGCGGCCATGGCTCCGGTCTACCGCACCGGCGGCCCGGCGCACCGCACCACGGGCGAGGACTACGGCGCGGCAGGGTCGAGCGAGATCTCGCGCAGATCGATGACCCGGGGCACGCGGCGGCGCAGGCCGAGCCGACGGCCCGCCAACATCGCACCCAGCACCAGGCCCACGAGTGCGCCGGCGTCGACGAGCACGCGCAGGATGCCGGGCAGCTCACCGGCGAAGAAGGCCAGCGCGGCGAGGTCGAGAGCGAGGTGCACGAGGAACCCGGGGAGGAGCGACCCGGTGCGCACCGTGGAGTACCCGAGCAGCAGCGCCACGCTGAAGAACGACGCGATGTTCGCCGCGCCGGTCATCTGCTCGACGTGGCCGGGCAGCACCCCGAAGAGCACAGCCGACGCCACGATCGCACCGATCGCAGGGCCGTCGCCCCAGCGGGCGAGGTCGCGCCAGTCGTTGCCCGCGAGGCGGGCGAACAGCGCGCCGAACAGCAGCACCGCGGCGAACCGGTACACGAGCTCCTCGGTGGCGATCGCCAGCACCACACCCTCCATGTCGGCGAAGGCGATCACCGAGCGGGGAAAGGCCAGCGCCCAGATCGTGACGATCGGCGCGCCGAGCATCAACACCTCGCGCCACGCCCGCAACGACGCGCGCGACCAACCGACGTTGCGGGCGCCGACCGCGAACACGAGCACGATCCCGACGACGAGCCCCGGGGACACGAGGACCTGACCCAGGTACCAGGGCGGCACCGCGAGCCACGACGACAACATGTCGGCGACCACCGCGACCGCGGCGAGGACGAGCACGAGGGGAGTGACCGGCCACGACGGCCAGGCCGTCCACCGCCACGCCCATCCGCGCGCCAGCTCCCGATCGTCGGCGCGCTCGTCGGCGCTGCCGTCGACCTGGTGCTCCCGTGTCGGTTCCCCTGCCCGCAGCTCCACGGTCGCAGTCTCGCCGACGCGGCACCAATCCGCACCTCGCGGAAGGCAAGGATTCAGGAAAGGTTGCCGGCGAACCAGTCGAGCGCCCGGGCCCAGGCATCCTTCGCCGAGGCCTCGTGGTACGAGGGCCGGGCGTCGCAGTGGAATCCGTGCTCGGCGTCGGCGTACCGCACGATCTCCGTGGCCACCGGCGCGCCGGCGAGCGCCACCCGCAGCTCCTCGACCCCCTCGACGGGGATCGACTGGTCCAGGTCGCCGAAGAGCCCGAGCCACGGCGTCTGCAGCGTGGGCGACTCGTCGATCAGCGCCGGGAACGGCAGGAACCCGCTCGACGCGATGCCGCCTCCGTAGAAGCCGACGGCAGCGCCGAGCGCCCGGCGGGCGGCGACGAGGAAGGTGACGCGCCCACCCATGCAGAAGCCCACGATCCCGATGCGCTCCGGAGCGAACCCGAGCGACCCGAGGTGGGCGATCGTCGCGTCGACATCCGCGAGGAGGCCGTCGTCGCTGAGACCCTCGAACAGCGGCATGACCTGCGAGAAGTCGTCGTACGGCGCGGTGCCGCCACCGGCCCGGTGGAAGATCGCGGGCGCAACCGCCAGGTAGCCGGCCGCCGCGGCGCGGCGGGTGACGTCCTGGATGTGGTCGTTGACCCCGAACGCCTCCTGGATCACGATCACCGCGGCGCGGGGGTCACCCTGCGCCGAACCGTCGGGAGGGAGTGCTTCGTAGCACTCCATCGGCCCGTCGGCCGTGGTGAGCGTGACCCACCGCTCGGTCACTTGCCCGTGGCCATCTCTTCCGCCGCCATCTGCACGGCCTTCACGATGTTCTGGTACCCGGTGCAGCGGCACAGGTTGCCGGAGAGACCCTCGCGGATCTCCTCCTCGGAGGGGTTCGGGTTCTGCTCGAGGAACGACGTGACGCTCACCACGAAGCCGGGCGTGCAGAAGCCGCACTGCAGGCCGTGGCACTGGCGGAACGCCTCCTGCACCGGGCTGAGGGTGCCGTCGCTGCCGCCGATGCCCTCGATCGTGACGATGTCGGCGCCATCGGCCTGCACCGCGAACACGAGGCAGGAGCGCACGGCGTCGCCGTCGATGGTGACGGTGCAGGCACCGCACACACCGTGCTCGCAGCCGAGGTGCGTGCCGGTGAGGCCGCAGTCTTCGCGCAGCCAGTCGGCGAGCGTCTTGCGCGCCTCGACGTGCCCGGTGCGCTTCTCACCGTTGACCGTGATGGAGATGGAGTGCTCGGTCACGAACGTGCTGCTCCCAGGGCTCGGTCGAGGGCGCGCGCCACGAGGTGCGCACCCACGTGCAGGCGGTACTCGGCCGACGCGTGGACGTCGGCGGTGGGGTCGGTGTCGCCGACCGCGAGGCGGGCGATCTCCAACAGGTCGTCACCCGAGGGGTTCGTGCCGGTGAGCGCGGCCTCGGCCGAGCCGGCGCGCACCGGGGTGGGCGCCATGCCGAGGAACGAGATCGCCGACCTGGTGACCGCACCGGACCCGTCGACCTGCACGCCGGCGACCACGCCGGCGAGGGCGAAGTCGCCACTGCGGCGGGCGAGCTCCTCGACCGCGAAGCCGGAGCTCCCCTCCCACACCGGGAAGTGGACGGCGGAGAGGATCTCGTCCTCACCGACCGACGTGGTCCAGGTGCCGAGGAAGAACTCGGAGGCGGGCACGCGGCGGGTGCCGCTCTGGGCCGCGATCTCCAGCTCGGCATCGAGCGCCAGCGCCACGGCGGGGAGCTCGGAGGCCGGGTCGGCGTGGGCGATCGAACCACCCACGGTGCCCCGGTTGCGGATCTGGAAGTGACCGATCAGCGGGATCGCCTGCGCCAGCAGCGGCACCGCCGCGCCGGCGGCGGCGTCGTGCTCGACCGTGGCCTGGCGCGTGCCGGCCTTCACGGTGAGCGTGCCGTTGTTGCGGACCACGCCCTTGAGCTCCTCGACCCCGTTGAGGTCGATGATGTGCTCGAAACGGGTGAGGCGCAGGGCGAGCATCGGTACCAGGCTCTGACCCCCGGCGAGCACCTTGGCCTCGTCGCCGTGCTCGGCGAGCAACGACGTGACGTCGGCAATGGTCTCGGGGGCGTGGTACTCGAACGGTGCGGGCTTCATCGGCAACTCCAGGCGTGGGCCGGCAGGCCGGAAACCTAGCTCAGGACGAATCGGACCCGCACCCTGGGTCGAAACCCTCGGTAGGGTGCGGCCATGGAGAAGCTGCCCCTCGCCGACGAGACGGACCCCGCGATCCCGGCGGCGACGGTCGTGCTCGTGCGCGACGGTGCGGCGGGCCTCGAGACGCTGATGCTCAAGCGGGACTCCCGGCTCGCCTTCGCGGGCGGGGCCTGGGTGTTCCCCGGGGGCCGCATCGACGAGGAGGACTTCCCCGGCGGCGCCCGGCCCACCGACGGCGAACCCGGCCCCGAGACGATGCTGGAGGCGGCCCGCACGGCCGCGGTGCGTGAGGCGCTCGAGGAGGCCGGCCTCGCGGTCGACCGCGACTCGTTGGTGTGGTTCGCGCACTGGACCCCGGCCCACGCCTCGCCCCGACGCTTCGCGACGTGGTTCTTCCTTGCCCCGGCACCCGAGGGCACGGTCGTCATCGACGATGGCGAGATCCGCGAGCACGAGTGGATCCACCCCCGCGACGCGGTCGCCCGGCGCGACGCCGGCGAGGTGGAGCTGGTCCCGCCCACCTACGTGACCCTGCACGAGCTCGCCGACTACGACAGCGTCGCTGCTGCGATCGCAGGGTTCGACTCCGGCACGCCGCCGTTCTTCGTCACCCGCATCGCGCGGGTCGACGGGGGCCTCGTGTCGCTGTGGCAGGGCGACGCCGGGTACGACACCCTCGACCCCGACGTACCCGGGCCCCGCAACCGGTTGCTCATGCTCGACACCGGCTGGGTGCTCGAACGATCCTGAACCTCGAAGAGGACGACGAGGAACGACATGACCATGGTGTTGGTCCACGGCGGCGGGTGCACCAAGGAATGTTGGGATCCGCTGCTCCCCTTGCTCCGTTCCGAAGTCGTGGCGATCGACTTGCCCGGACGGGGCGACCGGCCCGGAGACCTCGGCCGCATCGGCATTGCCGACTTCGTCGACGCCGTGGTCGACGAGTTGGAGGCGAGAGATCTGCACGATGTCGTTCTCGTCGGCCACTCACTCGCGGGGATGACGATCCCCCAGGTCGCCGGACGGACACCGGAGCGCGTGCGGGCGCTGGTGTTCGTCTCCTGCACGGTGCCCGCCGACGGACAGAACGTCTACGAGACCCTTGACGCAGAGATCCAGGCGATCGCGGACTCCAATCCTCCGGGTGTTGCACTCGCACCGATGACGGCAGACGTCCAGCGGGCCGTGTTGCTCAACGACGTGGACGATCCCGCCCTCGTCGAGTGGACCATCGGACTCGCGGTCCCCGAGGCGCCGGCCACGGTCACGGACCGCATGGTGCTGACCACGATGCCGCCGGGGGTGCGCCGGGTCTGGGTGAAACTCACGCAGGACGTCATCGTCGCTCCGGAGAAGCAGGATCGCTTCGCCCGCAACGTCGGGGGTTGCGAAATGATCGAGCTCGACGCCGGGCACATGGCGATGGTGAGCCGACCCCGGGACCTGGCGGCCATCCTCGACGCCATCTGATGCAATCGGGTCCCCGACCCGGTTCCCGCCCCATGGGGCCCTAACCTGCTCGCCGACACCGGCCACCGCGTGCGCCCGCCCCCACACGCACCGCACGCGAGGTTCACCGTGCCCCGATCGGCTCCCCGCCCGACCGCTTCCCACCGAGCTCACCAGCGCGCCCGACCCCGCCGCACGGCGCCGCTCGCCGCGCTGTTCTCCTCCGCCGTGGTGATCGCGCTCGTCGCCGTCGCGTGTGGCGGAGGTGGTGGCTCCGACGGCGCCCGCGTCAGCCAGGCCACGGGCAGCACTGCGGCGGGCGCGACCACCACGACCGCGGCCACCACCACCACCGCCGGCAAGGCGAAGGTGAACACCATCCCGGGCATGCCCCCGGTCGTGAACCCGAACAACCTCTACAGCGAGGCCGGCGTCAACATGCTCAGCGACGCGGTCAAGGGCGACCTCGCCCGCACGTATGTGCCGAACCTGCAGTCGAACAGCGTGTCGGTGATCGATCCGGCCACGATGAAGGTCGTCGACACCATCCCCGTGGGGATCAACCCGCAGCACGTCGTGCCGTCGTGGGACATGCGCACGCTCTGGGTCACCAACAACGCCGAAGGCCGCACCGATGGCTCGGTGACGCCGATCGACGCGAAGACCGGCGTTGCGGGACAGCCCATCGAGGTCGACGACCCGTACAACATGTACTTCACCGCCGACGGCAAGTCCGCGATCGTCGTGGCCGAGGCCCGTAAGCGACTCGACTTCCGCGACCCGCACACCATGGCGCTCCAAGAGTCGCTCGACGTGCCGGACTGCGACGGCATCAACCACGCCGACTTCTCGATCGACGGCTCGTACGCGATCTTCACCTGCGAGTTCAGCGGCAAGCTCGCCAAGATCGACATGGTGAACAAGAAGGTGGTCGGCTACCTCACCCTGAGCGGGCAGGGCATGCCCCAGGACATCCGCACCATCGGCAACGGCTCCACCTTCTACGTGGCCGAGATGATGCGCGGCGGCGTGTACACGATCGACGGTGACAACTTCAAGGAGACGGGCTTCATCCCGACGGGGACGGGCACGCACGGCATCTACCCGAGCCGCGACGGCACGAAGCTCTACGTCGCGAACCGCGGCCAGGACCACGTGGGCGGCAACACCCCGAAGGGACCGGGCAGCGTGTCGGTCGTCGACGTGTCGAACAACCAGGTGGTGGTCACCTGGCCGATCCAGGGCGGCGGCAGCCCCGACATGGGCAACGTGAGCGCCGACGGCAAGTTCCTCTGGCTCAGCGGCCGCTACGACGACGTCGTGTACGTGATCGACACGAACACGGGGAACCAGATCCAGATCCCGGTGGGCAACGAGCCGCACGGCCTCGTCGTGTGGCCGACGCCCGGTCGCTACTCGCTCGGCCACACCGGCAACACCCGGTAGCGCGACCCCTGCTCTCCGCCCGGCCACGAAGGTCGCCGGGCTCCGCGCCCATGCGGCTCAGCCCCGCAGGTGGGTGAGCGGGCGGCCGTTCGTCCAGGCCGCGGGATCGCCCGGGCGCCAGCGCCGGGCGACACCAGCCTCGTCGGCGCCCTCCTCCACGATGCGGCGGCACGCCATCGCGAGCGCGGCATCGGTGGGGGTGACGCCGTCGTGGCGCGCCCACTCGAGCACCCGCGCCGTGGTGTTGTCGATGCGCGCGGTCTCCGCGTGGGCGCGGTCGCGGTCGTAACCGGTGAACTCCTCCGCGATGTTCACGATGCCGCCCGCACTGGCGACGAAGTCGGGGACGACGAGGATGCCGCGCTGCGCAATGGCGAGGTCGGCGGCGCGATCGGCGAGTTGGTTGTTGGCGGCGCCCACCACCACGCGACACCGCAGCAACGGCGCGACCTCCTCGGTGAGCACGCCGCCGAGCGCGCACGGCGCCAGCACGTCGCACCACGTGGTGATCGCGTCGTCGGCGGCGACGACGGTGGCACCCGTCTCGGCCGCGACGCGCTCGGCGCGCGCGGCGTCGCGATCGGCGACCAGCACCTCGGCGCCCTCCTCCGCGAGCAGGCGCGCCAGGTGCGAGCCGACGTGGCCGCTGCCCTGGATCATCACGCGCCGCCCGCGCACCGTGGGCTTCCCGAGCTGCGCGTGCAACGCCGCTCGCATCGAGCAGAGCACGCCGAACGCGGTGAGCGGCGACGGGTCGCCCGAACCCCCGAGCGACTCGCTGACCCCCGTGACCCAGGGCGTGACCTCGGCCAACCCGTCCATGTCGGCCGTCGTCGCGCCGACATCCTCGGCCGCGAGGTAACGACCGCCGAGCCCGTCGATCGCCCGACCGAGCGCGTGGAGGAGCTCCGGTGGCCGCGGGCGGTCGGGGTCGTCCCAGAGCACAACGGCCTTGCCGCCACCCTGGTGCAACCCGGCCATCGCGGCCTTGAGCGTCATCGCCTCCGACAGCCGCAGTGCGTCGCGCAGCGCGGCTTCGTCGTCGTCGTAGTGCCAGAACCGCACCCCGCCGAGCGACGGGCCCAACGCGGTGGAGTGGATGGCGATGATCGCCCGCAGGCCGACGTCACCGTCGCCCACGAACAGCACCTGCTCGTGACCGCCTGCGGCGATGAGCCGCGTTGCCGTGTTCCCGCGCACCGTGGGCACGCGGTGCACGCTAGGCGTTCCAGACGCGCACGACGCGCCGGTCGTGCTCGTACCCGAGCACGCAGATCGTCGCGGTGTCGAGGCGCAGGAGGGCACCGTCGCACACGTCGAGCCCGACCCAGCGCACGCCGAGCACGCGGAGGAAGTGCCCGTGCGAGAACAACGCGACGTCGCCCCCCACGGCGGCGGTGACTACGCGCCCGATGATCGCGTCGGCCCGCGCGCCGACCTGCGCCGACGTCTCGCCGCCGGGCGGATCGCCGGTGAAGATGGTCCACCCCGGGTTCGTCTCGCGGATCTGCGACGTGGTGAGGCCCTCGTAGTCGCCGTAGTTCCACTCACACAGGTCGTCGGTGACCATCGCGTGCTCCGCGAGGCCGGCGAGCGCGCACGTCTCGCGCGCCGCGTCGCATCGGGCTGGTGAACACCGCGGCAAACGTGCGCCCCGCGAGCTTCACCGCCGCGGCGCGCGCTTCTTCCTCACCCACCGGGGTGAGCTCGACGTCGGAGTACGAGGTGTGCTGCCCCGACCTGCTCCATGCCGTCTCGCCGTGCCGCACCAGTACGAGTTCGCCGGGGCCGTTCGTCATGCCGGGGGTTGTAGCATGCGCAGCACAACTCCATATCTGGGGAGCTCGGGTCAGCCGGGCTGAGAGGGCGACCGTGATGCGTCGCCGACCCCTCGAACCTGAACCGGGTAATGCCGGCGGAGGGAACCATGGGAACGACCGCTTCCGGCGGGTCGACCGCTTCATCGTGGGCTGTCGTCTTCGCGGGTGGTGATCCACCGCCACCCCACGCACTCGACCATCTCCCGGCCGACGCGCGCGTCGTCGCCGCCGACTCGGGACTCGTGCACGCGCTCGCCGCCGGGCTGCACGTCGACCTCCTCGTCGGCGACCTCGACTCCACACCACCGCGCATGGTGATCGAAGCCCTCGACGCCGGCACCGAGGTGCAGCGCCACCCGTCGTCGAAGGACGCCACCGACCTGGAACTCGCGCTCGACGCCGCCTGCACCCGGGGCATCACCGACGTGCTGGTGCTCGGCATCCACGGCGGACAGCGCCGACCACCTGCTGGCCAACGCGCTCCTGCTCGCGTCGCCGCGCTTCGCCTCGATGCGGGTACACGCCCACCTCGGCAACGCCGACGTGCTCGTCGTCCGGGGTGGCGACGCTCCCGCGCACCTCCCGGGCCCAGCGGGCCGGCTGTGCACACTGCTGCCGATCGGCGGCCCCGCGGAGGGTGTCGTCACGGAGGGCCTGCGCTGGCCACTTCACGACGAGACCCTCCCACCCGGCACCAGCCGCGGTGTCAGCAACGAGATCGACGAATTGCCCGCCACCGTCGCGCTCCGCGACGGCGTCCTGCTGGCGATTCTTCCCGACCCTTCCCCCTCCCCGTTCCAGGAGTCATGATGCGCCGCCGTTCGACCGTCGTCACCGCACTCGTCACCTCGCTTGTCGCCGTCGCATCGCTCGTCACCGTCGCGGGTGGATCACCCACGGGCGCGGCGAGCGACCCGGTCACCATCACCCTCGTCACCCACGACTCGTTCGCAGTGTCGAAGCCGGTCCTGCGCGCGTTCGAACGCGCGAACAACGTGAAGGTGAAGGTGCTGTCGCAGGGCGACGCGGGCGCCGCGCTCAACCAGGCGATCCTCACGAAGTCGAACCCGCTCGGCGACGTGTTCTTCGGCGTCGACAACACGTTCCTCAGCCGGGCGGTCGACGCGGGCATCTTCACGCGCTACACACCGGCCGCGCTCGCGGACGTCCCGGCCGAGTACCGACTCGACAAGACCCACCAACTCACACCCGTGGACCACGGCGACGTGTGCATCAACACCGACAAGCAGTGGTTCGCCGCCCACGACCTCGCGGTGCCGAAGACGCTCGACGACCTCACGAAGCCCGCCTACAAGGGGCTCCTCGTCGTCGAGGACCCGACCACGAGCTCTCCGGGGCTCGCGTTCGTGCTCGCCACCATCGCCCGCTACGGCGGCGACGGCTGGCGGGGCTACTGGGAGAAGCTGCGCGCCAACGACGTGAAGGTCGACGACGGTTGGGAGAGCGCGTACGACGGCGACTTCTCGCAGGGCGCGAACCACGGCCAGTACCCGCTCGTCGTCTCCTACGCGTCGAGCCCGCCCGCCGCGGTGTACTTCGCCGACCCGCAGCCCGCGACGTCGCCGGTGGGCACGATGCTCGACTCGTGCTTCCGCCAGGTGGAATTCGCCGGCGTGCTGCGCGGCACCGACCACCCGAAGCAGGCGAAGGCGCTGGTCGATTTCATGCTCTCCGCGAAGTTCCAGGAGGACGTGCCGCTCCAGATGTTCGTGTTCCCGGTGGTGACGGGCACCAAGCTCCCCGCGGTGTTCGAGAAGTTCGCCGACGTGGCGGACCACCCACTCACCTTGTCGGTGCGGACCATCGGCGCGCACCGCGACGACTGGATCGAGCAGTGGCGCAGCACCGTGCTCGGCTGAGCCCCGGCGCGGGTCCGGGCGCCGGGCGCCGGGCGCGCGTCCTGCTGGCGAGTGTGCCGATCGCGTTCCTCACCGTGTTCTTCGTGTACCCGGTGCTGGCCATCATCGGACGCGGCCTCGCGCCCGGTTGGCACGTCGACCTCGGACCGTTCGGCGACGTCGTCACCGACGGCTACCTGCGCCACGTCGTGTGGTTCACGATCTGGCAGGCCACCCTCTCCACGCTGCTGACCCTGGCGATCGGGATCCCGGGCGCGTACGTGCTCTCCCGGTACCGGTTCCGCGGGCGGGCCGTCGTGCCGCGCGCTCGTGACCGTGCCGTTCGTGCTGCCGACCATCGTCGTGGGCTCGGCGTTCGCCAGCCTGCTCGGTCCCGGCGGCCCGCTCGCCGGCCTCGGCCTCGACCAGTCGCTCGCGGCGATCCTCGTCGCCCACGTGTTCTTCAACTACGCGGTCGTCGTGCGCACGGTGGGCGGGTTGTGGTCGCACCTCGACCCGCGCCAGGAGGAGGCGGCGCGCATGCTCGGCGCGAGCCGCACCGCGCGCGTTCCGCGAGGTCACCCTGCCTGCGCTCCGCCCGGCGATCACCGCCGCCGCGGCGATCGTGTTCCTCTTCACGTTCACCTCGTTCGGCGTGATCCTCGTGCTCGGCGGCCCGCGGTTCAACACCTTGGAGACGGAGATCTACCGCCAGACCGCACAACTGCTGCACCTGCCACTCGCGGCCACGCTCACCGTGGTGCAGTTGGTCGCGATCACCGCGTTGCTGCTCGTGACCGCGCGGATCGAGGGTCGCCACCACACCGCCCTGCGCCTCGCGCGCGTCGGCGGAGACCGCGGTCCGCCCCGCACCGTCGGCGCCCGGCTGTTGCTCGGCGCCAACCTCGCGGTGATGGCGGTGCTGCTCGGCGGCCCGATCCTCGTGCTCGTCGAGCGGTCGTTCCACCCGCCCGGTGGCTACGGCCTCGGCTTCTACCGCGCGCTCGACTCACTCCACGCGAGCAGCGCGCTGTTCGTGTCGCCGGTCGAGGCGATCGGCAACTCGCTGCGCTTCGCCGCGATCGCCACGGTCATCGCCGTGGTCGTCGGCGGGTGTCGGCGCGTTCGCGCTCGCGGCACGGCGCAACCGGGGGCTCGACACGGCGCTGTCACTGCCGCTCGGCGTGTCCGCGGTGACCGTGGGCTTCGGATTTCTCATCACCCTCGACCACCCGCCCGTCGACCTGCGGTCCTCCCCACTGCTCGTGCCCATCGCGCAGGCGCTGGTCGCCATCCCGTTCGTGGTGCGCACGGTCACGCCGGTGCTGCGCGCCATCGACCCGCGCCTGCACGGAAGCCGCGGCAATGCTCGGCGCGTCACCCGCGCGCGCCTGGCGCGAGGTCGACGTGCCCATCGCGGCGCGTGCGTTGCTCGTGGCCGCGGGGTTCGCGTTCGCCATCTCGCTGGGTGAGTTCGGCGCCACGATCTTCATCGTGCGGCCCGACAAGCCCACGCTGCCGGTCGAGATCTACCGCCTGCTCGGCCAGCCCGGCCCGCTCAACTTCGGCGCGGCGATGGCCGCGAGTGTGATCCTGATGGCGCTCACCGCGCTGGCCATCCTCGGCATCGAGCGCGTGCGCGTCGGCGACGTCGGGACCTTCTGATGCTCTCGTTGCCGCGACGTCAGCCTCCTCTACGGCGACTTCCGGGCCCTCGACGGCATCGACCTCGACGTGCACGACGGCGAGATCGTGTGCGTGCTCGGGCCGAGCGGGAGCGGCAAGAGCTCGATGCTGCGCGTCGTCGCCGGCCTCGAACCCGGCGCCGACGGCACCGTCACGTGGGACGACCGCGACCTGCGCACCGTGCCCCCGCACCGCCGCGGCTTCGGGCTGATGTTCCAGGACCACGCGCTCTTCCCGCACCGCGACGTGATGGGGAACGTGGCGTTCGGATTGCGCATGCAGGGCCTCGGGCGCGCCGGGGCGGAGGCCCGCGCCCGCGAGTCGCTCGCCCTCGTCGGCCTCGACGGCTTCGCCGCCCGCCGGGTCGCCGAGCTCTCGGGTGGCGAGCAGCAACGCGTCGCGCTCGCCCGCGCGCTCGCCGCAGAGCCGAAGCTGTTGATGCTCGACGAGCCGCTCGGCGCACTCGACCGCACGCTGCGCGACCGGCTGGTGACCGAGCTGCGCCGCGTTGTTCACCCGGCTCGGCCTTTCGATCCTGTTCGTCACCCACGACCACAGCGAGGCCTTTGCCCTCGCCGACCGCCTCGTGGTGATGCACGAGGGTCGCATCGAGCAGGAGGGCCCACCGAGCGACGTGTGGCGCCGGCCCGCCAACGAGTTCGTGGCCCGCTTCCTGGGTTGGAACGTGACCCTCGTGTTCGGGCACCTCGTCGCCGTGCGCCCCGACGACCTGCGGATCGTCGGCCAGGTGCCCGCGGTCGGGTCCGCAGTGAGCGGACGCGTGACCGCGCGCACGTTCCACGGCGAGCGCTTCCTGTTCGACGTCACGATCGACGGGCACGACCCGTTGCGGGTCGGGCTCCCGGTGACCGCCACGGTCGTCCCCGACGTCGGCGACGACGTGCGCGTGGAGCCGCGGCCCGGCTCCACCGTCGACCTGCCCGACCGATCGCAGCCCGCTTGACCGCTACTCGGCGAGGCGCCGCACCTGCTCGTTCGCCCGGCGCAAGCGTGACCCGAGGTTGCGCACCATGTTCACCGCGAACTTCTCGATGATCTCCGGGTGCTCGGCGACGAGTAGGCGGAACTCCACGATGGGGAGACGGTCGACCACCGTGTCGATCTCGGCCACGATGTCGGCCGACCGGCGCAGCTCGTCGAGGAAGGCCATCTCCCCGAACGCGACACCGGGGCCCAGGGTCGCCAGCCGCTTCTCACGTCCGGCGCCGATGTGCAGCCGCACCCGCACGCGTCCCGAGCGCAGGAAGTAGACGGCGTCGGACTCGTCCCCCTCGGCGACGATCACGTCACCCGCTTCGAACTTCTGGCACTCGGCGAGCGCCTCGATGGCAACGAGCTCGGCCGCCGTCATGCCGGCGAGCAGCTCCTGATCGGCGAGCGGGAGCAACTCACCGGTGTCGCCGTCGTCGAGGCCGGCGGCGGCGAGCATCGACTCCTCGCACCACTCGAGCGCGGCGTCGGTGTCGGAGAACACCTCCGAGGCGAGGTCGGCGAGCTTGTGCGCCTCGCCGACGTCGGTGATGAGCAGCGGGATGCCCTGGTCGTCGAGCTCGTCGCGCAACGCGCCGAGCACCGACACCGCCGCGTCGTCGACACTGCCGACTCGCCGGCAGTCAAAGATCACGTGGGTGGATCCCTCGACCTCGGTCATCACGTTTCGGTACAGCCGCTCCCCGGAGGAGAAGAAGAGGTCCCCCTGCAGCTCGAACACGAGCACGGAACGGCCGCGCTCGGCCAGCACCTCGTACTGGGCGGGCGTGCGGACACGGTTCGAGCGGGTCTCGGCGGCGTGGTAACTGCGCCGCACGACGGCACGCACCTCTGGCTGGAACCGCAGCGGGTGGAGGTCGAAGTCGTGGGCGAGTCGCTGACACACGCGGATGCCACGCGCGCGCTGTTGCCGCGCTCGTCGAGGCGCGGCGAGAACACGCCGATCCCCAACTGCCCCGGGAGCACCGCGATCACACCTCCGGCGACGCCACTCTTCGCGGGCAGGCCGACCGTGTACACCCACTCACCCGCGTAGTCGTACATGCCGCACGTGCTCATGACGCTCAGCACGTTCTCGACGTAGCGCGCGTCGAGCGCGTGCTCGCCGGTGACCGGGTTCACGCCCTTGTTGGCGAGTGTCGCGGCCATGGTCGCGAGGTCGCGGCAGTTGACGAGCACGGAGCACTGCCGGAAGTAGTCGTCGACGATCGCCTCGACGTCGCCGTCGAGCGCGCCGAAGCTCCGCATGAGCCACGCGATCGAGCGGTTGCGGTCGCCGGTCGCGCTCTCCGACCGGTAGACCTTCTCGTCGAGCGAGAGCTCCCGTCCCGCGTACTTGCCGAACGTGCTCATGATGCGGTGCATCCGCGTCTTCGCGAACCCCGGGTCGATGAGACCGGTCGCGACGATCGCGCCCGCGTTCACCATCGGGTTGAACGGTCGGTTGCGGTCGTCGACGACGATCGCGTTGAACGGGTTGCCCGACGGCTCCACGCCCACCTTCTCGAGCACCGCGTCGCGCCCGCAGTCCTCGAGCGCCATGCCGAACACGAACGGCTTGGAGATCGACTGGATGGTGAAGTCGAGGGCCGTGTCGCCCACCTCGTAGACGTGGCCGTCGGTCGTGGCGACGACGATGCCGAACCACGACGGGTCGGCCCGCCCGAGCTCGGGGATATAGGTGGCAACCTCCCCCTCATCGAGCGACGAGTACTCGTGCAACAGTTGACGGAGGTGTTCCAGGACGGGCGAGCGCTCCACGGACACCGATCCCACCCGCTTGTCCGTTCCGGGCCGTTGCTCCCCTGAGTCCATCGGGTGACGCCCGTCTGACCGCCGTCTGACGGCGATCTCCACCGAATCTCCACACGGAGTGGGGCCGGAGGGGCCGGGACCCTCCTTATCCTCGGGGACATGACGGCCACCGCACCGTCCACGCCGGTGTCACCGGCCGGGGCCCGCACCATCCTCGTCGTCGAGGACGAGATCACCATCGCCGAGGCCGTGGCCACGCGACTCCGCAGCGAAGGCTTCGTCGTGCACCTCGCCGCCGACGGCCCGGAGGGCGTCCGGGCCTGCCACGACCTCGCCCCCGACCTCGTGGTCCTCGACCTCATGCTCCCCGGCCTCGACGGCCTCGACGTGTGCCGGGCGATCCAGCAGGAGCGCCCCGTCCCGGTGCTGATGCTCACGGCGCGCGACTCGGAATCCGACCTGCTCGAGGGCCTGGCGACGGGCGCCGACGACTACCTCACCAAGCCCTTCAGCGCCCGGGAACTGGTGGCCCGGGTCCGCGCCCTCCTGCGCACCGTCGAGCGCGCCGCGACCGGTCCCGGTGCCTCCGGTTCCCCGGAGCCCTCCACGGCCTCGCCCGCCGAGCCGATCGTGCTCGGCCCGGCCCGGCTCGACCCCGTCACGCGCGAGGTGAGCACGCCGGAGGGCACGGTGCACCTCACCCCCACCGAGTTCGACCTCGCGGTCCACCTCGCGGGCGATCCCCGCCGCGTCTTCACGCGTGAAGAGCTGCTCGAGACGGTGTGGGGCTACCCCGCGGGCGGGGGCACCCGCACCGTCGACTCGCACGTGCGCGCGCTGCGCCGCAAGCTCGGCAACGACGTCGTGCGCACTGTCCACGGCGTCGGCTACGCGGCCGGAGCCGACTCATGACGTCGGATCGGAACGGGCCCAACCGCCGCGAGCGCCTGCAGCACCCCCTCGACGAGGTGCCGTCGATCAAGTTGAAGCTCGGCTTCGTGATCGCGGCCGCGGTCGCGGTAACCGTCTTCGTGTTCTGGCTCGGGCTCAAGGCGGACCTCTGGCCGTCCGTGAGCGGCGTGATCGCCGCCGCGGTCGCGATGACCATGGTGTGGTTCCTGTCGCGCGGCATGACGTCGCCACTGCGCGAGATGGCCGCCGCCGCGTCGGAGATGGCGCGCGGCAACTACGACCGCCGCGTCAGCACGTCGTCGCGCGACGAAGTGGGCGAGCTGGCCCACGCGTTCAACCGCATGGCCGCCGAGCTCGCGGAGACCGACCGAGTGAGGCGCGACCTCGTCGCCAACGTGTCCCACGAACTGCGCACACCGATCACCGCGCTGCAGGTGCAGCTCGAGAACCTCGTCGACGGCGTCAGCGAACCCGACCCCGACACCTTCGCCACCATGCTCGCCCAGGTCGAGCGGCTCGGCCGCCTGGTGAAGCAACTCCTCGACCTCTCGCGACTCGAGTCGGGCGCGGTGCCGCTCGAACGCACCGAGTTCGCAGTCGAACCCCTGTTGCAGCACGCGGTGCGCGAGCAGCAGCTGCACGACGCCGGCGTCGACGTGTCGGTCGCGGTCGACGCGCCCGGCCTCGTCGCCGACGGCGACCCCGAGCGCATGCACCAGGTCGTGGCCAATCTGCTCGAGAACGCGGTGCGCCACACGCCAAGTGGTGGACGGGTCGAGGTGCGCGCCCACCGCAGGCGCGCCCGGCGAACCGCCCGGCGTCACCATCGAGGTGCTCGACGAGGGCCCGGGCATCGCCGAGGCCGACCGCGAGCGCGTGTTCGAGCGCTTCTACCGCGCCGACTCGGCGCGCGCGTCGCGCGACGGCGGCGCCGGGCTCGGTCTCGCGATCGCGCAGTGGATCGTCGGCCTGCACGGCGGCGACATCCACCCCGAACACCGCGACCCCCACGGCTGCCGCATGGTCGTCACCCTTCCGGACCCGGCGACCGGATCGAACCCCACCCATCCACCTGCACATTCACCTGCCCATTCACCCACGAACCAGGAACCGAGGAGCCACCGATGACGCTGGCCACCATCGACGAGGCGCTGAAGCGCATCCGACGCGGCGAGATGGTCCTCGTCGTCGACGACGAGGACCGCGAGAACGAGGGCGACCTCACCCTGGCCGCGAGCTGGGTCACGCCCGAAGCGGTGAACTTCATGCTCACGTGGGCCCGCGGCCTGGTGTGCATGCCGTGCGACGTCGGTCGGCTCGACGAGCTCGACTTCTGGCCGATGGTGCCGCCCGACCGCGCGGGCAACGACACCGCCTTCACCGTGTCGATCGACCACATGACCGCGGGCAGCGGCATCGGGGCGGCCGACCGCGCCACCACGATCCGTCGGGTGCTCGACCCCGCGTCGCGTCCGGCCGACTTCCAGCGCCCCGGCCACGTGTTCCCGTTGCGGGCGCGCCCGGGTGGCGTCCTCGAGCGGCGCGGCCACACCGAGGCCTCCGTCGACCTGGCCCGGCTCGCCGGGCTGCCGCCCGTGGCGGTCATCTGCGAGGTGCTCTGCGAGGACGGCTCCCCGGCCCGCTTCCCCTACCTGGAGCGGTTCGCGGCCGAGCACCGGATCGCCATGGTGTCGGTCGACCAGGTCGTGGAACACCGCCTCGCCGCCGAGGACACCCGGGGCATCGGGATCCCTCTCCTGCTCTAACCGGTTGACGCCGGGTTGTCATTCGGGGGCTGCCGCCGGCGCCGGTCGCGCCCTACCCTCGCAGAGATGTCCCGCCCCCGGACTCGCCGGTCACCCCGACTCCTGTTCGTCGCCGCGTTCGTGGCCGCGTTCGGGCTGGTCGCCGCCGGTTGCATCCCACCGCCGCCACCGCCCGACGTCACGCCCACGACGATCGGCGTCACCCACTCGATCGCGACCTTCCAGACCACCTTCGTCGACACCACCCGCGGCACACCCGCGCTCGATGCCTTCCCCGGCTCCTCGACCCGGGTCCTGCCCACGACGGTCTGGTACCCCGTCGACAGGCAGAACGGGCCCTACCCACTCGTGATGTTCGCCCACGGCTACGGCGGCACGCCGGCCACCTACGCAGCGCTGCTCTCGCGCATCGCGAAGGCGGGCTACGTGGTCGCCGCACCGACCTATCCGATCCTGAGCGGCCAGCCCGCGGGCCCGAGCGACACGGTCGGCTGGGCCGATCTGTGGCCCGACACGTGGTTCGTCACCACCAAGGTCCTCGACCTCTCCGCGTCGGGCAGCGGGACGCTCGGCAACCTGATCGACCCGCAGCGCATCGCGGTGGCCGGCCACTCCGACGGCGGCTACGTCGCGTTCGGCGACGGCTACCAACCCTTCCGGCTCGACCCACGTGTGCGCGCCGTCGTGTCGTACGCGGCGAGCTTCGCCTACGCGGGCATGTACCAGCCCAATGGCCGGCCGATCCTGCACGTGCACAGCGACACCGACGAGTACAACCCCTTCGACGAAGCCATCGCGTGGGACGACGCGAACCTGCAGCAGCCGAAGACGGTGATGTCACTCGTGAACGCGACGCACCTCGCGCCCTACACCGACCCGGCCGATCCGCACTTCGACACGCTCGTCGGTGTGACGATCGCCTTCCTCGACGCCACCCTCAAGGCGCATCCCGAGATGCTCTACATCGCTTCGCTCGACGTCGCGAACAAGCCTTCGATCGCCCGGATGCACTAACGCCCGGGCGCGTCGGGAGCGCCGGGCGCGGCGTGCCGTCCCCGCCATCCGCGTCACTCGCGGGATCGGGCAGGAATACCAGCGACTTCGACGGGTCGTCGGGATCGAGCAGCAACTCGAGGCGCCGCGGCTCGCGCGGCGGGGCCGACGGCGCCTCCTGCACGATCACGACCTCCTCCTTGGCCGGTCGTCCCTCGAGCGCGTCGGCGATGCCCAACAGGCCCGCCGCCAGCACGCCGCCGACCGCGCCCCGCCGGAAGCGGTCGACCGGCCGCTCGAACGGCTCGTCCGCGTCGTCGTCGGGCTCGTCGGACCCGACGGGCGCTTCGGGCTCGGCGGGCTCGCCCGGGTCGTCGTGCTCGTCCACGGTGCCACCGTAGGCCCCCGCCGTTGCCTAGCGTCGGGCGGGTGACGCCGGACCCGCGAGACACCTCCCGATCTCCCGGCCGCGATCCGGGAGCCGAGCGGACCGTGATGGCCGCGGTCGTGGTGCTCGCAGCCGTGCTGGGCACGCTCCTCGTGGCCCTCGGCCCCGACCGCAGCGGTTCGTCCGACGCCGGGAGCGTCGCGGTCGCCGCCGGAGCCGTCGTGACCACCACGCCCGTCACCACCACTCCTGCCGCCGCCACGACCGAGGCGCCCACGACGAAGGCGCCCACTACCAAGGCGCCCGTCACCACCTCGGCGAAGGCGTCCACGGCGACGACCGCCAAGGGCGCGCCCACGACCACCACCGTCGACCCCGGCACGCTCCCGCAGACCGACGAGAAGCCCACCGCGACCGGCGCCGAGTTCGACGCGCACGTCGACGCGCTCTGGCAGGCGATCGTGCGCGACGACCCGTCGCTCGCGCTGCCGTTCTTCTTCCCCGAGACCGCGTACCTGCAGGTGAAGGACATCCAGGATCCCGCAGGCGACTACCAGAGCCGGCTCATCGCGAACTACGAGGACGACATCCATGCACTGCACGCGCAGCTCGGCGACGCCGCATCCCGCGCGCAGCTCACCGGCATGTCGGTGCCGAACGACCAGGCGCAGTGGATCACCCCCGGCACCGAGTACAACAAGGGCTCGTACTGGCGCGTGTACGGGTCGACGTTGAACTACACCGTCGACGGGCAGGCGCGCTCGTTCCCGGTGACGTCACTCATCTCGTGGCGCGGCCAGTGGTACGTGGTGCACCTGGGCGAGGTCCGGTAGGTCCCGCGCGCGCGACGAGCGCGCGGCGTCAGTTCGAGACGAACTTGTCGGGCAGGTTGTTCATCACGACGCCGCCGGCCATGGCCAGCACCGCGGCGAGCATCAACCACTTGGCGCGCTTCTCGCCCTTGCGGTAGGCCAGGAACCCGAGCACGAGCGCGGCCGGCCCGAACGCCCACCACAGGATGAACGGTGTCCACGCGCAGCACACCATGCCGATGAGCGCGAGCCCCTGACCGGGCGCGAGCTTCTTGAGCGAGCCCGCGGCGGCGGCTCGGGGTACTTCTCGCGGAGCTCGCGGACCAGTGGGCTCGGGCCCTCGACCACCTCGTCGGCGCTCACGTCGGTCGCCGGGTCGCGGCTCTCGTCGGTGGTGGTCGGGGAGTCGGCCGGCTCGGGGGTGACGGCGGGCTCGGTCATCGTTCCAGCCTACGGCCCGGGGTCCTCGCCGATCTCACGCAGCGCATCGCGCAGCGCGACCCGGAGGCGTCGCGCCGTGTCGGGCGCGAGGTGGGCGACGAGGCCCAGTCCGGCCCGCCCGACCTCCTCCACCGTGAGCACCACCCGGGGCTCGCCCATGCCGCAGGCATCGCAGTCGTCGCTCAGCGCCACCGCCCAGTTGACGGGCGGCCGTTCGTCGTCGTCGGCGGGATGGTCGTCGGTCGAGTCGTCGATGGATCGCCGCATTCGGGCAACTCCTCCCTCGGTGGGCATGCTGCCCCTCCGCCTGCACGGTATAACTGCGGCACCGGCCACCGGTCACCGCCCAGCGCCACCGCCCACGACAGGAGCCCCGTCATCAAGACCCGATTCCGTCAGGCGTTCGAATGGGTGCGCTCGTTCGTCCGGCGGTTCAACCAGTTGAACGGGCGCGCCAACGCCGCGGCGATCACGCTGTACGGATTCCTCGCGCTGTTCGCGATCACGTTGCTCGCGGTCGCGGCGGTCGGGTTCATCGATTCCGGACGCCAGGACGTCGCCGCGAACATCGTGGAGTTCCTCGGGGTCACCGGCACCGCGGCGAAGACCATCACCGACGCAGTCGACAAGGCGCGCCAGACGCGCGAGGTCGCGAGCATCGTCGGTCTCGTCGGTCTGATCTGGACGGGGAGCGGCTTCGCGCTCGCCGTGGCCAACGCCTACGACGTCGCGTGGCGCGTGCCGCACCGCGCGACGAAGGAGCGGTTGCTCGGCCTCGGCTGGCTGCTCGGCTTCGGCGTGATCATCGCCGCGAGCGTGTACGTGACTTCGTTCATCGAGCGCCTCCCGATCGCGGTTGCGCCACTCGTGTTCCTCGCCGGCGCCTCGATCAACACGGTGCTGTGGTTGTGGACCTCGTGGGTGCTCCCCAACCGGCGCGCACCGTGGCGCGCGTTGCTGCCCGCCGCCGCGATCGGTGGCGTCGCGTTCGAGGTGTTGAAGATCGCGGGCGGGATCATCGTGCCGCGCCTCGTCGCGAAGTCGTCGGCGCTGTACGGCACGATCGGCGTGGTGTTCGCCCTGCTCGCGTGGCTGCTGATCCTCGGGCGGCTCGTGGTGATGATGACGGTGCTCGAGGTGATGGGCTGGGAGAAGGAGCACGGGACCGAAGTGGTCGAGCTGCGCGGCCCGGCGCTGCCCGAGGGCTCGCGCTAGCCGGGCGCCGTCAGGGCTGCAGTCGCTCCAACACCCAGCCGGCGTCTCGGTCGTCGGCGGCCGTGCGGGTGCGCGTGTACTGCAGACGGTCGTGGAGTCGGTCGTCGCGGTGCTGCCAGAACTCGATCGCCTCGGGGAGCACGCGGTAGCCACCCCAATCGGCGGGGCGCGGCACCGGCCCGTCACCGAAGCGCACCTCGCACGCCGCGACCGCGGCCTCGAGCGCGGCACGGTCGGCAACCACTGCGCTCTGCGCCGACGCCCACGCGCCGATCTGGCTCCCCCGTGGCCGGGTGGCCCAGTACTCGTCGGACTCCGCCGCGCTCACCCGCTCCACGAGGCCGGTCGCGCGCACCTGGCGCCCGACGACCCACCAGTGGAAGACGATCGCGGCAGAGGCGTTGGCGTCGAGCTCGCCGGCCTTGCGGCTCCCGTAGTTGGTGAAGAAGGTGAAGCCGCGGTCGTCGAGCCCGCGCAGCAGCACCATCCGGGCGGACGGGTGACCTTGCCGGTCGACGCTGGCGACGGTCATCGCCTCGGGCTGCGGCGCGCCCTGGGCGCGGGCGTCGTCGAACCAGGCCCGGAACTGCACGAACGGATCGGCGTCGACCTCGACCTCGAGCAACGGACGGATCAGCGGACGCGGAGCACTGGGTTCGGCCACCCGCTCAGGCTACGGGTACAGGTACGCTCCGGCCGATGGACTTCACTCCCAGCGCCCGCACC
This sequence comes from uncultured Actinomycetes bacterium, assembly GCA_963720785.1. Classification (GTDB taxonomy): domain Bacteria; phylum Actinomycetota; class Acidimicrobiia; order IMCC26256; family DASPTH01; genus CAVRGQ01. The sequence continues at coordinate 269,516 of CAVRGQ010000005.1, forward strand.
GTGGAACTGCACCGCACCCTGAGCGCGTTCGTCGCCGAGGTCGTCGTTCCCGCCAACGCGGTGTACCGCGAGCAGGTCGAGGCGTCGGGCGATCCGCACTTCCACCCGCCGGTGATGGAGGAGCTCAAGGCCGAGGCGAAGGCACGCGGCCTGTGGAACCTCTTCCTCCCCGAATCCGGGTCGGAGGCGGGCCATGGCGGTCCGGGCCTGTCGAACGCGGAGTACGCGCCGCTGTGCGAGCTGATGGGTCGCGAACCGATCAGTCAGGAAGCGACCAACTGCGCGGCGCCCGACACGGGCAACATGGAGATCCTCCACCAGTTCGGCACGCCGATGCAGCAGGAGCAGTTCCTCCAGCCGCTCCTCGACGGCGAGATCCGCTCGTGCTTCGCGATGACCGAGCCCTGGGTGGCGAGCTCCGACGCGACCAACATCACCAGTCGCATCGAGCGCGACGGCGATCACTACGTGATCAACGCGCACAAGTGGTGGACGAGCGGCGCGGCGTCGAGCCGCTGCACCTTCGCGATCCTCATGGGCGTGTCCGACCCCGACGCCGACCGCCACCGCCGCCACAGCATGGTGATCATCCCGCTCGACACGCCCGGCGCGCGCGTCGTGCGGTCGCTGCCGGTGTTCGGCCACCGCGGTGGCGGTGGGCACTGCGAGACGCTGTTCGAGAACGTGCGCGTACCGAAGGAGTACCTCCTCGGCGAGGAGGGCGGCGGCTTCGCCATCGCCCAGGCGCGCCTCGGCCCCGGCCGCATCCACCACTGCATGCGCGCCATCGGCATGGCCGAGAAGGCGCTCGAGCTCATGTGCATGCGCGCACAGACTCGCGTCGCGTTCGGCAAGCCGCTCGCCGACCAGGGCCTCGTGCAGGCCACGATCGCGGAGTCGCGCCTCGAGATCGAACAGGCCCGGCTCCTCACGATGAAGGCCGCGTGGCTCATCGACACCGTCGGCAAGAAGGGCGCGCAGACGGAGATCTCCGCGATCAAGGTCGTCGCCGCGCGCCTCGCGACCACCGTGATCGACCGCGCCATCCAGGTGTTCGGCGCGGCCGGCGTGTCCGACGACTGGCCGCTCGCCGACATGTACACGCACGCCCGCACGCTGCACTTCGTCGACGGACCCGACGAGGTGCACCTCCAGCAGATCGCCGCGCCGCGAGCTGCGCGGCTACGAGGACCTCCGCTCATGAAGGGCGCAATATGAAGGTCAGAATCGGCTACGGGATCGGCACGCAGGGGCTCGCCGACGGCGGGCGTCGCTTCGCCGAGCTGATCGACGCGCTCGAGGGGTTGGGCTTCGACTCGATCTGGTGCTCCGAGCGCGCGACCGGGCCGATCCCCGACCCGATGGTGTCGCTCGCGTTCGCCGCGGGCCGCACGGAGCGCATGAAGCTCGGCACCTCGGTACAGGTGCTGCCCGGTCGCAACCCCCTCCTGCTCGCGAAACAGTGGGCTGCGCTCGACCTCCTGTCCGGCGGACGCGCGCTGCCGGCCTTCGGCCTCGGCGTGGTCGAGCCCACCGAGCAGCAGGCGTTCGGCGTCACCCGCGAGGAGCGCGCACCCTGGTTCGAGGAGGCACTGCCGTTGATGCGGCGTCTCTGGAGCGAGGAGCGCGTCACCCACCGCGGCGACCGCTTCCACTACGACGACGTGTCGATCGGCACCCTGCCCGTCAACCGACCGATCGACGTGTGGATGGGTGGGCGGGCGCCCGCCGAACTCAAGCGCGTCGGGCGGCTGTCCGACGGCTGGCTCCCGAGCTTCTGCACGCCCGCGCAGGTCGCCGAGGGGCGCGTGCTCGTGGACGAGACCGCGGCCGCGCACGACCGCACCATCGACCCCGAGCACTTCGGCGCGATGGTGTTCTACGCGCGCACCGGGGTGCCCGAGCAGTACACCAAGGGCGTGAGCAGCCGGCTCGGCTTCGACATCGGCGACGTGATCATGGTGGGCAAGGACCGGCTTGCCGAGCGCATCGAGGAGTTCGTCGCCGTCGGCTTCTCGAAGATCGTGCTCGTACCCACGGAGGAAGCCGACTCGTGGTCCGCCGAGATCGAGGATCTCGCGTCGCTCCTCGAGATCCAGGCCCGTCTGTCGTCATGAGGCTCTCGTCATGAGGCTCTCTTCGTGAGAGCAGTCGGCGGGCGACGCGCGAGCCGGGCGCTCGCGCTGGTCACGATCGGCGCGCTCGCGCTCGCGCTCGCGGCGTGCGCGTCGGGCGGCGACGACTCCGCGTCGAGCACCACGCGGGCGCGTACGACCACCACCACCGCGCCGGCGTCGACCACCGAGACGCCACCGACCACCGAGGCGCCGAAGGCCGACCCGGCCGACTGGCCCACCTACGACCACGACGACGAACGCACCGGCGTGGCCCCCGAGGGACCGCCCGCGCCCGCCGGTGTCAAGCAGCGCTGGGCCAGCCCGGTGCTCGACGGCGACCTCTACGCGCAGCCGCTCGTCGTGGGCGATCGCGTGATCGTCGCCACCGAGAACGACAGCCTCTACTCCGTGCGACGCGCCGACGGCACCGTCGAGTGGAAGCAGCACCTCGGCGAGCCGGTGTCGGCGAGCGACCTGCCGTGCGGCAACGTCGATCCCGTCGGCATCACCAGCACGCCCGTGGTCGACCTCGCTGCCGGTCGCGTCTACGCGGTCGGCATGCAGCAGCCGGGCAAGCACACGCTCTGGGCGCTCGATCTCGCCACGGGCAAGCTGCTCGACTCGGCGCCCGTCGACGTTCCCGACAGCGATCCGTCGGTGCAGAACCAGCGCAGCGCACTCACGCTCGCCAACGGCCGCGTCTACGTCCTGTTCGGCGGCCGCTACGGCGATTGCGGCGACTTCTCCGGCCGGATCACCGCCGTGCCGGTCACCGCCGCCGGCATCGGCACGCCCACGTACTTCACGTTGCCGACGCAGGGTGAGGGTGGGCTCTGGACCCCGCCGGGCGCGTCGGTCGCGGCCGACGGCACCCTGCTCGTCACCAGCGGCAACAGCGAGAGCCAGGGCGAGTTCGACTACGGCAACGCGGTCGTGCGCCTCTCCCCCGACCTGAAGATCCTCGACTGGTTCGCCCCCGACGACTGGGCCGGCCTCAACGCCGCCGACGTCGACCTCGGCACCACCGGCCCGGTGCTGCTCCCGGACTCGCGCGTGTTCCAGGTGGGCAAGGGCGGCGTCGGCTACCTGCTCGATACCGCGAACCTCGGGCACGTGGGCGGCCAGCTCGCGCAGGGACCGGTGTGCAAGAACAGCGCCGCGTTCGGTGCAGTGGCCCACCAGGGCTCCACCCTCTACGTGCCGTGCCTCACCGGCATCGTGCAGGTCACGAGCCGCGCCGACGGCTTCACCCTCGGGTGGACCGCGAAGCTGAGCACCCCGGGCCCGCCCGTGCTCGCCGGGGCGACCCTGTGGACGGTCGTCACCGGCAGCGGCGACCTCGCCGCGATCGATCCCGCCACGGGCGACGTGATCGCCCGCATCCACATCGGTTCCGTGCCTTCGCGCTTCACGTCGCTCGCCGCGTCGGGCGACGCCGTCTACGTGGGTGCCGACCGCACGATGTTCGCCTTCGCCGACACGAACGGGGCCTGATGGGCAACTCCGCCAACTCCGCCTGGGAACACGGTCGCCTCGGTGATCCGTCGGGTGCACCGGCGCACGGCGAGAGCACCCGGTTCGTGGCGCAGCTCGCGGGCGCGATGGTGGAGGAGATCCACTCGGGCACGCTCGACGGGCCCGACGACTACTGCTCCGAGGTCGACGAGTGGGTCGTGGTGCTCGCGGGTGCCGCGACGCTCGTGATCGACGGCGAGCGGCTCGACCTCACGCCCGGCGACTGGGTGTTGCTCCCCGCCGGCACCGAGCACACGCTCGTGCGCACCGAACCCGGCACCCATTGGCTCACCGTCACGGGAACGCAGGCCGGCCCCTGAGCATGGGCGCCCGGGCGTCGGGCTCCCGAGCGTTGCCGTAGGGTCTCGCCCATGAGCGACGACTCCCTCACCAGCCACTCCGACGTGCTCGACGAGCTCGACGGTCTCGGCCTCGCGGCGGCGATCCGGGCGGGCGAGCTGAGCGCGGCGGAAGCGGTCGACGCCGCCATCGCCCGGCTCGACGAGCGCAACCCGGCACTCAACGTGCTCGTCGCCGAGCGCTTCGACGAGGCCCGCGACGAGTCCCGGGGCCACCTACCCGACGCACCGTTCGCCGGCGTGCCCTTCCTCGTGAAGGCGCTCGGCGCCAACGTCGCCGGACTCCCCACGTCGCGCGGCTCGCGCCTGTGGGCCGACGACGTGCAGGTCATCGACAGCGTCGCCGTGGCTCGCTTCCGCGCCGCCGGGCTCGTGGTGCTCGGCATGACGAACACGCCGGAGCTCGGTCGCAACGGCACCACGGAGCCGCTCGTGCACGGGCCCGCGCACAACCCGCGGAGGCTCGGCTACTCCACCGGCGGGTCGAGCGGCGGATCTGCGGCCGCGGTCGCGGCGGGCATCGTGCCGGTCGCGCACGCGAACGACGGCGGAGGTTCGATCCGCATCCCGGCGTCGGCCAACGGCCTGTTCGGCCTGAAGCCGTCGCGCGGCCGGGTACCCAACGCACCCGCGGTCGACTCGTTCGCCTACCCGGTCGCGTGCAACCACGCGGTCACCCGTACCGTCCGCGACAGCGCCGCACTGCTCGACGCGGTCGCGGGGCCCACCGTCGGCGACCCCTTCGTCGCGCCAACCCCGGCGCGCCCGTTCCTCGACGAGGTGGGCACCCCGCCCGGACGCCTGCGCGTCGCGTTCACCACCGACACGGCAAAGGGCGAGTCCGCCGACGCCGAGCTCGTCGACGCGGTGCGCCGCGCCGCCGCGCTCTGCGAGGAGCTCGGCCACGAGGTCACCGAGGCGCCGTTCAGCTACGACGTCGAGCTCCACGGCCGGGCGATGGGCGCGATCATGGGCGTGAGCGTCGCCGCGCCCGTCGACCGGCGCCTCGCCGAGCTCGGCCGTGAGCTGCGCGACGACGACCTCGAACCGTTCACCCGGATCATGTACGACATGGCGAAGAGCCAGACCGCCGTCGCCTACTACATGGCGCTGCAGGACACCGAGCGCATCACCCGCGACATCGCACCGTTCTTCGAGACCTACGACGTGCTGCTCACGCCCACCATGCAGATGACGGTGCCGCCCCACGGCTTCGCCGACACGTCGAAGCCCGAGACCATGCCCAACGCCGGGAAATTCGCCGCGTTCACCGCGATCTTCAACCTCACCGGCCAACCCGCAGTGTCGATCCCGTTCGGCACCGACGAGCGCGGTCTCCCGATCGGCATCCAGTTCGCGGCGCGCTACGGCGCGGAGGACCTGCTGCTGCGACTCTCGTCGCAGTTCGAGGAAGCCGCGCCGTGGCCCCTCACTGCGCCCTGGCCCCCACCGGGCTGAACTGCCTTCACCCCGACGTCATCCGCCACTGACCGACAGCAGGTGACCGTCGGGGTCACGGAACCAGGCGATCCGGGCGCCGCCCGGCGCGGTCCAGATCGCGTCGGCGTCCTGCTCCATGCCGTCGAACCGTTCGCACTCGACCCCGGCTCCGACCAGCGCCCGCACCGTTGCCGTCGTGTCGGTGACCTGCCACCCGAGCACCGTGTAGGGCGCGACCACCGGCGCATCGACGGGGGTCACCCGAACGGTCGTGCCGTTGGCGTCGAGCACCAGCGCGAAGGGCGACTCCTCGACCACCTCGAACCCGAGCACGCCGCAGTAGAACGCACGCGCCCGCTCGAGGTCGCCCGTCGCGACGAACGCCACCAGTTCTGCATCCTGCAACATCGCTGCAGCCTCGCCGCATCGGATTCCGGCGTCAACCGGACCGCGAACTTCGCCCGTCTCACCCATCGGGATCGCCGCGGCTTCCAGCGTGCACGGCGGGAGCTTCGGGCGGTGCGTCCCTCGACCTGGAGCGTGCCGTCGTAGATCCGCACGAGCCGCTTGCGGCCTTCGTGGACGGCGACGTGGTGCCTTCGACAGAGCAGCACGAGATTCGCCAGGTCGGTCGTTCCCGCCGGCTTCCCATTCGACGAGGTGATGCACGTCGCACCACCGGGCCGGTGCGCGACAACCGGGGTGTTGACAGTGACGGTCGCGCACGGTCACCGCGCGGCGCTGCGTGGCGGTGACAGTGCGCGACTCGCGGCCCAGGTGCAACACTTCACGTCGGCCATCGAGCGTGAGCCAGGCAGCACGTGCGTCGCACGCGAGGCGCTCCGACGGTGGAGTGCGGCACCGGGCCGAAGCCGTCGAGCTCGCAGCGGTGGTCCTCGAGCAGCCACCGATCGTGCTCGGGGGTGAACACGAGCACGTCACGCTCGGCACCGCGCGGCCGACCCGCACCACCCGAACCACCGCGTACCTCGAGGTAGTGCTGGGCCAACTTCACCAGGCCTTCGCCGCGGCGTTGCGACAGGCTCCGCGGCAGATCCGGACCGACCGTCGGATCGGGCGGCTCGATCAGATCCAGCGCGTTCGCCAACACGGTCGAACCGTGCGGGTCGAGGAACCCGGCCAGCTCGCTGCCCAACAAGCCGTTCGCGATGTCGAGATGCACGCGGCCGAACGCGTCGTTCGCGTCGTCGTCCGCAGCTTCGTCGTCGGCCAGCATCCGCCACGTCCGCAACGCCACCGCGAGATCGCGCGCGTCCAGCCCGCGCCGCGAGGTCGACGAGCAGTTCCTCGTCGCGTTCGTAGAGCTCCTCCCGGTCGCGCGCCACCTCAGCGAGCAACTCGACCTTCGCCGCCGTGATCTGCCCGTCGGCGAGCGCCGCGCCCGTCGACGAGAACCTCGCGACATGCCGCGCGGATCTCACCACCCGCCCGCCGGCCGCACGCGTCATCCGTCCGTGCGCCGCCAACCACGCGGTGGGCGACACGAACCCGTCGGCCGCCCACGCACCCCGCCGCGTTCCACTCCGCAGTGAGCCGCACCACCTCCGCACCGAGCCGCTCGAACTCCTCGCACACCGCGAGCATCCGGCCCGACAACGCGACGTCGGCCCAGCCCGAACGGTCCTCGACCGCGAGCTTCTCCCGCCCTTCGGTGATCAGTTCCAGCGGATCCCGGCCATCCATGACCGAACAGACGTTCGATCACCGATCGCGTCACCCAATCAGGAGCGGCGAGCGCGTCGAGGCCGGATCGAACCGTCGACCACCCAGGTGTAGAGCCCCGCCGCCACCAATCCGAAGACCACGTAGGGAACGACGATCGCAACGATCGACAGCAGGATCCCGTGCTGGAACACCCAGTCGCGCACGAGCCAGACCAAGAGGAACGTGAGTGCGAGCGCCACCACGCCGGAGCACAGGGCGACGAAGACCTTCCGGCTCCGACTCACCCCACCGCGCTACCGGATGCCGTGGTCGCCGACGGTGCCGATCTTCAGGCCCTGCTCCGCGAAGCGGTCAGCGAGGATCGGCAGCGCGCCCGCGGCGGAGCGCCACGAGCCGGGATACGACGTGCAGTCGGAGTCGTGGAGGAGGATGGTGCCGCCGTCGACATAGCGACGGGTGACGTCGGCGACGACGGTGTCGGGCGTGGCTTCGCGGCGCCAGTCGCGGCCCCAGGTGGTCCACAGCACCGTGGTCATGCCGAGCGAGCGCGCAGCGCGGATCGATCCGTACGACGAGATGCCGAACGGCGGGCGGAACCACTCGGGCGCGACCCCGGTGGCCTCCGCGATCGTGTCGCGGGCACGGGCGATGTCGTCGAACGCGCGCCGAGGCGTGCGGCGCAGCATGTTGAAGTGCACGTCGCCGTGCACCGCGACCTCGTGACCGGCGTCGGCAACGTCACGGGCCAAGCCGGGCGCGGCGCGCACCATCGAGCCGAGCATGAAGAAGGTGGCCGACCACCCGAGGTCGTCGAGCACCGCGAGGAACTCGGGCGTCGACGCGGGGTCGGGGCCGTCGTCGAAGGTGAGGGCCACGTGACCGGGTCGACCGACGCCCACCAGTTTCGGGGTGCAGCGCACACCGAACGGGGACACCCCGCCGAGCGCGGGCGCCGCGTGCACGATCCCTACGGCGAGCCCCACTGCACCTGCTGCACCGGCGATCGTGGTGGCCCGGCTCGCGACGCGGGAGAAGCTCAGCGGAGCTCTCCGTAGGTGGCCACGTGCAGGCCGTCGCGCTTCGCCTGGCGGACGAGGTCGGCGATCGCGACCTCCATCGCCGTGGCGTCGCGCTGACGACCGTCGAGCAGGTAGACCTTGCGGTTCTCGAGGTGCGTGGGCAGGTTCTCGGGCCGCACGGTGCGGTTGGCGACCACGAGCTTCTGCTTGTGCCCGTGCGCGTAGTACTGGTCGAAGGCGTCGACGCGCCGGCCGGGGCAGAACTCGCGCGGCGCCGCGCCCGCTTCCTTGGCGAGGAGCTGGCCTGCCTTGGCGACGTCGTTCTCCGCGCGGTTCCAGCGCAGGAACGAACCGTGGCCCATGCCGCCGTTGGCGATGTCGACGCCACTTGTCGCGAGCGCCTCGAGTGCGTCGCGGTTGTTGCGCGCCGCGTCGGCGTCGACGACGACGGAACCACCGAGCGCGCTCACCTGGTCGAGAAGCCCGTAGTCGGCGAGCTGCGCGTGGTCGAGCCGAACGCCCACGTAGACCGTGCGCAGCGCGTCCTTCGGCGGCTTGGCCACGCCGACGCCTGCCGCGGAGACGGCCTGCGCGCCGAGCGTGAGGCCGCCGTAGAGCACGAGCACGCTCGCGGCGGCGATCCATGCGGTACGTCGACCGCGTGGTGCGCGCAGGGCGACGGTGCGGCCCTGCCGGTCGGTGAGCTTCTCGACCGAGGCGAGCTCGACGACGTCGTCCGCGGGGTCGTCGACGAACAACTGGCGCGCCGTGGTCACGAGGCGGTCGCGCTCCTCACCCGGCGCGGTGACCGCACGGAGGATGGCGTGCAGCTCGTCCTCGTCGCGGGCGTAGCAGTTGACGCCCGCCTTGGACATGGTCTCGGCGTTGTCCTTGCCGTGACCGGCGATGGGCCGGAAGGTGATGACCGGGAGGCCGACGGCGAAGGCCTCCATGCACGTGAGGCCGCCGGCGTTCTCGACCAGCGCGTCGGACGCGGCCATGAGCGCGGGCATCTCGTCGGTCCAGCCGATGACCGTGCCGTACCCGCGCTGCTCGAGCTGGGCGCGCAGGTCGTCGTCTCTTCCGCACACGGTGATGGGGTGGAACTCGCCGCTGCGACCGATCGCCTCGACGGTCTCGATGACGTCGCCGACGCCCCACGAGCCGGCGACCACGAGCACTGCCCGCTCGTCGGGCCCGAGTCCGAGGTTGGTGCGCACGGCGTCGCGGTCGTACTCGACCTCGCGGAAGCGGTCGCTCACCAGCGGACCGCGCGCGAAGGCCGACTTGCCACCGCGCGACTCGGCGGTCTGCGCGCTGATCTCGCTCACCGCGAGGTGGCGGTCGATGCCCTTGTGCACCCACAGCGAGTGCACCGCGAAGTCGGTGAGGTAGGTGAGCACCGGGACGCGCAGCTGCTTCTTGCGCCGCATGCGACCGAGCACGAGCGAGGCGAGTGGATACACCGACACGATGGCGTCGGGGCGGAACGCCTTGATGGTCTTCTTCAGGCTCCGCCGGGTCAGCCAGGTGTCGAGCATGATCGCCGGCGCGCGCAGCAGCGGCGCGAGCTTGTAGCTCAGCTCGTAGGACCACGGGGCGACGCGCAGCTGGAATTCGTAGTACCACCGCAGCAGCGGCCCGATGTGAAGCGCCACCGCGTCGAGGAAGTCGACGACCTCGACCTCGTGGCCTGATCGCTCGAGCCGACGGCGCAACTCGTTCGCTGCTCCGTCGTGTCCGGCCCCCATGGACGCGGAGACGATGAGAATCCTCCGGCGCACAGTGGGAAAGACTACCGTCCCCAGCACATGTGGGCCGTGTTGCTGGCGTTCGGGGCGGCCATCGGGTACGCCGCCGCCTCGGTGCTCCAGCACCGGGAGGCCGAGGCCGACCAGGATCTGCACGACGGCGGCGTCCGCCTCGTGCTCCGGCTGGCCCGCCGACCGCTGTGGCTCGCCGGTCTCGGCTGCGACGGCCTCGCGTACGCGTGCCAGGCCCTGGCGCTCGGCGTCGGCGCTCTCCTGGTGGTCCAGCCGGTCATCACCAGCGGGATCCTCTTCGCCCTGCCGGCCAGCGCCTGGTGGGCGGGGCGGCGCCTCCAGCGAGGTGACTACGCCTGGGCGGCGGTGTTGGCCGTGGGGCTCACGGTGTTCCTGATGCTCGCCGGCACCCAGGGAGGGAAGGACGACGCCGGGACGACGGCCTGGTTGTGGTGCGCGGCGATCGCCGGGCCGGTGCTCGTGATCTGCTTCGTGGCCGCGACCCGTTCGACGGGTACCCGCCGCGCAGTGCTGTTCGCCTTCACCTGCGGGGCCCTGTTCGGCATCACTGCGGCCCTCACCAAGGCCTCGGTGGTGCTGGTGGGCGACCACGGGTTCGGCGCGCTCACCCACTGGGAGCCGTACGCCCTGGCGGTGATGGGCGCGCTCGGCTTCGTGCTCAACCAGCGGGCCTTCCAGGCCGGCTCCCTCACGGCGTCGCTGCCCACGCTCACCGTGGTCGAGCCGCTGGTCGCCGCGCTGGTGGGCGTCACGATGCTCGACGAGACCGTCTCCGACCACGGCGTCGCCGCGTGGATCGCGATCGCGCTGGCGACGGTTGGGATGATCGCGTCGACCGTGCAGCTGTCGCGCTCGGCGGCACGCTTCGACGAGATCCACGAGCACGAGCTCGCCGACGTGCTCACCCGCGACTCACGGGAGCGGGTCGCCGAGGACGGCGAACGCCGCGAGGGAGGCGAGCGCGAGGGCAGCGAGCGCGACGCGGACTAGTTGAGCCCGTCGCGCAGCACCGCGACGATGACGCGCATTGCGAGCACGGTTGCGCAGAAGAGCCCGAAATAGCCGAAGACGCGCAGCAGCGACGTGTCGCCGAGGAACTCGGGGCCGCCCTCGATCGCGATCAACCCGACCGAGAGCAGGCCGATGGTCCCGGCGAGGAAGGCGAGCACGACGCGGTTGACGAGCTTCGAGACGACGGCTTCGTCGTGGTCGTCGGCGAAGTGGGTGACGCGCACCCGCACGCCTTCGCGTTCGAGCATCGTGAACGCGCGGTCGACGTGGCGAGGCAGGCGCCGCAGGATCGGCACCGTGCGCAGGATCTCGTCGCGCACGGCCGACTGCACCGAGCCCGGGTTGATCATCGCCTTCACCCACGATGCGGCGATTCCCTCCGCGGCGTCGATCACGGAGTAGCCGGGGGCGATGGTGGTGAGCGTGCCCTCGAGCACGATCAGCGCGCGGAAGAAGGTGGTCCACTCCGCGGGCAGCGTGATGCCGAAGTCGAACATCAGGCGCAGCATCGCGTTGAACATCGCCGCATCGGGTTGGGTGCCCGGCGCGAGGAACTGCGCCATGAAACGGGCGAGCGCCCTCTCGAAGTCGGCGACGTCGACGCCGCGGCGCAGGGTGGCGACCTCGAGCACGGCCTGGGCGACCGCGTCGGCGTCGCGCCGGGAGATGCCGGCCATCATGTCGCGCAGCGCGGTCTGCTGCAGTGCGTCGATGCGGCCGGTCGCACCGAAGTCGATCAACCCGAGCCGACCGTCGGTGAGGAGCATCACGTTCCCGGGGTGCGGGTCGGCGTGGTACACGCCGTCCTGGAGGGTCTGCTGGAAGAACGACTGCAGCAGCTCGTCGGCCAGCTTCACGCGGTCGTCGTTGCGCGCGCCGGTCCAGTCGATCTCGCGGACGCTCATGCCCTCGAGCCACTCCATCACCAGCACCTTGGCGGTACCGATCTCCTCGTACACGTCGGGAACGCGGATGCGGCTGTGCTCGGCGGTGAGGTTGGTGGCCACCAGGCGAGCGTTGCGCGCCTCGATGCGGTAGTCGAGCTCTTCGCGCAGACGGGCGGAGAACTCCTCCACCACGTCGCGCACGTGGTAGTCGCGACCCCAGGACGTGCGCGCCTCGATGACGCGCGACAGCTCGTCGAGCACCGAGAGGTCGACCTGTACCGACTCGTCGATCCCCGGCCGCTGCACCTTCACGACGACGGCACGGCCGTCGGGCAGCGTGGCGCGGTACACCTGACCGATCGACGCGGCGGCGACGGGCCGCCAGTCGAACCATGCGAACACCTCTTCGAGCGGACGGTCGAGCTCCTCCTCGAGCAGCGCGATGACGTCGGCCTCCTTCGCGGGCCGCACGTGGTCCTGCAGGAGCGAGAGTTCGCGCGCGGCATCGGGCGACACGAGGTCGGTGCGGGTGGAGAGCACCTGCCCGAGCTTCACGAACATGCCGCCGCACTCCTCGAGCGCCATGCGCAGGCGGCGGACGGGCGGACGACCGCCCTCGGTGGCACCAGAGGTGCTGTCCTCCTTGCGGCCGAGACCGAGCGACGGGCCCAGACCGTTGCGCACCGCAATGCGCGTGATCTCGCCGTAGCGCTGCACGCGCCGACCGCGCCGGCGCAGGGAACGGAACGGGTGCGGCACCGAGGACAGGCCCGTCTGCGCGCGGGCGACGATGCCGGGCCGGGAGACGAACTCGATCCACACCGCGGCCGCCATCGTGCCGAGCAGGGTGAACAGGAAGAGGTTGCGCGGCCAGTTCTGGGTGGGTGGATCGGTGTCGGTGGCCACCCACAGCGCGATGAGCGCACCGGCGATCCACCCGAGGATGCCGGTGAAGGAACTGGTGGACACGGAGCGGTGGATGCCGAGCACGCGCCCGATGAGCGCGCCGGCGACCAGCGCGAAGAAGAACGCGGGGACCAGCAGCCACAGCTCGTTGCCGAGGCCGCTCCACACGGACTCGGCGAGGACGGTCGGGGGGCTCACGAGAGCTCGTCGACCTCCAGCGCACCGTCGGCGTACTCGGCGCGCAGCACCTTCTTGTCGAACTTGCCGACGCTGGTCTTGGGCACCTCGGAGATGATGGTCCAGCGCTCCGGCACCTGCCAGCCCGCGATCTTCGACGCGAGGAAGTCACGCAGATCGGTGAGCGAAGCGGTGGCGCTCTCCTTCAGCACGACGCACGCGAGCGGGCGCTCCGTCCACTTGGGGTCGGGCACCGCGATCACCGCGGCCTCGACGACGTCGGGGTGCGCCATGAGCAGGCCCTCGAGCTCCACCGAGGAGATCCACTCGCCGCCCGACTTGATGACGTCCTTCGAGCGGTCGGTGATCTTCATGTAGCCGTTGGGCGTGACGCTGGCGATGTCGCCGGTGCGCAGCCACCCGTCGTCGAACTTGTCGGGCGACGGGTCGCCGTAATACGAGCCCGTGATCCACGGGCCCCGCACCTGCACCTCGCCGACGGACTCGCCGTCCCACGGGAGCACGGTGCCGTCGTCGTCGACGATGCGCAGTTCCACGCCGGGGAGCACGCGCCCGGTGAGCGAGCGCCACGCCATGCCCTCGTCGGAATCGGGGTCGACCCCCTTCGGCGGCTTGGCGAACGACGCGACCGGGCTGGTCTCGGTCATGCCCCAGGCCTGCATCAGGCGGATGCCGAAGCGGTCGCGGAACGCCTCCATGAGGGAGCGGGGCACCGCCGCGCCACCGCAGGCGATCTGCTTCACCGACGACAGGTCGACGTCGTTGGTCTCGGAGAAGCGCAGGATCTCGGCCCAGATCGTGGGCACCGCGGCCGAGCAGGTGACGCGCTCCGCGGCGATGAGGCGCGTCAGCGGCTCTGCCTGCATGAACCGGCCCGGCATGATCAGGTCGGTCCCGGTGAACCAGCCCGCGTAGGGCATGCCCCACGCGTTGGCGTGGAACATCGGCACGATGGTGAGCAGGCGGTCGTCCCACGTGTACGACACGCCGCAGCCGCTCTGGATGCCGACGGTGTGCAGCCAGGTGGAGCGGTGCGAGTACACGACGCCCTTGGGGTTGCCGGTGGTGCCGCTCGTGTAACACATCGCCGCGGCGCTGCGTTCGTCGACCTCGGGCCACTCGAAGGTGGACGGGTCGGCCGCCGCGAGCAGCTCCTCGTACCGCAGGATCTCCACCCCGGGCACCGCGTCGGTGAGCGGCGACGCGTCGCCGTCACCCACCACGATGAAGCGCTCGACCGTGGCGAGCTCCGCGGCGACACGGGCCAGCACCGGCACCAGGTTGTCGTCGACGATGACGATGCGGTCAGCGGCATGGTTGACGATCCAGGCCAGCTGGTCGGGGAAGAGGCGGATGTTGAGCGTGTGCAGCACCGCCCCCATGCCCGGCACCGCGAAGTAGGCCTCGAGGTGCTCCTGGGTGTTCCACATGAAGGTGCCGACGCGGTCGCCCTCGCGGATGCCGAGCCCGTCGAGCGCGGCGGCGAGCCGGTCGACCCGGTCGGCGACCTCGCCGAACGTGGCGTGGCGGCACGAGTCGCCCTCGAAGGTGACGATCTGGCTCTCGGCGCCGTGCACGGCGCGGCCGTGCCGGAAGATCATCCCGACGGTCAGCGGAAAGTCCTGCATGGTCGACAGCATTCGGATGCGCTCCCCGTCCTGTGGCTCAGCCTGGCCTGCTGTGAGGCGGGAGCGTACTCGGACGACTGTCGCGACGGAATGGCGGCGAGCCGCAGAGCGGCCGGCGGAGGAGGGAGTCAGCCGCCGTAGTTCATGCGGGTGTCGCCCATGGAGAGCACCGCGGTCTCCTCGTCGGCCTGGAAGCCGACGTCGACGACCTCGCCCACGAAGAGGGTGTGCCCGCCGAGCTCCACCTGCTGGCGGATCTCGCAATCGATCCACGCCACGGCCAGGTCGAGTACCGGGGCGCCCGTGACGCCGTCGTGGAACCCGAAACCGTTGAGGGTACGGGCGCCGAGATCGACCTCGACGGGCTTGGTGAACTTCCGCACGACCGCGCGGTCCTCCACCGAGATCAGGTTGATGGTGAACACGCCGCCCTCGAGCAGTAGCTCGTGGGTGAACGCAGTCTGCTCCACCGACACGGCCACGAGCTTCGGTTCGAACGACACCTGCGTGACCCAGTTGACGGTCATGCCGTTGCGCCGCTCGCCCGCCACCGCGCCCAGCACGTAGAGGCCGCTCGGCATCTTCCAGAGGACCCGACGCCGCAGCTTGTCGTACTCCTCGCGTGCGTCGTCGCCACCGTTCTCGTCGGCGCCGACGTGCGCCGGGAACGGTCCGACAATTCCTGTGCCGCCGGGCTTCGTCATGGCTCGAGGCTACCGGGAAGCCGGTCGCCCCGAACCGGGGAGGGGACGGGAGTCCAGGTTGGGCACCTCGTCGTGCTCGGGCGAGTCGTCGGCCAGGCGCCGCGACACGTGGGCGCCGTACACGCGCGCGAACGGACGCGCGCTGAGGCCGTGCGCCACCACGCTCGTGAGCACCGTGAGGCTGATCACCGACAATGCGAGCTCGGCGTCCTTGCCGGTGAGCGCGTCGGACACCACGAGCGCGAACACGACCGAGGCCAGGCCGCGCGGACCGAACCACCCGATGAACGCGATGGTCGAGCGGTCGAGCCCCGAGCGGACGAGCACCAGCGCGACCGGGAGCATCCGCACGACCGTGAGCGCGAGCGCCGCGAACACGAACGACTGCCAGGTGACGACGTCGAGCGCCTGCACGAGGAACGCGCCGAACACGAACCACACGATGAGCGAGAGCAGCGAGCCCATACCCGCGTCGAACTGCAGCACGGTGTCGCGCTCCTCGGGCACGAAGATCGTGCCGAAGGCGAGCCCGCCCACGAACGCGGCGATGAACCCGTTGACCCCCAGCTCTTCGGCGCCCGCGTACGCGAGCAGCGCGAAGGCGACGACAGTGAGAGCGCGGTAGTTGGGGTTCGCCCAGCCGCGGTTCATCGCCCACTTGAGGAGCCAGCCGCCGCCCGCACCGATCGCGATGCCGAACAGCGCCCCGATCCCGAGGTCACCGAGGGCCCCGAGCGCGCTCTTGGCCGGGTGCGCGGTGAGCTCGCTCACGGCGGCGGCGAGGAAGAAGGTCACGAACGGGGTGGCGATGCCGTCGTTGAGGCCGCTCTCCACGTTGAGGATGCGCCGGATGCGCGCCGGCACGTGCGGGTCCTCCACCACCTGCGCGCCGAGGGCGGCGTCGGTGGGCGCGACTGCGGCCGCGATCGCGGCGAGCACCCACACGTTCACGCCGGTGAAGAGGAGCCCGGCGAGCACCGCGCCGAGTCCGATGCTCAGCGGCAGGCCCAGGAACAGCAGGCGCGCCGGCACGCCGACATCGCGCGCGCAGCACGCGCAGGTTGACGCGCGCGGCGTCGGAGAAGAGCAACAGCGCGAGGGTGATCTCCGCCAGGGAGCCCAGGGTCTCATTTCGCGACGACACGTCGAAGATGCCGAGCACGTTCGCGCACAGGAGACCGAGGGCGACGAACACCATCGGTGCGCTGATGTCCCAGCGCTGCAGCGCGCGGAGCACAGCCCCCAGACGACGATGCTCGCCGCCAGCGCGGCGACGAATTGGGTGTCGAGCCCCTGCACGGAGGTGTCAGCGCCAGACGGCGACGAGGTCGTCGACGGTGGTGATCCACGCGACGTAGCGCAGCTGGTGCTCGAAGGCTGCCTCGACGTAGTCGGCCGGAACCCCGACGACGCCATCGCGCGGGATCACCGCGCGGTACCCGAGGTCGACCGCCTCGATCGCCGCGGCCGGGATGCCCACGTTCACCGAGCCGCCGACGAGCACGACGGTGGTGACGCCGAGCGAGCGCAGGAGGGAATCGAGGCCGGTGCCGAGGAAGGGTCCGAGCCCGTGGTGGCGCGCCTGCCACACGTCGGTGGGTTCGTACACCTCGTGCGCGGGTTCCGCCTGCTCCGACCCCTCCAGGAGATGGTGCCGGTGCCGCAGCGCGCTCGGCGAGGATCGGTGCGTTGGGCGGTGAGCCGACGCCGTCCTCCCGGAACGCGGAGGTGGTGTGCACCACCGTGATGCCGGCGGCACGGGCGCTGGTGAGGAGGTGCACCACGTTGTCGACCAGGCCGAGCTCGGCACCGGCCGCCGCGAGCGGCGCTCCGGGCGAGGTGGGCGAATTGGTGGTGACCAGGTCGCCCACCGTGATCCGCTTCATCTCGCTGACGACGATTGCGGTGTGGTGGGGCGCGGCCAGGGCGGCGAGATCGACGGGCACGGGGGGAGCCTCGCCGATCCGGTGTCAGCTGGGCAAACGCAGGGCCGCGGCGGCGTCGGCCTCACGCGCGAGGCCCACGGCCAACGGCAGGTCGAGGGCCGACCACGCGAGCGCCTTCGCCGCGCGCACCGCGGCTGCGGGCCGCGCCGCGAGTGCCGCGGCGACGGCGAGGGCGCGGTCGTGCAGCTCGGCACGCGGCACGACCTCGTCGACGAAGCCGCGCCCGAGCGCGTCGGCCGCCACGAAGCGCGTGCCGGTGAGGATCGCGTGGAGCGCGGCACCGTTCCCGACGATCCGCGGCAGCGTCTGCGTGGCGCCGCCCACCGGGATCATGCCGACGCGCGCCTCGGGCAACGCGACGGTGCAGTCGTCGGCGACGATGCGAACGTCGCAGTGGAGGGCGAGCTCGAACCCGAAGCCGACGCTGTTGCCCTGCATCGCGACGATCATCGGTGCGGGCACCGCCTGCAGCAGGCCCCACACGTCGCGCCCCCAGCGCGCGTCGCGGATGGCGAACAGGCTCGGTGCGGTGCCGAACTCGCGCAGGTCGGCGCCGGCGGAGAAGTGGTCGCCCGTCGCGGTGAACACGACGGCGCGCACCGAGTCGTCGACGATCAGCGCGGCGAGCAGCTCACAGAGCTCGTCGCGCATGCGCACGTCGTACATGTTGATCGGCGGGTTGTGGAACTGCAGCTCGACGACACCAGCGTCGTGCCAGGTCGGTTGCACCCGGGGCCCGGTCATCCCGAAACCTCCCGCGCGAGGAGATGGCCGACGGCGCCTTCGAGCGAGACCCGAGCCTGGCCGCCACCCCCGGCGAGGAGCGCCACCGCGTGCAGTGCACCGAGGCAGCCGGCGACCGGGTCGGCGACCGACGAACGGCCCAGCCGCGGCGGATCGGTGCGCGCGGCCCAGCCGCCGCGGCACTCGGCCGCGAGCCCGTACCCGGGGCGGTCGTCGTCGGCGAACGCGGCGATCCGGAGCCGGGCGACACGGGGGAACTCCCGGTCGAGCACGTCGTCGCCGAGCCCCGCGTTGGCCAGCACGCGTGGCGTGTAGCCGTCGACGAGCAGGTCGACGGTGGCGAGCAGGGCCGCAAGTGCGTCACGCCCCGCAGGCGTCGACAGGTCGACCGCGAACCGCTCCTGCCCGGTCGCGAGCAGGGACGCGAGCGGGAACGGATCTTCTCGGCGCGGGTCGTCGATGCGCACGACGTGGGCGCCGAGCATCGTGAGCAGCCGGCCGACGAGCGGCGCCGCCCACGCCGTGCCCAGCAACGCCACTCGCGCACCGGCGACTCCCGACCCGTCGGCTTCCGGGATCGTCGGCGCAACCGCAGGGCCGGGCCGCACCGCGGTGGCGGGGAGGAGCCACGCCGCGGCCTCGGCGTCGAGCGCGTCGACGGTGAGCGAGGAGACGTCGGGCAGGTCGTCGGTCGCGACCGGGGGCCGGGCACCGAGCGACGTCGCCAGTGCGGTGAAGTCGGCCCACACCGTGGGCGGACCCGGGTGGAACCATCCGTCGGCCGCGCGCAGCAGGCGCCCGGGTTCCGACAGCTCACGCCCCTGCTCCTCCGCGGCGACGAGGTCGGCGCCGGGCAGCGCCTCTCGCGGCGTGTCGATCCCGAGGTCGGCGACCAGCGCGTGCACCGCAGCCGCAACGCGGTCGTCCACGAGCGTCGTCATTCGCCGGTGAACGTGGGGTCGCGCTTCTCGAGGAAGGCGGCGATCCCCTCGGCCCGGTCGCCGGTGGTGGCGATCAGGAGGTTGAGGTCGGCTTCGAGTCGCAGCGCGTCGTGCATGGTGAGGTCGCGGCCGCGTTGCACCGCGTCCCGTGCCGCGGCCTGCGCGCGGCGGCGTGCCACGCGACAGGCGCTCGGCGAGATCCTCGGCCAGGGTCACGTCGTCGGCAGGCTCGGCGAGCCCGCACCGCACGAGGTCGTCACGCCCGAAGGTGTCGCCCGCCACCAGCAGGCGCAGTGCAGCGGCGATCCCCGCGAGGCGCGGGAGTCGTTGCGTGCCGCCCCAGCACGGCAGCTCGCCCCGGCCGACTTCGGGGAAGGCGAGCAGCGCGTCGGGGCCGGCGATGCGCACGTCGGCCGCGAGCAGCAACTCCGCGCCGGCGCCGACCGCAGGGCCGTTCCAGTAGACGACGGTCGGTGCGGGGAAGGCCGCGAGCACGGCAGCCGGGTCGCGCAGCCCCGCAGGCGTGCCCGGACGCGGCTCCTCCGCACCCACACCCTGCAGCGCGAGCAGCAGGAGCGCGCGTGGCGCGGCGTCGGCGAGCCGGTCGAGCTCCGCGATCAGTCCGTCGGCCGCGGGCGCGGCGAGATCCGCGAGCGGCCCGGGGACGAGCTCGAGTCGCGCCGTCGACGAGCCGGTCACCACGAACCCCCGATCACGTGGGTCCGGCTAGCCCTCGACGCGCGCGATGGCGTCGATCTCGGCGCGCTCCTCGGGCGTGAGCTGCCACGCGACCGTGGCCGCGGCGTTGGCGCGGATCTGCTCGGGCTTCGTGGCGCCGGCGATCACGCTGCCGACGACCGGGTTGCCCGCCAGCCACGACAACGCAAGCTCGGGCAGCGTGTGACCGTGCGCCTGCGCGTACTCGTCGAGCGCCTCGACGACCGCCATGCGCGCGTCGGACGCGAAACTCGCCGGCCATGTTCCCCCACGCCGCCAGGCGCGAGCCCTCGGGGTGGTCCTCCCCGCGCTTGTACTTGCCGGTGAGGACACCGCTCGCCAACGGGAAGTAGGGCATGAAGGTCATGGCCAGGCGGTCGACCGCCGGCAGCACCTCGGCCTCCACATCGCGGTTGAGCAGGCTGTAGTCGTTCTGCGCGTTCACGAACCCGGGGACGCCGAGCTCGCGCGCGACGTGTGCGGCTTCGTCGAGCTGCGCCGCGGAGAAGTTCGAGCAACCGATCTCGCGCACCTTGCCCGCGTGGATGAGCTCGCCGAATGCCTCGAGCGTCTCGCCGATCGGCGTCTCGACATCGGGCGTGTGCAACAGGTAGAGGTCGATGCGGTCGGTACCGAGCCGCTGCAGGCTGGCGTCGCAGCGGCTGAGCACGTACTCGCGGCTGCCGCCGCGTGATCCCTCGGGCACACCCATGCCGACCTTGGTGGTGATGATCGCGTCGTCGCGACGCGACCCGAGCGCGTGGCCGAGGAACTCCTCCGACTTCCCGCCGCCGTAGATGTCGGCGGTGTCGAAGTGGTTCACGCCCGCGTCGAGCGCGGCGTCGACGACCGTCTTCGACGCGTCCTCGTCGATGCGCATGCCGAAGTTGTTGCAGCCGAGCCCGGCCACCGAGACCTCGAGCGAACCGACCTTGCGCGTCTCCAGCGTGCCCATGTTCCTGTCTCCCCCGGGAAGTGGTGTGGCCTCACGCTACCCGTCACCGCTCGGCCGCCACCTCGGCCAACTCCCGGGACCCACCACGGTGGCGACAGGTAGCGTCGGGGGATGCCGGAGATCGCCGACGCCTACCGCGCGACCCGCGGCCGGGTGCGGGCGCTGCTCGAGGCGGCGCCGCCCGGATCCGCCGAGCTCCCCGTGCCCGCGACGCCCGCCTGGGCGGTGCGCGACGTCGTCGCCCACCTCGCCGGCGTGGCCGCCGACCTGGTGGAGGGTCGGGTCGACGGCATCGCCACCGACGAGTGGACCGCGGCGCAGGTCGAGCGGGCGCGCGGCCAGTCGATCGACGAGATGCTCGACCGCTGGGACGAGCACGGCGCGGCCGTCGACGCGATGGCCGACGCGCTCGGCGCCGGCGGCGGACAACTCGTCGCCGACGCGACCACCCACGAGCACGATCTGCGGCACGCGCTCGGCGAGCCGGGCGCGCGCGCGACACCGACGCGGTGGCGATCGGGTTCCGCTTCATGGGTGGCGGCGTGCGCGCGCGGCGCAACGAGGGCGGCGCGCCCCCGCTGCTGGTGCGTCACGAAGCGGGCGAGAAGCTGCTCGGCCGCGGTGATCCCGGCGTGTGGCTCACCACCACCCGGTTCGAGTTCTTGCGCGCCGCCACCGGGCGCCGCACCGTCGACGAGCTCCGCGCCTACGAGTGGGAAGGCGACGCCCGGCCCGAGCTCCTCGTCTGGGAGGCCGTCTTCACGCCCCGCACCACCTCGCTGGGCGAGTAGCGCGGCGCGCAGGCCCGGCTCCCGTGGCGTTCACCTCCTCCCTCGCACCCTTCCGGCACCGCCGCTTCGCGCTGCTGTGGTCCGGCGCGTTCGTGTCGAACATCGGCACGTGGATGGAGACGATCGGCGTCGGGATCCTCGTCACCACCAGCACCGGCAAGGCCGGCTGGACCGGGATCGTGGCGGCGGCCGGCTTCGTACCCCAGGCGGTGCTCGCACCGCTCGGCGGCGCGCTCGCCGACCGCGTGCCGCGTCGCACCCTTCTGCTCGCGACCACCGCCGCGCAGATCGTCTTCGCCGCGCTGCTCGCGTTCCTGGCGAGCATCGGCACGCCGAGCCCCGGCGTGGTCACCCTGATCGTGTTGGGCGCGGGGTGCGCGAGCGTGCTCGGGTTCCCCGCGTTCCAGGCCCTCCTCCCCGACCTCGTGCCGGTGGAGGACCTGCCGGGCGCCATCGCACTGTCGTCGGCGCAGTGGAACCTCGGTCGTGTGATCGGGCCGGCACTCGCGGGCATCGTGATCGGTCTCGGCGGGTACGAGCTCGCGTTCTCGATCAACACCGTGAGCTTCCTCGCCGTGTTCGCCGTGATCGCGTCGTTCACCCTGCCGCCACCCAGCTTCCACGGCGACACCTCGATCGTCGACGCGGTGCGCGAGGGCGTGCGCTTCGTGCGGCGCGACCCGGCCCTCCGCTTCGTCGTCGAGAGCCTCGCACTCAACTCGCTGCTCGCGGCCCCGTTCATCGCACTCATCCCCGCGGTCGCGTTGAAGGTGTTCCACGAGGAGAAGCTGGGTACCTCGGTGCTCGTGACCGCGCAGGGTCTCGGCGCAGTGTGCATGGCCCTGTCGCTCGCGCACCTGTTCTCGCGCTTCGGCGTGCGCCGCACCCTGTTGTCGATGCTCGGACTGCTGCCCGTGGGCCTGCTCTTGTACGCGTTCTCCCCCGCGCTGGCGTTCGCCGCCGTCGCGATCTTCGCCGTCGGCTTCTTCTACATGGGCTGCCTGTCGAGCTTCACCACCATCGCCCAGCTGCGCGTGCCCGCCGAGCTGCGCGGGCGCGTGGTCAGCGTGCTGATGATGCTGCTCGGCTCGCTCTACCCCATCGGCGCGATCACCCAGGGTGCCATCGCCGACCAGATCGGCCTGCGTGCCACCACCGCGGGTGCGGCGGCGCTCCTCGGTTTGGGATTCGTGCTGCGGATGGTGCTGCGACCGCACTCGGCCGACGCCATCGCGGAGATCGGTGCCGCCACGGTCGACGTGGAGGACGAGACCGTGCTCGAACCGGCCCCACCGGCCGACGAACCCGCGGCGGGTGAATCCGCGCCAGAATTGCAGTGATGGAGTCGGTGGAGCGCACCCGGTCCCGGCGGCACCGCCGGCTGTCGCTCGAGCTGCGGTACGCGGCGTTCACCGTGCTCGTGCTGGCGTTGATGGTCGCACTCCACCTGTCGGACACGTTCTCCGACGTCAACGACACCGTCACGGAGGGCGTCGACCGGCTCGCGCAGCTCGGCAGCATCGGGATCTTCTTCATCGCGCTGGTCGCGAACGTGTCGATCCTCATCCAGATCCCGTACACGTTGCCGCTGCTGTCGGCCGCGCTCGGGGGCGCCAGCCTGCAGAGCATGCTGGTGCTGGGACTCGCGTCCGGGCTCGGCGCCGGGATCGGCGCGGTGCTCTCCTACAAGGTCGCCGATGCACTGGTGACGCGCACGCCCGGCCTCCCCGAAGGGCGGGTGTTCCGCTGGGTCGCCCGCAACGTCGACACGCGGCCACGGGCGAGTTGGTTCGTGATCTTCCTCGTTGCGGCGTCGCCGCTCCCCGACGGCACGGTGGTCGTGCCCCTCGCGGTGGTGCGTTACGGCATGCGCCGCGCCGCCGCGCCCATCTTCCTCGGGAAGCTGGTGCACAACCTCGTGCTCGCCCTGCTGTTCTCGTGGGTGGGCTCGTGGGCGTCGGAGCACGTTTCGAAGAAGGCCAGCACCGACCTCGCGGTGGCGGTCGCGGTGCTGTTCATGCTGCTGGTCGCCTACCACGCCGAGAAGGCCCGCCACCGGGCCCGGGCCGACCGGGAGGATGCGCCGCTGACCGCCGAGGACCGGCCGGCGTGAACCGCCCCCGCCTGACCCACCCGCGCTGACCCCCTGGCCTGATCCGGCCCACTGGGACTCTGGGAGCAACTGCTCCTAGAATGGTCACTCATGGAAGCGGTCGGCGCCACTGCCACCCCGGCGGACCCTCGGGCCACCGGCGTCGAGGCCAACAGCGTCGAGGCCAACAGCGTCGAAGGCGGCATCCGGGTCGAGGAGCTGGCCCGCCGCGCCGAGGTGTCGGTCGACACGATCCGCTTCTACCAGAAGCGCCAGCTGCTCCCGCCGCCACAGCGAGTGGGCCGCATCGCCTGGTACGGCACCGAGCACGTCGAGCGCCTCGCCCGCATCCGCGACCTCCAGCGCCAGGGCTTCTCCCTCGCGGTGATCCGCCGCCTCGTGGCCGGCGAGCTCGACGCGGCCGACGCACCCCTGGCCGCCGCGGTGGCCGGCGCGCTGCAGGGCGGCGACGGCGACGCGGACGCCGGCGCCTCGCTGCTCTCGATCGCCGACCTGTCCGCACGCGTCGGGGTGCCCGCGCCGCTGCTCGACGTCGTCGCCAAGGAGGGACTCATCGTCGCGCAGCAACGCGACGGTGAGTCGGGCTACACCGAGGCCGACGCCGACGTGCTGCGCGCCGGGCTGCGCCTCCTCGAAGCCGGGTTCCCGCTCCCCGATCTCCTCGCACTGGCGCGTCAGCACCACGACGCGACGCGTGCGATTGCCACCGACGCCGTCGAGATGTTCGACGAGCACGTGCGCCGGCCGCTGCAGGCGCGCGACCTCCCCGACGCCGAGAAGGCCGAGCTCCTCGTCGACGCGTTCCGCACACTGCTGCCCACCGTCACCACGCTGGTCGCGCACCACTTCCGGTCGGTGCTGCTCGAGGTCGCACAAGAGCACCTCGAGGCCGTCGGTCACCCCGACGAGCTCGCCGCCGCGAGCAACGAGCCCGGGTGGGAATCCGGGAAGGCGCCACGATGACCGGTCCCGTGCTCGGCAAGGACGGCGCGCTGCCCGAGGGCGACACCAAGTACCGCGCGGTGGAGGGCATGTTCGACCGACTCGCACCGCGCTACGACCGCATGAACCGCGTGATCTCGCTCGGCATGGACAAGCGCTGGCGCCAGCACACGGTCGAGGCGCTCGGCGTTCCCACCGGCGCGCGTGTGGTCGACCTCGCGTGCGGCACCGGCGATCTCTGTCGCGACCTCGCGGCAGTGGGCGCCCGGCCCGTCGGCGCCGACTTCTCCGCGGGCATGCTCGCCAACGCGCGCACCGACGCGCCGCTGGTACGGGCCGACGGCGCCCGCCTCCCCTTCGCGACCGGTGTGCTCGACGGGCTCACGTGCGGCTTCGCGTTGCGCAACTTCGTCGACCTCGACGCCGTGTTCCGCGAGTGCGCGCGCATCCTGTGCCCCGGCGGGCGGTTCGCCGCGCTGGATGCCACGGTGCCGTCCAACCCGGTGATGCGCATGGGCAACGCGGTGTGGTTCCGCGGCGCAGTGCCGCTGCTCGGACGCATGCTCGCCGGCGACGCCGAGGCCTACTCCTACCTCCCGAAGTCCACCGCCTACCTCCCCGCCGAGCCCGAGCTGCGCGACCGCCTGCGCCTCGCGGGCTTCGCCGACGTCGGGTACCGCACGTTCACCGGCGGCTCGGTGCTGCTGCTCACCGGCACGCGCGTCGAGGCGCCCAGCGAAGGGCCCAGAGAAGGACCCAGCGAAGTGCCCAGAGAAGGGACTCGCGCGTGACGACCACGCCTGCGCCCGCGCGCCTGCGCGCCGTCACGCGCGAGGTCGCGGCGGGCGACGACCTCGACGCGCTCATCGGGGCGTGCTCCGCGCAGGGCTTCGCCTGGTTGCACCACGACGTGCGCCTCGTCGCCAGCGGCATCGCCGCACGGGTGGCGACCGACGACGTCGCCGCCGCGCTCGCCGCCATCGATGTCGACGACCCGCTCGGCCTCCCCGGCACCGGGGCGGTCGCCGTGGGCGCGCTGCCGTTCGACCCCGACCGAACGGGAGAACTGGTCATCCCGGCGCGGGTCCACGGTGAGTGCGCCGGTCGCGCGTGGATCACCGAGATCGGCCCGGCCACCGACGACGCGCCCAGCCGCCACGACAGCCCGGCTCGTTTCACCGTCGCAGCCACTCGCGCTCGTGACGAGTGGGAAGCCATCGTCGAGCGCGCCATCACATCGATCGGGCACGGCGACCTCGAGAAGGTCGTGCTGGCCCGCGAAGTGGTGGTCGAGGCCGACCACGCCTTCGACGTGCGCGACGTGCTCGCCCGGCTCGTGCACCAGCAGCCCGGCTGCTTCGTCTACGCGAGCGACGGCCTCGTGGGCGCGAGCCCCGAGCTGCTCGTGCGGCGCACGGGGAACGTCGTGGAGTCACGTCCGGTCGCCGGCACCGCGGTGGCCGAAGGTGAGGAGTCGCTGCGGCGGCTCGCCGCGTCGGTGAAGGACACCCACGAACACCGCCTCGTGGTCGACGGCATCCTCGACGCCCTCGCGCCGGTCTGCACCTCGCTCGACGCCGGCGACCCCGAGGTCGCGGTCTTCGGGCCGATCGCCCACCTCGCCACGCCGGTCCGTGGTGAGCTCGCCGGGCCCGACGCGCCCGACGCGCTCTCGCTCGCCCGCCTGCTCCACCCGACGCCCGCGGTCGGTGGAACGCCCCGTCAGGCTGCGCTCGACGCGATCCGCGAGCTCGAGGGTTTCGATCGCGGCCGCTACGCAGGGCCGGTCGGATGGGTCGACGCCCGCGGCGACGGCGAGTGGGCCATCGCGCTGCGCGGCGCCGAGCTCGACGGCACCCGGGCCCGCCTCGTGGCGGGTGCGGGCATCGTCGCGGGCAGCGATCCCGCGGCCGAATGGGCCGAGACCCAGGCCAAGCTCGAACCCATGCTCCGCGCCCTCGTCCGCCCCTGACGCGCCCGCTTCCCTCCCGAGGTTGCGTCACCAAGCCGGGTAGTGGCCGGGTAGTGGCTGGTCTGCTGACGCAACCTCGTGATCAGAGGGCGTCGCTCACGGCCTGCCACACCTCGCGGTGGCGGGCGACATTGGATTCGCGGTCGGTGCGGACCAGCACCACGCGCACACCGCCGGCCTCGCTCGCCGCGACGACGGCCGGGCCCACCTCGTGGGCGACGGTCACGTGGGTGACCGGCACGTCGTGCAGCGCGCACAGCGCGGCCGAGGTCGACGCCCTGGGGCGTGCCGAACACCGTCTCGAAGTGCTCGGGGAGGTCGGCCTGTGGGAGGAAGGAGAAGATCCCGCCGCCGTCGTTGTCGACCACCACGAACGTCGCGTCGATGCCCCGGCGCGCGGCACCGAGCAGGCCGTTGGTGTCGTGGAGGAAGCAGAGGTCGCCAGTGAGCGCGACCGTCGCGCCGGCATCCCCGGACGACCGGGCCGCGGCGATGCCGAGCACGGTCGACGTGAAGCCGTCGATGCCGTTCACGCCGCGGTTCGCATGGAACGTGATGCCGTCGCGCGGGGCCGCGAAGCTCTCGACGTCGCGAACCGGCATGCTCGACGCGACCACGAGCGCGCTCTCGCGCGGCAACGCGGCGACGACGTCGCGCGCGATCCGGCCCTCGAATGGCTCGTCCCACTGCTCGATCAGCGCGTCGATCGCGTCGCGGGCGCCGGCGTCGGCTCGCGTCCAACCGTCGACCCACTCCGCGTCGACCATCACGTCGATCGCATCGGCGAGCGCGCCCAGGAGCAACTCGGCGTCGGCCCCCATGCGCCCGCTCGCCGCATGCTGCGGGTCGAGCCACACGCCGTCGGGGTCGACGACGACCTGGTCGACACGCGGCGTCGAGCCACTGCACCAACGGCTTGTTGGTGGTGGGGCCGCCGACCCGGAACACGACGTCGGGGCGTTGCGCATCACGGAACGCGGCGTCGCGCAGCAAGGGGTCGTAGGTGGAGATGGTGCCGGGAACCCGGCCGTTGGAGAGCGGGTCGGCGAGCACCGGCCACCCCGTCACCTCGGCGAAGCGCAGCAGCGTGCCCGGCAGCACGCCCGCACCCCAGCCCGCCACGATCAGGCCCTTGGGCCGGTCGGCCACCAGGTGGGCGAGGGCGTCGAGCATCCCCACCGACGGGGCGCGCACACCCGGCACGTCGGCCGTCCAGGGGCGGTCGTCGGACCGGCCGGGCGCGTCGACCAGCTCGTCACCCGTGGGGACGAGCGGTTCGCGGAACGGGAGGTTCAGGTGCACCGCGCCGGCCGGGCGACCGACGGCCTCGGCCACCGAGCGGGAGGCCAGTGCCCGCCACTCGGCGCCCACACCGGCCGGATCAGCGGCGCGATCGGTCGGCACGTTGGCCTCCTGGAACCAGCGGACCGCGTCCCCGTAGAGCTTCAGCTGGTCGATGGTCTGCCCCGCGCCGGTGTCGCGCAGCTCGGGCGGGCGGTCGGCGGTGCACACGATCATCGGCACGAGCCCGTGGTGGGCCTCCAGCACCGCGGGGAAGAAGTTCGCCGCCGCGGTGCCCGAGGTGCAGAGCAGCGGGGCGGGGACGCCAGTGGCGCGAGCGAGACCCAGGGCGAAGAACGCCGCGCTGCGCTCGTCGAGGTGCACGTGCAGGCGGATGCGTTCGTCGCCGGCCAGCGCGAGGGCGAGTGGCGCGGAGCGCGATCCGGGGGCCAACACGGCGTCGGTGACCCCGTGGCGGGTCCACTCGTCGACGAGGGTGCGGGCGAAGGCTGTCGTGGCGTCTCGCGTCATGGGACACTCTCTTCGTGGACACGGAGTGTTGGGTCTTCGTCAGCGGCTTCACGCAGGACGGCAATGCGTTCAACCCGGTGCGGCGGCCGCTCCAGCGCGCCCTCGGTTACCAGGAGACCGGCTTGGCGGCCGCACCGGCCGACGCGGAGTCGTTCGCGGACGCGGCCGCGCAGCTCGCATCGCTCGCGTCGTACCACGAGGACGAACCGCGACCGGCGCGCGCCACGTTCGTGGGCTACTCGCAGGGCGGGCGGCTGTGCCTGCAGCTCGCGCTCGATCGTCCCGACGTGATGCAGCGGCTCGTGCTGGTGAGCGCGTCGCCCGGCATCCCCGACGCCGCCGAGCGCGCCTCGCGCATCGAAGCCGACGAGCGACTCGCGCAGGAGATCGAGCGAGACGGCGTGGACGCCTTCCTCGAACGCTGGCTCGCGCAACCGTTGTTCGCGTCGCTCCACCGGGAGCGGTCGGGCATCGACGACCGCAAGCTGTTCAACAGCGTCGAGCACCTCACCTACCAGCTGCGGGTGCTCGGGCAGGGCGTACAACCGTCGAACTGGGAGCGGCTCGATGAGCTGCACATTCCGGTGCTGCTGATCGTCGGTGAGCTCGACACCAAGTACGTCGACATCGCGCGGCGCATGGCCGAGCGGCTGTCCGACGCGCGCGTCGAGATCGTCCCCGGCAGCGGGCACGCCTGCCACCTCGAGCAGCCCGAGCACGTCGCTCACCTGCTGGCCTCGTTCGAGTCCGACCACTCGTAACGGGTGAGGAGGTCGGCGTCGGGCGTGACCGCCCGCACCACGATCGCACCGTCGACCGGCACCAAGGGCGAATGGGTGACGTCACCCGCGAGCGCACCCAGCGTCGCCAGCCCGCACGCGTACGGCAACTCGGGGAGCGCGGCCGCGAGCGCGACCCCCGCAGCGATGCCCACCGACGTCTCCATCATCGAAGTGACCACCGCGGGCACGCCCGCCGCGTCGTACACGTCGAGCGCGGCGCGCACACCACCGAGCGGTTGCTGTTTGAGCACGATCAGGTCGGCGGCATCGGCGGCGCGCACCGCGCGCGCGTCGTCGAGCGAACGGATGCACTCGTCGGCCGCGATCGGCACATCGACCGCGCCGGCGCACGCGTGCGAGGTCGTCGATGCGCGCGACCGGCTGCTCGACGAACTCGAGGTCGTAGCGGGCGAGGCGCGCGACCATTTCGATCGCGAGGTCGACGTCCCACGAACCGTTGGCGTCGACGCGGATCCGGGTCGCAGGGCCCACGGCTTCGCGAACCGCGGCGACGAGCGCAACGCCGGCGGCGTCGCGCACCTTGACCTTCACCGCCGGGTAGCGGCGGATCTCCTGCACGAGGAACGGCCCGTCGACCAGCGCGTTCACCGGGATGGAGTCGCGCACCGGCGCGGGAAAGTCGTCACGCGCTGCCGCCTCCGCCGCGGCGCGGCACACCGCCGGGTCGGACGGGTAGCCGGGCAGCGGTGAACACTCGCCCCAGCCCGCGGGCCCCTGCAGCAGCGTGACCTCGCGGTCGCCGATGCGCAGGCGGTGTTCGTTCAGCTCAGGCACAGCCCCACGCTCACCAGCACCGCGAGCACCAGCTCCAGGCGCGACGTCGCGACGAGCACCGAGATCAGCGACGGCGGGTCGCTGCGGGTGAGGATCGTGCGTACCGGCTTCACCGCGAGCGGCAACGCGAGCAGGCCGAGCAGCGCCCACGGCTGGGTGATCCCGATCGCGACCACGGCGACGAACGCGCCGAGGTAACACGCGACGAAGAGTCGCTTCGTGGCCGTGGCGCCGACGCGCACCGCGAGGGTGTGCTTGCCGGTGACGGAGTCGGTGGCGATGTCGCGGATGTTGTTGGCGAGCAGGATCGCGCAGGCCAGCAGACCCACCACGAGCGAACCCCACCACGCGGCGCCGGGCACGTACTCCGTCTGCACGTACGCGGAGCCGACCGTCGCCACGAAGCCGAAGAACACCAGCACCATGATCTCGCCGAGGCCGATGTAGCCGTAGGGCTTCGGGCCACCCGTGTAGAGCACCGCGGCGGCGATGGCCGCGACCCCCACGAGCAGCAGCCACGGGTTCACCACGATCGACAGCACCGCGCCGAAGCCCGCGGCGACGAGGAACGACAGCGCGGCGGCGCGCTTCACCGCGCCGGGCGTTGCCGTGCCCGTTGCGGTGAGCCGCAGCGGGCCCTTGCGCTCCTTGTCGGTGCCGCGCACGCCATCGGAGTAGTCGTTGGCGTAGTTCACGCCCACCTGCAGCGCGAGGGCAACGACCATTGCGAACGCGAAGCGCCACCAGATCACGCCGCCATTCAGCCCGGCCGTATCCGCGACTGCCGCCGCGGTGCCCACGAGCACCGGCGCCACCGCCGCACCGAGCGTGCGCGGCCGTGCGCCCTGGACCCACTCCGACGCGGTCGTCATCGCAGCTGGGTCGTCTCCATCTCTCGAGGGCCGGGCGGTCGAGGGTCGGGCAGTCGAAGGCGGCGCCGCCCGTCGACGGGCATCTGCACTCTGGGAGCGTTCACTCCTACGGTTCGGTCAGGCTACCGCGGCCCGTACCGTGGGTCCCATGCCGGACGCCCCCCAGGCCTGGAGCCCCATGCTTGCCACCCCCTCCAAGGTGCTCCCGCCCGACGACGACCGCTGGGCCCACGAGATGAAGTGGGACGGCATGCGGGTGCTCGCCGCGGTGGAGGGCGGTCGCCTCCGGGTGACGTCCCGGGCCGGCAACGACGCCACCGAGCGGTTCCCCGAGCTCGCGGGCCTGCCCGAGGCGCTCGGTTGCGACGCGGTGCTCGACGGTGAGGTCGTGGCCCTCGGCCCCGACGGCGTCCCCAGCTTCGAATTGCTCCAACCCCGCATGCAGGCGCGCGGCGCCACCGCGGTGGAGCGGGCCCGGGCCGCCCAGCCGGTGGTGTGCATGTGGTTCGACGTGCTCGCCTACGACGGCCACGACGTCACGCCGCTCCCCTACACCGAGCGGCGGTCGCTGCTCGAGCGGCTCGCGCTGGCGGGTCCGCACTGGCAGACGCCGCCCGCGGCAACCGGCGACGGCCGGGCCGCGCTCGCCACCGCGGAGCAGCTCGGGCTCGAGGGCGTGGTGTCGAAGCGCCGCGACAGCCCGTACCTCCCCGGACGGCGCAGCGACGCGTGGCGCAAGATCAAGGTGAGCGCGGGCCAGGAGCTCGTGGTCGGCGGTTGGCTACCCGGCAAGGGCCGCCTCGACGGCCGCCTCGGCTCATTGCTCGTCGGGTACCACGACCCCGACCCCGACACGGGTACCGCCCCGCACGAGATGCGCTACGCGGGACGCGTCGGCTCCGGCATCGACGACCGCACGCGCGCCGCGCTCGAACACACGCTGGGTTCGCTCACCACCGATCGGTCCCCATTCGTCGACGCTCCCCGTCTGCCCGGCGCCGTGTGGGTCGCACCCGAGACCGTGGTGCAGGTGCGCTTCCACGAGTGGACCGGCGCGGGCGTGCTGCGCGCGCCACGCTTCCAGGGCCTGCGCGATGACAAGCCCGCCGCCGAGGTCGTGCGCGAGACCTGAACGCGACGTAGCGTCCCCGCCATGACGGACACCTCGGCAACCGACCTGGGCACCCTCGACGCACTCGCCTCGGCCGAACTGGTCCGCGCCGGCACGGTGTCACCGCGCGAGCTGGTCGATGCCGCGATCGCGCGCATCGAGGCGGTGAACCCGGAGCTGAACGCAGTGATCCACCCCCGCTTCGACGAGGCGCGGGCGGAAGCCGACCAGATCGGCGACGGCCCGCTGCGCGGCGTGCCCATCCTGGTGAAGGACCTCGACGGCGCGTTGGCGGGTGCACCGATGCACGAGGGCAACCGCCTGCTGCGCGACCTCGGCGTCACCGCCGATCACGACTCGTACCTCTTCGCCAAGCTGCGCGCCGCGGGATGCATCGTCCTGGGGAAGACCAACACGCCGGAGCTCGGGCTGCTGCCCACCACCGAACCGCTCGCCTACGGCGCGACGCACAACCCGTGGGACACCACTCGCTCGCCCGGTGGATCGAGCGGTGGCAGCGCGGCCGCGGTGGCGTCGCGCATGGTGCCGATCGCGCACGCCGGCGACGGCGGTGGCTCGATCCGCATCCCCGCGAGCGCGTGCGGGCTGTTCGGCCTCAAGCCCTCCCGCGGACGGATCTCGCTCGGCCCGGAGACGGGCGAGGCGTGGGCGGGGTTCGTCGCCCGCCACGTCGTCGCGCGCTCGGTGCGCGACAGCGCGGCGGTGCTCGACGTGCTCGCGGGCCCGATGCCCGGCGACCCCTCCAGTGCACCGCCGCCCGCCCGACCGTTCGCCGCCGAGGTCGGCGCCGATCCCGGCCGGCTGCGCATCGGCCTGCGCACGGCTGCGCCCGGCGGCCTCGCCGAGACCGAACCCGTGTGCATCGAGGCCGCGGAGGACGCCGCCGCGCTGCTCGAGTCGCTCGGGCACACGGTGGAAATCGCGGCACCGGAAGCGCTCGACGAACTGGAGCTGCTCATCCACTTCGTCACCGTGCTCGCGGTGTGCACCGCCTACGACCTCGTGTTGCTCGGGCGCCTCGCCGGTCGCGAGCTCACCGCCGACGACGTCGAGCCGGTCACCTGGGCGCAGGCCGAGCAGGGACGGGCGGTGTCGGGCGCGGCGTTCGTCGACGCGTGCGAGTCGCTGCGCGCGTGGACCCGTCGCATGGCCACGTGGTGGGAGCCGCTCGACGGCATCGCGCCGACCGCGGGCGGCTACGACCTGCTGCTCACGCCCACGATGGCGCGCCGACCCGCACCGCTCGGCGAGATCCGCGGCGAGGACGCCGAGGGCGGCATCCTCGCGGCCACGCCCTACGCGGCGTTCACCGTGCCCGCGAACGTGACCGGCCAACCGGCGATGTCGGTGCCGCTCACCTGGAACGACACGGGCGGGACCGACCTGCCGATCGGCGTGCAGCTCGTCGCCGCGACGAACCGGGAAGACGTGCTGCTGCGGGTCGCCGCGCAGTTGGAGCAGGCCCGCCCGTGGGCCGGGCAGGTGCCGCCCGTCAGGGCTTGAGCGCGCGGGTCATGTCGGTCTTGCCCGGCTTGCCGTCGCGCATCCACGCCACCCGCGACTCCGTCGCGTCGATCGCCGCCTGGGCGTGGGGGATCACGTAGAAGCGCGGCTCGCGCACGGCGTCGAGCACGTGCTCCGCGACGACGGCCGGCTCGATGCCGGCTTCGGCGAGGGCATTGGCCATCTGCTGGGTGGCCGCGGCGGTGTCGGAGGTACGCCACTCCTGCAGCGAGTCGGGTGCGTTGCGCGCGGAGTTGCCGATCTGCGTCTGCACGAATCCCGGGCACAGCACCGACACGCCGACGTTGGCGCCCATGCCGTGCAGATCGAACCAGAGCGACTCGCTGAGCCCGACCACCGCGAACTTGGTGGTGCAGTACACCCCGAGCCCGGCGACGCCCTGCAGACCGGCGAGCGACGCGGTGTTCACGATGTGGCCCTCGTCCTGCTCGAGCAGCAGCGGGAGGAAGGTGTGCACGCCGTGCACGACACCGTGGAGGTTGACGTCGATCACCCAGCGCCACAACTCGAGGGGCGCGCCGAGGATGCCGCCGCCGGCGACTCCGGCGTTGTTGCACACCACGTGCACCGCGCCGAACGCGTCGAGCGCCTCGTCGCGCACGGCCTCGACGTCGCCGACCGCCGACACGTCGGCGGGCACGCCGATCACCGTGGCTCCCTCGGCCGTGAGCTCGGCGACGGTTCCCGCGAGCGTGGCCTCCTCGAGGTCGGCCAGCACCAGCCGCATCCCCTCGGCGGCGAACCGCTCGGCGAGCGCCCGGCCGATACCGCCGGCCCCGCCCGTGATCACCGCAACCTTGCCCGCGAAGTCCTGCATGGCCGCAGTCTGGCACCGGCCCGGCGGGCCCGGTCGGGCGCGGGCCGGGCACCCGCCGGGCCCATCGGCCGGGGACGTCGGCTGGGTCCCGGGACGGGACCGGTGACACCGGTCACGCTCAGTGATACTTGATTCACGGAGCGTGTCGAGTTAGCGTCATGCCCGCATGACACAACATGTCGCGGGGGTCGCCGCGGCTACAGGGGCGGAGCCGGCGGAGGCCAGAGGGCAGGAGTCCACCGCCGCCATCTGGTGTTTCCTCGCCGTGGGTGTGGCGGGGTCAGCCCTCTGCGTCCTCATCCGGGACGCCGAGTTGCGCTCGTTCCTCTGGGACTTCTTCGCCGTGATCGCGGCCGCCGGCGCCGTGTGGGGCCTCGCCCGCAACCGCCCGGCGGCGCAGGGTGTGTGGCAGCTGCTGGCGGCCGGGATCGTGCTCTTCACCGCCGGCGACATCCTCTACGACGTCATGGTGCGCGGGGTCGGCGCGGCCGACGGCTACCCGTGGTCCGACATCCTCTACCTGGCGGCCTACCCGTTGTTCGCGCTGGCGCTGTGGAAGCTCGCGCGCGGACACTTCACCCACGGCAGCCTCGTCGACGCCGCCGTGGTCGCGGTCGCGGGCACGGCGGTCGTGTGGTCGGTGAGCCTCAGCCACGTGCTCGACCACGCCGAGGGCAGCACCTCCGAGCGGCTCGTCGACGCGCTGTACCCGGTGATGGACGTCGTGCTGCTGCTCGCGCTCGTCCTCGCGATCTTCGCCCTGCGCCGCTGGAACGCATCCGCGTGGCTCCTCTTCGCCGGCTTCGGCGTGATGCTCGTCGCCGACTGCCTCTTCGCGCGCCTGGTGGCCGACGGTACGTACCACGACGCGTCGTGGACCGACGCGCTCTTCCCCATCAGCTACTTCCTGATCGCCGGCGCGCTCATGCACCCGTCGGTGCGCAACCTCTACGCACGCATCGAGACCACCAGCGAACAGACCATCCGGCCCCGCATGATCCTGCTCGGGGTCGCACTGCTCGCCGCGCCGGCGATCGTGCTCGCCGACGCGGCCAGCTCGTCGACGGCGTGGCGGATCACCGCGATCGTGGGCGCCATGATGGGGCTGGTCGCCTGGCGGATGTCGCGCCTCGTGCAGGAGACGAACGAGGCACGCGTCGTGATCGCCGAGAGCGAGGCGCGCTTCCGCGCCCTCGTGCAGCACGCCACCGACATCGTGATCGTGCTGTCGCCGAGCGGCCGGGTCCGCTACGTGAGCCCGTCGGTCACCAGCGTGTTCGGGGAAACCGAGGAGGCGCTGGTCGGCACCGGCTTCCTCGACTACCTCGACGACGACGGCGTCGCCCAGGGCTTCGAGCTCTACCAGGCACTGGTGGAACACCCCCACGTCCCCGTGCGCACCGAGTTCCACGTGCACAACCGCACGGGCGACTCGTGGCACTGGATCGAGGCCACGTGGACCAACCAGCTCGACGAGCCGGCGGTGCTCGGCATCGTCGGCAACCTGCGCGAGATCACCGAGCGCAAGCGCGCCGACGAGGCCACCGAGGCCGAAACCAGGGTGCTCGAGCAGATCCTCTCCGGTTCCCCCCTCGCCGATGTCGCTCGCACCCTGCTCGAAGCGGTGGAGCGCTACGTGCCGCACTCCGCGGCGATCGTCCGCCTGCTCGACGAGGAGAGCGGACGGCTCACCTGCGTGTCGGCGCCGACGCTCTCGGCCGACTACGTGCGCGCGATCGAGGAACACGTCGATCTCGAGCACATGGAAGAGGTGCTGAGCGCGCGTGAGATGTCGATCGTCCCCGACGTCACCGCGACCGGCAGCCTGCCGGCGCTGCAGGAGCTGTGCCGCGCCTCCGGGCTGCGCACCCTCTGGTCGCTGCCGATCCGCTCGCCCCAGGGCGACGAGTTCCTCGGCCTGCTCGGCGTGTACCCCACGGAGCCGCGCGAGCCCGACGCCCACGAACGCCAACTGCTCGAGCGCACCCGCGACCTGCTCGCGCTCGCGATCGACCGCGCCGAGCGCACCCGGGAGCTCGGCCACCTCGCGCTGCACGACACCCTGACCGGGCTGCCCAACCGCGCCCTCGCGCAGGACCGACTCGAGCACGCGCTCGCACGACTCGGCGACACCGATGCCGAAGGCCTCGTCGCAGTGCTGTTCGTCGACCTCGACCGCTTCAAGCTGGTGAACGACGGCTTGGGACACGAGACCGGCGACGAGTTGCTCGTGGCCGCGGCCCGACGGCTCTCGAGCGTGGTGCGCCGCGGCGACACGGTCGCGCGCTTCGGCGGCGACGAGTTCGTCGTGTTGTGCGAGGACCTCGACGGCGAGGGCCAGGCGGTGGAGCTGGCCGAGCGCATCGCACGGGCGCTCGCCGAGCCGTTCGTGCTGTCGCACGCGGAGGCCACTGTGGCCGCGAGCGTCGGCATCGCGATCACCGGCGACCCCTCGAGCCGGGCCGCCAGCCTGCTGCGCGACGCCGACGCCGCGATGTACCGGGCGAAGCGCCGCGGCGGGTCGCGCCACGAGCTGTTCGACGAGGCGATGCACACGCAGGCGGTCACCCGGTTGCTCACCGAGCGCCGCGCTGCGCCAGGCCCTCGACCGCGAAGAGCTGCGCGTGCTGTTCCAGCCGCAGTTCGACCTGCTGACCGACGAGCGCGTCGCGGTGGAGGCCCTGCTGCGGTGGGAGCACCCGGTGCGCGGGCTCGTGTCGCCCGGTGACTTCCTCAAGATCGCCGAGGAGACCGGCGTGATCGTGCCGATCGGCGAGTGGGTGCTCGCCCGGTCGTGCGAATACGTGTTGCGCACGCGCAACGAGCACCCCGAGGGCGACGGCGTGACCGTCACCACCAACGTGTCCGCCCGTCAGTTGCAGCGGCCCGACTTCCCGGAGGTCGTCGCGCGCACCCTGCGCGAGTACGGCATCGCGCCCGAGATGCTCGGCGTCGACATCACCGAGAGCACGCTGCTCGACGAGATCGAGGTCACCACCGAGAACCTCCAGGCCCTCAAGGACCTCGGCGTGCGCCTCGCGATCGACGATTTCGGCACCGGTAGCTCGTCGCTCACCTACCTGCGGCGTTTCCCGTTCGACGAGCTCAAGATCGACCGCACGTTCACGATGGGCCTCGGCGCCAGCGCGGCCGACACCGCCATCGTCGCCGCCACCATCGACATGGCCCACACGCTCGGCATGGTCGTCACCGCGGAGGGCGTGGAGACCGAGGAGCAGCTCGCGCGCCTGCGCGACCTCGGGTGCGACCGGGCCCAGGGCTATCTGCTCGGTGTGCCCGAGTCGGCGCCGTCGCGGCGCCTGTCGATCGTGCGCCGTCGGCTCGCCTGACGCCCCGACGCGGCGCATACTGGTCACTCCTCTCCGAAGTTCGCCCAACCACAGATCGTCTCCACTCGAAGGGAACTGCGATGTCGCTGCTCGACAAGGCGAAGGAACTGGGTCAGAAAGGCGCCGACAAGGCCAAGGAGCTCGGCCAGGCCGGCCAAGAGAAGTTCGACACCATGAAGACCGAGAAGAAGATCAACGACCTCAAGGAGGAGCTCGGCGGCATCGTCTACGCCCAGCGCTCCGGCAACCCGCCCGAGAACGCCGAGGCCGAGATCGACCGGATCGTCGGCGAGATCGCCGCGGCCGAGGCGAGCATCGCCGAAGCCGCGGCTGCCGCGGAGGCCGCGGAGGCCGCACCCGCGGCAGCGGCAGAGGGCGACGCTCCCGCTGCGGAGTAGATGCGAGGGCGGCGAACGCACGAAGGGGCGGTCCCGCGGGACCGCCCCGTTCGCGTCACGGATTGCGCAGGGGGTTTTCGCGGTCGGCCACGAGGAACCGCACCAGCACCATCCCGCCGCCGACGGCCGCGTAGACCATCAGGCCGGGACCGGGTTCGGGGCCCCACCACATCGGCAGGTCCCCGGCCCACCACACCGCGGCCGCGAGGATCCAGAAGACCACCGCGGCACGCATCGCGAGGCGTGAGTTCTTCGTGAGCAGCGCGGTCGTGCCGGTGAACAGGCCGTTCAGCGGGACCATCGGCGGGAACACCGCGAAGAACGAACCGCCGGCCGACGCCACGCCCTTGCCGCCGCGGAAGCCGGTCCACACCGGCCAGCAGTGGCCTGCGATCACCGCAGTGCCCGCGGCGTACGCGCCGGCGTCACCCAGCAGCAGACCGATGAATCCGGCGAGCGCGCCCTTGATCACGTCGAGGACGATCACGAGCAGTCCCCACTTCCTGCCGAGCACGCGCGCCGCGTTGAGGCCACCGGGGTTGCCCGAGCCCACGCTCCGGAGATCGACCTCTCCCCGTGTCGCGATGCGCGTGACGAGATCCACGCTCGGGAACGTGCCGAGCAGGTAGCCGACCACGACGCCGACGAGCACCTGGCCGAGATCCGTCATGGCCGAGAATCTACGTCCCGCTCACGTTTTGGCGTCTCCACGCGTCGCCAGGGCGACATCTGGTGACGCCAAAACGAGGAATGTCAGCCGCCGGAGACGTCGCTCGGCTTCTGCTTGCCCGCGCCGATCCACGGCATCATCGAGCGGAGCTCGGCACCGACCTCTTCGATCGGGTGCACGGCGGCGCGGCGCTTGAGCGCGCTGAAGTACGGGCGGCCGGCCTGGTTCTCGAGGATCCACTCCTGGGCGAACTTGCCGCTCTGGATCTCGTCGAGGATCTTGCGCATCTCGGCGCGGGTCTCCTCGGTGACGATGCGCGGGCCGCGCGTCATGTCGCCGTACTCCGCGGTGTCGGAGATGGAGTAGCGCATGTTCGCGATGCCGCCCTCGTAGATGAGGTCGACGATGAGCTTCACCTCGTGCAGCGTCTCGAAGTACGCCGACTCGGGCTGGTAACCCGCGTTCACCAGCGTCTCGAAGCCCGCGGTGATGAGCTCGACGAGACCACCGCAGAGCACGACCTGCTCACCGAAGAGGTCGGTCTCGGTCTCCTCCTCGAAGGTGGTGTTGAGCACACCGGCCCGCGTACCGCCGTTGCCCTTGGCGTAGGCCAACGCGATCTCCTTGGCCTTGCCGGTGGCGTCCTGGTGCACGGCCACGAGCGACGGCACACCGCCGCCTTCCTCGTAGGTGCGGCGCACGAGGTGACCCGGGCCCTTCGGTGCGATCATCCACACGTCGACGCCGGCCGGGGGCGAGATCTGGCCGAAGTGGATGTTGAAGCCGTGCGCGAACGCGAGCGAGTTGCCCGGCTCGAGGTTGGGCTCGATGTCCTCGCGGTAGACGCGGGCCTGCTCCGTGTCGGGGAGCAGCACCATCACGATGTCGGCCTCCTGCACCGCGTCGGCGGTGGCGAGGACCTTCAGACCCGCGGCCTCGGCCTTGGCCTTGGACGAGGAGCCCTCGCGCAGGCCGATGACGACGTCGACGCCCGAGTCGCGCAGGTTCAGCGCGTGGGCGTGGCCCTGCGAGCCGTAGCCGAGCACGGCCACCTTCTTGCCCTGCAGCAGGCCGAGGTCGGCGTCCTTGTCGTAGTAGATGGTCGCGGGCACGAGAGTCTCCAGGTCGTTTCGAGGTGTTCGAGTCGTTCGAATTGTGCGGCGGGACAGTCTGTCAGACGGCCCGGTTCTTCACGGCACGCAGCTTCGCGGGGCGCCGGGCCAGCTTGGGCAGGGCGATCCGGCCCGTCCGCTGGAGTTCCACGATCCCGAAGGGCTGGAGCAGGTCGATGAAGGCGTCGAGCTTCTGGGGCGCCCCGGCCACCTGGATGGTGATGGCGTCGTGGCCGACGTCGTCGATGCGGGACTGGAAGATCGAGGCCAGCTCGGTGATCTGGCTGCGCACCTCGGGGGCCGCCTTGACCGTCACCAGCATGAGCTCGCGCTCGACCGCCTCGTCGGGGTGCAGCTCGGCGATCTTGATCACCGGGATCAGCTTGTTGAGCTGCTTGGTGATCTGCTCGAGCGGCGCCGACTCGGCGTCGACGACGATCGTCATCCGGCTGAAGCGCTCGTCCTCGGTGGGGCTCACCGCGAGGGACACGATGTTGAACCCGC
Organism: uncultured Actinomycetes bacterium; assembly: GCA_963720785.1. Classification (GTDB taxonomy): domain Bacteria; phylum Actinomycetota; class Acidimicrobiia; order IMCC26256; family DASPTH01; genus CAVRGQ01. The sequence continues at coordinate 309,659 of CAVRGQ010000005.1, forward strand.
GTCGGGCGAACAGGCCGGCGACGCGCGTGAGCACCCCGAACTTGTTCTCCACCGTCACGCTCAGGATGTGGTGCTTGCCACTCATCTCGGAGGTAGCCATCGTTAGTCACGCCCTCCCGGACGGTCGTGGGCGGGGTCGAGGATGACCTCGCTGTTGGTCGTGCCGGCGGCCACCATGGGGTACACCTTCTCGCGGTAGTCGGTGCGGAAGTCGATCACCACCGGGCGGTCGTCGACCTCGTTCGCCTTCTGGATCGTGGTCTCGACGTCGTCGGGGTTGTCGACGCGGAACGCCACGCAGCCCATCGCCTCGGCCCACTTCACGTAGTCGGGCAGGTCGGGCGACAGGTACACCTCGCTGTAGCGCTCCTCGTAGAAGAGCTCCTGCCACTGGCGCACCATGCCGAGGTAGGCGTTGTTCAGGATGGCGATCTTCACCGGGATGCGCTCCACGCTCGCGGTGACGAGTTCCTGCGCGGTCATCTGGAAGCAGCCGTCGCCGTCGACCGCCCACACCATGCGGTCGGGCTTGCCGACCTTGGCGCCGATCGCCGCCGGCACCGCGAATCCCATGGTGCCGAGGCCGCCGGAGTTGACCCACGTGTACGGGTGGTTGAACTTCCACCGCTGGCTGGTCCACATCTGGTGCTGACCGACCCCCGAGGCCACGATCGTGTCGTCGGGTGTGTTGTCGCGCAGCGCGTCGATCACGAACTGCGGCTTCAGCGGACCGTCCTCCACCTGCTCGTAGTGCAGCGGGTAGCGCTCCTGCCACTCCCGCAGCTGCGCGATCCAGGCGTCGAGCGCCGGCCATTCCTTCTTGCTCTTCTCCGCGCGCACCGCCTTGACCAGCTCCTCGATCACGAGGCGGCAGTCACCGACGATCGGCACGTCGGGACGACGGACCTTGCCGAGCTCGGCCGGGTCGATGTCGACGTGGATGATCTTCGCGTCGGGGGCGAAGCCGTCGAGCTTGCCGGTGACGCGGTCGTCGAAGCGCGAGCCCAGCGCGATGAGGAGGTCGCTCTCCTGCATCGCGGTGATCGCGGTGTAGTTGCCGTGCATGCCGGGCATGCCGAGGCACAGCGGGTGGTCGTCGGGGAAGGCGCCCCGGGCCATCAGCGTGGTGACCACCGGGATGCCGGTGCTGTCCACCAGCTCGCGCAGCGCCTCCGCGGCGCGGGCCTTGAGGATGCCGCCGCCCACGTAGAACACCGGGCGCTGAGCCTCGCCCATGAGGCGCGCCGCGTCCTTGATCTGCTTCGGGTGACCCTTCATGTTGGGCTTGTAGCCGGGCAGATCGACCGAGTCGGGCCAGTGCCAGGTCATCGTCTGGTTGGCGACGTCCTTCGGCATGTCGATGAGCACCGGGCCGGGGCGGCCGGTGGTCGCCACGTGGAACGCCTCGCGCACGACGCGGGGGACGTCGTTGGCGTCGGTGATCAGCCAGTTGTGCTTGGTGATCGGCATCGTGATGCCGACGGTGTCGACCTCCTGGAAGGCGTCGGTGCCGATGACGGAGTAGGGCACCTGGCCGGTGATGCACACGAAGGGCACCGAGTCCATGTAGGCGTCGGCGAGGGGCGTCACGACGTTGGTGGCGGCCGGGCCGCTGGTGACCATGGCCACGCCGGGGCGGCCGGTCGCGTGCGCGTAGCCCTCGGCCATGTGGCCGGCGCCCTGCTCGTGGCGCACGAGGATGTGGCGGATCGACGACTCGATGAGCGGGTCGTAGACCGGGAGGATGGCGCCGCCGGGGAGGCCGAACATGACCTCCGTCTGCTCCATCTCGAGGCTCTTGATCAGTGCCTGGGCTCCGGTGAGCTGCATCGTGGATCCTTCGTCGCTGAGGGGGTGCACGGGTCTGGCGGGGTCTGGCGGGGTCTGGCGGGGTCTGGCAGGGTCTGGCGGAGGGCAGAAAAAAACCCCCGCCGGTGGCGAGGGTGGGAGCGCACGGACGCATTCCCGGCCGGGGGCCGGGGCGAGGTGCGCTAGGGAACTACGAGAATGCTGCGGAAGGTTCGCATGGAACGACCATTGTTACCGATCACGCCGCGTTTTTCAAGCCGGTGGCGGGAATCGGCAGGAATCCCTCGGCGCCGGCCGCCGCGGCGGCGACCGCCGGGAGGTCTCCGAACGAGCGGTAGACCACGTGGCGGGGCACCCAGCGAGGCGAGAACTTGGCGTTGAACCGCAGCAGCGACTCGATCTGGAACCACGGGTCGATGCGGCGCACGAACCAGGCCTGCATCCGACGCGGCCCGGTCACCGCGGCATCCTCGTCGACCAGTGCCCGGCAGAAGGCGAAGTTGAGCGACACCTCGACGATGCCGTGCACCCGGGCCCACTCGACCACGTCGACGATCAGCCGCTCGTTGACCCCGTTCGGGATCTCGACGTCCCGTTCCCGCCGCATCGCATCCAGGGAGAGACAGGCGCCGGCGCGACACGGCACGTACCGCTGGAACACGACCGCGCGCCCGTCGGGCCCGCGGGCCACCACGAGCACGCAGCTCGGGTCACGCCCCGACAGGAGCCCGTCGAGCGCCATCGAGAACCCCCGCTCCGGTGCGCCGTCGCGACCGCGCTCCGCGATGCCGAGGAGCTCCTCGCGCTGCACTGGTGTGAGCTCACCCTCGCGGAGGATCTCGGTGGTGATGCCGTGGTTGCGGGTGCGGTTGACCGCCTGCCGGACCCCGCGCATCGAACGACCCTCGAGTGAGAAGCCACCGACGGCGACGATCGCCTCGTCGCCGAGGTACTCGGCGCGGAGCCCGGCAGCCTCGTAGAGCGCCACGCGGTCGTCGCGCACGCCCATGAACGCCGGCCGCCACCCGTGCGCGTCGCAGTGCGCGACGAACTGCTCGATCGCGTCGGCGAACGATGCCGGGTCACCCACCGGATCACCCGAGGCCAGACCCACGCCCGCCAGGTAGCGGTACGCGACGACCGCGCGCCCGTCCGCCGACCACACGTGGCGCTTGTCGGCGCGACGGGCGAACGGGTCGAGCGTGTCGCCGTCGGCGCGATCGGTGATGTCGTGCAGGCTGAGCGGACCCGTTCCCGTGCCGGCGTCGGGGCAGGGCGCGAGCGCGACGAGGAGCACCGCCGCCGCGCTCGCGAATCCCAGGAGCACGAGCGCGAGCGGCAGGATCCGCCCGATCCCCGAGAAGTGCGCGGCACCGCTGGCGCCGCCCAACAGGCGGATGGTCTCGTACAGCGCGCGGCCGGGCTTCACGGGCACGTGGAGATGTGCGCGGGCGCCGACCAGTACGAGGAACGTCCCGACTCCGAGGTCGGCGAGGAGCAACACGCCGGTGACCGCGAGGACGCGGCGAACCCGACCCGCGGGACTGCGCACGGAGAACTGCTTGCGCGCCCGCACGAGCAGCACCGCCACGCCGACGGCCAGCAACATCTCTTCGATGTCGAGGCCCTTGGCCAGGTGCGTCCACGCCGAGACGACCAACACCGCGACGGCGGCGACATAGGCGCTGTGGTGGCGGCGAGCGATGCCCCGGCCCAACACCAGCAGCACGAAGCCGAGCAGCGCCGTCGTGCCCGCCGCGAGGTGCACGACTTCCGGGTCGACGATGCCTTCGACGAGACCGAGTCGGCGCGGGAGCGAGGGAGTGAGGGCGGAAACCACGCCCACCGCGCCGACCAGGGCGACCGCCATGCCGAGCAGGCGTGGCCGCAGGAGGACGGAGAGCAGGCGGGAGGTCCGAAGAGACCATCCGTCACCGTCGGGGAACGCCGTTGCGTGGGAGGGCATCGACTCGGGCACCACCGTCGGATCCGGACGACCACCTTCGGACCGTCCCGCCAGTGGTCATGATGCGCCACCGCACGTGAGCACAGAATGAGAACCAACCGTGGTCGGTCAGACGTTCGCCCCCGACGGCGCGGGGAGTCGCACCTCGACCACCGCGCCGCTCGTCGCCGACCCGGCGCCCCCGTTTCGCAGCACCACGGTGCCGTCGTGGGCGCGCACGATCGCGTCCACGATGGCGAGGCCCAACCCCGCGCCGCCGTGGGTCTCCGGGCTGTCGCCCGGGGTGAACCGGTCGACGCCGCGAGCGAGCAGGTCGGCGGGGAACCCGGGACCGTCGTCGGCGACCGCGACCACCGCTTCGTCGTCGGCGCCGGTGACCGTCACGACGACATCGGTGCGCGTGTGGCGCAACGCGTTCTCCACGAGGTTGCGCACCGCTCGTTCCACCGCTTGGCCGTCGCCACGCGCGGTCGCGTGGCCCTCGACCCGGACACTCGGCGACGCGCCCCCACCCGGCTGTGCAGCCGAACGACGGACGGCGAGCGCATCCTGCACTGCGCGGTCGACGCTCTCGCGCAGGTCGAACGCCCGGTCGGGAGCGGGGCCGGCGGCGCGGGTGCGCGCCAGGATCAACAGGCTCGCCGCGAGGTGATCGAGCCGGTCGACCTCCTCCAACGCGGAGTCGAGTGACACGGCGGTGTCGCTCGCGTCGGCAACCTGCATGCGTGCGAGCTCCAGCTCACCTCGCGCGGATCGCGATGGGAGTACGCAGCTCGTGGCTCGCGTCGTCGAGGAACTCGCGTTCGTGCTCGAACGCGTTCTCGATGCGCCCGAGCATGTGGTTCAGGGTGGTGGCCAACTCGATGAGCTCCTCGCCCGCGCCATCGGGCACCGTGAGCCGGCGCTGGAGCTGGCGGGCCGAGCGGGCCGAGATCACGTCGGCGTCCTCGATCATCTCCTGCACCGGCCGCAACACGGCGCCCGCGACGAACCAACCGACGAGCGTGACCAACGCGGCGAGCAACGGGAGCCCCAGGCCGAGCGCGAGCTCGAGGCGGTGCTGGGCGCTGGCCACCTCCTCCAGCGCGGTGCCCACCACCACGACACCACCCGACTTCGACGGCCCGGCGAGGAGGCGCACGTGCTCGCCGCGAGGCCCGGTGTCGGCGGTGACCTGGATGCGGCGCCGTTGTGCCTCTCGGAACTGCGACTCGGTGAGAATCGTCTGTCGGCGCAGCTTGCGCGGCGCACCGGCCACGATGTCACCCTCGGCGTCGAGCACCTGGGCGAACGCCTCGGCGTCGGGGATCGCCGGCTTCAACGTGCTCGTCGACGACGTGTGCTCCACCTGCTGCACCGCGGCCACGAGGCGTCGTCTCGAGTCCCTGGTCGACGGCGGAGGTCAACGCGGAGCGGTACTGCACGTCGACGAGCAGGCCCACGAGCAGCGAGAGCGCGAGCGTGACAACGGCGAACAGCAGCGTGAGGCGGCCGCGGAGGGTGCGCGGGCGCAACCGCATGTGATCAGGCCGCGCTGCGCAGCCGGTACCCGACGCCGCGGACAGTCTCGATCGTCTCGCGGCCGAACGGGCGGTCGATCTTCTCGCGCAGGTAACGCACGTACACGTCGACGACATTCGACGTGCCGTCGTACGCGAAGTCCCACACGTGTTCGAGGATCGCCGTGCGCGTGAGCACCTCGTCGGGGTGGCGCAGGAAGAGCTCGAGCAGTGCGAACTCCTTCGGGCTCAAGTCGATCTCGTCGGCACCGCGTCGCACCCGATGCGTGGCGGGATCGAGGCTGAGATCACCTGCCGCGAGCACCGGCGGACGGGCCACGATCCCGCGGCGAGTGAGCGCGCGCAGACGCGCCGCCAACTCGGCGAACGAGAAGGGCTTGGCCAGGTAGTCGTCGGCGCCGGCGTCGAGGCCGGTCACACGATCGTCGACGCTGTCGCGAGCGGTGAGCAACAGCACCGGTGCCCATCGTCCCCGGTTGCGCAACTCGCGGCACACTTCGAAGCCGTTGGGCGCGGGGATCATCACGTCGAGGACGATCGCGTCGTAGTCGTTCTCGGACGCCATCCAGAGGCCGTCCTGGCCGTTCCCGGCGACGTCGACGGAATAACCCTCGCGTTCGAGCGCCCGCTTCACCAGCGAGGCCATCTTGACCTCGTCCTCCACCACGAGCACGCGCACCGGATGATCGTAGGAGACGGCCGCGCCGGCGCTCACCGCCGCGGGGTACGGGGACGCGGAAACCGGGAACCGTGCACGAAGAAGCTCCATTCGACGAGCGCGCCGGTGCCGAGCGCCAGCAGGTGCTCGACATCGGCGACGTTCGCGGCGGTCTGTTGGACCGCGGCGAGGTGAACGAGGAAGTAGCCGGCGACGAGGGCCGGCAGCACGACGCCCAGGACGCGATGGCGCCGGGCGAGCACCACGGCGAGCCCGCCGGCACACGCCGCGAGCGCCGCCGATGCGCCGTAGTCGGGCGCGTGTACGACGTGTGCCGCGTCCACGGATCCGAGCGCGGCGGCCGGGAGCACGACGGCGGCGACCACGAGCGTCGACACGAGGTGACCGGCCATGCCCGTGATCCCCGCTCGCCCGATGCCCCGCAACACGGCGTACGGGAGGAACAGCAGCGTGAACATCACGCTCGTCGGCCCCAGCATCTTCGGATGTCCGAGCAGGAACGCCGACAGCGGCAGCGTCCACACGTGACCGGCGGCGAGCCGCGCCGGTGAGTACGCGCCGGCGAACCGCGCCACGTGCGCGAGGCCGTGAGTGTGCGATGCGACGGTGAACGCCGCCGCGCCCACGAGCACCACCGCAACGCCTGCGACGCGCGACACCACCTGCCGGGCGCGCGCCGCAGCGGCGGCACCGCCGAGGGCTCGAGCGCGACGGGGAGGGTCACGAGCCGAACCCCGCGACGACACCGGCGACGAGCACGGTGAGACCGACGAGCACCGCGCCGAGCCGCGCCACGTCACGGGACGAGCGCACGCGCGCGATCGAGTAGCCGAGCGGCAGCGCGACGACATGGCCCCAGTCCGCCATCTGGTGGTGCACGAGGAGGCCCCCGACGGCGATCAACACCGCGAACCGCGTGATGCGCCGGTCGCCGACGAACCCGACGAGTGCGCCCAACCCTGCGGCGATCGCCATCGACCCGCCGTAGTCCACGTTGTCCGCGGCGCGGACCAGCATGCCGACGTGGGTGAGCGCGAGTGGGGCGAACGCCAGCGCGAGGAGCACGGACCCCGTGACGTGGCCGGCGAACGCGACGAGGAACGTGCGGGCGTGCCCGGCGCGCCGCTCGTAGGGCGCGAGGCCGACCAGGAGGCACAGCGGCATCGTCGTCGCCATGAACCAGTCGCGGGTGAGGAGGAACGACGTGCCGAGGGTCCACCAGCGACCGGCGAGCAGCGTCGGCCATCCCGTTCCGGCCCACGCACCGAGGTGGGCGGGGACCTCGTGCGTGTAGGCGCCGGTGACCACCGCGGTCGCGACGACCGCGCCTGCCAGGCCGATGGCCGCCCAGGGGAACACCGGTGCCCGGTCGCGGCCGAGCGAGGCGCGCACGGGCGCCCACACGCCGCCGAGGCGGTCCTCGACCGTACGCAGCGCCACCGACGTCATGCCCGCAGGAGAACACCTCCAGGATGAGGGCTGGGTGAGAGCGGACCGATCCGCCCCACTGCACGGGAAGAAGGCGGGGCTACACCTGGTGCACGGGGCAGGAGAAGGTGGTGCGGCCACCGATGGTGCGCCGCACCAGCGTCGCGCCGTCGCGCGGGCACGGGAGCCCGGGGCCCCGCGCCGAGGTGAGGTCGCCCGTGTGCGACCCGCCGCGGCGACCGAGCACGCGCAGTGTGTCCTTGATGGCCCGGTGGAGCCGCTTCACCTCGTCGTCGCGCAGACTCGACGCGACACGCGCCGGGTCGATGCCGGCGCGCCAGAGCGCCTCGTCGCACAGGAGGTTGCCGAGACCCGCGATGCGCGACTGGTCCATGATCACGGCCTTCACCGGCGCGTTGCTCTTCGCCAGCACCGTGCGGAGATGGGCGAGCGAGAGCGCGAAGGCATCGGGACCGAGCCGGTCCTCGTGGGGATCGAGCTCCACCGCGCCGAGCCGCCGCGGGTCACGGAGGTAGAGCGAACCGCCGTCGGCGAAGCCCACGCCGAAGCGGTGCCACGCGGGGTCGGCCTTGTTGCTCGCGTAGACGAGCGGGTCGCCCGCGGCCTCACCGTCGATCAACACCCGCCCACTCATTCCGAGGTGCAGGCCCAGAGTCGCGCCCGTCGACACGTCGACGAGCAGCAGCTTGCCGCGACGGCGCGCCTGCACGAACGACTGCCCGCGCAACGCGGCCCTCACGCCGCGTGGGGTGAGCCCGCGCTTGAGGAACCACTCGTCGGGCGCGTGCACCGACGCGATCTCCCGGTCGAGCGCCCGCGCCTCGATCAGCGCGCGTGCCGCCTCGGCTTCGAGGATCTCAGGCAAGTCAGTTGGTGACGCCGGCGCCGCGGAGCGCGTCGCTGGCCGTGGCGCGGATGCGCTTCAGCACGCGCGTGTCGGCGACGGGGGCGTCGGGGTGGATGCCGCCGTTGGCGGCCACCGCCGCCTGCCATGCCTCGGTGCGCGCCCGCACGGTGTCGGGATCGTCGAGCTCGCGGCACTCGAGCCGGTCGTCGTTGAGGTCGACGACGATGGTGTCGCCGCTCTCGATCAGGGCGATCGGGCCGCCGACGAATGCCTCGGGCGACACGTGCCCGATGACGAGACCGACCGAACCGCCGGAGAACCGGCCGTCGGTCATGAGCGCGATGGTGATGCCGCGGGCCCGGCAGAGCGCGGTGATGCGCGAGGTCGGGTCGAGCATCTCCGGCATGCCGGGCGCGCCGCGGGGACCCTCGTAGCGCACGACGACCATGTCGCCGTCGGAGAACTGCTCCGGCGCGTCCTCGAGCGCGGCGATGAGCGCCGCCTCGGTCTCGAACACGCGGGCCCGGCCGGTGAACCGGCCGTCGACGATCCCGCTCTCCACACCGGCCACCTTCAGGATGGCGCCGCCCTCGGGCGCGAGGTTGCCGCGCAGCAGGCGGAGGCCGCCGGTGGGCTTGAACGGGCTGGCCACCGTGTGGACGATGTCGCCGTCGGGCGCGGGCGGATCGATGCGGGCGATCTGCTCGGCGAGCGTCTCGCCGGTACAGGTGAGTGCGGACCCGTCGAGCGCGCCGGCGCCGAGGAGCTCCTTGACGATCACAGGGACGCCGCCGATCTTCTCGACGTCGACCATCGAGTAGGCGCCGAACGGTCGCATGTTCACCAGCACGGGGAGATCGCGCGAGAGCTGGTTGAACTCCTGCTGGCTGATGACGTCGGCCCAGAGGTCCAGCCCCGCTGCGCGCGCGATCTCGGGCCCGTGGAGCGCGACGTTGGTGGATCCGCCCATCGCCATCACGACGACGAACGCGTTGCGCATCGCCGCGGGAGTGACGATGTCGCGAGGGCGGATGCCCGCGTCGGAGATCCGCGCCAGCAAGGCGGCGAGCTCGTCGGGGAACGACGAGGTGCGCCGGTCGTCGTCGGAGGCCGGCGACACCATGTGCAGTGGCTCCATGCCGAGCACGCCGATGAACGTCTGCATCGTGTTGTAGGTGAACATCCCGCCGCAGCTGCCCTTGCCCGGGCACGCGTGCAGCGCGAGGCGCGCCCGCACCTCGGGGTCGGGGTCGGCGGCGAACTGGAACGCGGTGACGAGGTCGATCACGTCGCCGGTGACCGGGTCGACCCCGGGGTGGATCGAACCGTCGGAGAGCATCAGCGAGGGCACGTTGTGCTCGAGCAGCGCGGCGAGCGTGCCGACGGGCGGCTTGTCGCACGCGACGACGGTGATGACGCCCGCCATGTCGTTCGCCTTGAGGTGCACCTCGGTGCTGTCGTTCACGAGCTCGCGCGTGGTGAGCGAGTACCGCATGCGGTCGGTGCCGTTGAGCTGACCGTCGGAGACGCCGAGCGTGAACGCCGGCGCGATCAGGCGCACCGGGAGGTCGTCGTCGTGGATGCGCCGCGCCAGTGCGGCGTGCACGGCGTCGACCTTCGAGTGCACACCGAGGTAGCACTGGCTGTCGCCCAGGGTGCCGATGACGCCCCACACCGGGTCGTGCACCTTGGCGACGTCCTGGCCGAGGAATCGGGCCGTCCCGACGCGTTGGACGTCACGTCCGGGATTCCCCGACACGAACTCTCGCGACACGTCACTCACACTCGGCCTCCATCACTGCACGGGCGTCACACTGCGCTGGGAACGGGCCGAAGCGTACCTTGGGGTCGCGATCCCCTTTCCCTCGATTCGACCGGGCCCCGAGTCCGAGTGACCGCACGGCCGAAGTGACCGCATGGCCGAAATGACCGCATGGCCGACTGACCGTATGGAGGCGCCGTGAGCGTGCTGGTGGCAACGACCGACGGATACCACATCTTCACGTCGAAGGGTCAGCACCTGACCTCGCTCGAAGGCCACGCGCTCACCGCGTTCGCTCCCGGGGCCGGCGGCAACTGGCTCGGGGTCGTCGACGGGCACGAGCTCTGGCAGCACGCGCCCGACGGCACGTGGTCGCCCCTCGGCCGGTGGGACGCCGCCGGGCTCACCTGGCCGCTCGGGGTTGGCGACGACGTGCTCGTGGGCACCGCCGACGCCCGGGTGCTGCGGCTCCACGACGGCGGGTTCACGCCGCTCACCGGCTTCGACGACGCGCCCCGGCGCGACGAGTGGCACCCGGTCGGCAGCCCGCTGTGCGTGCGGTCGATGACCGCGACCGCCGACGCCGGCGCGATCCTCGCCAACGTGCACGTCGGCGGGATCCCACGCTCCACCGACGGCGGCGCCACGTGGCAGCCCACCATCGCGGTCGACGACGACGTGCACCAGGTCCTCGCGCACCCCACCGACCCCGCGATCGTCGTCGCCGCGGCGTCGGTCGGGCTGTGTCGCAGCACCGACGGCGGCGCCACGTGGCGCGCCTCGACCGCCGGCATGCACGCGTCGTACGCCCGCGCCGTCGTGTTCGTGGATGCCGACGTGCTCGTGAGCGTGTCCGACGGACCGTTCACCAGGCGCGGCGCGCTGTATCGCGCGCCCGTCGCGGGTGGGCCTGCGGTGAAGGTCGCCGGCGGTCTCCCCGAGTGGCTCGACGGCAACGTCGACACCGGGTGTCTCGCGGCCAACGCGAAGCAGGTCGCGCTCGCCGACGGCCGAGGCAACGTCTGGGCGTCCCCGGCAGATCATGACGAGTGGAACCTCGTCGCCGCGGGCATGTCCGGGGTGCGCGCGATCGCAGTGGCCTAACCTGCGGGCTCACGCACGGCCGGGGGGCAGTCGCGCCGGGTACGCCCGGAGGAGGACGAATGGGCCAGACCACCGCAATCGGCGTCGCGGCGGCGAACTCCGTGATCCCGCGCACGTTCGCGTGGAGCGGAGAGCCCACGGGAGCGCGCCTGCGCTGGCTCGCCGAGGGCCTGCGCGCCGTGATGCTCGAGCACGGCTACACCGAGGTCGCCACGCCGGGCCCCGAGGTCGCCGTCGTCCTCCACTTCGTCGACCCGGAGCACGCCCGCCCGTACCGGCGCAAGAACGCGCCCACGTTCGTGGTCGCGCTCGCGGAATTCTACGCCACCCCCGGCGACATGTTGCGCACCGGGTACCCGCTGCTCGTGCGCGGGCTCGCCAACCTCTGCGTGATGGTGAGCCCGGACGCCGACCAGCACGACCACCGCAGCGAGCGCGACGGCCACCTCGACGGCGACCTCGATGGGGCGGTCGCGCAGTTCGTCACGCTCGAGCAGGGCACCTACACGATCGACACCAACGGCGGCGACGACCCCACGTTCTTCAAGGGCGTGTTCGCGCGCATCGAGCCGCTCGCGTCGTCGCGGTTGGTGATCGGCAACGAGTTCACCGACGACCTCCCCGAGGAGCTCTGGGCCGGCGACGAGAGCACCCGCCAGATCACGAGCGCGGGCAGGCGCCTCGACGCGCTCGACCTCCTGCCCGCCGCCTTCCCGATCGAGGAGATCCTCGAACCGCGCGACCTGCGGCACGTGAAGCTGCTCTACGGCATCGGCGGTCTGAGCTACGGCAACGTCGAGCGCGCGGCGAGTGTTCCCGGGTGGCATGCCCGAGGATGAGCCCACGCCGCAGTACTGGATGAGCGCGAGCGGCGTCGACAAGTCGGCATTGCACGAGATCGGCCGCGACATCCTGCTGGTCAACGGCTACGACCCCGAGCACGATGCGATGCGGATCAGCGTGCCGAAGGGCGTGGAGCCCCGACGGGTGTCGGTCGACGCGATCGAGCACTGGATCATCTACCGGGAGCATCCCGAGGTGGGCGCGATCCTGCACGTGCACGGGTGGATCGAGGGCACGGTCGCCACCGAGATCAACTACCCGTGCGGCACCGTGGAGCTGGCCGAGGCGGTCGCCGAGCTGGTGCGGCGGGCGCCCGACCCGTCGCGTGCCGTGGTGGGCCAGCGCAACCACGGCCTCACCATCACCGGGCACAGCCTCGACGAGATCTTCGAGCGCATCGACGGCCGCATCGTCCGCAAGGTGCCGATGGACTGAACTGCCGTGCTGCGGCGGAGCCTCGGCGCGGCGCACGACCGGGGGGGTGCGACATGGCGCGACGGGATCGCCACGAGCCGGAGGGCACACCCCGGCTCCCGCTCGATCCGGGGCCGGTCGCGAACGGCGAGTTCGTGCCGCGACGCCCGACGGCCCACGAGCTGCGCCTGCGCGACGCGGTGCTCGACGAATCGGCGCGCGCGGCCGCGAGCGCGGGCATCGAAAGGCGTCGCTTCCTCACGACGGCGGGCGGCATCGCTGCGGCACTGAGCGTGTACGGGCTCGTCGGCTGCTCCTCCTCCGACGGAGCTGCCGACCGCGAGGAGTGCGCCGCGGACGCCGACCTCGGGGAACGGGTTCACCGTGCCGCCGCCGGCAGACGTGCCCGAGTGTGAGCAGGCCCTCACCGGCACGGGCGAGTTCGTATTCGACATGCACACGCACCACGTGGTGCCCGATGGCCCGTGGACGCAGCACGCGCCGGACACGGTGCAGCTCGTGTCGGGGATGCTGCCGCCCGACTGCCAGGCAGCGAACCCCCTCGAGTGCGCCAACCGTGCGGCGTACCTGCATGACGTGTTCCTGACGAGCGACACGACCGTCGCCCTGTTGTCCGACGTCCCCAACAGCGGTCCCGACGATGCACCCATCCCGTTCCCCGAGGCCGTGGCGACGCAGCAGCTCGCCGCCGAGCTCACGACGGGCGGCGCGTCCCGCGTGCTCGTCCACAACGTGATCGCGCCGAACGTGGGAGACCTCGGAGCCCGCCTCGACGAGATGAGCGCCAATGTCGCGGGCGGCCACGTCGCCGGCTTCAAGGTGTACACGGCGTGGGGACCCGACGGGCGCGGCTGGGCGCTCGACGACCCCACCATCGGCCTCCCCGTGGTGCAGCACGCGCACGACCTCGGTGTTCGTGCGTTCTTCGCACACAAGGGCCTTCCCCTCGTGAACTTCGACGCGGCGCACAACGGGCCCGACGACATCGTCGCGGTGTCGCGGCTGTTCCCCGACATGGACTTCGTGGTGTTCCACGGCGCGTGGGACTCGAACCACACCGAGGGCCCCTACGACCCGGGAGCCTCAGTGGGCATCGACACGCTCCTCCAGGCCCTCGACCGTCACGGCGTGCCGCCGAACAGCAACGTGTGGGCGGATCTCGGCTCCGTGTGGCGACAGTTGTTGAGCCGACCCGACGAGGCCGCGCACGTGCTCGGCAAACTCCTCACCCGGGTGGGGGCCGATCGTGTGCTGTGGGGCACCGACGCGATCTGGTACGGAGGTCCGCAGCCCCAGCTCATGGCGTTCCGGGCCTTCGCCCTGGGCGCGGAGTTCCAGGATCGCTTCGGCTATCCCGAGCTCACCGACGAGGTGAAGCGCAAGGTGCTGGGTCTCAACGCCGCATCACTGTTCGGCCTCGATCCCGAGGCCACCCGCTGCGCGCTCGCCCAGGACCCGCTCGCGCACTCCGCCCCGGCCGCAGCCGAGTTGCGGGGTGAGGGCTGGCTCCCGAGCGGCTGGACGGCGAACGCGCCGGTCAGCCGCCGCGACATGCTCCGATGGCTCGCGAACTCGCCGACGGCTTGGTCGCCGTTCGCCTGACGCGCGTCCGTGCCGCCGGCCACGGACCACACTGTCCGGGTGCACAAGGTCCTGCTCGCCGTCGTGGTCGTCGCATCTGTCGCGCTCGGCGCGTGGATGGTGCTCGCGTCGGCGATCGGCCCCGCCCCCCAGATCGTCGACACCGCGGCGCCGGCAAACGTGCCGGCGCCCGACTTCACGTGGCACACCGTGCCGTTGCCGGGCGGGAGTTCCACGCCGGTCGGGGTGATCCGTGCACCGGGCGGCGCGGGGCGCGACCGCCCGGCGATCCTCCTCGTCACCGGCACCGAGGGCCTCAACACCGATTACCCGCAGTTCGCGCGCGAGCTCGCCGCCGAGGGCTACGACGTCGCGGTCGGTTGCTGGTTCCGCACCGAGGGTGCGACCGGCGCCGGAGAAGCGGGCGTCGCCTGCCCGGACGCGCCCGATTTCAAGGGCGTGAGCGATGCCGCGGTCGCCGACCTGGATGCGTTGGTGCTCGGCGCTCGTGCCGCCCTTGGCGACCCGCAATCACTCTCATTGGTCGGCTTCAGCCGCGGCGGCGGGATCGCGATGCTGCGGGCGGCCGACGGCGCGCGCGACCCGGTGGTGTCGATCAGCGGGATGGTCGAGGGCACGACCGCGTGGGGCAACCTGCCCGACGAGGTGAACGTCGTCGAGCGCGGCGTCGGGCGTTCGCGCACCGGTGCTGCTGCTCCACGGCGAGGACGATCCGCTCGTGCCGATCACCCAGGCCGAGCACCTGGCCGACGCGCTGCGGGCCGCAGGCGCCGACGTGCAGACGCACTGGTACCCGAACGGTGGTCACGGCCTCGCGCAGGTTCCCGCCGTTCGCGCCGACATGGTCCGGCGAATCGTGGAATGGCTGCCGACGACGATCAGCCCTGCAGCTTCTCGTCGAGCAGCTGGTTGAGGACCTGCGGGTTCGCCTGGCCCTTCGTGGCCTTCATCAGCTCGCCCATGAAGAAGCCGCGCTTCTTCTTGCGCGCCTTGTCGTCGCCGGCGCGGTAGGCCGCGACGTCGTCGGGGTTGGCCGCGAGCAGCGCGTCGATCGCCGCACCGAGCTCGCCGGTGTCGCTGACCTGCACGAGGCCGCGCTCCTCCACCACCTGCCTCGGGCGCTTCGGCTCGCTCAGGCACTCGGCGAGCACATCCTTGGCCTGCTTCTTGGAGATGGTGCCGTCGGCGACGATCCCCACCAGCTCGGCGAGCCCGTCGGGCGCGAGCGGCAGCACCGCGGGCGAGAGGCCGGTCTCGTTGAGGTGCGCCTGCACCTCGCCCAGGCACCAGTTCACGATGTCCTTGGGCGTGCCCCCGGCTCCCGCAGTGCCCAGTGCCGCGACCGCGGCCTCGGCGTAATCGGCGAGACCCTCGCTGGTGAGCAGGGTGCGCGCGTCGTGGTCGGAGATCCCCCACTCGCCCTGCAGTCGCTCGCGGCGCGCCGCGGGCAGCTCGGGCATCGCGGCCAGTACCGCCTCACGCATCTCCGTGGTGGGCGCGACGGGCACGAGGTCGGGCTCGGGGAAGTAGCGGTAGTCGGACGAACCCTCCTTGGAGCGCATCGAGTGCGTGCGCCCGTCGGCTTCGTCCCAGTGCCGCGTCTCCTGCACCAGCGAGTCGCCGATCTCGAGCACCGCGATCTGACGCTCGATCTCCGACTCGATCGCACGCCCGAGCGATCGCAGCGAGTTCATGTTCTTGATCTCGACCTTGGTGCCGAGTTCCGTGTCGCCGACGTGGCGCACCGACACGTTCGCGTCGACGCGCATGGAGCCCTCCTCCATCTTCACGTCGGACACGCCGATCGCGAGCAGCACCGCGCGCAGTTCCGACGCGTACGCGCGCGCCTGCTCGGCCGAGCGGATGTCGGGGCGGCTCACGATCTCCATGAGCGGCACGCCGGCGCGGTTGTAGTCGACGAGCGAGTGGGTGGCCTCGTGGATGCGCCCGCCGCCGCCCACATGGGTCGATTTGCCGGTGTCCTCCTCGAGGTGCGCGCGTTCGATGCCGATGCGCGCGCCGTCGATGTCGATCCAGCCGTCGATGGTGATGGGCTCGTCGAACTGGGAGACCTGGTAGTCCTTCGGCATGTCGGGGTAGAAGTAGTTCTTCCGCGAGAAGGTGGACTGCTCGGGCACGTGGAGGTTGACCGCCTCGGCGAAGCGCAGCGCGTACTCCACCGCCTTCTCGTTGAGCACCGGCAGCGAGCCGGGCAGGCCGAGGCACACCGGGCACACGTTGGTGTTGGGATCCGCGCCGAACTCGTTGGGGCACGAGCAGAACATCTTCGTGGCGGTGGACAGCTCGCAGTGCACCTCGAGCCCGATCACCGCCTCCCATTGCGTGTCGGTCACGACGTCGCTCACGGAGCCGCCTCCTCGTTGCCGCGAGCGGTCTCGAGGACGCGGGCGGTGCGGAACATGACGCCCTCACCGAGCGCCGGCGCGAGCACCTGCACACCGATCGGCAAGCCGGCCTCGCCGGTGCCGAACGGCACGCTCATCGCTGGGTGGCCCGCCAGGTTCGTGGGGATGGTGCACACGTCGGACAGGTACATCGCGAGCGGGTCCGACGACTTCGCACCCAACTCGAACGCGACCGTCGGGGACGTCGGCGACAGTAGCACGTCGAACTGCTCGTAGGCGCGGGCGAAGTCGCGGATGATCAGCGTGCGCACGCGCTGCGCCTGGCCGTAATAGGCGTCGTAGTAGCCCGCCGACAGTGCGTAGGTGCCGAGCATGATGCGACGCTTCACCTCGGGGCCGAAGCCGGTGCCGCGCGTGTTGGCGTTCATGATCGCGACGTCCTCGCCGTCGACGCGCAGGCCGTAGCGCACACCGTCGTACCGGGAGAGGTTCGACGACGCCTCGGCCGGAGCGATCACGTAGTACGCCGAGAGGCCGAACTCCGCGCTGGGCACGCTCACGTGATCGACCGACGCGCCCGCCGCTTCGAGCGCGGTCGCCGCCTGATGCAGCGACGCGAGCACCTCGGGCTGGAAGCCCTCGCCGGACGCGAGCTCGTCGATGATGCCGACGCGCAGCCCCGCGACCCCGCGGTCGAGGTGCGGCAGGATCGCCTCGTGCTCGGCGCGGATCGACGTGGAGTCGGCGGTGTCGGGGCCGGCGATGACGTCGAGGAGGAGCGCGGCGTCGGTGACCGAGTTGGCGAACGGGCCGATCTGGTCGAGCGAGCTCGCGAACGCGATGAGGCCGTACCGCGACACGAGGCCGTAGGTGGGCTTCACCCCGACCACGCCGCAGAGTGCGGCGGGCTGGCGGATGGAGCCGCCGGTGTCGGAGCCGAGCGAGAGCGGCGCGTACCCCGCGGCGACGGCCGCGGCCGAGCCGCCGCTCGAACCGCCAGGCACGCGCGACGGGTCGCGCGGGTTGCGGGTGGGGCCGAACGCCGAGTTCTCGGTGGACGATCCCATCGCGAACTCGTCGAGGTTGGTCTTCGCCACCGGCACCGCACCGGCCGCGAGCACGCGCTCGACGACGGTTGCGGTGTACGGCGGGCGCCACCCGTCGAGGATCTTCGACGAGCAGGTGGTGGGTACACCGCGCGTGCAGAGGTTGTCCTTCAGCGCGATCGGCACCCCGGCGAGCGGGCCGGGATCCTCCCCGCGCGCCACCGCGGCGTCGACCGCGGCCGCGGCTTCGCGGGCTGCATTGGCGGTGACGAGGTTGCACGCGTTGAGCTCACCGTCGCGCGCGTCGATGACCGCGAGGTGTTCCTCGACGACGTCGGTCGCGGTGCGCTCGCCGCGGCGGACCGCGGCGGCCAGTTCCAGTGCTCCCATGTCGCTCATGCTTTCCCGCTCTCGATGCTGCGCATCGGGCCGCTCGGGCCACGCTCCGCTGTTCGCCGGGAGACCCGGCTCACACCCGCTCCGCTCATGGGGCGTCGAGGATGCGGGGGACGCGGAAGCGGTGGTCCTCGGCTGCGGGGGCCATCGCCAGCACTTCGTCGCGGTCGATGCCGGGACGGGCGACGTCGGGCCGGAGCACGTTCACCAGCGGAAACGGGTGCGCGGTGGGCGGCACGTCGGCGGTGTCGAGGGCGGCGATCTGGTCGGCGTGCCCGAGGATCACGGCGAGCTGCTCCGTGAAGTGATCGAGCTCCTCGTCGGTGAGGGCGAGGCGGGCGAGACGCGCCACGTGCTCGACGTCGGCGCGCGTGAGCTGGGACATGGCGGCGAGTCTAGGAGGGGCCGGAGCTTGGCTACGATGCCGCTCCGTGGCCACCTACCCGTTCCTGTCCGACGATTGGTTCGACGCCGTGCAGCGCATCATCGCCGAGCGCGACGTGGAGATCCCGGCACACGCCGACCTGCTCATGAACCTCGTGGTGACGGAGACGCCGTTCGGCGCCGACCGCCTCCTGCACGTGGGCGCGAAGGACGGCGCCGCCGCGTGGGGTCTCGGACACGCCGACGACGCCCACCTCACGCTCACCACCGATTACACGACCGCCCGCGACATCTTCGTGAGCGGCAACCCCGCGGCGGGGATGCAGGCGTTCATGGAGGGCCGGGTGAAGGTCCAGGGCGACCTCACGAAGTTGATGGCCGCGCAGGCCGCGGGCGCGGGCCCCGGCGCGCCCGGCCTCGCCGAGGAGCTCTCCGCGATCACGGAGTAGCGGAGCGCCGCAGGCGGCTCTCCGCGATCACGGAGTAGACGGCACCGCCGCGCTCGCCGGCTGGCCGAGCAGGCGGACGTCGCGTCCCGGCACCGGCCCGGGCCGCGCGGGTCGGCCGTAGCCGTTGGTGGGCCGGCACAGGCCGGGCCGGGTGGTGCCACCGTGCGGGGGTCGCCGCATCGAGTCCTCCGAGCACACTGCGGGAGCGCCCTCTCGCTCCCGTCCCCGGACACGACGACGCAACGCCGATCGTGTCACGCGTGGATCTCGGGAGGCTCAGAAGAAGAGCGTGACCTTCGAGCCCTTCTGGGCCTGGGTGCCGGCCGCCGGGTCGGTGGCCCGCACCACGCGCCCCGGCAGGTAGCTCTGGGTGTCGACCTGGAAGCCGAGGCCCTGCAGCTGCGCGGTGGCGGCGTCGAGCGACTTGCCCACGAGGTTGGGCACGAGGACCAGCTCAGGACCCTTGCTCACGTTGACCGTGACCTGCGAGCCCTTGGGCGCCGGGGTGCCGGAGGCCGGGTCGGTGCCGACCACCTGGTCCTTCGGGACGGTGGCGTCGAACACGTCGGCGCGCACCACGGTGAACCCGAGGCCGGTGAGCGTGGCCGCGGCCTGGTCGTAGGTCTGCTTCGAGACGTCGGGGACGGTCACCGGCGCGGGGCCGTTGCTCACGAGGAGCTTCACGGTGGAGTCGCGCGGCGTGCCGGTGCCCGCCTTCGGGTCGGTGCCGATCACCTGGCCCGCCGGCACGGTCTCGTCGTAGGGCGTCTCCTGCGCGACGAGGAAGCCGGCCGCCTGCAGCGCCGCCGTGGCCTCCTCCGGTGTCTTGCCCGCGACGTCGGGCACCGCGACCGGCGGCGGTCCGCGCGACACGACGAGCTCGATCTCGTCACCGTCGCTCGCGAACGTGCCCGGCGCGGGATGTTGCGCGATCACGACGTCCTTGGGGTCGTCGCTGTTGCGCAGGGTGATCTTCAGCGAGAGCCCCGCGGCCGCGGCGCGGTCGGTGGCGCTCTTGGTGCTCAGCCCCACGAGCGACGGCACCGTGACCGTGCCGCCGTTCCCCGTGGCCGCGACCGCGACCCCGGCGGCGAGGAGGGCGAGCACCACGACCGCGGCGACGACCGCGCCGACCCAACGGAACGAGCCGGGCGTGCGCTCGCGCTTGCGGGGCACCACCACCTCGGGCACCGGCTCGGGCGCGGGTGCGTCCTGGTCGAACAGGTGCGACGACCGGCCGATCTGGGTGGGGTCGACGGTGGAGATCTCGCCCGAGAGGCCGGCGAGCACCAACGGCTGTGGTGGCGGCAGCGCGCGGCCGGCGTCGGCGAGCGCGGCCCGCATCGTGGCGGCGTCCGGGTAGCGGTCGTCGGGTTCGGCGCGCCCGGCGCGCTCGACCACCGGCCCGAGCCGGCCGAGCGTCAGCGGCGCCACCAACGACGTGTGGGTGCGCTGCGCGAGCGTGCCGATCGCGGTGTCGGCCATGCCCGGGACCGTGCCGGTGACCGACTCCACCAACACGACCGCGAGGGAGTAGAGGTCGCCGCGGCCGTCGAGCGCCCGGCCGGTGGCCTGCTCGGGGGCCGCGTAACGGGCGGTGCCCACCACCGTGCCGGCCGGTTCGGTCCAGCTCGCCTCGGCCAGCGCGCGGGCGAGGCCGAAGTCGGCGACGCGCAGGATGCCGTGCTCGTCGAACAGCAGGTTCGCGGGCTTGATGTCGCGGTGCACCAGACCCCGGGCGTGGGAGTACTCCAACGCGCTGGTGACCTGACGACCGACGTGCGCGGCCTGCGCCGGGCTCAGGCGCGTGCCGGCGTCGAGCATCGAGCGCAGGCTGCCACCGGTGAGCAATTCGAGCACCATGAACGGCACGTCGTCCTCGCCCCAGTCGTACACCGCCATCACGTTCGGGTGGTTCAGGCTGGCGGCCACCTGGGCTTCCGCCCGGAAGCGGCGCAGGAAGCCCGCGTCCTCCGCGAGCGCCAGGTGCAGCACCTTGACCGCGACGCGGCGACGCAGCCTTACGTCGTCGGCCACATAGACCCGACCGGACGCGCCCGCGCCGATCGGGGCGAGCAGGCGATAGCGACCGGCGAGGACGCGGCCGGTGAGGTCACCGACACCACTGCTCGCCATCGGGCCACGGTACCGGCGGCGCGAGGCGGAATCGTGGCACTCGGCGGGTACCCTCGGACCGTGCCCGACGCCCCCACCATCACCGGTTCACCGACCGGCCCCGCAGCATCGGGTGGTCCGCAGCCGGCGCCGAAGCCGCGCCTGGTGAAGCACCCGTGGCGGCGTCGCGATCGTGCTCGGCGCGGTGTTGGTGATGGTGAACCTCGCCATCGTGATGTTCGCCAACACCGACACCACCGAGAAGGGCTTGAAGCCCCTGCCGAACGAGATCGAGTCGATCACACCTGGGCGCGGTGAGCTCACCGGACTGGTCGACACCATCACCGTCGACCTGCGCGACGACCTGAGCGGCGTGCTCGTCGTCGACGGCGTGGAGATCCCCGAGGACCAGCTCGAGCGGGTCGTCGCCCTGCAGCAGGTGACCTTCCGGCCCGGGCCGGGCAAGGAGATCTCGCGCTTCCGTGCCGGTGACAACACGGTCGAGGTGTTGTACTGGCCGGGTCGCCTGCAGGACCGTCCGGCCAAGCCGTCCAGCTTCGGCTGGACCTTCCGCGCCGGAGCCTGATCGCGCGCTCGCTCAGCTGATCGCGAGCACGGCGGCGCCGCGCACGCGGTCCTCCTCGATCGCGAGGAGCGCGTCGTTGGCGGCATCGAGGGGGTACGTCTCGAACTCGGTGCGGATCCGCGCCTCCGCGCACAGGTCCATGAACACCTGCGCGTCCTGACGCGTCATGTTCGCCACCGAGCGCAGGCTGCGCTCGCGCCAGAGCAGCGCGTAGTCGAACGCGGGGATGGTGCTCATGTGGATCCCGGCGAGGCTCACCGTGCCCCCGGGTCGCACCACCTGCAACGCGACGGGCACCAACTCACCTGCGGGCGCGAACACGACCGCGCGGTCGCACGACGCCGGCGGTACCTCGCTCGCGTGTCCGACCCAGGCGGCGCCCATCTCGCGCGGCGAGCTCGCGATGGCGCTCCCCACGCGTGAGCACGACGGCTTCACACCCCCAGTGGCGCAGCACCTGCAGCGCGAGGTGGGCCGACGCACCGAAGCCCATGAGCGCGACGCGCTCCCCCGGTTGCACTTCTGCGCGCCGCAGCGCGCGGTAGCCGATCACGCCCGCACACAGCAGCGGCGCGGCTTCGAGGTCGCCCATCGCTGCGGGCAGACGCACTGCGAACGCCTCGGGCACGGTCATCGCCTCGGCGTAACCGCCGTCCACCGTCCACCCGGTGAACCGGGCGCGCTCGCAGAGGTTCTCCTCACCGCGAAGGCAGAACGTGCACTCGCCGCAGGTCTGGTGGAGCCACGGCACGCCGACGCGGTCGCCGACCGCCAGCAGGGTGCAACCCGGCCCGAGGGCGTCGACCCGGCCGACCGCCTGGTGCCCCGGCACCACGGGCAGGTGCGTGAGCTCGAGATCGCCCTCGACCACGTGCAGGTCGGTGCGACAACAGCCGCACGCAGTGACACGGACGCGAACCTCCCCGGGCCCGGGAACGGGCTCGGGGAGGTCGACGAGATGGAGCGGTCCGGTGCTCGCAGGAGCGGGGGACCAGAGCTGCTGTGCGCGCATCACCCACAGCTTGGCAGTTGGTGCCCGATCAGGCGACCACGCCGATCAAGAAACGACGCCGATCAAGAAACGACGAAAGTGGCGCTGCCCTTGATCGCCGCGCCACCAGACTCGACGCGTGTGACGAGCAGGTCGACATCGACCTTGCGCTCGCCGCCGTCCTCGTAGCGGCGCGCGACCTTGCCGGTGCACACGAGGTGGTCACCCGGCCACACCTGCTCGCGGAACTGCACGTTGAAGTTGCGGATGTTCGCCGCACCGAGCCAGTCGGTGGCGTAGGTGCCGAGGATGCCCGCCTGGAGCATCCCCACCGAGAAGACGCTCGGGAAGCCGGCGCCCTTGGCGAAGTCCTCGTCGTGGTGGATCGGGTTGAAGTCGCCCGACGCACCCTGGTACCGCACGAAGTCGGTGCGGGTGAGCGGCCCGATCTGCACCGGCTCACGCTCGGTGCCCTCCGAAAGTTCGTCCCAGGTCGCCATCACTTGTCCTCCGTGGGCGCCTTGCCCGTGATGATCAGCACGTTCTTCGACTCGGCGACGACCTTGCCGCTCTCGTCGGAGAACTCGGTGGCCATCTCGATGAAGGTCATCGTGCCGCCACGCTTGCCTTCCTTCTCGTAGATGTCCTTGACCACGCCCGTGGCCGTCAGCTTCGTGCCGGCGCGGGGCGGGGGACCGTAGAACGTGAACTCCTGGCCGCCGTGCAGCAGGCGGGTGAGGTCGATGTCCAGGCTCGCCATGGGGTTGCCCCCGGTCGCCCAGAACGCGCTGGTCATCAGGAACGTGGGCGGCGACACTGCAAACGGGTCGTCGAAGTAGTCCGGGTTGCGCGACATCGTCGCTCGGGCGAACTCGCGGATCTTCCCGCGCTCCACCACCATCTCGTAGGGCTCGGACCTCTGTCCGATCACCGACTTGTCCACCATGGAGGCTCTCCTCTCGGTCGGGCGAGAGGCTACGTCGCGAGCGGTGGTCGGCGCCTACTGGCCGGGAGCCTCCGGCTCCTGACCATCCGCCGGGCCGGGCCCGGACTCCAAGAGTCTCTGCAGGGCGTCCTGGTCGAGGATCGTCACGCCGAGTGTCTCGGCCTTGGCGAGCTTGGAGCCCGGGCTGGCGCCCGCCACCACGTAGCTCGTCTTCTTGGAGACGCTGCTCGTGACCTTGCCGCCGCGCGCCTCGATCGCGGCCTGCGCGTCGTCGCGGGTGAGGTCGGGGAGGGTGCCGGTGAGCACGAAGGTGAGCCCGGCCAACGTGGCCTCGCCCTCCGGCACCACGGCTTTCTCCGGACCCTGGAAGTTCACGCCCGCAGCGCGCAGCTTCTCCACGAGCGCGCGGTTGCGCTCGTCGGCGAAGAACTGCTGCACGCTCTCGGCGATGACCCCGCCGACGCTCGGCACCGCAGCGAGCTCCTCGGCCGACGCCGCCGCGATCGCGTCGAGGCTGCCGAGCTCGCGCGCGAGGGCGATCGACGCGGTGGGACCGACGTGGCGGATGCCGAGGCCGACGAGCAGGCGGTTGAGCGGGCGGGTGCGCGCCGCGTCGATGGCGGCCACGAGCTGCTGTGCCGACTTCTGCGCCATGCGCTCGAGCGGCAGGAGCTGCTCGACGGTGAGGCCGAACACGTCCGCGGCATCGGCCAGCAAGTGGGCCTCGACGAATTGCAGGACGCGCTCCTCGCCGAGCCCCTCGATGTCCATCGCCGAACGACCGGCGAAGAACACGATCTGTTGCACGCGCCGCGCGGGGCAGTCGACGTTCACGCAGCGCGTGTCGGCCGCACCCTCGGGCCGCACGAGCGGTTGGCCGCACACCGGGCAGTCCTTCGGGAACACCCACTTGCGCGCGCCCTTCTTGCGCTTCGCCAAGACCGGACCGACGACCTCGGGGATGACGTCGCCGGCCTTGCGCACGACGACGGTGTCGCCGACGCGCACGTCTTTGCGGGCGACGTCGTCCTGGTTGTGCAGCGTGGCCATCGCCACCGTGGAACCGCCGACGAAGACCGGTTCGAGCTGCGCGAACGGCGTGGCGCGGCCGGTGCGGCCGATGCTCACGTGGATCCCGAGCAGCCGGGTGGTCTTCTCCTCGGGCGGGAACTTGAACGCGATCGCCCAGCGCGGCGCCTTGCTCGTGAACCCCAGCTCGGTGCGTTGCGCGAGGTCGTCGACCTTCACCACCGCGCCGTCGATCTCGTAGCCGAACGAGTGGCGGTGCTCCATCGTGCGCTCGCAGAACGAGAACACGGCGTCGAGATCGGCGAGTTGTTCGATGTGGTCGTTCACCGGGAGGCCGAGCTCCGCGATCCACGTGAGGGTCTCGGAGTGCGAGCCCAGCCGCGGGCCGCCGTCGAGGACACCGAGCTGGTACGCGTCGAACGCGAGGTCGCGTGACGCGGTGACGCGCGGATCCTTCTGGCGGAGGCTGCCCGCCGCCGCGTTGCGCGGGTTCGCGAACAGGCGGTCGCCCGCTTCGCCCTGGCGGCGGTTCAGCTCCTCGAACGACGAGTGGGGCATGAAGATCTCGCCGCGCACCTCGAGCCGCGCGGGGATGTCGCGCGCCGGAGAGCCGCGCGGGGATCGCCGCGATGGTGGCGACGTTCGGCGTGACGTCCTCACCGGTCTGGCCGTCGCCGCGGGTGGCGCCGCGCACGAAGCGGCCGTCCTCGTAGAGCAGCGAGATGGCGAGACCGTCGAGCTTGGGTTCGCCCACGAAGGTGACCGGATCGGTGATCGTCTTCTCGATACGCGCGTACCAGGCCGTGAGCTCGTCGCGGTCGAAGGCGTTGTCGAGCGACAGCATGGGCACGACGTGCTGTACCGGGGCGAAGGTGGCCGACGGCGGTGCGCCGACCTCGGCGAGCGCGGTGTCGGCGGCGTCGAGCGACGGGTCGGCCTCGACGAGCTCCTCGAGCTCGCGCACGAGCGCGTCGAACTCGGCGTCGGAGATCTCGGGATCGTCGTGGTGGTAGTAGCGGTCGCGGTGGTGACGGATCTGCGTCGCTCAGCTCGGCGGCGCGCTCACTCGGCGAGGGGGCCATGGCCCCACGCTACCGACGACGTGTGACAGTGACCGGTTGTCAGGTCGTGGTGGTGGTTGCCGGCGCGGTCGTCGTCGTGGTGGGCGGCGCCGTCGTCGTGGTCGTCGGCGGCGCGGTCGTCGTCGTGGTGGGCGGCGCCGTCGTGGTGGTCGGGGCCGTCGTCGTCGTGGACGACGTGGTGGTCGACGACGTGGTGGTACTCGACGACGTGGTGGTGGTCTTGTCGCCGCCGTTGTCGTCGCCGCCCGAGAGTGCGAGCACCGCGATCACCGCGATGAGCACCACGGCGAGGGCCACGAGACCGCCGATGAGCCAGCGCATGCCCGTGGACATGCCGCCGTCGTCGGCGGGGGCGGTCCCGCGGGACCGCCGGGGCCGGCCGGGGCGCCGGGTCCGCCCGCGCCGCCTGCCGCGGCACCGGCCGCGGCACCGCCGGCTGCCGCCGCCGCGGGCATCGCCATCGTGCTGTCGGGCGCCGGCCCGGGAGCGGGGACGGGTCCGGTGGGCGGGTACTCGCCCGTCGTACCGCCCGCACCGGCTCCGCCCGCGGCGCCGGCCTCGACGGGTGCGCCGCAGTTGCCGCAGATGGTGGCTCCGGGGGCGAGCGGGTCGCCACACACCCCGCAGTAGCGGTACGGCGTCGTGTTCATCAGGCTCCCAGCGTGATCCGCGCGGCGACGGCCTGGTCGTGCACCCGGCCCGCCAGCTCGTGCGCGATGCCGAGCACCCGCTCGGCCTGCGAGGCACCGTAGCCCGCGAGCCCGCAGGCGGGGGTGACCAGTCCGCGGGTGCGCAGCACCACCGGGTCGCAGCCCCGGCGCGACAGTTCGCACCACATGTCGGCGAGACGACGCCAGTGCGGATCGGGCGACTCGCCGACGGGACGATCGGTCGGCACCGCGCCCCAGGCGATCCACCCCTCGCCGTCGAGGAAGCGGGAGAGCGGCAGCGCGTGGTCGGCGAGGTCGTCGCGGACCTCGACGCCGAGCACCTGCGGGCCGGCCTCGATCGCGAGGCCGAGGTCGCCGTCGCCGCACACGTGCAGGCCGGTGGTGCCCTCCACCGCGGCGAGCGCGCCGGACAGGATGTCGATGGCGGAGTCGCGGTCGAGGGTGGCGTCGCCGCGGCGCCAGCGCACGAGCGCGGGCTCGTCGAGGAACACCACCACGCTCGTGCCGGGCAGGCGCTGCGCGACGAACTGCTCCAGCGCTCCCGCCCAGGCCCGGCACAGCACCGCGGCTCGGCGGAAGGCGCGCACCGTGGGCATGCCGAGCGCCTCGAGCGCGCTGCCGAGGGTGAGCGGGCCGGTCAGCTGCACCTTGATCCGTGAGGGGCACGCGCCGCCACCGAGTGCCGCGGCCGCGACGGCATCGAGGAAGGCGAGCAGGCCTGCGTGCGCTTCGGGGTCGAACCGGCACTCGGGCGCCGCGTCGGAACGGCCGAGGAGCGTGGAGGTGCCGTCGGGCGCGACGGCGATCTCGGGCAGGGCACCGATCCACTGGGCGATCATGCCTTCGCGGGGATCGCGCTCGGGGAGCTGCGGTGCGGCGGGCAGATCGGGGAGGAGCCGCAGCACGACCGCGGCGGCCTCGACCGGGTCAGTGTGCGGGAGGCTGCCGATCCCCGTCGCGAGACCCGGCGTCAGCACCGGCGCTCGGAGGATCTGCGTCATACCGCCGTACTATACGGACGCCCTCTCCGCGCCCCGGAAACGGAGCGCGCTCATGAACGGATCTGTGCACTGGCCCGTCCCCTCCCTCTCTGGTTGCTGCGCGTCGCGTGGGTCACACTGCCGCTGACCGCCGGCCCCGCGGCGTCGGCCGCCGTGCGCGACTGGTCCGACGCGACACGTGTTGTGGCCGAGGTGCTCCTGTGGCTCGCGTGGGGCGTCGGGCTCCTCGCCACGCTCGCGCCGCGTCCCGACACGCTCGCCGCGCTGCGCGTGATCGCGCCCGCCTTCGTCGTCGCCGCCGTGCTCGCCGCGATCGGCGGAGCGCCCTCGACCGTGGCCGCCGCCGTCGGTGTCGTTGCGACCCTCGTGTGCGCGGTGCTCAGCTCAGCGCACGACATCGCGATCGCCGCGGCCAACGCCGCGTCGTACGGCGACGAGACGCGCTACCCGCTGCGCACCCCTCCCGCGCTGTTCCTCGGTCCGTTGCCGCTCGCCCGCCTGCTCGTGGCCGCGTCGTTCGTCGCCGGCCCGCTCCTGCTCGCCGACGGTGAGGCCGTCTGGGGCATCGTCGCGGTGGTCGTGGCGGTGCCGATCGTGTATCTGCTCGCCCGTTCGCTGCTCGGACTCGCGGGCCGGTGGGCGGTGCTGGTGCCTGCGGGCTTCGTCGTCGTGGACCCGTTCACCCTCTCCGACCCCCATCTCTTCCTGCGCGAGCACCTGCGGTGGATGGCGCCGGTCACCGCGGGCGCGGCCCCCGAGGGCGCGGTCGACCTGCGCCTCGGCGCGACCGCGGGTTCGATCGCGGTGCGCTTCGACTCGACCGCCGACCTCATCCGCACCACGCCGGGCCGCCGCGGAGCGGAGACGGTGCACGCCGACGAGATCTGCGTCGCCGTCGTACGGCACGCGGAGTTGCTGCGCCTCGCGGCGGAGCGTCACCTCCCCGTCCGCGTCTGAAACCCTTCGCGCCGATGGGCACCGCCCGAGCGGGCGATGCCGCCTCTCCCGGGCATCGCCCTCAGCGGGCGATGCCGCCGCCCACCAGTTCGTCGCCTGCGTAGAGCGCGACGACCTGACCC
The DNA here is from genome assembly GCA_963720785.1 of uncultured Actinomycetes bacterium. Taxonomy (GTDB): domain Bacteria; phylum Actinomycetota; class Acidimicrobiia; order IMCC26256; family DASPTH01; genus CAVRGQ01. The sequence continues at coordinate 337,816 of CAVRGQ010000005.1, forward strand.
GGAGCAACGCGCGGGTGACGCTGTGCGAGCCGCACGACGTCGCCGACGAGCGCACCGGCGAGCGGACGACCGTGGGCGCTCACCTGCACCGAGAGCGGGCGGTCGCCGGGGTGACCGTGCACGAAGCGCAGGTCGCGCAGCGGCAGCTCGTCGCGCAGGAGGTCGTCCTTCGTGCCGATGGTGACGGTCGCGGTGGGCGCATCCACGTCGACGACGTAGCGCCGCTCCCCCGTCGCGACCCCGAGGCCGCGGCGCTGACCGATCGTGAGCATCGCCACCCCGGCGTGCTCGCCGACTGCGGCGCCCGTCGTGTCGACGACCGGGCCCGGCCGCAACTCCGTGCGCGCCGCGAGGAACGACTCGCGCCCGCCACGCGTGATGAAGCACACGTCCATGCTCTCGGCCTTCGTCGCCGTGCGCAGCCCGAGCCGCGCGGCGTGGTCGCGCACCTGCGCCTTCGTGAGGTCGCCGACCGGCAGCATCGTGCGCGCGAGCTCATGCGCGCCGAGCATGTAGAGCACGTACGACTGGTCCTTCGCCGCGTCGGCCCCGCGCAGGAGGCGACGGGTGCCGTCGGCACCGGTGACAGCACGCGCGTGGTGACCGGTGGCGAGCGCGTCGAAGCCGAGCGCCTCGGCGCGCGCCAGCAGGCGGCCGAACTTGATCGAGCGGTTGCACTCCACGCACGGATTCGGCGTGGTGCCCTGCTCGTAACCGCGCACGTAGGTCTCCACCACCTGGGCGTCGAAGTCGTCGGCGAAGTTGAACACGTAGTGCGGGATGCCGAGCTGCGCGGCGACGCGGCGGGCATCCTCGACGTCGGAGACGCTGCAGCATCCGGAGTCGGACTCGCCGCCCCAGAGCTTCAGCGTGACCCCGGTGACGTCGTGTCCCTGTTCGAGGAGCAGCGCGGCGGCCACCGACGAGTCGACACCACCGCTCATGGCCACCAGCACGCGGGAGGCCGGCACGTCGACCGGCACGTCGGAGCCCATGTCGGAGCCCATGTCAGGCCGGGACGGCAGCGCCGCGCAGCCGCGCGACGGCGCGCGGGATCACGTCGAGCGCGCGGTCGACGTCGGCGTCGGTGGACGAGAAGCCGAGGCTCAGACGCACCGACGCGGCCGCCTCGGGCAGCGAGAGGCCCATCGCGGTGAGCACGTACGACGGCTCGGTCGCGCCCGACGCGCACGAGGACCCCGCCGCCGCGCACAGGCCCTCGACGTCGAGGGCGACGAGCAGCGCCTCGGACTCCACGCCGTCGAAGCGGACGTGCGCGTTCCCCGCCACCTTCAGGGCCCGGTCGCCGTTCTCGACGGTGCCGGGCACATCGCGCAGCAGGCGCGTCGGCGAGGCGGTCGCGCAGCCGGCCGACGCGAACGACGTCGTCGTCACGCCGCGCGCACGTGACGCGCAGCGCAGCCGCGGTGGCCGCGGCGCCCGCCACGTTCGACGTGCCCGAACGCAGGCCGCGCTCTTGTCCGCCACCCTCCACGAGCGGTTCGAGGGTGACACCGTTGCGCACGACGAGGGCTCCGGATCCCTTGGGGCCCCCGAACTTGTGGGCCGAGATCGCGACGAGATCGAACGCGGCCGCGTGCGGCCGCGACGTCGAGCCAGGGCACCGCCTGCACCGCGTCCGTGTGCAAGACGGCGCGCGGTGCGCGCTCGCGCACGAGCGCGGCGATCTCGTCGAGCGGCTGGACCGTGCCGACCTCGTTGTTCACGAGCATGACCGACACGACGATGGTGCGCTCGTCGAGCGCGGCCGCCAGTCCGTCGAGCGACACGATGCCGTCGCGCCCGACGCCCACTTCGGCGACGCGGAAGCCCTCGGTTTCGAGCCGGTGCGCCGAGGCGAGCACCCCCTTGTGCTCGAAGGCGGTGGTGACGATGCCGTCGCCGTGACCCGCGGCGCGAGCGGCGCGCGCCGCGCCCTTCACCGCGAGGTTGTCGGCTTCGGTGCCACCCGCGGTGAACACCAACTCGGCCGGGGCGGCGCCGAGGAGCGCAGCGATCTCCTCGCGGGCCTCTTCGAGCGCGGTCTTCGCCGCGCGCGCGATCGCGTGGCCACCCGACGGGTTGCCGTAGGTGCCCGCGAGGAACGGGGTCATCGCCGCCACGGCCTCCTCGCGCATCGGCGTGGTGGCGGCGTGGTCGAGGTAGGTGACCGCACGCTGCATCGGTCAAGTGTACGGGCGCCCCGTCGCCGTCCGGCCGGCAGATTCGGCCGGGGCGGTCGTCAGGACGGCTTCGCCGCCGGCGCGGGCAGCTCCGCGCCCACCAGGCGGCCGGCGACGGCGTTGCGCCCGCCGGACTTGGCCCGGTAGAGCGCGAGATCGGCCGCGCGCAGCAGCTCGTCGAGCGACGCACCCTTCGGCGCCGCACCGACGCCGATGCTCAGGGTCACGTGGACCGGCCCCGCGGGCGTGTCCACCGGCGTTGCCGACACGTGTTCACGCAATCGCGCTGCGACACGCGCGACCTCGTCGGGCTGTGCGCCCACGAAGACCGCGACCAGCTCGTCTCCGCCGTAGCGCGCGAGGAGATCGGTGGGGCGCACGACATCGGTGCACCGCCGCGCGACCTCACGGATCACGCGATCGCCGACGGCGTGGCCGTAGCCGTCGTTGATGTCCTTGAAGTGGTCGACGTCGACCATCACGGCGGCCGACGGTGCGTGCGGGGTGCGATCGAGCATCTGCTGCGCGACCTCGAAGAAGTGACGACGGTTCGCGAGCTGGGTGAGGGGGTCGGTGTTCGCGAGACGGTCGAGCTCGCCCGCCAGGCGGTCGTTGTCGTGCAGCACCGTGAGCTGGCGCACGACGACGAGGACGGTGAGGGCGAGCGCCGAGAGCACGAGTATCGCGAGCGGGCCCGCCGCCGCCGTTGATGTCACGTAGAGCACCAGTCCGAGGCCCAGCACCATCGCGAGGTACGGGATCTTGCTGACGCTCGTGTAGCTGTGCTCACGCCCGGTGAACGACACGTTCGGCGGCTCGAGGCCGAGCTGGGCGAGGGCGGCCAGCGCGAGGAGCAGCAGTGCGACGACCCACAGACCGTCGGGGAGCGCGCCGGCCGCGTACGACTCGGCGAGATCGAGCCGTGCGTACGAGACGTCGGCCAGCAGCAGGACGCCGGCCCCGAGCACGAGGAACCAGAGGACCGTCCGGTTGTCGGTGCCCGAACGCCGCCGCAGGAGCACGCGTGCGATGCCGAGCACGAGGATCATGTCGGCGAGCGGGTAGGCGAGCGCGAGCACCGTCGACAGGTCGATCCGGTTGGTGCCGTGGATCGTGGGCAGCGCGACGAGGTACCAGAGGAACATGAAGGTGACGACGGAGACGGTCGCGAGGTCGAGTCCGAGAGCCACGCGCTCCGCGCCGGCCTCGCGCCGCGCGGGCAGTTTCAGGAGCCCGACGAACACCATCACGTAGAAGCCGAGGTAGAAGGCGTCGGCCGGCGAGGGGAAGGGGCTGATGCCCTGCACCACCTCGAGGAAGAACCACATCGACTCCGCGAGCAACCAGCTCACACAACCGAACGCGATCCAGCGCCAGGCGGACCGACGTCGCCGAGCGGCGCGGCGATCGTGCGCGGCCCACCACGCGAGCCCGGCGGCGGCGGCAGCCATGGGGATGGGCGCGAGGTCGGACACGAACTCCGTCTGGTGCGGCGCACCCTCGCCGTGCAGCGCGATCCACACCATGTAGACCAGCGCGAGGACGCTGAGGGTGGCGCCGATGCCCCACAGGAGGGCCTTCGGCGCGGGGGCCGTCGCGGCCGACGAGGCGGGCACCTCGTCCGGGTCGGCGGTGGGGACGGGGACGGCCACGCCCACGGGGAACTGCTCGTCGGCGGGAACGTCGGCGGGTGCGCCACCACTACGCGACGAGTGTCGGAATGTTCCGGGACGTCCCCGCATGGTTCGCACCTCCCCAGCTGCCCGTTCTTCCGCCTCCGAGATCGTGAATCGGCCGGATTTGCCCGAATCTGTAGAGCCGTCTGGCCGATCGGAAATAAACGTCACACCCCCCGGGGATGATCTTGATGTGACCACGCAACTGCGCCTCCTCGACCCCCCCGAGACCACCCCCGCCCCCCGCCGGGCCCGGGCGACGGCACGCGTCACCACGCAGGCTTCCGGGCGCGCCGGGCGCGCGGGAAGCGCCCGCAGCACGGGCAGCGCCCGTCGTGCCGCCCGCTGGCCCGGCGAGCTCCACCTCGACGCCCGCACCCGCAAGGTCGGCCGCTCCGGCGTGGCGGCCGCCCGCGAGGCGCTCGAGCGCGTCGCCGCCGAGCAGGAGCGGGCCCGGGCCGAGCGCGACGGCCGGTCGCAGCGGGCCAGCTGACCGCTCAACTTCGCCCGCCTCAACTTCGCCAGGGCGCGCCCACCGCCGTACCCTTTGCCGCATGGGTGACCAGCAGCGTCCGACACCGTCCGAATGGCAGGAGCTCGCCACCAAGGAGCTCAAGGGCGACCCGTCGTCCCTCACCTGGGTGACCCCGGAGGGCATCCCGGTCAAGCCGCTCTACACCGCGGACGATCTCGAGGGCCTCGAGGCGGTCGACACGCTCCCCGGGTTCGACCCGTTCCTCCGCGGCGTGCGGGCCACGATGTACGCCAACCGCCCGTGGACGATCCGCCAGTACGCCGGGTTCTCCACCGCCGAGGAGTCGAACGCCTTCTACCGGGCCAACCTGGCCGCCGGCCAGATGGGCCTCTCGGTCGCCTTCGACCTCGCCACCCACCGCGGCTACGACAGCGACCACCCCCGCGTGGTCGGCGACGTCGGCAAGGCGGGCGTGGCCATCGACTCCGTCGAGGACATGAAGGTGCTGTTCGACGGCATCCCCCTCGACAAGATGACCGTCTCCATGACCATGAACGGCGCGGTGCTGCCGATCCTCGCGGGCTACGTGGTCGCCGCCGAGGAGCAGGGCGTCGACGAGTCGCTGCTGGCCGGGACCATCCAGAACGACATCCTCAAGGAGTTCATGGTCCGCAACACCTACATCTACCCGCCCGAGCCGAGCATGCGGATCGTCTCCGACATCATCGAGTACACGGCCGAGCGGATGCCGAAGTTCAACTCGATCTCCATCTCCGGCTACCACATGCAGGAGGCGGGCGCGACCGCAGTGCAGGAGCTCGCGTTCACGATCGCCGACGGCCTCGAGTACGTGCGCTACGCGTTCGGCCCGCGGTCTCGACATCGATGCCTTCGCGGGGCGGCTCTCCTTCTTCTTCGCCATCGGCATGAACTTCTTCATGGAGGTCGCCAAGCTGCGCGCCGCTCGTCTGCTGTGGTCGCGCGTGATCTCGCAGTTCGAGCCGAAGAAGCCCGGCTCGCTGATGCTGCGCACGCACTGCCAGACGTCGGGTGTCTCGCTCACCGAGCAGGACCCGTACAACAACGTCGTGCGCACCACGATCGAGGCGCTGGCCGCGGTGCTCGGCGGCACGCAGAGCCTGCACACCAACTCGTTCGACGAAGCGATCGCGCTGCCCACCGACTTCTCCGCGCGCATCGCCCGCAACACGCAGCTGATCATCGCCGAGGAGTCGGGCGTGACCCACGTGGTCGACCCGCTCGGCGGCAGCTACTACGTCGAAGCGCTCACCGACAGCCTGGCCAACGAGGCGTGGAAGCTCATCGAAGAGGTCGAGGCGCTCGGCGGCATGACCAAGGCGGTCGAGTCGGGCATGCCGAAGCTGCGCATCGAGGAGGCCGCGGCGCGCCGGCAGGCCGCCGTCGACCGCGGCGACGAGGTGATCGTCGGGGTGAACAAGTACCGCCTGGCCGAGGAAGGCCAGGTCGAGGTGCGCGACGTCGACAACGCCTCGGTGCGCGAGTCGCAGCTCGCCCGCCTCGCCGCACTCAAGGCCAACCGCGACGAAGCCCGCTGCCAGGCTGCCCTGCAGGCGCTCGAGCGAGGGCGCCCGCGGCAACGGCAACCTGCTCGCCCTCTCGATCGAGGCCACCCGGGCCCGCGCCACCATCGGCGAGATCAGCGACGCCATGGAGCGGGTGTTCACCCGCCACCGCGCCACGATCCGTAGCATCGCGGGCGTGTACGGCGCGGCCTACGAAGGCGACGAGGACTTCGCACAGGTGCAGGCCGAGGTCGAGGAGTTCGCCGCCGAGGCCGGCCGCCGGCCGCGCATCCTCGTGGCGAAGATGGGCCAGGACGGCCACGACCGCGGCGCGAAGGTGATCGCCACCGCGTTCGCCGACCTCGGCTTCGACGTCGACGTCGGCCCGCTCTTCCAGACGCCGGAGGAGGCCGCACGCGACGCGATCGAGAACGACGTCCACGTCGTCGGCGTGTCGAGCCAGGCCGCCGGCCACAAGACCCTCGTGCCCGAGCTGATCGCCCAGCTGCGCAAGCAGGGGGGCGACGACATCCTCGTGGTCGTCGGTGGCGTGATCCCGGCGCAGGACTACGACTAGCTGCGCGACGCGGGGGTCGCCGCGATCTTCGGTCCCGGCACCAACATCCCCGCCGCGGCCCGCGAGATCGTCGGCCTGCTGCGGCGGGCCTGACGGCGCCGGCGCCGGCAGCGCGGTCGGAGGCCACCCTGGTGTCGGAGCTCGCGCGCCAACTCGTCGACGGCGACCGGCGCACGCTCGCGCGGGCGATCACGCTCGTCGAGTCGACGCGCGCCGACCACCGCTCCGATGCCGAGGAGCTGCTCGCCGAGGTCCTGCCGCACAGCGGCCAGGCCGTGCGCGTCGGCATCTCGGGTTCGCCCGGCGCGGGCAAGTCCACGTTCATCGAGGCGTTCGGCATGCACGTCGTCGAGTTGGGTCACCGCGTCGCGGTGCTCGCGGTCGACCCGTCGAGCGCCCGCACCGGCGGCTCGATCCTCGGCGACAAGACGCGCATGGAACAGCTGGTGCGCTCGCCCCGTGCCTTCGTGCGCCCGTCGCCCACGGCCGGCGCGCTCGGCGGCGTGGCGCGCCGCACCGCGAGGCGATGTTGCTCTGCGAGGCCGCGGGCTTCGACGTCGTGCTGGTCGAGACGGTGGGCGTGGGGCAGTCCGAAGTCGACGTCGCCGCTATGGTCGACCTCTTCATGGTGCTGGTGTCGCCCGGCGGCGGCGACGAGCTCCAGGGGATCAAACGCGGGATCATGGAACTGGCCGATCTCGTGGTGGTCAACAAAGCCGACGGCGATCTGCTCGCCACCGCCATGGGCACCGCGTCCGACTACTCGGCGGCCCTGCACCTGATCCGCCCGCGCACCCGTTCGTGGTCTCCCCGGGCACTCACCTGCTCCGCCCTCACCGGCACCGGAGTCGCTGAGGTGTGGCAGGCGGTCACGGAGTTCGGCGCGGCCCTCGCCGGCGAACTGCCGGCCCTCCGGGCCGAGCAGAACCGGGCGTGGATGTGGTCGGAGGTCACCGGATCGTTGCTGGAGGCCCTCCACGCCGACACCGACGTCGCCGGCCTGGCCGAGCGGCTCGAGCACGAAGTGGGCGCCGGGGTGCTCACCCCCGCGGCCGCGGCCCGGCTCGTGGTCGAGGCGTTCCTCCGCAACGCCCGCTGACCCGCCCACCGGGTCACCCGACGGCCCGCGTTCTCGTGGGCGAGTTGCCCGGATCGCTCAAGATCCAGGGGTCGAACAGTCGAAAGAGTCACCATGGCCGACGTCGGCGCCGTGGTGCTGCTCCTCACCCTGATCGGGGCGATCGCCGTCGCGCTGTTGTCGATGCGGATCGTGGGTCGCCGGGCCGCCCGCACGGTCGAGCAGGTCAACGACATGCTCCAGCGCAACGAGGCGCGCTTCCGGGCCATGGTGCGCGACTCCACCGACATCATGGCGATCGTCGACGCCAACGGGCAGATCGTCTACGCGAGCCCCGCGACCGAACGCACACTCGGGCTCGAGGCGGACCCGCTCGTGGGCACGTCGATGTTCGACCTGATCCACGCCGACGACCGGTCAGCGCGCGGTGCAGCGGTTCGAGCTCGCACGTCAGGGCAAGGACGTCGATCGGCTCGAGGTGCGCCTCGCACACGCGGACGGCTCGTGGCGGATCATCGAAGCCGTCGGCACGAACCTGCTCGACGACCCGACGGTGCAGGGCATCGTCATCAGCGCGCGTGACCTCACCGAACGCCGGCGCGCGGAGATCGAGCTGCGCGAGGCGCAGGAGCGGTTCCGCAGCGCGTTCGAGCACGCGCCGATCGGCATGTCGCTCGCCGCGATCGACGGTCGCATGTTCCGCGTGAACCGCGCGCTCGTGCAGATCGTGGGGCGGGGCGAGTCGGAGCTGCTCGCGTCGACCATCCTCGACCTCATCCACGAGGACGACCGTTCCGAGTGCCGCGACGCGGTGTCGCGCCTGCTCGCCGGGCGCACCGCGAGCTGTCAGCTGGAATTGCGCTACGTCCACCACGACGGCCACCCGGTGTGGGTGTCGCTGAGCGCGTCGCTGGTACGCGACCTCGTGGGCGAGCCGCTCTACCTCGTGTGCCAGACCGAGGACATCACCGAGCGCCGTGCCAACGGTGAGGCCCTGGCCCACCAGGCGGCCCACGACCCGCTCACCGGTCTTCCCAACCGCACGCGCTTCCTCGATCGCCTCACGCGCGAGCTCAACGCCGCGACGCGCCAGGACCAGAAGGTCGCGGTGCTGTTCCTCGACCTCGACCGCTTCAAGGTGGTCAACGACAGCCTCGGCCACTCCGCCGGCGACCGGCTGCTCGTGGCGGTCGCGGACCGACTGGCGCGGCTCATGGGCCCCGACGACGTCGTCGGCCGCTTCGGTGGCGACGAGTTCACGATCCTCTGCCGCAACGTGACCAGCGCGGAGACGGTGGAGCTGTTCGCCGAGCGCGTCGCCCGCGAGCTGGCGCGCCCGGTCGTGCTCATGGAGGGCGAGGTGTTCGTGACCACGAGCATCGGCATCGCCATGTCGGGCGGGCCCACGGACACGCCCGAGACACTGCTGCGCAACGCCGACGCCGCGATGTACCGGGCGAAGGACATGGGCCGCGACCGGGCCGAGTTGTTCGACACGCACGCGCACCACAGCGCGGTCACCAACCTGCGCGTCGGCAACGAGCTGCACCGTGCGATCGAGCGCGGCGAGATGCGCATGTTCTACCAACCGATGGTGCAGCTCTCGACCGGCGTGTTGACCGGCTTCGAGGCGCTGATCCGCTGGGAGCACCCCGAACGCGGGCTCGTGTCGCCCATGGAGTTCGTGCCCCTCGCCGAGGAGACCGGCCTCATCGTGCCGCTCGGTTCGTGGGCACTCGAGGAGGCGTGCCGCCAGCTCGTGCGCTGGCAGCAGGCATCCCCCGAGAACGCGCACCTCACCATGAGCGTGAACCTGTCGCCGCGTCAGCTGCTCGAACCCAGCCTGCCCGGCGAAGTGGCGCGCGTGCTGCACGAGACCGGCGTGGCACCCGACGCGATCTGGTTGGAGATCACCGAGAGCACGCTGATGCGCGACGCCGAGTCGGCCGTCGGCGCGCTCACCGCGTTGCGCGGCCTCGGCGTGCACCTGTCGGTCGACGACTTCGGCTCCGGCTACTCGTCGCTCGCGTACCTGCAGCAGTTGCCCGTCGAGGCGCTGAAGATCGACCGCACCTTCGTCGACCGGGTCGGCGACGACGACGGGAGCGGCGCGATCGTGGAGGCGGTCGCCGGCCTGGCCCGCGCGCTGAAGCTCAAGACGGTGGCCGAGGGCATCGAGACCCGCGAGCAGCTCCGGCTCGTGCGCGCCCAGGGCGTGGACGTGGGCCAGGGCTACCTGTTCGGCCGTCCGCAGCCCGCCGCCGCCTTCGGCGACCTGCCCGTTCGCAGCGTCCGCCCACGCAAGCGCGCTCCCGATGCCCCGGCGCCGACCCCCGCGCCGGCCAAGGCGGCGACCCCCGTCGGGGCCTGACCCGAAACGGACGGCGCCCGGTGAGTCGGCGTCGGGCACACCGGCGCTACGATGCCGCCGCATGTCGTCGATTCGTGCCAGAACGCTCGCTTCGGTCGTGGTCGGGGCACTCGTCGCCGCCGGGCTGTTCTCCATCGCTTCTCCCGCGAACGCCGCGACCTTCACACCCAGCCCCGATCCCGCCGTCGACGGCGCCGCCGGCTCCCTGCGGGCCGCGATCGTGGCGGCCACGAACGCCGGGGGCGACACCGTCGACCTCAGCCCGGGTGGCACCTACACCCTCACCTGCGCCGGGGGCGGCACGCTCAGCCACGGCAGCACCCCGCTCACGATCAACGGCAACGGCGCCACCATCGTGCAGACGTGCGCCGACAGCCGGGTGCTGGCCACCCAGGGCTCGCTCACACTCGACTCGGCGACGATCACCGGCGGGAACGGCGACATCACCTTCGGCGCCGGCATCGACGCCAACAGCCAGCTCACCGACACGCTGACGATCAGCAACTCGCTGATCACCGGCAACTCGAGTACCAACGCCACCGCGAAGGGCGCGGGTGTCTACACCTCCGCGATCACCACCATCACGAACACCACCATCACCGACAACCACCTCACGGGCACCACGTCGTCCACGGGCGCCGGCGTCTACGCGGCCGGCACGGCACTGACGCTCACCAACACCGCGATCACGAGCAACACCGCCGTCAGCGGCGCGGGCCTGCGGATCGGCAGCGGCGACTTCACGATGACCGACTCCACCGTGTCGGGGAACAGCGGCGCGGCAACGACGGGCGCCACCGGTGGCGGCATCCTCGCCCAGGGCGGCGACACCCTCATCACGGACTCGACCGTCAGCGACAACTCGGCCTGGGGCGGCGCTGGATATTTCCGTGACGGCAGTGGCACCGGCAAGACGGTCACCATCCTCGGCTCCACGTTCAGTGGCAACACCTCCGGGTCGGGTGGCGGCGGAGGTGTGAGCGGCCTCCAGCCCGTGTTCGCCACCAACTCCACCTTCACCGGCAACACCGGCGGCGGCATCTCCGCCAACGCGTCGTCAGTGCCGTTCGCGATGGTGCTGAACTACGTGACGGTCGACGGCAACACCGCCGTCGGCGCCGGCTCGGCGAACCTGAGCGCGGTCGGCAACCTGAGCGCATTCGGCACCGTCGTGACCAACCCCCTCGGGGGCGGCGCCAACTGCGTGGTCACCGGCGCGACCACCTCGCAGGGTTACAACTACAGCGACACGTCGGCCTGTGGCTTCACCGGTACCGGCGACGTCGAGGACGGCGCCAGCCCGCAACTCGGGACGTTGGCCGACAACGGTGGCCCGACCGAGACGCTGCTCCCGGCCGGCAGCAGCCCACTGCTCGATCGAATCCCGACCGCCGCGTGCGACGCCGGTGCCGCCATCACCACCGATCAGCGTGGCGAGGCCCGGCCCGAGGCTGCCGGCGGCTTCTGCGACATCGGTGCCGTTGAGCTGGCGTCGGCAGTACCGCCCGAGCCGCCGAGCCCGCCCGAGCCCGACCCGACGACCGCGCCCCTCGCGATCGTGCTCCCGCCGCGCTTCACCGGGTAGGCGCGCCGGGCGATGCGCAGGCTCCTGACCATCGCGTTGCTGGTGGGGGCGTGTCTGGGTCTCGCCGGGTGCAGAAGCGACAAGGACGTCGTCCTCCCGGAGGACGTGACGGTCTCCGGCTCCTCGACGGCACGGCAACGAGCGATCGAGCCCAGGTGCTCCGACGTGCTGGCGTCGACGACGACGGCTCCGACGACGACCCGCCCCGACGTGACCACCATCACGATCGTCGCCGTCAGCGGATGCCGCCCCTGAAGCTGTGACAGAGTGCGTCGTCCTGCGTCTCATCCTGCGCGACGGGTGAGTCATCGCTCTCGATGCCCGCTCCGTCGCATCCGTTCGGAGGTGCCCGACGGGGCACCCAGCGCTTCCCCACCGACCGCCGCTCTCCCGAGTGCGTCCCGTCCGCGGAGGAAGCCCATGCCCGTCTCCATCACCGTCAAGCCCTGGCACGACCCCGTCGTCGACGTCCTCGGCCACGACCCCCGCTCCCGGTACGTCGAGACGTTCTGGTTGCCCACCCTCGGTCCTACCGCGGTGCTGCTCCTGCGCCACCTCGCCGACCGCTTCGACCGCACCCCGGAGGGCCTCGAGCTGACCGTCGCCGACACCTCGCACGCGCTGGGCGTCGGCCAGCGCGACGGCGCGAGCTCGCCGATCGTGCGCACGCTGCGCCGCCTGGTGCAGTTCGACCTCGCCTGCGAGGACCCGATGTCGGACCTGATCGCGGTGCGCCGCACCATCCCGCCCGTGCCGGCCCGGCACCTGCGCCGGCTCCCCGCCGACGTGCAGGCCCAGCACGCAGAGTGGGCCGAGCCGCGGGGCGACGAGGCGCCGCTCGCCGCAGCCCGCCGCCGCTCCCGGCGGGTCGCGTTCACGCTGCTCGAGCAGGGCGACGATGCCGACCACGTCGAGCGCGTCCTGCACTCCATGGGCTTCCACCCGGCGCTGTGTCACGAGAGCGCGTACTGGGCGTACCAGCGCCACCGCGAAGCGCTCGACCACGTCACCGCGCTCGCCGCGTCGTAGCGGCCGGAGATCTGCAGCCAAGAGTCTGCGGGTGGCGCGTCCTCTCCCCCGGGACGCGCCACCCGCGTCCACGCCACCGGTACCGTCGGCGCGTGCCTTCCGTACCCGACGAACACGAAGATCTGCTCGACACGTTGTTCGACGCGCTGCCCGAGGACTTCGTGGCCACGCGCAACGCCACCGTCAGGAAGTTGCAGGCCGACGGCGCCACCGACGCCGCAGCGGCGGTGAAATCCCTCAAGCGGCCGACGCTCGCGACCTGGGCGCTCAACCGCGTGGCGCGGAACGAGGCCGAGGCCGTGCGTTCGTATCTCGACGCAAGTCGCGAGCTGCGGCGGGCACAGGAACAGGGCAGTGCGGAGTTGCGCGAGGTCATGCGCCGCCACCGCGACCGGCAACACGAGTTGGTCGACCTCGTGGTCGAGCAGGCCGCGGCGCAACCGGGGAATCCCGAACGCGTCCGCGCCCCGGCGCAGGAGACGCTCGAGGCCGCGGCGCTCGACGACGCGATCGCGGGAGCGCTCGCACGCGGGCGTCTCGTGTCCACCGAACGCGCCGCGTCGGCGTTCGACGTGCTCGAGGTGCAGGAATCGCCACGCGCGACGGCGTCTCGACGCAAAGCCGGCGCCCGCAAACCGCTCGTCGACGAGCGCCGGGTCGCACTCGCACGCGACGCGCTCAGCCATGCCGAGGACGCGCTCACCGGCGCGCGCGACGCGCTCGCCGATGCCGTACGCGAAGTGGAGGAACAGCGACGCGTCGTGGCCGAGGCGGAGGACACGACACGCGTCCGCGCGCGACGAACTGGCGCGCGTGCAACGCGGCGAGGATCCGGGCAGGATCTCGAGATGACCGAAGAGCTCGTCAGTGTGCGCTATCTCGTCGACGACGTCGGCGAGTCGATCGACTTCTACACCGGCCACTTCGGCTTCGAGGTGCTCACCGACGCGTCACCTGCGTTCTGCGACGTGCGGCGCGGCGCGCTGCGCCTGCTCCTGAGCGGGCCGCTGAGTTCCGCCGGACGCGCGATGAGTGACGGTGAACAGCCCCGGGCCGGAGGTTGGAACCGCATCCATCTCGTGGTCGACGACCTCGACGCCGAAGTCGCGCGCCTGACCGCGGCCGGCGTCCGCTTCCGCAACGACGTCGTGCGCGGGCCCGGCGGCGCGCAGGTGCTCGCGATCGACCCGTCGGGCAACCTCGTGGAGCTGTTCCAGCCGGCCGGCACCTGAGGGACCCGTCGCACCAGCCGCGTCGCACCTGCCGCGTCGCACCAGCCGCGTCGCACCTGCCGCGTCGCACCTGCCGCGTAGCCTCTCGGGGGTGACGGAGCCGAGCACCGACACCGCCGGGCCCCTCGACGACCTCGCCGCGCTCCTGCGTGAGGCGCGGCAGATCGTGGTGCTCACCGGCGCGGGTATCTCCACCGAGTCGGGCATCCCCGACTTCCGCGGTCCGCAGGGCCTCTGGACGAAGGACCCGAAGGCCGAGCGCACGGCGACGCTGCAGCACTACGTGGCCGACGCCGAACACCGTCGCACCGTGTGGCGCAACCGCGCCGCAGGCGACATGTTCCAGGGGCAGGCGCCCAACGCCGGGCACCGCGCCCTCGCCGACCTCGAGCGGAAGGCCAACCTGCACACGCTCGTCACCCAGAACGTCGACGGCCTCCACCAGGCCGCCGGGTCGTCGCCGGCGATCATGATCGAGATCCACGGCACCGTGCACGGCGCGAAGTGCCTGTCGTGTGGGTGGCGCGGGCCGATGGAGGAGACCCTCGACCGCGTGCGCGCCGGCGAGGAGGACCCCACCTGCCTCGAGTGCGGCGGGATGCTCAAGTCGGCCACGATCTCCTTCGGTGAGAACCTCGTGGCCGCCGACCTCGGCCGGGCGCAGCAGGCAGCGTCCCGCGCCGACGTGTTCCTGGCCGTGGGCACCTCGCTCGGGGTCTACCCGGCGGCGGCGCTCCCCGAGATCGCTCTCCGCAACGGGGCGGTGCTGGCCGTGCTCAACGGGGAGGCCACCCCGTTCGACAGCGCGGCGCGGTTCGTGATCCGGGAGCGTCTCGGCACGGCGCTCCCCGGCCTCGTGGGCCGGATCTAGCGCCCTTTTGGAATATCCGACCGCTGCGGTAGGCTTTTCATCCCTTGCAGTGCCCTGCAGGGCAGAACCGCGTGCGGAGAGGGAACGAGCGACATGGCGAGCTACCGCGACCTGCTGCGACAGGCGAAGGAGCACATCAACGAGATCGAGCCGGCCGACGCCGAGGCGCGCCTGCACGAGGCCACCTTCCTCGACGTGCGCGAGCAGGACGAGTTCGACCAGGGGACCATCCCTGGCTCCGTCTTCATCCCGCGCGGCCACCTCGAGGCGCAGGCGGAGACCCGCCTCGACCGCTCCAAGCCGGTCGTCGTGTACTGCGCGGGCGGGAACCGCTCGGCATTCGCGGCGGAGACGCTGAGCGCGCTCGGTTTCACCGACGTCGTCTCGATGACCGGCGGCTTCGGTCGCTGGAAGAACGAGGGACGGCCGTGGATCACGCCGCAGACCCTCACCGCGGAGCAGCGCGACCGCTACGGCCGTCACATCCTGCTCCCCGAGGTCGGCGAGGCCGGCCAGCAGAAGCTGCTCGAGAGCCGCGTGCTGCTGCTCGGCGCGGGTGGCCTCGGCTCCCCCGCCGGTCTCTACCTCGCAGCCGCGGGTGTCGGCACGCTCGGCATCATCGACATGGACGTCGTCGACGCGTCGAACCTGCAGCGCCAGATCCTCCACAACATGGACCGCATCGGCGACCGCAAGGTCGACAGCGCGAAGAAGACGCTCACCCAGCTCAACCCCGACGTCGACGTCGTCACCTACGACGTCCGACTCGGCGCCGACAACGTCCTCGACATCATCGACGGCTACGACGTCATCGTCGACGGCACCGACAACTTCCCCACGCGCTACCTGCTCAACGACGCGTCGCTCCTGAAGAAGATCCCCGTGGTGCACGGCTCGATCTTCCGCTTCGAGGGCCAGGTGTCGGTGTTCAAGCCCTACGAGGGCCCGTGCTACCGCTGCCTCCTGCCCGAGCCGCCGCCGCCGGAGCTCGCACCGAGCTGCTCGGAGGCCGGCGTGATCGGCGTGCTGCCCGGCATCGTCGGTTCGATCCAGGCGCTCGAGGCGATCAAGCTGCTCCTGGGCCTCGGCGACCCGCTCATCGGCCGCCTGCTCGCCTACGACGCCCTCGAGCAGTCGTTCCGGGCCTTCAAGGTGCGGCGCGACCCGCAGTGCCCGGCGTGCGGTCCCGACGCGGGCGAGATCGTCATTGCCGAGTACGACCAGCACTGCCTGCCGCACGCCGTCCTCGTCGACGGCACCGTCAGCCACTGATCACACGCGGTCGCCGGCCCCGGCGCTCGCCAGTCAGGTCGCCGGTCAGGTCGTCAGGCGCGTCGCCAGCAGTTCGACGCGCTCGCGCAGCTCGGCAGGTTCGCACACGCGCACGGTGAAGCGCGTCGCGAGGAAGCACGCAGCCACGAACAGCGAGTCGACCGACGCGGCGGTGATCCGGACGCGCACGCGGCCCCGGCCACGCTCCTCGATCTCGCCGTCGTGGCGCAGCGCGCCGCGCACGTCGTCGGCGCTGCCGCGCACGTCGAGCACCGCCTCGAACGGGCGGGGCATGGTGCGGATCGACGACGCGACGAACGCCGCGGCATCGCCGCCCGGGATCGCCCGCACGGGGAACCGCACCCCCGCGAGCCGGACGTCGGCCATGCGATCGAGCCGGAACGTGCGCCAGTCGTCGCGGCGGGTGTCCCACGCGACGAGGTACCACCGGTGGCCGGTGCTCACCATCTGGTGCGGCTCCACGAGGCGCGCGGCCGACTCGCCGTCGCGCGGCCGGTACTCGAAGCGGACCTGCTCGTGGTCACGGCACGCGAGCGCGAGCACGGCGAGCGCGTCGCCGTCGACCACCTCGTCGGGCGACCAGCGCAACGACACCACGTTGGAGTGCACCGCGCGCACGCGCCGACGGAGACGCTCGGGGAGCACCTGCTCGAGCTTCGCCAGCGCCCGCAGCGCGGTGTCCTCCATGCCGTCGATCGACTCGCTCGCCGCGGCGCGCAGGCCCACCGCGATGGCGACGGCCTCGTCGTCGTCGACCAGCAGCGGGGGCAGGTGCGCCCCGGCCGCGAGGCGGTAGCCGCCGGCGGGGCCCGGCGTGGCGTCGACCGGGTAGCCGAGGGAACGGAGGCGGTCGACATCGCGCCGCAGCGTGCGTGGGCTCACGTCGAGGCGGGTACACAGGTCGGTGCCGGGCCAGAACGTGTGGGTCTGCAGCAGCGACAGCAGTTGCAGCGCCCGTTCGGTGGGGTGTTCCGGCATCTGCCCCTCGTTTCGGTGGCAATTCGGCGGCGGGCGGCAATTCGGTGGCGGACCGATGAGTCGGGCGGCGACCATCGGTCGAACCCTTCGCAGCAAAGTTTCCCATGCGGCCAGGATCTGGCCGCATTTTCCGTCAGGATGCCCCCATGCAGACGAACTCCACCACCGACCAGTCAGGCGATCCGCCCGCGATCTCGGCCCGCGGGCTGCGCCGCACCTTCGGCGACGTCACCGCGGTCGACGCCCTCGACCTCGAGATCCGGCGCGGCGAGATCTACGGCCTGCTCGGCCCCAACGGCGCCGGCAAGTCCACCACCGTGAAGATGCTGTGCACCCTGCTCGCCCCCACGGGCGGGCAGGCCACGGTCGCCGGGTACGACATCGCCGCCCAGGCCCAGCAGGTCCGCCTCAACATCGGGGTGGCCCTCCAGGAGGTCGCCCTCGACCCGAAGCAGACCGGCCTGGAACTGCTCCGCCTGCAGGGCCGCCTCTACGGCCTGTCGAAGCGCGACGTCGACCAGCGCCTGGCGGAGCTGCGCAGCCTCGTCGACATCGGCGACGCGCTGGAGCGCCGCATCGGCACGTATTCGGGCGGTATGCAGCGACGCCTCGACCTCGCCGCCGCGCTGGTCCACAACCCCGAGGTGCTCTTCCTCGACGAGCCCACCACCGGCCTCGACCCGCTCAGCCGGGCCCGCGTGTGGGACGAGGTCCGGCGCCTCAACGAGCAGCTGGGCATGACCATCCTCCTCACCACGCAGTACCTCGAGGAGGCCGACGAGCTCGCCGACCGGGTCGGCATCGTCGACGCCGGCCGCCTCGTCGCCGAGGGCACTCCCGCCGAGCTCAAGCGGCGCATCGGCACCGACCTCGTGATCGTGCGCATCGGTGGCGACCCCGACGCCGCGAAGCGTGCGCTCGACGGCGTGTACGGCGTCGAGGGGGTGGAGGGCCACGGGCACGAGCTCACGGTGAGCGTCGCCGAGGGATCGGCGAGCGTCGGCCCGATCGCCATCGCCCTGCACGACGCCGAGATCCCCGTCCACGACCTCACGCTGCGCACGCCCACACTCGACGACGTGTTCCTCGAGCTCACCGGCGGCCACCTCACGAACAACGACACCGCCCACGACGGGCTCGGGCACGAGCTCGAGGAGGAGTACGCATGACCGCCGAGACCACCATCGAAGGCTCGGCCCGCCCGGGCGCGGGCAACGGCGCGCCCACTCGCATCGGCCCCGTCGTGCGCGCCCGTCCCGCCGGCGCGCTGCGCGACGTCGCCACCATCGCCGGGCGGTCGTTGCGCGCGGTGCCGCGCGACCTCGAGGCGGTGATCCCGCCGGTGCTGATCGCCTTCTTCTTCTTCGTGGTCAACATCGGCACCCTGGAGAACCTCACCCAGAACAACATCCAGGGCTTCGACTACAAGTCCTTCGAGATGGCCACTGCGGTGCTGCTCGGCGTCACCGGCGTGTCGCGCGCGCAGGCGCTCGTGGTCGACGTGCAGAACGGCTACTTCAACCGCCTGCTGCTCACCCCGGTCCGGCGCAGCGCGATCCTCGTGGGCCACATGGTCGCCGACGTCGCGGTGTCGTCGGTGTTGTGCGTCCCGATCCTCGGTCTCGCGTTCGCGTTGGGCATCGACTTCCAGACGGGTGTGCTCGGCGTACTGGCGTTCATCCTGATCGCCGCGCTGTGGAGCCTCACCTTCGCGGGCTTCGGGTACGCGATCGCACTCAAGACCGGCAACCCCGCGGCGGTGAACTCCAGCTTCCTGCTGTTCTTCCCGTTCCTGTTCCTCACGTCGTCGTACGTGCCGCGCGACCAGCTCAGCGGCTGGCTCGACACCGTGGCCGGCTGGAACCCCGTCACCTACCTGCTCGAGGGACTGCGGTCACTCGCCCTGGTCGGTTGGGAGTGGAGCGACCTCGGAAAGGCCGCCCTGGCCCTCCTGATCGTCTTCTGTATCAGCTTCGGGCTCTGCTTCGCCGCCCTGAGGGCCCGCATCCGCCAGCGCTGAGCCCGACCGAGCGCAGGTCACAATCCCCGATCCAGGCCTCAAGGCAGGCCCGGCCCGCGCCGACGTTGCCCTTCACATGCCACGAATGAAGGGGCAGGATCATGACGGGTCTCGTGCTGGCCACGGAGAACGCCGAGTTCGAAGCGCGGGTGCGCGACGCGTTCGGCGGTGAGCTCGACGGGCCGCTGCGCTACTGGCGCGACGACCTGCTCGACGACCCGCGCGAGTGCGTGCGGGCGCTGGCGAACGGCGGCACGCGGGTCGTCGCGCTCGGCCCGGGCCTCCCCGAGGAGCAGGCGCTGCAGTTGGCGCACACCTTCGACGAGCAGCGGCCCGACATCAGCGTGCTGATCGTCGCCAAGCCGTCGACCGGCCTCCTGCGCTCGGCGCTGCGCGCCGGCGCGCGTGACGTGATCTCGCCGGAGACGCCGGCGGCGGAGCTGCACGAGGCGATCGAGCGCGCGTTCGCCACTGCGGCGAACCGCGGGAACGCCGACGACGAGGAGGGCTCCGACCGGCGCGTGATCGTCACGCTCTGCCCCAAGGGCGGCGCAGGGAAGACCACGCTGTCGAGCAACCTCGCACTCGGCCTGGCCAAGGCCGTCCCCGGCGACACCGTCATCCTCGACCTCGACCTGCAGTTCGGCGACGTCGCCAGCGCGCTCGGCCTCATGCCCGAGCTCACCTTCAGCGACGCGACCCGCGCGCTCGACGTGCTCGACGCAACCACCCTCAAGGCGCACCTCACGTCGCACCCCGACGGCTTGTTCGCCCTGTGTGCGCCGCTGTCGCCGACCGACGCCGACCACCTCACCACCGCGCACGTCGAGCGGGTGGTGCGCCTGCTCGCGGACTCGTTCCGCTATGTGATCGTCGACACGCCGTCGGGCCTCGACGAGAACACGCTCGCGGCGATGGAGTTCGCCACCGACCTCATCCTGCTGTCGGCCACCGACATCCCGAGCATTCGCAGCACCCGCAAGGAGATCGACGCGCTGCGCGTCATCGGCAAGCCGCAGCAGCAGTGGCACGTGGTGCTCAACCGCGCCGACGCGAAGACCGGCCTCACCATCCCCGTGGTCGAGCAGGCGCTCGGCGTCAAGGTCGACGTCGCCATCCCGAGCTCGCGTGCCGTGCCGTTGTCGCTCAACCAGGGCGAACCGGTGATCTCCGCCGACCCGCACGCGACGGTCTCACTCGCGATGCAGCAGATCGTCAGCCGGTTCGCGCCCGTGGCCGCGGCGCCCACCGGTGGCCGTTCGAGCGGTCCGTTCTGGCGGAGGTGAACCGGTGAAGCTCAGCGAACGACTCCAGCAGCACGACGTCCCCACGACCGACGCCGCCGCGACCGTGGCGAGCATGGTCCACGGCGACCACGACGCCATCGAGTCCGACGACGCGATGAGCCGGCTCAAGCGCAAGGCGGTCGAGGCGCTCATGGTCCGCGTCGGCCCCGCGCTGTTCGACTCCTCCCTCAGCGCCCACCAGCTCGACCGCCTCGTGGTGACCGAGCTCGGCGACGTGATCAAGGAGGAGCGCATCCCGCTCTCCGACTCGGAGCGCGACGAGCTCGTGGCCGCGATCACCGACCAGGTCCTCGGCTACGGGCCGATCGAGCGCTTCCTCACCGACCCGTCGATCACCGAGATCATGGTGAACGGCATGGAGGGGATCTACGTCGAGAAGAACGGTCGGCTCGAGTTCACCGATGCACGCTTCCTCTCCGACGACCACGTGCTGCGCGTCATCGACCGGATCGTGGGACCGCTCGGCCGCCGAATCGACGAGTCGTCGC
Source organism: uncultured Actinomycetes bacterium (assembly GCA_963720785.1). Classification (GTDB taxonomy): domain Bacteria; phylum Actinomycetota; class Acidimicrobiia; order IMCC26256; family DASPTH01; genus CAVRGQ01. The sequence goes on from CAVRGQ010000005.1 coordinate 358,523, forward strand.
CGATGGTCGACGCGCGCCTCCCCGACGGTTCGCGTGTCAATGCGATCATCCCGCCCCTCGCGCTCGACGGGCCGGTGCTCACCATCCGCAAGTTCGCGACCCACGCACTCACCGTCGACGACCTGCTCCGACTCGGTTCGATCACGCCGGAGGTGGCGACGTTCCTCGGCGCCTGTGTGCGCGGCAAGATGAACATGCTCATCAGCGGCGGCACCGGCACGGGCAAGACCACGCTGCTCAACATGCTGTCGTCGATGATCCCCGAGGGCGAGCGCATCGTGACGATCGAGGACGCCGCCGAGCTGCGGCTCCACCAGCGTCACGTGATCCGCCTCGAGGGACGCCCGGCGAACATCGAGGGACGAGGCGAGGTGCGCGCCCGCGATCTCGTACGCAACGCCCTGCGCATGCGCCCCGACCGCATCGTCGTGGGCGAGGTGCGCGGCGCCGAGGCGCTCGACATGCTGCAGGCGATGAACACCGGCCACGACGGCTCGCTCACCACCCTGCACGCGAACGCACCGCGCGACGCACTCTCCCGGGTCGAGACCATGGTGCTCATGGCCGGGCTCGACCTGCCGGTGCGCGCCATCCGCGAGCAGTCCGCTGCCGCGCTCGACGTCCTCGTGCACATCACCCGCATGCGCGACGGTTCGCGGCGCATCACGTCGGTGTGCGCGGTCGAGGGTATGGAGGGCGACGTCGTCACCCTCTCGGAGGTGTTCACCTACGACTACGACGCGCCCGCGGTCGCTCCCGGCGTGGAGCACGGCCGACTCGTCGCCACCGGGGTACGCCCGAAGCTCTGCGAGGACCTGCACGACCGCGGCGTGGAGCTCCCCTCCGACCTGTTCGTGTAGCGAACCCCGCGAAGGCTCAGCTCGCCGCGGCGGGCACCGTGACCGTGGCGAGGTCGACGGGAGCCGGCGCGCCCGCAGGGCGGGCCTTCGCCTTCGTGGCGCGTGGCATGTTGGCCTGCTTGCCGGGAACCGGCGTCTTGTCGTAGGTGCGGCCCTTCGGGAGCGCCGAGGCGTCGAGCAGCTTCGTGAGGTCGAGCGCGCCGACCGACGGATCGGCGGTGGGCGCACCCGAACACGGGAACACCGCCTCGATGTCGGTGGGCGCGCTCGTGGAGAACGTGTTGCCGCCGAAGCAGTTGCCGTCGCCCGGCGCGATCAGGACGGAGCCCAGGTCGGCGAGATCGGAGCGCTCGACCACGTTGTCCGTCACCTGGTTGCCCGTCGCCGGCCACGCCTTCTCCTGCAGCCCCGGGTTGGCGGCGACGCCGATGCCGACGCGCTTGCTGTCGGAGATCCGGTTCTTCGTGACGACGTCTTCCACGCCACCGAACACGATGACGCCGAAGCCGTACGCCGGCGCCCACGTGTCACTCGTGGACCGCGCCGCCTTCACGTTGCCGTTGTCGGCCACGAGATTGCCGGCGATCGTGTTGTGCCCCTGAGGGGGGAGCTCCTCGGAGTCGATCGAGTTGGGCACGATCCCGCTGCGGTTGTGCAGCCATTGCGAGTTCACGATCGAGAGGTCGTTGCTCGAGTTGCTCCCCGAGTACCCGAGCAGGTTGTACTCCGACACCACGTCGGAGATCACCGCATGGCACGGGTTGCACTGGCCGATGTAGAAGCCGGAATCGGGGCTTCCCGACGCGTACGAGTGGTCGAACTGGCCGTACTGCGAGTCGTATGCGTAGATGCCGTAGTCGCCGTTGCGGTACGCGGTGAGGTACGAGCCGCGGTACCCGAGCACCGCGTTCCAGAAGAAGCCGTTCGTCCTGTAGTTGCGCGCGGTCATGTTCTCCACGGCCACGCCGTTCGCGCCGACGACGAAGATCCCGTTGTCCCGCTTGAACTGACCGTCGAGGATCGTGGTGTTGCGGTCGACCCCGCGGATCACGATGCCGTCGGTGGTGACCTTCACCGCCTCCTTGTACACACCTGGCGCGACGAGCACGAGGTCGCCCGGCTTCGCCTTGTTCACCGCGCCCTGGATCGTGGACGCGTCCTCGGGCACGTTGATCGTGCGACCGCTCGCCTTGATCGTCGGCGCGGTCTGCTCGCCCGAACCGGTGGGTTGCACCGCGTCGGGCGCGGGGCCGTCGCCCACGCCGAGCGCACCGCGCTGGCCGCTCGTGGGGGTGCCGTGCAGCGTGCAGTAGTAGGCGTAGGTGCCCGTCTTCGGAAAGCTGCGGGTGAACGACTTGCCCGGCTTCAGCACGCCGCTGTCGAACTGGCCCGCAGTGCTCGACGTGACCGTGTGCGGGTTGCGGCCGTCGTTGACCCACCGCACCGTCGCGCCCGGCGCGATCGTGGCCGCGTCGGGCGTGTAGGAGTTGTCCCTGATGTGGACGGTGACGACCTGGTACGCACGCGGTGTCGCCGCTGGTGTCGCGTGGGCGACCGGCGCGACCGCGACCACCGAGGCCGCAGTCACCAGGAGTGCGGTGAGGATCCCCCCGATCCGGCGCATCAGCGGGCGCGCTTCCGGGCCGCGGCCTTCCGGGCCGGCGCCTTCTTGGCCGTGACCTTCTTCGCCGCGGCCTTCCGGGCCGGCGCCTTCGTGGCGGCTGTCTGCTTGGCGACTGACTTCTTGGCCGGCGCGTCGAAGTTGGTGACGAGCTCGATCAGCGTGCGCACACCGAAGCCGGTGCCGCCCTTGACGAGGTAGCCGTCGTCGCCGTTGGCGCGCGCCGGACCCGCGATGTCGAGGTGGGCCCAGGGCATGTCGGGCGTGACGAACTCCTGCAGGAAGAGCCCCGCGGTGAGCGCGCCGCCGTACCCGCCGCTGCTGATGTTCTTGAGATCGGCGATCTCCGAGTCGAGCAGCTTGCGGTACTCCTTCGGCAGGGGCAACGGCCACACCGGCTCACCGGCGCGGTCTGCCGCGGCCTGCACCTGGTCGCGCCAGGGGTCGTCGTTGGCCATCAGGCCGGCGATCTTGTCGCCGAGCGCCACCATGCACGCACCAGTGAGCGTCGCGAGGTCGACGATGGCGGCCGCACCGTCCTCGCAGGCGAGCGAGAGCGCATCGGCGAGGATCAGCCGGCCCTCGGCGTCGGTGTTGAGCACCTCGACGGTCTTGCCGTTGCGGATCTTCAGCACGTCGCCGGGGCGGATCGCGGTGCCGCTCGGCATGTTCTCCACCAGCGGCACGTACGCGTTGACCTTGTGGCGCACACCGAGCTTGGCCAGCGTGCCCATTGCGGCGATCACCGCGGCACCGCCCGACATGTCGGTCTTCATCGTCTCCATGCCGCTGCCCGTCTTGATCGACAGGCCACCGGAGTCGAACACCACGCCCTTGCCCACCAGCGCGAGCGGAGCGCCGGTCGCGCGCGCGACGGGGTGTACGTCATCTTCAGGAACCGGGGCGTCTGCTGCGAACCCTGCCCGACACCGAGCACACCGCCGAGGCGCTGCGCGCGGATCTGCGCGAGGTCGAGCACCTGCACGCGCACGCCGGAGCCGCGCAGGTAGCGCTGCGCCGCGGCCGCCATCGCCGCGGGCGACTTCTCCTTGGCGGGGGTGTTCACGAGGTCACGGGCCCACACCGCCGCCTCCCCGACGACGCTGCCGCGCGCGATGCCGTCTTTGACCCCGCTGCTGGTCGCGCCGAGCAGCGTGACCTTGCGGAGCTTCGACGGCTTGGCGTCGCCCTTGTAGTCGAGGTACTGGTAACCACCGAGCGCGAAGCCCTCGGTGACGGCCTGCGCAGCGTCGCCGGCGTCGAGGCCCGCGGTGTCGCCCGCCTGCGCGAGCGTGGTCGCGACCGACGCGGCCTTGGTGGAGCGCTTCGCGACCGCGGCGGCGGCGCGGCGCAGCCCGTCGACGGTGACGTCGGCGGCCTCACCGATGCCGACGAGGATGGCCGCCTTGGCCTTCAACTTCCCGGCCGTCGGCACCGCGAGGGTCGTGCCGAGCGCGCCGTCGAAGCCGGTCTCCTGGAGGAAGGTGGCGAGGCCACCACCGAGCGCGGCGTCGACCATCTCTGCGGTGGGGCCGAACACCGCGCGCCCGCCCTTCTCCCCACGGGCGATGGGGACGACGAGCAGGTCGACGGCGACGGACGCGGGGCTGGCGTTGGAGGCAGTGAACGAGAGCGGCACGGGATCCTTCTCCGGGTTGTACGGGCGACGGGGCGGGTGACGGGTGACTCAGGGGCGCAGGCGCACCGGGCGGAAGTGACCTTCCTGCCAGCGGGCCAGGGTGTAGACGAGATCGGCGAGCCGGTTGAGGTAGGGCACGACCTGGCTGTCGTCGGCGAGCCAGCCGTGGCGGGTCGCGGCAACGGCCTGGCGCTCGGCGCGGCGCACGATGGTGCGGGCCATGTCGAGCGCGGCGGCCGGGCGGTTCTCGCCGGGCAGCACGAACTCGGTGGGCGGGTCGTAGCGCGCGGTGACGCGGTCGATGACCGGTTCGAGCGCGGCGACCATCTCCGGGGTGGTGAGCGACACGCCGGGCGTGAGCTTGGCGCGGTTGTCGGGCGCGGTGGCGAGCTCGGCCCCCACCACGAACAGCTCCCGCTGCAGGTGGATGAGGAGCTCGTCGAGCTCGGAGCCCCGCTCGGCTTCGGCCCGGGCCATCCCGAGCGCGGACACGGCTTCGTCGACGGCGCCGTAGGCGTCGGGGCCCGCGGTGTCCTTGCCGACCCGGCCGCCGAAGAGCAGGCCGGTGGTGCCGTCGTCGCCCTTGCGGGTGTAGATCTTCTGCGTCATGTGGGGCGGAGTCTACGACCGCACGGCCCGGAACACGGTGGGTGTTCGCCTAGCCTGGCCGCGATGTCCGCGGCTCCCGAACCGGCCTCCGAGCCGGCCCCTACGCGTCCCGGCGACGCGGCGGGCACGCGGCCCTCGGCCCTGAAAGCGGCGTTCAAGACCGCCCGGCCCAAGCAGTGGACCAAGAACGTCCTGGTGTTCGCCGCCCCGGCCGCCGCGGGTGTCCTCGACCAGGGCGACGAACTGCTCAAGACGCTCGTGGCGTTCGTGGGCTTCTGCCTCGCCGCGAGCGCGATCTACTTCCTCAACGACGCCAACGACTACGAGGCCGACCGGCTGCACCCCACCAAGCGGCACCGCCCCATCGCCGCCGGCCACCTCGATCCCCGCACCGCCCGCATCATCGCCGGCGTGCTCGTCGTGCTGTCACTGGCGGTCACCGCGCCGATCAACGACGGCAAGCTCACGGCCGTCATCGCCGGCTACCTCGCGCTCCAGTTCTCCTACACCATGTGGCTCAAGTACGAGCCGGTGATCGACCTCGCCGCCGTCGCCGCCGGGTTCGTGCTGCGCGCCATCGCCGGTGGCGTCGCGACGGGCGTCCCGTTGTCCGACTGGTTCCTGATCGTGGCCGGTGCCGGCTCGCTCTTCATCGTCACCGGCAAGCGCCATGCCGAACAGGTGGAGCTGGGCTCCGACTCGCTCGAGCACCGCAGCACCCTCGGCGAGTACTCCACGGCGTTCCTCGGCTACGTGCGCGCGGTCGCGTCGGGCGTGATGATCACCGGGTACTGCCTCTGGGCCTTCGAGAACGCGGCGAGCACGGGCGACACCTTCTGGTTCCGCATCTCCATCGTGCCCTTCGTGATCGGCGTGCTGCGCTACGCACTGGTCGTCGACCAGGGCGGGGGCGGTGCACCCGAGGAAGTAGTGCTCTCCGACCGGGTGCTCCAGGTGGTCGGCCTCGTGTTCGTCATCACGTTCGCGGTGGGTGTCCATGGCTGACGCCACGGCGGCGCCCGACGCCAAGGCCGAGCCGCGCGTGGAGTTGCTCACCGGTTGGAGCCGCACCGCGCCCACGGCGGCCACCGTCGTCGCGCCGGGGAGCGAGTCGGAGATCGACGGCCTCCTCGCCGAAGCCGGGCCGCGCGGGCTGCTGGCCCGCGGGCTCGGCCGCAGCTACGGCGACGCCGCGGAGAACGCCGGCGGCACCGTCGTCGACGGCACCGCGCTGGCCGGCATCCACGACCTCGACCTCGAGCGCGGCATCGTGCGCGCCGACGCCGGCGTCAGCCTCGACACGATGATCCGCGCGCTGCTGCCCTTCGGCTGGTTCGTGCACGTCACGCCGGGCACGCGCCAGGTCACCCTCGGCGGGGCGCTCGCCGCCGACGTGCACGGCAAGAGCCACCACTTCGACGGCAGCTTCGCCAACCACGTCGTGTCGTTCACCTTGCACACGCCGACCGGCACGGTCGAGGTGACGCCCGAGTCCGACCCCGAGTTGTTCTGGGGTACGGCGGGGGGCATGGGCCTCACCGGCGTCGTCGGCCAGGTCACCATGCGGCTGTTGCCGGTGCGCACGTCGATGATCCGCGCCGAGAACATCCGCTTCCCCGATCTCGACTCCGTGATGGCCGCGATGGCGGGCGAAGACGCCGACATCCGCTACTCGGCCGCGTGGATCGACTGCCTCGCACAGGGAGCGTCGCTGGGGCGCTCGATCCTGTCTCGCGGCGACCACGCGGAGATCGACGACCTGCCCGCGAAGCTGCGGCGCGATCCGTTCAAGTTCGGGGGCCCCGCGAAGATCGGCGCGCCGCCGTGGGCGCCCAACGGGCTGCTCAACCGCGCGAGCATCGCCGCGTTCAACGAATTGTGGTTCCGGGTGTCGCCCGCACTGCACGGCGGCCACGGCGTCGAGACGATCTCGTCGTTCTTCCACCCGCTCGACGGCGTGCGCGGGTGGAACCGCCTCTACGGCAGTCGCGGGTTCCTGCAGTACCAGTACGTCGTGCCCGACTCCGCACACGAGGCGGTCCGCACGTCGATCGAGATGCTGAGCGAGGCGCGCGCCGCGTCGTTCCTCGCGGTGCTCAAGCGCTTCGGGCCCGGCAACCCCGGTCCGCTGTCGTTCCCGCAGCCGGGGTGGACGCTCGCACTCGACATCCCCGCCACCGTGCCCGGCCTCGACGCGCTGCTCGACCGCCTCGACGGGCTCGTCGCCGAGGCCGGCGGGCGCATCTACCTCGCCAAGGACTCGCGCCTGCGCCCCGAACTGGTGCCGGTGATGTACCCCGACCTCGACCGCTTCGCCGCGCTCCGCGCGCGCGTCGACCCCGAGTGCGTGCTGCAGTCCGATCTGCAGCGCCGCCTCTCCCTCCCGTAACCCGATCGTTTTGGCGTCACCACGCGTCGCCAGGGCGACATCTGGTGACGCCAAAACGGTGAAGAAAGGCAAGAACAAGATGCAGGACGCGCTCGGTTCGGTGCAGTCGGTGCTGGTGCTCGGGGGTGGCTCCGACATCGCGATGTCGACGCTGCGCGAGCTGGTGAAGCGCCGCGCGCGCACCATCGTGCTCGCGGCCCGCGACCCTCAGTCGCTCGCGGGTCAGGTGGAGGAGCTCGAGTCGCTCGGTGCGACCACGGTCGAGGCCGTGGCTTTCGACGCCCACGACACCGCCGCGCACACCGCTTTCGTCGACGGTGTGTTCGAGCGCGTCGGCGACATCGACCTCGTGCTCGTCGCGTTCGGCGTGCTCGGCGACCAGGAACAGGCCGAGCTCGACTCCGCCGTGGCCGTCGACATCGCGGCCGTCAACTACGTGGGCGCGATCTCGGTGACGGTGCCGGTGGCGAACAAGCTGAAGGCGCAGGGGCACGGCACGATCGTGGCGTTGTCGTCGGTGGCCGGCGAGCGCGCCCGCCGCTCGAACTTCGTCTACGGCTCGTCGAAGGCCGGGATGGACGCCTTCTACCAGGGCCTCGGCGACAGCCTCGTGGGCACCGGCGTGAAGGTGATGATCGTGCGCCCCGGCTTCGTGCACACGAAGATGACCGAGGGCATGGAGGCCGCGCCGCTGTCCACCACGCCCGAGGCCGTCGCCCAGGCGATCGTGAAGGGTCTCCAGCGCGGCTCCGAGCAGGTGTGGGTGCCCGCCACCATGCGCTTCGTGATGTCGGCCCTGCGCCACGTGCCCCGGCCCGTGTTCCGCAAGCTCCCGATCTGACCTGCCCTCTGACCTGCCGCGTCTGACAGGCGTCGGACAAGTCGGGCACATCGGGCCTCAAGGCACCCTGTCCCACGGACGATCATCTGGTGCAGGAGATCGGAGGGGTGCCATGGCCCAGGCCACGCATCACATCCGGGTCGAAGCCGACCCGGTCCAGTACGACAGGATGTTCGACCGCGAGACGGGGCTGCCGCGCTGGCCGTTGCTCCTCGACCGCACCGCGATCGCCCTGGCCCGCGCGCACCGGGTGAACCGCGTCGTGGCGGTCTTCGTGCTCGACGATCCGCGCACCTTCGACGGTGACCTCCCCGACTTCCAGGATCTCGGCCACCGCCTCATCGCGCGCGTCCGCCCCGACGACACCGTCGCTCGCGTGGCCCGTCGCACGTTCGCGGTGGTGTGCAACGACATCCGACGCGACCAGGACGCCGCCGCGGTCGCGCAACGCCTGGTGCACAACTCCGCGGTGATCGCCCGCCTCGGTGTCGCTCTCGGCGTCCCCGGCGACACGCCGGAGACCCTGCTCGAGCGGGCGCTCGACCAGGCCGCCGTCACCATCTGACGCGTAGCCTGCTCGGGATGAGCAGCGCCCCCCAGGCCCGACCCCGCGTCGTCGCCGCATTCGACTTCGACGGCACCCTGTCCACGCGCGACAACGTCGTGCCGTTCCTCACCGAACTCGTCGGCATCGACGGCACCGTCAAGGTGCTCGCCAAGACCGGCTGGACGCTCGGCCGCGCCGGGCGCGGCAGCTGGAACCGGGAGCAGCTCAAGGAAGTGGTCGTCGCCAAGGCGCTGAGCGGCTCGCCGATGCTGAGCCTCGAGCGCTTCGCCGACGAGTACGCGAAGAAGATCATCGCGAAGCACCTGCGTACCGAGGCGGTCGACCTGGCCAAGTGGCACCAGGCCCAGGGCCACGAGGTCGTGATCGTGTCCGCCTCGTTCGCGGTGTACCTGCGCCCCGTGGCCGAGCACCTCGGCCTCGACGCGGTGCTCGCCACCGAGCTCGAGGTCGACGACCTCGGCCGGCTCGACGGCACGCTGCGCGGCCTCAACGTGCGCGGCCCCGAGAAGGTGCGGCGCCTCGACGAGTACATCGCCAGCACCCACGGCGGCGAGCCCGCGTTCGTGTTCGCGTACGGCGACAGCTCGGGCGACAAGGAGCTCTGGGCCCGCGCCGACTGCGCGGTGCGCCTGGGCCGCCGCGCCCACCTCGGCACCGCCTAGACCGGCTCCGGCCCTCCGCGACGGGTGTTTCCACCCGAGGGGCCGCAGAGGAGCCAAGTAGCCTGAACGGCATGTCGCAGTTCCTCGAAGCGCTTGCTCAGCGCGTCCTCGTGTTCGACGGTGCGTTCGGCACCTGGGTGCAGGACCGCAACCTCGGCCCCGACGACTTCGGGGGCGCCGCGCTCGAAGGGTGCAACGAGCGCCTCGTCCTCACCCGGCCCGATCTCATTGCCGAGATGCACGCCGAGTACCTCGACGCGGGCGTCGACGCGGTGGAGACCGCCACGTTCGGGGCGTTCCCACTCGTGCTCTCGGAGTACGGCATCGCCGACGAGACCTACGCGATCAACGAGGCCGCAGCCCGCATCGCCAGGGAGACGTGCGCACGGTTCTCCACGCCGGAGAAGCCCCGGTTCGTCATCGGCTCGATCGGCCCGGGCACGCGCCTCCCCTCGCTCGGCCAGATCGCCTTCGCCACCCTGCGCGACGAGTACGCCGCGATGGTCGCGGGCCTGCTCGACGGCGGCGTCGACGTGCTGCTCGTCGAGACGGTGCAGGACATCCTCCAGGCCAAGGCCGCGATCATCGGTGCGCGGCGCGCCATGCGCGCCGCGGGCGTCGAGGTGCCGATCATGGTGCAGGTCACGGTGGAGACCACCGGCCGTCTGCTCGTCGGCTCCGAGATCGGCGCCGCGCTCACCGCGCTCGAGGCGCTGCGCCCCGACGTGATCGGGCTCAACTGCGCGACCGGCCCCGCCGAGATGACCGAGCACCTGCGCTACCTCGCGCAGCACTCGCGCACCTACCTCAGCTGCCTGCCCAACGCGGGCCTGCCGTCGATCGTCGACGGCCACACGCACTACGACCTCACCCCCGAGGGCCTCGCCGAGGCGCACGACCGCTTCGTCGGTGAGTTCGGGCTCAACATCGTCGGCGGCTGTTGCGGCACCACGCCCGCGCACCTGCGCGCGGTCTGCGAACGCCTCGGTACGCGGGCGCCGGTCGCCCGGAACCCGCAGCCCGAGCCGTCGTGCTCGTCGGTCTACAGCCCGGTCGCGTTCCACCAGGAGTTGGCGTACCTCGCCATCGGCGAGCGCACCAACGCCAACGGATCGAGGAAATTCCGCGAGGCGATGCTCGACGCCGACTGGGACACCTGCGTGGCGATGGCGCGCGAGCAGGTGAAGGAAGGAGCGCACGTGCTCGACGTGTGCGTCGACTACGTGGGCCGCGACGGCGCCGCCGACATGGAGGAGATCGCGAGCCGCTTCGCCACGCAGGCCGCGCTCCCCCTCGTGTTCGACTCCACGGAGCCGCAGGTGCTCGAGGCCGGCCTCATGCACGCGGGCGGCAAGTCGATCCTCAACTCGGCGAACCTCGAGGAGGGCGAAGCCGAGGGCAAGCGCTTCGACCGCGTGTTGTCACTCGCGCAGGAGTACGGCTCCGCGGTGATCTGCCTCGCCATCGACGAAGAGGGCCAGGCCCGCACCGCCGACCACAAGGTCGAGATCTGCAAGCGCATCTACACGATCGCCACCGAGCGCTACGGCATCGAGCCGTCCGATCTCATCTTCGACGTGCTGACGTTCCCGCTCGGATCCGGCTCCGACGATCTGCGCCGTGACGGCATCGAGACCATCGAGGCCATCCGCCGCGTGAAGGCCGAGTTGCCGGGCGTGTCGACGGTGCTCGGCCTGTCGAACGTGAGCTTCGGCCTCAAACCCGCGATCCGCCACGTGCTCAACAGCGTGTTCCTGCACGAGTGCCGCGAGGCCGGCCTCGACGCCGCCATCGCCCACGCCGCGCGCATCATGCCGATGCACAAGATCGACGACCACGTGCGCGAGGTCACCCTCGACCTGATCTACGACCGGCGCCGCGACGACTACGACCCCCTCACCGAGCTCATGGCGTTGTTCGAGGGCGTCGACGCCACCACGGTGGAGCGCGAGGACCGCTCCGGTTGGCCGATCGAGGAGCGGCTCAAGCACCGCATCATCGACGGCGACCGTGACGGGCTCGAGTCCGACCTCGACGAGCAGCTGCAGACCCTGCCCGCCCTCGGCATCGTCAACGACGTGCTGCTCGAGGGCATGAAGGTCGTCGGCGACCTCTTCGGCCGGGGCGAGATGCAACTGCCGTTCGTGCTGCAGAGCGCGGAGACGATGAAGACCGCGGTCGCGCATCTCGAACCGCACATGGAGAAGGCCGACGATGGCGGCAAGGGTCGCGTCGTGCTCGGCACCGTGAAGGGCGACGTCCACGACATCGGCAAGAACCTCGTCGACATCATCCTCACCAACAACGGCTACGAGGTGCACAACATCGGCATCAAGATGCCGCTGTCCGCGTTCGTCGAGAAGGCCAACGAGGTGAAGGCCGACGCGATCGGCATGAGCGGCCTGCTCGTGAAGAGCACGCTCATCATGCGCGAGAACCTCGAGGAGATGAACTCGCTCGGCCTCGCCGAGATGCCGGTGCTGCTCGGCGGTGCCGCGCTCACGCGCACCTACGTGGAGCGCGACCTGCGCGCGGTGTACGAGGGTCGCCTGTTCTACGGCAAGGACGCCTTCGAGGGCCTCCACACGATGGACCAGCTGATGGAGGGCAAGCGCGCCGGCAGCCTCGACCCCGAGTTCGGGCGCGCGCCCGGCGGCCGCAACCTGCCGCCGCGCCGTTCCGAGATGGAGGCCGAGCGCGCCGTCACCGCGGCTGCGGTGCGCAGCGACGTCGCCGCCGACGTGGAGATCTTCCCGCCGCCGTTCCTCGGCTCACGCGTCGCCAAGGGCATCCCGCTCGACGACATCGTGGCCTTCGTCAACGAGACCGCACTGTTCCGCAACCAGTGGCAGTTCCGTCCCGACAAGACCACGAGCGAGAACGACGCCGAGTTCAAGGACCGCATCCGCCCGATCCTGCGCGAGCAGCTCGAGGGCGCGAAGTCCGAGGGCTGGCTGGTGCCCGCCGCCGCGTGGGGCTACTTCCCGGTGAACTCCGACGGCAACGACCTCATCGTGTGGAGCGACGACGAACGCCGCAACGAGCGGCTGCGCTTCTCGTTCCCGCGCCAGCGCGGCGAGCGTCACCTGTGCATCGCCGACTTCTTCCGCTCGGTCGACAGTGGCGACGCCGACTACGCCGCGTTCCACATCGTCACCATGGGGGTGCGCGCCAGCGAGCGCGAGCGCGAGCTGTTCGAGGCCGACAAGTACCAGGACTACCTGCTCACGCACGGCCTCTCGGTGGAGATGACCGAGGCCCTCGCCGAGCTGTGGCACCGCCGCATCCGTGAGGAGTGGGGCTACGCCAACGAGGACGGCCCCACCCTCGCGGGGTTGTTCCGCCAGCAGTACCGCGGGTCGCGCTACTCGTGGGGCTACCCCGCGTGCCCCGACCTCGACGACCAGGCGAAGCTGGTGGAGCTGCTCGAGCCGCACCGCATCGACGTGAAGCTCACCGAGGAGTTCCAGCTCGAGCCCGAGCAGAGCACCTCCGCGATCGTCGTCCCCCACCCCGAGGCCAAATACTTCATCGCCTGATCCGGTTGGGCCGGAGTCAGGCGGCGGAGGTGGCCTTCCCGGTGCGCACGCACGACGTGATGATCTCCTGCACGGCGCTCCGGATGGCCGCGGTGGCCTCGGCATCGGGCTCCGAGGTGGGGTCGGCGGCGCCCTGTTCGAGGACGGGCCGGACGGCCGGGTCGTTGACCACGCCGTCGGCGGCGCAGCGTGCCGTGTCGGTAGGGGCGCCCTGCTCGGCGTAGGACCCGATCAGCTGGTCGCGGGTGGCGAGGATCGCCAGTGCGAGCTTGGGATCACGCGCGGTGGGCCGGGCGTCGGTGACGTCGCACGAGGAGAAGACGACCTTGCCGGCGCGACGGGCGACGGTCGCGCTGTCGGCCGGCTGCGCGGCCGCCCACGTCTCGAGGCCCTGCTGGATCGCCGCGGTGGCGGCGGCGTCCTGCCCCGCGAACGCGGCGCGCACGCACTGCTGCTTCGCGTCGCCCGATCCCAACGTGTAGTCGACGAGCGCGTCACCGCCCCAGCCGTCGGCGATCTTCAGCGCCTCGGTGGGGTCGAGCTGCTGCGACAACATGAGGTACAGCGCGTACGACCCGAAGGTGTCGGCCGTGCCGAACTGCTTCTCGCCCTTGCCGGTCACCGCAGGAGGCGCGACCTTCGCGATCTTCGTCTTGTCGAGCAGTGACGTGGGCAGGACGTACGCGAGGTCGTTGGTGGGCAGGTTGCGGAAGAGCCCGTCGATCGCCGACTCGCCCTTGGCCGCCTGCACCGTCTGCAGCATCGGCGGACCGAACACGTAGGGAGCTTCGAGGAACGCCTGCAGCGCGGGGGCGACATCGGCCGCAGCGGACTTCGCATCGGCCTCCTGGGACGCGTCGTTGTTCTCGTTCTTGTACGCGTCCTGGTCGGACTGCGAGAGGGTCTTCGCGTAGAGGTCCTGGACGCGTACGGCGTCACCCTCGACCACTGCCTTGTACGCGTCGGTCGAGTGCGTCTTCTCGGCCTTCTTGGCGAGCTCCTGCAGGTCGAAGTGCTGGTCCTGCAGCGCGTGGGTGAGCTCGTCCGCGACGGTGACCTTCTTCGCCGGGGAGTCGAGGTCGGTCCCGCGCACGAACACCTTCTTCTTCGACGGCAGGTAGAGCGCGAGCACCGACGAGCTCTGGAGCTGGTTCTGCTGCTCCACGAGGTCGCTCGAGTGCGGCACGAGCCCGATCGCCGCGAGGCGGGCCGTCGCCTCGTTGGCGGCCTGCTTCTGTTTCTTGGTGAGTTTCTCCGAGTCGACGGTGACCTTCTTGTCGAACTCCTTGCCGGACAGGAACTGCACCGGCACCGGGTGCTCGAAGTCGAGCTTGCGGAGCTTGGCCACTTCCTTGGCGATGGGTTCGATGCGCGCGTCCCACTTCCCCGAGGGGACGGTGGTGGTCGTTGCCGCCTTCGTGGGTGCGGCGCCGGCCGCGCTCAGCGGCCCGGCGGCCAGGAGGGCGAGGCCGGCCACGGCGACCGCCGCGCACCTCCCACGGATCGAGAGGCGCGCTGCGCGTGACGTGGTCATGAAGCCGCAAGCCTACCGGCGCCGCGTGCGGCTCCCGGCGCGGCTCCGCGCCGGCCGAGCACTGGCCGAGCGCGGCTCAGATCAGGCCGTTGGCCATCGCGTCGAGCACCCACGGCACGACGATGTCGAGCATCTCGTCGAGCGTGGTGGTGGCCTCGAAGCCGAGGACGTCGCGCGCCTTCGTGACCGCCGGCACCCGCATCTGGACGTCGTGGTCGAACGGGTCGTCGCTGACGTAGCGGAACGGCCGGTCGCCGTTGATCCGCCGCCAGATGTTCTCGGCCAGCTCGAGCACGGTGGTGGCCTGCGCGGTCGAGAGGTTGAAGTCCTCGTTGCGCGCCGCCGGGTGCTCCATCGCGTCGATGATCCCGCGCGAGATCACCGCCGTAGGTGTAGTGGCGCACCTGGGTCCCTGCACCCAGGATGTGCAGTGGGTCCTGACCCTTCGCGATCTTCTGCACGAGATCGGGCACCACGTGGCTCATCGCGAGCTTCACATTGCCGCTCTCGATCTCGACCTCGGTCTTGGCGCGCATCTCACCGGTGCCGACGCAGTTGAACGGCCGCACGATCGTGTAGGGCAACTCGTACTGCTGCCACGCGGCACGCGCGTAGTACTCGACCGCGAGCTTCTGGAAACCGTACGAGGAGATCGGCGGGGGCACCTCGCGCTCCTGGCCTTCGTACGACGGCCACCGGTCGGTGGACTCGAACACCATCGACGAGCTCATGTAGGTGACCTTCTGCAAGCGCCCGTCGCGGTGCGCGGCAATGGCCGCGTCGCACGAGGACGCCATGATCCGCTCGTTGGTCGCGAGCAGGTCGTAGGCGAAGGTGTGGAAGTAGGAGATGCCGCCGATGAGCGCGGCACCGGCAATGAAGTGGTCGCAGTCCATGAGCAGCTCGGTCATGAGCGCGACGTCGCGACAGTCGCCCTCGACGAGCGAGTAACGCGGGTGTGAGTCGTAGGACTTGGCGACCTTTCCGTACTTGGAGTGGTCGTCGATACCGACGACCGTGTAGCCACGGCCGAGGAGGTCCTCGACCATGTAGCCGCCGATGAACCCCGACGAGCCACTGACGAGCACCTTCTGATCGGTCACTTGTCGTTGTCCTTTCCCATCGCGCGCACCGCATCGAGCGAGAGCTGCGGCCCGAACGCCAAGCGGTACCACTTGAGGTACCGGGGGATCCATTTCGCGACCTTGAAGTTCGACGCGCCGTAGGCCCGCTCGAGCCAGATCGTGGGGATCTCCGCCACCGGCTTCCGGAGCCGACGCGCCTTGGCCACGAGCTCGATGCCGATCTCGAACCCGGTGTCGGAATCGATGTCGACGTTGCGCACGAACTCCACGGAGTACGCCTTGAACGAATTGGTCGCGTCCCGCGTCCCCACGTGCGCAAACCAGAACAGCGAGATGCCGGCCATGCGCGACAGGAACGACTTGAGCGCCGGGCCGCCGATCTGTTGGCCGCCGCTCATGTAGCGCGATGCCGCCGCCACCACCACGCCGCGCTCCACGAGCTTGCACAGCTCGTCGATCTGTTCGGCGTCGTCGCTGCCGTCGGCCATGGTGATCACGACCACGGGCGCACTGACGTGGTCGATGCCGAAGCGGATGGCGCGGGCGGGACCGCGACCGTAGGTGTTGAGGACGGGGCGGACGCGCGGGTCGTCGGCGGCATACGCGCGCAGCGGCACCACCGTGGAGTCGCTCTCGTCGTCGTACACGACGAACACCTCACACGGGAGGGTGATGCCGGCGAGGATGCGGTCGAGGCACGCGACGATCGCCTCCCCCTCGTCGTACACGGGGATGACGATCGAGACCCGGGGGTCCTCTTCGTGACGGGTCACACGCGCACTCCGGCGTCGCGGATGTTCCAGATGTCGACGACGGGCACCGCGAGCTCGAGATCGCGGTACAGCGCGTGCGGCGTGCCGATGACGAGGAGGTCGGCCGCGGCGAGCACCTGCTCCAGAGGAACGAGATCAGGATCGGTGGTGACGAAGGGGTCGTGGGTGACGACGGCGCCGGCCTTGAACCCGAGGATGCGCTTGAGCTTGTAGCTCAGGCTCGAGCGGATGTCGTCGGATTCGGCCTTGAACGACATCCCGAGGATGCCCACCGTCATCTCGGCGAGGTCGTACCGCTGCTCCATCCGATCGACGACGTAGAGCGGCAGCCCCTCGTTGATGGACACGCTGGCCTGACCGAGGTGGAAGTTGTTGTTGTTGAACGCGGCGAGCTGCATCGTGTCCTTGAACAGGCAGGGGCCGGCGGCGAACCCCGCGCGCGGCAGGTCCTGGGCTCTCGGATAGTCGTGGGCCAGTGCGGCGCGGATGCGCTCGTAGTCGAGCCCGAAGTCGTTGGCCATCATGAAGAGCTGGTTCGAGGCGGCGAACTTGATGTACCGCCACGCGTTGGTGAACAGCTTCGCGAGCTCGGCCTCCTCGGGATCGAGCTCCACGAGCTGCTCCGAGAGATGCGAGAAGAGCGCCGACGCCCGGGACAACGCACGCGGCGAGCGGGCGGAGACGATCTGGGGAAGCTCGAACAGCTCGGTCATCGCCTTGCCCTCGGCGATCCGCTCGGGGCAGAAGGCCACGTCGATGTCGAGCCCCAGCCGGCGCATCCGCTTCTCCACGAGCGCCGTGACCCCCGGGTACACCGTGCTCCGCAGCACGAGCAGCTGCTCGGCGCGGAGGTGCGACGCGATCTCCGAGATCGCACCGGGGACGGCGTTGAGGTCGGGATTGAGGTGCTCGTCGATCGGCGTACCGATGACCACCACCACGTGCTCGGCGTCGGCGATCACCGACGGGTCGGTCGTGGCATCCAGGGAGCCGTCGCTCAGCACCTGCGCCAGCATCTCCGGCGCGCCGGGCTCGTCGAAGGGCATGGAGCCGGCGGTGACGCGCTCGACCGCGGACGCGTTGACGTCGAACAGGGTGACACGGAGTCCACGACTGGCGAACGCGAGCCCCAACGGGAGCCCGACGTGACCACATCCACCGACGACGACGACGTCGCGGGACATTCCGGGATCGGTCATGCGGGCCCCGGCAGGGAGATCGGATCTCGGTCGGACCGCATCGGACGGGAGCCTAGACGCCTACACTCGCCCCCCGATGACCGACGCAACCGACCCGATCGACGCCGAGGGCATCGACTACGCGCGCCTCTACGAGTACCGCTTCCGGGATGTTCCGCAGGCGAGCCGACAGGCCGTGTGGAACGAGATCGCGCCCATCGTGTGGGAGTGGATGGGTCGTCCCGAGCGGGTGCTCGACCCGGGCGCGGGGCGCGGCGAGTTCCTGCTCGCGATCCCGGCCGCCGAGCGTTGGGCGATCGACCAGGTCGACCAGATCGGTGGTGGCGACTCGGGCGTCCACCTCGTGTTGGGCGATGCGCTCACCGCGCCGCTTCCTGCACAGCACTTCGACGGCGTGTTCGTGTCGAACCTCCTCGAGCACCTCACCTCGCAGGACGACGTGGCGTCGTTGCTCCGGCGCCTCCGGAACGCGATGGCCCCCGGCGGTCGGATCGCCGTCATCGGGCCCAATTTCCGGTACTGCATGCGGGAGTACTTCGACTGCGCCGACCACACCCTCGCCCTCACCCACGAGTCGGTGGCGGAGCACCTCTACGCGGCAGGCTTCGGGGTGGACCGGGTCGTTCCCCGTTTCCTGCCCTACTCCTTCCGGAGCCGCCACCCTCGGGCCACCGTCCTGGTGCGCAGCTATCTCCGGTTTCCCCCGGCCTGGCGCTTCTTCGGCCGGCAGTTCCTGGTGCTCGCGACCGCGCCGTGAGCCTGCCCGGGGCTTGGAAGAGGCCCCGCGACCCGGAGCCATCTACGATGCTGCGGTCATGAAGGGCCTGATCCTCTCCGGCGGGGCCGGCACGCGCCTGCGTCCGATCACCCACACCAGCGCGAAGCAGCTGGTGCCGGTGGCGAACAAGCCGATCCTGTTCTACGGGATCGAGGACATGGTCGCGGCCGGGATCAAGGAGATCGGGATCATCGTCGGCGACACCGCCGACGAGATCAAGGCTGCGGTGGGCGACGGCTCCCAGTGGGGCGTCGCGGTCACCTACATCCGCCAGGAGGACCCGCTCGGGCTCGCGCACTGCGTGCTCATCGCGCGCGACTTCCTCGGCGACGACGACTTCGTCATGTACCTCGGCGACAACATGCTCCAACAGGGCCTCGACGAGTTCGTCGCCGCGTTCGAGAGCGAGCGGGCGAGCACCACGGGCGACCAACGCCTCGCCGCGCAGATCCTGCTCGCCGAGGTCGACGACCCGCGCCAGTTCGGCGTCGCGGAGATCGGGCCCGACGGCGAGGTGCTCCGCCTCGTGGAGAAGCCCGCGGACCCGCCGTCGAACCTCGCGCTCGTCGGGGTGTACCTGTTCGACGCGCACGTGCACGAAGCCGTGCGCGCGATCGTCCCGTCGCCACGCGGCGAGCTGGAGATCACCGACGCGATCCAGTGGCTCGTCGACCAGGGCTACCGCGTACGCCACGAGGTGCTGCGCGGCTGGTGGCTCGACACCGGCAAGAAGGACCCGTTGCTCGAGAGCAATCGGCTCATCCTCGAGTTGCTCGAGCGCCGCATCGACGGCGACGTCGACGACGAATCGCGCATCGAGGGACGCGTCGTGGTGGAGGCGGGCGCGCAGATCGTGAACTCCAACGTGCGGGGCCCGGTGATCATCGGTGCGAACACCCGCATCGAGAACAGCTACGTGGGCCCGTACACGTCGATCGCCGCCGACTGCGCGGTGATCGACTCGGAGATCGAGCACTCGGTCGTGCTCGAGCGCTCCACCATCACCACGGTGCCGCGCATCATCGACTCGCTCATCGGTCGCGACGTCGAGGTCGAGTGCTCGGGCGATTCGCCCCGCGCCACGCGCCTCATGGTCGGCGACCACTCGAAAGTGGACATTGCGTAATGGCAGACATCGTCGAGTCCGAACTGATCGCCGGCGTGTACGTCGTGCAGCCGGTGATCCACGGCGACGAGCGTGGCATCTTCATCGAGACCTACCGACGGGAGTGGTTCCCCCAGGGGCGCGAGATGCTCCAGGGCAACCGCGGCAACCGTCAGGCCGGCGCGGTCGTGGGCCTGCACTACCACCTCCACCAGGCCGACTACTGGTACGTGCCGATGGGCGCGTGCCGGGTGGTGCTCCACGACCTGCGCGAGGGCGGTCCCACCGACGGCGCCACCCAGACCATCGATCTCGGCACGCGGCCCGACGGCACCCACGACCACCGCGGCGTGTTCATCCCGCCGGGCGTCGCCCACGGGTTCGCCGCCCTCTCCGACATGGTGATCACCTACCTCGTCGACGGGTACTACAACCCCGAGGACGAGCTCGGCGTGTTGTGGAACGACCCGGCCATCGGCGCCGACTGGGGCGTGACCGAGCCCACCCTCTCGAACCGTGACCAGCAGAACCCGGGCCGCGCCGACATCCCCGCCGGTCGCCGTCCGTACTGGGGGCTGCGCCCGTGAGCCGGCCGAGTCGCCGCATCCTCGTCACCGGGGGTGCGGGCTTCATCGGTTCCAACTACGTGCGCCACGTGTTCGCCACCACCGACGATTCGGTCACGGTGTACGACGCGCTCACCTACGCCGGCAACCTCTCCACGCTGAAGGACGTCGACGACGACCCGCGCTACTCGTTCGTCCACGGCAACATCTGCGACCCGGGCACGCTCGAGGACGCGATGCGCGGCTGCGACGCCGTCGTGCACTTCGCGGCCGAGAGCCATGTCGACCGCTCGATCGTCGGTTCCGACGACTTCGTGAACACGAACTGCTTCGGCACCAACGTGGTGATGGACACGGCGCGGCGGCTCGAGATCCCGCGGGTGGTGCACATCGGCACCGACGAGGTGTACGGCTCGGTGCAGGTGGGCTCCTCGAAGGAGACCGACCCGCTCGAGCCCCGCTCGCCGTACTCCGCGTCGAAGGCCGGCTCCGACCTCATCGCGCTCTCGTACCACCACACGCACGGCCTGAACGTCACCGTCACGCGCTGCACCAACAACTTCGGGCCCTACCAGTACCCCGAGAAGGCCATCCCGCTCTTCACCACCAACCTCCTCGACGACGGCAAGATCCCGCTCTACGGCGACGGCCTGAACGAGCGCGACTGGATCCACGTCGACGACCACTGCGCGGGCGTACAGCTCGTGCTCGACGCCGGTGCTCCGGGCGAGATCTACAACATCGGCGCCGGCAACGAGACACCCAACCGCGTGCTGGTCGACAAGCTGCTCGCGCTGCTCGGCAAGGACGAGAGCTCCGTACGCTACGTCGAGGACCGCCTCGGCCACGACCGCCGGTACTCGGTCGACATCGCGAAGGTCACCGAGCTCGGCTGGCGACGGGCGCGCACGCTCGACGAGGCGCTCGAGCAGACGGTGGAGTGGTACCGCGACAATCGCTGGTGGTGGGAGCCGCTCAAGCCGCGCTGAGCCTCAGCGCTTGCGCAACCAGATGCTCCCGCCGGAGTTGCGCGACCACACCGGGAAGTCGCGGGCCATGCGCTCCGGCTCCTTCACGTGCAGCATGTGGTTCCACAGCACGATCTCGAACGTGTCGTTGTACTGCAGGAACGCACGGAGCACGTAGGCCTCCGTCCACCCGCGTCCCTCGTCGACCCACGGCGGCGGGTAGTCGAAGGGGTAGAAGATGTCGTGCAGGTGCACGTACACCCCCGGCTGCAGCGCCGGGAGCACCTCGAAGATCTCCCGGTTGACGTCGCTGCCGACCCGGCTGACGTGCGTGGAGTCGATGAACAGCACGTCGCCGGCGCCGAGTGCGCGGAAGACGTCGAGCGGTACCGACTGCACGCCCTCGACCCGCAGGGTGAAGCGGTCGTCGTCGCCGGGGAGGAGCAGCTCGTGCAGCTGCTGGGGGTACGGCTCGACGAGCGTGAGCGCGGTGCCCCAGTCGAGCCAGCGCTCCACGGTGTCGAGCGTCATGCACGACGAGAAGCCCGAGCCGATCTCGATGAACCGCTGCGGACGCAGGTGGCGCAACATGAGGTGCAGCATCAGGCCGTCGCCGTGCCCGAAGGAGTGGTTGTCGTACCAGTAGCGCCGGCCCGCCACCTGGTCGTTCGGGAAGTCGGCGTCGGCGTAGAGCGGCGCGAGCTCGTCGAGCAGCGCGAGCTGCGCGTCGACGCGGAGGTCGACGCCGGGGATCGACTCGGGGAAGCCCTGCTCCCAGGTGGCCCACCGGCGAGCGTGCGCCGCGACGTCGTCGACCGACGGGATCGGTGAGTAGAAGTGCCCGGGCGGCACGAACATCGGCGGCGACCCGACCGCGGGGGACGCAGCCGGCGCCGCGGCGGCGGTGGGCGGCGGGTTGCCGCGCAGCACGCGTCGGGCGCCGGACACGGCCGCGCGCGCCGGGCGCTCGAGCGGGGTCCCGTCCACGAGACGACGAGCGGCGCCGATCAGGCCGTCGCTCACTGCGCCACCGCCTCGTGCACCTTCACCGCGTCGAACACGAGCGCATTGGGGCCGACGATGCCGTACCACGGCTCGCGCAGCGCGTAGAAGCGCGTGTCGAAGCCCAGTCGGGCGAGGCGCACCAACATCTCGAGACCGAAGATCGTGAACACCAGCACGCCCTCCGGGCGCACGGGATCGAGGTGGTGGATGGGCTCGGCGAGGAACTCGACTTCGCCGTCGGCGCCCATGACGGCGCGGACGTCGTCGAGGTGCGCGTGTTGGTGGAACGGCACCGTGAACACGTGGTGGCCGCCGGGCTTGAGCACGCGGTGTACCTCGGCGTGCCCCGCGTACGGATCGGGGACGTGCTCGAACACGTCGGAGGAGAGCACGAGATCGAAGGCGTCGTCGGCGAACGACAGGTTCATGAGATCCTCGTGGAACACGTCGCCGACCCGCTCGCCGGGCGCGTGGTCGGGGCCGAGGTACTCGCTGCAGTGGTAGCCAGGGGCCGCCCGCAACCGGTCGTGGACCGGTCCCTGCGCCTCGGTGTTGTAGATGTCGAGACCCGGCACCGCGACGAGCGCGGGCAGGTCGCGCACCTTGGTGCCCGTGCGCTCCGCCATCGCGCGACACGCGACCAACGCCATCTGCCGTTGCCGGTTCGTCGCACCGCAGCGCCGGCAGCGCCCGGACTCGCGCAGGTTCTCGTCGAACGCGACCGCGACCGACGGTCGCCCACAACAGGGGCAGAAGATCGGGATCCGGCGGGCGCGCAGGACCGTACGGTCGGCGAGGCTCGGGGTGGTGGGGATCGGGTACCTCGGCGCGCTCACCGGTTCGCGGGCTCCATGTCGTCGATGACCGCGTCCAGGTTCGCGGCGAAACGGTCGAAGGCGTACTCGGCGGATGCGCGCAGCGCCAGTTCCGACAACGCCACGAGCCGCTCCGGCGCACCGACCAGTGCCACCGTACGCGACGCGAGCTCGTCGAGCGTGGAGTACACGAAGCCGCAGTCGGTGGCCTGCACGATGTCGGCTGGTCCACCCTTCGAGTAGACGACGGGTACGGCGCCGGCCGACATCGCCTCGACCACGCCGATGCCGAAGTGTTCGAAGCGGTCGGGGTGAACGAGTTCGTCCTGGCCGAACCCGGCGGCGTGCCAGAACACGGAGGCGCCTTCGTAGAGGCGGTCGAGATCCTGCCCCCGGGCGTTCACGTGGAAGCGCACGGGGAGCCCGACCGCGGCGCGGCGCACCTGCTCCACGTAGCCGCGGTGCTCGTTGGCGCAGCCGCCCACCAGGTGCAGCTCCCAACCGTCGAGGCCCTGCTCGCACGCGGTGCGGAACGCCTCAACCAGCCGGAGCTGGTTCTTGGAGTGACCACCGCTCTCGGGGAAGAAGCGACCGACTGAGAGGATGATGGGCCGCTTCGTGCCGGGGCGGCGCAGTTGCACCGGCGGCGCGAGCACCGTGGAGTCGCGGCCCCAGTACTCACGCACCCAGCGCGCGGTGTAGGGCGAGTTCGAGGCGATCACGTCGTAGGAGTCGAGGAACTCGAAGTGCTGGCCGCGCGGGCCGAAGCCCGTGAGCGGCCGGACGTCGGCCACCCGGTGCGTGGGCAGACGCCGGCCGAGGAAGGCGTGCGACACCACCACGCCGAGCCGACGATCGTCGTCGCCGCCGAGGTCGAGTCGCGGGACGAAGGAGTCGGACGTGATGTGCACGCGCAACGGCCAGTCGACGCCCGCGCCGGTGACCGATTCCCGGATCTGCACGCCCTTCTTGCCCGCGACGACGCCGTCGAACACCACACGTCCGTCGATCTCGACGCGCGCGTGCGGCGGCCGGCCCGGAGGCCACACGCGCGGGACGACAGGGTGAGACCGAAGGGCAGGGTCACCCCGCGCGGCAGCACGAGGTCGAGGACTGCGTCCCCCTTGGTCCACGCGCCGTATCCGGGGAACTCGGGGATCCAGAAGCCGTGGTGGTACTCGATCGCCGAGTGCAGCGGGTTGAGGTCGAGGAGGCGCCACTTCTCGACCTCCAGCCGTGAGGCTCGCCCCGACGGCACCGGGAAGTGCACGTAGTAGAGGCTGCGCTCGGCGCGGCTCGCGTAGTTGTTGGCGAACGACGTGTTCACGAGCAGCTCGTAGCGGGCGGTCACGCTCAGGAACTCGCGGGTACCGGGCTCCAGCTCCACCTGCGGGAACGCCGTGAGGTCGAAGCCCAGCCGTTCCGACGCCACGACCGCGTCGAACGACTCGTTCACGAGGAGCTCGACGTCGTGGTTCCGCGCCAGCGCCGCCGCCACACCACCTGCGAGCTGTTCCCCACCACCGAGCGTGGACCAGTGCTGGTTGAAGACCGCGGTCCTCACTGCGGGACCGCCCAGCGTTCGACCAGCTCGGCCCGGCGCTTCGCCGACGCCCGCTGCTTCGCGCGGCTCGACACCACCGACGGCGAGAGCTTCACGAATGCGAGGAAGGCGCGGGCGCGCATCTTCACCAGCGCCGTGCTCGGCCGGCTGCGGTGACGGAGTCGGCGCACGACCTCACGGTCGAAGATCACCGCGGTGTCGCGCAGGAACACGCAGGCGGCTTCACGAACCATCGACCACGGCGCGTTGCGCGCGAGCGTGAGGAAGCGGTTGCGCTCCACGTAGTGCACGAAGAGCGCGGAACCCTCCTTGCTGCTCGCCGCGTGCTCGTGGCGCACGACGGACTCGGGCACGTAGAGGTAGCGCCACCCCGCGAGTTGACCGCGCCACGACAGATCGGTGTCCTCGTAGTACATGAAGTACCGCTCGTCGAAGATGCCGACCTCACGCAGGTATCGAGCGGAGAGGAGCACCGAGCCGCCGCACCACGCGAACACCTCTTCGGGGTCCGCGTACTGGCCGCGGTCGGGTTCCAGGAACCCGCGGTCGCCGCCGTAGCCGCCGAGTACGAGCCGCGACCCCACGTTGTTGACCACATCGTACAACTCGCCGCCGAGCGGCAGCTCGTGCCACGTGGGCTCGGCGCCCACCTGCACGGTGACCGGCCCCGCGCCGGCGTCGAGCGTGACGATCTTGGCGCGCTCACCCGCGAGCTCCACCTCGAGCTGTTCGGGGACGGGATCTCCCGGCATCACCGGGATGCGCACGACCGCGTGGCCGCTCGTCCAGCAGAGCTGCTCCTCGCCCGTGCCCCGCGTGGACACGACGTGGCAGCCGTCGGCGAATTGCGTGTGCTTCCACACCTCCTCGCCGTCGGCGGCGAGGCCGGTGATCCGCACGCCGAGGTCGCGGGCGTCGTTGCCGGGGCGGAACGTGTCGGTGGTGATCGTGAGCGTGAGGAACCGCGGCGCGAACACGATCTTGGAGCAGGCCGCACCGAGCGTGGGGTCGGCCTCGAGCGTGTCGACCAGCGGGCGCAACCAGTTGCGCTCGGGCAGCGTGTCGTTGTTGAGCAGCGCCACGTAGTCGACGTCGCGCAGTTGCTGCATCCCGAGGTTGCAGCCGCCGGCGAAGCCCACGTTGTGCGTGTGCTCCACCAGGTGCACCCAGGGCATCTCCTCGCGGATCACCGGTGCGATCCCGTCGATCGACGCGTTGTCGACGAGCACGACTTCCAGCGCGTCCTCCGGCCAGTCGATCTCGCGGAGCGTGCGCAGGCAGCGCAGCGTCATCTCGCCGCCGTCGTAGTTGAGGACGACGACGCGGACGCGGGGGGTGCGCGGCGCGGTGTTGCGGGAGGTCATGTGGGGGCGGGCCGTGATTCCGTGTGCCCCCCGAGGCGGATCGACACCGACAGGTCGACGTCGGCGGTGCTGCGCTCCGGGTCGCGGACCTCGAAGCGGTAGCGCTGCTCGTGCCAGTCGTAGATGTACTCACCGTCGCTCGACGTGACCGCGAGCGTGACCGAGTACTCGCCGTCGACGTGCGGCGCCTTGTCGAACGCGAACACGATGGTTCCCGGACCGTCGAGGTGCCCGACCGGCGTGTCCTCGGTGAGCGTGCTGGATCCATGGAGCAGCTTGCCGTCGGCGTCGAACAACATCATCGTGAACACCGGATCGTCGACCGGGGCCTCGACCTCGTAGTGCGCGTGCAGCTCCAACGGCTCGTCGGGGTGCACGAAGGTGCGCTCGGGCAGGCCCGCGTGCACGAACTCGCACTCGACGATCTTGACGCGGTCGTCGACGGGCGGCGGCTCGCCGGGCTTCGCCTTCGCGGGCGTGACGCGCAGGTGCTCCCGGAAGACCTTGACCGCCTCCTCGGGATCGCCGAGCGCGACCATCTCGCCGCGGTCGAGCACCACCGCCGACTGGCAGATCCGTCGCACGAGGTCGGGCGCGTGGGTGACCACGACGATGGTGCGGCCGTCTTCCTGGAACTGCTTGACGCGATCGAGACACTTGCGTTGGAACGCCTCGTCGCCGACGGCGAGCACCTCGTCGACCAGCAGGATGTCGGGCTCGACGTTCACCGCGATCGCGAAGCCGAGCCGCACGTACATGCCCGACGAGTAGAACCGCACCTGCGTGTCGATGAACTGCTCGATCTCGGAGAAGGCCACGATCTCGTCGAAGCGGCGGGCGAGCTCCTTCTGCGACATCCCGAGGATCAGGCCGTTGAGGAACACGTTCTCGCGGCCGGTGAGCTCGGGCTGGAAGCCGGCGCCGAGCTCGAGGAGCGCGGCGAGGCGTCCGCGGGTGGTGATCTCGCCCGAGTTCGGGCGCAGGATGCCCGCGATGCACTTGAGCAGGGTGGACTTGCCCGAGCCGTTGTGGCCGAGCAGCCCCACGGTGGTGCCCGCTTCGACCTCGAAGTCGACGTCGCGCAGGGCCCAGAACTCCTCGGTGGTCTCGCGGCCGAAGTGGATCACCCGCTCCTTGAGGGAGGGATAGCGGCCGTGGCCGAGGGTGAAGTTCTTCGAGACGTTGCGGACGGTGATCGCCGGGGCCACGGTCAGAGCTCCTCGGCGAAGTCGCCCTCGGCGCGGCCGAAGTAGGCGAGGGCGAAGAGGAACAGCACCGCCGACACCGAGATCACGATGAGCAGGTGCCAGAGGTACCACCATTGGTTCGCCGTCGGCGGCAGGAGCACGGTGGTGGTCGTGGTGCCGTTCGTGGTGGTCGTGACCGTGGTCTGCGCGTAGATCGCGCGCTGGAACGTGAGCACGACGTCGACGACCGGATTGAGCATGTAGAGCCACGTCCACTCGCCGAGCTTCTGGTGGACGATGCCCCAGGCGTAGACGATCGGCGTGATCCAGAACCACGCGAGCAATGCCAGCTCCACGAAGTGCATCGTGTCGCGCAGGCGCACGTTCACCGCGGCGAGGAACATCGAGACCGCGGCGAGGAACATCAGCAGCGCGAGGAGGGCCACGGGGAGCAACGGCAGGTAGGAGAACGCGACGTCGTACTGGAAGATCACCAGCGCGGCGACGAGCACGATCGCCTGCAGGAAGAAGTGCAGGAGCGCGCCTCCCACCGCGGCCAGCGGCAGGATCTCGCGAGGGAACGACACCTTGCGCACCAGGCCCGCGTTGCCGACCACCGATCCCGTCGCGGTGGCGAGCCCGGTCTGGAAGAGGTTCCAGACGAGGAGACCCGACAGGAGGAAGATCGGGAAGTTCGGGATGCCGCTGCCCAGGATGAGCTGGAACACGACGTAGAACACGACCAGGTACAGGGCCGGGTTCAGCATCGACCACAGGAACCCGAGTGCCGAGTTCTTGTACTTGACCTTGAGCTGCGTGCGCGTGAGGGCGATCAGCAGCTCCCGGTAGCGCCAGATCTCCGCGATCCGGGTCCGGAGCCCGACCCGGGACGTGCTGACTCGGATGGGATGCTCGGACGCCGTCGAAGTCATAGGGGATCTGCCGTGCGACGGTACCAGGCGGGAGGCCGGCAACCGGGTCCGGGTGCCCCGGGAATTGGGCGCTACGACCCGCGCGAGGCCCCGACTCGCGCTAGGACAAGGTCGCCCGGGGCAGCAGGTCCATGCCGAAGCCGGTGAGGATGGCCAGGTACATGAGCCCGGTCGCCGCCATCACCGCCGAGTACGACTTCTCCTTGAGCGCGTACCAGGTGGCGATCACCAGGCCGATCGTGGTGACCGACGCGACCACCCACATCCAGCCGATGAGGCCGTCGTAGCCGTCGGCGATGGTGCCGTTGATCACCGAGACCATCCCGACGGGGATCAGCCACACGATCACCTCGATCGGCCACAGCACCCCCACGACCTTCACCAGCTCGCGGATCGGGTCGCGCCCGAGGCCTGGCTGCACGAGGTACCAGTGGCCGAGCAGCATCGCGTCGGAGACCGAGCCGAGGAACAGCGCGCCCACGAGGAGCCGGGCGAGCGACAACGCGTAGTCGCCGCCCACGAACGACGCCGCACCGAACAGGCCGAGCAGGCCGAAGACCGGGGCGATCAGGTCGAGGCGCGGGTCGAAGGCCTCGATGCCCCCGTCTTCGGGGGAGGCGGTCCGTCGCACGTACGACACCGCGAGCGCGACGACCGCGCCGAGCACCATCAGCGCGGTGCCGACGTTGCGGATCACCGCGCCGGTGCCGCCGTCGCCGAAGCCGGCCACGAGCGACAGCGCGGCGAGCGCGCCGTAGGTGATGCGGAGCAACCATCCGTAGCCGATGCCCACCTCGCGACGCCGGGTGGTCACCCAACAGAACGCGAGGCCACCGGCCGCCCACTGGGCGAGGAGCGTGGCGAGGTCGAACTGCACGTCAGCTCACGATCGCGAGGTCACGCGGCGCCCGGGTGAGTCGCTCCGGGCCGTCCGGCGTGCACACCACGATGTCCTCGAGCCGCATGCCGAAGCGGCCCGGCAGGTAGATGCCCGGCTCCACGCTGTACGCGTGCCCGGGGACGAGCGGCAGCCGGTTGCCCGCGACCATGTAGGGGTCCTCGTGCTCCTCGGTGCCGATGCCGTGCCCCGTGCGGTGCACGAAGAAGTCGCCGTAGCCGGCCTCCGCGATCACGGCGCGGGTAACGGCGTCGACCGTCTCGCACGGCACTCCGGGGGCGCCGGCCTGCACGCCTGCCTCCTGCGCGGCCGCGAGCACGTCGTAGACCGCCTGCACCTCGGCCGCCGCCGCGGAGCCCCGCTCGCCCACCACGAACATGCGCGTGATGTCGGAGCAGTAGCCGTCCATGGTGCCGCCGAAGTCGCAGAGCACGACGTCGCCGGGCTCGATGACGCGGTCGGTGGGTTCGTGATGGGGGCTCGCCCCGTTGGGTCCGGCTGCCACGATGGCAAAGTTCGCACGTTCGTGGCCCGCAGCCAGCATCCGCTCGACGAGTTCCCGGCTCAGCTCCTGCTCGGTGCGGCCGGAGAAGCGCTCGTCGCGCAGCCCCAGTGCGATGGCGTCGACCGCGGCGGCGGCGCGGCGGAGCGCCTCGATCTCGGCGGCGTCCTTCACCATCCGCAGCGGCCCGGTGACGTCGACCCCGCGGCGCAGGGCCAGGCCGGGCCGGGCGTCGAGCAGTTCCACGACGAAGCGCGCCCAGGTGTGGTCACCGATCGCGGCATGGTTCGCACCGCCGAGCAGATCGGCCACCACCGCGATGGGATCGTCGGTCTCGTCCCACGCGTGCAGGGCGAACGACGGGCGTTCGACGACGCGTGGCGCTTCCAGACGCGGGATCACCAACGTGGCGTCGCCGTCGGCCGGCACGACCAACATGGTGAGCCGCTCGAGCGGCATGGCCTCGTAGCCGGTGAGCCACGGGAGGTCGGCGCCGGTCGAGAGCAGCAGCGCGTCCACACCGGTCTCGACCAGGCGGGCGCGCACCCGGGCGAAGCGGTCGGCGACGACGGCGTCGGCGAGCTTCACGCCCGCACCGACAGCGCGACCGGGACCGCGACGGGTACGCCCTCCTCGGTCGAACCCTCGGTGGCCTTCCGGGCGTGGTAGCTGGAGCGCACGAGCGGGCCCGACTCCACGTGACCGAACCCGAGCGACTCGGCGTACGCGCCCAGTGCGGCGAACTCCTCCGGCGTCCACCAGCGCGCCACCGGGAGGTGGTGCGCCGACGGTCGCAGGTACTGACCGAGGGTGAGCACGTCGACGCCGACGTTGCGCAGGTCGGCGATGGCGCCGCGCAGCTCGGCCTCGGTCTCGCCCATGCCGAGGATGATGCCCGACTTCGTGAGCAGGCCCTGGTCCTTCGCGCGACCGAGCAGTCCGAGCGACCGCGCGTACGCCGCCGACGGGCGCGCGGCGCGGTGCAGGCGCGCCACCGTCTCGAGGTTGTGGTTGAGCACGTCGGGGCGCGCGGCGAAGAGCACGTCGAGTGCGGCGGGGTCGCCCTTGCAGTCGGGGATCAGCACCTCGACCCGGGTGTGCGGCGTGCGCGCCCGCACTGCGGCGATGGTGGCCGCGAACGCGGCGGCGCCGCCGTCGGGCAGGTCATCACGCGCGACGCTCGTGATCACCGCGTGCTCCAAGCCGAGCCGCGCCACCGCCTCGGCGACGCGCGCGGGCTCGTCGACGTCGAGGGGCAGCGGCTTGCGGGTGTCGACGAGGCAGAAGCCGCACGCGCGGGTGCACCGCTCGCCGAGGATCATGAACGTGGCCGTGCGGTCGGCCCAGCACTCGTAGATGTTGGGGCACCCGGCCTCCTCGCACACGGTCACGAGGTCCAGCTCCTGGACCAGCTTGCGGGTCTCGCGGAAGTCGTCGCCGAACGACGCCTTCACGCGCATCCACTCGGGGCGACGGGTGCCCGGCACCTCGGCCCGTTCCTCGACGCCCGCCGCGGCCAGGCGGCCGAGCAGCCGCACCGACGCGCCCGCGGCCGGGTCGGTGTCGCCCACGTCGAGGCCGAGCGCGGCGCGCGTGAAGGCGCTGAGGTCCTCGGGACGCTCGCGCCACACGACGTCCTGGCGCTCGACGCCGGCGACTCCGAAGCGCGCCGCGAACGCGGCGATCACCGCCTCGACGACCGTGCGCATCTCGGGTGCCGCGCCCAGTTGCGCGGCGAGCGAGGTGACGCCGCGGTCGGTGATGCCGCACGGGACGATCGCGTCGAACATCGCAAGGTCGGGATCGACGTTGAGCGCGAACCCGTGCCGGGTGCGACCACGCGCGACCTTCACGCCGATGGCCGCGATCTTCTCGTCGCCCACCCAGACGCCGGTGTACTTCAAGTCGCGCCCGCGCGGTCACGCCGAGCGTGGCGAGCGCGTCGACCAGCACGTCCTCCAGCGCGCGCACGTAGGCCACGACGTCGCGCAGGCCGTCGCGCCACTCGGGGAGCGTGACGATCGGGTAGCCCACGAGCTGGCCGGGGCCGTGGTAGGTGACGTCGCCGCCGCGGTCGGTGCGCACCAGCGTGGCGCCGATGCTCCCGGGGTCGACGAGCACGTGCGCGGGGTCGGCGCCGGTGCCGAGGGTGAACACGTGCGGGTGCTCGAGCAGGAGCAGGTAGTCGTCGGCGGCCCGCGCGTGCAGCGCGCGCTGCAGTTGCTCGCCCTCGTGGTACGGGACCTTCCCGAGCCACCGCGCCCGCAACGTGGGTGACATGCCGGTCAATCCAGCTCGGTTTCCCAGGCGCGCTGCTCGAGGACGGTGCGCATCGCGTTGAGGAACGCGGCTGCGTAGGCGCCGTCGAACGCGCGGTGGTCCCAGGTGAGCACGAGCAGGCCGGTGTGGTGGATGGCAATGGCGTCGTCGCCGTCGGGGCCGGTGACCACGACGGGGCGCTTCTTGATGCCGTCGGTGGCGAGGATCGCGACTTGCGGCTGGTTGATGATCGGCATCGTCGCGAACGTGCCGTACGGGCCCGGGTTGGTGATGGTGAACGTGCCACCGCTGAGCTCGTCGGGTTGCAGCCGCTTGCTGCGGGCGCGGGTGGCGAGGTCGTTGACGTCGCGCGCGAGCGAGCGCAGGCGCTTGCCGTCGGCGTCGCGGATGACCGGCGCGAGCAGTCCCTTGAAGTCGAGGTCGACCGCGATGCCGACGTTCACGTCGCGGTGCACGATCAGCGCGTCCTCGCCCACGCTCGCGTTCACGTTCGGGAAGTCGTTGACGACGTCGCAGAACGCGCGCAGCACGAACGGCAGGTAGGTGAGCGAGAAACCCTCCGCCTCTTTCCACGCCTTCCGGTGTGCGACCCGCACCTTCTCGACGCGCTCGAAGTCGACCTCGACCGACGTGTACACGTGCGCGCTGGTGTCGAGCGAGCGCACGACGTGCTCGGCCGTACGCCGCCGGATGTTGTCGAACGGCACGATGACGTCACGCGCACCCGCGACAATGCCGGGAGCGGCGGGGGCCGGCGTGATGGCCTGCTGCGGCGGGGCGGCGGCGATGGCCGCCTCCGGCGCAGGCGCGGCGATCGCGGGCTCCGCCGGAGTGAAGCTGAACGCCGGCGCGGGCGCGGCGGGGCTGGGCGCCGTCGGCGTGACCTGCTCTTCCACGGGCGCGGGCCCAGGGGCGGCGGACGCCGCCCCCGGAGAGGAGGCGGCGTCGAGCACGTCCTTGCGGGTCAGGCGCCCACCGGGTCCGGTGCCCCGGATCGTGGACGGGTCGAGCCCCTTCTCCGCGACCAACCGCCGCACGATCGGCGACGTCAACGTCGAGTCATCGACAGCCTCCCCGCCTTGCTGGCCTCCCTCCGGTCGGCTGGTGCCCGCGGCCACGACCGGCTCGGGCGTGGGCGCGGGCGCCGTCGGCTGAGGCGGCTCGGGCGCATGCGCAGGCGCCGGTGCAGGGGCAGGCTCCGGCTCGGGTGCGGGAGCAGGCTCGGGTGCGGCAGCCACCGGCGCGACCACCTCCGCGGCCGGGCTGGGCGCCGTCAGCACCTCTTCCGTCACAGCAGGCGCGGGCGTAGACGAAGCGGATGCTTCGCCAGATTGAAGGACGGCGATGCGGGCGCCGACCTGCACGGTGTCGCCCTCGTTGGCGATGATCTCGGTGAGGACACCGGGACCGGGCGCGGGCACCTCGCTGTCGACCTTGTCGGTCGACACCTCGAACAGCGGCTCGTCGGCCGCCACCTGGTCACCCACGTGCTTGAGCCAGCGCGTGATCGTGCCCTCGGTGACCGTCTCGCCCAGTTGGGGCATCGTCACGTCCACGAGCCAGTTCTCCTTGTCGTCGACGGGGGGATCGTCGGGCAATCAGTCGGCGGGCCGGTCGTCAGTGCAACGACCGCCCGGTGAGTGCGAGCGCGGCCTCCCCGAAGACCTCGCTCAGGGTGGGGTGCGGGTGGACGAGGGTGGCGATGTCGGAGGCGTTGGCCTCCCAGTTCACCGCGAGGTAGCCCTCGCCGAGCAGCTCGGTGGCCCACGGGCCGACGATGTGCACGCCGAGCAGCAGGCCGTCGGCGTCGGTGACGAGCTTCACGAGCCCGTCGGTCTCGCCGATGATCATCGCCCGGGCGTCGCCGGCGAAGCGGTGGGTGGACACCAGGACGTCGTGGCCCTGCTCGCGGGCCTGCTCCTCGGTGAGCCCACACCACGCCACCTCGGGCTGGCAGTAGACGACCCAGGGGACCTTCCCGTAGTCGACGGGCGTGACCGGCTCGCCGAGGATGGTCTTGACCAGCACGATCGCCTCGGCGAAGCCCACGTGGGCGAGTGCAGGCGTGTCGACGACGTCGCCCGCGGCGTACACGCCCGGCAGGCTCGTGCGCAGGTTGCCGTCGACCACCACGAAACCGCGGTCGTCGACGTGCACGCCGGAGCCCTCGAGACCGATGTCGGCGCTGTTCGGGCCGCGGCCGACACTCACGATCAGCTTGTCGACCGTGGCCGACTGCTCACCGGCGCCGGCGTCCCACGTGAGGGTGAGCTCACGCGCGCCCTCGATGCCGGTGAGCCGGGCGCCGGCCTGCACGTTGATGCCGCGCTTCTTGAACGAGCGGGCGACGATCTTGCCGACGTCGGGGTCGGTGGGGGCGAGGATGCGCGGGAGCGCCTCGATGACCGTGACCTCACTACCCATGTCGACGAGCATCGACGCGAACTCCGCGCCGATCACCCCACCGCCGATGATGCCGACCCGGGCGGGGACCTCGGTGAGCTGCAGCACGTGGTCGGACGAGAGCACGCGCACGCCGTCGAACTCGAGGCCGGGCAGCGATCGTGGCGACGAGCCGGTGGCGATCACGAGGTTGTCACCCTCGATCTCGGTGCCGTCGGCGAGGCGCACCCGGCGGTCGGCCGCGTGGACGATCTCGCCCCGCTGGTCGTACACGGTGACGTTGCGGCCCTTCAGCAGGCCCTCGAGCCCCTTGGTGAGGCGATCGACGACCTCCTGCTTGCGGGCCTGGCTGCGGCCGAGGTCGAGCGTGGGGTGGCCGGCGTCGACGCCGAAGTCGGGCGCGCGCTGGATGGTGCGCAACACCTCGGCGGTCTGGAGCAGCTCCTTGGCCGGCACACAGCCCCGGTGGAGGCACGTGCCGCCCACGCGGCCCTCTTCCACGAGAGCGATGTTCAGGCCGGCTGCCGCCCCGTAGAGGGCGGTGCCGTAGCCGGCGGGCCCGCCGCCGAGGATCACGATGTCGTAGTGCTCGGCCAGGACGGCCACCTCCTCGAGCCGGACCTCGCGGTCCCGGCGTGCTGCGTACCCGACCATTCTTCCTGCTGGCATTCTTCCAGGTGGAGGCCGTTCCGAGGTTGGTCGGCCCCGAAACCCCCGACCTTGACGACCGTCGCGTTGCGGACGGGCGGCGTCAGTGCGCGATCAGGATCTGGATCGCGGTCGCCGCGAGGATCGCCATTCCGCAGATGGCGGCGAGGACCAGCAGGGTTCGGGTGCTCACGCCGCCCATCCTCCGCGGGCCATCCTCGCGCGGGGTGCCCGGCCGCCGGGAAAGACGCAGATATGCTGCCAGGCGCCCGTGCAGGCTCGCCGGGCGCCTTCCTTCGAGCGGACCCAGCGGAATCCCACCGGATGCAGCAGCGCGCACAGAAACTCATCGAAGCCGCCCGCAAGCTGCCGGTCCCCGAGGGCACCTATGCAGTCGGACTCGGCCTCCTGATCTCGGGCATCACCGCCTACGGCTTCCAGATCCTGGCCTTCAAGGGGCTCACCAAGTCGGAGTACGCGGCCCTCAACGGGCTGTGGATCCTCGTGTTCGTCGTCGCCCCGGGGTTCTTCCTGCCGCTCGAGCAGGAGGTCGGCCGGGCGGTCGCCGACCGCCGCTCCCGCCAGATCGGTGGCGGCCCGGTGGTGCACAAGGCCGCGCGGGCGGGCGCGATCCTCGCCGGCTCGCTGATCGTGCTGTCGATCATCGCCGCGGTCGCGTTCGGCTTCACCGACCGGCTCTTCCACGGCCAGGAGGTGCTGTTCGTCTGCTTCCTGATCGCCCTGGCCACCTACGCGGTGCAGCACATCACCCGCGGCACGCTCTCGGGCAACGGGCGCTTCGGTCCCTACGGCATGATCCTCGGCGCCGAGGGTGTCATCCGGATCGTCCCGATCATCGTCGTGTACGCCCTCGGGGTCGACAACCTGCTCTGGTACGGGCTCGCCCTCGCGGTGCCGCCGGTGATCGCCAGCATCGTCGCGGTGTGGGGCCAGCACGGCCTGCTCGAGCCGGGCCCGGAGGCCCAGTGGTCGGAGCTCTCCACCAACCTCACGCTGCTGTTCCTGGGGTCGCTGCTCGCCCAGGCGCTGAGCTACGCGGCGGCGCTGGGCGTGATCGTGCTGGCCCAGGGCAAGCTCGAGCGCGACGCCGCCGCCGACTTCATCGTCGGGTTCTTCATCGCCCGCATCCCGATCCTGCTGTTCCAGGCGATCCAGGCCGCACTGCTCCCGAAGCTCGCGGCGTTGGCGGGCGCGGGCAAGCACGCCGACTTCCGCGCCGGGGTGCGCAAGCTCCTCGTGATCGTGGTGGGCGTCGGCGTGCTCGGTGTGGTCGCGGGCGCGACGATCGGCCCGACGGTCGGCCAGATCCTCTTCGGCGACAAGTTCAACCTCGGCAGCCGCGACCTCACGCTGCTGTTCCTGGGCAGCGCGGCGTTCATCACCGCCCTCACCCTCGCCCAGGCGCTCATCGCACTGCTCGGCCACGCGCAGGCGCTCATCGCATGGGCCGTCGGCCTCGTGCTCTGCATCAGCGTGATGAGCGTGATGACCTCGTCCGAGGTGTCGGAGCTGTTCCTGCGCGCCGAGCTCGGTTACCTCGTCGGCTGCGGTACCGCCGCGCTGATGATGGCGATCTTCCTGTTCTTCAAGCTGCGGGCGCACGGTCCCGCGAGCCTCGAACTGCTCGTCGAGGCGATCGAGCACGAACCGCTCGAGATCTGACGCGGGCCGGTCCGTGGGCGCAAGCGCAGGCCGCCGTCTGCGGGTCACCCTCGACGGCACCCCCATGCTCGGTCCCCGCACGGGGATCGGCGAGGTCGTGGCCGGATTGCTCCCCCACCTGGCGGCCGATCCGGCGCTCGACTGCTCCGCGTACACGCTCACCTGGCGCGGCCGCGCCGACCTCGACGCCGCGATCCCCGACGGCGTGCGCGCCGCCACCCGGCCGATCCCCGCCCGGTTCGCCCGCCGCAACTGGCTCCGGGGCAATTGGCCGCGCATCGAGGCGTGGACCGGCCGGGTCGACGTGGTGCACGCCACCAACTACGTCGCACCGCCGGCCAAAGCACCGGTGGTGGTGTCGGTCTACGACCTGGGGTTCATCCGCTTCCCCGAACTGGTGAACGACGACGCGCTGCAGCTCCCCACGTTGCTGCGCCGATCCTTCGCCCGGGGCGCGGTCGCGCACGCCACCAGCGACTTCGTGGCCGCCGAGATCTGCGCCGAGTTCGGGCTCACCGCCGAGCGCGTCGTGCGCGTGTACCCGGGAATCCCACCGATCACCGGGGGCGACGCCGCGCGCGGTCGTCGCGCCGCGGGGGTGGAGCGCTACGTGCTCGCCCTGGGCACGATCGAGCCGCGCAAGAACCTGCCGGTGCTCGTCGACGGGTTCGACGCGGTGGCCGACGACGACCCCGATGTCGCGCTCGTGGTCGCGGGTCAGGACGGCTGGGGCACCGAGGCGTTCACCGACGCGTGCGCGCGGGCCACGCACCGCGACCGCATCCACCGGCTCGGGTACGTCGACGACCGCACCCGCGCCGACCTGCTCGCGGGCGCGACCGTGCTCGCCTACCCGTCGCGCTACGAGGGCTTCGGCTTCCCGCCGCTGGAGGCGATGGTCGCCGGCGTTCCCGTCGTCGCGTCCACTGCGGGCGCGGTGCCCGAAGTCGTGGGCGACGCCGCGCTGCTCGTCGATCCCGACGACCGCGACGGTCTCGCGTCCGCCATCCTGCGCGCCCTCACCGACGACGCCACCCGCGCCGCGTTGATCGAGCGCGGGAACGCGCAGGTCGCGCGATTCTCGTGGGACGACACCGCGCGCGGCATGATCGCGCTGTACCGCAAGCTCGCAGGGATCGCACCGTGAAGGCACTCGTCACCGGCGGGTCGGGCTTCGTCGGGCAGCACCTCGTCGCCTTCCTCCGGGCCAGCGGCGACAGTGTGGTGGCCGTCGATCACCGCGGGCACGACGGCGCGCTCGCGGTCGACATCACCGACACGGACGCGTTCACGCGCGTCGTGCGCGATGCCGCGCCGGACGCGGTGTACCACCTCGCGGCACGCAGCCACGTCGGCGAGTCGTGGGCCGACGGCGACGCGCTCGCACGCGGGTCAACGTCGGCGGCACCCAGGCCGTGGTCGACGCGTGTGCCGCGGCGGGCGTGGCCCGGGTGCTGGTGGTGGGCAGCGCCGAGCAGTACGGC
Organism: uncultured Actinomycetes bacterium; assembly: GCA_963720785.1. Classification (GTDB taxonomy): domain Bacteria; phylum Actinomycetota; class Acidimicrobiia; order IMCC26256; family DASPTH01; genus CAVRGQ01. The sequence goes on from CAVRGQ010000005.1 coordinate 396,024, forward strand.
CCCGTCCCCGCCGACCTGGGCGCGGTGGACGAGACCGTCCCGATGCAACCGCTGAGCCCGTACGGCGTGTCGAAGCTGGCGGCCGAGCGGGTGGCGCTCGACGCGTGGCGCGACCACGCGGTGCCGGTGCTCTGCGTACGCGCGTTCAACCACACCGGCCCGGGCCAGTCGCCGGCGTTCTTCGTGCCCGGGTTCGCGGCGCGCATCGCCGCGCGCCGAGGCGGATCCCGCGGCCGGCGACGACATCGCCGTCGGCAACCTCGACTCCGTGCGCGACTTCACCGACGTGCGCGACGTCGTGCAGGCCTACCGGCTGCTCGTCGAGCACGGCACGCCGGGCGAGTCCTACAACGTGTGCTCCGGCGAGGGCGTGCGCATCGCCGACCTCGCCGAACGGTTGCTCACCCGCGCCCGCCGCCCGTTGCGGCTGCGCACCGATCCAGACCTGGTGCGCCCCGTGGAGGTGCCTCTGTTCGTCGGCAACCCGGCGAAGCTCGTCGCCGCAACCGGATGGGCACGCCGCGTCGCGCTCGACACCACCCTCGACGACGTGGTCGCCGAGGCGCGCGCCCGCGTCGCCGGTGCAGCCGGTACACCTGGCTCGCCCGGCAACGAATGAGCCGGAGCTAGACGAGGTCGTCGGGGACCGGCGGCTCGGTGCCCTGGCGCGCCAGCCATCCGAGCAGGGTGGCGATCGCACGCGGGTCGTGCCGCAACCGGTGGCCCGCGCCGTTCACGATGCGCAGCTCCGCCGCGCGCCCGGCGTCGGCGAGCGCGCGTCCCTCTTCGAGCGGCACCTCGTGGTCTTCGTTGCCGTGCACCACGAGGAGCGGGCGCCCGCCGAGCCGGCGCGCGCCCTCGAGCGCGTCGAGGTGCTCGATGTCGCGCACCCAGCCGGTCGCGTCGGCCGGGTAGTCGTCGGTGCGGATCATCCCCATCGAGCGCACGTGCACGAGCAGCTTCGCGGGATCACGCGCCCAGGTGTGCAGGTTGGTCGGCGCCGCGAACGACCCGACGCCGCGCACGAGGTCGTCGTCGCCCGCCTCGACGAGCGCGAAGGTGCCGCCGTGACCGAAGCCCGCGGTCCACACGCCGCGCAGGTCGGCGCGCTCGAGCAGCACCCGCACACACGCCCGGATGTCGTCGAGCCAGCCGCGCGCGGAGAAGTCGCCGCCCGACGTGCCGGTGCCGCGGAAGTTGAAGGCCAGCACGACCCAGCCCGACTCCGCGGCGATGCGATCGGCGAGGTCGTGGTAGGTCGTGCCGACGGCCGCCGCGCCGCGCGGCGGGTTCGGCAAGCCGTGGCACAGCACCAGGCCGAAGCCCGTACCGGGTGCGGGCGGCACCGCCACGTGGGCCGACAGTTCGAGGTCACCGGACCGGATGCGTTCGTCCATGAGGGGCCTATTGTGGGCCGATGGCACCCGCGTTCAAGGAATGGGCCGTCGTCGTGCACGCATTGCTCGAGGGCGAGCAGATCCTCGACGTGCGCAAGGGCGGCCTCCGCGAGGACGGCCGGCACTTCTCCCTGCACTCCACGCGGCTGTGGCTGTACCCCACCGCGGAGCACCAGAAGCCCGAGTTGCTGAAGGAGCCGTACCGCCACTGGGTCGACCTCGCCACCGCGTCGCCGGTCGGCCAGCCGGTGCGGCTGGAGGGCTGGGCCGACGTGGTGCGGGTGGCGCAGGTGAGCGAGGAGCAGGAGCTCGCGGCGATCGAGTCGAAGCTGATCTGGACGCCGGAGTACGCGGCGTCGCGCTTCCACTGGAAGCACCGAGACCCCCTGTGGGTGTTGGCGCTCCGTGTCCACCGCCTGCTCGAGCCCGTGGAGCTCGCCTGGGACGACGCCTACGGCGGCTGCACGTCGTGGTTCGAGACCGACGCGTTGCCCGACGACCCGGCGTCGCTGCCGAGCGAGCCGGCGTTGAGCGACGTCGCCTTCGAGTCGCGGCTCAAGGGCTCGGTGGAGGCGCTCCCGGCCCTGGTGGAGCCGAGCGCCTTCTAACTAGTCCTCGTCGGCTCGCGTGATGGAGCGGTGCGGGCGGTACCCGCGGTTGCGGGCCTCCTCGAGCGTGTCGGGACCGAACGCGAGGAAGGTCTCGGCAGCCATGAGCTCCTCGACCGCGGCCACCGACTCCGGGTCGGTGTTGTCGAGGTCGTAGACGACCTGCGACCGCTTGTCGCCGACGTAGCGGAATTCCTCGAACTTCACGGGGCGGCTCATGGCGCGAACTCTACCGCGCGCCGTGCGTCTCATTCGGATCGCTCGGACGCGAGTCGGGGACGCCCCTCGGCGAGAGACGCCCCCGACTGCTTGGAACTGTGAATCTGTCTGGATGGAACCACCGTCCGGAACGCGTGAGGGGGACAAAGTCTCACCCGGGGCGGTGGCGGCGCAGCGGTGGATCTCCGCCGGGCGGTCCGACGCTGCCTAGCGGCCGCGCACCTCCAGGGTCCCATGTTGATGATGCATCAGTGGACCACCTCCCTTCTCTGGTACAGAAATTCGTACCACGCCCGGACCCCCGCGTGGCGGCGCGTTTTCGTGAACAGCCGGTGTCGGGGGTCGGGTCGCCACCCGATCGGGTGCCGTCGCTCGGAGGCGGTCAGTCAGGGCCGACGGTCGGAGGCCGTCACTCAGGGAGATCGTCGGTGTCGACGGGCGGGCCCACCGCGCCGATCGCCCGCAGGTAGGTGAGCTGCGTCTCGATGACGCCGTACACCTGCTCGGGCAGGTACGGCTCGCCGGTCGCCTCGGCCCGTTCGAGGATGTAGTCCACGGTCTCGGAGCCGCCGATCACCACGGGGCCGGGCGGGTACGCGGTCGACCCGTTCGCGGACACGCCCTTGCGCTTGAAGAACTCCACCTGGAACTCGAGGATGCGACGCACGTCGGCGGGGGTGAGCGTGGCGGCGACGTCGTCGGGCACGTTGTCGACGACCCACGCCACGGCATCGTCGAACTGGAACAGCGCGGGCGGTGGCTTCTCCGCCATGCGTTTGGCCTCGCGGGTCACGATGACCGCGGCGATCGCGATGACGATGCCGACCGCGAGGAAGCCGGCGACGACGAGCATGCGCGCAGGCTAGACGGGCTCAGCGGATCAGACGGGCTCAGCGGGATCAGACGGGCTCAGCGGATCAGACGGGCTCGGCGGATCAGAGGGCTCAGCGGATCAGGAGGAGCGGGCGCCGACGAGCGCGGTCGGGCACAGCTCGGCCAGCCCGATGCTCACGGTGGCCTCCTTGCCCGCGCGCAGCCCGGCCTTTCGCACCTGCCCGGTGCTGAGGTTCACGGGCTTGCCGGCCTCGTTGAAGCACATGACCGTGGCCCTCACCGGGCCGCGCACCGCCCGAGACGACGGGTTGGCAACGGTGAAGGTGAGGGTCTGCGCGACCTTCCCGGTGGTGGGCGCGCTGCGCGTGAGGGCTCCGACCTCGAGCAACTTCGGGTCGGTGCCCGAGGCCGCTTTGGTGGAGCGCACCTTGAACGACACGGTGGAGTCGATCGCCACGCCGTCCTTGCGGAAGTCGAGGACGGCGAGGCCGTAGTCGCCCGGCGCCAACGTGGCCGGCACGAGCTTCGCCGTGCTCGCGGAGGTGACCGCACCGCCGTCGGGGCGCGCCGCCGTCGCGTCGACCCGGACGTTGTTCACCGGCCGGTCGGTGCCGTTCTGCACGATCACCGCGACCCGGCCCCGGTTCGCGGCGCTCGAGGCCACCACCGACACCTCGCCAGGGGTCCCGGCATCGAGCGTGGGGGTTGCGTCGCCCGACAACCCGGCGCGCGCAGCCGGCGTGGACTGCGCGCCGGCCGGCGCCGAGATCGCGAGCAGCGCGACGCACACACCGCCCACCGCGCCCGCGAGAAGTGCGCCGCCCGAGTGGGCCCGCATGCGACTACGCCAGGGCGGTGACGCAGATGTCCGCGCCACCACGCCCGCTCCAGCCGGTGAACCCACCGCTGATGAACGCGCCCGTCCACGGCTGGTTGTCGAAACCCCGCACGAAGAGGAAGGGACCATTCGGGGTGGACGTTCCCGCGATCACCGCGCTCCCGCTCCCACCCATCGGCACGAACGAGCTCCACGAATTCCCGGTGCGGTGCTTGTAGCTGGGCGACTCGTCGACACCCCAGCTGAACACGTAGGGGCCCGTCGTGTCGGCCACCGCGGCGGGGTCGCCGATGAGGTATCCGCCGAGCGCGGCCCACGACCCCGTCGTCCACCCGCCGCCCTGCCACGACCGGGTGTAGAGGCGCTGGTCGACGCCGCGCACGAACACGTCGAAGCTGCCGCCGGCGCCGCAGGCCGCGGGAGAGCCGAGCATGGAGCCGCCCATCGGCTGGAAGCCCGACCAGGTGCCCACCCCGACGCGGCGGTTGGACCAGGGCTGGCCGTCGGAGCCGCGCACGATGCAGAAGAGTCCGTCGTTGGAGGCACCCACCGCCGGGTTCGACGACACGTTGCCGCCGATCTTCGTGTAGTTCGACCAAGTGTCGCCGTTGAGCGTGCCCCACCAGATCGCGTTGTCGATCGAGCGCACGAACACCTGCACGCCGTTCGCGTCGACGCACACTGCGGGATCGGCGTTCACGTAGATGCCGGGCAGCGACTTCTGGCCCTGCCACGCACCGGCGGTGAAGCGGTTGTACCAGAGCTGGTTGTCGCTGCTGCGCCCGAACACGTATACGTTGTTCGCGTCGGCGGCCCCGGCGATCCCCGAGTTCACGCCGGGCGCGATCTCGCTGTAGGCCGACCACTGCGCGCCATTGAAGATGCGGACGCCGATGTTGCCGCTGAACGCGCGGTGGAACAGGAACGTCCCGTAGCCCGGGTGGAAGACCATCGCGCCGGAGTTCGGCAGCGAGCGCGGCGCGGTGATGCAGGGGCTGGTGTGCTCGGCCGTGGAGTTGTCGACGAGGGTCGCGGTGCTACACGCGGGGTCGGCGATGTAGGGCGGCACGCAGGTGACGACGCGGCACGCGATCGGACCGGTGGCAACGATGTCGGTGTGGCACTGCCCGTAGCGGAAGTAGTTGCAGTACACCCGCCGGGTGTCGCAGCCGCCGCCGCACCGGCACTCCTCGCAGCCGGCGCAGAAGTTCTGGAACCCCGTGCGCGGGCCGCAGCAGTTCTGCATGCAGTCGATGTAGTACCGCGTGCCGTTGCAGAAGCTGGAGTAGTCGGCACGCCACCAGCCACCCCAGAACGAGTTGGGCGGACACGCGTTGATGCCCTGGTTGATGGTGCAGCAGAACTCGGTGTAGCCGTCGTTGCAGAGCCCGCCGGCGCAGTCGGTGATGTGGGTGTACGGCGAGCCCGGCGTGGTGGCCGGGACGCAGCCCGCCACCGCCACCGCCGAACCGACCATCGCCGATCCCATGATGAAGCCGCGGCGGCTCGACTTCTTCTCGAGCAGCCCCGAGGCCTTCTGCACCAGCCAGTTGGTGACGGCGACACCCTTGCTGCCGCCGTGGGACCCACCGGCTCCGGGCATGGCTCCTGCATCGGTCACGCGATCACACTCCTCGGACGGCGGCCATTGTCTTGGGCAACGCCGTGAAAGCCAGGAACACGAGATACACCCCGATCGCCAGCAGCAGCGCGAACGGCACGCCGGCGAGGGGCTGGTCGCGCAGCACGTCGGGCAGCGCGACGTCGCCGGTGAACGCGACCGCGATCGCGACGCCGGCGAAGGCGAGGTCGAGCACCACGTGGACGATGCTCGGCGGAGTGTCGACCTTGCCGAAGCAGCCGCACGAGGCAATCGCCGACCCGCGGCGCAGCGCGACGACCACGAACCCCGCGAACGCGAAGTACGACACGGCGACGACGGCCGCGGCGATCGGGTAGCCGGTGAGCAGCGCGACGGCCGCGACCACGGCCTCGACGGCGCCGAACACGCGCACGACGACGCGCGACGCGGTGAAGGAGAGGGGCACGCCGACGGTGCGCAGCGCGTTGGCGGTGTCGCCCGGCTTCCACGCCTTGAGCGCTCCCGCACCCACGAGGAGCACACACGCGATCGCGAACGGGCCGGCCAGGACGCTCATCGGGTGATGCCCAGGAGATTCGGCTGCGGGCTCGACGACCGGGTCACGGCGTCGGGCCGCGGTCGGCGGGCGTCGTGGTGGTGGTCGACGCCGGTGCGGACGTGGTGGACGTGGAGGTCGTCGGCGCGGTGGTGGTCGACGACGTCGACGACGTCGACGACGTCGACGGCGTCGATGCCGCGGACGCCCCGGGGCCGTCGCCGCGCGGCGCGCCGATCGCGACCTTCGCGAGCACCTCGTTGACGCGCTTCACCGTGCGGTCGCGGTTGCGGAACGCCCCGATGACCACGTAGAGACAGAAGGCCCGCCCGGCCTCGTTGCAGAAGATCTGACAGCCGGCCTGGCCCTCGATGCGGCGCTGCATCACCTGCGGGCTGAAGTCGTCGGGCTTCAAGGAGCGCGGCACGCCCGAAAGAGCGAACAGCGGCTGGGTGACCTGATCGGGGTCGAACTCCACCAGCATCACGAACGCGTCGTCGGGCCCGAGGTCGGGCACCGCCGCACTGCCGAAGTCGCCGAGGCCCGCGGGCAGCGGGATGGTGGCCACGTGCACCACCGCGTAAGTGACCTCCCCGGGGGGCGCGGGCGGGCCGTCGACCGCGGTCGCGCTCACCTCGCCCGACGAGGGGCGGCGGAAGACCCGGCCCTCCCACCCGGTCGGCAGTGCGACCGTGATGCCCTGCGCGCTCGAGATCCGTCATGTCATCCTCCGAGACCGAGTGCGGCCAGCGCGAGCACGGGCACCACGACCACGGTGACCAGCGCGACTCGCGAGGCTAGGGGGGCGCCGGCGTTGAACGTGCGCAAGCGATCGCGCAACTTGTCGGGGCTGTTCGCCCGGGCCACGAGCAGCATCGGCAGCGCCCGCACGAACCCGAAGGCCACGCCGATCACGATGCCGCCCCACAACGCACCGGAGAGGGTGCACAGGATCCACGTGAGGTACACCGCCGCCGACGTGACCACGGTGACCACGCCGAGCCCGAGCTGGTAGCCGAAGCCGCCGGCGTAGACCCAGGCCCGGTAGCGGCCGAGCCAGTTCTCGTCGACCTGCCGGATGATCGTGGGCAGGCGCAGGCCGAACCGGTGCGTCTCGAACGCCACCCCGACGAGGCCGAACGCGAGCACGAGCACACCGACGACCGTCTCGCTCGGGTCGAACAGCGCGAAGAGCGCGACGCCGAGCAGGCCGAAGAGCACACCCATGGTGAGGCCGCCGAGCACGTTGCCCGCGAGGTACCAGGCGAACGACGTCCCCCATCTGCGATTGCGCATCCGCTCACCGAGCGGATTGATGCTGGCCAGCATCGACTCACCTCAGGGGGACCAGCTGGAGCGGATGGCGGCGACCGCGGCGACGATCACGCCGAGCACGACGACCCCGACCGTGTTCACGGTCCGGTCACTCCGCTTCGGGGGCGTCGGGCGTGTCGGACGGCCCGGGACCTGCGGGGACACCGGGCGCGTCCTCGGGGATCGAGTACAGGCTGGCGTCGCCGGGTCGGATGCCTGCGGCGAGCAGGTCGCGGTCGGCCCGCTGCTCGCGCACGATGTCGGCGTTGGCGCGCAACTTGGCGCCGGGCTTCACCTTGCCCTTGCGGTCGAGCAGGCCGGCGTCGTCGAGCGCGTTGTGCAGCAGCGACTGCACGTGGCCCCACTCATTCGCCGCGCCTTCGCCCACCACCTCGCCCGACGGGCCGTCGACGAGCACGAAGAACGGAGCAACCGGCACGTCGTACGCGGTCCACGCCGCGCTCGACATCACCGTGGGCACATCGTGCGGCGCGAGGCGCTGGATGGCGGCGACGCTCTCCTCCGACGGGTCCTTGGTCACGCACACCAGGCGGGCGTCGCCGGGGATCTCGACCGGACCCTCGTCGCGGAACGCGTCCCAGAAGTCGAGGCAGGAACCGCAGCCGCTCGAGAGGAAGGCGAGCAGCGTGAAGTGCTGCACGCCGGTGACCGCGACGCTCACGGCGTCGAGGGTGGGGCCGGTGCCGACGAGGTCGCTGCCCGCGCGCGACGGGCGCTTCGGCACCTCCTTGCTGCGCACCGCCCTGCCCGCCGAGCCCGTGGTGCCGCGGGTGGAGGGTGCGTCGACCGCGGTGGCGACCGATCCGTGCTCGTGGTCGTCGCGCGCCGGGTCCATGTCGACGCCGAGGCCGTGCAGCTCGCGGAGGATCTCCGCGTGGCTGCGCAGCAAACCCGCGACGAGCAGCGCCAGCAGGGCCAGCACGATCGCGAGGAGGGTGACGAGGACGGCCATCAGGAGAGGCTAACGAACGTCCCCCGGGGCCCCGCAGCCGGGGGAGACGCTAGATGCCGATGCGCTGCGCGAGGAGCTCGCGGTGGTAGGTGGCGTCGCCGAAGAGGATCTCGGAGCTCTTGGCCCGCTTGAAGTACAGGTGGGCGTCGTGCTCCCAGGTGAAGCCGATGCCGCCGTGGATCTGGATGTTCTCGGCGGCCGCGTGGAAGTACGCGTCGGAGCAGTAGGCCTTGGCGAGGCTCGCCGCCACCGGCAGCTCGTCGTTGTCCTCCGCCGCGGCCCACGCTGCGTAGTAGGCGGCGGACTTGCCCGACTCGACCTCGAGGAGCATGTCGGCGCACTTGTGCTTGATGGCCTGGAACGAGCCGATCGGACGGCCGAACTGCACGCGCACCTTGGCGTACTCGACCGACATGTCGAGCACCTGCTGGGCGCCACCGACCATCTCGTTGGCGAGGCACGCGGCGGCCTGGTCGAGCGTCTTGGAGAGCGCGGCCCAACCCTTGCCCGGCGTGCCGAGCGGCGTGGCGGCCACACCCGAGAACTCGAGCTTGGCCTGCTTGCGGGTCTGGTCCATGGTGGCGAGCGCGGTGCGGGTGAGGCCCGCGGCGTCGCCGGCGACGGTGAAGAGCGAAATGCCCTCCTCGCCGCTCGTGCCCTCGAGGCGGGCGGCCACGACGATGCAGTCGGCGAGGTGACCGTCGATCACGAACATCTTCGTGCCGTCGAGCGTGTAGCTGTCGCCCGAGCCCCCACCCGAACTCCTGGCCACCATCTCGATGCCCGACGCGTCCCACTTGCCGTTCGGCTCGGTGAACGCGAGGGCGGCGATGGTCTCACCGGCGGCGATGCCCGGGAGCAGCTCGCTCTTCTGGGCGTCGGTGCCGGCGTTGATGATCGCGTCCGCGGCGAGCACCACGGTGGAGAAGTAGGGGGCGCACAGCAGCACCCGGCCCATCTCCTCGAGCACGATCGCGAGCTCCACGAAGGTGTAGCCCTGGCCGCCGAACTCCTCGGGGATGTGCAGGCTCTGCAGGGCCAGCTCGTTGGCCATCTGGGTCCACACCTCGGGGTCGTAGCCCTCGGTGGTGTCCATCAGGCGACGCACCTCGGTGGAGGGCGACTTCGCCTCGAGGAAACGACGCACCATGTCGCGCAGCTGTTCCTGCTCGTCGGAGAAGGCGAAGTTCACGATGTGGCTCCCGGTTCGTGATCAGCGAATCGGGGCGCACGCTACCGGACCGGCCCACCCCCGGGCCAGGCCGGGAGCCGTCGGGCCGGGGGTACCCTGGAACCCATGCCGCGCCCCGCCCACTACGAGACCGCGACGGTCCGGATCGACAAGCTGATCGTCGGCCCCGTCGAGAACAACGTGTTCGTCGTCCGGTGCAAAGGCACCGGGGAGGCGGTCATCGTCGACGCCGCGAACGAGCACGAGCTGCTGCTCGAGGTCGCCCGGGCCACGGGCGTCCGCCGCGTGCTCACCACCCACGGCCACTGGGACCACATCCAGGCCGTCGAGGCGGTGCGCAACGCGGGGATCGACGTCGGGATCGCCACCGCCGATGCCGAGATGCTCCCCGGCTACGACTTCGTCCTCCCCGACGACGACGTGCTGTCCGTCGGCGACCTGCGCATCCGCACCATCCACAACCCGGGCCACACGCCGGGCTCCACCTCGTTCCTGCTCGAGGGCCACCCGATCCTCTTCAGCGGCGACACCCTCTTCCCGGGCGGCGCGGGCAACACGTCGTTCCCCGGCGGCGACTTCGCCCAGATCATCGAGTCGATCGACCGCCGCCTGTTCACCCTGCCGGTCGACACGATCGTGCTGCCCGGCCACGGCCTCGACACCACGATCGGCACCGAGCGGCCCCATCTCCAGGAGTGGGTGGACCGCGGATGGTGACGAGTGGAGCGAGGTCGTCGCGGATGGTGACGAGCGGAGCGAGGCCAGGGAGATGGTGAGCATCGGCACGCGCGGCGCCGCGGGGGACGCACCGGTGCTGCGCGCCAACGACGACTGCTGGTGCGGGAGCGGCAAGAAGTACAAGCGTTGCCACAAGCAGCGGCTGCTCACGCCGGGTCGCGTCACACCGATGCGATCCGTGCCCGACACGATCGAGCGGCCCGACTACGCGGTCGCCGGCGATCCGCAGCGCACGAGTGAGCCGATGGTGAAGTCGCCCGAGGTGATCGAGCGCATGCGGGTCGCCGGTCGACTCGCCAAGGAGATCCTCGACGAGATCGCCGCGGCGATCGCGCCCGGCGTCACCACCGAGGCGCTCGACGTGATCTCACACGAGGCGCACGTGCGTCGTGGCGTGTACCCGAGCCCGCTGAACTACCGCGCGTTCCCGAAGTCGGTGTGCACATCGGTGAACGAGGTGATTTGCCACGGCATCCCCGACGACCGCGCCCTGCGCGACGGCGACATCGTCAACGTCGACGTCACCGTGTTCACCGGGGGCGTGCACGGCGACACCGACGCCACCTACCCCGTCGGCGACATCGACCCGCGCTCCGCGCGGTTGCTGCGCGTCACCAAGGAGTGCCTCGACCTCGCGATCGCCGAGGTGCGGCCGGGCGCGCCGATCAACGCGATCGGACGCGCCATCGAGAACCACGCACACGCGCACGGCTTCTCCGTGGTGCGGTCGTTCGTCGGCCACGGCGTCGGTGAGGTGTTCCACTCCGCGCCGCAGGTGCCGCACTACTACGAGCCGAACGCCACCCTGCTCCTCGAGGCCGGCATGACGTTCACCATCGAGCCGATGATCACGATGGGCTCGATCCAGCCGGTCATCTGGGCCGACGACTGGACCGCCGTCACCGCCGACGGCTCCCGCGCCGCGCAGTACGAGCACACCGTGCTCGTCACCGACACCGGCGTCGACATCCTCACCGCCTGATTCCCCGCAGGCTGCGTCACCAGACCAGGCCATGACGGGTCTGCTGACGCAACCTCGGATCAGGGCATGCGCAGAGCCTCGGCGTAGACGGCGGCGGTCTCCTGGGCGCAGCGGGGCCAGGAGAACTGCAGCACCCGTTCCCGGCCGCGGGCGGCGAGCGCCCGCCGCTCGGCGTCGTGGAGCAACAGGTCGCGGAAGGCGTCGACCCAGGCCTCGAGGTCGTCGGGGGCGACGTAGCGCGCCGCGTCGCCCCCGACCTCTCGCAGCGCAGGGATGTCGGCACAGACCACGGCGGTGTCCTGGGCCATGGCCTCGAGCACCGGGATGCCGAACCCCTCGTGGCGGCTCGGGAAGGCGAACAGGTCGGCCCCGGCGAACAACGGGAAGATGTCGTGGCGCCCCACCGGGCCGAGCAGGCGCAACCGGTCGCCGAGGGCGCGGGCGACCGCGCCGTCCTCGTCGTCGGCGAGCCAGCCCTTGGGCCCGGCGAGCACGAGCCGGTGCGGCACGTCGTCGCCGAGTCGGGTGAACGCGTCGAGCAACACGCGCACGTTCTTGCGCGGCTGATGCGTTCCCGCCCAGAACACGTACGGCTCGTCGCCGAGCGCGAAGGCGTCCCGCACGCGTGCCACGTCGTCGGGTGTGGCGGCCTCGAGATCGACACCGTTGTGCACCACGCGGATGTGGTCGCGCCGGATGGGCGTGTGCGCGGCCACCTCGTCGGCACTGAACTCCGACACCGCGATCACGAGGCGCGCCCGCTTCGCCGCGGCGCGGAACCCGATCCGATGGAAGTACACCCCGCGCTTCGTGAACGCCTCGGGCATCGTGATGGGCGCGGCGTCGTGCACGGTGACGACGAGCGGCACCTTGCCCGTGGGCGGCACCGCGGGCGAGGGCGCGTGCACGAGGTCGACCGGGGCCACCCGCCGTACGGGGTTGGCGAGCCCCGGGAGGTGCCAGGCGTCGTAGAGCACGGGGGCGGGCAGCGGCAGGATCACGGGGTCGAGCCCCTCGAGGCCGTGGGCCGCCAACGCGGCCTCCACCTGTGCCGGTGAGTGGCGCGCGGTGAAGGGGGTCACGTCGATCCCGAGACCCGGGAGTAGCCTCACCAACTCTGCCGTGTAGCGACCGATGCCGCCCGGCGCCTCGTGGAGCAACTGTTCGACGTTGACGGCAACTCGCACCATCAGGGTCCTTTCCGTGCAGCCGGTCGCCGAGCGCGGTGGATCGGACCAGGCACTGCTGCGCCTCGTGCGGAGCCTCCCACGCGGTGAGTTCGACTTCCACATCGCCGTGCCGGGGCCGTCGCCGCTCGCGGCGGAGTTCGCGGCCGCGGGTGCAACCCTGCACGTGGTGCCGATGGAGCGCCTGTCCACCTCGCACGATGCCGGCACCTGGGCGCGCTACGTCGCCGGCTGGCCGGTCGCAGTGTGGCGCCTGCGGAAGCTGATCCGCACGCTCGACGTCGACGTCGTGCACACCAACTCGTTGCACTCCCTCTATGGCTGGGCCGCCGCCCGCCTCACCCGCCGGACCCACGTGTGGCACGCGCGCGAGATCGTCGTGCAGTCGGGCGCGGCCCTGCGCCTCGAACGGTTCCTGTGCCGGCACTTCGCCACGAAGGTGGTCGCGGTGTCGTACGCGGTCGCCGCCCAACTCGACCCGGCCAATGTCGTCGTGCTCGACGAGCACCTCGACCCGTCGGAGTTCGCGCCGCGCCACGCCGGCGCCTTCCGCGCCGTGGTCGGCATCCCCGACGACGAGCCGGTGATCGGTGCGATCGGCCGCCTCGACCCGTTGAAGGGATTCGACGTCCTGCTCGACGCGTTCCTGCGGCTGCGGACCACCGAACCCGCGCTCCACCTCGTGATCGTGGGCGCTCCCGTGCTCGGGCAGGAGGAGTACGGACGTGAACTCGCGGAACGGTGCGCCACCACCGACGGCGTGCACCTGCTCGACTCCCGTGACGACATCCCCGAAGTGGTGGCCGACTTCGACGTCCTCGCCTTGCCGTCGGTCGAGCCGGAGTCGTACGGGCTGGTCCTGGTGGAGGCGCTGGCGAGTGGCGTGCCCGTCGTCGCGACCGACCACGGCGGCCCGCCCGAACTCGTCGCCCGCGCCGAGCCGGGGAGCGGGCGCCTGGTGCCACCGGGCGAGGTCGTGCCGCTGGCCGACGCGCTCGCCGCGCTCCTGCCGCCCCGCACGTCCACCGCAGCACGCCGACGCCGCACCCGGCGGATCACCCTGCCCCCCGCGCGCTTCGCCGACCTCTTCCGTTCCGTCGCCCGCTGACCCACCCTCACCGTTTTGGCGCTCTTGCGCGCCGCTATGAGGGCCCCGAAGAGCGCCAAAACGAGGCGCGCGGCTAGTTCGAGGCGCCCTGGAGGCGGGAGTAGGCGCGACGGGCAGCCGCGAACGCGGGCGAGTCGGGACGCAGGCGGGCGCGCACGGCATCCTTCGCCTGCTGCTCGATCGTCGCCCGCAACCAAGTGAGCGTGCCCGTGCGCCGCCGGTACTCGGCGAAGTACTCCTTCACCTCGGCGCGGGTGTGCGCTCGTCCGTTGTCGGCGTACTTGGTCACGTAGGGCGTGAAGTCGGGGTAGAGCCCCGACACCGGCCACTTCCCGTGCAGCGTGGTGCGCATGAAGTTGCCGATGAGCAGGTCGTCGAAGATCTCCCACTCCACGGCGGCGAGGAGCGAGGCGCGCGGCACTGCGAACGTGAGCGACCGCCCGTGCCCGTCGCCGAGCGGCACCCGGTGCTCGCGCCCACCCACGACGAAGTCGACGTGGTCGATGCGGCGCGGCAAGGTGCTCGACCCGCTGGAAGTAGTGCGCGACCGCGTCGAGCTCGCCGGGGCGCAGCACGTCGTCCCAGTCGTCACCGAAGTCGGAAGGCGCCAGCACGAGGTCGGGCGCCGCTGCGGGATCGATCGCCGTGAGTGCACCCGCGTGCTCCGGCCCGTTGCTGCAATCGACCTGCACGTACGGCGGCGTGAGCGTGACGGTGGCGGAGCGGAAGCCCTGCGGGTAGTCGTCGACGCCCGTGGTGAACTCGTTGGCCCACGCGCTGTCGCGGCGCTGGTAGCGGTGGAACGAGCTGAACGGCACGTAGTGCGTCACGCCGAACGTCTCCGCCATCCGCGCGCAGTCCGCGCCGACCTCGAAGCCGGCTTCCTTGCGCAACTGCCCGACGCCAGGGACGCGCGCGCCCTGCTCGTCGAAGAAGTTGATCATGTCGGCGTCGCCGTACCCCATGAGCCGCAGCAGGTACGACTGCGGGTACTCGCGCACGATGCGCTTCACCAACGCGCCCCACCCGTGGTCGGCCGCGTCGTTGAGGTTCACGACCAGCGTGCCGCCCACGTCGATCAGCAGCACCGCGTCCTGGAGCACGTCGGCGATGCAGAGCACCCGCACCCGGTCGGACAACCGCACCCACTGCCCGTCGGGGAGCACCTCCACGCGGTAGCCGTCACGCCGGAGATCGTTGGCGATCCGGCCCCCGACGTGGTCGGGCAGGAGGATGCGCGTGTCCTGGAACAACGCGAGGGAAGCGGGGTTGAGGTGGTCGGGATGGCCGTGCGAGAACCACACCGCTCCGGCGGAGCGCACCGCCTGGTCCTGCGCCGCCGGGATCTCGTGGGCCAGCCCCCAGCTGCCGAAGTAGGCGCTGCCGCGAATCCACGGGTCGCAGGCCAGCACCGGGCCGTCATCGTGCACCACGGCCGTTGCGTTGCCGATGGTCTCGAACCCCAATTCCATGCGGGCAGGCTACGGCGGCGCCCTCGCCGGCCCGGGTCCGACGGTTCCGGGCCCGAGGGTGGGTAGCCTCGCCGGGAAGCTTCCCGCGCCATCGCGGGTTGCCACGTCGGTCGCCGGGGCATGATCCGCCGGACCCGACCGCGCCGTATCTCCCCCACGGAGCGTCGGCCCCCGACGCCCGCCGCCCCCGCAGAGCCCCATCCGAAACCACCCGAGGAGGACCCCGTGAGCTCCTGGTACCTCTGGACGTCGCCGGTACGGAACCTCGACTGGGTCGCGACCCTGTACGGGTACCGGTAACCGTGCCGTCGTCCACCCCTTCGCTGTCCCGCCTCGACGTGGCGGCGCACGTCGCCTCGCAGGTGTTCGCACCGAGCGCGCGTGGCCGGGTCGGGATCGAGCTGGAGTGGGTCACCGTGCCCGGCGCCGCCGCCCCCTCGCCGTCGCCCGACGAGGTGCGCGGCGCGCTCCCCGACCCCCTCCCCGGTGACAGCCGCGTGACGTTCGAGCCGGGCGGGCAGCTCGAGCTCAGCGGACCGGTCGGCGACGATCTCGCGACCGCGCTCGCCGCGATGCACGCCGACGTCGCCGCCGTTCGGCACGCGCTGAGTCGGCTCGGCCTCGAGATCGTCGGCACCGGCATCGACTCCAGTCGCGAGCGCGAGCGCGTGCTCGACGCGCCGCGCTACCGCGCGATGGAGGAGTACTTCGACGCCCACTGGCCCGCGGGGCGCACGATGATGCGCCACACCGCGTCGATCCAGGTGAACCTCGACATCGGCGAGGCCGACGACATCCCCGCACGTTGGCAGCGGGCCCACGACCTCGGCCCGGTCCTGGTCGCCGCATTCGCGAACTCACCGTTCGACGCGCGCGGTCGCGTCACCGGATGGTGCTCCACCCGCTTCGCGGTGTGGGACGGCATCGACCCGTCGCGCACGGGCGCGGCCTTCGTCGACGGCATCGACCCGGACACCGCGTTCACCCGCTACGTCCTCGACGCGCGCGTGATGATGCTCTGGCCCGACGGCCCCACCTCCCCTCACGGCGCGGCAGTGGTGCCGCGCCCGGAGCTCACGTTCGGCGAGTGGCTCGACCAGGGCAACGAGCACGGCTTCCCCACCGCCGACGACCTCACGTACCACCTCACCACGCTGTTCCCGCCGGTCCGGCCGCGCGGCTGGCTCGAGTTGCGCATGATCGACGGTCTGCCCCCGGAGTGGTGGCCGGTCGCCGTGGCGGTCACCACCGCGCTGCTCGACGACGCGACTGCGGCGGCCGCCGTCGACGACGCCCTCGTCGCCACGCGCGGCGAGTGGTCCACCGCGGCGCGCTGCGGGCTCGCCGATCCGGCGCTCCAGCGGGCCGCGGTCGCGTGCTTCGACGCCGCTCGGGCGGCGCTGCCCGGCATGGGCGTCGACGCCACGACGCTCGCCGCGCTCGACGAGTACCGACTGCGCTACGTCGACCGCGGCCGCTCCCCCGCACACGACCGCATCGACGAGCGGATCGCGGCGCGCGCATGACCGCAGGGACGGCCGACGCCACGAATTCCGTGAACACCATCGACCACGACGCGGTCACCGGCGCGCTCGCCGAAGCGCGCGCCCGCACACTCACGTTGCTCGACCCCGTACCGGTCGCCGAACAGGCGCGTCAGGTGTCACCACTGATGTCGCCGTTGTGCTGGGACCTCGCGCACATCGGTCACTACGAGGAGTTGTGGCTCGTGCGCGCGATCAGCGAGGCGCCGCCGACGGAGCCGCGCTTCGACGACGTGTACGACGCGTTCCGCCACTCCAGGCGCGAGCGGTCGCGCCTCGACATCCTCGCGCCCGCCGAGGCGCGCGAGTTCGACGCGCAGGTGCGCGAGCGCACACTCGCGGTGCTCGACCGCGTCGACCTCCGCACCGGCGCGCCTCTGCTCCACGACGGCTTCGTGTACGGCATGGTCGTGCAGCACGAGCACCAGCACGTCGAGACGATGCTCGCGACGATCCAGTTGATGGAGCAGTACGCGCACCCCGCCGCCGACGGCGACACGACCACCACCGGACCGACCACCGGACCGACCACCGGGCCGACCACCGAGCCGACCACCGGGCCGACCACCGCACCCGCACGCACCGCCGACCTGCCCGACGAGGTGCTCGTGCCCGCGGGACCGTTCACCATGGGCACCGACGACCACCCCTGGGCCTACGACAACGAACGGACCGCGCACGAGGTGGAGCTCCCCGCGTTCCGCATCGACACCACCCCCGTCACCAACGGCAGCTACCTCGAGTTCGTCGAAGCCGGTGCGTATGCCGACGACGGGTTGTGGACCCGAGCGGGACGCGAGTGGCGCGACGAGGCGCAGCTCCGCGCGCCACAGTTCTGGGCGTGCGCCGCCGACGGCACCTGGACGCGCCGGCGCTACGGACGCGTCGAGCCGCTCCCGCTCGAGGAGCCCGTCCAGCACGTCTGCTGGTACGAGGCCGACGCGTACGCGCGCTGGCGCGGCGGCCGCCTCCCCACCGAGGCCGAGTGGGAGCGTGCCGCGCAGGGCGCATCGCTCGCCGCCGCCAACCTCTGGAGTGCGGGCCCGCACCGCTTCGGCCCGTCACCCGTGGGCTCGCGCCCCGGCGGCGTGAGCGATTGCGGCGCGCACCAGATGCTCGGCGACGTGTGGGAGTGGACGAGCAGCGACTTCGGCCCGTACCCCGGGTTCCGCGCGTTCCCGTACCCCGAGTACTCCGAGGTGTTCTTCGGCGACGAGTACAAGGTGCTGCGCGGTGGTTCGTGGGCGACGCACCCCGTCGCGGCGCGCACCACGTTCCGCAACTGGGACTACCCCATCCGGCGGCAGATCTTCGCCGGCTTCCGCTGCGCCCGCGACGCGTGACCGCGGGACTCCTGAACCTGGACGCCTGACGTGTGCCGTCATCTCGCCGCCATCGACCACCCATCCGCGGGCGACCTGCTCTTCGACGCGCCCCACGCCCTGTGCGACCAGGCCCGCACGCCGAAGCACCAGCCCGTCGGGCGCACCAACCCCGACGGGTGGGGTGTCGCCTGGTACCCGCCGGCCGCGCCCACCGGTGCGGGCCCCGAGCACTACCGCACGGTCGCCCGGATCTGGGACGACCGCGAGTTCGTCGCCACCGCACGGGCGATCGAGTGCCGCACGTTGATCGCAGCCGCGCGCCTCGCGTCGCCCGGCCTCGTGCTCGCCGCCGAGAGCAACGCGCCGTTCGTCGCCGGCGTCTGGGCGTTCTCGCTCAACGGCTTCGTCGACGGGTTCGGCGGAGACGCCGGCGCGGCCCTGCACGACGCGCTCCAGTCCCGCGCGCCGCGCGGCGCTGGTGAGCGACACCGACTCCGAGGTGCTCTTCGCACTCGTGCTCGACCGCATCGACGCGGGCGAGGCGGCACTCGACGCGCTCGCCGCAGTCATGCACCACGTCACCGGCATCACCACCGGCCGGATCAACCTGCTCCTCACCGACGGCGACGCCGTCCACGCGACCCGGTGGGGCAACTCGTTGTTCACGCGCGGGCCGGTCGTCGCCTCCGAACCGCTCGACGACACCGACGACTGGATCGAGATCGCCGACCGCTCGCTCGTCACGCTCGCCGCTCACGGCACCAGGATCGAGGCCCTGTGACCGACACGACCGACACCGCCGCCACGACCGACACCACCAGCACCCCGGGCGGTATCCGCGTCGACGTGCACCTCGCGCCCGACGCCACCGCACAGGCGCTCGAGGCCGACGTCCGTGGGGGGCTCGGCGCGACGCCGAAGACGCTCCCGCCCAAGTGGTTCTACGACGACCGCGGCAGCGAGCTGTTCGACGAGATCACCCGGCTGCCCGAGTACTACCCCACGCGGCGCGAGCGCGCGATCCTCGACGCGCACGGCGCCGAGATCGCGGCACGCACCGGCGCCGACACGTTGGTCGAGCTCGGCTCCGGCACGAGCGAGAAGACACGCCTGCTTCTCGACGCGCTCACGAGCGCCGGCACGCTCACCCGTTTCGTGCCGTTCGACGTGAGTGAGCAGACCCTGCGCGACGCCGCCGCGGCGGTCGCAACCGAGTACCCGGGTGTGACGGTGCACGCGGTGGTCGGCGACTTCGAGCACCACCTCGATCGCATCCCCGCGGCCACCGCCGCCGGCGCGCACCGCCTCGTCGCGTTCCTCGGCGGCACGATCGGCAACCTCACCCCCGAGATGCGCGCGGTCTTCCTCGCCGATCTCGCGCGGGGCCTCGGGTCCGGCGACGCGCTCCTGCTCGGCACCGACCTCGTGAAGGACACCGACCGGCTCGTCGCCGCCTACGACGACGCCGCCGGCGTGACCGCCGAGTTCAACCGCAACGTGCTGCACGTGCTCAACCGCGAGCTCCACGCCGACTTCGTCGTCGACGACTTCACGCACGTGGCGCGGTGGAACCCCGAGCACGAGTGGATCGAGATGCGCCTGCGCGCCGACCGGGCCCAGACCGTCCAGGTGCGCGACCTCGACCTCGTCGTCGAGTTCGCCGACGGCGAGGAGGTCCGCACCGAGATCAGCGCGAAGTTCCGGCGCGACACCGTGGCACGGGAGCTCGACGCCGCCGGCTTCACCCTCGACGCGTGGTGGACCGACCCCGACGGCGACTTCGCGCTCTCCCTCGCGTTCCTGCGCTGAGACCCCTGCACTGAGACCCCCTGCACAGACCTCCTGCGCCGGCCCGGATCAGCTGATCCCGCGCACCCTGACTGTCGCGCGCCGGGCCTCCGCGACCACTTCGAGGCCCGGCGGGCACTCGGTGATCTCCACCGAGTCGCCCTCGGCGACGAACGAGAGCCGACCCCCCATGACCTGCACGCCCTGCACCGACAGTCGCCCCATCCACTCCGGCACCGACGGCGCGAGGTGCAGACGGGAACGGCGCAGGTCGGGGTCGAGGCCGAGCATCGCCCGCACGAAGAGCAGCGGCGAGGCCGCGGCCCAGGCCTGCGGCGAGCACGACGTGGGGTAGCTCACCGGGAACGACTGCTCGTCGCGCGCGAGACCGGCGAACAGCTCCGGCAACCGGTTCCCGAACCATCCCGCGGCGTGCACGATGCCCTCCATGACGCGGCTCGCCTCGGCGTGGAAACCGTACCGGGCGAGCCCCGCCGCGACGATCGCGTTGTCGTGCGGCCACACGCTGCCGTTGTGGTAGCTGATCGGGTTGAACCCCGTCATCGACGCCGCCAGCGTGCGCACGCCCCACCCGGAGAACATCTCCGGCGACACGAGCAGCGCGGCCACGCGTGCGGCCTTGTCCTCGTCGAGGATGCCGGTCCACAGGCAGTGCCCCATGTTCGACGTGAGCGCGTCGAGCGGGCGCTTGTCGCGGTCGAGGCCCATCGCCAGCCAGCCGCGGTCCTCCAGCCAGAAGTCGCGGTTGAAGCGCTCCTTCAGCCCGGCCGCCTTCGCGCGCAGCGACGCGACGAGCGCCGCGTCGCCCGCTTCCTCCGCGAAGTGTCCGCGCGCGAGGTACGCCGCGTACACGTAGCCCTGCACCTCGCAGAGCGCGACGGGCGGATGCGCGAGCCGCCCGTCGGCGAAGCGGGTGCTGTCGAAGGAGTCCTTCCAGCCCTGGTTCTCGAGCCCGCGGTCGGTGGTGCGTTCGTACTCGACATACCCGTCGCCGTCGCGGTCGCCGTACCGCTCGATCCAGTCGAGGGCCCGGTCAGCGGCGGGCAGGAGCGCGTCGACCGCGTCGCGCCGGTTGCCCCAGCGGCCGAGCTCACCGAGGAGCATCACGAACAGCGGCGTCGCGTCGACACTGCCGTAGTAGACGCTCCCGCCGCCGAGCGAGAGCTCCGCCGACTCGCCGAAGCGCACTTCGTGGAGGATGCGGCCGGGCTCCTCCTCGGTGAGGGGATCGACGTCGCGGCCCTGGTGCAGCGCGAGCGTCTCGAGCGTGCCCAGCGCGAGGTCGCTGTCGACGAGGATCGCCATCCACGACGTGAGCAGCGAGTCGCGCCCGAAGAGGGTCATGAACCACGGCGCGCCCGCGGCCACGACGGTGCGCTCGGGGTGGTCGGGGTCGAACAGGCGCAACGCGGCGAGGTCCTCCGAGGAACGGGCGACCAGCGAGGTGAACGCGTCGTGGTCGGCCGTGATCGAGGGGAGGTTGCGCCGCCAGGCCTCGAGCCGCGCCGCAGGCGTGGAGCGCTCGACCGGTTGCCCGCAGAGGTAGCGCGGCGTGATCTCCTTGCCGTCGGCCGTCGGGGTGAGCTGCACGCACGTGGACCACATACCGCCGGCCGGCACGACGACGTCGAACACCGCGTGCGTGCTCGACAACATCGGCCGTTCGGAGAACGAGAGCCGCGCGCCGCGCCGGAACGTGCCGCGTTCGTACGACCATTCGATCTGCCGATCGCCCACGTGCACGTGCAGGTCGCCGGCCTTCTCGACGCGGCCCTCCTTCACCTCGAACAAGTCGGCGAAGTCCGCGGCGACGGCGAGCTCGAGCACGCAGCGCGCGGGCTCGGTCCCGTAGTTGTGCACCGCGAGGTCCTCGCGCATCCCCCGCCCGATCCACCGGTTGCGGAAGATCATCAGGTGCGAGTCGGCCTCGCCCGCGGCAGGTTGGTCGCGCAACACGAACGACGCGGAGAACGGGTCGAGCGTCGTCGCGGCCAGAGGTTCGGGCCAGTGCCCGTTCACACGCAGTCGCAGTTCCGTGAGGATGCGGGTGTCGCGGAAGAAGACGCCGTGCGGCGCGTCGGGCACCATGTCGCCCGACGCCAGGGAGATCGCGAACGCCGGGCCCTCGACCAGGGTGGTGAGCCCGCCGTCGACGCGGAGTGACGCGCTCGCGGAGGTCGTCCACGGAGCGGTCATGCGTGCCACCGTAGCCCTGAGGACGTCGAACTCCGGACCGCCACTATCCTCCGCGGGTGAAGATCGCCCAGATCGCTCCCCCCTGGTTCCCCGTGCCGCCCACGGGCTACGGCGGTGTCGAGCTCGTCGTCGCGTCCATCACCGAAGGGCTCGTCGCCCGGGGTCACGACGTCACCCTCTTCGCCCACGCCGACTCCAAGACCACCGCGACGCTGGTGTCGCCGATGATCGACGCGCCGCATCCCGCCCTGCTCGGGGGCACGTGGTACGACGCGCTGCACGCGGCCGCGGCGTATCTCGAGATCGGCAACGACTTCGATGTGGTGCACGACCACAGCGGGATCGTCGGCCCCGCCCTCGGCGCGCTGCGCGACGGGAACCCGCCGGTGGTGCACACGCTGCACGGGCCGTGGACCGAGCCGGCGAAGCGCTACTACGCGCTCCTCGCCGAGTACATCCACCTCGTCGCGATCAGCGAGGCCCAGCGCGCCGACAACCCCGACGTGAGGTACGCGGGCGTGGTGCACAACGGCATCGACCTCGACAGCTATCCGTTCCAGGCCGAGAAGGACGACTTCCTCGTGTACATCGGGCGGGCCAACCCCGACAAGGGGCCCACGCTCGCGATCGAGGTGGCGCGCCGCGCCGGGCTGCCGCTCGCGATGGTGGTCAAGCGCAATGAGCCGTTCGAGCTCGCCTATTGGGACGAGGTCGTGGCGCCGATGCTCAACAGCGAGGTCGAGGTGTTCGAGGCGATCACCCACCAGCACAAGGTCGATCTGCTGGGCCGGGCCCGGGCGATGGTGTTCCCCATCCAATGGCCGGAACCGTTCGGTCTCGTGATGGCCGAGGCGATGGCGTGCGGCACCCCGGTCGTGGCGTGCCCGGCGGGCGCCGCGGTCGAGCTGGTGGACGACGGCATCACCGGGTACCTGCGCACCTCGCTCGACGACCTCGTGTGGGCGGTGGGCCAGGTCGGCGGGTGCTCGCCCCAGGCCTGTCGCACTCGCGCCGAGGACCGTTTCAGCGCCGAGGCCATGGTCACCGGCTACGAGCAATTGTTCGAGCGCATCGCGGGCGCCTGAGTTTCCACTATCGCCGTAGTGCTAATACACTGGCGGGCATGACCGTGGAAGACCGGAGCAGCACGTCCAGCAACCCGTCCCTGGCTCCGCCCCTGCTCCAGATCGACAACCTGCACGTCGCCGTCGACGGCGCCGAGATCCTGCGGGGCGTGAGCCTCACCGTGGCCGAGGGCGAGATCCACGCCCTCATGGGCCCCAACGGCTCGGGCAAGTCGACCCTCGCCAGCACCCTGCTCGCCAACCCCGTCTACGACGTCACGGCCGGCAGCATCCACTTCCGGGGCGAGGACATCACCGCGTTGCCCACCGACGAGCGCGCCGCCCGCGGCATGTTCCTCGGGTTCCAGCACCCCGAGGAGATCGCGGGCGTCAGCGTCCTCAATTTCCTGCGCCAGACCATGGCGGTGCGCAAGGGCATCTCCGACCTCTCGGTGCTCGAGGTCCGGCTCTCCCTCATGGAGTGGACGAAGCGCCTCGGCATGGACGACCGTTTCCAGGAGCGCTACCTCAACGAGGGCTTCTCGGGCGGCGAGAAGAAGCGCAACGAGATCCTGCAGATGGCGCTGATGGAACCCGACCTCGCGATCCTCGACGAGACCGACAGCGGTCTCGACATCGACGCGCTGCGTGCGGTGGCCGAGGGCATCGACATCGTGCGCACCGACCGCCCCGGCCTCGGCATCCTGATGATCACGCACTACCAGCGCATCCTCGACCACCTCACCCCCGACGTCGTGCACGTGCTCCTCGACGGCCGCATCGTGGCCACGGGCGACGCCGAGCTGGCCAAGCGCATCGAGGCCGACGGCTTCGACTCGTTCCGGGAAGAGGTGGCCGCATGAGCCTCGATGTCGCGCGCATCAAGGCCGACTTCCCGATCCTGAAGCAGCAGGTGCACGGCAAGCGCCTCGTGTACCTCGACTCCGCGGCCACGTCGCAGAAGCCGCTCGCCGTGCTCGACGCGATGGACCGCTACTACCGCGAGACCAATGCCAACGTGCACCGCGGCGTCTACACGATCGCGGAGCAGGCCACCCAGGAGTTCGAGAGCGCACGCGGCAAGGTCGCGAGCTTCGTGAACGCGCGCGAGAGCGCCGAGATCATCTACGTGCGCAACGCCACGGAGGCGATCAACCTCGTCGCCTACTCGTGGGCCCGCGCCAACCTCCGCGAGGGCGACCCGATCGTGCTCACGCACATGGAGCACCACGCCAACGTCGTGCCCTGGCAGATCCTGGCCGCGGAGCGCGGCGTCGAGATCCGCTGGATCCCGCTCACCGCCGACTTCCGCCTCGATCTCGGCAACCTGGCGGAGCTGCTCGACGGCGCCAAGCTCCTCGCGGTCAGCGCGATGTCGAACGTGCTCGGCACCATCAACGAGATCCGGCCGCTCGCCGACGCCGCGCACGCGGCCGGCGCGCACGTGCTCGTCGACGCCTGCCAGGCCGTACCCCACCTCGCCGTCGACGTGCAGGCGTGGGACGCCGACTTCGTCGCCTTCTCCGCGCACAAGATGTGCGGCCCCACCGGCATCGGCGCGCTGTGGGCGCGCCGCGAGCTGCTCGACGCGATGCCGCCGTTCATGGGCGGCGGCGAGATGATCAACCAGGTCACCCTCGACGGCTTCGTGCCCAACGAGATCCCCTGGAAGTTCGAGGCCGGCACCCCGGCCATCGCCGAGGCCGTGGGGTTCGGTGCCGCGGTCGACTACCTCACCGAGCTGGGCATGGAAGACGTGCGCGCCCACGAGGTGCAGCTCACCGGGTACGCCCTCGACCGCCTCGAGCAGCGGTTCGGCGACCACCTCACGATCTACGGCCCCCGCGACCTCGCCGTGCGGGGCGGCGCGATCTCGTTCCTCTTCGACGGCATCCACGCCCACGACATCTCGCAGGTCGTCGACGAGGAGGCCATCTGCGTGCGGGCGGGCCACCACTGCGCCAAGCCGCTCATGAAGGTGCTGGGCGTGCCCGCCACCACCCGCGCCTCGTTCTACGTCTACAACGACGAAGCCGACGCCGACGCCCTCGTCGATGCCCTGGAGCGCGCCGAGAAGTTCTTCGCCTTCTAGGCTTCTCGACGCGAAGGAGAACCACCATGCCCGGCCTCGAAGACCTCTACCGCGAGATCATCCTCGACCACTACCGAGCCCCGCGGAACCGCGGTGAGCTCCCGGTGCCGCCCGCCCACAAGGTCGAGGGCTTCAACCCGCTCTGTGGCGACGAGGTCGTGCTCTACCTCGTGGTCGACGGCGACACCGTCACCGACCTCAAGATCTCGGGCCAGGGCTGTTCGATCAGCCAGGCGTCCACCTCGATGATGTCGGCCGCGGTCAGGGGCAAGCCCGTCGCGGAGGCCCGCAAGCTGATCCGTGCGTTCAAGGCCCTGATGTCGATCCACGAGTCCAAGCTCGAGGGCGAGGCCGACGGCGACGCTCTCGCGGCCGATCTCGAGGGCGTCCGCCTGGGCGACCTCGAGGCCCTCCAGGGCGTCGTGAAGTTCCCGGTGCGCATCAAGTGCGCCACCCTCGCCTGGAACACCCTTCAGCAGGGCCTCGACGAGGTCGAGAGCTCCTGACACCCCCCGCTGACATCCACAGCCGGGCGTCGTCTCTGACGGCAACCACTTGGAAACACAAGTGAACCCGGAAGGAAACCGTCAGCCGGTAGGTTGTGTCCCACGGAGGTCATGCCGATGAACACGCAAGAGCTCACGAACGTGATCGACGAGGCACTGGAGCGTTTCCGGGGCCGTGATCTCGTTGCCAGCGCGGAGGTCCAGGACGTACTCCTCGACCTGCGTCTGCTGCTGATCGACGACGGCTCCCTCGAGCAGCTGCTCGACGAGCCCGCGCCCGTCACCACGGGCTGAACCCGTCGTCCCACCCGCCGGGCCGTCGCGGCCGGCGGGTGTGGCTCCCGCGCGGCACGACTTCCTTGCGCGGGAAAGCACCTGGGAAGGTAGGATCTTCGGCACATGGCCGATTCGACGACGCCCCCCGAGCTCCCGAACGAAGGTTCCGCTTCCCGGGCTGCCGCGCGGGCCGCGCAGCGCCAGCAGCGCACGAAGCGGCGTCGCACCCTCCTGATCGTCCTCGCCGCGGTCGTCGCGCTCGTCCTCGTCGTCGGCGGTGTCGTGGTCGCCACGAGCGGCGGCGACACGCCGAAGGCCGCACCCACCACCACGCTGACCCCGGCTTCCGGACCTCCGGTCAACGCCACGTTCACTGCGGCCGCGTACCGCACCGCCACCACCAAGGGCACCGACGTCCCCGTGTACGCGTCGCCCGACGCGAACGCGGCGCCGGTCACCACGCTCCCCAAGCAGACCGAGTACCTGCTGCCGCGGTCGTTCCTCGTGTTCGACCAGTACGCCGACTGGCTGCACGTCTACCTGCCCACGCGGCCGAACAGCAGCACGGCGTGGGTCAAGTCCTCCGACGTGCGCGTCGGCGCGCCGCTCACGTACCAGATCCGCGTGAGCCTGGCCGACCGCACGCTCACCCTGCTCCACAACGGCAAGGTCGAGTTCACCGAGCCCGCGGCCATCGGCACCGACGAGAACCCCACCCCGACGGGCGTCTTCTACTACACCGACCCGCTCGATCTCGCGAACCAGCCCGGCTCCGCCTACGGCGTGTTCGCCATCGGCCTCTCGGGCCACAGCAACACGTTGAGCGAGTTCGCCGGCGGCGACGGGCAGATCGCGATCCACGGCACGAACGACCCCGGCAGCATCGGCACCCCGGTGTCGCACGGGTGTGTGCGCGTCAACAACGACGTGATCCTCAAGCTCGCCAAGCTGCCGCTCGGCACCCCCGTCGTCATCACCTGACAATCTTCCGTCTTGGCGTCACCGGGTGTCGCCAGAACGACGTCTGGTGACGCCAGAACCTCAGAGGTTGAGGGGATCGGAGAAGGGGTCGGACACCACGGGGGCGATGGCGACCGGCTGGATCCCGAGTCGTTCGGCCACACCCTCGTAGCCGCTCACCTCGAGCTCGCCGGCCACTTCCGGTCCGCCGCTCGTGACGATGCGCCCGTCGATGAACACGTGCACGACGTCGGGACGGAGCTCTTCGAGCAGGCGCGCGTAGTGGGTGATCGCGAGCACGCCGAGGCCGTCCTCGGTGGTCATGGCCTCGACCCGGCGCGACACGTCGCGCAGCGCGTCGACGTCGAGACCGGAGTCGATCTCGTCGAGCACCGCGAACTTCGGCTTGAGCACCGCAAGCTGCAGCGTCTCGGCCCGCTTCTGCTCACCGCCGGAGAACTCCACGTTGAGCCCGCGCACGAGGAACCGCTCGTCGACACCGAGGCGCACCGCCTCCGCGGCAACGAGCGAGGGCAGGCCGGAGGGATCGCCGCCCCGGCCGCGCACCGCGGCGTCGAGGAAGTCGCCGATCTTCACGCCGGGCAGCTCCACCGGGTACTGCAGCGAGAGGAAGAGGCCGGCGGCCGCACGCTCGTGCGTGGGCAGCGTGAGCAGCTCGACACCGTCGATGGTGACGGAGCCGCCGGTGACCTCGTAGTCGCCGCGGCCCATGAGCACGTGCGACAGCGTGCTCTTGCCCGAGCCGTTCGGGCCCATGAGCGCGTGCACCTCGCCTGAGCGCACCTCGAGGTCGACGCCGCGCAGGATCTCGTGACCGTTGACGGTCGCGGTCAGGCCTTCGATCTTCAACCGGCTCATGGAACTTCCTTCACGTCGACGACCACGTCATCGCCGTCGACCCGCACCGCGTACACCGGGACGGGCTTGGTGGCGGGCAGCGTCCGGGCCTCGCCCGTGGTGAGCGAGAAGGTGGAGCCGTGCTTCGGGCACTCGATCTCGCACTCGTCGACCCACACCTCGCCCTCGGCGAGCGAGTAGTCGGCGTGCGAACAGCGGTCGCCGATCACGTACCACTCGGTGTCGGTGAGGTGCACCACGCACAGGCGGTGACCGTCGACATCGAAGCGCGCGGCCGCGCCCACCGCGACGTCACCGGGTGCGCACACCCGCACGTCGCTCATCGCGCGCCCGCCCGGGCGACCGGGTCGCGGTGCTCGAGCTTCTCGATCACGCTGCGGCGCAGGGGGGCGACCAGCGAGCGCACGGGCAGACGGTCGAACACGTCGTCGAAGAAGCCGAGCACCACCAGGCGCTCCGCTTCTTCCGGCGGCACGCCGCGCGTCGCGAGGTAGTACAGCTGCTCCTCGTCGATGGGCCCGACCGCGCTCGCGTGCGAGCAGCGCACGTCGTCGGCCTCGATCTCGAGGTTGGGCACCGAGTACGCCTCGGCACCTTCCGTCAACACGAGGTTGCGGTTGGTCTGGTAGGCGTTGGTCTTCTGGGCTTCCTTGCGGATGCGGATGAGGCCGGAGTACACCGACTTCGCGTGATCCTCCACCGCGCCCTTGAACAAGAGGTCGCTGCGCGTGTTCGGCGCGACGTGGTCCTGCAGGGTGCGGAAGTCGAGCATCTGGTGCCCGTCGCCGAAGTACACCGCGGTGAGGTTGCTCTCCGCGCCGCGCCCGTCGAGGCGGGCTTCGCTGCGCAGCCGGGCGTAGTCGCCGCCGAGCGCGACCACCGACGACTGCAGCGTGGCATCACGGCCGAGGTGCGCGCGCTGGAGCGCGATCTGCCAGGTGCGCGGTGCGTGCTCCTGCACCGACAGGTAGCGCACGTGCGCACCGTCTCCGAGTTGCAACTCCACGACTGCGTCGACGAGGTGCCCGGTAGTGCCCGCGCCGGCGTCGGCGCTGCCGTAGCGGTCGAACACGGTGACCTGCGCGCCGTCTTCCGCGACCACGAGCGTGTGCGGGAAGCTGGCGAGGCCGTCGCCCTCCGACCAGTGGAGCACCACGATCGGGTGGTCCACCGTGACGCCGCGCGGCACGCGGATGTAGGCGCCGCCCGCGAGGAAGGCGTCGTGCAGGAGCGTGAACGCGTCGGGCGACGCGTCGGAGGTGGCCCCGAGCACGCCGTCGAGCTCGTCGGCCTCGCAGGTGGCGATGCCGCACACCTTCACGCCCTTGCGCTCGAGCTCCTCGGACATGGTGTGGTGCACCACGCGGCCGTTGCGCACCACCACCAGCGCGGCGCGCTGGCCGGCCTCGGCGGCGATGGGGCCACCACCCGGCGCCGTGTCCGCGCCGGCCTCGCCGAGGCGGTCGGCGGGCACGGGGCGGAACCGGCCGAGGTCGAGCTCGCCGATCCGGCTGTAGCGCCAGATCTCCTCGTGCTCGGTGGGCCACTCGGTGGCGCCGAGCTGCTCGAAAGCCGCGAGGCGGCGGGCGGCCAGCCAGTCGGGCCCCGGCAGGGCCCGCGCGGCGTCAGCGGTGAAGTGCTCGGTGTTCGTCATCGACCTGTGCGTGCGGGAGCTACCCGACGCTGCCTTCCATGTTGAGCTCGATGAGGCGCGACAGCTCGACGGCGTACTCCATCGGCAGCGTCTTGGTGACCGGCTCGATGAAGCCGTTGACCACCATCGCGGTGGCCTGCTGCTCGGTGAGGCCGCGGGCCATCAGGTAGAAGAGCTGGTCGTCGCCGACCTTCGAGACCGTGGCCTCGTGGCCGATGCGGGCGTCCTTCTCGTCGACCTCCATGTACGGGTAGGTGTCGGAGCGGCTCTCGTCGTCGAGGATCAGCGCGTCGCAGCGCACCTGGCTCTTACAGCCGGTCGCGCCTTCCTCGACCCGTACGAGGCCGCGGTAGGTGGTGCGGCCGCCGTCCTTCGAGATCGACTTCGAGTCGATGATCGAGGTGGTCTCGGGCGCGGCGTGCGTCATCTTCGCCCCGGCGTCCTGGTGCTGGCCGGCGCCTGCGTACGCGACGGAGAGCACCTCGCCGTGCGCCTTCGGGCCGGTCATCACCACGGCGGGGTACTTCATCGTGAGCTTCGAGCCGAGGTTGCCGTCGATCCACTCGACGGTGGCCTCGGTCTCCGCGCGCGCCCGCTTGGTGACGAGGTTGTAGACGTTCGGCGACCAGTTCTGGATCGTGGTGTAGCGGATGCGCGCACCCGGCTTGGCGATGAGCTCCACCACCGCGGAGTGCAGCGAGTCGGTGGAGTACACCGGCGCCGAGCACCCCTCGACGTAGTGCACCGAGGCGCCTTCGTCGGCGATGATCAGCGTGCGCTCGAACTGGCCGGCGTTCTCCACGTTGATGCGGAAGTAGGCCTGCAGCGGCATCTCCACGTGCACGCCCGGCGGCACGTAGATGAACGAGCCGCCCGACCACACCGCGGAGTTGAGCGCGGCGAACTTGTTGTCACCCGGCGGGATGACCGTGCCGAAGTGCTCGCGCACGAGCTCCGGGTAGTCCTTGAGCGCCTGGTCCATCGAGGTGAACAGGATCCCCTGCTCCTCGAGGTCCTCGCGGTTCTTGTGGTAGACGACCTCGGATTCGAACTGGGCGGTGACCCCGGCGAGGTACTTGCGCTCGGCCTCGGGGATGCCCAGCTTCTCGTAGGTGTTCTTCATGCTCTCGGGGAGCATGTCCCAGTCGGAGACGGTCTCACCCTCCGTGGGCTTGAGGTAGTAGTAGATGTCGTCGAAGTCGATGTCGGGCATGTTCTCGGCGAACCAAGCGAGCATCGGCTTCTTCTCGAACCGCTTCAGGGCGTTGAGGCGGAACTTCGTCATCCACTCGGGCTCGCTCTTCTGGTGCGAGATGTCCGAGACGACGGTTTCGTTGAGCCCCTTCTTGGGGGCGTAGGCGTAATCGTCGGTGGAGTCGTGCCAACCGAGCTTGTACTTGCCGAGATCGATTCCGGAGACGGCCATCGTTCTCCTACCTGGCCCGCGGCGTGCGCAGACGGGGGTCGTGGGGCTTCGACGTGGGGTGCGGGGGGATTTCCACTACGTCGATAGTAACAATCCCCCGGCCGTTCTCCAACCCGGGGTCGCCCCGCGCTACTTACCGGCGGCCGCCTGGGCCTGGGCCTGCTTGACCAGCGTGCCCGCCTCGTTGATCAGCCGCTGGTAGGTGGCCAGGTCGCCGTTCTTCAGCGCCGCCTGGGCCTCGTCGAACTTCGCCGCCGCCTGGGCGATGAGGTCGGCCGAGCTGCCCGTGGCCGGCGGGACCGTGGTGGAGGGCGGGGCGGTGGTGGCGGTGCCCGGCGTGGTGGTGGTCGTCGCCGTCGAGCCGCTGCCGGTGCCGCCCGACGCCGCGCCCGCGGACACCGAGCACGTGGTGACCGTGGATGCCTGGCCGGTGAGCTGCTGCAGGGCGTCCTCGACGGTGGGGGCACAGAACGCGCCCTGACCCTGGGAGTACACCACCACGAACTGGAACTGCGGGTACGAGCCGCTGCCGCGACCCTGCGCGTAGAACGGGCGCACGTAGAGGATCGTGTCGCCGACCGGGATGAGCTGCATGCTCCCCTGGATGATGCTCGAGCCCTGCTGGTTGAGCAGCGTGATCGCGGTGGAGATCGCGGGCGTGCGGATGATCGCGTTGTTCACCTGCACCGGGCCCTGCACGTTCTCGCCCTGCGGCATCACGAACACGCGGAGGCGCCCGTACTGACCGGGATCGGAGTCGGCGGTGAGGAACGACACCAGTCGCGTCTGGCTGTTGCCCGACGACACCGGCACGAACGGCGTGAGCACGATGAAATGTTCCTCCGCCTCACCGGGCAGGCGGAGGTACAGGTAGTACGGGTCGATGCGCTTCCCCGTGGACGTCGCCGACTGCGGCGCGGTGGTGGTCTGCGCCGCCGTCGTGTCGAGCGTGGAGAGGATGTCGCTGCCGATCGCGCCCGACCCGGGATCGGGGGACACCAGCCACTTGGCGCTGCCGTCGTAGAAGCGCTTCGGCTCGGTGACGTGGTAGCGGCCGAACTGGTTGCTCTGCGCCTTCACGAGGTCTTCGGGGTAGCGCAGGTGCTCCTGGATCACCTTGGGCATCTGCGACCCGTCGGTGAACAGGTCGGGGAAGGCGTCGCGCCAGGCCTTGATGATCGGGTCCTTGGGATCGAACACGTACATCTTGACGGTGCCCTGGTATGCGTCGACGGTGATCTTCACCGAGTTGCGCACGTAGTTGAAGCCGCCCGACAGCGAACCTTCACCGCTCGTGGACTGCGAGTACGGGTACATGTCGGAGGTGGTGTAACCGTCCATCACCCAGACGGTCTTGTTGCCGAGCACCACGGGGTACGGGTCGGCGTCGAACTGCAGGAACGGTGCGAGCTTCGTGACACGGGCGCGGATGTCGCGCTCCATGAGCAGCTTCGTGCTCGAGTTGATCTGGCTGGAGATGAGCGGGTCGAGGCTGCCGAAGCGCAGCGCGAACGCGGCGCGGCGCACGAAGTTCGACAGCGTGACGCCGTCCTTGCCCTTGTAGCGCGTGAAGCTGTCGGTGGCGCCCTTGCGCTGGTAGTTGAACTCCTTCGAGTCCGCGCCGGTGAGCACGTAGCTGCCGAGCCCCTCGGCGAAGTAGATCTGCGACGCCGGCCCGTTCTCGAGCTTGAGGCCCAACTGCTCCGTGGGCACGTTCTGCAACAGGTACTGCGGGTTGCCGTCGGCGTCGGCCGAATTGCTCGGCGACGCGACGACGCCGTACCCGTGCGTGTAGACGATGTGGCGGTTCACGAACGACTGGCTCGGGAGGTCGGCGCTGTTCAGGCCACGCGCCGCGATCAGCACCTGGCGCACCGAGCCGTCGACGAGGTACCGGTCGACGTCGACGTCGCCGATCTTGTAGTAGGTCTGCAGGTTCTGCAGCGTGGCGTAGGTCTGCTGGATCACGCCCGGGTCCCACAGTCGCGCGTTGTTGATCGTGGGGACGTTGCTGCTGATGAGCTGGTTCGACGCGGTGGGATCGAGGCTGCCGAGCTGCGTGTAGTCGTAGTCCTTGGTCTCGACCTGGGTCAGCCCGAAGGCGTCACGCGTCGCGCTGATGTTGCGCGCGATGTACTTGGACTCCGCCTGGTACTCGTTGGGGCCGACCTTGAACTGCTGGTACGCCGCCGGGTAGATCGTGCCCACCACGAGCGACACGAAGCCCCACAGGCCCACCGCCAGGATCGGCAGCACCCAGCCGCGGCGGCGGATGTTCCACAGGAACAGGCCGGCCGCGACCACCGAGATGAACATCAGCAGGTTGAGCGCGGGCAGCTGCGCCTTCACATCGGTGGCGCTCGCACCCTCCACCACGCCGCGCGTCGAGAAGTTCAGCTCGAAGCGCGCAAGGTAGTACTGCGCGGTCTTCACCAACGCCATCACCGCGAGGATCACGGAGAGGTGCGCCTTCACCTGCGGCGTGACGCGCTGGAACGGGCTCTGGAACCGGATGCCGCCGTTCAGGTAGTGCGCCACCGCGGCGACGAGCAGCACGATCACCAACCCGGCGAACAGCCACTCGGTGATGAACTTCAGGAACGGCAGCTGGAAGACGTAGAAGCCGATGTCCTTGTGGAACTGCGGATCGGTCTTGCCGAAGCTCTGGGCGTGGGTGAACAGCACCCACTGCTTCCACTGCGACGACACGCCGAGGCCGGCGATCAACGCGAAGAACAGCGACACCGCGCTGCGGATCAGCATCGTGTGACGACCCGCCCACGCCTGGTACCGGGCAACGAGCTCGTCCTCGGGGCCGGTGGAGCGGTAGCGCGGCGCCACGCGGTCGGCGATGACCAGGTTCACGAACATGATCACGAAGAAGGCGATCGTGAACACCAGCGCGGGCACGACGTGGGCCGAGATCAGGCTCCGCCACGTCTGACCCTGGCCCAGCGAGTCGAACCAGAGGAAGTCGGTGTAGAAGCCCACGAGCCCCCGGAGGCTCAGCAACAGGAGGGCGAGCACCGCCACGACCACACCGAGGATCCAACCGCGCGAGCGGGAACGCCGGCGAGGCGCGGCGGCAGTGGGGGGCGACGGGACGCGCATCGGGGCGCAGCCTAGAGGGCGGTGGACCCGTTCAGTGGCGCGGCCCGCGGTGGGGCTGGGCGCGGGCGGTGCGGGACGTGGCCCGGGCGCCGATTCAGGAGCTGTCGCGGGTGAGCAGGCACCGGCAACCCGGGTGCGCCGGCGGGAACTTCTGCCCCGTCGGGAACTCGCCGCCCTTCACCGTGGGCTCGAGCGAATTGTCGTCGCAGTCGGGGCACTTCCCCTCGTGCGTCGGGATCCAGCGCAGGCGGGTCCCGTCGGGCACCGCGTCGTAGACCCCCCGCGAGTAGGCCACCGCCAGTGAGTCGGCGAGGACCTCCTCGAGCTCCTGACCGCGCCACTCCCGGTACCGGGCGCCGAGGCGTTGCGCGACGGCGAGCTCCATGTCGGCGGGCGTGCGGGCCTCGACGGACTCCAGCGACGACGACAGCCGGTCCCGCAACGGCGCGACCGCGGCCTCGGCCAGCTCCGACAACAGCGCCCGGGGCGTCGACCCGACCGAACCGTCGGCCGACGCCGCACCCAGCGAATAGGCCTGGTCGACGCTCGGCTGCAGCACGTGCGCCCAACGGGTGAGCTGCTCCTCCTCGGTGGGCAGCACCTTGGTGAGGTCGATCTTGCCGCGCTGGCGGCGCAGCCCGTCGAGCACGTCGTTCTGCTCGTCCTGCAGGGCACGCTTCCCCCGGCGCGACAGCTCCTCCGACACGTCCGTCAGCGCGGTCTCGCGTCCGCGCGAACACCCCCTGCTCGGGCGTGAGGACTTCCTCCTCTCCGGCCTCGCTGCCGCTCGGCTCACCGTCTGCGTCGAGGTGGTCGACCACCTCGGCAGCCTCGGTCGCCGCCGGGGGCTCCGCGGCGGCTTCGGGCGCGGCGGGTGCTGCGGGAGCGGGGGTCTCGTCGCCGGACTCCGAGCGCAGCTTCTCGAACAAGGCGTGCACGTCGGGGGAGGTGAGGTCGTCGTCCTCCCTGCTGGCCTCGCTGCCGCCCTTGCTGGCCTCGCTGCCGCTCGGCTTTCCAGCTGCCTCGGGATGCGCCGGAACTTCGGTGACCGGGGCCGGCGGGGTGGGCGCCGACGGTGCGGGGGCCGGCGGAGCAGGGGCGGGAGCGGAAGGTGTCGGGGCGGGCGCGGGTGCGGGCGGAGCAGCCTCGGCTGCGGGGGCTGCGGGCGTCTCCGCGGCCGCCGGCGCCTCCGGGACGACGGGAGGCGCGGAGGGTTCCTGCTCGATCACGCGGCGGGCGTGGGCGAGCGCGCGTTCCACCAGTTCGTAGGTCTCCACCAGGCGGCCGCGCCCCTGGCGCAGCTCATCGATCTGCTGCTCGAGCGCCGACTTGCGCTCGCCGAGGTCCTCGAGCACGCGCTCGCGCACGGTGCGGGCCTCGGTGACGATCTCCTTCGCCCGGTTGCGCGCCGCGTCCTCGGCTTCGCGGGTCTTGGTCTCCACCGCCTGCTGCGTGGTCGCCCGCAGCTCGCGCGCGGTCTCCTGCGCCTCGCGCACGACGCGACGGGCGTGCTCCTCCGCCTTGTTGCGCAGCTCCATTGCCGACTCGCGGGCCTGGCCCAGCACCCGGGCGGTCTCCTCACCCAGCGCCTTGATCAGATCGTCGTCGGACGGCGGGAGCACCGGGCGGCGCGACTGCTCCTCGAGATTGCGCACGCGCACGTTGAGCTCGCGCTCCCGGGCCGCGGCCGAGCTCAGCTCGTCGGCCACGAGTCGGAGGAACGACCGCACCTCGTGCTCGGCGTAGCCCCGCTTCACCAAGCTGAAATTGCGGCCCGCGACCGTCTCCGGCGTCAGTCGGGAGTCGCGTGCGGGGGAACCAGAGGTGTCGGTCATGCCCTCATGATCGCGCCGCGGTCGTGGCCGGTGGCGGCACTTGCGCACCGCCCACGCTCCGGAGCGCGCGCAGGGCGTCGTCGAGGGTGTCCGCGCCGACGACGCGCACTCCACCCGCGCCCTTGCGGGCGTCCTTCACCTCGGACTTCGGCACGATCATCAACTGCACGTCATTCGTCTTCGCGGTGATCGCCTTCTGTTCCACCCCGCCGACCGGGCCGACCGACCCGTCGGGTTCGATGGTGCCCGTCACCGCGACGCGTTTCCCGCCGGTGAGGCTGCCCGGCGTCAGGTCGTCGATGATCGCCAACGTGAACGCGAGGCCCGCCGACGGCCCACCCACGCGCTCCGTGTTGATGTCGATCTGCACCGGGAACGTGTAGTCGACGAACGACTGCGTGACGATGCCGACACAGGGGAGTTGTGTTTTTGCGGGCTCGCTGCCGTTCGGTGGCTCGCTGCGGCTCGCTCGCTGGCGTTCGGTGCGCTCCTTCCCGGCTCCCCGAGCGCGGGAAGACAGGTGGTGCGGTCCTTGGAGGCGCTTGCCCGGTGGTGACAGTCTCGTCGACGCGCGCGCCGTCGCGTTCCACGGTGAAGGTCACGTCGGAGCCGACCGCGTGCGCCTGCACCGCCGCACCCACCTCGGACAGCTGCGTGACCTCCTTGCCGTCGACCGCGACGACGCGGTCCCCCACGTGCAGCTTCCCGTACGCGGGCACGCCCTGGCAGGCCTGGATCACGGTGAGGCGCGCGGGAGACGCCTGCACCTCGTACCCGAGACGCGTCAGGGCGACGTACTTCGCGTCGTTCTGCGACTGCAACATCAGGTCGGTGTTGAACTGCTGGTTGTCCGTGTCGCTCAGGCACCCGACGACGTCGCTGCGCTTCTCGACGTCCTTGTCGGGATCGAGCCACACGTTGACCACCCGCCACACCGTGGGGTCGGTGTTCGACACGCGCACGGTGAGGAACTCGACCGCCTGGCGGTGCGGGTAGGTGTCGGCGCCCTCGATCGACACGACCGAGGCATCGAGCGGGGTGCTCTCGCCGGGCGAGATGATCACGTAGGGCACGCGGATCACGAAGCCCGCGATCACCGCCGCCACGAGGAGCACGCCGAACACCGAGGCGATCCACGCGATGACGACGTGCCTGCGGTGCTTCCGGGCCTCCTTCTCCCGATCGGGGCTCGGCTTCGCCCGGTCGGGGTCCGGTGGCGGCATCCCGGAACCCGCGCCCGCGTCCGTCGGATCGGGCGCGCCACTGGTTGCGTCGGTCATGAGTCTCCGGGGTTCGGACGATTACGGTGGGCGGCGGTGCCGGCCTCACCCACTCCTCAGCCTGCCATGCCGAGCACGCCCTACGGCGCGCGGCCGAAGTCGCGCCGTGGCGCGCGCACGGCCCGTCGCGGCTGGGCCCTCGTCCGGGCAATCCTGCTCGTCGGGCTCACCGGCTTCCTCATCGCGGTGATCGTCGCCACGATCTTCGCCGGCCTCATCATCGCCATCAACGGCCGGCTGCCCGGGTGACCGCGGCGGGCCCCGTCGCCCGTGCCGCCGCGCTCGCCGCGCTGGGTCACCGCGGCGATCTCACTCCCGACGACGTCGCCCGCCTGCGGCTCGCGGGCACCGACGATCCCGACGCCCGCGTGCGCGCGGCCGCGCTCGGCGCGCTCGTGCGCGGCACCGTCCCCGACGAGGCGTTCGCCGCCTGGCGCACCGCGCTGCTCGACGCCGAGCCCGCGGTGCGTCGGCGGGCCGGTGAGCTCGCGCCGGCCGTCGCGGCCGTCATGGGCGCAACCGGCCCGGGCGCGGTCGTGCCGGAGTTGCTCGATCAACTGGACGACCGCGACGTGACCGTCGTCGAGACCGCGGCCTGGGCGCTCGGCGAGCTCACCGACGACGCGGTCGCGGGCGGTGCGGTCGTTCCCCTCACCGAAGTCGCGCGCACCCACCGCGATCCGCTCGTGCGTGAGGCCGCGGTCGCCGCGCTCGGCGCGCTCGGCGACGACGCGGGACTCCCGGCGATCCTCGAGGCGTGCCGCGACAAGCCGGCCGTCCGGCGACGCGCCGTGCTCGCGCTCGCGCCGTTCGAAGGTCCGGAGGTGGAGGCGGCGATCGACGCCGCGCTCAGCGACCGCGACTGGCAGGTGCGCCAGGCCGCCGAGGACCTCCGCCAGGCCGAAGGCGCCGACGACTGATCGGTGCGACTTACGCGCCGGTCGCGATGACGTCGTCGGGATCGGGCGGTGCAGCCGGGCCCGCGAGCGGGTCGTCGGCGTGCACGCCGTCGTCCGACACGTGCGGCGTCCAGTCGTCGCCGCCCCAGTACCGCCACTGGTGACGGCCCGACGGGTCGGGGAACCAGTCGGGGGCAACCCGCGGCAACGCCGGTGGCGTGGGCGCGACCGGAGCCAGCGCCGCGACGCCACCGCGGCTCACGTGCTCGGTCCAGGCGACGCCGTCCCAGTAGCGGAAGTCGAACAACCCGCTGGGGTCGACGTACCAACCGGGCGCGGGCAGCCCGTTCGGGCCCGTCACCACCTGCTGTGCGACTTGCTGGTACCCCGTCTGCGGGTAGCCGGCCTGCTGGTACCCGCCGTACGCGTGGGCACCGCCCTCCACCTGCGCACGCGTGACCGCGGGGTCGACCGCGTTCTGGTGCTCCTGGCGCTGCGTGATGTCCCACACGATCCACGCGCCGAGCAGCCCCGAGAGCGCGAGCACGCCCCGGGTCACGCCGAACCACACGTCGGCGCTGCTCGCCGAGAGGTGGCCGAGCAGCACCCACGCGATGCTGAACGCGTACCCGACCGACCCCAGGAGGTACGCCACCCACCACGTCGCGACCCGACCGCTGGAATGACGCGAACGCCACGCATCTCCGCGCTCCACGTCGGGACCAGAGCTGCGCCACAGGTCGGACATCGTCTGGTACGGCAGCACGAAGTTGAGGAGCGGCACGAGCCAACCCGCGATCACCCAACCAGGCGATTGGCGGGCGCCCCTGCGCCCGAGCGCAACTGCGTTGCCCGCACTGCGCCAGGTCCAGACGATGTAGAGCACCAGCGCCGCCGTGACCGCGTACGACGCGGCCGAGAACCACTGCGAATTGGCGGTGGCCATGGCGTCCTGCACCCGAGTGTCGAAGGCGCTGTTGTTGACGTCGGTCGACTGGAGCACGTCGTACACCCGCGCCCAGCGAGTGCCTTCGTGCAGGAACATGCAGACGATGTTGAGCATCGCGCCGCCCACGAGCACGCCACCGGTCCACTTGGCGAGCGTGCGGTTGGATCTCCAGTAGCGCGGCTTGTCGTTCACGGTGGTGGCCCGGCGAACCGGTGCTACATGAACATGTCCTTGAGGCGGTCGAACGACTCGAGGCAACGCCCCGCGCCGAGCACAACCGTCTCCAAGGGCAGGTCGACGAGTTGAGCGCGCACCGCGGTCTCCTTCTCGATGCGGAGATCGAAGCCGCGGAGCATGGCGCCGCCACCCACGAGGTGGATGCCCTCGTTGAGGAGGTCCTGCGACAGCTCGGGAGGCGTGCGCGCGAGCGCCTGCTTCACCGCGCCGAGGATCGCCTGGATCGGTTCGTCGATCGCCTCGCGGATCTCCTCGGGCGTGAGCACGATCGTCTTGGGCATGCCGCTCATGAGGTCGCGCCCGCGCACCTCGGCCTTGTACTCGTCGTCGGTGGGGAACACCGAGCCGATCGCGAGCTTCACCTCTTCCGCGGTGCGTTCACCGATGGCCAGGCCGTATTCGCGACGCACATAGCCCTGGATCGCGGCATCGATGTCGAAGGAGCCGACGCGCACCGCTTCCAGTGCGACGACGCCACCGAGCGAGATCACCGCGACCTCGCTCGTGCCACCGCCGATGTCGACGACCATGTTGCCGAGCGGCTCGTGGATCGGGAGCGAGGCGCCGATCGCGGCGGCCATCGGTTGTTCGATCAGGAAGGTCTGCGCGGCGCCGGCGCGACGCGCGGCCTCGAGCACCGCGCGCTGCTCCACGTGCGTGATCGCCGAGGGCACGCAGATGAGCACCCGCGCGCGCTGCATGCGCGAGATGCCCGCGCGCTGGAACAGCATGCGGATCAGGCGCTGGGTGATCTCGAAGTCGGTGATGGCACCACCGCGGAGGGGGCGCACCGCCACGATGTAACCGGGCGTGCGGCCGATCATCTGCCACGCGTCGTGCCCGAGCGCGAGCACCTCGTGGGTGCGCGTGTTCATCGCGATGACGGTCGGTTCGTTGAGGATGATCCCCTGGCCGCGCGCGTACACGAGGGTGTTCGCGGTGCCGAGGTCGATCGCGAGGTCGCGGGACAGTTCGGGACCCCCGTCAGGCGTGCGTGCCGTGGGTCGCGGGGTGCGACACGGTACGAACCTCGTGCGAACAGGTGGCCCAGTCGGAGCCACCCTCCCAGTGCTCGCGCTTCCAGATGGGGACGGTCTCCTTCAGGGTGTCGATGCAGAAGCGGGCGGCCTCGAACGCCTCCGCCCGGTGGGGCGACGACGCCACGACCGCGACCGATGCGTCGGACAGCTGCAGGTCGCCGAGCCGGTGGAGCACGGCGAGGCGCTCCACGACGGGCCAGCGCACCCGTGCCTCGGCCGCCACGGCGGCGAGCTTGCGCGCCGCTTCCTCCTCGTACGCCTCGTAGGTGAGACCGCGCACGCCCTCACGACCTTCGGAGTGGTCGCGCACGACGCCGAGGAACGCCACCACGGCGCCGCTCGACGGGGTGGTGGCCCAGGCGGTGGCCTCCTCCACGGGGAGGGGCTCCGTGACGACGGCGATCCAGTCGCCGTGTTCGGGGGGCTGCACGGAGGTCATGGTACCGAAGAGGCCCTTCCCGGACCCGGGCGGGTCCGGATGCTCCAGCCGGGCCTCGCGTCCGGGCCCGCCCGACCAGGGAGCCGAGCGGCAGCGAGGCGAGGGAGGAGGCGACGATTTCGGCGGCCGAACCGTCGGTACACTCCGCGCCATGAGCCCCGACGACGAGGGCGGTGACGAGCCTCGCCGGGGTCCCGAGGGGGTCGGCGGGCCACCGCCGCAGCCGGCTGACCGCCCCTGGGTGCACCCCTCGGAGCTCCAGTCGTTCGTCGCGTCCCCCTCCGCCACCCCGTCCCGGGCCCGGCCGCGTGAGTGGGCGGTCGGACTCGGGAGCGCCCTGGCCGCCTCGGTGGTCACCGTGCTGGTGCTCCTGGCGTTCGGGGCGTTGGGCAACGGCTCGCCCTCGGTCTCGCCCCAACCCGATTTCGTGGGGACTCCCTCCGGGGTCGACTACTCGATCGCCCGCCGCATCGCCGCCGACACCGCGCCGAGCGTGGTCACCGTCCGGGTGGTCGGAGCCGACGGCGTCGCGCAGCCGGTGGGGTCCGGGGTGGCGCTCGCCGCGGACCGCGTGGTCACCAACGCCCACCTGGTGCAGGGCGCGGGCACGCTCCGGGTGGTGACCTTCGACGGCCACGACTATGCCGCCAAGGTGCTCGGCAGCGACCCGCAGACCGACCTCACCGTCTTGTCGGTGACCGACGGCGACCTCACGGCCGTGGCGCAGGGCGACAGTGGTGGTGTGGCGGTC
The DNA here is from genome assembly GCA_963720785.1 of uncultured Actinomycetes bacterium. Taxonomy (GTDB): domain Bacteria; phylum Actinomycetota; class Acidimicrobiia; order IMCC26256; family DASPTH01; genus CAVRGQ01. Next base: position 437,296 of record CAVRGQ010000005.1, read on the forward strand.
GGGGGCACCGTGGTCGCGGTGGCCGCGAACCGGTCGGGCGGGTACCGCACCGACATCGACGTGATCTCCGACGAGAACCGCCTCGTCGACGCGGGTACCGGCGCCATGGTCGCGGGCGCCTTGGAGACCGGCATCCAGCCCGGCGCGGCGTGGGCGGGCGGCGCGCTGGTCGACGCCTCCGGCAACCTCGTCGGCGTGCTCACCAACGCCGCGTCCGCCCCGGGGATCGGGCTCGTCGCGGTGCCCGTCACCGCGGTGCGCGACGTGCGCGGCCAACTCGAGGCGGGCGGCACCGTGACCCATGGCTGGATCGGACTCGTGTTCGGTGACGACGCGGTCGAGCGACCCCGAGGCGGGGCGCGGGTGAGCGCCGTGGTGCCCGGCAGCCCTGCCGCGAAGGGCGGGATCGAACCAGGCGATATCGTGACCAACCTGGGCGAACAGCCCGTGCGGGGCCAGGCCGATGCGTTCGCCGTGATCCGGGCCCTCCGGCCCCAGGACCCGGTCCAGGTCGTCTACGTCGACGCGTCCGGTCGTTCGAAGCAGACCAAGGTCACCCTCGCGACCGCCGACGCCGCAGCCATGACCTATTTCCCCGCAAGCGGGTAGCGGCTTTCCGACCGCGGCTGACGCCTTTCCCGCCGGCGGACGAGGTCGACGGGGCAGGCGGCCCGGGCTCCCCGTACGATTGGCCCATGAGCGAGCCGACGACACCTGACCACGACGTCCTCGAGGACCTCGACCGCGAGCTGCTCAACGCCGTCCAGTGGGACTTCCCCCTCGACCCGCGCCCGTTCGCAGTGCTCGGTGAGCGCCTCGGCCTGTCCGAGGAGGCCACGCGGGAACGGGTCGCCCGGGTGAAGGAGCTCGGCGTGCTGCGCCAGCTCTCCGCCATCTTCGACACCCGCGCCCTCGGGTACGGCTCGGCCCTCGTCGCCGCGCAGATCGATCCCGACCGCGTCGACGAAGCCGCCGCGGTGATCAGCGCCCACCCGGGTGTGAGCCACAACTACAAACGCAACCACCGGTACAACCTCTGGTACACGGTGGCCGTGCCGCCGGGCGACTCCCTCGAGGAGCACGTCGAGGTGCTGCACCGCGACTCCGGCGCGCTCGTCACCCGCCGTCTCCCCACGCTGAAGCTCTACAAGATCGGCGTGAAGCTCGACATGACCGGTGCCACCGCGGCCGACGCGAAGGCCGAGGTGCTCGAGCACGAACGCCCGGAGCGCAGGGAGCACATGGAGGCGCCCGAGCTCTCCGACCTGGAGATCGCGACCATCCGCGTCGTGCAGGAGGACCTCCCCCTCGTGGAGCGGCCCTTCGCCGCGTACGCGGAGCTCATCGGCACCGACGAGCAGACCGTCCTCGACCTCCTCGCGTCGTTCAAGGAGCGCAAGCTGATGCGGCGCTTCGCCGCGGTGATGAACCACCGCAGCGCGGGGTTCAAGGCCAACGCCATGGGCGTGTGGGCGGTGCCCGAGGACCAGCTCGACGAGATCGGCCCGCAGATGGCCGGCTTCGCGCTGGTGAGCCACTGCTACCGCCGGCCCACCTACGACGACTGGCCGTACTCGGTGTTCACGATGGTGCACGGCAAGAACGGCACCGAGTGCGAGGCCACCATCGCAGCGATCGCGTCGGAGACGGGCGTGAGCGAGTACGCGCTGCTCTGGTCGGTCAAGGAGTACAAGAAGACGCGCGTGCGCTACTTCACCGACGAGTGGGACGGCTGGCGCGCCGAGCACCTCACCCCCGCCGGCGCCTGACCTCCGCACGCGTCCGGTGCCTGCCGAACCGTCCGGCATCGACCCGCCCGGCATCGATGTCGCGCGAGAGCGCGCCGACACCCCTGGTTGCGCCGAGGTCATCCATCTGAACAACGCGGGCGCCGCGCTGCCGTCGCGTGCGGTGCTCGACACCGTGATCGGCCACCTCGAGCTCGAGGCACGAGTCGGCGGCTACATGGCCGGTGACGTCGTCGCCGAACGCAGCGCCGCGGTCTACGACTCCGTCGCCCGGTTGCTCGGCGCCTCGCCCGAGGAGATCGCGCTCGTCGAGAGCGCGACTCGCGCGTGGGACATGGCGTGCTACTCGCTCGCGTCGACCTTCCGCCCGGGCGACCGCATCCTCACCTCCGCGTCGGAGTACGCGAGCAATGTGATCGCGTTCCTGCAGCTCGCGCCGCGGCACGGCGTCGAGGTCGTGTTCGTCCCCGACGACGACTCCGGTCAGCTCGACGTCGCCGCGTTGCGCGAGCTGATCGACGACCGCACGCGACTGATCGCGATGTCGTGGATCCCCACGCAGGGCGGGCTGGTGAATCCGGCCGCCGCCGTGGGCGCGGTCGCGCGTGAGGCGGGCGTGCCGTACCTCCTCGATGCGTGCCAGGCCGCGGGCCAGCTGCCGATCGACGTCGACGCGCTCGGCTGCGACTTCCTCTCCGCGACCGGCCGCAAGTACCTGCGTGCACCGCGCGGCACCGGATTCCTCTACGTGCGCCAGCCCTGGATCGAGCGCCTCGACCCGCCCTTCGCCGACGTGCACGCAGCGCAGTGGGCCGAAGGCGACCGCATCGTGCTGCGCGACGACGCGCGCCGGTTCGAGTCGTGGGAGCGCTCCGTCGCCAACCAACTCGGCCTCGGCGCCGCGGTCGACCATGCGCTCGACCTCGGTGCCGGCGCGATCGCCGAGCGGGTGCTCGGGCTCGGTGCGTCGCTCCGCGAGCGGCTGCGGGCGGTACCCGGACTCACGCTGCGCGACCGCGGCGAGCAGCAGTGCGGCATCGTCACCTTCACGATCGACCGCGTCGACCCGTACGCGTGCGCGGGGTGGATGCGCGAGCGGCACGTGAACATCAGCGTGTCCACCATCGACTTCGCCCGTCGCGACTTCGAGCAGCGCGGGCTCACCGCGGTGCTGCGCGCGTCGGTGCACTACTACAACACCGACGAAGAGCTCGACCGGCTTCTCGTCATGTTGACGGAGTTCCTCAGCGCGACACCGCGCGCCTGACGTCCCAGTCGTGGTGCAGCGCGTCGTGCGCGGCGCGCGCACGATCTCCGACGCGCGCAGCTCGCCGCGCTCCGAATGCCCGAAGGTGGTGCCGGCGGTCAACGCGGCGCGTGACGCCGCCGCCCACAACGGCACCGCGTTTCCGATCGACCACAGCGCCGCTTGCAACGACATCTCCTCGTACTGCCGCGCCGCGGCGAGCTCGTTCTCGTCGTAGCCGATCAGGTCGCGCGACCCACCAGCCCGCACACCCTCGAGCCGCTCGGCGAAGATGCGCAGGTTGTCCGCGACGTGGAACAGATACGCCTTCGCCGACCACGTCGCGCGGGGCGGCACCTCGCTCCCGGTGGCCTCGGTGAGCAGAGTGGCGAACGTCGCGGGCAGCTGCTCCACCGCGGCGATGGCCGCGTCCGGCTCGATCGACCAGTCGAAGCCGCACTCACGGCACGGATCGCCGTACTCCTCACGCCACCAGCCATTCTCCAGCCTTGCCGGGTTCGCTCCGCTCTGCCTTCCTGGATTCGCTCCGCTCATCTCCCCATGGTGGTCCGTCCGTTGTGCGGACTCCACCGGATTACGCGCGGCGCTTGCGGCGGCGACGACGGCTGACGACCACCGTGGTCGCCACCCCGGCCGACACCAGCGCACCCGCAGCGATCGCGGGGCGGTGGTCACGCGGCGGCAGCGCGGTGAGGGCCTCGCGGATCGCGTCCTCGTTGCTCACCTTCGGCGCCCATCCCGCGGCGCGCAGCTTCGTGGTGTCGAGCACGACCGGGTGTTGCAGGTAGGGCACGACGCCCGGGGGGATGTCACCCACACCGAGCTCCCAGCTGCGCGCCAGCGCGCGTTCGAGCGCCTCCGCCGGCATCGCAGGCACGCGGGAACCGGGGAGCAGTGCCGCGACCGCGTCGGGATCGAGCCAGCCGTCGGCGGCGACGTTGTACACGCCGGGCAGGTCGGTGGTGGCCGCGAGCACGAGCGCGGACACGAGGTCGTCGACGTGCAGCACCTGTACCGGTGGGCGCGCGCCGCGCACCCGCAACGGCGGGCGGCCCAGCAGGATGCGCGCCAACAGCCGCTCCGAGCCGGCTCCACCGACCACGGGGGACGCGCGCAGCGAGGTGACGGTCACGTCGGGGTGCTCGGCGCGCCACAGGGAGAGCAGCCGGGCCACCTCGGCGCCCTGCACCGCGGGCGAGAACCGGGCGTTGGGCCGCAACGTGGCCTGCTCGGTGAGCGGCACGGCATTGTCGGGCCACGCGCCGTACACCGCGGCGTTCGCCACCCGCACGATGCGCCGCACCCCGACCGCCGCCGCCTCCTCCAACACGTGACGGGTCCCGCCGACGTTGACGCGCGCCATCACCCTCTCGTCGGGCACCGGGTCGACGACGCCCGCGAGGTGCACGAGCACGTCGACCCCCTCCAGCAACGGGCGCAACGAGGTGCCGGCGATGTCGACGCGGTGGAACGTGACGGACTTGGGTCGCCGGTCGGGCTCGCGGACGTCGAGGCCCACCACCCGTCCGACGTCGGGATGGTCTGCGAGCGCGGGGAGGAGATGACGGCCGACGAGGCCGGCGGCGCCGGTGACTGCGATGTGATGCACCTCCATAGACTGACCGCGTGGCCGACCCGACTCAACCTGGAGACCCGGAAGATCCGGATTTCTCCGAACATCCCTCCTCCGATCACCCCTCGATCGGCGGATCCGGCGCCGTCGGCGGACCCGGCGACCCGGGCGGGCTCGGCGGACCGGGCGGACCCGGCGGCTTCCCGGGCTTCGATCCGTCCACGTTCGACTTCTCGCAGATCGATCTCAACCAGATCATGCGGATGCTGCAGTCCGACGGACCCCTCAATTGGGAAGTGGCCCGGCAGACCGCGGAGTCGGTGGCGCTCGAAGGTCGGCCCGAGCCCACCATCACGCCCGAGGACCGCAAGCAGTTCGAGGAGCTCGCGGACGCGGCCCAGACGCTCGTGGTCGGCGAGACCGGCCTCACCGCCACGTTCGCCACCGAGTTGCGCACCGTCGGGCCGCGCGGGTGGGTCGAGCTCCACATGGCCGCGTTGAAGCCGGTGCTCGAGGCGCTGGCCACCGCGCTGGGCGACTCCATGCGCCGTGCCGGCGAGCAGGCCGACCAGGAGGAGGGCACCGACCCGTTCTCCGCGGAGGAGCTCGGCAACATGCCGAACATCCCCGGCATGCCCGGGATGTCGGGCATGTTCGGCGCGATGGGCGCCATGGGCGGGCTCGGCCCGATGCTCGGGATGATCGCCCCGGCCCTACTCGGCGTGCAGGCCGGCTCGATGCTCGGCTTCCTGGCGCAGCACGCGCTGGGCCGCTACGACCTCCCGCTGCCCACCGGTCCCGTGCCCACCGCCACCGCACCCGGCGGCGACGATCCCAGCCTCTGCTTCGTCGTGCCCAACATCGACGCGTTCGAAGCGGCCTGGGAGCTCCCGCGCGACGACCTGCGCTTCTACGTCGCGCTGCACGAGGTGGTGCATGCGGCGTTGCGCTCGGTGCCGTGGATCCGCAGCCGGCTCGTGCAGCTCGCGGTCGACTACGTGTCCGCCTACCAGGTCGACGTGAACGCGTTCGAGGCCGAGTTCGGCATGCTCGACCCGTCCGATCCCATGGCGATGCAGTCGATGACCGAAGACCCCGAGCGCGTGCTCGGCGCGATGCAGTCGCCCGCCCAGGCCGCGCCACGCGAGGAGTTGCAGCGCCTCACCGCGGTGCTCGACGGCTACGCCGACCTCGTCGTCGCCCGCGTCGGGCAGCGGCTCATCCCCACGTTCGACCGCATCCACGAGGCGAAGAAGCGCCATCGCGTCGAGCGCGGCGAGGCGGAGCGGTTCATCGAGACGCTGCTCGGCCTCAAGCTCGAGCGCGCGCACTACGAGCGCGGGCAGTCGTTCGTCGAGGGCGTCGTCGAGCGGGCCGGGATCGACGGCCTCAACAAGCTGTTCGAGAGCGACGCGATGCTGCCCACCCCGAACGAGCTCGACGCGCCGGGGCTGTGGCTCGCCCGCATCGGCGTGGAGCTCGACGACCTGCCCGAGCTGCCCGAGATCCCCGACTTCCCCGACTTCCCCGACGCCCCTGATGCCTGACCCGGGCGCCGCCGCGCTCCCACCGCCGGTCGCACCCACCTGGCTCGGCCCGATCGAGGACCCGGAGCACCCGGCGTCGGCCATCCTCGTCGCCGCCGCCGAGCTCTTCCAGGAGCGCAGCCCGTCGTCGGTGTCGCTGCGCGAGATCGCCCGCCGCGCCGGCGTGAACTACGGGTTGATCCACCACTACTACGGCACCAAGGAAGCGATCCTCGCGGAGCTGCTGCGCCGGGCCTCGGCCTCCGGCGCCGAGCGCATGCGCGACAGCGCGTCGATCGACGACGCGCTCGCGGCACTCACCACCCCGGGCGAGCGCTCCACCCACGCGTGGATGCTGGCGTGGGCCCTGCTCGACGGCGTCGACCCCGCCAAGCTCGTGGCCGTGTCGCCCACCGTCACCAAGCTCACGGAGCTCATTTCCGCCGCCGAGGCGGGCACGGGCGACCCGTCGGCGCCCGACCCGCGGGTGTTGGCGGCCACCACGGTCAGCGCCATCCTCGGCTGGAACTTCTTCCGCCCGTTCGTCGCCGCGATCGCCGGGCTCGAGGACACCCCGGAGCTCTCCGCCGACGTGATCGGCCTCGTACGCCGCGCCGTCACCGACCTGCTCCACGAAACGACCGACTCCCCCACCACGTAGATTCCCCCGCAGAGGTCTGGGTCGAATCGAGGAGTCTCGGGTGAAAATTGGAGTGATTGGCGCAGGGGTGATGGGCGCGGGGATCGCGCAGTCGCTGGCGACCGCGGGGCACGAGGCCGTCTGTTACGACATCGACGCCGCGGTGATCGAGCTCGCGCACGAACACGTCACGACCGGGCGTTACGGCCTCGAGCGCGGCGTCGACCGCGGCAAGGTCACGCGCGAGGACGCCGACGCCGCGCTGGCGCGGCTCACCTTCACCCTCGACCTCGCCGAGGCCACGAACGTCGACGTGGTGGTGGAGGCGGTGCCCGAGAAACTGGAACTCAAGCAGCAGGTGTTCCGCGACCTCGACGCCGCGGCACCCGCGGGCACGATCCTGGCGTCGAACACGTCGGGGTTCTCGATCGCGCAGATCGCCGCGGTGACGTCGCGTCCCGAGCTGGTGATCGGCTGGCACTGGGCGTCGCCGCCGATCGTCATGAAGTTCGCGGAGATCGTGCGCACCGAGCAGACGAGCGATGCCACCATCGCGACGATCGTGCAGCTCGCGCAGGACTGCGGCAAGAACCCGGTGGTGATCAACGACACGGAGGCGGCGTGGGGCTTCGTGGCCAACCGCCTCTACGCGGCGATGCACCGCGAGGCGACGAAGGTGCTCGAGGAGGGCGTCGCCACCAAGGAGCAGATCGACGTGCTGATGACCGACTGCTTCAATTGGCCGGTGGGTCCCTACGGCATGGTGCAGGGCGCGAGCAGCGGCTGGGGCCAGTAGCTCCCGCGACTACGGAGCGGTGGGCGCCTCGGGGTCCACCGGCGGCGGCGTTCCCTGGTCCGACTTCGCCGGCTTCGGCTTGGCGAACCGCCCCTTCACCTTCGACACGGCCTGGCGGCGGTGGCGCTTGAACTCGCGGTCGACGCGGCCGGGCAGCAACTGGGTGCGCATCTCGCGTCCGCGCGCCGCGCGGAGCGCCGCGACGTAACTCACCGCCGCGAAGGCGAGCACCCCGGCGAGCAGGAACAGCCCCATCTGCACCGCGAACGGGATGATGCCGAACATCGCGCCGACGACCCACACGATCTGGAACCGCGTCTCGAACTTGGCGAACGCCCGTCCGCGTGCCGCGTCGGGGCCGTCGCGCTGCAGCAACGAGTCGAAGCCGAGCCGGCCGGCGCCCGCGCCGACCGCGATCGCGAAGCCGACGAGCACGAAGCCGAGGCCGCCGCCCACGAACGCGCCGAGCAACGCGAACACCGCCGGGGCCACGAGGGCCGACGCGACGATCACCTCTTCGCGCTGCGACTTGCGCAGCACCGGTGCGGAGACCACGCCGATGAAGTTCCCGGCCATGCTGGCCGCGCCGACGATCCCGAGCACCACGACATCGCTCTTGAGCGAGAACGCGGCGAAGAACACGAGGAATCCCACGCTGGCGCGCAGCACGGCCATCGCGCTCCCACCGAGCTGGATGCTCGGCGTGTGCATCTCTTCGCGTTCGAGTCGTTCCTGCCGGGCGTCAGCCGGCCCCCGAGTTCGCGTTCGTGGTATCTGGATGGCCAGCACCGCCGCGATCGCGAACACGACGGCGCCGAGGCGCAACGACCAGTCGGCCCCGAACAACAACTGCACCATCAGCGCCGGTGCGCCACCCACCGCGGCCGCGACGACGCTCACCAGCGCAAGGCGCGAGTTGGCCGTCACCAGCTCGGCGTCGTTGCGCACCAGTGAGGGCACGAGCGCGCTCTTCGCGACACCCTGACCCTTGGCGAAGATGAGCACGCCGAACGCGAGCGGGTAGACGAGGAGCCCCTCGGGCGCGGCCTTGCTGATGTACTGCGCCATGCCGAAGCACAGCAGGACGCGCGCCGCGCACGAGATGATGACGAGCATGCGCCGACCGCCCTTCTGGCGGTCGAGCCACGGCCCCATGATCGGCGCCACCACGGCGAACGGCGCCATGGTGAGCAGCAGGTAGAGGAGCACCTTGCCCCGGGCGGCGCTGGTGGGGCTCTGGAAGAACAGGGACCCTGCGAGCGACACCGTGATGCAGGCGTCGCCGCACACGCTCACCGCGTGGGCGTACAGCAGTCGCGCGAAAGGGGTCGGCGCCGCGAAGCGGGGATCGACGCTGGTCACCGGCGCTCCATGGTCGCGTCACGATACCCCCGGACCCCCTGGGCTCCATGCCCGGGCTCGGCCCGGGTCTTCACCCGATCCGCCCGATGGAGGCGCTGCCGGCGACCGCTACGATTGGCCGGTGGCCGGCCTGGATGTTGCACTCGGAGGAGAGCGGACGCCCGCCGACGACGCGGGCGAGCCGAGCACCGAGCGCGAGGAGCACGACGACCGCCGGGATCGGGGCGCGAGCGCCGACGCCAACGGGCGCAGCGACGGCAAGGTCGTCGTCGGGCGCCCGTCCGACCCCCGCAGCCGGTTCATCAACCGTGAGCTGTCGTGGCTCGACTTCAACGCCCGGGTGCTCGCCCTGGCCGAGGACTCCCGCCAGCCCCTCCTCGAACGGGCCAAATTCCTCGCCATCTTCAGCCAGAACCTCGACGAGTTCTTCGAGGTGCGGGTCTCGGGCCTGGTCGAGCAGCTCGACGCCGGCCTGCGCACGTCGTCCACCGGCGACATCGACCTCGTCGAGCAGATCCGGGCGGTACGGGCCCGCGCCGCCGAGCTGCAGATCCGCGCCTCCGAGGTCTTCCACGACGAGGTGGTACCCGCACTCCAGCGCGCCGGCATCCAATTCGTGCAGTTCGCCGACCTGAGCGACGAAGACCGCGAGCACGTCGACCGGCTCTTCCTCGACCGGATCTTCCCGGTGCTCACGCCGCTGGCCGTCGACCCCGCGCACCCGTTCCCGTACATCTCGAACCTCTCGCTGAACCTGGCCGTGCGCGTCCACGACCCCTCGAGCGGCGACGAGCGCTTCGCGCGGGTGAAGGTGCCGCCGGTGCTCCCGCGGTTCTTCGCCCTCCCCGACAGCTCACGGTTCATGCTGCTCGAGGACATGATCGCCGCCCGGCTCGAGCTGCTGTTCCCGGGCATGGAGATCACCGCGCACCACCCGTTCCGGGTCACGCGCGACACCGACTTCGAGCTCGAAGACGAAGCCGACGACCTCCTCGAGGCCATGGAGTCGGTGTTGCGCCGGCGCAACAAGTTCGGGCGCGCGGTGCGCCTCGAGGTCGGCACCGACATCACCCCCGACGTGCTGGAGTTGCTCTGCCGCGAGCTCGAGCTCGCCGACCACGACGTCACCGTCCTCGACGGGCCGCTCGACCTCAGCGGACTCTGGTCGCTCTACTCCGTGGAGCGCCCCGAGCTGAAGGACGAGCCGTGGGTGCCGCAGACGCCGGTCGTGCTGTCGGGCTCCGACCCGGCACCCGACTTCTTCCGGCTGCTGCGCAACACCGACCTCCTCGTCCACCACCCCTACGACTCCTTCGCCACCTCGGTGGAGCAGTTCGTGGAGCAGGCCGCCGACGATCCCGACGTGCTCGCGATCAAGCAGACGATCTACCGCACGAGCGGTGGCGACGAGAGCTCACTCGTCGGATCGCTGATCCGCGCGGCGGAGTCGGGCAAGCAGGTCGTCGCGCTGGTGGAGCTCAAGGCACGCTTCGACGAGCGCGCCAACATCGAACGCGCCCGCGCGCTCGAAGAGGCCGGCGTGCACGTGGTCTACGGGCTGGTGGGGCTCAAGACGCACGCGAAGATGGTGCTGGTGGTGCGCCAGGAGCCTGACGGCATCCGCCGCTACTGCCACGTCGGCACCGGCAACTACAACCCGAAGACCGCGAGCACCTACGAGGACCTCGGGCTCCTGTCCTCCGATCCCGACCTCGGCGCCGATCTCACCGACCTCTTCAACCACCTCACCGGCTACAGCCACCAGGGCACGTACCGGCGGCTCCTCGTCGCGCCCACCCACCTGCGCCGCGGCCTCGCCGAGCTCGTCGAGCGCGAGGCCGACAAGGGGTCCGAGGGTCGCATCACGTTGAAGATGAACAGCCTCGTCGACCGCGCGCTCATCGACGCGCTGTACGACGCGTCGCAACAGGGTGTGCAGATCGATCTGATCGTGCGCGGCATCTGCTGCCTGCGCCCGCAGGTCGAGGGGCTCTCCGAGAACATCCGTGTTCGTTCGCTCGTCGGCCGCTTCCTCGAGCACTCGCGCGTCTACCGCTTCGGCGCCGATCCCGAGACCGCCGACTACCTCATCGGCTCGGCCGACATCATGCCCCGCAACCTCGACCACCGGGTCGAGGCCATCGTGCCGGTGATCGACCCCCGGTTGAAGGCGCGCCTCGCGCAGATGCTCGACCTCAACCTCGCCGACGACGCGCTCGCCTGGGATCTCGCGGGCGACGGCACCTGGCACAAGGTCGCCACCGTCCTCGGTCGCAGCACCCACCGCGCTCTGCAGGAGCTCGCGCTCGCGCGGGCCTCCGCCACCTGACGCACGCCGCATGGCAGCACGCGAGCAGGAGCGCGAACTGAAGTTCACGCCCGGTCCGTCGTTCCGCGCGGGCGACGTCGTGGAACGACTGCCCGGTCTGCGCCCCGGCGAGCCGAGCACGCGCACGTTGCACGCGACCTACTACGACACCGCCGACCTGCGCCTCGCGCGCACCGGCGCGAGCCTGCGCTGGCGCGACGACCAGGGCTGGATGGTGAAGCTGCCCGCAGCCGGGTCCGACGGCGGTCTCCTCAGCCGCGACGAGATCACCGTCGACGGTCCTGCTCCCGGCACGGGCGGAGGCGCCCCTGGAGAAGGCCGCGCGGTACCCGCGGCTGCGCTCGACCTCGTGCACGCGTTGGTGCGCAGCGCCCCGGTCGATGCCGTCGCCAAGCTGGTGAGCGTGCGCAACCGCGTCGACCTCTTCGACGCCGACGACCGCAAGGTCGCGGAGATGGTCGACGACGAGGTGTCGGTCCTCGACGGCAACCACCTGCTCTCCCGGTTCCGCGAGGTCGAGGTGGAGCTCACGAAACACGCGGGCGCCGACCTCGCCGACGAGCTGGTCGCGGCGTTGCGTGCAGCCGGCGCGGGTCGTCCCGACCCGGTGCCGAAGATCGTGCGGGCGCTCGGGCCCCGCGCCGCGGAGCCGCCGGATCTCGGCGAGCCCGCGGAGCTCGACGAAGCCTCGTTCCCCGTCGACGTGTTACGTGCCGCGATCGTGCGCTCCACGCGCCGCCTCGTCGCCCACGACCCCGGCGTGCGCACCGGCCACGACATGGAGGATGTGCACCAGGCGCGGGTGGCCACGCGGCGCCTGCGCTCCGACCTGCGCACCTTCGCCGCGGTCGTCGACCACGAGTGGGGCGACGCCCTGCGCGACGAGTTGCAGTGGCTCGGTGACCTGTTGGGCGCGGTGCGCGACACCGACGTCCTGCTCGAGCGGCTCGAACGGAGGCTCGCGACCCTCGAGTCGGCCGACGAGGAAGCCGGGCACCGCCTGCTCGACGGCCTGCACGCCAAGCGCGACGGGGCTCGCGACGCGCTGCTCGCGGCGATGCGCGGCCCTCGCTACCTCGCGCTGCTCGACCGCCTCCACGACGCCGCGCGCCGCGTCCCCGGTCCGCTCGACGCGCGCGATCTCGGCGTGGAGGTCGCCGACCTCGTGCGCCCGCCGTGGCACAAGTTGCGCCGCGCCGCCGACGCGCTCGACGACGAGTCCCCCGACCCCGATCTGCACCACGTGCGCATCCTCGCCAAGCGCTGTCGCTACGCGGCCGAGGCGGTCGCCCCGGCGATCGGCAAGGACGCCGCCCGCTTCGCCAAGCAGGTTGCCGCGCTCCAGGACGTGCTCGGCGAGCACCAGGACGCGGTGATCGCCGGCCAGTGGCTGCGCCAGCACGCGAGCGACGTCACTGGTGAAGGCGCGGCCGCCGTCGCGTTCGTCGCCGGCGAGTTGGCGATGCTCGAACTCGCGGCCGCCGACGCGTCGCGCGAGCTGTGGCCGGAGGCGTGGCACCAGGCCCGCGCCAAGCGGCTGCGACGGTGGATGCGGAGCGGTCGGTGAGCAGCATGCTCGTCGAGGCCGCCGGCGGGATCGTCTGGCGCGAGAAGCACGGTGCGCCGCAGGTGCTGCTCGTGCACCGGCCGCGCTACGACGACTGGAGCCTGCCCAAGGGCAAGGCCGATCCCGGAGAGACCCCGGAACAGACCGCGCTGCGCGAGGTCGAGGAGGAGACCGGCCTCGCGTGCACCCTCGCGGAGCCCGCGGGCGAGGTGCGCTACGCCGACCACAAGGGCCGCCCGAAGATCGTGCGCTACTGGCACATGGATCCCGAGCCTGCCGCCCACCCGTTCGCACCCAACGACGAGGTCGACGAGCTGCGTTGGTGCGCCCCGGCCGACGCGGTGAATCTGCTCACCTACGATCACGACCGCAAACTGCTGCGCAAGGCGGTGCACCGTCGGGACGGTGCACCCGAGCACGGGTAGGACACGCTGACCATCTATCTCGTCCGTCACGCCAGGGCCGGCAACCGCCACAGCTTCGACGGACCCGACCGCCTCCGCCCGCTCTCCAAGCCCGGGCGCCGCCAGGCCGATGCGCTCGCGACCACGCTCGCCGACGCCGGCGTCACGCAGCTGCTCTCGAGCCCCTTCGTGCGCTGTGTGCAGACGTTGGAGCCGGCGGCCACCAAGCTCGGTGTCGAGGTCGAGCCCACCGACGCGCTCGCCGAGGGCGCGGCGGTGCGCGGCGCGCTGAAGCTCGTGTCGGAGCACCTCGACGACGACGTCGCGCTGTGCAGCCACGGCGACGTGCTCGGCGACCTGCTGGACCACTACGCGTCGCAGGGCATCGAGCTGCGCGGCGACCGGGTCGAGAAGGCGTCGATCTGGGTCCTGCAGGTGAAGGACGCCGACGTGCGCCGGGCCACCTACCTCCCGCCGCCCGAGGTCTGATCACTCGTTCCGGATTGACTCAATATCTATTGAGTGACTAGAGTGCGGGCGTGAACGCTTCCGAAGTCCAGCTCGAGACGCGCGCGCGACGGCACGCGGCGCTCGGCGATCCGGTGCGGCTCGCGATCGTCGACGAGCTCGTCCGCTCCGATCGCGCCCCGGTCGAGCTGCGCGACCGCTTCGCGCTGGAGTCGAACCTGCTCGCCCACCACCTCGACGTGCTCGGGGCCGCCGGCCTGATCGAGCGGTCGAAGTCCAGCGGCGACGGCCGCCGGCGCTACGTGCACCTCCTCCCGTCGGCACTCGATCTCCTGGCACCCCTCCCGTCGGTTCACCCGGCACGCGTGCTCTTCGTGTGCACCGCCAACTCCGCTCGCAGCCAGCTGGCGGCGGCGCTGTGGGAGCAGCACACGGGAGGGACGGCCGCATCCGCCGGCACCCACCCGGGCCCCGAGGTGCACCCGGGGGCAGTGGCCGCCGCCCGCCGCGCCGGCATCGACTTGGCGACGGCGCGCCCACGCCCCCTGCACGCCCGTGACGCGCGGGGCGCACTGGTCGTGACCGTGTGCGACCGCGCCCACGAGGAGCTCGGCGACACTCCCACTCGTCTGCACTGGTCGGTGCCCGATCCGGTGCCGACCGCCACCCGCGCCGCGTTCGATGCCGCGGTCGCCGACCTCACCGAGCGGATCACGCGGATCTCGGGTGTCCGGAGCGCGGCATGACCGGGTCTTCCGACGAGCTCCTCCCCGTCGCCGACGACGCGCTGGCGATCGCCACCGAGACCGGCACCGGCGCGCTGCGCCTCGACCTCGCGCGCCGGCTCGCCGCGGAGTGCCTCGGCACCGCCCTGCTGATCGTGGCCGTGATCGGCTCGGGGATCATGGCGCAGCGCCTCTCGCCGGGCGACATCGGGCTGCAGCTGTTCGAGAACGCGTTCGCGACCGCGGGTGCGCTGGTGGGCCTCATCCTCATGTTCGGCGCGGTGTCGGGCGCGCACTTCAATCCGGTCGTCACCATCACCGACCGAATGCTCGGCACGGTCACCACGCGCGACACCGTGCTCTACGTGTGCGCGCAGGTGGTCGGGGGTTGCCTCGGGGCGATGCTCGCCAACGTGATGTTCGAGCTGCCGATCGTCGACCTCTCCGGCAAGCACCGCTCGTCGGGCGCGTTGTGGGTCTCCGAGATCGTCGCGACCGTGGGCCTGTTGCTGGTCATCAACGGCTGCGTGCGCAGCGGACGCGCGAACATGGTGCCGTTCGCGGTCGGCGCGTGGATCGCCGGCGCCTACTGGTTCACGTCGTCGACGAGCTTCGCCAACCCCGCGGTCACGATCGCCCGCACGTTGTCGGACACGTTCGCCGGGATCGCGCCCTCGTCCGCACCGATGTTCATCGTGATGCAGGTCGCCGGCATGGTCGTCGCGTTCGGGCTGATCCGCTTCTTCTACCCACACGTGCACGAGGAGTCCCCGGCATGAGCACCGCCGTTCCCGATGACCGCCCCGAGGTGCTGTTCGTGTGCGTGCACAACGCGGGACGGTCGCAGATGGCCGCCGCGTTCCTCGTACAGCACGGCGGCGACCGCGTCGTCGTGCGCTCGGCGGGCTCGGCCCCGGCCGACGACGTGAACCCCGCGGTCGTCGAGGCGATGCGCGAGGTCGGCATCGACCTGCGCGCGAACGGCGCGCACCCGAAGAAGTTGTCGGATGCCGCAGTGCAGGCGTCCGACGTCGTGATCACGATGGGCTGCGGCGACGCGTGCCCGTTCTACCCGGGCAAGCGGTACGAGGACTGGAAGCTCGACGACCCCGCGGGGCAGGGCGTCGAGGCCGTGCGCCCGATCCGCGACGAGATCGAACGCCGCGTGCAGGAATTGCTCGCCGACCTGCTCCCCAGTGAGGGATGACCAATGGACGCGGTTTCTGACGCCTTCCCCATCGAGCAGCGCCACCTGTTCCACGGCGTCGTGCGCCGGCTGCAGGAGGAGTTCACCGGAACCTTCGGCCGCGAGACGATCGAGCGGTTCGTCGCGGATTCGCTGGATCGACTCGCACCGAGCGCGTCGGTGCCGGCCTTTCTCCCGGTGCTCTCCGAGCGCTTCGCCCGCCAGCGGCTGCACGCCCTCGCACGCGTCGAGGGACCACCGTCGGACATCCCCGCCGTGCTGTTCCTCTGCGTGCACAACTCGGGACGCTCGCAGATGGCCGCCGGCTTCCTCCGCCATCTCGCCGGTGATCGCGTCGTGGTGTACTCGGGCGGGTCCGAGCCGGCATCTCAGATCAACCCGACCGCGGTCGCTGCGATGCGTGAGGTCGGCGTCGACATCACCGACGAGTTCCCGAAGCCGTGGACCGACGAGATCGTCCGAGCGGTCGACGTGGTCGTCACGATGGGGTGCGGCGACGCGTGCCCGGTGTATCCCGGGAAGCGCTACGAGGACTGGGAGCTCGACGATCCTGCAGGCGCCGATCTCGACGCGGTGCGGCGCATCCGCGACGAGGTCCGTGGCCGCGTCGAGCAGTTGCTCGCGTCGATCACCGTCGCGAACTGAGATCCACCACTGCGACGGTCAGGGGCAGAGCAGCGCACAGAGGCCGCGGAGCCGCGACTCGTCGACGCGGTACCAGGCCCACCGGCCGCGCTTCTCGCGCACCAGGAACCCGGCGTCGACCAGCATCGACAGGTGATGCGACACCGTCGGCTGCGACCGTTCGAGCGGGCCGACGAGGTCGCACGCGCATGCCTCGCCACTCTCGGACGCGGCCACCAGCGACAACAGGCGCAGGCGCGCCGGATCCGCGAGCACCTTGAGCGCGTCGGAGAGCTCCACCGCCGCCTGCTCGTCGAGCACCGCGGTCGTGACGCTGGGGCAACAGATCGCGACGTCTCGTGCCCCCGTCGGAGATTTCGTATTGACAGCCATCGATGTGATGGTATCGTGATTCATCGATGCTCGTCAATATTCTTCCGGAGGCCCCGATGTCCCGAGTCCAGCTCGCCCTCAACGTGACCGATGTCGACGCCGCGGTCGACTTCTACAGCAAGCTCTTCGCCACCCCGGTGAACAAGCGCAAGCCCGGGTACGCCAACTTCGAGATCGCCGAGCCGCCGCTGAAGCTGGTGCTCATCGAGGCGCCCGAGGGCGGGACCCTGAACCACCTCGGCGTCGAGACCGAGACCGGTGAGCAGGTCGTCGCCGCCGAGGCCCGGCTCGCCGACGAGGGGCTCGAGACCACGGGGATCGACGACACCCTGTGTTGCTACGCAACCAAGACCGAGACGTGGGTCACCGACCCCGACGGCGCGAAGTGGGAGTGGTACGTGAAGACCGGCGACGCCGAGCAGATGGCGAACGAGTCGCTGGGCGCCCCGGGTGGCACCTGCTGCGCGCCCGCAGCAACACCCGTCACCCTCGGATGAGCACCTCGACCGACGGCCACGTCGCCGCCCGTCTCTCCACGCTCGACCGGTTCCTGCCGGTGTGGATCGGCACGGCGATGGCCGTCGGTCTGCTGCTCGGCCGAGCGGTACCGGATCTGAACGACTGGCTCGACGACGTCAAGATCGACACCGTGTCGCTCCCCATCGCGATCGGGCTGCTCGCGATGATGTACCCGGTGCTCGCGAAGGTGCGCTACCGGCACATCGGCGACGAGATGGCCGACCGCCGGGCGCTCGTGTTCTCGCTGGTCATGAACTGGGTGGTCGGCCCGTTGCTGATGTTCACCCTCGCGTGGGTGTTCCTCGCCGACCAGCCCGAGCTGCGCACCGGGTTGATCATCGTCGGCCTCGCCCGGTGCATCGCGATGGTGCTGATCTGGAACGACCTGGCGAGTGGCAACCGGGAGCTCGCCGCCGGGCTCGTCGCCCTCAACTCGGTCTTCCAGATCGTCATGTACTCGGTGCTCGGATGGTTCTACCTCACCGTGCTGCCCGACTGGCTCGGGCTCGACAGCCAGGCGCTCGACGTGTCGATGTGGGCCATCGCGAAATCGGTGCTCATCTTCCTCGGCGTCCCGCTGCTCGCCGGTTACCTGACCCGCACCATCGGCGAACGCCGCAAGGGCACGCAGTGGTACGAGGAGACCTTCCTGCCGCGCATCGCCCCGATCGCGCTCTACGGGTTGCTCTTCACCATCGTCGTGCTCTTCGCGCTCCAGGGCGACAAGATCACCTCCAATCCCCTCGACGTCGCCCGCGTCGCGATCCCGCTGCTGATCTACTTCGCCCTGATGTGGTTCGGCGCGTTCACCGCGGGATTCCGCATGCACTTCCCGTACGACCGGAATGCGTCCATCGCGTTCACGGCCGCGGGGAACAACTTCGAGCTCGCCATTGCCGTGTCGATCGCCGTCTTCGGGATCACGTCGGGGCAGGCGCTCGCCGGCACGATCGGCCCGCTCGTCGAGGTGCCCACGTTGGTCGCCCTCGTGTACGTGTCGCTCTGGCTGCGTCGGCGGTGGTACCCGCTGACACCCTGAACCCACACCGAGTGTTCACCCGCGCGTCGCGTCGGCGCCACGCGTCGGCTGCGGACCCGCCGCGTGTGACAACTACCGTGACCTCCATGCGCATCCTGGTCACCAACGACGACGGCGTCGGCTCGCCCGGCATCCGCGCCCTTGCCGCCGCGCTCGTGCGCGACGGTCACGACGTGTTCGTCGTCGCCCCCACCGACGACCGCAGCGGCTCGGGCGCGGCGGTCGGCAAGCTCTACAACGTGGGGCCGCAGCCGGTCGCGACCACCGAATGGCCCGAGCTCCCGGGCGTTCCCGTGCACGCGATCGACGCACCCCCCGGCTCCGCCGCGCTCCTCACCTGCCTGGGCGCGTTCGGCCCGCTGCCCGACCTCGTCGCCTCCGGGATCAACCCCGGCGCCAACACCGGCCACCTCGTGCTGCACTCGGGCACCGTCGGCGCCACGCTCACCGCGGCCAGCTACGGCATTCCCGGTGTCGCGGTCAGCATCGACTGGAGCGAGGACCGCGACTATCGCTGGGAGACCGCGGCCGACTACGCCGCGGCCGCGGTGGAGTGGGCGGCAACCCCCGACACCACCACCCGCGTGCTCAACGTCAACGTGCCGAACCTGCCGAAGGACGAGATCCTGGGCGTGCGGGAGGCGGAGCTCGCCGCCCACGGTGAGGTGTGGATCGCGTCAGCCGAGATGGCCGGGACCGACGTGCGCCTCGACGTCACGGGGCGGGGCGAGGCCTCACCCGGCACCGAC
The DNA here is from genome assembly GCA_963720785.1 of uncultured Actinomycetes bacterium. GTDB lineage: Bacteria > Actinomycetota > Acidimicrobiia > IMCC26256 > DASPTH01 > CAVRGQ01. Next base: position 456,232 of record CAVRGQ010000005.1, read on the forward strand.
GCCGCGCTCGTGCTCGCCGGTTACGTGTCGGTCACGCCCCTGATGAGCATCGTGCGCGCGCAGCAGGCCGGGGCGGCCGATGCCGTGGCCGCCGCGATCGCGGGCGTCGGCGCGGGAAACAACGGGTGAAGTTCGCCTGAACTCGGCGGCGGTGGACGAGGGCCAGCCGTACGATCCGGACGCCCACTCTGACCGGAGCGTGACCGTGTCCGTCGAGATCGACCAGATCCGCAACGTCCCCCTGTTCGTCGACCTCACCGACGAGCAGCTCACCGCCATCGGCGAGAAGCTCGAGTTGCGCCACGCGCACCCGGGTGAGCACCTCAGTTCCGAGGGGGGCACCGGCTACTTCTTCTTCGTGATCGGCGACGGTGCCGCGCAGTGCACCCGCAGCGGCGAGGTGCTCGCCGAGTTCGGTCCCGGCGACTTCTTCGGCGAGGCCGCGATCTTCCGGACCCGCCGGCGCACCGCGACGGTCACCGCCACTGCGGACTCCACGATCTACGCGATGTTCGGCGCCGACTTCGCGAAGCTCGCCACCGACATCCCGGTCCTGCACGAACGCATCGACGTCGCGCTCGACGAGCGCCTCCCGTACGAGGGCAGCTGAGAGCACCGTCACCAGCGACCGGTAGCCTGCAAGGCCCATCCCCCGAAGCCCCCCAGGAGACCCCATGGTTGCCGTCGGCGACACCGCACCCGACTTCACCCTCAAGAACGCCCAGGGCGACGACGTCACCCTCTCCAGCTTCCGCGGCCAGCCCGTGGTGCTGGTGTTCTACCCCTTCACCTTCACCGGCGTGTGCGAGGGCGAGCTCTGCGAGATCCGCGACGATCCGTCGGCCTACGAGCGCGCCGGCGCCCAGGTGCTCGCGATCTCGTGCGACACGCGCCACGCCCAGCGCATCTGGTCGGAACAGCAGGGCTACACCTTCCCGCTGCTCTCCGACTTCTGGCCGCACGGCGAGGTCGCCAAGGCCTACGGCGTCTTCAACGAGGCCCTCGGCTGCGCCAACCGCGGCTCGTTCGTCATCGACAAGGACGGCAAGATCACCGCGACGTTCTCGTCGCCCGACCTCGGCACCGCCCGCTCGAAGAGCGAGTACGACGAGGCGCTCGCCGCGCTCTGATTCGGGCGTCCCACCCGACTCAGGCCTTCTCGTAGCGATACCCGACGCCCCGCACGGTGACGAGCCGTGCGGGGTGCGCGGGGTCATCCTCGACTTTCGAGCGCAGCCGCTTCACGTGCACGTCGAGGGTCTTGGTATCGCCGTAGTAGTTCGGGCCCCACACCCGGTCGATGAGCACGTCGCGCGTGAGCACGCGCCCGGCGTTCGCGAGCAGCAGCTCGAGGAGCTCGAACTCCTTGAGCGGCAGCGCGACCCGCTCGCCCCGCACCGCAACCTCGTGACGGCCGGCGTCGAGACGCACGTCGCCGACCTCGATGATGTCGCCGTACGGCGCACCGCCTGTGTCGTCGTTCCGCCCCCGACGCAGCGCGGCGCGCACACGCGCCACCAGCTCACGGAGGCGGAACGGCTTCGTGACATAGTCGTCGGCACCGACTTCGAGCCCGACGACCGCATCGATCTCCGCAGTGCGGGCCGTCACCATGATGATCGGCACCTGCGAGCGCGTGCGCAACTCCCGGCACACGTCGATACCCGAGATGCGCGGCAGCATCACGTCGAGCAGCACCAGGGACGGCTTGTACGCGTCGAACTTCTCGACCGCCTCGGCGCCGTCGGCCGCGGTCTCGACGCGGAACCCCTCACGCTCGAGCGCGACCCGCAGCGCGTCGCGGTAGGACTGCTCGTCGTCGACGACGAGGATCAACGGTGATTCGGCCATCTCAGGCCTGCTCCTCCAGGAGAATCTCTGCCGACGGGTCGCCGACAGGGAAGACGATGGTGAACGTGGAGCCCTGACCCTCCACCGAGGTCACCGACACGTCTCCCCCGTGGGCCTGCGCGACGTGGCGGACGATCGCCAGTCCGAGGCCGGTGCCGCCGGTGTCGCGGCTGCGCGCCTGGTCGACGCGGTAGAAGCGTTCGAAGATGCGCTCGAGGTCGCGACCGGGCACGCCGATCCCGCTGTCGCTGACCGTGATCGCGATGCGGCCGAGCGTGGAGCTGGTGGCGACGTCGATACGGCCGCCCGGCTCCGTGTACTTCACCGCGTTGTCGAGCAGATTGGAGACCGCGCTCACCACTTGTCGCCGGTCGCAGAAGAGCAGCACATCAGTGCCGTGGTGCACCTCCAGCTGCAGCCCCCCGATCATCGCAGCCGGCCGCAGGCGGTCGATGGCCTCCTCGACGAGTGCACGCACCGGGATCAGCCCACGCGTCGGCGCCTCCTGCGTCTCGATGAGACTCAGATCGAGCAGGTCGTCGACGATCCGGCCGAGCCGTTCCGCTTCCTTGACCATGCGTTCGGCGAGCGGCTGGGTGACCGCAGGGTCGGACTCGGCGGCGATCGTCTCGGCGAGCAGCTCGAGGGCGCCGATCGGCGTCTTGAGCTCGTGGCTCACGTTGGCCACGAAGTCGCGGCGCACGCTCTCGATGCGCTTGATCTCCGAGATGTCGTCGACGAACACCGCCGCGCCGCCGCGTCCGCCCGCGAGGGGCACCGACCGGAGGTGGAGCTGCGCACGTGGCGGGCCGAAGAGCTGCAGGTCGCGCTCGACGGACTCGCCGCGCCGCGCCGCGGCGAGCAGCTCCTCGATCGCCGCAGCCGCAACCGCCTCGGAGTGCCGCGCGTCGCGGAAGCGCTCGGCCGCCGCATTGCGGAAGACCTCGCGGCCTTCGGAGTCGACGACGACGATGCCCTCGGCCGACGCCGACAAGGTGTCGGCGAGGCGGTCACGCTCGGCGGCGGCGCTCTCGACTTGCAGCAGGAACTCGGCCACCGAGGAGCTCGCCTCCTCGACCGCGGGATCCCGCCGGCGCGGGCTCATGGAACGGGCCACCTAGCCGAACCGGCCGGTGATGTATCCCTCGGTGCGAGGGTCACTCGGCGCGGTGAAGAGCTTCTCGGTGACGTCGTACTCCACGAGCCGGCCCACCCGCTTGCCCTCGTCGTCGATCTCGGCGGTGAAGAACGCAGTGCGATCGGAAGTACGCGCGGCCTGCTGCATGTTGTGGGTGACGATCACGATCGTGTAGTCGCGCTTGAGCTCCTCCATGAGGTCCTCGATGCGCGCGGTGGCGATCGGGTCGAGCGCCGAGCACGGCTCGTCCATCAGCAGCACATCGGGCTCCACCGCGAGCGCACGCGCGATGCAGAGGCGCTGCTGCTGACCGCCGGAGAGGCCGAGCGCGCTCTTGTTGAGCTTGTCCTTGACCTCGTCCCACAGCGCGGCGCGGGTGAGCGCCTCCTCCACGATGTCGTGCATGTCCGAGCGCTTGCGCCCGTTGATCTTCGGCCCGTACGCGACGTTGTGGAAGATCGTCTTCGGGAACGGGTTCGGCTTCTGGAACACCATGCCGATGCGACGGCGCACCTCGGCGGAGTCGACCTTCGGGCCGTAGAGGTCCTCGCCGTGGTAGAGCACCGATCCGTGCACCGTGGCACCCGGTGTGATGTCGTGCATGCGATTGAGCGAGCGCAGCACCGTGGTCTTGCCGCAACCCGACGGGCCGATGAAGGCGGTGATCTCCTTCGCGGCGATCTCGACGTTCACTTCCCGCACCGCGGTGTGCCCGCTGTAGCGGATCTCGAGATCGCGAAGCTCGAACACCAGCTCGCGCTGCTCCTCGGGCTGCTCGGGCGGCCGCGCGGCGTCGGGAGTGTCGACGCCCGGTACGGATGCACTGGTGCCGGTCACGTCGCCGACGATAGTGGGGGCCTCGGTGATGGTGTCCATGGACGGCTCCTCGGCGATCATGCGCCCTGCCGGCGGGAGAAGAATGCGGTGACCAGTCGGGCCAGGATCGCGGTGACGAACACGATGATCACCAGCGCCAGTGCGGCGCCCCAGGCCCGGTCCTGGGCCCCGGGGAACGGCGAGGCCGCGTTGCGGAAGATCTGGTACGACAGCGTCGTGTTCGGTCCGTTGGTGAGGCTCCAGTTCGACTCCGTCGCGATGCCGATGGTGAAGAGGAGCGGCGCCGTCTCGCCCGCGGCGCGCGCAACCGCCAGCAGCGCGCCGCTGACGATGCCGGCGGCGGCGTTCGGGAAGACGACCTTGCGAATGGTGCGCGCCTTGCGGGCGCCGAGCGCGTAGCTGCCCTCGCGCAGCTCGCGCGGCACGAGCCGCAACATCTCGTCGGTCGTGCGCAGGACGACGGGGAGCATCAGGCAGGCCGAGCGCGAGGGCGCCCGCGAGCCCGTTCTGCTCCTTGGTCTTCAGCACCACGAACACGTAGATGAACAGCCCCATGACGACCGACGGCACACCGGTCATGACCTCGGCCATGAAGCGGACCAGTCGGGCGAGCGGGCCCCGGCCTCCGTACTCGTTCACGTAGATGCCGCCGAGAATCCCGAGCGGGATCGAGAGGAGCGCAGCCGCCCCCGTGATGAGGAACGTCCCGACCACCGCCGGGCCCATTCCCGGCCCGATGATGCGATCGGAGATCGGGATCGGCTGGGTGAGGAAGTCGATCGACAGCGCTTCGGAGCCCCGCTGGATCACGTAGGCCACGATTGCGACGAGCGGCACGAGCGCGACGAGGAACATCAGCACGATGAACCCCATCGCGAAACGGTTCTTGACCTTGCGCTTCCCGGAACTCTTGCCCGGGATCAGGATCGACCGGTGCTCTCCCGAGCTTCCCGCGCCCGAGCCCGAGCCTGCGGGTGTCACGACTGCGGTCATGACGCCAACGCCCCGGAGCGGCGATCGAAGTGCCCGACGACGGCGCGGGCGAGCATGCCGACCGCGACGGTGAGCACGAGCAGGACGACGCCGAGCCCGATCAGCGCGGCGCGATGGACGCCGGTGGCCTCACCGAATTCGGCGACGATGGTGCTGGCCATGGTGGCGCCCGGTCCGAGGATGTTCGGCGACACGATGGCTGTACCACCGATGATGAGGAAGACCGCGATCGTCTCGCCGATGGCCCGGCCGAGCCCGATCATCACCGCGGCCACGAGGCCGCCGCGGCTGTGCGGGAGGATCGAACCGCGGATCATCTCCCACTTGGTGGAGCCCAGCCCGTAGGCCGCCTCCTTCAGTGCGAGCGGAGTCGTGGCGAACACCTCACGGGTGATCGAGGTGATGATCGGGGTGATCATGATGGCAACGACGATGCCGGCGGTGAGGAAGCTCAGTCCGGTGGCGCTCGGGTCGCCGAAGATGTCGCCGAGGATCGGGACGCCGCCGAACCAGTCGTGCAGGGTGGCGAACAGGTCGGACAGCGGGGCCAGCAGCACCGCGATCGCCCAGAGCCCGTAGACGACCGAAGGGATCGCCGCCAGCAGGTCGATCACGTAGATCACCGGCTTCGCGAGCCGCCGCGGTGCGAGCTCGTTCACGAACAACGCGATGCCGATACTGACGGGCACTGCGAACAGCAGCGCCAGCACGCCTACGAGGAACGTCCCGAAGATCAGCGCACCGGCGCCGTAGTTGCCGTGCGTCGGATCCCAGTTGTCGGCGAAGATGCCGAGACCCTCGTACTTGAACCAGGGCCACGCCTCCTTCGTCATCGAGTACGCGATGAGCGCGAGGACCACGAGGACGGTCAGGCCCGCGACGAGCGCGATGTACCGGAAGAGGTGGTCGCCGAACTTTCCGGGCGCGCCGCGGCTCCCGAGCCCTCGAGCGGGCGCGGGAGCTTCTTCGGGGCGGGGTGGCGCTGCGACTGCCATGAGGGTCCCGGATGCTAGAGCGAGAAGAGGGCGGTGAAAAGGGTGCCGGTGCGGAGCGGCCGAGGGGCAGCCGCCCCGCACCGGCGGGGATCACGGGTTCGTCAGTCGGTCAGGAGGCCGGGATGACGATCTTGCTGAGCTGCGCCTTCGCCTGCGTGCGGAGGTTCTTGGAGAGCGGGGCGTAGTCGATCGTCGGAGCCGTCACCTGGCCGGGACCGTAGATGTAGTTGAGGAACGCCTTGATCGCGTTGCCCTTCGCCGCGTCCGTCTGGTTCTGGTACACGATGATGTAGGTGGGCGACGTGATCGGGTAGGCCTTCGGGCCCGGGGCGTTGATCGGGTCGTACGTGAGGTCCGGGTTGATCGTCGCCTTCTGCACCGCGAGCTCGGCACCGGCTGTCGACGGGGCGAGGTACTTGCCGTCGGCGTTCTTGATGTTCGCGGCGGTCAGCTGGAGCGCCTGGGCGTCGGAGTAGTCGACGTAGCCGATGGCACCCTCGGTGTTCTGCACGATGTTGGCCACACCGGTGTTCTGGGCGCCCTGCTGGTCGGTGCTCGGCCAGGCCGGCTTGCTGCTCGCACCCAGGGTGTAGGTGGTGGGAGCGGCCTTGGCCAGCCACGTCGTGAAGTTCTGGGTCGTGCCCGAGCTGTCGGAGCGCACCGCAACCGTGATGCTCGTGCTCGGCAGCTTGGCCTTCGGGTTCTCCGCCTTGATCGCCGCGTCGTCCCAGGTGGTGATCTGACCCTGGAAGATCTGGGCCGTCGTGTCAGCCGAGAGGTTCAGCTTCACGCCGGGGAGGTTGTAGGCGACGGTGATGGGGTCCGCAACCGTGGGGAAGTAGAGGATCGGGCCACCCTTGATCTTCGAGAGGTCGGCCGCCGGGTAGGGCGCGTCCGAGCCGGCGAAGTCGGTCACCTGGTCGGCGAGTTCCTGGCGACCGGTGCCCGAGCCCTTGCTGGCGTAGTTGATGGTGATCTGCTTCTGGATCTTCTTGAAGTCGCCGATGACGACCTGGTCGAAGCCCAGCTGCAGCGAAGAGCCGGAACCGTTGAGCGTGGCGGGAGCCAGTTTGGTCGGCTTGGTCGCCGCAGCGGTGGTTGCGCCCGCAGTCCCGATGGCGAGCACGGGCAGCGCCAGTGCGGCCACGAGGAGCCCGAGCTTTCGGGTGATGGAACCTCGCATGAAGGTGTTCCTCCCTGGAACAGTGGATGCTTCGTTGTATCTGTCACGGCGGAGCGTAAGGACGTCGGTTGGCCGGGCCGTGGCCCTTCGGTGGCCGAAAGGTGAACACGGGGGAAACTCTGTTCACCCTGCGCTGCGGCTTGTGGCTGACGGCTCCATGATCGACGGACGCCCGCTGACGTCCGAGGGCGGTCCTCCAGGAGGTACGTGGTGGTCGTCTCCCCTGCCCCGGTGCCCGGCACCGGCATCACCGGCTCCCGCCAGCGCGCCCGGGTCGACGACCTACGCGTCGAGATCGTGCACCTCGCCTCCCTCGCGGTCGACGCCGTGGTGGGGGCGACCGCAGCGATCACCGGGCACGACGCCGTGGAGGCCGACGCCGTGATCCGCGACGACGACGCCATCGACGCGTTGCGCCACTCCATCGAGGACGAGTGCCTGCGGATCCTCGGCAACGGCGAGCTCGCCGACACCGACCTCCGGTTCGTGCTCGTGGCCCTACGCGTGGTGCACGAGCTCGAGCGGAGCGCCGACCTGATGGTGAACGTCGCCCGCACCACCCATCGACTCGGCGACGCGGAGCTCGACCCACACGCCGCGTCACCTGGTGCAACGACTCGGGAAGCAGGCCGCGGTGCAACTGCGGGTGGCGGTGAACGCGTTCGTGGACCGTGACCCCTCGTGGGCCGCGGCCCTCGAAGACATGGACGAGACGATCGACGAGCTCCAGAAGAGCGTGTTCCGCCACGTGCTCGGCGACGAACGCCACGGCGACGCCGAGACGGCGCTGCTCCACGCGGTGCAGCTCGCGCTCGTCGGGCGCCACTACGAACGGGTCGGCGACCACGCGGTGGCGGTCGCCCAACACGTCCACTTCGTCGCCACGGGCGAGCACTCGAGGTTGCGGAGGAAGTCCACGTAGTTGCAGGAAAGTGTGGGGCTCGGGCCGGGGGGAGGTCCCGGCCCCACACTCTCCGCAGAAGCTCTCCCGGCCACGCACACCAGTCCGGAAGTGCTGCGCTCAACCTACGAGGGCCAGGTTTCGGGCAGGTTGCACGGTCGTGCACGAGCAGTAAACGGACGCAGAAGAACGACGAACCCGTGGGAGCGGGCACAATGGTGGAAACGAACGAGGACGAGACCATGACGACGACACCCACCCCCGAGAACCCTGTGGAAGCGCGCCACGCGTTCCACGAAGAGCTCGATGACCTCCGCGTCGACGTCATCCGGCTCGCCGCGCTGACCACCGAAGCGATCGCCGCGGGCACCCAGGCGCTGCTCGACGGCGACCTCACCGCGGCCGAGAACGTCATCGAGGCCGACGACGCGATCGACGACCTCACCCATCACGTCGAGGACCGCGTGTTCCTGCTCCTCGCTCGGCAACAGCCGCTCGCCACCGACCTGCGCTTCCTCGTGACCGTGATGCGCGTCGGCCACGAGCTCGAGCGCAGCGCCGATCTGATGGTGAACGTCGCGAAGACGGCCCGGCGTCTCTACCCGCACACGCTCGACCCGAAGCTGCGCGGCATCATCGACCGCATGGGCACGCAGGCGAGCACGCAGACGCGCGTGGCCATCGACGCGTTCGCCGACGCAGACCCGTCGTGGGCCGCGGCGCTCGCCGACATGGACGACGCGATGGACGAGCTCACCAAGAGCCTGTTCCGTCACATCCTGTCGAGCGACCACTCCGACGAGGACAAGACTCTGATGGCAGTGCAGATGGCCCTGGTGGGGCGGCACTACGAACGCATCGCCGACCACGCGGTCACCATCGCCGAGCGCGTCGGCTTCATGGTGACGGGTGAGCACCCCTCGACCGAGCCGGGCGAGGGCTAGACGCCTCTCCCGTCGCTCGCTGCTCGTTCAGTCCTCGTCGTACCCGAGGTCCCAGTCGAGCAGCAGGTGCTCGCGCTCCGCGTCGCGCGCGACACGCTCGCGGTTGCGGCGGAACTGCGGGTCGTGCGGCGGCAGCAGCTGCAGTCGGGCCAGGGCCCGCTGGCGGAAGTCGTCGATCATGCGGTTGTCGCCGAAGACGCCCTGCACCTCCCAGTGGGGCGAGACCGGACCCAGGTAGACCACGCGCACGTGGCCCTGCGGCGGTACCTGCTCGAGCGCTTCGGACTCCATCGACATGCGGGCCAGCGTAGCGGTTAGGAGGTCGGGCCCTCGGAGAGCTTCGCCTCCAGGGAGAGCTCCGTGCCGTCGCGGTCGACCACCACGCTGACCGTGTCGCCGGGTCGGTACTGGCGCACCACGCTGCCCAGCTGGGCCGAGCTGTCGACCGGCTTGTCGTCGACGCGCACCACCACGTCGCCAGCCCGCAGGCCGGCCTGGTCGGCCGGCGAGCTGGGGACGACCCGCGTGAGGTAGGCGCCGCCGTCGACGGCCACCGACCGGCCCGCGGCCTTGGCCACGTCGACGTTCTCCGACTCCACCCCGAGGAAGGCGGGCTGACGGCCGTTGCGGAGCTGGGCGATGATCGCCTGCGCGTTCGAGATCGGGATCGCGAAGCCCACGTTCTGCGCGGTGCTCGGGTTGGCGATCGCGGTGTTGATCCCGATCACCCGGCCCTGCGCGTCGACGAGCGGGCCACCGGAGTTGCCCGGGTTGATCGCGGCGTCGGTCTGCAGGAGGTCCTCGAGCATGGCTCCGGTGTTCGTGGGCACCTCACGGTGCAGGCCGGAGATGATGCCACGCGTCACCGAGAGCCCACCCGAGAGCGCGAGCGCGTTGCCGATGGCGACGACGTCGTCCCCCACCTGCACGTCGTTCGAGTCGCCCAGCGAGAGGGTGGGCAGGTTGGTGCCGTCGACCTTGAGCACCGCGAGGTCACTCGCCGCGTTGCGGCCCAGCACCTTCGCAGGACGGCTCGTGCCGTCGGAGAACACCGCCTGGATGTTGGTGGCGCCATCGACGACGTGGTTGTTGCTCACGATCACGCCGTCGGGCGAGATCACGAAGCCCGTGCCCGCCGCACCGCCCGACTCGGGGCCGCCGTCGTCGACGATCGCGACGACCGCGGGAACCGCAGTGCGCAGGATCGAAGCGATGTCGCCCGTGCGCGCGACCCGATCCGACGGCCGCACGATCGGCGTGCTCGACGAGCCCACCGCGCGGGACGACGGGTCGTCGTCGAGCGTGACGAACAGGCCCGACGCCACGATCGCGCCGACCAGCCCGCCGATCAGCCCGGCGAGCAGCGCGGTGCGCAGACCCGCCGCGCCTGGGCCGCGGCTCGGGCTGTGGCTCGAGTCGCGGCTCGGGCTGCGCGGGCAGGCGGCTCCGGCGGCGCGGGCTCGATCACGGGCTCGATCACGGGCTCGATCACGGGGTCGGTCACCTCCGCGAACGGTGCGGCCGGCGGCACGACGGGAGGGGTCGCGGGGGGACCGACTGGATCTGCGGCGGTGGTCACGTCGTCGGGCACTCGGGTCCTCCGAGAGATGGGACCGGGCGATTCCCGGACCCAACAATCGTTGTGCCGGAAGGGATCCGGGGCGCGACGCCACAGATCTTCCGGTTTCTGTCAGGCTAGGGGAACCGGACCGCCGTCCGGACCGTTGAAGAGGTCGAACGCTTCACCACCCAGGTATTCCGATCCGAGCACTGGGGTGCCCATGGACGACTTGACCCCTACACCCGATCACGCAGAGCAGCAGTGGATGCTCGTCGCCCGCTGCCGCTCGCTCGCGCCGGGAGAATTCTTCCCCTCCGACGGCGTCGGCGTCGACAAGGCCCGCAAGATCTGCGCGCAGTGCACCGTGCAGGAGGCGTGTCTCGAGTACGCCCTCACCTACCGCATCGATCACGGTGTGTGGGGCGGCGCGTCCGAGCGTGAGCGCCGCCGCATCCTGCGCCGCCGCCGCAACGGCGAGCCCGCCGACCCCGGTGCCGCCCGCCGGGCCGCGGCCGAAGCCGACCGGTCCGTCGACCGCGGGATGCCCGTCACCATCGGCTGACCCACTGCTCTTCCGAACCGGCGTCAATCCCTGCCCATAGTGGGCTCGGATTGACGCCGGTTCGCTAATTCCAGCCGAAGGGGCCGAGCACGAAGTCGGCGACGCGCTCGAGCGTGCTGCGCTCGGGGGCGCTGAGCGCGGTGACCGCGGCGTCGATCACGTCGGTGGGCGCGTCGGACACGCACGTGAACACCACGCCGTCGCGCTCCCACACCAGCACCGTGCCGCTGGGCTCCGTCCAGCGCCGCATCGCGGTGCCGCGCACGTCGGTGTCGGTGCCGCCCGCGGGCAGGCCGCTCCAGTCGAGCGTGCCGCGTTGTTCGAACACCGAGGTGGAGAACAGGCCGTCGCTGTACCAGAGCAGCACGCCGTCGGGTTGCTTCGTGCGGGTGACGAGCACGGCCGCGCCGAGGGTCGACGGCGCGACGTAGCCGTCGGGCACCGTCGTGATCGTCGACGACTGCTCGGCCCGCACCCCGCGGGGCGCGGTGACCTCGGTGGCGGTGGCGTCCAGGTCGATCTCGGTGAACGTCAGCGAGCGTTCGACGGTGCCGTCGCGGGCGACCACCTCGCGCTTCAGCAGCAGGCCGGTGCCGTCGTCGACCGCGACGCGCTGCACCACGGTGCCGTCGCGCCGGGTGGCGACCACCTCGGTGGTGGCGCGCCCGGCGACCTGCGGACCCGTGCGGGTGGTGAGCTTCCAGTGGGCACCGACGCCGGGCACCACCCCGTCGGCCGACGGATCCACCGCGATGCTCGTCCAGCGACTGCCGTCCTTCACGTAGGTGCGGGCGCCGCTGTCGTACACGACGTCGTTGCCCACGCGAGCCTCGACCGTGCCGTCGGCGTCGGTGACCTGCACCTGCGCCCGGCGTACCGTCGTGCCGTCACGCCACGTGACGGTCGCGGTGCCGGTGAAGTCGTGGGTCGCGGCCGCCTGCCGGGTGCGCTGGAGGAGCTGCTGCGCCTGCTCCGACGGTGACGACGTGCCGAACGCGCCGACTGGCCAGGCCAGCGCGAGCGCACCCAACGCAATGGCGGCGACGAGCACCCGCCGGGCCGGGCGGCCCGGCTGCAGGGAGCGGCGCATCACCGGCGGAACCCTGCGAGTGGCCCGACGGGCGTGATGGTGCCGATGGGGTCGCCGTGGTCCGAGCCCTGCGCGCCGTGTTGCACGACGACCGCGGCGACGTCGGGGCGCACGGAGTCGCGCGACGGCACGATGATCACGGCCAACGCGACGGCGGCCGCGGCGGCGAACGCGGTGGCGATCCACCGGCCGGCGCCGCGGCGCTTCTCGTCGAGCGACACGACCTCCGCGCCGGTTGTGGTGGTCTCGTCGCGCTCCTCGTCGTCTTCCGCGGGAGGCTCGACGTCGGCGGCGGCGACGCCGGCGAGGACGGCCTCCCAGAAACCTTCGGGCGCGTCGCGCTCCGCGACCGAGCGCAGCATCGTGCCGCGCCGCGCACCTCGTCGAGCTCGGCGCGCCACTCAGGCGACTCCGCGAGTCGCGCCTCCACCTCGGCGTGCTCGGTGTCGGTGAGCTCGCCGTCGAGGTAGGCCGAAAGCATGTCGTTGCTGAGGAAGTCGTCGCGTGCGTCGGTCATGGCCCGGTCACTCCTGCCGCGGCGAGCTGGGCGCGCAGCATGCGTCGCCCGCGGTGGATGCGCGACCGCACGGTGCCGATGGGCACGCCCGTGGTCTCGGCGATCTGCTCGTACGAGAGGTCGCTCACGTCGCAGAGCACGACGGGCACCCGGAAGTCGTCGGGCAGCTCACCGAGCGCGCGCTGGATCTCGTCGGAGAGACCGGTCTGCGCCTCGTCGGCCGCGGGCGACGGCGGCAACACACGCCCCGGGTCGTCGGGGAGCGCGTCGACGGGGCGTCGCTTCTTGCGCCGTACCTCGTCGAGGAACACGTTCGTCACGATCCGCGCCATCCAGCCTTCCAGGGACCCGGGCTCGTACCGCTCCAGACCTCTACGGATCCTCAGCAGCGATTCCTGGACCAGGTCCTGTGCATCGTCGTCGTTGCCGGCCAGGCGGTACGCCACGCTGTACAGGAATCGCCCGTGGTCACGGGCGATCTCTTCCCAGGTGGGAACGCCTTCAGCCATCGACAGAACGACGGGGAGGGGTGGTCGGTTCCCGAGCGCGTGGATCCCTCGGGGGACCGGGCGCGGGAGAGTTCGTGACCGCTCGGGCGATCAGGCCTTGTCGGCGTCGCCGTCGGACGCCTTGGCGTCGTCGGCCTTGCCTTCGTCGACGCCCTTCTTGAACTCCTTCTGCGCCTCGCCGAGGGAGCGCGCGAGCTTCGGCAGCTTGGCGCTGCCGAACAGGAGCAGGACGATCGCGAGGACGATCAGAAGTTCGGTGGGACCGAGGCTCATGGGATGCTGCCCTTTCGAGCGGGAACCTGCAGCGTACCCTGCCGGCGACCCCCTATGAGTCACCGGCCGATGAGTCACCGGCCCGATGAGCCGCCGGGGAACCACCGGGACCCGTCACGGGGCGTTCAGCCTCGGAGGGCCTCACCGAGCAGCTGGACGTCGTCGAGGGTGGTCACCTGGAACGGCACCGCCCCGGAGCCCACGATCAGCTCCCCCACCCCCAGCGCGGCCCAGCGCTCCCGCTGCTCCCGCAGCTCGGAAACGGTGCCCACGAGCCGGCCCTCGCGCCACTGGTCGAGGGTGACGTCGTCGAGCACCCCCGGGGGCGTGAGCTCCACCAGGCGGTCGAAGCGGCGGGCGAGGTCGGCGGCGTCCTCCCCCGCGAGGGCGTAGAGGCCGAGCGAGCGGTGCACGGTCGTGGGGTCACGCCCCACGTCGGCACAGGCACGGTCGAGCACCGCGGCGCGCGCGGCGTAGTCGTCGGGGGTCCAGGCCCAGCAGGTGTTCCACCCGTCGGCGAGCTCGGCGACGAGCCGGAGCAGCCGGTCGCCCTTGCCGCCCACGATGATCGGCGGGTGCGGCGTCTGCACCGCCGCGGGCTGGTTCACCGCGCCGTCGGCGCGGTGGTACTTCCCGTCGACCGAGCACGGGCCGCCACCGAGCAGACCGCGCAGCACGACGATCGCCTCGCGCAGCCGGGCGAGCCGTTCGCCGGGCCGCGGGCATGGTCATCCCGATCGCCTCGTACTCGGGCTCGTACCACCCCGCGCCCACACCGACGTCGAGCCGGCCGCCGCACACGACGTCGAGCCCGGCGAGCGACTTCGCGAGCACCGTCGCGGGACGCAGCGCCTCGAGCAGCACGAGGGTGCCGAAGCGCGGTCGCGTGACCTCGCGCGCGAGGGCGGCGAAGGTGACGACCGGATCGAACAGCGCAGACGGTTCCGGCGGCCCGCCGTACTTCGCGAGGTCGAGGAAGAGGTGGTCGGACAGCCACAGCGAGTCGAACCCGGCGCGCTCCGCGGTGTGGGCGTACTCGACGATCGTCTCGTAGCGCAGCGGCGACTCACCCGCGACCGAGTAGTCGTACTGCGGGAGGGCAAGGCCCAGCTTCATCGCGGCGATGCTACCGGTGGCGCTCCGCTCCGCGGCCGTACGCTGGTTCGGTGCTCGAGTGCGTCCCGAACGTGTCGGAAGGCCGCGACCGCGAGGTGCTGCGCGTGCTCGAGCGCGCGTGCGGCGCGTCGCTGCTCGACGTGCACACCGACCCCGACCACCACCGCTCGGTGTTCACCCTCGCGGGCCCCGACTCGCGAAGCGCGTTCGATGCAGTGCAGTCACTCGCACGAGAGGTGGCGGCGTGCGTCGACCTGTCCACGCACACGGGTGTGCACCCTCGCCTCGGCGCGCTCGACGTGGTGCCGTTCGTCGCCCTCGCCGGTCGCCCGATCAGCGATGCGGCACGCGCCGCACACGACTTCGCCCGATGGATCGGGCGCGAGCTCGGTGTTCCCGCGTTCCTCTACGACGTCGCCAGCGCCACTGCGCCGGGCGGGATGCGCACGCTGCCCCGGGTGCGCGGCGCACGCGTTCCGCGACCTCGCGCCCGACTTCGGGCCGGATGCACCCCACCCGTCGATGGGCGCGGTGGCGGTGGGCGCGCGCCCGCCGATGATCGCGGTGAACTGCGAGCTCGACACCGACGACCTCGCGTTGGCGCAGCGCATCGCGCACTCGGTGCGCGAGCGCGAGGGCGGGCTCCCGGGCGTGCGCGCCCTGGGCTTCCCGCTCGCCACCGTGGGCCACGCGCAGGTGTCGATGAACCTGGTGGCGCTCGACCGGACCGGCTTGCAGGCCGCGTGTGACGCGGTCCGTGACCGGGCACGCGCCGCGGGTCACGAAATCGTGCGGGTGGAGATGGTGGGGCTACTGCCCGCCGACGAGCTGGCGCGCTGCGACGACGAGTTCGTCGCGTGGGCCGGGCTCACCGACACACAGACCATCGAGGGCCGCCTCGGCGGCCGGTGTTCCTGACGCGCTCGGCGTCTAGGCCGTGATGGCGTTGGCCCGCTCGAGGCGCTCGAGCGCCCGCTGACGGCGGACCCGACGGCGCTCCCGCTCGGAGAGGCCGCCCCAGATGCCGAACTTCTCGCCGTGGGCGAGGGCGTACTCGAGGCACTCGCCCCGGACCTCGCACCCGCGGCAGACGGCCTTGGCCTCACGGGTGCTGGCGCCCCGCTCCGGGAAGAAGAGGTCGGGGTCGACGCCGAGGCAGTTGGCCTGCTCCTGCCAGCGGCGCCCGTCGGTGGTGAAGCGCTGCGCGGCCACCAGGGCGGAGAGATTCGTGGTGATCGGGGTCACGGTGATCGGTTCGAGCATCGGCGTTGCTCCCTCGACTTGCGGATGCACGGCGGCACCGGCGGTGGCGTGTTTCCGGGGAAGACCCGGAAATGACGCCCCTGGAATTACATGGGTGTTACTATGCTTGCTCGTGGGCCCGAACGCAAGGGGTTTCTTCTCCGCGTCGGCAACCGGGGGGATGCTGCACGGCACCCTCGCGGCACCTACCTCCACGCCCCGACCCGATCCGGCAGCCCCGCCGCGGGCGCATTCCGGGGTCCGGGCCATGGGCCCGTGCAGCCCGTCGGTGTCCGCCCGTAACGTGGCGCACGTGGGCCCCACCATCGAGGTCACCCTCGGCGACATCACCCGCGAGCAGGTGCACGCGGTGGTGAACGCGGCCAATCCGTCCCTTTTGGGCGGCGGCGGGGTCGACGGAGCGATCCACCGGGCGGCCGGTCCGGCACTGCTCGAGGCCTGCCGCCAGCTCGGCGGGTGCGCCTTCGGCGACGCCAAGCCCACCCCGGGCTTCGACCTGCCGGCCCGCTTCGTGATCCACACCGTGGGCCCGATCTGGCAGGGCGGCCACTCGGGCGAGGCCCGGCTCCTGGCGAACTGCTACCGGCGCTGCCTCGAGGTCGCCGACGAGCTGGGCGCAGGCTCGATCGCGTTCCCGGCGATCAGCACGGGCGCCTACGGGTACCCGGTGCCCGAGGCGACCCGGATCGCGGTGCACACGGTGCGCTCCACCCTCACCGAGGTGCGCACCGTGCGCTTCGTCTGCTTCGACCCCGCCGTGCACGAGCGCTACGTGCGGGAAGCCTCGCAGCGCTGAGCGCTCCTCGTCGCCGGCCCAGTGGCGGGCGTCAGGTGCGGACCGGCTCCGGGCCCACGTAGCGCGCGCTCGGTCGGATGATGGCGCGGTCGCGGGCCTGCTCCAGCACGTGCGCGCTCCACCCCACCATCCGGCTCACCGCGAACGTCGGCGTGAAGAGGTCGCGGGGAAGCCCGGCGAGCTCCATGACCACGCCGGCGTAGAGCTCCACGTTGGTGTGCAGCTCGCGGTCGGGCTTGAGCTCGGCGAGCACGCGCTCGACCGTGGCCTCCACGTCGACGGCGAAGTCGGCGAGCGGGCCACCGAGGCCGAGGGCGACGTCGCGCAGCATGACCGAGCGCGGGTCCGCGGTGCGGTACACCGCATGGCCGAAGCCCATGATCCGCTCGCCCCGGCCGACGGCGTCGCGCACCCAGGCCTCGGTGTTCGCGGGGTCACCGATCTCGTCGAGGGTGTCGAGCGCCCGGCTCGGTGCGCCGCCGTGCAACGGGCCGGAGAGCGCACCGAGTGCCGCCACAACGGCGGCGCCCACGTCGGCGCCGGTCGACGTGACGACGCGTGCGGTGAAGGTCGACGCGTTGAACCCGTGGTCGATGGTGAGGATCAGGTACTGCTCGATCGCGCGCGACCGCGGCGGAAGGCTCGACCCCGTCGACCATGTACAGGTAGTTCGCCGCGAACCCGAGGTCGTCGCGCGGCGCGATCGGCGCGAGCCCGCGCGTGGCGCGGTGGAGCGCGGCCACCAGGGTCGGCGTTGCCGCACATACGCGCAACGCATCGCGACGGACCTGTTCGGGCGTGAGGTCCCACGTGGGGGCGAAGTGCTCGAGCGCGACGAGGTGGGAGAGCGCGGTGCGCAGCGCCGTCAACGGCGCGATGCCCGGGCCGGCGAGCGCGGGGAGCACGGCGAGCAGCGTCTCGGGAAGGACGCGCAGCGGTGCCGTCTCGGCGCGGAACGCGGCGAGCTGGGCGGCGTCGGGGAGCGCGCCCTCGAACAGGAGGTGCCAGACCTCCTCGAACGAGCGGGTCGCGGCAAGGTCGGGCGCCGGGTACTGGCGGTAGTGGAAGAAGCCTTCGGCGCCCCGGACGTCGCCGATCGCGGTGTCGGCGACGACGACGCCCTTCAGGCCCCGGACGGGTGCATCTGCGGGTTCGATGATCGTGGTCATGCCCGCAGGATCCGCCCGGATCCCGGAGCCGTCAACATTGATTGTTAATCAATGTCACCCGGGCTACGGTGGGCCGATGGACCGGGAGTGGCTCGACACCGCGGAGGCCATCGATCGCCTCGGAGTGAAGCCCCAGACGCTCTACGCGTACGTGAGCCGGGGCCTGGTGCACAGCGAACCCGTACCGGCCGGTCCTGGGGGGCGCGGCACTCGCAGCCGGCGCTACCGCCGGGCCGACGTCGAGCGCCTGGCCGAGCGGGGCACCCGCCGCCGCCCGCGCGGCGAGGGCCCCGAGGTGGTGGTCGACACCGCGATCACCCGCCTCGACCCCGCCGGCCACCTCACGTACCGGGGTTGGGACGTCACCGAGGCGGCGCGCACCGCCCGCTTCGAAGAGGTGGCCGCGTGGCTCTGGGGGGTGCCGGCCGGGCCGACCGTGCACTGGAGCGCGAGCGACGACGCTCTCGCGCTCGCCCGTGCCGTCCAGGACGCCCTGCCCGCGGACGTGAGCGCGGGCGACCGCCTCCGCGTGGTCGTCGCCGCGCTCCGCCCCGCGGATCCACTTCGCGACGATCGGCGTCCGTCGGCCGTCGCCGCGCACGCCGGCGCGCTCCTCGCCACCCTCGTGGAGGCGTTGCCGCCCGCCGATCCGCGCACCGAGCCCGTCGCTACCGGCTCGCTCGCCACGCGCCTGTGGTCGCGCCTCACCACCGTCGAGCCCACGAAGCGGCGCGTCCGCGCGCTCGACGGCGCGCTCTCGTTGCTCGCCGACCACGAGCTCGCGACCTCCACGTTCGCGGCGCGTGTCGCCGCGTCCACGTGGGCCGATCCGTACCTCGTGCTGCTCGCCGGGCTCGCCGCGCTCGGTGGCCCGCTGCACGGCGGCGCGTCGGAGCAGGTGCGCGCGCTGCTGCGCGATGCGCGCGATCGCACGCCGGCCACGGCCGTCGGCGCGGTGTTGCAGTCGGGCGCCGCGCTTCCCGGCTTCGGGCACACGGTGTACACCGGGCCCGATCCACGCACGCCCGCGCTGCTCGAACTGGTGGAGGCGGCGCGGCCGCCGACCGCGTTGTGGCGCACCGCACAGGAGGTGCTCGCGATCGTCACCGCCGACAACGATTCGGTCGCAGCAACCGGCCCGTACCCCAACATCGACTTCGCGCTGGGCGTGCTGGCCGAGGCCGAGCACTTCGTGACCGGCGCCGGCGAGGCGGTGTTCGCCATCGCCCGCAGCGTGGGCTGGATCGCCCACACGCTGGAGGAGTACCCGCACCGACTGCGCTACCGCACCCGCGCCGCCTACACCGGAGAGTGATCGGGCGGACCGGAACTAACTGGCGCGCCGACCCTTGCGGCGGTGGTCGAGGAAGTCGACCAGCACGTAGTCGCCGAGCGTGTCGGGCGTGGTGAAGAAGGCGCGGCCGCGGTTGATGCGCATCATCTGCTCGACGAACGAACGCAGGTAGTAGCTCTCGTCGAGCATGAAGGTGTTGATGCGGATGCCGTCACGCGTGCAGCGCATCACCTCCTTCAGCGTCTCCTCGATGGTGATGTGCGACGGCGGGTACGAGAACAGCGCCTGGCCGTTCTCGATGTGGGCCGTGGGCTCACCGTCGGTGACCATGATGATCTGCTTCGTGCCGGTCTGGCGCGAGAGCTGCTTGCGGGCGAGCAACAGCGCGTGCTGCATGTTCGTGCCCCACTCGAAGTCCCAGCTCATCTCCGGGAGCAGCTCGGGCTTCACGTCGCGTGCGACGCGGCCGAACGACACGAGACCGAAGTAGTCGCGCGGGAACTGGCTCGTGATGAGCGCGTGCAGCGCCATCGCGACCTTCTTCGCCGGCAGGAAGTTGTCGCGCATCGGCATCGACAGCGACACGTCGAGCAGCAGCACCGTGGCCGAACGGGTGGTCTGCTCGGTGCGCTCCACCTCGAAGTCGTCGGGGAGCAGGCGCACGGGCGTGCCCGCCCCCGAACGCCAGATCGCGTTCTTGACCGTCTCCTGCACGTTGAGGTGGAACGGGTCGCCGAACTCGTAGGGCTTGTGCTCGTACGACTGCTCGTTGCCCACGCCCGACCGCTGGATCTGGTGCTTACCCGGGCGGTCCTTCACGAGCTTGCGGTAGAGGTCGGAGAGCGCCTTGTTGCCGATGGCGCGGATCGCGCGGGGTGAGCTCGAGGCGGCCTTCGCGCTGCTCGATGAGGCCGGCCTCCTCGAGCATCTTCGTGAGGTCGCGCAGCCGGTCGAGCGACCGCGCCGCATCGTCGCCGAGCAGCTCGCGGGCGCGCTCGACGTCGACTTCTGCGAGTTCGCCGGGTTGGGTGGCCGAGCGCATCAGGTTCTCGAGCGCGTCGAGGTCGCCCAACGTGTCGAGCAGGCCGGGCATCTCGCCGAAGCTCATGGGGTCGTTGCCGCTGAAGTTCTGCGACCGCTGCCACGGCATGTTCGGGAACGCGTTCTGCAGGTTGCGGGAGAGCTGGTCGACCTGCCAACGCAGGTCCATGTCCTCGAGCAGCGACTCCGACAGCGCCTGCAGCTGTGCGCGCTGCTCGGGGCTCATCGAATTGAGCAGCTGCTGCATCTGCGCCATCGACTGCGCCATCTGCTCGAGCAACTCGTCGAGGCTCTGCGGGTTCCCGGGGAAGAACTCTCCGTGGCGCTCCATGAAGCCCTCGAAGTCGGGCTCCTCGCCCTGTTCACGCTGCTCGAGCATCTGGTTGAGCTCGTTCATCATGTCCTTCATGGCCTGCATCCGCTCGGGGGTGAGGTTCTGCATGCCTTCGGACATCTGGTTGAAGTAGCTCTGCATGAGCTGCTCGCGCAGCTCGTCCATCAGCTCCTCGAACCGCTGGCGCGCGGTGTCGTCCATGAACTCGTAGTTCTGCAGCGACTGCACGCGCCCGGCGAGGTCGGGCGGGAGCTCGTCGAGCTCGCGCCGCCGCAGTTCGGCGACGTCCTCGACCAATTCCTGACGGCGCTGGTCGCCGGAGCGGTTGGCCTCGTCGACGCGACGGTCGATGCCCTCACGCTCCATGTCGACGACCTCACCGAGCTGTTCGGCGATGTCGTCGTACACGCCGCCCAGATCGCGGCGTTCGAGCTCTTCGCGGCGACGCTCCCGCAGCCGCTCGAGCATCTCCCGCAACCCCATCAGCTCCTCGCCGTTGCGATCGCGGAAGCCCTGCTGCATCAGCTTGCGGAGCGCAGCGTTGAGGTCGCCGTGGTACAGGAGGTCGTCGCTCATCTCGTCCATGAGCGAGTCGGCGTCGAGATCGAACCCGCGCTGGGTGCCGTCCCAACGGGAGTACTGGAAACCCGAACGGCGCGCCATGAGCCGAGGGTACCCGGCATTCGCCGGCCATACCCGGGGTCCGGGCCGAGCCCCGGCCGGCCCTGACTGAAGTGCCACCCGTGCCGCCGACCACAATGGTGCGATGCGCGTGCCCACCCGAGCCCTCGCACTCGTCGTCCTACCGCTGGTCGCGGCCGCCGGCCTCGCCGGCTGCTCGAAGGACGCGGCGAAGTCGCTCCCCCTCCCGAGCAAGGCGTTCTGCAAGGCCGCCTACACCTACGACAAGAAGGTGGAGCGCAAGGCCTCGCTCGCGGTGCAGATCGACCTCGTCCAGACCATGGTCGACCACGCGCCGAAGGACATCGCCAAGGACACGCAGATCTTCCTCGACGCCCTGCAGCGCCGGGCCGACGGCGACAAGAGCGTCGTCGACAACCCGAAGATCATGACCGCGGTCAACAACGTGAACCGCCGTGCGCAGTCCGACTGCGGCCTCTTCGAGCAGGACCCGCCCTCAGGGATGTAGCCCCTGATCGTTCTGGCGCTCTTCCGCGCCGCTCTGAGGACCCCGAAGCGCGCAAGAACGGTGAGTGGAAGGGTCAGCCGCGGCCGCGGTAGCTCGCGCGACCGCCGACGGCGTCCTTGTTGAGGCGCTTCGAGAGGTGCAGGCCCTCGAGCACGAACTCGACGGCCGAGGCGACGCCGGCGGGCGACTCGGGGACGTCGAGATCGGCAAGCGTCTCGCGGAGGGCGGGCAATTCGTCGAGCAGCCGGCCGTACTCCGACGACGCGATGTCCTCGCCGGTGTGCACGACCATGCCCTCTTCGAACGAGTTGACGACATCGGTGAGCTTCTCGGGGCGGGTCTGCGCCCGGAACGTCTCGAGCACGGCCGTCTTCAGGATGCGGTCGAGCACCTGCTCCTCGCGGCCGTCGTCGACGGTCTCGAACTCCACCTTGCCGGCGGTGCTCGCGACCAGCGCGTCGAGGTCGCTCACGCGCGGCACGACCTCGTGCTCGCCGTGGCGCAGCGCGCGCCGCGTCGCGTTGGCGACGAGCGTCTCGTAGTTGGCGATCGAGAGGCGCACCGACACGCCGGAACGCTGGTTGATGTGCGGCGACCGGCGAGCCTGCTGGCTCGTCTCGGCCACGATCTCGGCCATGAACTCGGGCACGTGCACGGTGAGGCCGTCGGCGGTGAGTGGACGCGCCTCCTGCTTGACCACGGCGGCCTCGAGCTCGGCGTCGAGCGGGTAGTGCGTGCGGATCTGCGCGCCGAAGCGGTCCTTCAGCGGCGTGATGATGCGGCCGCGGTTCGTGTAGTCCTCGGGGTTGGCCGAGGCCACGAGCATGGTGTCGATGGGGAGGCGGATCTTGTAGCCCCGGATCTGCACGTCGCGCTCCTCGAGCACGTTGAGCAGACCCACCTGGATGCGCTCCGCGAGGTCGGGGAGCTCGTTGATCGAGAAGATGCCGCGGTTGGTGCGGGGCACGAGGCCGTAGTGGATGGTGAGCTCGTCGGAGAGGTAGCGGCCCTCGGCCACCTTGATCGGGTCGACCTCACCGATGAGGTCCGCGATCGACGTGTCCGGGGTGGCGAGCTTCTCGCCGAAGCGGCGCTCGCGGTGCACCCACTCGATCGGGGTCTCGTCGCCGCGCTCGGCCACCATCACCCGGGCGTGGTGCGAGATCGGGTGGTAGGGGTCGTCGTTGATCTCGCTGCCGGCGACGATGGGCATCCACTCGTCGAGCAGGTCGGTGAGCGACCGGATGATGCGGGTCTTCGCCTGGCCCCGCTCACCGAGGAAGATCACGTCGTGGCCCGCGAGCAGCGCGTTCTCGAGCTGCGGCAGGACGGTGTCCTCGTAGCCGACGACGCCGTCGACGAGCTGGCGACCCTCCGAGATCCGGGCGATCGCGTTGGCCCGCACCTCGTCCTTGACGGGACGCGACACCCACCCACTCGTGCGCAGTTCGCCCAAGGTTCCGGGTCGTGTCATCACTGTCTCCCGAGGGTTTCGAAGGCACTGGGGGGTCGCGGCGCAGCGTACCCGCATGGGGGGATCTCGTGACACCGGCCCACCGGGGCAACGTCGTGGTGCGGCGGTCAGCTCCGTCGGTCGGCCACGATCGCGGACACGAACACCGCGAGAGTGGCGACCGCGGCGGCCCCGGCCAGGAGGGCGGGCACACCGCGGAGCGAGCCGTGGTCGAGGTCGTACAGGACGTCCTGCACCGGCGGGAGCAGGGCGACGGCGATGGTTGCGCCCACCGCGACGACGAGCGACCACGCGATGCTGTGGACGAGCGGCCGGTGCAGGAACACGCCGATGGCGTTGCCCACCAACGCGCCCGCCACCAGGATCGCCACCGTGC
This sequence comes from uncultured Actinomycetes bacterium, assembly GCA_963720785.1. Classification (GTDB taxonomy): domain Bacteria; phylum Actinomycetota; class Acidimicrobiia; order IMCC26256; family DASPTH01; genus CAVRGQ01. Next base: position 479,599 of record CAVRGQ010000005.1, read on the forward strand.
CGGCGATGGTCGCGACCAGGTCCCGAGGGCCGAGGTCGCCGGCGGTCGCGGTCGCGAACGAAGTCAGGACGGCCACTCCCGCGGTGACCGCGACGGTCGCCACCGCGCGCCTGATGTGGAGCCGGGCGGGCGATCCGGCGACCGCAGCGCAGAGGTCGCGGTGCGGATCGTCGTCGACATTGCCCGTGACGATCGCGAACCACGCCCCGAACACGACGAGGCCGAAGAACATGCTGGCCCCGTTGCTCAGCGCGGGCCCGGGATTCGCGAGCACGAGCACCAGCCAGGTCAGGTACAGGACGGCAGGCGCGACCCACCGCCCCGACCGGGCCACGAGCAGAAGCGTGAACCGCATCACGAGCCGTCGCCCGGCGGTGCGAACCCGAGCTCGCCCGCGGTCTGCAGGAGTTGGTCGACGCGGTTGGACGGACCACGGAGCGCGACCTCGACCTGGCCGGGGTCGACCGCGTGCACGGTGTGGTCGCGCACGACGACCGACGCGTCGGCCCCCGCGAGGTGCTCGCCCTGTTGCACCGCGGCGACCACGCATCCTCCCCTGGCTCGCGTCGCCGCGATGAGGGCAGCCATGCCGCGGTGGCCGACCGCATCGAGGCCGAGGTGCGCTTCGTCGATCACGACGAGGTCGGCTGCGCTCGACAGCGAGTCGGCGAGGAGGAGCTTGCGCAGGTTCCCGAACGACAGGACCTGACAACTGCGCGCGAGCTCGCCCTCGAAGCCGAGCAGTTCGAGCGCAGCAAGAGGGTCCTCGACCCGGTGGGACCGCACGCCGCGCAGCCAGCGCGCCGCCGACACCGCCGGTGGCGTCAGCGCGGCCGGCACGTAGGCGACCCGCCCGCCACCCACCCGCGTGCCGGCCGCCGGCCGGACGACACCCGCGAACGCACGCAACAACGTGGTCTTGCCCGCGCCGTTGGCACCGCGCACGCCCAAGAGTTCACCCGGCCGCACCGCGAGCGTCACATCGCGTAGCGCCACGACACGCCCGTAGCGGATCACGACGTCCTCGAGCTCGACGCACGCTGGCGGAGACACGTCGGCATTGTTGCCCACCACCGCCACGAGTGGGCGATGATGCCCGGATGGACGGACCGCACGTCATCTGCCAGGGGCCGCGCTTCGGTGAGGGGCCGGTGTGGTGCGCACCCTCGGACGCCCACCCCGAGGGCTCGCTCGTGTGCACCAGCGTCTCCGACGGCACCCTGCACCGGGTCGACCTCGCCACGGGCACACGCGAGGTGCTGGCCGACACCGGCGGCGGCCCCAACGGCGCGGCGCCCGCGACCGACGGCGGCTTCGTCGTCACCCAGAACGGCGGGCTCGACTTCTCCGTGTTCGGCTTCTTCGCCGACGCGCCCCCGCCGGTGCCCACCATCCCGTCTGGCCTCCAACACGTCGCCGCCGACGGCGCGGTCACCTCGCTCCTCGCCGGCATGAGCAACGCGCCCAACGACCTGGTGGTCGGCCCCGACGGCACCGTGTACTTCACCGATCCGCCGCACTGGCCCGTCCCCGAGGAGCCCGCCGGACGGGTCGGCCGGGTGATGGCCTGGTCGGCGGCAGAGGGCCTGCGCCCGGTGGTCGCCGGCCTCCACTACCCCAATGGCATCGCGCTCGACGCCGACGGCGAGACGCTCGTGGTCGCGGAGAACGGCCTCCACATGGAGGGCCAGTGCCTGCTGCGGGTCCGGGCCGACGGTCCCGCCGACCAGGTGGGGGAGCGAAACGCCTCGGGCCGGGTCGTCGACGGGTTCGCCTTCGACGTCGCCGGCCGCATCTACGCCGCCGGCGGAGGCCATGTGGTCACGGTCCTCGAGCCCGACGGGCGGGGTGACGTGCAGGTGGTGGAGGTCCTCGACTGCCCCGGCGACCACCCGGTCAGCACCAACTGCTGTTTCGGCGGCTCCGACGGTCGCACCCTCTTCGCGGTCGACGCCGGCAGCCCCGGACACGTGTACTGCTGGACCGACCTGCCGAGCCCGGGACTCCCGCTGCACCCCTTCCCCACCAGGTAGCGCGGCGGAGCCACGCAGGGGCGTAAGCCCCGAATAGGCCGCTGGCCAGGCGACAGTTGTAGTTTTCGCTGCATGGCGAAGGTTGAGGAAGAGCTCTCGACCGCTGACCAGAGCGGCGGCGCCGACGACGCCGACGCCCTGGCGCGCACCACTGGTGCGCCGGTCCCGGCACCGAAGCAGGGTCACTTCCTGCTGAGGTTCTGGCAGTCGGCGGTCGGCAAGAAGTGGTTGATGGCCCTCTCGGGCATCGTGCTGCTCGGCTTCGTGCTGGTGCACATGATCGGGAACCTCAAGGTCTTCTTGGGGAAGGACCACATCAACACGTACGGCGAGTGGCTGCGCACCCTCGGTGAGCCCGCCCTCCCCCGCACCGTCCTGCTGTGGATCGTGCGGATTGTGCTGATCGGCGCGTTCTTCGTGCACATCGTGGCTGCGGCGCAGCTCACGCGCATGAACCAGAGGGCCCGGCCGGTGCGCTACCAGTCGAAGCGCGACTACGTGGCGGCGAACTTCGCGTCACGCACCATGCGCCTCACCGGCATCGTGGTGGCGCTGTTCGTGATCTTCCACCTGCTGGACCTCACGTGGGGTACGGCGAACGGCGGGAACTTCGTGCGCGGCGACGCGTACGACAACCTGTTCAACAGCTTCGAGCGGGTGCCGGTGGCGATCGCCTACATCGTCGCGATGATCGCGTTGAGCATCCACATCTTCCACGGCGCCTGGAGCATGTTCCAGAGCCTCGGTCTGAACAACCCGCGCTGGAACGTCTGGCGCCGGTACTTCGCCGCGGGCTTCGCGCTCGTCATCCTCGTCGGCAACGTGAGCATGCCGTTGCTGATCACGACTGGAGCCGTGACCCGATGAGCATCACCCTCGACGCGAAGATCCCTGCGGGTCCCATCGAGGACAAGTGGACGCAGCACAAGTTCGACGTGAAGCTGGTGAACCCGGCGAACAAGCGTCGCTACGAAGTGATCGTGGTGGGCAGCGGCCTCGCCGGCGCGGCGGCCGCCGCCACCCTCGGCGAGCTCGGGTACAAGGTGAAGCTCTTCACGTTCCACGACTCGCCCCGCCGTGCGCACAGCATCGCGGCGCAGGGCGGCATCAACGCCGCGAAGAACTACCAGAACGACGGTGACAGCATCTACCGCCTGTTCTACGACACGGTGAAGGGCGGCGACTACCGCGCCCGCGAGGCGAACGTCTACCGCCTCGCCGAGATCAGCGTGAACATCATCGACCAGTGCGTCGCACAGGGCGTGCCGTTCGCGCGTGAGTACGGCGGCCTGCTCGACAACCGGTCCTTCGGTGGCGCGCAGGTCTCCCGCACGTTCTACGCCCGCGGGCAGACGGGCCAGCAGCTCCTCCTCGGTGCGTACCAGGCGCTCGCGCGCCAGGTGCACCTCGGCACCGTGGAGTTGCACGCTCGCACGGAGATGCTCGACCTCGTCACCCACGAGGGCAAGGCCGCCGGCATCGTCACCCGCAACCTGATCACCGGCGACATCCGCTCGTGGTCGGCGCACGCGGTCGTGCTCGCCACCGGTGGCTACGGCAACGTCTTCTACCTCTCCACCAACGCGAAGGCGAGCAACGTCACCGCGGCGTGGCGGGCGCACAAGCGGGGCGCGCTCATGGCGAACCCCTGCTACACGCAGATCCACCCCACCTGCATCCCGCGCAGCGACGACTTCCAGTCGAAGCTCACGCTGATGTCGGAATCGCTGCGCAACGACGGTCGCGTCTGGGTGCCGGAGAACGCCGACGACACCCGCACTCCCGACCAGATCCCCGACCGCGAGCGCGACTACTTCCTCGAGCGGCGCTACCCGGCGTTCGGCAACCTCGTCCCGCGCGACATCGCCTCCCGGGCGGCGAAGCGCGAGGTCGACGCCGGCCGCGGTGTGGGCCCGATGAAGAACGGCGTGTACCTCGACTTCGGCGACGCCGTCGCCCGCCTCGGCCACGACGTCGTCGAGGAGCGCTACGGCAACCTCTTCGAGATGTACGAGCGCATCACCGACGAGGACCCCTACAAGGTCCCCATGCGCATCTACCCGGCCGTCCACTACACGATGGGCGGTTTGTGGGTCGACTACAACCTGATGAGCAACGTGCCGGGCCTCTACGTGCTCGGTGAGGCGAACTTCTCCGACCACGGTGCGAACCGCCTCGGCGCCTCGGCGCTCATGCAGGGCCTGGCCGACGGCTACTTCGTGCTCCCGTCGACGATCTCCGACTACCTCGCCCCGCAGCTCGGCACCGCCCCGCTCGCGACCGACGAGCCGGTGTTCAAGGCGGCGGAGGCCGAGGTCCACGACAACACGAACCGGCTGCTCAAGGCCAAGGGCACCCGCACGGTCGACGACTTCCACCGCGACCTCGGCAACATCATGTGGGACAACTGCGGCATGGCCCGCAGCAAGGAGAGCCTCGAGCAGGCCCTCTCGGAGATCCCCGCGCTGCGCGAGGAGTTCTACCGGGACGTGCGCGTCCTCGGCGACAACGAGTCGGTCAACCAGTCGCTGGAGAAGGCCGGTCGCGTCGCCGACTTCCTGGAGTTCGGCGAGGAGCTCTGCCTCGACGCCCTCACCCGTGAGGAGTCGTGCGGCGGGCACTTCCGCACCGAGCACCGGACCGAGGACGGCGAGGCGCTCCGCAACGACGAGGACTTCTCACACGTCGCCGCGTGGGAGTTCACCGGCGTGGACACCAAGCCCGAGCTGCACAAGGAGCAGCTCGAGTTCGAGTACGTCCACCTCGCCCAGCGGAACTACAAGTAGCCCACTCCTTCATCGCATCAGAAGCACAGAGGACTGAAGCAATGGATCTCAAGCTCCGCGTCTGGCGCCAGAAGAGCTCGACCGCCGCTGGTGCGTTCGAGGAGATCGACGCTCCGGGCATCAGCCCCGAGATGTCGTTCCTCGAGATGTTCGACGTCATCAACGACCGGCTGACGGCTGAGGGCCGCGAGCCGATCGCGTTCGACCACGACTGCCGTGAGGGCATCTGCGGCTCGTGCTCGATGATGATCAACGGACGCGCGCACGGCCCGTCGGAGGGCACGGCCACCTGTCAGCTGCACATGCGCAAGTTCTCCGACGGTGACCAGATCACCGTCGAGCCGTGGCGGGCCCGCGCCTTCCCGATCCTGCGCGACCTCGTCGTCGACCGCAGCGCGTTCGACCGCATCGTCGAGGCGGGCGGCTACATCAGCGCGCCCACCGGCTCGGCTCCCGACGCCAACCTCATCCTCGTGCCCAAGGAGGCGGCCGACTCCGCGATGGACGCCGCCGCCTGCATCGGCTGCGGCGCCTGCGTGGCGGCGTGCCCCAACGGCGCGGCGAACCTGTTCACCGCGGCGAAGGTCGCCCACCTGAACCTGCTCCCGCAGGGCCAGCCCGAGCGCTACACGCGTGTGGTGAACATGGTCGAGGTGATGGAGAGCTTCTTCGGCTCCTGCACGAACCACGGTGAGTGCGAGAAGGCGTGCCCGAAGGAGATCAGCATCGACTTCATCGCGCTGCTGAACCGCGACTACGTGAAGGCGCAGTTCAAGAACCGCAAGCTCACCGGCCAGAAGAAGTAACTAGAACTCTTCTTCGCGCACCACGTCGAGGTTGCGGAAGATCGGCGGTCCGTCGCAGAGCGTCATCATCTTCTCGGCGAAGGCGTTCGTCTCGGGCAGCTGGCTGTTACGCATCGCCTCGTCATGCGACGGGAACTCCACGATCTGCACGTAGACGTCGCCGTTGTCGCGGTCACGGGTGGTCGACACCCGGGTGGGCGTGTGCGTGGACGCCGTGGACGCCGCCCACTCGTCCATCAGCGCGGCGACCTCGTCGTAGCGCGTGGTGCGGAACTCGATGGTCTGGACGAATTTCATCGTCGACCTCCTGAGACTGTCGGTGGGACGTCCCGCCCGCGGTCCCGCAATGGTTGCCGCGTCGGATCGTCTCGTCAATCCTCGGGGTCGGCGGCGGCGAAGGCCTCGAGGTCGGTGACGATCCCCTCGACGTCGGCCCGGGCCCGGGCGATGCGGCCCCGGCACAGCTTGATCAGGAAGCTGGCCCGCTTGACCCGCTCGGCGAGCACGTCGACGTCGAGGTCGTCGCGCTCGAGCTCGTCGAGGATGTCGCCGAGCTCCGCCATGGCATCGGCGTACCCGATCTCGTCTGCGTTGATGGTGGCCTCGTCGGTCATGCTTCTGTCTCCTCGACACGGCTGGCGAGCTTGCCGTCGGCGAGCTCGGTGACGATCAGGGCCCCGGCGGTGGCGTCGGCGGCGTGGCGCACCACGCGGCCCTGCTCGTCGCGGGTGATGGTGTAGCCGCGCTCGAGCACGCGGCGGGGATCCAGGGCGCGCACGGTGGACTCGTGCGCGCCGAGGCGGAGGGCGGCGACGTCGAGCCGATGACCGGCCGACGACGCGACCGCGAGCTCGCGTCGTTCGAGCAGGGCCTGCGCGTCGCGGGTGATGCGCCGGCCGCGCGCGGCCAGTCGCTCCCCAGCGTGGTCGATCCGGCGGGTCGCCTCACCGGTGCGCAGGCGCGCGAGCTCGTCGACGCGCCCGTGGTGGCGGTCGACCAGGGCCTGCTCGCGTGCGATGGCGACCGGCACCGACCGACGCACCCGCCGGGCAGCATCGTCGACCTCGCGCTGCGCCATCGCGGCGCGGCGACGAGCCAGCGCGGCGACGACGCGTGCCGACTCTGCGAGCGCGTCGTCGAAGCGGCGGACCTGCTCCACCAGCGTCTGCGCGCAAGCGGTGGGCGTCTTGCACGCGGTGTGTGCCACCTCGTCGGCGACGCTGCGGTCGATCTCGTGGCCCACGCCGGTGATGACCGGCACCGGCATCTCGGCGATCGCGCGCGCCACGAGCTCGGTGTCGAACGGCGCGAGGTCGGCGCGGGCGCCACCGCCGCGCACGAGCACGACGACGTCGACCGCGAGACCGGCGAGCACGTTGAGGCCGTACTTGATGCGGCGCGCCGCCGCGCTCCCCTGCACGCGCACGTCGACGACGCCGACCTGCCACGCGTAGCCGCTCAGCTCCAACTCGTGCACGAAGTCGTGGTAGGCCGCGCTGCCCACACTCGTGACCAGCCCCACCCGCAGCGGCACCGGGGCGAGCTCGTGGCGGCGGTTGTGGCCGAGCAGCCCCTCGGCGGCCAGCGCCCGCAGGACCCGCTCGCGGTTGGCCGCGATCCCACCGACGGTGAACACCGGGTCGATGTCGCTCATCACGAGCTGGTAGCGACCCTGCTCCGGGTAGAGCGTGACCCGGCCGCGGATGCGCACCTCGACGTCGTTGCCGAGCTCGGCGCCGGGGACCTCCTTGAGCCGCCGGTTCACCGTACGGGCGTCGTCGCGGAAGAGGGCGACGTCGAGGCGGGCGAGCGGCCGATCGCCGCGCACGCCCTTCTCCACCAGCGTGAAGTACGTGTGCCCGGAGGCGTGGCGCTTGAGGTTCTGCACCTCGCCGCGCACCCACACCTCGTCGGCGAAGGCACCGGCGCAGCGCGTCGCGCACCTTCCCGTTGAGCTCGCCGACCGAGAACGTGGCCTCCGGTTCGCCCTCGGCCTCGACGATCGAATCACCCGCGTCGCCCGGATCGACCCACACGTCGAGGAGAGGATCGGGCGCGGCGGGATCGTCGAAGGGGTCCTGATCGAAGAGGGAGGGGCCGGGTCGCGCCATCACGGGCGAGGGTACCGGCCGCCTGTGACAACGACTGGCGACTTGAACGAGCGTTCAAGTAAGTTCCGCGTATGAGCCCGACCACCGCCGTGCCCACCCGGGACCGCATCGTCGACGTCGCCCTGCGCCTCTTCTCCGAGCGGGGCACCACGGCGGTCAGCATGCGGGAGCTGGCCGACTCGGCCGGCGTGACCGTGCCCGGGCTCTACTACCACTTCGCCTCGAAGGCCGACCTCATCCGTGAGGTGTACCGGGCCCGCTTCGACCGGCCGGAGGCACCGATCGAGGAACCCGAGCCCGCACCGATCGAGCGCCTCATCGTCGAACAGGCACGACGGTCGTTCCGACGCCTCGTCGAGGACCGCGAGTTCCTGCGCCTCATGCAGCGTGAGGCGGTGCTCGGCGACGAGGACGCGCTCGCGGTGCAGGCGACACTCGCCACCGAGTGGCGCGCCCGGTGGCAGTCCGTGCTCGCCCTCGGGACCGACGTCGACCCGGCCGTCGACCTCGCGGCAGCGGCCGACGTGATCGCGACGTTCCTGTGGGGCCTGTTCGTCGAGCACCTGTTGCGCTCCGACCCCGCCGACATCGACCGCATCGACTCCTTCGTACGCACCCTCGCGCCGGCCCTCACCCGGGGCGGACCGCGATGAGCCATCACGAGATGGCCAGCGAGGGCGCCCTGCCCTCCACCGACTTCGCCAAGCGCATCTCGCCGCGCACCCGCACCATCACCACGATCGCCGCGGTGATCGGCATGTTCCTCGCGACGCTCGACGGCACCGTCGTGTCCACCGCGATGCCCACGATCATCGGTGACCTGCACGGCATCGACCACTACGCGTGGGTCTTCACCGGCTACCTGTTGTTCGAGATCGCCAGCATCCCGTTGTGGGGCCGCCTGGCCGACATGTACGGCCGCAAGCGGATCTTCCTCATCGGCATGGTGCTGTTCCTCGGCGCGTCCGTGCTGTGCGGCCTGTCCACCACGATGCTCCAACTGGTGTTCTTCCGCGCACTGCAGGGCGCGGGCGGCGGCTGTCTCATCCCGGTCGCGCAGACGATCGTCGCCGACATGTACACGCTCGAGGAACGCCCGAAGGTGTCGGGCTACATGTCGATGGTGTTCGGCGGCGCCACCATCCTCGGACCGATCATCGGCGGCTTCCTCACCGACAACCTCTCGTGGCGGTGGGTGTTCTTCGTGAACCTCCCCATCGGCATCGTGGGCATCTTCCTCGTCGTCGTGTTCATGGTCGAGCCGTTGCAACATCGCCGGAAGCACCGCATGGACTGGCTCGGCACGCTGTTGCTCCTCGGGTGGACGGGCCTCCTCGTGTTCGGCCTCGAGACCGGCGGGCGCGACTACGGCTGGGGCTCCCCCGTCATCGTGGGTTCGTTCGTGATGAGCGCGATCCTGCTCGCGACGTTCGTGGTCCACGAGCGGCGCACGGCGGAACCGATGATCGACTTCACGTTGTTCGGCCTACGCGTGTTGCGGGCCGCGACGATCATCGGCGTCGGCATCGGCATCGTGATGTTCGCGGTCAACTCGTTCCTGCCGCTGTTCGTGCAGGTGGTGCTGCAGTCGTCCGCGACGGATGCCGGACGCGTCCTCACGCCGATGATGCTGTCGATGGTCGTGGCGTCGGCGTTCGGCGCGCGCATCGTGTTGCGGAGCGGCTACCGCCTGATCACCGGCGTGGGGATGGTGAGCCTCGTCTGCGGCGGAGCGCTGCTCACGCAGGTGGGCGCCGATTCGTCGAACCTGCAGGTGTCGATCGCGATGGTGTTCCTCGGCGTCGGCATGGGCTTCAACTTCATCACCACCGCGCTCGCTGCGCAGAACGCCGTCGACCTGCCCCGCATGGGCATCGCCAACGCATTGGTGAACTTCACCCGCCAACTCGGTGGCGCACTCGGCGTGGCGATCGCCGCGGCGATCGCACTGGGCTCGCTCACCAGCCGGATGGAGGAGCTCTTCCCGGGGAGCAAGATCAAGCCCGGCGCGCTGCTCTCCCCGCAGACGGCGAAATCGTTCCCGCCGGAGACGCAGGAGCTCGTGCGCCACGCGTTCGCCGACTCGATCCACCTCGTCTTCCTGTTCGTGTTCGGCGTGACGATCGTGTGCCTCTTCCTCACGTTCCTCATGCCCCGCGGCTCCGCGCTCGCCATCCGCGACTCGATCCGCGCGCGGAGGACGCCGACGCGATCGACCTCGAGGAACGACTCGAGTCGGTGATGCCCGACGGCGAGATCCTCCTCCTGTCGAACCCGGTGGACGAGGAAACCGACCTCGCCAATCCCACGACTTCCTGACGGATCCCCGAACACGGAAGGTTGGGTCACTGGACCTCCGCGCGTCGCGGCCTCGCAACGTCCCGTTCACACGGCACCCGTACCGTTGATCCTGGAACGACGTACGGGACCGCCCACACCCACGAGGAGACCCGCCATGTTCCAGGACGACGGCAACTACCCGCCCATCGACATCGAGGCTGCCGAGGCCTTCGAGGCGCCCGGCCCCGTTTCCCGGCCCGTCTCGGACTACCTCGCCATGTGCGCCCCGCGTCAGCGAAGGGGAGCGCTCGTGATGCGGGCTGCGGACCGGCGGGAGCTGGCCGTGGCCATCCTCAACTAGAGGGCCCCCAACGGTCGACTCCGCTGTGCCCTCCCGCTCATCCGAGCAGGGCTCCGCTTCGTCTCCTAGAGGCCGAGCGCCTGCCAGGTCGCCGCGTCGACGACGCCGGTGGCGGGCAGGCCCTTCGAGGTCTGGAACTGCTGGACCGCGGCCTTCGTGCCCGGCCCGAAGCTGCCGTCGGCAGTGACCGTGAAGCCGAGCGCCGCCAGCTTCTGCTGCAGCGTCGTGACCTCGGCGGTGTTGGTGGAGCCCTCCTGGATGTCGGGATGCGACACGGTGGGCACCGTGGTGGTGGCGGGGGCCAGCGTGGTGGTCGGCGTGGACCCACCGCCGCCCGCGGACACGCTCGCCCCCTGCGGGAAGCCGTTGCCGGGATCGATCGAGAGCAGCAGCACGCCGGTCGCGATCATGAGCACCACCACGACGATGCCCCGGGTGTTCTGCAGCCACTGGTCCACGGCCACAGATTAGGGAGTCGGGGCCGGTTGTGCAGTGACCGGGCGCTTCAGCCCGCCGACAGCGACCGCCACAGCGCCCGGTACGTGGGGTGCTCGAGCGTGTCGTCGACGTAGCCCGCGTCGCGGAGCGCCCGGTGGTAGCGGGGCAGGTGGCGCATCGACACGCCGGCGTCGACGTGGTGCGCCAGGTGCCACCCGATGTTGTACGGCACCAGGAACGAGCGGCTGATCCACGACTGACGCACGCTGTGTGTGGTGAGCCGGCGATCGGTCGACGCGTCCATGCCGCCGTGCTCCGCGATCGACCGCAACCGGTTGATGACCCGCCACGCCGTGAGGTACGGCAACAACCAGAACACCGGGTACACCCACCACACCCCGCCCGCGATCGCTGCGGCGAGCAGCGCCGCCTGCACCGCGAGGATCTCCCACAGCACGCGGCGCACGCGCGCATCGGGCGAGCGGAACCCGGCGAGTTGCGCGCGCAGCAGCTTGAGGCCGGTACGCCCGGTCGCGTCGCGCACGAGCTTGCGGCGCAGGCTGTCGCGCCCGATCGGATAGCCGGCGTACAGCGGGATGTCGGGTTCGTCGGGGCCGAACTCCTTGCGGTGGTGCGCCATGTGCACGCGCCGGTAGGCGTCGGTCGACGTGAATCCCGGGAAGCCGACGAACCACCGGCCGACGAAGTCGTTCCACCACCGGTTCGCGAACAGCGTGCGGTGCGCGGCCTCGTGCATCAGCGCGGCGAGCTGCGCGTGCGTGCGCCCCATGAGCAGGAACGCCACGACGTACCCGACCGGGTTGCCCCACCACACCGCCGCGCCGACGATCACGCACGCCTGCACCCACACCCACAGGACCGACCACGCGTTGCGCAACGACGGGATGCGCCGCAGCTGGTCGCGGAACGCCGGTTGCGGACGGCCGTCGGCCCGCACCCGCGCGGTCTCGTGCGCCACCGGCAGCGACGCCGGGCTGGGCACCATGCCCCCGAGCACACGAGTGACGGGCATGCCCCCGATGGTAGGACCCGGGCCCCGACGGCGGCCCGCACCGATGAGTTCTGCTGCGGTCACCCGTCTATCGTCCCGACGCAACCGACGACAGGAGCAAGCGGTGGGCACCATCCATGTGCACGAGTTCACGACGATGAACGGCGTCATCGACGCCCCGCTGTGGACCGTCCCGTACGGATTCGACCCGGGAATGGGCGAGGTCATCGGCGCCGTCTGCGACGCGAGCGAGGCGATCCTCCTCGGGCGCACCACCTACGAGATGTTCGCTCCCGCGTGGTCCACCCGGACCGTCGACGACGACCCCGGAGCACCGTTCTTCAACGACACCCCGAAGTACGTGGTGTCGTCGACCCTGATCGACCCCGAGTGGGGGCCGGTCACCGTGCTCGGCGGCTACGACCCGGCCGCGATCGCCGGCCTCAAGGAATCCGTCGACGGTGGGATCTACGTGAGCGGAAGCGGCACCCTGGTGCGGGCGATGGTCGCCGACGGCCTCGTCGACGAATTGCACCTGTTCGTGTACCCACTGGCTCGCGCAGATGGTCCGCGCCTGTTCGAGCCCGGCGACGCCGAATCCACCTGGTCACTCGCCGACAGCCGTCGCTACGACAACGGCGTGCAGTACCTCAACTATCGCTTCGCCGGCTGAGTCGTCCGGACGGCAATGGCAGACTCACGGCGTGTCCCCTGACCGCCCGCGCCGCATCGAACGGATCCCCTTCCCAGGGGATCGGCGACTCGTCACCGGCGCCGCGCGGGCGGGGCGGCGGATGCAGCCGATGCGCGGGCTCGTCGAACTCGACGTCACCGCGGCACGGGAGATCCTCGCCGCCGACCCGTCGCTGTCGTTCTCCGCGTTCGTGGTGGCGAGTGTGGCCCGGGCGGCAGCCGCGCACCCGGAGGTGCACGCGTATCGCGATTGGCGAGGACGGCTCGTCCGGCACCGCTACGTGGACGTGGCCACGATCGTCGAGGTCCCGACCGCCACGGGGACCTTCCCACTGGCTCACGTGCTCGAGGACGCCGACACCCGGCAGGTGGACGACCTCACCGCCGAGCTCCGCGCGGTCAAGGCGGACCCGTCGCGCAGCGGCGCCGGTCGGTGGCTCGACCGCGCCGCGCCCGCCCTCGCCCGGGTTCCCGGCGTGGTCCCGGCGATGTACGCGGTGATGGGGAGATCGGTGACGGCGCGCCGCCGAACGGGGACGGTCGAGGTGAGCGCCGTCGGGATGTTCGCCGGAGGCGGCGGGTTCGCGATCGCCCCGATGGCGATCGCGTCGCTGCAGGTCGTCGTGGGCGGGACGAGTCGCCGTCCGTGGTCGTTCGGCGACCGCGTGGAGCTCCGCGAGGTGCTCCAACTCACCGTCACCATCGATCACGACATCGTCGACGGAGCACCGGCCGCGCGTTTCGGTGCGGCACTACGTCAACTCATCGAGCACGCGGACGTCCTGCGTCCCGACCCCACCTGAGTCACGCTGCCGGCACCGGCTCCATGAGCTCGATGCGATTGCCGAACGGGTCGTGGGCGTAGCAACGCGCGTAGCCCTCGAGCGGTTCGTCGTCGACGATGGTGACGCCGGCGTCGCGGAGACGCCGGCATCGCCAGCTGCACGTGCTCGATCCGCTCGACGCGCATCGTCACTCGACGGCGGCGTAGCCCTGGGCGAGACGCTCGAGCCACCAGGCGGGGGCGTTGTCGATGATGTTGCCGAGGTGGGAGTAGTCGTGCCAGCGCACGATCTTGCCGTCGCGCACCTCCATCACCGTCACGAACGGGTGGAGGATCACCTCGCCGGTGTGGAACTGCCACTCCTCGACGTGCTCCCAGATCACGAGGTCGCCCTCGGCGACGAGGTGACCGGGGTGGTGGTAGTAGCCCGACAGCGGCTCGATGCCGATCTTCAGCCGGCGCACGATGTCGGCGGGGCCGGTCGCGCCCACGCCGTCCATGCCCTTGTCGGTGTAGTGGGCGTCGTCGCTGAAGAAGGTGGCCATGGCGTCCCAGTCGCGCAGGAAGTGCGCGGCCCAGTACGACTCGACGACCTGACGGTTGCGTGCTTCGAGGGTTCCCATGGGCCGCAGTCTCGCGGATTCGGGCGCGTGTGGTCGACTGGTGCGATGGCCCACGATCCCGCCGCCCTGTCGCCCGAACTCACCGGGTTCCTCGCCGAACGTCACCTGGCGTCGCTCACCACCGTGCGCGCCGACGGCTCGCTGCACGTGTGCGCGGTGGGGTTCACGTGGGACGCCGACGCGCGCATCGCCCGGGTGATCACCAGCGCGGGGTCGCAGAAGGCCCGCAACGTGCAGCTGACGGGCCGGGCTGCGGTCGGGCAGGTCGACGGGCCGCGCTGGTGCTCGCTGGAGGGCCCGGCGCGCGTGGTCGAGGATCCCGCCGCCGTCGGGGAGGCGGTCGACCGCTATCGCGCGCGCTACCGCGAGCCGCGGGAGAACCCGAACCGCGTCGCGATCGAGATCACCGCGGAGCGGGTGCTCGGCCGGGCCTGACCCGGCACCGGTCACTGCGCCGGTAGCGGACCGGTCAGTGCGCCGGGGCGGGCGCGGGCTGGTCGGGCACGATCTCCACGCGGTCGATGCTCAGGTCGACGTCGTCGACCCCGGCCACGTAGATCCGCGGGATCAGCATCGACGTGATCATCCCGATCGTGACGAAGCCCGCGGCGATGAGCAGCGCTCCACGTGTGCCGTCGGTGATACCCGAGGTGAGCGCGTGCGACAGCGTGTTCGCGATGTCGGGCGGCACCTTCGCGCCGGGTCGGAAGCCCGCACCCGATGCGTGCACCCCGGAGATCGCGGTCTGCTTCACCGACGCGGGGAGCGACGACGCGCGCAGCGCCTCGGTGGTGTTGCGCGCGGTGAGGCTCGCGAACGCGGCGCCGATCACCGCGACACCGAGCGCGGATCCGACCTGGCGTGCCGTGGAGTTCGCGCCGCTCGCCACCCCCGACTTCTCGGGATCGATGTCGGAGAGCACCACGTTGGTGAGCTGCGAGTTGGCGAAGCCGATCCCGAACCCGAAGATCAACCAGCCGGGGAGCAGGTCGCCGAGCGTGAGCCCGGGATGGATCGAGAAGGCGATGATCACCAGGCCGATCACCTCGAGGACGATGCCGATGCGCACCACGTAGGTGGTGTTGATACGGCGGGTCATCCGGCCACCGAGCTGTGCACCGATGAGCAGGAAGATGCCGACCGGCAGCATCCAGAGGCCGTTCTCGAGCGCGCTGAGGTGCTCGGCCTCCTGCAGGAACACCGGGATCACGAAGAACAGGCCGAGCTGGCCCATCGACAGGATGCCCGCGGTGATCAGGCCGTAGCGGAAGCCCTTGTGCCGCAGCTGGCCGAACTCGAACAGCGGGTCGCCGTTGCGCAGCTCACGTGCCCGCTCGTAGCGGTAGAACGCGAACAGGAACGCGGCCGAAAGGACGAACACGAGTGGCATCACCGACACACCAATCGACTTCGGCCACACGTCGACGCCACCGACGACGAAATTGTCGAGCGGCTTCCACCATCCGTAGCGGCTCACCTCGTTGAGCCCGAACACCAGCAGGAACATGCCCGCGGCGACGAGCAGCGCGCCGGGCACGTCGATGGCGAGGCGCTTGCGGGCGTTCGAGTCGCGCGCGATGAACACCAGCGCGCCGACGATCGCGATCGGCGCCACGATCACGTTGATGCCGAACGCCCAGCGCCACGAGTAGTTGGTGGTGAGGAAGCCGCCGAGCAACGGGCCGAGCGCGCCGCCGAGGCCGATCACCGCGCCCCACGCCGCAAAAGCAGTGGCGCGCTCGCGTCCCTGGAAGTTGTTGGAGATGATGGCGAGCGTTGCGGGAAGCATCAGCGACGCGCCGATGCCCTCGATGAGCGACTCGCCGACGAGCAGGCTCGGCACCGACCACGACAGCGCCGCGAGCAGCGAGCCGCCGCCGAACAGCGCGGCACCCACGATGAACATGCGCCGGTGGCCGTACACGTCGCCGAGGCGCCCGCCGATGATGAGGAGCGTGGCGAACACGAGCGAATAGCCGGTGAGCACCCACTGCAGGCTCGGCAGCGTGGTGTGGAAGTCGGCCAGGATCGACGGGATCGCCACCGTCAGGACGGTGTTGTCGATGACGACGATCAACGCCGCCACCACCACGATGGCGAGCGTCACCCACCGGCGGGGATCCGCCGGGCGGGTTTCCTGGAGGGCGTCCGGGCTTATCATCCGTTTGGATGATAGCGGGCGGCCCCGCTCCGCGGCGCTACGCCGTCTGGCTCGGCGGCGCCGCTCCGCGGCGCTACGCCGTCTGGCCGCCGTCGAGGACGAAGTCGGCGCCGTTGGCGAAGGCGCTGTCGTCGGAGGCGAGCCAGAGCGCGAGCTTGGCGACCTCGTCGGGCTGGGCGAAGCGGCCCATCGGCACGATCATGTCCGCCATCGCCTGGAGGTCCTTGCCGCCCATCATCGGCGTGTCGATGATCCCGGGCAGGATCGCGTTGACCCGCACGCCCTGCTTGCCGAGCTCCTGGGCCGCACCGCGCGTCATCCCGCGCACCGCCCACTTGGTCGCCGCGTAGGCGAAGCACGCCGAGCCGCCGCGCAGCCCTCCCACCGAGGCGATGTTCACGATGGAACCCGAGCCCTGCGCGGTCATCGGGCCCGCGGCGGCCCTCATGCCCAGGAACACGCCGGTCTGGTTCACCGCGACGACCCGGTTCCAGTCCTCGAGCGTGGTCTCGGTCATGTGCGCCCAGTGCAGGATGCCGGCGTTGTTCACGAGCACGTCGAGACGGCCGCGGTCGGCGACGACCCGTTCGACGATCGCCGCCCACTGCGCCTCGTCGGTGACGTCGTGCTCGAGGAAGGTGGCGCCGAGGTTCGCGGCGGTCTTCGCGCCCTCGTCGGTGAGCACGTCGGTGATGACGACGTGCGCGCCCTCGGCGGTGAACAGCTCCGCCTCCGCGGCACCCTGTCCGCGCGCACCACCGGTGACCAGTGCGACCTTGCCGTCGAGCTTGCCCATGAGTTCCCCCTCGTCAGGTGCGGAGCTGCGCCGCTCCGAGCATGCCGCTCCGAGCATGCCGCTCCGAGCATGATGGCGCGTTCAGCCCGCGGATGCGTAGCCCTCGTCGCCACGGACGTCGGCGACGAGGTGCACGACCGGCAGCCCGGTCACCCGCCCGATGCGCTCCTGCAGGTCGTCGGCCACCCATTGCGACTCCGCGGGCAGCGTCGACAGCACGATCTCGTCGAAGCGCGCCCGGCGCAACACGTGCAGCACCGCGCGCAACGGGCTCGGGTCGCCGACCTCACCACCCACGCTCGCACCCTCGGCCTCGAAGCGCGCGAGCGCGCCGGCGAGCCGGCGCCGGGCCAGCCCGCGGGCATCCACGCCGGTCATCGTCTCGCCCTGTTGGTGCACGGTGGCGGGGACCACGACGTAGAACCAGCACGGTCCGGTTGCCCGTTGCTCGTGCACCCACCCGAGGAGGTGGTGCCCGGCCAGCGTCTGGTTCGCGACCACGAGATAGCGGCGCACGATCGTCGCCTCCTGTCCGGCGTGTGGCGACCATAGACCGGTGCCATCGATCCGGCCAGTGGCACTTCGTCCGGTCGAATAGGTTGCCGCGCATGGCCGATCGGACTCCTCCCGTGGCGGTGCTGCTCGACGCCGGAGGCGTCTTCGTGCTCCCCGACCACGAGCGCATCCTCGGCGCCTTCGCGCGCTCCGAGGTGGCGGTGGACCCGGCGCGACTCGACGATGCGCACTACGCGGGCGCGGCGCGCTTCACCACACTGCTCGACGCGGAAGCCGACTGGAACGCGTGTTGGAACGAGTACCTCGTGGGCTACGCGGAGTTCCTCGACGTCGCGGCCGACGCGGCGGAAGAGTTGCACCGCCACCTCGACAGCGAGTTCGCCGACACCGAGCTGTGGCGGCGCGTGGCCCCCGGCGCGCTCGACGGGTTGCGCGCCCTCGCCGACACGGGAGTGCGGCTCGGGATGGTGTCGAACGCCGACGGGCTCATGGCCCAGCGCATGCGCGAGCTGGAGATCCTCCAGGTGGGGCCGGGCCTCGGCGTCGAGGTCGAGTGCGTGATCGACTCCGGCGACGTGGGCGTGATGAAGCCCGATCCGCGCATCTTCCGCATCGCCCTCGACGCGATGGGCATCGAGGGCACCGCCGTGGACGACGGGCGGGTCTGGTACGTCGGCGACATGCCCGGCATCGACGTCGTCGGGGCGCGACGTGCCGGGCTGCGGCCGTTCCTCGTCGACCCGCTCGGCCTGCACCACGATGCCGACCACGACCGCATCGGCTCGCTCGCGGAGCTCGCGGTGCTGGCCGCCGACCGGACCGGCTGAGCGCTCAGGCTCCGAGCGACCCGAGGCCGCCGCGGCCGCCTGCCAGCTCGGAGAAGGCGCGGTCGACCAGCGCCTCGAGCGTCGGCGACCGGCGGTCGTCGAGCCAGGTGTCGAGCGCGGCGCGCAACGCCGCCACCGCGAGTCCGCTCAGGAGACGCAGCTCGAACCGCGACAGCGGCCGCTTGGCGGCGCGGGCCCGCCGGGCGAGCTCCTCGGTGACCGCCTCTTCCCAGCCCCGCTGGTGCTCCGCCTTGTAGGCGCGCATCTGCACGGACTCCTGGAGGACACGCGCGACCGCAGCAGCAACACGTCGCGGTCGTCGCGGTAGGAACGGGCGAGATCGAGCATCGCCGCGTGGAGCGCGTCGAGCGGTCCGACCTCGGCGGGCTGTGCGGCGAGCGCCTCGATCAGCGCGTCGCAGCGCGCCTCGGAGTCGCCGAAGAGCACCGCTTCCTTCGAGGGGAAGTACCGGAAGAAGGTGCGGGGCGACACCTCGCATGCGTCGGCGATGTCCTCGATCGTGGTGCCGTCGAAGCCCTGCCGGGAGAAGAGGTCGAGGGCGGCCGCGAGCAACGCTTCCCTGGTCCGCGCCTTCTTGCGCTCTCGGAGCCCGACCGACACCGTCACGCCCACATTCTGACACATGTCGCCGTTCGGCACACGCTGCCTGATGTCGCATTGCGAAAGCTGACAGGGAGTGACAGAATATCGCGATGTCGGCCTCCCCCACGACGACCTCGACCCCGGCCACCGGCGGCCCCGCCGGCCCGAGCGGCTCCCCCGACGATCATCTGTACGAGAAGCGCTGGTGGACGCTCGGGATCCTCTGTCTCAGCCTGCTCATCGTCTTCACCGGCAACTCCACCCTCAACGTGGCGCTGCCCACGCTGTCGAAGGACCTCGGCGCAACCCAGTCGCAGCTGCAGTGGGTCGTCGCCGCGTACTCGCTCGTGTTCGCGGGCCTGCTGTTCACCGGTGGTGCGCTCGGTGACCGCTTCGGTCGCAAGGGCGCGCTGCAACTCGGGCTCGCCACCTATTTCGTCGGCGCGCTCCTCGCGTCGCAGGCCACCGACACCACCCAGGTGATCATCTGCCGGTGCGTGATGGGTGCGGGCGCCGCGCTGATCATGCCGTCGACGTTGTCGATCCTCGTGAACGTGTTCCCGCCGCACGAACGGGCGAAGGCGATCGCGATCTGGGCGGCGACCACCGGCTTCGCGGGTTCGCTCGGCCCGGTCATCAGCGGCTTCCTGCTCACCCACTTCTGGTTCGGCTCGGTGTTCCTCATCAACCTGCCGATCATCACGGTCGCGTTCATCGGCGGTTGGTTCCTCGTGCCCAAGTCGCGCGACCCGCACGAGGCCGCGCTCGATCCCGTCGGCGCGCTGCTGTCGATCGTCGGTATCTCGTCGCTCGTCTACGGGCTCATCGAGGCCCCCGACAAGGGGTGGGCCGCGCCGATCACGCTCGGTGCGTTCGCCGTCGCCGCGGTGGTACTGACCCTCTTCGTGCTGTGGGAGCGCCACACGTCGGAGCCGATGCTCGACATCAGCTTCTTCCGCAACCCGAGCTTCAGCGTCGGCAGCGGCGGCATGATGCTCACCTTCCTCGCCATGTACGGCGTGATGTTCCTCATGGCGCAGTACCTGCAGCTCGTGCTCGGGTTCTCGCCACTCGGCGCCGCGCTCCGCTTGCTCCCGATGGCGCCGCTCATGCTCATCTTCGCCCCGCTCACGCCGCGGTTCAGCGCGCGCTTCGGCGCGAACCGCGTGGTGGGCCTCGGCATGGGGCTCATCGCCGTCGGCTTCCTGCTGCTCGCCTTCACGCGCGTCGACTCGTCGATCGTCATCGTGTGGGCATCGCTCGTGCCCGCGAGCATCGGCATGGCGCTGTCGATGTCGCCGATGACCGCGGCGATCATGTCGGCCGTGCCACCTCGACGAGCGGGTGCCGGGTCGGCGATGAACGACGCGACACGCGAGCTCGGTGCCGCTCTGGGCGTCGCCGTGCTCGGCAGCGTCGCAGCGTCGGGCTACTCGTCGGCGCTGGCCGACGCGCTCCGCCGCGTGCCCGCACCGCTGCGGGCCCAGGCGGGCGAGTCACTCGCCGGCGCGCTCGAGATCGCGGCCAAGCTCCCGGGGGCCGCGGGTACCGCGTTCGCGCACACCGCGCAACAGGCCTTCGTCGACGGCATCCACACCGCGTCGTTCCTCGGCGGCACGCTCGCCCTCGTCGCCGCGTTCGTCACCGCCAAGTTCCTCCCCCGGCACATCGCGCCCCATGGCGCCCTCCACTCCCCCCACGAGGCGTTGGAGAACACCGCGGAGCTGGGGCTCGGCGGGGTGCTGCCCGTCTTCGAGGACGAGTCCTGGGCCGACGCCGACGCGGGATCGACGCCCGGGCCGGCACCCGACCGGGTGCCGGGCGCCACGCCCTAGGCGGTCTCCCCGGTCATTCGCTACGTTGGCGCCCGTGATCGCCGTCGTCGCTGCGCTCAAGGGAGGGGTGGGCAAGACCACCACCTCCGTGTACCTCGCCGCCGCTGCCGGCGGGGGCAAGCGCCCCGTCACGCTCGTCGACGCCGACCCGCAGGCGAGCGCCGCCGACTGGCTCGAGGTCGCCGAGGACGAGCAGCTCGCCACCGTGAGCCTGGTCGAGGCCCCCACCGACCGCATGCTCATCAAGACGCTCGAGAAGCTCGACGAGCGCGACACTGCGGTGGTCGACACCCCGCCGGGGCACGAGCGCCTGCTCGTGAAGGCCCTGGAACGGGCGGATTTCGTCGTGATCCCCACCCGCATCGGCGGCGTGGAGACCGGCCGGGTCGAGGCCGTCCTCGACCTGGTGCCGAAGAACCTCCCCGTGGGCCTGGTCATCTGCTCGGCCCGCACCTACACCCGCGACTACCAGGACACCGTTGTGTACTGGGAGGAGGCGGGGGTCGAGGTGTGGGGCAGCATCCCCGAGCGCGTCGCCGTCGCGGCGGGCCCGGAGGGTTGGCTCGCCGCCGAGGCCCTCGAGGCCTACGGCGCGGTCTGGCGCAAGGGGAAGCGTGCCGCAACCCGCTGAGACCGGCGAGCCCCGCGAGAACCGCGAGCCCGTCATCCTGATCAGCTTCGACATCGACGGCACCATGGAGTTCGGCGACCCGCCCGGCCCGATCTCCGCGGCCGTCGCCCGTGAGCTCGTCGCGCGGGGCGTGATCGTGGGCGTCGGCTCCGACTGGCCCCGCTCCGCGCAGGCGCCGCTCTGGAACGGCCACGGCATCGAGCCCCGCTTCGTCGGCGGCAAGCACCACCTCCACGAGGTCAAGGCCGAGTTCCCCGCCGACCGCTACGTGCACGTGGGCGACACCGACGTCGACGAGCGCTATGCCCTTCTCGCGGGCTTCGAGTTCCTCCACGTCGACGACCTCGAGGCGCCCGTGGTGCCCGAGTCGATCCACGATCCCGCTTCGTGGAGCTGAGCGCCGGCCGAGAACCGCGCCCGACCGTACGGCCCGGCGCTACAGATAGTCGCGGCGGATGAGATCGCGCGTCGCGAACCATCCGGGGACCGCGGGCAGGTAGTAGTACGCGAGCTGGTTGGCGAGCACCGCGGCGACGGCGACCTCACGGGACACTCCGAACGACACGAGCACCGCGGACAACCCGACCGTGCCCACGGCGGTGCCGCCGCCCGGGATCGGCACGATCGACGCGATGGTCACCACGCCGATGTTCGCGGCGAGCAGTGACCAGAACGACGCGTGGCCACCGAACGCGGCCAGGCACGCCATGAGGCACCACGTCGCGATCAGCGAGGCGACGACGTTGCCGCCGATGAGCAACGCGAGTTGCCACGGCGAGCGGAACGCCTCCCACATCGTCGACAGGGCGCGCGACAACGGCGGGAACACCTTCGCACGCAGACGCGGCAGGAGACCGACGACCGCGCCGGTGACGACCACCACCGCGATCGCGAGCACGGTCGCGAGGAGCAGTCCGCTGGTGGGGATCAGCGAGAGATCCACGCGTGCGAGGCTCCACGAGGAGCGCGAGCGCGAAGAGCCCGAGCGCGGCGACGAGACCTCCGAACGCGCTGAGCACCCCGCCCGCGGCGACGGCGGACGGCAGATCGACGCCGAGCTTCTGGAGGAAGCGCACCTGCATGCCCTGACCGCCGATGGCGGGCACCGCGAGGTTGGAGAACGACATGCCGAGCTGCACCTCGGTCGTCTCCACCATCGGCAGCCGCACCCGCACCGTGCCCTGCAGCGCAACCGCATACGCCACGTTCGCGACCAGCGACAGCACGAGCGCGAGTGCGAAGTACGACCAGTCGGCCGCGCGGATCGTCGCCCACACCTCGCCGGGGTCACCGATGTCGGCGAGCAGGAACGCCACCGCCACGAGCGCGCCGACCGCCATCGCCGCGTTGGTGGCCGAGATGCGTCGGAGCTGTTGGAGCTCCGGCGGGTCGATGCCGACCGCGGCGGCACCGACGTGCCGGAGCCCGTCGAGATGCCCGACGAGGTCACGGTGGCTCGACGCGGACATCGCCCGGGTCGACTGCGACAACGCGGCCGGTTGGAGACGCGGCAGCGCGCGGGCAACTGCATCGGGGCCGACCCCGTCGACGGCGGCCGCGACGGCGCGCTGCGGGCCGACGAGCGCGGCCGATGCGACCAGGAGTTGCGCGACGTCGTGTGCGGCGAGCTCGGGATCGGCGCTCTGTTGCGCGTCGTCGAACCCGGTGAACCACGCGTGCCCTCCGGCCACGATGACATGGTCGGGGTCGAGGTCGTCGTGCACGACGTGCGCCTCGTGCAGGCGCTGCACGCTCTGCCACAGATCGGCGAGGAACGCGTCGTCGGCCTCGTCCGCGGCAAGGTCGTGCAGGGGACGCCCGTCGACGGGGCGCGTGACGAGCACCGCGGCGCGTGGACCGCCGCTGCCCGCCGCGACGACGGGCGGCACCTGCACTCCGGCCTGCGCGGCGGCCAGCAACAGGTACGCCTCGTGTTCGACCTGGGCGACGCGACTCGTCGAGATGCGCGGCCCCGCGCCGCGGTAGAGCAAGGAGTTGCGCACGCGTTCGAGCCGCCGACCGCGTGCGTCGTCGCGACCGATCACCTTCACGCGGAGCGGCCCCGCCGTGTCGTGCGCGAGCACCAGCGTCGAGCTCGACGGCTGCTGCGGGGCGAGCCGGGCGCCTTGAGCGTCGACGCCGAGTTGCGCGAGCGCGTCGACCACTTGTGACAGCGTCGGACGGCGTCCCGGCGAGCCGAACGCGAGGTGCACGAGCGCGGCGACGCCCCACCCCAGGACGACGCCCCCGAACACGTCGACCGGAACGGTGGTGCCCAGGTACATCGCCGCCACCGCGACCCCCGCGGCCAGGAGGTAGCCGACCACCCGGGTCGGGCGCGTGACGTAGGGGGCCGCGACGGCGATGACCGCGACCGTCACCGCGAGGCGCACCGCCGGGAACGGCGGCACCCCACCGAAGCCTGCCGCGAGGCGAACACTGCGCCCGATCGACTCGTGGGCCCCGACGGCCTCGGCGACGGAACGCCCGATACCCCAGGCCAGCACACCGGCCGCGAGCAGGTCACGGGCCAGGCGCCACCTCCGGCCGACGAGCGCGGCCACCACCACGAGGCCGACGGCCCACAGCGTCCCGAGCCGGTAGAGGGCCCGGAACAGCGGCTCGAGGTCCCCGGGCAACGTGTTGAACAGGTCGAAGAAGGCCCGCTCACTGGGGGTCACGTCGCCCACGTGCCGGGCCGCGAGGATCAGCAGGACGACGGTGAGCACCACGCGGACAACGTCGCCGCGGCTGCGGCGGCGAGGGCTCTCTCCCGCAGGCCGGAAGAGCCGGGATCGCCAGGTGGACCGCTGCACGACCCCACTCTTCCCGATCGATCGCGCCCGCCGGCGGCGCCGGCTGAGGGCCCGCTGAGAGAACTCCCTGCCGCGGTCTCTCGGGCCGATGCCGACGCTAGCCTGCGGCGTTCCCACGCTCTCCGAAAGGCCTCCCGTGCGCCGATCCGGTGTGACCCTCGCTCTCAGCACGCTCCTCCTCGCCGGCGCCGCTCTCGCCGCGCCGATCGCCACCTCGGTCGCCGCGGCGCAGACCACCACCACGACCGCAGCGGCGAGCTCGAGCGTGCTCGACAAGGTCAAGATCACAACCCCCTCCGGCGCGGGTACCACGGCGCCGGTACTGAAGTTCGCGAAGCCCCTCGCGGTCAAGAAGTCGATCCACAAGGTGATCACCGAGGGCACGGGCGACCCGCTCGCCCAGGGCGCGGTCGTGACCGTCGACTACGTCGAGGTCGACGGTCGCACCGGCAAGACCGTGGGCACGTCGTACGGCGCCAAGCCGCAGACCGTGACCCTCGACGCCACGAAGAGCGTGCCGCCGCTCGTCGCCGGGCTCCTCGACGCGAAGATCGGCGGCCAGGTGCTCGTCGCCGTGGCGCCGAAGGACTACGCGAAGAAGCTGCAGGGCGCGGTGAAGGGCGTGAAGGGCACCGACACGCTGCTGTTCCTCATGACACCGGTGTCGGTGCGCCACCCACTCGCCCGCGCCGCGGGCACCGCGGTCGAGCCGGTCGCCGGCCTGCCGACGGTCACGCTCGACGCGACGACCGGCAAGCCCACCATCGCCGTGCCCGCGGGCGTGGCCGCGCCCACCTCGCTCGTGGTGCAGCCGCTGATCACGGGCGACGGCCCGGTGGTGGAGTCCGGCCAGACCGTGCTCGTCCACTACACCGGCATCGTCTACGGCTCCGGCAAGCAGTTCGACTCGTCGTGGGACCGCGGCGAGCCCGCTGAGTTCGTGATCGGCCAGGGCAAGGTGATCACCGGCTGGGACAAGGGCCTCGTCGGCCAGACCGTCGGCTCCCAGGTCCTGCTCGTGATCCCGCCCGCCGAGGGCTACGGCACCAGCGGCAACAGCCAGGCCGGCATCAGCGGCACCGACACCCTGGTGTTCGTCGTCGACATCCTCGACGCGTACTAACCCGTCGCTCGCTATCGGGCGCTGGCGCGCCCTCACGCCGCTCGCGCCCTCACGCCGCTCGCTCCTCGCCTAGCCCGTCGCTCGCTATCGGGCGCTGGCGCGCCCTCACGCCGCTCGCTCCTCGCCTAGCCCGTCGCTCGCAACCACCGAACTTGCGTCGTTCGCCGAGGCGATACGCGTACGAACGACGCAACCTCGTGTGGGAGCCGGGTTACTGGACCTGGTGCATGAAGGGCGGCACGCCGGTGTCGCGGTCGCCGAACAGCAGGTCCTTCGCGGCGCCGAGCTCCTCGAGCGTCCAGATGCCGTCCTGCGGCACCTCGCTCACCGGACGCCAGCCCTGGATCACCTGGGCCACACCCACGCCGAACTTCACGACCTGACCGGTGATGCCCTCGGCCAGCGGCGACGCCAGCCACACCGCGCCGGTGGCGGGGTTCTCGGGCGACAGCCGCGGGTCGTTCTGCAGGTCCTCGCCCATGCCGACGGTGCCGAGCAGGCGGGTGGCGGCGACGGGAGCGAGCGAGTTCACGCGCACGCCGATGCGGTCGAGCTCACGGGCGAGCGTGATCGTCATGCTGGCGATGCCGCCCTTGGCCGCGGCGTAGTTGGCCTGGCCGGCATTGCCGTAGAGGCCCGACTCCGACGACGTGGTGACGACGGCGGCGTTGGCCGGCTCACCCGTCTCCTTCGCCTTGGCGCGCCAGTAGGCGGACGCGAAGCGGATGGGCGCGAAGTGACCCTTGAGGTGCACGCGGATGACCGAGTCGAACTCCTCCTCGGTCATGTTGAAGCTCATCTTGTCGCGCAGGATGCCGGCGTTGCAGATGAGCACGTCGAGACCACCGAAGGTGTCGACGGCCTGCTGCACCATCGCCTCGGCGCCGGTCCAGCTCGCGGA
The DNA here is from genome assembly GCA_963720785.1 of uncultured Actinomycetes bacterium. Classification (GTDB taxonomy): domain Bacteria; phylum Actinomycetota; class Acidimicrobiia; order IMCC26256; family DASPTH01; genus CAVRGQ01. The sequence goes on from CAVRGQ010000005.1 coordinate 505,735, forward strand.
GTCGTCGTAGTTGGCGACGGCCTCGCCGCCGGCGGCCTTGATCTCGTCGACGACCTGCTGCGCGGGCGTCTGGTCGGCGCCCTCACCGGCGCCGGAGCCACCGAGGTCGTTGACCACGACCTTGGCGCCCTCCTTGGCGAGGAGCAGCGCCTCGCAGCGGCCGATGCCGCGGCCCGAACCCGTGACGATCGCCACCTTGCCGTCGAAGACTCCCATGACCTGCTCCTCTCGGGTCCGGCTCCGTGGTCGTCCGGACACGGCCGCAGACGTTAGTTCGCACCGCTTGGACACCGTCCAGCGTGCCCCGGACTTGCCTCTGCCGCGTCACATGACCTAGGAGCAGGGGATGCAGGACGAGGAGATGCTCCCGCGGGCAGCCAACCTGGTGGAGCTGCTCGACCTCGAGGAGCTCGACACCGACCTCTACCGGGCCCGCAACCCGGAGCAGGCGTTCACGCCCCACCTCTACGGCGGCCAGGTCGCGGCCCAGGCCCTGCGGGCCGCCGCCAACACCGTCGAGGGCGACCGCCCGCCCCACTCGGTGCACTGCTACTTCCTCCGACGCGGTGAGGCCGACATCCCCACGATCATGCGGGTCGAGCGCAACCGTGACGGGAGGGCCTTCTCCGCCCGCACCGTCGTCGCCCAGCAGCACGGCAAGGCGATCTTCACCGCGTCGGCCTCGTTCCACGTGCACGAGGACAGCCCCGACTGGGACGGCTGCCCCCTCGCCGCCGACGCCGGCACCCCCGGCGCGGCCGGGAAGCTCGACCGCCCGCAGCGCCTCGCGGCGAGCACGGTGATCTTCGACACCCGGGGCATGTACCCGCCCGGTCCCGACGAGCAGGGCTACATGCGGCCGTCACGGCGCTTCTGGGCGCGCAGCCCCGACCCCCTCCCCGACGACCCGGTCGTGCACGCGTGCGGGCTCGTGTACCTCTCCGACATGAGCACCGGGTTCTCCGACACCCACATCGACGACCTGCCGCCGGGCGGCCCGAGCCTCGACCACGCCATGTGGTTCCACCGGATGATCCGCGTCGACGACTGGGTGTACGTGGACCAGGAGCCGGTGACCGCTTCGGGAGCGCGTGGGCTCTACCGCGGCTATCTGCACGATTCGTCCGGGGTGCTCGGTGCGACCTTCGTGCAGGAGACGCTGCTGCGCCCGCAGGGCGGCTTCCGCCACCGCCGCGCCGCCCCGGACCCGTCGCCCGACGTCTGAGGCACCGCTACCCTCACGGGATGCCCCGCACGACGTCCCGAGCGACGTCCCGCACACTGCGCGCGCTGCTCGCCGTCGTCATCGGTGCCATCGCGCTGAGCGCATGCCTGCCCGCGACGCCCGAGGAGAACGGGCGGCTCGCCGACACGTCGCTCACCACGATCTCGCCGTCGTGTCGCGTCGTGAACGCGATCGCGCCGAACCTGCAGCAGATGGTCGCCGACGCGAACGCCGCGGGTTACAAGCTGCAACCCGAGACGAAGTCGTTCTCGTTGGTGGAACCGCCGACGCTGGAGTCGTGCTACCGCAGCTACGACGGCCAGGTGTGGTGGCGCAACTACTACTGCTTCTTCGGCAACTGCGGCATGGCCGCGGTGCCGGGCACGAGCGTGCACGGCTGGGGCCGCGCCGTCGACTTCGAGTGCGACGGCAAGGCGATGCTCTACGACCCGCCGTCGCCTTGCTACGCGTGGCTCTGGTTCCACGCGCACAACTACGGATTCGTGCACCCCGCATGGGCCGAACCGGGCCAACCCAGTGCCGAGGCGTGGCACTGGGAAGCCGCCTGATCTCCACCACCCGGACTCACACGCGACAGTGCCACGCCCCATCGAGGCAGGCGTGGCACTGGGAAGCCGCCTGAGGCGCGCGTCGCGGACACGCCTCAGGCGGACTTCCTACGCGTCAGGCGTCATCGTCCGCGACACGAAGCGCCACTCGCCGTCCTCACGACGCAGCTCGTCGCGGTAGATCCCCGAGATGATGAGCTTCGACTCGGCCGCGCCACCCGCGGTGACCCACGCCTGCAGGTACACGCGCGAGGTCGCGGTGTCGCCGCTCCCGTCGATCGACAGGTTGCTGATGAGGTGACGGATGCCCGGCACCATCGACGGCAAGGCGCCCGCGAACTCCTTCAGCGCGGCGCGGCCCTCGGTGACACCGTGGCCGGCGTCGAGGGTGCCGTCCTCCACGAAGGTGCCGGCGAAACCGTCGCCGTCGCCCGCGTCGATCGAGTGGTTGTAGTCGGCGAGCAGCTTCTGGATGGCGAGTACGTCATCGACGGGCAGCGACATGGTGGGTCCTCTCGGTGGGGTGGTGACAGGGCCGGGACAGGGCCGGGTGCGGCGGTGTCCGGGCGCGGATTCTGGCACCGCAGCTAGCCTGCCCGCCATGACCTCCACGCATGACGTCGAGACCGTCGAACGGGTGATCCCCGCTCCGCCGGAGAAGATCTTCGAGCTGCTCGTGAACCCGAGCCGCCACAACGAGTTCGACGGCTCCGGCACGGTGAAGGAGGCCAAGGACGCCCCCACCCGCCTCGCCCTCGGCGACCGCTTCGGCATGTCGATGAAGCTCGGCGTGCCGTATTCGATGGTGAGCGAGGTCATCGAGCTCGAGGAGAACCGCCGCATCGCGTGGCAGACGTGGCCGCCGAACGACTTCGCCGCGAAGCTGGCGGGCGGGCGGATCTGGCGCTACGAGCTCGAGCCGGTCGACGGCGGCACGCTCGTGCGCGAGAGCTGGGACATCTCGCAGGAACGGGTGAAGTTCGTGGTGCGCCCCGCGCGCGGCAAGACGAAGAAGGCCATGGAGGCCACGCTCGAGCGCATCGAGCAGGTCGTCAGCGCCTGACGCGCAGAGGCGCCGACGAGGCGAGCCGTCGGGTCACGGCCCGAGCACCACGTCGCGGCTCGGTTCGATCGGCTCGATGGCCTCGAGCGATTCGAGCATCTCCATCGTTCGCCCCGCCTCGTCGGTGGGATACACCGGCGTGGCGATGTGCGGGATGAGGAACGAGAACGCCATCCCGAGCAACGACGCGCCCACGGTGAACCACAACGCGATGGCCGTGGCGTCCGACACCGACTGCAGGCCGGCGCCGTCACCCTGCGTCGCGAGGATCGTGCCCACGATCGCGATACCGAGCGCGGCGCCCACCTGGCGCACCGTGTTGTTCGCACCGCTCGCGACGCCCGACTTCTCGTCGTCGATGTCGGAGAGGATCACGTTGGTGAGCTGCGAGCTCGCGATCCCGATGCCGAGACCGAAGAGCACGATCGCCGCGCACATCGTCGCGAACGCCATCGTCGGTGACACGAACGTCGCGCAGACGACCAGTCCGACGAACTGCAGCACGAGCCCCCAGCGCACGGTCGCGACGATCCCGATGCGGTGCGTCATCGCCGCGCCGAGCCGCGAGCCCACGATGATCCCCGGGCCCATCGGCAACAGCCACAGACCCGCGTCGAGCGCGCTGAGGCCGCGACCGTCCTGCAGGTAGAAGGCGAGCACGAACATCTGGCCCACCTGCCCCATCGCGAGCGTGGCGGTGGTGAGCAGGCCGTAGCGGTAGCCGCGGTGGCGCAGCTCGCCGAATTCGAACAGCGGGTCGCGCCCCGCGAGCTCCTTGCGACGCTCGACGATCACGAACGTCACGAGGAACACCCCCGACAACGCGAACGCGATCGGCACCACCGAGAGCCCGCCGAAGCCCAGATCCTCGAGCCGCTTCCACCAGCCGAAGCGGTGCCCCTCGCTGATCGCGAACACGAGCAGGAACAGGCCTGACGACACGAGGGCCGACCCGGCGAAGTCGAGGCGCGGTCGCCGCGCGGCGCGGGCGTCGCGGTCGAGGAACAACAGCACACCGAGCGCGCTCACCGGCGCGACCACGAGGTTGATGCCGAACGCCCAGCGCCACGACAGGTCGGTGGTCAGCCAGCCGCCGAGCGCGGGCCCGATCGCCACGCCGAAGCCGATCACCGCGCCCCACACCGCGAAGGCAGTTGCGCGTTCGCGACCCTGGAAGGTGATCGAGATCACCGCGAGCGTGGCCGGGAGCATGAGCGACGCGCCGATGCCCTCGATGATCGCCTCGCCCACGAAGAGGCTCGGCACCGACCACGACACCGTCGCGAGCAACGAACCGGCTGCGAACAACGCCGCCCCACCCACGAAGGTTGCTCGGTGGCCGAAGAGATCACCCAGACGACCGCCGATCACGAGCAGCGACGCGACCACGAGCGAGTAGCCCGCCAGTACCCACTGCACGCTCGGGAGCGACGAGTCGAAGTCGCGCATGATCGTGGGGATCGCGACCGTGAGCACGCTGCTGTCGATGGTCACGATCAGCGCCGACAGCGCGACGGCGACGAGCACGAACCAACGGCTGCGGTTCGCGGGGGTCTCGTCCACGATCGGCTCGATCACCGGGCACTTCCGGGTTCGCGGCCGAGCACGACGTCACGGGTCGGCTCCATCGGCTCCATGCCTTCCAGCGACTCGAGCAGCTCGATGGTGCGCCCCTCGTCGTCGCGGGGCCGGGCGACCGGTGCGATCACCGGGACGAGGAACGAGAGCCCCAGCCCGAACGTGAGCGCGACGGTCGCGAACACCAGCGCGACGCGCGCGGCCTCGGCGACACCGTCGACGAACGCAGCCTCGAGCACGGCTGCCTCGCGTGCAGTGGTGTCCGCCGCGGGCGTGTAGTTCGTGCCCGCAGCGTTCACCTGCGCGACCGCTTGGACTTGCACCGGGACCGGGAGGCGCGCAGTGCGGATCGCGTCGCTCGTGTGATGGATCGTCTGCACGGTGAGGATCGTGCCGACGATCGCGATGCCGAGCGCGCCGCCCACCTGGCGCACGGTCGTGTTGCTGCCCCCGGCCACGCCCTGCTTGTCCTCGTCGACGTCGGACAGCACCACGTTGGTGAGCTGCGAGCTCGCCATCCCGAGGCCGATCCCGAACGCCGACATCCCGACGCAGAGCGCGAGGAACGCGACGCCGGGACCGATCACCGCGGTCAGCTCCACGAACGCACACACCTGCACCGCGAGGCCGATGCGCACCGTGTGGGTGGGCCCGATGCGGTGCGCGAACACGGTGCCGATGCGTGCGCCGACGGCGATGCCGATGCCAATGGGCAGCAGCCAGAGCCCGGTCTCCTCTGCAGAGAGGTGGTTCGACGCCTGGAGGAACACGACGAGGAGCAACATCATCACGAGCTGACCCATCGACAGCAGCGTGTTCGTGAGCAGCCCGTAGCGGAAGCCGCGGTGGCGCAGCTGCCCGAACTCGAAGAGCGGGTCGCGCCCGCCCCGCTCCTTGCGCCGCTCCACCACGACGAACGCGGCGAGGAACCCCACCGCGAGCAGGAACGCAACCGGCACCGGGGACAGCGGCGCGTCGGCGGACCAGACCGTCCGACCGTCGACCGACACCGCCTCGAGCGGCCTCCACCAGCCGTAGCGCCCGCCCTCGCTGATGCCGAGCACGAACAGGAACATGCCCGACGCGATCAGTGCGGCGCCGGTGAAGTCGAGGCGCGGGCGTTGCGCAGCACGGGGCGTCGCCCGCAGGAACAGCAGCACACCGAGTGCGGAGACCGGCGCGACGACCACGTTGATCGCGAACGCCCAGCGCCAGGTGAGCTCCGAGGTGAAGAATCCGCCGAGCACCGGGCCGAGCGCGGCGCCGACGCCCACGACCGTGGCCCACAGCCCGAACGCGGTGGCCCGCTCGTGGCCCTGGAAGGTGGTGGAGATCACCGCGAGGGTGGCCGGGAGCATGAGCGACGCCCCGAGACCCTCGATCAACGCCTCCCCCACGAACAGGCTCGGCACCGACCACGACACGGTCGCGAGCAACGAGCCCACCGCGAAGAGCGCGGCCCCGATCGCGAACGTCCGCCGGTGGCCGTAGATGTCGCCGAGACGGCCACCGATGATGAGGAAGGTGGCGAACACCAGGGAATAGCCGGTGATCACCCACTGCACGCTGGGCAGCGTCGCGTCGAAGTCCCTCATCACCGTGGGGATCGCGACGGTGAGCACGCCGTTGTCGATGGTGACGATCAGCGCGGCCATGGCGACCGCGGCCAGCACCAGCCAGCGCCGGGGATCGGCGCTCGGGATCGGGCTGGTCTGGCTCATGCGCCGGCGGGAGTTATCATCCGGGCGGATGATAACGAAGTCGGGAGGAACCCGGGAGCGGAACCCCGAGCGCAGCCGCGAACGGATCCTCGCCGCCGCGCTCGAGGAGTTCGCCGCCCACGGCTACGCCGGCGCGGGTGAGCGCGATCGCCGAGCGGGCCGGCCTCAACAAGCAGCTCATCTCGCACCACTTCGGCGGTAAGGAAGGCCTCTACCAGGCCGTCATGCGCGACCGCCGCTCCCGCCCGGGCGGCGAGCTCACCGGGCCGCCCGCCGAGCACCCCGACGCGCTCGCCGCGCTCTTCGACCGCGGCCGCAGCGACCCGCTCTTCGTGCGCATCCTGCTCTGGGAGGCGCTCGAGGCGCCCGACGTCGACGCCGCCACCGACGACGCGCGGCGCGTGCTGTACCGCGAGCGGGTCGCGTGGATCCGCGTGGAGCAGGACGCCGGCCGGCTCCCCGAGGCGTTCGACCCGGAGATCCTCTACCTGATGCTCGTCGGCGCGAGCGTGTACCCGGTGTTGCTCCCCCGCGTGTGCGAGCTGGTCACCGGCGGCGCGCCGGCCGCCGACGACTTCGCCGCGCGCTACGCCGAACAGCTCCGCCTGCTCGCGCGCACGCTCGCCGGCGACGTCTGAGCGCGCTTCCCTCGTCGCTCCGGCGTCGTCACTCAGGCGTCGTCGCGCCCGCGTGCAGCATCGGCGGCCACTCGCTTCGCGCCCTGCCACTCGCGCACGATGCACGACTGCGACGCGGTGGCCAGCAGGGTGCCGTCCTCGGCCCAGAGGTGCACGGTGCCGTGCCCGAAGCCGTGGTGCACCGTGTCGACGTGCACGTCGATGAGCACCCACTCGGTGGGCACGAGCCGGCCGATGCGAATGGTGTTGTCGAGGCTGTTGCCGCCGACGTACTCGCCCAGCGCCTGCCCCACGCCGAACGGCACGTAGTCGCCGAGGATGGCGAGCGTGGCCGCAGACATCCCGAGCTCGGCGGGGATCCGGGCCCACAGTGCCGCGTGCCCGTCGCCGCGCGTGCCGTCGTAGGAGAAGAAGTCACGGCCGCGGGCGAGGCGCATCTCGAGCCGCTGCGCGATGGAGTCCTCTCCGTCGACCGGGGTGACCGGGCGCACGCGCGGCGGTGCGTCGCCCGGCATCGGGACGTCGGGCATCACCGCCCACTGGCCCGCGTGACGGTCGGGCCGCTCGCCGAGTGCGGCGTTCACCGTGAGGATCTCGCGGTCGGCCACGTGCGCGACGACGCGCGCCTGCGTGGTGTTGTGGCCCGCCGACGCGACGGTCACGTCGATGTCGACGATCTCCGGCGGGTGCGCGAACGACAGGTACTGCGCGGTGGCCCAGATCGCGGGGCGGCCCGTGGTGCGCTCCATCGCGTCGATCGCGGCACCGAGCGCACACCCGCCGAACAGGAACAGCTCGTCGGTGCAGATGCCGGGAACGACCTCCAGGATCCACCGGTGCGGGTTGTGGGTCTCGCGCAGGCCGAGGAACTCGCGGGCGTCCATGCGGTGATGCTAGGAGCCCGCGCGCCGCGCTCCTCCCCGGCGGTTCGGGCCCGACGCTCAGGCGTTGGTGGGCGCCTGCGTGGTGGGAGGAGCGGTCGTCGGGGTGGTCGCCGAGGACGCGCTCGCGAGACGCACCTTGGCCGTCGCGCTCGTGCCGTTGCGCGTGTAGGTGATCGTCACCGCGTCGCCGGGCGAGCGGTCACGGATCGCCGATGCGAGCTCTGCGGGCGACGCCACTGCGGTGTCGTCGACCTTCGTGACGACGTCGCCGGCGAGCAGACCTGCGTCGGTCGCGGGGCTGTCGGGCGCGACCGCGCCGATCACCACACCGGTCGTGCCGCTCGGAGCGGCCTGGGCCTGCACACCGAGGTACGCCGCGGCGCTCGACGACGAGCCGCCCGACGAATCACTCGACGAGCCGTTCTCGAGCCCGTTCTTCAGCCGGTCGATCAGGCCACCGATGATCCCGCTCACCGCGTCGGAGGCCGAGCTGTCGCTGCCGCCGAGGATCTGGCCCAGCGCGCCGCCCTTCTCCTTGCCGATCGACTGCAACAGCTCCTGGAGGTCGAGCTGACCGACGGGCAGGTCGCCCTTCGCCGTCTGCGACACCGCGTCGGCGAGCGACGCCGGGCCCTCGTCGGGCGCGGTGACGCGTCCGATCAGGAAGCCGCCACCGATCCCGAGGACCAGCACCAGCACGAGGGCGACCGCCCACCGCGGGCCCGCACCGTGGGCATGAGGTTCATCGGGGTCCTCGGCCACCGGGGCCGCGTCCGCGGCTGGAGCGACCTCCGTCGCCGGCTCGGCAGTCGCCGCCGGCACCGACTCCGTCGGAGCTTCGCTGGCGGTTCCTGCCTCCACGGGCACCGTGGGTTGCTCCGGCTCGGGCTGCTCGGACTGGGGCTGCTGGTCGTCGCTCACTGGATCTCCTGTCGCGCCTTCGATCGGGGGTCGATCGGGTGCGGATACTGGCTGCGGATACTGATGGTCAACGCCGGCCCGGCGCCCGGGGTTCCCGAGGAGGGGTTCCCACCTAGCATGGCGCGATGTCCCCCGTGACCGTCATCGGCGACGACGCACGCACCGTCGACGCCCGGATCCACGACGGTCGCGTGCTGGTGGCCCCCGATGCCCTGCCCGCCGCGATCGGCTGGACGCTCAAGCCCGAGGGCCTCTGCCGCGACGAGGTGTGCGTGCCGGTCCGCGACCGCGACGCGCTCGTCGTCGACGGCCAGGTCGATCTCGCGGCCGCGGCCGATCTGCTGCGTCGACCGGCGGTGGTGGACGCCACCGATCCCGAGCGGGCCTACGTGGCGATCGCCCTCCCCGCGGAGGCGCGCCGCCGGGCGTTGCGCGAGCTCGAGGCCCCCGACGTCACCCTCCCCGGTCTCGACGGCACTCCCCACTCGCTGAGCGAATGGGGTGGGCGCAAGCGACTACTGCAGGCCTTCTCCTCCTGGTGAGGCTGCCGCTACGACCTGCCCGGGTGGCAGGCGCTGCACGACGAACTCGAGGCCGACGGCTTCACGGTGATCGCGGTGGCGATCGACGACAGCGCCGACGACGTGCGCCCCTGGGTCGACGGCATCACGATGCCCGTGCTGCTCGACCGTGAGCACGTGCTCACCGAGGTGTTCGCGATCAGCAACGTTCCCGCCGTCGTCTGGATCGACGAGGACGGCCGTATCGCGCGTCCCACCGCGGTCGCGTTCGGCAGCGACATGTTCAAGGACTTCACCGGCGTCGGTGCCGGGCCGCACCTCGACGCGGTGCGCCGATGGGTGCGCGACGGCACCGTCGACATCGATGCCGACACCGCCCGCACCGCCGTGCCCGATCTCACCGACGACGAAGTGCTCGCGCGACTGCACTTCCGCATCGGAGCGGCCGCGCGCCGGATCGGCGACGACGCCACCACGCGCACGCACCTCGAGCGCGCGGTCGAGCTCGCGCCCGACGACCTCACCATCTGGCGCGCCGCGATGCCGCTGCTCGGCGACGATCCCTTCGGCCAGCCCTTCTTCACGAAGTTCCAGGAGTGGCAGGAGCGCGGCAGCCCGTTCCACGGCCTCGACGCGCTGAGCGACTGACCCCGCTACGCGGGTAGTACCGACCGCAGCGCATCGCCCGCGCGCTGCGCCGCCTCCGCCGCGCCCAGCGCGTGCAGCTCGTCGGAGTAGACCTCCACCCCGAACGGCGCCGTACACCCCTGCTCGCGCAACGCGCGCAGCAACGCACCCACGTTCGCGACGCCCGCCCCCGGCAGCAGCCGATCGTGCATGATCTCGCGCCGCAGGCTCATGGCCGGCTCGTCACGCACGTCGTTCACCTGCACGGCGAGCACGCGCGCCGCCGCGTCACCGAGATCGGTACGGCCGGCATCGGGACCGCGCGTGTGGTGGAACACGTCGAGCAACACGCCGCCGTTGGCGCGCCCGGCCGCGACCGCGATCGCGTCCACGGTCGCGAGGTCGCAGATGCCCGACACCGGGAAGTACTCGAGGTGGAGCAGCAGATCGCGGGAGGCCGCGAGATCGCACACCGCGGCGAATGCCTCGACGACGAAACCGAACGGCAGCGCGTCACCGGTCTGGTCGCCAGCCTCTTCACCGATGCTGCGCCCGTCGACCTCGATCACCGTGCAGGATCGGGCGCCGAGCGCCGCGGCCGCGTCGAGGAATGCCTCGGCCGACGGCCCGCGGGTGTCGCCGGGCAACCAGCGCATCGCGCCGTCGAGCTCCGCCACCGCGACCTCGTGATCGTCGAGCAGGGCGCGCAGAGCGACGTCGGTCCAGCCGTCGTCACAAACCGCGACGTAGTCGTCGAAGTACACCGACAGACCGCGGAAGCCGACGGCGGCCGCGATCGGGACCGCCTCCGGCAACCGGGCGCGGGCGATGGTGCCGCTGCAGAGGACGAGGTCGTCCTCGGTGAGCGGCCCGGGCACTACTCCTGCGTGGCCTTGATCGCGACCGCGACGATCGCGCCCAGGCCGATGAGGACGAGCAGCATGACGACGAACTTCTTCACGGTGGTTCCTCCCGATGACACCCGGATCTCTCGGGCGCCATTGTGGCTCATGGCCGCCCCGATTGTCAGAGCGAGCGCAGGGCCTCGAGCACGGCGGCCGGTTCCATGCGCGTGCGGTAATCGGCATCCACGTGGCGCGCCCGCACGACACCCTCGCGATCGAGCACGAAGGTGGCCGGCACCGGGAGGCGCCACGAGCCGTCGGCGTTCTGGTCGGGCAAGCTCATGCCGAACTGCTCGTAGAGGTCGCGCAGGGAGCCGGTGAGCTCGAAGCGGATCCGGTACGCATCCGCCACCGCCTGCTCGGTGTCGGTGAGCACCTCGAAGTCGAGCGCGAGCCGCTCCGCAAGCGTGAGCGAGTCGTCGGGCGACTGCGGGTTCACCGCCACCAGCGACGCGCCCAGTGCCCGGATGTCGTCGTGGATCGCGAGCAACGCCGCGAGCTCGAGGTTGCACACCGGGCACCACACGCCCCGGTAGAACGACAGCACCACCGGGCCGCGCGCGAGCAGGTCGTCGAGCGCGACGGCGCCGCCCCGCGCGCTCGGCAGGGTGAAGGACGGCGCGCGCTCGCCCAGTGCGATGCCCGGCACCGCATCACGCGCTCGGAGGTCGGCCACCATCGCGTCGATCATCGTGACGACCTCGGGCGGGGTGAGCGCGCGCCATGGTCGCGTCGATCTCGGGCTGCAGCGGCGCCGGCGTGCCTCGCTCACGTGGAGACCTCGGCGTCCTCGCCGTCACCGGTCGCGTGGCTCGCTCCCGGGTTGCTTCGTGGGGATGCCACTGGGCGAAGAACAATGCGAACGAGCGGCGATCACCGCGAGCACCGAAAGCGACGGCGCGGAGCGCCGTCGATCCGCGGCCTGAGCGTTCTCGTCGACCACGGCGGTGGCGGTCGCCGGCGGCTGACGCCGGCGTCCTTCAGCGCCGCCTCGAGGTCGGCATCGGAGATGAACGGCACCCCGGTCGATGAGCTGCGGCCTGCGCGTCGAGACGCGAGCTTGTCGGGGACGTCGGGATTGTTGCTGATCCCGCTGAAGAACGAGGCGGTGAGCGCCGAGATCAGGATCGCGCCGGCGAGCGCGGTGCCGATGGACGCGCCGAGGTTCGTGACGGTGTTCTGCAGGCCACCGACCTCGCCGCTCTGCTCGTCGGGGACCGCCGAGACGGTGACACTCCCGAGTTGCGAAGCGAGCACGCCGATCCCGAGGCCGGCGAGCAGCAGCGGCCAGGTGACGATCTCGGGACCCGCACCCGAGTCGAGCAGGGCGACGAGGACCACGATGCCGAGGAACAGGGCGAGGAACCCGACGTCGGCACGACCGTTCGCGGCGTTGGCATTCGGCCAGATCTTCGGGATGCCCGACCGCGGCGAGCAGCAGGGTCACTGACAACGGGAGCAGGCGCACGCCGGTCTCGACCGCGGAGAGCCCGAGCGCGACCGAGAGGAAGAGCGGGATCACGAAGAACAGCCCCGCCTGCAACAGGAACTGGAAGAAGAACGACGATGAGGCCGCCGCGCAGCGGTCGGATCCGGAACATCGCCGGATCCAGCAGTGCGCCCTGCCCGTTGCGCAGCCGGTGGCTTTCCCACTCCATGAAGCCGAGCAGCACGAGCCCGCCGCCGAGCATCAGCCAGATCACCGGCGAGAGCACAGCCAGGTCGGGCGCGCCCTCCTTGGGATGGACGAAGCCCCACGTACCGGCCGGAGGATGCCGAAGCACGATCAGGCGCGAAGCCGGTGCGCCGAGAGCCCCGTGCCGACGAGGTCGAGCTTCGCGCCTTCCTCGGCGGGCGTGTCGGCCATGCGCCGGCGGTTGAGGAGCAGGACGCCGCCGAGGACACGACCTCGCCGAAGAACACGTACGCGCCACGACGAGTAGGTGGTGCAGAGGCCGCCGATCAAGGGACCGATCGCCACCGCGATCGCGCCGCGGACAGCCACCATGCCGTACGCCTTGCGGCCGTTCCGACCTGCTCGAAGTTCGACGCGACCAGCGACGACGATGGCAGGCAGGATCGAGCGCAGCGCCGATGCCCTCGAGGAACGACCAGCCGAACATCAGGACGGCCAGATTCTGCGCGAGCGCGGTGTCGAACGAGCCGGCGCCGTAGATGACGCAGCCGATCGTGAAGCGCCTTCTTGCGGCCGAGGATCTGGCCCACCTTGCCCGCCGGTGATCATGAGCGAGGCCATGACGAGCGTGTAGAAGGTGATGGCGGTCTGGATCCCGGTGACGGTGGTCCCGACGTCACTTGGCGACCGTGCGCGATCGACACGTTCATGACCGAGCTGTCGAGCGTCATCAGGAACTGCGCAGCGGCTCAACGTGAGCAGCACGATGCTCGCGCCCTTGGCCGCCGCCTCCGCGCGACCGGTGGATGCCGGTCGGTCCACCCGTCAGACCAGCGCCGGGAGGACTTCGTCGGTGTAGAGCTTCAGCGAGCTCCACCCCTCCTCGATCGGCATGCCGCCGACGAGCGGGTGCAGGTTGCACGCGGCGACGTCGCCCGCCGCCTTCATCCGGTCGACGAGCTCCGCGGGGGTGACCACCTCGTAGATGCCCTCGGCCCGCAGCGCGGCGACGTCGTCGGCGTGCGAGTGCACCGCCGACTTGATGTCGGCCGTCTGCCACGACGAGTAGGTGGTCGCCTCGTGCAGGAAGCAGCCGCCGTGCTCGGCCCACACCTTGTCGGGGTCCTCGGCGACGTGCGTCATCACCGTGGACGCGCCCGGCATCATGCAGAACCCCTGGGTGCCGGCTTCCGCGCACTGCTCGTAGTAGTAGGCCTCGAGCTCGGGCATGTGCGCGGCGGGGAAGAAGGGCAGGCCGAAGCGGGCCGCCCGACGCGCCGCGACCTTGCTGGTGCCGCCGAGCAGCAGCAACGGGTGCGGCTGGGTGAACGGTCGGGGCGTCACCCGTACCGTGGTGCCGCGGTACTCGAAGGGCTCGCCGGTCCAGGCCTTGAGCATCGTGTCGATGGCCTCGTCCTGCAGCTTGCCGCGGTCGGCCCAGCTCTTGCCGTGCGCCGCGTACTCCTCCGGCCGGTAGCCGATGCCACCGATCACCGTGAGACGACCGCCGCTGGCGAGGTCGAGCACCGCGATGTCCTCGGCGATGCGCAGCGGGTCGTGCAGGGGCACGAGCAACGCGGAGATCGACACGCCGATCGCCTTCGTGGCGCCGAACACCAGGCCGGCCATCACCAGCGGCGAGGGGCTCCAGCCGTCGTCGGCGCCGTGGTGCTCCTCGAGCGTGACGGTCTGGAGGCCGGCGGCGTCGGCGTGGCGCGCCATCTCGACGAAGGTCTGGTAGCGCTCCGCCGTCGCGACCGGGTCGAGCCCGGGCTGGATGCAGTTGAAGCGGACAGCGGTGAAGGGCATCGAATGCTCCTGGTAGGGGCCGGTGGTGATGGTGGGGCGGGTGCCGACGGTGACGGGGACGTTACCGCCGGTGGCACCGAACCGCTCGGGCCTCGTAAGGTCGGCCGCCGGACGCCGGTGAGGACCCGCCGGCGACGACAGTTCGGCAGCGAAGTCGGCAACGAGGGGGAACACGGTGAAGCTCGATCTGCTCTACGAATTCCAGCCCAAGGTCAAGCCGTGGGACAAGCCGCACCCGTACGGGCAGCGTGAGGCCGAGCAGGCCACCTACGACGAGGCGATCGAGGAGATCCAGCTCGCCGACAAGCTCGGGTTCAACACCGTGTGGTGCGTGGAGCACCACTTCCGCGACGGCCGCAGCGCCTGCCCCACCCCGGAGGCGGTGCTCGGTGGCCTCGCCCTGAGCACCGAGCAGATCCGGCTCGGCTTCGGCGTCACCCTCATGCCGTTCGGCTTCGTGCACCCGGCGCGCATCGCCGAGAAGGTCGCCACCGTCGACGTGTTGTCGCACGGTCGGGTCGAGTGGGGCACCGGCCGCTCCACCCCGATGGAGCAGATCGCCTTCGGCGTGCCCGCCAACGACCTGTCGCGGGAGCAGTGGAAGGAAGCCGTCGAGATCGTCGTCGGCATGTGGGAGAGCGAGCGCTTCTCCTACGAGAGCGAGAACCTCTCGTTCCCCGAGCGCATGCAGACGCCCAAGCCCTACCAGGACCCGCACCCGCCGGCGTGGCTCGCGGCGTCGAGCGAGACGAGCGCGGCCTCGGCCGGTCGCTACGGCATGGGCCTGCTCTCGTTCGCGCTGATGCAGCCGGTGGCGGCGATGGCCCACCAGATCGACGTCTACCGCGCGGCGCAGGCCGAGTGCGTCACGCCGCTCACCCGGGTGCGCAACGACCGCGTCGGCGCGTACACGCTCGTGCACTGCTGCGACGACGTCGACGAGGCCGCCGGCTACGGCCTGTGGGACTCCGTCGGCTGGTGGTACCGCCACCTCGCCGAGTTCACGCTCGAGTGGGAGCTGCCCAACCTCAGCAAGGAGGAGCAGGACGCGGTGTTCCCGCTGCTCGCGGACCAGCTCGCCGGGAAGATCGACGTCGCCAAGTACACCGACGAGGACATGATCATCATCGGGACGCCCGAGCAGTGCCTCGAGAAGATCCTGCGCTACGAGGAAGCCGGCGTCGACCAGCTGCTCTGCTACGTGCAGTTCGGCATGCTGCCTCACGAGAAGGTCATGCGGAACCTCGAGCTCCTCGGCACGCAGGTGATCCCGAAGCTCGAGGCGCGCGGCCACCGCGTCGACGCCACCGCGACCGTCACCGCGTAACCACCGCGCAGGAAGCAGCCATGGATCTCATCTCCCAGCTCCGGTACCAGGCCCAGCGCGACGCGGAGGCTGCGGAGGCTGCGGAGGCCGCGGAGGCCGTGGCCGCCCCGTCCGCCGACCCGCTCCCCCGCTTCCGCCTCGACGGCAAGGTGGGCGTGGTCACCGGTGGCGCCGGTGGCATCGGGCGCCAGGTCGCGCTCGAGCTCGCCGCCGTCGGTGCCAGCGTGGTGCTCGTCGACCGCGACGGTGCCGACCTCGACGGCGCCGCCGCGGGGGTGCGGGCCGCGTGCCCTGACGCGACGGTCGCGACCGCCACCGTCGACATCGCCGACAAGGCGCAGGTCGACGCGCTCGCCACGCACGTCGTCGCCGACCACGGCAGCATCGACGTGTGGGTGAACTCGCACGGCGTGCTGCGCTACCAGCCGTTCGTCGAGATCGACGAGGAGCACTTCGACACCGTGGTGGGCGTGAACCTGCGCGGTGTGTTCTGGGGCACCGCGGCGGCCGGCCGGCAGATGGCGAAGCAGGGCTCCGGCTCGATCGTCAACATCGCGTCGGCGGGCGGCGACATGCCCAGCCCGAACATCGCGGTGTACGGCCTCACCAAGGCCGCGGTCATGCACCTCACGAAGACCGCCGCGGTCGAGCTCGGCCCGGCCGGCGTGCGGGTGAACGCGGTCGCACCCGGCTTCATCGACACGCCGATGGTCTCCATCCACTGGACCGACTCCGCCGGCAACGTCGACCCGGAGGCCCGCAAGCACATGCTCGGCGTGCGCGCCGCGCAGTCGCCGATGAACGTCACCGGCGAGCCGCAGGACATCGCCGACTGTGTGCTCTATCTCGCAACCGACGCCGCGCGCTTCGTGACCGGACAGGTCCTGCGGCCCAATGGAGGAGTGGTGATGCCATGACCAGCACCGACGACACCGAAGTCCCCGACTACGCCGCGCGCCTGCGCCTCGACGGTCGCGGCTTCGTGATCCTCGGCGCAGGCCAGGGCATCGGTCGCCAGGCCAGCCACGCGTTCTCGTCGCTCGGCGCGAACGTGTTCCTCGTCGACAAGGACCCCGACCTCGCCGCCGAGATCGCTGCGGAGACGGGTGGCGCCGCCGCCTCCGGCGACGCGACCTCGCGCGAGGACGCCGAGCGGCTCTTCGGCGAGGCTGCGGGCGCGCTCGGCCGCATCGACGGCGTGGTCGACATCATCGGCATGGCGCAGTACTGCGACATCGTCGACCTCACCGACGACCTCTGGAACTGGCACTTCGACATCTGCCTGCGCCACGCCTTCCTCGCCATGCAGCTCGGCGGGCGCGCCATGAAGGAGCACGGCGGAACGCTCACGTTCGTCGCCTCGGTGTCGGGCCTCACCGGCGCGCCCGAGCACGCGGCCTACGGCGCGGCCAAGGCGGGGCTCATGTCGCTGGTGCGCAGCGGCGCGGTGGAGCTCGGTCCCTTCGGCATCCGCGTGAACGCGGTCGCCCCGGGGGTCGTGTGGACGCCGCGCGTGTCCGGGTACCTCGGTGAGGCAGGCCGCAAGCACAACGAGGAGAACGCGCCGCTGCGGCGCGTCGCCCTCCCGGCCGACATCGCCTCGGCCCTGCTCTTCCTGTCGTCGGACCTCGCCGGGTATGTCAACGGCCAGGTGCTCACGGTCGACGGCGGCGTGTCCGCCAAGTTCCCGTACACCGTGCCCGACGTGTGATGATCCGCTCCTCGTGAGCGACGCCACACCCCCGCACGACCTGCCGCACTTCTCCGAGCACCTCGACTTCCGCTGGGAGTCGGGCGACGGCTCGTTCACCGCGCGCGCCGAGGTCCAGCAGCACCTGCGGGTCCCCGGGTCGCTGCTCCCGCGCGCCGGCGTGCTCGCGATGTACGCCGACAACCTCGGCGGCTTCATGTGCTCGGTCGGGTTCGGCACCCCGGCGCCCACCGTCGATCTGAGCGTGCACGTGTTCCGGCGGCCGGTGTCGCCGGTGCTGCACCTCGAGAGCCGCTACCTGCGGAAGGGCCGCAGCATCTCGGTGGCCGAGACCTGGTTCACCTGCGAGGGCGAGACCGACCCGTTCGCCACCGCGGTGGCGTCGCACATGGCGATGGGCGACCCGGCGGAGACCACCTTCGACCTCGACTACGCCAAGCGCCGCCGGGCGAAACCCACCGCGCCGCTCGACGAGCCCATCGCAGTGCGCGCCGGCATCCGCGCGGTCGGCGACGACACCGTGGAGCTCGCCCCCGCACCGCACGTGATCAACGGGATCGGGACGCTGCACGGCGGGATGCTGGCCCTGCTCGCCGAGGAGGCCTGCGTGGTGTCACTCGCTGGAGCCGACGGCCGCGACCACGTGGTGACCGGGCTCGACGTGCGCTACCTGTCCAGCCCCCGGGTCGGCCCCGCGCGTGCCACCGGCACCGCGTTGCGCAGCGACGACGTCGGCACACACTGCTGGGTGGAGATCGTCGACGCCGGCGACGGCGACCGCCCGTGCGTGCACGCGTTCGCGACGACCCGTGCCGTGCCGCCACCCGGCGGATCCGCATGACCGCCGCTCCCGCGCCGCCGCACTTCCTCACCCACTTCGGGGTGGAGTGGGACCTGGACGCCACCGGCATGACGGGCCGGGCCACATTCGACGAGCAACTGTGCCGGCCGGGCACCGAGACGCCGCGCACCGCCGCGCTCGCAGTCGTGGCCGACAACGCGGCCGGCTACGTGGGCATCCACGCGCTCGGGGCGATGGCCTTCACCGTCGACCTCAGCATGCACGTGTTCCGCACGCCCACGTCGCGCACCGTCGACTACACGTGCCGGCCGCTGCGCGCCGGGCGCCGCATCGCCGTGCTGGAGACGTGGTGCACCGCGGCGGGCGACGCCGAGCCGTTCGGCGTCTCGGTGGCCACCTACATGGTCGCGGGCGACCCGCCGGCCGACGGTCCAGACCCCGTGATCTTCACGATGCCGACCGCCGACGACCCCCCGTTCACCCCGGCGTCGGCGATCGACGAACCCCTCGACGCGCGCCTGCGCGTGACGCCGGTCGCGGCGGGCGTGCTCGAACTCCCGCACGAACCCCACGTGTCGAACGGACGGGGCACCGTGCAGGGCGGCATCCTCTCGTTGTTGATCGAGCGCGCGTGCGAATCCGCGCTCGCCGCCTCCGACCCGGGCACCAGGGACCAGGGCGCCGCCCACGTGGTGACCGGCCTCGACGTGCGCTACCTGAGCGCGGTGCGCGTGGGCCCGGCGTGCGTGGAAGCGACCGCGTTGCGCGACGACGAGGGCGGCGGGCACCTGTGGTGCACCGTCGTCGACGCCGGCGACGACGACCGCCTCGTCGCCCACGCATTCGTCACCACCCGGAGCCCACGATGACCGACCACCCGCACTTCTTCAGCCAGCTCGGTTTCGACTTCGAGGTGCTGCCCGACGACCGCTTCGTGGGGAGCGCGACGGTGCAGCCCAACCTGTGCGTGCCCGGCACCGTCATCCCGCGGCCGAGCATGCTGGCGACCTACGCCGACATCGCGATCGGCTTCCCGGCCGCGCTCCGGTTCACGTTCCCGGCCCCCACCCTCGACCTGAGCATGCACGTGTTCCGCACCCCGGCCGTCGCCGACCTCATGATGGAGGCGAAGCTGGTGAAGGTCGGCAAACGCGTCATCGTGGGCGAATGCTGGTTCACGGCCGTGGGTGAGGACGACCCCTACGCGGTGTGCGTCGCGACCTTCTTCACCACGGCGGAGCCCCTGGGCGAACACTGGTCCACCCCGACCGCCGACAACCCGATGTTCTCACCCACCCAGGACCTCCCCGAGCCCATCGCCGATCGCGCGGGGATCATCACCCGCGCGCCGGGCCGCGTCGAGGTCACGTTGCAGCCCCACGTGTCCAACGGCACCACCGTGCAGGGCGGCATCGTGGCACTGCTCGTGGAGCGCGCCTGCGAATCGGCGCTCGGCGACGGCCTCGATCCGGCCGGCGATCACGTGGTGACGGGCATGGATCTGCGCTACCTCAGCGGGCTGCGCGTCGGGCCCGCCTGCGCCACCGCGCGCATCCTGCGCAGCGACGACGGCAGCAGCCACCTCTGGGTCGACGTCACCGACGCCGGCGACGACGACCGCATGATGGTGCACTGCCTCGCCACCGCTCGTCCGCTCCACTCGGTGTAGCGCGGCCCTCGCGCGCCGGCCTCGCGCGACGACGCGCCTTGGGCAGCGACGCACCTTGCCAGCGTCAGCCGTCGGACGCGAGGTCCATCCCCCGCTCGTCCTCGGGGAGCACCAGGGTGCCGGGCCGGAGCCGGGCGACGAGGAAGGCGTGCGCGATCGCGATCGCGGTGAACGCGACAACCGTCTCCGTGAGATGCACGAACGGGATGAGCCACGAGGCGGCGCCGACCATCAGCACCACGACGGCGGTGAGCACGCGGAGGCGCAGGAGCGGCGCCCGAGGGCGACGCCGAGTGCACCAACCGATCACCGCCATCGACGCGTAGAAGCCCGCGAGCAGCAGCGTGACCTCGAGAATTTCGACGTCGGAGAGGTGCGAGAGCAGCCCGAAGTCGACGAGCTTCGACACCACGATCGCGACGCCCGCGATGCAGAGCTGTGCGAGCAGATGGAACGCAACCCAGGGCCCGAGCCGGGAGTCCTCGATGCCCGCGTGCGGGATGTCCTCGAAGTACGACGCCCACAGGGCGAACGTGAGCACGAACTGGAACGTGAGCGTCACCGCGTTGATGCCCTCGAGCGCGCCGCTCGAGACGATGGCCACCTTCACGAACGACTCGCCGCACACGATGATCGTGAACTCGCCCATCCGGTGCACGAGGTGGTGCTGGTCGAGCGCTGGGAAGTCGGCGGGCCGCGCCGCGCGCACCACTGCCGGCACGAGCAGCATCGCGAACGCCACCGCGGTGAGGATCAGCTGCACCGTCTCCGAGAACGGCACGCTCAGCAGCAGCAGCAGGCCCGACAGCCCGTGGAGCCGCGCCATGCTGCGGGCGAAGGGGCGGTGCTCGGCCGCCGTGCGACTCGCGTGCCAGTACATCGCGGCCACGAGCAGGATGAGGACGCTGAACGTGGCACCGAGCCAGTCCTGGTCGTGGCGCACCCCCGCGCCCGCCTCCAGCGACACGAGCGCCACCACCAGCATCTGCGCGAGCAGGAGCACCCGGTGGACGACATCGCTGCTGTGGTACCGATTCATGTAGAGGGTGGTGGAGAACCAGATCCACCAGAGCCCCACGAACACGCCGACCAGCCACAACACCCGGGTGGCGTCGGCCACGTGCGACACCGCGGTGCTGAGCACGAGGATCGCCGCGACGAACACGAGGTCGTAGAACAGCTCGAGCCACACGACGATCTGCGCGAGCACGTGGGAGCGCGGCTCCTCCGCGGATCCGGGGCGCGAGCGAGGCAGCAGCACGAGGGCGAGCGTAGCCATGGCAGACTGTCCCCCCGACCACCGGCCGGACACCCCCGCCCGGCCGGGCAACGAACGGAGACCACCGTGATCGGCGAGAACGAAAACCCCGAGGAGCTCGAGGAGATCGAGGTCATCACCACGGTGGTGGGTGACGACGGCACCGTCGTCGTCGACGACCTCCGGGCCGTGGTCGACGCCGACGGCAACGTGCTCGCCACCGACGAGACCATCGCCGCGGAATCGCCCGACGGCACGATCGTCGTCGACGAGGTGATCTCGGTCGCCGACGAGGACGGCGACCTCGTCGCCATCGAAGAGGACGTCGCGGTGATCGAGCCCGACGAGGGCTGATCCGCGATGAGCGCCGGCCTCGTCGCCGCGATCGCGGTGGCGCTGGCGTTCGCCTTCACCAACGGCATCCACGACGCGTCCGACGCGATTGCGACCCTGGTCGTGACGCGCGCCGCCACTCCGCTGGCCGCGGTGACCCTGGCGGCGGCGGGCAACATCATCGGCCCGCTGCTGCTCGGGTCCGCGGTGGCCGACACCGTGGCCGGCGTTGTCGTCGTGCCGTCCGAGCAGATGGTGTACGTGCTCGGTGCCGCGCTCACCGGCGCGGTGCTCTGGAACGGCATCACCTGGTGGAAGGGCCTCCCGTCGAGCTCGAGTCATGCGTTGCTCGGGGGCCTCGTGGGCGCGGCGATCGCGCAGGGTGGGACCGGCGCGGTGAACTGGGGCGGCTTCGACGGCATCAAGCCGGTGGGAGTGTTCGGCATCCTCGGCGTGCTCCGCTCGCCCCCGTCTTCGGCTTCGTGGCCGGCGTGCTCGTGAACCGAGCCGCTCGCGCGGCCGCGTCGGGCGCGACCCGAGGCGGCGCGGCCCGGTGCGCGGGGGCCAGTGGCTGATGTCGGGCGGGCTCGCCATCAGCCACGGCGCCAACGACGCGCAGAAGTCGGTGGGCATCGTGGCCCTGCTCCTGTTCGCGGCCGGTGAGACGTCGCACTTCGCGCCGCCCT
The DNA here is from genome assembly GCA_963720785.1 of uncultured Actinomycetes bacterium. Taxonomy (GTDB): domain Bacteria; phylum Actinomycetota; class Acidimicrobiia; order IMCC26256; family DASPTH01; genus CAVRGQ01. The sequence goes on from CAVRGQ010000005.1 coordinate 527,618, forward strand.
CTGGGTCCTCTTCGCGTGCGGCCTCGCGCTCACCCTCGGCACCGCCTTCGGCGGCTGGCCGATCATCCGGACGCTCGGGCGCCGGATCATCCGCCTGCGCCCCCTCGATTCCCTCGCCAGCCAGACCGCGTCCACCGGGGTCCTGCTCGGCGCGTCGTTCATCGGCGCGCCGGTGAGCACCTCGCAGGTGGTGGCGTCGTCGGTGGTCGGTGTCGGCGGTGGACGACGACGCTGGCGTCACATCCACTGGCCGCTGGTGCGCACGATGCTGCTGGCCTGGTTGATCACGATCCCCGCGGCGGCGTTGTTCGCCGCCGTCGCCCTGCTGCCCTGGAGGTGGCTCACGTGAGTACGAAGCGCTGGTTCCTGCCCGAGAACCCCGACCTGTTCGGCATGTTGCAGGAGCAGGCTGCCATCACCGTGGAGGGCATGCGCGCGCTGGTGCGGTGGGCCGGCGGCGACGCCACCGGCGCCGACGCGGTGCGCGACTGCGAGCACCGGGCCGACGACAAGAAGCGCGAGCTGTGGCGCAAGCTGCGCGACGCGTTCTCTCCGCCGATCGACGCCGAGGACCTCTACTCGCTGTCCGCCGACCTCGACGAGGTGCTCAACGCGGCGAAGGACCTCGTGCGCGAGGCCGAGAAGGTAGGGACCGAACCCGACCTGCCCACCCGGGAGATGGCCGGCTTCCTTGCCGAGTCGGTGGAACACCTCGCGGACGCGTTCTCACGGCTCACCACCAAGGAAGGCGATCCCACCGTCGACGCCGACCTCGCGATCAAGAGCCAGCGGCGCGTGGAGAAGACCTACCGGGCCGCGATGTCGGCGCTGATGGAGCGCGACGACCTGCGCGTGGTGATCGTGTACCGCGAGCTCTACCACCGGATGCTCCACATCGCCGACCTGACCCACGTGGTCTCGGAGCGCGTCTGGTACGCGGTGGTGAAGGAAGGCTGAGCGCGCTCAGGCCTGGAGCGAGCGGAGCGCGTCGAGCGCGCGGTCGGCGTGCACGTTCATCCGGATCTCGCTCTTGACCACTTCGACGATGCGCCGGTCGCGGTCGATCACGAAGGTCGCGCGTTGCGGCGGGCCCTTCTTGCGGGCGACGTCGAAGAGCCGCGCCACGGTGCCGTCGGGGTCCGACAGCAGCGGGTAGTCGAAGCCGTGCTTCCCAGAGAACTGCGCCTGCTTCTCGACCGTGTCACGGCTGATGCCGACGCGCTGCCCGCCGGCTGCCGCGAACTCGGACGCGAGGTCACGGAAGTGGCAGCTCTCCTTCGTGCACCCGGTCGTCATCGCCGCCGGGTAGAAGAACAGCACGACCGGTCCTTGCTCGAGCAGTGTGCTCAGGCGGCGCGGCGTGCCCGTCTCGTCGGGCAGTTCGAAGTCGTCGACGACGTCACCGGGTTGAAGGGCCATGGCGGCACGGTAGCTCAGTAATGACGCAGTTCGACGGTGTTGCCGTCGGGGTCGAGCACGTAGAGCGACGTGCCCATCCCCTGCGCGCCGAAGCGCGGGGCCGGGCCGTCGACCACCGTGAAGCGGCCACTCGCCGCCACGGCTTCGAGATCGACTGGGGCGACAACGAGGCACAGGTGGTCCTGGTTGACCCCGGTGCGCGCGGTTTCGAGCAGGTCGACGATGAAGGTGGGCGTGACCCGCACCGAGGGGAACGGCACCTCGCCGCGTCGCCACTCCTCGACCCGCACCGGCGCGAGCCCGAGCTCACCCACGTAGAACGCGAGTGACCGCTCCGCGTCGGCGACGTTCAGCACGACGTGGTCGACGTCGATCACCCGGAATCCCCTCGGGCGCGGGTCGGGCGTCTCCTCGGGCACGGCCCTCCTCAGGCGCTGGGCGTGTACCAGTCGGGGTAGTGGCCGTCGGCCGCGTCGTCGGGCCGGAGCGGCGGCACGCCCATGATGGCGCGCACCTCGTCGAGCGGGTGGTGCACGTGCTCCCAGAAGTCCCAGTCGGGGCTCAGCGTGTCGCGGAGCGTGCGGTCGCCGCGGTCCCACGCGATCCAGAACTTCCGCGCGTCGAGCTTCCCCGTGGCCGAACCCGCGAATTCCGCGAGCTCGATGCCGAGGTGCCAGCTCAGGATCACCGGCAGCACGTGCGCGGTCATCGCGTCGTCGGGGTGCATACCCGCGGTGAACGTGGACACGAGCAACTCGCCCTGCAACGACGTGTCGTACCCCGACAGCACGTGCGCCGAGTCGTGAGGCGTGGTGAACGCCTCGTTCGCGGAGTCGGGCCGCCCCGGGTAGTCGAACCGGTTCTTCACGTAGAACTCGCGGAACTCGTGACCGAACGTGCCCGGCGCGCACGCGGCGAGACCTTCGTAGCGTGCGTGCAGCGCTTCGTCGGGGGCGTCGCGGTAGGGCATCAGCCAGCCGTCGATGTCGTCGCCCATCCACTGCCCGGTGAAGCTGTGGATGTTGCGGGCGACGATGTCGGACCGGGCGGCGGCGAGGTCGCCCACCTCGATCGCCCGCAGGTCGCGCAGGAACGGCTCGTCGAGCCCCATCGCCGCGGCGAACGCCTGCGCGGTGTCGAGGCGCGCGGGGTCGACGACACCGTCGACCACGGCCGTCACCGCCAGGATCTCGCCGGCCCGCTCGCGCGCACCCGGTGCAACCGTGCCCGCGAGCTCGTCGCCCGGGATCGGCGGCAGGCCGTCGACGTCGAGCGCGCCCGAGCCACCGAACACCGTCGTGTGCGCGTGGAAGATCGCGTCGCGAGCGACGGCGGAGAGCGGATGACGACCGTCGCCCGTCGCGACGAGCCGCATGGCTCGCAGCACCGCGTCGACCGCTTCGGGTGAACCGGTGAACAACACGATCGCACGCTAACCCGCGAGACCGACCGGGACGGTCAGACCCTCTGACGGTCCGGCGCGATCTTGAGCTTCACGCGCTCGGACCCGATCGGGTTCGCGTAGGGCTCACCCGTGTACTTCCGTGCGACGGTGTCGATGTGCTCGCGCGCCTCGGGCCCGCGGATGATCTCGACGACCCGCCCGCGCACCTCGACGCCACCCCACCAGCTGTCGCCATCGAAGATCAGCACGGTGATGCGGGGGTCGCGCGCCACGTTGCGGGCGCGTTGACGCTCGATCTCGGTGTTCACGTAGAGGAACTCGTCGTCGGCGTCGACCCACGTGACCAGCGACTGCATGCTGCCGTCGGGGTTGACGGTCGTGGTGACCGCGAAGTTCGGTGCCTGCGCGAGCTCGCGCACACGTGCGTCCAACATGGGGGGCCTCCGGTCGACGAACGAGGGGCGGATCGGGAACCGCAGTCCAGCAAGGGCGGTCAGACCGGTGCAACCGCTTCGGGCACCGGCATCTTCCGGTAGATGCCCAGCCGGCGGCCCGCGACGATCGTCCCGAGCAGCAGGGCGATCAGCGCCGAGGCCGCGAGCGCGGTGCGCAGCGGCATGGAGATCTGACCCTGCCAGGCGGCAATGGTGGCGAGGTTCAGCAACGCGTGCACCAGGGCGGCGGGCAGGATCGCGCCGGTGCGCAGGACCGCGTATCCGAGCACGATCCCGAGGGCCACGAACGGCAGCGCGTGCAGCGAGTCGGTCATCTGCGCGACGTGGCCGGGCAGCAGCGCGAACACGAAGCCGGACGCGAACACCGCGATCACACCGGGCCCGACGCCCCAGTCCTCGGTGTGACGCCAGTTGTGACCGGAGACCTTGGCGCAGAACGAACCCACGAGCACGAGGATCGCGAGCCGGTACACCATCTCCTCGTCGAACGCCGCGAGCACGAGCCCGAAGCCCTCCGCGAACCCGCCCACGTGCTCGGCGTACTCGTACACGCCGAAGAGGATCACCGCGGTCGAGACACCGAGGAACTCCCGCCACGCCCAGATGTTCGACCGGTCGAGACCGAGGCGGCGGAAGCCGATCATGGCGACGAGCAGGACCTCGAGCGGCAGCGTGGGCGACACCGGTACGCGGCCGAGGTGCCCGAGGGTGACGTCGAACCAGGCGGTGGTCCCGTCGAAGGCCACGGTGAGGGCGGCCACCGCGACGATCGCGGGACTCAGGGGCCACCGGGTCCAGCGGCACCATCGCCACACGTGCTGGGGCGCAGGGTCGGACGGATGCTCCGAGTCCCCGTCCTCCACCACGCCGCTTGCGACGCGCTTCACGTCGGTGCTCCGTTCCCTGCCCGGCCCGGGGCCGGCCTGGCCCTCTCCGATGACAATCGACCACTCCAGGTAGCAGATTAACCACTGATCGTGTGCTCCGCCGCCGGATCCGAAGAGCGGTGGCGCACCACGAACGTGCCCGCCAGGAGGTCGCCGACCCGCCGGTGACCGGGGGTGAACCAGGCGCTCCAGAGCGCGATCGGCACGAGGAGCGAGATCCCGTCGACCACCCAGGCCAGCGCCCGCACCGCCGACCGGGCGAAGCCGGGCTTGGCTCCGTGCGCGTCGATCACCCGCACCCCGAGCAGCGCCTTACCCGGCGATGCGCCCGTACGGCCCTGCACCACCACGAACACGACGACGTACAGCACCAGGAAGCAACCGGCGAAGAGCAGGACCGACCCGTTCTCCACCATCACGCCGTTCCCGCGCCAGGCCACACAGGTGTGCCCCTTCGGCAAGCGGTCCGGGCAGGCGTGCACCGTCGTGGCGTGCCCGACGACGAGCACGGTCAGCACCGGCAGCAGGGTGATGAGGAGCGCGTCGATCGCGATCGCCACGGCGCGGCGGGTGATCACCCGCGTGGGATCGGGCGGTTCCGGGGCGTCGATCGCCGCGTTCACGTCAGGTCGGGATCTCCCGCCGCGCGGGCCCGCCGGACCACGACCACCACGAGCACCGCGTTGGTGACGGCGAACGCCAGCATCAAGAGGCCGAACACCGTCTCGCCGGTGGCGATCACCACGAGGCCACCGAGGCCGAACAGCAGGGCGACGGCGGCGCGCACGCGGATGATCGTGCGGAGCCGGCCCATCGCCCGAGCGTACCGTGGGTGCATGGCCGCTCCCGTTCCCCTGTCGGTGCTCGACGTGTGCCCGGTGCGCGCCGGCGAGACCGCGTCGCAGGCCCTGGCCGAGACCGTCGACCTCGCACGGGCGGTGGAGGCCCTCGGGTTCCGTCGGTACTGGCTCGCGGAGCACCACAACACCGCGGGCATCGCCAGCTCGGCACCCGAGGTGCTCATCACCCACGTCGCGAACGCCACGTCGACGATCCGGGTGGGCTCCGGCGGGATCATGCTGCCGAACCACAGCCCGTTGAAGGTCGCGGAGACGTTCCGCACCCTCGGTGCGCTGTTCCCCGACCGCATCGACCTCGGCATCGGCCGCGCGCCCGGCACCGACCTCACCACCGCGCTCGCGCTGCGCCGCTCGCGTGAGGCGGTCACCACCGATCAGTTCCCGCAGCTGCTCGGCGAGCTGCTCGCCTTCTTCGAGGACGACTTCCCCGAGCAGCACCCGTTCCGCAGCGTGCAGGCCGCGCCTGCAGGCGTCGACACGCCACCGCTGTTCCTGCTCGGGTCGAGCGACTACAGCGCGAACGTCAGACGCGCAGCTCGGGCTCGGCTTCGCGTTCGCCGCGGCACATCAACCCGAGCCCGGCCGCGCAGATGTTGCGGGCCTACCGCGACGCCTTCCAGCCCGGCGAGTTCGGGACCGAGCCCTACGCCATCCTCGGCATCTCCGCGTTGTGTGCGGACACCGCGGCGGAGGCGGAGCACCTCGCCGCGCCGCTCGACCTCGCGTGGTTGCGCATCGGCCAGGGCAAGCGCGGGCCGTCACCCACGTTCGAGGAAGCGCTGGCCTACGAGTACACGCCGGCTGAGGAGGCGATGCGCCGCGCCAACCGCGCGCGCCACCTCGTGGGCGACGCGGGCACGGTGGCGGAACAGGTGCGCGACCTCGCGGCGAGCGCCCAGGCCGACGAGGTGATGGTGCTCACGATGGCACCCGACGCCGCGACGCGCCTCCGGTCGTACGAGTTGCTCGCCGCCGAGTTGCGCGCCTGAACCGTCTGGCGTCAATCGGCCCCGAGATGGAGGCTCGATCGACGCCAAACGGGAATGGCGACACTCAGGCGGCTGCCTCCACGACGCGCACCTTGCGCGCGACGAGGCCGCGGTCGTTGGTGATCACCTCGAACTCCACGTGCTGGCCCTCCTCGAGGTTGCGGAAGCCGCCACCCTCGATGTCCGAGAAGTGCACGAAGACGTCCTTGTCGCCGGGCTGCGGGCGGGTCTCGATGAAACCGAAGCCCTTCTTGGTGTCGAACCACTTCACGACACCGCGCGGCATCCCGCCACGTGCGGGGCTGGGCTCCTCCGCGAACTTGGGACGGAACCCGGGCGGGTTCTCGTCGCTCTCTTCGCGAGCAGACTCCTGCAGCTTCTTCTCCATGTGCTTGGAGACGTGGTCCTTCTTGCCGTGCTTGCCGGGACGGTCGACCTTGACCGGACGGTCGTCGCGCGCCCGCTCGCCCCTGGCCGAACGGTCGTGCTTCGAGGGCCGCTCGTCGACGGCGACCGGCGCGTCGCCGGTGAGCACGCCGAGCTGCACGGGTGAGAGGTGCTTGGACTGGCCGAGCTCGTGCTGGAAGCGGCTGACCGCGCGCTTCTGGTCGGGCTGCACCAGCGACACGACGATGCCCTCGGCGCCCGCACGCGGTGCGGCCGGAGCGGTGCGTGTAGTCCTTGAAGTCGGCCGGCGGGTCGTGGTGCACGACGCACGCGACCCCGTCGACGTGGATGCCGCGCGCGGCGACGTCGGTGGCGACGAGCACGTCGACCTTGCCGCGCGCGAACGAGTCGAGGGCGCGCTCACGCTGACCCTGCGTGCGGTTGCCGTGGATCGCGGTGGCCTGCACCCGGCGCTGCTCGAGCTTCTTGGCCAGCGCCTCGGCGCCGTGCTTGGTGCGGCAGAACACGATCGTCGGGCCGGCCGCGCGAGCGATGTCGGCGGTCACCTCGACGCGATCGTTCTTGTCGACCTTCCAGAACAGGTGCGTGAGCATCGACACGTCGGCCTCGGGCAGACGGTGCACGACCGGGTCGTGCTGGTACTCGCGCACCAGCGCGTCGACCGCACCGTCGAGCGTGGCCGAGAAGAGGAGCGTCTGGCGATCGGGCGACGTGAGGTCGAGCAGGGCGCGCACCTCGGGCAGGAAGCCCATGTCGGCCATGCGGTCGGCCTCGTCGACCACGACGAGCTCCACCGCGTCGAGCTTGAGCTCCTTGCGCTCGAGCAGGTCCTTCAGCCGACCGGGGCAGGCGACGAGCACGTCGACGCCCTTCCGGAGCGCCGCCAGCTGCTTGCCGAAGCCGGCACCGCCGTAGACCGCAGCGACGCGCAGCTTGCGCGAGCGACCGAGCCACTCGAGCTCACCGCACACCTGCGCGGCCAGCTCGCGGGTGGGCACGAGGACCAGACCGCGCGGCTGGCGCGGCTTGGCCTTCTTGACCAGGACCGCGAGCGGCACGCCGAACGCGATCGTCTTGCCCGAGCCCGTGGGGGCGCGGCCGCAGAGGTCGCGTCCCGCGAGCGCGTCGGGGATGGTCATTTCCTGGATGGGGAACGCGGACTCGATGCCGCGCGCGTGAAGGGTGCCGACGACGTCGGCGGGCACGCCGAGATCGGCGAATTGGTCGGACATGGGTTGGATGACTCCGTTGTGGTGGCTCCCCACGTCGGTACGTGGTGGAGCGATCGACTCACGAGGGTTGACGAACCCCGTGACGCCGATCCGGAGATCCGGAGCTGCGAGAGAGCACGCTGACCCACTGCAAGACCCGCGCGCAATCAAACCTGCGCAGCGGGATTGGGGCCATGTTACCTCACGAGGGTGCGCGCTCCGCGCACGCGGCTGCCCTAGCGTCTTGGACGGCAGGAATCCCCCTCACGCTCTCTCCGCGTGGATCCCCCCGAGGTGCAGCAACAATGGAGCGACAGTCCGGGCTGGGGCGCAGTCTCGGTGACGTCCTCGACTCGCTCGCGCCGGTCGATCCCGACCCGGCCGCGCCCGGTCGTGTGCTCTTCGAGCCCGAGGACCTCGAGCAGCAGCTCGACTCCCTGATGGGCGACATCCGGGAGCTGCGCGACCGCGTGCAGCACCTCGTGGCCCTGGTGCCCGAGCAGCCCGCCGAGCCCGCCAGGCACGAGAAGAAGTCGTCGAAGAAGCAGCACAAGAAGCACAAGGCGAAGAAGCACAAGAAGGCCAAGAAGACCAAGCAGGCGAAGAAGCACAAGCACCAGCATTCGAAGGCCCACGCCAAGGCCGCTTGACGATTCGCGGCCGCCCGACGATTCGGGCCTGCCGGGAACACCCCCGCTTGTGGCAGGGTTGGGACGCTCCACCCACAGGAGGAGAAGACCCATGGGCCTGTTCGGAAACGGCCACAAGAGCGAGATGATCGCCCCCGACGACGCGCTCGAAGGGCCGCAGCGCGCCCATGCCGGTGCCGATGACGCACAACGTCTCCGGTCACCCGCTGGCGCCGCCCTTCCCCGACGGCATGGAGACCGCCGTCTTCGCACTCGGGTGCTTCTGGGGCGCGGAGCGCGCGTTCTGGGAGACCGAGGGCGTCTACAGCACCGCGGTGGGGTACACCGCGGGTTACACGCCGAACCCCACCTACGAAGAGGTGTGCTCCGGTCGCACCGGGCACACGGAAGCCGTGCTCGTGGTGTTCGACCCGCAGGTGATCTCCTACGACGGCCTGCTCAAGGTGTTCTGGGAGAAGCACAACCCCACGCAGGGGATGCGCCAGGGCAACGACGTCGGCACGCAGTACCGCTCCGGCATCTACTGGGCCGGTGAGGAGCAGCGCGCCGCGGCCGAGCGCTCACGCGACATGTACCAGGAGACGCTCGCGGGCGCCGGCTACGGCGACATCACCACCGAGATCGCCGAGGCCGGTCCCTTCTTCTATGCCGAGGAGTACCACCAGCAGTATCTCGCCAAGAACCCCAACGGGTACTGCGGCCTCGGCGGCACCGGCGTGAGCTGCCCGATCGGTCTGGGCCTGAGCTAGATCTCGGCCAGTTCGACACCGTCGACGAGCTCGGCCGCGAGGTCGAGCTCGTCGCCCGTGTCCGTGTCGGTGTCGACTTCGTCGGCGCGGGCCGGCAGGAAGCGCCACGCGAGCAGCGCGCCCACGACCGCGACCGCGGCCGTCACCAGCGCGCCGCGCACCATCGCGTACACGAAGGCTTCACGGGCGAAGCCGGCGAGCGGGGCGCCGACGTCGCCGAGACGCTTGCTCACCTCGAGCGCCGCGCCCACCGACTGGTCGGCCGCCTCGCGCACCTGGTCGGGCACGGAGGCCGGCAGCTTCGCGTTGAGCTGCGTGGTGTACATCGACGTGAGCATGCTGCCGAGCACCGCGACGCCGAGCGCACCACCGATCTCCCGGCTGGTGTCGTTCACTGCGGAACCCACGCCGGCGTGCTCCTTCGGCAGCGAGCCCATGATCGATTCGGTCGCGGGCGGCATGGAGAGGCCCATGCCGATGCCCATGAGGATCATCGCGATGCCGACACGCGGGTAGCCGGAGCTCATGGTGATGCTCGCGGCGACCACCAGGCCCGACGCGAACAGCAGCATGCCGACCACGACGACGCGCTTGGTGCCCAGCCAATCGACCGCCTTCGACGACAGCGGCGCGGCGACCATCATCGCCGCCGCGTACGGCAGCGTGCGCAGGCCCGCCTCGAACGCGGTGTACCCGAGCACGAACTGCAGGTATTGCGTGGCGAGGAAGATGAACCCGAAGAGCGCGAAGAACGTGATCGAGATGGTCAACGTGGCCGACGTGAAGCGCGCGTTGCGGAAGAAGCGCACGTCGAGCATCGGCTCCTTCGCGTGCAGCTCCCACAGGACGAAGCCGACGATGCCCACCAATGCGAGCGCGAACCCCATGAGGATGACCGGGCTGGTCCATCCGTTGGTGGGCGCCTCGATGATCGACGCCACCAGCGCGCCGAGACCGACGATCGACAGCAGCGCGCCCACCCAGTCGATCGGCGGGTGCTCGGGGTTGCGCGACGTGGGCACGAGGAACTTCCCGGCGATCATCGCACCGAGCACGATCGGGATGTTCACGAGGAACACCGAACCCCACCAGAAGTGCTCGAGCAGGAAGCCGCCGCTCACGGGGCCGAGCGCGACCGCGAGGCCGGCCACCGCCGACCAGATGCCGATGGCGACCGCGCGTTCGCGCGCGTCGGTGAACACGTTGATGAGGATCGACAGCGTCGCCGGCATGATCAGCGCGGCGCCGATGCCCATCACGGCCCGGGCGGCGATGAGCGGGGTGACGCCTCCCGCGAACGCGGCCGCCGCCGAGGCGGCGCCGAAGATCAGCAGGCCGACCTGGAGCGCACCCTGGCGCCCGAAGCGGTCGCCGAGGCTGCCCATCGTGAGCAGCAGACCGGCGAACACGAGTGTGTAGGCGTCGACCACCCACTGGAGGTCGGTGATGCTCGTGCCCAGGTCACGCACCAGCGTGGGGAGGGCGACGTTGACGATCGTGTTGTCGAGCACGATCACCAGGAGGCTCACGCAGAGGACGGCGAGGGTGAGCCAGCGGCGGTTGTGGATGCGTTCGGCGCCGGAGAGCGGGGTCATGGGAACTCCTGCGGGGGGAGAGTCGTTGCTACCGTGTCGGGGAGTGACACTGTTATTGCGGTGCAATCTACAACTACGTTATAACAGTGTCAACCCCGATTCCGACGGGAATCCCGCACGACTGGCGTCGCGGGAGGGGTGAGAAGGGGAAGAATCGGTCGTGATGGCGAGACGCACCGACGACACCGGCGCCGCGATCCTGCGCGCCGCGAGCGACCTGTTGGCCGAGGAGGGCCCGGGCGCGCTCAGCGTACGGCGGATCGCCGCGGCCGCCGGCTGCTCCACGATGGGCCTCTACAGCCGCTTCGGCGGCAAGGACGGCGTGGTCGACGAGCTCTTCGCCGAGGGGTTCGAGCACCTGTGCGCCGCGATGCAGGGGCTCCCCACCACCGCCTCGTCGCTCGACGACTTCCGCGCGTGCGCGCTCCAGTACCGCCGCACCGCGCTCGACTTCTCGACGCACTACATGGTGATGTTCGGCGGAGCGGTGCCCGGCTTCGAGCCCAGCCCCGAGAACCACCTCGTCGCGAAGGAGTCGTTCGAGCTCCTCGTCGCGCGGGTGCAGCGCTGCATCGACACCGGCGACTTCGAGGGCGACCCGTCGCGCGATCGCCGAGATCGTGTGGGGCGCGATGCACGGCATGGTGATGCTGGAGCTCATCGGCATCGACCCGCGCGGCGACGACCCCGTCACGCGCTACGAGGCGATGCTCGACGTGCTGATCGCCGGCCTCCGCCCGGGTGGCGGCGCGCCCACGCCCGCCCCTGCCCTCGCCGCGGAGGCCGGTCGTGCCTGACGCGGACAGCGCGTTCGACAAAGCCCGCGCGCTGCCGCAGCGCGCGGTCGACAGCGTGCGCGGCGCGCTCGACGCCACCCTCGACAAGGTGTTCTCCGAGCCGTTCGACGTGCGGACGCCGCAGGAGCTCGAGCGCCTCGTGATCGAGGGACCGCACGGCACCGGGCCCGAGGCGCCGCCCACCGGTATGGGCGCGTTCGTGCTCGCAGCCACGCCCATCGCGCAGAAGGCGCTGCGCACCGCCGCGAAGTCCGGGAAGATCGCGGGCAAGGTGCCGCTGCCCTCGGCGCGCGCCGTGCGCATCACCGCGGCCACCATCCCGGTGGCATTGCGGGTGTCGAACACCAGTCGCCGCGGCTACCGCGAGATCCAGCTGCTCGCCAGCTACCTGATCGCTCAGCTGCGCGAGGCCGGCGTCACACCCGAGCGTGGGCTCGTGCGCTCACTCACGATGTCGATCTACGTCGACCCGGCGCGCCGCCCCCGCTTCGACGTGCCCGTCGCGCGCTACGCCGGCGCCGTCAGCCGGCAGTGGGCCCTGCGTTCGCTCGGCGGCGACGGCGAGGACGCGCTCCGCTCGCGCACCCGCAAGTGGGTCGACGCGATCGACCGCATCGACCTCTCGACGGTCACCGCCGACTGGCGCCGCGGCAACATCATCGACATCTGATCGCGCGGCCGCGTTCACCCGCGGCCATCTCGTGCGCGGTGCGAACACCACCACCGCGGTCTCGCCGGAGCGCCGCGCCGCGTAGCCGTCGAGGTCGTGATCGAGCTCGGCCCACCGGGCCCACAGCCGGTCGCGCTCCTCACCCACGGCTTCCCGCGCCGTCACTTGGCGCGAGCCGCCCGCGACGTCGACCGTCACGTCGGGGTGCGCCTGCAGGTTCAACCACCACTGCGGCTCGCCCTCGCGCCAACCGTTCATCGCCAGCACCACGAGGTTCTCGCCGTCGACGAAGTAGCCGACCATCACGCGGCGCTCGGCGCCGCTGCGCCGCCCGATCCCATGGACGCACATCGCACCCCACCGGTTGGGGGTCGCCCGCCACAGGCCGAGACGGCCGCCGGTCACCCGGTAGAGGAGGCGGTGGCCACGCCAGAACCAGCGCATGAACCACCGCGGCGGGAGGTGCGGTTGCTGCGGCATGCACCCTCAGGGTGCGCCACCGAACCACCGCCGACAAGGGGACGAGGTCCCACCGACCGCGAGGCTCCCCTGACCACCCCAGCGTGCACCGATGATGTCACTTGGCGCCCAACTCACAACGTGACGTGGCCGACTGTGCCGAAGTCTGCGAGGTGGACTGGCGTCGCCTCCACACCGAAGTCCATGACCTCGAGTGACTCGGGATCGAGTGTCAAGACAGCATCCTTGCCGCGACTCACGCACGCGGACTGCGGTGCACCTGGCGGACAGGAGTGATTCCACACGAAGTTCCCATGGAAGTCGACGAGGTATACGAGCGCACTCGGATTCGGCGTTCCGCCGCCGCTCGTGATCGTTGCTGCCTGGCCATGAGTCGTCGTGACCCAGTCAGCCGACATTGCACGACCGCTTCCGAGAGGATTCGGGTGCTGGTGCAGCCAAGTCGCCAGTGCCTTCGGGATCGGCGCCGGAGCACCCGAGGAGGACCTCGTCACCGACTTCCGCGCCGACGACTGGCTTCCACGGCCTGTGCAGCCGGTCAGCGACAAAGAACAGCTGATGGCGCCGATCGCGAAGACGACGAGCACCCACAACCTCCGGTATGCCATGACTCCATCATGGTCTCGGAGCGACGCACCCCGACACCCCAGCGGGTCGTCACCCGGCCGAGTGGTCAGGGAATCCGCGGCACGGGGGCCTGCGACGCGATGGCGTCGGCAAGCGACTGCTCGATGTCGACGCGCCAGGTGCGGAACCGCTCGTCGTCGTGGTCGTGGGTGAAGATCACGAACCGGTCGGCCTCGATCGCGTCGCACACCATCGGGCCGACGACATCGGCGTCCTTGGCGTCGAGCATCTCGGGCGGGAACCACAGCCAGTCGCCCGCGAACTCGGGCGGCACGCCGGAGCTGCGGGCGTGCTCGCCGAGGTTGGTGCTGATGAGGCCGGGACACAGTACCGACACGCCCACACCCTGTGGCTTGAACACCCGCGCGATCGACTCGCTGAATCCGTAGGCCGCGAACTTCGACGTGATGTACGGCGTGGCGTCCCAGCTGTAGGCCCAGATGCCCGCCACCGATGCCGTGTTCACGATGTGGCCACTGCCGCGCTCGAGCATCGCCGGCGCGAACGCGCGCACGCCGCGCACGAGACCCAGCACGTTGACCTGGAGGATCCACTCCCAGTCGGCGATCTCGACGCGGTGCGGCGGGCCGAGCACCGCGCACCCGGCGTTGTTGCAGAGCACGTCGACCTGACCGAAGCGGTGGAACGCGGCGTCGCGCAGCGCGTCGACGTCGGCGTCGCTGCTCACATCGCACCGCACACCGAGTGCACCCCGCCCGAGGGCCTCGATCTCGACGACTACCTCCGCGGTGCGCGCCTCGTTGAGATCGGCGATCACGACGTCGGCGCCGCGCCGCGCGTGCTCCACCGCGATCGAACGACCGATGCCGCTCGCGCCACCGGTGACGACCACGATCTTCCCGTCCAGCGTCTCCATGATCAGCTACTCCTCGAAGGATTCGAACCGCACCGACAGCATGCCCGCGGCGACCGTCAGCTCGTGGCGGGGCGCACGACCTGGTCGCCGTCGGGCAGTTCGCTGCGCACGAAGGTGTCGTCGCCCTCGCGGCACGCCCGCACGAAGGCGGTGCCGAAGATCGCCATGGCGACGAGGGTGGCCACGCCGCCCACGGCGAAGCCGACGCGCGCACCCCACACCTCGCAGACCCAGCCGATGAAGGGGCCGCCGATCGGGGTGCTGCCGAGCAGGGTGATCGTGTACACCGACATCACCCGGCCACGCATCTGCGGATCGGAGCGCAGCTGGATGAGCGTGTTGCACGTCGCCAGGAACGAGATCTGGCCGGCACCGACGAGGAGCAGCAACCCGAGGAACACGCCGAGGGTGGGCGCGAGCGTCGCCGCGCAGATCGCCGCGCCGAACAACGTGCCGGAGATCACGAACATGGTGGGGGTGGCCGCGGTGCGGCTCGCGATCACCAGCGCACCCACCATGGCACCGGCACCGATCGCGATGCTCATCCAGCTGTAGGTGGCCGCGTTGCCGTCGAACTCGAGCTTGGCCATGAGCGGCATCACGACCTGCGTGTTCAGCGCGAGGGTGCCGATCAGGGCGGTGGCGAGCAGCGCGGCTCGCAGGTCGCGCGCCCGCCAGATGTACTGCAGCCCGTCGCGCACCTGGCCCTTGCTCCGCCCGGTCGGCTTGGCGCGGCGCAACTCACCGGGCCGCAGCATGACCAGCGCGGCGATCACCGCGAGGAACGAGAGCGCGTTGAGCAGGAAGCACACCGCCGTGCCCGCGGCGACGATGAGGACACCAGCGAGGGCGGGACCGATGACCCGGGCGGTCTGGAACATCGCGCTGGTGAGGCCGACGGCGTTCGAGAGGTCGTCGGGGCCGACCAACTCCACCACGAACGACTGACGCGTCGGGTTGTCGACCGCGAGCGCGAGCCCGTTGGCGATCACGATCACGAAGGCCATCCAGATCTCGATGACGTCGGTGGCCACCAGCACGAACAGCAGCGTGGAGACGACCGTCATGCACGACTGCGTGATGATCAGCACCTTGCGCTTGTCGAACGAGTCGGCGATCACGCCACCCCACACGCCGAACAGCAACGTGGGGAGGTACTGCGCGGCCACGAGGAACCCCACGGCGACGCCGCTGTTGTTCGACAGCTGCAGCACGAGCCAGCCGAGCGCGATCGTCTGCATCCACGTGCCCGACTGCGACACCACCTGGCCGGCGAAGTACAGGCGGAAGTTGCGGATCCGGAACGAGCGGAACGTGCCGTCGCGCAGCGAGCTCATCGCGCTCACGGCTCGTCCTCCAGCAGCCGTTCGAGCACGGGCAGCGCGCGCTCGAGCGCGGCGCGGTCGGCGGCCGACAGCCGGGCCACCCGCTGCGAGAGGAATGCCTCCTTGCGGCTGCGGGACCGGTCGAGGAACCGGCGCCCCGACGGGGTGATCGAGACCCGCGCGACGCGCCGGTCGGCCGGGTCGACCACGCGGGCGGCGTAGCCCTCCTCCTCGAGGCGGGCGACGATGCGGGTCACGGTCGGCGGCTGCACCTGCTCGATCGCCGCGAGCTCGCCCAGCGTGATCGGGCCGGTCCGCTCGACGGTGGCCAGCGCGGCCAGGGTCGACGCGCCCAGCTCCTCACCGGCCACGTTGCCCTCGTGGCGCACCCGACGGTGCAGGCGGGCAACGGCGAGGCGCAGCCGGGAGGCGAGGGCCGCGTCATGACTCATGCCAAGAAGTTTAGCGTTGCTAATTAGTCTTGCGAAATACTTCTCGTGGCCCGGCCGCCGACTACTTCTTGGTCTTGACGCCCACGGTCAGCGTGACGGTGGAGCCCTCGGCCGCGGTGCCGCCGGCCGGGCTCTCGCTGAGCACCTCGCCGTCCTGCGACGACGACGTGACCGGCGTGGTCACGATCGCCACTGCGAAGCCGGCATGCTCGAGCTCGGCGCGGGCGTCGTCGGAGCTCCACGTGGTGACGATCGGGACCTTCACCATCTTCGGGCCGGTCGACACGGTGATGGTGACGGTGTCGCCGCGCGACGAGCGTGTCGCCGACATGGTCGTTCTTGACGACCAGACCGGAGGCGTAGGTGCGGCTCGTGGCCGTCTTGATCGCGACCTCGAGCCCCATGTCCTTGAGGCGCTGGATCGCCGCGGCCTGGTCGGTGCCCTGCAGGTTGGGCACGTCGACGTGGGGGTCGCGCGCCACGAACACCTGGAGCACCGCGGCCTTGCGCATGTTCGAGAACGCGACCGGCGACGTGCGCGTGACCGTGCCCGGCGTGACGTCGGTGCGGAAGTCGTCGACCACGGTGATGTTGACCAGCCCCGCCTGCGCGAGGTCGTAGCCCACGGCGGTGTCGTAGTCCTCGTTGACGACGTCGGGGACCTCGGCGCTCGTACTGCTCACCACGAGGTGCACGGTGGACCCCTGTTCGAGTCGCACCCCTGGCCCCGGCTTCTGGGCGAGGATCACACCGCCCGGCTTCGGGCTGCTGCGCTCCTGCGAGTCCACTTCGAAGCCCGCGTCCTTGAGCGCAGCCGCGGCGGCGAAGACGTCTTGCTGCGTGACCGCGGGCACCGGCGCGGTGGGCCCGCCCTTGGTGAGCTGCACCAGGCCGATCCCGGCGACCGCCGAGACGGCGAACGACCGCGGCCGCGATCGCCGCCATGTGCCGGCCGCGCCAGTGACTCGGCCCACGATTGGTCTGCACGCCCTTGGGCGCACGCTTCGGCTTCGCGGGCTTCAGCGGCTTGACCGGTGGCGCGACCTTCGGGAACTGCTGCCCGGCGCGCTGCGCCTTGCGGTGCGCTCTGCGGGCAGCTCGATTCGGGCCGCGGCCGCTCACCGACTTCGCCGGCACCGGCGCGACCGCGGGAGCCGCCACGGCACCGGCCGGTGCAGCCGCGCCCACTGCGGCAGCCTTCGTGTCGCGACGGTGGAGGAAGGACCGCGGTGCGCTCGCCCGCGGTGACCGCAGACGTGATCGACGCGGCAGCCGCCGGGCCGGCGGCGGCCGCACCGGCGGCGGTGCCGGTCGGCGTGTCGACGATGACCGCGGTGACCGGCGCGCCGCCGGAGATCGCCACCGCGGCACGCAACGCTTCGGCCACCTCACCGGCGCGCTGGTACCGCGCGCCCGGCTCGGGGGCACGGCACTTGGCGACGATGCGCTCGACGTCGGTGTGGGGCGGGTCCTCGCCGCCGGTGGGCCGCTCCCCCGTGAGCAGCTCGTGCAGCACCACGCCGAGGGAGTAGACGTCGCTGCGGGCGTCGGCGGGCAGACCGGCGACCTGCTCGGGCGAGAGGTAGCCCACGGTGCCGAGCACCACGCCGGTTTCGGTGAGGCCCTCGGCGGTGGACGACGAGCGCGATCCCGAAGTCGGTGACCTTCACCCGGCCGTCGGCGGTGAGCAGCACGTTGCCGGGCTTCACGTCGCGGTGCACCACGCCGTGGTGGTGCGCGTGCTCGAGCGCGTCGGCGATCTGCGCGCCGATCGGCGGCGACCTCCGCCTCGGGCAGCCGGTGCCGGGCGTGGAGCACGCCGCGCAGGCTCTCGCCGTCGACGAACTCCATCACGATGTAGGGCTGGTTGCCGCCGCCCCAGTCGTAGACGCCCACGACGTTGGGGTGGTTCAGGCGTGCCGCGGCCCGCGCTTCCCTGCGGAAGCGCTCCGCCGAGCTGGGGGTCACGGTCGAGACGGGAACCTTCACGGCCACCGGCCGGTCGAGCAGGACGTCGCGGGCGCGCCAGACGTCGCCCATGCCGCCCGACCCGATACGTACTCCGAGTTCGTACCGGCCCGCGATGAGGTCCGCGACCGACGCCACGGCATCAGGCTACCGAGGCCCCACGCTGCGTGGCCGTCGGGTCCGAACGAACGTAGGGTTCCACCCCGTGAGTGCGATCGACATCGAAGCGGGCCTACGAGCGTGGGCGGTCGCCGAAACCGGCGACCCCGGCGCCCGGATCGAGGGGCTCGTGCGCACCTCGGCGGGCTTCTCCCGCGAGAACTGGGTGTTCGACCTGGTCAGCGGGGGTACGAGCCATCCGCTGATCGCCCGGCGCGACCCGGTGGGCAGCGTGCTGGAGACCGACCGCGAGGTCGAGACCGCGGTGCTGCGGGCCCTGGAGGGTTCGGAGGTGCCGGCGCCGGTCGTGGTGTGGTCCGACCCCGGGGGCGACCGGCTCGGTCGCCCCACGGTGGTGATGGAGCGGGCCGAGGGCGTGTGCGACTGGTTCGTGCTCACCGGCGACCGTCCGCTCGAGACCCGCGTCGCCATCGCGCACCAGCTCTACGACCGCATGGCCGACATCCACCGCTTCGACTGGCGCGCGGCCGGACTCGGTGCGGTGCTCGACGACCCGGGGCCCGCCGCGGCCACCGCCGCGGTCGACCTGTGGGAGGACCAGCTGCGCCGGGTGCAACTGGAACCCGAGCCGGAGCTGGAGCTGATCCTCGCCTGGTTACGCGCCCACGCACCCACGTCACCCGTCACCACGCTCGTGCACGCCGACTTCAAGCCCGGCAACACGCTGCTCACCGGTGACGACGTCACCCTGGTGCTCGACTGGGAGACCGCGCACCTCGGCGACCCGCACGAGGACCTCGGCTGGGTGACCAACCCGGTCCGCGCCGGCGAGCACCGCATCCCCGACGCGTGGCAGCCCGACGACCTCCTCGCGCGCTGGTCGGCGCGCACCGGCATCGCGGTCGACCGCGCGTCGGTGCACTGGTGGAACGTGCTCGCCAACCTGAAGCTGTGCGTGATCGTGCTCACCGGTACACGCGCGTTCGTCGACGGCCGCCTCGACCGCGTGCACCAACCGCCACTCGCGTTGTCGCGCGTGATGCTCGACCTGATCGGAGCCTGAACGTGCGACCCGACGTCGACGAACAACTCTCCGGTATCGCCCGCATCCTCGAGCGAGTGGTCGCGCCCGCGGTCACCGACGCGTACGCGGCCGACGTGCTCACCGGGGTCACCGCGGTGCTCGACGGCATCGCCAACGGCTGGGCCGACGTCGCGGGCTTCCTCGCGTGGGACGCACGCGAGACGCTCGCACTTGATCGTCGAGCACTCCCCGGAGCTCGCCGTCGAGGCACGCGCGACTCGCGGCCGAGCCACCACTGCCGCTCGACACACGCGCCCTCGCCGACCACCACACGCAGGCACGCGCGCTGCTCGCGCGCGTCGCGGCCGAGCTCCCCGTAGGCGACGCCCGCACGCGGATCGCGGCGCACATGCGCGCCCGGGTGGAGCGCTACCCGATCCGCGGCGCAGGCGCGCGATGCCCGGCCAACGCTGACACCCCCGTTCACACCGCACTCGAGGTCACCATGCTCACACCGCTCGACGACTCGCCCTGGCACCAGATCGCCGACACCTTCGATCACGCCGGCACCAGCGACCCGCGCTTCTTCGACCGCTTCTGGTTCGCGGCGAGCGACCCGGCGGCGGACCGGCACGCTGCAATTCACGATCGGCGTGTACCAGAACATGAACGTGGTCGACGGCGGCTTCGTCGTGATCCACGACGGCAAGCAGCACAACGTGCGCGTCTCGCGTCGCCTGCGCCCGCGCTACGAGTTCGACGTCGGCACCGCTCGCGATCGAAGTGGTCGAGCCGATGCGGCACCTGCACCTGAGCGTTGCCCCGGGCGCGCACGGCATTGCCGCGGAACTCGACTGGCGCGCGGTGCTCGAGCCCGAGGAGGAGCCGCAACACCACGGGCGGCGCAGTGGACGCGTGGTCGAGGACTACAAGCGCATGGACCAGATCGGCACGTGCAGCGGCTGGTTCGACGTGGGGAACGGGCGAGTCGACGCGCGCGAGTGGTGGGCGTGCCGCGACCACTCGTGGGGCGTGCGCGAACGAGTGGGCATCGACGAGCCCGTCACCGACGAAGCGCCCGAGCGCCCGGCGGGCTCCTTCTTCGCCTTCCTCTTCTATTCGACGGGCGGCGTCGCCAATGGTGTGGGAGGCCACGTGCAGGTGGCGGGCGCGCCCGGACATCCCGCCAGCACCTCGGTGCGCATCGTGCGCCGTGACGGCACCGGCACGCCGATCGTGGGCGCACCGGTCACGGTCGCCGCCGAGTTCGCCGACGACGGCCGCCCGCGGCGCATCCGGCGCGGGCGCTTCGGCATCGGCGACGACATCACCATCGACGTGGAGGCCCTGGGCTCGGCGATCGCGATGCCCGGCCTCGGCTACGGCGGCTACGACGACGGCCGTCGGCCTCGGCGTGTACCGCGGCGTCACCCACGTGGAGCACGACGTGTGGGACGTCACCCACCCGGCCGAGGTGGTGCTGGGCGACGGTTCGACGACGCGGCCCGTGCACCGGATCCAGCCGGTGCGGGTCACCCAGAGCGGTCCCGACGGCACCAGCACGGGCACCGGCAGCCTCACCTTCATCGCCGAGGGCGACCTCGCCGACCTCGGCGTCCAGCCCCTCTGAGCGCCCACGGACGGAAATCCTGG
The DNA here is from genome assembly GCA_963720785.1 of uncultured Actinomycetes bacterium. Lineage (GTDB taxonomy): Bacteria > Actinomycetota > Acidimicrobiia > IMCC26256 > DASPTH01 > CAVRGQ01. The sequence continues at coordinate 548,239 of CAVRGQ010000005.1, forward strand.
TTGTTTGGTCGGATTTTCCGTCCTATGCTCCCCTCCGCAGATCAGCAGGCATGACAGGAGCGACGATGTCGGACAACTGGGGCTTCGAGACCAAGCAGATCCACGTGGGCGGCGACCCCGATCCGACCACGGGCGCCCGGGCCGTCCCGATCTACCAGACCACCAGCTACCAGTTCCGCGACACCGCGCACGCCGCCGCCTTGTTCGGCCTCGGTGAGCTCGGCAACATCTACACGCGGATCATGAACCCCACGCAGGCTGCGTTCGAGGACCGCATCGCCGCGCTCGAAGGCGGCGTCGGTGCCCTCGCCGCCGCGTCGGGCCAGGCCGCGCAGACCATCGCGCTCCTGAACCTCGCCGAGAACGGCGGCCACGTCGTGTCGTCGGCGTCGCTCTACGGCGGCACCTACAACCAGCTCCACTACACGTTCCCGAAGATGGGCGTGGAGGTCAGCTTCGTCGAGGACCCCGACGACCTCGACGCGTGGCGTGCCGCGATCCGCCCGAACACCCGCGCGTTCTACGGCGAGTCGATCGGCAACCCCAAGGGTGACGTGTTCGACTTCGCCGGCGTGTCCGCCGTCGCCCACGAGGCCGGCATCCCCCTCGTGATCGACAACACGCTCGCGTCCCCGTACCTCTGCAACCCGCTCGCGCACGGCGCCGACATCGTCACCCACTCGGCCACCAAGTTCATCGGTGGGCACGGCACGTCGATCGGTGGCGTCATCGTCGACGGTGGCAAGTTCGACTACGTCGCCAGCGGCCGCTTCGCGAACTTCACCGAACCCGACCCGAGCTATCACGGCCTGATCTTCTCGCAGCTCCCCGAGCCGCTCCGCCCCGCGGAGTACATCCTCAAGGCGCGCCTGCAGTACATGCGCGACCTCGGTGCCGCGGTGTCGCCGTTCAACGCCTTCCTGTTCCTCCAGGGCCTCGAGACGCTCTCGCTGCGCATGGAGCGCCACTCGTCGAATGCGCTGACGGTCGCGCAGTTCCTCGAGGCGCGCGACGACGTCGAGTGGGTGAAGTACCCCGGTCTCGCGTCGAGCCCGTGGGCCGACCGGGCGAAGCAGTACCTCCCCCGCGGCCAGGGCGCGATCGTCGCGTTCGGCATCAAGGGCGGCCTCGAGTCCGGGCAGAAGTTCGTCGACTCGCTCGAGCTGCACAGCCACGTGGCCAACGTGGGTGACGTGCGCAGCCTCGCGATCCACCCGGCCACCACCACGCACTCGCAGCTCGTGGCCGACGAGCAGGCCACCACCGGTGTGACCCCCGACCTCGTGCGCCTCTCCGTGGGTATCGAGTCGATCGACGACATCCTCGCCGACCTCGAGCACGGGTTCGCATCCGCGCAGGGCTGAGTCCTCCCGCTGCGCCCCGGGGTCCTCGCGGCCCCGGGGCGTATCGTGACCGCACCATGACCGCGTACGAACCGCCGCCCGCCACCGGCGCCTGGCGTCCCGGGGACCACCCCGGTGCGCGGCAGTTCGCCACGTTCCCCGACGGGCTGAAGCTCGAGGCGGGCGGGCGGCTGGAGTCGGTCACCGTCGCCTACGAGACGTGGGGCGAGCTGAACGCGGAGCGTTCCAACGCGGTGCTCGTGCTGCACGCGCTCACCGGCGACAGCCACGCCGCGGGACCGTCCGGTCCGGGCCACGGCGACGTCGGCTGGTGGGACGGCACGATCGGCCCCGGCCGGCCCATCGACACGAACCGCTTCTTCGTGGTGTGCCCCAACGTGCTCGGCGGGTGCCAGGGCACCACCGGACCGTCCTCCGACATACCCGACGGCACCGGCCCCTACGGCCCGCGCTTCCCCACCATCACCATCCGCGACCAGGTCGCGCTCGAGGTGATGCTCGCCGACGAGCTCGGCGTCGACCGCTGGTTCTCCGTCGTCGGCGGCTCGATGGGCGGGATGCGCGTGCTCGAGTGGGTCGTCGGCCACCGCGACCGCATGGAGCGCGCCGCGGTGATCTCCGTCGGCGCGCAGGCGACCGCCGAGGAGATCGCGCTCTGCCACGTGCAGATGAAGGCGATCCGCTCCGACCCCAACTGGCGGGGCGGCGACTACTACGACGCGCCGCCCGGCGAGGGGCCACACGCCGGCATGGCGATCGCGCGCGAGATCGGCCACATCAGCTACCGCACCGAGCTCGAGCTCGCGGCGCGCTTCGGGCGCGACCACCAGGCCGGCGAGGAGCCGTTCCAGGGCGGCCGCTACGCCGTGCAGTCGTACCTCGAGTACCACGGCGACAAGCTGGTGCGGCGCTTCGACGCCAACAGCTACCTCCTGTTGTCGGAGGCGATGAACCACCACGACGTCGGGCGCGACCGCGGCGGGGTCGCGGCCGCGCTGGCCACCGTCACGGCGCGGGTCACCATCGTCGGCATGTCGTCGGACTGGCTCTACCCGATCCGTCTGCAGCAGGAGCTCGGGGAGCTGATCCCGACCGCCACCGCGTTGGAGATCGTGCACACCATCTCCGGCCACGACGGCTTCCTCGTGGAGTCGGGTCCGGTGGGCGAGATCCTCGCCCGCTCCCTCGCCTAGCTGCCTCGCCCGTCTAGCCCACGGAGTCGAGCGCGGCCTTGAGGTCGTGCACGAGGTCGTCGCCCGTCTCGATCCCCACCGAGAGCCGCACGAGCGCGGGGTGCACGGCGAGGGGCGAATCGGCGGCGGATGCGTGCGTCATGCGCGCCGGGTGCTCGATGAGCGACTCCACGCCGCCCAGCGATTCCGCGAGCGTGAACAACTTCGTGCGGGCCACGACGTCGAGCGCGGCCTCCTCGCCACCCGCGGCGACGAAGCTGACCATGCCGCCGAAGTCGCGCATCTGCCGCTTCGCCGCCTGGTGGCCGGGGTGGTCGGCGAGCGACGGATGGAGCACGCGCGCGACCGCGGGGTGCTTCACCAGCATCGTGACGATCTCCGCGGCGTTGTGGCAGTGCCGGTCCATCCGCACCGCGAGCGTCTTGATGCCGCGCAGCACGAGGTAGCAGTCGAACGGGCTCGGCACCGCGCCGGTGGCGTTCTGGAGGAAGCGGAGCCGCTCCGCGATCTCGGGGTCACGCGTCGCCGCGAAGCCGCCGACGACGTCGGAGTGGCCACCGAGGTACTTGGTGGCCGAGTGCACGACGATGTCGGCGCCGTGCTCGAGCGGACGCTGGAGGTACGGCGTCGCGAAGGTGTTGTCGACGACGACGCGCGCGCCGCGCTCGTGCGCGACCGCGCACACGCCGCGGATGTCGACGACGGTGAGCATCGGGTTGGTGGGCGTCTCGATCCACACCAGCGACGCGCCGTCGGGCCAGTTCGCCGCGAGCGCGTCGAGGTCGGTGAGGTCGGCGACGCTCCAGCCGATCCCGGCGGGCCCGCACACTTTCGACACGAGGCGGTAGGTGCCGCCGTACGCGTCGTCGGGGATCACCACGTGGTCACCCGGCGACAGCAGGCGCAACACCGCGTCCTCCGCGGCCATGCCGCTCGCGAACGCGAAGCCGTAGGCCGCGGATTCGAGCGACGCGAGGCACTCCTCGTAGGCCGCTCGCGTCGGATTGCCACTCCGTGCGTACTCGAAGCCGGCGTGCTCCCCGACCGCCGACTGCGCGAACGTGGACGACAACGTGATCGGCGTGACCACTGCGCCGGTGGTGGCGTCGGGTGCCTGCCCCACGTGGATGGCGCGGGTCTCGAAGCCCTCGCCCTGATGGTCGGCCTGGTGCTCGGGCTGCGGCTCGAAGCCGTTGTTCCCGCGGTGGTAGTCGTCACTCCAGAAGTCGGTCACCGGTCAGCCCGCCGAGCGCGCGAGGAACGTGAGCACGTCCTGACGGGTGAGGATCCCCACGGGATGACCGCCGTCGAGCACGAGCACCGCGGGGCAGCGAGTCGAGCCGCTCCACCACCGCGGAGACCGGTTCGCCCACGCCCACCATCGGCGGGGAGGCCTCCATCAGCTCGCCCACCGGGCGGTCGAGTGACGCGGGTTCGCGGAACGCCTTGTCCATCAGCGAGAGCTCGGAGAGCGCGCCCGACACCTCCTTGGCCGCGAGCGGCTGCTCGGTGGTGGTCGCGACGACGAGTTGCGACACGCCGAGGTCGCGCATGCGCGTGAACGCGTCGCGTGCGAGCTCGTCGGCGGTGACCACCACGAGATCGGGGATCGAGCCGTCCTTCGCGTCGAGCACGTCGCCCGCGCACGGACCGTCGCCGCGCAGGAAGCCGAAGCGCAGCATCCACTCGTCGTCGAAGATCTTCGAGAGGTAGTTGCGCCCCGAGTCGGGGAGCAGCACGACGACGACGTCGCTCGCGCGGCAGTCGGCGCCGGCGACGAGCGCCGCGTGCACCGCGGTGCCGCACGAGCCGCCGATGAGCAGCCCTTCTTCGCGCGTGACGCGTCGCGCGGCGGCGAACGACTCCGCGTCGGTGACCTCGATGGTGCGGTCGACGAGCGCCGGGTCGAAGGTGGTGGGCCAGAAGTCCTCGCCGACGCCCTCCACGAGGTAGGGCCGCCCGGTGCCGCCGGAGTACACGGAGCCCGCCGGATCGGCGGCGATCACCTGCACCGAGGGGTTCTGCGCCTTCAGGTAGCGCGCGACGCCGGTGATGGTGCCGCCGGTGCCGACTCCCGCGACGAAGTGCGTGATGCGGCCCTCGGTCTGGCGCCAGATCTCCGGGCCGGTGGAGCGCTCGTGCTCCGCGGGGTTCGCCGGGTTGGAGTACTGGTCGGGGCGAAAGGCACCGGGCGTCTCCCGCGTGAGGCGGTCGGCGACGGAGTAGTAGGAGTCGGGGTGCTCCGGCGGCACCGCGGTGGGGCACACCACGACGTCGGCCCCGTAGGCCCGCAACAGCGACACCTTCTCCGCGCTCATCTTGTCGGACATGACGAAGATGCAGCGGTAGCCGCGCTGCGCGGCGACGATCGCGAGGCCGACACCTGTGTTGCCCGAGGTGGGCTCCACGATCGTGCCGCCGGGCTGCAGGAGACCGTCACGCTCGGCCGCGTCGATCATGGCGACCGCGGGGCGGTCCTTGACGCTGCCGCCCGGGTTGAACAGCTCGACCTTGGCGAGCAGGTCGCACGGGAGGCCGGCACCGACCCGGCCCAGCCGCACGAGCGGTGTGTTGCCGACGAGGTCGAGCAGTGAGTTCGCAACGTCCATGGCCACGGGTCCGACGTTAGTCCTGCCTCAATTGAGCAGGGTGGCGACGATGTTCACCGCGCTCGCGACGATCACCGCGCCGAACAGGAACGACAGCAGGGCGTGGCGCAGCACGGTGCGCCGGATGCTGCGGCGGGTGATGTCGGTGTCGGACACCTGGAAGGTCATGCCCACCGTGAACGCGGTGTAGGCGAAGTCGAGGTAGTCGGGCTGCTCGACGCCGTTCGACTTGAAGTCGATCCCCTCGTCCTCACCGGTGTAGTAGAGGTGCGCGTACCGCAGCGCGAACAGGGTGTGCACCAGCGCCCACGACAGGGCGATGGTGAGGATCCCGAACGCGGTGAGGAGGGGTTTGTAGAGCGGGTCGCCCTCCTGGGCCTTCGCGAACGCGAGGCCGACGCCCGCGAGGCTCGCGGTGGCCGCGAGCAGCAGGAGAAAATCGCTCGCGGTGCGGCTGGGATCCTCACGGGTCGCGAACTGCGCGGTCTCGGCTTCGTCGAAGCGGGCGACCACCATCCACACGCCCCCGACGACGCTCAACGCGGCGACGTCCCACCCGACCAGCACCGCCAGCTGCCACGGCACGAACCACGCGACGACGAACGCCGCGACGACCCCGCTGACCAGCGCGATCACCACCCGGGCGCTGCCCTTGAGGTGGCGGGACGCGAGGTTGTGGGGCACACCGGCATTCTGCCGTCGGCAGGGCGCCGTGGCTGGGCATGCCGCCGGTTCCGTCGGGCGGTTCCGTCCGGCGGATTCCGCCCGGTGGAATCCTTCGAGGCCGGTACCCGCAGGGGCGCGACAGGTGGCAGACTGCCGCGATGACCGCGGTCGTGACCCTGTCGGCCACCTACGGCACCGGAGGCAGCGTCATCGGCCCCCGCGTCGCCGAGGCGTTGGGCCTGCCCTTCCTCGACCGGGCCATCCCCGTCGCGGTCGCGGAGGCGCTGGCCGTGCCCCTGAGTGAGGCGATGGCGCGCGACGAGCGCCGCACCTCCGCCATCGGCCGGGCGCTGGCCGGGCTCGCCCGCGCCGCGTCCGCGCCCGACACCGCGTTCGGCACCGCGCCCACCGCGGCGCGCGTCACCACCGGCGACCAGCCCGACCAGGCGTTCCAGTTCCACACCGAGCAGGTGATCCACCAGATCGCGTCCACCACCGGCGGGGTGATCCTCGGCCGGGGCGCGGCCTGCATCCTGGCCGACCGGCCCCGCACGCTGCACGTGCGCCTCGACGGACCGGTGGAAGCCCGCGTGGCGCGCGCCACGGCCAACGAGGGCGTCGACGAGGTCACCGCCCGCAAGCAGCTCGCGACCACCGACCGCGCCCGCGAGGCCTACGTCCGCTACTTCTACAAGGTCGACCCGGCCGACTCGAGGCTCTACCACCTCACCCTCGACGCGACCGCGTTCGAGATCGACGACTGCATCGACCTCGTCGTGCGCGCCGCCCACGACCGCGGCTGCCTCGCCCGATCGTAGACGTCCCACCCCGGTCGTACGATCCGGTCGATGACCGGCACCCTCCTCACCACGGCCTACGGGCCCGCGGCCACCGAGTCGCTGCACCGCGTCGTGGCCGCGGCGAAGGCCGGCGACCCGCTCGCGCCGGTCACCGTCGTCGTGCCCACCAACTACGTCGGCGTCGCCGCGCGCCGCGCACTGGGCAGCGGCCGCCTCGGTCCGCTCACGCCCGCCGGCGTCGGCGTCGCCGGGGTCACCTTCCTCACGGCGTACCGGCTGGCCGAGCTCCTCGGCGCGCCCGCGCTCGCGCTCGCGGGCCGGCGTCCGGTGTCGTCGCCGGTGCTCGCCGCCGCGCTGCGCGCCGTGCTCGCCCGCGAGCCCGGGGTGTTCGCCGCGGTCGCCGAGCACCCGGCCACCGAACAGGCGCTGGTCGCCTCATACCGCGAGTTGTCCGCGCTCACCGACGCGCAGCTCCAGGCCCTCACCACCGCGGGGCCGCGCACCGCCGACGTCGTCCGGGTCTGCCGCGCGGCGCGGCGGGCGCTCTCGGCCGACTGGTTCGACGAGCAGGACCTCATGACCAGCGCCGAGCTCGCGATCGGAGCAGGCACCCCGCTCCTCGCCGACGTCGGCACGGTGGTCGTCCACCTCCCGCAGGACCTCTCACCCCCGGCGGTGTCGCTCCTGTGCGCGGTCGGCGCGCGGGTCCCGCTGGTGGTCGTGGCCGGCGTCACCGGCAACGCTCGGGCCGACCGTGCGGTGCTCGACCTCGCCGCCTCGATCGGTGGCACCGCCTCCGCTGTACAGGCTGCGCCTGGTGTGGCCACGGTCGTCACGGAGCCGTGTGGCACCCGCGTCGTGTCCACCTCCGACCCCGACGACGAAGTCCGCGCGGTCGTGCGCCTCGTCGTCGAGTCGCTGCGTGAGGGCGTGCCACTGGAGCGCATGGCCGTGCTCTACGGCGCCACCGAGCCCTACGCGCGTCTCGTCCACGAACAGCTCGCCGCCGCGGGCATCCCGCACAACGGCGCGGCGGTGCGCACCCTCGCCGGCAGCGCGCTGGGCCGCGGCCTCCTCGGCCTCCTCGGCCTCCCCGACCGCGACTTCCACCGCCACGATGTCATGGCCCTGCTCGCGTCGGTGCCGGTGCGCCACCGCGGCGTGCCGGTCCCGTCGTCGCGCTGGGAGCGCATCACCCGCGACGCCGGCGTCGTGCGCGGTCCCGCCCAATGGCACGACCGGCTCGAGCGCCACGCGCGGCGGCTGCGTCACGAGCTCGACACCGAGCTCGCGGTCACCGACCGCGACCCGCGCCCGGCGCGCTTCGAGCGCGAGCTGCACGCCACCGAGAGCCTGCTCGCGTTCGTCGAAGATCTCGTTGCCGCCCTCGCCGCGGGCGCGCAGGCGCCGAGCTGGCGCTCGCTCGTGGAGTGGGCCCAACGCCTGATCACCGACTTCCTCGGTGGCGAGGCCGCCCGCGCCACCTGGCCCGCCGACGAAGTGCGGGCCGCGGAGAAGATCGAGGCCGCGCTGGAGCGGCTCGCGGGGCTCGACGCGGTCGAGGCCTCGCCCGGTGTCGACGTGTTCCGCCGCACTCTCGACCTCGAGCTCGACGCCGACCTCGGCCGCGTCGGCCGCCTCGGCGACGGCCTGCTCATGGGGCACGTGGCGCTCGGCCTCGGACTCGACCTCGACCGGGTGTTCGTGTGCGGCCTCGCCGAGGGCACCTTCCCGGCACGGGTGCGGGAAGACTCCCTCCTCCCCGACACCGACCGGAAGCTGGTCGGCGGCGCGTTGCCGCTGCGCACCTCGCGCGTCGACGACGACCACCGCCGCCTGCTCGCCGCGCTCGCGTCCGCACGCGACGAGCGCGTCCTGCTCTACCCGCGTGGCGATCTCCGCCGCACCACCGAGCGCATGCCGTCGCGGTTCCTGCTCGCCACCGCAGGCGCGCTCGCCGGCGAACCGCTCTACGCGGAGCAGCTGCAGGCGGTGCGCGCCGAGTGGTGCACGCAGGTGCCGTCGTTCGCGGCCGGCCTGGCCCGCCTCGCGTTCCCCGCCACCGACCAGGAGCACCGTCTGCGTTCCCTGTTGCAGCACGCAGCGAGCGGCGGCCGCGTCGCCGACCACGAGTTGCACCGCCTCGACCCCGCGCTCGGCGCGGGCCTCGACTGCGTGCTCGCGCGTGCGAGCACGTCCTTCACCCGGTTCGACGGCAACGTCGCTGGCGCGCCGATCCCGGTACCGGGCGTCGCCGGCGCCGCCGTGTCGCCCACCCGCCTCGAGGTCTGGGCGAAGTGCCCGTTCGACTACTTCATGGAGCACGTACTGCGCGTCGAGGTCCCGGAGCGCCCCGAGGAGGTCTACGAGATCTCGCCGCTCGAGCGGGGCAGCCTCGTGCACGCGGTGCTCGACGACTTCTTCACCGAGGTCCTCGAACGCAACGGCGGGCAGCCGGTCGCCGGCACCTGGTCGGCGGCGGACCGGGCCCGGCTCCGCACCATCGGCGAGGAACGGTGCGACGAGTACGAGGCGCTCGGAGTCACCGGCCGGCGGGTCTTCTGGCAGCGCGACCGCGCCCGCATCCTGGTGGAGCTCGATCGCTTCCTCGATGCCGACTCCGCCCGTCGTGAGGAGCACGGCCTGGCCACCCTCGCCACCGAGTTGCGGTTCGGCCTGCCCCACTCGACCCTGCCCGAGCTCGAGGTCCCGCTCTCCGACGGGCGCACCGTGCACCTGCGCGGCGCCGCCGACCGCGTCGACCGCGATCAGCACGGCACCCTGTGGGTCCTCGACTACAAGACGGGTAAGCCCTTCACCCTCGACGCCGACGATCCGTGTGCCGCCGGCCGCCGCCTGCAGCTCCCGGTGTACGCCCACGCGGCCCGGGCCGCGTTCGGCGCCCATCCCGCCGACGGCGACGCCGGCGGCGAGGACGACGACGACCTGGTGGGCGCGGCCTACTGGTTCGTCAGCACACGCGGCAACAACAAGTGGGAGCCGCTCACCCTCGACCACGCAGTCGCCGCGCGCTTCGACACGGTCGTGTGCACCATCCTCGACGGCATCGCGGGCGGCGTGTTCCCCTGTGCCCTCGAACCGCCGAAGCTGTTCAGCTTCCGCGGCCGCACCTACGCGGATCCCGACGACCGCGGCACGCGCGACCGCTACCGCGAATGGCTCCGCAAGCAGGCGGCGCCCGAGGTGCGCGCCTACGTGGGCCTCACCCCCGGAGCGCTCGACGCCGCCGACGACGGGCTGGACGGGAAGGTGGACGCATGACCGTCGACGGTCAGCAGACCTTCTCGCTCGATCCGGTCGACCACGACCAGCTCGCGCGCCACGCGATCGAGCACGACCTCCACGCGACGCTGTTCGTCGAGGCCGGCGCCGGCTCGGGCAAGACGAAGTCGCTCGTCGACCGCGTGTGCGCGTTGGTCACCGTGGGCGAGGTGCCGATGCGCGAGATCGCGGCGGTCACCTTCACCGAGAAGGCCGCGGCGGAGCTGCGCGACCGGATCCGTCGCGAGCTGGAGCGGCGCGCCGCGTCGGGCGTCCAACCCGCCGCGAGCCGCGCGGCCACCGCGCTCGACGAGCTCGACGGCGCGGCGGTCGTCACCCTCCACTCGTTCGCGCAGCGCATCCTCGGCGAACACCCCATCGAGGCCGGCCTGCCACCGCGCGTGGAAGTGCTCGACGACATCGAGTCGCAGTTGGCGTTCGACGAGCGCTGGACCCGCTTCGTCGACCGGATGGTCGAGGACCCGGCGATGGAGCGCCCGCTGCTGCTGGGCCTGATCGCGGGCGTCGGCCTCGACCAGCTGCGCACGCTGGCGCTGTCGTGCAACGCCAACTGGGACCTCGTGGCCGAGCGCATCGAGCCGCAGGCCGACCCCGCACCACTCGCCGGTCTGCTCGCGCCGATGCTGACCGACGTGGCCGCGCTGCGGCTGCTCGGGCCGCACTGCGAGGCCCCCGACGACAAGCTCCTCGCCGTGGTCGTCGCGTTCGGCGAGTGGCACGACGCCCTGCTCGCGGCACCCGACGAGTACGAGCAGCTGCGGCTGCTGCGCGAGGTGCCGAAGGGCGCCAAGGTGGGCCAGAAGGGCAACTGGCCCGCGGCATGCCCGGTCGACACCGTGCGCGACCGGGTGGCCGCGGTGCGAGCGCTGGCCGGGGCCGCCGTCACCACGATCACCGACCAGGTGCTCCACCGCCTCGTGTGGGAGCTCGCGCAGTTCACGCTGCGCGAGGCCGACGACCGCCGAAGCGCCGGCCGCCTCGAGTTCCACGACCTGCTCGTGCTTTCGCGCACGGTGCTGCGCGATCCGCAGCACGGATGGGACGTCCGTCGCCGCCTGCGCGAGCGCTACTCCCGTCTGCTGCTCGACGAGTTCCAGGACACCGATCCGATCCAGTGCGACCTCGCGGCGCTCCTCGCCTCCGGAGATCCCGACGCGCGCGACCACCGCTGGTACGAGCTCACCCCCGACCCCGGCCGCCTCTTCGTGGTCGGCGACCCGAAGCAGTCGATCTACCGCTTCCGGCGCGCCGATATCGCGTCGTTCCTCCGGGCACGCGACGCGTTCGGCGCGCAACCCGTGCAGCTCACCCGCAACTTCCGCTCCGCGGGCCCCGTGATCGACTTCGTCAACCGCGCCTTCGGCAAGTTGATCGCGTACACCGAGGACTCGCAGCCCGAGTACACCGCGCTCGACGCGCAGCGCGACGCACCCCCGGTCGGCCCTGCCGTCGCGCTGCTCGGCGCCGTGCCCCACGACGACGGCGCCAAGGCCGACGAGCAGCGCACGCGAGAGGCCGCCGACGTCGCCGCCACCATCGCCACCGCACTCACCGAGGGCTGGTCGGTCTCGCGACGCGCCCCCGACGGCACCACCACCTGGGAGCCGTGCCGCCTCGGCGACATCTGCGTCCTCCTGCCCGCCCGCACGTCACTGCCCCAGTTGGAGGACGCGCTCGAGGCGGCCGGGATCCCCTACCGGGCGGAGACGTCGTCGCTCGTGTACTCCACCCGCGAGATCCGCGACCTGCTCGTGGTGTTGCAGGCCGTCGACGATCCCACCGACGAGCTCGCGCTCGGTGAGCGCGCTGCGCTCACCGGTGTTCGGCTGCGGCGACGACGACCTCGCCGACTACGCGCTCGTGCACCGCGGGAGCTGGAACCACCAGGCGGTCCGGCCCGAGTCGCTGTCGCCCGACCACCCGGTCGGACGGGCGCTCGACGCGCTCGCCGCGTGGCACGACGCCCGCACCTGGTGCACGCCGAGCGAGCTGCTCGAGCAGATCGTGCGCGAACGGCGCGTGCTGGAGCTCGGCTTCGCCCACGGGCGCCCGCGCGATCTCTGGCGCCGCGTGCGTTTCGTGGTGGAGCAGGCCCGCGCCTTCTCCGACGCCGACGGCGGCAGCCTGCGCGACTTCCTGCACTGGGCCGAGCTCCAGGGCAGCGAGGGGGCGCGGGTCGTGGAGACGGTGCTCCCCGAGACCGACGACGACGCCGTGCGCATCCTCACCGTGCACGGAGCGAAGGGCCTCGAGTTCCCGATCACGATCCTCTCGGGCATGACCACCGCGGCCGCCGGGCGCCCGCGCTCCGTGCAGCTCGTGTTCCCGCCGGCGGGCGGCTGGGGTGTGTACGTGTCGTCACGCGTGACCACCGAGGAGTTCGACCGCTACCAGCCGATCGACGAGCAGATGGACTTCCACGAGAAGCTGCGCCTGCTCTACGTCGCCGCCACCCGCGCCCAGGACCACCTCGTCGTGTCGGTCCACCGCCCCGACAAGGAGCCGGAGGCCGACCACCCCGAGAAGTGGACCCACGCCCAGTTGCTCTGGGATGCCGCCCAGGAGGCGGGCGTAGGGGTGCCGTTCGTGGCCGGTGCCACCGCGCTGGCGCCGGGGAGCGCCGGCGATCTGCTCGCGCCGTTGGCCACCCTCGCGGAGTGGCGTCACGAGCTCGACACCGCGCTCGCGGCGGCGAGCCGGCCGCGGGTGCGCGCCGCCACCGCCATCGCCAAGGAGGCCGCGGCACTGGCCGAAGCCGCCGAAGCCGCCGAGGCCGCGGAGGTCGCGGGGGCCGCGGAGACCGCCGGGTCCGCCGGGTCCGCCGGGCAGGGCGGCGCCGCCGGCGACCCGGGCCTGGCCAAGGACGCGCGCGACCTCGAGCTGCCGCCGTGGAACAAGGGCCGCTACGGCACCGCGATCGGCCGCGCCGTCCACGCGGTGCTCCAGACCGTCGACCTCGCGACCGGCGATGGGCTCGATGCCGCGGCAGCCGCGCAGGCCGCCGCCGAGGGAGTGATCGGCCACGAGGCGCGGATCGCGGCCCGGGCCCGGGCGGCGCTGGGCACCGAGGTGGTGCGGCTCGCCCTCGCCCACTCCTACCGCCGGGAGATGTACGTCGCCGCGCCGGTGCTCTCGGTCGCCGTCCCCGACGGCGAGCCGGTCATCGTCGAGGGCTACGTCGACCTCGTGGTCGACACGCCCGACGGCCTCGTCGTCGTCGACTACAAGACCGACGCGTGGCGCGACCAGCGCGACCTCGACGCGAAGGTGGCGCGCTACCGGCTCCAGGGCGCGACGTACGCGCTCGCGCTGGAGGCGGCCACGGGGCGGCCGGTGACGCGCTGCGTGTTCGTGTTCCTCGGCGACGACGGCGCGGAGGAGCGCGACGTCAGCGATCTGCCGCAGGCGATTCGCGACGTAGCAGCACTTCTCGCGGCGTCGTCCGCAGCCGCCACCACACCATGATCCCGCCGATGGGACCGAGCACCACCACCGCGATGGCGTATCCCCATGTCCAGCCGATCTCTTCGCGGATCAGCACCACCATGGCCACGAACGCCATCCACACGAGACCGTGGACGAACCCGGTGACCGCCTTCCCCGCATCGTTCGGCTGGATGATCCAGAAGTAGAAGAGGACCAGGTACGTGACCGTCTCGAACAACGCCATGAAGCGAAGCGCCTTCGACTTCCGCTCCAGTTCGCTGCTGTGGTCGTCGGCGAAGTCGGGCACCCGTGCAGGGTACGCGACCGGCGCCGACGACCCGGGGCCGGGCGGGCCGGAGGGGCCACCGGCCGGGGTCGCGGGGTACCCTGGGCCCGTGAGCGACACCAGCACCCCCGTGATCGCGCCCGTGGTGGCCCCGGTCGAGACGCCCACCGAGTCGACCTCCCCGGTCGACACCGATGGCGGCGACCACGACCGCTTCGCGCACTACGCCCGCAAGGACGACGTCGCACGCGCGTACGTGACCGGCGAGGCCATCACCGCGCTGTGCGGGAAGAAGTGGGTGCCCACGCGCGACCCGTCGCGGTACCCCATCTGCCCCACCTGCGTCGAGCGCAAGGCCGCGGGCTGGAGCCTCTGAGGCCCTGACCCGATCCGGTCAGCCTGCGCGAGTCCTCACGCTTCGGCGGACGCTTCCCGTTCCGCCGAGCCCGCCCCTTCCGCCGAGCCCGTCGTCTCGGCCGGATCGGGCAATTGGTCGTCGTCGATGACGATGTCGGTCGGCAGGTACTCGGTGGGGTTCAGGTGGTGGTGCAACGCCTGCGCCGGCAGGTAGAGCAACGACAGCAGCGCGCCCCCGAGCACCATCACCGCGGCCACCACCGTGGCGATGTTCTTGCCGTGCAGCCACGACTGGCGCGTCACGTCGAGCAACGCCTCCCCGGCAGGGCCGCCGACCCGTTCGGCCAGCGCGACCGCCGACACCGCGGAGTCGTGGGCCCGTTCGAGCAGGTCGCGCGAGATCCCGCGCGTCCCGACCGCGGCGTTCATCGACGAACGGAACTGCGACGCGAGGATGCTGCCCATGATGGCGACGCCGAGCGCGCCGCCCATCTGGCGCGTCGTGTCGTTCATCGCGGAGCCGACGCCGGCCTTCTCCTTCGGCAACGAACCCATGATCGACTCGGTGGCCGACGGTGTGGCGAACCCCATGCCCGCGGCCATCACGATGAGCCCGATGATGGCGCGGAAGTACGACGAGTCGACGGCCACGCCGGCCTGGATCAACAGACCGACGCCGGCCAACCCGAGGCCCCCGGACACGATCCACTTCGACCCGGTGCTCTCCGCGATCCGCGGTGCGGCGAAGGCGGCCAGGATGTAGGCGGTCACGAACGGCAGCAGCCGCACACCGGTCTCGAGCGGCGAGTAGCCGAACACGATCTGGTACATCTGGCTGTTGAGGAACAGCCCGCCCACCACCGCGAAGAACGCCATCATGATCGCGAGGCTCGCGACCGTGAAGCGGGGGTTGCGGAAGAACGTCATGTCGAGCATCGGCTCGGGGTTGCGCAGCTCCCACAACACGAACGCCGCGATCGTGGCCGCGGCGACGGCGAAGCCGATCAGGCTCCCGGCACTCGCCCAGCCCCGGTCGGGCGCGCCGATGATCGCCCAGAGCAGCACCGAGAGCCCCACGATCGAGAGCACCGACCCGAGCAGGTCGATGCGGTGCGGGTGCGGGTCGCGCGACGTCGGCACGAACCAGTACGTGAGCGGGATCACGATGATCACGATCGGCACGTTCACGAGGAAGACCGAGCCCCACCAGAAGTGGGCGAGCAGCACGCCGCCGATCACCGGGCCGAGCGCGCTGCCGATCGCCGACACCGCGGCCCACACGCCGAACGCCCGCGCCCGCTCACGCGGGTCGGTGAAGATGTTCGTGATGACCGACAGGGTCGCGGGCATGATGCACGCGGCGCCGATACCCATCAGCGCGCGGAACGCGATCACCTGCTCGGTGCTCGACGAGAACGCCGCCGCGGCCGACGCCGAGCCGAAGATCACCAGGCCGAGCACCAGCGCACCCCGCCGCCCGTAGCGGTCGCCCAGGCTCCCGGCGGTCAGCAGCAGCCCCGCGAACACGAGGATGTAGGCGTCGACCATCCACTGGAGATCCGAGGTGGTGGCGTGGAGGTCACGGGAGAGGGTGGGCAGGGCTACGTTGAGGATCGAGCCGTCGATCCCGATGACCATGAGCGAGAAGATGAGGACCATCAGGGCGACCCAGCGCTGCCTGGAGCCCTGTCCCCTCACGACCCCTCGCCCCCCTCGTGCGCTCGTCGCCCTCCCCACGGGCCCGGCGGGCCACCCTAACCCGCACCGATCTGGGAGTCCCAGGGGCCGGGCGGAGCCGCCCGCGTGGGATCGGGGGGCCCGGAAGTGCGACGATGGGGTGTGGCCATCGATCGCAACCCTGTCGCGCGCCGCCGCGCCGCCGACCTCGCCCGCGCCCGTCGGCGCAACCTGCTCACGCTCGTCGTGCTGCTGATCCTCCTCGCACCCCTCGCGATGGGGTCGCTCTACGTGCTGTCGAACGTCGAGACCTCGTCGGCCGACTCCTCCGACGTGATCCTGGAGGTGCAGGCGAACATGACGCCGGCCCAGGTCGGCGACATGCTCCAGAAGGCGGGCGTGGTCACGTCGTCCAAGGAGTTCCAGGACGTCGCCACGACCGCGCAGTTCACCACCTACAAGGTGGGCCGGTACGACTTCGTGAAGGGCAGCAGCGCCCGCGCCGCGCTCGACACGCTGCGCGGCGGTCCCGCCGCGGTGGTCCCCGACATCAAGCTGCTGCTGCCGCCGGGGCTCACCCTGGGTCAGATCGTCGAGCGCGTCGGCAAGCTCGAGGGCAAGAGCGGTCCGCGGTTCCTCGAGGTCATGGCGTCGAACACGGTCCGCTCGAAGTACCAGCCGGGCGACGTGAACTCCCTCGAGGGCCTCACCTGGCCCGACACCTACTTCGTCGGCGCCACCACGTCGGAGACGGAGATCGCGCAGAAGATCGTCGCTCAGTTCGACGCGAAGGCGGACGCGGTCGGCCTGGGCAACGCGGCCAACGGCCTCACGCCGTACCAGGAAGTGATCGTCGCGTCGCTCATCGAGGGCGAGGCCGGCAGCGTCGAGGACATGCCGCTCATCTCTGCGGTGATCCACAACCGCCTGAAGCAGGGCATGCCGCTGCAGCTCGACTCGACCCTCTGCTACGCGAAGGGCGGCTGTCCGCCGCTCCCCACCGAGAAGGACCGCAAGATCGACTCGCCCTACAACACGTTCAAGATCGGCGGCCTGCCGCCCACCCCGATCCGCACGGTGAGCGAGGCCGCGCTCAAGGCCGCGCTCGCACCGGCGGCCGTCGACTACCTGTACTTCGTCGCCGACAAGAACGGCAAGACCTACTACGCGAGCACGCTCGCCGAGCACGAGAAGAACATCGCGAAGGCGCGCAGTGTCGGCTGAGGACACGCCCGAGCCCGCCTGGCACGACGCACCCTGGACGCGCCCGCCCGTGCAGGTCGGGCCGCGGTTCGTCGCCGCACTCGACTGGGCGCTGGAGCTGCACGGCACGCAGCGCAAGAAGGGGTCCGACGTCCCCTACGTCGCGCACCTGCTCGCGGTGGCCGGGCTCGTGCTCGACGACGGCGGCAGCGAGAAGCAGGCGGCCGCCGCCCTGCTGCACGACGTGCTCGAGGACGCCGGCGCGACGGCCGCCGAGGTGCGCGAGCGGTTCGGGCGCAAGGTCGCCCGCATCGTGGTCGCGTGCACCGACGTGCCCGTGGACGCGAAGCACGGCAAGCACGGCAAGCACGGAAAGCACGGCAAGGGCGCCAAGCGGGACGCGAGCACGTGGCGCGCCCGCAAGGAGCGCTCGATCGCGAAGTTGCAGGATCCCGCCACCCCGCGTGGTGTGCTGCGCGTCCGGGCAGCCGACGCGCTCGTGAACGCCCGGTCGATCGTCGCCGATCTCCGGCGCATCGGCCCCGAGACGTGGTTGCGCTTCAACGCCGGCGCGGTCGACCAGCTCTGGTACCACCGCTCGGTCGCCGTCGCACTGCAGGCGCGACACCCCGGGCTCCTCACCGACGAACTGCGTGTCACCGTGCGGGAGATGGAACGGCTCGCCGGCTGGTGGTTCGACGTCGGCGACCCGCAGCCCGGTCGTCGCCCCGACTGATCCGGGCTGCTCGCCCGAGCGCTCCCGGAACGGCGGCATAACCTCAGCGCCGTGTCCGGATGGAACTTCGCCACGGTGTGGGACGGCATCGCCGCGATCGTGCCCGACCGCGACGCGCTGGTCTGCGGCGAGCAGCGGGTCACCTGGGGCCGGTTCGCCGAGCGGGCGGAATGCCTCGCCGCCTGGCTCCGGCAGGAGGCCGGGGTCGGCGCCGGCGACAAGGTCGCCATCGACCTCACCAATCGTCCGGAGTACCTCGAGACCTTTTACGCGACGCTGAAGCTCGGCGCGGTGCCCTGCAACGTGAACTTCCGCTACCAGGCCGACGAGGTCCACTACGTCCTCGACAACTCCGACGCGAAGGCGATCGTCCACGGCCCCGAGTTCGCCGCCGTCGTGCACGAGGCCCTCGCCCGCTTCCCGGACGGCACCCGCCCGGTCACACTCGAGGCCGGACCCGCCTACGAAGCGGTGGCGACCTCTGCACCTGCGTCCGGGCCCGTGTCCGCCGCGCCCGACGGCGACGACCTGATCTTCCTCTACACCGGTGGCACCACCGGCATGCCCAAGGGCGTGATGTGGCGCAACGACGACCTCTACCGCGCGCTCTGGGCGTCGGGGCACCCGCACCGCCCCGAGCCACCCGACCCACTCGACGCCGCCCGCGCCGGCAAGCGCGCCGCGACGGTGCTGCCCGCGGCGCCGCTCATGCACGGCACCGGGTTGTTCTCGTCACTGTCGGTCCTCGCGGGCGCGGGCACCGTGGTACTCGTCGACCGCGCCGGCCTCGACGCCGAGCTCCTGTGGGACACGGTCGCTCGCGAGCACGTACAACTGGTCACGATCGTGGGTGACGTGTTCGCCCGGCCCATGCTCGCCGCGCTCGAGGAGCACCCGGGCTGCTGGGACCTCTCCCACCTGCGCGCCATCCAGTCGTCGGGCGTGATCTTCAGCCCGCAGGTGAAGCAGGGGCTCATCGCCGCGATCCCGGATCTCACCATCGTCGACTCCCTCGGCGCGTCCGAGGGTCTGGGGCCGCGCCACACCTCGGACGCGTCCGAGGAGAAGCTCGAGTCGGCCACGTTCCGGGTCAGCGACCGCGTGCGGGTGATCGATCCCGACACCGGCGAGGACGTCGAGCCGGGCAGCGCGGTCGAAGGCCTGGTCGCCATGACCGGCAACATCCCGGTGGGGTACTACAAGGACCCGCAGAAGTCCGCGGCCACCTTCCGCGAGTTCGGCGGAGTGCGCTACTCCGTGCCCGGCGACCACGCGACCGTCGACGCCGACGGCACCGTGCGGTTGCTCGGGCGCGGGTCGGCGTGCATCAACACCGGTGGCGAGAAGGTGTTCCCCGAAGAGGTCGAGGGCGAGCTGCGCAAGCACCCGAGCGTGTTCGACTGCCTCGTGGTCGGCGTCCCCGACGAACGCTTCGGGGAGCGCGTGGTCGCGCTGGTACAGGTGGCCCACGGGTGCACCCTCGACGAGCCGGAGCTCACGGAGTGGTGCCACCGCACGCTCGCCCGGTACAAGGCGCCGCGCCGGTTCCTCGCGGTCGACTCCCTCGACCGTTCCGCGGCGGGCAAGGCGAACTACGTCGCGCTGCGGCGTCGCGCCGGCGAGTTGCTCGCGGCCGAGGCGCCTCAGTCCTGACCCGCCCGACCTGACCGGCCCAACCTGACCTGGTCAAGCGTGACGCGTCAGGCGCCGCGGGCGAGGGTGGGCTTCCAGGCCCCCTCTTCGATGACCGGCTCCGGCGCGCGGGTCGACGCCCACGTGCAGTCGCGCCCGTTGCGCTTCGCGTCGTAGAGCGCAGCGTCGGCCGCGGCCACCAGCCGCTCACCGTCGAGCGCGTTGGCAGGCATGGTCGCGACCCCTGCGCTCATGGTCACCGGCACGAGCTGCACCGACTCCGCGATGTGGGCCCGCACCCGGTCGGCAACGCGCACCGCGTCGGCGCCGGCGCAGTTCGGCAGCAGCACCACGAACTCGTCGCCGCCATAGCGCGCGGCCACGTCGAACGACTTGGTGTGCGTCACGATCGCGTCGGCCACGTCGCGCAGGACGGCGTCGCCCGACTGGTGACCGTACGAGTCGTTCACCTGCTTGAAGTGGTCGACGTCCATCACGAGCAGGCTCAGCGGCATGCCGAGCCGCGACGAGCGCGCCGCCTCACGGCGCAGCGATTCGTCGAACAGCCGACGATTGGCGAGACCGGTGAGCGAGTCGCGCGTGGCGAGGCGCTCGACCTCGTCGAGCAGCGCCGCGTTGCGCAACGCGAGCGCGGTCTGCGTCGCGGCTTGCAGGAAGGCCTGCACGGTGAGCATGGGGATGCGCGCCTCGTGGTCGCCGCCCCACTCGCCCACCGCGACGCCGAGGTCCTCGCCGTCGGCACCGACCGGCACCACGACCACATTGGTCGCGCCTGGGAGCACGTCGTCGAGCAGGTCGTCGTCGATGGTGCGCACGAGGCGCGGCGACGCGGTGTTGAGCGTCTCCCACACGAGGGGGGCACTCCGGTCGGGAACCTCGACGAGCATCTCGGTGACGCCGTCGTCGCCGACGCCCTGCCACTGACCGTCGCGGCGGACGAGCACCGCGGCGCGGATGAAACCGAGACGGCCGCAGGCGTGTTCGACCAGCGTCGACATGATGTCGTCGGCGCGACGCGTGCGCTCGAGTTCGCCGCCGAGCGTGACCAGCGACTCGAGCTGCGTCCGGTTGTTGCGCAGCGACCGTTCGTTCACCGAGGAGAACAGCGCGGTGCACGCGGCGAAGAGGAGGAAGGTTGCCGCGCCGACGATGGCGATGCGGTCGGAGACCACCGGTGAGGTCGCCTCGAAGACTCCGGCGTCGGCGGCCGCGTGCGCGAGCAGCAGGAGCAGCGCGCACCACAACGCGAGCTTGATGCCGGTGCGGTACGACGCGACGAGTGTGACCGCGACGACGTCGAGGAACACGAGGAAGAGCAGAGGGCTGCGGTAACCGCCGGTGAGCGCCACCGCGAGCACGACCACCAGGCCGTCGACGAGCACGCTCCACGACAAGAGGGTGCGGGCGTGCTCGGGCGCGAGTCGGCGCACGACCTCCACCGCGGCCGCGAGCAGCAAAGTGACGAACGCGAGCCCGATGAGCCCGCGGGTGAAGTCGCCGGTGATCGCCGGGACGACGAGCATCGCGGCCACGATGAGCAGCCGGATGCCCTGGAGCACGAAGAGCCGGTCACCGGCCGGCGAGGGCTGCGACCGACTGCGCGCGGTCACCGGAAGCGCGCGACGTCACGTCCGTCGCGCACGCCGGCGAGCTTCGGCTCACCCCGGTCGAAGAGACCCTGCACCGCGAGGAACAGGAGCACAGCGAGCGCGATCGCGAGCACTGCGGCGAGTGAGCGCGCCGCCGGCGTCTTCAGCACGTCGCGCGCGACCGGCAGCAGTCCGCCGGGAGCGGCCTCGGCCGGTGGCGGAGTGAGTGCCGGCAGGCCCGCCAAGCCCGAGAGGTCGGGCACCGCGGCGGCGGTCGCGTCGTTGACGACGTCGGGGATTCCGGCGTTCACTGCGGTGGCGTCCACCTGGGGCTGGATCGGCGCCGCCACCTCGGCGACGACCGGAGGAGTGACGGGGAGCGCGGGGACCACCGGAGCGGGCGGCACCGTGGGGGTGGGCACCGTCGGGGTGCCCGTGCCGTCGCCCGAGGACGACCCGGTCACGCCGCCACCGTTGCCGCCGTTGCCGTTGCTGCCACCGTCGCCGGAACCCGAACCCCAACCGGAGCCCGAGCCGCCGTCGTTGCCGCCGTCGTGGCCGCCGTCGTGGCCGTTCCCGTTGCCGTTGCCGTTGCCGTTGCCGTGGCCCTGGTCGTCGACCTGGTCGTGACGGTCGCCGGTGAGGACACCCCCGTGCTGACCGCTGCCGTCGGCCTGCTCGCCGGTGGCATGGCTGTCACCCTGCCCCCAGCCGCTGGACTGGGAGTCGGTGCCCTTGCCGCTGCCCGGTCCGGCGACGGCGACGCCGGCCGAGAGGACCATGAGCGCGAAGGCCATGGCCAGTATCGGGATCGCGACCCTGCCCGGACGCCCTCTCATCAGTTTTCCCTTCTTCCTTCGTCGGTCCCTCGTGGCTTACCCCGGTCGGGGGGCCCTCACTCTTTGCACACGCGTGACCGCCTAACGTGAACCTTGTCACACTCTCGGTGAGCCTTCAAGGAAAGAGAACACCAAATTGACGGCAGGTTGAAGGCGGGAGAACACGCCCGTACGGCCGCTACCGTTTGGTCCCATGACCATTCCCGAGATCGAAGTCGACGAGGCCGCCCGCCTGGTGGCCGACGGTGCCTGGCTGCTGGACGTGCGCGAACCGGCCGAATGGGACGCCGGCCACGCCCCGGAGGCGGTCTGGATCCCGCTCGGCGACCTCGGCGCCCGGCTCGACGAGGTACCTGCCGACCGCACCGTGACCGTCATGTGCCGCGCCGGCGGCCGCTCCGCGGCGGCCACCGAGGCCCTGCGGTCCAGCGGGATCGACGCGATCAACATCGCCGGCGGGATGAAGGCTTGGGCTTCGGAGGGCCTGCCCGTGATCGCCTCCGACGGCCTCGCCGGCACGGTCGTCTGACCGACCGGCGGCACCGGCCCGGCACTCCCTCCCGTTCTCAGCCCGATCTCAGCCCTCTCTCAAGGGAATCCACCGACAATGGCGGCCATGGCTCGACGCAAGATCAGCAACCGGGGACGCATCCTCGCGGCCGGACTCTGCGTCGGTGCGACGGGGCTGCTCGCGGGCCTGATGGCCGCCACCGACGACACCGGCAACGCATCGGCGGGCACCTCCTCCCGTATCACCGATCCCGCCTCGCAGCCGGTCACCGGCACGAACGGCTCGTCGTCCTACGACGGGGGCTTCGACGCCGACGGCGACGGTCGCGTCGGCGACCCCGGCGGCTTCTCCGACGGCTCGGGCTCGAGCGGCACCAGCGCCAACGGCACCACCCAGCAGCCCTCCTTCCCGCAGCCCAACACCCGCTCCGGCGGGAGCTGAGCCGGGCCGGGCAGCAGGACGAGCCGGAAGCAGCGGCGGCCGTGGCCAGTCACACCTGGTGGTACGTCGCCCGGGCGGGCGGTCTGGTCGCCTGGGGGCTCGTGGTCGCCGCGTGCGTGTGGGGCCTGCTCCACGCCACCCGGGCGCTCGGACGGCGCCCCACGCCGGCCTGGATGCTGTCCACCCATCGCTACCTCGGCGCCCTCGCCGTCGTGTTCACCGGCGTCCACGTGCTGGGTCTCGTCGCCGACAGCTACGTCCACTTCGGCATCACCGAGGTGCTCCTGCCCTTCGCGTCCTCCTGGCACCCCGTGGCGGTCGCTTGGGGGGTCGTGGCCATGTGGCTCCTCGTGGCGGTCGAAGGCACGTCGCTCGCCCGTCAGCACCTGCCCCAGAACGTCTGGCGGGGCATCCACCTGCTCAGCTACCCGATCCTGGCGCTGACCAGCGTCCACATGCTCAGTTCGGGCACCGACGCCAAGTCGCTGGTGCCGGAGACCATCGCGGTCGCGCTCGGCGTGGTCGCGGTGTTCGGGGCCGCCGTCCTGCTCGTCTGGCGCTCGGCACCCAAGACCCGCGCCGACGCCGGCCCACCAGGCCCGTCCGGGCCTCTGGTTACCAACCGGTAACCAGGGCGGTAGCCTGGCGGCTGTGACCGGCAGCTTCGAGCGTGCCCCCAGCCTGCAGCGCCTGGCCGACGAGCAATTCGACGTGCTCGTGGTCGGCGGTGGCATCACCGGCGCCGGCGTCGCGCTCGACGCCGCCTCCCGCGGCCTGCGCACCGCCCTGGTGGAGCGCGACGACTTCGCGTCGGGCACCAGCTCCAAGAGCTCCAAGCTCGTGCACGGTGGCCTGCGCTACCTGCAGCAGAAGGAGTTCTGGCTCGTCTACGAGGCCCTCTACGAGCGGCAGCGGCTGCTGGAGAACGCTCCGCACCTCGTACACGTGCTGCCGTTCCTGGTGCCGATCATGCAGCACGGCGGGATGATCGACCGACGCATCTCCCGGGTGCTCGGCACCGCGCTCTGGATGTACGACCTCACCGGCGGCTGGCGCATCGGCAAGCGGCACCACCGCATCTCCGTCGACACCGCGCGCGCCCACATGCCCACGCTCGATCCCGGGGCCCTCGCCTCCGCGTACCTCTACTACGACGCACAGGCCGACGACGCCCGCCTCACCCTGGCCATCGCGCGCAGCGCCGCCGATCACGGCGCCGCGGTCGTGAACCACACCCAGCTCGTCGGACTCGTGAAGGACGACGGGCGCGTGTGCGGCGCGCGGTTACGCGCTCGCGGCGAGGCCGGTCACGAGGGCGGCGAGGAGTTCGAGGTGCGTGCCCGCAGCGTGGTCAATGCCGCGGGAGTGTGGGCCGACCAGGTACGCACGATCGACGAGGGCGCCGACCCGGTGTCGATCCGGCCGGCCAAGGGCGTGCACGTCACCGTGCCCTGGTCGCGCGTGCGCAACGACATCGCCGCGATCATCCCGGTGCCCGGCGACAAGCGCTCCGTGTTCGTGATCCCGTGGGGCGACGCCACCTACGTCGGCACCACCGACACCGACTACAGCGGGTCGGTCGAGGACCCCGGCTGCACCGGCGAAGACGTCGACTACCTCCTCGGCGCGCTCAACAGCGTGCTCGAGGAGCCGCTCACACGCGCCGACGTGATCGGCACGTGGGCCGGTCTGCGTCCGCTGCTGCGGGGCGGCAGCACCCGCACCGCCGACCTCTCGCGCAAGCACTCCGTGCACACCTCGCCGAGCGGCGTGGTCACCGTCACCGGCGGCAAGCTCACCACCTACCGGCGCATGGCGGCCGACACCGTCGACGCGGTCGGCGAGATCATCGGCGCGCAGACGAAGTCCCGCACCAAGCGCCTCCGCCTGCACGGCGCGACGGGCGCCGGCATCCCCCCGGTCGGCGTCGAGGCGAGCGTGCGCGAGCACCTCTCGGGCCGGTACGGCGCCGACGCACCGGCCGTGGCGCGCCTCGTCGAGGTCGACGCCGCGCTCGGCGAGCCACTCGTCGAAGGTCAGCCCTACCTCCGCGCCGAGGCGGTGTACGCGGTGCGCGACGAGATGGCCCGTACGCTCGACGACGTGTTGAGCCGCCGCACCCGCGCCCGCCTGTTCGCGCGCGATGCCTCCGAGGCCGCCGCCGAGTCCACCGCCGCCCTCCTCGCCACCGAGCTGGGCTGGACCGACGCCGAGCGCGACGCGCAGGTCGCGTCGTACCGGGCGTCGATCGCGGCGGAGCGCGCGGCCGGCGACTCGTGAGCTCCTCGACCGGTCCGGTGCGCCACTCGTGAGCCCGGTGCACGGTCGGCGGGTCGAGGTCGAGGACGCCTTCGTCGCCCGGCTCGCGTCGGTGAGCCCGCTCGTCACCGATGCCGTCGAGGTCGCTGCCGCGAGCCGCGACTGGTGGCCGCTCGCGCTCGTGTGGGAGGCCGAGGGCACGGAGCAGGCCATCGCGTCGGTCGTCGCCTGCCCGCTCGATGCCGCGCAGGTCGCCGAGGTGCTGCGCGTCGCCAACGAGGCCCGCATCCCGGTGACCGTCGCCGCCGGGCGCAGCGGCGTGTGCGGCGGCAGTGTGCCGGTGCACGGCGGGGTGGTGCTCGACCTCACCGCGCTCGACGGCATCGTCGCGGTCGACCGCGAATCGCTCGTGCTCGACGTGCTCGCCGGCACGTTCGGCACACCCCTCGAAGAGCAGCTGCGCGCCGAGTACGGCGTCACCATCGGGCACTTCCCACAGTCCATCGACATCTCCACCGTCGGCGGCTGGCTGGCGTGCCGGGGCGCGGGCCAGAAGTCGACGCGGTACGGCAAGATCGAGGACATGGTCACCGGCCTCCACGTCGTGCTCGCCGACGGCACCGTCATCGGCACCGGCGGCGCGCCGCGCGCGGCGGTCGGCCCCGACCTCACGCAGCTGTTCGTCGGGAGCGAGGGCACGCTCGGCGTGATCACGCGGCGCGCAGTTGCGCCTCCACCCCGCGCCCGCCGCCGAGATCCGCGGCGCCTGGCGACCCTCGACCTTCGCCGAGGGCCTCGACGCGACGCGGCGCATCCTGCAGCGCGGCGCGACCCCGGCCGTGGTGCGGTTGTACGACGGCGTCGAGGCCGAACGCAACTTCTCCCTCGACACTGCGCCGCTCCTCCTCGTGCTCGACGAGGGCGATCCGTTCGTGGTGGACGCGGTCGACCGCATCGTGCGCGAGGAGTGCGCAACGTTCACCCCCGCCGACGACGCGCTCGTGGCCCACTGGCTGGAGCACCGCAACGACGTCTCGGCCCTGCACCACTCGATCGACGCCGGTCTGGTCGTCGACACCATGGAGATCGCGGCGCCATGGGCTGCGCTCGCCGCGCTGTTCACCGACGTGTGCGCGGCGTTGCTCGCGGTCGACGGCGTGCTCATGGCCTCCGCGCACCTGTCGCACGCGTACACCGACGGCGGCTGCCTCTACTTCACGTTCGCCGGCGTGCCCGACAACGACCTCCCCGGCGACGGTGGCGGGCGCACCCGGGAGCGGTGCTACGTCGACGCGTGGGACGCCGCGGTCGGCGCCACCCTTCGCGGCGGCGGCGCACTGAGCCACCACCACGGCATCGGCGTCAACCGCGCCCGCTACGTGCGCAACGCCCTCGGTGACGGCCTCGACGTGCTGCAGTCGGTCAAGGACGCGCTCGACCCGCACGGCATCCTCAACCCGGGCAAGCTCGGACTGCGCGACCCGTTCGGACCCACATCGTGGCCGTGATGCGCCGCACCCTGACCGGGCTCGCGATCGCGGTCGCCGCCGTGAGCCTCACGTTCGTCGGTGCGGTTCCCGCCGGCGCGAAGTCGACGAAGACCACCACCACCACGACCACCAGGCCCGCGCCGGTCACCACCGCGCCGCCGCTGCCGACGTTCGACACCACGCTCGCCTGGGCCGACTGCGGCGACGGCTTCCAGTGCGCCACGCTCAACGTGCCCGTCGACTGGGCCAATCCCACGGGCGAACAGGTGGGCATCGCGATGACGCGCCTGCCCGCCACCGATCCGGCCCAGCGCATCGGATCGCTGGTCGTGAACTACGGCGGGCCCGGCCAGGGCGGGGTCGATTACCTCCACAAGACGTACGGCCGCCTGCCCGCGGAAGTGCGCACCCGCTTCGACATCGTGAGCTTCGACCCGCGCGGCACCGGCGCGTCGCGCCCGATCGACTGCGTCGACGACGCGGTGCTCGACCTTGCGACGGGGCTCCCACCGATCGCCGACACCGAGCAGGCGCTCGCCGCGTACCAGCAGTACAACGCCGCGTTCGCGAAGGGCTGCGCCGAGCGCATGGGCGCGTACGCGGGGCAGGTCGGCACCCGCAACGTCGCACGCGACGTCGAGGCGATGCGCGTCGCGCTCGGCGAGCCGAAGCTGAACTACCTCGGCTACTCCTACGGCACGATCCTCGGCGAGGCCTACGCGCAGATGTACCCGGGCAACCTGCGCGCCATGGTGGTCGACGGTCCTCCCGACTACTCGCTCTCGATGCGCGACTACAACTACCAGCAGGCCAAGGGCTTCGCCGACGCGCTCACCGCCTTCCTCACCTGGTGTGAGCAGACCCAGTGCTCGCTCACCCGTGCGGGCAACCCGCGCGACGTGCTGAACCAGCTCATCACCCGCACCGCCGGCGATCCCATCCCCGCCGACTACACGCTCGACGGTCAGACCCGCACCGGCACCCTCAACGGCACCATGTTGCAGACGGGCGTGATCGCGTTGCTCTACGACCAGGCGCGCGGCTGGCCACTCCTCGCCGACGCGCTCCGGAACGCCGCGCAGGACAACTGGGGCGGCCCGCTCCTCGCGTACGCCGACAGCTACCTCGGGCGCGATCCCAACGGCACGTACTCGTCGACGATGGTCGAGGCGAACTCCGTCATCAACTGCGTCGACCGCCCCGCAGCGAAGCGGCAGCCCACCAACGCGCAGGTCCTCGCCGACGTCGCACTGTTCCAGCAGCAGCTGCCGCCGTGGGGTGGCGGCTGGGCCACACCCACGTGCGTCGGGATGCCCAAGCCGGCGAAGGGCGACAAGCTCGGCGACCTCACCGTGAAGGGCGCGCCGCCCATCCTCGTGATCGGCACCACCGGCGACCCGGCCACGCCCTACGCGGGGGCACAGGCCACGGTGAAGAAGGTCGCCGGCTCCACCCTGCTCACCTACGACGCCACCGAGCACACCGGCTACGGCAGCGGCCGCAGCGGCTGCATCGACGACGCCGTCGACCGCTACCTCGTCGACGGCGTCATGCCCGCCCCCGGCACCCACTGCGGCCACGGCCGACTGACCCATCCCCTCCGTTTTGGCGCTCTCACGCGCCGCTAGAGGGGGGCGGCGAAGAGCGCAAGAACGGTCGGTGATGGGGTGGTGAAGGTGCCGGTCGCGTCGAGGGGGATGGTGGCGCGGGCGACGAGGAGGTCGCCGCGCACGTGGTCGGCCGTCTCCCCCTCGAGGGCGGTCTCCCACTCGAGGTCGTAACCCACCGCGATGCGGTCGCCGACATCGGAGGTGGCCGCCTCCTCGACGGTGTCGAAGCGCAGGCCGAACGCCTCGAGCCCGAACGACCAGTGCTCCCCCGGCGTCTCGCACAGCATCTCGGCCCACAGCCCCTCGGCGCGGATCTCGAGCGAGTCCGGGACGCGGGGCGGCGGCACGTCGTCGTCGTGCACCGCGACCACGCCGACACCGGGCACGGTGATCGTGGCGTGGAACGAACAGGACGCGCCCGCGGGCGCGTCCTGTGTGGGAAGAGTGAGCTCGATCAGCCCGGAGTGACCTTGGCCGTCGTCGAACGCCAACGACCAGGTGCGGGCCATCTCGGTTACGACGGGATCAGCCCGAGCTTCTTGACCTCGTCGCGCTCGTCGACGAGCTCCTGCGTGGTGATCGCGATCTTGCCCTTGGCGAAGTCGTCGTGCTCGATGCCCTCGACCACCGACCAGTTCGTGCCGTCGCTGCGGATCGGGTAGCCGAACTGCAGACCCTCGGGCACGCCGTACTCGCCGTTCGACGCGACCGCCACCGAGTGGAAGTCGTCGCCGGGGGTGGCGAAGTGGATGCTGTTCACCGAACCGATCGCGGCGTGCGCCGCGGAAGCGGCCGACGACGCGCCGCGCTTCTCGATGACCGCGGCACCGCGCTTCTGCACCGTCTCGAGGAAGGTGCCCTGCAGCCATGCCTCGTCGTTGATGACCTCGGGCGCGGGCTTGCCGTTGATCGCGCGCGTCCGCGAAGTCGGGGAACTGCGTGGCCGAGTGGTTGCCCCAGATCGCCACGTTGGTGACGTCCTTGTTGAGCACGCCGGCCTTGTTGGCGAGCTGCGTCTTGGCGCGGTTCTCGTCGAGACGGGTCATCGCGAACCAGCGGTCGGCGGGCACGTCGGGTGCGTTCGACCGGGCGATGAGGCAGTTCGTGTTGCAGGGGTTGCCGACGACGAGCACGCGCACGTCGCTCGCGGCGTGGGCGTTGATCGCCTCGCCCTGCGGCTTGAAGATCCCGCCGTTCACGGTGAGGAGGTCGCCGCGCTCCATGCCCGCCTTGCGCGGGATCGAGCCGACGAGCAGCGCCCACGACGTGCCGTCGAACGCGGTCTTGAGGTCGGCGGTGGCGACGATGCCGTGGAGCAGCGGGTGCGCACCGTCCTCGAGCTCCATGACCACACCCTCGAGCGAGGGCAGGGCGGGCTCGATCTCGAGCAGGCGCAGCACGACGGGCGTGTCGGGGCCGAGGAGCTGACCGGTCGCGATGCGGTGGACGAGCGCGTAGCCGATCTGGCCCGCAGCGCCGGTGACGGTGACGTGGACGGGGTTGGCTGCCATGGGGCGAAACTACCCGGCGCTGCTGGCGTCCGCCGAAGCGATCATCCCCAGGAGCAGCTCCCGGGCCTCGCTCAGCTCGGCCATCCGCTCGGCCGCGCCGTCGTGCTCGGCGCCGTGGTCGGGGTGGGCGAGGCGCACCATGCGGCGGAAGCGGCGCTGCACGTCGACCCGCTCCACCTCGGTGGCGTGGGTGAACCCGAGCACCTCCATCGCCCAGCGCCGGTCGGCGGGGACG
This sequence comes from uncultured Actinomycetes bacterium, assembly GCA_963720785.1. Classification (GTDB taxonomy): domain Bacteria; phylum Actinomycetota; class Acidimicrobiia; order IMCC26256; family DASPTH01; genus CAVRGQ01. The sequence continues at coordinate 577,997 of CAVRGQ010000005.1, forward strand.
CCCACCCAGCCGGGTTCGAAGGTGCCGTCGGACCCGTCGGCGCCCACGGTGCGGCCCGACCCGGGCGGCCCCGGCCGGGCGCCGGGGAGCGCCTCCTGCCGGCGGTGGATCTCGAAACCCCGCGGCATGCTGCCCGGTTCACGGATGGCCTGCTCCACGAAGCGGAACGCCACCGTGCGCCCCGACGGCGGGAGCTCGGCCGCGGCCATCACCGCCCCGATCACCTGGGGCGCAGCCCGCCCGTGGCAGTCGAGCTCGAGCACGGGGAGGTTGCGGCCCTGGAACGGGTCGGCGCCCAGGATCCGGTGCCGCGAGAGCTCGAGCCCGTGCGTGTCGGTCTGCAACCGGTACCGCAGGGCGATCCGCGGGACGCTGAGGGCGCCGCGCTTCGCGGTGGCCACGAGCCGTCCGAGGGCGTCGAACTGCTCCTCGTCGAGCGCACCCAGGTGGTGCGACACCACCGCGCCGAGCAGCACGCCCCCGTACGCGTGGCCGCTCGTGGGCAGGTAGAGGTGCTCGACCGCGACGCGTCGCGTCGGCATGTGCCGGCGCGTGTGACGCACGTTCAGCTCGGCGAGCAGCACGCTGGCTCCTCGAAGGTCGGGGGCAACTCTTCCAGGAACGCTTCGTCACCGGACGGTGTTCCGGATCCTGCGAAGAGCAGGAATCCGGTCCCGCGGATCAGATCGCGTCGATGATCGAGTTGAAGGTCGTGCTCGGTCGCATGGCGGCGACCACGAGGTCTTCGCTGGGGTAGTAGTACCCGCCCATCTCGACGGGGCTCCCCTGCACTTCGTTGAGCTCGGTGACGATGGCTTCCTCGTTGGCGGTGAGCGCCTCGGCCACCGGCGCGAACTTGGCCGCGAGCTGTGGGTCGTCGGTCTGCTTCGCCAGCTCCTGCGCCCAGTACATGGCCAGGTAGAAGTGGCTGCCGCGGTTGTCGAGCTCGTGCACCTTGCGCGACGGCGACTTGCGCTCGTCGAGCACGGAGCCGGTCGCGCGGTCGAGCGTGTCGGCGAGCAGCTGTGCGGTGGAGTTGTCGCTCACCTGCGCGAGGTGCTCGAGCGACGCCGCCAGCGCGAGGAATTCACCGAGCGAGTCCCAGCGGAGGTGGTTCTCCTTCACGAACTGCTGCACGTGCTTCGGCGCCGAACCACCCGCACCGGTCTCGAAGAGACCGCCGCCCGCCATCAGCGGGACGATCGAGAGCATCTTGGCGCTGGTGCCGACCTCCATGATCGGGAAGAGGTCGGTGAGGTAGTCACGCAGCACGTTGCCGGTGGCGGAGATGGTGTCCTCGCCCTTGCGGATGCGCGCGAGCGAGTACTTGCACGCCTCGCCCGGCGGGAGGATCTCGATCGTGAGGCCCGAGGTGTCGTGGTCGCCGAGGTACTCGCGCACCTTGGCGATGATCTGCGCGTCGTGGGCGCGGCGCTCGTCGAGCCAGAACACGAGGTCGGCGCCGGTGGCGCGGGCGCGCTTGACCGCGAGACCCACCCAGTCGCGCACGGGGGCATCCTTCGCCTGGCAGGCGCGCCACACGTCGCCGGCCTCGACCTCGAAGGTCATCAGCGCGTCGCCCGCGCGGTTGAGCACGCGCACAGTGCCGTCGACGGGGATCTCGAAGGTCTTGTCGTGCGAACCGTACTCCTCGGCCTGCTGCGCCATGAGGCCCACGTTGGGCACCGAGCCCATGGTGGCCGGGTCGTAGGCGCCGTTCACCTTGCAGTCCTCGATGACCGCGTCGTACACACCCGCGTAGCAGGCGTCGGGGATCACGGCCTTCGTGTCCTGCAGCTCGCCCGCCGCGTTCCACATCTTCCCGGAGTCGCGGATCATCGGGGGCATCGACGCGTCGATGATGATGTCGCTCGGCACGTGCAGGTTGGTGATGCCGCGGTCGGAGTCGACCATCGCGAGCGACGGGCCCGTCTCCAGCGCGCCGGCGATGTCGCCGTCGATCGACGCGCGCTCCTCGGCGGGCAGCGCGGCGACGCGCGTGAGCAGGTCGGCCACACCGTCGTTGGCATTCACGCCGAGGCGCTCGAACGTGTCGGCGTGCTTCGCGAACACGTCGGCGAAGTAGGTCTTGACCGCGTGACCGAAGAGGATGGGGTCGGAGACCTTCATCATCGTGGCCTTGAGGTGGATCGAGAAGAGCACGCCCTTCGCCTTGGCGTCGGCCATCTGCTCGGCAAGGAAGGCGTCGAGCGCCTTCGCGCTCATGAACGTGCCGTCGACGATCTCACCCGCGAGCACCGGGATCGCCTCCTTCAGCACCACGGTGCTGCCGTCGGCGCCGGCGAGCTCGACCCGGAGCACGTCGTCGGCGGGCACGACGACGGACTGCTCGTTCGCGAAGAAGTCGTCGTGACCCATCGTGGCCACGTGCGTCTTGGAATCGCTCGCCCAGGCACCCATCTTGTGCGGGTTCTTCTTGGCGTAGTTCTTCACCGACAGCGGCGCGCGGCGGTCGGAGTTGCCCTCGCGCAGCACCGGGTTGACGGCCGAGCCCTTGATCTTGTCGTAACGCGTCTTCACGTCGCGCTCGTCGTCGGTCTGCGGCTCGTCGGGGTACTCGGGGACCATGAAGCCCTTGGCGCGCAGCTCGTCGATGGTGGCCTTCAGCTGCGGGATCGACGCCGACACGTTCGGCAGCTTGATGACGTTGGCCTCGGGCCGCTTCACCAGCTCGCCGAGCTCGGCGAGGTCGTCGCTGACACGCTGCTCGGGGGTGAGCGCCTCGGGGAACGACGCGAGGACGCGGCCGGCGAGCGAGATGTCACGCAGCTCGACGCCCACGCCGGCCACCTTCGAGAAGGCGTTGATCACCGGGAGGAGGGATCGGGTGGCGAGCGCCGGGGCCTCGTCGGTGAAGGTGTAGATGATGGTGTGGAGGTCGCTCGACATGGCTGCTTTCCCAGGGGTCAGTGGGACTCGGAGAACGGCCAGTGACGCTACAGCAACCGGCGCGAAGGCCCCACAGCCGGGGCCGTTCGGGGCCCACCCGTCACGGAGCCCGTCAGGGAACGGTCAGCCGCGGGCCTAACTGGTGGCGACGACGACCCCGAGCACCACGAGGTAGATCGCGAGCAGCGCCCCGGCCCACCACCAGAGGGTGCGCCGCGAGAAGGGGCCCGGCCGACCGTCGACCCCGAGCAGGCTGAGGCCGCAGTCGGGGCAGGTGTCGTCGCTGGCCGCCACCGGCCCCTGGCAGAGGGGGCACACGCCGGGCGTCACGCCGGCGGGCTGTGGGATGCCGGTCGCTCCGGGCGGGCTGGTCACGCGGCACCGGTCCCCGACGCGGCGGCCCGCTCGGCCGCCTCCACGAAGTTGCGGAACAGCATGGCGATCGTGGTGGGACCCACCCCGCCGACCCGCGGCGTGATCGCACCGGCGATCTCCTCGCAGGCCTCGTCGACGTCGGGAAGGAGCTTGCGGCCCTCGTAGCGCACGCCCGCGCCCACGACGGTGACGCCGGGCGTGAGGTGCTCGGGCTTGATCATCCCCGGCGAACCCGCCGCCGCGATCACGATGTCGGCCCGCTTCACGTAGCGGTCCCAGTCCTTCACGCCGGTGTGCACCTGGGTGACGGCCGCATTCGCCGTGGGCCGCTTCTGCGACAGCAGCAGCGCGAGCGGACGGCCGATCGTGTTGCCGCGGCCGACGATCACCACTTCCCTGCCCGCAACCGGGATCTCGTAGAACGCGAGGATCGCCTCGATGCCCGCCGGTGTGCACGGCACCGGGCCCGACATCGACAGCGCGAGGCGCCCCAGGTTGGTGGGGTGCATGCCGTCGACGTCCTTGTCGGGGTCGAGCTCGAACAGCGCGGCCTCGTAGTCGATCTGCGGCGGCGCGGGGTACTGGAAGAGCATCGCGTCGACGTCGAGCGCGTCGTTCATCTCCTTGACCGCGGCGACCACGTCGGCCTGCGTGCAGTCCTGCGGCAGGTGGATGTGCGGCGAGCGACAGCCGAGCTCCTCGGCCTTGCTCTGCTTCATCGCGACGTAGCGCGCGCTCGGCTCGTCGTCGCCCACGAGGAGCGTGCCGAGCCCGGGCGTGTGACCCGCGGCCTTCAGCTTCGCGATGCGGGGCACGAGGTCGGCGAACACCGCGTCCGCCACCGGCCCGCCGGGCATCATCTTCGTTGCCATGGATCCGCCTTGTGTCCGACTGCTCAGTGAGTTCAGTGGAGGAAGTGCCGCTCGCCGGTGAACACCATCGCGACACCCAGCTCGTCGGCACGCTCGATGTTGGGCTCGTCGCGCATCGCGCCACCAGGTTGCACGATCACCGCGACACCCGCGGCCGCGGCTGCCTCGATGCCGTCGGGGAACGGGTAGAAGGCGTCCGACGCGCGACGCGCCACCTTGCGCGCGACCCGCCGCCTTCTTCGCCGCGATCTCACCCGACTCCACGCGGTTCTGCTGCCCCGCGCCGATGCCGACGGCCTGGCCGTCCTTCACCAGCACGATCGCGTTCGACTTCACGTGGCCGGTGACGCGCCACGCGAGCTCGGCGTCACGCCACTCGCTCTCGGTGGGCTGGCGCTTGGTGACCACGCGCCAGTCGGCGCGCGTCGCCGCGAAGTGCGCGGCGTCCTGCACCAGGAACCCGCCGGAGATCTGGCGGTACTCGAGCCCCGAGCCGCTCGGTGCCGGCGCGGTGAGCAGGCGCGTGTTCTTGCGCTTCGCGATCAGCGCGTCGATGGTGCCGGGCTCGTAGCCGGGCGCGATCACGAGGTCGGCCTGTGGGCCGGCGACCATGCGCTCGACCGTCGCCGTGTCGATCGGGCGGTTGAGCGCCACGATGCCCCCGAACGCCGAGCGCTCGTCGCACTCCAACGCGAGCTGGTACGCGGTCGCGAGGTCGTCGGCCACCGCGACACCACAGGGGTTCGCGTGCTTGATGATCGCGCACGTTGGCGCGTCGCCCCAACCCTCGATACGTAGATCGAAGGCGAGCTTCCATGCCGCGTCGGCGTCGTAGAGGTTGAGGTAGCTGAGCGCGAGGCCCGCGTGCTGCTCGATCTCGTCCCACCAGCTCGTGGTGCCGCTGATGCGGTAGCGCGCACCCTTCTGGTGCGGATTCTCGCCGTAGCGCAGCGCGTCACCCGTGCGCTCCAACGCGAGGTCGATGTACTGCGGGAGCTCCTGGTCCTCCTGCAGCCACGCGACGATCTGCGCGTCGAATGCCGCCGTGCTCGCGAACGCGGCGATCGCGAACGCGCGGCGCATGTCGTCGCCGACGGTGTTGTCGTTCGCGTCCATCTCCTCGAGCAGCGGCGCGTACTGCGACGCGTCGGTGACGACGGTGACGAACGCGTGGTTCTTCGCCGCCGCGCGCACCATCGCGGGGCCGCCCACGTCGATCGTCTCGATGCCGGGGTCCTGCGCGAACGGGTAGAGGTTCGACACCACGAGGTCGATGTGCTCGATGCCGTAGGTGGCCATGTCCTCGTCGTGCGAGGGCTTCGAGCGGTCGGCGAGGATGCCGCCGTGGATCTTCGGGTGCAGCGTGACCACGCGGTGGTCGAGGATCGGCGGCACACCGGTGATGTCGTCGACCGCGGTGACCGGGATGCCGGCCTCGGCGATCGCCTTGGCGGTGCCGCCCGACGAGACGAGCAGTACGCCACGCTTCTGCAGTTCGCGCGCGAAGTCGACGATGCCGGTCTTGTCGTAGACCGAGAGCAGCGCGCGGCGGATCGGGGTTCGCATCTACTTGGCTCCTGAGTCGATGCCATCTGGCTGGAGATTGGCGGAATCGATGCCATCTGAATCGATGGCGGTGGCGAGCGCGAGCAGGACCTCGGGATAGATCCGGCGCTCGACCTCCTTGATGCGCTCGTGCAGCGACTCGACGGTGTCGTCGGCCAGCACGGGCACGGCTTCCTGGGCGAGGATCGGGCCCTCGTCGACCTCGAGGCGGGCGATGTGGACGGTGCAGCCGGTGACCTTCACGCCGTACTCCAGCGCGTCGGTCACCGCGTGCCAGCCCTTGAACGCGGGGAGCAGGGCCGGGTGGGTGTTCACGATCTGGTCGGGGTAGGCGTCGTGGATCGCCTTCTCGAGGATGGTGCCGAAGCCCGCCATGGCCAGCAGGTCGAGGTGGTGACGCCCCAGCGCCTCCACCACGCGATCGGTGTAGGCGACCCGGTCGAACTCCTTCGAGAAGTCGATGCGCTCGACGATCTCGACCGGCACCCCCGCCTCCTCGGCGATGTCGGTGGCGCCACACGGGCGGTCGACGAGGACCACGGCGATCGGCAGGTCGCGGGCAAGCATCGCGCGCAGAATCGTCCCGCTCCCCGATGCCAACACCCCGATCCGCGCCACGGAGGGAAGGTAGCCCAGCAGAAATGATCTGCGCCGGGTCGACCAACGGTCCTTGCAATCACCTTCTCCCCATGATGGGCTATCCCCGAATGTGCTCCGGGGTGGGCACTCGACCCTGGAAAGAGGGTGGGTAACAAAGTGGACCTCAGCAAACTCAATACCGGTGAGAAGCTCGTGGCGGGTGGTGGCATCGCCCTCCTGATCTTCTCGTTCTTCCCCTGGCTCGGCTTCTCGGTCGGGCCGTTCGACTCGTCCGGGAGTGCGTGGAGTTTCACACTCTGCTGGATCGCAGTGGTGCTCGGCGTCGTCGCCGCCGGCATCGCCATCGTGAAGCTCTTCGACGTGAACAAGCCCGAACTCGGTGCCGTCACCTGGACCCAGGTGCTTTTCGTCCTCACCGCCATCTCGGTGGTGCTCATCCTGATCAAGCTGATCGTGGGCCCGGGTACCGGCGGCTACGACATCTCGGGAACGGGCATCTCGAAGGAGCGGAAGATCGGTATCTTCCTCGGCCTGATCGCCGCGGCGGTGCAGTTCGCCGGCGCCTACATGGCCTCGGCCGCGACGGGCGAGCTCTTCTGGAACAAGAAGGCCGCACCGCCGGCACCGCCCGCCGCCTGATCGAGCAGCGGCACACCAGAACTTCCGATCTCGGCCCCGCCACGCGGCGGGGCCGAGTCGCGTCCGGAGGGGGACGGCATGACCGACACGACCGCAACCACACCGACACCGCCCGAGGAACCGGCGAGCCCGCCGAGCCCACCGTCGGGTCCGCGCCTCGGCTGGCGGGCGGAGCGCCGACCGAGCGTCGGGTTCGCCCATGTGCTCGGCGCGGTGGCCGGCGTGTTCGCCGTCGTCGCGATGGTCGCTTTCGTGATCGCCGCCGCGGGCGACGACCCTCGAGCCGTCGGGATCCTCTTCAGCCTCGTGCTCGTCGCCGCGGCCAAGCTCCTCGGGTTCAAGGCGCCGGGACCGGTGCGCTCTGCGTGCACCGCCGTGCTGGTGCTCGCGGTGCCGGTCCTCTGGTTCTTCGCCCTCGCCGGCGACGGCACCCTCGAGGAGAGCCATCTGCGCGGCATCCTGATCCTCACGATCATCAGCTATGTCGCTCTCTACCTGCTCGGCTGGACGGTCGGCCGTGGTGTGTTCCTCGCCGGCGCGCTGCTCGTGCTGGCGAGCTGGATCGCTTTCGAGATCAGCTCGAACGGTGGCGGCATCGTGCCGCTCGGGGACCAACTCTCGTCGTCGGCGAGCTCGTCGGTGAACCTGGGTTCGGCCTCCTCGGGATCCTCGACCGCCGCAGCGGTGGTCACGATGCTCCTCGGTCTGGCCTACCTCGCCACCGGCGCTTCGCTCGACCGCAAGCGTCTGATGGGAGTAGCCACACCGTTCGTCGCGGTGGGCGCCTACGAGACCGTCACCGGAGCGATCGCGCTCGGGGCGCAGGAGTCGACGCTCGTGGGTGGCCTGCTCGCCATCGCCGCCGGCGCGATCGTCGGCCTGGTCGCCTCGCGCGGCGAGAACCGCCGGGCGTCCACTTGGTTCGGAGCGCTCGCCGTGTTCGGCGGCATGGTCGCGATCATCGCCGACGTCGCGCCGAGCAGCGCGGCGGGGGTTGGCGGCATCGCCACCGCGTTCGCGGTGGTTCTCGGTGTCGGAGCGTGGCGCCTCGCCCCTGTCCTCGGCGAACCCGACGACGGGCATCCCGTCGCGCCGACCGCGCCCACCGCGCCGGCGGCCCCCGTCGTCTGACCCGATTCCGAAATCCGAGTCGCCTACCGGGCACCACGCCTGTCGATTTGGCCCGAGACGCGCGAAGCTTCCTGCTCGCGCACGACCACTGCCGTGCCCCGGACGCAAGGAAGCCTGCATGTCAGCTCTCGGACCCGTCGAGCTCCTCTTCGTGGAGTTCCCAGGGAACCAGTTCACCGGCGAGATCATCCCCGCCCTCACCGAGCTCATCGAGCAGGGCACGATCCGCGTGATCGACCTCGTCTTCGTCGCCAAGGATGCCGACGGCAACTCCGTGGGCATCGCGCTCGAGGACCTGCCCGACGGCACCAAGGACCTCTTCAGCGAGCTCGTCACCGAGGTCGCGGAGCTCATCGCCGAGGAAGACGTCGAGGACCTCGCCGAGGGCCTCGAGCCCAACTCGTCGGCCGCGATCCTGCTCTTCGAGCACACGTGGGCGATCCCGTTCCGCGACGCGCTCGTCAACTCGGGTGGCCAGCTCGTCGCCCGCCTCCCCATCACCGAGGCAGCCCTGGCGGAGATCGCCGCCGCGGGCTGAGCCACCCCGTCGTTTCACCCGCTCTCGACCAGCACAGGAGAACGCCATGCCCCTCAGAAGAGGACCCGGTCTCGTCCGCACCGTCGGCCGCACCGCAGTGATCGCCGGCACCGCCAGCGCGGTGGGCGGGCGCGTCCAGCACCGCCAGCAGGAGAAGTACGCGGCGCAGGATCAGCCGCAGCAGCCCGAGGTGCAGTACGTCGAGGCGCCCGCCCAGGCGGCGCCCGCACCCGCGGCCGACGACAGCTACGCGCAGCTCGAGCAGCTCGCCGACCTGCACGCCAAGGGCATCCTCACCGACGAGGAGTTCGCGGCGAAGAAGTCCCAGATCCTCGGGATCTAGCCACACCTCTTCACCGTTTTGGCGTCACCAGACGTCGCCTGGGCGACGCGAGGTGACGCCAAAACGGGAGAGTGCGAGTGTCTAGAACTTGGCGACGACCCCGGCCATGAGGTCACCGGCCTCGGTGGGGTTGTTGCCCACCAGCACACCGGCGTCGCGCAGCGCTTCCATCTTGGCGGCCGCGGTGCCCTTGCCCCCCGACACGATGGCGCCGGCGTGGCCCATCTTCTTGCCGGCCGGCGCGGTGACGCCCGCGATGTACGACACGACGGGCTTGGTCACCGAGCTCTTGATGAAGTCGGCGGCCTCTTCCTCGGCCGAACCGCCGATCTCGCCGAACATCATCATCGCCTTGGTCTCGGGGTCGGCCTCGAAGGCCCGCAGGCAGTCGATGAAGCTCGTGCCGGGAACCGGGTCACCGCCGATGCCCACGCAGGTGGTCACGCCGATGCCCTTCTGCTGGAGCTCGTAGAGCGCCTGGTACGTGAGCGTGCCGGAGCGACTCACGATGCCCACCGGGCCACCGGGCTTGGCGATGTGGCCGGCGGTGATGCCGATGTTCGCCTTGCCGGGGCTGATGATGCCGGGGCAGTTCGGGCCGAGCAGCTGCACGTTGGGGAAGTCGCGCTGCAGCTTGTTGAAGAACCATGCCTCGTCGTGCGCGGGCACGCCTTCGGTGATCACCACGATGAACTCGATGCCCGCCTCGGCGGCATCCATCACCGCGTCCTTCACACCCGGCGCGGGGATGAAGATGCACGATGCGGTGGCGCCGGTGGCGGCGACCGCGTCGGTGCAGTTCGCGAACACGGGGATGCCGTCGACGTCGGTGCCGGCCTTCTTGGGGCTGGTGCCGGCGACGACCTGCGTCCCGTAGTCGCGGTTGAGCTTGCCGTAGAAGCTGCCCTGGCCTCCGGTGAGGCCCTGGTAGACGACCTTGGTGTTCTCGTCGACGAAGATGCTCACTTGGAGGTTCCTCCAGCCAGTTCGACCGCGCGACGCGCTGCGTCGAGCATGGTGGGCTGCATCTGCAGCTTGTCCGACAGGTGCGGCTCGAGGATCTTGCGACCCTCGTCGGCGTTGGTGCCGTCGAGGCGGATCACGATCGGCGCGTCGATGTTCACGCGCTCGAGTGCCTGCACGATGCCGTTGGCGACTTCCTCACCCTTGGTGATGCCGCCGAAGATGTTGATGAAGATCGAGCGCACGTTGGCGTCGCTCGTGATCACCTCGAGCGCCCCCGCCATCACGTCGGCGTTGGCGCCGCCGCCGATGTCGAGGAAGTTCGCGGCGCTGCCGCCGACCTGGTTGACGATGTCGACGGTGCTCATCGCGAGCCCGGCGCCGTTGGCGATCACGCCGACGGAACCCTCGAGGCCCACGTACTGCAGACCCTTCTCGTGGGCGGCCTCCTCACGGAAGTCACGCACCTGGGTCTGGTCGTAGTCGACGTAGTCGGGGTGACGGAACACCGAGTTGTCGTCGAGCGTCACCTTCGCGTCGAGCGCGTGCACGCGGCCGTCGGGCGTGAAGATCAACGGGTTGATCTCCACCAGGTCGGCGTCGCCGTCGACGTAGGCCTGGTACAGCTTCATCAGGATGTCGACTGCGCCCTCGGTGGCCGCGGGGTTGAGCTTCGCGGCGGCGACCCACTCGCGGCACTGCGCCTCGGTGAGCCCGTCGACCGGGTTCACGTGGATCTTCGCGATCGCGTCGGGGTTGGTCTCGGCGACCTGCTCGATCTCCACCCCACCCTCCGCGGAGAGCATGCCGAGGTGGAGCTTCGCGGCACGGTCGAGCGTGAACGACGCGTAGTACTCCTCGGCGATGTCGCTGGCGACCTCGATCCAGAGCACCTTCACGGTGTGGCCCTTGATGTCCATGCCGAGGATGTTGGTGGCGTGCTCACGCACCTCCTCGGTGTTGTTGGCGAGCTTGATGCCGCCGGCCTTGCCGCGGCCGCCGACCTGCACCTGCGCCTTCACCACCACCGGGTAGCCGATGCGGTCGGCCACCTCCACCGCCTCCGGCACCGTGTCGACCGGCGCGCCGTCGGAGACGGGGATGCCGTAGCGCGCGAAGAACTGCTTGCCCTGGTACTCGTACAAGTCCAACTTGGGGGCCCTTTGCCTCGATGTAGGGACGGGAAATGGTGCTCCCGCGACGGCCCTCAGCACAAACCGGAGCAAGGATTTCCCCGGAGGGGCTTCGCGAGGGGGCTCGCGAGTGCCCCGACTGGCACTTGGGGGGTCCCGCCGCCTTCACTGGTGACGTGGTGGCGAGAGAGAACCGGTTCGACAAGCAGGACGTGAAGATCCTCGCACTGGCCACCGGCGCGGTGATCCTCGCGGGGCTGGTGGTGGCGGCGGTCATCCTCATCGGGACCGGACGCGAGAGCTCGCAGAAGAAGGCCGGAGCGTTCCCCGCCGGCCTGGCCTCGGCGGTGCGCACCGACCTGAAGGACGGCGGGCCCTACTTCTTCCCCGACCCCTTCGGCGGCGACAAGAACATGATGCTGGCCCTGGAAGACGGCAAGATCGTCGCCCTGGCGACCCTCCTCCCCAACTCCAAGACCTGCCAGGTCAAGTGGAAGGACTCGCAGAACGCCTTCGTCGACTGCCACGGCGACAAGCTCAAGAGCACGGAACTGGCCCGCTACCCGGCGTCCGTCGGCAAGACCGGCAACTTCAAGGGCGTCCTGCTCATCGACCCCCGCGAGCTGCTGCCCCCGCCCACCCCCGCGTAGGGAGCCCGATCAGGCCCGGTGGGGCCAGTGGACGGCGGAGCCGATCGAGAGCGCGAACAGGGGCTCGTCGCGGTCGTCGTGGCCCTTGACCTGGTCGATGCCGTCGTGCAGGAGCAGGAGCGACTGACCGATCGCCAGCGCGCGCTCGGCGTCGTCGGTGCGACCGAGCGTCGTCGTCGAACAGGTCGACCCACGCGTGCCACTTCTCTGCGTCGAGGTGGTCACGCAACGCGCGGGCTCCGGTGAACAGCTCGGCGAGGGTGATCGCGACGGCGCGCTCGTGCTCGGGGCCGCACACGAAGCACTGCAACGAGAGCTCGCTGGCCGTGGGCACGAACTGACCCGACGGCTCGAACTCGTGCTCGGCACTGAGCGTGACGGCCTCGGCGGTGACGGGCAGTTGCCGCCCGCAGTTGGAGCAGTCACGCAGGTGGTGGTCGGCCAGCTGGGTGACCCGGCCGCTCCACATGCCCCGGAAGAGATCGTGGTGCGGGATCGACGCGACGACCGTCGTGAACTGGTCGGCGGCGGAGTTCACCGGGCTGCTCGCGGCGTGCTCACTTGATCGTCTCGACTTCGTGGATCGACACGATCTCGTCGACCGTGAACGGCAACGACCACTGCAACACCTCTTGGTGTGGCGCGCCGGCCGCGTAGCGCGCGAGCGCGGCGGGGTCGTCGAACACGGTGGTGACGACGTAGCGGCCCTCGACCGTGTCTCCCGTCACCGGATCGACGATGCGGCCGATCTCGCCGTGGATCACATTGGGGTCCGCACGTAGCATCGAGCGAGCGCGATCGAGCGCTTCGGGTATGTGTTCGGGCACGAGCGAGACGGTGGCATGAACTCGGATCACGGGCAGATGTGTAGCACCCGTCGAGGGAGGACAGGAATGTCACGACGACTCGTCACGGTGGTGATCGGCGTCGGGGTGATGGCGTTCGCCCTCGCCGGCTGCTTCACGAACGGCACCACGGCCACCAACACCGGCGTGGCCGGACAGCCCGGGGCAGGCCTCTACCGCACGCTCGGTGACCAGGGCGGCGACTGCACGGTGACGCGCACCGATGCCTCGAACAACGCGCTGACGAGTACTTCAACAAGACGGCAGGCCCGCTCTACATCCGCATCAAGGCCGACGACAAGAGCGTCACCAGCAAGAACTGCGAGCCCTGGCTGCTCGCTGCGTTCGTGCGGCCGATCTTCCTGCCGGGCGCCGACTTCCTGTCGGGCGACTACCGGGTGAACTACGAGATCGTGCCGGGCAATACCAGGCGACCGGCACGTCAGGTGGCGACCTCTGCACGTACGGGATCGGTGATCGACTTCAAGCACGACGGCACCGACGGGACGCTGAACACGGTCGCGCAGCGGACCTTCGCCACCGGTCTCTCCGATCACCGTCACCATCAGCAGCGGCCGACTTCGGCTTCACGTCCCAGAACTGCGGCACCTGGCACCGCACCGGTCCCTGATCCGGATCAGCTGCCGATCTTCTGCAGCGGCGCCCAGGCGAGCAGCAGGCGCTTCTCGCCCACGCCGCGGAAGTTGACGACGGCCTCGGCCTTGTCGCCGTCGCCGTGGAGGGCGAGCACCACGCCCTCGCCGAACTTGTCGTGGAGCACGTCGTCGCCGACGCGCAGCCCCATCGTCTCCGCGCCGCGCGCGCCGGTGGGCGTGGTCGACATCGGTGCACGGGGCTCGTCGCGACGCTGCCCGGAACGCATCGCCGCGCGCGCCACTTCGTCGCGGTGCGCGGCGCGGTCGCGGACCTGCCCACCCTGCGACGAGCGCCGCCCGCGCTGGGACGCGGGGCCGGTGACGTTGAGCAACTCCTCGGGGATCTCGGAGAGGAAGCGGCTCGGCGGGTAGTAGTCGGTGGCGCCGAAGAGCATGCGGCTCCACGCGTGGCAGAGGTACAGCCGCTCGCGTGCGCGGGTGATGCCGACGTAACAGAGGCGGCGTTCCTCCTCGAGCTCGTCGGGGTCGCCGAGCGCGCGCACGTGCGGGAACACGCCGTCTTCCATGCCGGTCATGAACACCGCGGGGAACTCGAGGCCCTTCGCGGTGTGCAGCGTCATGAGCGTGACCGCGCTCTGCTCGCCGCCCTCGGCCTCGGAGTCGAGGTCGGTGACGAGTGAGATCGCCTCGAGGAAGGCCTGCACGCGGTCGAGGCCGACCGGGATGACGATGTCGCCCTCCACGTTCTCGGCCGCGCCCACGCCGGCGATGCTCGGCAGCCCGCCGACGTTGCCGGCGTCGAGCGCCTCGTCGAACTCGCGGCACACGCCCACGAGCTCCTGCAGGTTCTCGATGCGGCCGCGCGCCTCGATGGACCGCTCCGCCTCGAGCTCGGCGAGGTAGCCGGTGCGGTCGAGGATCGCCTCGACGATGCCACCCACGCCGCGGTCGGCGAGCCCCTCGAACTCCTCCATGATCTCGAGCAGGTCGCGGATGCCGCCGAGCGCCTTGCCGGTGACCCCGGCGACGTTCGCCTCGCGCAGCGCCTCGCGGAACGTGAGCCCCGCGCCCTGTGAGTACGCCGAGATGCGGTTGATCGACGTGTCGCCGACCCCGCGCTTGGGCGTGTTCACCACGCGTCGCCAGCTCACCTCGTCGTCGGGGTTCACCAGCGCGCGCAGGTAGGCGAGGATGTCCTTCACCTCGCGGCGGTCGTAGAACTTCACGCCGCCGACGACGCGGTAGGGCACTCCCGCGCGCACGAACGCCTCTTCCACCACGCGGCTCTGCGCGTTGGTGCGGTAGAAGACGGCGACGTCGCCGAAGCGGTAGCCCTCGTTGTCGACGAGGCGCGTGATCTCGTGCGTGATGTACGAGCTCTCGTCGTGCTCGTCCTCCGCGTGGTAGCGGGTGATGAGCTCGCCACCGACCTGCTCGGTCCACAGGTGCTTCGGCCGGCGCGCCGCGTTGTTGGCGATGACCGCGTTCGCGGCGTCGAGGATGTTCTGCGTGGACCGGTAGTTCTGGTCGAGCACGATCACCGTCGACTCCGGGAACACCTCCTCGAACCGCATGAGGTTCCGGAAGTCCGCGCCACGGAATTTGTAGATCGAGTTGTGGGTGACGATGCCCTCGGCGACGAAGTTGTGGGTGCGCTCGACATCGATGTCGTACACGGGCACGTCGAGATCGACGCGCTCGACCGACGTGACGACGTCGAAGGCGCCGTACTCGTCGACCATGACCATGCCCTCGCGCACCGACGACGCCGGCGTGAACGGCAAGCAGCGCATCTCGGAGTCGGCTCCGACGCCGGCGAGCCGCGCCATGGGTCGCACGTTGACGCCGAGCTGCATCTGGAGCCGGGAGACTTCCTGCTGCACGACTCGCATGTCGGAATATGCCGTCTCGAGCTCCGTCACCACCGATCCGTCGCGCTCCTGGCGGACCAGCGACACCCGGTGCATCGGGACACCGCCCACGGTCGCCCCGCACAATTCCATCACGAGCTCCCGCTCACCGAACTTGCGTCGTTCAGCACCCCTAGAGGGGCCTTCAACGACGCAAGTTCGGGGGTCGCCCGCGAAGTGCATGTGGTCGTCGGTGGAGACGACGCGACGGCCCGAGGCAAGCGTGATGGCGACGCCGTGGTCGACCCGCGATTCGTGCGTGCGCAGCACCCGCGCCGGGCGGAAGTCGCCACTGCCGTAGCAGGACATGACCTCGTCGCCGGCGCTCACCGTCTCGATGGCGCGCACGGATCCGTCGCTCATCGTGACGCGGCTGCCCTGCACCAGGCACTGATCCGAGTCACCTACCACCATCACGTTGCGGCGCTCCTCGGTGAGCATCCTCACGAGTTCCCACTGGGCCGCGTTGGTATCCTGGAACTCGTCGACGAGCACGTGCTGGAAGCGCTGGCGCCAGCGCTCGAGCACGTCGGGGTGCTCCTGGAACAGCCGGACCGTGAGCACGAGTAGATCGTCGAAATCGAGTGCCGAGGCCTCCTGCAACCGCTGCTGGTACACGCGGTACACCTCGGCGATGCGCTTCTCGGGCGGTGTGAACGCCTTCTCGACCGCCTGCTCCCAGGTGATGAGCTCGTTCTTCATCGCCGAGATCGCGCCTTGCAGACGACGCGGCGGGAAGCGCTTGGGGTCGAGGTCGAGATCGCGGCGCACGTAGTCGGCGAGGCGCACGGCGTCGGCCTGGTCGTAGATGGTGAACGACGAGCGGTAGCCGAGGACGGTGGCCTCACGCCGCAGGATGCGCGAGCACATCGAGTGGAACGTGCTCACCCACATCTTCTGCGCGACCGGCCCGACGAGTTCGGCGACGCGCTCCTTCATCTCGCCCGCGGCCTTGTTGGTGAAGGTGATGGCCGCGAGGCCGAACGGCGACACGCGCCGCTCGGAGACGAGGAACGCGATGCGGTTGGTGAGCACGCGCGTCTTGCCCGATCCGGCGCCGGCGATCACGAGGATCGGCCCGTCGGGCGCGGAGGCGGCTTCGCGCTGGACGGGGTTGAGCCCCGCGAGGATGTCGTCGATCGAGATCACGAGGGCATGGTACCGGCACCCGCACACATGTTCGGGGTGGTTCGTGAACCGGAATTCTGCCCAACCTGTCACAGCGCCGCGGCGGGCCTCGTCAGGACGGGTATGGAACAACGACTGAACCTCATGGAACTGGACCCCGACGGCTACCGGGCGGTGATCGCCCTCGAACACCACGTGCGGAGCCGGCTCGACGCGACCGTGCTCGAGCTGGTCAAGATCCACGCGTCGATGCTGAACGGCTGCGCCTTCTGTGTCGACATGCACACCACCGAGGCGTTGCGCGCCGGAGAGGATCCGCGCCGCCTGTTCGCGGGTCGCGGCATGGCGGGAGTCGCCCTTCTTCACCGTCGCCGAACGCGCCGCCCTCGCCATGACCGACGCGCTGACCCGCCTCGGCGACGACGGGCTGCCCGACGACGTCTACGAAGAAGCGGTGGGCGCCCTCGGCGAGAAGGACGTGGGCGCGGTGGCGCTCGCGGTGGCCACGATCAACGTGTGGAACCGGATGGCCCTGACCGATCGCCACCAGCCGCCGCCGCTGTGACCAGCGACTCCTCCGCCGACCTCGCGGCGCTGCGGCACCGGGCATTCCAGGCGGGCTACCGCATGCTCGGGAGCCGCAGCGACGCCGAGGACATCGCGCAGGAGGCGCTGTTGCGCGCGCAGGCGCCACTCGCATCGGGTGACGTGCGCGACCCGGACGCGTACGTCACCACCGTTGCGACTCGCCTGGCGATCGACCACCTGCGTTCGGCGCGGGTACGGCGGGAGGAGTATCTCGGGCCGTGGCTCCCCGAGCCCCTCATCGAGCGGCCCGACGACCCGGTCGAACTCGCCGATTCCTTGTCGTACGGGCTGCTCGTCGTGCTCGAGACCCTCGGTCCCGTCGAACGTGCCGCGTTCCTGCTGCACGACGTGTTCGGCTTCGGCTACGACGAGCTCGCCGCGGCGCTCGATCGCTCGGAGGCCGCATGCCGCCAACTCGTGACCCGCGCCCGCCGGCGGGTCGAGGACGGACGCCCTCGGCTGCCGGTCGACCGCACCGAGCATCAGGTGTTGCTCGAACGCTTCCTGCACGCTGCGCGCGACGGCGATGTCGATGCGCTCCGGTCGCTGCTCACCGACGACGTCGAACTGGTCAGCGACGGTGGCCCGAAGATGCGCCGCGGCGCGTCACCCGGTGCGCGGCGTGGATCGCGTGATCCGGTTCGTGACGAGGATCGTGCCGCAGTGGCAGGGCGCCCTGTCGTTCGTGACGATCAACGGCGAGCCCGGCTTCGTCGTCGACGTACCCGGACGTGCCTACCTCGCCGGCACCATCGAGGTCGCGGACGGCCGCGTCGCGGCCATCCGCTGGGTGCTCAATCCCGACAAACTCCCCTGAGGGGAGTCGCGTCAGCCCTCGCCGTCGACGACGAGGTGGAGCTCCGTGGTGGGCTCGGCCTCTTCGCGGTACGCGCGCAGCAGACGGGTGTGGTCGGGGTTCAACGAGACGGTGAACGCGCCGGTCGTGTCGATGTCGAGCCCGAAGTAGGGCTGCCACTCGCGATCGAGCGGCGGCTGCGCCGGTGCGACACCCTTGGGAAGACGGCAAAAGCGCATCTGCCCGGTATCGAACCACCACGTGCTGTGTGTGGAATCGATGCGCTGCATAGGAAGTCTTGAGACTCTAGACCTCGGGCGCTGGGAATTCGAGAAGAATTGTCACAGGACCATCATTCGTCAGCTCGACCTGCATGTCGGCCCCGAACCGTCCCGCCGCCACCCGCGCGCCGAGCGCGCGCAGCTCGGTGCAGAAGGCCTCGTACAACGGTTCGGCTTGCTCCGGCCGGGCCGCGTCGACGTACGACGGCCGCCGGCCGCGACGGGTGTCGGAATAGAGCGTGAACTGGCTGACGACCAGCACGTGGCCCCCCACCGACTCCACCGCGTGGTTCATGGCGCCTCCGTCGTCGCGGAACACACGCAGGTGCCACACCTTCTCCGCCAGCTTCCTGCACGCGACGAGGTCGTCGGCGTGAGTGACGCCCAGGAGCACACAGAGCCCCGGACCCACCTCGCCGACGACCTCATCGTCGATCAACACCCGCGCACTGCTCACCCGTTCGACGAGCGCGCGCACGTGACGTACGAAGTTCGCGGACTAGCTAGGCCGACTTCTCCATCGCCGCGGTGTAGCTGCCCGAGCGCGCCGCGCCGTTGCACTTGGCGCGGTGCAGGAAGGCGTTCGCGCCGGCCTCGACGTTCGCGGTGGCACCCTTCCACGCCTTCAGCGCCGGAGCCTGCAGCGCGCGGCCGTAGGAGAAGGACAGCTCCCACGGCAGCGGGCCGAGCTTGTTCATCGCGTTGAGATGCGCGGTCGCGAGCTCGTCGGACTGACCGCCCGAGAGGAACACGATGCCGGGCACCGCGGAGGGCACCTGCTCCTTGAAGCACTTCACCGTCGCCGCGGCGACATCTTCGACCGACGCCTGCGTCGAGCAGCTGTACCCCGACAGCACCATGTTGGGCTTGAGGAGCGTTCCCTCGAGCACGACGCGCTGCGCGAACAGCTCCTCGTAGAGCGCGTCGAGCACGGCCGACGTGACCTCGAACGAACGCTCGATGGTGTGCGTGCCGTCCATGAGCACCTCGGGCTCGACGATCGGCACGATGTTCGCTTCCTGGCACAACGCCGCGTAGCGGGCGAGTGCGTGGGCGTTCACGTCGATGCAGTACTGCGACGGCAAGGAGTCGGTGATCGTGTAGGTCGCGCGCCACTTGGCGAAGCGGGCGCCGAGCTCGTAGTACTCGGCGAGGCGCTCGCGCAGGCCGTCGAGGCCCTCGGTGACGGTCTCACCCTCGGCGTTCGGCAGCGGCTTGGCGCCGAGGTCGACCTTGATGCCGGGGATGACGCCGTCGTCCTGGAGGATCTTCACGAGCGGCGTGCCGTCGGCGGCGTTCTGGCGGAGCGTCTCGTCGTAGAGGATCACGCCGGAGATGTAGTTGCCCGCACCCGGGGCCCGGAACAGCATCTCGCGGTAGTCGCGACGGTTGTCCTCGGTGCTCTCGACGCCGATCGAGTCGAAGCGCTTCTTGATCGTGCCGCTGCTCTCGTCGGCGGCGAGGATGCCCTTGCCCGGCGCGACGAGCGCCTGGGCGTGTGCGGAAAGCTGGGCGATGTCCATCTCGATTACTCCCATTCGATGGTGCCAGGTGGCTTGCTGGTGATGTCGTAGGCCACCCGGTTGATCCCGGGGACCTCGTTGATGATCCGCGACGCCATCCGCTCGAGCACGTCGTAGGGGATGCGGGCCCAGTCGGCGGTCATCGCGTCGTCCGACGTGACCGCACGGATCACGACCGGGTACTCGTAGGTGCGGCCGTCGCCCATCACGCCGACGGTGCGCACCGCGGGCAGCACGGCGAAGCTCTGCCAGATCTCGCGGTACAGGCCGGCGCGGCGGATCTCCTCCACCACGATGTGGTCGGCTTCACGGAGGATCGCCAGGCGCTCCTCGGTGATGGTGCCGATGATGCGCACGGCCAACCCCGGGCCGGGAAACGGCTGGCGCCACACGATCTCCTCGGGGAGACCGAGCTCCTCGCCGACCGCGCGCACTTCGTCCTTGAACAGGTTGCGCAGCGGCTCGACGAGCTCGAAGTTCATGTCTTCGGGCAGGCCACCCACGTTGTGGTGCGACTTGATGTTCGCGTTGTCGCCGCCACCCGACTCCACGATGTCGGGGTAGAGCGTGCCCTGCACGAGGAAGCGCGCGTCGCTGAGCTCGGCCGCGGTTTCCTCGAAGACGCGGATGAAGGTTTCGCCGATGATCTTGCGCTTGCGCTCCGGGTCGGTGACGTCGGTGAGCGCACCGAGGAAGCGGTCGGCGGCCTTCACGTGGATGAGGTCGACGTGGAACTGGCGGCGGAACGTCTCCTCCACCTGCTCGGCCTCGTCCTTGCGCATCATGCCGTGGTCGACGAACACGCAGGTGAGCTGGTCGCCCACCGCCTTGTGCACCAGCGCGGCGGCGACCGCGGAGTCGACGCCACCCGACAGGCCGCAGATCACGTGCCCCGAGCCGACCTGCGCGCGGATCTCGTCGATCGCGTGCTCGATGATCGACACGTTCGTCCACGTGGGGCGGCAGTCGGCGACATCGAAGAGGAAGCGCTCGATGACCTCCTGGCCGTGCTCGGTGTGCACCACCTCGGGGTGGAACTGCACGCCGTAGACCGCGCGCTCCTTGCACTCCAGCGCGGCGATCGGCGCGCCGGGGGTGGACGCGGTGACGACGAAGCCCTCCGGCACACGGCTGATCGCGTCGCCGTGGCTCATCCACACGTTGGCGTTCGGCGCGAAGTCGGTGAGCAGCACGCTCGAGAGCGACGCGTCGCGCGCGCCATCTCGGTGCGGCCGTACTCGCCGCCGCCGGTGCGCTGCACCTCGCCACCGAGCTGCTGCGCCACGAGCTGCGCGCCGTAACAGATGCCGAGGATCGGGACGCCGGCCTCGTAGATCGCCGGGTCGACCGAGGGCGCGTTGTCGACGTGCACCGACGCGGGACCGCCGGAGAAGATGATGCCCTTCGGCTTCTTCGCCAGCATCTCCGCGACCGGCATCGAGCGCGGCACGATCTCGGAGAAGACCCGCGCTTCACGCACGCGACGTGCGATCAGCTGTGCGTACTGGGCCCCGAAGTCGACGACGAGGACGAGGTCGTGCGGGTCGAGGTCAGGGACACTCACCGCTGCGGGTCACCGCCCCATGCCGACGTGCTGCGAGCGCTGGAGGACCTTGCCCTCGGTCTGCAACGACGGGGCGACCATGACCTCGGCCTTCTGGAACTCCTTCAGCGTCTGGTAGCCGGTGGTGGCCATCGACGTGCGGAGTGCCCCGAAGAGGTTGAGCGTGCCGTCGTTCTCGTGCGCCGGGCCGATCATGATCTCCGCGAGCGTGCCGCGACCGCCCGGCGTGCACGCGTGCACCGCGGGGCAGCGTCGGATGGAAGGTCGCCATGCCCCAGTGGTACCCGCGGCCCGGCGCCTCGTGGGCGGCGGCGAGCGGCGAACCGATCATCACCGCGTCGGCACCACAGGCGATCGCCTTGGCGATGTCGCCACCGGTGCGCATGCCGCCGTCGGCGATGACGTGCACGTACACGCCGGTCTCGTCGAGGTGACGGATCCGCGCGCCCGCGGCGTCGGCGATGGCGGTGGCCTGCGGCACACCGATGCCGAGCACGCCGCGGCTGGTGCAGGCGTGGCCGGGGCCGACGCCCACGAGCACGCCGACGGCGCCGGTGCGCATGAGGTGCAGCGCGGTGGAGTACGACGCGCAGCCACCGACGATCACCGGGATGTCGATCTCGCGGATGAACTTCTTCAGGTTGAGCGGCTCGACCGTCTTCGAGACGTGCTCGGCCGACACGACCGTGCCCTGGATCACGAGGATGTCGAGCTCGGCCTCGAGCACGTACTTCGCGTACTGCTCGACGCGCTGCGGCGTGAGCGACGCGACCGACGTGACCCCGCCCTCGTTGATCTCACGAATGCGCGGGACGATCAGCTCGGGCTTGATCGGCTCCTGGTAGATCTCCTGCATCCGCCGCGTCGCCTTCTCGGGCGGCGTTTCGGCGATCTCCGCAAGGACCGACTCGGGGTCCTCGTAGCGGGTCCAGAGACCTTCGAGGTTGAGGCAACCGGCCCCACCGAGGCGACCCATCGCGATCGCGGTCGCGGGCGACACGACGCCGTCCATCGCGGAACCGATGACCGGCAGCTCGAAGCGATAGGCGTCGAGCTCCCAGGAGATGTCGATGTCCTCGGGGTCGCGGGTTCGCCTACTGGGGACGATCGCGATGTCGTCGAACCCGTACGCCCGACGACCGGACTTGCCGATCCCGATCTCGACTTCCACCCGTGACCTCCTGGGGGAGAGTGAAGAGATCAGGTTACCTCTCGGGGCCTTCCCCCGTCTCTCTCAGGCCGCCTTCCGGGGCAGGTTCTCCGCGCCAGACGTTGCCGAGCGGTGGCTCCTGCCAGTCACCGGGGCCACTGGTGCCCGTGAGGTGGGCGAGGAAGCCGGTGAGGATGCGCGCGGGTCGCGCCCCAGACCGTCTCGCCGATGAGCTCGTAGAACTGCATCGATCGTTCGTGGCCCGACGAGTCCCACGTCCACCACTCCTCGCGGAACACCTCGTCGGAGAGGAGCTCGGAGATCGCCACGTCGAAGACGCTCGCGACCTCCCACTCGTGCGGGGTCAGGTCGGGGATGCCTTCGACCACGCCGACGAACGGCTCGATCGAGAACTGGCCGAGGACGGTGCCGAGCGGATGGAGCGCGCCGACGATCTCGACCGACGCGGGATCGAGGCCGATCTCCTCCTGCGCCTCCCGGAGCGCGGCGTCGATCGGGGTGCCGTCGAGGGCCGGGTCGAACTTGCCGCCGGGGAAGGCGATCTGCCCGGGGTGGTTGGGCATCGACTCGGGCCGCTTGGTGAGCACAAGACGCGCCTCGCCGTCGCGCTCGAAGAGGGCCACCAGCACCGAGCTGGCGCGCCCGCCGCCGGGCGCGAGCGGGGGCGGCGGCGGGAGGTCGGCGCAGCGGGCCCGCACGTCGGCAAGGGAGAGCTGGCGCCGCTCGGCCGGGACCTCGGCCCAGGGGGCGGCGCCACCGACCCGCGTGCGCGGCGGTCGCGGGATGTGCTGGCGCCCGCCGCGCTGGCGGCGTGCGCTCGGTTCGGTCATCGGGGTTCGGCGATCACGCGCCGATCACCTCGATGTGACACCGTGGTCCGGACGCCCGTGCCAGCCGGGCATCGCCCGTGAGCAGCGTCGCCTCGAGCGCCTCGGCCAGCGCCACGTAGAGCGCGTCCCAGGATCGGACGCTGGCGCGCAACTCCCAGGCCCGCGCAAGCAGCGGACGGTGACCGACCCGCTCCCCGGGCCAATCGGCCAACTCGCTCACCGCGAGGGACGCCGCGGTCTCGTCGAGGCCACCAAGGAGATACTCGCGGCGGACGATGCCGAGCACCTCCGCATCGACCAGGTGGGGCGCACTGTGGTCCGGGTCCTGCTCCCAGCGGGTTCGGACCGTTTCGGCGAGGCCGGTGCCGGCGACGACCTCGAAGAGGCATGAAGCGTCAATCACCAGCATCGGGCCACGGCCCCCGCTGTTCGTCGAGCGCCGCCAACACCTCGGCGCGGGTGATGCCGGACGAATGACGACGGGTGCGTTCGAGCCACTCCGCCATCGACGGGCGCGACGCAAGCCGTGTCGCTTCACGGCGGAGCAGTTCGGGAACGGTGATGTCGGACTCCGCCGCTCGTCGGACGAGTGCGGCGTAGACGTCGTCGTCAAGATCGCGGATCTGGATCGTCTTGGGCACAGGGCCATCGT
Source organism: uncultured Actinomycetes bacterium (assembly GCA_963720785.1). Classification (GTDB taxonomy): domain Bacteria; phylum Actinomycetota; class Acidimicrobiia; order IMCC26256; family DASPTH01; genus CAVRGQ01. The sequence continues at coordinate 601,622 of CAVRGQ010000005.1, forward strand.
ACATGCATGAATGCATGACGTCATGCGTTCCTGCATGTCACCTGCTCGCCGACAACGAAGAAAGGCCCGGGGCGGTGCGTGTGCACCGGCCCCGGGCCCTTCTGCAGCAAGGGTGTTGCTACTTCTTCTTCCCGCCGGTCACGAGCTTGGCGAGAACGTCACGGCTCGAGAGGACCAGGAGGTCCTCGCCGTCGACGGCGATCTCGGTGCCGCCGTACTTCGAGTAGAGGACGACGTCGCCGACGGCGAGGTCGACGGGGATCAGCTCGCCGGCGTCGGAGCGACGGCCGGGGCCCACGGCGAGGACTTCGCCCTGCTGGGGCTTCTCCTTGGCCGTGTCGGGGATGACGAGACCGCTGACGGTGGTCTCCTCGGCCTGACCCGGGCGAACGACGATGCGATCCTCGAGCGGTTGCAGACTGCTGGCCATGTGTGCTGTGCCTCCTGGGAAGCAGATGTGGGTACGGCGATCGTTAGCACTCGGGGAAAGGGAGTGCTAACCCAAGGTACCAGTCGCGATTCCGCCCGAGCAAGCCTGGGCCGGATCCCCGCCCCCGGGCCGACCCCGGCTCGACCCCGGCCGGCCCGGGCCGATCAGGCGGCGGCGATGCGGAAGATGCCGTCCGACAGGGAGAGCGCGAACAGCGTGCCGCCGTTCGACTGGCCGAAGCCCGAGATCGCCGAGCCCTCGGCGCCCACCTCGCGCATGGTGACCCCCTGCCGGGGATCCCCGGTGAGGACGCGGATCGTGCCGTCGCAGTTGTCGGTGTACAGGTAGTCGCCGGCGAGGGCGGGACTGCCCTTGCCCCGGTACACGAACCCGCCGATGACCGAGCACGCTCCCGTGCCGTGGGAGATCTCGTACACGGGCTCGGTGAGGCCGGCGGTGGCGCCGTCACGGAAGTCGTGCGCGGCCTCGCGGAGGTTCCAGCCGAAGTTCAGGCCCTTCCCCGCATCACGCCCGTTGGTCGCCGGCGCGAAGTCGACCTCCTCGTATGCGTTCTGGCCGACATCGCCGATCCAGAGGTCGCCGGTGTCCCGGTCGAACGAGAAACGCCACGGATTGCGCAGGCCGTACGCCCAGATCTCCGGGCGCGCGCCCGCCTCGTCGACGAACGGGTTGTCCACGGGCACGGCGTACGGCTTCCCGCCCGGCGTGGTCGACGGCGCGATGCGCAGGATCTTCCCGAGGAGCGTCGCGCGCGACTGGCCGTTGCCCCCGCTCTTGTGTCCGTCGCCCACGTCGCCGGCGCCACCGCCGTCGCCCATGCCGATGTAGAGGTACCCATCGGGACCGAACGCCAGTTGCCCCCCGTTGTGGTTCGGCTGCGGCTGGTCGATCGTGAGGATCGTGCGACGCGACCACGCGTCCGCGTTGCGGCCCGCCATCGCGAACTGGTCGATCTGCGTGTCGCCGTCGCGGTCCGTGGAATCGAGGTACAGCCACTTGCCGTCGGGCGAGAACGCGATGCCGAGCAGTCCCTGCTCACCACCGCTCGGGGTGACGGAGTCGCTGATGTCGACGACCGGCTCCTGGAGGACCTCACCGTCGCGCAGCGCGCGCACCACCCCCCGGTGCTCGATGACGTACAGCGTGCGCGTCCCGGGCCGCGCCGCCATCGCGGTGACTTCGGTGAGATCCGCGACCTTCACCAGTCGCAGTCGCGGTGCGTCCGACTGCTGCGCGGCGACGGGAGCACTCGCGACCGTCGCGAGACCGAAGGTCACCAGGATGCCTGCCACGACCCGCCGCATGGCCTCCGCACCGTAGCGGCGGGTCGGGCCGCGAGAGACGCGGTCAGTCGAGGCGGAGATTGGGGTCGGCGCCGGCGTTCAACGGGGTGGGGCCGTCGGACTGGAGGCGCCACCAGGCGGTGGCGGCGATCATGGCCCCGTTGTCGGTGCACAGCGCCATGGGCGGGAGGAAGGCCCGGCGGCCGCTCGCCTCGGCTGCCTCAGCCACCCGCTCCCGCAGCCGGGAGTTCGCGGCCACACCGCCGCCGATGGCGAGCACCGGCGCGCCCGCCTCGTCGGCCGCGGCGAGCAGCTTGGTGACGAGCTGGTCCACCACCGCCTCCTGGAACGACGCGGCGATGTCGGGCACCGTGAACTCGGGATTGCGCCGGGTGTGGTTCACCACGGCGGTCTTCAGCCCCGCGAACGAGAAGTCGAGCTCGCCGGGCATCGCCGCGGGAAGCGCACCGCCTTCGGGTCGCCCTCGCGCGCGAGCTTGTCGATCACCGGACCACCGGGGTAGCCGAGGCCGAGATGGCGGGCCACCTTGTCGAACGCCTCGCCCGCGGCGTCGTCGACGGTCTGGCCGACCACGTGGTAGCGGCCGTGGCCCTCCATGATCACGATCATCGTGTGCCCGCCCGACACGATCAGCGTGGCGAGCGGCGGCTCCAGCGTCGGGTCCTCGAGCCACGCGGCGTAGAGGTGCGCCTCCAGGTGGTTCACGCCGACGTACGGCAGGTTCGCGGTGAGCGCCAGCGCCTTGGCCGCGCTCGACGCCCACGAGCAGCGCGCCGGCGAGGCCGGGCCCGTGACACGCGGCGACCGCGTCGAGTTCGCGCAGCTCCACGCCGGCTTCGACGAGCGCGTCGGCGATCACCGAGGTGATGAGCTCCACGTGCGCGCGCGACGCGACCTCGGGTACCACGCCGCCGAAGCGCGCGTGCAGGTCGACCTGGCTCGACACGACCGACGAGTGCACGTAGCGCCCGTCCTCCACGACAGCGGCCGCGGTCTCGTCGCACGACGTCTCGATCCCGAGGATGCGCATCAGTGACCAGCCTTCACAGTCCACCCCATCACAGGCCCCCGCTGTCGACGACGATCGTCTCGCCCGGGATGGTGCGCTCGATCGACTCGAGCAACTGCTCGTACTCGGGCTGGTCGATCTCGTGCACCCACATCACCAACGCGTCCTCGTTGATCTCCTGGTAGTAGTTCTTGCGCACGCCGACGGGCCCGAACCCGAAGCGCCGGTAGAGATCCTGTGCGCCCTTGTTCGACATGCGCACCTCGAGCGTGAGTGCCGTGGCGCCCATCCGCACCGACTCGCGCGCGAGCTGCAGCATGAGGCGGGTGCCGATCTTCTCGCGGTGGCGCGCCGGGTCGACCGCGATCGTGGTCACGTGCGACTCGTCGAGCGTCACCATGATCCCCGCATAGCCCACGAGATGACGCCCGATCCTGGCGACGACGTACGAGCGCGACGACTTCAGCGCGAGCTCCGAGTGGAACAGCGCCGCGCTCCACGGCCGCGGGTACACCTGCTGTTCGATGCGCAGCACCGCCTTGAGGTGCTTGCGGCGCATCGGCTCGATCTTCACCGTGAGCGCGGGCGCGTCGGCTTCCTTCACCATCTCGTGACCATCGAGCTCGTCACCATCGCTACAGCCCCCGCCGATCCCACTCGATCTCCGCGTCGCTCTGGCGCAGATACAGCGGGTGGACGTCCCACGGCTGCTCGAACTCCTCGCGTTCCATGCGCGCGCTGGCGAGCTCCACCAACGCGGCGATACTCGGGGCGGAGTGCTCGGCCCCCGCCGTCTCCGCGTGCTCGAGCTCGGCGAACGCGTCGCGGAAGCGGGCGACGCCGTCACCGGCGAGCAGGATCGGCCCGGTGTAGGTCTCGAGGTCGGCGACCAGCTCGGCGGGAGTGCTGACGCTGTAGTCCCAGGCGCGTTGCACGCCGCCGGGCACCGAGTGGTACCCCGCGTGGAACACCTCCTTGCGGCGGGCGTCGAGCACGGCGACGATCAGCCGGCTCGTGTGCCGCAACGGGTACGCGACGAGGTCGAGCGTGGGGATGGCGACCACCGGGATGCGCAGCGCCTGCGCCATGACCTTCGCGGTGGTCACGCCGACGCGCAGGCCGGTGAACAGGCCGGGGCCGATCCCCACTGCGATCGCGGCGAGCTGGTCCTGGTGCACGCCGGTCTCGCGCAGCAGGTACTCGATCGCCGGGGCGAGCTGTTCGGCGTGGCGGCGACCACCCGCGAGCTGCACCGCGCCGAGCACTGCGCCGTCGCGGCCGATGGCCACGCTCACCTGTTCGGTGGCGGTGTCGAGGGCGAGGAGCAGCATCAGCCGTCCTCGCCCGGAGCGCAGTCGTCGGCGAGCGCGACGATGGCGGCGCGGCGCGGCGCCCAGGAGGCACCGGCGCAGTCGATGGTGAACACGCGGTCGTCGTCGCCGTCGCCGAACTCGATGCGGATGTCGAGCCGGTCACCGGGCAGCGCCGCGCTCACCTTGTCGCCCCACTCCACAACCGTGATCGCCTCCTCACCGAGGAGGTCGTCGAAGCCGAGATCGTGCAGCTCCTGCACGTGGTCGAGGCGGTACACGTCGACGTGCACGAGTGGGATGCGCGCCGCGTACTCGCGCACGATCGTGAACGTGGGCGACGCCACCCGTTCCTCGATGCCCAACGCGAGCGCGACGCCCTTCGTGAAGGCCGTCTTGCCCGCGCCCATCTCCCCTGCGAGCACGATCACGTCGCCGGGCTGGAGGAGCGCGCCGAGTTGCTGCGCGAACGCGCGCGTCTCCTCGGGCGAACGGGTGGCGAGGGTGCAGGTCACGTGCCGCGCACCCGCTGCAGCGCGCGCTTCACGAGCACGAAGTCGGCGCGCGACTGCGCGAGCGACACGCCACCGCTGCGCAGCACCGCCGACGGGTGCAGCGTGGGGATGATCACCCGACCGCCACCAAGATCCTTGTTGGCGCCGTCGCCGGGGTACGGGTACTCCTGGCCGCGGAGCTTGGTGATGCCGGTCTTGGTGTCGAGCAGCAGCTTGGTGGCGAAGTTGCCGAGGGTCACGATCACCTTGGGCTGGATGAAGGCCATCTGCGCCTCGAGGTACGGGCGGCACGCCTCGATTTCGCCGGGCTGCGGGTCGCGGTTGCCCGGCGGGCGGCACTTCACCACGTTCGCGATGTACACGTCGGCGCGGGTGCGGCCGATCTCCTCGATGAGGCTGGTGAGGAGCTTCCCGGCCCGGCCGACGAACGGCTCACCGGTGAGGTCTTCCTGCTCCCCCGGCCCCTCGCCCACGAACATGAGGTCGGCCTGCGGGTCGCCGGTACCGAACACCACCTGCGTGCGCGTGGACGCGAGCTGGCACTTCGTGCACGCGAGAGCCTCGGCTTCGAGCTCCGCGAACGAGGCGAACGACGGGGTATCCAGCAGCGACACGGCAGTCCTCGGGAACGGGACTTCAGGCTACGCCACGGCGTCGCGGACCGCCGCGGCCGTGACCTCGGTGGCCAGCCACCGCAGGTGGTCGATGCCGGCATCGACCTGGCCGGTGGCGAACGCGAAGGCGATGTCGCCGTCGTGGCGGGTGTGCACGGGGTGCAGTGAACGGGCGAAGCCGTCGTGCGCGCTCTGCGCGAGGAGGTGGCAGTCGAGCTTGGTCGCGCGGGCGTTGGTGACGAGCACCACCAGCGTGGTGTTGCCCGCCTCGAACGGGGCGACGTCGGGGAAGGCCGGCGCACCTTCGGGGGCGGTCGACCCCGCGAGCACCGCGCCGTCGTCGCCGGTGACGTCGCCGAGGGCGTTCACCACCGCGAGCGCGCCGATCACCACGTCGCCCTCGGTGCGCGAGGCCATGCCCAGGCCGCCGGCCATCGAGTACTCGAGCCCACGCCACTTGCCGACCCGTGCACCGCGGCCCGCGCCGACCGGCCCACGCACCGCGGCGACCGCGGGCTCGGCGAGCGCGTCGTCGAGCGCGGCGCGGCCGTCGTCGGGCCCGGGGACGAGCCCGCCCGCCTCGACCAGGTCGTACAGCGCGGCGGCGGGCACGATCGGCACCGGTCCCATCACCGTGGGGAAGCCGCGCCCGAGATCGGCGAGGGCGCGGGTGACGCCGTCGGCCGCGGCGAGCCCGAAGGCCGAGCCGCCGGCCAGCACGACAGCGTCGACCGCCTGCACCATCCGGGTGGGGTCGAGCAACGCGGTCTCGCGGGTTGCGGGCGCACCGCCGCGCACCTCGCACGAGCCGACCGTGCCCTCCGGCAACAGCACGACGGTCACGCCGGTGCCGTCACCGGTCCAGTGACCGACGCGCACATCGGGGACGGCCGCGACCACGAAACGACCTCAGCCCGCCGACGCGGCGCGTGGAGTGGCCCGGGGTGTCTCGCTCGGGAGCTCGCCCGCGAGGCAGCGCCGGGCGAAGTCGAGGATCAGCTCGTCGACCTCCTCGGTGCGCTCGTACATGAGCATGTGCCCGGCACCCGGGAGCTCCACCAGCTCCGCGTGGGGGATGAGCTCGGCCATGAGCTGCGAGTCGCTCGGCGGCGTGATCGCGTCCTGCGTGCCGACGACGATCAGGGTGGGCACCGTGAACGACGGCAGCTGTTCGGTGAAGTCGAGCTGTAGCAACGCCTTGGTGGCGTCGCGGATCGTCTCCTTGGAGCATGCGCCCAGCATCTGGCGGGTGGCCTCCACGTGCGATGCGAACGGCTGGTCGCCGAAGCCGATGCGGGCGAGCAGGAGACCGAGGTTCTTCTGGCGCATGAACATGCCCGCGTCGGGCGTGAGCCCCGACAGCATCTCGACCAGGCCACGAGTGCGTCGCGCGCCGCTCATCGGCATGCGGCTCGCAGTGGACTGCAGCACGATCCCCTTCACCCGTTCGGCCGCGAGGTCGGGGTGGCGCACGAGGAAGCTCTGCACGCCCATGCCGCCCATGGAGTGGCCGACGAGGATCACGTCGCGCAGGTCGAGGAACTCGATGACGCTGCGGATGTCGTCGCCGAGGTTCTCGATCGAGTGACCGCTCTCCCCGAGCTGCGACTCACCGTGCCCGCGCGCGTCGAACGCCACCGCGCGGAATCCCGCGGCGGGGAAGCTGGCGAACTGCTTGGCGAACACGCGCGACGACAGCGTGACGCCGTGGGCGAACAGGACCGGAGGGCCGTCGCCGCGGCTGATCGTGTGCAGCACGCCGCCGTCGTGGCTCGCGATCACGTGGGCGTCGTCGTACTCGGGCACCAACGGGTCGTCGACATCGGGATCGTCGCGGTGACGGATGCGCGCCACCGCGGCGCGCTCCCCGCGTACACGGCTCCCACCACACCGGCCGCGATGCCCGCGACCACTCCGGTGCGCTTCAGGACGTCACCCACACCCACGTTCGCTCAGTTCCTTCCGTGCCAGCCGCTTCGGACGCGCGTCTCAGCCGGCGCGCTCACCGCGATAGGTGCGCGGCACGCGCGCGCCGATCCCGGTGACGATCTCGTAGTTGATGGTGCCGAGGTGCTGCGCCCACTCGGTGGCGGTGATCTCCTCGTTGTCCTGCCGCCCGATGAGCACCACTTCGTCACCCGCCTCCACCGGCGCGTCGCCGACGTCGACGAGCAACTGGTCCATGGTCACGACACCCGCGATCGGGAGGCGCCGACCGCCGATGAGCACCTCGCCGCCCTGCAACCCGAGGTTGCGGGGCACCCCGTCGGCGTAGCCGGCCGGCACGGTGGCGATGCGGCTCGGGTGATCGAGCTCGTAGCGCAGCCCGTACGACAGGCGCGCGCCCGCAGGTAGCTCCTTCACCATCGTGACGCGCGCCCGGAGCGACATGACCGGGCGCAGGTCCACGCCGCCGTGCCCGTGCAGCGCGGGCGCCGGCGGCAACCCGTACATCGCGATGCCGACGCGCACGAGCGAGTGGTGCGCGCGCGGGTGCACGAGCATCCCGGCCGAGTTCGCCGTGTGCACGACCGGCGGGAGCAGCCCTGCGGCGTCGAGCGCGGCGAGCACGGCGTCGAAACGATCGAGCTGCTCGTGGGTGTAGGCGTCGTCGGGCTCGTCGGCCACCGCGAGGTGCGTGCACACGCCCGCGAGCTCGAGCTGGTTGCGCGCGGCGACGAGGCGCGCCAGTGCGAGGGCATCGGCGGGGGTGCAGCCGACGCGGTGCATGCCCGTGTCGACCTTGAGGTGCACCGGGAGCGGGAGGGCGCGGCCGGCGTCGATGACGCCCTTGGCCAGCGCTTCGATGCCCGCCTCGGTGTAGACGACGGGCGTGATGTCGTGGGCGACGACGTCGGGGACCGCGGCAGGCGCCGGCTCCGAGAGGAGCATGATGCGCGCCTCGATGCCGGCGTCGCGCAGTTGCACCGCCTCCTCCACCCGGGCGATGCCCAGCCACGACGCGCCCGCCTGGAGTGCCGCCCGGGCGACCGGCACCGCGCCGTGGCCGTAGGCGTTGGCCTTCACCACGGCGAGGAAGTCGGCCGGGGCCGCGAGCGCCGCGCAGCGCTTCGACGTTGGCGCGGACCGCGTCGAGGTCGATCTCGCTCCACACGGAACGGGTGGCGGCGTCGAGCGTCATCGGGGAGCGTCGAGCGTCATCGGGGAATGCCTGCGGTCACAGCGCCGCCAGCGTAGGGGGCAAGCCCCCGACGAGATCACTCGCCACGAGGCCCGGCCCGACCTCCGCGGCGAAGCGGTCGGCGACGGCACCGTGGACCCACGCCCCGGCGGCGGCGGCTTCGAAGGCGGCGAGGCCCCGGGCGAGGAAGCCGGCGATGATCCCGGTGAGGACGTCGCCGCTGCCCGCGGTGGCGAGCGCCGCCCCGCCGGTGGGGTTCACGACCGTGGCCCCGGCCGGGTCGGCGATCACCGTGCCCGGGCCCTTGAGCAGCACGACCGCGCCGCTGGCCGTGGCCAGCTCGCGGGCGGCGGCGAGACGGTCGGGGCCGACGGCGTGGCCGGTGAGCCGGCGGTACTCGCCCTCGTGGGGGGTGATGACCGTGGGGGACTCGCGCGACTGCAGGGCGGCGAGGCGGCCGTCGAGGGCGTTGAGTCCGTCGGCGTCGAGCACGAGCGGCACCGCCGCACCGGCGACGATGCGCCGCACGGCGAGGTGGAGGTCGGGACCGGTGCCCAGGCCCGGGCCGACGGCCAGCCCCCGAAACCGCTCGACGTCGGCGAGCACGGCGTCGGCGCCGAGCGTGGTGAGCATGCCGTCGTCGGAGGCGGGCAGCGCCTTGGTGATGACCTCGCTGCCGGAGGCGGCGCGGGCGGCGTCGTCGCCGGGAAGGCCGCACCACACGATGCCCGCACCCGCGCGCATGGCGGCGTGGCTCACGAACATGGGCGCGCCGGTCATGCCGCCCGATCCGCCCACCACGTAGACCCCGGCCTGCCACTTGTGCGCGGCGGCGGGGCGCGGCGCGAGCAACTCGCGCACGTCGTCGGCGGCGAGCATCACTGCATGCGCGGCGGTGTCGCCGAGGTCGATGCCGATCTCCGCGACGCTGACCTCGCCCGCGTACGATTGCCCCGGTTCGAACACCAATCCGGGTTTGCGCGCCGCGAAGGTGACGGTGTGGCTGGCACGCACGGCAACGCCACGTGCCTCGCCGGTGCGGCCGTCGATGCCCGACGGGATGTCGACGGCCACGACGGGGCCGGTGAACGCGTCGAACACGCCCGCGACGAACGCGGCGTCGTCGCGCAGCTCGCCCGTGAACCCGGTGCCGTACATCGCGTCGACCACTGCGTCGGCCCGCCCGATCTCCCGGGTGAACGTCGCGCGGTCGACACCGTGCGCGAGCTCGAACACCGCGACCCGCGCGCCCCAGGCGCGCAACGCTCGCGCGGTGACGAGACCGTCGCCGCCGTTGTTGCCCTTGCCACACACGATCGCGACGCGTCGGCCGCGGCAGCTGCCGAGCACCTGCCGGAGCGCCCACGCGACCGCGCGCCCCGCGCGCTCCATCAACACCTCGACCGGGGTACCCGCCGCGATCGTGCGACGGTCGGCCTCGCCCATTGCGTGCGGGGTGACGAGCAGCTCCACGAGATCCTCGGTTCAGCCCAGTGCGATGGCCACGGCCATCGCCGTGGTGTCGGTGTGCGACAGCGTGAGTTGCCACTCGACGATCCCGCGCTCCGCGGCGAGCTCCGCGGCCCGCTCGTGCAACACCACCGTGGGCGCACCGCTCTCCATGCGCACCACCTCGACGTCGCGGAAGGCGAACTGCCACAGGCCCAGGCCCATGGCCTTCATCACGGCCTCCTTGGCGCCGAAGCGCGCCGCGAGGCTCTTGACCGGGTCGCCGAGGCCATCGGCGTAGGCCCGCTCCGCGTCACTGAAGAGCCGCTCCGACAGGCCGGACCGCCGCTCCACCGCCTTGCGGAAGCGGGCCACGTCGACGAGGTCGCTCCCGAGACCGCGGACTCCCAGCGCCGCCGTCACCGTCGCCCCTCTACTTCCAGTGATCGGCGAGGACGTAGACCGGCTCGGTGAGCAGCTCGACCAGGTCGATGGTGCCGAGCACCGAGTCGTCGAACGACGGCGCGGTCTCGGTGACCGCATCCCGCAGTGCGCCGTAGCGGCCCTGGTAGCCCTGCAGCACCGTACGGGCGACCTCGGCGGGCACGGTGCCCACGAACTTCGCGTGCAGCAGCGTGAGGCCGACGGTCTCGTTGTCCTTCACCTCGGGCACGATCACCACGGTGCGGCCGTCGCGCCGGCCACGCGCCACGGTGACCTCACGTTGGGTCGCGACGCGGTGCTTGGTACCCACGAGGCGGGGGTCGTCGTCGGTGCGGGAGCGGAGGTCGAGCGAGATGCCGCCGCGGTCGACCACGTGCACGATCGCGTCGTCGGTGTCGACGTCGCCCTCGATGCGGTAGCGGGTGTACCCGACCACCTGCTCGACCGCAGGGTCGAGCGCGACGAGGGTGCGCAGGGCGCGGTAGCTGAGCGCGTCGCGCGACGCGCCGCAGGCGAGCACCTCGCGGGCGAGCGCGACCTGCAGCAGCTCCTCGTCGGAACGGGAGATGCCGACGGTGACGGTCTTGGCCTGGTGCTTGATCGCGTCGACGGGGCGCGTGAGCTCCTCGATGCCCTGGGTGAGCGCGGCGGTGAGGTCTTCCACGACGGTGCTCGGCGTGCCCATCTTGCCGTGCTCCACCTGGTACGAGTCGAGCGGCACGATGCCGGTGGCGTAGCGCAGCAGCGAGGCGATGCGCACCGCGGTGCCCGCCTCGAGGTGGCCGTCGTAGGAACCGCTGCGCACGCCGTCGAAGAACTGCGACGCGGGCACAGTGATCTGGTGCTCCAGCCGGGCGAGCACGTCGTCGCCGGCGGCGAGGTGCGACACCACCGACTGCACCGCGGCACGCGACTCTCGCAGCGGCCGCGCGGACGCGTCGATCGCGAGCGCGGCCTCGTAGCCGAACAGGTGACCCGCCATCGCCGAGAGCACGAATCCGAGCGACTCGTGCGTGCGCGGCACGGGGATGACCTCGAGCGCGGCGCCGAAGCGCTGCTCGCCTTCCGTGGCGATCACGATCGGCGCGGCGCGGTGCGCGCGGTAGATCGCGATCTCCTTGGCGACATCGTCGGCGTTGGAACCCGAGAGCCCCGCGGCGCACACGAGGATCAGCGGCTCGGCCGAGAGGTCGATGTGCTTCTTGTCCTCGGTGATGTCGAAGGAGATCGACTTGTAACAGAGCTCCGAGGCCTTCACCCGCACCTCGGCGGCGGCGATGCGGTTGAGGCCGTTGCCCACCACGGCCCAGTAACGGCGCGGCGGGGCGAGTCGTTGCGCGATGAGGCCGATGGCCTCGCGCTGCTCGAGCACCGTGCGCATCGCGTCGGGCAACGCCCGGAGCGCGGCGAGCAACTCGTGCACACGCTCACCGTCGACCCCGCACGCAGCCTCGGCGATCGCGATCGCGAGCAGGAACCCCGCGGCGATCTGCGCGTAGAAGGCCTTGGTGGAGGGCACCGCCATCTCGACGTCGCGGCCGTCACTCGTGTAGAGCACGCCGTCGGCCTTGTCGGTGAGGTCGCTGTTGCGGCGGTTGACGATCGCGATCACCGACGCGCCGCCGCGCACGAGCGAGGTCGGAGGTGCGGTTGGTGTCGGTGGTGGTGCCGCTCTGGCTGATCGCGACGACGAGCACGTCGGACATGTCGTCGACGAGCTCGAAGCCGGAGAGTTCCGTGGCCGCCATCGCGGTGGCGCGGAACGCCGACGACGTCATGCGGTCGAGCAGCGCGGCGAGGCTCTGGCCCGCGATGGCCGCGGTGCCCTGGCCGATCACGACGACCCGCTTGATCGAACCGTCGCGCAGGCGGGCGCGCACGTCGTCGGGCAGTGTTTCCGGGCCGAGCGCGACGTGGAGACGGCCGTCATGCTCGACGACCTTGCCGCGCAGCGTCTTGCGGAACGACGCGGGCGCCTCGGAGATCTCCTTGAGCAGGAAGTGCGGGAACGCGCCGCGGTCGATGTCACGCGTGGTGATCTCGGCGCGGTGCAGCTCGTCGGCGTTCACCGGCAGCGGCGTGCCGTCGTAGGCGAAGCGCCGGATGCCGTTGAGCTCGCCGGCGTGGTCGGCGTCGAGCACCACAACCTGCCCGCGGGTGGCGGCGGCCCGCTCGGCGTCGGCCGGGGTCTCGCCGTCCATGCGGAGATAGGTGGACGTCTCCTCCACCAGCCCGTAGGGCTCGCTGGCCACGATGTAGGCGTCTTCGGCCAGGCCCACGTAGAGCGCCTGGCCACTGCCCCGCAACGAGAGCAGGAGGTCGGCGGGGAGCGCCGCGGTGGTGGCCGCGATGGCGGTGGAGCCGGCGAGTTCGCTCACCGTGGCCCGGAACGCGTCGACGGTCTCGTGACCCTCGGCGATGCGACGCGACACGAGCGTGGGGATGACCTTGGCGTCGGTGGTGATCTCCGGGGCGACCTGGAGACGCTCGAGCACCTTGAGGTCGGCGTAGTTGTCGACGTCGCCGTTGAGCGCACCGGCGACGTAGGGCGCGCCGTCGCGTCCGAGCTCCTCCTGATTGAGGGGGTGCGCGTTGGCCTCGGAGATGATCCCGACGCTGGCCCAGCGCGTGTGGCCGAGCACCACGAGCTCCGCGTCGTCGCCCGCGAGTGCGAGGCGCAGCAGGCCGTCGTCGCGGATCGCACTCCGCAACGCGCGCGTGTTGTCGCCCAGCTCGCCGATCTCGGCCGCGGCCTTGTAGACGAACGCGAGGTGCTCGCCGGCCACGCGTACCGACCCCGACTCGAAGAGCGGGTCGTGCACGCGGGATTCGAGCAGACTGGCGATCGCCGGCTCGCCGAGGTCGAGCCCGTGGTCGCGCACGAGCAGGTGCAGGCCCGCGGAGTCGCGGCCTCGCACCTCGAGCCGGTCGAGCGCGGAGAGCGCGACCTGCACGGAGAGGTAGCCCTCGAGCGCGGCTACCGACGGGTCGGGACCGGCGAGGTCGCCCACGGCACGGGCGGTGCGCAGGCGGTCGCGCCCGACCGCCCACACGGCGTCGCGGGCGCGGACCAGCGCGGCGTTCACCGACTCGAGCTCCGCGGCGGGGAGCAATGCGCCGACGGGGCCGTCGAGGTCGGCCTCGATGGCGTCGAGCGAGGCGGTGAGCGTCTCCACCCGGTGCTCGATCACGAGCGTGGCCGCGGGGTCGCCGAGGAGGCTGCGCACGCCGGGAGCACCCCGCAGCGCCCGGTCGACGCCCTCGACCACCGCGGCGACGTCGGTCAGCCGGTCGGTGAGAGGAGCGCCCGAGCCGAGGAGAGCGACAGCACGGTCGAGCTCCTCGACCAGAGAACCAGGTTCAGGTGCTGCCCGCTGCGCACGGCGCCGCACGACTCCCACGATGCCGCACATGAATGCCCAGGATAGGGGCAGGTTTGGCCGCCCCCGGACCGTTCTGGCGCTCTTCCGCGCCGCTCTGGGGTCCCCGAAGAGCGCCAAAACGGAGAAGGTGCGGGGAAGTCAGGCGCCGTGGACCCGGGCGGCGTGCTCGACGAGCTCCACCAGGCGCGAACAGGCCGCTTCGGCCGCCTCGGCGTCGAGGGATTCCACCATCACCCGCACCTTGGGCTCCGTGCCCGAAGGCCGCACGAGCACCCGGCCGTCGGCACCGAGCTCCTCGTCGACGTCGCGGACCCGGCTCCAGAAGGCGGCGTCGCCGTTGAGGACGGCCGGATCCGCCACCGGGACGCTGCGCAGGACCTGCGGCACCGCCTGCATCACCGATGCGAGCTCGGAGAGCGTGCGCCCGCGGCGCACCATGGTGTCGAGCAGGAAGATACCGGTGAGGGTGCCGTCGCCGGTGGTCGCGTGGTCGGCATAGATGACGTGCCCCGACTGCTCACCGCCGAGCACGAGGTTGCGCTGCTCGAGCGCCTCGAGCACGTTGCGGTCGCCCACGGGCGTCTCCACCACGGAGATCGAATAGGGCTCGAGTGCGCGGCGGAGGCCGAGGTTCGACATCACGGTGGCGACGACCGCGTCGCCGCGCAGCAGGCCGCGGTCGTGGAGGTCGAGCGCGCCGATCGCCAGCATCTGGTCGCCGTCGACCTCCATCCCGTACTCGTCGACCGCGATCACGCGGTCGGCGTCGCCGTCGAAGGCGAGGCCCACGTTGGCGCCCGACTCCTTGACCGCGCGCACGAGGTCACCGGTGTCGGTGGAGCCGCAGTTCGCGTTGATGTTGGTGCCGTCGGGCGCGGCGTGCAGCACGTCGACCTCGCAGCCGAGCGCGCGCAGTGCCGTGGGTGCAGCCCGGAAGGCCGCGCCGTTGCCGCAGTCGACGACCACGCGGCATGCCGGTGAGGTGGCGACCCTCGAGCGATGCGACCAGGGAGGCGACGTAGTCGTCGAGCGCGTTGCGGTTTTCGGTGGACACGCCGACGCCGGCGCCGATCGGGCCCGGTTCGGGCATCTCGACGGCCAGCGCACGCAGCTCCTGCTCGATCGCGATCTCGATCGGCTCGGTGAGCTTGCGCCCACCGGGCGCCAGGAGCTTGATGCCGTTGTCGGCGAAGGGGTTGTGGCTCGCGGAGATCACCGCGCCCGGAGCACCCCGCTGACGGGCCACGAAGGCGACGCCCGGCGTGGGCAGCACGCCCACGTGCACGACGCTCGCACCCTCGGCGCAGATGCCGGCGACGAGCGCGGCCTCGAGCATGGGCCCGGAACGGCGCGTGTCGCGACCGAGGACGAAGGGCTGATCCGCCCCCAGGACGCGCACGGCGGCGCGACCCAGGGCGGTGACGAGCTCGACGGTGAGCTCGTCGTTCGCCACGCCGCGAACGCCGTCGGTGCCGAAACGCAGGGCCATGGGTCAGGCGTGCGGCAGCGCGGGCGCGGTCGGGGAACTCGGAGCTCTGCGGGCTAGCGCTTGGAGTACTGCGGAGCCTTACGGGCCTTCTTGAGGCCGTACTTGCGCCGCTCCTTCTCCCGCGCGTCGCGCGTGAGGAGGCCCGCCTTCTTGAGGCCGGGACGCGCCTCTTCGTCGAGGCCGATGAGCGCTCGGGCGATGCCGAGGCGCAGCGCGCCGGCCTGGCCGGACACGCCACCACCGTCGAGGGTCGCGTCGACGTCGTAGACGTCGGCCGTCTGCGTGAGACGCAGGGGCTCGAGCGCGATCACCCGGTGGGTGAGGATCGGGAAGTACTGCTCGAAGGGTCGGCCGTTGACCATGATCACGCCGGAACCGGGGCGGAGACGGACTCGGGCGACGGCCTCCTTGCGGCGACCGGTGCTCTGGATGAGGGGCTTGGGCACCTTGGCTCCTGGATCTACTTCGCGTCGGCCGCGGTGCGCTTCGAGGGGATCTCGCGCGCTTGCGGCTGCTGGGCGGTGTGCGGGTGGTTCGGGCCGGCGTACACGCGGAGCTTCTTCAGCGTGGCTCGGCCGAGGCGGTTCTTCGGCACCATGCCGCGCACGGCGAGGCGCACGACACGCTCCGGGTCGCGCTCGAGCAGGTGCTCGAGCGACTCGGTGCGCAGACCACCCGGGTAGCCCGAGTGGCGGTAGTAGGCCTTGTCGGCGAGCTTGCGGGCGCTCACGTCGATCTTCGAGGCGTTGACGATGATCACGTGGTCGCCGGTGTCGACGTGGGGGGCATAGATCGGCTTGTGCTTGCCGCGCAGCAGGTTCGCCGCCTCGGTGGCCACGCGGCCGAGGACCTTGCCCTCGGCGTCGATGACGTGCCACTGGCGGGTGATGTCGGCAGGCTTGGGGCTGAACGTACGCACTGGTTCCCTCTTGCGGATCGGTGGCCGCGGGCGCGAAACGGCGCCGGGCGCGAGGGGACAATCTAGTCCCCGCGGCCTTCCGTGAGCAATCGGGGGTCGGTAGCCTTCAAGTTCGGGCCGTTCGGCTGCCGAAGACCCCCCGGGCGCGAGTGGGAACCGACAGGACGAGGAGCACTCTTCCATGGGTAGGACCACTACCTCCACTTGCCGCCGCGGGCGGTACCTCCGGCGTCCCGCGGTCGCCCTGGGCCTCCTGGCCGTGCTGTCGGTGGGCCTCACCGCCTGCTTCCCGCCCGCCGAACCCGGGGCCCCGATCCTCGCCCGGGTCGTGTTCGCCGGCGGCCTGAACCGGCCATGGGACCTCGCCTTCCTCCCCGACGGCACCGCCGTCTACACCGAGAACAACACTGGGCAGATCTCCGCCCGCCTCGACGGTGACGCCCACCACGTGCTGGGCCAGGTCTCGTCGTTCGACAGCTTCGATCCCAGTGGCGAGGGCGGGTTGATGGGCCTGGCCATCGATCCGAACTGGACCACCAACCACCGGGCCTACGTCTGCTACTCGACCCCCACCGACAACCGGGTCGCCAGCCTCTCGCTCGATTCGGCGACGGGCGTCTCGAACTGGCACCCGATCATCACCGGCATCCCGCACTTCGACTTCCACGACGGCTGCCGGCTGCGATTCGCCCCCGGCACCGACCAGCTCTTCGTGACGACGGGCGACGGCGCCACCGCCACGGCCCCCCAGGACGACAACTCGCTCGGCGGCAAGGTCCTGCGGGTCAAGGTGGCGAGCGACGGCCTGTCCGTCACCCCCAACCCCGGCAACGCCTCGGGCAAGCTCTGGTACACGAAGGGCCACCGCAATCCGCAGGGCATCGCCTTCCGCCCCGGGAGCAACCAGCCCTTCTCCGTCGAGCACGGCCCCGATGTGAACGACGAGGTGAATCAACTCTCCAACGGCGGCAACGCGGGCTGGAACCCGAATGTCGGCGGCTCCTACAACCAGGGCGTTCCGATGACCGGACCGGGCGCAACCATCAGCGCCACCTGGCAGTCGGGAACGGTCGGCACCGTCGCCCCTTCCGGCGCCACCTTCCTCTCCGGCGCCAAGTGGCGCAACTGGGACGGCGCCCTCGCGGTGGCCTGCCTCGACGCCAGCCCGAACATGGGCCAGCGCCTGTTGGTGATGCACCTCAACGCCGCGGGCACCGCCCTCACCGGCCCACCCGTCGCCGCGCTCGCACTCGGGGTGCGGCTGCGGGCGGCGGTGCAGGGGCCCGACGGCAACCTCTACGTCGTCACCGACGGCGACAACGGCACCGGCGAGATCTGGCGGGTCGTTCCGCTCTAGCCTTCACCTCGTGCACGACACCGAGCGAGCGCTGGAAGTCCTGCTGGGCGAGTCGCTCGCGCCGGTCGTCGACCAGGTGGTCCGGCGCACCGGGGAGAACGAGTACGAGGCGCTGAGTCACGACGGCCACGTGGCCTTCCGGCGCGACGGTGTCGACGACCTCGGCCGGCCCACCTACGCGCGCACCGGCGGATCGGGCGTCGACCCGCTCGCCGACCAGTCGCCCGACGCCTTCGCCGGGATCGAGGCCGAGCTGGCCGATCCGTACCCACCGCGTGAGCGCAACTCGTACCCGTTCGCGTACGACCAGATCGCGCAGCTCTTCGACCACCCGGGCAGCCCCGACCTCTGCGTGCTGCACTCCGCGGCGCACAACTGGGAGGACGCCGGCGGCCATCGCGGCGAGCACGGTTCCCTCAGCGTCGTGCAGGCCCGGGCGCCGTTCGTGATCGCGGGCAAGGGCGTGCGCCGCGACGGACTCGTGCCGCGCGTGGCACGGCTCGTCGACGTCGCACCGACGATCGCCGAGCTCCTCGGTTGCCCCACCGACGCGCGCGGTCACCACCTCTCGGGCCAGGACGGCGAAGTGCGCCGCGACGTGCTCGACCCCGACGCCGGCCCGCCCGCGCACGTGGTCGGCTTCCTGTTCGACGGCGTGAACCCCAACGTGCTCTATGAGATGGCGCGGCGCGGCGACGCGCCCAACGTGGCGCGCCTCATGGAGATGGGCACGAGCTACGAGTGGGGCGCGATGGCCGGGTTGCCGACCATCACCCTCGCCAACCACACGTCGATCCTCACCAGCCGGCTGCCCGGTCACCACGGCATCCTCAACAACGCGTGGTTCGACCGCACCTCCGGTGAGCAGGTGATCACCAACTCGCAGGCCACCTGGCCGTGGGCGATGGAACACTGCGTGCCCGGCGTGGAGTCGCTGCACGACGCGATCCACCGCGCCGATCCGACCGCGTTCACCGCGTCGGTCAACGAGCCGTGCGACATCGGCGCCGACTACTCCACGTTCGAATTCTTCCGCAAGGGCGAGGTGCCGCCGATCCCCGAGTCGCCCGACGGCATCCCGCACACCACCGAGCGGTTCGTGCGCCCGCACAAGGACTACTCGTGGTCGACCGTCGTCGACCACATGGGCGTGGAGCAGGCCGTCGGCATCTGGAGCGGCGAGTACCGCGACATGGCGTTCACGCTCCCCCGCTTCATGTTCTGCAACTTCACGCTCACCGACTCCGCGTTCCACCTCGGCGGCCCGCACTCCGAGATCGCGGAGGCGTCGGTGCACGACTGCGACGCACGCGTCGGCGACGTGCTCGCGGCCGTGGAGCGCGCGGGTGTGTTCGACGACACCGCGTTCGTGCTCGTGGCCGACCACGGCATGCAGCAGACCGACCCTACGGTGAACGGCGACTGGGACGTCGAGCTGCGCGACGCCGGGCTGCAGTTCCGCGACGAGGCCTACAGCTTCCTCTATCTCGGGGAAGATTGAAGGCGCGCGGACGCGCGCTCGTGGATCAGACGCTCTGGCCGACCAGCGTGCCGATGCCGTAGGTGACGAGCGCGACGACCGCACCGATGAGCGCCATGCGCAGGCCCGCGCGGCCTGCGTGGCGGCCGGTGAAGATCGAGGTGGCCGCACCCACGCCGAACAGCGCCAGGATCGAGAGGACCGCGGCGACGACCGTGGGCGCGGTGCCGCTCCCGAGCAGGAACGGGATCAGCGGCAGGAACGCGCCCAGCGCGAACGCGGTGAACGACGAGAAGGCCGCCACCCACGGCGAGCCCAGTGTCGACGGGTCGAGGCCGAGCTCTTCGCGGGCCAGGGTGTCGAGCGCGACTTCGTCGCTGCTCATGATGTTGTCGACGAACACGCGTGCCTCGGCATCGGGGATGCCCTTCGCCTTGTAGATCGCGAGCAGCTCGGCGCGTTCCTCCTCGGGGAAGGCCGCGAGCTCCTCGCCCTCGATGCGCAGTTCGTTCTCGTACAGCTCGCGCTGGGAGCGCACGGAGATCCACTCGCCCGACGCCATCGAGAACGCCCCGGCCACCAAACCGGCGATTCCGGCCAGGAGCACGATGCTGTTGTCGCTGGTGCCGCCGGCCACGCCCATGACCAGCGAGAAGTTCGACACGAGGCCGTCGTTCACTCCGAACACGACCGCGCGCAGCGTCCCACCGACGTCGGCGCGGTGCCGACCCTCGGAGCGGGCGATGGTGCCGCCCTCGGGGAGCCCGCTCATCGCCGCGATCGTGCGGCCCGCCGCCGCCTCCTGGGCGGCCATCGTCTCGGTGGCCTCGGAGTCCTCCTTGCGGTACCGGTTCGCCTCGTTGGCCTCGGTGCGCAGCATCAACGGCAACACCGCTTCGGTCCCGAGCCGGGCCGCGAGGAACACCATCGCCCGCACCCGGAACGGGATGCGCGGGGGACGCGGATCCTGACCCGCCTCGCGCAGGAGGCGCTCCCAGTGCTCGGCGTGGCGTTGCTCGGAGGCCGCGAGGTTGAGGAACGCCTCACGGCGGTCGCCGTCGGCATGCTCGGCGAGTCCCGTGAACAGCGCCCTGCCCGCGCACTCGTCGGCGTACATCTCGCGCAGGCGCTTCAGCCGCTTCTCGTCGGGCCCCGCAGTCGCCGCCGTCATGCCGACCAACCTATCCAGGGGACACTCGCCGCGGCAGGGTCGAAATTCCCGATGTCGGGCCCGGCTCGGGAGCGGACGGCCCTACTCGTACCCGACTTCCCAGAGGGTGAGGCCCTGGGACGGGGCGACGCGGCCGGCCGCGGTGCGGTCACGGCCGCGCAGGATGTGCATCACGTCGCTCGGGCGCAGCTTGCCCATGCCGACGTCGACGAGCGTGCCGACCATCGAGCGCACCATCCGCCAGCAGAACGCGGTGGCGCGGACGTCGTAGCGAAGTATGCCGTCGCCGAGGTCGCGCCAGTCGGAGTCGAGCACGCGCCGCACCGAGGTGGAGCCCTCGGGACCCTTGCGGCAGAACGCGGCGAAGTCGTGCTCGCCGAGGAACGGGTCGGCACCCATGCGCAGCACCCGCAGGTCGAGCGGTTCCGGCACCCACCACGCGGTGCGGACGAGGAAGGGGTCGGGCACCGGGCGGTTGACGATCGTGTAGCGGTAGGAGCGCCAGGTGGCCGAGCGGCGGGCGTCGAAGCCCACGTCGACCCACGAGGCGTCGCGCACGACGACCTCGGGGCCGAGCATCGAGTTCACCGAGCGGGCGACCCGGTCGGCGTCGATGCCGCTCCCGGTGCCCGCGACGACCGGGATGCTGACGACCTGGCCCCAACCGTGCACGCCCGAGTCGGTGCGACCCGCGCACGTGAGCTCGAGCGCCTCCGGCGGAGTACGCAGCACCTTCGCGACGGCGTCACCGAGCTCACCGGCAACCGTGCGCGTGCCGGGCTGCGCCGCGAAGCCATGGAAGTCGGTGCCGTCGTAGGCGACGAGCAGTTTCAGGACCCGCACGGCACCGCCGGGCGAGATCTGGCTCAAACGAGTTCGATGCGCGCCATGGGCGCGTTGTCACCGGGACGCGGACCGAGCTTCAGGATGCGCGTGTAGCCACCCGGGCGGTCGGCGTAGCGGGGACCGATCTCCGCGAACAGCTTGTGCGTGACGTCCTGGTCGTGGATCGTCGCGATCACCTGGCGGCGCTGGTGGATGCCGCCCTTCTTCGCCTTGGTGATGATGTGCTCGGCGTAGGGCCGGAGCATCTTCGCCCGGTTGACGGTGGTGACGACGTATCCGGCCTCGAACAGGCTCGACGCCATGTTGGCCAGGATCAGACGCTGGTGGGCGGGATCACGCCCGATGCGGGGACCCTTCTTGGGGGTGGGCATCTCTTACTCCTTGACGCGAAGCGCGAGGCCGCGCTCGTCGAGCTTTTGGAGGACCTCGTCGAGCGACTTCGAACCGAAGTTCGTGATCGCGAGGAGGTCGTCCTCGGTCTTCTGCACGAGCTGGCCGATGGTGTCGACGCGGGCCCGCTTGAGGCAGTTGCGCGGACGCTCCGACAACTCGAGCTCCTCGATGGGGAGCTCGAGGTCGGGCGATGCGGTGGACGGCGCCACCTCGCCGAGCTCGAGGCCCTTGGGCTCGTCGCTCAGGTCGGCGACGAGCGCCACGAGGTTGCGGAGGGTGTCGCCGGCCGACGACAGCGCGTCACGCGGCGAGATCGAACCGTCGGTCTCGATCTCGAGGGTGAGCTTGTCGTAGTTGGTGGCCTGCTCCACACGGGTGGGCTCCACCGAGAAGGCGACCCGGCGCACCGGCGAGAAGATCGCGTCGACCGGGATCACACCGATGGTCGGGGCGGCCTTCTTGCGCTCCGCCGACAGGTAACCCCGGCCCTGCTCGACCGTGAGGTCGAGGGCGAGGCGGCCCTTGGCGTTCACCGTGGCGATCCGCAACTCGGGGTTGAGGATCTCGACGTCGGCCGTCGTCTGGATGTCGCCGGCGGTGACGTCACCGGGACCACGCGGTCGAGGCGCAGGGTCACGGGCTCCTCGGCCACGCAGGTGAGCACGAGGTCCTTGATGTTCAGGATGAGGTCGGTGACGTCTTCCTTCACACCGGGGATGACGTCGAACTCGTGAAGTGCCTCGTCGAAGCGCACCTGGGTGACGGCTGCGCCGGGGATCGACGAGAGCAACGTGCGGCGCAGGCTGTTGCCGAGCGTGTGACCGAAGCCCGGCTCGAGGGGCGCGATGGTGAAGGACTGGAGGTTTCCCTCCGCCTCGCCCGCCTCGACTTGGGGACGCTGGATGATGAGCATGGACATCGCCTCTGATCTGACCTGGTCGGTCACGCCCGAGAGGGCGGACCGGGGGAAGCGGGGGGACTACTTGGAGTAGAGCTCGACGATGAGCTGCTCACGCACGGGCACGTCGATCTGCTCGCGCAGCGGCAGGTCGCGCACCGTCGCCTTGAAGTCGGTCGCCTGGACCTCGAGCCACATCGGGACCGCACGGTCCAGCGTGTCGAGGTTGTGACGCAGCACGATGAACTTCTGGGCCTTCGGCGCGATCTCCACGACGTCGCCCTTGCGGACGGCGTACGACGGGATCGTGACCCGCTTGCCGTTCACCAGGATGTGGCCGTGGCGCACGAACTGGCGCGACTGGTTCCGGCTGGCGGCGAAGCCCGCACGGAACACCACGTTGTCGAGGCGCAGCTCGAGCATCCGCAGCAGGTTCTCGCCGGTGATGCCCTTCTCGCGGGCGGCCACGGCGTAGAGGTTGCGGAACTGCTTCTCGAGCAGGCCGTAGATGCGGCGGCACTTCTGCTTCTCACGGAGCTGGAGCAGGTACTCGCTCTCGCGGATGCGGCCGCGGCCGTGCTGGCCGGGCGGGTAGGGCTTGCGCTCGATCGGGCAGCGCATGGTGTCGCACTTGGCGCCCTTGAGGAAGAGCTTCATGCGCTCGCGCCGGCAGAGACGGCAGACCGCTTCGGTGTAACGCGCCATGATTCAGACCCTCCGTCGCTTCGGCGGACGGCAGCCGTTGTGGGGGATCGGGGTGACGTCCTTGATGCCGACGACCTCGATGCCCGTGTTCTGGATGGTGCGGATCGCCGTCTCGCGGCCCGATCCCGGGCCCTTCACGACGACGTCGACCTTGCGCACGCCGTGCTCCATGGCACGACGGGCGGCGGTCTCGGCCGCGAGCTGCGCGGCGAACGGGGTGGACTTGCGAGAGCCCTTGAATCCCACGTTGCCGGCCGAGGCCCACGCGATGGTGTTCCCGGACTGGTCGGTGATCGTGATGATCGTGTTGTTGAACGACGACTTGATGTGCGCCGTCCCGTAAGCGATGTTCTTGCGTTCGCGTCGCTTGGGACGACGACCGCCGGCAGCCGGCTTGGCCATACTCGAGTTCCCTCTTCTTCTTACGAGTGGGGTCCTGTGGGGGACCGGTTACTTGCGGGCCTTCTTCTTTCCGGCCACGGTCTTCTTCGGTCCCTTGCGGGTACGCGCGTTGGTGCGGGTCCGCTGACCGCGCACCGGGAGGCCACGGCGGTGCCGCAGGCCCTCGTAGGTGCCGATCTCCACCTTGCGCTTGATGTTCGCGGCGATCTCACGTCGGAGGTCACCCTCGACCTTGACGTTCTGCTCGACGTAGGTGCGCAGCTGCGCGACCTCTTCGTCGGTCAGGTCGCGCACACGGGTGTCGCGCGAGATGCCGACGTTGTCGCAGATCTCCTGCGAGGTGCTCCGGCCAACGCCGAAGATGTAGGTGAGCGAGATCTCCAGCCGCTTCTCGCGGGGGATGTCGACGCCGGAAATACGAGCCATTGTTCTCCTAGCCCTGACGCTGCTTGTGGCGCGGGTTCTGGCAGATGACGCGCACCGAACCGTGTCGGCGGATCACCTTGCACTTCTCGCACATCTTCTTGACCGAGGGTCGGACCTTCATCGGTGCCTTCTACTTGTAGCGGTACGTGATACGACCACGGCTGAGGTCGTAGGGCGTGAGCTCGACCTGCACCCGGTCCCCGGGAAGGATGCGGATGTAGTGCATGCGCATCTTCCCGCTGATGTGGGCGAGTACCTTGTGGCCGTTCTCGAGCTCAACTCGGAACATGGCATTGGGCAGCGGTTCGACAACCGTTCCCTCAACGAGGATCGTGTCGTCCTTCGGCTTAGCCAGGGCCATCCACCTACTTCGATCGGGCGCGCGAAAGTGCGCGCAAAAGCTTCCACGAGCCGACCGACCATGCTATATGGTCCGCCGCCACAAACACAATCGGACATTCCCCCCAACTTGCGTCACTCGAGGCCCTCGGAGGTCGGATCTGGACGCAAGTTCGGGGTGGAAACCTGGTCAGCGGAGGGCCAGAAGTCGGCCCCCGGTGGTGATCGCGTAGAGATCGCGCCCGTCCCAGATGCTGGTCACGATGGGTTCCGGCTGAGTCGGAAGGTCGAACCACTTGTCCCCGGCCACGTCGAGGAGGTGCAAGCGGTCGACCCGATTGCACCAGACCAAGGCGGACCCTCGGGGCCCCGGGGAGCGCGGCCACGGCGCAGATGTCCCGGTGCGACAGTGAGCTGCCGGTCGTCTCGACCAGGTCCGGCGCCCAACTCCGGCGCCACTCGATCGAGCCGGCCTGGTCGTCCCAGTGCACCCAGACGACGGAGTCGGCGACACGGACGAGCGATGCGATGTCGTTGGTGAGCGCCGGCGAGTATCCGACCGCGTAGACCCAACTGCCCCCAGGCTCCGACATCTGCATCGACCCGCCGGGTGCCGAGGTTCCCCGACCCCAAACCGCCATCCAGCGACCTGACCACCCGATGGCCTGATACTTGGAACCCTCGGGAGGCGACGCGATCTCCGTCCATCGGTCGTTCGCGGGTTCGTACAGCGCGCTGCCCGGCGAGTCCATCAAGAACACGCTGCAGAGGTCGCAAGCCGCGTTGACGACCACGACGTTCGGCGGTGCTGCCACTACGAGCGTTTCTTCGCTCACGTGCACCGGGGGCGGGGTGATCGAGTGCCAGGCATCGCGGCGCAGGTCGTAGGCGAGCGCAGCCCCCGGGAAGACCAACTCCCGCCCGGTCCAGGCGTTCTGCTCAGTGGTGAGCACCACCGGAGGTTCGGCAAGCTTCTTCCACTTGTCGGTCGCGGGGTCGTACAGCGCCGCATGGAAGCCGGGGGGTGTACCGCTGTCGGAGTATTCGGCCCACACGAGGATGCCCCTGCTCGTCGAGAACATCTGGGCCCGGCCGACCGGCGCGAAGGGCGACGCAGGGAGCTTGTCCCACTTGCCGTGGACGAGGCGTTGGATGTCGGAGGCGGGCTTCGAGGGCGAGTCGCCGGTCGTCGTCACGAAGGCGATGCCGGCGACCAGGGCGAGCACGACCGCCGCGGCGGCCGCGACGGCGGGCCAGGTCCGGCGCCGCCGGGGTTCGGCGAGGATGCGATCGCGGATCGACTCCGCCTCGTCGAAGGCCTCCCATCCGCGGACCTCCCGGGCGGGATCGACCGCGCGCAATTGCTCGAGCAGATCGGTCACGGGATCACCTCCTCGCTCGCCGCGCTCACCGCAGCCTCGAACCGGGCGCGAGCGCGGTGCAGCCGCACCGTGAACGCGTTGACGGAACACCCGAGCGCGGCCGCGGCCCGCTCGTGGTCGAGCCCCTCCCACGCGACGAGCATCAGCACCTCGCGTTCGGAGTCGGTCAGCGACGAGAGCGCGCGGAGCAGCGCGTCGCGCTCCGCAACCGCCACGGCCGGGTCATCTTCGACATGAACGGAAGGCACCGGCCGCACGTGGCGCGCACGCCTGCGGTACAGGTTGCGCACCACGTTCCACGCGGTGCGGTAGAGCCAGGGCAGCGCGTCGTCGGGGATGCGCTCGGTGTGAGCCATCGCCACGGTGAACACCTCGGCCACGATGTCGGGGGCGTCGTCGGGCCCGACACGACGCACCGCATACGCGTGCACCGCGCCGGCGTGGCGGTCCCAGAGGTCCACCCAGCGATCGTGGTTCGACGCCCCCAACGCACGGATTCTCCACCCGTACGTGTCCCGACGTCCCCTGCTCTTACGAACTGGCGTCAATTCCTGCCCATAAAGGGCTCGGATTGACGCCGGTTCGGCGCGCTACCAGGGGAGGGTGAGGACCTCGGGGCCGTGGTCGGTGACGGCGATGGTGTGCTCGAAATGGGCGGAGCGCTTGCCGTCCTGGGTGACCACCGTCCAGCCGTCGGCGAGGGTGCGGGTGGCTGCGGTACCCACGTTCACCATCGGCTCGATGGCGACCACGTGGCCCTCCTTGAGCTTCATCCCGCGCCCGGCCGGACCGTAGTTGGGGATCTGCGGGTCCTCGTGCATGGCGGTGCCGATGCCGTGGCCCACGTACTCCCGCACGATCGAGAAGCCGGCCGCCTCGGCCACGCCCTCGACCGCGGCGCCCAGATCGCCGATGCGATTGCCCTCCTCGACCTGGTCGATCGCGGCCTCGAGCGAGCGCCGGGTGACGTCGAGGAGCTTGCGGGATTCCTCGTCGATCGCGCCGATCCCGATGGTGATGGCGGCGTCGGCGTGCCAGCCCTCGATGATCGCCCCGCAATCGATCGAGAGGATGTCGCCCTCCTCGAGCACCACGGTGTCGCTCGGGATCCCGTGCACGATCACCTCGTTGGGCGAGGCGCAGATCACCGCCGGGAAGCCGTGGTAGCCGAGGAAGTTGGACCGGGCGTGGCGCCGCGCCAGCACCTCGCGGGCGACGGCGTCGACCTGGAGGGTGGTGGCGCCCGGCACGGCGGCGCGAATGCACTCCTCGTGCATCTCGGCGACGACGCGCCCGGCCTTGCGCATCAGCGCGATCTGGCCGGGGTTCTTGCGGGTGACCACGGAGGTCTCCGCCTCAGCGGGTCGCGGGATCGAAGTGCGCGTTCACCGCAGTGGCGAGCCGCTGGTGCACTTCATCGCCGCTCCCGACACCGTCGACGGTCACCAACCGGCCGAGCTTGCTGTAGAAGTCGATGATCGGCACGGTCTGGCGGGCGTACACCTCGAGGCGCGTCTCCACCGCGGCCTCGGTGTCGTCGTCGCGCTGCACGACGTCGCCGCCGCACACGTCGCAGGTCCAGTCGACGGCGGGCCGCTTGTTCACGTGGTAGGTGGCGCCGCAGTTGATGCACACGCGCCGCCCGGCGATGCGGTCGAGGATCACCGCGGTGGGCACCTCGATGTCGAGGACGACGTCGAGCGGGTGGTTCGTGAGCACGCGCTCGAGCGCCTCGGCCTGCACGAGCGTGCGCGGGAAGCCGTCGAGGATGAAGCCGTCCTCCATGGGACCGCCCTCGGCGAAGTACTGCTCGACGACGCGGATCACGATCTCGTCGGGCACCAGCTCGCCGGTGTCCATGTAGATCTTGACTTCTTCGCCGATCGGCGTCTCGTGCTTGATCGCGGCCCGGAAGACGTCGCCGGTGGAGAGGTGCTCGACCGAGTAGCGCTCGGACAGCAACGCAGCTTGCGTGCCCTTGCCCGAGCCCGGCTTGCCGAGCAGCACGATGCGGGGACCTACCGGCATGTCAGGAGAGGAAGCCTTCGTAGTTCCGCATCATGAGCTGGCTGTCGATCTGCTTCATCGTCTCGAGCGCGACACCCACGGTGATGAGCAGCGACGTACCGCCGAACGGGAACTGGCTGATGTCCCAGAGTGCGAACACCAGCAAGGGTGTGATCGCGATGGTGGCCAGGAACAGCGAGCCCGGCAGCGTGATGCGGTTGAGCACCTTCGCCAGGTAGCGCTCCGTGGGCGGCCCGGGTCGGATCCCCGGGATGAAGCCACCCTGCTTCCGGATGATGTCGGCTTGCTGCTGCGGGTTGAACGCGATGGCCGTGTAGAAGTACGAGAAGAAGATGATCAGCAGGGTGTAGAAGCCGATGTACCACCAGCTCTGCTTGGTGATCAGCTCGTTGTTGATCCACTCCTGCACGCCGGTGAAGTTCGACCCGAGGGCCGATGCGATCAACGCGGGGAACGCGAGGATCGAGCTCGCGAAGATCACCGGGATCACACCCGACTGGTTGACCTTCAGCGGGATGTAGGTGTTCTGGCCGCCGTACATGCGCCGGCCCACGACCCGTTTCGCGAATTGCACCGGGATGCGCCGCTGCCCCGATTCCACGAACACGATCGCGACGATCATCGCGACGCCGATGCCCAGAACCGTGATGAACTGGATCTTCGAACCCTCGGTCCAGATTGCGCCGCCCTGCGCGGGGAGGCGTGACACCACCGAGGCGAAGATCAGGATCGACATGCCGTTGCCGATGCCACGCTGGGTGATGAGCTCGGCGAGCCACATCACCATCGCGGTACCGGCCGTCCACGTGAGGACGATCAGCGCGGCGCGGGGCGCGTCGAAACCGGGGATGAGGTCCTTGCCCTGGAAGCCGGCGAAGCCGAGCAGACCGCCCTTGCCTTGATGCAGGGCGAACACGAAGCCGGTGGACTGGATGACCGCCAGCATGATCGTGACGTAGCGGGTCCACTGCGTGATCTTCTTCTGCCCGACCTGGCCTTCGTTCTGCCACTGCTCGAGCTTCGGGATCACCACGCCGAGGAGCTGCATGATGATCGATGCCGTGATGTACGGCATGATCCCGAGGAAGAAGATCGCGACGTTCGTGATCGCGCCACCCGAGAAGAGGTCGAGGAAACCGACCACACCGGAGTTGTTCGCCTGGTTCTGCAGGTCCTTGATCGCCCCGAAGTTGACGTAGGGGACGGGTAGGTGGGCACCGAGGCGGTAGATCGCGATGATGCCGATCGTGAAGAGGATCTTGTTGCGCAGGTCGGGCACCCGGAACATGTTCCGCAGGCGGGACAGCATGGGTGTGCGACCTCCTCTCCGTCGGGGTGAAACGGTCCCGCCCGGCCGGGCGAGGCCGTGAGCTTATCGGTTGGTCAGGGCGTTGCCGCGAGCCGGCGGGCGGCCGTCACCCCACGGAGCGGGGATGACTTCGGTGCTGCCACCGGCGCGCTCGATGGCCTCGACCGCGCTCGCCGAGAAGGCGTGGGCCTTGACCGTGAGGGCCTTGGTGAGCTCGCCGCGACCGAGCACCTTGACGAGGCCGCGCTTGGCCACGAGGCCGTGGGTGCGCAGCACGCCGGGGTCGATCGTGTTGCCGGCTTCGAGGCCCTCGAGCGTGTCGAGGTTCACCACGACGTACTCGACGCGGAAGGGGTTCTTGAAGCCCTTCGCCTTCGGGGTACGGCGGTGCAGCGGCGTCTGGCCACCCTCGAAGCGGGGGTGGATCTTGCTGCGCGCGCCCTGGCCCTTGGTGCCACGGCCGGCAGTCTTGCCGCCCTTGCCACCGATGCCTCGACCGACACGCCGGCGCGAGGTCTTGGAGCCCGCGGCGGGCTTCAGGTCATGGATCTTCATGTCAGGCCTCTTCGACTTCGACGAGGTGGTCGACGCGTGCCAGCATCCCGCGGATCTCGGGACGGTCGGGCAGCTCGACGGTGTGGTTGATCCGACGCAGGCCGAGCGCGCGCATGGTGCCGCGCGTCTTGGGCTTCGCGCCGATGGTGGAACGCTTCTGCGTGACTCGCAAGGTGGTGGCCATGAGCTACGCGACCTCGGTAACTTCGGTCTTGCGGGAGTTGCGCTCGCGGTAGGCACGGAGCATGCCCGCGGTCGACACCTCTTCGGGCGACTTGCCGCGCAGGCGGGCGATCTCGTCGGGACGGCGCAGCGACTGCAGGCCGTTGATCGTCGCACGCGACACGTTGATCGCGTTCGACGAGCCCAGCGACTTCGCCAGCACATCGTGCACACCGGCGGCCTCGAGGATCGCCCGGGCCGCGCCACCCGCGATGACCCCGGTACCGGGGGCGGCGGGCTTCAGCAGCACACGCGCGGCGTCGTGCTCACCGATGATCGTGTGGGTGATCGTGTCGCCCGCGAGCGGCACCGCGAACAGGCGCTTGCGCGCCTCTTCCATGCCCTTCTGGATCGCGGCCGGCACTTCCTTGGCCTTGCCGTACCCGAGGCCGACGTTGCCGGCGCCGTCGCCCACCACCACGAGCGCGGTGAAGGAGAAACGACGGCCGCCCTTGACGACCTTGGCGACACGGTTGATGGCGATCACTCGCTCTTCGTACTGGCCTTCGGCCATGTCAGTCCTCTTCTTCTCTGTTGCTCAGAGCACGAGCCCGGCTTCGCGAGCGCCGTCGGCGATCGCGGCAACCCGGCCGTGGTAGCTGAATCCGCCACGGTCGAACACGACCGTCTCGACGCCTGCGCCCTTGGCGCGCTCACCGAGGAGCGTGCCGACCTGCTTGGCGGCGTCGACGGTGGAGCCGGTGCCGGTGAACGTCTTCTCGGCGGTGGACGCCGACGCGAGCGTGACACCTGTGACGTCGTCGATCACCTGCGCGTAGATGTGCTTGTTCGAACGGAACACCGCGAGGCGCGGGCGCGCCGCGGTGCCACGCACCTTCTTGCGCACCCTGCGGTGTCGGCGGTCCTTGGCGACCTGTCGGTTCTGCGTCATGACTGAATCCTCGTCGTCGAGATGCGGCGCTTACTTGGCCGACTTACCGGCCTTGCGCAGCACGCGCTCGTCGGAGTAGCGGATGCCCTTGCCCTTGTAGGGCTCGGGCTTGCGGATCTTGCGGATGTCGGCGGCGACCTGGCCCACGAGCTGCTTGTCGTAGCCCTTCACGATGATCGTGGTGGGCACGGGCGTCTCGAACTCGACGCCGGCGGGGGCGTCGACGGAGACCGGGTGCGAGAACCCGAGCTGCAGGTCGAGCTTGGTGCTGCCCTGCGCGGCGGCGCGGTACCCGACGCCGACGATGTTGAGCTCGCGCGTGAACCCGTCGCTCACGCCGATGACCATGTTGGCCACCAGCGAGCGGGTGAGCCCGTGCAGCGCACGGTGTTCGCGCTGGTCGTCGGGACGCGACACGAGGATCTCGTCACCCTCGCGGGTGACGACGATGTCCTCGGGTGCGTCGTGCTCGAGGGTGCCCTTGGGCCCCTTCACCGTGATGTGGCTGCCGTCGAGGGTGACGTCGACGCCACTCGGGATCGGGATGGGCTTCTTGCCGATGCGAGACATTGGAGCTCCGGTTACCAGACCTGGCAGAGGATCTCGCCGCCCACGCGACGCTTGCGCGCCTCGCGGTCGGTCATGAGCCCCTGGTTCGTGGAGAGGATCGAGATGCCCATGCCACCCAGGACGCGGGGCACGGACTCGGAGCCCGAGTACACACGCAGTCCGGGCTTCGACACGTGCCGCAGGCCCGAGATGGTGCGCTTGCGGTCGGACGTGTACTTCAGGGTGATCTTCAGTTGACGCCCGGGACGGGTTGCGTCGTCGAGCACCTCGAAGCCGGTGATGTAGCCCTCGCGCAGGAGGATCCCCGCGAGTGACTCCTTCAGCTTCGAGGAAGGCATGACGACCTCGTCGTGGAACGCGGTGTTCGCGTTCCGGATACGGGTCAGCATGTCGGCGATGGGGTCGGTCATCATGAGTGCTGCCGCCCCCCTACCAGGATGCCTTCGTCACGCCGGGCACTTCGCCCGCGTGCACCATCGTCCGCAGACAGATGCGGCACAGACCGAACTTCTTGTAGACCGAACGCGCGCGGCCGCAACGACGGCATCGCGTGTAGCCGCGCACCGCGAACTTCGGCTTGCGCTGCTGCTTCTGGACCAAGGCCTTCTTTGCCATCAGGAATCCGCTTCCCTCTTCAGCTCTGCTCGTCGCGACGGAACGGAAAACCCATGGCGCGGCAGCAAGGCGCGCCCCTGGTCGTCGGTCCGTGCGGTGGTGACGATCGTGATGTCCATGCCGCGGACGGTGTCGATCTTGTCGTAGTCGATCTCCGGGAAGATCAGCTGCTCCGTGACACCGAACGTGTAGTTCCCGCGGCCGTCGAACGACTTCGGGTTGAGTCCGCGGAAGTCGCGGATTCGGGGGATCGCGATGCTCACGAGACGGTCGTAGAACTCCCACATACGATCGCCGCGCAGCGTGACCTTCGCGCCGATCGCGTTGCCCTCACGGAGCTTGAAGCCGGCGATCGACTTCTTCGCACGCGTGACGAGGGGCTTCTGACCCGTGATCTGCGTGAGGTCGGCGACCGCACCGTCGAGGAGCGACGCCTGCTGCGTGGCGCGACCGACGCCGCAGTTGAGCACGATCTTCTCGAAGCGCGGGACTTCCATCACGTTGCCGAGCTGGAGGTCAGCCTGGAGGGCGTCGCGCACCTCGTTGAGGTACTTGTCCTTCAGGCGCGGCCGCTCGGCCGCGACCGGGCTGGTGGCCGGGCTCACAGGTCACCTCCGCACTTGCGGCACACGCGGTGCTTCGAACCGTCGTCGTCGATGCGGTAGCCGGCCTTGACCGGTCCGTCCTTCGAGCAGACGAGCATGAGGTTGGACACGTGGATCGGCATCACCTTGTCCTGGATGCCGCCCTGCATGGTGGCGCGGGTCGGCTTCTGGTGCTTCTTGGCGACGTTGATGCCCTCGGCGGACTCGACGATCACCTTGTTCCGCTCGGGGAACACGTGGGCGACTTCGCCGCGCTTGCCGATGTCCTTGCCCTGGATGACCTGGACGTGGTCACCCTTCTTGATCTTCAGCTTGGCCTTCGCTGCCATCACAGCACCTCCGGTGCGAGTGACACGATGCGCATGAACTTTCGGTCGCGCAGCTCACGGCCGACCGGGCCGAAGATGCGCGTGCCGTGCGGCTGCATCTGCTCGTTGATGAGCACCGCCGCGTTCTCGTCGAATCGGATGTAACTGCCGTCGGGACGACGGCGCTCCTTCTTGGTGCGGACGACGACGCACTTGACGACGTCACCCTTCTTCACCGCGGCGCCCGGCACGGCGTCCTTCACCGTGGCGACGAAGACGTCGCCGATGCCGGCGTAGCGACGGCGCGTGCCGCCGAGCACCTTGATGCAGAGCACCTCGCGAGCGCCGCTGTTGTCGGCGACCTTGAGACGCGACTCCTGCTGGATCATCGGGCGCGCTCCAGGATCTCCACGACGCGCCAGTGCTTCAGCTTCGACAGCGGGCGCGTCTCGGCCACGCGGACGCGGTCGCCCTCACGCACCTCGTTCGCCTCGTCGTGCGCGTAGAGGTGGTTCGTGCGCTGCATCGTCTTGCCGTAGCGGCGGTGCCGCACCCGGTCGACGACGGCAACCACGACCGTCTTGTCCATCTTCGTCGAGACCACGATCCCTTCCCGGAGCTTGCGCCGGGTGGACCGCGGTTCGGCGGAGGTTTCCTCAGCCACGGTTTCCTACTTTCCGTCCAGCTCGGCCTGCTCGGCGGCGACGATCTCTCGCTCGCGGAGCAGGGTCTCGATGCGCGCAACGTCCTTCTTCACAGCCGGAATGCGCGAGATGTTGTCGAGCTCGCCGGTGGCGTTCTGGAAGCGGAGGTTGAAGAGCTCCTCCTTCGCCTCCCCCAGCCGGTGCTCGAGCTCGGTGTCGTTCAGTTCGCGAAGTTCCTTGGCGGTCGCCATGGGGCTCAACCCTCTTCCTGACGGACCACGAAGCGGGTCTTGATCGGGAGCTTGTGCATCGCGAGACGCATGGCCTCGCGCGCGGTGGGCTCGGGAACACCCGACAGCTCGAACATCACGCGACCCGGCTTCACCACGGCGACCCAGCGCTCCGGGTTGCCCTTGCCGGAACCCATGCGGGTCTCGGCCGGCTTCTGCGTGATCGGCTTGTCCGGGAAGATGTTGATCCAGACCTTGCCGCCACGCTTGATGTAGCGGGTCATCGCGATACGAGCGGCTTCGATCTGGCGGTTGGTGATCCAGCCCGGCTCGAGGGCCTGGATGCCGTAGTCGCCGAAGGTGACCTTGGTGCCGCCCTTGGCCAGACCGGTCATCCGGCCACGCTGGGTCTTGCGGTGGCGAACCTTGCGGGGCATCAGCATGCGTCAGTCCTCCCAGTCGCCAAGGGAAGTCGGCGGAGCCTCGTGGTGCTGGCAAACGTTCATCGCGGTCAGTCCTCCGAGTCGCCGTGGAACTTGGGAGCCTCGTGGTGCTGACGCGTGCGACGCTCGATCTCTTCTTCTTCCGCGAGGAGTCGCTCGAGCTCGGGGTCGGCCTCCTTGACCAGCGGGCTGGCCTCCTCGGTGACCTCTTCCGGCGTGCCCTCCACCTGCGTGGCCTCACCGGCCGGGCGACGGCGACCGCCACCCGCGCTCACGACGCGACGCTGCGGGCCCTGGCCCGAGGTCTCGCCGACCGCCATCGCGGCTTCCTTGGTGATCTTGTCCTCGGCCGAGGACTTGTAGGGCAGGATCTCGCCCTTGTAGATCCACACCTTCACGCCGATGCGGCCGAAGGTGGTGCGGGCCTCGGCCTCGCCGTAATCGATGTCGGCGCGCAGCGTGTGCAGCGGCACGCGACCTTCGCGGTACCACTCCTTGCGTGACATCTCCGCGCCACCGAGGCGACCGCTGCACTGCACGCGGATGCCCTGGGCGCCGGCCTTCATGGCGGTCTGCACCGCACGCTTCATCGCCCGGCGGAAGGAGACGCGGCCGGTGAGCTGGTCGGCGACACCCTGCGCGATGAGGGTGGCGTCGAGCTCGGGCTGCTTGATCTCCTGGATGTTGAAGTGGATCTTCGGGTTGCCCGTGATCTTGAGCAGCCCGGCGCGGAGACGGTCGGCCTCGGCGCCACGGCGACCGATCACGATGCCCGGACGCGCGGTGTACACGTCGACGCGGAGGCGGTCACGCGTGCGCTCGATCTCGATGCGGCTCACGGCGGCGCGCTCGAGCTGCTTCTTGAGGTAGTCGCGGATGCGCCAGTCCTCGATGAGCTGCTCGCGGTACTCCTTGTCCTCGGCGTACCAACGCGACTTCCAGTCGGTGGTGATGCCGAGACGGAACCCGTAGGGGTTGACCTTCTGACCCATGCCTACTTCTCTTCCTCGGGCTTGTCGTCCGCGGCGTCGTCGTCGCCGGCAGCCTCGGCCTCGTCGGCACTGGCTTCGGTGACGTCCTCGGCGGCGGGTGCCTCGCTGGCGTCGGCCTCGACGGCCTCGACCTCGGTGCCGGCCTCGACCTCGACGTCGTCCTCGAGGATCTCCTCGTGGTCGTGGTCGTGATCGTGGTCGTGATCGTGGTCGTGATCGTGCTCCGCCTCGCGGGCGGCCTCACGCGCGGCCTTCTTCTGGCTCGCAGCCACTCGACGGCCACGGCTCGCACGGGCGGCGGTGGTCGACGACGCCTCACGGGCACGACGCTTCTCGAGCTCGTCGTCCTCGTAGCGGGCCACGAAGATCGTGATGTGGCTCGTGCGCTTGCGGATGCGGGTACCGCGGCCACGCGCACGGGGGCGCCAGCGCTTCTGGGTGGGACCCTCGTCGGCGAATGCACGCGCGACGTAGAGCTCCTCCTCGGGCACGTTGTCGTTGTGCTCGGCGTTCGCAACCGCGGAGTCGAGCAGCTTCATGACGGTCTCGGCCGGGCCGCGCTCACAGAACCGCAGGATCTCGCGGGCCTCGGCGACGTCCTTCCCCACGATGAGGCGCAGCACCTGGCGCACCTTGGTGGGAGACGTGCGGTAGTGGCGCAGACGCGCCGCAGTCTCGGGCATTATCGACGACTCGATCGCTCTTGGCCGGCGTGGTACCGGAACGTGCGGGTGGGGGCGAACTCACCGAGCTTGCAACCCACCATCGCCTCCGTGACGTAGACCGGCACGTGCTTGCGGCCGTCGTGCACCGCGAGCGTGTGACCGACCATGTCGGGAGTGATGGTGGAACGGCGCGACCACGTCTTGATCACCTTGCGTTCGCCGGCCGCGTTCATCGCGTCGACCTTCTTCTGCAGGTGGTCGTCGACGAACGGCCCCTTCTTCAGGCTGCGCGGCATCGATTACCTCCGGGCACCGCGGCCACGACGGCGGCGGATGATCAGCTCGTCCGACTTCTTGCCCTTTTTGCGGGTGCGACCCTCGGGCTTGCCCCAGGGCGACACAGGGTGCCGACCACCGGAGGTCTTGCCCTCGCCGCCACCGAGCGGGTGGTCGACAGGGTTCATAGCAACACCACGCACGTGGGGGCGCTTGCCCTTCCAACGGTTCCGACCGGCCTTGCCGATCTTCACCAGGGCGGCCTCGCTGTTCCCGACCGAGCCGACAGTGCCTCGGCAGTCGATCGGGACACGACGCATCTCGGTGGAGGGGAGGCGCAGCGTCGCGTACGCGCCCTCCTTGGCGACCAACTGGATCGCCGCACCGGCGCCACGGCCGAGCTTGCCGCCCGCACCGGGCTTCAGCTCCACGTTGTGCACCGTGGTACCGACGGGGATGTACCGCAACGGCAGCGCGTTGCCGGGGCGGATCTCCGCGCCCTGGCCGCTCTGCAGACGGTCGCCGACCGCAATGCCGTTCGGGGCGATGATGTAGCGCTTCTCGCCGTCGAGGTAGTGCAGCAGCGCGATGCGCGCGTTGCGGTTCGGGTCGTACTCGATCGTCGCGACCTTCGCGGGGACACCGTCCTTGTCGCGCTTGAAGTCGACGACGCGGTACTTCTGCTTGTGGCCACCACCGCGGTGACGCGAGGTCATCCGGCCGTAGTTGTTGCGGCCACCGGTCTTCGGCTTCGGCTTGGTGAGCGACTTCTCCGGCTTGGACGCGGTGATGTCGCTGAAGTCGGAGACGGTCTGGAACCGGCGACCGGGACTGGTGGGCTTGCGCTTGCGGATCGCCATCGTCAGCTCCCGAAGATCTCGATCCGGTCGCCCTCGGCGAGAGAGACGACCGCACGCTTCGAACTCGGGCGCGTTCCGAAGGTGCCGGAACGACGGTTGCGCTTGCGCTTGCCCTTGCGGTTCAGCGTGTTCACGTTGGTGACCCGCACGTCGAAGATCTCTTCGATGGCCTGGCGGATCTGGATCTTGTTGGCGTCGCCGGCGACGACGAACGTGTAGACGTTCTCGTCGAACGCGGCGTACGACTTCTCGGACACCACCGGGCGGATGATGATGTCGCGGGGGTTCTTCCCGGTCATTCGCCGGCCTCCTCGGTGCTGGTCGCCGGCGCGTCGCCGAAGCGCGCCACCGTCGACTCGAGGGTGCCCTTGCTGAAGACGAGCCAGTCGTTGACCAGCACGTCGTAGGTGTTGAGCTCCTCGGGGATCACGATCTGGATGCGCTCACCGAGGTTGCGGAACGACTTCCACACCGTCTCCTCGGAGCGGTCGAGCACCAGGAGCACGCGGTCGTCGCGCTCACCCTTCGTGCGCAGACCGAGCGCGCCGAGCAGCGAGATCGCCGACTTGGTGCTCGGGGTGTCGATGCCCCAGCCGTCGACGACGAGGACCTTGTTCTCGGCGGCGCGGTCGGAGAGGGCCGAGCGCAGCGCGAGACGGATCATCTTCTTGGGAGTGCGCTGCGCGTAGCTGCGGGGCTTCGGGCCATGGGCCACACCACCACCACGCCAGTGCGGCGCACGGATGGAACCCTGACGGGCGCGGCCGGTGCCCTTCTGGCGCCACGGCTTCGCACCACCACCAGCCACTTCGGCGCGGGTCTTGGTGCTGTGCGTGCCCGAACGCGCGGCGGCGAGCTGCGCGGTGACCACCTGGTGCATGACCGCGGTGTTGGGCTCGATGCCGAACAGGCCCTCGGGCACGTCGACGGTGCCGGCGGCGGTGCCGCTCGGGGACTTCACGTCGAACTTCATTCCGCACTCTCCTGGGCCACGATGCCGAAGCCGACCGGGCGCTTCGCGGCGTTGCGCACGAACACGAGGCCGCCGTTGGGGCCGGGCACCGCACCCTTGATCAGGATGATGCCCTTCTCGGCGTCGCCCTCGACCACCTGCAGGTTCTGCGTGGTGATGCGGGCGTTCCCGTACTGGCCGGCCATCTTCATGCCCTTGAACACCCGGGCCGGCGTGGCGCAGGCGCCGATGGAGCCGGGCGAACGGTGCTTCTTGTGGTTACCGTGCGAAGCGCCCTGGCCCTTGAAGTTGTGACGCACCATGGCGCCGCTGAAGCCCTTGCCCTTGCTGATGCCGGTGACGTCGACGAACTCTCCCTTGAGGAAGACGTCGGCACCGATCACCTGGCCCACCTCGAAGCCGGCGAGGTCGTCGACCCGCAGCTCCGCGAGGTGGCGTGACGGCGGGGCATCGGCCTTCTTGAGGTGACCCAGCTCCGGCCTGGAAAGCCGCTGCTGCTTGGTGTCACCGAAGGCGAGCTGGACGGCGGAGTAGCCGTCACGTTCCGGCGTCTTGAGCTGGACGACGCGACACGGCCCGGCCTCGATCACCGTCACCGGGACGACGCGATTCTGATCGTCCCAGATCTGGGTCATGCCGAGCTTGCGCCCGAGGATCCCTTTGGCAGACATGATTCCCGCGTTCTCTCTATCGCTTCACGCGAACGCTCCGCCCGGAGGAACCCGGCGGAGCGTCGAATCGGTTGTGCTGCGTGGTCCTGCGCCATCCCAGGGGATCGGGGCAGCCTTCGCAGACGTCGGTTGGCGAACTTGCAGTACGACCTTGCTCGAAAATGGCGCCTACGGCGGTGGAGATGGCCGTTTGGCGAGCCCGGAAAGACTACAGGCTGCGGGTCTCCAGTGCCAATCGGCAGCGCGGCGGCAGCGAGCTCGAGCGGTCGCGTGACGTATTCGGGAGGTTATCGACTGGTATCAGCCGTTTCGGCGGGTCGTGGTGTCCCGGGCGGCGCTTCGCTTCCGGAGAACGAGCATCGCGCCGACGGCCGTGGCCAACCACAGCGCTGCCACCTGGACGGCGACGAGTTCGTGCACCGCAAGCATGATTCCTCCCAGCAGTCACCTCGGGACACCCCTGTGTACCGGATCGGCGGACGGATTTCGCGGATCCGTGAGTATTTCGTCCGATCAGGGGGAAATCTGCGGTCGGCGACGCCCGTAGCCTGGCACCGTGGCGGCGGTGGGTGAGCCGGTCTCGTACCTCGAGGCCCCCGAAGGTTGGGCCCGGCGCGCGGCGCGTGGGCCCGGGCGCTTCGTCACCCGCGAGATCTTCACCCGCCCCGACGGCAGCGAGATCGTCTGGAACTCCCGGCTGCACCGTAAGCAGGCCGGCCCGTTCGACGCCGGGCGCGGCTCCACCTGGTGGGCGCCACGCGCGCTCGGCTGGTGGATCGGTGTCCTGTTCGCGATCGGCGCGGCGTGCTTCACCATCGGGCCGTTCCCCGGTTACGCCGACGCGGTGGGCACGCGCGCCGATGCGATCACCTTCTTCGTCGGCTCGATCTTCTTCACCTCCGCCGCGTTCCTCCAGTACGTGCAGGCGGTCAACGCACCACGCGACCTCGAACTGCCGTTGCGCAAACAGCACCTCACGATCTGGGCATGGGAGCCGGGCCGCATCGACTGGGAGGCCACCGCGGTGCAGTTCGTCGGCACCGTCTTCTTCAACATCACCACCTTCGCCGCCATCGACGCGGCGCTGTCCACGCAACAGGCCACACGCATCGTGTGGGTCCCCGACGCCGCCGGCTCTGTGTGCTTCCTCGTCGCGAGCTGGCTCGCGTGGACGGAGGTCGCGCACGGCTCGTGGTCGTGGGACCCGCGCAGCCTCTCGTGGTGGATCTCCGGGTTGAACATGCTCGGCTCGATCGCCTTCGGCGTGTCGGCCGTCGCCGCGTTCTACGTCCCCACCACGGGCGACATGCTCAACACCAGACTCGTGAACCTCGGCACCGCCATCGGTGGTGTCTGCTTCTTCGCCGGCGCAGTGCTCCTGCTGCCCGAGCGCACCCGTATCAGCTCGACATCGACGGCCACTGCGTTGGCCCCAGCACAGGGAGATTGACATGGCACTCCACCGCAAGGTCACCGGCGCGGCCGCGGCCGACGACACCGAACTGAACCCGCTCTTCTCGTCGCGGCGGAGGCGTCGCACGCGCCGCGCCATGTGCTGCCCGACGGCGAGCTCGATCCTGACGTCGCCTACCAGCTCGTGCGCGACGAGCTCATGCTCGACGGCAACTCGCGCCTCAACCTCGCCACGTTCGTGGGCACGTGGATGGAGCCGCAGGCGCAGAAGCTCATGTCCGAGACGTTCGACAAGAACATGATCGACAAGGACGAGTACCCGCGCACCGCCGAGATCGAGATGCGCTGCGTGAACATGCTCAGCCGTCTGTGGAACTCGCCCGACCACGAAGAGGCGACCGGCACGTCGACGACGGGCTCGAGCGAGGCGGCGATGCTCGGCGGCATGGCGCTCAAGTGGCGCTGGCGCGACCGGATGCGCGCGCAGGGCAAGCCCAGCGACAAGCCCAACATGGTGATGGGCTCCAACGTGCAGGTGTGCTGGGAGAAGTTCTGCCGCTACTGGGACGTCGAGCCGCGCCTCGTGCCCATGGAGGGCGACCGCTTCCACATGAACGCCGAAGAGGCGGTGAAGCGCTGCGACGAGAACACGATCGGCGTGGTCCCGGTACTCGGCTCCACCTTCGACGGCAGCTACGAGCCGGTCGAGGACATCTGCAAGGCGCTCGACAAGCTGCAGGCCGACACCGGGCTCGACGTTCCCGTGCACGTCGACGGCGCGTCCGGTGGGTTCGTCGCCCCGTTCCTCGACCCCGACGTCGTGTGGGACTTCCGCCTGCCGCGGGTGCAGTCGATCAACACGTCGGGGCACAAGTACGGCCTCGTGTACCCGGGCGTGGGTTGGGTCGTGTGGCGCAACCCCGACGCGCTCCCCGACGACCTCGTGTTCAAGGTGAACTACCTGGGTGGCGACATGCCCACGTTCGCACTCAACTTCTCGCGCTCGGGCAACCAGATCGTGGCGCAGTACTACAACTTCCTGCGCCTCGGCTTCGAGGGCTACCGCCGCGTGCAGCAGGCGTCACACGACAACGCGATGTACCTCGCGGAGGAGATCTCCAAGCTGGGCCCGTTCCAGCTGATCACCGACGGCAGCGAGCTGCCGGTGTTCGCGTTCTCGCTCAAGGAGGGCACCGGCAACTACACGGTGTTCGACCTGTCCGACAAGCTGCGCGACCGCGGCTGGCTCGTCCCCGCGTACTCGTTCCCGGAGAACCGCGAGGACCTCGCCGCGTTGCGCATCGTCGTGAAGAACGGCTTCTCGCGTGACCTCGCCGACCTGCTCCTCGCCGACCTCCGCCGTCACGTCAGCTACCTCGAGCAGCTGAAGTCGCCCCTGCCCCAGGCCAACACCGGCGGCTTCCACCACTGACACGCTGACCCGCGCCGAACCGGCGTCAATTCCTGCCCACTATGGGCTCGGATTGACGCCGGTTCGGTTCAGGGGCGGGCACGCTCGGCCGAGGGACCGTCGTACGCTCCCTCGGTGACGCGTGTTCGCGTGTGGGTGGGCTCGATCGCCCTGATCAGCTTGACGGTGTGCCTGGCGGCGTCCCCCGCGCTGGGACAGGCGGGACGTCACCTGCCGATCTGGTCGGAGGCGTTCGAGGGAGTGGCCGGCACTCAGCGCGTCGGGCCGGCGTTCCCGATCCTCGACCCCACGCGCAAGAAGCCGACCGTCGTTGGTTCGCAGTCCCTCTTCTTCGTCGATGCCGACCCGGTCGTCGCAATGAACGCGTTCGCCCAACGAGCTCGCGACCGCGGTTTCCAGCAACCCGGGATGTTCACGAACGGCCGGTGTGGGGACGCGCCACTCACGATGCCGGGAGCAACTGTTGAACCGGGGCAGCAGCGTGTCGTCTGCTTCGCCCGCTACGAGCGTGCCGACGGTACTGCTGCGGACCTGTCGCTCATGGTCTGCACCTCCTGCCCCGAGCCCATGTCGGTCGCGAACGTGGTGGTGACCAGATACCGAGGCGCGCCAGCAAGTTCGGACCTGTCGCCGATTGCCGATCTCCCAGCCGACAGCCCGACGCTCACGCTGTCGAAGGCCGAACTCCGATCGCAACGTTCGCCTTCGAATGCGCCGTTGGAAGCGTCGACCTTCCCGCGCTCGAACGGCGCGCGTCTCGCCATGGCACCGTGGCCTGCAGATACGTCCGGGCTGTGCACCGGCGCCGACGCCGTGATCTGGAAGATCACCGACGGCGATCCCACGAACGTCTTCGACCGCTACGCGCACAACACCGGCGACACGCACGGCCGCACCACGAAGACGACCCGGTTCGAGGGCCGCACCGTCACCCAGCGAACCGGCGAGGTGTCGCAACTCACCCTGGTCGAGGGCGACGACCTCCGCCGCCCCTGGATGCTCGCGACCGCCTGCACGACCGACTGACGACGAACCGGCGTCAATTCCTGCCCACTATGGGCTCGGATTGACGCCGGTTCGGATGAAGGGGAGGACGCGGAACGGCCGGGGCGTTGGCCCCGGCCGTTCACACGTTTGCTGTTCGGCTCGCCCGGAGGCGGGCCGGCTTCTCAGGTCTGTATCTTGATCTCGATGTCGACGCCCGCCGGCAGGTCGAGGCGCTGGAGCGACTCGACCGTCTTGCTCGTGGGCTCGACGATGTCGAGCAGGCGCTTGTGGATCCGCATCTCGAAGTGCTCGCGGGAGTCCTTGTCGACGTGCGGGGACCGCACGACGCAGAACCGCTTGATCTCCGTGGGGAGGGGCACCGGGCCCCGCACCTTGGCCTGCGTCCGAACGACCGTCTCGACGATCTTCTTCGTCGACTGGTCGATGATCTCGTGGTCGTAGGCCTTGAGCCGGATTCGGATCTTCTGACCCTGATTCGCTGCCACCGTGACTACTTGAGGATCTTCGCGACAACGCCGGAACCCACGGTCCGTCCACCCTCACGGATGGCGAAGCGCAGACCTTCGTCCATGGCGATGGGCTTCTGGAGCTCCACCACCATCGTCGTGTTGTCGCCGGGCATGACCATCTCGACGCCCTCCTCGAGGGTGATCGAACCGGTCACGTCGGTGGTCCGGAAGTAGAACTGCGGGTGGTAGTTCGCGAAGAACGGCGTGTGACGACCGCCCTCCTCCTTCGTCAGGACGTAGACCTGCGAGGAGAAGTTGGTGTGCGGCGTGATCGAGCCGGGCTTGGCCAGCACCTGGCCGCGCTCGACGTCTTCCTTCTTCGTGCCACGGAGCAGGGCGCCAATGTTGTCGCCCGCACGACCCTCGTCGAGGAGCTTGCGGAACATCTCGACGCCGGTGCAGGTCGTCTTGGTGGTGGGGCGCAGACCGATGATCTCGATCTCCTCACCCACCTTGACGATCCCGCGCTCGACACGACCGGTCACCACGGTGCCGCGGCCGGTGATCGAGAACACGTCCTCGATCGGCATGAGGAAGGGCAGGTCGACCGCACGCTCGGGCTCGACGATGAACGAGTCGACCGCGTCCATGAGCTCGACGATCTTCGAGGCCCACTCGGCGTCGCCCTCGAGCGCCTTCAGCGCCGAGACCCGCACGATCGGGGTGTCGTCGCCGGGGAACTCGTACTCGTTGAGGAGCTCACGCACCTCGAGCTCCACGAGCTCGAGGATCTCCTCGTCGTCGACCATGTCGGACTTGTTCAGCGCGACCACGATCGACGGCACACCGACCTGACGGGCGAGCAGCACGTGCTCACGCGTCTGGGGCATCGGGCCGTCGGTGGCGGCGACCACGAGGATGGCACCGTCCATCTGGGCGGCACCCGTGATCATGTTCTTGATGTAGTCGGCGTGACCGGGGCAGTCCACGTGCGCGTAGTGACGGTTGGCCGTCTGGTACTCGACGTGCGCGATGGAGATCGTGATGCCGCGGGCCTTCTCCTCCGGCGCCTTGTCGATCTGGTCGAAGGCCGAGAAGGAGTTGTTCGTGGGGTCGACGTCGTGCAGCACCTTGGTGATGGCCGCCGTCAGGGTCGTCTTGCCGTGGTCGATGTGACCGATCGTGCCGATGTTCAGATGCGGCTTGGTCCGCTCGAACTTCTCCTTACCCATGGCTGTCCCTTGCTCCCTTGCGTGTGGACTCTCGTGAACGTGCGCCCGGGCGAGTGCGCCCGGGCAGTGCGGCGTGGACCCGGCGCTACTCGCCGCGGACCCGCTTGACGATTTCCTCGGCGATCGACTCCGGCACCTGCTGGTACGAGTCGAACTGCATCGTGTACGTCGCGCGACCCTGGGTGCGCGAGCGAAGGTCAGTAGCGTAGCCGAACATCTCTCCCAGCGGGACTTGGGCGTTCACCACGTGAGAA
This sequence comes from uncultured Actinomycetes bacterium, assembly GCA_963720785.1. Taxonomy (GTDB): domain Bacteria; phylum Actinomycetota; class Acidimicrobiia; order IMCC26256; family DASPTH01; genus CAVRGQ01. The sequence goes on from CAVRGQ010000005.1 coordinate 645,696, forward strand.
GTGCCCCGCTGCTCCATCCCCTCGATCCGACCCCGCCGCGAGGAGAGGTCGCCGATGACGTCACCCATGTAGTCCTCGGGGGTGACCACCTCGACGTTCTCGATCGGCTCGAGCAGCACGGGCTTGGCGGCCCGGGCCGCCTTCTTGAACGCCATGGAACCGGCGATCTTGAACGCCATCTCGCTCGAGTCGACGTCGTGGTAGGAACCGAAGGTGAGGATCACCCTCACGTCGACCATGGGGTAGCCGGCGATGACGCCGCCCTCCATGGCCTGCTGGATGCCGGCGTCGACCGAGGAGATGTACTCCCGCGGGATCACACCACCGGTGATCTTGTCGACGAACTCGTAGCCGCCGCCGGGGCCGGTGGGCTCCAGGGTGATGACGACGTGGCCGTACTGGCCCTTGCCGCCGGTCTGACGGATGTAGCGCTCCTCGATCTTCTCGACCGTGGTCGTGATCGTCTCGCGGTAGGCGACCTGCGGCTTGCCCACGTTGGCGGCCACCGAGAACTCGCGGACCATGCGGTCGACCAGCACGTCGAGGTGCAGCTCGCCCATGCCGGAGATGATGGTCTGGCCGGTCTCGTCGTCGGTGCGGACCTGGAAGGTCGGGTCCTCCTCGGAGAGCGAGCTGAGCGCCTTGCCGAGCTTGTCCTGGTCGATCTTCGTCTTCGGCTCGATGGCGACGGAGATCACCGGCTCCGGGAACTCCATGCGCTCGAGCACGATCGGGTGCGCGGGGTCGCAGAGCGTGTCACCGGTGGTGGTGTTCTTGAGGCCCACCGCGGCGACGATGTCGCCGGCGAAGACGGCTTCCTTGTCCTCACGGTGGTTGGCGTGCATCTGGAGGAGGCGGCCGATGCGCTCCTTCTTGTCCTTCGTGGCGTTGAGCACCGGCGAACCGGCGCCGAGCTTGCCCGAGTAGACGCGGAAGTAGGTGAGCTTGCCCACGTAGGGATCGCTCATGATCTTGAACGCGAGCGCGGCGAACGGCTCGGCGTCGTCGGCCTCACGGGACAGCGGGTGCTCGAGCTTCACGTCGAGGCCCTGGACGGCGGGGATGTCGACCGGGCTCGGCAGGTAGTCGACGACGGCGTCGAGCAGCGGCTGCACGCCCTTGTTCTTGAACGCAGTGCCGCAGAGCACGGGCACGACGTCGCCGGAGATGGTGGCGGCGCGCACGGCGACGCGGAGGTCGTCGGCGGTGATCTCCTCCTCGCCCACGTACTTCTCGAGCACGTTCTCGTCGTACTGGCTCACGACGTCGACGAGCTCGTGACGCCAGGTCTCGGCGTCGTCGGCGAGCTCGGCGGGGATGTCGACGACCTCGAAGCTCTCGCCCATGCCGTCGTCCCAGACCAGCGCCTTCATCTGGAGCAGGTCGACGACGCCGCGGAAGTCGCTCTCCGAGCCGATGGGCAGCTGCACCACCGCGACGTTGGCGTCGAGGCGGTCCTTGATCATGTCGAGGCAGCGGTAGAAGTCGGCGCCGACGCGGTCCATCTTGTTGACGAAGCACATCCGCGGCACGTTGTACTTGTTGGCCTGGCGCCACACCGTCTCGGTCTGCGGCTCCACGCCGGCCACCGCGTCGAACACGGCGACGGCGCCGTCGAGCACGCGCAGCGACCGCTCCACCTCGACGGTGAAGTCGACGTGGCCGGGCGTGTCGATGATGTTGATCCACGTGTCGCGCCACTTGCAGGTGGTGGCGGCGGACGTGATGGTGATGCCGCGCTCCTGCTCCTGGACCATCCAGTCCATGACGGCCGCGCCCTCGTGGACCTCACCGATCTTGTAGGTGCGGCCCGTGTAGTAGAGGATCCGCTCCGTGGTGGTGGTCTTGCCCGCGTCGATGTGGGCCATGATCCCGATGTTGCGGACGCGGTTGAGCGGCACCTCGCGGATCACCGCACCGGTCTTGCCCTTTACCTGACTCTCTTCAGCAGCCATCTCAGCGATTCTCTTCTTCTCGTCGTCACCGGGAGCGGGAGGGAGCTCGAATTCCTGGTGAACACTGGGTTCGATCGCGGGAGCGCCGGCCCCGAGAATCGGGACCGGCGGCTCTCGATCTCGGGCGAAGCCGCGGGCACTACCAGCGGTAGTGCGCGAACGCCTTGTTCGACTCGGCCATCTTCTGGAGGTCGTCCTTGCGCTTGATCGACGCGCCGATGCCGTTGCTGGCATCCATCAGCTCGTTGGCGAGACGCTCTGCCATCGTCTTCTCACGACGCTGCCGCGAGTAGCCGACGATCCAGCGGATCGCGAGCGTGGTGGCGCGGCGCGGGCGCACCTCGACGGGCACCTGGTAGGTGGCACCACCGACGCGGCGGCTGCGGACCTCGAGCGCGGGGCGCACGTTCTCGACCGCGCGCTTGAGCACCGCGACCGGGTCGCCACCGGAGCGCTTCTCGATGTCGGCGAGTGCGTCGTAGACGATCTTCTCGGCGATCGAGCGCTTGCCGGCCTGCAGGATCTTGTTGACGAGCTGCGTGACGACGACCGACCGGTAGACCGGGTCGGGCATGAGATCACGACGGGGTGCGGGTCCCTTGCGAGGCATCAGGCGTCCTTCTTGGCGCCGTAGCGGCTACGGGCCTGCTTGCGGTTGGCGACGCCACTCGCGTCGAGAGCGCCACGGACGATCTTGTACCGCACACCCGGCAGGTCCTTCACACGACCGCCGCGCACGAGCACGATCGAGTGCTCCTGCAGGTTGTGGCCGATGCCGGGGATGTACGCGGTGACCTCGATGCCCGACGTGAGACGGACACGGGCCACCTTGCGCAGCGCCGAGTTCGGCTTCTTCGGGGTGTGCGTGAACACGCGCGTGCACACGCCACGACGCTGAGGGGAGCCCTTCAGCGCGGGGGTCTTCGACTTCTCCGGCTTGGTCTCCCGTCCTTTGCGGACGAGCTGCTGGATGGTGGGCACTGTTCTCCTCGAACTGACGGCGCACGAGTCGCGCGTCGAAGGTGGTGTGGCGAAATCGGGTGTTGCGGGGTGTTGCGTTCCGGCGGCTGCGGGCCCGAAAACGGCGCTGCCAGACCGACGGAACAGGATAGCGGAGGGAGGCGGGCCCCACGCAAGGCGGGGCCCGCTCCTCCTCGATCAGGACTCGGCGGCGTCTCCCAGGTCGGTGGCCTGCTCGACCGGCTCGTCGACGACGACGTCGGCGACCACGATCCCGTCCGGGGTCTCGGCCACCGCAATGGCCTCCGCCTCGACCACGGGACCCGCCGGGGTGTCGACCACACCGACGGTCGTGGCGAACCCGGCCAGGCCGAGACCCGTGCCGCCGTCACCCGACAGGGATGCGCCCGACCCGGCGCTGGTGTCGGCCAGCCAGGCGGCGAGGTCGAGATCGGCGTCGAGGTCGGTGTCGGACGAGTAGAAGGGCAGCGGCTCGTAGTCGGGGGCGTGGGTCTCGATGTCGCGGTAGCGCGGCATCCCCGTACCCGCCGGGATGAGCTTGCCGATGATCACGTTCTCCTTGAGGCCCATGAGCCCGTCCTTGCGGCCTTCGATGGCCGCCTCGGTGAGCACGCGGGTGGTCTCCTGGAACGACGCCGCCGACAGCCACGAGTCGGTGGCCAGCGACGCCTTGGTGATGCCCATGAGCTCGGGACGACCCTCGGCGGGTGCCTTGCCCTCCTCGACCATCAGGCGGTTGCGCTCCGCGAACTCGCGGGCGTCGGCCTTCTGACCGGGCAGGTAGGTGGAATCGCCTGCCTCGGACACACCGACGCGGCGGAGCATCTGGCGGACGATCACCTCGACGTGCTTGTCGTGGATCGACACACCCTGCTCGCGGTACACCTTCTGCACCTCGTCGCTGAGGTACTGCTGGGTGGCGCGGATGCCCTTGACCTCGAGGATCTTCTTCGGGTCGAGCGGGGTCTTGTGGTCACCGGTGAGCTGCTGGCCGGCGCTGACTTCGACGCCGTCGGCGATGCCCGGGTAGAGGTGCGTGCGGCGGGTGACCGCGTGCTCCTCCTCCGTGCCGTCGTCGGCGACGATCGTGAGGACGCGCTCGCCCTTCTCGTTCTCGCCGAGGCGCACGATGCCGGAGCTCTCCGCCATCACCGCCGCGCCCTTGGGCGTGCGGGCCTCGAAGAGCTCGACGACGCGCGGCAGACCGTGCGTGATGTCCTCACCGGCGATACCACCGGTGTGGAACGTACGCATGGTGAGCTGCGTACCGGGCTCGCCGATGGACTGGGCGGCGATGATGCCGACCGCCTCGCCCTGGTCGACGAGCTTGTTGGTGGCGAGCATGGTGCCGTAGCAGGTCATGCACACACCGGTGATCGAGTCGCAGGTGAGCACGGAGCGCACCCGCACCCGGGTGACCCCCGGGTCGGACGCCAGCGTGCGGACCTCGGCCTCGCGCACCTCGGTGTTGCGCGGCATGACCGAGCCGTCGGCGAGCTTCACGTCGTCGGTGAGGCAGCGGCCGAGCAGCTTGGTGTCGAGGATGCGCATCGTCTCGGGGTCGTCGTCGACGTCCTCGATCCAGATGCCCCGCGGCGAGCCGCAGTCGTCCTCGCGCACGATGACCTCCTGGGCCACGTCGACGAGGCGTCGCGTGAGGTACCCGGAGTCGGCGGTACGGAGGGCGGTGTCGGCGAGACCCTTGCGGGCACCGTGGGTGGAGATGAAGTACTCGAGGACCGAGAGGCCCTCACGGAAGTTCGACTTGATCGGCCGCGGGATGATCTCACCACGCGGGTTGGCCACGAGACCACGCATACCGGCGATCTGCTGCACCTGCATGACGTTGCCTCGGGCGCCCGACCCCACCATCATCTCGATGGGGTTGAACTTCGTGGAGCGCATCTCCTCCTGCATCGCGTCACGGACGCGTGCAGTGGCCTCGCTCCAGACCTCGATCTCCTTCTGGCGACGCTCGTCGTCGGTGATGACGCCGCGCTCGTACTGGCCCTCGACCTTGTCGGCCTCGGCCTCGAACTTCTCGAGGAGGGCCGCCTTGCCGGCGGGCGTGCGCACGTCGGCGATGGAGATCGTGAGCCCCGAACGGGTCGCGAACTCGAAGCCGAGGTCCTTGAGTGCGTCGAGGCTCTCGGCGACGACCGCACGCGGGTACAGCTCGACGAGCTTGCTCGCCAGCTCCGTGAGGTCACGCTTCCTCACCGGCGCGTCGTGGAAGGGGTAGTCGGACGGGAACGCCTCGTTGAAGAGGAACCGGCCGAGCGTGCTCTCCACGAGCACCGTCGAGTCACCGTTGTCACCGTTGCGGCGCAGGACGATGGAGTCGGGGTTGGCGTCGTCGCGCAGCGGGATGTGCGAGAAGCGCGCCCCGGGCATGCGGACCTTGATCTTGGCGTGCAGCGAGAGCCGCTCCTCGGGAGCGGTGCTCGGCGCGAGCCGGGTGTCGTACGCGAGGACCGCCTCGTCGAGGGACGAGAACGCACGACCGCTGCCGGTGGCGTTGTCGATCTCCTCGGTGAGGTAGTAGGCGCCGATGATCATGTCCTGCGTGGGCACGGAGATCGGGCGACCGTGCGCCGGCGACAGGATGTTGTGCGCCGACAGCATGAGGATGCGCGCTTCGGCCTGCGCCTCCGCGGAGAGCGGCAGGTGGACGGCCATCTGGTCGCCGTCGAAGTCGGCGTTGAACGCGGTGCACACCAGCGGGTGGATCTGGATGGCCTTGCCCTCGACGAGCACGGGCTCGAACGCCTGGATGCCGAGGCGGTGGAGCGTTGGTGCACGGTTCAGGAAGACCGGGTGCTCCTTGATGACCTCTTCGAGCACGTCCCACACCTGCGGACGCGAGCGCTCCACCATCCGCTTCGCGGACTTGATGTTCTGCGCGTACTCGAGGTCGACGAGCCGCTTCATCACGAAGGGCTTGAACAGCTCGAGCGCCATCTGCTTGGGCAGACCGCACTGCTGGAGGCGCAGCTGCGGGCCGACGACGATGACCGAACGGCCGGAGTAGTCGACGCGCTTGCCGAGCAGGTTCTGACGGAACCGGCCCTGCTTGCCCTTCAGCATGTCGGAGAGCGACTTCAGCGCCCGGTTGCCGGGGCCCGTGACCGGGCGGCCGCGGCGGCCGTTGTCGAACAGCGCGTCGACGGCCTCCTGGAGCATGCGCTTCTCGTTGTTGATGATGATCTCGGGCGCACCGAGGTCGAGGAGGCGCTTCAGGCGGTTGTTGCGGTTGATCACGCGGCGGTACAGGTCGTTCAGGTCGGAGGTCGCGAAGCGGCCACCGTCGAGCTGCACCATCGGACGCAGGTCGGGCGGGATCACCGGCACGGCGTCGAGCACCATGCCCATCGGCGAGTTGATCTTGTTGCCGTCGTCGTCGACGCGGTTGAACGCCGAGATGACCTTGAGCCGCTTGATCGCCTTCGCCTTGCGCTGACCCTTGGAGGTGGCGATGGTCTCCTTGAGGAAGGCCTCCTCCGCCTCCATGTCGATGCGCGAGATGAGGTCCTTGATGGACTCGGCGCCCATGCCGCCCGAGAAGTACTCCTCGTAGCGGTCGGTGAGCTCGCGCCAGATGCGCTCGTCGTCGACGAGCTGCTTCGGCGAGAGGCCCTTGAAGGTGTCCCACACCGACTTGAGGAAGTCGATCTCGGCGTCGGACCGGGCGCGGATGTCCTCGTAGTCCTTGTTGCGGGCCTTCTCGGCACGCTCGAGCTCGTTCTTCTTCGCGTCGCGGCCCTCGAGCTCCTGGAGCTCGGCCTCGTACTCCTCGTCGCGCTTGCGGATCTCGAGCTCGCGCTCGCGCTCGACGTCGCCGATCTCGGCGCGGATGTCGGCCTCGAGCGACTCGAGGTCCTTGTGGCGACGCTCGTCGTCGACCCACGTGATGATGTGGGCCGCGAAGTAGATCACCTTCTCGAGGCTCTTCGGGGCGATGTCGAGCAGGTAGCCGAGACGGCTCGGGACACCCTTGAAGTACCAGATGTGGGTGACGGGGGCGGCGAGCTCGATGTGGCCCATCCGCTCGCGGCGCACCTTGGAGCGCGTGACCTCGACGCCACAGCGCTCACAGATGATGCCCTTGAAACGGACGCGCTTGTACTTGCCGCAGTAGCACTCCCAGTCCTTGGTCGGACCGAAGATCTTCTCGCAGAAGAGACCGTCCTTCTCCGGCTTCAGCGTCCGGTAGTTGATGGTCTCGGGCTTCTTCACCTCGCCGTTCGACCAGGTGCGGATCTGGTCGGCGGTCGCGAGCGCGATCGACAGCTGGGCAGAGTCGTTCACGTCGAGCACAGGGTCCCTCGCCTTCTACTTCTTCTTCGTCTCGGCAGGCTTCGTCGTCAGGCTGGAGTGTCGGTATGGATCAGAACGCCGGCTGACGGCGACGCTGCTCGTCTTCCTCGTCGGTGCCCCGCTCGGGACGTGAGAGGTCGATGCCGAGCGACTCGGTGGTGCGGAACGCGTCCTCGTCGAGCTCACGGATCTCGACTTCCTCGCCGTCCTCGTTCATCACGCGGACGTTGAGGCAGAGCGCCTGCATCTCCTTGATGAGCACCTTGAAGCTCTCGGGGATGCCGGGCTCGGGGATGTTCTCGCCCTTGACGATGGCCTCGTAGACCTTCACGCGGCCGAGGACGTCGTCGGACTTGATGGTGAGGATCTCCTGGAGGGCGTACGCGGCGCCGTATGCCTCGAGCGCCCACACCTCCATCTCACCGAAGCGCTGGCCACCGAACTGCGCCTTCCCACCCAGCGGCTGCTGCGTGATCATGCTGTACGGACCGGTGGACCGGGCGTGGATCTTGTCGTCGACGAGGTGCGACAGCTTCAGGATGTACATGTAGCCGACCGTCACCGGGTTGTCGTAGGCCTCGCCGGTGCGGCCGTCGTACAGGGTGGCCTTGCCGTCGTTGCCCACGAGCCGGCTGCCGTTCGCACCGTCGGGGTGCATCGTGTCGAAGACGTGCTCGATCGTGCCGAGCGGGCCCGACTGCTCGACCTCGTCCCAGTGGGCGCCGTCGAACACGGGGCTCGACACCCACACCGCGGGCTCGGTGACCGTGCGGGTCTTCTTGTCGGCGGGCGGCGACGTACGGGTGCCCTCCCAGCCGTGACGGGCCGCGTAGCCGAGGTGCGCTTCGAGCACCTGACCGACGTTCATACGGCTCGGCACACCGAGGGGGTTGAGCACGATGTCGACCGGCGTGCCGTCGGCGAGGTAGGGCATGTCCTCGACCGGGAGGATCTTGGAGATCACACCCTTGTTGCCGTGGCGGCCGGCGAGCTTGTCGCCCGCGCTGATCTTGCGCTTCTGGCCGACGTACACGCGCACCAGCTGGTTCACACCCGGGGGCAGCTCGTGGCCATCCTCCCGCGAGAACACGCGCACGTCGATGACCTTGCCGTTCTCGCCGTGCGGCACCTTCAGCGAGGTGTCACGGACCTCACGGGCCTTCTCACCGAAGATGGCGCGCAGGAGGCGCTCCTCCGGGGTGAGCTCGGTCTCGCCCTTGGGCGTGACCTTGCCGACGAGGATGTCGCCGGGGCCGACCTCGGCGCCGATGCGGATGATGCCGCGCTCGTCGAGGTCCTTGAGGATGTCCTCGGAGAGGTTCGGGATGTCGCGCGTGATCTCCTCGGCGCCGAGCTTGGTGTCGCGGGCGTCGATCTCGTGCTCCTCGATGTGGATCGAGGTGAGGACGTCGTCCTTGACGAGGCGCTCGGAGAGCACGATGGCGTCCTCGTAGTTGTGACCCTTCCAGGGCACGAACGCCACGAGGAGGTTCTTGCCGAGGGCGAGCTCGCCCTCGTGCGTGGACGGACCGTCGGCGAGCACGACACCCTTGGTGACCGCCTCGCCGATGTCGACGCGGGGCTTCTGGTTGATGCAGGTGCCCTGGTTCGAACGGCGGAACTTGGAGAGGCGGTGAGTGGTCTGGCCCTTGAGGTCGTCGTAGTCGACGACGACGGTGTCGCCGGTGACGTCGACGACCGTGCCGGTGCCCTTGGCGAGGATGACCTCGCCCGCGTCGCGCGCGGCGCGACCCTCGACACCGGTGCCGATGAACGGCGCCGTCGCCCGCAGCAGCGGCACGGCCTGCCGCTGCATGTTCGCGCCCATGAGGGCACGGTTCGCGTCGTCGTGCTCGAGGAACGGGATGAGGGCGGTGGCCACCGAGACGATCTGCTTCGGCGACACGTCCATGTAGTCGACTTCGTTCGGGCTCACGTAGGCGAGCTCGCCCCGGCCGGCGCGTACCAGGACGCGCTCGTCGGCGAAGCGGCCGTTCGCGTCGATCTCCGCGTTGGCCTGCGCGATGACGAAGCGGTCCTCGTCGTCGGCTGCGAGGTACTCGACCTCGTCGAGCGCGATGCCGTCGACGACGCGCCGGTACGGCGTCTCGATGAAGCCGAACCGGTTGATGCGCGCGTACGACGCGAGGTAACCGATGAGACCGATGTTCGGGCCTTCCGGCGTCTCGATCGGGCACATGCGGCCGTAGTGGCTGGGGTGCACGTCTCGCACCTCGAAGCCGGCGCGCTCACGCGACAGACCACCCGGGCCGAGCGCCGAGAGACGACGCTTGTGGGTGAGCCCGGCGAGCGGGTTCGTCTGGTCCATGAACTGCGAGAGCTGGCTGGACCCGAAGAACTCCTTGATCGCCGCCACCACGGGGCGGATGTTGATCAGGGTCTGCGGCGTGATGGCCTCGACGTCCTGGGTGGTCATGCGCTCGCGCACGACCCGCTCCATGCGCGAGAGACCGACGCGCACCTGGTTCTGGATGAGCTCGCCGACCGAGCGCACACGGCGGTTGCCGAAGTGGTCGATGTCGTCGGCGAAGTAGTCGTTGGGCTGGTCGTTGGCGTGCAGCTTCACGAGGTACGAGACCGTCGCGAGGATGTCGGCCTTCGAGAGCTGGTAGTCGACGGGGCCGGCCTCGGGGTCCGCGTTCGGGATCGTCAGCTCGAACTTGGCGAGGGGCAGGCGCTCGTACTCGAAGCGCAGCTTCTTCCCCACCTTGTGACGACCGACCTTGGCCATGTCGTAACGCTTCGGGTTGAAGAAGAGGTTCTCGAGCAGCGCACGCGCGCTGTCGGGCGTCGGCGGCTCGCCCGGGCGCAGCTTCCGGTAGATGTCGATGAAGGCCGCGTCGGCGTCCTCGGTGTGGTCCTTCTCGAGCGTGTTCAGCATCGACTGGTACGGGTGACCGGTCGGGTCGAGGATGAGGTTGGCGAGCTCCTCGTTGGTGTCGCCGAACCCGAGCGCCTTCAGCAGCACGGTGACCGGCTGCTTGCGCTTGCGGTCGATGCGGACGTAGACGATGTCCTTCTTGTCGACCTCGAACTCCAGCCACGCACCACGGCCGGGGATCATCTTGGCGTCGACGACGTCCTTCTCCGGCGACGTCTTGTCGGGGTTGATGCCGAAGTAGACGCCGGGCGAACGCACGAGCTGCGACACCACGATGCGCTCGGTGCCGTTGATGATGAAGGTGCCCCGGTCGGTCATCATCGGGAAGTCCCCCATGAAGACCGTCTGCTCCTTGATCTCACCGGTGCCGGCGTTCATGAACCGGGCGGTGACGAAGAGCGGGCGGGCGTACGTCATGTCACGCTCGCGGCACTCGTCCTCGGAGTACTTCGGCGGGTCGAAGATGTGGTCGGACAGCTCGAGCTTGAGCTGGCCGGTGAAGTCCTCGATGGGCGAGATGTCGGAGAGAACCTCCGCCACCCCCTGCTCGAGGAACCACTCGAACGAGTCGCGCTGCACGGCAATGAGGTCCGGAAGTTCGAGGACCTCGCGCAGCTTCGAGAACGAGAGACGCTCGCGGGACGCGGAAGAAACCAACGTCACTCCTTGATGAGGGCGCGCGCGGACCAGGGAAAAGAGGTCAACGGAGGCACGGCCGGGCAGACACGATCAGGATCGATCCTATCGCGTCGCACACTGGCGTGCAAGGACGCCGAAGAACAGACCCTGCCGGGCCCGTCCACTGGCGGCAGGTTACGACACGACCGCGGGCAGGTCAAGGATATCTCGCGGATCTGTGCAGTATTCTGTACAGTTCACGGGGGCACGTTCGAGAGGGGTCCCATGGAACGACTGAGCGTGACGGAAGCGGGTCGCCGGGGCATCGCCCGGCTCGTGGCCGACGCCGCCCACGGCGACGAAGTGGTGGTGGAACGGCACGGCCACGCGGTCGCCGCGGTGGTCGGGATCGAACGGCTGCGCGAGCTCGAGGCGCTCCGGGACGACGTGCGCGACCTCGCCCTCGCGCTGGCCCGCACGGCCGACGACGACCGGCACCGCACCGGCCTCGGCGAGGCCATGGAGGCGTACCGTTCGTGAGCGGTCGACCGATGAGCGGCGTCTCGTGAACGGCCCCTCGTGAGAACCGTCGAACTCGCCTCGGGCGCGGTCGACGACCTGCGCCGCGCCGGGCCGGTGCACGCCCCCCGGCTCCTCGACGACCTGCGCGCCCTCACTGGCGACGACGATCCCGGCGCCCCGCTCGTGGCCGACGACACCGGCTTCCGGCTGCTCCACCGGGCCGGCGGCACGCGACGTTTCGTGTACCGGGTCGGCCCCGACAGGCAGGGCGGACGGGTCGTGGTGTGGGCGATCACGGTGGCGGGCGTGCGCGACGACGGCGCGGTCTACGCGGAGACGCTCGGCCGGATGCAGGCCGCCGACGCCCCCGACGTCGTGGCCGCGGCGCGGTTGCTGGGCCGCCTCGGGCGCCTGACCGGCACGCCGGTGGTGCCCGCGACCCGGCGGCGCGAGCCGGTGCCCGACTGGCTGGCCGAGCGACTCGTGCGCGACGGGGGCCGGACGCGAATCGCCGTGGCCGCGTTGGACGCGGCCACGGCGTTCGACGAGTGGCACCGGTTCCTCACGGAACCGGGGGAAGAGCTGTCGGAGCCGCAAGCTCCTCGAGCTACGCCTACTTGAGTTCGACGCCTACTTGAGTTCCACGGTGGCGCCGGCCTCTTCGAGCTGCGCCTTCGCCTTCTCGGCGTCTTCCTTGGCGACCTTCTCGAGGACGGGCTTCGGCGCGCCGTCGACGAGGTCCTTGGCCTCCTTCAGGCCGAGACCCGAGACGATGGCCCGGACTTCCTTGATGACCTGGATCTTCTTGTCGCCGGCGGCCACGAGGATGACGTCGAACTCGTCCTTCTCCTCGGCGGCGGCATCGCCGCCACCACCGGCCGCGGGGGCCGCGGCGGCAACTGCGACGGGAGCCGCCGCAGTCACGCCGAACTCCTCTTCGAACGCCTTGAGGAAGTCGTTCAGCTCGAGGACGGTCATGCTCTTGAACTGCTCGAGCAGCTCTTCGGTGCTGGTTGCCATGATGTCGGTTCCTTCTTGTCTCTGAGACTCGGGGTGTTACTCGGACTCGTCGGACGCGGATGCGTCCTCGGTGGGTGCTTCGTCGGCAGCCTCGGCGACGGGCGCTTCCTCGGCAGCAGGCGCTTCGTCGGCCGGGGCCTCCTCCGCCACGGGAGCGGACTCCCCGGCGGCGATGCGCTGGTCGATGAGGGCCTTGACGCCGTAGGCGAGGTTCCGCGGCAGTGCCTGGAACAGGCCGGCCGCCTTCACCAGCGGTGCCTGGAACGCCCCGGCGATCTGGGCGAGGAGCACCTCACGCGACGGCAGGTCGGCGAGGGCCTCGATGTCGGCGGGACCGACGAAACGGTCGCCGAGCAGACCACCCTTGACGACGAGCGTCGGGTTGGTCTTGGCGAACTCGCGCAGGGCCTTCGCCGCAGCCGCGGCGTCGCCCTTGACGAACGCCAGCGCCACGGGGCCCTCGAGGAGATCGGTGACGCCGGCGACGCCGGCCTCCTCGACCGCCCGACGGGCGAGCGTGTTCTTGAACACCTTGTACTCGGTGCCGGTCGGTCGGAGCGCGCTGCGGAGGGCAGCGATCTCGTGAACCGTGAGGCCCCGGTACTCGGTGAGCACCGTCGCGTCGGCGTCCGCGAGCTTGGCGCGGATCTCCTCGACGACGGCGACCTTCTCGGGTCTCGCCATGCGGAACTTCTTTCGCAGGAAAATGGGACGGGACGTCACCGCAGACACGCGGGACGTCCCGACAAGATCCTCGATCGAAGATCACGAGAGCGCCTCGTCCGGCGGGCGCTCCCCGGGTTGCCCGGGAGTGGCGCCCATTACCTCGAAGAGACCGGAGGTCTGTGGCGATGGAGTTGTGAGCGAAGAGCGTACTACGCCGGGGCGGAGCCCGCCTCCTCGCGGACCACGGCGGGGTCGATCTTGACGCCGGGGCCCATGGTGGAGCTGGTGGTGATGTTCCTCAGGTACTTGCCCTTCGAGGCCGCGGGCTTGGCCCGGAGCAGCTCGTCGAGCACCGAGTGGTAGTTCTGCAGCAGCTGCGCGGTCTCGAAGCTGGCCTTGCCGATCGGCACGTGCACGTTGCCGTAGCGGTCGGTGCGGTACTCGACCTTGCCGGCCTTGAACTCGGCGACGGTCTTGCCGACGTCGTTGGTGACGGTGCCGGTCTTCGGGTTCGGCATCAGGCCGCGCGGGCCGAGCGAACGACCGAGCTTGCCGACCTGACCCATGAGGTCGGGGGTGGCGATCGCCACGTCGAAGTCGAGGAAGCCGCCCTCGATCTTCGCGATGAGGTCGTCGGTGCCGACGATGTCGGCGCCGTTCTCCTGCGCCTCACGGGCGGCGTCGCCGGCGGCGAACACCGCGACGCGCACGGTCTTGCCGGTGCCGTTCGGCAGCGACACGGTGCCGCGGATCATCTGGTCGGCCTTGCGGGGGTCGACCCCGAGGCGGATCGCGACCTCGACGGTCTCGTCGAACTTGCGAGTGGCCATCGACTTCACGAGGTCGATTGCCTCGGTGGGGGCGAACAGCTGCTCACGGTCGTAGCGACGCAGTGCGTCGACGGTCTTCTTGCCCGGCTTCGCCATGGCGTACCTTCCTTCGCTTCCGACCGGCTCCCGTGGGTTGCCGGTCTGCTCCCTCGGACTGCACCCGGATCCGCCGGCGAGGTCCTCCGGCGGGGGTGTCGTGCCTGTGTTGCGATTCGTGCGGTACCGGCGCTAGCCGGTGACCTCGATGCCCATCGAGCGGGCGGTGCCGACCACCTGGGCGATCGCACCGTCGAGGTCGATCGCGTTGAGGTCGGGCATCTTCGTCTCGGCGATCTGGCGCACCTGGTCGGCGGAGACGCTGCCGGCCTTGTCGGTGCGCGCGTTCGCGGCGCCCTTCTCGATCCCGGCCGCCTGGCGCAGCAGGAACGGCGTGGGCGGCGTCTTCGTGACGAACGTGAACGAGCGGTCCTCGAAGATCGAGATCTCCGCCGGGATCACCATCCCGCGCTGGTTCTCCGTCGCGGCGTTGTACGCCTTGCAGAAGTCCATGATGTTGATGCCGTGCGGACCGAGCGCCGTACCCACCGGCGGGGCCGGGGTGGCCTGGCCCGCAGGGATCTGGATCTTCACGATCGCGGCGAGCTTCTTCTTCGCCATCTTCTCTACGCTTCCTTCGCTGTTCTTCTAGAGCTTGGCGACTTGGCCGAGCTCGAGTTCGACAGGGGTTTCCCGGCCGAAGATGTTGACGAGCACGGTGAGCTTCGAACGGGCGACGTCGATGTCGGAGATCGCACCGTTGAAGTCGGCGAATGGGCCGGTGGTGACGCGCACCTGCTCGCCCACCTCGTACTCCAGGCGGGGCCGGACCTTCTTCTCGGTGCCCGGCACCTCGGCGGCACCGGTGCCGAGGATGTTCTCGACTTCCTTCTTCGACAGCGGCGTGGGACGGGCGCCGTTGCCGACGAAGCCCGTGACACCAGGCGTGTTGCGCACGACGTACCACGAGTCGTCGTCGAGGGCCATGCGCACCAGCAGGTAGCCGGGGAACACCTTCTTCTGCACGACGACCTTGCGGCCGCCCTTGAACTCGATGACGTCCTCCATCGGGATGACGACCTCGAAGATCTGCTCCTCGACGTTCATCGAGCGCACGCGGCTGGCGAGGTTCTGCTTGACCTTGTTCTCGTAGCCGGCGTAGGTGTGCACCACGAACCAGTCGCCCGGACGGTCGTAGGGGCTGGGCTCGCGCGGCGCGACCTCTTCCTCGTCGTCCTCGTCGATGACGTCGAGCAGGTCGGCGTCGGCGAGGTCCTCGGACGACGACACCTCGAGGATCTCGATGGAGTCCTCTTCCTCGACGACGAGGATCTCGTCGGTGGCCGGAGCTTCGCCGCCCGCGAGGGCTGCGAGCACGTCGGCGTCGAGCACGTCGTCGCGGTCGGCCGCCGTCGAGACGCGCGCCCACTCGGGCAGCGCGTCGTCGGCGCCCTCGTCGGGGCTGTCGGCGGTGCCCTCGTCGAGGCTGTCGACGGTCTCGTCGGCGTCGGCGGGGTTGGGGCTGTCGAACGTCATGGTGGCTACTTCGGATCAGTCGAAGAGGAAGAGCACGAACTTGGCGGACAGGTAGTCGAACCCGAAGATCAGCGCGGTCATGACGATGACCGCGATGAGCACGATGATCGTGGAGTTGACGACTTCCTTCTTGGTGGGCCAGGCGACCTTCTTGAGCTCGCCGCGCACCTCGGAGAGGTACGCCTTCGGCCCGATCTTCTCCCGCTTGGGTGCGCTCGAGGCCGGCTGACGGCGCAGCGTCGGGCTTGCGGGGCTGGTCGGAGCCCTGCTTCGCCATCATGCGCTTCGTCTGGCGGTTCATCGACACGGCATCGCCGTCCTCTGGAGATGGTCTGGCCTCGCGGTTGCGCGGCCATGTGGTTCGTCGGGTTGTCGCAGTGCAGGGCACGAGGGACTCGAACCCCCAACCGCCGGTTTTGGAGACCGGTGCTCTACCAATTGAGCTAGTGCCCTCCGGGCGCGGTCGGGCCGGACGTGCGAGGATAGCAGCACCGTCCGGAACCTCCCGAGGCGGGCGGCATCCCGCCCGCGACCTGCGGCGCTCAGCCGGTGAACCGGGGCTGGACCACCTGCGCCGCGGCCGGGGCCACGAGGGTGTTCGTGACCGTGACGGTGGCCGCCTGGCTCGGCGAGACGATGTCGACGGCGATCGGTCCACTCTGCGGGCCCGAGGTCTGGCACGGATCGTCGGGGTTCACTGCCGTGGCCGAGGCCCAGGCGCTCGCCGCGGACTGGTCGGCGATGCCGGAGCCGACGCACGCATAGGAGGTCTCGATCGCTCCACCGGCATCGGTCTCGGTGACCGTGCACTCACCCGGGTCGCCGAAGCCCAACACGTAGCCCGACGCGGGCTGGATCACCCCGGCTGCGTCGGCCGTGAACGTGAGGTCGGCCGCAGTGCTGCTGCCGACCTGCTCGGGCAGCAGGTTGCCGTCGCGCACGCGACCCGGACCGTGAAGGACTGGCCCGGCGTGGGTGCGGCGCCAGTGGTCACCTTCTGCACCGTCAGCGGGGCTGCCAGACAGCTCACGTCACCGGCCGTGTAGCTCAGCGTGACCTTGCCGTCGCCGTTGTTGGCGGCGTCGACACCCGTCGTGGTGGTGTCGCCGAGGCCGGAGCCGCCACCGCCGCCACCCGCGAGCCCGGCGCTGGGGGCCGCGCCACCGCCGCCGCCACCGCCGTAGTAGCCGCCGCCACCGCCACCGCCGCCGACGTTGATGTCGGTGGCCGCGGCGCCCGCGCCGCCCACACCGAGCGCGCCGTCGGCGCCGTTCGTCGAACT
Source organism: uncultured Actinomycetes bacterium (assembly GCA_963720785.1). GTDB lineage: Bacteria > Actinomycetota > Acidimicrobiia > IMCC26256 > DASPTH01 > CAVRGQ01. Next base: position 662,361 of record CAVRGQ010000005.1, read on the forward strand.
CCCCGACGAGGTGCCGCCGGCCCCGCCGGCACTCGACGTCGCCCCCTTGCCGGCCAGCGCACCGCCGGAGCCGTCGCTCCCCGGGTCACCACCGTCGCCACCGGCGTTCGTGTTCGGGCCGGTACCGCCACCACCACCCGCCACGACGACGCGGTCCGTGAGCGCCGTGCCGAGCTGGCGGACGTCGGAGGCGCCACCGCCGCCACCACCACCGGCCCAGAGGCTGATCTCGCCGGTCGCGAGCGCGTCACCGCCGGCACCACCGCCGTTGAAACCGCCCGCGCCTCCGGGCGTCGTGCCCGTCGCCGACTCGGTGCCGTCGCCACCGCGACCACCCACGTTGACCTGCAAGACCTGGCCGGTGAGCACCGGAATCGTCGAGACGGACTCCCCGCCGAGTTGGTTCGTCGCCAGGGCACCGGCGGCGGCTCCGCCGTTGAAGGCGGCCGCGGCACCCGCCCCCGATGAGAGGAAATCGCCACCCTCGGCCCCGATCGCGTCGACGGTGACGCAACTGACGCCGCCCGGAACCGTCCAGGCACTGCTCCCGGCCGTGGTGAACACGACGTCGGTGGGCGCGGCCGACGCGGCGGACGACTGGAGCGCGACGGGCGCGACGACGAGGGCGGCCACTCCTGCGAATCCGGCGACGGAACGAACGAACTTCATGGAGCCTGCCCTTGCGTCCGGGAATCGAAGCCGGAACTCTACGCCACTGCGCCCGGCGGGTGTCGGAACGATCAGCCTGTGGCCGGGACGGACTTGCGGCGGGCGCGGTGCACGATCACCACGGTGGCCGCGGCGCCCGCGGCGACGGCCGCGGCCCCGCCGATGGCGCCGGCGTAGGCGATGCGCTTGCCGCTCAGGATGGCCCGGCGTGCCTCGCGCTCCCCGCCTCCTCGATGAGGGCGAGGGTCTGGGCCACGAGGCCGGGCGCGGGCTCGAGGTAGCGGGTGCGCAGGAGGTGCAGGCCGCGCAGCATCTTGCGATAGCGGGCGAGCTCGGCCTGGCAGCGCAGGCACGTGTCGATGTGGCGCTGCACGGAGTCCTCGACCGCGACACCGCCGTCGACGGCGTCCGGCAGGATCCCGCGATGTCGTCACACTGCATGCTCGATCCCCCCGTCGGACCCGTGGTTCGGGTGCGCCTCGTCGTACAGCAGGTCGCGCAGCTTCTTGCGCCCTCGGTGCAGGCGCACCTTGGCCGCGGAGACCGAGATGCCGAGCTCGTCGGCGATCTCCTCGTGGGACAGGCCGTAGACGTCCTTGAGCACCACGAGCACCCGCAGCTTGGGAGGAAGCTGGTCGAGGGCGACCGAGAGGCGGTCGAGCATCGCCGACTGCTGCGCCGACTCCTCGGGCTGGGCGTCGAGGCGCACCTCGACCGGGTCGTGGATCATCGCGTCGAGCGCGTCGGCCCGGTGGCGGCGACGCCGCTTGACGGTCGTGTAGGCCGTGTTCGCGGTGATGCGGTACAGCCACGTGGTGAACTGCGCGTCGCCGCGGAAGGACCCCAGTCCCCGCCAGGCACGGAGATACGTCTCCTGCACCACGTCGCGTGCGTCCTCCTCGTGGGCCGTCAGCCGCATCGCGAGGGTGTAGGTCTCGACGTAGGTACGCCGGACCAACTCGTCGAACGCCTGGCGATCGCCCGTACGGGCGGCCTCCACGAGCGGTTCGAGGGCGCTGGGCCCCTGCGGCAATTCCGAAGTGCTCATCTGAGACTCACTTCGGGGCCCGGGGGTTACCCGCCGGTACGACGGCGGCCGCGAGGGGCGGGAGGAACGCCGCCCCGGAGGTCGGGGAGCTCGGCCGGAGGCCGAGGTTCAGCGGGTCTCCTTGTGGAGCGTGTGGCGGCGGTCGAAGCGGCAGTACTTCTTCATCTCGATCCGCTCACGATCGTTCGTCTTGTTCTTGATCGTGATGTAGTTGCGCCGCTTGCAGTCTTCACAAGCCAGGGTCACCTTGACCCTCTTGTCGCTCGCCATGTCTCGCTCCTGGGGTACCGGCCCTGCTGGCCGGCAGGACGTTGCGTGGTCGCGGTGGTAGCGGTGGCGGGACTCGAACCCGCGACAACGCGATTATGAGCCGCGTGCTCTGACCAACTGAGCTACACCGCCTTGCATCGCCTCGTTCGCTGTGGCGCAGAGTACCTGCACCAGGGTCGCTCACTCGGCGTCTTGCTGCGCAGCGCTCGCATCCGCTCGCTCTGCGTGTTGCGCCCGCCGGTCGACGGAGATCGGAGACCGGCGGGATGGAGCCCTCGGTGGGGATTGAACCCACGACCCCTTCCTTACCATGGAAGTGCTCTGCCACTGAGCTACAAGGGCGAAGGTCGGACAGGATAGCAACGCAGACCCCCTTGCTACCGTGCCGGGGATGCAAGAAGCCCCCGAGAGCTCTCCCGACGGCGATCCGGACGTCGAGATCCGGCTCGTGGAGCGGCGCGACGCCGAGGGAATCCGCACCATCTACAACCACTACGTCGCCGAGTCCACGGCCCTGTTCGACCTCGTGCCCCGCACGCTCGACGCCCAGGTGCGGTGGATCGACGACCACTCGGGTGGACACCCCACGGTGGTCGCCGTGCTCGACGGGCGGATCGTGGGCTTCGGATCGCTCACGCCCTTCCGGTCGCGTCCCGCCTACTCCACCACCGTCGAGGACTCCGTGTACCTGCTCCCCGGCAACGAGGGGCGCGGCATCGGCCGGCGCCTGCTCGACGAGTTGGTGTCACTCGCCGAGGCCCACGGGTTCCACACCGTGATCGCCCGCATCTCCGGCGGCAACGAGGCGTCGATCGCCCTCCACCGGGCCTGCGGCTTCGAGATCGTGGGCGTGGAGCGGGAGGTGGGCCGGAAGTTCAACCGCTGGCTCGATGTCGTCGAGATGCAGCGGATGCTCTAGAACGAGAAACGCCCGCTTCCGGTCGGGAAACGGGCGCTCGAGTGGGCCGGGTTGGATTCGAACCAACGTAGCTTGCGCAGCAGGTTTACAGCCTGCCCCCTTTGTCCACTCGGGTACCGACCCTCGGGGGGGCGTACAGTACCAGGCCGTTCCGCTGCCGCTCTCCCCGGGAGACCACCATGCCCACCTTCGACGTCGTCTCCGAGCTCGACATGCAGGAAGTCCGCAACGCGGTCGACCAGGCCGCCCGTGAGGTGTCCACGCGCTTCGACTTCAAGGGCACCGACAGCACCATCGAGCTCAAGGAGAAGACCATCGAGCTCGCCACCGAGAGCGAGTCGCGCCTGACCGCCCTCACCCAGGTGCTCGAGGAGAAGCTGGTGAAGCGCCAGGTGTCGCTCAAGGCCCTGTCCTACGGGAAGGTCGAGGAAGCCTCGAAGGGCACGGTGCGCCAGACCGTCACACTGAACAGCGGGATCTCCACCGAGAAGGGCAAGGAGATCGGCAAGTTCATCAAGGAGCTCGGCCTCAAGGGCGTGTCGCACCAGATCCAGGGCGAGCAGCTGCGCATCACCGGCAAGAAGCGCGACGACCTGCAGAGCGCGATCCAGGCGATGAAGGAGCACGACTTCAACGTGCCCCTGCAGTTCACGAACTTCCGCGACTAGCGCGCGCCTGGCGCATCAGCGGCGAGTCGCGATCTCGAGCAGCGCGTCGGCCACGGCGCGCGGCTCGGTGAGCATGAGGTCGTGGCCGGTGTCGATCTCCCAGAGACGATGCTCGGCGCGCGCCCGCTCGATCATCTCGGGGTCCCGCGTCGGCACCGTGTCGGTGCAGCAGATGTGGAACTGCGGGATCGCCCACAGCGCGTCCTCGTGCTCGAGGCGCAGGGGCTGCGCGAAGCACGCCCACGGATGACCCTCGAGCCGGTCGGCCATCCACACGACGGTGCCGTCGTCGGTCACGCCGTAGAACCGGCCTGCGTCGGGATCGGGGAGCAGGACGATCTCGATGCCGTCGACCACCGCGCCCATCGGCCGAACCGCTTCGATGATCGGCCCGGCGACGTCGACGAGCGACTGTCCGTTGCGCGGGTTGGCCGCGTCGAGGTAGACGATCGCGCCGATGCGACCCGCGGCGCGATCGGCTGCGCCCGTGATCACCATCCCGCCGTAGCTGTGCCCGACGAGGACGACGTCGCGCAGGTCCTCGTAGTGCAGGAGCGCGGTGACGTCGGTGATGTGCGTGTCGAGGTCGATGCCGGGACCGCGCAGGTGCGAGCGTTCGCCGAGGCCGGTGAGCGACGGCGCGTACACCACGTGGCCCTCCGCCTGGAGCAGGCGCGCCACCGGTTGGTAGCACCAGCCGCCGTGGCCACCACCGTGCACGAGGACGAACGTCGTCATGGCTGGCACTCTCCCACGTACTGCTGGACCAACTCGGTGAAGCGGGCGTCGTCGGTTTTGGTCGTGCTGTCGCCCCACTCGAGGTCGACGACCTCGGGGTCGAGGGCCATCTTCCCGCCCGCGCACCGGGCGAGCGCGAAGGGCGCGCCGTCGCCGATCAGGCCCGCGGCGAAGTGGTTGCGGTCGTAGAGGAGGTCGGACGCGGCGTCGACGCGCTCCTGCTCGGGCGAGGTGATCCCACCCACGTCGCACACGGTGAACGTGGCGGTCTTGGCGACCACCGCGGTCTCGACGCCGCCCGGTGGCATCCGCGCGGCCCAGTGGTCGAGCGCGGCGGCGATCTCGTCGGTGTCGCTCGGATCGTCGCCCCGGAACGCGGCGCGCACGCACTCGGTGCCATCGGCACGCGTGAAGGCGCGGTACGCGTCGCCGCCCCAGCCGTTCGCCGCTTCCAGCGCGGTGGCGAGGTCGATGCGCGGCGCCAACATCATGTAGAGGCTGTAGGCCCCCCACACGTCGGGATCGCCGACCGCCTTCTCCCCCGTGGCGAGCTTCGGCGTGGCGACGGCGAGCGGCTGCTCGCGCCAGTGCGTTGCCACGGGGTCGATCACCTGTTCCTCGGTGCGCGGCAGCGTACGGAAGAGCTGGTCGACTGCCTCGGTGCCGCGGTCGTCGATCACGAAGGTGACGAACTGCGAGCCGTAGTCGTAGGGCGCGGAGTCGTACGCCGCGAGCACCGGTGCGTCGGCGATCGCCGCGTCGGCGTCGTCGGGGACCGGCGCGCTGTCACCGGCAGCCGCGGTGTCGCCCGACGCGTCGTCGAACGCGCCGTCGAACGCGTCGTTGTAGGCGTCCTGCTCCTGCTGCGGCAGCGTGAAGAAGTAGTCGTTCTCGACGGTGGTCGCGTCGCCCTCGATCAGTGCGTCCTCGGCGAAGCTCTCCCCGGAGTCGCGCACCTCGGCGTCGAGCCGGTTCAAGTTGAAATGCTGGTCCTGCAGCGCGTGCGTGAGCTCGTGCACGATCGTGAGCTTCACATCGGTGTCGGTGAGGTCGTCGCCGCGCACGGAGAGCTTCTTCGTGTCGGGGTCGTAGAAGCCCGTGGTGGTGGTGTCGTCGATGCCGCCCTGCGCGCCGATGAGGTCGACGCCCGGCCCGATCATCCCCACCGCGCGCAGCTGCGCGGCATCGTGCTCGGCGTCGATGCGATCCTGTTTCGTGGGCTCGTCGCCCGCGTCCAGCGCCTTCACGAACGCGGCGTCGTCGAGAAAGGCGACCGCGACGGGGTGCTCGAACTTCAGGTCGCGATCCTTCTCCACGAACCGCACGTACTCGCGCACGCGCAGATCCCACGTCGCCGGCGGCTTGGTGGCGGCCTGCGCGGCGGGAGCCGTCGCGAGCAGCAAGCCGGCGGCGAGCAGCGCTCCGAGCACCCGTCCGATCACCGGCGCAGGTTACGCCCTGTGTCTGCGGGCGCCGCGTCGCCCGTGGAGACCGTCAGCGCATCTGCTCCGTCGCGCGCCAGTGCGGGAACGCGGCGCGCATGCCGCCGTCGACCACGAGGGTCTGGCCGCTCATGAAGCTCGCCATGTCGGACACGAGGAACACGAGCGGCGCGGCAATCTCGCCGGCCACCCCGGCCCGCCCGAGCGGCGCGCCGTCGGCCTTGGCGTTCGCGTCGGGGTCCATGCCCTGCGCCGCGTGGGTGGCGGCCATGCGCGGGGTGTTGATCATGTCGGGCGCGACACCGTTGATGCGGATGCCGTACTGCCCCCACTCGTGGGCCATCGTCCGCACCAGGTCCATGAGCCCGGCCTTGGCCGCGCCGTACGACGCATGGTTCGGCGCGCCGTAGAGACCGCTGACCGACGCGACGACGGCGATGCGCCCGCCGCGCCCCTGCTCGATCATGCGGCGGCCCGCCGCGCGCGACACGTAGAAGTGCTGGGTGAGGTTGCGGCGCAGGTCGAGCTCCCAGTCGTCGTCGGTCATGTCGACGATCGGGCACCATCCCGCGGTGCCGACCATGTTGATCAGCACCTCGAGCCCGCCGAGCGCGTCGGCCGCGCCGTTGACGATGGCCTCGCAGTCTTCGCGCTTGGTGACATCGCCGGAGAAGGCGGCGGACTTCACGCCGAGCGCCTCGATCTCGGCCTGCGTGGCCTTGGCGCGATCGAGATCGAGGTCGGCGACCGCGACGTCGGCGCCGGCCTGCGCCAGGATCAGCGCACTCTCACGGCCGATGCCGTATCCCCCGCCCACGACGAGCGCGGGCTTGCCGCGCAGTCCCAGCAGGTCGGTCAGGTGCTGCTCGCTCATTGCTCGGTCCCCCCGAAGTTCGGTGTTGCTCAGTCGTAATAGCCGGAGTGGAAGTACACGGTGGGCACTCCCTCGGTGCGGAACATGTCGACGTTGCGGCGGTCGTCCTCGATCGCGAGGCGCAGCTCGAAGCCGTAGGCGCGCAGCTCCCACACCGACGCCTGCTTGAAGTCGCGGGCCATCTCGTAGTCGCCCCACGGGCGCATGAGCAGGACGTCCCAGCGGATCTTGTAACGGCGCAGCCAGGCCTCGGTGAGGTGGTGCACCCGCTCGGGTCGCGCGGTGAGGAGGACGACGCGCAGGTCGCGGTCGAGGTGGTCGAGGAGCACCTTGACCTCCTCGATCACGGGGTCGTCGCCGCACGCCTCGAAGAAGGCGTTCCAGTTGCGCCGCGGTGCCTCGAGGTAGTGCTGGCGACCGGCCGCGTCGGACAGCACACCGTCGATGTCGACGACGACTGCGGGGCCGGGCGCGATCGGGCCGCTGTGCCAGGTCCAGTGCTCGGGCACCGCGGCGAGATCGTTGGGTGGGGTCACGTCGTCAGTCGTCCTCGGTCGCGGCGGCGAGGTGCTGGGCCTTGATGCCCTCGACGACCGACGGGTCGGCGAGCGTGGTGGTGTCGCCGAGCGCCTTGTCCTCCGCGACGTCCTTCAGCAGCCGGCGCATGATCTTGCCCGAGCGCGTCTTGGGCAGGTCTTCGGTGAAGAGGATCGTCTTGGGCTTGGCGATCGGGCCGATGTGGTTGCCGACGTGGTCGCGCAGCTCGGCGGCGAGCGCGTCGGACGGCTCGTTGCCGCTGCGCAGGATCACGAACGCCTTGATCGCCTGGCCGGTCGTCGCGTCGGTGGCGCCCACCACCGCGGCCTCCGCGACCGCGGGGTGGCCGACCAGTGCGTGCTCGACCTCCGCGGTGGAGATGTTGTGGCCCGACACGAGCATGACGTCGTCGACGCGGCCGAGCAGCCAGAAGAAGCCGTCGTCGTCGCGCTTGGCACCGTCGCCCGCGAAGTAGCGGTCGTCGAAGCGCCCCCAGTAGGTGTCACGGTAGCGCTGCGGGTCGCCCCAGATGCCGCGCAGCATCGACGGCCACGGACGGGTGAGGACGAGGTACCCACCGCCGGGGATGCCGACCGTGCTGCCGTCGTCGTTGACGATCTCGGCGCCGATGCCGGGCAGCGGGAAGGTGGCACTCCCGGGCTTGAGCGTGGTGGCACCGGGGAGCGGGCTGATCATGATGGCGCCGGTCTCGGTCTGCCACCAGGTGTCGACGATCGGGCAGCGGCCGCCGCCGATGTGCTCCCAGTACCAGATCCACGCCTCGGGGTTGATCGGCTCACCGACGCTGCCGAGCAGGCGCAGCGACGAGAGGTCACGCCCCTCCGGCCACTCCGCGCCCCACTTCATGAAGGAGCGGATCGCGGTGGGCGCGGTGTAGAGGATCGTGACGCCGTACGTCTCGATGATCTGCCAGAGCCGGTCCTTCTCGGGGAAGTCGGGGGTGCCCTCGTAGAGCACGCTCGTGGCGCCGTTGGCGAGCGGGCCGTAGACGATGTACGAGTGGCCGGTGACCCAGCCGACGTCGGCCGCGCACCAGTAGACGTCGTCGTCGGGGTGCAGGTCGAACACGTGCTTGTGCGTCCACGCGACCTGGGTGAGGTAGCCGCCCGTGGTGTGCATGATGCCCTTGGGCTTCGCCGTGGTGCCGCTCGTGTAGAGGAGGAAGAGCAGGTCCTCGGAGTCCATGGGCTCGGGCGGGCACTCGACCGACTGCGCGGGCACGAGGTCGTGCCACCACACGTCGCGGCCGTCGGTCATCGGGACGTCCTGGCCGGTGCGCTGCAGGACGAGCGTCTTCTCGATCGTGGGGCAGTCGGCGAGCGCGACGTCGACGGTGGTCTTCAGCGGCACGACGTTCCCGCGCCGCCACGCGCCGTCGCCGGTGACGAGCACCTTGGCACCGGCGTCCTGGATGCGGTCGCGCAGCGAGTCGGCGGAGAAACCGCCGAACACCACCGAGTGCGCGGCGCCGATGCGGGCGCAGGCGAGGAGGGCCATGGGCAGCTCGGGAACCATGCCCATGTAGATGCAGACGCGGTCGCCCTTCTCCACGCCGAGCACCTTGAGCGCGTTGGCGAGGCGGGAGACGTCGTCGAGGAGCTCGGCGTAGGTGATGACCCGCGTGTCGCCGGGCTCGCCTTCCCAGTAGTACGCGACCTTGTCGCCGCGTCCGGCCTCCACGTGACGGTCGAGGCAGTTGTACGCGACGTTGAGCTTGCCGCCGACGAACCACTTCGCGAACGGCAGGTCCCACTCGAGGATGGTGTGCCAGTCCTCGTACCAGTCGAGGAGCGTGTCGGCCTGGCGGGCCCAGAAGCCCTCGTAGTCGGTGCCGGCTTCGTCGTACACCTCGGTGCCGACGACCAGCGCCTGACGCTTGAAGCCGTCGGGCGGCGGGAACGTGCGTCCCTCCGCGAGCAGTGATTCGATCGTGTCGCCGGTGTCAGCCATCGCCGATTCCCCCGTGGTGAGCAGTGCGCGGGTCAGGCTACCCCCGCGGCTCAGCCGTCGAATTCGAGGACTCGGTGGGCCCCGAGCCCCGACGGGTCGGTGAGCGCCGAGCCTTCCGACACGCGACTGCGGTGCCGCAGGGCCGCGAGGTCGGCGACGTGGGCGCGAGCATCCCACTCGGCGCGCGCGGGTCGCGACGAGAGCGTCGAGACCGAGGGCGCGCAGCCACTGCGCTTGCGTGATGTCGGTGCGCAGCGCGAATCCGGCGCGGGTGGCCGCGTGGACGAGGAACTCCACGGGCACGTCGGCGGTGATGTCCTGCGTGCCCGGGGCGTCGAGGGGCACGCCCCCGCGCTCGTGGGCGCGGAAGGTGCGCAGCCAACCGGCCTGGCCCCGCGCCGCGAGCTCCGCGCCGCTCGCGGCGTAGTCGACGACGAGCACCCGTCCCCGGCGCAGGAGCGCAGCCGCGCCGTGGAGCCACGCAACCACCGGGGTGGGCACGGGCAGGCGGGTGCCGGTGGGCACGTCGCCTGCGGCCACGAGATCGGCCTCGGCCGCGAGGTGCTCGGCCGCGGGCAGCACGCTCTCCACGAAGCCTTCACCGTCGTGGCCGACCCGGATCTCGCTCCAACCGCCGGCGGTGCGCTCGACCAGGCGGAACGGCAGGTTGTCGAGCAACTCGTTCGCGAGCACCACCCCGTCGACGTGGATCGAGGGGAGGTCGTCGAGCGCGGTGACGATCGGCCCGATCCCGGTGACCGGCACGAGATCGGGCGACGACGGATCGTCGGGGTCGGGGATGCCCGGGCCCAGCGCCTCGTCGAACGGCTCGACGGTCAGGAGTTCGCGCTGCGCAGCACGCAACGCCTCGGAGCGTTCCACGAGGACGTAGCGCAGTGCCGGTGCGCAGTCGGGCGCCGCGGCGAGGACGTCGGCGGCGAGCCGACCCCGCCCCGCGCCGGCCTCGACCACGACGAACGGGTCGGGGCGGCCAAGCTCCTCCCACACGCGGTCGAGGTAACGGGCGACCAGCGCGCCGAAGAGCTGCCCGACTTCCGGGCTGGTGACGAAGTCGGCACCGGCGCGCCCCGCGCCGTGCCCGGAAGAGAAGAACCCGCCGTCGCCGTAGAGCGCCACCTCGACGAACGCGTCGAACGGCAGCGGCCCCTCACGGTGGATCCGCTCGACCAGGTGCTGCTCGAGCTCCGCCGATTCGTTCACGCGACGAGCATTCCACGCACGTTGCGTCAGGAGACTCGCTCATACCGGGTTTGGTGACGCAACTTCGGAGCGAGGGGGAGGGTCAACCTGCAAAGGCCCACTCGCCGATGCGGGCGAAGATCTGCGGGTACACGCCGCCGACGATGACGAGGGCCGTGCAGAGACCGATGGCGACGTTGAGACCGAGCGGCGTTCGGGTCTCGCGCACGGTGTCGTCGATCGGGTCGTGGAACCACATCTTGCGGGCGACGGTGGCGTAGTAGAAGAACGCCACCACCGAGCCGAGCGCCGCGATCACCCCGAGCACCGTGGCCGCGGGTGTGTTGGCCTCGAGCACCGCTCGGAACATCACGAACTTGGCGAACCAGCCGGCGAACGGCGGGATGCCGGCCAGCGAGAACAGGAAGATCGTCATGGTGATCGCCAGGCCGGGGGCGGTCTTGCCGAGGCCCGAGTAGCTGTCGATCTCGCCGGAGCCGGTGCGCCGGGCGACGGCGATCACGCAGGCGAAGGCACCGAGGTTCATCACCGCGTAGATGCTGAGGTAGATCACGACCGCCTGCAGCGACACCTCGCGGGCGTTGTACGCGACCGCGAGCGGCACGAGGATGAAACCACCCTGCGCGATCGACGAGTACGCGAGCAGGCGCACGATGTTCGTCTGCTTCAGCGCGACCAGGTTGCCGTAGATGATCGACGCGGCGGCGAGGAACCAGATGACCGGCTCCCACGCGTCCTTCGCCGGGAAGAACCCGAACGCGATGATCGTGAGCAGACCGACGAAGCCACCGGCCTTCGACGCCACCGACAGGAAGGCGGTGACCGGGGTAGGGGCGCCCTGGTAGGTGTCGGGCGTCCAGAAGTGGAACGGCACCGCGCTCACCTTGAAGGCGAAGCCGCCGATGGTGAGGAAGACCGCCACCGCGAAGAGCGGCGTGACCTCGTGGAAGCGGCTGTAGCGGAAGATGCTGCTCAGCAGCGTGGCGCCGGTCTCGCCGTACACCAGCGACATGCCGTAGAGCATGATCGCCGATGACAGCACGCCGATGATGAGGTACTTGATCGCGGCTTCGTTCGACTTGCTGTCGTGCTTGCGCCACGCCGCCAGCACGATGGTGGGGATCGTGATCGTCTCGAGGGCGACGAAGATCGAGATGAGGTCGCGCGACGACGCCATCACCAACATGCCGAGCACCGACGTGAGCATCAGGACCCAGAATTCGCCCTGGTGATAGTCGCCGTCGACGATGTAGTCGGTGGCGAGCAGGATCGTGATGTAGGTGACGACCAGGAAGAAGCCCTGCATCGCGAGCGCGTAGTTGTCGACCACGAATGCGCCGTCGAACATCGAGCGCGTCGCACCGTCGTTGACGAGCGTGAGCACGGGGATGAGCGCGCCGAGCACACCCAGCGCCGCAATGCGCGGGACGATCGTGCACGCGTGCTCGGGCCAGATCAGATCGACGACGAGCGCGATCAGGATCGTCGCCGTGAGAACGATCTCCGGCGCGATCGCATGGAAGTCGACGTTCGGGTTCACCCCAGCCCCAGCGCCCTGGTCATTCCGTTCACCAACTGGGTCACGGGCAGGTCGGTCATCTTGAAGAGGAGCTGCGGGTAGATGCCGAGCGCCACGATGAGGACCAGGAGGGGCGCGAACGCGATCCACTCCTCGGTGTGGAGGTCGTGGATGTGCGCCTCGGCGAACTCGGGCTTGGGTGTGCCCATGGCGACCCGCTGGAACATCCAGAGCAGGTAGCCCGCGGCGAGCACGGTGCCGATGGCCGAGATCACCATGAAGGTGCGGTACGTGGCGAGGGTGCCGTCCATGCCGTTCCACAGACCGAACGGCAGCTTGGGCTCGTAGGTCGACAGGATCGCCGGGAACTCACCCCAGAAGCCGGCGAGACCGGGCAGTCCCAACGAGGCCATGGCCGAGAAGCCGAGCAGCCAGCCGAGCTTCGGCGCCTGGGTGAGGATGCCACCGAGGCGGCTGATCTCGCGGGTGCCGTAGCGCTCCTGCACCGAACCGGCGAGGAAGAAGAGCATGCCGGTGATGAGACCGTGCGCCACCATGCCGAACACGGCGGCGTTGATGCCGAAGTCGGTGAGGGTCGCGATGCCGAGCATCACGAAGCCCATGTGGGCCACCGACGAGAAGGCGATCAGGCGCTTCATGTCGCGCTGGGCGAGACAGCAGAGCGCGCCGTAGATGATGCCGATCACCGCGAGCAGGCCGATCCACGGGGCCCACGACTGCGCGGCCGAGGGCAGCATCGGCAGCGCGATGCGGATGAAGCCGTAGGTGCCGAGCTTCAGCATGACCGCGGCCAGCAGCACCGAGCCCACCGTGGGCGCCTCGGTGTGGGCGTCGGGGAGCCAGGTGTGGAACGGGAACATCGGCACCTTGATGGCGAAGCCGAGGAACATGCCGCCGAAGATCAGCAGCTGCGTGCCGTGCACGATGCCGTCGCCGTGGAGATGTGTGAGCGTGACCATGTCGAAGGTGTGCACCTTCGACAGGAAGTACAGGGCCAGGAAGCTCAGCAGCATGAAGGCCGAGCCGAACATGGTGAAGAGGAAGAACTTGATCGACGCGTACTCGCGGTTGGGACCGCCCCACACGCCGATCATGAAGAACATCGGCAGCAGCACGAGCTCGAAGAAGATGAAGAACAGGATGAGGTCCTGCGCCACGAACGTGCCGATCATGCCCGTCTCGAGGAGGAGCATCAGGGCGAAGAGCCCCTTCGGGTTGTGCGGCTCGGGGAAGTGGTTCCAGGAGTAGATCACGCAGCAGACGGTGACCAGCATGGTGAGCAGGACGAGCGGCAGCGAGATGCCGTCGATGCCCACGTGGTACCGGCTGTTGATGACCTTGATCCACTCCTCGTTCGCAGTGAACTGGAGCTTCCCGCTGTCGAGGTTGAAGTTGGCCAGGATGCCGATGCCCACTGCGGCGGTCACGAGGGTCGTGAGCAAGGTCACGACCTTGATCAGACCCTCCTCCGCCTTCGGGATCAGCAGCACGATCGCCATGCCCACCAGCGGCAGGAACACCGCCAGCGTCAGGGCCCAGCTGTCGAACCAGTCCATCGAAGTGATTCCCCTCGACTCAGATGTTTGCGATCAGGAGCAGCAGAGCGAGAAGCCCCACCACTGCGAACATGTAGAGCGCGTACCGCTGCACTCGTCCCGCCTGGAAGTACCGCAGGAGACCACCACTCTCGGCGGTGACCTCGGCCGTCCCGTTGACCGCGCCGTCGACGACCTTGCGGTCGAGGACGGCGTAGGTCCACTCGCCGGTCACCTTGGCGCCCTTGCCCGCGCCGTTCACCACCGCGTCGATCACGTGCTGGTTGACCCAGTAACAACCCCGCGCGATGCCGCCACGGATCGAAGCGACGATGACGTTCTCGTAGAGGACGTCCAGGTAGTACTTGTTGACGAGGAACTGGTACCCGGCGTTGGCGACCTTGTTGCGCTGCGTGAGGCCGTTGAGCTTGCCGAGCTCCTCACGCTTGAAGAAGAAGAACGCGACCACGCCGATGCCGATGACGGCGACCGACAGCGAGATGGCTGCCTTGGGATAGTCGAACCCGGGGTGCACCAGCTCGGGGAACGCGACCCGCGGCTCGACCCAGTCGGCGAACTTCTCCACGTGGATCGCGGCGGCGTTGAGCAGGCCGGCGAGCGTCGCGAAGACCGCAAGGATGATGAGCGGCACCGTGATCGCCGGCTCCGACTCGTGCGGGTGGCCGTGGCCGCGGTACTCACCGAAGAAGGTGAGGTAGACGCAGCGGGTCATGTAGGCCGCGGTGAGGAAGGCGCCGACGAGACCGACGATCAGGAAGAAGTCGTACCCCGATTTTCCGGCGGTGACGAGGATCTCGTCCTTCGACCAGAAGCCCGCGAACGGGAAGATGCCCGCAAGCGCCAGGGTGCCGACGATGAACGTCCAGAACGTGATCGGCATGAACTTGCGCAGGCCGCCCATGTCCTTCTTCATGTCGAAGGAGTGGTGCGACCCCGAGTGGCTCACGGAGCCGGCGCCGAGGAAGAGCAGCGCCTTGAAGAAGGCGTGGGTGAAGAGGTGGAACACCGCCGCGACCCAGGCACCGGAGCCGAGCGCCATCACCATGTAGCCGAGCTGGCTGATGGTGGAGTAGGCCAGCACCTTCTTGATGTCGTCCTGCACGAACGCGAGCAGCGCACCGATGATGATCGTGATGCCGCCGATCAGCACCATGAAGTTGACGCCGCCGTTGCCGATCGAGAACCCGTTCCAGAACACCGGGTAGAGGCGGGCGCCGAGGTACACGCCGGCGACGACCATGGTGGCGGCGTGGATCAGCGCGGACACCGGGGTGGGACCGGCCATCGCGTCGGGGAGCCAGGTGTGGAGCGGGAACTGGCCGCTCTTGCCGATGATCGCGACCATGAGGCACGACGCGGCCACGAGCAGCATGCCGTGGTCGGCGCGGGGGCTCAGCGAGTAGGCGTTGATGCGGCCGATGTCGAAGCTGCCGGCGGCCCAGAACAACACCGACACACCGAGGATCAGGCCGATGTCGCCGGTACGCGTGGTGAAGAAGGCCTTGAGCGCGGCCTTGCTGTTGGCGCCCTCCTCCCACCAGTGGCCGATGAGCGCGAAGGAACAGAGGCCGACGCCCTCCCAGCCGAGCATCAGCATCAGGGTGTTGTCGGCGACGACGAGGGTGAACATCGCGGCCGAGAACAGGCTCAGCATCGCGTAGTAGTGCGTGTAGCGGATGTCGTTGTGGAGGTAGGCCGTGCTGTAGATGTGCACGAGCAGCGAGATCAGCGAGACGACGAAGAGCATCATCACCGCGAGGCCGTCCATGCGGATGCCCACGCCGAAGTCGATGCCGTGGTTCGAGAACCACGTGATGTGGTGCAGCACGGGCTCGACGACGGGCTTCGCCTCGCCGCCCTCGTTGGCCACGATGCTGCGGCCGAGGGCCCGCAGGCCCTCCGACTTGCCACCCGTCGCGGTCTCGACGCGGTCGATCCACTGGTAGACGGCGACGCACGACAGCACGAACGACGCACCGAGCGCCGTGATGCCGATGGCCGCACCCTTGGTGGGGATCTTCTTCCCGAAGAACAGGATCAGGAAGAACGAGACCGCAGGGATCGCGGGGATGATCCAGGCGTTGTCCAACACGTCGAGATCAGCCCTTCAACTGGTCGGCCTGGTCGAGGTCGACGCTGCGAGAGTTCCGGTAGATGAGGAGCACGATCGCGAGGCCGACACCGACCTCGGCGGCGGCGATCGTGATGATGAAGAGCGAGAACACCTGGCCCGTGACGTTCGACCGGAAGGCCGAGAACGCCACCAGGTTGATGTTCACCGCGTTCAGCATCAGCTCGATGCTCATGAGCACGAGCACGGCGTTCTTGCGCGCCAGTACTCCATAGAGACCGGTGCAGAAGAGGAACGCGCCGAGGATCAGGAAGTTGTTGAGCGTCACTGCTCAGTCCCTCCGCGCGATCACGACGGCGCCCACGAGCGCGGCCAGCAGGAGCATGGAGACGACTTCGAACGGCACGAGGTAGTTGCGGAACATGGAGTCCGCGATGTTCGCGGGGCTGCCCGCGGCCAACAACTTCGCAGTGGGCTTGACCTGGTCGTTGCCGTAGGCGTCGATCAGCAGCGCGGTGAGCACGCCGAAGAGGAACAGCGACACGACACCGGCGGCGAAGCGCTGGCTGTTGTCGAGCGGGCCGTCGGGCCGCATCGGCGCACGAGTGAGCATGATGCCGAAGAGGAAGAGGATGACGATGGCGCCGATGTAGATGAGCACCTGCACCCAGGCCACGAACTCGGCGACCAGCAGGATGTACTGGGCGGCCGCGCCCGCGAGCACGACCACGAGGTACAGCGCGGCGTGCACGACGTTCTGCGACCGGACGACGCCGATCGCGGCGACGACCATGACGACGGCGAGGATCCAGAACGCCACCGTCTGGGCCACCATGGTGGAGAGCACGAAGGGCATGGCTACTTCTTCTTCCCCTTCACCTCGGCGCCGATCTCGAGCGGCTCCGGCTCGGGGACCGTCTCCATCCACTCGCCGAGCTTGCGCTTGTCGTGCAGCAGCTTGGCGATGTTCGACTCGGCGTACTCGAACTCCGGGCTCCAGAAGAGCGCGTCGAACGGGCAGACCTCGACGCAGATGCCGCAGTACATGCAGAGCGCGTAGTCGATGTCGAACCGGTCGAGGACGCTGACCGTGCGGTCGCGACCGCCCTCACGACGCGGCGGTCGCTTCTCCTTGTGGCCCTCGATGTAGATGCACCAGTCGGGGCAGGAGCGCGCACACAGCATGCAGACCGTGCAGTTCTCCTCCTTGAGGGCGATGACCCCGCGCGCACGCGTGGGCGGGTCTTCGCGCTCGTGGGGGTACTGCACGGTGACCGCCGGCTTCAGCATCGTCTTGAACGTGATGCCGAGACCGCCGATCACACCGGGGAGCTTGGGCTTCTTCATCTACATCGCCACCTTCAGGACCGCGGTGGCCACGATGTTGAGCAGGCCGATGGGGATCAGCACCTTCCACGCGAGGCCCTGGAGCTGGTCCTCACGCAGACGCGGGTAGGTGAAGCGCACCCAGAACATCAGGAACGCCACGAACATGATCTTGACGAACAGCACGCCCGGCCCGATGAAGCGCATCGCGCCGACGGACAGGCCCCATGACGCCGGGAGCGCCCAACCGCCGAGGAAGATCGTGGCCGCGATCGCGGCGAAGGCAAACGCGGTGCCGAACTCGCCGATGAAGAAGAAGAGGAACCGGAAGCCGGAGTACTCGACCATGTAGCCGGCGACGAGCTCGGACTCGGCGACGGGCATGTCGAAGGGCGTCTGGGTGAGCTCGGCCTGCGCCGCCACCATGAAGAGGGCGAAGCCGATGAACTGCGTGAAGATGTAGGGGTTGCCGAGGCCGTCGAAGCCGAAGATCGAGCCGGTGCTCTGCGCCCCGACGATCCCCTGCAGGCTCATCGTGCTGGCCTGGATGACCACACCGATCACCGCGAGGAGCAGCGGCAGCTCGTAGGCGATGAGCTGCGCCGCGGCGCGCAGGGCGCCGAGGAGCGAGAACTTGTTGGCGCTGGCCCAGCCGGCCATGAGCACGCCGATGACCGAGAGGCTCGACACCGCCAGCGCGTAGAACACGCCGACGTTGAGGTCCTTGACGATGATGTCGGGACCGGCGGGGATGACGAGGAAGACGAGGAAGGTCGACACCACGACGACCATCGGGGCCATGGCGAACACGCGCCGGTCGGCCTCGCCGGGGATGATGTCTTCCTTCTGCATGAACTTCATGCCGTCGCCGACGAGCTGGAACCAGCCGTGGAACCCACCGGGGTCCATCGGGCCCAGACGGCTCTGCATGTGGCTCATCATCTTGAGGAGGAACGTGTAGCCCAGGATCAGTGCCGTAGCCGGCACGATCATCAGGATGACGAGGGTCTTGATCGCCAGGGTCGTGCCCCAGCCGATGTCGACCGCGAAGGACAGGGCGCTCACCGGTCGATGTCCCCCAGGATGAAGTAGAGCGACGCGAGGATCGTGATCACGTCGGGGACGAACACACCGCGGAGCATCCACGGCAGGATCGAGACGTTGCTGAACGACGCGGAGCGGATCTTCACACGGAACGGGCCCGTCGCGCCCTTCGAGAAGACGTAGTAGCCCATCTGCCCGAGCGGGTTCTCGACCTCGGTCCAGACCTCACCTTCGGGCACCTTGATGATGCGGGGCACCTTGGCCATGATCGGCCCGCTCGGCAGCGCGTCGAGGAGCTGCAGCACCATGCGACACGACTCGCGGGTCTCCTGGAGGCGCACCCAGTAGCGGGCGAAGGAGTCGCCGTCGGGGTGGGTCCAGACCTTCCAGTCGAGGTCGTTGTACACGAGGTAGGGCGGACCGTCGCGGCGGAGGTCCCAGTCGACGCCCGAGGCGCGCAGGTTGGAGCCCGACACGCCGTAGGCGGCGCCGATCTCCGGCGGGATGATGCCGACGCCCTTGGTGCGCGCCGCGAAGATCTCGTTGCCGGCGACGAGGTCCTCGAAGACGTCGCAGGCGTCGTAGATCTTCCTCAGCACGGTGCGGGTCTCGTTGACCCAGCCCCACGGGAGGTCGTCCTTCAGGCCGCCGACGCGGTTGAAGTTGGGGTGGAAGCGGCCACCCGTGACCGACTCGATGAGGTTGACGACGTGCTCGCGGTCGCGGAAGCCGTAGAAGGCGGGCGTGAGCGCGCCGACCTGCAGGCCCATCTCGCCGAGGAACAGCACGAAGGTGGAGATGCGGCTGAGCTCGGTGAGGATCGTGCGGATGTACTGCGCCCGCGGCGGCGCCTCGACGCCCATGAGCTTCTCGGCCGCGTCGATGAATGGGACCTCGTTGGCGAAGCTCGAGAGCCAGTCGATGCGGTTGATCAACGTGGTGATCTGCGGGTACGTGCGGAACTCGACGAGTTTCTCGTAGCCGCGGTGCATGTAGCCGATCACCGGGTCGGCCGCGATGACGCGCTCGCCGTCGAGGCGGACCACGAGGCGCAGCGTGCCGTGGGTGGCGGGGTGCTGCGGCCCGAGGTTCAGGATCATGTCGCCCGTGTCGAGCTCCACACCCATCTGGGCGTCGGCCAGCGTGCGGAACGCGCGCGGATCGATGTCGAACTCGGGAAGCGGCGGGTTCGTGGTGCTCACGAGGCCTCCTCTGCCGCAGCGGCGGCGGGCTCTGCAGCAGCGGCGGGCTCGGCGGACGCGTCGGGGTCGTCGCCACCGGGCATCGCCTCGACGTCGACGAGCCCCGGCCACGGCTTCACGACGCGCGAGAGCAGCGGGTAGTCCTTGCGCAACGGGTGACCCTCGAAACCGGTGGGCAGGTAGAGGTGGCGCAGCGCCGGGTGCCCCTCGAACACGAAGCCGTACATCTCCCACGTCTCGCGCTCGTGCCAATCGGCGCCCGGGTACACCGGCACCCACGACTGCACGAGCATGGCGTCGTCGTCGACGTCGACCTTGAGGGTGATGCCGTAGTTGCGGCTCGTGGACTGGACGCGGGCGAACACCTGGAAGCGACCGTCGGAACCGGTGACGCCGTAGGTGGTCTCGGTGGGCTGCACCGGCGACGAGGTGTCACCACCGGCGTCGTCGCCACCTTCCTTCGGTGCGGGCATCCAGTCGACGCCGGCGACGAAGGACAGGAAGTCGCACTCGAGGGTGTAGCGGCAGATCTCGGCGGCGCGGCGCCACTCCGTGCGCTGCACGCGCACGATCGGCATGCCGAACGCCTTGCCGGTGTCGAGCACTCCCGCGCCGAGCTCGTTCTCGAAGCGCGCGAGGAGGTCCGCGTGCGCGTCGTCGAGCGCGTGCGGGTCGGGCGCGACCTCCTCCACGGCGGTGGAGGTGGCGCTTTCCGGGGCTTCGCCGGAATCGGTGGGGGTCACGTCAGTCAACGACGATCGGCTCCCCGCGCCAGCGCCGCTCGAGCTCATCGTTGCCGATGCCCTCGTTCTGGATGCGCTCCTGCAGCATGACGATGCCCTGGATCAGCGCCTCGGGCCGCGGCGGGCAGCCCGGGATGTAGACGTCGACGGGGAGGATCTGGTCGACGCCCTTGGTGACGGAGTAGGAGTCCCAGTAGGGGCCGCCGCAGTTGGCGCACGAGCCCATCGAGATCACGTACTTCGGGTCGGGCATCTGGTCGTAGAGGCGCTTCACCGCGGGGGCCATCTTGTCGGTGAGCGTGCCGGAGACGCAGATGAGGTCGGCCTGGCGCGGGCTCGCGGGGAACGGGATGACCCCGAGGCGCATGACGTCGTAGCGCGGGCTCGCCATGGAGGCGGCCATCTCGATCGCGCAGCACGCGAGGCCCCACTGGAACATCCAGAGGGAGTACTTGCGGCTGTAATTGAGCAGCCAGGTGAGGGGCTTCAGGCCGGGCTTGGAGAGCGTGCCCTTCTCGACTAGGCCCACCGCAGGACCCCCTTCCGCCAGGCGTAGACGAGTCCGAGCGTGAGGATTGCGATGAACACCAGCATCTCGATCAGACCGAACACGCCCAGGCTCTCCAGGCGCACGGCCCACGGGAAGATGAACACGGCCTCGACGTCGAACATGACGAACAGCAGCGCGTAGACGTAGTACCGCACGTTCGACTGCCCGAATCCGAGCACGGGGTCCGAGCCGGCTTCGTACGACATCAGCTTCTGCGCCTGCGGCCGCTTGGGTCGCAGCAGCTTGCCGACCCCGAGCATCGCGCCGACCATCACGAGGGCGGCACCGATGAAGACGGCCACGGCGAGATAATTCCGATAGAACTCGCTCACGCGTGGGCCTCCCGCCCCCTCGCTGGAATGAGGCGTCGGTGTTGCGGGTTGGATTTCGGGCGCAGCATATCCCGATGTTTTCTGAGATCGGCAAACCGTGGCACCCTTGTCGGGTCACGAATCCGAGGTTCGGAACGGAGGTTGGAAGCAGGTGTCGTACCGGGCGGGTGAGCCGACCGCGATCGACCAGTTGCGACGGCGGCTGCAGCCTGCTCTGGGCCGAGAGGAACGGACCGCGTTCGTCCTGTCGGGCGGCGGCAACCAGGCAGTGGCCCAGGTGGGCATGTTGCGTGCCCTCTTCGAGCACGACATCGTCCCCGACGTCATCGTCGGGTGCTCCGCCGGGGCCTTCAACGGGGCGGTGATCGCCAAGGACCCCACCCTCGACGGCGTGCGCCACCTCGAGACCACCTGGGAGAGCTTCCGGGGCGACCAGATCTTCCCCGGAGGCAAGCTGGCTCGGGCCTGGAACCTCCTCCGCCGAGACGACCATCTCTTCTCCAACGAGGGACTGCAGGCGATCTGGGCCTCCAAGTACCTCCCCGAGAACTTCGCGGATCTGCAACTCCCCCTGCGGGTGGTGGCCTGCGACCTCGACTCCGGCGACGAGGTGGTGTTCGCCGCAGGGCCACTCCAGCCCGCCCTCCTGGCCAGCGCCGCGCTCCCGGGGATCTTCCCCCCGATCCGCCACGACGGCCGGGTGCTGGTCGACGGCGCCGTGGTGGACACCGTGCCCCTGTGGCACGCCATCGGCGGACCCGTCGACCGGGTCTACGTGCTCAACGTGTCGGGCGACCTGCTGCACCGGCCCATGCGCTCCCCCATCGACGTGGCCATCCGGGCCTTCGCGATCAGCCGCAAGCAGCGCTTCGACCTCGAGCTGCGCAACGTGCCCGAGGGGATCGACGTGGTGGTGCTGCCCGCCCCCGATGACAACCGCGAGATCTTCGACTTCTCCGACCCCCTGATGCTGGTCGAGGAGGCCCACCACCTCGCGGAGCGGGCCCTCGACGAAGCCGAGCTCGCCGGGCGCCGCCGTCGCAGCCTGCGCCGCGCCTGGTGGCGCCGGGACGCGGGCTGAGCGCCCCGTTGCACCCGGAGGCCCGTCTGCCCGCCGACCTGGTGGCGATGGCGGAGGCGCCCGACTGCTCGCCGGCCCTCGTCGACCTGCTCGTGCACAGCGGGCGCTTGAGCGGCGACGCGCTGGCCGCCACCGTCGTGGACCTCGCGGCCCGCGGCCACGTGCACCTGGAGCAGGTCGCGCCCGGCGAGGTGCTGTGCCGGATCCCCCACTCCGCGCCGACCGGTGACGTGCTCCGTGGGCACGAACGCCAGACCATGGATCTGCTGCGGTCACGGGCCGTCGACGGTGTGGTGCCCACCGGTGCCCTCGGGCAGGGCGTCACCGACGAGGCCGACCGCTGGTGGGACCGCTTCGTCACGGCCGTGATCGAGGAGGGCGACGACGCCGGCTTCTGCCGCGGGCCCGGGATCTGGGCCGGGTCCTGGTGGATGCTGCTCGGCGTCGTCGTCACCCTGCTGCTCTTCTTCGGGCTCTTGATCGCCGCAGTTGCGGTGGACGATCCCGACATCCAGACCGCGCTCGTCGCGCTGTGGGTCGGCGTGGGTTTGTGGGGCGGTGTCTTCCTCGACGGGTCGGGCCGCCGGACCACCCTGACCCCCGACGGCATCTCCCTGGGCTCCCGGTGGATCGCCGTGCGCGAGCAGGTGCTCGACCTCCTCCCCGACGACCTCGGCCCCGCCGCGGTCACCGTCCGCGGGCGCACCCTGGCGTTCGCCGCCGCGGTCGGCACCGCGCCGTCGGTCACGCGCGGTCTCCCGCGTGGGCCCGACAGCACCCGCGAGGCGTGGGTGCGCCGGGGTGGCGTCTGGCGCCGGGTGAGGCTGCGCTACCCCGTGCGCATGCCGCGTGGCTGGGGGCGCCCGCCGCTCACCACGATCCTGCCGTCGCTCGCGGGTGTCGCGGCCGCCGGCGCGGTCCTGTGGTTCACGCGTCGCGATGTGGAGCCGCTGCTCGACGGCGCCGCGCTCGTGCTGCTCGTGATCGCGGGTTCGGAGCTGCTCGCCGGTCTCCACGACCTCGTGACCTCACCTCGCGAGATCGAAGGGCCCGTGGTGGCGCGCTGGTTGTTCGACGGCGCGCGCTGGAACCCTTGGCGCGACCTCGTGCCCCGCCGGTGGTACGTGGTGATCGACGACGGCCGATCGTCGCGCCTGCGCGGGTTGCGCGTGTCGGAGGACGCGTTCCACAAGGCGCACCGCGGTGATCTCGCCCGCGCGCGTGTCGGCCGCGTGCAGGGCTTCCTGCACGACATCGACATCAGCCACGCCCAGGTGGCTCCTGGGGTGGCTCCCGGCTAGAGGATGCCCGAGGAGAGGACGCCACCGAGCGCGTGGGCGCCGATGAGCGTGGCGTCGCGGGCCCAGTGCACGAACACCGACGGTGTGATGCCCAGCGCCAGCGTCATGCCGCCGCACACCGCGAGCACGAGCCACGTGGCGACGTCGACCTTGCGGTGCACGATGCCCTCGGCGACGGGGTGCTCGTCTTCGGACGAGCTCGCCACCGACATCGCGACCCGCAGGTACCCGAACGCCGCGATCACCGTGGCGACGGCACCGATGGTCAGCAGCACGTACTCACCCGCGTTCGCGGTGGCCTCGAAGACCTCGAGCTTTGCGATGAACCCGCCGGTGAGCGGGATGCCCGCCTGGGCGAGCATGAAGAGCACGAGCAGCGAGCCCAGCACGGGCCGCCGGAAGGCGAGGCCCTTGAGCCCGGCGATCGAGTGGTCGTCGTCGCCCTTCATGCTGAGCACCGTGACCACGGCGAACGAGCCGACCACCATGAACGTGTACACGAACAGGTAGAACAGCGCCGACTCCCGGCCGCGCACCGACGCGGTCTGCAGCGCCATCAGCACGTACCCCGCGTGCGCGATCGACGAGTAGGCGAGCATCCGTTTCAGGTCGACCTGCAGCAGCATGCCGATGCTGCCGACCATCAGCGTGAGCGCGGCAAGGCCCCACACGATGGGCTGCCAGTCGGTGCGGTAGTTGAGGAACGCGACCATGAAGACGCGCAGGAGCGCGGCGAAGCCGGCGGCCTTGGTGGCCGACGCCATGAACGCGGTGACCGGCGACGGTGCGCCCTGGTACACGTCGGGGGTCCACATGTGGAACGGCACCGCCGCGACCTTGAACCCGAGGCCCACGAGCAGCAGCGCGATGCCGGCGACGAGCGTGCCCTGCTCGAACAGCACGTTGCCCCGCAGGAACAGCGCGATGCCCGACAGCGAAGTGGTGCCGGTGGCGCCGTACACCAGCGCGATGCCGTAGAGGAAGATCGCCGAGGAGAACGCGCCGAGCACGAAGTACTTGATGCCGGCCTCCTGCGAGCTGAGGCGACGACGGTCGAATGCCGCGAGCACGTACAGCGGGATGGAGAGGATCTCCAGCGCGATGAACACGACGATGAGGTCGTTCGCGGTGGTCATCGTGAGCATGCCCATCGCGGAGAACAGCATGAGCGCCAGGTACTCCGGCACCTCGAGCTGCTCGCGCCGCAGGTAGGCGACGGCGACGAGGATGGCCATGGTCGTGGCGATCAACACCACGATGCCGAGGAACACGCCGAAGGGATCGACGCGCACCATGCCGGCCATCGTGCGCACCGCGCCGTGGTCCTGGACGTCGTTCCACTGCACCACGAGCAGCACTGCGGTGGTGATGATGCCGATCGCGGTGATCGCGTACGCGGCCAGGGTGGCCTCGGGGCGTCGGCGCAGCAGGGCGCGCGACAGCACCACGAGCACGGCCGTGAGGCCGAGCGCGACCTCAGGGGCGATCGCGAGCCAGTTGACGCTCGGCGTCGTGATGGGGGCAACCGCGGCGATCACTTGCCTTCCTCCGACGACTGCTCGAGTTGCTTCACGATCGTGGGCTGCTTCGGTGCCTTGTAGTCGCTCTTCTTCTCGAGGTTGGCGACCCGGATTCTCACCGACGGCTCGATGCGGTCGAGCGCCGGCTTCGGGTAGAGACCGAGGAAGAGGCTCAGCGCGAGCAGCGGCACGACGACCACGACCTCGCGGAACGTGATGTCGCGCATCTTCGCGTTCTCACCCGACGGCTTGCCGGTGAACGCCCGCTGGAACGCCCACAAGCCGTAGACCGCGGCGAGGATCACGCCGAGCGTGGCGACGATCGCGTACGGCTTGTCGTACACGAACGTGCCGAGCAGCGACAGGAATTCGCCGACGAAGCCCGAGAACCCGGGGAGGCCGATGCCCGCGAAGATCGCGATCAGGAAGAGACCGCCGAGGACCGGCGCCGCCTTCCACACACCGCGGTACGCGGCGATCTCACGGGTGTGGCGCCGCTCGTAGAGCATGCCGATCACGAGGAACAGCGCACCGGTGGTGAGCGGGTGCGAGAGCATCGTGAAGGCCGCGCCGTCGATGCCGATGACGCTCAGCGAGAAGATGCCCAGGATCACGAAGCCCATGTGCGCGACCGACGAGTACGCGATGACGCGTTTGAGGTCGGTCTGCATCGCGGCGACGACCGCGCCGTAGATGATCCCGATCACCGCCAGCACCAGCATGATCGGCGCCATGTCGACCGAGGCCTGCGGGAACAGCTCGAACGAGAAGCGGATGAAGCCGTAGGCGCCCATCTTGATGATGACGCCGGCCAGCACCACGGAACCCGCGGTGGGGGCCTCGGTGTGCACGAGCGGCAGCCAGGTGTGGAACGGGAACAGTGGCGCCTTGATCGCGAACGCCGCCATGAACCCGAGGAAGAGCACGAGCTCGGTGGTTCCCGAGAGCCCGTTCCAGGCGGCGAGCACGCGGTAGTCGAACGTGAGCACACCGGTGTCGGACTGGTGGATGAACGCCAGCGCCACCGTGCTCGCGAGGAGGAACGCCGAACCCGCGGCCGTGTAGATGAAGAACTTCATCGCCGCGTACTCGCGCTGACCCGATCCCCAACCCTGGATGAGGAAGTACATCGGGACGAGGAGCAGCTCCCAGAACACGAAGAACAGGATGAGGTCGAGGGAGAGGAAGATCCCCATGACCGCGCCCTCGAGCAGGAGGAACCACGCGATGTAGGCCTTCTCCCGGTGTTGGATGTACTTCTCGGATCCGAGGAGACCGAGCGGGAACAGCAGGCCGGTGATCGCCACCATGAAGATGGAGATGCCGTCGACGCCGACCGTGTAGGAGATGCCCAGTGTGGGGATCCACTTCTGGTTCTCCACGAACTGGAACGTGCCGACGCCCGACTGGAACTCCCACAGGAGCCACGCGCACAGCCCGAGGTTGAGCATCGTCGTCGCGTACCCGACCGCCTTGGAGATCTCCGGGCGGTTGGACGGCGTGAGCATGCAGATGATCGACCCGATGATCGGGACGACGATGATCGCCGAGAGGATGGGGAAGTCGCTCACGGTCACCGCCCGATCCAGAGCACGACGTACAGGAGGATGCCGACCGTGCCCAGCGCGATGAACATCGCGTAGCGGCGCACGTGGCCGTCCTGGATCTCCTGGACGCCTCGCGACAGGAGCCCGAAGAAGTGGCCGACGCCGTTGACGGCGCCGTCGATGATCTTGGCGTCGACGACCCGGTTGAGCCAGGAGGCGGTGGCCCGACCGGGACCGCCCACCAGCCTCGAGATGCCGTGGTCGTAGTAGTAGGCGTTGCCGAGGATGGGGGCGAGCACGCCGAGCTTCTCGTTCAGCGGGTCGCGATCGGCGTACTCCAGGCCCTTCTTGTAGAGCTTGTAGGCGAAGAAGATCGCGCCCGCCGCGATGGCGAAGGTGAGCATCTCGAGGCCGAAGCCCTGGGCGAAGCTGTCGGGCTTCACCGAGGGCACTCCTCGGAACGACGGCTCGAGGAACTTGTCGAGCCACTCCATCGAGGTGAACGGCAGGTTCAGGATGCCGCCGACGGCCGCGAGGAAGGCGAGCACCATCACCGGCAGCACCATGATCCCGGGCGCCTCGTGTGGTGGGTGCCCGTTCGGTACCGGTACCGGATCGCCGTAGGCCACCGTGGGGGACGGGTCGCTGTCGTCGTCACCCGCCGGCGCGGCGTGGTCGTGGTCGAGCACCGCGACGTCGTCGTCGGACCCGCCGGAGATCACGGGGAGCGCCTCGTGCCCGACTCCGGCACCCGGACCGCCATTCGACCCGTCAGCGACGCGGAAGCGCTCGTTGCCGTAGAAGGTGAGGAAGATGAGCCGGGTCATGTAGACCGCGGTGAAGCCCGCCGCCACGATGCCGATCACCCAGAGGCCGTAGTCGTCGCGCAGGAAGGCCTGAGAGATGATCTCGTCCTTCGAGAAGAAGCCCGACAGCGGCGGCACACCCGCGATCGCCAGCCACGCCACCACCATCGCGAACGCGGTGTACGGCATGTACTTGCGGAAGCCACCCATCACGCGCATGTCCTGCACGTCGTGGTTGCCGTGGATCACCGAGCCGGATCCGAGGAACAGGCAGCCCTTGTAGAAGGCGTGGCACAGCACCATGAACACCGCGGCGGTGTAGGCGTGGAGACCGACCGCGAGGAACATGTAGCCGAGCTGGCTCACCGTGGAGTAGGCCAGCGCCCGCTTGATGTCGGGTTGCAGGATCGCGACGGTTCCGGCCAGCAGCGCGGTGATACCGCCCACCCAGGCCACGACCGTGCCCGCGCTGGTGGCGTCGAGGAACGGGTGCGCGCGGCACAGCAGGAACACGCCGGCGGTGACCATGGTGGCCGCGTGGATGAGCGCGGAGACCGGCGTGGGGCCTTCCATCGCGTCGGGCAGCCACAGGTGCAGCGGGATCTGCGCACTCTTGCCGCACGCGGCGAGCAGCAACAGCAGCGCGATGGCGGTGGCGGTGCCGCTCGACACGGACTTGGCGCCCGGCCCGACGGCGGAGTAGTTGAGCGTGCCGTAGGACGCGAAGATCAGGAACATCGCCAGCAGGAAGCCGACGTCGCCGACGCGGTTGGTGACGAAGGCCTTCTTGCCCGCCACCGCCGCGGAGTTGCGCTCGAACCAGAACGAGATGAGGAGGTAGGAGCAGAGGCCCACGCCCTCCCACCCGAGGAACGTCACCAGGAAGTTCGAGCCGAGCACCAGGATCAGCATCGAGGCGGCGAACAGGTTGAGGTAGGCGAAGAAGCGGCTGTAGCGCTCGTCGCCGTGCATGTAGCCGATCGAGTACAGGTGGATCAGCGTGCCGACACCGGTGACGAGCAGCGCCCACGTGATCGACAACGGATCCGCGAACGTGCCCATGTCGACGTGCAGGGTTCCCGCCGGCATCCACGACCACAGCAGGTTCGCGTTCAGGACGCTGGCCCGCATCTCCACGGGGAGATCGAGCAGCGACACGAGCATCACCAGCGACCACACGAACGCCAGCGACATGAGCGCGGTGGCGATCCAGCCGGCGACCGGCTCGCCGATGCGCTTGCCGAAGAGCAGCAGGAACGCGGCGCCGAACAGCGGCAGGGCCGGGATGATCCAGGCGAGATGGAGGAGATCGCGCGAGCCGCTCATGCGGTGGGGTCCTTCAGGAGGTCGAGGTCGTCGGCCGTCGCGCCCCGCCGCCGCCGGAAGATGGCGACGATGATCGCGAGGCCCACGGCCACCTCGGCGGCAGCCACCGCGAGGATGAAGAACACGATGACCTGCCCGCGGATGTCGTTGAGCTCGCGGGCGAAGGTGACGAACGTGAGGTTCACCGCGTTGAGCATGAGCTCCACGCACATGAACATCACCAGCACGTTCCGGCGCGTGAGCAGGCCCGCCGCGCCGATCGTGAAGACGAGCGCCGCGAGCACGAGGTACCAACCCGCGTCGATCGTGGTGGCCAGGACCGGCATCAGCCCGCCTCCCCGGATCCTGAGGCCCCTGCTTCCACGGACTCCACGGACTCACCGCTGCGGCGGGCGAGCACGACCGCACCGACCACCGCGAGCACCAGGAGTGCGGCGGTGATTTCGAACGGCCAGAGGAAGTCGGTGAACAAGGAGCGGGCGACGCGCTCGACGTTGCCGCCGAGGTCGGCGCCGCCGCCGTGGATCGCGTGGGTGGTGCCCGAGGACGACGCACCCGTGGCCCACTGGTGACCGATGAGGAACACCACTTCGGCGAAGAGGATCACGCCCAGCGCGAGGGCGACCGGGCGCTGGAACTTGAGCGGCTCCTCGACCGATTCCTTGCGGTCGACGCCGAGCAGCATGATCACGAAGAGGAACAGCACGACGATCGCCCCGGCGTACACGATGATCTGCATCGCCACCAGGAGTGCGGCGCCGAGCTGCGCGAAGAAGATCGCCACGCTGATGAGGGTGACCACCAGCGACAGCGCGCAGTCCGCGGGGTTGCGCAACAGCACCACACCGAGCGCACCCGCGAGGGCGAGCGCCGCCGCCAGGAAGAAGATGAAGTACTCCATGGTTACTCGTCGACCCCGCCATGATCGTGGGCATCGTGTTCGCCTTCGACTGCTTCGCTCGCTGCGTCCGGGGACACCCCGGCCGCGGCCGCTCGCTCCGCGTCCCGCGTCTGTCCCTCTTCGGGGGCGCGCACGCCGAAGCCGAGTTCGCCCGACCAGCTGACGACGTTCTCGAACGCGGCCTGGCCCGAGGGCGACGTCGCGCGCATCCACTCGCTCGTGTCGTCGTCCTCGTGGCCCAGCCACAGCTCCCACGGCTGACGCCGGGCGCGGCCGTCGTCGCCGACGAGCAACTCGCTCTTGGTGTAGATCGCGTCCTCGCGGTTGGTGAACGAGAACTCGAAGAGCTTCGTCTCCGTGATCGCCTCCGTGGGGCACGCCTCCACGCACATGTCGCAGTGGATGCACCGCAGGTAGTTGATCTCGTAGACGAAGCCGTAACGCTCACCGGGTGAGACCGGCGCGTCGGGCGGGTTGTCGGCGCCGCGCACGTAGATGCACTTCGCCGGGCACACGCCCGCGCACAGCTCGCAGCCGATGCACTTCTCCATGCCGTCCTCGTAGCGGTTGAGGACGTGGCGACCGTGACGGCGCGGGGTGATCGGGCGCTTCTCCTTGGGGAAGTGCTCCGTGACCGTGCCCTTGCCCACCTGACGGAGGGTGACGGCGAACCCTTGCAGCAGCCCCATCAGCGGATCTCCTCGACGAGCTCACGCTTCTTCGGCACCGAGAGGTAGAGGACCACCCCGACGATCAGCGCACCGACGACGGCGGCGGGCAGCACGACGTACATCGCCCAGCCCTCCTCCTTGCCGACGACGACGACGGCCGAGACCATCACCCAGAGGAACGCGATCTCGATGAGGAACTTCCAGCCGAAGCTCATGAGCTGGTCGTAGCGGAGGCGCGGCAACGAGGCGCGCACCCAGACGGTGGCGAAGAGCAGCAGCAGGACCTTGAAGAAGAACCAGAACATCGGCATGACCCAGGCGTTGAACCAGCCGTTGGTGGCGAGGAAGCCGAGGCCGGGCCCGGACGGGCCGCCGAAGAACAGCGTGACCGCGATCGCCGACATGGTGATGAGGTTCATGAACTCCGTCATCATGAAGATGGCGAAGCGGATGCCCGTGTACTCGGTGAGGAACCCACCGGTGAGTTCCTGCTCGGCCTCCACCATGTCGAACGGCGGGTGGTTGGTCTCCGCGATCGCGGCCATCACGAAGATCACCAGCGCGACCACGGCGGGGAGCCAGTACCAGTCGCCGTTGAAGATCGACTCGATGCCGGTCCAGCCCTGCTGGTTCACGATGCCGCGGGTGGAGAGCGTGTTGGCCTGCACCAGCACGCCGACGATCGCGAGGCCGAACGCGGCCTCGTAGCTGAGCAGCTGCGCGGACGCGCGCACGCCGCCGAGCAGCGGGTACTTGGAGCCCGACGACCAGCCCGCGAGCATCACGCCGTAGAGGCCGATGCCCGACATGCACAGCAGCCACAGGATGCCGAACGGCAACTCGGCGCCCTGCAAGAACGTGCGGTGACCGGCGATGGTGACCTCGCCGCCGAACGGCACGATCAGGAAGGCGAGGAAGGCCGGCGTGATCGCGAGGTAGGGCGCGAGCTTGAAGATCCGGCGGTCGGCGCTGTTCGGGATCGACTGCTCCTTGAAGAACAGCTTGATGCCGTCGGCGAGGGTCTGGAGCAGGCCGAAGGGCCCCGCGCGCGTGGGACCGACGCGGTTCTGCAACCGCGCGATCACCTTGCGCATGAACCAGATGTACATGAGCACCGACAGCAGGAGCAGGATGAAGACGAACAGCACCTTGCCGAGGATGATCAGGAACACGGTGAAGTCGATGTCACCGTCGTAGATGGGGTCGGTGAGGGCGAGCAGGAGGTTCACGAGCTTCTCCTCACCGCACCGTCTCGACGCGGAGCTCGGTGACCACGGATTCGATGTCGATCACGTCGGCCGCGCCCACCGTGCCGCCCTGGGCGAACGCGATGAACGCGGTGCCCGGCGCAGTGGCGGCGTCGGCCCGCACCGGCAGCGTGACCGTGCCACACGAACTGGTGACGCGTACGTCGTCACCCTCGGACTGCACGCCGATGCGGGCGAGGTCGTTGGGGTGGACGGTGAGCGATGCGCCGGGCGCGAGCGGCGCGATGCTCGGGCTCGACGCGGCGGTGCGTCCGGCGTCGTAGAGGGTGCGGGCGGCCACGAGGCGGAGACTGTACGCGTCGGGCGGCAGCGTGGCCGGGGCCGGTGCGGTGCGGTCCCACACGTGGAGCGCAGGCAGGGAGGGCGACGAGGTGGTCGGTGCCTCCGGTACGGCGGCTTCGTCGGCGTCGCCCTCGCCGTCACCGGCGGTGGTCGTGATGTCCGCCTCTTCCGCCGCCTCGAGCGTGGACGGCGCGATGGGCTCCCACGAGGGGCCGCTGGCGAAGGCCTTGGGCGCCTCGAAGACGAGCTCGTCGGGGTGCTCGGCGATCGGCAGCACCGCGCCGTCGCGCGCCCGGCGCAACAACTCGGGCGTGACGCCCTGGTGGGCCGGGGCGACCCGGGCGATCTCCTCCTGCACCTCCTCCACGGAGTACAGGCCGAAGTCGGTGCCGAGGCGCGCCGCGAGCTCGGCCGCGATGCGCCAGTCGTCCATCGTGGTGCCCTCGGGCGTGATGAGCCAGCGCGAGGCGCTGCACCCGCCCTTCGAGGTTGGTGCTGCTGCCCGACTTCTCGCCCCACACCGTGGTGGGCAGGAACACGTCGGCGTTCACCGCGGCATCGGCGCAGAACGCGCCTACCGCCACGAGGAAACCGACGCCGTCGAGCCCCGAGCGGGAGCGGATGCGGTCGGGGTAGTCCTCGAGCACGTCGGCGCCGAGCAGGACCAGCGCCGAGATGGTGCCGGCCGAAGCGGCGGTGAGGATGCCCGAGGTGTCGAGCCCACGCTCGGTGGGCGCGGAACCCCACGCCGCGGTGTAGTGCTCACGGCCGGCGTCGAGGGTGACGCGCCCGGGCAGGAAGCCCGGGGCGAGGCCGAGGTCGAGCGCGCCGCGCACGTTGCCCCGGCGCAGCGCCGAGAGGAACTTCACGTTCGGCAGCGCCGCGAGTGCAGCCGCCGCCTGCAGGATCGCGGCCGGCGACTCGGCCACCGACTGGCGACCGAGGATCACGACGATGTCGCCCTCGCGACCGTCGAACGCCTGCGCAGCCTTCTCGAGCGACGCGCTGCCCGAAGCGGTGACCCCGCCGGCGAGCGCGTAGGCGAGCTGCTCGGTGATCGTGCCGGCATCTCCCGGCGCGTGCCGCAACACTGCCGCGACATCGGCCTCGAGTCCGGTGGCCCGCGGCGCGATCTCGATCACGGGCACCTGCAGCTCCACCGCGGCGCAGCGCACGCGCAGGTGCAGGACCGGTAGCTCTTCCTTGAGGTCGGGCGCGAGCAGGATGATCCCGGCGGCGCGCTCGACGTCGGCGATGGTCGCACGCGGCAGGCCGAGCACGACCTCGGCCGGGAGGCCGTCGCCGAGCTGGGCGTCGACGTTGTCGGTGCCGAGCACGCCTTTGGCGAGCTTGGCCCACACGTAGGCGTCCTCGTTGGTGCCGCGCGCGCCGCCGATCACCGCGACCGACTGCGGACCGTGGTCGTCGCGAGCGCGGCGGAGGCCTTCGGCCGCGGCGTCGAGCGCTTCGGGCCACGACACTTCCACGAGCTCGCCGTTCTTGCGCACCATCGGCACGCGCACGCGGTCGTCGGAGTGCACCCACTCGTAGCCGTAGCGGCCCTTGTCGCAGAGCCAACCCTGGTTGACCGGCTCGGAGTCGACCCCGAGGAGGCGCACGATGCGGTTCGACGTGGACTGCAGCGCACCACGGCACCCGACCGAACAGGTGGTGCAGGAGGTCTCGACCGACTGGAGGTCCCACGGGCGTGCCCGGAAGCGGTAGCTGCTCGCGGTGAGCGCGCCGACCGGGCAGATCTGCACCGTGTTGCCCGAGAAGTAGGAGGAGAACGGCTCGTCGGGGAAGGTGGTGACGTAGGTGTTGCCGCCCCGGCCACCGAAGCTGATGAGCGGGTCGCCGCCGATCTCCTCGGCGAAGCGCGTGCAGCGGCCGCACTGGATGCACCGCTCGCGGTCGAGCAGCACGAGGTCGCTGATCGGGATCGGCTTCTCGAAGTGCCGCTTCTCCTCGACGAAGCGTGACTCGCCGGGACCGAACGCGAGCGTCTGGTCCTGCAGCGGGCACTCGCCGCCGCGGTCGCACACCGGGCAGTCGAGCGGGTGGTTGATGAGCAGGAACTCGAGCACGCCGTCCTGGACGGCCTTGACGTTGTCGGACTGCGTGTTGACGACCATGCCGTCGGAGACGGGCGTGGCGCACGAGATCTGCATGCCGCGCATGCCCTCGACCTCGACGAGACACATGCGGCACATGCCGACCGGCTTCATGCGCTCGTGCCAGCAGAACCGCGGGATGTAGGACCCGTGCTCCTGGGCGACCTTGATCAGCAACTCGCCGCGCGGCGCCTGCACCGTCTTGCCGTCGATGGTGACAGTGACGACGTCGGGACCGGGCGCGACCGGGATCACGTACCGCTGGTTCGACGGCCACTGGCTCATGGGGACTGCGTCAGTACTCATACCGCCGCTCGCACCTCGATCGAACCCCGGCGCGCCGCGTCGGCCGCAAGGCGCTCCTTGATCTCGTCGTACCAGTAGTTGCGCAGACTCACGACCGGCGACATCGTCGACGGGCCGAGCTGGCAGATGGTGGTCATCCCCGGCGGCCACGAGAGGCCGGGCGCCAGGTTGTTGCCGAAGCCGAGGAGGAGATCCATGTCCTCGGGGCGGCCGTAGCCGTGGGCCATCCGGTAGAGGACCTTCTCGATCCAGCCGGAGCCCTCACGACACGGCGTGCACTTGCCACACGACTCGTGGGCGAAGAACTTCGAGAGCCGCCACGCGACGAGCAGCGGGTCGACGGTCTCGTCGAACACCATGATCGCCCCGGAGCCGAGCATCGTCTTGAGCTCGCTCTGCACGGAGTCCATGTCGAGCGGCGCGTCGAGGTGCTCCTCGCGCAGCCACGGAGCGGATGCGCCACCGGGGATGAAGAAACCGAGCTCCTTGCCACCCTTGACGCCGCCCGCGAGGCCGTAGATCAGCTCGCGAAAGGTGGTGCCGAGCTCGATCTCGTAGTTGCCGGGCTTCTCGACGTTGCCCGACACGGAGAAGATGCGGGTGCCCGTGGAGCGGTTGACGCCCATCGACGCGTACCACTCACCACCCTTGTTGATGATGTGTGGCACCGTCGACATCGTCTCGATGTTGTTGACGATCGTGGGCGCGGCGTACACGCCCTGCACCGCCGGGAACGGCGGCTTGATTCGCGGCATCGCGCGCTCGCCCTCGAGGCTCGAGAGCAGGCCCGTCTCGTCGCCGGCGATGTAGCAACCGGCGCCGCGGTGCAGGATGATCTCGAGGTCGTAGCCCGACCCGAGGATGTCCTTGCCGACGAAGCCGCGGTCGTAGGCCTCCTGCAGCGCCTTGCCCAGGCGCTCGGCGCCGAGACCGAACTCGCCGCGCAGGTAGATGAACGCGTGGTGCGCCTGGATCGCGAACACGGTGATGATCACGCCCTCGATCAACTGGTGCGGGTCGCCCTCCACCAGCATGTGGTCCTTGAAGGTGGACGGCTCGCCCTCGTCGCCGTTGACCGCGAGGTAGCGCGGGAAGACGTCCTTCGGCAGGAAGGACCACTTCTGGCCGGTGCCGAAGCCCGCGCCGCCGCGGCCGCGCAGACCGGAGGTGGTGACCTCGGCGACGATGGCGTCGGGGGCCATCGTGAGCGCCTTGCGCAGCGCGTCGTAGGCACCGTTCCCGAGTGCGGCCTCGATCGTGAAGGAGTCGTCGGGGCGTTCCCGCAGGAACTTGGTGACGACGCGGAGCTCCTGTGCTGCCATCAGGCCGTGCCTCCGCTCGAACCGGCCGACTTCAGGGAGCTGATCGCGGTGCCGGAGATCGTCGCGCGACGCGGTCGCCGCGCTTGTACGCCTCGATGAGCTCGACCGCGGTGTCGCCCGTGAGCGGACCGTGGAACTCGTAGTTGACCTGAAGCACCGGCGCGAGGTCGCACGCGGCAATGCACTCGACCTCTTCGACGGTGACGTCGGGGTCGTCGGCGTAGTGGTCCGCGAGGTGCGTGAGCAGATCGGGACCGCCGTTGACCAGGCAGCTCACGTTCGTGCACACCGACACGAGGAGCTTGCCGACCGGCTCGCGCTTGAACATCGTGTAGAAGCTGCACGTGCCCAGCACCAACGCGGGCGTGAGGTCGAGCAGCTCCGCCACCTCCTCGATCGCGTCGGGGGTGACGTAGCCGTCCTGGTCCTGCGCGAGGTGCAGGAGCGGGAGCACGGCAGACTTCTTCTGCGGGTACCGCGCCAGGATCTCGCGCGCGGTCTCGAGGTTGGACGGGCTGAACGGCACTAGCGGTCGACCTCCCCCATGATCGGGTCGATGCTCGACACGATCGCCACGGCGTCGGCGAACATGCAGCCGGGCACCATCGCATCCATCGACTGGAGGTTGTAGAAGGACGGGCCGCGAATGTGCATGCGCACCGGCTTCGGTGATCCGTCGGACACGATGTAGCAACCGATCTCGCCCCGGGGCGACTCGACCACCGAGTAGGTCTCGCCCGGCGGGACGCGGAAGCCCTCCGTGAAGAGCTTGAAGTGGTGGATGAGCGCCTCCATCGACTCGTCGATGCGAGCGCGCGGCGGCGGGGTGACCTTGCGGTCCTGGATGCGGTAGTCGCCCTTCGGCATCTTGGCGACGCACTGGCGCACGATCTTCACCGACTCGAGGATCTCGTAGAGACGGATCTGGTAGCGGTCGAAGACGTCGCCGTTGGGCGTGTAGATCACGTCGAAGTCGACGTCGTCGTACGCGAGGTACGGCTGCGCGCGGCGCAGGTCCCAGGCGAAGCCGGTGGAGCGCAGGATCGGGCCGGTGGCGCCGAGCGCGAGCGCCTCCTCGGTGGTGATCACGCCCACGCCGACAGTGCGCTCACGGAAGATCGGGTTGTCGGTGAGCAGCTCGTCGTACTCCGACACGCCCTCCTCGACGAGGTCGCAGAGGCCGAGCACGTCGTCCTCCCACCCGTCGGGCAGGTCGGCGGCGACGCCGCCGGGACGGATGTAGTTGTGGTTCATGCGCAGACCGGTGATCTGCTCGAGCACACGCAGCGCGCGCTCGCGCTCACGCCAGCCGTAGATCATCATCGAGAGCGCGCCGACGTCCATGCCGTTGGTGGCCTGGAAGAGCAGGTGCGACGACATGCGGTTCAGCTCGACCATGAGCATGCGGATCCACGTGGCGCGCTCGGGCAGCTCGAGGTCGAGGAGCTGCTCCACCGCGAGCGAGAACACCAGCTCGTTGGACAGCGGCGACGCGTAGTCCATGCGGGTGACGTTCGTGCAGCCCTGCACGTACGACAGGTCCTCACCGGTCTTCTCCATGCCGGTGTGCAGATAGCCGATGACCGGCTTGGCGCGCAGCACCGTCTCGCCGTTGAGCTCCATCATGATGCGCAGCACGCCGTGGGTGGACGGGTGTTGCGGCCCCATGTTGATGATCATGGTGTCGTCGCGGTCGGGCCACGGGCCGCCCGTCAACACCAATTCCTTCTCGGCCGCGTCGCCGGTGAGGGGCTGCAGCAGCTGCGCGCCCTCGTCGGTCTGCGCCTCGAGCCGCCGTTGCTCGGCGTTCTGGTCGGAGGTCTCGATCCGTTCGCTCATGCTTCGCTCACGAATGCACTCATCGGGGGCTCGGGTCGCCCTTGAACGTCACGGGCACCCGGGCCGGCGCGTCGTCCTTGCGCAGCGGGTGATCGGGCCAGTCGTCGGGCATCAGGATGCGGGTGAGTTCGGGATGTCCCTCGAAGGTGATGCCGTAGAGGTCCCAGACCTCGCGCTCGGGGAACGACATGCCGGCCCAGAGGTCGACCAGGCTCGCGATCGTGGTGTCGTCGGCCGGCACCTGCGCGATCACGCGGATACGGCGGTTGCGCGGGTGGGAGAGGTAATTGGCCACGACCTCGAACCGCTCCGGCGCGACGCCGTCGGGGAGGAAGCGCGCCTCGTCGACGAGGTGGTCGACCGCGGTGACGTCCATGCACTGCGTGAAGCGCTCGCTGTCGCGCAGGAACACCGCGACCTCGTGCCATGACTCGCGCGCGACGTGCACGACCGCCTGGCCGTGCGAGTCGACGAACACCGTGCCGGGGAACTGCTCCACGACCGCGGCCGCGACCTCGTCGCCGATCGGCACGGGCGCGACCTCTTGTTCGTCTTCGGGAGCCTGGGCTGCTTCGTCGGGCATCGCGCGCTCGGGTCCCTCAGACCGCCGACGGGGTGCCGTCGAGCTGGTCGATCGTGATCCCGGCCCCACCGCTACGGGAGGTGGCGCGGCGCTTCATGATCTCGCCGCTCTTGATCTCGTCGCCGAGGGTCAGGATGCCGTGCATGAGCGTCTCGGGCCCGGGCGGGCAGCCCGGCACGTAGACGTCGACGGGGACGATCTGGTCGACACCCTGCACGATCGCGTAGTTGTTGAACATGCCGCCGCTGCTCGCGCAGACGCCCATGGAGATGACCCACTTGGGCTCGACCATCTGGTCGTAGACCTGGCGCAGCACCGGTGCCATCTTCTGGCTGACGCGCCCGGCGACGATCATGAGGTCGGCCTGACGCGGGCTCGCCCGGAAGATCTCCATGCCCCACCGCGAGAGGTCGTAGTGCGCGGCGCCGGCGGCCATCATCTCGATCGCGCAGCAGGCGAGGCCGAAGGTGGCGGGCCACACCGAGTTGCGCTGGGCCCACTTGACGAGGTCTTCCACCTTCCCCGTGAGGAAATTGTGCGGAACGGCTTCGAGCCCCATCTACGCAGCCCTCTCGGAGTCGTCGCGTGCGGCGGTGGCCAGGTCGGCCGGGTCGAGTCCCTCGCGCCCCGGCGCACCCGCGGCGCGCAGGATGGTGGTGCCGGCACGCGAGACGACCTGCTTGATCGGTCCCCAGTCGAGCGCGCCGGTGGAGAGGAGGTACGCGAAGGGCACGAGGAGCACGAGCAGGAAGAAACCCATGACCAACAAGCCGTACGCGCCCAGCGAGCGCAGCACCGTGGTGAACGGATAGAGGAAGATGATCTCCACGTCGAGGACGATGAAGGCCATCGCGACCAGGTAGAACTTCACCGGGAAGCGCTCGGCCGGCTCGTACTCGGGGACGATGCCGCACTCGTACGGAGCTTCCTTCGCGGAGGTGGGCCGCCGCGGGGCGAGATAGGTGGACGCCACGAACGAGCCTGCCGCGAACAGGAATACGAGCACGATCATGATGAGGATCGGCAGGTACACGGACACGCCCGGGCTCCCCTTCCACACGCCCCGGCTACACAGCTCGGCGGCGTTGCTACGGCGTACTTCGCGCGCAGGCTATCCGAACCGTGCGCCACGATGCCTGCTCGTGCAACGGGTTTGCGCGTGTGGGATCAGACGAGTGCGCCGAGCGCCGACGCAGCCGCGAACCGCGACGCGACGTCGGGCCAGTTCACGAGGTTCCAGAAGGCCTTGACCCAGTCGCCCTTCACGTTCTCGTACTGCAGGTAGAAGGCGTGCTCCCACATGTCGAGCACCAGCAGCGGAGGCGCACCCTGGGCGAGGTTGCTCTGGTGGTCGTAGACCTGCTCGACGACGAGCAGCTGGCCCGTGGGCTCCCAGGCGAGCGCGGCCCAGCCGGAGCCCTGCACGCCGAGAGCGGCCTCGTCGAACTGCTTGCGGAAGGCGTCGAGGGACCCGAACGACTCGTCGATCGCCGCGGCCAGCTCACCCTCGGGCGTGCCGCCGCCGTCGGGCGACAGGTTCTTCCAGAGCAGCGAGTGCAGCACGTGGCCCGACACATGGAAGGCCAGGTTCTTCTCGAGCTGGTTGATCGTGGCGAATTCGCCCGATTCGCGGGCTTCTGCGAGCTTCTCGAGGGTGGTGTTGGCGCCGGCGACGTAGGCCGCGTGGTGCTTGTCGTGATGGAGCTCCACGATCCGGGCCGAGAGGTGCGGCTCGAGGGCCGCGTAGTCGTAGTCGAGCGGGGGCAATTCGTAGCGGGGCATCTCGCACTCCTCATGACTGATTTGGTACGGTTAGGACCGGTCGTGGCCAACCCCCCCTGGCCAAACCTACCTGCTACCGTTCCCCGATCCGCCGGGTTTCCGAACCCCGGACTCCCGCCCTCTGGAGACGATGGTTCCCGTCCGCCGCCTGCTCGCCCTCGTGATCGCCTGCTGCCTCCTCTCAGCGGCAGTGGCTGCGGGCGCCGGTGCCGACACGCAGGGGGACCTCGACAGCGCCCGCCAGGCGCTGACCGACGCCCGGAACGCGGCCAACGAGGCGGCGTCCGAGTTCTCGGCCGCCGACCAGAAGCTCGCGGCCACCGAGTCGCACATCCAGCAGCTGGAGACGCAGATCGACGCGGGCAAGGAGAAGGCGGCGCAGCTCCAGGCGATCGCACGGGAGCGGGCGCGGTTCGCCTACACGCACTCCAACACCAACGACCTCGAGACCCTCCTCGACGGGTCGTCGGCGATCGACGCCATCCGTCGCCAGCAGCTGCTCGATCACGCCAACCAGACCGACAACGACGTCGTGAAGCAGCTCGCCGCCCTCAACGCCGACCTGAAGGAGCAGCAACAGGAGCTCCAGAAGGAGGAGGCGGCCCAGAAGCAGATCAGCTCCCAGGCCGACGCCCGGCTCAAGGACCTGCAGTCGAAGCAGACCGACGTGCAGAAGGCCGTCGACGAGCTGCAGTCGAAGCTCGACGCCGAGATCGCCCAGGCCGAGGCTGCCCGCAAGGCCGAGCTCGAGCGGGAGAAGGCCGCCCTTGCAGCCCAGCAGGTGGTCAGCAACGGCGGCGCCGGGCAGATCATCGCCGCCCCGGTGGTCGGCTCGTTCCAGTGCCCGGTCGCCGGCGCGGCCTACAGCGACGACTACGGCGGCCCCGGCGGCCACCCCGGTATCGACATGTTCGTGCCGAACGGCACCCCGGTCGTGGCGGTGAAGGCCGGCAAGGTCTGGTTCATGCCGATGGACGGCGCCGGCGGCAACGAGGCCTACGTCGACGCCGCCGACGGCAACACCTACTTCTACGCCCACCTGTCGCAGTACGTCGGTGGACCCCGCGACGTCGCCCAGGGTGAGGTCATCGGCCTCACGGGCATGACGGGCAACACGAGTGCCCCGCACCTCCACTTCGAGATCCGCATCGGCGGCGCCAACGGCAGCCGTACCGATCCGTACCCCACGCTCAAGTCCGCGGGCTGCTGAGGCGACAACCTCCGCAGCCGCTCGTGACCGCGGCGACCCGGTCGACGAGACTCCAGTCAACGGCGACCCATCACGGAGGCACCCGCCCATGGCCGAACGGCACCCACGCAGCGCCCTGGTCCTCGACCCCGCCTACAGCGAGGGACTCGAGGGCCTGCCCGAGGCCGAGCTGCGCACGAAGCACGCGGAGTGTCTCGAGCTCGAGACCGAGGTCTCCTACGTCCGCCGGCTCACCCAGGCCCGCATCGACATCCTCGAGGCCGAGCTCGACCGGCGCGCCAGCGGACGCACGCTCGGCGACCTGATCGACGACCTCCCGCGCATCCTCGCCGACAGCGGTCCCCGGGGGAACCCGGCCACCAGCCGCATCCCTCAGCAGATGGCGCCCGAGCACGAGAGCGAGTGGGCACCCAACCTCGCCCGGTTCGACGGCATCCTCGCCAACGTCACCCTGCTCGGCGACGACGAGGTCCGGGGTGCGATCGAGGGCCTGCGGGGGCTCGAGCGCGAGGTCTCCGACCAGCGCCGCAGGTTGTTCACGGTGATCGACGCCATCGACCTGCAGCTCGCCCGCACCCGGCAGTAGCCCGCCTCCGCGCCGATCCCACGCCGATTCCACGCCGACCCGGACCGGTCAGCAGAGCCGACCGGTAGGATCGCACCGCTATGCAACGGGTGGCCATGCTGAGCGTGCACACCTCGCCGCTCGCCCAACCGGGCACCGGCGACGGTGGCGGAATGAACGTGTACGTCCGGTCCCTGGCCTCCGCACTGGCGCGGGCCGGGGTCGCGGTCGATGTCCTGACGCGGGCCGAGCACTCCGACCACGCCGAGTCGGTGCTCGTCGAGCCGGGCTTCCGGGTGCTCCACGTGGAGGCCGGGCCGCGCGCCCCGTCGACAAGCACCTCCTCCCCGACATCGTCGGCGACTTCTGCGACGCCACCCGCGCCTACATCGAACGCACGGGCACCGAGTACGGGCTGCTGCACGCGAACTACTGGGTGTCGGGCGCGGTCGGCCACCGCCTCAAGCACGAGCTCGACCTGCCGCTCGTCACCACGTTCCACACCCTCGACCGCGTGAAGGCCGAGGTGGGTCTCGCCGACGGCGTCGCGCTGCGACCGCGCGTCGAGGCGGAGGTGGTGCGCTGCGCCGACCTCGTCGTCGCGTCAACGTTCGACGAGCGCGACCAGCTCGTGCGCTACTACGGCGCCGATCCCGAGCGCATCGAGATCATCGCCCCCGGCGTCGACCACCACGTCTTCCAACCCGGCGACCGCGTCGCGGCACGCCGCCACCTCGGCATCGCGTGCAACCCGGTCGTGCTGTTCGTGGGACGTATCCAACCGCTCAAGGGGGTCGACGTCGCGGTGCGGGCGCTCGCCGCGCTGCGTGATCCCAGCGCGGAGCTCGTGATCGTCGGCGGCCCGAGCGGTCCCGACGGCGCGCACGAAGAGAGGGCGCTGCACGCGCTGGTCGAGGCGCTCGGCATCGCGCACCGCGTGCGCTTCGTCGCGCCGCAACCGCACGACGAATTGGTGAGCTGGTACCGCGCCGCCGACGTGTGCGTGGTGCCGTCGCGCACCGAGTCGTTCGGCCTGGTCGCGCTCGAGGCTGCGGCGAGCGGCACCCCGGTGGTCGCCGCGAACGTCGGCGGGCTGCGGTCGCTCGTCGCCCACGGCGAGACCGGGTACCTCGTCGAGACGCGCGATCCCGCCGACTACGCCGAGGCGATCGAGCGCGTGCTCGCGCTCGACGACCCGACGCCGATGCGCGAGCGGGCGGCCGCACGTTCCGCGCGGTTCGGGTGGGGCATCGCGGCCGCGCGCCTGCGCCGTCACTACGACGATCTCGTGCTGCGCGCGCCGGTGCAGTGCCGTTGACGCCCTCATGAGTCTGCCCTTCGACCTGCCGATGGATCCCGAGGTCGCGCACGCGCTCGTGCGTGATCACCTCGAGGGCCCGGTCGCGGCCGAAGAGTACGTCCAGACCGTCGAGTACGACCCCGAGCTGCGGCGGTGGTACGTCCGCTTCGGCTGCGACGCGCGCGACGCCACCACGATCTACTTCGATCTCCACGAGCGCACGCTGCGCTACGAGGTGTACTTCCTCCCGACGCCCCCCGAACCCAGCGTCGAGCTCTACGAGTTCCTGTTGAAGCGCAACCACACGATGTACGGCGCGCGCTTCTCGCTCGGTCCCGACGGCGACATCTACCTCGTCGGCCGCCTCGGGCTCGAGCACCTCACCGAGGAGGAGCTCGATCGCATCATCGGCGTGCTCTACGAGCTCACCGAACGCTGGTTCCAGGCCGTCGTGCAGCTCGCCTACGGGCGACGCGCCGGCACCTGACGCAGCGACGCGCGACATCGGCGCGATCGTCGCGCGTTGGCCGCGTGACACCTGTGCGTGACACGCC
This sequence comes from uncultured Actinomycetes bacterium, assembly GCA_963720785.1. Taxonomy (GTDB): domain Bacteria; phylum Actinomycetota; class Acidimicrobiia; order IMCC26256; family DASPTH01; genus CAVRGQ01. Next base: position 705,360 of record CAVRGQ010000005.1, read on the forward strand.
GGCGGGTGCGGCGTCTCCTCTCCGTACGCCGCATCCGACGGGGTGTGGTGCGCCGGGGTCCGAGGTGCAGGAGCGTCGCCGTTCGGGGAAGTGCGGTTCGGCGCGATCGTTCCTCGGGCCCCGGTTACCCTTCCTCCATGCAGTTGGCACTTCTCGGCGGCGGCCGAATGGGCGAGGCGCTCGCGATCGGGCTGGTCGACGCCGGCTGGGATCCGGAGTCGATCGTGATCGCGGAGGTCGACGCCGACCGTCGGCACGTGATCGAGGCACGGTTGCCCGGCACGCGGGTCGTCCCGAGCCCGGCCTGGGCGGCCGCGGAGTCCGACGTCGTCGTCGTGGCGGTCAAGCCGAGCGACGTCGTGGGCGCGCTCACCAGTTGCGCAGAGGCCGTACGCGACGACACGCTCGTGTTGTCGATCGCCGCGGGCATCACCATAGCGGCCATCGAGGGCGCGGTGCCGGGTCGCCCCGTCGTGCGCGCCATGCCCAACACCGGCGCGCTCGTCGGGCAGGGCGCGGCCGCGATCGCCGCGGGCGAGCACGCCACCGATCAGCACCTCGACGTCGCGGAACGCATCCTCGGCTCGGTCGGCCTCGTCGTGCGCGTGAAGGAGTCGCAGCTCGACGCGGTCACCGGCCTCTCCGGCTCCGGCCCCGCATACCTGTTCCTCGTCGCCGAGGCGATGATCGAGGCCGGCGTGCTCGTGGGCCTCACGCGCGAGGTCTCGGCCGCGCTGGTGCGCCAGACCATCGCCGGTTCCGCCGCGCTGCTCGGCGACGGCGAGGAAGGTCCCGAGGCCCTGCGCGCGGCCGTCACCTCACCCGGGGGGACCACCGCGGCCGGGCTGCGCGCGCTCGAGGCGCACGGCGTACGCGCCGCCTTCCTCGAGGCGGTCGAGGCGGCCACGGCGCGATCGGAAGAGCTGGGCCGCGACACATGACCCGTCGCAACCGCTCCCGGCTGCCACCCCGGCTCCCCGACACGACACTCCCCGCGGCGCGGGAATCCGCTCGCACGCCCGCCGGCCCGTCGTTGGGCGAACAGCTCAAGCGCGGGCACGTGGCCGGGCGCAGTGCGCGCTTCGGCCGCGACGAGATGGTCGCGCTGATGCGACGCGTCGCGGCGGGGGCGCCGCCGGTGCGCCTCGGTCTCGACCCGTTCGGCACGCTCACCCTCGCCCAGATCGAGGCCGCGGTCGCGGCTGTGTACGGCTGGGAGGGTGACGGACCGCGTGCCCGCATCGCCGCGCCGCGCACCGTCGACGCGTTCGGCAACGCGGTCACGCGGATCCTGGAGGTCGCCGACGTGGGCGGCGGTATCGCGTTCGCCACCGCTCGTCCCGCGTCGTTGCTCCCTCTCCACTGCGCCCTCGCCGACGCCGCCGCCCATGCTGGCGCCACCGTGTTGCAACTCCGCGAGTCGGGCCCTATCGGCGCGGGCGCACGGCGGCTGCGCTGGCTCGACGGCGTGGCGGTGGTCACCGACGGCGTGCAGCTCCTCGGCGACGACGACCTGCACGCCGCGGAGGAGCTGCTCTTCTCGCTCCCCCGTCCGGATCTGGTGGTGGCCGACCGCTGCTTCGCGGGCGTCGCCCTCAACGCGGGCATCGAGGTGGTGGCCTTCGCCGACCTCGACGCAGTGGCCCTTGCCGTCGCCGCCCATCGTGGCCGGGCGGTCCGGGTGGTCCCGCTCGACGAGCGCCGGCCGCCGGCCTCGTACGAGCCGCTCCGCCAGCGCCTCCACGAGCTGGCCGCGGTCGGCCTCCCGGCCGTCGCGGGCGCGCTGGTCGAGGGACCGGGCGCAGGCCACACCAACCTCTGACCGCTCTTTTGCAACACGAGCCCCAGGGGCCTACGCTCGTGCCGCGGAGAAGCGGGGAAACGGAAGGGGTGCCTTGTGGCGCAATCATTCGCCACGGCGCGATTCCTGACAGTGCAGGAAGTCGCGGATCTCATGCGCGTGTCGACCATGACGGTCTATCGCATCATCAAGTCGGGCGAATTGCCTGCGGTACGGGTGGGACGGTCGTTCCGCGTGCGCGACGTCGACGTCGACACGTACCTCGGCAAGCGGTACACACAGGCCGGCTGATCGTCACGGGCGGACGCCGTCTAGCGTCGCGCCCGTGCTGATCGCGTTCACGTCCGACTACGGCCACGCCGACGAGTTCGTCGGCGTGTGCAAGGCCGTCATGCTGGACCTGGCGCCGGACGCGCGCCTTGTCGACCTGGGCCACGACGTCCCGCCGCACGACGTGCGCGCGGGTGCGTTGCTGCTGGTGCGCGCCGTGCAGTACCTCCCTGAGGACTGCATCGTGCTCGCGGTGGTCGATCCCGGCGTGGGCACCGACCGTCGCCTCATCGGCGTGGAGGTGGCGGGCGGCGTGATGCTCGGCCCCGACAACGGACTGCTCGCGCCCGCGGTGGCCATGGCCGGCGGTGCGGTGCGGGTGATCTCGCTCGACAACCCGGAGTACCACCTCCCGGCGCCCGGTCCCACCTTCGCGGGTCGCGACGTGTTGTCGCCCGCGGCAGGCCATCTGGCCGCCGGTGTCGACCTCGGCGACCTCGGCACGCCCGTCGACCCGGCCACGTTGGTGCCGGGCCTGGTGTCGCTCCCCGAGATCCGCGACGACGGCACGATCGTGGGCGAGGTCTGGTGGGTCGACCGCTTCGGCAACGCCCAGCTCAACGTCGATCCCGGCGAGCTCCACGTGGCCGGCTGCTCGCTCGGCTCCCGCGTCGAGGTGCGGGTGCGCGACGCCCACTCCGGACCAGGCGGGAACGAACAGATCCGCGTGGCCCGCTGGGTCACCACCTATGCCGAGGCCAAGCCCACGGAGCTGGTGATGCTCGTCGACTCCTACGGCCTGCTCGCGCTGTGCCTCGACCGCGCCTCCGCCGCCGACGAGCTCGGCCTTCGGGCGGGCAGCGGCGTCACCCTCGTCCCCGAAGGCGCCGGCGGCGCAGTTCAAGATCCCCCCGGCGTGGACACCCCCGTCGAGCTCTCCCGTCGAGGTGACCAATGAGGCCCGGCACCACCATCGCCATCGTCATCCTGCTCTTCATGATCCTGACGGCCGCCGTTTTGCAATTTGTCTTCAAGCTCTAGCTGCGCCAGCGGAGAGCGCGAGGCGAGCGGCCGCGAGGCGGCGTTCTCTTTCGGGGATGGCCCGGCGAGCAGCGTCCGAGCGGAGAAAGTAGGTCCCCGGCCGCGAGGACGGATGGGCTTGGGGCGGGCTGGGAGGCTTCGTGGACCGGCGAACCGGATCCACGCCACCCGTACTCGCGAGCCGGGGACCTGGCGAGCTTCCCCCCGGGGGACGCTCGTGAATGTGGCATCGGCCACTATCTGCGAGAGCTTGAGCCCAAAAGCTCACTGAGCGTGAGATTTGTCCCGCGTGTCGGTACCGGGATCGGAATCGGCGTCGGAGGCGGGGTTCCCCTCGGTTTCGCCGAGCTTGGGGCGCCGGCCGCTCGCGAGTACGAAGCCCCCGTAGATGATGCTGATGCCGACCGCGAGGCTGAGGGTGAAGGCCTCGTCGTGGCCGACGACGCCTTGCAACAGTCCGCCGCTCGAGAGCACCAGGGTGCCGAGCGCGATGAGGCCGTTGGCCGCGGCGAGGCGCCCGTGCGCGGGGACGGAGCGGTCCCGCGCGTAGCGGATGGCCGAGGTGATCGCGCCGCCGAGGATGACGATCGCGGCGATGCCGCTCCCGGCCGCGGCGAGGACGCGGGGCAGCACGTCGAAGACGTCCTTGCCCACCGGGATCGCGTCGCCGCGCACCGTCGTCATCGGCGCGCTCGAACATCACTCCCGCGGCGAAGCCACTGAAGAGCACCAGGCCCCAGTGGCACCGCCGGGCCACCGTGGGCGATGCGAGCAGGAAGACGGTGCCCATCGCGAGCCAGGGCACGTTGAGGATCGCCCCGAAGAGGTAGAACACGCGGAAGGTGCCGTTGTCCCAGCCGGTCGACGTGCCGACCGACAGCGCGGCGGCGGCGAGGGCGAACATCGCGAGGGAGATCGCCCAGGCGCGGTCCTGCGGCCGGTGCTTCTGCGTGTAGTGGACGAGCATCGACTCGGCGAACAGCGTCGAAACGATCGTTGCGACGAACGCGAGGGCTACGACCACGTCCGGAGCGTATGCGGGCGACCGTTGCGGCCGGGGAGCGACGGCCGGGGGTGGGCACCTGACGGCTCCGGGTCCCGACTTTGAGAATTTGTGCACAAGGTCGGTACGCTGAACGGGCCAGACGCCGAGCGCACCGGCCGAGGAGGCTCCGATTCCCGAGGTCCGCCGCATCCCCGAGGCGACCGTCGCCCGTCTCCCGCTCTATTACCGGGCGCTGCTCGAGACGGCCGACCACGACATCGGGACGGTTTCGTCACAACGCCTGGCCGAGCTCGCCGGGGTGAACGCCGCCAAGGTCCGCAAGGACCTCTCCTACCTCGGCTCCTACGGGACCCGGGGCGTGGGGTACGACGTCCCCCACCTGCTCCACGAGATCTCCCGCGAGCTGGGCCTCACCCACGACTGGCCGGTCGTGATCGTCGGCGTGGGCAACCTGGGCCACGCGCTCGCCAACTACCAGCGCTTCGAGGCCCGCGGCTACCGCGTGGTGGCGCTCGTCGATGCCGACCCCGAGAAACTGGGCGACACAGTCGGCGGGCTGGTCATCGAGCCGCTCGACGCGCTCCCCGCCATTGCCCGGGAGCGCGCGGTGGCCATCGGCATCATCGCCACGCCCGCCCACGCGGCGCAGGAGGTGGCCGACCGGCTCGTGGAGGCCGGGATCACCTCCATCCTGAACTTCGCCCCCACCGTGGTGGCCGCTCCGCCCGAGGTCTCCCTGCGCAAGGTCGACCTCGCCATCGAGCTGCAGATCCTGTCCTTCTACCAGCAGCGCCGTGACGCGGAGCCGGCACCGGTCGCCCGGGTCGCCAAGTGACCGGGCGTCCCGCCTCCGTCGGCTACCCGGTGAACCTCGTGGTGGCGGGGCGCCGCTGCGTGGTGGTGGGCGCCGGGCGCATCGCCGCCCGCAAGGTGGCGGGCCTGGTGGAAGCCGGCGCCGACGTCGTGGTCGTCGCCCCCGCAGCCGGCGAGCGGGTGCGGGACTGGGCGGCCAGCGGAGCCGTGACCCTCCACGAGCGGGAATTCACGCCCGCCGACCTCGACGGCGCCTGGCTCGCCTTCAGCGCCACCGGCGACCCCGCCGTCGACCGGGCGGTGGCCGCGGCCGCCGCCGCCGGCCGGGTGTGGCTGGGCACCGCCGACGAGCCCTCGGTGGGGTCGATGACGGCCGTCTCGGCGCTCCGGCGGGGGGATCTGGTGGTCACCGTGGGCACCGGGGGACGGAGCCCGGCCCTGGCCGCGTGGCTCCGACGGCGCCTGGCTGACGAGTTGGGCCCCGAGTACGCGACACTGGTGGACATCATGTCGGAGGCACGGGAGCGACTGCGGTCCGAGGGTCGTCCCACCGAGGACGCCGATTGGCAGTCCGCGCTCGATTCCGGCATGCTCGATCTGATCCGCGCCGGGCGTGTGGACGAAGCCGAGGAGCTGCTGCGGGCATGTCTCTGGTCGTAGTCGGACTGAACCACCGCACGGTTCCCGTGGAGTTGCTGGAACGGGTCGCGATCGCGCCCGATGCACTCCCGAAGGCACTCCAGTCGCTCGCCAAGGCCGAGCACCTCGCCGAGGCCGTGCTGCTCTCCACGTGCAACCGCACGGAGATCTACGCGTACGCCACCATGTTCCACCCGGCGATGCAGGACGTCAGCAACTTCCTCGCCGACACCGCCGACGTCGACCCGCGCGAGTTCTCCGACCTGCTCTACGCCTACCACGACGACGCGGCCGTGGCGCACCTCTTCGGGGTCGCCGCCGGTCTCGACTCCATGATCATCGGCGAGGGCGAGATCCTCGGGCAGGTCCGCGAGGCGTGGTCGGTCGCGGAGCACGAAGGCGTCAGCGGTCCCGTGCTGTCGCGCACGTTCCGCCACGCGATCGAGGTGGGCAAGCGCGCCCGCACCGAGACCGGCATCGGTCGGCACGCGGTGTCGGTGTCGTCGGCCGCAGTCACCGTCGCCACCGAGAAGCTCGGCTCGCTCGACGAGCGCAGCGTGCTCGTGCTCGGCGCCGGCGAGATGGGTCAGGGCATGGCCCTCGCGCTCGCCGGGGCGGGCGTCAAGGAGATCGTCGTCGCCAACCGCACGCACGAGCGCGCCCAGGACCTCGCCGACCGCGTGGGTGGTCGGCCCATCTCGCTCGACGAGATCCCCGAGACGATGCTCACCTGCGACGTGCTGCTCGCGTCCACCGGCGCGCAGGACCTGCTCGTGGAGCGCAGCGCGATCGAGCAGGTGATGCAGGCCCGCAACGGCCGGGCGATGCTGATCGTCGACATCGGTGTGCCGCGCGACATCGACCCGGGCGCCGGCGAGGTGTTCGGCGTCACGCTGCTCGACATCGACGACCTGCGCGCGGTCGGCGACCAGTCGCTGTCGCAGCGCCGCCAGGAGATCGGCAACGTCCGCGAGATCATCGCGGAGGAGCTCGACCGTCACCGGATGGAGCGCTCGGCGCGCGAGGTCGCCCCGATCATCGCCGCGCTGCGCGCCAAGGCCGACGAGGTGCGCGAGCTCGAGCTCGAACGCCACCGTACGAAGATCGACTCGCTCGACCCCGCGGCCCGCGACCTCGTCGAGCAGCTCACCCGCGGTCTGGTCAACAAGCTGCTGCACGAGCCCACGGTTCGGGTGAAGGACGCCGCGGGCAGCGCGCGCGGGCGCCTCTACGCCGACGCGCTCGTCGAGATCTTCGGGCTCCCCGAACCCGACGACTCGGATCACCCCGGCTGATGCCGCGGCCGCTACGCGTGGCCACGCGCTCGAGTGCGCTGGCCCGCTGGCAGGCCGAGCGGGTGGCGTCCCTCCTCGGAGGTGGGCCCGACACGACCGGCGCGTCCGCGGTCGAGCTCGTGCCCGTCACCACCACCGGCGACGTCGACCTCACCACCCCGCTGCACCAGCTCGGCGGGACCGGCGTGTTCGTGAAGGAGGTGCAGGCCGCGGTGCTCGACGGCCGCGCCGACCTCGCGGTGCACTCGGCCAAGGACCTGCCCGCCTCCGACACGCCCGACGGCCTCGTACTCGCGGCGGTGCCCGAGCGCGGCGACGCCCGCGACGCGCTGGTCGGGTGCACGCTGGCCGAGTTGCCGGAGGGCGCGCGCGTCGCGACGGGATCCGTCCGTCGACGCGCGCAGCTCGCGGCACTGCGCCCCGACCTCACGTTCGCGGAGCTGCGCGGCAACATGGCGACCCGCCTCGACAAGGCGAGCGAGTTCGACGCGATCGTCGTGGCGCTGGTTGCGCTGGAGCGGCTCGGGCTCGCCGACCGGGTGAGCGACGTGCTCGATCTCGACGCGATGTGCCCGCAGGTCGGGCAGGGCGCGCTCGCGATCGAGTGTCGCGCCGACGACGAGGACACGATCGCCCGGCTCACGGCGATCGACGACGCCACCGCGCACCGCGCCGTCGACGCCGAGCGCGCGTTCCTCGCCGAGCTCGGCAGCGGCTGCGACCTGCCCTGCGGCGCCTACGCGCGTGTCACCGGTGCAGCGATCGTGATCGACGCGGTGCTCGCGTCACTCGACGGGCGCACCGTGCTGCGCGCCACGGCCACCGGCACCGAGCCTCTCGCCACGGGGCGGGCGGTGGCCGACGAACTGCTCGGCCGCGGCGGCCGCGCCCTGCTCGACGGCACCATCCATCCGAAGGAAGCGAACTCATGACCGTCTACCTCGTGGGCGCCGGTCCCGGCGACCCCGGCCTGCTGACCGTGCGCGGCGCCGCGCTGCTCCGCCGCGCCGAGGTCGTGGTGTACGACCGCCTCGCGTCACCCGCCCTGCTGGCGCTCGCGCCGGAGGGCGCCGAGCTGATCACCGCAGGCAAGGCGCCGGGCCAGGTCGACCTCACGCAGGAGCAGATCAACGCCGTCCTGGTGGAGAAGGGTGCCACCGGCCGCACCGTCGTGCGGCTCAAGGGCGGCGACCCCTTCGTGTTCGGACGCGGGGGCGAGGAGGCGGAGGCGCTCGCCGCCGCGGGCATCCGCTTCGAGGTGGTGCCCGGCATCACCAGCTCCATCGGCGCGCCCGCGTACGCGGGCATCCCGGTCACCCACCGGGGCGTGTCCACGCACTTCACCGTCGTGACCGGCCACGAGGACCCGGCGAAGGAACGGACCGACGTCGACTGGGCCGCGCTCGCGAAGACGGGCGGCACGCTCGTGGTCCTCATGGGCGCGGGGCACCTCCCCGAGATCGCCGAGTTGCTGATCGCGGGCGGTCGCCCCGCCTCGACACCGCTCGCCGCGGTGCGCAACGGCACGCGGAGCAACCAGGTCACCATCCGCACCACGCTCGGCGAGGCCGCCGGGGCGGGAATCAAGGCACCGAGCGCGATCGTGATCGGTGAGGTCGCCGCGCTCGACCTCTCGTGGTTCGAGTCGCGGCCGCTGTTCGGCACGTCGGTCGTGGTCACCCGTGCGCGTGAGCAGGCGAGCGCGCTGCGCGCCCGCCTCGAGGAGCTCGGCGCCGAGGTGCTCGAGCTGCCGTCGATCGAGATCGAGGCGGTCGACGTGAACGTTCCCGATCTCTCGGGCTACGAGTGGCTCGTGTTCACGTCGCCCAACGGCGTGGGCGCCTTCTTCGAACGCGGCCTCGCGCCGAGCGGGCGCGACTCACGCGCGCTGGGCGGGCTACGCGTCGCCGCCATCGGCCCCGGCACTGCCCGTGAGCTCGCCACGCACGGCATCACCGTCGACCTCGTGCCCGAGCGGTTCGTCGCCGAGTCGCTGCTCGAGGCGTTCCCCGCACCGTCGGTCCCCGGCGCGAGGGTCCTGTTGGCCCGGGCCGAGCAGGCGCGCGACGTGTTGCCCGAGGGCCTCGGCGAGCGGGGCTACGCCGTCGAGGTGTTGCCCGTGTACCGCACCGTCGCGGCCACGCCCGATCCGAAGGCGGTGGAGCGGGTGCGCGCCGGCGAGGTGGACGCGCTCACGTTCACGTCGTCGTCGACCGTCACCAACCTGCTCGACCTGCTCGGTGCCGTCCCCGACCCACAGCCGCTCGTGGTCTCGATCGGCCCCGTCACCTCCGCCACCGCGGTCGAGCGGGGCCTCCGCGTCGACGCCGAGGCCGAGGAGCACACCATCGACGGCCTGGTCAGCACCCTCCTCTGGAGCCCTCTGGCGTCACCTGAGGTCTGCCTCGAGCGCGCTCATGGGTACGCACAAGGGGTAAAGGTAGAGTTTGAGGCATGACGTTTCCCGAGCGGCGCATGCGTCGGTTGCGACGCACCCCGGCGCTGCGCCGGCTCGTCGCCGAGGCCCGGCTGTCGGTCGACGACCTCGTCGCCCCCCTCTTCGTGAAGGAGGGGCTGCGCGAGCCGGAGCCGATCGTGTCGATGCCCGGCGTGGTGCAGCACACGCAGGAGAGCCTCCGCAAGGAGGTGCGCGCGCTCGCCGACCTCGGTGTGCCCGCGGTGATCCTGTTCGGTGTCCCCACCACGAAGGACGCACGCGGCTCGGGCGCCGATGCCGCCGACGGCGTGGTGCAGGTCGCGCTGCGCAACCTGCGCGACGAGGTGGGCGACTCCCTCGTGCTCATGGCCGACGACTGCCTCGACGAGTTCACCGACCACGGCCACTGCGGCCTCGTCACCGCGAACGGCGAGGTCGACAACGACGCGACGCTCGAGCGGTACGCGTCGATCGCGATCGCCCAGGCCGATGCCGGCGCCGACGTGATCGCGCCGTCGGGGATGATGGACGGCCAGGTGGCGGCGATCCGCGCCGCGCTCGACGAGTCGGGCCACGGCGACCGCGCCATCCTCGCCTACGCGGCGAAGTACGCGTCGGCGCTCTACGGCCCGTTCCGCGACGCCGCGGAGTGCGCCCCGCAGTTCGGCGACCGGCGCGGCTACCAGATGGACCCGCCCAACGGTCGCGAGGCCCTCGACGAGACCGCGCTCGACATCGCCGAGGGCGCCGACATGGTGATGGTGAAGCCGGCCGCCACCTACCTCGACGTCGTCGCCGCGCTGCGCGCCAACTTCGACGTGCCCGTCGCGGCGTACCACGTCAGCGGCGAGTACGCGATGCTCAAGGCCGCGGTCGCCAACGGCTGGCTCGACGGCGACGCCGCCGCGCTGGAGATCCTCACCTCGATCAAGCGGGCGGGCGCCGACTTCGTGCTCACCTACCTCGCGTGGAAGTGGCCGAGCGCCTCTCCTAGCCTGCTCCGCATGAGCAAGCTCTTCGACCGCGCGCAGGCCGTCATCCCGGGCGGGGTCGACTCCCCCGTCCGTTCCTTCTCGTCGGTGGGCGGCGAGCCCTTCTTCGTCGCACGCGGCACGGGTGCCACCCTCACCGACTCCGACGGCCGTACCTACCTCGACTACGTGCAGTCGTGGGGCGCGTCGATCCTCGGTCACGCCCACCCCGCGGTGGTCGAGGCGGTGGCGAAGGCGGCGGCCGACGGCACCTCGTTCGGCGCGCCCACCGAGCGCGAGGTCGTACTGGCCGAGGCGATCGTTCAGCGCGTCCCGTCGGTCGACAAGGTGCGCCTCGTCTCGTCGGGCACCGAGGCCGGCATGACCGCAGTGCGCCTCGCCCGGGGCGCCACCGGTCGCACCAAGATCCTGAAGTTCGCGGGCTGCTACCACGGCCACACCGATGCGCTGCTCGTGGCGGCGGGCAGTGGCGTGGCCACCCTCGGCATCCCCGGTTCGGCGGGCGTGACGCCCGGGACCGTGGCCGACACGATCGTGGTCCCCTACAACGACGACGCCGCACTCGACGAGGCGTTCGCCACCTACGGTGCCGACCTCGCCGCAGTGCTGGTGGAGCCGGTCGCCGCCAACATGGGTCTCGTGCCCCCGGCCGACGGCTACCTCGAGCGCCTGCAGCGCCGCTGCAACACGGCCGGCACGCTGCTGGTGTGCGACGAGGTCATCACCGGCTTCCGGCTCGGCCTGGCCGGCGCCCAGGGGCGCTACGGCATCACCCCCGACCTCTCCATGTTCGGCAAGGTCGTCGGCGGCGGGTTGCCGCTCGCGGCCATCGGCGGGCGCGCCGAAGTGATGGACTGCCTCGCGCCGGTCGGCCCCGTCTACCAGGCGGGCACGCTGTCGGGGAACCCGCTCGCCACCGCGGCGGGCCTGGCGGTGCTCGGTGAACTGAGCGACGCGAGCTACCTCACGCTCGAGGCCCGCGCCGCCACCTTCGCCGCCGGGCTGCGTGAGGCATTCGCCGCGGCCGGCGTGGACGCGGTGGTCACCCAGGTCGGCACGCTCACCGGGTTCTTCTTCACGGCGTCACCGGTGACGAACTACGCCGAGGCCCAGCAGGCCGACCACGAGCGCTACGCCCGGTTCTTCCACGCCATGCTCGACCGCGACGTGTTCCTCGCGCCGAGTGGCTACGAGACGCTGTTCGTCGGCCTCGCCCACGACGACGCCACGCTGGGAACGACGATCGCCGCGGCCCGGGAGGCCGCGGCGACGCTGGTGTGACGTGAACGGGCAGGAGCGGAGCTAGTCCTCTTCCTCCGGGAGGCGGTTGCGCCGCACGTGGTCGAGGAAGAACAGCGACCCGGCGATGCACACGATCACGACGACCATGATCACGAAGGCGAGACCACCGGAGCCGTCGCCTTCCTTGCCGGCGTCGACGAGCTGCTGGGCCCCCGCAGGCGCCGAGAGCACGAGCAACGCGGCGACGGCGACGAGCGCGGCACCGGCGACGGAACGGATTCGACGCAGCATGGCTCAGACCTTCGCGAGTTCGGAGTCGTCGGGGACGGGGGCCCGCTTGGGCGCCTTGGCTGCCTCCTCGGCCGCCTTGGCCGCCATGATGTCCTTCTCCCGCCAGTGGAGCATGAGGAGACCGAGACCGAAGGCGATGCCGGAGATCACGAAGGCGACGAACGGCGGCAGACGCACCGAGCCGAGGTCGTACTCCAGGACGACGAAGCCCTTCGAGGCGTCGGCGCCACTGGCGCACTCGGGCGGCAGCGGGGGCAGCCCGAAGGTCTGCGGCTGGTCGGCCGTCTGGCAGAACTCGACGACTGCGTACTTCGTGGAGTGGGTGAACTCACCCTTCCAGAACTGCGGGTTCGAGCCACCGATCACATAGGTCTCGAGGACCTGGTAGTTGGTGACCCCCTGGAACTTGGCGAACCGGTTGTCGTTCGGCGTCACCTCGACGCTGGGCGTGGGCACCTTGGTGACCAGCGCGGCGTCGACCGCGCTCTTGATGTTCGACGCGTCGGTGGAGGGCGCCTTGTTCGCCGGGGTCGTCGCCCCGCGGACGGCCTCCGTCTTCGCCTTGGCGATGTCGGGGACGACCTCGACGACCTTCCACTGGGGCACCCTGCCCTTCAGCACGGTGAGCGGCGTGGCGCTCGTGGTCCACAGCAGGGTGAGGATCATCATGAACCCCGCCAAGCCGGTGAAGGTCACGAGGAAGCCCAGCCGTGCGCCGAGGTTGGTGCCCAGCAGGAGGTAGGTGGACCCGACGAAGAGGACGACGGCGGCGACGACGACGAGGACGCCGAGGATCGTCGGGTACCAGATGTTGGGATTGACGAGCTCGGAAGCGAGGTTCACAGGCACGTGTATCTCTGCTCCTAGAGCGAACGCTCGTAGGCCATGATGGCCTCGATCTGGGTCTTGGTGAGTACTGCGCCGAAGTGGGGCATGCGGCCCGAGGAGATGCCCCGGATGCCGTAGGCCTCGTTGGCGGGCACGCCCTCGCTGATCCACGCGAAGAGCTGCGCCTCGCCGTCGGGCGGCGGGAACTGGCCGTTGACGTCGCCGTTGGTGAGGTTGGGCCCGTAGGCGCCACCGGCCATCACGCCCATCGTCGGGTTCGCCTGGGGGTTCGTTGGGTCGAAGTACGACCAGCCGCGCGTGTGGCAGCGGGCGCAGTTGTTCATGAAGAGGATCTGTCCGTCGGTCGCCGTCTTGGTGGTCTGGTCCCAGCTCTGCGCGACCTGCAGGTTCTCCTGCTTCTGCTCGATGACCTTGTCGTAGGTGGCGATGTCGGCCGCGGAGGTCTGCTGGGCCCGTTCGGCGACGGCTGCGTCGAGCTCGGCTTGGGCGTCGGTGATCCACTTGGCCGCGGCAGCCTGGACCTTCGGGTCGTCGAGTTGCGCCTTGCCCACGCAGGCCGAGCGACTGGTGCAGTCCCGCACCTCGGCGGCGGCCGCGGTCTGGGCCTTGTCGGGCGTGGTGCCCAAGCTCTCGACGTAGTTCACGAGATCGGAGATGCCCTGTTCCTGCAGGACGCCCTTGCCGGACTTCACTCCCCACGACGGCATGGGTGTTCCCGGCCTGCCGTACGTGATGATGTTGGTCAGCTGGGCCCGCGAATACCGCAGCGAAGCGAGTTGGAGGCTGGGCGCGGCCCACGACACCTGCTTGGGCAGGCAGTAGGGCTGCTTGTCGGCGAGGTCCTGCGTGATCGCCGCGGTCGGGTCGCAGCGCGGGTCCTCGCTCTTCACGGTGAAGCTCGCGACGCCGCCGCCCCCGTCGACACCGTGGCAGTTGGCGCAGAGGAGCGACTTCGTGGCGTCGTACTGCTTCGACTGGCTGTTGGCGAAGAGGATCGCACCGCGCTCGATCGAGCGGTCCTTGAACCCGGAGGCCGCGGCGTCTTCGCGGAAGGGCTCCCAGATGAAGTAGGCCAGCATGCCGACGATCACGATGACGAGCGCGACCAGTGCGACGCCGAGTGCGCGTTCGAGGTGCGCGCCCTCGAGGACGTCGTCGCCGAAGAACGGCTCGAGGTTCTCGGGGGTCGTCGTGTCGGGAGTCCGCCGCGAAGCGACGACGCGGTACAGCAGGAAGCCGATGACCGCGACGATCGCGACGACGTTGATGACGAGGAGGACAGTACGGGTGTTCATGCGAACGAGGCTCCGTTGGCTACAGGTGCCAGGCGCGGGCGGTCAGACACAGAGCGGCCCTTCGGGACTCTGGTTGGTGGTGTTGGTACCGATGGGCGGGCCGAGCACGAGGTTGCCGGTGTCGACGACGACGCTGCCGCCGGTGACCTCGAACACGAAGCGGTCCATGCCGCGCGGCGCCGGTCCGGCCTCCTTCTCCCCGACCCGGTTGTACTTCGAACCGTGGCACGGGCACTCGAACCACTGCGAACTCTGGCACCAGGGCACGCGGCACCCGAGGTGCGGGCACTTCTGGTAGAGCGCCACGTAGCCGGCCTCCATACCCGCGAGGATCGGCGGCGTGTAGGCCGGCACCTTCTTCGCAGCCGGCAGGTCGGCCTTCGGGTAGGGGACGATGTAGGTCTTGGCGGTGGCGTTGTAGTACGGCTGCTTGTTGTCGAAGGCCGACTGGATGTCGGACGTCGACCCAACATTCACCTTGCCGCCGAAGCCGCTGCTCGCGCCCGGCCACAGGAAGGCGAGCGCCGAGACGCCGAACGCGCCGAGGCCGAGGCCGGTACCGGCGAGCAGCGAGCGGTTGAAGAACTGGCGGCGGGTGACCCCGAGCTCGTCGAGGTCGACGGGCTCGTATTTCGCAACGGTGGAGGAGCCAACGGGCTCGGGCACCGACGATGCACCCGACTCGATGGCCTGGCGGGCCTCGTCGGCGCGCTCACGACCCTCCGCGGTCTCGGCCGCGACGTCCTCACCCGATGCCGCCGCTGTCGCCGCTGCCGACGCGCCGGCGGCTTCGTCACGCTTGCGCGTCTCGCGGCTCAGCGTCCCCGTGGTCGAGCGCTTGCGCGCGGAGACCAGGAGACCCACGACCGCGAGCACGACGATCACAGCGATGGCGATGGCGATCAGCACTGACCCCTGCTCCTACAACTCGAAGTAGATCCCGTCCTTCCACGGCATCACCAGGTTGAAGCCCGGGCCACGGAAGAACGAACCGATGATGACGAGCACCGCCCACATCACCATGAACAGCGTGAAGAGGGAGATGGCGAACTTGCGGTCGTGCGGCTTGTTCGACGGGTTCTTGTCGACGAACGGCGACAGCATGAGCAGCACGAGCGCGATTCCCGGTGCGAGCACACCCGCGATCTGCGGGTTGAACATCGTCAGCAGCTCTTGCAGACCGAGGAAGTACCACGGCGCCTTCGACGGGTTCGGGGTCTTGTTGAAGTCGGCGAGGCTGAGGAGTGGCGCACGCACCAGCGCGGCGAAGATCACGAGCCCGGCGAGGAGGATCAGGATGGCCGAGAACTCGATCACGAGCAGGTGCGGCCAGGTGTGCACCTTGTCCTGCGCCTCGCCCCGGGTCTGCTGGATCGACCCCGACTTCACGACGGTCAGCAGGCGCTGGGTGTGACCACCCGGTCCGGTGGTGGTGGGTGCCGGCAGCGTGGCGGTCGCGGCCGCGGCGGCGCCGCCTCCCGCGGCCGCGGCCGCGCCGCCACCGGCGGCTGCGGCCTTGCGACGCTTGGCCCGCTCGAGCAGGTGCGCCGGGATCTTGGCGCCGCTCTCGGTGGTGACGTCTTCGGCCGGCGGGCCCGACTCGGCGGGCGCGGCGCCTTCGGCCGTGGTGGGCGCGGCCGCGGCGGGGGCGGCTTCGGTGGGTGCAGCTTCCGTGGCGGCGGGCGCGGCGTCGCCGCCTTCGTCGCCGTCGACAGGGAGGCCGAGCGCCTTTCGGCGCTCCTTGCTCCGCTGCAGCAGGTGTTCGGGGATCTCCGTCACGTTCTCAGCTCCCGATCTACAGCGGTCCGGAGATGCCGCCGTCCTTGCGGACGCGCCAGAAGTGGACCGCCATGAAGATGACGATCACGAAGGGCAACAGCAACACGTGCAGGACGTACCAACGGAGCAGGGTCTCGTTGCTGATCTCCTTCGATCCCAGCAACACGTATTTGACGGACGACCCGAAGACGGGGGTGTAGCCCATCATGTTCGTGCCCACCGTGACCGCCCAGAGGGCCAGCTGGTCCCAGGGCAGCAGGTAGCCGGTGAACGAGAGCAGCAGGGTGAGCGTGAGCAGCACGACGCCGATGACCCAGTTGAACTCGCGTGGCGCCTTGTACGCGCCGTGGTAGAAGACACGCGCCATGTGCAGGAAGACGGTGAGCACCATGAGGTGCGCCGCCCATCTGTGCATGTTCCTGACCAGCGAACCGAAGGTGACCGCCGTCTCCAGCGTGCGCACCGTCGGCCACGCGGCCGCCGCCGTGGGGCGGTAGAAGAACATCAGGAAGATGCCGGTGACCGTGAGCAGGATGAACAGGAAGAAGGAGAGCCCACCCAGACAGAGGGTGTACGACACCTTCACCGCGTGCCGCTTCACCTTCACCGGGTGAAGGTGGTACAGCACGTTGTTCATGATCACGTAGGACCGGTTGCGCGGACTGTCGGTGTAGCCGCGCCGGAAGACCGAACCCGGTCGGAAGATCGCGGTCCACGCCTGTGATCCGCGGACCTTCTCGTCGACCTTTTCCATCTTCTCGGCGACCTTCAGGCCCCCGTTGCCGTTGCTGGTGCCGTTGCCGTTGGCCACGTACCTGTTCTCCCTCGAAACCTTTGACTCTCAGAACCGCACGCCGTAGGCGTAGCCGTGCCTCGGCGTGCGGGTGTGCGGGTCGCCGTCGGCGATGTCGGGCGAGAGCTTCCCCAGGACGATGACGCCGGTGGGGCAGCGGTCGACACAGAGCGCGCAGCGGGTGCAGACGTCTTCGTCGACGATGAACGCCACGTGGTCGCGCGGGTCCTCACCGGGCTTCTCGGTGTTGACCGCGCCGTCGATCACGTCGACCGACAGCATGTGGATGCACTTCCACGGACAGATGTCGACGCAGCCCTCGCACATGATGCACTCGGCCTGGTCGATGTGGAGGAACTGCTTCGGCTTCACCGACGCGGTGAGGAACGCCGGGTCGACCTCCTGCAGCTGGTAGTCGGTGACGAACTCGGGCATCGCCGGGTTCGCGTCGGTGCGGGCCATCAGGCGTCACCCCCTCCGGCGGTGGCGGCGGCCGGCTGCGCGGTCTTGCGGCGCAGCGGTCGGTTGAAGCGCGACTTCTTGGGGGCCTCGTCGGTGGCCGGCGCCGCGACGTCGCCGCGCTTCTGCCAGGCCACGAAGAGCCCCACCTGCGCGACGAGCACGATGCCGTAGATGAGCACCACGATGATGTCGCGGATGTTGTGCTTGTCGAAGTTGAACGGCCAGTTCACGATGCCCAGGCCGAAGATGTCCTGACCGCTGCGGAACACGAACTTCGTGGTGTCCCACTGCAGGTACTTGTCGGAGAAGGTGATCCACTCGTGGGGGATCACGGCGTACCCGAGCGTCATCATCGCGAACACGCCGACCGCGCCGGCCATGCACTCGGCCCACGTCGAATCCCGCTCGGGCTTCGGCCGCTTCATCAGCCCCACGATCACGATCAAGCCGATCACGAAGAGCGCGATCGACCAGACCAGGCGGCCCGCGGGCCGCATCCAGGGTTCCCAGTCAGGGATGAGATTGGGCATCGGGCCCCTGCTCCTCCGGCGTGCAGTGACGGGACGGTGACTTCTCAGCGGTTTTCTAACACGCTATCCCAGGCATCTGCCCATCGGCGGTACGGGATCCGGTGGGTTTTCGCGACGGTGCACGCGCGACGATGGTGACCGTGACGACGTGTGTGATGCCCGCCCCCACGATCACAAGCGCACAAGCCCGATGACGGACGTCTGGGACGTCCTCGTCGTCGGTGGCGGCCCCTCGGGCGCGGCCTGCGGCTACTGGCTCGCCGAGGCTGGCCACCGTGTGCTCGTGGTCGAGAAGAAGCGCTTCCCGCGCGAGAAGACCTGCGGCGACGGTCTCACGCCCCGCGCGGTCCGCCAACTCGAGGACATGGGCCTCGCCCAGCCGCTCTCCGAGTGCCTCCGCTACGACGGCCTCCGGTCGATCGCGCACGGCGTGACGCTCGAGTTGAAGTGGCCCGACCACCCCGACTTCCCCAACTACGGCTACGTGATGCGCCGCCGCGACCTCGACGAGATGGTCGCCGACAACGCGGTCAAGGCCGGCGCCACGGTGTGGACCGCGAGCGAGGCGATCGAGCCGCTGCGCGAAGACGGACTCGTCGTCGGCGCGGTGGTCAGGCGTGAGGGCACGCCGCAACCGGTGCGGGCCCGCTACGTGGTGGTCGCCGACGGCGCCAACTCCCGCTTCGGACGGGCGCTGGGCACCAGTCGCGACCGCAGCTACCCGCTCGGCATGGCGGTGCGCGGCTACTTCCAGAGCCCTCACCACGACGAGCCGTGGATCGAGAGCCACCTCGACATCCGAGACCGCGACGGCAACCACCTCCCCGGGTACGGGTGGATCTTCCCGGTGGGCGACGGCACGGTGAACGTGGGCGTCGGCCTCCTCTCCACCTTCTCGGGGTGGAAGGACATCAACACCAGCCGGCTCATGGAGGCCTTCTGCGACACCGCGCCGGCGCGCTGGGGCATCTCCGCCGACACGTCGTGCGGCGCGTTCACCGGCGGCAAGCTCCCCACCGGCGGTTCGGTCACCCCCAACATCGGGCCCACCTGGCTCACCGTCGGCGACGCGGCCGGCTCGGTGAACCCGTTCAACGGCGAGGGCATCTCACTCGCGTACGAGACCGGACGGCTCGCGGCGGAGTCGGTGTCGCAGGCCCTGCGCACCGGCGACGGCCTCGCCCTCGCCCGCTACCCCCAGCGGCTCGAGGAGATCTACGGCCTCTACTGGAAGGTCGCCCGGGCGTTCGTGAAGGCGATCGGCAACCCGGCGGTGATGCGGGAGCTCACCCGTGTGGGCATGCAGTCGCGCACGCTCATGGAGTGGGTGCTGCGGATCATGGCGAACCTGCTGCGCCCCGACGAGCTCGGCCCGGCCGAGGCCGCCTACAAGCTCGTCGCGGCCATGGTCGCGCTCGGCCCGGAACCCTGATTTCGACGAACCGGCGTCAATCCGAGCCCATAGTGGGCAGGAATTGACGCCAGTTGGTGGAGGAAGGGGCTAGCCGCCGGAGACGGGGGGAGGACGGCCACTTCGTCGCCGTCGTGCAGCGGGGTGGCGGGGCCGTCGGCGGGTTCGTCGCCGTTCACCCACACCCGGGCGGTGCCCAGCACGTCGGCGAAGTCGGGTCCGTAGCGGGCAACGGCGTCGTCGAGCAGCGCGCCCACGGTGGAGCCGTCGTCGACGGTGAACGCGTCGGCCGCGGTGCCCGCGGCATCACGGGCCTGGGCGAAGCAACGCAGGCTGACGGTCGCGGACAGACCGGCCCTCAGTGCTCGGTGTCGACGTTGGTGCGCGCCGCGGGCAGGGCCTCGAGGCGGGCGGGGTCGATCGGGGCGCCCGTGACCTCGTCGACGCCGTAGGTGCCGGCGTCGATGCGCTCCAGCGCGGCCTGCAGCTCGGAGAGCTCGGCCTCGAGCTGCTCGAGGATCGACAGATCCTTCTCGCGCTCGAAGGTCTCGGTGCCCATGTCGGCGGGGTGCTGGTCGTAGTCGCTCAGCTCGGAGACGTCTTCGTTCTCCGAGGTGCCGAGCTCGTCGCGCAGGCCGGCGATGAGGCCCTCCACGCGCGTCTGCTCCTCGGCGATGCGCTCGCGGGCCAGTTCGGGATCGATCGGTGCAGTCACGCTCCGGAATCTACCGCTCACCCACCGGCGAGCCGCAGCCCGAGGATTTCCGCCGTGTCGGTGAGCATCGTCTCGAGCTCCGTGAGCCGGGTCACGGGGTCGTCGAGCTCCAGCAGCCGCTGGCCGTCGAGCGGGCCGACCGGCGCCATCGACGCGGCCTCGTAGGACGCGCGTGCGGGATCGTCGTCGAGCTCGGCGGCCCCGACGGGCGCGGCGCGGTCGCCGAGCTCCGCGCTCATCGCCAGCACCCGGCTGAGCAGGCGTTGTACCGACGTGCGCAACTCCGCGGCGCGCCCGCGTCGCGCACACGCGGCTCGTCGAGGAGGTCGATCTCCGCGCGCGGGAACGGGTCGTCGTCGAGCCACTTGCGCACGCGCAGGCGTTCGGTGCCCACCGTCGCGAGCAGGAAACGCCCGTCGGGAGTGCGCGGCGGCTTCGACGATGCGCGCGACCGTGCCCACCGCGAAGCGCGCGTCGCCGCCGCCGACCTCGAAGCCTCGCTCGATGAGCACCACGCCGAAGCGGCCGTCGCCGCGGAGGCACGTCTCGGCCAGCAGGCGGTAGCGCTCCTCGAACAGGTGGAGGGGCAGCACCGCGTGAGGGAAGAGCACCGTCCCCAAGGGGAACATCGGCAGCGTCTTCCCGGCCATCCGGCCACCGTACCGGGCGTGAGCGCGCCGGACGGCGCAGCCCGTCGAGGCCGCGGGAAAGGCGTGAACTGCTGTCAGTTCGTTCGCGCGCGGAAGCGCGCTGCGGCATCGGCGGCCTGCTTGCCGCCGTCGCCGGGCAGCTGGCGCGCGAGCACGTCGAGCTCGCGCGCGGCCTCGCCGAAGTGGCCGTAGTTGCCCAGCACGCCGGCGAGCTGCCCGCGGATGCTGAGCGAGATGTCGGGGATGCGCAGGCGCAACCGCGTCACCCAGACCGCGTCGGGAGCGCGCGCCTGCATCGTGATCTGTTGCAGGTTGGCGAGCATCCGCTCGAGGATGCGCAGGGGCCCGACCGGACGCAGGTGCTGGGGACGGAACGCCGCGGCGTTCTGCGTCTCCGCGAACCGCTGCGCGCACCCGTTGAGATCGAGGCGCTCGCCCCCGTTGAACGGGTCGAACCACTCGCCGGCGCCGCCGCCCACGAGGAAGTGGCCGGGCATGCCGATGCCGCGGCAGCGACACGTCCATGCGCCGGCCCACCTCGATCATCAGCACGCTCAGCGTGATCGGGATGCCGAGGCGACGGTCGAGCACCGCGTCGAGGTAGGAGTTCGCGGCATCGGTGTAGTCGTCGCGGTTGCCCCGGAAGCCCAGCTCGGTGAAGAGGTGGTGCGCCAGCTCGGTGGGCGCCTGCTTTCCCGGCGTGACCGGCGCGCCCGCGGCGAGGGCGTCGAGCTCGAGCAGGCGGCGCTCGACGTCGAGGTCGGGATGCGCGTGGGCGGCGATGACGAGTGCGGCCTCGTCGAGCGGGATCTCGGCCTCGGGCCGATTCACGAGCTCGGTGAACCGGTCCGTCATGTCCACTGCCACGACGCTACACGTACACTCGTCGGCCATGGGTGACGTCCTCGACACCGCGTCGGTGCGCCTGCGCGACGTCGGGCAACGACTCACGCCGAGCCGGACCGCGCTGGTCGAGGCACTGGCCGACGCCCCCGGGCCGCTCACCATCCCTGCGATCCGCGAGCTGCGCCCCGAGTTGGCACAGAGCTCCGCGTACCGCAACCTCGTGGTGCTCGAGGAGGCCGGGATCGTGCACCGCGTCGTCGGCACCGACGAGTTCGCGCGCTGGGAGCTCGCGGAGGACCTCGCCGGCCACCACCATCACCTGATCTGCGCGGAGTGCGGTCGCGTCGACGACGTCCCCGCGTCCGCCGGGCTCGAGCGGTCACTCGCGGCGGCGGCTGCGGAGATCACCCGCACCACCGGGTTCACCACGCAGCACCACCGCATCGACCTCGTGGGCCTCTGTCGCGACTGCTCCTGAGCGCTCCTCCGACGAGCTGCCTCCGAGGAGAAGCTGCCTACTGGGAAGAGCTGGACGTGCCGGCGGCCACGCCGGGGATCGCCTCGCCGGCCTTCAGCGCCTCGACCATCTTCGTGAGGTCGGCCGGCGCGATCTCGCCACTCGTGCGCCCGACCACCTTGCCGTCGGCGTCGACGAACACGACGTAGGGGTACGACGCGAGCCCGTAGGCCTGCGCGGCGGTGCCCTTCTCGGAGTCGGCCAGCACCTTGTAGGGCCAGTTCTCGCGCTCGAGCCACGACGACGGCGGGTAGTTCGGGTAGCCGGAGTTCGTGCCGGTGGCGATGCCGGTGACGTCGACGCCGTCGAACACGCCGTCGCTCGCCAGCTTCACGATGCGCGGCACCTCGGCCTGGCAGTGCGGGCACCAGTGCGCCACGAACACGAGCATCTGCGGCTTGCCGTTCGGTGCGATCTCCATGCCGGTGCCCGCCAGCGACCGCCCCGTGAGCGTGGGGATGGTGTCGCCGACCGCGGCGTCGGGGCTCGACCCCGTGTAGGTGGGGAGCTTCGTGCCGGAGACGGTGACCGGCGCGGTCTCCGAGCCGCCGCCCTGCGAGGAGGGCGTGCTGCTGTCGCTACCGCCGGACGCGACGAGGGCGATCACCACGGCCACGACCACCACGACGGCGACGCCACCCCAGATCAACCACATGTTGCGCCGGTGCCTGGCCGCCATCGCCGCCCGGGAGTTCTTGTTGCTCATGACGTCACCGTCTCTTCCTCGAATTCGTCCTGCGCGTCCGGCGCGGCCGCGTCGGGTGGGGAGTCACCCGCGTCGACCCTGTTTCCAACGATCTGGCACACCATCAGGGTTCCGATGAGCAGGAACCCGCTCAGGGCCATCCATGCCAGCGTGACGAAGCCCAACTTCTCGAACCAGGGCGCGGTGCACGGCGCCTCGAGCGAACAGGAGCTGCTCTCGGCGAAGGCGGGCACCCGCTCCACCAGCCAGTGGTAGGTGGACACGCCGGCACCGATGACGACGAACGGCAGCACGGTCATCCACGCGCGCCGGTCCTTCCGCAGTGCCGCGACCCCGAGCACGATCACCAGCGGGTACATCAGGATGCGTTGGAACCAGCAGAGCTGGCACGGGATGAACCCCGCGTGCTCCGAGTAGTAGAGGCTGCCCGTCGTCACGACGAGCGCGACCACGAAGCCGAGCAGGTTGGCGTGCGGCGCGATCCCGGCGGCCATCCCCGTTGCCACCTCCCGCGCCCGCTTCGACACGAGCGCGGCGAGCCCGAAGACCAGCGCGAACAGCACGACGGCGTCGGCGAAGAGCGCGAGCACCAGGTAGAAGTTGTTGGCGGTGTCGACGTTCGGCATCACCGCAACGAGAACCTTCCCGTGACGAGGATCTCGTCGACGTCGCTGACCTGCGCTCGGACGGTGATCTTCCACTCACCGGGATAGGGGATGTCGAACTGTGGTGCGTAGAAGTGGTTCGTGCCCAGCTGCTGCATCGGCACCTCGAACGGCGGGAGGTCGCGGCCCGGCTGGGTGAGCTGCACCTGGATCTCCTTCACCTGGGTGAGGCCGCCACCGGTGGGTAGCGCAGTCAGGTGGATGTCGTTGCGGCCCGCCGAGCCGGGGGCGATCGTGAGGTCGAACCACATCTCGTCGGACTTCAGCGTGAGGAAGACCGGCTTCGTCGCCTCGGTGCGACCGGGGGCCGCGTTCACCAGCGCGGCGGTGACGCCCAGCACCGCCACCATCAGCAGCACCTCGATCCAGACGGTGCGCCGCAGCCGGTGCCACTCGCCGTGCTCGGTGCGACCGTCGTCGTCGGGCTCGTCGGGATCGGGCAACGCACGCGGGGCCGGTCCGCGCGGGTCCGGGCCGAGGTCGGACGCGAGCACACCGACGGCAACGGGCACGTCGAGCTCGATCTCCTCGTCGGCATCCTCGAAGTCGTCGTCGTAGGAGCGGTACCGACGGTTCACGACGTCGCGGGCGAAGGCCGCGACGACGACCAGCACGGCGAACACGAGGACCTTGGCGATGAGCAGCCGACCGGAGTCGGTGTCACGCAGCGCGGCGATGCTGCCGACCTGTCGCCACGCCTGGTAGATGCCGGTGACGACCAGCACGACCACGCACCCGAGCGCGGTGGTGGACCACCGCGGCAACACGGTGCGGAGCTCTTCGGTGTCGTGGCGCGGCAGCAGCGCGACGACGAGCACCGCGAGACCACCGAGCCACACGGACATCGCGAGCACGTGGAGCGCGTCGGTGGGGATCGCCACGTCGGTCTGGATCCCGGTGGACGCGTGGCCGGCCAGACCGGGCGTGAGTGACAGCCCGATCGCCACGAGTGTGGACGGCACGATCCACCACGGAGGCAGCGAGCGGGTGGCGGTGCCGCGCCGCCCGAACACGATCCAGAGGAGCGGCAGCGCGCACGCGAGCAGGCCGAGCCGGAACAGCGCGACGTGCCCGTAGCGCGTGTCGACGACGTCGCCGAACAGCGATGGATCGAACACCTTCGACAACGGCAGCGCCGCGCCGTACACGCCTTCGAGCACGATGCCCGCGACCGTGGCGAGCACCGCGGCGAGCCAACCACCGAGCACCACCCACGCGGCGCGCGTGCTGCCGCGACCGCGCGGCCAGAGGAAGGCGACGAACGCGAAGCCGCCGATGAGCAGCGCGAGCGATGCGTAGAGCACCGCGCGCTGGATGCCGTAGACGATGCCGACGGCGCGGCTGCCCTTGCTCGTCTCGAGCAGCGTGGTCGCGACACCCTGCGCGTTGGAGACGGACGCGCGCGGCCCGACCTGGAACGTGAACGCACCCTCGACGGGGTGGGAGTCGGCCGACACCACCCGCCACGTGACGACGTAGGTGCCGTTCGACAGGTCGGGAAGGTCGCTGGTGACGAAGCT
This sequence comes from uncultured Actinomycetes bacterium, assembly GCA_963720785.1. Lineage (GTDB taxonomy): Bacteria > Actinomycetota > Acidimicrobiia > IMCC26256 > DASPTH01 > CAVRGQ01. Next base: position 729,925 of record CAVRGQ010000005.1, read on the forward strand.
CCCCTCCCCGTTCGGGTGCTCGGGGGGCCCGTTGGCGACGCGCTTCTCCGTCTTCGCGTCGAATACCTGCACGCCACCGAGCGACACCTCGACGGGCTCGCTGAACCGCAGCGTGACCGCCGACGGCGATTTGGCGTACACGCCGTCGGGCGACGGCTCCGTGGACAGCAGTGACGCGTGGGCCGATGCGGGAAGCGCCGTCGCCGCCACGACCGCGAACGCGAGCAGCAGCAGCGCGGCGAGGCGCGTCAGCGGGCGAGCGCGGGGTTTCATCACGCCAACGCTACGGCGTGGGTCGTCTCCCGCCCGATCAGCCACATCACGAGCAGCCCGGCGAAGTCGGTGAGGTGGTGGCTCTCCCCCAACGCGGCGGTGTTCCCCGAGGCGACGTCGAGCAGCGACGACGCGGCGAGGCACACCACCAGTGCGGCCACGATCGGGACCATCCCTCCGATCCGTTGCGGGCGCCAGGCTGCGAAGAGGAAGCCGATGCCGAGGGCGAGGTCGAAGGAGCCGAGGTGGCGGGCGGTGTGCACGGGCAGGCCGGCGTCGCTGCCGAGCAGGGCGGGGATCGCCACCGCGATCTGCACGACGGCCAGGGCCACCAGCAGCCACCGGAGCACCTGCAGGAGGTCGTGCCGGGCGGCGGCGTGTCCCCCGGCGCCGGACGTGGCGAGAGTGTCCTCGCCGACCGCGGCGAGGATCGACGGGGCCAGGTCGGGGATGGCGGGGGCCGGTTCCAGGCGCACCGCCCGGTGGAGGGCCTCGGCGTCGTGGGCGAACACCCTGCAGTGCTCGCACGCGGCGAGGTGCGCGTAGAGGGCGCTCTCCTCCACCCCGGGGTCCTCGCCGTCGAGCCGGGCCGACACTGCGTCACGGATCTCCATGCAGCTCATGGAGAGGTGGTCGGCTGGGAGGTCGCAGAAGTTCCCCCGGTATCGTCGCCATCGGTGGACGAGCTCACGCGCCTCTTCCTCGCCGCTCGCGACGGCGACCGCAGCGCGCTCCTGCAGGCCATCCGGGCCTCCCAGGCAGACGTGTGGCGCTTCACGTCGCACCTCGTCGGCCACGAAGACGCCGACGACGTCACCCAGGACGTGTTCGTGCGGGCCTGGCGGGCGCTCCCCGCCTACCGCGGCGACGCCTCCGCCCGCACGTGGCTCCTCGCCATCGCGCGGCGCGCCTGCGCCGACCACGTGCGCGGCCAGGTGCGCCGCCGGCGGCTCGCCGGACTCGCCGGAATCCGCGACCGCGGCACCCCCTCACGCGCGCTCGCCGCCGATCCCGCCGGCGCGACGACGGTGCAGGATCTCGTCGACGCCTTGCCCGACGACCGCCGCAGCGCGTTCGTGCTCACACAGGTGCTCGGCTGCTCGTACGAGGAGGCCGGGACCGTGTGCGGCGTCCCCGTCGGGACGATCCGCTCGCGCGTCGCCCGGGCGCGAGAGCAGCTCGCCGCCGCGCTGCGCGCCGCCGACGCCGCCGACCCGTCCGGCGCGGCCGGCCCGTCCGGCGCGGCGGACGAGGAGACCGGATGAGGCGGCTCGCGGTCGTCGTCCTGATCGCCGTCGCGCTCCTGGTGGCGTCGGCCGCGCCGGCGTCCGCACACGGCGTGGGCGGCGTGCAACCGACGAACTACCTCACGACGATCGACTCGATGACACCGCAGGTGCGCGGCCTCACCGTCGAGGTCGTCGACCTCGGCACCCGGTTGCGACTGACCAACACCACCGCGCACGATGCGGTCGTGCTCGGGTACGACGGCGAGCCGTACCTGCGCGTCGGGCCCCGCGGCGTGTTCGAGAACCTCCGCTCACCCGCGGTGTACATCAACCGGACACTGAACCTCGCGAACGCGCAGGCGCCGCCGAAGTCGGCCGATCCCGAGGCGCCGCCGGTCTGGCGCAAGGTGGGCAACGGCGACTCCGTCACCTGGCACGACCACAACGCCCACTACATGGGGACGCAGGACCCCCCGGTCGTGCAGCGCGATCCGTCGCAGCGCCACCTGGTCGACCGCTACACGGTGAACGTCCGCTGGAACGGCGAGGACGTCGTCGCCAAGGGTCGCATCGTCTGGGTCCCCGCGCCGTCGCCGTGGCCCTATGTCGCGATCGCAGTGGCGCTCGCCGCCTTGGTGGTGTGGGCGTCGCGCACGCGCCGTTGGGCCACGGTGCTCGCCGGCGCGCTCGGTGTGCTGATCGTCACCGAGACCTTGCACGTCATCGGGCTCTACACCGCGAGCACCGACAGCCTCGGCACCAAGTCCTTCGCGAGCCTCTACTCGGTCGGCGGCATCGTCCTGGCGCTCCTCGCACTGTGGTGGATGCGGCGCAAGGGTGCGGAGTCGGCGGTGCCGCTCGTCCTGCTCGCGAGCATCTTCCTGTTCGTGGCCGGCGGCCTCGCCGACATCACGTCGCTCGCCCGCTCGCAACTTCCCACGTCGCTCTCGCCGACCGTTGCGCGGCTGCTGATCACGGTGACGCTCGGCGTGGGGCTCGGCACCGCGATCGCCGCCGCATGGCGGCTTCGCCCCGCCAGGCTCGTGGCCCCCTCGCCACGCGCATCGCGACCTACCCGTTGACGCGAGCTGCCAGTTGACGCGCGCTACCAGTTGACCTCCTCGCATCCGGCATGGTTGTCCGGTTCCACTTGCACCGTGGCGTGGGCGATGTCGTGTTCGAGGAGGAGCTCCCGCGCTCGGTCGAGCACCGCGTGGGCGTCGGTGCCGGGGGTGACCATCATGTGCGCGCTCGCCACCTCCATCTCCGAGGTGAGCGTCCACACGTGGAGGTCGTGCACGTCGACCACGCCGGGCACCGACTCGAGGTCGGCCTTGATCTTCTCCAGGTCGACGTGCGCGGGTGCGACCTGCAACAGCACACGCAGCGCGCTCGTTGCGAGGCTCCACGCGCGCGGCACGACCCAGATGCCGATGCCGATCGCGACGATCGGGTCGGCGGCGTCCCACCCGGTGAGCGCGATGACGATCGCCGCGACGATCACGCCGACCGAACCGACCATGTCGGCCAGCGCTTCCACGAACGCGCTGCGCACGGCCAGGCTGTCGCGCGCACCGGTGCGGAGGAGCAGGAACACCACCACGTTCACCGCCAGGCCGCCGACTGCGACCACCAGCATCGGCCCCGCCTCCACGTGGGAGTCCCCGTGCACGAGGCGGAGGACGGCCTCCACGACCACGTAGCCCGCGACCGCGAACAGCAGCAACGCGTTGGCCAGGGTGGCCAGGATCTCGAGGCGGTAGAGCCCGAAAGTGCGGGCGCCCTCGTTCGACGCGCGGTTGGCGACCAGGATCGCGCCGAGAGCGAGTCCGATCGCCAGTCCGTCGGTGAGCATGTGCGCGCTGTCCGACAAGAGGGCGAGTGACCCGGCGACGAAGGCGGTGACCGCCTCGACCACCACGAAGACCACCGTCAGCACCAGGGCGATCCACAGGGGCTTGACGCTGCGCGCCGCCGCCCGGCGCAGTGTTGCCCCGTGATCGTGGGTGTGGCCCCCGTGGCCCCCCGCACTCCCGTGATCGTGATCGTGATCGTGACCCATGGCCCCATTGTCGCCGCCGCGGGGCGCCCCACTGTCACTTCGCGGCCCGGGCGGCCATAATGAGAATCATGCTCACTTCGGGGCCCGTCCCCGCGCTGGCCGCCCACGGGATCTCCTTCGCCTACGGGCGGGAGACCGTCCTCGACGGCGTCGACCTCGAGGTCCACGCCGGCGAGTTCGCCGCGCTCGTCGGCCCGAACGGTTCGGGCAAGTCCACGCTGCTGCGGATCCTCCTCGGGCTGCTCACCCCCACGAGCGGCCGGGTGGAGATCTTCGGCAGCGCGCCCACGGAGCTGCGGGAGCGCTGGCGCGTGGGCTACGTGCCCCAACGCCCCCGGATCGCGCCCGACCTCCCGGCGACGGTCGAGGAGGTCGTCGCCGCGGGTCGCCTGCCCAAGCAGGGGTGGTGGCGGCGCCGGCGCGCGGTCGATCGCGCCGCGATCGACCATGCCATCGAGTCGGTCGCGCTCGCCGGACAGCGCAAGAAGCGGCTGAGCGAGCTGTCGGGCGGGCAGCAGCAGCGCGCCCTCATCGCCAAGGCGCTCGTTGCCGAACCGCGCCTCCTCGTACTCGACGAACCCATCGCCGGCGTCGACGTGGAATCGCAGCGGCTGTTCCGCGACTCGCTGGTGCACCTCGTGCGCGAGCACGACACCGCGATCCTGCTCGTGTCGCACGAGCTCGGCGCGGTCGCCGACGACCTCGACCACGTGCTCGTGCTCAAGCGCTCGATCGTGTTCGACGGGCCACCCGCCGACCTGGCCGCCACCGGCGTGAGTCTTGGTATCCACCAGGCGGACCTCCCGCTCTGGCTCGAGGAGCTCACGTGATGCACGCGCTCGGCGCGCTCACGCTCCCAGGGATGCCGTGGCCGCTGCCGTGGCCGTTCGACCGCAGCTACATGCAGCTCGCGCTGGTCGCGGGCGTGATCGTGGGCGCGACCGCGCCGCTGATCGGCGTGTTCATCGTGCAGAAGGGCATGTCGCTCATGGGCGACGGCATCGGGCACGTCGCGGTTGCGGGCATCGGCGCCAGCCTGCTCATGGGCACGTCGCCCACGTGGACCGCGCTCGTGGTCGCGATCGCGGCCGCGCTGCTCATCGAGTTCCTCCGCTCGCGCGGCAGCGCAACCGGCGACCTCGCGCTCGCGCTCGTGTTCTACGGCGGCATCGCCGCGGGTGTCGTGCTCGCGAGCCGGTCGTCGACCAACACGAACCTGCAGCCCTACCTGTTCGGGTCGATCCTCACCGCGACCGCAAACGACGTGTGGACGATCGTCGCCCTCGGCGCGGGCATCGCGGTGGCGATGGCCATCGCGGGTCGGGCACTGTTCGCAGTGGTGCTCGACGAGGACTCCGCTCGAGTTGCGGGCATCCCCGCCCGCGCCCTCAACGCGTTGCTGGCCGTGCTCACTGCGGTGACGGTCGTCGCCGCGATGCGCATCGTGGGCGTGCTGCTCGTCGCCGCGCTGATGGTGCTCCCGGTCGCCACCAGCCGCATGCTCGCCCGATCCTTCCGCGGCACGTTGGGGCTCGCAGTGGTGGTCGGGGTGTGCTCGTCGGTGCTGGGCCTGGTGGCCGCCCACGCGTGGGCGCTCGCCGCCGGTGGCGCCATCGTGCTGGTGGCCGCGGCCCTCTTCGCACTGGCCTCGATCGTGGCCGGCGCCCGCCGGGCCGGCGCCCAGGCCGACTCCATCCTCTCCGGCCCGCACTGAACCTCCGGCCTTCGTTAGCCTGCGGGCATGGCGACGTTGTTCACGCGCATCATCGAGGGGGAGATCCCGGGCGTGTTCGTGTGGCGCGACCCGCAGTGCGTCGCGTTCCTCTCGATCAACCCGATGCACTCCGGCCACACGCTCGTGGTGCCCGTCGCCGAGGTCGACCACTGGATCGACCTCGATCCCGAGATCGCCGCGCACTGCTTCACCGTCGCCCAGACGATCGGCAGGGCCCAGCAGGCCGCGCTGAACCCGCGTCGGGTGGGCGTGATGGTGGTGGGCGACGAGGTGCCGCACTTCCACATCCACGTGGTGCCCTTCGACGCGGTCTCCGAGCTGTCGTTCAAGAACGCCGACCCCCACCCGCCCGAGGGTTCCCTCGATGCCGCGGCGCAGAAGATCCGCGCCGCGCTGCGCGACCTCGGGGCCGAGCACGTCGCCGACTGACCCGATGGGTCGACGGATCGAGGGCGGCCCCGGCGAGCAGGGCCATGGCGACGTGGGCCATGAAGCGTGGGTCGCGCGCGACGCGGCGGTGGTGTGGCACGGCTTCACCCAGATGTCGGCGTACGGCGAGAACTCGCCCATCGTGGTGGAGCGCGCCGAGGGCCACGAGCTGATCGACGTCGACGGCAACCGCTATCTCGACGCGATCTCGTCGCTGTGGGTGAACACACTCGGGCACCACGTCCCCGAGCTCGACGACGCGATCCGCGAGCAGCTCGACCGCGGCGCGCACTCCACCATGCTCGGCAACGGCAACCGCGTGGTGATCGAGCTCTCGGAGGCACTCGCCGCGCGCGTCCCCGTCGACGAGCCGCACTTCCTGTACGCGTCCGACGGTGCGGCGGCGGTGGAACAGGCGCTCAAGATCGCGTTCCAGTACTGGTGGAACCGCGGCGTGGAGGGACGCACCACCTTCCTCGCGTTCGGCGACGCGTACCACGGCGACACGATCGGCGCGTTGTCGCTCGGCGACGGCGGTTTCGGCACCGAGCTCTTCGCCCCGCTGCGCTTCCCCGTGTTGCGCGCGCCCGGTTTCACCGATCCCGAGTGCTTCCGCGCGATCGCGATGCTCGAGGAGCACGCCCACGAGATCGCCGCGGTGGTGATCGAGCCACTGGTCCAGGGCGCGGGCGGCATGCTGATCGCCGACGTGGAGGGCCTGGCCGCGCTCGGCCGCGCGTGTCGCGAGCACGACGTGCTGCTGCTCTGCGACGAGGTTGCCACCGGCTTCGGGCGCACCGGCACGCTGTTCGCGTGCGAACAGGCCGGCCTGCGCCCCGACCTGCTCGTCTTGGGCAAGGGCATCACGGGTGGGTACCTGCCGATGTCGGCGACGGTGGCGAGCGGCCGCGTATTCGACGCCTTCCTCGGCCCCGACCTCGGCGAGCGCACCCTGTACCACGGCCACTCGTACTCGGGGAACGCGCTCGCCGCGGCGGTGGCGCTGCGCCATCTCGAATTGGTCGACGCGTGGGACGTGCTCGCCAACGTACAGGCACGCAGCGAGGAGCTGCGCCAACTGCTCGACGACCGCGTCGCGCCGCGCGCCGCCGTGCGAGAGGTGCGCCTCTGTGGCCTCATGGGCGGGGTCGAGCTTGCACCCCCGGCCGACGACCTGCGGTGGGGGCGGCGGGTGTGCGCGGCCGCGGTCGAGCGCGGCGTGCTCCTGCGCCCGCTCGGCGACGTCGTCGTGCTGATGCCGCCGCTCACCGTCACGTCCGAGGAGCTGCACCGCATCATGCACGCACTCGGCGGCGCCCTCGACGACGTGACGAGAGCCGAGTGAGCCAGGACCGATGGAGCAGGACCGGGTGAACCGCCCGAGCACCTGGCACGCCTGGGCCGCGGCCGAGGCCGACGACGTGCGCGCGAACGGTCGCTGGCGCGCACCCCGATCGTTCGACGCCACTGCAGCCGACGGCACCGAGGGCACCGTGTCGGCCGACGGCGCCACGCGCCAGGTCGTGTCATTCGCGTCCAACGACTACCTCGGCCTCACCCGTCACCCTGCGGTGGTCGCCGCCGCGCACGACGCGATCGACCGTTGGGGCACCGGCTCGGGCGCCGCCCGGCTGATCGTGGGCTCGCGCCCTGTGCACGACGAGCTCGAGCAGGCCCTCGCCGAGTGGAAACGCACCGAGCGGGCGGTGCTCTTCTCCACGGGGTTCGCCGCGAACATCGGCGTGCTCGCCACCTTCGCGGGACCCGACGTGCTGGTCGTGTCCGACGAGCTGAACCACGCATCGCTGATCGACGGCCGACGCCTCGCCGGCGCGCCGCTCGCGGTGTACGACCACTGCGACGCCGCGCACGTGGAGCAACTCCTGCTCGCAACCGACGCGCGAACGCGCGCTGGTCGTGACCGAGTCGGTGTTCTCGATGGACGGCGACGTCGCGCCGGTCGCCGACCTCGCCGCGGTGTGTGCCCGCCACGGCGCGTTGCTCGTCGTCGACGAGGCGCACGCAGTGCTCGGCCCCGATCCCGATTTCGCCGATCCCGCGTTCGCCGGGCTCGACGTGCTGCGCGTGGGCACACTCTCCAAGACCCTCGGTTCCCTCGGTGGATTCGTCGCGGGTCCGCAGGCGTTCACCGATCTGCTCGTGAACCTCGCCCGGCCGTACATCTTCACCACCGCGTCGACCCCGGCCGACAGCGCGGCGGCCCTCGCCGCGGTCGGCGTGGTGCGTTCGGCGGAAGGAGCCGCACTCCTGGCCCGATTGCGCGTCAACATCGACCGGGTCCGTCCCGGCCACCCGTCGCCCGTACTGCCCTACGTGTGCGGCAGCGAGGCGCGCACGCTCGACGCCGCGGCCGCGCTGCTCGAAGAGGGGATCCTCGTCACCGCGATCCGGCCGCCGACGGTGCCACCCGGCACGTCGCGCCTCCGCGTCGCGATCTCCGCGGCGCACCGCGACGAACAGCTCGACCACCTCGCCGCGGTGCTGCGGCGCCTGTTCCCCGAGCGGTCGTGAACCACCGCCCCCGGCTCCTCGTGCTGGTCACCGGCACCGCCACCGAGATCGGCAAGACGTGGTTCGGTGCGGCGACGGCCGCGGAGCTCCGCGGGCGCGGCGTGCGCGTCGCCGCCCGCAAGCCGGTGCAGTCGGGCGAGCCCGGCCCACCGAGCGACGCGGAGCTGTTGGCCGCGGCCACCGGCGAACCACCCGACCGGGTGTGCCCGCCCCACCGCACCTACTCGGTCGCGTGGGCACCGCCCATGGCCGCCGCCGCGCTCGGGCTGCCGCCGTTCACGGTGGCCGAGCTCGCCGACGAGATCACCTGGGAGGCGGGCACGGAGATCGGACTGGTCGAAGGCGTGGGCGGGCCCCGCTCGCCGATCGCGTCCGACGGCGACACCGTCGACCTCGCGCGCATCCTCGAACCCGACCTCGTGCTGCTCGTCGCCGACGCGGGCCTCGGCACCGTGAACGCGGTACGTCTGTCGGCTGCGGTGCTCGCCGATCGTCCCCTCCTGGTCGCCGTGAACCGGTTCGGCGACGACCCGCTGCACGAGCGCAACCTCGAGTACCTCACCGTCGTCGACGGTTTCGATGTGGTCACCTCACCCACCGCACTCGCCACGCGACTCGCCGCGCTCGCGGAATCCTGATGACCGCCACCGCGCGCCGCGCCACTGCCGGCGCGCTGCTCGTGTCGGTGGCGGCGACCCTGGCCGCCGTCGCCGGCGGCTTCGACGACCCACCTCCGTTGCGGACGCTGCTCGTCGTGCTCGCCCTCGCACCCCTGTTCACGGTCGCACTGGTGCCCGCGCTGCGAGCCGCACTCACCCTTCGGGTCACGCTGATCGCCTCGGCGGTGCTGACGACCGGCGCGGTGATGCTGCCGGCGAGCGAGTCGCACGACCTCTGGTCGTATGCGATGGACGGGCGCATCGTGTCGCAGTACGGATCGAGCCCGTACGTGCACTCACCCGCCCACTACCCGCACGACGAGTTCCTCCATCTCGTGGGCAGCGGCTGGCAGGCGACCCGTTCGGTCTACGGGCCGCTGTTCACCTGGATCACCGCGGCCGTCACGGGAATCACCGGACCGGACCAGCTCGCCACGCGGCTCTCGTTCCAGGGCCTCGCCGCGATCGCCGTGCTCGTGGCCGTGGTGCTGGTCGCCCGCGAGACCCGCGACCCGATTGCCGTACTCGTCATCGGGGTGAACCCGGTCGTGGCCCTCGAGATCGTGAACCCCGGCCGCAACGACGCGCTGGTCGGTCTCGCACTGCTCGGCGGTGTGCTCCTGCTGCGGCGACGCCGGGCGCTCACCGCGGTTGCGGTCGTGACCCTCGCCGTGTTGGTGAAGGCAGTCGCAATCCTTGCGCTCGGCGCGCTCCTGCTCTGGACCGCGGTGCACCTCGGACGCCGCGCCGCGGTGTGCGCGGGCGCGCTTGCTGCGGTGTTGCTCGTGGTCCCGTACCTGCTCGTCGGGGGGCTCACCGCGCTCCGTCCGCTGGCCGGCGCCTCCGATCGCCTCAGCCGCGCGTCGATGTGGCAGGTCGCGCGACGCGACGGCATCGAGCACCTCCTCGGCACGGAGCCCGCGGAGCCCGTTCGCCGCATCCTCGCGTGGGTCGGCCCGATCGCCCTGCTCGCGATCGCCGCGCTGGCGCTGGTCTGGGTGGTGTCGCGGCTTGCCGACCCGACCCCCGAACTCGTCGCGGTCGCCGCGGTCGCGGCGTTCCTCCTGGCGGGCGCGTACGTGCTCGGGTCCTACGTGATGTGGGTACTCCCCCTCGTCGCCTGGCGCCACCGCGCCGGCCTGAGCCGGATCCTCGTGCTGTGGTCGAGCGCGCTCCTGCTCGCGTATCAATCAGCGCGCGGGATGCCCTCCTCGGTCGGTGACGCCGTCGCCTGGCTCGGCTCGCTGCTCACGGTGTCGGTCGCGCTGGCTGGGGTGGTGGCCCTCACCGCCGTCGCCGTGGCACGGCTGCGGCGTCGGAGGTCGGCGCCGTCCGAGGTCCCTATGCTCACGCCATGAGCGACCTCACGCCGCCGTCACTCACGGTCGCGGTCCCGCGCGAGCGCAAGCTCGGCGAGCACCGCGTCGCGATCACGCCCGACGGCGTCCACGAACTGGTCAACCACGGCGTCACCGTGTTGGTCGAGCACGACACGGGCGCGGGTTCGTCAATCGCCGACGCCGACTTCGCCGCCGCGGGCGCGGAGATCGTCGCGAGTGCCGGCGACACGTGGAGCCGCGCCGACCTCGTGATGAAGGTCAAGGAACCGCAGACGGAGGAATACGCGCACCTGCGGCCCGGCCTCGTGCTCTTCACCTACCTGCACCTCGCCGCCTACCCCGAGGTCGCCGACGAATTACTCGCGCGCGGCGTCACCGGCATCGCCTACGAAACCGTCCAGCTGCCCTCGGGTCAGCTTCCGTTGCTCGCGCCGATGAGCGAGGTCGCCGGCCGCATGGCGCCACAGGTCGGTGCACACTTCCTCGAACGCGAGCACGGTGGTCGCGGCGTTCTGCTCGGCGGCGCCCCCGGCGTGCGTCCCGCTCGCGTCGTCGTGCTCGGTGCGGGGAACGTCGGGTGGAACGCGGCGTGGATCGCACAGGGCATGGAGGCCGAGGTGCTCCTCCTCGACCGCAACGTCGACCGCCTGCGCTGGGTCGACCAGATCCACAAGGGCCGCATCATGACCCTGGCGAGCAACCGCCTCGCGGTGGAGCGCGCGGTGGCCGAGGCCGACCTCGTGATCGGCGCGGTGCTCGTGCCGGGTGGGCGCGCGCCCGTGGTGGTCACCGACTCGGTGGTCGCGGGCATGCGACCCGGTGCTGTCGTCGTCGACATCGCGATCGACCAGGGCGGCTGCGTCGAGGGGATCCACGAGACGACGCACGCCGCACCGGTGTACGAACGTCACGGCGTGCTCCACTACGCAGTGGGCAACATCCCCGGCGCAGTGCCGCACACGTCCACCTACGCGCTCACCAACGCGACGCTGCCCTACGCGGTGGCGTTGGCCACGCTGGGAGTCGCCGGCGCGGTCGCCGCCGAGCCGGAACTCGCGGGCGGGGTGAACACCGCCGGTGGACACGTCGTGAACCCGGCCGTCGCCGTTGCCCTGGGCCGCCCCGCCGTCACCGTCGTCGACGCCCTGGCCTGAAACTCCAGGCCCGGCGTACCGGATCGTGCCGGGCTCCGCCTGGTGCGATCCGTAGGGACGGAGGAGGCGGAGCCGACGATCGGTGAAGAGGCAGACGCGCCTCGCCGGCACCACCGGAGGGAGGGGTCGGTGGTGCCGGCGGTCCGGCGCTCGCTCTCGGGGTTGGGGGGACGACCCTCGGAGCTCGATGTTCGTGCCGGCGCCACCGTGGGGGCGCCGGAGGCGCCGGCACACATCTGGTTGTCAGGACTTCCTGTCAGGGACCTGCTCGCTTGATGGTTCTTCGTTGCCGGCCCTCGATTTGGATGCCTCGATCTGGATGCCTCGATCTGGATGCCCTTTCGGAACATCTTCAGTATCGGGAACCAACGTGAGAGGAACGTTGGACGAATGTGAGAACCCGGCAAGAACCCCGGAGATTCCCGCGGCGGACCGAACGGGACCGGGGATTCAGCGGGTCTTGCGGGGTGTGAGGTCGATCACGGCGATCGTGCCGCCGCCCTCACGCGGCTCGAGCGACGCCTGGCCACCGTGCAGCTCGGCGATCTGCGCCACGATCGACAGGCCGAGCCCGGAACCCGGCAGGGTGCGGGCGCTCGTGGCCCGGTAGAAGCGGTCGAACACCCGGGTGCGGTCGTCGCCTTCCACGCCGGGCCCGCGATCGGCCACCTCGATCCTCGCGCCGCGCACGGAGACCGCAATCGGTTCGCCGCCAGGACTGAACTTCAGCGCGTTGTCGACGAGGTTCGACACGGCACGGTCGAGCATCGAGCGGCGACCCTGCACCGATCCGGCGTCGTCGATGTCGAGCATGATGTCGCGACCGGTGCGACGCCGGTAACGCTGCGCCACCTCGCCGGCGACGTCGCCGAGGTCGACGGCCTCGACCGGTTCCTCGCTGCGGACGTCGGTGGCGAGATCGACCATCTCGCCCACGAGGTTGGTGAGCTCGTCGAGCTCGAGGCGCGTCTCCTCGAGCAGCTCGGCCCGGTCGTCGGCGGGGAGCGTGGTCGCGTGCGCGAGGAACTCGATGTTGGTGCGCACCGCGGTGAGCGGCGTGCGCAGCTCGTGACTGGCGTCCTGGATGAGTCGTTGCTGCTGCTGGCGTGACGTGTCGAGCGCCACCAGCATCGTGTTGAAGCTCGCGGCGAGGCGGCCCACCTCGTCGTCGCGCTGCACGGGGATCGGCGTGGTGAGGTCCTGCGTCTGCGCGATGTGCTCGGCAGTCTGGGTGAGCTTCCGGATCGGCTTGGTGATGCTGCGGCCGACGAACCAGGCCACCAGCGCGGCCACGCCCACGCCGACGAGCGCGATGACGAGGAGCCGGTTGCGCAGCACGTCGAGCACGTCGTGGGTCTCCTGCACGCGCCGGGCGATCTGCACCGCGCCGTTGCCGGACCCGAGGCCCTGCGTGACCATGCGGTACTCGACGCCCTTCACGGTGACGCTGCGGTATTGCGAGCCCCGGCCGCTCGTCGCGATCCCGCGATCGCTCTGGTCGACCGGCAGCTTGGGCTGGGTGGACGCGAATTGCGTCACCGAGCCCTGCGCGTCGACGCGCTGCTGCACCGCGTCGTAGTCGAAGTAGCGGCCGGGGCCGTCTTCGTCCTCGTGCTCCTCGCTCTCGTGGCTGCGCGGCACCGTGGTGGTGGTCACCGTGGCGTCGGCGCCGGTGGTGCTCGTGGGCGCGTTGGAGAATCCGGACCCGGGCGGGCGGGCCACGAACTCCGCAGCGCGCTGGGCGAGGAACTTGTCGGTCTCGTCGCGCAGCGCGTTGCCCGCGCTCACGTGGGCGGCGTACGCGCCGCCGAACACCGCTACCGCGACGATCGCCGCGACGGTGATCGTGAGCTTGGCGCGCAGCGACATCGTGCGGCTCAGGACTCGCGCGCCACGTAGCCCACACCACGGACGGTGTGGATCAGGCGCGACTCCCCGGCCTCCTCCGTCTTGCGGCGGAGGTAGCTGATGTAGACGTCGAGCGACTTCGACGACGTCTCGAAGTCGAAGCCCCAGATGCGCTCGTAGATCTGGTCGCGCGTGAGCACGATGCCCGCGTTGTACATGAGCAGCTCGAGCAGGTCGAACTCCGTCTTGGTGAGTTCGAGCTCGCGCCCGCGCGGTGCACCTGCCGCCGGGCCGGGTCGAGGGTGAGGTCGCCGACGCGCAGGACGTCGCCGTCGTCCTCACCGGAGACGCTGCCGCGTCGCAGCAGTGCGCGCAGCCGGGCGAGGAGCTCGTCGAGCGCGAAGGGCTTCACCAGGTAGTCGTCGGCGCCCGCGTCGAGACCCGCCACCCGGTCGCTCACCTCGTGGCGCGCGGTGAGCATCAGCACGGGGGTGCGGTCGCCGCGCTCGCGGAGCTTCCGGCACGCAGTGAGGCCGTCGACGTTGGGCATGAGCACGTCGAGCACGATGACGTCGGGGTCGGTCTCGACCGTTGCGAGCAGCGCCTCGGCACCGTCGGTTGCGGTGTGGACCTCGTAGCCCTCGAAGGTGAGCGCCCGGACGAGCGAGTCGCGCACGCTGCGGTCGTCCTCGGCGACGAGCACGCGGCCGAGGGCGGGAGGGGTTCCGTGGTTCGCCATGACTTCGCCCGACCTCGTGAGTGATCCCGACACGACCGTTGTTGTACCCGTGCCGCGTAAGAGCGAGGTTAAAGGTGAAGGGCCGGGTGCGTGCGGCACCCGGCCCTTCCCGGTTCCCCAGGAGGGCATTCCGGGGAACCGCTGGTGACGAGGTGTGAGGGCTACACCTTCGTCGTCTGGTGGCCGGCCGACTGGACCGTGCTCGGGCCGGCCGACTTGGCGGCCGACGAGGACTTCACACAGGCCGACGGGCCGTTGTGGAAGCCCTTGCGGAAGGCCGACACCCGGTCGAAAGCGCTGCCGCGGTCGACGTTGCCGCTCCGGCTCGCGACCAGCGCCGAGATGGCTTCGTCGAGGTCGCCGGGCGAGAGACTGGAAGCGTCTCCCGAGGAGCCCGGAGAAGAGGAGGACGAGGCGGACTCGTTGCCGACGTTGGCAGCCCAGGCGCCGGCGAGGCACACGGAGGCGCTGCGGGCGTCGGCGCTCTGCACGTCACGGCCGAGCGAGTGCTGCACCGACGCTGCGTACTCGGTGGCGAGCAACATCGCCGGGGCGAAGTCGCCCATCGAGTCGTGCTCGTCAGCGAGACGGGCCGCGTCGTAGGTGACGGTGTCGGTGGCGGCGCAGTATTCGACCGCGTCGTCGAGGACACCCTGGTCGCCGCTCGAGCAGCTGGTCGACGCGCGCTCGGCGTCACCGGCCACCAGCTTCGTGGCGCCCGTGAACTTCGTGGTCACGCCCGTCCAGTACTTCTTCATGCTGTCGGTGACGAGGGGCAGCAGTTGATCCATCGAGAGGTTGCCGTCGTTCTGGTAGTCGCTCTGGCTCGTGTAGGCGGCCTCGGTCACGGTCGGCGGGTTGTTCTGGTAGTCGGCGCACGTCTGCGCGCCACCCTCGTAGCCGTCCTGGAACGCGCTGACCCGGTCGAAGCCGTTGCCGTGCGCGCCGTCCTGCGAGCCGTCGATGCCCGACGGGTCACGCAGCGCGAGCAGGCCGGCGAGTGCGGTGTCGAGGTCGTCCTTCGACAGGTGCACGTTCTCGTCGGTGCTGGTGGCGACGTGCTGCGCCCAACTCCCGGCGAAACAGTCGGCCTGCTGCTCGAGGTACACGGTGGCGTTCGGCTGGTAGTTCACGCGCGCCTGGATGGCGTGGCCGAGCTCGTGCGCGAACACCAGGCCCACCGCGAACTCGCCGTACTTCTGGCGGAGCCCGGGGATCAGGCCCTGCTCGTCGTAGGCCACGAAGTCGCCGTTGCTGCAGTAGAACGCGTTGCCCGCGATGTCCTCGTACGGCGTGGTGGTCTGGCCGCCGTCCTCACAGCTCGGCGGCGGGTTGCTCTCGCTGTACGGGAACACCCGGTCCGCGGGGATCGACTGGTACTGCGTGCCGTAGACGTCGGGCATGGTGCGGGTCCAGTAGGCCTGGATGTCAGCGATGGTCTCGGTGACCGATGCGTCGTACGTCTTGCCCACCTGCGCCTGCGCGACGCCGACGCCCGTGGCGAGCGTCAGCATCCCGGCGAGCGTGGTGGCGGTCAGCGCGGCGACGAACTTCCTGATGCGCTGCTTGTTCAGCGGGGTCTGGGTCGGGAGGGTCTCGTGCGTGGTCATGCAGCAAGAACGGCGGGCATGACGCGCCCGGTTCCGGCGATTCGGTCCCGGTCTCTCAGGTTCGCTTCAGGCTTCTCACCGGTCGTGACCCAGCCGCGACCCAGCCGCGACCCCTGGCACCGTTTCTGTACTCGGTCTAGATTTGGCCGCACGTAGTCACGGAGACCAGGGGGATCCCGATGCAGCTCGACGACCTGATCATGGTGAGCGTCGACGACCACGTCGTCGAGCCCGCGCACCTCTTCGAAGGCCGGGTGCCCGCCAAGTACGTGGACGTCGCGCCGAAGTTCGTGCACCGCGACGACGGCACCGACGTGTGGACCTACGACGGCAACGTCATCCCGAACATCGGCCTCAATGCGGTCGCCGGGCGTCCGTCCGAGGAGTACGGGATGGAGCCGACCTCACTCGAGGAGATCCGCCCCGGTTGCTACGACATCGACGCGCGCGTGCGCGACATGGACGCGAACGGCGTGCTCGGCTCGATGTGCTTCCCCTCGTTCGTGCACTTCGCCGGCCAGCTGTTCGCGCGCACCGACGACAAGGACCAAGCCATCGCGATGGTCCACGCGTACAACGACTGGCACATCGACGAGTGGTGCGGCACGCACCCCGGCCGGTTCATCCCGCTGATGATCCCGCCGATCTGGAGCCCCGAGCTGCTCGCCGAGGAGGTGCGACGCAACGCGGCCAAGGGCTGCCACGCGGTCACGTTCTCGGAGAACCCGTCGAAGCTCGGGTACCCGAGCCTGCACAGCGACCACTGGGACCCGTTCTGGGCCGCGTGCGAGGACGAGGGCACGATCGTGTGCCTGCACATCGGCAGCTCGTCGCAGCTGGTGATCACCGCGCCCGACGCGCCGATGGACGTGCTCATCTCGTTGCAGCCGGTGAACCTGGTGCAGGCGGCGGCCGACCTCGTGTGGTCGCCGATCTTCCGCAAGTTCCCCAACCTCACGTTCGCACTCAGCGAAGGTGGGATCGGCTGGATCCCGTACGTGATGGAACGCATCGACTACGTGTACCAGAACCACCACAAGTGGACCGGCCAGGACTTCGGCGACAAGTTGCCGTCGCAGGTGTTCCACGAGCGGGTCGTCACGTGCTTCATCGACGACGCGTTCGGCGTGGAGAACCGCCACCACCTGAACCTCGACAACATCACGTGGGAGTGCGACTACCCGCACTCCGACTCCACGTGGCCCACGTCGCCGGAGGCGCTCATGAAGAGCCTCCACGACGTGCCGGATTCCGACATCGAGAAGCTCACCTACAAGAACGCGATGCGCATCTTCCAGTACGACCCGTTCTCGGTGATCCCGAAGGAGCAGTGCACCGTGGGTGCGCTGCGAGCGAAGTCCGCGGGCTGGGACGTGAGCGAGCGTTCGTTCGGCACCAAGGCCCGGGGCACGCTGGCCACGAACCTGGCCGAGCAGACGTCGGGCGCGTTCGACGCGATCGAGTAGCTCGCGGCTACGGCACCTTCACCACGACACGGCCGGTGGTGCGACGCTGCGCGAGATCGGTGCACGCCTCGGGCACGTCGGCCCAGTCGACGACGCGCTCGACCGTCGGCCGGTAACGGCCCTCGGCGAGGAGCGCGACGAGCGCGTCCTGCGTCTCACGGTTGATGCGGCGCATCTCGTCGCGCGGGTAGCTGCCGAGCGTCGCGCCGACAAGCGTGTGGTTGTACATGTAGAAGTGCGGCTCGTGGGCGACGAGGCCGCCCGCGTGTCCGCAGAGCACGCGGCGACCGTCGGGTGCCAGCAGCGTCTGCGCCTCCACCCCCATCTCGCCCTGCACCGGGTCGATGACCGCGTGCACGCCGGCGCCACCGGTGAGCGCGCGCACCTGCTCGGTGAAGCTGCCGGCCGAGTGGTCGACGGCCTCCGCGCCGAGCGATTCGCAGAAGGCGACCTTGTCGGCGCTGCCGACGACCGCGATGACGCGCGCGCCCTGCGCCACGCACAGCTGCACGATCGCGGAACCGAGGCCACCCGCCGCGCCGAGCACCACGACCGTCTCACCCTCGTGCACCTGCCCCCGCCGGATGGCTGCGTGGTACGCGGTGTGCGCGGGGATGAGGAATCCCGCCGCCTGCTCGTCGCTCATACCCTCGGGAATCTCGAAGATCATCGAGATGCCCACCGTCACCGGCGCGAGGCTCCCCCACGGCTGGATCGCGACTGCGGCGACGCGCTTGCCGAGCATGTGCTCCCAACCGGGTGCCGCGCCGATCACCTCACCCACACCCTCCTGGCCGGTGATGTACGGGCGTTCCACCGGGACGGGATAGTGGCCCCGGGCCATGGTGACGTCGGGGAGCGCGAGCGCGGCGTGGCTCATGCGCATCATCACCCAGTCGGTGAAGGGCTCGAGCTCGGGGCTCGCGGGCACCCAGCCCTGGAGCGCCATGGTCATGCCCGCGAAGTCGTCGACGACCGGCTCCGGGATCTCGTCGAGTCGCAGCACGTCGGCCGGTTCGCCGACGCCGTGCACGCGCCAGGCCTGCATGTTCCCCCCTGGGACTCGGTGACTCAGTGGGCGAGCCGCACCGGCAGCTCGCGGTATCCGTTCGTGAGGTTGGAGCGCACGCGCACCGGTGCGCCGGCGCGCTCGATCCTCGCACACTTCGCGAGCAGCTCCTCGAAGAACACGCGCGCCTCGAGCCTCGCGAGGTGCGCGCCGAGACAGAAGTGCGTGGCGACCCCGAAGCCGAGATGCGGGTTCGGGGCGCGTCGGAGGTCGAACGCTTCCGGGTCGGTGAACACCGATCCGTCGCGGTTGGCCGACGTGTAGCTCAGCACGACCTTGTCGCCCGCGGCGATGCGTCGCCCACCGAGCTCGGTGTCGGTGGTGGCCGTGCGCCGCATGATGTGGACGGGGTTGCGGTAGCGCAGCATCTCCTCGACCGCGGTCGGGATCAGCGCGGGGGCGGCACGCAACGCCGCGAGGTCGGCGGGGCGGTCGAGCAGCTCGGCGACGCCCGAGGAGATGAGCGTGCGCGTCGTGTCGTTGGCGGCGGCGACGAGTTGGAAGAAGAAACTGCCGAACTCCACGTCGTCCATCGACGCGCCGCCCTCGAACTTCGTGTCGAGCAGCAGCGAGGTGAGGTCGTCGCGCCGTCCCTCACCATCACGGGGCTCCACGCGTCGGCGGGCGCCGAACTGCATCGCGTACCCGATCATCTCGATCGACGCGTTGCCCTCGTAGTCGCCGACGATCTCGTCGTCCTGGCCGCCGAGCGACAGCTCTGCCCAGCGACGGATCTGCGGGGTGTCCTCGGCGGGGATGCCCATGATCGCGGCGATGGCGAGCGACGGCAGCGGGCCGGCGACGTCGTGACAGAGATCCAGGTCACCGCGGGCGAGCGCGTCGTCGATCAACGCGCCGCACAGCCCACGGACCTGGGCCTCCATCGTGGCGACGACCCGGGCGCTGAAGTGCGGGGCGAGCGGGTGGCGGTAGGCCGAGTGCTTCGGCGGATCCATCACCACCAGCATCCGGCGCGACTGCTCGAGCATCTCCGGATCCGAGTCCTCGAGCACCATGCCCCCGAGCGAGCTGGAGAACACCTCGGGATGGCGCGACACGTGCACGATGTCGGCGTGGAGCAGCACTGCCCAGTACCCGGGGCCGTTCGGCTCGTCCTGCCACTGCACCGGTTCGGTGGCGCGCATCTCGGCGAGACGCGCGTGCACGTCGTCGGTGAGGTACTCGTCGGGATCATGGAGCGCGACACCCGCGTGGCCCCTCGGCACTCGTCCCCCCGGAGAAGTGGATCTGCCGTCGATTGGTTGGTGGGCCGCCAGGGACTCGAACCCTGAACCTGCGGGTTAAAAGCCCGATGCTCTGCCAGTTGAGCTAGCGACCCGGGACTTCCGCGAAAGTGGACGGGGAAGCTCCGCGAACGCCGTCGCGAAGTCGTTTCCGTCCAGCGCATCGTCGTGGACTGTGCGGAGGTCTCGCGCAGAGGCTATCGGTCGATCGCTGGCTCGAGTGGCTCCCGAGCATCCGACGGCGCCCGTCATGCGAGCACCGGCCGGTGGTCTCCGTGCCCTCACCCCGTCGCGACATCCACGTGCAATTCGCGGCACGGAGCTCGTCGATCGCTCCCATGCGATCACCCAGATGCCTCACGGATCGGCGGACGTGACATGACCGGGGGTCGCGGGCCGGTGGGCTCGGAGTGCGACGAGCGAGACCGCACCGGCGCCGGCCGGCAACAACGTTCCAACGACCCGGTAGAGGAGGACGCCGGCGAGCGCAGCGCTGAACGAGGGGCCGTACCAGTGCAGGACCGCCGGCATGACTGCTTCCACGATCCCGATCCCCGCGGGCAGCAACGGCACCGCGGCCGCGACCGCGCCGGCTCCGACCGCGAGCAACGCCACATCGGGATCGACGCGCGCGTCGACCGCGATGAGGATGAACCACAGAGCGGCGACGTCGCACAGCATGGACGCGAGCGAGAGCAACGCGATGCGCACTCTTCGTCGTGGCGGGCCCACCACGGCCATCGCCTCGGCATGGAACCGGGCACCGGCGGCGCGTCGCTGCTGTCGGGGCGGGCGCGGCTTCCAGAACCGCAGCGCGCCAACGACAACTGCCACCCGTTCGGCCGTTGCCGGACGGTTGGCGAGCACTGCCGTGACCGCGAGGAGCACGAGCACGAGGGGCGCGGCGACGAGGGCCCATGTCGAGTCGACAGGAAGGTCCCGGGTGGCGACGATGAACAGGAGGTTGAGCGCGCCCGCCAGGTAGAAGATCCGGAAGCTGAACCAGTTCGCGAAGCCGAGCGTGAACACGATCCGCCGCCGTGGCAGGCCGCGACGGGCCAACTCGCTCGTCGCGAACGCGAGCCCCTCGGCGGGTGACGCAGGCGTCAGCAGCCCGAGGCCGTTGACGACGAGCTCGATGCCCGTCGCCGATACGACGCTGAGTCCGGCCTGCGGTCCGGCAAGCCGTCGCAGGCGAACACCCGAGAGCACGTAGGCGAGTCCCTCGAAGACGACCGCGGGTACGAGCCACAGTGGATTGGTACGGGCAAGCGCGTCCTGGACGTCGGCGAGCCCACCCGCCGCCTGGAACACGAGTGACACTGCTCCCGCACCGAGCGCGAGCCCCAGTACGACTCGGAGCCACATCCGCCAATGGGAGGCCCGGGCCGGCGGCGCCTGCTCGCCGGTGGGGTCGAACTCGTCTGCGGAGTCAGGCCCAACGATCGATGACACGCGCTCACCGTACGGCGCGCCCGCCTCGTCTGGAGCACCGGGTGCGTCTTCATCCCAGCTTCATGGCCGCGGTCGTCGCACCTTCATGGCGTACCGGTTTCCTGTGAGGAGCAGTCGAGAGCAACTCACGAGTCGAGGAGCACGGAGATGATGGACGGTGGCGGAATCGGATGGGCGGGCTGGGTCATCGGCATCACGCTGATGGTCGCCTTCTGGGGTCTGTTGTTCTGGGCGGTCGTGAGCCTGGTGCGCCGCCCGAAGGAGACGGTCCCCACGATCCGCACTGCCGACGCAATCCTCGCCGAGCGCTTCTCGCGCGGCGAGATCGACGCCGACGAGTTCGAGGCACGTCGCCGTGTGCTCGACGCTCGTTGAGCGACTGACAACGAGGATGAGACCATGACAAAGTTTCGCAAGGTTCTGCTCGGCGTTGCGATCGCGCTCGCGATCACGGTGCCCGTCGGCGTGGGCATCGCGGTCGCCGACTCCGGTGGTGGCGGCAACGGCAATCACCAGCAGTCCGGGATGATGGCCGAGGCCGGCGATCGGCAGGGACGCAACATGGCCAACGGTGACCGCCAGGCCATGCACGACCAGATGCACGACCAGATGCGCGACCAGATGCGGGAGCATCAGGGAGCGATGGACGGCAGTGGCTCCGGGATGCAGCGCGGCGCGAACACCACGCCGACGACTCCGACCAGCTGATCCCATGTCGCCCGCGCACCGAGCGGAGTTCGGCTCCCGGCCCCCGGCCGGGGGCCGACCCGTACGATGACCGCCGTGACCAGCCAGCGTGTGCTCGTGGTGGACGACGAGGCGAAGATCCGTGAGATCGTGCGCCGCTACCTCGAGGTCGAGGGCTTCACCGTCGCCGAGGCCGCGGACGGTGCGAGCGCGCTCAGAGCGGCCAGGGAACTCCGTCCGGATCTCGTGATCCTCGACGTCATGATGCCCGGCCTCGACGGCATCGACGTGCTCCGGGCCCTGCGCACCGAATCAGACGTGTACGTGATCCTGCTGACGGCCCGGGCCGAGGAAGTCGACAAGCTCATCGGCCTGTCGGTCGGCGCGGACGACTACGTCACGAAGCCGTTCAGTCCCCGTGAGCTCGTCGCGCGCGTCAAGACCGTCATGCGCCGCGGCCGCGACGCTCGTTCCGCTGGGAGTGACGCGCTGGAGTTCGACGGTCTCTCCGTCGATCTCGGCCGTCGCGAAGTACGGCGCTCCGGGGAGCTCGTCGAGTTGACGACACTCGAGTTCGATCTCCTTGCCGCCCTCGCCGGCGCTCCCGGTCGAGTGCTCACGCGCCGACAGCTCCTCGAGCGAGTGTGGGGCTGGGACTTCTACGGCGACGAACGCGTCGTCGACGTGCACATCCGCGCCATTCGCAAAGCGCTCGGCGACAACGCGGAGGCGCCCGACGTCATCGGCACGGTCCGCGGCGTGGGCTACAAGTTCCTCGGCGTACCGCGATGAACAGGCTCCGACGCCTCGACGTCCGCCTCTTCCTCTCCTACGCGCTCATCGTGATCGTCGGCGCCGCCGCGCTGGCGATCACGTTCGCGGTCGTGGCGCCCAACACGTTCGACAACCGGATGATGGGCATGGGATCCGGGACCGCCAGAGCCCACAGCGCCTTCTCCGATGTACTCCGCACCGCGCTGCCCATCGCGATTCTCGTCAGCGTGACGTTGTCGGCGTTCGTGGCCGCGTTCGTCGCACGACGCATCCTGGCGCCCATCGATGCCGTGCGCCGCGCGACCGCCCGACTCGCCGACGGTCACTACGACGAACGACTCGAGGAGCCCGACGAACTCGAACTCGCCGACTTGGCCGCTGATGTCAACCGCCTGGCGGCCGCACTCGAGTCGACGGAGCACCGACGACGCGAGCTCATCAGCGAGGTCGCGCACGAGATGCGCACACCGCTCACCACGATCGACGGGTACCTCGAGGGCATCCTCGACGGCGTCTTCGAACCGACCGAAGAGGTCTTCACGAGCATCGCCGAGGAGTCGGCGCGCCTCGGACGTCTCGCAACGGACCTCGCTTCACTTTCCGTCACCGACGAACGCGCACTCGAGCTGCATCTCGAACGAGTCGAGCTCGGTGAGGTCGTCGCCGCGGTCGTCGAGCGCCTCCGTCCGCAGTTCGACGCGAAGAATGTCGGCCTCGAGCTGGCAGCCCCAGGAGCGCCGGCTTTCGTGGAGATCGACCGGCAACGAATCGTGCAGGTCCTCACCAACCTCATCGGCAACGCCCTGACCTACACCGAAGCAGGCGGGCAAGTGACGGTCACGACAACGGCCGGCCCGGCGGTGGCGAGCGTCGTCGTGGTCGACACCGGGATCGGTCTCACCCCCGACGGGTTGCGCCGCGTGTTCGAACGCTTCTACCGGGCTCCGGGCGTGTCCCGGCCACCCGGCGGCAGCGGCATCGGCCTCACCATTGCGCTCGCTCTCGCGCGAGTCCACGGTGGCGACATCCACGCGAGCTCACCCGGCGTGGGTGGGGGATCGACGTTCACGCTCACGTTGCCGACCGCGCGCCCACTGCCACGATCGCCGCGCTGAGTCGGACGGTCGCGTCACCTGGCGGTGCTGCTGGCCTCGGGGAAGAAGCGGCGATGCCCCGACGCAACCGCGACGCGATCGATGAGCACGGATGGTTGCGTACGGGAGATGCCGCGCGCATCGACGACGAAGGATTCGTCTGGATCGTGGATCGCGTCGCGGATGCGTACGAGGTGTCGGGCCACACCGTGTACCCCGGCGACGTCGAGCGCGTGCTCACCCAACACCCCGCCGTCGTCGATGCCGGCGTGACACCACACGACGGGAACAGCGCGGGCTTCGTCGTGCTCGCAGCCAACACGGCCGTCGGCGAGGAGCAACTACTCGAGTTGTGCCGCGCGCGCCTGAGCGCGCACGAGGTGCCGTCGTCGATCACGTTCCTTGACCGGTTGCCTCGCAGCGCCGTCGGCAGGATGCTCCGGCTTGAGCTGGTGCGCCTCGCGGTCCCCGATCCCTCGTCCGATCCGACGTGAACGACGACACGCGTGTCGGCGCGTGTCGCTCGGAACTCACGTCGCCGGCGCGCTCGTGGTCGTGATGCCGAGACGTCGGCGGACGACGCGCCGCGCGATGTCGAGGGTCTGCGGATCGGGGTGGAGGACGAACCTCATGTTGGCGGCGAGGATGATGCCGTTCAGTTCGAACGTCAATGCGTCGGGATCCTCGTCGGCGGGGAGTTCGTGCCGTTCCAGGGCAGTGACGACGAACTGCCGGATCAGCGCCGTGAACCCGCTCTGAAACGCGGCGATCTGTTCCCTGACCGGTCCGGGGTGGGTCCCCATCTCGAGCGCCGCGCCGGCGAAGAAGCAACCGCCGGGGAAGGTGCGGCGCTGGAGGTGGTCGAAGAACGAGTCGCAGATCGTGAGCAACTGCGGGAGGCCGGGAGCGCCGGCCAGTGCAGGTTCGACGACCTCGGCGGTGAAGATCCGGCCCGCTTCCTCGACGGCCGCGCTCTGGAGCTCCTGCTTCGAACCGAAGTGGGCGTAGACGCCGCTCTTGCTCATGCCGAGGGCGGCAGCGAGGTTCCCGATCGAGAGGCCCTCGAGACCGTCGACCGTGGCCAGCGAGACGGCCTCGCGGACGATCGTCGCCTGGGTGCGGACGCCGTCGGCTCGCTTCTGTTGCCCGGATTGCATGTTGACAAGATAGCACGATCGGTCGTACTCTCTCACAGTTAGCACGACCGATCGTGCTATCTAGCGTCCGACCTTGGAGGGACGTCATGAAGAGCCTGAAGTCGAGAGTTGCCGCACTGGCAGTCACCGTGGGCATCGCGGGCGGTGTGCTGGCCGCGCCGGCCTTCGCCGCCACGGCCGACATCGTCTGCGGCGCCTGAGTCGAATCGCTGACCGATGCGAGCACGACTCGACCCCGCAGCACCGTGGAGTCCGGACCTCGGACCCGACGACCGTGACGCCGGACGCGCGACCCCGCAGGTCGCGCGTCCGGGCATCGGTGTCGAAGTCGACGACCTGCACCGGCAGGTCCGAGGCCGGCACGGGCAGCGGGTGACGCTCCTCGACGCCGTGTCGTTCACGCTCTCCGCCGGCGAACTCGTCGCCATCGTGGGCCCGAGCGGCGCCGGCAAGACCACCGTGCTCGAAGCGATCGCCGGGATCACGCCGCCGACGTCGGGCACGGTGCGCTTCGACGGCATCGACCTGTACGAGAACCCGGCGACGTTCCGCAGCGTGCTCGGGTACGTCCCGCAGGACGACATCGTCCACACCGACCTCCCGCTGCAGCGCATGCTGCGGTACGGCGCACGGCTCCGACTCCCATCGGCGACCGGCGCGGCCGAAGTCGACGCCGCGGTCAGCGGCGCGATCGACGCCGTCGGGCTCACGGGCCAGGCGGACGTCCGGGTCGGCTCACTCAGTGGTGGGCAACGCAAGCGCGCGAGCATCGCGGTCGAGTTGCTCACCGATCCGCGCGTCTTCTTCCTCGACGAGCCGACGTCCGGCCTCGATCCCGTCACCAGCGCCGAACTGGTCGTTCACCTCCGGCGTCTGGCCGATCAATCGGCGACCGTCGTGTTCACCACGCACTCGGCCGAGGATCTCGCCGTGTGCGACCGCGTCGTGTTCATGGCGCGGGGCGGACGAGTGGGCTTCGTCGGGACCATCGATGACGCGCTCGAGCACTTCGGGGTGAGATCGGTCCCCGAGCTGTACCACTGCCTCGCCGGCTCCGACTGCGCCACCTTCCCGGGCGGCACGGGCGGCACGGGCCGCGCACCCGTGCGCGAGGCCGGTCCCCGGGACGTCGCCATACGTCCGGCGGCGAGCGGGCTCACGCAATGGGGTGTCCTCACCCGCCGGACGTTCGAGACGTTGCTGCGCAACCGCCTGACGCTCGCGATCCTGCTCGGATCGCCGGCGCTGGTCATCGCCATGTTCGCGATCCTCTTCCGGCCGGGAGCCTTCGACCCCCGTCACCCGAGCCCGAGCTCGATGGTCATGGTCGGCTTCTGGATCGTGTTCGCCGCGTTCTTCTTCGGGCTCACCTACGGGCTGCTCCAGATCTGCACGGAACGAACGATTCTCCAGCGCGAGCGTGTCGTCGGCCTGCGCCTCGATGCGTACGTGGCATCGAAGGTGACCGTGCTCGCGCCGTTCCTGCTCCTCGTGGTCGGCGCCATGCTGGCGGTCCTTCGTGTCCTCGATCGCCTCCCCGGCCGACCGACTTCGACCTACGCGTCGATCGGAGTCAGCCTCTTCCTGTCCGCGATCGCCGCGCTCGGCCTCGGCCTGCTCGCTTCGGCGGCGGTCGGCACCGTCACGCAGGCGACGCTCGCCCTCCCCATGCTCTGCTTCCCCGCGGTGCTGTTCTCGGGTGCCATTCTCCCGGTGCACCTGATGGCGCGAGCCGGCGCGGCCCTCAGTGCGGTGATCCCGACGCGCTGGGCCTTCGAAGCCGTCGGCCACGACCTCGGCGCGCAACGAATCCTCGCCACGGGTCATTCGCCGCTCGGACCTCCACTCCTCGCCTCATACGGCGACGCCGGTACCCACTCCAGTGGGATGTACTGGGCGATCCTCGCAACCTTCGCGGTCGTCTTCCTGGTGGCGACGTGGCGTCTGCTCGTGCGCAGCACGCGCCGGTCGATCCGCTGAGACATGAGCGCACGGTGAAGGTGCTCGCCGCCATCCTCACAGTCCGCTCAGCAGCAACCTGTCAGGGTGAGCGAAACGCGCTCACCGGAGGCACAGGAGATATCTGCTCGGCGAAGGGGAACACCATGGAACTCGCCAACGAACGCCCGTCACTCGGTGCACCGCTGCAGCGTGTGCTCACCGGTCTCCGCCCGGTCCTCCGACGCGCGCTGACGCGCAGCTGGCCCGAACCACCACTCTCCCCCTCGCAGGCGAGGCTGCTCCGCGTGGTGCGGCTGCACCCCGGCATTGCCCCGAGCGACGCCACGCGTGAGCTCCACGAGGACCCCACCTTCGCCGCAACCCTCGTCGAGCAGCTCGCGGCGCTGGAGATCGTGACGGTGCAGCATCGGCGCGGCGCCGCCGTCGTCGAGCTGCGCCTGACGCCCCGCGGCTGCCTCCGTGCGGTCACGTGGCACAACAAGGGGGTCGAGATGCTCGACCGGGCCCTCGACACGCTCCGGCCCCAGGAGCGCGCTTCGATCGCGCTCGCGCTTCCGGCGCTCGAGCGCCTCGCCGACGCCCTCGGGGACGTGTGCACCTCCGACTCGACCCTCGACCCCGTGCGATCGGCGACCAGCTGACACCCGGAGATGGGCCGACGCCGCATCGACACCGTGCTCCACCTGCCGCAGCTCCGATCTCACGATTGGCGGTGGGTGTGACGGTGGTGCGCGTCGCTCACGTGCGGATGCGAGTGCTGGAGCGCGTCGTGGTGGTGCTCGTGTGAGTGTGGTTCCCCGGCATCGGCGCGCGCCGAATGCTCGTGTTGGTGGTGTTCGTCGTGGACGTGCACGTGGTCGTGATCGAGCGGCTCGTGGACGTGGCGATGCTCGTGGCGTTCTCGGAGCAGGACCACGACACCGATGCCCATGAGCACGCCGGCGGCCACGTCACGCAGACCGAGCGTCTCGGGGAGCACGAGCGGCGCGAGCAATGCCCCGGC
The DNA here is from genome assembly GCA_963720785.1 of uncultured Actinomycetes bacterium. Classification (GTDB taxonomy): domain Bacteria; phylum Actinomycetota; class Acidimicrobiia; order IMCC26256; family DASPTH01; genus CAVRGQ01. Next base: position 757,446 of record CAVRGQ010000005.1, read on the forward strand.
GAACGGCGCAACCGCGAAGATCGCCGCCTCTCGCGCTGCCCCCAGGGCCCGGAGTGCCAGGGCGTCGAAGTAGACGCTCAGTCCGTAGCTGACCGCTCCCAGCGCCAGCGCGCCGGCCAGGATCGAGAGTGCAGGGAAGCGTTCTCCGAGCGTGAACGCGAGTGCGACGTTCACCGTGCCGGCGACGCCGCACTTGATCCACACGATCGATCGCGGGTCGCGCAGGGTGAGCGACTGGGTGAGGTTGTTGTCGAGTGCCCATGCCGCGCACGCGGCCGCGATGAGCAGGACGCCGACCCAGTCGGCATGGGTGCCGCCGACCCCGAGGCCGAGGACGACCGCGCCGCTGAAGATCACCAGCGCGCCGGCGAGCGCCTGTCGCGGGAGATGTTCACGGAAGATCGCGACCCCGATGACGATGGTGAAGGGGCCTTCGAGGTTCAACAGCAGCGAGCCGGCAACACCGGTGACCCGCTCGAGACCGAGGAGCAGCAACACCGGGGCGACGATCCCGCCGACCAGGATCATCAGGCCCATGCGGGGCGCGTCGGCGCGTCGAAGGCGCGCCTCGGCGCTCGGTCGCCGACGAACGACGCCCAACGCGGCGAACGCGCCGACGTAGAGCAGGCCCGCGAGCATCTCCGGCGAGACGTTGTCCAGGAGACGCTTCGCCAGCGGGGCGCTGATCCCGAACGACACCGCGGCGACGAGTCCGAAGAGCACCCCGCGCCGGTTCGGTGACGTCGTGGCCATGTCCACGACGGTATCGGCTGGGCCGCCGCCCGTCCTCGGCACGCAGCACGGCGGGCGAGAAGTCGATTCGGTCCAGCACGTCGACGACGCGGCCGACGATCCTGCCGGCTGCTCAACGACGCGGCCTGCCAGTCGTTGGCGGTGATGCGATGGCGTTCCCTCAGCACCTCGGCGAGGTCGTCGAGTTCGACGAGCGCGCCGGCCATCGCCCACGAGGCCTCCATCGCCGACGAGTGCCACTCACCGATCTCGGCGGCGTCGGCCGCGACCGTCCTGAGGTCGCGCTCGAGGTGGGCGATCTCCGCGGGCTCGCCCTCTCCCTCCATGAACAGCACACCGTCGAGTTGCACCGCCGCACCCGCGTTCAGATCCGGCGCACCTTCGAACGGGCTCAACGCGGTCCGAGCGGCAGGAGCTGCGGCCCACCACTGATCCGCGAGCGCGAGCAGCGCGCGGGCGTGGCGCTGCAGCTGCACCGCCTGCTCGCGTGGCGCTGATGCGTAGAACTTCTCGTGCTCGCGGTGGTGCCGCGAGAGGTTGACGATCGCCTCGAGCAACGGCGCGGCCGCCTTCAGTGCGTCGCCTCGGTCCATCGTCTGTGCGCGCCGGGTCGCCATGGGGACACCGACTGCAGGCTCCTCACCATCGAGCGCTCTTCGAGCGGTGGGTGGAAGGGGCCAAGGTCATCTGCCTCACACGATCGTGCGGGACTTCGGTCTCTTGTGGTCGGGGCAGCCCCGGGGTACACATGGACACGGGCTGATCGGGGTCACTCGCGCATTCGCTGGCCTCTCGAGGTGGCGGACGCGATCTGAGGAGGTCTGCACGATCGAGCAGGGTGGTCGAGTCGCAGGCCCACGCGAACGTCGCCAAGGTTCATACCATCCGTCCCACGCACTTGGCGCGTGTCACCCGCGAGCGCGCGCGGACCACCGGCGCTTCTGGAACGATCGAGCAGAGGAACACGACATGGCGAAGAAGCACAAGAAGGTCGACCAGAAGCGGAATGGGAAGCACGCCGAGCCGAAGCACGATGAGGGGTCACCGTCGGCGGACCGTGCATCAGCTTCGGGCGGCGCGACCACCGAGGGCGCGAAGCCAGAGACGGGATCGGCGGGCCCGCGACCGAAGATGAAGGCGAAGGAGTACGAAGCCGAGATGCGGATCCTGCAAGGCGAGCTGGTGGCGATGCAGGAGTGGGTCAAGGCCACCGGTGCGAAAATCTGCATCGTGTTCGAGGGTCTGGACTCCGCCGGCAAGGGCGGGACGATCCGGCGGATCACCGAGCGGACGAACCCGCGCGTGTTCAAACACGTCGCCCTGCCCACGCCGACCGAGCGCGAGAAGTCTCAGATGTACATCCAGCGCTACATCGCTCACTTCCCGGCAGCGGGCGAGGTCGTGATCTTCGACCGCAGTTGGTACAACCGCGCCGGCGTCGAGCCGGTGTTGGGGTTCTGCACCCCTGAGCAGTCGGAGAGGTTCCTGGACATGGTGCCCGCGGTCGAGAAGGCGATGGTCGACTCGGGGATACTCCTGATCAAGTACTGGCTCGATGTCAGCGTCGAGGAGCAGGCCCGTCGGCTGGAGAACCGGATCGACGACCCGCGCAAGATCTGGAAGCTGTCACCGACCGACTTGAAGTCGTACAGCCGCCGCTACGACTACTGCAGAGCCCGCGACACGATGCTCGCCAAGACGGATACGTCCTGGGCGCCGTGGTTCGTGGCGCAGAACGACGACAAGAAGCGCGGTCGGCTGAACATCATCTCGCATCTGCTCGAACGGATCCCCTACGAGCCGGTGCCCCGCGCAGAGGTGAAGCTCCCGGAACAGCCACGGGACGACGGGTACGTGCAGCCCGACCTCCCGCTCCACCTCGTTCCCGAGAAGTTCTGAGAGCAAGGAAGCCGATGGCGGCAACGACGACAACCGACGACGCGTCCACCAGGTGGTACACGCTCAGTGGCGACGAGGTCGCGACGCGACTGGGCGTCGACCCGGCCGGCGGCCTCAGCGATGCGATGGCTGCCGAGTTGCTGGCGCGGGACGGACCGAACGCGCTCCCTGCCGAGAAGAGCGTTCCCGGATGGCGGCGCTTCCTCGGCGAGTACGCCGCCTACATGCAGATCATCCTGGTCATCGCCGCCGTCCTCTCCTTCGCCATCGGCGAGTGGAACACGGGCGCCGTGCTGCTCGTGTTGACGGTGGTCAACGCCGGGGTGGGCCTCCGGCAAGCGGGCAAGGCGGAGAGCGCGATGAACGCGCTCAAGTCGATGGCGAAGCAGACCGCGCGCGTGCGTCGGGGAGGCGTCGAGTCGACGATCCCGGCCGAGGAAGTGGTCGTCGGCGACGTGGTGGTGATCACGGCCGGCGACAACGTGGCCGCCGACGGTCGCATCGTCCAGGCGAGCTCGCTCGACATCGACGAGTCCGCGCTCACCGGCGAGAGCACTCCCTCATCGAAGGTCACGGACTCGCTCGCCGACACCGAGGTGGGCGCCGGTGACCAGACGAACATGGCGTTCATGAACACGCCCGTCACCCACGGGAGCGGCGTCATGATCGTGACGGCGCGGGGAGCCGATGCCCAGGTGGGCCGGATCGCCGGCCTGCTCAAGGGCACCGCCAAGGAACAGACGCCGCTGACGAAGCAGCTGAACACGATGACGCTGTGGATCGGTGCGGCCGCTCTGGCGACGATGATCGTGATGTTCGTGCTCGGGCTCGACCGGGGCGAGTCGGCCGACACTCTGTTCGTCACCGCCGTCGCCCTCGCCATCGCGGCGATCCCGACCGCGTTGCCGACCGTGCTCCAGGTGATCCTCTCGAAGGGTGCCAAGGAGCTCGCGGGGCAGAACGCCATCGTCAAGGACCTCATGTCGGTCGAGACGCTCGGGTCGGTGTCGGCGATCAACTCCGACAAGACCGGCACGCTGACGATGAACCAGATGACCGCGGTCGAGCTCGTCGACGCGGTGGACCGCTACACGATCTCGGGCACCGGGTACAGCCTCGAGGGCAACGTGCAGCACGCGGCCGGGACCTCGGCCTCCATCGACGCTGCGGTGCTCCCTTACATCATCGCCAGCGACGCGAAGCTCGTCGACGGCAAGGTCGTCGGCGACCCGACGGAGGGCGCGTTGCTCGTGCTCGCGCACAAGGCCGGACTCGACATCGAAGCCAGCCGGGACCGGCTCCCGCGTCTCGCCACCTTGCCCTTCGACCCCACCTACAAGCTGATGGCAACCTTCAACTCGGCCACCGACGGGGCCGGGAACGCCGTCGTGCGTTGCTTCGTCAAGGGAGCGGCGCCGGCGGTGATCAGCCACGTCACCAGCGCCTCGGCCCAGGATGCCGGCGTTCCGTGGGACGAGAGCCTGCAGCAGAAGGCCGACGATGCCGTCACCAGAATGGAGGGCGAGGGGTGGCGCGTCATGGCTGCGGCAACTCCGCGATCTCGATCCCGCTTCGTTCGATGCCAACGGCGACCTCCTCGGCTACGTGACGGAACTCGAGATGTCCTCCATCGTCGCGATGGTCGATCCTCCCCGCGATGCTTCCAAGGCGGCCGTGCGGGATGCGCAGAGCGCCCAGATCCGGGTGCGGATGGTCACCGGTGACGACGTGACGACCGGCGCGGCCATCGCGAAGCAACTCGGGATCCCGGGTGAGGCGATGCTCGGCTCGGAGTTCGCCGCGTTGAGCGCCGACGATCGGCTCGCCCGCATCGACGACATCGGGGTGGTGGGACGAGTGGCACCCGAGCACAAGGTGCTGCTCGTCGAGACGCTCCGCCAGAAGGGCGAGGTCGTCGCGATGACCGGCGACGGCGTGAACGACGCTCCGGCGATCAAGTCCGCCGACATCGGCATCGCCATGGGCACCGGCACCCAGGTGGCGAAGAACGCCGGCAAGATGATCCTCTCGGACGACAACTTCGCCACCATCATGCACGCGGTCGAGAAGGGCCGTGAGGTCTACGACAACCTCAACAAGTTCATCCGGTTCGTGATGCTCGAGCTCGTGGCGTACATCATCACGTTCCTCGGCGCGAGCATCCTCAACATCGCCGCCGGGCAGCCGTTCTCGGCCACCCAGGTCCTCTACATCAACTTCCTGGTCAACGCGCCGCTCGGCGTCGCTATCGGGTTCGACCAGGCGTCGCCGGGGCTCATGCGCCTGAAGCCGCGGTCGCGCGACGCGACGATCATGACGAACGGACTCTTGATCACCGCGGGTCTGGTCGGCCTGTTCTTCGCCGTGTGCACCCTCGCACTCATCGACTACGGGAAGTCGCACTACGGGAGTGTGGCGGTCGGCACCTCGATGGGGCTGACCGCGTTCTCGCTGCTCCTCGTCACCGCGGCCTTCCACGCCGCGGAGCGTCACCGAATCGACGTTCACCCAGGCGACGTTCGACAACCGGCAGCTCAACTGGACGGCTCTCGGGGAAGTCGCGCTCGCCGTGCTCATCACTCAGATGGACGCGCTGCGCCGCCTGTTCGGAACCGTGGAGCTCTCGGACAAGCAGTGGGCACTGGCACTCCTCCCCGCGGTCGGGCTCTTCTTCGTCTGGGAGCTGGGAAAGCTGATCGCACGTCGCCGGACGGAGCGCGCGCCGGTTCCGCAGCTCGCTGACGGGTCGGCAACCGACGGAGAACTCCACTAGAAGATGACGTCGTGGCTGACTCGACCGAGGCGATGTTCGTGCCGGATGGCGACGGATTCGTCGTGGCGACGAAGCTCACCCAGGGGCCGTGGGATCCCGGCAGCCAGTACGGCGGCTGCCCGGCGGCCCTCCTCACCTGGGCCGCGGAGCGCGTGCCCACGCTGGTGCCCATGCGCATCGCCCGCATCACCATCGACATGCACCGGCGAGTGCCGCTCGGCCGCGTGGCCGTCGACGCCGAGGTCGTCCGCGAGGGCAAGCGGCTGCAACTGGTGCTCGCGACCATTCACGATCCGGCGGGTGTGGAGGTGGCGCGAGCCACGGTGTTGCGCATGCGGCGGGGATCAGCGCCCGACGCGCCGAACGATCCGCGCCATCCCGAGATCGTCACGCCGCCGCTCGGTCCGGTGCGGCCGCCCCGCCAACGCACGAGCGACCTCAGCGGCTTCATGGACGCGGTCGAGGTACGGGAGTCGGAGCACCCGGGCGCTTCCACGAACTGGTTCCGCGCCGCGCGCCCGGTGATCGCCGGCGAGGAGGCCTCCCATCGGACTGGCCAACTCATTGCCGTTTCGACTCAGGCGTCGGCCGGAAGTTTCGCGCTGTCGGTTGACAGTCCGTCGGCGTAGAGGCGCTGGCCGAGCAGCATCTGAGCGACCATGCTCGCTGTGAGGATAACCGCGCCAACCATGAGTGCCGAGGTTGCGATACTCGCGAGCGCGAGGCGCCGGCCAGCCGCCTCCGACGCCTCAAAGTCCGCCATCGAGAGGGCAATGTCGAGACCAATGCCCGCAACGAAAAGTAGACCGCCAAAGGCACCGAATCGGTAGATCGATCGTGCCTCTGCGAGGCTAGAGCTGTCGTCTCTCTCAGCGAGGGGGGAGAAACGCTGCACGGCGGCAGTCGCCACGAGGAGCAGTGACCCGACGACGACAAGGATCGGCCCAAAAAACACTGGTTGCCAGTGCGCGGACCCGATCGAAAGCCCTTGTGGATCGATCGCCCCAAGACCCATCGAAAGCATTCCCAGAACGACCCCGATGATGCCGGGCCATTTCAGCACTACCTGCGGCGCGAGCAGAACCAACAGCCGAAGATGCCGCGCTCCGTCTCGAAAGGTGGACAGCTTCGACTCGCCCAGCCTCGCGGAATACATCGTCGGAACTTCCAGGATTCGAAGCCCTCGTTGGCCAGCACGGACCAACATCTCGGACGCGAACTCCATACCATTGCTCTGGAGCTGAAGCGTCAGAAATGTGTCCCGCCGGAACGCTCGAAAACCGGATTGGCTATCGGAGACAGCTACTCCGCGTGAAGCTTGCCGGACGAACAACGACAGCAGCGGTGTCCCTAGTCGCCGGTGCAGGACGGGCATGGTGTCTGCGGTTGCCGAGGCAAGTCGCTCCCCCAACACCAGGTCTGCGTCACCATCCAGAATCGGTTGAACCAATCGCGGTATGGCCGCGAGCTCATAGGTGGAGTCGGCGTCTGCCATCACGATGATTTCGCCGTGGGCTTCGACGATCCCGCGCCGGATGGCACTCCCGTAGCCGCGCACTGCTTCGTGGAGGACACGCGCACCGGCACGTCTTGCGACGTCAACCGACCGGTCTGTCGAGCCGTTGTCGACGACGATTATCTCCAGATCGATATCACCGATACATGCCTTGGCATCGGCGATACAGCCAGCGAGGCTCTGCTCCTCGTTCAAGCATGGCAGCACCAACGAGACCCGAACTGGGCCGCCACTCCCAGACACTGCGAGTAATCCCCCCTCAGCCACTGTGAGCAAGCCTCAGAGTCAGATCAGGGCCGTGAACGATCGGTGCTCGAGGCACGCATCCGCAGCCGAACGAGCACAGCAACGCCAACGATGACGAAGACTGCTCCCAAGATCGCCAACGTGGAACTTGAGGAGCCGGTGAACGCCAACGCGCCTGAATCCGACGCCCCCCTTGACGCCCCTGCTCCGGCGACGTCCGTGTAGGTCTGACCCACTGCCCCGCCGGCCTGGTTCCACAACATCATCGACAAGCCTGCCACGATTGAGGCGAGCCCCACGACCTTCGGGCGGATCCGCACAGACTTGCTCCCTTTGCGTGTCTGAATGCTGGACTGGCGATCATAGCCGCCTCACCCAGTGTCACATGAAGCCTACCCGACTTCACGCAGCGTGACAAGATCCCGGCGATGCGGACAAGACCTCCCTTTCTATTGCCTACAGCGAAGAGCCACTTGAACCACCGCCACGGACGGCCCGGCCGATCCGTCTCGATAACAGCTGCTGGCGAAACGCTGGCGCGTCCCAGAGTTCAGCCATAGGGCTAGGGCGCTGACGTCGTATCGGGTCAGGATCTGCTTCTCGGTGAACCGGTGAGTGACGGGTCCCAGGTCGCCTTGCCCCATCGAGAAGGCCACAGCCAACGAGCTCGAGCGATGCACGTCGACATCGACTGGAAGGCCAGGACCGAACGTTCGAACGATGAGCGAAGAGTCTGAAGTCGGCTTGGTCGCCGCCAGCCTCATTTCGGACACTTCTCCCAACACTTTCTGCTCGAGGTCGACCACGGCTGCAGATCGCCGGAGGGGAGTCCATGGAAATCCATCGGGCGGCGAAAATACGACATGCCAGTCGTCGGACTTCGTGAGGCTCAGGTCGACGAACTCAAGCTCGGCTCCATCGGACGACAATCGCGCCGCGACGACGACAGTTCTCGGTGCGTCAGCCGGCCCCTCGAGCGCGAGTGCCACCCCGTGGTCGATCAGGGACGCTCGGCTGTTCCGGACCTCGAATGGAAACTCGGTTCGGCTGGCATCGAGGGTCACGAGGGGCAGGAAGTATCCATTCACCTTCGTGCTGATCGTGAAACCGAAATCTGGACCCGCCCCCCAGGCGGAAAGCTGGAGCTTCGAGTTCTCGACGCCTACTTGTCCGCTGAACAAGCGCTGCATGTCTTGCCCGGCATTGATCTCCGTCGCCGTCGTCGAGTACCACGGGCCAGTCGGAGACCACGCTGGTCGCCGGGATACCCCGTTGATGAGCCAACTTGTCGGGGCCGCGTATTCATTCGAGAAGTACGACGCGGCAACGAGCCCGCGAGCGGAGCGCAGCGATTCGAGAAGCGGGACGTCGCCACTTTGGATCCGCTCATAGCTGGGCACCGCAACGGCCATTCGTTCTGAGAATCCGAAAATGATCGTGAGTCCTACAGCCGTGACCAACAGGATTCGTCCCACGATCTCCGCCGAACCACCCACAATGCGGCGAGTCCACTCAACCGCTGGCTCAAATGCGAACGCGACGGCGAGTGCGACCAGGGCGGGGATGAAGTACATAGCTCTTGACTGATAGCTCGAGTCGCCCTTGACCAGCACTGGCACGCCGATGACGACGGAATCGAGCAAGACAGCCGAGGCGCGAAGGCTCCAGGATCGCACGTAGAGCGGCAGGAGAAGACTTCCCACCGCTAGCAGCAAGAGGACCAGGTTCTCGCGTGAAGACCACGAGACGAGCGCGGTGAATGGCGATAGGTCTGGAATCCCGATCGATGACTGACCGGGTTGCTGCACCGTCGTGTAGTACGTGTGGCTCAACACCAGGAATGGCACGGCCCCAACCGCCAAGCTCAGCCATCCGGCTACCCCATTGGGTCCGAGACTCCACAATCGCACGCATCGGCGATGCCACAACTCGACAATGAGCCTTCCGCCACAGAGGAAGAGGGCCACCGCGAGAGAGAACGGGTGGGCTGCCCCAGCCACTCCGATCAAGGCACCAACCAGCCACCCGCGAGATGCGCTGCGATTCCGGCCGGCCTGCGAGCACCAGAGTTGGGTCGCAGCCAGAGCCCCGATGGCGGCGGCGTTGCCCAGCGTGCTCGAGCCGCCCCCCCAACTCACAGCCTCGGCCATGATCGGCAAAGTCGTGGCCACGAGCGCGCCGGTTGCGGCGGCCCTGATGTCGAACCATTGGCGGGCGAGCGCATACACCGCCAGCGCGGAGAGCCCGACGGCCGTGCACATGGCGGCTAGGACGGCGTCGTACCGATTCAGGACGACGTTCCAGGCAACGACGAGTGCAGGAAACGCTGGCGGGTGCGAGTACCCGATGACGTCGTTCCCCCGCAGGTAGTCGGCCTCGGCGAGTGCGTGGGCCGCATCCGGAGGCAACCAGTACCCCGGTTCGCTCCTTACCAACTTGAAGAGCAACAACGCGCCGATCGTTGCGACAACGACCGAAGCGACCGTCTCTGCAAGCGATCCCCGGCGCTGTGCCGATCGAGTGCTTCTTCGCTGCTCCGAGTCCAAGGCCGCTCGGGAAGTAGCACCCGGGTCAGAGTTGACGCCCGGGGGGTAAGGAGCGTGCTCCGCCTCTACGCTCATGCAACTGCCTGATCGAGAGCTCCGAGTAGTGCGCGCTCGAAGCGCTCCACCGACTCGTGCCAACTGATCGTGCCTTGGAGCGCGCGCGCAGCGAGGCGGTCGCGCGTTCTCGGAGCTGGCGAAAAGCCGCCGCATTGCGTCGGCAAGTGCGCGAGCGTCGCCAGGCGGCACGAGGATGCCCGTCTCCCCATCGCGCACCACCTCCGAGAGCGCACCTTGATCGCTTGCTATGACCGGGGTGCCGCACGCCATTGCCTCAACGGCCATGAGGCCGAATCCTTCTCCGCTGATGGTTGGCATCACTGCAGCGAGCGCACCGCGGTAGAAGTCGGCGTGGTCGTCGTCGGGCACACGACCGATGATGCGTACGCCGGGCAGCCCTTCTGCCCGGGCGCGTAGCGCCGCTTCCTCAGAACCCGTCCCCCCCACCACCAACTCAGCTGCAGGTGACAAGCGCGCAAGTTCCCACGCGTCGAGTAGCACGTCGAGCCCATTTCTCGGTACCAGTCTGCGGAGCGAGACAAACCTGGGCTTGGTGACATCTGGCGGGCTCGGGCCCGGAAAGAACCGGTCGACATTCACACCATTCGGAATAGTGATGGCTCGGCAGGACGGCACGATGGAGTGCACATACGCTTCCGTGTACTTCGAAACACACGTGATCAGATCAGCTGATTGCAGAGTCAGGCGACCCAGCGACGCGTCTATGCAGCGCTCGACGACATTCAAAAGCGGTCCAAAATTGACAAACGGATTGTGCTGAACCAGTACGAACGGACACCCTGCCAGGTGCGCGGCAAGGGCAGCGAACATGCTCGTGGGATACGCGTGCCCGTGAGCAATCACGACGTCAGCGCGCTTGGCGCTCCTGCGCAGGTCCCACAGCAGACGCGGGCTCGGGAACGGCACAGGAACCCCCAGCTGGGTTTCCAGCACGTTCACCGCCACATAACGATTCACGGTCACTCGACCGCCTTGGTAGCGACAAGTTGAACGCGGGATTCTCGTTGTAAAAAGCTCGATCTCCCAACCTTCGTCGCGGAGAATTCTGCAGTGCTCCCCTACAACGGTTTCGATGCCACCGACGTGGGGAGAGAAGTAGTGCGAGACAATCAATGCACGCGGCATGGATCAGGTCCGGTCCAGTACTGCAATCATCGAGTTTCCCGCGCTCGGAAGCAGCGCGTTGCCCAGTTTCTCCGCATATCCCGCGGGCCTCGAAAGATGGCGTGACAGCTTGATGGGTCGCTCGCCGACGACTGGTGGCATTATGTGGTGTACCGCGAGTGTCTTGACCGCCCATCCTGTAGAACTCAGCAGTCTCTCAAATCCCACTCGGGTCAGAAGGTTGATGTGACCCACCTCAGCATCCAGGTCGGCAACACGAGTCGGGGAAACCGCGCGAGCGAGCCGCCGGATCAGAGCAGAATCGTTCGGAGTCGACAGGACCAACGTTCGCGACGTCACGCGTAGGATTTCGCGAATGAATTCGTCCGCGAACACCTCAGGGAGATGTTCGATGACCTCAGAACAGAGCAGGACATCGCAGGCTCCGTCCACGAGTGGGATCCTCGTTCCGTTCGCAACGACGGTAGCTACACGCGGAGCCCCAGCGAGTGCACGCCGGCAGTACGTCTCGCTGAGGTCCACACCAATGGAGAAGCGTTGACCATTCGCGAGCGCGAGGTATTCGCCTGAGCCACACCCGAGATCGAGAAACATGTCTCCGGGCCGAATTTCACTCTGCAGTACTTGCTGGACGTGACGGAATCGCTCGAGATGATACCGACGGTCCCAGAACTCGGTCGCGTCGTACCGGTGAAGATCGCGTCCTTCCATTTCATAGCGGTCGCGGAGGTTCTCCGTGCTCATGCTCCGCTCCCGTCTTGGAATGGACCTCGCAGAAAATGTGGTGAATCAGCCCGGTCGCGGTGAAGACCGGACTGATTCCGGCGCTCGGAGCCGGTCAGATCTCGTCACACTGGTGAGCGCGGAGCATAACAACCTGCAGAATCCATTTGTGTGCAGGTAGACCAGACCGTGCGCAGCACGTTCCGCGGCAGCTCGTGGCGAGGATCCCGCCGATGTTCGTCCAGACGTCGAGGCATTCAGGCGCCGACGCAGACTGAACCGAGCAGCCACAACCGGTGACGCCGACAACCCGCAAGCAGCAACATCCTCAGTCGCAACACCGCCAACCGAACGGGCGGCAGTGCGCGGCCCGCTCCTCAGCGACCTAGCTGGGGCATCGTGCTCTTCTCGGTGGACCCCGGATTGGGAATGGTCACGGCCGATCATCCAGTGGCGAGGATTCCGAAGAGGTTGGTCCACGGACCGAAGCTCGAGCCGTTCCAGCGCCGGTACCAGAGGTTGCCGTCCGGATTCAGCGCGAACACGTAGGCGTCGCTGCCAGTGCCGAGCGCCTTCGGGCCCGAGGTCAGAATACCGTCGAGACCGCTCCACGAACCCCAAGTACCGGCAGCGAGGTGGCGGTCGAACAGCGCGTTCCCTGGGTTCACTCCGAACACCAGTGCTTCGCTGCCCAATGCTGCAGCAGACGGTGCGCTCGAGAGCACGCCATCAAGTGAGGTCCATGCGCCCCAGCTGCCTCCGGTTCGCACCCTGGTGAACAGAATCCCGTCCGGATTCACGCCGAACACGTGCAGGTTGCCATCGACTGTGACCGCATCTGGACTCGACGTCAACACACCATCAAGTGGTGTCCATGGGCCCCACGCATCAGTTGCGGTCGTCCAATGCCGATACCAATACGAGCCCGCGTCGTTGACACCCAGAAGATCCACATCGGTACCGTCGGAGACGACCTTGAGTCGCCCGGTCAACACACCGTCGAGCGTCGTCCAACCGATCCAGGAACCACCCGACAGCCGGTTCGCGAATACATTGCCCGCGGCGTTCAGCGCTCCGACAATCACATCGCCGTCCCCATCAACGGCCGCGCTGGGAGCACCAGCGATCACACCGCCCAGGTTCTGTTCCGGTCCCCACGTGTCACCAGAGCGCTTGAAGTAGTGGAGCTCGTTGTTGGTCGCACGGAAGAAGACATAGAGATCGCTCCCGTTACGGACCGCGGAAGGAGCGGAGGCGACGCCGTGGTCGGTGATCTCCGCCCAGTCGCCAAAGGAGCCGCTCGACGTCTCCCGGTACCACAACTCGTTGGCAGGGCTGCGTCCGACCACGAACGCCTCATTGCCAGCCAACGCGACCGCGTCGACCGATGGAGCCTCGATCGCGCTGGTGGGAGGCGCGTCATGCACGGTTCCGGTGCCGGAGTCGGTGAAGGTGCTGCCCGCGATGGGCAGGAACGTCCAGTCGTAGCTGTCGGCGTGGAGGGTCAGCTTGAAGATGCCAAAGGTCGTGTCATTCCGAACCTGGCTGGTCGGCAACGTGGTCGCGAGACCGTGGTGGGCCTCCCCACCGGTACCGACGGTGAACTGTCGGATGCCGTACGTCGAATCCGCAACCGGTGGATCGGACGGCGTGGCGCCGGACTTCATCGGGCTGAAGCGCTCGTAGATGTGGTCGTGACCGTCGAGCAGAATGTCGACACCGAACTCGTAGAGGTCGTCCCACAACGGCTGGAGCGCCTGGTAATTGGTGGCACCCGAGCTGTACCTGGGCTTGTGCCAGATTGCGATGACGTTCTTGGTGCTGTTGGCGGCCAGGTCGGCGCGGAGCCAGAGCTCCTGGGCCGAGCCGGCGCTGCATCCGCCCGGGACGAGCTGGCATTCGCTGTCGAGGTTGACGACGTGCCAGTTGCTCGAGGGGATGTCGTAGCTGTAGTAGCTCTTGCCGTTGGCGTCGGTGGCGTTCGCACCGAAGTAGCTGAAGTAGTCGGCAAGGGTCTCCGGACCGCCGGTCCCCCAGTCGTGGTTGCCGGGAATCGGGCGGGTGCGATCCTTGATCGAGCTCGCTCCCCATGGCGTCGGGGCGTAACAGTTGGCGAAGTCGGCGGCGGTCCCGAAGTCATAGACGTTGTCTCCGGTGGTGAAGACGTTGCCGTCGATCCCCTGGAGGATGTTGCCGGTATCCGTGTCGGTGGTGACATCGCAGGAGCCGATGTCGCCGGCGCCGACGAAGACGGGGTCGGCGCTCGCCACGGTGTGGAAGGTCCAGGTGGGGCCGGTGGCGGTGAGGTTGCCGTCGTTGACCGTCGCGTACCACTCGAAGGTCTGGCCTGCGCCGAGGTTCGGCCACGGCACGGTGTCGTTGGCACCCGACGCGATGCCGGCGTGCTGGGCGATCTGCACGAAGTTGCCGCTCGCGTACGGCCGACCGAAGTAGGTGACGGTCAACGAATCGGCAGCGTTGGGGTCAGAGACCCCAACGTCGAGCGTCGGTGACGTGTCGACCCCCGTCGCAGCGTCGCCAGGTGCGTTGAGCGTCGGCGCGTTCGGCGCCACGTTCCCGGGCGCGGGTGGCACGAAGCCGGGCACCCAGGTCGGTGAGCCGACGCTGACACCGTTGATCCCGTTCCCGGAACTGTCGGCGAGCGCGGTGCCCGAACCCTCGTTGAAGTTCCACGCACCGAGCAGCCCGGACTGAGCGCTCGTGATCTCAACGTCCTTGGTCGCCTGGATCTGCCCCAGACTCCACGCGTTGTTCCAGATCCGGACCTCGTCGACCACCCCCGCGAAGAACCCTGCCGCGGTCCCGGTCGTCGTGAGCGCGCTGCCCACCGAGGTGAGCGAGTTCGTCAACAGCGTTCGCCGCGACGTTCACCGCGAGCGTCCCATCAAGAGCACCATCGAGATACAGATTCCACGTCGCCCCGTCATACGTTCGCGGCGGCGTGATGCCAAGCGCTGTCAATCGCGATCGGCGTCGTACCCGTGATCGGATGATTCGCGGAACCAGCCGCGGCCTCGAAATCAGCCACCAACTTGCCGCTCGTCGCGTCGATCCCCAAGAAGTAATTGACGTCCGCGGCCGAGTTCTCCGCCTCCGCCCGACCCTTCGCGATCAACGGGATCGCGTTCGTGATCCCACCCGTCCCAGTACTCGTCGGCGTCCCCGCACCCGTGCGCTGGAACCACAACTCAACCGTGAACGCCGCGCTCCGCAACTGGCTCGCCGAACCCAACGTCGCGTACTGACTCGACCCATTCAACTGCAAACCGGTGTTCGCCGGCACCGCCGCGGTGACGTCCAACGACACCGTCACCGTGTTCGAATCCAGCGCCCCGTCGTTCGCCTTGTACGTGAAACTGTCAGGGCCCACATACCCACCCGTCGGCGTATACGTGAAACCACCATCAGCACCCAACACCAACGTGCCATGAGCAACGTCACTGACCAACACCGCCGTCAGCGCATCCCCATTCCCATCACTGTCATTCCCGAGCACCCCAGGCGCAGCCACCACCTTCGCCGTATCCTGCGCAGTACTGAAACCATCCCCCACCGCCACCGGCGCAACCGGCATCCCGGGCGGCGCATCATGCACGGTTCCGGTTCCGGAGTCGGTGAAGGTGCTGCCCGCGATGGGCAGGAACGTCCAGTCGTAGGTGGTGCTGTGCAGGGTGAACTTCATCACCCCGTACGTGCTGGTGTTCTGGACCTGACTGGTCGGAATAGGCGTGCCGATGCCCTGCAGCGCAGCACCACCGGTACCGACGGTGAACTGTCGGATGCCGTACGTCGGATCGGCAGCACCGGTCGGATCCATGGGCGCGAGGCGCTCGTAGATGTGGTCGTGACCGTCGAGCAGGATGTCGACACCGAACTCGTAGATGTCGGCGTAGAAAGCCTGGAGATCGGTGAGGTTCGTCACCCCAGAACTGAACCTGGGCTTGTGCCAGATTGCGATGACGTTCTTGGTGCTGTTGGCGGCCAGGTCGGCGCGGAGCCAGAGCTCCTGGGCCGAGCCGGCGCTGCAGCCACCCGCGACCTTCGCGCATTCGCTGTCGAGGTTGACGACGTGCCAGTTGCTCGAGGGGATGTCGTAGCTGTAGTAGCTCTTGCCGTTGGCGTCGGTGGCGTTCGCACCGAAGTAGCCCGTGTAGCCGTCGAGGTTGCCGGTGTTCCAGTCGTGGTTGCCCGGAACGGGATGGGTCCGGGCTTTGATCGCGCCACCCCAGCCGGGCTCGTAGCAGTTGGCGAATTCGGTCGCAGTGCCGTTCGCGTAGACGTTGTCGCCCGCGGTCCATACGGTCCCATCGACGGCGCCGATGACCGCACCGGTTGCCTCGTCTTGCGTACGTGAGCAGTCTGCGATGTCGCCGGCGCCGACGAAGACGGGGTCGGTGCTCGCCACGGTGTGGAAGGTCCAGGTGGGGCCGGTGGTGGTGAGGTTGCCGTCGTTGACCGTCGCGTACCACTCGAAGGTCTGGCCTGCGCCGAGGTTCGGCCACGACACGGTGTCGTTGGCACCCGACGCGATGCCGGCGTGCTGGGCGATCTGCACGAAGTTGCCGCTCGCGTACGGCCGACCGAAGTAGGTGACGGTCAACGAGTCGGCAGCGTTGGGGTCAGAGACCCCGACGTCGAGCGTCGGTGACGTGTCGACCCCCGTCGCAGCGTCGCCAGGTGCGTTGAGCGTCGGCGCGTTCGGCGCCACGTTCCCGGGCGCGGGTGGCACGAAGCCGGGCACCCAGGTCGGTGAGCCGACGCTGACACCGTTGATCCCGTTCCCGGAACTGTCGGCGAGCGCGGTGCCCGAACCCTCGTTGAAGTTCCACGCACCGAGCAGCCCGGACTGAGCGCTCGTGATCTCAACGTCCTTGGTCGCCTGGATCTGCCCCAGACTCCACGCGTTGTTCCAGATCCGGACCTCGTCGACCACACCCGCGAAGAACCCTGCCGCGGTCCCGGTCGTCGTGAGCGCGCTGCCCACCGAGGTGAGCGAGTTCGTCAACGCGTTCGCCGCGACGTTCACCGCGAGCGTCCCATCGAGAGCACCATCGAGATACAGATTCCACGTCGCCCCGTCATACGTCGCGGCGGCGTGATGCCAGGCGCTGTCAATCGCGATCGGCGTCGTGCCCGTGATCGGATGATTCGCGGAACCAGTCGCGGCCTCGAAATCAGCCACCAACTTGCCGCTCGTCGCGTCGATCCCCAAGAAGTAATTGACGTCCGCGGCCGAGTTCTCCGCCTCCGCCCGACCCTTCGCGATCAACGGGATCGCGTTCGTGATCCCACCCGTCCCAGTACTCGTCGGAGTCCCCGCACCCGTGCGCTGGAACCACAACTCAACCGTGAACGCCGCGCTCCGCAACTGGCTCGCCGAACCCAACGTCGCGTACTGACTCGACCCATTCAACTGCAAACCGGTGTTCGCCGGCACGGCCGCGGTGACGTCCAACGACACCGTCACCGTGTTCGAATCCAGCGCCCCGTCGTTCGCCTTGTAGGTGAAACTGTCAGGGCCCACATACCCACCCGTCGGCGTATACGTGAAACCACCATCAGCACCCAACACCAACGTGCCATGAGCAACGTCACTGACCAACACCGCCGTCAGCGCATCCCCATTCCCATCACTGTCATTCCCGAGCACCCCAGGCGCAGCCACCACCTTCGCCGTATCCTGCGCAGTACTGAAACCATCCCCCACCGCCACCGGCGCAACCGGCTCCCCGGCGGCACGAAGCCGGGGACCCAGGTCGGCGAAGCCGACGCTGACACCGTTGATCGCCGTTCCCGGAACTGTCAGCGAGCGCGGTGCCCGAACCCTCGTTGAAGTTCCACACACCGAGCAGCCCGGACTGAGCGCTCGTGATCTCAACGTCCTTGGTCGCCTGGATCTGCCCCAGACTCCGCGCGTTGTTCCAGATCCGGACCTCGTCGACCACACCCGCGAAGAACCCTGCCGCGGTCCCGGTCGTCGTGAGCGCGCTGCCCACCGAGGTGAGCGAGTTCGTCAACGCGTTCGCCGCGACGTTCACCGCGAGCGTCCCATCGAGAGCACCATCGAGATACAGATTCCACGTCGCCCCGTCATACGTCGCGGCGGCGTGATGCCAGGCGCTGTCAATCGCGATCGGCGTCGTGCCCGTGATCGGATGATTCGCGGAACCAGTCGCGGCCTCGAAATCAGCCACCAACTTGCCGCTCGTCGCGTCGATCCCCAAGAAGTAATTGACGTCCGCGGCCGAGTTCTCCGCCTCCGCCCGACCCTTCGCGATCAACGGGATCGCGTTCGTGATCCCACCCGTCCCAGTACTCGTCGGAGTCCCCGCACCCGTGCGCTGGAACCACAACTCAACCGTGAACGCCGCGCTCCGCAACTGGCTCGCCGAACCCAACGTCGCGTACTGACTCGACCCATTCAACTGCAAACCGCGTGTTGCCTGCCGCGCCACTCGACTGCGGCGAGAGGGCGACGAGCCCGCTCGATGCGACGGTTGCGGCCACGACGAGCACCCACAGTGACTTCATCTTTGGACGACGGACGGACCACTCAGAGCGGTCGGTCCGATGGCGCATCCGGTGAGTCCCCAGCGATACTCACGATGCGGAAAGCCACGGCGTCAAACCCCCCTGCGCGCCGAACGGCGCTTCCCGTCGAACGAAGAACGGCCCGGAATCGCACAACCGGAATTGCACGATCGGGCTTCACTCGCTCCCAGCTGCGAGCGAAGCCGCCCGGCACACTGCCCCGTACGCACAATCGAGCCCCAAACGATTCCGACGACCTGATACGGCGTCCGGTTTCGCCACTGGCTCCTCGCAGGCCTAGGCGACCAGTTGTCACGGCCTACGGATCGATGCCCCGCCTCGTCGCCGCATGTCACTCTCTGTGACAGTGACGACTCGGGCATCATGCAGGATCCGGCCCGAAATTGCAATCGCGGCTCAAATCCTCACCAGGTCCACCACGGACCGCGACCCGGACGGTCGGAATTTTCGGTGTCGAGCCTGATCATCCAGATCGCGATGTCTGCCCAGAGGTCGGCGACGCCGTACGCCATTGTCGCGACGACGTCGCCACCTTCGACCCCCGCGACGGCGACGCCGGGAGCATCGCCCCGGTCGGCTGCCTGCTCGAGCACCACCGGAACAGATTGCCCAAGCCCACCTGTCTGCGCCACCTCGTCTGCGGCCGCTCCTGGGAGGCGACCGGCCCGGCCGTAGTGTGACGCCACCTTTCGGGAGGTGTCACGTGCTCTTTCGGCTCAGTACGGCAGCGCTCGTGCTGGTGGTGTTCGGGGTGGTGCTCGGGTGCACCCTCGCCGGGATCGCCGTGGGCCGCTACCTGCGCGAGCGAGGCGAGGGCATCCGTGAGCCGCTCGGGGTGGTGCAGGCGGCGCTCATCGGCTTCGTGGCCCTGATCCTCGCGTTCGGCCTCACCATGGCCGTCGGGCGCTACGACGCGCGACGGGCAGCGGTCGTCGGCGAGGCGAACGCGATCGGCACCACCTATCTGCGCGCTCAGACCCTCGTCGAGCCCGTGCGCAGCGAATCGCTGCGCCTGCTGCGCCGCTACACCGACACGCGCATCGCGCTCGCCGACTTCATCCCCGATTCCTCCGGGTTCCGGCGCACCTCCGCCGAGAGCCAAGTGCTCCAGCGAAAGCTGTGGGCACTCGCGGGCGACGCGTTGAACATGTCGCCGCAGAGCTCCGCACCCCGCCTCTACGTGGAGACCCTGAACGAGATGATCGACGCGCAGTCGACCCGTCTGGCCGCGCTCGACAACCGCGTCCCCGACGCCGTGCTGCTCCTGCAGGTCGCGGTGAGCGCGCTCGCGTTCGGCGTGCTGGGGCTCTATCTCGCCCTGCTCGGCCGCGCCGTGATCCCACCGCTCGTCGGTGCCGTCATGGTGGCCGTGATGCTGCTGGTCATCTTCGATCTGGACCGCCCGCACCGCGGCTTCATCAACATTCCGGCGGCGCCGCTCGTCAACGCCCGGGCCGCGATGGTGCCACCCCCGGCAGCCCAGGGCCCGACCGTCCCACCCCCGTGAGCGTTGCCGTGAGCGGTGGCGGGAGCGCCGTCGATGCTCCGGCGAGGGTACGGGCGCTCGCGAGATGCGGCATGATCACCGGCAACGACCGGGGGGATTGACGATGACGGAGTCCGAGGCCACGATGCCGGCCTTCGATCCGGAGGCCGTGCGCGAGCGCTACGCACGCGAGCGCGCGAAGCGCATGACCGCGAGCCGGGGTGTCGTCCACGACATCTGGGGCGACGACCACTTCGCCGGCTACCTGCGCGACCCGTTCACGCCGTTCACCGAACGCGCGCCGATCACTGCCGACGCCGACGTCGCGATCATCGGTGCGGGGATGTCGGGTGTGGTGGTGGGCGCGAAGCTGCGCGACGCGGGTGTCGCGAACATCGTGCTGATCGACCGGGCCGGCGGTATCGGCGGCACCTGGTACTGGAACCGTTACCCGGGCGTCATGTGCGACGTCGAGTCCTACATCTACATGCCGATGCTCGAGGAGATGGACTACGTCCCGACCACGCGGTACGCGTCGGGCGACGAGATCCGTCGTCACCTCGACGCCATCGCGCAGCGCTACGACCTCGTCGACGACGCCCGCTTCCACACCGGCGTGCACACGAGCACGTGGGACGAGTCGCTCGGGCGCTGGGTGATCCGCACCGACCGGGGCGACGAGCTCCACGCGAAGTACCTCATCGAGGCACCAGGCATCCTCAACCTGGTGAAGCTCCCCGCCATCCCGGGCATGGACGACTTCCAGGGCTGCGCCTTCCACAGCGCGCGGTGGGACTACGAGTTCACTGGCGGCGGCCCCGGCAACCCACGGCTCGACAAGCTCGCAGGGAAGAAGGTGGGCGTCGTCGGCTCCGGCGCCAGCGCGATCCAGACGATCATGCCGCTCGCCCACTCGGCGGAGCACGTGTACCTGTTCCAGCGCACGCCGTCCGCGATCGGGGTGCGCGGCAACGTGCCCACCGACGACGAGTTCCGCGCCCAGCTGCACCCCGGCTGGCAGCGCGAGCGCATGGAGAACTTCAGCGCGGTGATGATCGGGCGCGACGTCGAGCAGAACCTCGTGGACGACGGCTGGACCCACCACATGGCTCGCCTGTCGAACCCGAAGGTCGATCCGGGGCTCTCACGGGATGACCTCATGGCCTTCATGGAGGCGAACGACTACGCGGTGATGGAGGAGCACCGGTCGCGCATCGACGCGATCGTCGCCGACCCCGCCACGGCCGAGTCGCTCAAGCCCTGGTACCGGTACCAGTGCAAGCGGCCGTGCTTCCACGACGAGTACCTCGCCGCGTTCAACGAGCCCAACGTGACGCTGGTCGACTGTCCCGCCGGAGTGGAGCGGATCTCCGCGCACGGCGCGGTCGCGAACGGCGAGGAGTACGAGCTCGACTGCATCGTCTACGCCACCGGCTTCGAGGCCGAATTCGCGCCGTTCCCGAGGCGCGCCGGGCACGACATCGTGGGGCGCGACGGCGTCACGCTCGCCGACAGCTGGAAGGACGGCACCTGCACGCTCCACGGGATGTACACGCACGGCTTCCCGAACCTCTTCATCATGCCGGCACCCGCGCAGCAGTCGGTCACGACGGTGAACTTCACCCATCTGATGGTGATCGGCGCCGAGCACGTCGCCGACACGATTCGCCGGCTCGACGCGCGCGGCGTGCGCGTCTTCGACGTCAGCGAGGCCGCCGAGAACGAGTGGATCGACGCGATCGTCGCCAACTTCCGCGACAACAGCGCCTTCATGGCCGCGTGCACGCCGTCGCGTCTCAACTTCGAGGGTGATCCCAGCCAGATGAACCCGCGCAGCGGTTCGTACCGCGGTGGCTACGGCGACGTGTTCGGCTACGAGCGACTGCTCGCCGAGTGGCGCGCCACGAACGAGTTCGAGGGCTGGGACCTCGTCGACGGCGACAGCGGGAACGGCGGCGACAACGGGAACGGCGCGGCATGACGCCGACCGCGCGCACGCGCGTCGTGGCAGTGACGGGCGGCGCCGTGGGCATCGGCGCGGCCATCGCGGAGGAACTCGGTCGCCAGGGCGCGTTCGTGGTGACCGTCGACCCCGGCGTGGCCCTCGACGGCTCGCCGCAGCCCGCGGGTGAAGCCGGCGCGGCCGGAGCGGAGCGCTCCACCGCGCAGCGGATCGTCGACGCCGGCGGGCAGGCCCGCGCGTCGAATGCATCGGTCACGGATTTCGACGCGCTCACCGCCCTGTTCGGCCAGCTCGTCGATGAGTACGGGGCGCTCGACGCAGTGGTGAACGTGGCGGGCATCAGTCGCCCGACGGGCTTCGCCAAGGGCGCGGAAGCCGACTGGCGCGCGGTGCTCGACGTGCACCTGCAGGGCTACCTCAACGTGTTGCGCGCCGCGCTGCCGCTCATGGCTGCCGCTGGTCACGGCCACGTGCTCGGCGTGACTTCGGGATCCGGGTGGCGCGCCGCCGACGCCGGCGCGTACAGCTGCGCCAAGCGCGCGGTCGCCGCGCTCACCTGGCAACTGGGCGCGGTCGCGCCCGCAGGCGTGTCGGTGAACGCGCTGTCGCCCATCGCGGCGACGCGCATGGTCCTCGGTGCGCTCTCCCAGACCCCGGCGATCGGGACCGGTACCGCGGCGTCCGGTGGGCTCGCACTCGGGAGCCTGCCCGGGCCCGAGGCGATCGGCCCCGTCGGCGCCTACCTGGCCGGCGACGGGTTCGCGAGCCTCGCGACCGGCCGGATCGTGTTCTCGAACGGCGCCGAGCTCGCCTCCATCGGGCCACCGCGCCTGCTCGAGGTGATCGACCTGCCCGGCGACGGCTCCCTTCCCCGGCTGCTCGATGCCGTCGTACCCACGGTGCTCGTGCCGGCCGAGGCCGCGCAGGCGAGCACCGGGGGCTCGACCCCTCGGCTCGGTGACCTGCCCGCAGGCACGACCACTGGCGGTGGACGGGTCGCCGTCGTCACCGACGACCCCGCATGGGAAGCGGCACTGCTGGGCGCGCTGCACGAACGAGCCTGCACGACCGTCGTCGTGGCCCCGGACGCGAACGGCTTCGACGCCGTCGCGGCGCGCCTCCGCGCGATCGACCAACCCGTCGACGCGGTCGTCGTCGCGCCCGTCGTGGCGCGTCGCCACGTGCAGCGTGCAGCCGCCGGGGACCACCCACGATGGGCCGCGTTGCTCGACGAGCACCTCGGCCTGCCGGGCACCGTCGCCGACGACGCCGCTTGGGCGCGCGCGACCGCCGATCTCGTCGCCGCGACCGGTCACCCGACCCGCGTCGTCACGGTCGTCGACGCGGCCGACGCCGGAGGCCGCACCCGGGCCCAGGCCGCCGCGCAGCTCTCCCGCTCCGCTCGTGGCGCAACGGACGATCTCGTCGACGCGTTCGCCGTGAGCGTGGAGGACGCAACGGCCACCGGCCGGGCCCACGCCGCCCAACTCGCCGCTCATCTCGCCGGTTCCCCCGACGCGGGCGCGTTGTCGGGCGCGGAGCTCGCGGTCACGGAGCGGTGGCTCGGCCTGCGCAGCCATCCGCACCCGGCGTGGACGATCTCCTTCGGCGGTCCTGCCGTGCCCGACTGGGTCGACGGCGCGCTCGGCGGCCTGCTCGGCTGACCGGTCGGCCGCTCAGCGAGCCGTCCAACCCCCGTCGATCACGATCGTCTGGCCAGTCACGTAGCGACCGGCGTCGCTCACCAGCCACAGCACCGCACCCACGACGTCGTCGACGGTGCCGTCGATCGGCAGCGGCGTGTTGCGCCGCAACCACTCGAGCCCGCGTTCGCCGTCGTACATGTCGGCGGTGATCTCGCTCCGGAAGAACCCGGGCGCGATCGTGTTCACGCGGATCGAGTGGCGCGCCCACTGCACCGCGAGCTCGGTGGTGAGCCCCGACAGGCCGGCCTTGCTCGCCGCGTACGACGCCTGCGGGATGCTCGGGATGCCCACCTGACCGCTGATCGACGACACGTGCACGATCGCGCCGCCGCCCGCCTCGCGCAGGTGCGGGAACACGGCTTGCGACAGGCGCAACGGCGCCACGAGGTTGACCGCGAGCGTGCGCGCAATCGCGTCGAGGGACTCGTCCTCCGCGGCGACCACGGCCTCGATCGTGCCGGCGGCGTTCACCAGGATCGACGGCGACCCGAGGTGCTCGACCACTGCGGGTACGACGCGGTCGACCTGCGCGACGTCGGCGAGGTCGCACTCGATCGCTACGCCACCGATCTCCGCGACGAGGTCGTCGAGCCGTTCACGGCGCCGCGCCACGACCGCGACGCTCGCGCCGGCGTCGGCGAGCGCGCGGGCCACCCCCGCACCCAGGCCCGACGAGGCGCCGGTGACGATCGCGATCTGGTCGGTGACGAGGAATCGGTCCACGGCCACGAATGTACAGTTGCCCCGCCGCTTGCCGAGGGGGACGACGTGGCGCTGGACTTCGACCTGGGCGACGACGTCGCCGCACTGCGCACGGAATTGCGGCTGCTGGTCGACCGGCACGTCCCCGTCGACTTCCTCGGTGCCTGCACCGACGACCCCGCCGACCTCGCCACCGCGCAGGCCTTCTGCCGCACCCTCGCCGCCGACGGGCAGCTCTGCCCGGCGTGGCCGAGCGAGTACGGCGGGCGCGACGCGTCGCCCTGGGAGCAGACCGCGGTGCGCGAGGAGATGTGGGCGGCGCACGAGCCCCGCGGTGCGCAGTACATGGGCGTGAACTGGGTCGGCCCTACGATCATGCGCCACGGCACCCCGCAGCAACGGGCCCAGCACCTGCCGCCGATCGCGCGCGGCGAGGTGATCTGGTGCCAGGGCTTCAGCGAGCCCGACGCCGGCTCCGACCTCGCGTCGCTCACCACCAGCGCACACCGCGAAGGAGATGGCAACGGCGACACCTGGGTGGTCAACGGGCAGAAGATCTGGACCTCGTACGCCACGATGGCGCAGTGGTGCTTCCTGCTGGCCCGCACCTCGAAGGAGGAGCGCCGCCAACAGGGACTGACCGTGTTCCTCGTGCCGATGGACGATCCCGCGATCGAGGTTCGACCGATCGCGTCGATGCTCGGCCCGCACCATCTCAACGAGGTGTTCTTCGACGAATTGCGCGTCGGTGATCACGCCGTGCTCGGTGAGGTCGGGAACGGTTGGCAGGTCGTGCAGGAAGTGCTGGCGTTCGAGCGCGTGGGCATCGCCCGTTACGCGCGCTGCGAGCGACTGTTGCAGTGGGCGCCGGCCGCGCTGGGTGACACGTGGGAGCAGCTGCCGGCCGAGTTGCGCACGCGCTGGACGCGCATGCTCGTGCACTGCCGGCGGGCCCGATTGCTCGCGTACCGCGTCGTCGCACAGCAGAGCGCGGGCGCGGTGCAGCCCGGCGACGCCGCCGCCTACCGCATCGCGGTGACCACCCTCGACCAGGAGAGCGCAGATCTGCTCGTGGAGCTCGCGTCCGCCGCACCCGCCGGCACCGAGGGTGAGCGCTTCCGCCGCGCGGTCGACGACCACTGGACCTACTCGCGCGCCGCGACGGTGTCGTCGGGCGCGATCGAGATCCAGCGGGTGCTGCTCGCGCGCGCGATGTTGGCCGACCGGGGCAGTCGGTGAACCGCGACCTGTCGCCCGAGGCCATCGAGCTCGGCCTGCACGCCCGGCGGGCACTCACCGGCGCGGCCGCTGAGCCGACGGCGATCGAAGCCGCGCTCGGCGCGCTCGGCGCCTGGGATCTCGACCTGAGCAGTGCCGACGAGCTGGAGGCGGCAGCTGCGCTCTGCCACGCCGCCGGCTGGTCCGCGACTCCGTACCCGGTGGCCGAGCGCCTGGCCCCCGAGGAGGGCCCCACCGCATTCGTGCTCGCCGGCTGGACGCTGTTCGGCATGCTCGACCGCGCCGTCGACCTCGCCTGCGAGCACGTCACGCAGCGCCGGCAGTTCGGCCGCCCCCTCGCGGAGCTCCAGGGCGTGCAGTTCATGCTCACCGAAGCCGAGGTGGAGCGCGCCGGGGTGGACGAGCTCGCCCGCTACGCGCTGTGGAGCATCGAGACCGCGCAACCGGGCGCGCTCGCCGACGCAGTCGCACTACGGGTCGCCGCGCTCGACGCCGCCCGCGTGGTGTTCCGCGTCGCCCACCAGGTGCACGGCACGTCGGGGTTCTGCGACGACACGGAGATCTCGTGGGTGTCGCGCGCCAGCGAACCGCTGCGCCGCGAGCCGCTCGGTGGCGCGGCCAGCCTCGCGGCGCTCACCGATCTCGTCGAGCGGGACGGCTTCGCCGGGTTGTTCACTCCCGAGTCGGCCCGTCGAGTCTGAGCTGATCCGCGAGTCGCTCGCCGGCGAGCGCGATCAGCTCGTCGTCGCGGATCTTCGTGTCGCTGTCGGTGCTCGGGAGCTCGCCCGGCGCGAACAACAGCACGTGGCGGGGCACCTTGTAGGCGGCCACCCGCTCGCGGAGGAAGGCCTGCAGCTGCGCCTCACTGGGGTCCGCGCCCACCGTCCGCTCCGCACACAGCACCACGATCTGGCCCATCCGCACGTCGGGAAGGCCGATCACCTTCGTACGCCGCACGTCGGGGCAGGCCCGCAGCGCGAACTCGAGCTCGGCCGGTGACACGTTGGCGCCGCCGGTCTTGATCATCTCGGTACGGCGACCGGTCCAGTGCACCTCGCCGCCGTCGTCGACGTACCCCATGTCGCCGGTGTGCAGGAACCCGTCGGCGTCGAGCGACTCCTCGTGGGTCTGGCCCAGGTAGTGGTCGAGCAGCGTCACACCCGCGAGGGCGAGCTCGCCGTCGACGTTCGCGCCGAGCGCCTCGCCGGTGTCGGGATCCACCACCCGCAGGCGCGCGCCGGGCATCAGCCGGCCGGTGCTCGCCTTCATCTCGGCCTGCGTCGCGCTCGACAGATGGGTGACGACGATCGCGCAGGTCTCCGACATGCCGTACCCGATCGGCATCGTCCAGGTGGGATCGCCCTGCACGCTCGGATGACGGGTGAACACCGACTTGCCGTACACCTCGCGCAGCGACGACAGGTCGGTCGTCGCCCAGTCGGGATGCTCGGCGAGCGCCGAGGCCTGGTGCGGCAAGGTGTACGGCTCCGTGACGCGCTCCGCGCGAGCAGCCGCAGCGCCTCGCCCGGTTCGAACACCTCCTGCAGCACGAAGCAACCGCCACCCGCGAGGGTCGGGCCCAGCGCGCTGGTGAGCCCCGCGGTCCAGAACAACGGAAGGGGCGCCCACACCCGCGACCGGGTGGTGCGGCGGAACACCGCGGCGATCGCCCAGCACTGGAAGGCGGGCGCGCGGTGCCGGTGCACCATGCCCTTCGGTTCGCTGGTGGTGCCGGAGCTGAACAGCACGAGCCCCTCGTCGTCGGGGGTCACCGCCCGGCGACGGCGCTCGACCGCTTCGAGCAGATCATCGGTGACCGCCACGGCCCACGCGGCGTCGTCGATCGCGACGGACCACGCGAGGTGCGGCACGGCGTCGCCGCCGACCATGTCGGCGATCTCGGCACCGAGCTCGCGGTCGAGCAGTCGCGACTGCGTCACCACACCGACCACCTCGGACCGCGCCAGCATGTCGACCAGCTCGGGCCGGGTCGCGAACGTCGAGAGCGGCACCACCACCGCGCCGGCGAGCGCGGCGCCGAAGATCCCCGCGACGAGCTCCGGGCGGTTGCCCATCACCAGCCCCACCCGGTCGCCGGGCACGACGCCACGCGCCACGAGCCGCGCCGCGCTCGCACGCGACTCACGCTCGAGAGCGGCGTAGGACCAGCGCACCGTTGCACCACTGGGCTCGGACCCCCGCAACGGATCGTCGAACACCAGCGCCTCGCGGTCGCCGTGGGCGGCACACACCTCCACGAGGAAGCCGCCGAGGGTGAGCACGTGCGCATCGGCGATCGCGCTCGCGGGCGGGCCTTCCCAGGTCGTCATCGATCGGTTCCCCCGAGTCCCGGCACGGAGGCGACGTTAGAGTCGGGGCCCGCACCGGTCCACCCAGGGGGAGGCGACGGCCGTGCCCGACGACCAGACCGCGCACGACGAGCTGCTCGACACCTCGGACCTCGACCAGTACATGGGCGTCCCGATCGAGCCGGGTGAGTTGAAGGACCCGGTCGCGATCAACGACATCCGGCGCTGGGTGCAGGCCATGCACTACCCGAACCCGCTGCACTACGACGAGCGGTGGGCGGCCGAGAGCCATTTCGGCGAGATCGTGGCCCCCCAGTCGTTCACGGTGGCCACCGACACCAGCCACGGGTGCTCGCCCGCGCAGGTCGGTCGCATCCCCGACAGCCACCTGATCTTCGGCGGCGACGACTGGTGGTTCTTCGGTCCGCGCATCCACGCGGGCGACCACTTCGTGTGCCACCGGATGCCCTACGACTACAAGGTCACCCAGACCAAGTTCGCGGGGCCCACCTGCTTCCAGCGCGGCGACACCCTCTACATCAACCAGCACGGCGAGCGGGTCGCGCTGCAACGGTCCACGTCGATCCGCTACCGCGTGCGGGAGGCCAAGGAGAAGAAGATGTTCTCCGAGCCGGTCGAGCCGAGCTGGACCGACGAGCAGCTGGCCGAGCTCGACGAACACAAGCAGGGCTTCATCGACCAGATCCAGCAGCTCCGCCACGACCCCCGGCCGTGGGAATCGGTCGTGGTCGGCGACGAGCTCGCACCGAACGTGCTCGGCCCGCACAGCCTTGCCAGCTTCGCCACCGAGTGGCGCGCCTACCCGATGACGGTGTGGGGCGCGACCGCCAAGGGCCCCACCACCGTGCGGGCCGAGGCACTCGGCTACACGTTGGAGATGGCGGGCTTCGAGGGTGACCGCCGCATGGAGCGCACCAACCCGGAGCTCACCGACGGCGCCTACTACGGGCCGTCGCGCGGGCACCTGCAGCCGCGTTGGGCGCAGCACGTGGGCATGCCCCGCGGCTACGGGTACGGCGCGTCGATGGGCGCGTGGATCATCGACTTCGTCGCCGGTTGGGCCGGCGAGTGGGGGCTGATCACGCACTCGAGTGCGCAGTACCGCAACCCCGCGTTCACCGGCGACGCGACCTTTCTCAGCGGACAGGTGATCGACAAGGCGGTGCACCGCCGTCGCAGCCACCGCGTCACCGTCGCGGTGGAGTTGCGCAACCAGGACGACGCGGTGATGGCCAAGGCCACGGTCGAGGTGCAGCTGCCGAACGGCGAGGAGCGCGCCTGACATGACGCCACCTGGCGCGCAGGTGGAGCGAATCGCCGACTGCTTCGCGGCAACACTCGCGCGCGACCCCGGGCACGAAGCCCTCGTCACGCGGCGCGGGCGGTGGACCTACGCGGAGCTCGACGTGCTTGCCGCGCGCGCCGCGCAGGTGTGGCTCGATCTCGGCGTGCGCGCGGGCGACCGCGTCGCCGCGTCGCTGCCCAACGACGTCGACATCGTCGTGGCGTTCCACGGCGCGATGCGTGTCGGGGCGATTTGGCTGGGCGTCAACCAGGCGCTGGCAACACCCGAGCGGGAGTGGATGTTGGCCGACGCAGGCGCGTCGCAGTTCCTGGGTGACCAGGCGTCAGCCTCCATCACCCTCGACGAGTGGCGGGCGCGCGTCGACGCCGCCGTCCCCCGACGCGACCTCCCTGCCGTCGACCCGCACGCGCCGGCCGCGCTCGCGTACACCAGCGGCACCACCGGTCGACCCAAGGGCGCGGTGCACTCGCAGCACAACCTGCTCGTCCCCGCGGCAGTGATTGCGGGTTCTCGCGGCTACGGACCCGAGCTGCGTAAGGGCGACAACATGCCCTGCACGATCCTCAACCTGATGGTGCTCACCACGTTGTTGTGCTCGGCCGCCGGCGGCACGTGTGTACTGATGGACCAGTCCCATGCGGCGGGGGTGGCCGACTGGATCGAGCGTGAGCAGGTGACGGTGTGGAACGGCTCCCCTGCGCTGCTCCACAGCCTCGTCCACGACGACACCGTCGCACTCGACGCGCTGCGCTCGCTCCGCGAGGTGTGGTCGGGCGGCGCGGCACTGCCCGAGACCCTGCGCGCCGGCGTCGTCCGGAAGTTCGGAGTGCCCGTCGTGGGCACCTACGGCCTCACGGAGGCACCGACGGTCGTGAGCATCGATCCCGTCGACGGCAGCTTCGCCCCGGGCGCGAGCGGGCGGGCGCTCCCGCACCTCGCCGTGCAGGTCACGGGCATCGTCGACGGCACCGGCGAGCTCAGCCTCGCCCCGGTCACGACCGGCACGTTCGCCGGCCTCTACACCCCGCCCCTCGGGTACTGGGAACGGCCCGAGGCCACGGCGGCGCTGCTCGCGGACGGGGTGGTGCACACCGGCGACCTCGGCTTCGTCGATGACGCCGGCTGGCTCCACGTGGTCGACCGGCTCAACCTGGTGATCCTGCGCGGGGGTGCCAACGTGTACCCCGCCGAGGTGGAGCGGGTGCTCCTCGCGATCGACGGGGTCGCCGGCTGCGCGGTGTTCGGTGTCCCCGACGAACGGCTCGGCGAACGGGTCGTCGCCGCGGTCGAGGCCGACCCCGGCATGGTGCTCGATCCCGACGTGCTCCACCGGGAGTGCGAACGCGAACTGGCGCGCTACAAGGTGCCGGAGCGGTTCGTGGTGGTCGACGCACTGCCGCGCAACGCCATGGCGAAGGTGGACCGCGGCGCACTGCGCGCGCTGGTCGGCAGTGAGGAGACGCGGTGACGGCACGTGAGTTCGCGCCCGGCCCGGCCGCCGGGGCGGCGTGGGCCGGTTCGGGACACGTCGTGTTCCCCGAACACGAGGCGACCGTGCCCGGGCTCCTGCGCCATGCGAGCGCGCACCATCCCGAGAACGTGGCGGTGGTGACCGCCACCGCGAGGCTCACCTACGCAGCGCTCGACGCGCGCTCGGCGGCGTTGGCGCGCTTCCTGGTGACGCGCGGCGCGGGCAAGGGCACGCACGTCGGCATCCTCTTCCCCAACGACGAGCGCTGGGTGATCACGTGGGCGGCGATCACACGCATCGGCGCGGTCGCGGTGCCGGTGAACACCTTCTCGAAGACACCCGAGCTCGCGACGATGCTGCGCCACGCCGACGTGCAGCTGCTCGTGACGTGTCGCGAGTTCACGCCTCACGACTACGCGGCGCGCCTGGTCGAGATCGCGCCCGCCCTCACCACGGCAAGGGCACCCGATCCGTTGTGGTTGCCCGAGCTGCCACAGCTCCGCCATGTGCTCGTGTGGGACCAATGCGACGATCTCCCCTGGGCCGAGGACGTTCGCGAGCTGCCCCCGGTCGCCGACGAGGTCGCCACGGTCGCACGCGCGATGGAGGACGACGTCGTCCCCGCCGACCCGATGCTCGTCACCTACACGTCGGGTTCGACCGGTGAACCCAAAGGGGTCGTGCACGCGCAGGGCCCGCTGCTGCGGCACGCCCGCAACCTCGCCGCGCTGGCCGGGCTCGGGCCCCACGACCGCATCTGGACCCCGATGCCGCTCTGCTGGGTGGGCGGGTTCGCGTTCACGCTCCTGCGCGCCTTCTCGGTGGGCGCGGCATTCGTCACGCAGGAGCGCATGGACGCGGGGGTCGCGCTCGAGCTCCTCGGCCGCGAGCGGGTGACCTGCGTGAGCGCGTGGCCCGCCACCGGTGCGCAGCTCCTCGCACACCCCAGCTACGAGCACACCGATCTGTCGGCGCTGCGGCTCGGCACGCTCTACGAGGGCCGCCCGCCCGAGCACCGCCCGGCCGATCCCGGGCTCGCGGTCACGTCGCTCGGCATGTCGGAGACGATCGGGCCGCACACGTTCTGGACCGCGGAGGAGGACCGCACCGGCGCGCCGGAGGAGTTCCGCGGCACGTTCGGTCACGAGGTGCCCGGCGTGTCGCACCGCATCGTCGACGACGACGGCAACGACGTCCCCGAAGGCACCGAGGGTGAAGTGTGGGTGCGCGGATACTCGCTGATGCTCGGGCTGTACCGGCACGAGCGCGAAGCGGTGTTCGACGCCGACGGCTGGTACCACACCGGCGACCGTGGCTACTTCGACCGCGGGTGGTTCTTCTTCACCGGCCGCAGCAGCGACCTGGTGAAGACCAGTGGCGCCAACGTCGCGCCCGCGGAGGTGGAACGTGCGCTGGTCGCGCTCGACGGTGTGCGCGCCGCGTTCGTGTTCGGCGTCGCGCACGAGCAGCGCGGCCAGGATGTCGTCGCACTCGTCGTGCCCGACGACCATGACGCACCACCCACTCAGGACGCGTTGACCAGCCAACTGCGAGAGCAGCTGTCGTCGTACAAGATCCCGCGCGCCATCTACTTCATCGACGCCGCCGACGTGCCCTATCTCACGAGCCAGAAGCCCGATCGGCGGAGCCTCGCGGCCCGGGCGGAAGCACTCGCGCTCGGCGACGCCCGATTGTCCCCGTGACGCGACGCCCGATCGGGCGCATACTCAGCCGATGGGAGCATTCGCTCGTCGAGGAGCCGTCGTCGCGGTACTGGCGTTGTCCGCCACCGTCTGGGTGCCCACGGGGGCCGGCGCGAGCACCACGGTCGCCCTCGGCATCGACGCCACGGTCGACGCGAGCGGTGCGATCACGGTGCTGGTGACCGCGCCCGGCTGCGAGGTCACCCCGCCGGCGGAGTTCCCCAGCATCGTCGTGCAGGCGCGCAACGCGGTCACCGGCGAAGTGGGCGAAGGCGCGGTCGCGGTCGGTGAGTTCACCGCGCCGGGCCAGGGCGTGGCAGTGATCCCGGCGGGCACACCGGTGTCGAGCTTCCTGCTCACGGTGAACTGCAACGACGGCGCGCTGCACGGGGAGCAGGCCTTCACACTGTCGCCCACCGACAACCTCCCGCCGACGCCCGTGGCCACCGCGCCGGTGTTCACCGGCTGAACCGAACGTCGCCCCGAGCTACTCCGGAGCGGGTTGCGCGCCGCGCACGAGCCGACCGGGGAGCTCCTCGGTGGGCTCGCCCGACGCGTAGACCTCGACGCCGGTCACGAACGTGTGCACGTAACCGTCGGCCGCCTGCATCACTCGCTTCCCGCCCGCGGGCAGGTCGGCGACGATGCGCGGGCGGTGCACCGCGAGGTTCTCGAAGTCGATCACGTTCACGTCGCCCTTGTGCCCGGGCACCAGGAGGCCGCGGTCGAGCAGGCCGACCGTCTCCGCCGTGGCGCGCGTCTGGCGGGACACGAGCCACGGGAGGTCGAGGTGGTCGCCGCGGCGTCGGTCGCGGCCCCAGTGCGCGAGCAACGTGGTGGGGAAACTCGCATCGCTGATGATCGACACGTGCGCGCCGCCGTCGCCGAGGCCGGGGACCGCGTACGGGTGGGTGAGCATGGTCTCGACCTCGGCGAGGTCACCGCTGAAGTAGTTGACCACCGGGTAATAGGCGGGGCCGTCGAGCAGCACGTCGTAGAGCACGTCGGCGGCGTCGCGCTGCTCGCGCTCGGCGCGCGCCGCGACCGACTGGTCGGCGGTGGGCTCGTAGTCGGGGATCTCGGCGAGGGGGAACATGCGGTCGAGCGGGAAGCGGATGCCGCCGACTGCCTCGGTCTCTTCGAGAATGCGGCGCTTCACGTCGGCGTTGCGCAGCGCGGGGAAGTCGTCCTGCTCGGCAACCGCGCGGAACGTGGCCGAAGCCGCCCACGGGTTCGCCGAACCGTCGAGCGCGATGGTGACGCCGATCGCGCGCGACGCCACGACGCCCACCATCTCCATGCCTTGCTCGTTCGCCTCGGTGATCGCCTGGAGGCGCCGGAGGTGACCGTCCCCCGGCGCGAACTGGCCGACCGAGAGCACGAGCGGCCGCCCCGACGCGCGCATCATCTCGTGGAACGTGGTGAGCTCGTCGTCGAAGTCGTCCATGTCGGCGACGACCTGCAGCATGCCCTTGCCGGTCGCGCCGACGGCCGCGGCGATGCCGACGAGCTCCTCGCGCGCCGCATCCAGCGATGCGGTGAACGCGCCCTTGCTCGTCTTGTGGTTCCTGGTGCGCGAGGTGCTGAAGCCGAGCGCGCCCGCCTCGATCGCGGCGGCCGCCATCGCGCCCATGGCCTCGATCTCCGCGTCTGTCGCGCGGTCGCGGTCGGCGCCGCGCTGTCCCATCACCCAGAGCCGGATCGGCACGTGGCACGCCTGCGTGGCGAAGTCGAGGTCGTGCTGCAGGCTCTCGAGCACGTCGAGGTACTCGACGAAGGTCTCCCACGTCCACGGCAGGCCCTCGCTGAGCACCGCGCCGGGGATGTCCTCCACGCCCTCCATCAGGTCGATGAGCGCGTCGTGGTCGGCCGGGCGGCACGGCGCGAAGCCGACGCCGCAGTTGCCCATGACCACGGTGGTCACGCCGTGCGCGGACGACGGCTGGAAGCGCGTGTCCCACGTGGCCTGGCCGTCGTAGTGCGTGTGGATGTCGACGAAGCCGGGGGTGACCAGGGCGCCGTACGCGTCGATCTCACGCGCACCGCGCCCGACCCGACCGACTTCCACGACGATGCCGTCGTCGATCGCGATGTCGGCGGTGACGGTGGGTTGACCGGTGCCGTCGGCGACGGTCCCGGCCCGGATCACGAGATCATGCGGCATGGCGCCGACCGTACAGCGTCACGCCGCAGCGAGCACGGGGAGGCGCCGGCCCGTCGGCGCAGCTACGACACGGTGAGGTTGACGTACATCCCGAGCTGGTAGTGACCGGGCAGGTTGCACACGGCCACGTAGTGGCCCGGGGTGAGGTCCTCAGTGGTGATGGACTTCGACTTCCCAGGGGGCAGCGCGTCGCCGCTGTCGGCCACCGCCTGCAACTGCGGCGAGTCCTCGATCACGTCGCCGGACTTGTCGAGCGGCAGCTGATCGGCCGGCAACGTGGTCTTGAAGATCACGAACTCGTGCCCGACCGTGCCCTTGTTCGTGACCCCGACGGTGTGGCGGCCGGGGGAAAGGTGCGTCGGCATGTGGATGGCGTAGTTCACCGTGCTCGCCTGGATGTCGCCCTCCGGCAGGTCGTTTCCACGGTCCCGGGCGATCAGCGCCACCCCGATGGCGACGACGATCAGCGCGACGAACACGCCGGTGAAGATGAGCAGGCCCCGCATGCCACGGACTTCCTCGCGGAGCGGCTTGCGCGGCCCCTCGAGGTCGGTGGCCTCGTTCGACGACTCGGTCATGGAGACATCCTCGCGCTCCTCGTCGGTACCGCGGTGTCCACCAGCCACCGGTCCCCCGGGAGCGGGGTCGAACGGCACTTCGACCCCCGATAGTGTGCGCGGCCATGAGCTCACGCAGCCTGTACCTGTACGAGGTCGTCGACATCGTCGGCCAGGGTCAGTACGACTACATGGAGCACCTCTGGAAGGACCCGGTGCTCGTGATGCCCGACATGTACAACCTGCAGGGCAGCTTCTACGTGAACAGCGCGGGCGGCGGGCGCTGGCCGCAGGTGATCAACATCTGGGACGTCGGCGCGCGCGGCTGGGACGCGTGGGCGCTCAACGCGGACCGGCAGAACCTCAAGCGACGCAAGGCGTTCTACGGAGACTGGTGGGACAAGGCGGCGAAGTGGCGCACCGGTGGGTTCGACCGCTTGTGCGGTGGCGTGCCCGGTTCGCCCACCACCCCCGAGATCAAAGCGGCGGGGATCAAGGGCACGTTGTTCGTGAACGAGATCCTCACCGTGCGGCCCGGCAGCGCGCTCGACTTCCTCGCCGCGGTGAACGAGCAACGCAAGCCGCTCATGGCCGAGTACCGCCAGCACGCGACGGGCCTCTACGAGGTGCTCAACAACCAGCACGAGGTCGTGATGGTGTGGGCGACCGACATCCCGTCGTACCTCACCTACCGCAGGAACCGCGACACCACCCGCGGCCTCACCGACGACGGCACGGTCGACGACCGCATCGTCGCGTGGGAACGTGTGTCCGCCGAGTTCGTCACCGGAGGGGACCACCACATCATGACGCCACTGCCGCGCACCGTGTACGGGCCCGACGACTGGGAGGACGCCACGCTCGACGAGTGGCTCCAGGGCAACCAGCCGGTCAGCCTGGAGGACCAGTGAGCGCGGCCGACGACCCGGGCGCCAAGGTCGCGCTGGTCACGGGCGCGAGCCGCGGCCTGGGCAAGGCCACCGCGCTGCACCTCGCCGCGCGCCGGCTTCGACGTCGCGATCAGCGCGCGCACCGAGCGCGAGGGTGAGGGCCGCACCGACCAGAACTCCGTGCGCGCGGTCGACTCGGTGGCGGTGCCCGGCAGCCTCGAGACGACGGCGGCCGAGATCGAGGCGCTCGGCCGACGCGCCCTCCAAGTGCGCATGGACCTCGGCGACCGCGACAGCGTGATCGCCACCCCCCGCGCGGTGCTCGACGCGTGGGGCCGCATCGACGTGCTCGTGAACAACGCAATCATCGGCGGCGGCGCGTCGATGGACCGGGTCATGGACCTGACCGCCGAGTCGATGACCAAGCTGTTCACCGGCAACGTCGTGCACCAGGTGCTCCTCACCCAGCAGGTGATCCCCGCGATGCTCGAACAGGGCGACGGCGTGATCGTCGACATGGTGTCGGCCTCCGCGCGCATCGATCCCATCGCGCCGGCCGGCGAGGGCGGATGGGGCGTGTGCTACTCGGCGTCGAAGGCCGCGTTCGGGCGCTTCGCCGGTGGGATCAACGCCGAGTTCGGTCCCACGATCCGCGCCTACAACGTCGACCCCGGCTCGGTGGTCACCGAGGCGCGCAAGGCCCGGTCTGCCGGATCGGGCAAGGCCGACGAGTTCCAGGACAACTACGGGTCCGACTCCCCCGACGCCACCGCGGCCACCATCGCCTGGCTGGCCACGAGCCCCGACGCGACGCGCCTGCTCGGCAAGTGGATCTACGCACCCAAGCTGGCCGAGGACCGCGGGCTCTTGGAGTAGGCGCCTCACCTGACCTCGGCGAACCGGCGTCAATTCCTGCCCACTATGGGCTTGGATTGACGCCGGTTGGGATCAGACGACCGACCAGAGCCACTGCTCGAGTCGCTCCCACTGCTCCCGGCGCGTGGTCGCCATGTTGTGGCAGTGCGCACTGCCCCGCAGCACGAAGAGCGTGACGTCGTTGCTCCCCCTGAAGTACGCGGGCTCCTCGTACGGCGCGAGCGACACGTCGATCTCGCCGTAGGAGAGGAACACCGGCACGTCGACCGCGGCGGCGGCCTCCGCCGCGAACCACGGCACCGTCGACTGCGCGGCGGCGAGGCGCGGCACCACCGTGGTGGTCTGCTCCACGTCGGCCGTGAGCACGACCTCGGGCACGTCGGGCAGGTGGAACGCGTCGCGCAGATCGGTCCGGTCCCCCGGTGCGTACGGCTCGGCGAAGCTCTGCACCACGGCATCGATGATCGCCGCGCGCGCTTCGGGTCCACCGCGCGCCGCCTCGATCAGCTCGTCGGGCAGTGGGATGATCCCGACCACTCCGATCGTGGTACCGAGCACCGCGAGCGCGTCGTAGCTCTGCGCCGCCGCCTGCTGCACGACCGCGTGATAGCCGCCCATCGAGTGGCCGACCGCGATGATCGGCGTGCCCTCCGGCACCTGCTCCCGGATCACCTCGACGGCCGCCGCGGTCGCGCACGCCTGCTCGGGGAAGCCGGTCTCGTGCTCGGGGTGCGTGCTCGCCCCGGTGCCCAGGCTGTCGAGCGCCACCACCACGTAACCACGCTCGGCCATCCACCGGGCGAAGCTGTACTCCTCGCCCGGCACGTCGAGATCCCAGTAGGCGTGGTCGTAGGTCCCCCCGGGGAGGCACACCAGCACGGCCGCAGGGCCGGCGATCTCGTCGATCGCGGCGGGGTGCTCGTACCAGCGGCCGAACAGCGTGGTCGCCTCGTCGTCCCACACCTCCACCTCGACGAGGAGGTCCTGCACCACCACGCCGTCGAGCGTCTGCGAATTCAAGGGTTCGGTCATGGCCGGGAGTCTCGCGTGTCAGCCGGGCGCGAGCACGTCGATCGCGCGGTCCTCGGGAACCGGTCGCGTGCACCAGCCCTGCCACTCGAAGTGCGCGAGACCGTCGATCCCCGCGTCGACGACCCGCCGCGCCACCTCGCCCTTCACCGCCTTGGCGTCGTGTCCGACCGCGCGGTCGCCCGACGCGCTGCGGAAGCGCACGTGCACGACGGACGCCGCGCCCTCGAGCCGCGGCCAGTCGATCGCCGCCGCGTGCTCCGAGGGCAGCAGGTCGACGACCGTGCGCCGCCGCGCGCACGCCACCAATGGGTCCGTCACCGTGGCGCGCCAGAAGCGGGCCAGGTTGCCCAGCGGCGGCAATGCCACCGAGAACTTGAGCCGGTAGTCGGCCACGGGATCAGCCGCGGTGGTGATGCCGTAGAGCGCGGAAGGCACCAGCACGCGGCGCGCATCGGCCGCGCGCAGCGGGCCGAGGTGGTCCCACACCACGCCGGTATAGCGCTGCCACGCGGGAAGCACCGGTGCGTCACCGCGGGTGTACGCATCCGCCGCGTCACGGGCGCGGGCGAGCAGTTCGCCGCGCACCCCGAGGATCTTCACCGCGGCCGCGTCGTCGACCTTCCGGAGACTGGCGCTCAGCGCGCGGCGCACCGCTTCGCGCGCATCGCCGAGTTCGGCGTCGAACCGCCCGGGCCTCACGCCCGCGCGGCGCGCGACCGCCGGAAGCTTTGCCCTCCGACGGTGGGAGCAACAGGAACGGTGCGCTCACCAGTAGATGTGGTGGCCGTCGTCGGGGTCCTCGGGGGGCTGCACCCCGTACTCGGCACGCACGTCCGCGAGCGGTCGCTCGGCCATCGCGAGATGGTCGGCCCAGGCGAAGTCCTTGGTGGTGGCCGCGCCCCGCGCCATCTCCCGGCCGAGCAGCTCCGCCGCGTACGGACGCTCGAGCGTGGACGCCTTCGGCACGATCTCGTCGAACGCACTCAGCCCCGACTCGTGCAGCACCAGCGGCGAGAAGAAGGCGAAGGTGCTCGCGGGGTTGTCGTCCATCGCGATCTGGAACCCGCCGAGCGCGATCTCGCCCGCGCCCGTGGGCGCGATGCCACTGAGCACGTGGATGTGGTCGTGGTCGAAGTAGAGGTAGGTGTTCGGGGTGATCTCGGAGCCGGGCACCGCGAACCCGTGTGTGATGTAGAAGTCGGCGAGGCACCATCCGACCGTGCCCTCCGGCAACTCGCGGTAGCGCTCGACGCGGGCGACGAGCTCGGGATCGGGCTCGGGTGCATCCGCCACGGCCTGGGCCGCGCGCTCGCGGAACGCCGGTTCCGACCGGTCGATCGCCTGCGCCGCGAAGAATCGGTCGAAGTCGGCGGCCGCCTGTTTGACGCCCTCGTCGATCTGGCGGCGGAAGATCTCGACCTCCTCCGGGGAGGAACCCGAGCGCGGCGGAGTACTCCTCACAGCGGCTCACCAGTGCGGCGTTCAACGGGTGCCGGCACATCTCGAGCGTGAACAGCACTTCGGCGAACCGACGCCGTGCGCCCGCGTCGGGCAGGGCCGCGACGGTCTCCTCGGGCCCCAGGGGCACGACCGCCGAGGGGTCGAGGTCGCCGCGCTCGAACAGGTGGGTGGTGATCGCCTGCAGCACCCGCAACTGCTCGGCGCAGGGGCCGCCGTCCACGTCGATGGCGCCCACGAGCCCACGAACGACGGTCTCCACGGACTCCGGCCCCACGAGCTTCGGCATGCCCGCAAACTACGCTGCCCGGATGGGACGTCGCCGACTCCCCGCCGCTCCTCGCCCTCGTCGCCGGACTCGTGCTCGGCGTGGGTGGCATCGTCGTCGCGGAAGTCGGCCCCGCCGCGCCGTCCACCACCGCACCGGCATCCGGGTCGGGTGCGGTCCGCGCCGCTGAACCCCAGACCTTCGTGCTGGCCGGCGTCACCCGTGTGGGCCACGCCGCAGTCCACCGGGCCGACCGGTCGGGACGCACGGGCGGCGGACTGCTCCGCGACGCCGTGCTCCTCCCGACGATCGCGCTCCTCGCGCTCGCGCTGGCCGCCTTCGTCGGGCGCCAGCGCCGTCGGGGTCGGCCGCCCACCTGGCACGGGGCCGCCCTG
The DNA here is from genome assembly GCA_963720785.1 of uncultured Actinomycetes bacterium. Lineage (GTDB taxonomy): Bacteria > Actinomycetota > Acidimicrobiia > IMCC26256 > DASPTH01 > CAVRGQ01. Next base: position 797,224 of record CAVRGQ010000005.1, read on the forward strand.
CTCGGCCGGGGGCCGCCACTCCTCGCTGCGTGACCGACGGCCACCTGGCCGTCGTCCGACGCGTGGCCCCGCCGTGGTGCGGGTCACTCGAAGCGAGGAGACCCCTGTGCAATCGGAAGACCTCCGTGGCGCACCGATCGTCGAGCCGAGGCTCGGCAGCAGCGTGCGCGTACATCCCCACCGGTTCGACCCCGACCTGCCGTTCGACGTGCGGGTCGTCCGCTGGCCCGCCGAAGCCGAGCAGCGGACCGATCTCGCCGCCCTCGACCTGCCCCGCATCGTCGTGGTGGGTGTCGACGACCCGGCACCCGAGCTGTCCGACGAGCTCGAGGACTGGGTGCGCGCACCCGTCGACCCCGAGGATCTCGCGGTGCGGGCATCGACCGTCGCCCGGCGCGCCGACCTGCGCATGCGGCCGTGGGTCGACGACGACGGCGTGCTCTGGTTCCGCGACCGCTGGTACGCGCTCGCCGACGGCCAGCTCCCGTTGTTGCGCGTGCTCGTGGCGCAGTTCGGCCACGTGGTCCCGCAGGACGCCGTGCTCGCGGCCTATGCCGCGGCCGGGCGCAGCACCCATGCGGAGGCGGTGAAGACCAGCGCCCGCCGGCTCACGGGTGCGTTGGCGCCCCTCGGTCTGGAGCTGTGCCGCGTGCGCGGTCGCGGCTACCTGCTCGAACGGCTGCCGTGATCAGGCGCCGGGCGGCACGGGCCGCGGGATGCCGAGCTTGTCGGCGGTGATGCCCACCACCGGGTTGTAGATCGCCATCGCGCCGACCGACGGGTCGCCCGCCTCCGCCGCGAACATCGCGGCGAGGCGGATCATCACGAGCGAGAACTGGAACCCGGCGAGGATCTCGTAGAACTCCACGTTCGCCGCGGGCCGCCCCATCAGCTCCTCCCAGAGCGCGATGGTCGCGGCGCGGTCGAGCATGCCCGGGAGCATCTGCGCGCCGCCCGCCTCGAGGCTGTACTCCTGCAGGAACAGCCACCAGCCGAGGTCGCTCTCGCTGTTGCCGAGCGACACCATCTCCCAGTCGAACACCGCGATGACCTCGGTGTGGTCGCCGCCGCCGTACATCTGGTTGCCGGGACGCGCGTCTCCCCAGCAGAGCTCCACCAGGTCGCCGTCGGCCGGCCAGTGCGCGTCGAGCCAGGCCCACGCCGCATGGATCACCGGGTGCTCGCGGTCACCCCACGCCCACTGCAGGTAGTTGTGGAAGTAGTTGCGTCGCTGTTCGGGGCCGAGCGCACCGTGGTGCAGCAAGTTCAGGTGATCGAAGCCCGCCGCCTTCCAGTCGACCTTCGCCACGCGCGTCATCGCCTCGACGCCGTTGTGCGCCCAGCGCGGCACGCTGCTCGGGCGTCATCTCCACGACGAAGCCCTCCTGCGTGTACGGCGGCGCGTCGGCGGGCACCACGCCGTGCAGGCGGTCCATCACGAAGAACGGCCCGCCCAGCACCGAGTCGTCGCGTTCGGCCCAGCGCACGTTCGCGACGGGCACGTTCGAGTGGTCACGCAGCAGCGCCATCGAGAGGTACTGCTGGGTGACCAGGTCGATCTCGGGGAAGAGGTGGTGCGTCGCCGGCTGACTGCGCAACACGAGCTCGGCCTCGGTGCGCACACCGTCGACGGCCCACGAGGCGTCGAAGAGGTACGTCTCGTTCGAGAACCCGTTGCCCTGCGGGATCTCGAGCTTGCTGACCTGCACGTCGGACGCGCCCGGCTCCTGGCGCGCGATCCACGCCTCGAGGACGCCCTTGACCTGTTCCGGGTCCCGCTGACCTGCAACCGGCACGTCGTTCCCCCACTGTTCGTCGTCGAATTCGGTGACCGCGGGTGACGGTAGCCCGCGCCCCGGCGAAAATCCCGCGCCACGGCACCGCCCACGTGCCAGCGTGTGCGGATGGACGAACAGAGCGCACGACGCTGGGCCGAGCAGTGGATCGACGACTGGAACCGTCACGACGTCGACGCGGTGCTCGCGCACTTCGCCGACGACGTGGAGTTCAGCTCGCCGCTCGTCACCCAGGTGATGGGCCACCCCGACGGCATCGTGCGCGGCCGCGACGAGCTGCGCACGTACTGGACCACGGCCCTGGCGGCGCGGCCCGACCTGCACTTCGAGCTGGTCGACGTGCACGTGGGCGCCGGGTGTCTCGCGGTGCGGTACCGCAACCAGGCCGGGCGGGTCGCCACCGAGATCGAGGTGTTCGACGCCGACGGCAAGGTCGCCCACGGCTGGGCGCTGTACGGGGCCTGACCTACGCTCACCCCGTCCCCGCCTCCGCGCTCTTCGGCCCAAGGAGCCCACCATGTTCGTGGTCCACAACCGCATCGAGGTCCCCGCCGACCAGGCCGAGGGATTCGAGCAGCACTTCGCCGAGCGCATGCGCACGACCCTCGCCGGGGTCTCCGGCCTGCAGCGCAGTGCCCTGCTGAAGCCGAGCGAGCCGGGCAAGCCCTACCTCGCGACGATGGAGTTCGACTCGCGTGAGTCGTTCATGGGCTGGATGCAGTCCGACGCGTTCAAGCACGCGCACGCGGGCACCTCGTCGGAGGGCGGCCCCCAGGGTGGCCCTCCCCCCGGCGTCGAGGCCTACAGCGTGGTCGAGGACGTGCGGCTCTAGCGCTGGACAGCACCGGAGACGCGAGCGAGGCGCCGCCCGTGGGCGGCGCCTCGTCGCGTCCGTGGATCGACTGGTGCTACGTCAGCCGGTGAACCTGGGCTGGATCACCACCGCCGCCTCGACCTGGTACTCGGCGCCGGTCACCTCGACCGCACCGATGTCGCACCCGTTGAGCTGCGGGCGGGTCACGCCCCGCTGGTCGGTGCCCACCCCGCTCGCCGCACCGGTCTGGCACGCAGCGGTCGGGACCCCGTCGATGAGCGGGCTGGCAACGCCGTTGGTCTTCGGCGTGTAGGGCAGCATCGTGGGCGTCGGGCCTCCGTTGGCGCCGAGCGCGTTGAGCTGTGGACTGCCCGCGTTCTCCCGGTCGCCGGTGCCGGTCAGGCCGCACGAGGCGTCGTCGGAGAAGTTGTACCCCTGCGACGTGGTGCCGCTGCCCGTGAGAATGCAGTTCGTTCCGCCGTTCGGGTCGGCGAACACCGTGGCGAACGTGGTGAGCGAGGCCGCCGAGAGGTTGGCCGGCCGCTCGGCGATCGCCGCGTGCACCTGCTGGCGGCGGCCGTAGCCACTGCTCGACGCGAGCGGCTCGACCGGCGGCTCGGTCAGGATGTTCCCGTCGATCGTGGAGTACACGGTCGTGACCGGAGAGTCCCAGGCGTCGATCGCGCCGTCGTAGCTGCTGGAGTTGCCCGTGACGGTGGAGTTCTCGAGCCGCACCTCGGTGCTCTCGTTCCACACGTCGAACGCGCCACCGTCGTAGAGGGCAGTGTTGCCGGCGAACGTGGAGCGCGTGATCAGCACCGCTTCCTGACCGTCGAAGGCCGCGCCGCCACCCGAGCAGTCGCAGTCGCCGCCGGGGGTGTCGGTGGTGGTCGCGGTGTTGCCGGCGATGGTGCTGTCGGTGATGGTCGTCTGGACGCCGCGGCCCGCCGCCTTGACGTCACGACCCGGGAAGCCCTGGGCGCCGGCCGAGTCGACGAAGAAGGAGAGGCTGGCGAAGATGCCGCCGCCGTCAGCCTGGCAGGAGTCCACGCAGCTGGCGTCGTTGTTTGTCACCGAGGACGAGGTGAGCGTGAGGCTGCCGCCGCTGACGGCCAGACCGCCGCCCACGTTGCTGCAGCCGAACGAACAGGTCGCGGAGTTGCCCGTCACGCTCGTTCCCGCGACGGTCACGTCGCCGAACTCGGAGAACAGGCCACCGCCGGCGGGCAGGCACTCACCCTTGCACTGGGCATGGTTGTCGGTGAACGTCGACCCGGTGATCGTGGCGCCGTCGTTCGCGTAGGCGCCGCCGCCCAAGGCGAAGGGGCTCTCGCCCGGCTCCACCACGTTGCCGGTCACGGTCGAGTTGGTGACGGTGAGGAACCCGCCGGTGAAGATGCCGCCGCCCCCGTCCCACGCCTGGTTGTTGCTGATCGTGGAACCGTCGACGATCACGTCGCCGTCGGCGTAGATGCCGCCGCCGGACGAGGCGCAGAGGGACGTCGCTCCGATCGAGCCGATGTTGGAACCACACCCGTTGGTCCAGTTCCCGGTGATGGTGGAGTTGAGCACGGTCACCGGACCCTGGCTGCTGGCGACGCCGTTGCCGAACACGGTCGGGTTCGGGGCACCAGCGTGCGTGATCGTGATGTTCTGCACCGTCAAGAGTGCGGTGCCGGTGTCGACGTAGACGGTGGAGTTCCCGTCACACGTCTGGGTGAGCGTGAAGCCGTGACCGTCGACCAGTGTCGGGTCGGTCTGGTTGCGCTCGGGGTAGTAGCCGCAGTTGCCGTACTGCGTGAGATCGATGTCGTTGGCGAGGTCGATCTGGGTGACCCCGCTGTCGGTCCACGCGTCGAAGAACTCGGCGTCGTTGTGCACCGTCGCCTGGGTGGCGGCGCCCGCGGGTGCTGCGAGCACCAGCGGCGCCAGACCGGCGGTCACGGCCACTGTGGCCACGACGGCCCAGGACCGGCGGAAACGGAACTTCTTCATGGCTTGCCCTCCATATGGCGCCCCGACCGGCGCCGAATCCGGAGATGCTAGGCAAAAGTCGTCAGGTTGTGACGGATCACTCGGGTCGGCGGCCCACAGCCCTTGTACCGTGGGCATCCCGCGGCCCGCTGCCGCCCTCCGCAGATCCGGAAGGACCCGCCGTGACCGACAAGTCGTTCTTCACCGAGGACGAGTGGAAGGCCCTCTCCGAGGCGCCCCTCGCCGTGACCCTCGCGATGGTGGCCGTCGGCCAGCACGGGCCGATCTCCATGGTCAAGGAAGCCGCCGCCAGCGCCCGCGAGATCGCCAAGCCGGGCGACCGGGGCGCGGCCAACGAGCTCATCGCCCTGCTCGGCCACGACGCGGAGAGCAAGGAAGCCCGCCACGACGTCGAGGCCCACAAGGGCGCGTCGATGGAGCAGGAGGTCGACGTCGCGATCGGGCTGCTCGCGCCCACCGCGAAGGCGATCGCCAAGCTCCCCCCCGAAGAGGCCGGCGAGGTGCGGGCGTGGCTGCTCGACGTCGCCCAGGCGGTCGGCGACGCGTCCAAGGGCACCAGCGACGAGGAGACCGCCGTGATCGAGCGGATCCGGGTGGCGCTCACCGGTGCGTGACGCGACCCGCGCGGCCGTCGCCGCGCTCCTGGTCGCGACCGCGCTCGGTGCATCGGTCGGCACCGCCGGCGCGGCCACGAAGCCGGCGGCGTGCACCCTCCTCACGAAGCGCGCCGTCACCAAGGCCATCGGCGAGCCCGCGACGAACACCGACAAGCGCAACGACGAGTGCTGGTACGAGTCGAAGAACGGCCTGAAGGTCGTCAACCTGATCCGGCGCACCGACGACGTCGACACCTGGCGCTCGGGATACCAGAACAGCTTCTGGACCGCGAACGACTACGGCGACGAGGGCTACACGGGCAAGGCGCTCGACTCCATCGTGTGGCGCAACGGCACCACGGAGTACGAGGTCAACGTGGTGTACTCCACCAAGGGCAATCCGCGACGCCCGGTCGAGCAACTCGCGAAGCAGGTCAACGCGAAGCTCGACGCCTGAGCGTCACTTCCTTCCCTACGTCACTTCCCCACATTCGACTGCGCGGCCGCGTCCTTGACGTGCTGCGCGTCGCCCTCGAGCACCACGCCCGCCTTCACCGCCGCGTCGACTGCTGAGTTCCATGCCTTCGTGAACGCGGCGTGGCTGGGGTAGCGCTTGGCGAGCTGCGCACTCGTGTACGGAGTGGTCGTCCCGAACAACGCGCAGAAGTTCGAACCCGACTGCCCCACCCCCGTCAGCGTCGCGACCGGCACCTGCACGGCCGGCGTGCGCATCCCGCCCTTGACCATGCCGTTCCCGGCGAGGATGCGCTTGGACGGCTGGTTCGCACCGATCGGCACGCGCGGCATGCTCGGCGGCGGCGTGCCGCTCTCGACCCACTTCGCGAGTGCGTCGACCGCGCTTCTGAGCGCGTACGTCTGCTGGCCGCCGTTGACCGGCGACGAGCAATCGAAGAGTCCGTAGGGCTTCGCGCTCGGCGTGAGCATCGACTGGAAGAGTGCGACGTCGCCCTGACCGTCGCCCGTGTCCGTGAGGCCGATCCCGAGCGTGTACGAGTCGGCGTGTGCGGTGCCGGGTACCTCCCAACCGCGGAACGTCTTCGTGTCGGGCTGGCGGGCCCAGAGGTAACCGAGCTGGTAGAGGTCGGTCTCGGTCGAGAAGTTCAGCACCGGCACGCCGAGGTCGGTGCGGATCAGCGTGGGGTTCGGCGCGTTCACGTTGCCGGTGGCGAACTGCTGACCGGACTGATCGCTGAAGAGCGGCGCTCCGAGGTTGCCGCGGCTGTGTACGAGGTACCCGTCGAAGGCCTTCGCCGTGGGGGCGATCGCGTCGAGATAGGTGGTCAGGCGGCTCGCCGACTGCGATTCACCGTCGGCGAGCACGTGCTTCGGCGTGAGCCCCGAGAGCAGCGTTGCGGCCTGGTCGCGCACCGCGCGCCCGGCCTGCGTGTAGATGTCGTAGGAGTAGTTGTCGTTCGGGATGCTCAACGAGCCGTAGCGCTCGGGGTCGGCGCCCTTGGGTGCGAACGCGGCGAACTGCGTGCCCGGCACCCCCTCGATCCCGACCTTCTGGGCCGACACGCCGACGTAGGCGTACCCCTCGCGGATCAGCGCCACGTGCGTCTGCATCCAGTCGAAGGCGCTGTCCATCCCGCTGGTGACGTTCATCCACTCCACCAACACCGTGCCGTTGAACTTCGCCGGGTCCGTGGGCCGGTAGACGACCACGCGCGTCTTGTAGGGCGCAGTGTCCTTCACGCTCACCGTCCACTTGCCGTCCGTGGTGAGCGGCGTCGCGCTGGTGTACGACGAAGCAGTGCCCGAGAGGAAGTACTCCGCCTGTTCGTAGCCCACCGTCGAGAGGTCGAAGGTGGTCCCGGTGACGACGATGTTTCCGGGGATCGGACCCTCCACCGTCGCGCCGGCAGCCCCCTGTGCGGAAGCGCCGGGCGCGACCAGACTCACGCAGAGTGCGGCGAGCACGACCACGAGCGACCACCTACGAAGCACGGCTCCCCCTCAGCTGAGTTGGTCGCGGAAGAAGGCGACGATGCGCCCGCGCGAGTCGGCCTCGGCCTCGGGCGCGTCGAGCCCGCCGCCCATGAGCTTCGCCGACACCGCCATCACCTTGCTGCCCTCGTGGTGGTTCATGAACGAGTGCCCGGCTTCGGAGTACTCCTTCACGTCGTGCACCACGCCCGCGGCGTCGAGCGCACGTTCGAGCTTCGCGGCCGCACCGCGCAAGGTGCGATCGCGTGCGCCGAACGACCCGACGACCGGGCACGCGTCGCGCACGAGCGCGTCGACGTCCTTCGGCACCGTGCCGTAGTTCACGCTCGCGGCGCCGAAGCCGTGGCCCGGCGCGAGCAACAGCGCGAAGCCGCCGCCCATGCAGAACCCGATGACCCCGACCTTCCCGGTGCAGTCGCCGCGCGCGGCAAGGAAGGCGCGCGTGGCCTCGACGTCGTCGAACGCCCGTCCGGAACGGCGCTGCAGGTCGCGGAAGGTGGAGATCAGACACCCCACCTTCGTGCCGCGCGCGAACAGATCGGGCGCGATCGCCACGAATCCCTGTGACGCGAGCCAGTCCACCCAACGGCGCGTGTCGTCGCTCATGCCGAGCGCGTCGTGGATCACGACCACACCCGGCCAGGGGCCGTCGCCTTCAGGGCTCGCGAGGTACGCGGGCAGGCCGGACGGAACGGGAACAGTGGTGTCGGGCACGGCGCGAGTCTCGCGCCGATCGCCCGCGCGTGTCAGTCCCCGATGTCGTCGATGTCGTCGATGTCGTCGGTGTCCTCGGCGGAGCGGAGATCGTCCTCGGTGTACGTGAGGATCTCGCAGCGCGCGACCGGCCACCGCGGGAGCTCGGCGGCGAACGCGGCGTCGCGGAAGATCAGCAGCGCGTGCTCGAGCACTTCGGCGGGGTCCGCTTCGTCGGTGTCGATCGAGAAGCGCGCGCCGTAGCGATCGCCTGCGTCGTCGGCCGCAGCCGCGCCGCCGTACGGCTCGAGCACCTCTTCGAAGACGGCGACCTTCGCGACGAAGGTGTCGTCGGTGTCGGTCGCGTCACCCACGACGTCGATGTCCACGGTCCATCCGGTATCCACGAGGGTGGGAGCCTAACGAGCCGAGCGCCGAAGCGCCGGAGCCGAGCGGAAGTGACCCGCGTCAACTTCCCTGGATTCGGGAAACTTTGGGTCAAGTTCCGGACGGCGAGGGCCGAAGCAACTGACAAGCCGGGGGCAACCGGCGGAAGGTCCCGAGACAGGGACGGGAAACGAAGCGAAGGGACCAACCATGAACCTCTTCATCTGGCGTACGTGGCTGCAGGCGAAGTTCGGTGGGAACGAAGAGGGCGCCTCGATGGTGGAGTACATCCTCCTCGTCGCCCTGATCGCGCTCGCAGTGATCGCGGCCGTGGTCTTCCTGAAGGACCAGGTCAACGGCAAGTTCAACGACGCGGGCTCCAAGCTCTCGTCGTCCGGCAGCTGAACCCTGCCACTGCTTCTGGGGGTTGCACGCCCCCTTGGGCACCAGAACCGCGAGAGGCCCCGCCTATGGCGGGGCCTCTTCGCGTGTGCGGACGTGGTCGCCTCGATGGCTCGTCAGCGGCACGTCTCCGACGGTGCAGTCGACTTCGAGCAGGCCACCAGCACCGAACTTCGTCCGGGCGGGGCGGGAACGCCGGCGCCGGTGACCTGCGACAGCAGTTGTGCCCCGTCCTGGGGGGCCTCAAACCATCGCCTCCGAATTCTTGGAGATCAGTTCCGGCAGCACCTCGTTGGCGTAACCGTCCAGGAATCCCTGCTGGTCGGGCCCGACCTGGTGCACGACGACCTGCTCGTAGCCGGCATCGATGCAGGCCCGGATCGCGTCGACGTGCGCCTCCGGGTCGGGGCCCAGCACCATCGCCGCGGCGACGGCGTCCTCGGTGACCATGTGGGCGGCCTGCTCGAAGTGCGATGGCATCGGCAGCTCCTGCGCGAGCTGCGCCTCGATCGCGATGTTCGGCCACCACTCGTACGCGGTGCAGCGCGCGGCGTCCTCGTCGTCGGCCCAGCAGACCGTGAGCTGCACGAGATGGTTCCGCCCGTGCGCACCGAACGTCTCGTCGAAGGCGGCGCGCAGCTCGGGGTCGGGCTTCGTCGTGACCAGTCCGTCGGCGATGCGTCCGGCGATGCGCGCGGAGTCGGTGCCGCCCGCGGCCATGTACAGCTCGGTGCCGCTCGGGTCCGCGAACACCTTCGCGCCCTCGACCGTGTAGTGCGGTCCGTGATGGTCGACAGTCTCACCGCGCCACAGCGCGCGGATCACACCGATCGCCTCGATCAGCATCTCCTGCCGCACCGTAGCGGGCGGCCAACGCGCCCCGCCGATGTGTTCGTTGAGCGCCTCGCCCGTGCCCACGCCGAGAAAGAACCGCCCGGGCATCATCTCGCCGATCGTCGCCGCGGCCTGCGCGATCACTGCCGGGTGGTAGCGCACGAGCGGACATGTGACACCGGTGCCGACGCGGAGCGAGTGCGTCGACGCGGCGATGCCCCCGAGGACCGCCCACGCGAAGGGAGCATGACCCTGCCGTTCCGTCCAGGGATGGAAGTGGTCACTGATGGTGGCGAAGGAGAAGCCCGCGTGCTCCGCCTCGACCGCGAGCCGCACAAGGGTGGGGCCGTCGTGCTCCTCCGTGGACAACGTGTACCCGATCTGCACCATGGGCGCGGGGTTCCCGGTCAGGCGTTCGGTGAAACCCCGGCCTGCTGCACGCGCTCTCGCTGCGGCATGACGGTGGCCCGCGGGTCACGCGCCGATTGACGGCCGGCCTCGACGATCGCGTACCGCTCGACCAGCGCGCCGGCGAGGACCATCGCCGCGCCCACCCGACGGACGGCTCGGCGACCGCGGCCCGCGACCACCACCGCGCCGCCGCCCGCGGAGAGCGCGCTGGCGACCTTCGACAACCGTGCAGCCCGGCCCGTCTCGTAGGCCTCCGCGACGACCGGGTCGAGGGTCGCGGTGGCAAGACGCGAACCGACGAGCTCGCCCGCCACGCCTGCCAGTGCCAGCCGCAGCGCGGGCCCGGCACTGGTCGGCGCGAGCACCAGCACCCCGCATGCACCCGCGCTTGCGGCCGCGCCGGACGCGAAGAGGAACGGGAGTGAGCGTCGCGCATCGTGCCACGCGGGGACGGCCGTGTCGGCCAGGAGCACTGCGGTGTACGTCGCGACGACTGGCGCGAGCGCCGCGCCGGCCAGCGCCGTCGTTGACGTGAGGCCACGCGGCGCGCCCACCCACGAGGCGGCGGTCGCGCCCGCCACCGCACCGGCGAACGCGCCGAGCACCCACGAACCGACACTCATCGGGGACGTCGGCTTCGCGACCCGGAGCATGTGATGGAACCGGCTCGGCACGCCGAGGTCGGCGACCAGCAGCGCACCGCTGACCACCGTCGCACCGAGCGCGACCGACTCGAGCCTGCGCAGACCGTCGCGGTCGTCGCTGAGCGCGGCGCCGGCCGCGAGCAACGCACTGCCGGCCGCGAGCCCGCCGGTGAAGAAGTACGCAGGGATCTCCCACCCCCAGACGGGCTCCTTGAGCACCGGCAGGTCGTAGTAGGTACGCGGTTCCGCCCGGGGGACGACCGGCTGCTCGGCCTTCGCGCCCTTCACGCGCGCCCCCGCACGAACGAGGCGACCACGGCCCCCACGAGCACGGCGCCAGCCACGGCCGCCGATCGCCACATACCGGGAAGGTCGCGCGTCGTGACCACCGGATCGGGCGGGAGGCCGTACACCTCGGGCTCGTCGAGCAGGAGGAAGAACGCGCCCGCGCCGCCCACGCCGTCGTCGCCGCCTTCGAGATACAGGCGCGCCTCGTCGACCCCTTCGTCGTGTAGGCGTCGCAGACGAGCGTCCGCCCTCTCCCGCAACACGTCGAGGTCGCCGAACTGGATCGAGTCGGTCGGACACGCCTGGGCGCACGCGGGCTCCATGTCGCCGCGCAACCGGTCGTAACAGAGCGTGCACTTCCAGACCCGGCCGTCGGACTCGCGCTTGTCGATCACCCCGAACGGGCACGCGGGGACGCAGTAGCCGCAGCCGTTGCAGATGTCCTCCTGCACCACGACGGTGCCGAACTCCGTGCGGAACAACGAGCCGGTCGGGCACACGTCGAGACACGCGGCGTGGGTGCAGTGCTTGCACACGTCGGAGTTCATGAGCCAGCGGAAGCCCTCGTCGCGCGGCGCGGGCTGCTCGATGAAGGCGACATGGCGCCAGGTGTCGGCACCGAGCGCGCCGGTGTTGTCGTAGGAATGAGCGAGGAAGCGCAGGCCATCCTCCGGCACCTCGTTCCACTCCTTGCACGCGACCTCGCACGCCTTGCACCCGATGCACACGGTGGTGTCGGTGAAGAACCCGACGCGCGGGGTGATGCTGTCGACGACGCTCATGCGTGTTCCTCTCCTCTCGCCGCGGCCCCCCGGTAGCGCTCGACCAGCTCGAGCAGCGCGGGACCGCGGGGCCGACGACCGGGTCGGATGTCGCAGGTGGAGGCCTTCACCTCCTGGATGTGCACGTTGGCATCGAGCACGATCGGCAGCAGGTCGTTGGCGCTGTCCCCCGTGCTGAGGCCACGACTTCCCCAGTGGTACGGCAGTCCGACCTGTTCGATGGTCCGGCCCTGCACCGCGAGCGGCACGAGGCGGGCGGTGACGAGCACACGCGCCTCGATCGCGGTCCGGCTCGTCACGATCGTCGCCCAACCACCGTGCTCCAGCCCGCGCGGGCCGCGAGTTGGGGGCTCACCTCGCAGAACATCTCGGGTTGCAGCTCCGAGAGGTACGGCAGGAAGCGGCTCATCCCGCCGGCGGTGTGGTGCTCGGTGAGCCGGTACGTCGTCAGCACGAACGGGAAGACGGTGCTGCCGGGCTGCCCGTCGGCCGGCTGATAGGGGTTCTCCGGGCGCGGGAACCGCTGTCGCGTCGGGTTCGCCCGCTGCGGATAGAGCGGGTTCGCGAACGGCGACTCGTGCGGTTCGTAGTGCGTCGGCAGCGGCCCGTCCTTCAGCCCGCTGGGCGCGAACAACCACGCCTTGCCGTCCGCCTGCATGATGAACGGCTCGTCACCGCGGAGCGCCTCGCTCCCCTTCGCGTCCTCGGGCGGCTCGTAGTCGGGTCGCTTGTCAGCCTTGAAATCGGGGGTATCGAACCCTGTCCACCGCTCGTCGGCGTCGTCCCACCACACGTACCGCTTGCGCTCCGACCAGGGGCGCCCGTCCGGGTCGGCCGACGCGCGGTTGTAGAGCATCCGGCGATTGGCGGGCCACGCCCAGCCCCACTCGAGCGCCACCCAGTCCTGCTCCCGGCCCGGCTTGCGGCGGGCAGTCTGGTTCACGTCGTCGGCGAAGCACCCGCAGTAGATCCAGCACCCGCAAGTGGTCGAGCCGTCCGTCTGCAGTTGCGTGTACGACGAGAGCGCGCTCCCGTCGGCCTGCCACCCGTTGATCTCACGCAGCACGGCCTGCGCATCGGGCTCGGCGAGCGCCCCCTTCGTCGGATAGTCCCACATCAGCTCGAGCACCGCTCGGTCGCGCGGATCGACGGAGGCAGCGAGCTTCTCGCGGATGATGCGCCCGAGGTGGAACATGAACCACAACTCGGAACGCGCGTCCTCCCGGGGCTCCACCGCCTTCTCGTGCCACTGCAGCAGCCGCTGGGTGTTGGTGAAGCTGCCGTCCTTCTCGGTGTGCGCGGCCGCCGGCAGGAAGAACACCTCGGTGCCGATGTCCTCGGTGCGGAGCTCACCCATCTCGATCTCCGGGGAGTCGTACCAGAAGGCGGTGGTCTCGATCTCCGAGAAGTCGCGCACGACGAGCCACTCGAGGTTCGCGAGCCCCTTGCGCTGCAGGCCGCCGTTCGCGGAGCCGACGGCCGGGTTCTCGCCCATCACGAAGAACCCCTGCACCGTGCCGTCGATCATGCCCATCATCGACGTGTAGTGGGAGTGGTCGCCCGAGATGCGCGGCAGGTGGTCGTAGCACCAGCCGTTCTCGCGCGTGGCGTGGTCACCCCAGTAGGCCTTCAACAGGCTGACCGTGTACGCCTCCATCTCGCCCCAGTACCCGGTGGTCGCGCTGTTCGCGTCGATGAACTCCTCGAACGTCTCGTTGTCGGCATGGGGCATCGGGATGTAGCCGGGGAGGATGTTGTAGAGCGTCGGGATGTCGGTCGAGCCCTGGATCGACGCGTGGCCGCGTAACGCGAGGATCCCGCCGCCGGGTCGGCCGATGTTGCCGAGAAGTTGCTGCAGGATGGCGGCGGTGCGGATGTACTGCACGCCGACGGTGTGCTGGGTCCAGCCCACCGCGTACGCGAACGCCGAGGTGCGCTCGGGGCCGGAGTTCTCGCACAGCGCGCGGGCGACCCGGAGGAAGAGATCCTCGGGGACACCGCACGTGTCGGCCACGAAGGCCGGCGTGTAGCGCTGGAAGTGGCGACGGAGCAGCTGGAACACGCAGTTCGGGTCGCGCAGGGTCTCGTCGACGTGCGGCGGTCGCCCGCCCTGGATGCCGCCGTGACTCCCATGGCGCTCACCGACCGCAGCCTCGCTCGAGGCGTGGAGCTCGCGCTGACCGGCCGACGCGGCCGTCTCCGCGGTGTCCTTGTACTGCCAGGTCGAGTCCTCGTACGACTGCCGTTCGGGGTCGAAGCCCGAGAACAGGCCGTCGAGGTCCTCGGTGTCGCGGAACTCCTCGGTCACGATCGTCGCGGCGTTCGTGTACTTGACGACGTAGTCGTGGAACCACTGGTCGTGCTCGATCACGTAGTTGACCAACCCGCCGAGGAACGCGATGTCACTCCCGGCGCGCAACGGCACGTGCAGATCCGCGACCGCGCTCGTCCTCGTGAACCGTGGATCGACGTGGATCACGGTGGCGCCGCGCAGCTTCGCCTCCATCACCCATTGGAAGCCCACGGGGTGGCACTCGGCCATGTTCGAACCCATGATCACCACGCAGTCCGCGAACTGCAGGTCCTGCTGGAAGGTGGTGGCCCCGCCGCGCCCGAACGATGTCCCCAGACCGGGGACGGTCGACGAGTGTCATATCCGCGCCTGGTTCTCGATCTGGATCGCACCCAGGGCGGTGAAGAGCTTCTTGATGAGGTAGTTCTCCTCGTTGTCGAGCGTCGCGCCTCCGAGGTGGGCGATCGACATGGCGCGCCGCACGGGACGTCCCTCCTCGTCGAGTTCCTGCCAACCCGAGCGGCGCGTCGCGATCACCCGGTCGGCGATCATGTCCATCGCCCGGTCGAGCGGCAGCGACTCCCACTCGGTCGCGTGCGGCCGGCGGTACTTCACGCGGTACTCGCGTCCCGGCCCTCCCACCAATTGACGGGTCGCCGCGCCCTTCGGGCAAAGTCGTCCGCGGGAGATCGGGCTGTCGGGGTCACCTTCGATCTGCGTGATGCGGCCATCCCGCACGTAGATGCGCTGGCCGCACCCCACCCCGCAGTACGGGCAGATGGACTTGACGACCGAGTCGGCTTCCTCGGTTCGCGGCCGCAGCGTCTGCGAGCGGGTCGAGGCGGCGGCCGCGCCGCGGCCCGACGGATCACCGCCGGACAGTTGCCGGAGGAGCGGCCACCGAAGGAGCGGCCAGTCGCGCAGCGCCACCCGACGTCGATACCACGCGGCCCGATCGGACAAACCTCGGTTGAGCACGAACCACGGTTGGGCAGGAGGTTGGTTGCGGGAATCGTGGAGAGCGCCGGGCGCCCACGAAGGACGGAGGAGGACGGCATGCGGTGGTTGACCGGTCAGTGGCGGGATCTGGGGGTGGTCGCGGCGAAAGCGCTCGCGATGTACGTCGTGGCGGTGCTGCTGCTGCCGCGTCGCGGAACGACGCACCATCGCGCAGTGGACGATCGTCGACTTCGCGACCGCCGTCGCCGTCGGCGCGGTCATCGGACGAACCGCCGTCGCCGGCTCCCAGTCGCTGGCGACCGGGGCGGTCGCACTGCTCACCCTCGTGGTCGCACACCGGCTGGCGTCCCGACTGCGGCTCCGCCCCGCGCTCCACCGGTTCTTCGACCATCGGGTGAGAGTCCTCGTGCGCGACGGCACCTTGCTGCGCGACGAGCTGCGCCGCGTCGGGCTCACCGACGACGACCTGTTCGCCCATCTCCGCGAGCGTGGCGTGCTGTCGCTCCGGGGCGTCCAGCTCGTGCTCTACGAATCGCGGGGCGAGCTCACGGTGGTGCACGACGGTCACGGCGCCGACGACCTCGTGCGCGCCGCGCTCGACGCCCCGCGGTAGCGGGGTCACTCGAGCGGTCAGGACGACTGTTGGCCCGGCGGATAGAGCACGAAGCTGTACTGCGACACCGCCTCGTTCGAGCCCGCCGACACGGTAGGAGCCGCGGAGATGGCCACGACGAGCGTCTTCGACCGGCGCTGCCAGAGGCCCCGCAGCACCGGACCCGACGTGTCGCCCGGCACCGCCGTCCACCCTTCGCGCGGGAGCGTGCTCACGAAGAACTGGAAGATCTGCCGCGGCTCGGCGCCCGTCACCGTGAAGGTGCGGGCGAGGACGCCACCGGGCCCGTGCGCCACCGGTCCTGCGGCCCGGCTGCGCGGATACCGCTCCAACCCCGACAGTCCGGGGATCCCGAACGCACCGGTGGTGCCCTGGGGTTGCGCGCTGGTGCTGCTGGCGGCGCTCCCGCCGCCTCCGCCGCACCCCGCCAGTGCGACTAGGGCCAGCGTCGCGAGCACCGCCGCCACGCGAGCCGGCCGCCGTCGACGGCACCTTCCGGAGCGGGGGTGCATTCCCGTGCGGATCTCGACGCGCGATGCCCGTGACCTACCCACTGTCGGGGGCGGCCGAACGCCGTGCCGCGTGCCGATGGCGCCACCACAGCAGCCCGGCGACCGCGGCGGCGGCTCCCGCGACAGCGAAGGCGACGAGCCTCAGCGAGTGCTCCACCGCGCGCCACGAAGGACCCGCGAGATACCCGATGCCGACGTGGAACGAGCCCCACAGCACCGCACTCGACACGTTCCACAGGAGGAACCGCCGGTAGGCCATGTGTGACTCCCCCGCCAGTGCGGGCACGAGCGCCTTGGGCCCGGTGACGAAGCGCCCCAGGAACACCGAGCTCCCGCCGTGCTCCTCGAACCAGCGGTCCGCCTTGCGCCACCGCGCCTCCGAGATCCGCCGCCCCACACGACTACGCCGCAACGACCGGCCGTAGCGGCGCCCCAGCTCGTAGCCGATCGAGTCACCGAACGCCGCGCCCAGCACCGTCGCGAGCACCGCGAGGACGAGCGGAACGTCGCCCCGCCAGGCCAGGTAGCCGGCGAGCAGCAGGAGCGTCTCCCCCGGGAAGACCAGCCCGACGAACAGCGAAGCCTCGGCGGCCGACGCCAGGAAGAGGATCGGCAGCAGCCACGGGTCCGCGTGGGACCGCACGAAGGTCACGATCGAACCGACGATCACTGCTCACCCCTACCCGCAACCCGCCGGCCCAAAAATCCGCCGGCCCAAAAATTCCGCGGTTTCGCTCCCACCCGAGTGGGTAGTGCCTCCTGGGCGATGGACCTGGGCGATGGATGACGAGGAATGAGACTGCGCGCTCTCGCGGTGCCGGGCCTCGGTCTCACCACCGTGCTGGTGGTGAGTGTCGCGGTGATGGTGGGGCCACCGACGAGCGACGCGCGCGTCAACGCCACACCGACCCGCCAGACCGTGCGCCAGGTGTTCCTCCGCGACTGCGCGACCTGTCATGGCGCGGACGCGCACGGCACCGACCTCGCACCGAGCCTGCACGGCGCCGGCGCCGCGCTCGTCGACTACTACCTGTCGACCGGTCGCATGCCGCTGTCGACGACGGACCCGGGCGCGACCCCCGAGCGCGGTGCCCCCCGCTATTCGCGACCCACCATCGACGCGCTGGTCAGCTACGTGTCCGAGCTCGCCGGGGGCGGCGGCCCGGCGATCCCGAACGTCGACCTGCGATCCGGCGATCTGGCGCGCGGCGGCACGCTGTTCCAGCTGAATTGCGCCGCGTGCCACTCCTGGTCGGGCGGAGGTGGCGCGTTGCTCGACCGCTCGGCGCCGTCGCTCCACGCGGCCACGCCGCGCCAGACCGCCGAGGCGATCCGCGGCGGACCCGGCAACATGCCCGCGTTCGGGCCGGGCGCGCTCGATGCCCACCAGGTCGACGCGGTCGTGCGCTACGTCGAATACCTGCGCCACCCCGACGATCGCGGCGGGTGGGCACTCTGGCACCTCGGGCCGCTGACCGAGGGCGCGGTGGCGATCGTGCTCGGGCTCGGCGCCCTGCTCTTCGCGATCCGCCGACTGGGGACCCGCACATGAGTGCGCGCCAGGTGCCGGCTCGGGTCGCCGAGACGTTCGTGGTCGCGTGCTTCCTCACGGCGGCGGCCGCGGGTCTGGGCCTCGCAGTCGTCTACGCGCTCGGCGGTCAGCCACAGTGGGAGGGGGCACTGCTCGGCCTCGCACTCCTCGGGCTGGGCGTCGGACTCGTCGCGTGGTCCCACCGGTTCCTGTCCGGCGGACCGTACGAAGAGCACCGCGAGGATTTCGGATCCACCCGGAGCGAGCGGATCGAGGAACGCGCGCTCGAGGACGACCTGGCACGGAGCGGCACGATCACCCGGCGCAAGCTGATCGTCGGTTCGCTCGGCGGCGCGGTCGGCGCGCTGCTGCTCGCGTTCCTGTTCCCCGCGCGCTCACTCGGCCCTTCGCCCGGCAATGCCCTGTACCGCACGCCGTGGCGGCCGGGCCGCCGGGCGGTGACCGAGGACGGTCGGCCGGTGCACGCCGACGACGTGCCGCGCGACGGGCTCGTGACCGTGTTCCCGGAGGGCTTCGCCGGATCGGCCGACGGCCAGACCGTGCTCGTGCGGGTCGATCCCGATCGGCTCCAGCTGCCGCGGTCGCGGCGGCAGTGGGCGGTCGATGGGCTGCTCGCCTACTCCAAGGTCTGCACGCACGCCGGATGCCCGGTCGGCCTGTACGAGCCCCGCAAGGCCACGCTCCTCTGCCCGTGCCACCAGTCGAGCTTCGCGGTGCTCACCGGCGGCAACCCCCTGATCGGACCCGCCGCCCGACCGCTGCCGCAACTGCCGATCGACATCGACGCCCAGGGGTACGTCGTGGCGCGCTCCGACTACCGGGAACCGATCGGCCCCACGTTCTGGTTCCGGCGGGACCGGTGAGCAGGTGAGCCCGCGGGCGACACGATGCGCGAGGCTGGCAGGCGCCGCCATCGCGGTCGCGTCGCTCGCGGGCTGCGGCAGCTCCGGATCCATCCTGTCCGGCGCCGGTTCCGAGTCGTCGCACGTCGCGACGATGTGGTGGATCACCTTCGGCATGGCCGCGGTCGTCTACGTGGTGGTCGCCGGTCTCATCGTCTTCGCCCTCACCCGTGGGCGCCGGCACGGTGCCGGCACGTCACGGCTTCGCGAGGCGCCGTTCATCTGGATCGGCGGGGTCGCGGTGCCCGTCGTGATCCTCGGCGTCATCGCGGTGATGACGGTCACGTCGACGGCCGACCTGCGCCGGCCGTCACCTGGCGAGCTGCAGGTGGAGGTGCGCGGCAACGACTGGTGGTGGGCCGTCCGCTACCCGGCGAGTGGCGTGGCCACTGCGAACGAGCTGCACCTTCCCGTGGGACGGCCGGTCGACATCCGGCTCACGTCACGCGACGTGATCCACAGCTTCTGGGTGCCCGAGCTCGCGGGCAAGGAGGACGCGATCCCCGGGCAGCCGAACCACCTGCGCTTCACGCCGGAGAGGATCGGGTCGTACCTCGGTCGCTGCGCGGAGTACTGCGGCATCCAGCACGGCCACATGGGGTTCCGCGTGGTGGTGCAGAGCCCGGCGGACTTCGGGCGCTGGCTGGCCCGGCGCACCACCGTGCGCACGGAGCCGACCTCCGACGAGGCCCTCGCCGGGGCGGCGCTGTTCCAGGCCCAGGCCTGTGCGGGGTGCCACACCATCCGCGGGACTGCGGCGAACGGGAAGGTCGGTCCCGACCTCTCCGACGTCGGTTCACGGGCCGAGATCGGCGCCGGCGCGATGCGCAACACGCAGCAGAACCTCGAGCAGTGGATCCGCGACGCCCAGGCCGTGAAGCCCGGCGTGATCATGCCGCCCTTCCACACCCTCACCGCACGGGAACGGCGGGCCATCGCCGTGTACCTCGAGAGCCTGAAGTAGGAGCGCCATGGCGATCAGCGACCGTCCCCGCATGCACGACCCGGCGGTGGAGCACGCGCTCGAGGAGAAGTGGGCCGACGCCCCGGGCCTCCCCGGCTTCTTCAACACGGTCGACCACAAGCGCATCGGCATGCGGTACCTGTACACCGCGTTCGCCTTCTTCCTCGCGGCGGGCGTGGCCGCGCTGGTGATGCGCGTGCAGCTCGCGACGCCGAACGCACACGTGCTCGACCCGCAGACCTACAACGAGTTCTTCACCGTCCACGGCACCACGATGATCTTCCTGTTCAACACCCCGGTGCTCGCGGGGTTCGGCAACTACCTGGTGCCGTTGATGATCGGCAGCCGCGACATGGCCTTCCCGCGGCTCAACGCGTTCAGCTACTGGATCTTCGTGCTCTCCGGGCTGCTGCTCTACTCCAGCTTCCTCGTGGGCGCGCCGCCTGACGGTGGGTGGTTCGCCTACGTGCCGCTCACCAACACGCCGTGGTCGAGCGGGCTCAACATCGACTTCTGGGGGCTGTCGGTCATCTTCATCGGGATCTCGACGACGGTCGGCGCAGTCAACTTCATCGTCACCATCTTCAAGTTGCGCGCGCCGGGGATGACCCTCAACCGCATGCCCGTGTTCGTGTGGTCGATGATGGTGTTCTCGTTCATGGTGATCTTCGCGGTGCCCGCGGTGACCACCGCCGCGGCACTGCTGGAGCTCGACCGGCTCTTCGGCACGAGCTTCTTCCACCTCGCCGGCGGCGGGAGTGTCCTGCTGTACCAGCACCTCTTCTGGTTCTGGGGCCACCCTGAGGTGTACATCCTCTTCGTGCCGGCCACCGGCATGATCTCGATGATCATCCCCGTGTTCTCGCGGCGCCCGATCGCGGGCTACCTGTGGGTCGTCACCGCACTCGTCGCCATCGCCTTCATCAGCTTCGGCGTGTGGGTGCACCACATGTTCGCGACGGGCATCCCCGCGCTCGCGTTGTCGTTCTTCTCCGCCGTGAGCCTCATCATCACGATCCCCAGCGGCGTGCAGTTCTTCGCCTGGATCACCACGATCTGGAAGGGGGTCGTGGAGTTCAGCACCGCGATGTTGTTCGCGATCGGGTTCCTCCTGATCTTCCTCCTCGGAGGCATCACGGGCGTGATGGTCGCGATCCTGCCCCTGGACTGGCAGGTCACCGACAGCTACTTCGTCGTCGCCCACTTCCACTACGTCCTCAACGGCGCGGTGGTCTTCCCGATCTTCGGCGCCCTGTACTTCTGGCTCCCGAAGATGACCGGGCGCATGCTCGACGAGCGCCTCGGGAAGATCAGCTTCTGGACGATGTTCGTCGGGTTCAACGTGACGTTCTTCCCGATGCACATCCTCGGCTTCCTCGGAATGCCGCGACGGATCTACACCTACGACTCCGGTCTGGGGTGGGACTCGATGAACATGCTCGAGAGCATCGCCGCCTTCGCCTTCGCCTTCGGGGTTCTGCTCACGCTGTGGAATTTCTTCCGCAGCCAGTGGCGCGCAGTGCCCGCACCCGACGACCCGTGGGGCGCCGACACCCTCGAGTGGGCGACGTCGTCGCCGCCACCGGAGTACAACTTCGCCGAGATCCCGGTGGTCACGAGCCGCCACCCCCTCTGGGACCGCCGGCCCCCGCCGACCGCGACCCCCTCGGCGGCCGCACCGGTGCGGGCGCTGCTGGTGGAGGGTGCGCTCGAGAAGACCATGGCCGTGGGCGAGGGATTGGACGCCGCCCCCCAGTCGACCCTGGGCATTCCGGAGCCGACCTACCTGCCGTTCGTGGCTGCACTCGGCATCACCGCGTTGTTCGTGGGGCTGCTGGTGAAGGCGCTGGTGGTGGGCGTGGTCGGCGTGGCGGTGGGCGTCGCCGCCGTGGTCTGGTGGTTGTGGCGCACCGACGAGGATCTCCGGTGACCGCCCAGTCGATGCCCTCGCCGGTGCCGTCGTCGGTGCCGCCGCCCACGACGGTCACGGTCGCCACGGCATCGCCGACGCGGGGCTACTCGACGGCGTGGTGGGGCATGCTCGTGCTCGTCACCACCGAGGGCATGGTGTTCCTCGCGCTCCTGTCGTCGTACTTCTTCGTGCGCGCGACCGCGAACCACTGGCCGCTCGGCGGGCTCCCCGAGCCCGAGCTGCCGCGCACGGTCCTCTTCACCGTGATCCTCTTGAGCAGCAGCATCCCGATCTTCTGGATGGAGCACGCGCTGCGGCACGGGCGGATGGGCCAGGTGAAGATCACCCTGTTCCTCGCGTTCGCGATGGGGGCCGCCTTCCTGGCCAACACCGTCTACGACTTCCGCAACATGGAGTTCGGCTGGCGGGTCAACGCGTACTCGTCGTTGTTCCACACCATCATCGGCCTCCACGCGCTCCACGTGCTGGTCGGCCTGCTCATGAGCCTCACGGTGCAGGTCAAGGTGTGGATGGGCAAGGTCACCGCCGAGCGCCACACCACCCCCGAGGTGTTCGCCCTCTACTGGCACTTCGTCGACGGCGTGTGGGTGTTCGTGTTCGCGTCGCTGATCCTCTCCCCCCATCTGGTCCGATGAACCTCCGGTTGCGCCAGTTCCCCGACCACGGGTTCCTCGTCTGGTTTGCGCTGGGCGCGGGGGTGGTCGCGTGGGCCGCGCATCTCGTGTCGTTCGCGGTGGGCGTGGCGTTCGTGCGCAACCAGGGATTCTTCTGGCTCTTCGACCTGGGAAACGGTGCCGCGTTCCTGGTCACGCTGGTGGCGCTCGCTCTCAGCTTCGTGATGTTCACCGCCGGTGACCGCGACGACGACGCGCCAACCCCGGGCGGCCGCATCCGCTTCCTCGGAGCCCTCGGGCTGCTCGTCAACACGATCAACCTCATGCTCATCGCGCTCGAAGGCGTGTACGTCTACGTCATCCCGGTGCACCATGCCTGAGCGGCCGCCCGAACGACGGGCCCGCCAGGTCCTCGCGCTCGCGGGCGGGGTGTGCGTGGTGCTGGTCGCGCTGGCGACGCCGCTCGACGCGGCGGCCGACACCGACCTGCGTGCGCACATGGTCCAGCACGTGCTGCTGCTGTCGGTGGCGGCACCCTTGCTCGCCCTCGCCGCGCCGTTCCTGCTGGCCGCCGACGCACTGCCGGCGCGCGTGCGACCCGTCGTGCGACGGACCCTCGCCCGCCTCGCTCGATCACAGTCGCGCCACTGGTTCGTGTGGACTGCAGGGAGCCTGGCGCTCGCGTCCCTCACACTCGGCGCCTGGCACGCCCCCGCGCTCTACGACGCCGCGCTGCGCAACGGAGCCCTGCACGCGCTCGAACACCGCGAGCTTCGTCGCGACCGCCGCGTTTTTCTGGTGGATGGCGCTGCGTGCCGGACGCCGCGACCGGCGCGGCTTCGGCGTGCTCGCCGTGTTCCTGTCGTCGCTGCCCGCCACGGCGCTCGGCCTGCTCATGACCGTCTCCGCGACGGCGTGGTACGCGCCCTACGGGCACGGCGACACGGCCCTGGCCCGGCAACAGGTGGCGGGTGCGGTGATGTGGGGCCTCGGCGGCATCGCGCTCGTGGTGTGCGGCGCCGGACTGTTCGCCGCCTGGTTGGCGCGTCTGGAGCGGCCCGACCGAGACGCACACTCGCAGGTGGTGGCTGACCCGTGCTGACCCGCCGGACCATCCGCTGGTTCGACACCCGGCTCGGGACGTCGCAGTTCGCCGCGCTCGTCACTCAACAAGGTGTTCCCCGACCACTGGTCGTTCATGTTGGGAGAGGTGGCGCTCTACTGCTTCACGATCCTCGTGGTCACGGGGATCTACCTGAGCTTCTTCTTCGTGCCGAGCGACCGCGACGTCGTATACCACGGCAGCTACCACGCGTTGCGTGGCACGCACATGTCGGAGGCATACCGCTCCGTGGTGCAGCTCAGCTTCGACGTCCGCGCGGGGCTCGTCATGCGGCAGATCCACCACTGGGCCGCGCTCGCTCTTCATCGCCGCGATCGTCGCCCACCTCTGTCGGATCTTCTTCACCGGCGCGTTCCGGCGACCGCGGGAGCTCAACTGGTTCGTCGGCGTCACGTTGTTGATCCTCGCGATCTTCAATGGCTTCGCCGGCTACTCGCTCCCCGACGACCTGCTCTCCGGTACGGGCCTGCGCGTCGCATATTCGATCGCGTTGTCGATTCCGATCGTCGGTACCTGGGTCGCCTTCCTCGTCTTCGGGGGTGAGTTTCCCGCCCACGACATCATCCCGCGTCTCTTCGTCATCCACGTGTTGCTGATCCCGGGAGCGATCGCGGCGCTGCTCTCGGTGCACCTCGCCGTGCTGTGGCGCCAGAAGCACACGCAATTCCGGGGCCGCGGTCGACGCGAGGACAACGTGGTCGGTTCACGGATGTGGCCCGCGTACGCCGCAAAGAGCGTCGGGCTGTTCGCCATCGTCGCCTCGGTGCTCGCGTTCCTCGGCGGGTTGGTGCAGATCAACCCGGTGTGGCTCTACGGCCCGTTCCATCCCGCCGCGGTGTCGACCGCCGCACAACCCGACTGGTACATGGGATGGGTGGAGGGCGCGCTGCGCATCATGCCCCCCGCGCAGCTGGAGCTCGGCCCCTACACGATCTCGGAGACCTTCTGGCCTGCGGTGCTGCTCCCGGCACTCACGTTCCTCGCGCTCTACCTCTGGCCGTTCCTCGAGGCCCGGGTCACCCACGATCGGGCCGAGCACCATCTGCTCGACCGTCCGAGCGAGCGGCCCGTGCGCACCGCACTGGGCGTCGGGGTGCTCACCTCTTACGTGGTGCTGCTGATCGCCGGCGCGCAGGACATCTGGGCCGACCGTTTCTCGCTCTCCATCGAGAGCGTGATCTGGACCTTCCGCGTCCTCGTGGTGGTGGTTCCCGTACTCACCGGCCTGCTCGCGTGGAAGCTCTGCCGCGACCTGCAGCGCGCGCGACACGCCGCGCACGCCGAGGCGGAATCCGAACCCCCGGTCGCGCCGAACGAGCTGCCGGTGCCCGGCGAGGACGCCCCGGGCGTGGAGATCGCGCCGCGCCGCCGATGGTGGCAACGCTTCGGCGACGTGGTCCTCGGCGTCGTGGTCCTCGTCGTCCTCCGACGCCGGCGCCCGACGAGCGGCGCCGGCGAGGAGGACGGCGCGCGCGAGGAGCAGCGCGCCGCCACCGGGGTGGGGGACTGACGCGTGCCGCCCGCGTGGTTGACGGTCGTCGCCTGGATCGCGCTGGGCATCGCGGCCGTGTCCGCCGCGTTCGTCCTCGTCGACATCTTCGGGCGCGGGCACCGGCAGCAGATGTGGATCATGGAGATCGTCTGGCCGGTGACCGCCCTGTACTTCGGACCGCTCGCGGTGCTCGCCTACCTGCGGTGGGGCCGCCCGCAGTCGAAGCGGTGGCAGGCGGAGCACGGCGACCCGCCGGAACGTGCCTTCTGGACCGTCGTCGCCGTAGGCGTGAGCCACTGCGGGGGCGGCTGCACCCTCGGAGACATCCTGGGTGGTGTCCTCGTGCTCGCGCTGGCACTGCAGATCGCCGGCCTCGCGCTCTTTGCGGAGTACGCCGTCGACTTCGCCTTCGCCTTCACGCTCGGCATCGCGTTCCAGTACTTCGCCATCGTGCCCATGCGCGGCCTCGGCTTCCACAAGGGGCTCGTCGCCTCCCTGAAGGCGGACACCCTCTCGCTCACGACGTTCGAGATCGGCATGTTCGGGTGGATGGCAATGGTGCAGCTCGTCTTCTTCACCGACCCGCACCTGACTGCGGACCACGCCAGCTACTGGTTCATGATGCAGATCGGCATGGTGCTCGGGTTCCTGACCGCCTACCCCGTGAACTGGTGGTTGATCCGCCGCGGGATCAAGGAGGCAATGTGAACACTCGGGTGGACACTCGGCGCATCGCCGTCGTCACCGGCGCGACCGGAGGGGTGGGCCGCGCCACCGTGCGCGAGCTCGCGGCGCGCGGCTACGACATCGGGCTCCTGGCGCGAGGAAGCGCCGGTCTGGAGGCCGCCCGGTGCGACGTGGAGGCAGCGGGCCACCGGGCCCTGAAGTGCGCCGTCGACGTGTCCGACTTCGACGCGGTGGCGGCGGCCGCCACGCGCGTCGAAGCGGACCTCGGGCCCATCGACGTCTGGGTGAACGACGCGATGACCACGGTCTTCGCTCCCTTCACCGAGCTCGACGCCGAAGAGTTCCGGCGTGCCGTCGAGGTGACGTTCCTCGGGCAGGTGTGGGGCACGAAGGCCGCACTCGATCGGATGCTGCCGCGCGACTCCGGCCACATCGTCAACGTCGGCTCCGCGCTCGCCTTCCTCGGTATCCCGCTGCAGAGCGCGTACTGCGCGTCGAAGTACGCGTGCCGAGGGTTCTTCGACTCGGTGCGCGCGGAGTTGCTCCACCGCAACAGCAACGTGACGATGAGCATGGTTCACCTGCCTGCGGTCAACACCCCGCAGTTCGACTGGGGTCGCGCGCTCACGACGCGACGGCCGATGCCCGTGCCCCCGATCTACCAGCCGGAGGTCGCCGCCCGGCGGATCGCCGACGTCGCCTGCGACGCGCGGCGCACCAGCGTGCTGGGATCGTGGAACAAGCTGCTCGTCGTCGCCGGACAGCTCTCGCCCGCCCTGGCCAACCAATTCGCGGCGATCGCGGCATGGGACGCGCAACTGACCGACTCACCGGTCCGGGCCGACGATCCCGACAACCTGACATCACCCGCCGATGACGGCCGCGATTTCGGAGCGCACGGGCGCTTCGATGACCAGGCCGGCGGGTTCCTCGAACCCTCCTACCTGCGGACGCTGCCCGACACCGCGGCACAGTTCGCACACGCCGCGCGCGCGACGGTCGTCGAGACGATCGACACTTGGCGCCGCATTCGGCGGCAGCGCCGGCTGGGGTGTTGACGCCGACGGGACCGCCGCTCAGGTCCGGAGTGCTCATGCCGTCCGGAGTGCTCATGCCGGTGGCTCGGGCCGCGCCTCCTCCGAGGCGAACCACTTCGCGATGGCGACATCGGTCGTGGAGTGCACGAGGATCGACAGCACGACCGTGACCGCCACCAGTTCCGCGAGGACGTGGGCGTCGGGTACCGACGACGTGTAGACGAGGATCCCGAACACCACCGACGAGAAGCCCTTGGGACCGAACCAGGCGACGGTCGCCAATTCCTTGCGGTGGAGTTGCGAGCCGGCGAGGGCGACCCCGACCGCCGCCGCCCGACCGAGGGTGAGCACCACGACGGCGAAGACGAGCCCGCGGCCTCCGTACGCGAGCAGGACGTTGCTCGTCACCAGCGCCCCGAACAGCATCAGGATCGCCAGCTTGAGCAGCTCCGTACCGAGCTCGCCGAACGTGGAGAACGCCTCGCTGAGGCGCGGCGACACGCTGGTCATGGTGATTCCCGCCGAAAACGCTGCGAGGAACGGGTTCACCCCGGTGAGCTCGGCCAGGGTGAAGACGACCGTGCCCACCGCGACCGGGGCCAGGGCCTCGTAACGCGCGGTCGAGGACCCCGGCAGGAACCGCAGCGCCAGGCCGACTGCGAGGGGGAGCGCCACGCCGAGTGCGACACCACCTGCCAACGAGCCGACGAGGGTCGGCAGGTCGACGGGTTCCTCGGAGAGCACGTGGAGCAGCACGACCACCGCCGGGAGGGCGAGGCCGTCGTTCAGGCCGCTCTCGACATTGAGCAAGGTGCGGACACGGCGGGGGACGTCGCGACGTCCCACGATTGCCGAGGCCAGAATCGGATCGGTGGGTGCAAGGGCGGCCGCGACCAGCATCGCGGCGGGCCACGAGAGGCCGAGCATCGCCTTCCCCACGATGGTGACGATCGCGAACGTGAGCGGCATGCCGAACAGGAGCAGCCGACCCGACAGGCGCCAGGCGGCGCGCAGCTCACGACCGCCGAGTCGCATCCCGTCCGTGAAGAGCACCGCGAAGAGCGCGAGCTCCGTGACCAGAGCGACGGTCGGGTCCTCGGCCCGCGGGTCGAAGAGGCCGAACCCGAGTTGGCCGAACCCGGCGCCCACGAGGAGGAAGAGCACCGCGGTCGAAAGGATGCTTCGACGCGCGAGGTCCGAGATCGCGACGGCGACGAGCAGAGTGGCGGCGAAGACCAGTGCGGGGACCATCCCGTCAGCCCCCGACCCTCACGGACCTGTTCGGATCGTCAGGTCATGCACGAAGGGCGGTGGTGGACCGGTGCGTCGAACGATCCTCGTGGCCGATCCGGTGACGTCGGCGGGCGCGCCAGATCCAGCCGACCAGTGCCGTGGCGGCCACCGCCGCGACGGCGGTTGCGAGCAACATCACCGCGAGCGACGCGCTGAAGTTGATCCACAACCACTCGAACTCCACCTGCTGACCGTTCTGCGCGATGAACGCGACGATGGCGGCCACCAGCACGATCCCTGCGACGAACGACCAGCGGATCCCGGTACCGCGCCACGCGCGCTCACGGTTCCGGCTGGCGCGGTGCGCTTCCGGGGTCGTGGTCGGGGTCGGGGGGATCGTGGGCTCTTCTCGTAACACGTCTCGCACCTCCGCGCGCTCGGCGGACACTCTGCTTCACTGTCACCGTTTCCCGGGCGGCGGAAACGTGCGGCAACGCGCGTTTCGCGTGACGACGTCATGACATCGGCTCTGCCGAGCCCTCAGTTGGGTACACCACCAGCATGACGGGACCCACGAAGTCGGCAGTGACGGCGATCGCGATCTCGGTGGCATCGGTGGTCGGCGTCGTCGCAGCCGGCACACCGCCCGCTGCTCATGCGCAGGCGGGCATGCAGGACCGGCAGTACCCGTGCGCCCCCGTGGTCACGGGCCAACTCGCCCAATTGGACACCCCGCTCGCGGTCGGCGCGACCGGTGCGGCGGTGCGGGACTGGCAGACCTTCCTGAACCACTGGTTGGCCGTCACCGACCGCGCGGGCGCCTTCCGACTCGCCGAGGACGGCGACTTCGGCCCGTTGACCGACGCGGTCACCCGCGAACTGCAGGTCGACACCGGCCGGCCGGTCGACGGGATCGTGGGGCCCGAGACCGTCGCCGGGTACCGGTCGACCGGCGTCGCCGCGGTCGATGCATCCGCGCCCGCGCTGCTGCAGGCGGGAAGCTGCGGCACGGCCGTCGCCGCGTGGCAGGAGCGGCTCAACCGCTGGCTCGCGGCGACGGCTCCCGGGGACGACCCCCTGATGGTCGACGGCGTGCTCGGCCCGAACACGGAGGCCCTCACCTCGGTGTTCCAGTCGGCGACGGGGATCACGGTCGACGGTCTCGTCGGGCCGTCGACGCTCGCCGGGATGGCGGCGTTCGAACAGCGAGCGGGGCTCCCCGAAGTGTCGAGGAGCGACGCCTCGGCCCCTGCGGCATCGCCGACGGCGAGCACCGGGGCATCGAGCACCCCAGCCGCATCGAGCGGCGCGCCGGCCGCCGGCATCTGCGCGCGACCGACGGGCGTCGAGGTCGTCGTCGCCCTCGAGGCCGACGTGGCATCACCACGCTGCACGATCGTCACGCCGCAGCAGCACCTCGTCGTGCAGAACCACACCGGCATGGCGGTGCATCTCACCCTCGCCGGCGAGCACCGGACCGTGGCACCGGGGGACGAGACCACGTTCGCCGAGGCGTTCGGCCAGTACCTGCCGGCCGGGACGACGACAGTCCTGGTGCAGGAGTACGGCGACAGCGGCCCCCAGTTGTGGTTGGCGGCCGCGGCATCCGGGTAGCGCCCGCCTCATGGCCCGCCGCGACACTGCCCGCAGCGACGGCAACGGGGAGGTTCCCCGGCTGCACAGCCTGCGGGACTACGCCCTCCTCGCCGACGGCGAGCGCGGGGCCCTGATCGGGCCCGACGGCCAGATCGTGTGGATGTGCTTCCCGCAGTGGGACGATGACGCGATCTTCTCCTCGCTCCTGGGCGGCGAGGGCCGGTACTCGATCGGCCCGCTCGGCCGCTTCGTGTGGGGGGGCTACTACGAGGAGGGTGGGCTCGTCTGGCGCAGTCGATGGGTGACCGACGACGGCATCGTCGAGTGCCGTGAGGCCCTGACGCGCCCGACGGGCGCCGGGCAGGCCACGATCCTCCGCCGCCTCCACCAGGTGGAGGGAGCCGTCCCGGTGCGGGTGGTGCTGCATCCCCGTGCTGGCTTCGGCGACCACCCGATGGTGGGCATCGAACGTGACGGCGACGTGTGGTGCGCCCGTACGGGAGGAGTGCACCTCCGCTGGCGAGCTGCCACTTCTGCTCGCGCGGAACGCGACGGCCACCACGGCCACCGACTCGTGACCGAGGTGGTGCCCGCCGCCGGTGAGCCGCTCGACTTCGTGCTCGAGTTCTCGACCGCCCCCTACGTCGAGGAGCCACCCGATCCCGCGCGGCTCTGGCGGGAGACGGAGGCGGCGTGGGCGGCCGCGACCCCCGACCTCGGCGACACGATTGCACCGCGCGACGCCCGCCACGCCCACGCGGTGATCGACGGGATGACCTCGCCCCTCGGCGGCACGCGCGCCGCCGCGACGACGTCGTTGCCGGAGCGCGCGGACGAAGGCCGGAACTACGACTACCGGTACGTGTGGGTGCGCGATCAGTGCATCGTCGGCCAGGCCGCGGCCGCGTGCGGCTCCGACCGGCTGGTCGACACCGCCGTGCGCTTCGTGACCGACCGCGTCCATGACGACGGCGCCGACCTCGTCCCTGCGTACACGGGTACCGGAGATCCGGTGCCGGAGACGCGGCGGATCGGCCTGCCCGGCTACCCCGGGGGTACCGATCACGTCGGGAACGACGTGCGGTCGCAGTTCCAGCTCGACACGCTCGGCGAGGTGCTCGGGCTCCTCGCGGCCGCCGACGGGCGCGGTCGCCTCGACGTCGACGGGTGGCGCGCCGCGGAGCGGGTCGTCGACGGCATCGCCGCCCGTCATCGCGAACCCGACAACGGCATCTGGGAGCTGGGAGAGCAGTGCTGGACGCATTCGCGCCTCGAGTGTGTCGCGGGGTTGCGCGCCATCGCTCGCGCCCGACAGGCCCCGACCGGCCCGGCCACGCACTGGGAGGCACTGGCCGATGCGATCCTCGCCGATGTCTCACGCGATTCCCTGCACGCGACGGGACGCTGGCAGCGCGCGCCCGGCGACGAGCGAGTGGATGCCGCACTGCTCCAGCCGATCGTGCGCGGCGCGCTCCCCGTCGACGACCCGCGCTCGAAGGCGACCCACGACGCGGTGGTCGGAGAGCTCGGCGCCGACGGCTACGTCTACCGGTTCCGCCACGACGAGCGCCCGCTCGCCGACGCCGAGGGCGCGTTCCTGCTGTGCAGTTTCTGGGTGGCGATGACGTGCAGTCTCCGCGGCGAGGACGTCGCTTCGGTCCGCTGGTTCGAGCGGGCGCGTGGCGCGTGCGGTCCGCCCGGACTGCTCTCCGAGGAGTTCGACGTGGTGGAACGCCAGCTGCGCGGCAACCTCCCGCAGACATTCGTGCACGCGGCGCTGCTCGAGACCGCTGCCCGCCTCGCGCAGGAGTCGAGCGTCGGAACCCTGGGCGACGCCCGCTCCTGACGTCAGGGGACGAGCGCCTGCCTCACGACGGTGGCCAGATGCGACGCGCGCCGGTCGGTTGCGCCCTGGATCTGCGTGCGGCACGAGAACCCATCGGCGACGAGCAACCTCGACGGTGCCGAGTCCCGCACCGCGGGGAGCAGCCCTTCCTCGCCGATCGCGAGTGAGAGGTCGTGGTGGCGCGCCTCGAACCCCCACGAACCCGCGAGCCCGCAGCATCCACCGCGTGCGACCTGTACGTCGTAGCCGAGCGCACGCAGCACGCGGTCCTCCGCCTGCGGGTCTCCGGTGGCGCGGTGGTGACAGTGCGCCCACACCAGCGCGTCCCCTCTGGACCCGTCGCGTCGCGCGTCGTCGAAACGTGGCCACCTGCTCGAATGCGCGTCGAGGAAGTCGGCGAAGTGGAAGGCCTGGTCGTGCAGCCGACGGGCGTCGTCGTCGTGGGGCAACAGCCCCGGGAGCTCGTCCTTGAACACCGCGACGCAGCTGGGCTCGAGGCCGACCACCGGCACGCCGGCACGCACGTCGTCCCGCAACACGGCCAGGACGCGTCGCAGGTACCGCGTCGCGAGGTCGAGGAAGCCGTAGTCGTACAGCGGCCGGCCACAGCACACGTGTCCCTGGGGTATCACCACCTGCCAGCCCCCCGCTTCGAGCGTCTCGACCGCGGCGATGCCGTTCCCGCTGTCGAAGTGGTTCGTGAACGTGTCCGGCCAGACCACCAGCCTCGGGCCACCCGCGTTGCGCGGTCCCCGCTGGGCGAACCACCGCTGCAACGTGAGCGGTGTGAACCGGGGGATCTCACGCTGCGGGGCCATCCCGGCCGCCGACTTCAGCAGTCGCTCGATACCGGGCGTGTGGGTCATGAGATTTGCGACACGCGGCATCCGGCTCGCGACGCGAGCAGTCTGGTCGATCAGGCCGAAGGCGTAGGCCGAGCGCGGGCGGAGCCGTCCCCGCCAGTGGTGGTGCAGGAACTCGGCCTTGTAGGTGGGCAGGTCGACGTTCACCGGGCAGTCGTTGGTGCATCCCTTGCACGCGAGGCACAGGTCGAGTGCCTCGTGCACGACTTCGCTACGCCAGCCGTCGTCGACCAGGTCGCCCTCGAGCATCTCGAAGAGCAGCCGCGCCCGCCCACGGGTGGTGTGCTGCTCCTCGCGCAGCACCTGGAAGCTCGGGCACATCACGTCATCGGTGTCGGGGATACGGCACCGGCCCACCCCGACGCACCGCAGGGTGGCGTGGGCGAAGTCCCCGCCGTCCTTGGTGTACGCGAAACGGGTCTCGGGGCGCCAGGGGTCGTAGTCGGTGCCGAGCTTCAGGTCTTCGTCGAGCGGGAAGGGGTCCACCACCTTGCCCGGGTTCATCCGCCAGTCGGGATCCCAGATCGCCTTGAACTCGCGGAACGCCTGCACGAGTTCCGGCCCGTACATGCGCTCGAGCAGTTCGCCGCGCTGCTGGCCGTCGCCGTGCTCCCCGGAGAGGGAGCCGCCGTAGCCCACCACGAGATCCGCGGCTTCCTCCAGGAACGCGCGGTAGTCGCGCACGCCGGACGCACTGCGGAGGTCGAAGGAGATGCGCGAGTGGATGCAACCGTCGCCGAGGTGGCCGTAGAACGCGCCGCGGTAGCCGTACTTCGCGTAGAGGTCCCGCAGGTCGTGCAGGTAGCGCCCGACGTCCTCGGGCGCGACGGCGGAGTCCTCCCAGCCGGGCCAGTGGTCGGTGCCGTCGGTACCGAAGGCAGTGGCGCCGAGGCCGGCCTCCCGCGCCTCCCACAACCGGGACTCCTGGTGGGGATCGTCGAATACCGAGAGGCCCGCGGGCGGGTGATCATCGGTGCGCAGGGCATCGGCGAGCGCCTCGGCGCGTGCGTCCGCCTCCTCCTTGGTGTCGCCACCGAACTCGACGAGCACCCACGCGCGGCCGTCGGGCAGCAGGCGCAGGTTGCCTGGATGGATGCCGAGTTGCTGCTCGTTGCGGAAGAGCAGGTGGTCGATCGCCTCGCAGCCGATCGGGCGGTGGTCGAGGATCTCCGTGAGGTGGTCGGCGACGGAGAAGATGTCGTGGTAGCCGATCGCCATGAGCGTGCGCGCGCCCGGACGCGGGATGAGCTTCAGAGTCGCCTCGAGCACGGTGACGCAGGTGCCCTCGGTGCCCACGAGTGCGGCCGCCACGTCGAATCCCGATTCCGGGAGCAGCGCGTCGAGGTTGTATCCCGACACGCGGCGTGGGATCTTCGGGAACCGTTCCCGGACGAGCGGCGCGTACCGGTCACGCAACCCGCGCAGGTCGCGGTAGATCTGCCCTCGACGGCCGCCCTCCGCAATGATCGTCTCGAGCTCCGCGTCGGTCGTCGGCCCGACGCGCAGGCGCAGACCGTCGTAGGTGAGCACCTCCATGCCCGCGACGTTGTCCGACGTGCGGCTCCCGTTGCCTGCGAAGCGGGCGGCGATCGAGTGCACGCCGCAGGAGTTGTTGCCGATGTTGCCGCCGATCGTGCAGTAGCGGTGCGTCGACGGGTCAGGACCGAAGAGGAGCCCGTGCGGCCCGGTGGCGATGTTCACCTGTTCGTTGATCGCTCCGGGTTGCACCGTCACCTGCGCCCGTTCGGTGTCGATGTCGAGGATTTCGTGGAGGTGCTTCGAGCAGTCGACGACGACGGCGTAGTTGACCGCCTCGCCCGACAGGCTCGTGCCACACCCGCGGGGGAGCACCGGCGCCGAGTGTCGGTGGCAGATCGCGTGGGTGCGCACGATGTCGTCCACCGTGCGGGGGATCACCACGCCGATCGGCGGCTGACGGAAGTTCGACGCGTCCGTCGCGTAGAGCGCTCTCGAGCCCGCATCGAAGCGCACCTCGCCCTCGACCGCCTTGGCGAGGTCCCGCGCGATCGCGTCCGCGTCGACGTCGGCCCGTCCGGTCGTCGGCGCTGCGCCCTCGGGCGGCCCGCTCTTCACCGGGATCCGAATCCGTCCGCTGCTCATCCGCACTCCTCCACGAGATGGGGCTCGATGTCGGCCCGCTTCAGCTCCAACCCGAGGCCGGGCCTGTCCCTCGGGAGCTCGACTGCTCCACCGCGCGGCGAGAGGGTGCCGTCGAACACCATCGCCTCGAGTCGCACGTGGTCGTGGAACCACTCGAGATGGCGGAAGTGCCGAGCTCCCGCGAACGCATGGGCCGAGACCGCCGGCGCGCAGTGCGCGGACACGTCGACATGGTGCGCGTCGGCCGCGCCGATGACTGTCTGCAGCCCGGTGAGGCCACCGCAACGGGTCACGTCGGCCTGGAGACAGTCGACCGCGCCGGCCGCGAGCAGGGCCTCGAAGTCGGTGACGTCCGCTCCGTATTCGCCGGCCGCCACGGCGAGTCCGGCCGGCGCGCGCTCGCGCACGCGGCGCAACCCGTCGACGTCGTCCGAGGTCACCGGCTCCTCGAACCAACGCACGTCCCAGTCGTCGCGGTACCGGTGCGCCCAGTGCAGCGCCTGATCGACGACGAACGCGCCGTTCGCGTCGACGAAGAGCGCCACGTCGTCGCCGATCGCCCGCGCGCGGCGTCGAGGCGCGGCGGATCCTCCGCCGGAGTTCGACCGACCTTCATCTTCACCCGGGAGAATCCGTCACCGGCCCAGGCCCCGAGTTGCTCGGCGACGCGCGCCGGCTCGTACGTCGTGAAACCGCCGCTGCCGTAGAGGGGGACCGAGGTGCGCGCCCCGCCGAGGAGTGCGTACAGGGGCGCGTCGCAGAGCCTCGCATACAAGTCCCACAACGCGATGTCGACGGCGGCGATCGCCATCATGCCCGCGCCGCGCCGTCCGACATTGCGCAGCTGCGCCGACATCGCCTCCCAGGTGGCGGCCCGTTCGCCCGGGTCGGAACCCACGACTGCATCGCGTAGTTCGCGCACGATCAGCTCGACCAGCGCCGCCGTCCCGTAGGTGTAGCCGAGACCGATGGTGCCCCCGACGCGCGCAACTGCACCACCACGATGGTCGTGCTGTCCCACGTCAGGGTCCCGTCGGACTCCGGGCCGTCCGTCGGGATGCGGTAGGCCGCCACGTGGAGCGACGTCACCCGCGCCCCGTCGTTCGATCGGTGCGCGAGCATCAGTCGCGGCCGGGCAGCAGCGACTCCTTGAACTCCTGGAGTTTCTGCAACCCACCGCGCTTGAGGATCCCGAGCGTCTCCGGGTCGCCGTGCAGGAACGCCTCGGTGAACTTCTTCGCCATCTCCGGGCGGATGTGCGGCGGCATCGGCGGCACCATCCGGTCCACCCGGCACTCGAGCACGACCGGTCGATCGCTGGCGAGCGCCTGGTCCCACGCGGCACCGATCTGCTCGTCGTCGGCGCAACTGATGCCGCGCAGCCCGAGCAGTTCCGCCCATTGGGCGAAGGGCGCATAGGGCAGGGTCTGGGAGTCGTCGAACTTCGGGTCACCTCCGAGTGCCCGCTGCTCCCACGTGACCATGTTGAGGTCCTCGTTCACGAAGACGCAGATCACCAGTTGCGGGTTCGACCACTGCTGCCAGTACCGCTGGATGGTGATGAGCTCGTTCATGCCGCCCATCTGGAAGGCGCCGTCGCCCACGAACGCGACCACCGGGCGCTCGGGATGCGCGAACTTCGCGGCGATGGCATAGGGCACTCCCGGACCCATCGTGGCCAGCGTCCCCGAGAGCGACGCGAGCATCCCCTCCCGCACCTTCAACTGGCGCGCCCACCACGTGGTCGACGAGCCCGAGTCGGCCGTGAGGATGGCGCGGTCGGGAAGACGGTTCGAGAGCTCGTACGCCACGCGTTGCGGGTTCATCGGCTCCATGTGCTCGAGCGCGCGGTCCTCCACGACGCGCCACCACTCCGCGACTTCGCGCTCGAGGTGCTCGCGCCACTCGCGGTCCGCCTTCCGCCGTAGGCGGGGCAGGAGTGCCGCGCAGCGTCTCCCGGGCGTCGCCGACGAGGTGCACGTCCATCGGGTACCGGATCCCGATCATGCGCGCGTCGATGTCGATCTCGACGCCCTTCGCCTGATCTTCCTCCGGCAGCCACTCCGAGTACGGGAAGCTGGTACCGACCAGGAAAAGCGTGTCGCAGCCCTTGATCATCTCGTAGCTCGCGGTCGAACCGAGCAGTCCGATCGGCCCGGTCACGAACGGCAGGTCGTCGGGCAAGACCGCCTTACCGAGCAGGGCCTTGGCCACACCCGCTCCGAGCAGGTCGGCGACTTCCAGGATCTCCGCCCTGGCGTCGGCGGCGCCCGCGCCCACGAGCATCGCCACGCGCTCCCCCGCGTTGAGGATCTCGGCGGCCCGATCCAGGTCGTCGTCGTGCGGGAGGATGCGCGGGGGTGACCAGCCGATGCTCGAGTACACGGCTCCGTGCTCGCGTGGCGGCGACGGCTCGGCCGGCGACTCCTGCACGTCCTCGGGGAACACGAGCGTTGCGACGGAGCGATCCGCGAGCGCACAACGGATGGCGCGGTCCACCAGGTGACGCGCCTGTGCCGGGGCCATGCACGTCTCCACGAACACCGAGACGTCGGCGAAGAGCGTCGCGAGGTCGACTTCCTGCTGGTAGTGAGCGCCGAGCGACATCCGCTTCTGCTGACCGACGATCGCGAGCACAGGCTGATGATCGCCCTTGGCGTCGTAGAGGCCATTCAACAGATGGATGGCGCCGGGCCCCGACGTTGCCATGCACACACCGAGTTCGCCGGTGAACTTCGCATGTGCGCACGCCATGAAGGCGGCCATCTCCTCGTGCCGGGGCTGCACGAATTCGGGATCGCCCTCGGCGCGTCCGAACGCGCCGAGGAATCCGTTGATGCCGTCGCCGGGGTAGCCGAAGATCCGGTGCACCCCCCAGGCGGTGAGTCGGTCCAGGACGAAATCGGAGACAGTGCTGGACATGGCGCTCCTCTCGGGTTCGGCCTCCCGCACACGCGCGGTACCCAATACGCGGACGTCGGTAACCGGCGGGGGCGTGGCGAGCGGGGCGCAGGTCGGCTCCCCATCACCGACTCCGCCGGCGTTTCGATTGGCCCGTCACGGTCTCGGGTAAGTGGCGGGCATGGCTTTCCTGAATCGTCGCCTCACCCGCTGGATGCTCATGCTCGTCGTCGTGCCGGTCGCCACGTGGGCGATGGCCGAGGTCGCCGACCGGGTGGCCGCGCGCCGTGGCGAGAACACGGTCACTCGGGCGTTGCGGGTGCCGGCGCAGATGCGTCAACGTCTCCCGCGGCCTGACCGGCAACACGCGGTCCAGCACCGCCCGCGACCGTAACCGCGCGACCGCGCGCTCCGACAGGCCCGTGATGACCACCGGGTGCCCACGCGCGCGGCAGGATCGGATCGACACCACCAGGGCCGAGAGCCCGGCGCCGTCGACCCGCTCCACCTCGGTGCAGTCGATCGAGACCGTGGCCGACGCCGCTGCGACCGCGCCGATCAGGCGCGAGCCGCAGTCGGCGTCGAGCACTCCGCGCACCCGGATCGTGCCCCGGGTGCGCTCGATCGCGTACGTCACACGCGGTCGTAGCGGTTGTCGTACCCGTCGTCCGCGTATTCGGTGCGATCGACCGAGCGGCCCGCCCACCCCGAGGGGAACGCGGCACTGATCAGTGCGAGCAGACCACCGATGGCGCAGACGTAGAACCCGGTGTCGAGCGCGTCGCCGAGGGATTGGCCGAACCGATCCGCCAGGTCGTTCAGCTGCCACACGAAGAGCGCGCAGACCACGAGTGCGGCGAGCCCGCCCAGGGCGCGGAGCACGCCGGCACCCGGGACGACGATGCCGACCACGATCACGGCCGCAATGGGGATCAGCCAGATCAGCATCGAGGGGTTGCCGGTGGCGGTGTCGTCCCAGAGGAACACGGCGGGGATGTCGACGGGGTGGCCGCTCCCGCTGCGCCACGACATGAAGATCGAGATCACCACACCTGCCGCGCCGAGTACGCCGAGCACGAGTCCGGCGAGCGAGGGAGCCGCCCACGTGCTGCCCGAACGGTGGACCACATGGTGGTTGCCGACCTGGTGGTTGCCGACATGACGGTTGCCGATGGCCATGGCCTTCTCCTCCTGTGTGTGAAGGCACCTGCCCGGCTGCGTGATTCCACTCCTGCTCGGGCCGCAAACCGCAGGAGTCGCGGCCCGGGAGGACGCGGGAGAAGTCGCGGCGCGGCGTTGCGGTGACGCGACGTTTGGCGTCGCGCGCTCCCGGGCATCCCGCAGCCGGGTAGACACCCGACGAAGGAGACTCCGTCATGATCATCCTGGGCATCATCCTCTTGCTCCTGGGTCTGCTGTTGTCAGTACCGGTGTTGTGGGTCATCGGGCTCGTACTCGTTGCCGTCGGTGCGATCCTCTGGATCGTCGGTACTGCCGGGCACGAGATCGGCGGCCGAAGGCACTACTACTGACCGAACGATCGACGATGACGAACGACCCCTTCGCGTTGTTGGAGACGCAGCACCGCGACACCGAGGCGCTCCTCACCCGTGCGGCACGCACGGGTGAGGAGCCCGACGTGCGTGAAGCCTGTGAAGCCCTCACCCGTCATGCCGAGGTCGAGGAGCAGGTGCTCTACCCCGAGCTGCGCCGCATCGTCGACGACGGCGACGACCTCGCCGATCGGGCCGAAGCCGAGCATGCGGCAGTGCGCATGTTGATCGCACGCTTCTACGACGCGCCACCACCCGATGTCACCGCGCTCGTCAGGGAGATCCACGAGCTGGTGCGCGCGCACGTGGAGTTCGAGGAGCGGGAGATCCTCCCCGAGTTGCGCGACGCACCGATCGACGCCGCGGCGCTGGAACGACGGCTGCGTGCCGCCGACGGTGAAGCACCGTCGCGCAGCAGTGGCACCGTCGGTTGAGGTCTCGACGCCTCAATCTCGACGCGTACGTCCCGACGGCCGTGCCATACCGCTCGGCCGCACTCGGCGAGCCGCGAGGCCGCGGCCGTCACGATCCCGAACCCTGAGGCGTCGGCGGCTCGTGCGGGTCGGGATATTCGCCGTCGCCGAGCTCCTCGCCGATCCCGACGTTCTGCTGGCTGATCACGTACTCCTCTCCGTCCTCGTTCACGAGTGGCGCGCTGGTGACGATGCGCTCCGCGTCGGGGTCGGGGTCGTGCAGCTCCTCGCCCTCGCGATCCTCCGCCTGCGGGAGGCGTTGCTCGGGCGGTCGGTCCTCGCGTGATGGTTCCATGCGGGCAGGGTTCCCCGCGCATGACCGGACGGAACCTCGGGTACCGCGCGTCCATGGACCAGAGTGATCTGCACGGCCGGCGCGTCGACGACGAGCTCGAGCGGGAGAGCGGGTCGCTCACCCACGGCGCGCCGGTGGAGGCACGCGCCGAGGAGGACCGCTTCGAGCAGGACGCAGCCGACGACGAGCTCCACCTGTCGGGCGCGGTCGTGACCGCCGGCGACCGTTCCCCCGCGCCGCAGACCGACGCGCCGTCGCTCGACGAGGCACGCGCCCGCAGCGAGCTGGCCCGCCATCTCCGACCCTCGGTGTTCCCGGCATCGCCCGCGATGCTCGTCGACTGCGCGCGCGAGGAGCACGCACCCGACGACCTGGTCGCGCGGCTCACGGACCTCCCGCAGGCCAACTACGACAACGTGGCCCAGGTGTGGCAGGCGCTCGGCGGCCACCGTGAGCATCGGCCCCACGGCGACACCGCGGCTCACGGGCCGACGTCCGGAGCCGCGCCGACCATCGAAGCCCCGCCCGCATCCGAACCCACACCGCTGCGACCTCCGCAGGCCGGCGCGCAACGCTTCGGGTTCCGCGTCGACCCCTGGTACCGGTGGGCTGCACTGCCATTCGGCATCCGCGCCGACAATGCCTACGTCGAGATCGATCCCACCATCGAACCGGCGCAGCTCGCCGTGCGCTTCGGTCCCTGGTGCATCGTGACCACCCTCGCCAACGTCGCCGCCGCGACGACGACCGGGCCCTACGCCCTGCTGAAGACCATCGGTCCCGCGCGCCTGTCGCTCGCCGACACCGGCGTCACCTTCGCGACGAACCGGGAGCGGGGCGTGTGCATCAGCTTCCGGCACGCCGTCGTCGGGCTCGATCCCCTGCACCTGGTCCACCACCAGGGAGTCACCGTCACGGTCGAGGATCCTGATGCGCTGGTCGAGGCGCTGACACGGCACTGAGCGCGATCGCACTCACGACACGCCGGCGCGCGGGTCCGCGGCGCGCGGTCACGTCGCGTCCATCACCTCGTCGCGGTCGTCGGTGGAGCCGTCGGCGAGTGGCGGCCAGTCCGCCGGCGCGTCCTCCGCGACGTTGCGCTCGTCGGCGTGGGTACGCGGCGGATCCGGGTTCCCGTCGGCGGGCGTGCCGGGGGGAGTCGGCGGATGCGGTTCGGGCGGGTCCAGGAACTCCCCGGCTTCCTCACCGGTCGGCTTCACCTTGGGGTTGGGTTCGGAGATCGTCATCCCATGTCCTCCGGGTCGAGATCGGGCGGGTACGCATCGTCGGGGTCGAGCGGTGGTTCGGGTGCAACGTGCATCGCGGCCTCCTCCGCGATGAGGTCACCGAGTTCCGGGTCGACCGAGCGCGCGACCTCGTCCTTCTCGGTGTCGACGAGTAGGTCGACGTCCTCGTCGGCCGGGTCCACCAGGAGCATCCCCGGCGACGACGTGACCGCGTCGATCACCACGTCTGACTCGAGGTGGGGGATGCCTTCCTCGTCGAGCGAACGGTCGAGTCCCATGGGAGGAGAGTGCCCCGGCGGCCCGTCCGCGAATCGTCGCGAATCGCGGCCTGCCGGGCCCGGGTTCCCACGTCCACCTCCGGGGAATGACGTGCCCATGGACGATCATCCCGCCGCCGACCAGCCCGACCCCATCGCCCCGCCGGACAACCCCGACCAGCCGCTGCGCGGGCCGCAATGGGCGCGCGTCGCACTGGCGAACGAACACGACCCGGCCACGAAGGCCCGCCGGATCGCGGAGATGCCCCAGTCGGAGTTCATGGGCTCGGGTTTGTTCCTCGGCGACGGGCAGCAGATCGCCGAAGCGCTCGTCGTCGACAGCGAGGACGAGGGCGAGCAGGACGAGCACGGCGAGCAGGCGGTCGACCGGTGACGGTGTCACACCACTCCGCGCGCCGCACCGGCGTCCTCGGCGATCGCTGATCGGGCGCGGGCGGGAGGACGGACGATGGCCACACTGCTGTTGGCGCCCGGGCTGCGCTACGTCAACGACGCAGACCCGGGCATCCGTCGAGTGCGTCGCGGACGCGGCTTCGAGTACCGCGCGTCCGATGGCACGCGCATCACCGACGACGCGACGTTGGCGCGCATCCGCGCACTCGCGATCCCACCCGCGTGGCACGACGTGTGGATCTGTCCCGACGCGCGCGGCCACATCCAGGCCACCGGACGCGACGACCGCGAACGCAAGCAGTACCGCTACCACCCCGACTGGCGGGAGATGCGCGATCGCCACAAGTTCGAGAAGCTGGTCCCGTTCGGTGAGGTGCTGCCCGCCATCCGTCGGGTGGTCGCGCGCGATCTCGAACTCCCCAGCCTGCCGCGTGAGCGGGTGCTGGCCACGATCGTGCGCCTCCTCGAGCTGCACGCGTGTGCGTGTCGGCAGCGAGGAGTACGCGCGCACCAACGGCAGCTACGGGCTCACCACGTTGCGCCGCAAGCACGTGGAGACGTCACCGTCGGAGGTGCGCTTCGTGTTCCCGGGGAAGTGCGGCGTGCTGCACGAGGTCGACGCCGAGGACCGACGGGTCGCGAAGGTGCTGCGGCAATGTCAGGAGATCCCCGGTCAGCGGCTGTTCCGCTACGTCGACGAGACGGGTGAGGTGCAGCGCGTGCACTCGCACGACGTGAACGACTACCTCCGCGATGCCGCCGGCCTCGACGCCGATCCCGACGGCGGGTGCGACGTCACCGCCAAGGACTTCCGCACGTGGCTCGGCACCGCGTCGGCGGCGGCCGGTCTCGCCGAGCTCGACGTCCCCGCGTCCGACACCGAGGCGCGTCGAGCGGTGAACGAAGTGCTCACGGGCGTCGCCGACGAGCTCGGCAACACGTTGGCGGTGTGCCGGGCGTCGTACGTCCACCCCGCGGTGCTCGAAGGCTTCACCACCGGTGCGTTGCAGACCGCCTGGGCCGCCGCGGCGCCGCGTTCCCCACGCGGGTTGTACGCCGACGAGCGTCGCCTGTTGCGCTACCTGCGCGCCGGTGCCCGCCGGGGTCTGCGCGCGGCGAGCTGACCCGGCCGGGTAGGCCACCGATACACGCCGTTCACACTCCGCGAACCGTCGTGTGATGTTTCGCGAGCATGCTGGGGACATCAAGCGACCGGGTCGTCCACTCCCCCCCGGGGACGACCCGGTCGCCTTTCGCGTCCAAGCCGACCTCAGGGTGCGCCGGTCACCTCGGCGAGGCGCCGGGTGAGGAAGCGCCGCTCCGGCTCGGTGCCCACCAGGACCAGGGCCTCCTCGTAGGCCGCGGCGGCCTCGGCGCGGCGACCCGCCCGCCGGAGCAGGTCGGCGCGGGCGGCGGGCAACAGGTAGTAGCCCGCCAGTGCGCCCGACGCGGCGAGGGGTTCGAGCAGGGCCAGGCCCACCGCGGGA
Organism: uncultured Actinomycetes bacterium; assembly: GCA_963720785.1. Classification (GTDB taxonomy): domain Bacteria; phylum Actinomycetota; class Acidimicrobiia; order IMCC26256; family DASPTH01; genus CAVRGQ01. The sequence continues at coordinate 839,802 of CAVRGQ010000005.1, forward strand.
CCGTCGGCCATGGCGACCGCCACTGCCCGGTTGAGCTCCACCACTGGCGACGGGTTCATGCGCAGCAGCTCGCCGTAGAGCCCCGCGATCTGCGGCCAGTCGGTCGCCTCGGCCACCGGGGCACGGGCATGACACGCGGCGATGGCCGCCTGCACCTGGTACGGCCCCGGACGCCGACGAGCGAGCGCGTGGTCGAGGGTGGCCAATCCGTCGTCGATCGCGTCGTGATCCCAACGGGAGCGGTCCTGGTCGTCGAGCAACACGACGTCGCCCTGCGCGTCGACGCGCACCGCGCGACGAGAGTCGTGCAGCAGCATGAGCGCGAGCAGGCCGAGCACCTCGGGCTCGTCGGGCAGGAGCTCGGAGATCGTGCGGCAGAGGCGAATCGCCTCGTCGCACAGCGCGCCGCGGACGAGGTCGTCGCCCACGCTCGCGCCGTAACCCTCGTTGAAGAGGAGGTACACGACGCTCAGCACCGCGCCGAGCCGTTCGGGGAGCACGTCACGGGGCGGCACCCGGTAGGGGATGCCGGCGTTGCGGATCTTGCGCTTCGCGCGCACCAGCCGCTGCGCGATCGTGGGTTCCGACACCAGGAAGGCACGCGCGACCTCGCCGGTGGTGAGCCCCACCATCTCGCGCAGCGTCAGCGCGACCTGCGCGTCGGGCGCGAGCGCCGGGTGGCAACACGTGAACACCAGCCGCAACCGGTCGTCGACGATCCCGCTCGCGCGTTGCTCGTCGCCGTGGGCGTCTGCTCCACTCGCTGACGCGGTCATCTCGCGCTCCTCGATGCCCGCGAGCTCCTCGAGCTTGCGGCGGCCGGTGCGGTCGCGCCGCAGCCGATCGATCGCCGCGTTGCGAGCGGTGGTGGTGAGCCAGGCGCCGGGGTTGCGCGGCACGCCGTCGCGCGGCCACCGTTCGACGGCCCGCGCGAAGGCGTCCTGCGCGCAGTCCTCGGCGAGGTCCCAGTCGCCGGTGACCCGGATGAGGGTGGCGACGACTCGCCCCCACTCGTCGCGGTAGGCGGCCGCGACCGCGTCGCCGGCCGCGTCGGCAGCCGTGTCGCCAGCCGTGTCCCCGACGCGGCCCTCGACAATGTCGGGACCGCTCACATGCTCCAGATCGGCCGCACTTCGATCGTCCCGACGGTGGCGGTCGGGATCTTCGCGGCGACCTCGAGCGCCTCGTCGAGGTCGGCGACGTCGACGAGGAAGTAGCCGCCGAGCTGCTCCTTGGTCTCCGCGAAGGGTCCGTCGGCGGTGATCACCTTGCCGTCGCGCACCTGCACGCACGTCGCGTCGGCGGTGGGGCGCAGTCGCTCACCCCCGAGCAGCACGCCCCGCTCGGCCATCTCGGCTCCGAACTTGCCGTAGGCCTCCGTGTTCTCGGCCAGCACGTCGGCGGGCAGCGCCGCGTAGGCCTGTTCGTCCATCGCGATCATCAACAGGTACTGCATCGGATCCTCCTCGGTGACGCCATGTCACCCCACGACGAACGAGCGGCGCCGAGTTCGACATCCGAGCCTAGGAAGTTCCCGTCGAGCATGTGCCGAGAGGTTTCTCGGAAAATCGGAATCATTCGATGGCGATCGAACGTTAAGCTCGTTCGATGACTGTCGAACAAGATCGATCTCAGGAAGACCTGCGGGAGGACGACTTCCACCGGGAGCTCGACCGCCAGGAGGCCGCCAGCCGGCGCGACTACGAGCGGCGCTGGTGGACCCTCGGCGTGCTGTGCATCAGCCTGGTGATGATCGTGATGGCGAACGCCAGCCTCAACGTCGCGCTCCCCACCCTCGCCCGCGACCTCGACGCCACCTCGAGCCAGCTCCAGTGGGTGGTCGACGCCTACAGCCTGGTGTTCGCCGGCCTGCTGCTCACCGCCGGGAGCCTCGGCGACCGCTACGGGCGGCGACTCGCCCTCAACGCCGGGCTCGTCGTGTTCGGCGGGGCCTCGGCCTTCGCCGTGCTGTCGAGCTCGGCGGCGGCGGTGATCACGGCCCGCGCGGTGATGGGCATCGGCGCCGCGTTCGTGATGCCCGCGACGCTGTCGATCCTCGCCCACGTGTTCCCGCCCGCGGAGCGGCCGCGGGCCATCGCGATCTGGGCCGGCTTCGCCGGGGTCGGCGTCGCGCTCGGCGGCGTGGTCAGCGGCGCACTGCTCGAGCACTTCTGGTGGGGTTCGATCTTCCTCATCAACGTGGTGGTCGTGGTGATCGCGCTGGTCGCCGGCGTGTTCCTGATCCCCCGCTCGCGCGAGAAGATCCACGCGCCGCTCGACCCGCTCGGCGCGGTGCTGTCGATCGTCGGCCTCGCTGCACTGGTGTACGGGATCATCGAGGCACCCGACCACGGTTGGCTGTCCACCCAGACGCTGCTCACCTTCGGCGCAGCCGTCGTGGTGCTCGGCGCGTTCGTGACGTGGGAGTTCCGCGCCGAGGAGCCGATGCTCGACCTGCGCTTCTTCCGCAACCCGCGCTTCACCGCGGCGACGACCGCGATCACGCTCGTGTTCTTCGCCATGTTCGGTACGTACTTCGTGATCGCCCAGTACATGCAGTTCGTGCGCGGCTACAGCCCGTTCGACACCGGTGTGCGCATGCTGCCGTGGGCACTGGCCTACATGGCGTCGGCCACCCAGTCGGCGAAGCTCGTCGAGCGCTTCGGACAGCGCCGCGTGGTGAGCTCGGGGCTCGTGGTCGTTGCCGCCGGCCTCGCCTGGATGTCGTTCACCAGCACGCAGGACTCCAGCTACTGGGTGTTCGCCGGGGCGCTCGTGGTGATGGCACTGGGCATGGGTGTCACCACTGCACCGTCGACCGGCGCCATCATGCGCGCGCTCCCGCTGCACAAGGCGGGCGTCGGCTCCGCGGTGAACGACACCACCCGCGAGCTCGGTGGCGCACTCGGCGTCGCCGTGCTCGGCAGCCTGGTCGCGTCGCAGTTCCACGCATCGCTCAGCGACGCGCTGCACAAGCTGCCCGCGACCGCCACCCATTCCCTCGCCGAGGCGCTGCGGCAGTCGCAGGTGGTCGGCGGCGCGCGGGGCGAGCTCATCGCCCACGCGGCGCGGTCGTCCTACGTCGACGCGTTCGACGCCACACTGCTCATCGCCACGGTCGTGGCGATCGTGGCCGCCGGCCTGGTGAGCTTCCTGCTCCGGCCGAACGCCACGGTCCCGGCCGACGAACCGGTCGAGGACCAGGCTCCCGTTGAGGCACGACTCGCCTTCGAGGGTGCATGATGGGTGACGTGGTCGAAGCGCTCGAACACCCCGATCGGGACGAGCTCCAGCTCGTCGACGTGCTCCAGGCGCTCGCGGACCCGATGCGCCTGGAGCTCGTACGCATCCTCGACGACGCCGACGGTGCGATGTCGTGCGGCGAGATCCCGATGCGGGTGAGCAAGTCGACGGGCAGCCACCACCTCAAGGTGCTGCGCGAAGCCGGCGTGATCCGCGGTGAGGTCGACGGCACCCGCCGCTACTACACGCTGCGGCGCGACGACCTCGAGGCCCGCTTCCCGGGACTGCTCACGAGCGTGCTCACCGCCGAGGCGGCCACCACCCGCTGAAGTTCAGCGGGCGAGCACCACGGCGATCGTCGCCGCGAATCCGGTCACCATCAGCGACGCCACGGTGACGAGCACCTGGCGGAAGCCACGCTCGAGCTTTGCTTCGAGCCGGAACTCGAGCGAGCTGATCTCCTGGCGGAGATCGTGCTTGGTCGCGACATCGGCCCAGCCGACGGGCGGAAGCAACTCCATCAGCGTGATCCCCGCGTCGTCGCCGAACGCTCGCTTGGCTGCGTCGGCAAGTTGAAGTCGGTGCCGTTCATCGACCGCCATTGTTCTCCTCCGAACCCTCGAGTGACAACTGATTCGGGGAAGTTCCGGAAGGCCCTCAGCGAGCGAGCACCACTGCGATCGTCGCGGCAAATCCTGTGACCATCAACGTGGAAACGGTGACGAGGACTTGTCGGAACCCTCGCTCGAACCTCGCGTCGAACGTCAGGTCGAGCCTCTCCTCGAGCTGCTCGAACCGGGTCTCGATGGCGTCGAAGTGAGCATCGAGCCTGGATTCGAGCAGTTCGAGATCCTGTCTCGTCGCGACGTCGGCCCAGCCGACGGGGGGAAGCAGTTCCATCAGCGTGATGCCCGCGTCGTCGCCGAACGCTCGCTTGGCCGCGTCGGCAAGTTGGAGTCGGTGCCGTTCATCGACCGCCATTGTTCTCCTCCGAACCCTCGTGTGACAACTGATTCGGGGAAGTCGGATGTAGCTGGTCAGCCGCGGAGTTCGGCGTCGAGGCTGGACAGCGCGTCCTGCACCTCGGACACCAGGCCGAGCACCTGCTCGGACGCCTGGTCGATGCTCTTCTTCGCCTGGGTGTGGAACCGCTTGATCGCGGTCTGGCGTTCGATCGCCCGCGATGCGTCGTCGACGAGGCAGCAGAGCCGCTCGAGGTCGATCGCCTCGGCGTCGTCGTCGGACGCGACCACCAGCTGCTTGCGCACGGTCCACCGCGCCCACATGTAGGCGAGGCGCAGCGCGGAGGTGTCCTCGTCGTCGGGGTCGAGGACGACGATGGCCTTGTCGTCGAAGTACTGGAACGGCACCGCGGTGGGCGCCTGGTCCTGCGAGCGGAACACCGCGATGGCGCACAGCGCGTCGCGGTTGGCCATCGCCTCGTCGAGCTCCGCCATCGTGGTGCGCATGTTGAGCTTGCGGTTCTTCATCTCGAGCGCGAACCGCGCGTCGCAGCCGTGCGCGTCCTCGCGGTTGAGGGTGACGACCTCGTCGCCGACCTGCGACGCGGTGGAACCCTTCTCCTTGCCGGTGCTCTCGTGGAGGTCGCCGTAGCCGGAGGCGAGCTCGCCGATGCACTCGTCGACGAGGTCCTCGTAGTCGAAGCCCTTGCCGGTGGTGGTCTCGTACTGCTCCTCGTAGGCCTCGTAGGCCTCTTCGGTCGCGTCGAGGATGCCGAGGTGCTCGGTGACGCGGCGCACCTCGTCGGCGACGTCGCCCACCTCGCGCTGCACGGTGTCGACGAGGTCGGCCTTCAGCCGGCCCATCGGCGAGTCGGGGGTCTCCGACATGATGAGCGACTTCACGCTCGCGCCCACGAGCTCCTCGATCTTGGCGAGCACCGACGAGCGGGAGTCGGGGTCGAAGGTGTCGCCGAGGATCGACTCGAGGTCGGTGCGGAAGGTGCCCAGGGCGCCGGTGAGCGCGCCGGTGTCCTCGTCGAGCAGGTCGGTGGTGGTGCGGGCGATCTCGTCGACCGCGGCGGTCACCTTGGTCTCGAAGCGGGCCTCGAGCTCCTGGAAGGAGCGCTCGATCACGTCGACGTCGACGCTCACGTGGGCGGCGCGCAGCGCCCGGGCACCCACCCGGAGGCACTGGGTGACGACGGCGGCGGGGTCGTCGGACGCGGCGACGAGGCGCACGACCTCGTCGTCGGCCTCGTCGAGCTCCCGGATGTAGACCACGCCGTCGCTGACGAGGACCCGGGGGGTGGGGAAGATGCTGGGCTGTGCGCTCATGGTCTCAGTAAAGAGGAGGGGTGTGACATCTACGTGGATCCCTCATTCGCGCGCACCAGCAACAGGAGCCACAGCAGCTTTTCGAGCAGTTCGTCCAGGTTCCGTCACCCGGCGGCGGCCGCGCCGAGGGCGCTCTGGTACTCCTTCAGCACCTTGAACGACGAGCCCCAGTCGATCGGGGTGGTGCAGTGCGGGCAGTCGGCGTCGTCGTCGGTGAGCTCGCCCTGGCACCAGGAACACGTCAGCACCACCTCGGGCTCGGTCACGAGCACCACCTCGCAGCGCCCGTCGGGCGACATCCCCTTGTCCGTCATGACGCGGCTTCCCCTCGTTCGTCCTCACGTGCGGGTACGTCCGACGATCCTGCGGCAACGGGCCGGCCGCCACACGGGCCGGAAGTCACGAATGAGGGAGCACCGTGGAAGCTGTATCACGATCTGTCATACTGAGGGGTATGGCCCGAGCGATCTCCGTCCGCCTGGATGACGACGCCGAACGCGCCCTCAGCGTCATCGAGGCCAGCGGTCTCAGCCGCTCCGAGGCCATTCGCCACGCACTCCTCACCACGGCGGCGCGGATGCGCACCCGCCAGTCGATTGCCGCCGAGGTCGCCGCGCTCGAAGCCGACGAGCAGGACCGCGCCGAGATGCTCGAGATCGCGGCGTTGATGGAGTCGCTCCGTGCGGAGGGGTGACGTCCACCGCCTGCGGCTCCCGAAGGGCGTCGGCCACGAGCAGCACGGCGACCGCTTCGCCGTCGTCGTCCAAGCCGCCTCGATGCTGCCCCGATCCGTCGTGGTGGTCGCGCCCACTTCGGTGAGCGCGCGGCCGGCGTCGTTCCGTCCGGTGATCGAGGTCGACGGCACGCGCACGAAGGTGCTGGTCGAACAGGTCACCGCGGTCGACGCGCATCGCCTCGGACGCCGGATCGGGCGCCTCGACCCCGAGGAGCAGTGGGCCGTCGACGACGCACTCGGGATCGTGCTGGGCCTCGACTGACGTGACAATGTGGGTGCACTCCGGGGGGAGGAACCCATGGCCACAGCGATGGGCGGCGACCGCGTCGCCCGAATGCTCGCGGCCGAAGGCGTCGACACGGTCTTCGGCATCATCGACGGGTCGTACTTCGGCCTCTACTCGCGGCTCGGCGCGCACGGTATCCGCCTGATCACGCCGCGCCACGAGACCACCGCGGTGCACATGGCCGGCGCGTACGCGCGCCTCACCGGCCGCCTCGGCGTGTGCATCGCGAGCAACGGGCCCGGCGTCGCGAACGCGCTGCCGGGAGTGGCGGTCGAGCAGGGCGAGGGCAACCGGGTGCTGCTGCTCACGAGTTGGCGCCGGTCGCCGATCGTCGGCCCCGATCGCGGCGGCACCTACCAGTACTTCGACCAGGTCGCGGTCACGCAACCGATGACGAAGTGGAGCGGCGCGGCCACCAGCGTCGAGCGCGTCCCCGAGCTGCTGCGCCGTGCGCTGCGGGTGTCGTGGCAGGGCCGCCCGGGGGTGGTGCACCTCTGCATCCCCGAAGACGTGCTCAACACCGAAGTGGAGGCGCCGGCGCAGTCCGACCCTCCCCCCGCGCGCTACCGGCGCCACACCGAGCTCGCCCCGGGCGCCGACGCCGTGCGCGAGGCCGCGGACCTGCTGGTCGCGGCCGAGCTGCCGCTGATCCACGCGGGGAGCGGGGTGCTCCACGCACACGCCACTGCGGAGCTGCGCGAGGTCGCGGAGCTGCTGCGCGCACCGGTCACCACGAGCTGGGGTGCCCGTGACGTGATCGACGAGCGCGCCACCGTGTCGATCCCGATGGCCTACGTCGACCTGCTCACCCAGGTGCGCAACGACGCCGACGTCGTGCTCGCGCTCGGCACCCGCTTCGGCGAGACCGACTGGTGGGGCAAGGCGCCCTACTGGCGCCGGGCGAACGAGCAGCGCGTCGTGCAGGTCGACGTCGACGAGCAGATGCTCGGCATGAACAAGCCGATCGACGTGGGGATCGTCGCCGACGTGCGCGTGTTCCTGCGCGCGCTGCTCGACGAGTTGCGCTCACGCGGCGAGCTCCCGCACCGCGAGACGCGCGACGCGAAGCTCGCGGCGTACGCGGCCGCTCGGGTGGAGGCGCGCGCCGAGCTCGAAGCGGGGCCGCGCGGCGCGGCCGACGCGCCGGTGCACTCGGGCGTGGTCGCACCGATCGCGCAACAGGTGTTCGGCGACGACGCGGTGCTGGTGATCGACGGCGGCAACACCGCGATCTGGGCGAACCTGTACCACGAGGCGCGCGTGCCGCACACGCTGCTGTCCACCTGGAAGTTCGGCATGCTCGGCGCGTGCTTCGGCCAGGCACTGGGCGCGCAGGCGGCATACCCCGACCGGCCGGTGTACTGCATCACCGGCGACGGCGCGATGGGCTTCCATCCGCAGGAACTCGAGACCGCGGTACGCAACGACCTGCCGGTCACGTTCGTCGTGCTCAGCGACCGCGCGTGGGGGATGGTGAAGGTGAACCAGGAGTTCGCCATCGACGCGGAGCGGTTGCTCACCGAGGGCACCCTGCCCGACAGCGAGCGCATCAACACCGACCTCGGCGAGATCCGCTGGGACGAGCTGGCGCGCAGCATGGGCGCGCACGGCGAGCGGGTGGGCAGCCAAGCGGAGCTGCGCGGCGCGCTCGAACGGGCGCGTGACTGCGGCCGCTGCGCGGTGGTGCACGTCGACGTCGACCCGGTCGCGCACAAGTTCGCGCCCAACCTGCTCACCTTCAAGGAGATGCACGCGGAGCCCGCAGGGTGAGGCGGGTCCTGGTGACGGGCGCGGGCGGCTACCTCGGTCGCCAGTTCGTCCCCGCGTTGGTGGAGGCGGGCGTGACGCGCGTCGTCGCGCTCGACGTGCGCGCGCTGCCCGAGGCCGATCGCGTTCCCGGCGTCAACTACCACGTCGGCGACGTGCGCGACACTGCGATCGTCGACGTGCTGCGCGAGCACGCGGTGGAGAGTGTGGTGCACCTCGCCGCGATCGTCACCCCGCCGAAGGGCAGCACGCGCGAGCTGGAGCACTCGATCGACGTGCTCGGCACGCGCAACGTGCTGCAGGCCTGCATCGACGCCGGCGTGGGGCAACTCGTGGTGTCGAGCAGCGGCGCGGCCTACGGATACCACGCCGACAATCCCGTCCCGCTGGTGGAGACCGACGCGCTGCGCGGCAACCCCGAGTTCGCGTACTCCGACCACAAGCGCCAGGTGGAGGAGATGCTCGCGGTGGCGCGCACCGAGCATCCCGAGCTGCGGCAGCTGATCTTCCGCCCGGGCGCGATCCTCGGCGACACCACCCGCAACCAGATCACCAACCTGTTCGAGCAGCGCTTCGTGCTCGGCATCGCCGGCACCGACGCACCGTTCACGTTCGTGTGGGACCGCGACGTCGTCGCCTGTCTCGTGCAGGGCGTCGTGACCAATGCGGAGGGGATCTACAACCTCGCGGGCGACGGCATGACCACGATGCCCGAGATCGCCCGACGGCTGGGCAAGCGGTTCCTGCCCGTGCCGGCGTGGCTGATCCGCGGTGCGTTGACGGTGGCGAAGCCGCTGAAGCTGAGCCAGTACGGGCCGGAACAGGTCGACTTCCTGCGCTACCGGCCGGTGCTGTCGAACGAGAAGCTGAAGCGGGAGTTCGGCTACACGCCGCAGCTCACCAGCGACGAGGTCTTCGACCGTTACGCGTCCGCGCGCGGCGTCTGACCACGAGCAGGAGGATTGCGAGGAAGGCCGTGATACCGGCTGCCGCGCCCACCCGGACCCGCGACGAGGTGTCGGCCGCGGGCTCCGGCTCGGGATCGCGCACCACGGCGAGCGACGCGACCACCGGCGTCGGCTCCACGGGCGTCCGCTCCGTCGGCGGGTCCTCGACCACCACCAGCACGGGCGGCGGGAGCATCGGTGCGGGCGAGGGAGTCGCGGCGGTCGCGGCGGTCGCGGCGGGCGCCGCGGCCCGGGCCGCGCTGCGGTCGAGGCGCACGAGGAGCCACAGCCCCGCGACGAGCACCGCCGCCGCGCCGACGAACGAGATGATGATGACCAGTGACGCTCGGTCCACCAGTTCCCTGCCCGGAGAGAGCTTCGAGGTGCCGGCCCCACCCGGTCGGCACGTTGTCGGTGTCGTTGCCCCCGGGCAGCGTATCCCTGGCTAGGAGTCGCGCTCCGCGCCTGGAGGCGCTGCAGGCCGTCGTACGCGGCGTATTTGTAGGCATCCGCGCGGGTCGGGAAGTTGAACGTGGTGTCGATGAACTCGTCGATCACGCCGCCGCGGTGCAGCACCGCCTGCGCCACGTGGATGAGCTCGGTGGCCTCCTCGCCGAGGATGTGCGCGCCGAGCAGCACCTTGTCGGAGGCCCGGAACACCAGCTTCACGAGCCCCTCGGTGCCGCCGGAGATGAGCGCGCGGGCATTGCCGGCGAACAGCGCCCGGCCGGTCTCGACGTCCTCGCCCGCGGCCCGCGCCTCGTCCTCGGTCATGCCCACCATCGACACCTCGGGGAGCGTGTAGATCCCGGTGGGGATGATCGGGTCGAGGTGGTCCTTGAACGGGATGTCGAAGGCGCGGCACATCGCGACCCGCGCGCCCTCCATCGCCACGGAAGCGAGTCCGGGCGGGCCGGTCACGTCGCCCGCGGCATAGATGCCGGCGACGGTCGTCTGGAAGTTCGCGTCGACGCGCACGCGGCCGCGCTCGTCGGCCTCCACGCCGAGCTCCTCGAGCCCGAGGCCTTCCACGTTGCCTTCGCGCCCGCCCGCGTGCAGCACCGCGTCGGGGCGGAAGCTCTCGGCACCGACGTGCACGAGCAGGCCCTGGTCGTCGCGCGCGATGGAGTCGACGTCGTGGCCGAGGAGGATGCGCGCACCGGAGTCGCGCATGCTCTCGGCGAGCGCGTCGGAGATCTCGTGGTCGAGCAGGGGCAGCAGGCGCGTGCCGCGCGACACCAACGTGACCTGCGAGCCGAGGTCGGCAAAGATCGACGCGTACTCCGCGCCCACCGCGCCACCACCGACCACCATCAGGTGCTCGGGGAGGCGTTCGAGGCCGAGGACGTCCTCGGAGTCGAGGACCTCGGGGTCGTCGAAGGGCACCTCAGCCGGGTGGTGCGGACGCGATCCCGTCGCGAGCAGCACCCGGCGCGCGGTGAGCACGCGCTCCGTGCCGTCCTCGTCGGTGACGACCACGGTGTGACGCTCGCCCTGTGGCGCACCCAGGCGCGCACCCAGACGGGCCGCGCCGTGCACCAGCTCCACACCGTGGCGCTCGAAGTTGGCGGCCACCGCGTTCTGCATCGTGGTGACCACGTCGGTGATGCGCTTGCGCAGGCGGTTCATGATGAGGTCGGGCGCGAGGCTGATGCCCACGCCGTACACGTCGCGACGCGACCAGCCGGTGAGGTACACCGCGGTGTCGCGCAACGCCTTCACCGGCACGCCGCTCACGGCGATCGCCGAGCCGCCGACGTCCTTGCGCCGCTCGACCACCGCCACCGTGTGCCCGAAGTAGGCGGCCTGGCTCGCGCCCTTGTCGCCCGCCGGCCCGGAGCCGATCACCACCAGATCGAAATCGTCCGCCACGCCGGCCATCCTTTTCGCCTTCTCGCCTTCTCGCCCCGGGAACGGACGGTACACGGACGCGGTACCCACAAACCTCTCATGTTCGCGGTTGTACGGTCGTTCGATGGACGTGAACCCGGAGGACATCACGAAGCAGGCAGCAACTCACCCCGTGCCGCGCACGTGGCACGACGCCTATCTCCAGACGGCCCAGTTCCAGGGTCTGCTGCGGGAGTACGGGGCCGACTACCAGGCGGCGGTCGACGCCTGGGTCCGGGGAGAGGTCGGCGACCCCCGAAAGGGCGGTAACGCCAACCCCATGTGATCCGGCCCGTGTGACCGCGCCGGAGCCTCGCCCGGGTTGCTACCGGAACACGCCTTCGCTCCGCAATTGCCCGATGCAGGCGTCGACCTCCTCGACCGGCGGCGCGTCGAGGTTCCACGCCTCGCGCACCAGCTCCGCGATCTCCGCGCCCGTGCGGTTGCCGTCGGCGAGGGAGAACACGAAGGTCGCGGTGGGGTTGAGGTAGTGCACGCGGTCGGTGTCGGCGTCGAACACCACGACGCCGTCCTCGACGGTGTGCACCTCGAGGCCGGGCTTCGGGTCTGCGCACTGCTCGCTCACGGCACTTCCGCCTCTCACCCGTCCGTCGGTACAGTCACGGGCCCGTGACCCGAGCAGAGCGAACCCTACCGCCCGACCCGCACGAGTCACCCGCCAACCTGGTGGGCGCGGCCGCACCGGCGTCGGACGCGGCCGCACAAGCATCGGTGCGCTACGTCGTGGAGGACGCGCCCTCGGGCTACGGCGACGCCGCCGACCGCCTCGTGCGCGCGACACGCGCGACGCGGGCACGCGCGTCGAGTACCCGCGGGTGGTCGGCCACCGCGCTCGGTGCATCGCCCGCCTTCCTCCCGTGCTCGCGCGACGAGCGCCCCGACGAGCGCGTCGCGGCCGGCGCACCGACCGTCGCGCACCTCATCCCCGAGCACTACCCGCAGGTGCGCCAGGTCGCTCGTGAGGAGGCCGGCAGCCGCGCAGCGGGGCCGCTCGTCGGCCACACGGTGTGGGAGACCGACCGCCTCCCCCAGCACTGGCCCGCGCTGTTGAACACCGTGGATCTCGTGATCGTGCCCACGGAGTGGAACCGCGGGGTGTTCGCCGCGAGCGGGGTGCAGGTGCCGCTCGCGGTGGTGCCCCACGTCGCGACCGCTCCCGCGCCCGGCGACCGGGGCGCGGGCCTCGGCCTCCGCGACGACCACGTCGTCTTCTACACGATCGGCCGCTGGGACGAGCGCAAGGCCGTGTTCCGCACCGTGCAGGCGTTCCTCCATGCGTTCACCGCCGACGACCCGGTGACGCTCGTGGTCAAGACCGGCACGCTCGTCGAGATGCCGCCCTCCGACTGGGGCGCGCAGAGCCCCCTCGCCCACACGACGGCCTGGCAGCTCGCGGGTTTGGTGCACCACCACCGCAACCCGCCGCACGTGCAGCTCGAGGTCGACACCTGGCCGCAGGACCGTATCGACGGGCTGCACCACCGCGGCGACTGCTACGTCACCGTGGCCCGCGGTGAGGGCTGGGGTATGGGCGCGTTCGACGCGACCGCCCACGGCAACCCCGTCATCGCCACCGGATGGGGCGGCTTCTGTGAGTACCTCGCGCGCCGACGACGCGTACCTCGTCGATCACGAGCTCGTCGCCGTGCAGAGCAGCGCGCCCCGGTCGTTCTCCCCCGACCAGCACTGGGCCGAGGCGAACCTCGAGCACGCGGTCGAGCTCCTCCGCGCCGTGGCCGCCGATCCCGACGCGGCGCGCGACCGGGCGCGCCCCGCGCAGACTCGGGTGCTGCGCGACTACGCCGGGCCCCGGGTCGCGGACCGGTTCACGCGGGTGCTCGCCCAGCTCGGCTGAACCGCCGGCGCGCGCCTGCACCCACGTGACGAACCCGCGCCCGCGCGCGCGCCGTCGCGGTGTGCGCGCCGTACAGCCGCTCCATGCGCGGCGCGCTCAGCGCGCGCGGCACCGTCACCAGCTCGCGGTACTGCTGGGCGACGCGCGGATGGTCGGCGGCCCACCACGTGGCCTGCAGCCAGGCGCGCCCACCCGTGGTCGACACGGGCAGCGCGCAGTCGAACAGCTCCTCCAGCGCGACCGCGAAGCCGGCCAGCGCAGTGGTGGCGGGGCGACGGGCGAACCGCGCGCGCACGTCGTCCCAGTCGACCGCATCGGTCACCCCACTCGCGACGAGCGCGGCGACGTCGGTGAGCGCGCGCAACGGCAGGCGCAACAGGCGCGCATCGTCGTCCTGCAGCTGCGCGTGCGCGAGGGCCAGGACCAGCGCGTGCGTGGGGCTCGGCACGAGCACCGCGAGCCCGTCGACCTCCAACTCGACGGCGCCGGCGAACAGCTCGGACGACGACAGGAGGGCGGCGTGGCGGAGCACGAGCGGCGAGCTGTGCAGCTCCAGCGATCCCTGGCGGCCGCCCCGGCCGAGCGCCGGCCACTGGTGCGCGGCGATGCCCTCGGGGTCGAGGGTGCCGAGGTCGCGGTACCCGAGCACGTTGGCGACCATGGCGGCGTCACCGAGTCGCTCGGCGGGAACCAGCACGTCGATGTCGACCATCACCCGCGCCGCGGGGTCGGCCCACCAGCCGGCCAGCAGCCCGTGCAGACCCTTGATCGGCAGGGCGGGGATGCCGGCGTCGGCGAGGGCGCCGAGCAGGTCGCGGCCCTGCGCGGCGAGGTCGTCGACGCGCACCGCGTTGGCCGCGTACGCGTCCTCCAGCACCACGAAGGGCGACGCGCCCACGCGGTCGCGCACTGCCCGCGGGAGCGGCCGCACCCCGGCGCGCAGCAACGACGACCACAACGCGGGAAGGAGTTGGTGCGCGGCGGCGCAGTCGAGCAGCGCCGGCCAGCCCACCGCGGGATCAGAGCTCGCGTCGCGCCCGGCATCGGGGCGCAACCACGCCGCGAGTTCGGCGACGACCGCGTGCTGGTTCACGAACCCGAGCCGGCGCGCGCCTGGGCGAGCAGGCGGCGGGTCCGGTACGCGAGGTCGTCGGGGGCCGCAGCCTCCGCGTGCGCGAATGCCTCGGCCGCGCCGGTGGAGTCCCCGAGCGCGAACCGGCACTGGCCGAGCAGGTTCCAGCCCCACTCACCGACGATGCGCCCGTCGTACGAGCTGTTGGTGGCGACCAGCTCGTCGATCGTCAGCGCGAGGATCTGCTCGAGGCGCGCGGCCGCGGCCGCCAGCTCGTCGCGACCGTACGCGAGCATCGCGGCGGCGTACTCCAGCGACGGGACGCCCGGGAAGCGCACCAACGCCTCCTCGACGAGCTCGGCGAGGTCGTCGCTCGTGTCACCCTGCGCGATGCGGTGCACCACGAGGTCGATGTACACCAGCCGGTCGTCGGGATGGGTCGCCGGCCGCGCGCGGATCTGCTCGACACCGCGCGTCCACGTGCCGATCGCGCGCGCACTGTCGCCCTGCGCCTCGTAGATGCGCGCGAGGTGGTCGTAGATGAAGATCCGGTCAGGGTCGCGCTCGAGCTGCGCGAGCAACATCGGTTCGTCGCGCACCCACTTGTGTGACTGGTCGCCCTCGTAGCCGTGGTGCTGGAGCGTGAGCAGGTCGAGGTCGCCGACGAGCAGGCCTTCACGCTCGGCGGCGGCGTGCACCGCGGGGACGATGCTCTCGTGGATCAGGCCCTGGAAGCGGATCGACCGCCGGTTCCGCCACAGGCGGTACTCGCGGTACGGCGTCCAGCCGACGCGCGGGATGAAGCGCACGCGGAAGCCCAGGTGCCCGGTGTCGCCCGCCAGCAGCGTGCGCAGCGCGGCGTGGTCGCCGGCCAGCAGCTCCTCGTCGGCGTCGATGTAGAGCACCCAGTCGGCATCGACGAGATCGAGCGAGCGGTTGCGCGGCGTGGCGAAGTCGCCCTGCCAGGGCACGTGGTCGATGACCGCACCGTGGCGCTGCGCCACCGCGACGGTGTCGTCGACCGATCCGGTGTCGACCACCACGAACCGGTCGCAGAGGCCGGCGAGCGACGTCAGGCAACGCTCGAGGTGGGCCGCCTCGTCCTTGACGATGATCGCGGCCTGGAGCAGCGGCCGACCCGTGGCATCGGGAGCACCGGTGGCGTCGCCGTCGCGGTGATCGCCTACCTGCATCGACCGAGCGTCACCCGGACGACGTGCTCGTTCGGGTGGCGGTGATCAGGCCGGCGCGGGAACCGGCGCCGGCGCCTGGTTCGGGTTCGTCGTGGTGGTGGTGCTGGGCACGGTCTGGTTCGGCGACGTGGTCGTGGTGGTGGTCGTCGTGGAGTTGCTGGCACCACCCGCGCCGACCTGCGAGCTGGTGGCTGCGGTCTGCGCGTACGCCGCGGTGACGTTCGACATGGTGAACGACGAGACCACCGGCACCGCGAAGGCCGAACCGATCGCCAGCTTCTTGAGGAACGACCGTCGGTCGTCGGGAAGGTTCCCCAGTGCGCCGTCGAGCTCTTCCATGTCAGTGGCCTCTTCTTCGTACTACCGATGTGTCACGAGATCAGGCGATGCTAACCAAGATTCGTCATCAACGCACGACTCATCGCTTCCGGCGCGCCGACGGTGAGGCGGTGGCACTGCACGCCGGCGAGTGCGCGGGTGAGCGAGCGCAGCAACGCCGATTTCGTCTCGGTCACCGGGAAGAGCTGCGGCACCAGCTCGGGCAGCAGTGCCATCGCGGGCTCCGCGACCAGGTGCACCGCGTCCGCCTGCGCCCCCGGCGCTTCCGGCCCCGGCGTGAGCAGCACGAGATGGTCGAGGGGCGCCACGGTGACCCGCCACGGGAGGCCGAGGCGGCCGGGGTCGACCACCGCCACGTCGTCGATGCTCGGCAATTCGGGATGGGCGGCGCCGAGATCCGGCAGGATCGCCTCGGCACCGGGCTTGAGGTGGAAGGGCCGGGCGACGGCCACACACTCCCGGCCCCGCAGCATCACGCTCTCGTCGCCCTGCACCACGAGGCCGTCGAGCAGGAGGCGCGTGGCGAGGGTCGACTTGCCCGCGCCGCTCGGCCCGGTCACCAGCACCCGGGAACCGCTCCGATCGCTCCCCAGATCGACGAGCGCACCGTGGAGGCGGATCCACCCGCGGCGGGATGCCTGCTCGAACACCCGACGGTGCAGACGGCGGTGCACCTCGTCACGCGCGTCGCCGGCGGTGGCGACGGTGGTGACGAGATCGCCGTCCTCGGCGATGCGATAGGCGCCGGGCGGTCCCTCCACGGAGTAGTGGGTCTGCTCCGTGGCCGCGAAGCCGTGCACCGCGGTGGGCACCATTGCTTCCAGCGCGACGACCACCTCGTCGTCGCAGGCCTCCACGGTGACGTCGTGCCAGAGCACCCGGAATGCGAGGGTGGCCGCGGCCTCGGGCTCGCCGAGTGCGCCGCGCCGGATCGCGGGGCCAACCGCCACGCGTGTGTACCGACGGGCCACCGCGTCGTGGGCAGCTCCGGCGAGCGCGGCGGCGCGCGCGGGATCGGCGAGGAGGTCGACGACCGCGTCGGCGGTGGCGTCGGCATCGTCGGCCACCATGAGCTCGCGGTCCGGCACGAGGTCGAGCCCCCCGAGCGCGGCGCCGGACGCGACGATCGGCCGGCGGAACGCGGCGGCTTCGAGGAGCTTGATGCGCGTGCCCGCGCCGTGGCGCAGGGGCACGACCACCACGTCGGCGTTCGCGTAGGCGGCCGCGAGGTCGGTGACCGCGCCGTGCACGCGCACGCCATCACGCGCGCCGAGCTCGTCGATCGTGCCCGCGCCGTGCGCGCCGACGAGGTCGACCGTGGCGTTCGGATGGTGGGCGCGCACACGCGGCAGCACGTCGAGCGCGAGGGTGCGGGCGGCCTCGCGGTTGGGCCCGTAGGTGAGGTTGCCCACGAAGAGGAGGCGCGCCTCGCTGGGGGCCGCGCCGGGCGGGGGCCCGACGGGCGCGGGCAAGCGAATCGTGTTGGGCACCGTGCGCACGACGCCGAGGTCGTGACGGGCGCGCAGCGCGTCGGCCTCCGCGGGCGCGGCGGCCCACACCTCGTCGGCGTCGGGCAACCACACCCCGGCGAGTCGGGCGAACGCGTCGGCCTCGGCGTCGTCACCCAGCGCGCGGAGCAGGGCCTCGTCGTCGTCGTCGGCGTCCACGATCATGCGCCGGGCGCCCAGCACCCGACCGAGCTCGATCCCGAGCGGCGCGAGGTAGGTGCGCATCACCACCACCGCCGCGGTGGGATCGTCGCCGAGCTCACCCGCGATCCGCGCCGCGAGCGTCGGCGGCGCGAGGGCCGCCCGCGCAGGCAACGGCGCGGTGCGCGAGAGCCGGTCGCGCAGGCGGGCGTCGGCGAGGTGCGCGGTCACGAGCGCGTGCGCGTCGTCGGGGCCGGGCAACTCCGCCACCGTCACGTGGCGGGCATGGGCACGGGCCCAGTCGGTGGGGGTGGCGGGCCCCGACACGGGGACGATCACCAGGTCGACGGGCGCCGCGGCCGCGAGCGCCTCGAGCGTGGCGCCGGCCCGCATGGCGAGGCCGTTGCCGCTGCGCTGCGGGGCGAGGGGCACGACCACCACCACTCGCCGTCGATCGGGCCGGCGATCGGGCCTGCGATCGGATCGGCTCGGAGGTGCCCCGGTCACGGGTCGGTACTGTAGCGACACCGCTCGCCTGCCATCAGGGACGCATGGACCGCAGCCCCATCCCCCGCATCGCCCACTTCGTGTTCGGCATGCGCCCGCAGGAAGAGCCCTTCCACCTCGTGCACTACCTCGCGATCGCGTCGTGCATCGCGGTGGTGCAACCCGACGAGGTGTTCGTGCACTGCAACGAATTGCCGTACGGCGCGTACTGGGATCTCATCCGCCCGCGGGTCACGCTGCACCGCGTGGGGCGAGTCGGCACGATCGACGCGCACGATTACGACCCGGCGATCGGCCGCTACGACTACGCCCACCACTCGGACTTCGTGCGCCTCGACGCGCTCGCCGAGTGGGGCGGCCTCTACGCCGACATCGACACGCTGTTCGTGGCACCGGTCCCCGAGCACTGCTGGCAGGCGAACGCGGTGATCGGGCGCGAGGCCGACATCGTCTCGCAACGCACCGGCGCGCGGCGCCCGTCGTCGTCGAACGCGCTCTTGCTGGCGCGTCCGCACTCACGGTTCGTGGAGGAGTGGCGCGCGCAGATGGCCGGCGCGTTCGACGGGTCGTGGTCGGCGCACAGTTGCGAGCTCGGCCACGACCTCGCGGTGGCGATGCCCGGCGACGTGCTCATCGAGCCGCAACGCCGCTTCCACGCGATCGAGCCGACGCCCAAGGGCATCGCCTCCCTGTTCGAGGAGGCGGTCGACGATCTCGACGGGATCACGTCGTTCCACCTGATGGCGCACCTGTGGTGGAGCGACGACCGCCGTGACTTCAGCCGCGTGCACGCGACGATGATCGACGAGGCGTGGATCCGCGACACCGACGTGACCTACGCGCGTGCGGCGCGCCGGTTCCTCCCCGGCTTCCGCTGACCTGCGCCGACGAGCCTCCGACGAGACGCGGCGCCTACGAGAAGGCGGGACCGATCACGAAGCCGACGACCGCGTAGCGGTCGCCGCTCGTCACCGGGGTGACCGCGTGTTGCAGGAAGCTCGGGAAGATGGTGAGCGTGCCCTGCTGACGGGCGAGCGGGAACGGCGCGCCGAAGGCGAGGTCGCCGCCCGCGAACGTGTCGGGGTCGGACAGCAACAGACTGAAGCTCAGCTTGCGCAGCGACGACACCGGGCCGACGTCCATGTGCGCGACGTAGCCGTCGGACGACTCGCCGGCGTACCAGAGCACCTGCACCGGGTGTTCCACGCCGACGAGGCGGAACTTGTAGATCCGGTCGTTCACGGCGAACACCTGCGCGGTGATGCGGGCAGCGAGCTCGCCGTTGTTGCCGCCGGGCACCGCGCGTTGGCGTCCCCGACGGACGTCGGCGCGCGCGGTCGACTGGTGCGCGCCCGGCTGCGTCGATCCCGTCGCCGGCGCCCACACCTTCATGTCGCTCCAGCCGTCGTCGTCGAGCCCGTCGAGGAACTCGGCGCACTCTTCGGGTGCGAGCAGGGGCGCGGTGGTGACGTCGACGAGGTTGACGTTGCTGCGCAACTCACCGACGCGTGCGGCGATCACCGCAGCGAGCGAGGCGGGATCGGCACCGGCGTCGTCCACGCGGCGATCAGCGCGGCGCTCAGGCGCCGCGGTGCTCCTGCTCGCTGATCCAGGCGACGAACTCGTCGACCTCGCCGCCGCCGTTCTCCGCCACGTACGTCTCGGCCCACTGGTCGATCTGCTGGTCGGTGAAGCCGTCGGCGCGGAGGCGGTCGCGGGCGTCGTTGCCGAGCAGACGGGCCCCCTCGATCTGTCCGAGTTCGGCCGGGATCTCCTCGGCCACTCCGGCGTCGGCCGGGCGCTCGGGCACGGGCTCGTTGGCGGTCATCGGGTCTCCTCTCGACGGCGCTTCCAGTGGCGCCCGCCCATCATGCCCGGTGCCGCGGGCCCGGGGCAGGGCCGATGGTCAATCCCGGCGACGCGCCGCGGACCCCGCCGGTACGTTGGGGGGACCCGGCCCTCGGAGCTCGCATGGCGAACGACCCCTCCGGCGACGTCCCCACCCCGACCGCTGCCCCACGACCGGTGTCGACACCCGCGCGGCGCCACGTGGTCGTGATCGGGTGTGGCTTCGGCGGCCTGCAGTGCGCCAAGGCGTTGCGCGGTTCGGCCGTCGACGTCACCATCGTCGACGCGCGCGACTACCACCTGTTCACGCCGCTGCTGTACCAGGTGGCGAGTTGCCTCCTGAATCCGTCGGAGATCGCCGCGCCGATCCGCAAGATCTTCCGGGGTGCACCGAACGTGCGCTACCGCCAGGACGAGGTGGTCGCGCTCGACACCGACTCGCAGCGCATCTCGCTCGCGAGTGGCGCGGTGCTGGAGTACGACGCGTGCGTCGTCGCCACGGGCAGCGTCACCACCTACTACGGCATCGCCGACGTCGAGGCTCATGCCCTCGGACTGAAGGATCTTCGGGAGGCGTTGCAGCTGCGCAACCACGTGCTCGAGCGCTTCGAGGATGCCGCCACCGTCGACGACGCGGACGCGCTGGCGCCGGCTGCTCACCTTCTGCATCGTCGGTGGCGGACCGACGGGTGTGGAGTACGCGGGCGCGCTCGCCGAGTTCGTGCGGCTGGTCGTGCCGGCGGAGTACCCCGAGTTCTCGGCGGGCGACGTGCGCATCCTGCTGCTCGAGGGCGGCGACCGGGTGCTGCCGACGTTCAAGCCCCGACTGTCGGCCTACACGCGACGGGAGCTCGGCCGGCTCGGCGTCGACGTGCGCACCAACACCCTCGTCACTGCGGCCGACGCCGACGGCGTGGTGCTGCACGACGGCACCGAGATCCCCACCGCCACGATGGTGTGGACCGCGGGCGTGGCGCCCAACACACCGACGGGCGTGCCCACCGACGCCGACGCGGGTCGCCGCATGGAGGTCGACGACCACTTCCTCGTGGTCGGCACCACCAGCACCTACGCGATCGGCGACGCGGCGACCGGGCGTGGTCCGCACGGTGAGGTGCTGCCGATGGTGTCACCCGCGGCGATGCAGGCGGGGCGCTTCGTCGCCGCGGAGATCCTGCACGGGCGCGGCCGGCGCTTCCGCTACCGCGACAAGGGCACGCTCGCCACGATCGGTCGCACGAAGGCCGTCGGGCAGGTGGGGCGCTTCTCGTTCACCGGCTTCGTCGGTTGGATCGTGTGGCTCGCGGTGCACCTCTGGTACCTGATCGGCTTCGAGAACCGGCTGCGCGTGTTGATGCGCTGGGCCTGGTACTACGTGTGGCTCGACCGGCCCGTCCGCATCGTGATCCGCGTGGGCGACCGACGCCGCTGACGCCGCGCACCCGGATCCGGCCGCTCAGGCGGTGCGCTGCAGCTCGCGCACGGCCCGGCGCCAGCGCGGGCGGGCACCGTTCTCCGACGAGCACACCATCTCGGTGCCGTTCGCGGTCACACCACTCAAGCCGAGCACCGTGCAGAACGAGCCGGACCGCACGACGACGGGACTCGGCACGGGTTCCGGGGTGGGATCGGGCGCGAGATCGGGCGCGGCCACGAGGTAGTGCCGGCGCTCGCGCGCTCGCTCCGTCGTCACCGGCGCCACGATCGCGACCACGGGCGCCGGCAACGCAGCGCGCACCGCGGGTACGAGTGTCACCGGCACCGGGGCCGCCGCGGCCGAGGCTTCGGCGGTGCGGGTGGCGAGCAGGCGGCGATCGGCGCGGATCAGGTAGGTGGTCCACGCCATGAAGAGGCCCAGCGCGAGCGCCAGGGCCACCGCCACGGGAACGAGCGACACGGTCGTGAGCAGCATGGGGAGTGCATCGGCGATCGGCCCCGAAAGGTTGAGCCGCCGGCGACGGGCCCGGGCCGAGTGCCCGACGGCGATTGTGGCCCCGAGCCACTTCGGCCATGCTCTGGGCACCGACGAACGCACGAGAGGGCAGTCCCGTGACGAATCCCGGCAACGAGGCACCCCCCGACCTCCACGACGAGGACACGCTCGGCGATCCCGTCCCCGACGCCACGCCCGACCCCGCGCGCGGCGCCCAGCGCGTGTCGGCGGGCACGCAGGACGTGCGCTTCGCCGCCGCGATGACCGGGGGCGTGAGCCTCGCCATCTGGATGGGCGGCGTGGCCCGCGAGCTCAACCTGCTCGAACAGGCGTCGCGCGTCCGGGAGTCGCTGACCACCGACGACGCCCTGCCCACCGTCGATCCGGAGACCGTGGTCGACGGCCAGCCGATCCCGCCGGCCGTGATCAGTCGGGCGCGTTACCTGCGCCTGCTCGAACTCCTCGACCTCACCGTCAACACCGACATCCTCTCGGGCACCAGCGCGGGTGGCATCAACGCCGCGCTGCTCGGCTTCACCCGCGCCCGCGGGCTCGACCTCGGCATCCTGCGCGACGTGTGGCTGAGCACGGGCTCGTTCGAGCTGCTGCTGCGCGACCCCGGTGAGACGAGCCCACCGTCGCTCCTCCAGGGTGACGGCGTGCTGCTCGCCGGCCTGAACCGCGGCATCGAACAGCTGGGCGCCACGCCCCCGACCACGCCCGCGTCGTCGGGCAATCCCCTCGCGGCACCGCCGCAGACCACGGTGTTCGTCACCACCACGCTGCTCAGCGGCGAGACGAGTCGCTTCACCGACAACTTCGGCACGCTGGTGCAAGACGTGGAGCACCGCGGCCTGTTCCGCTTCGACGACGAGCAGCTGAAGGCCGACGAGCGACCGCGGCGCGCTGGCGCTCGCGGCGCGCAGCAGCGCGTCGTTCCCGGGCGCGTTCGAACCGGCGTTCCTGCCGTGCGGTCACACGGTCGACGACGCCCACCCCGACATGGCGCCCTTCTCCAACATCACGCGCGACCACTTCGTGGCCGACGGCGGGCTGCTCATGAACCGGCCGATCAAGCCGCTCATCGAGGAGGTGTTCACGCGTCCCGCCGACCGTCAGGTGCGGCGCGTCCTGCTCTACGTGGTGCCGTCACCGGGTGAGGCGCCCGACCCGCGCGCGACGCCCGCCGTCGACCGGTTCGACCAGCCGCTCTCGTTCGGCGGCGCGCTGCTGAAGGACATCGGCGCGGTGCTCGGGCAGTCGATCGGCGCGGAGCTACGCGCGATCCGCCAGCACAACGACGCGGTCGCCGGCATGGCCGACGCGCGCCTGCGCGTCGCCGAGCTCGCGAACCGCGTGCGGGGCACGTCGCTCGGGCTCCTGCGCCCGGAGGCCCTCGCCGACTACCGCAACCGTGAGTCGCACGCGCTCGCGGCTCCCGGCGTGACTGCGCTCATGCGCGCGCTCACCACGATGTCGGCGGCCGCCATGCCGCCGCGGTGGGCCGCCGCGCTCGCACCGGGGGCAACCGGGCAGGCCGATTGTCTCGAAGCGGCGGCGAAGCGGATCGCGCAACCCTGGGGCACCGACGTGCCCGAGCCCGGCGACGTCGATGCCATCGTCGCGTTCGGGCGTGGCCCGTTCGACGGTGCCAAGGCCACCGTGCTCGCGATGCTGCGCGGCGGGGTGGTCGCTGGCGCGCAACGAAGCCGACCGCGTGCAGCTCGCCGCTGCGACCGACGCGGTGCACCAGGCGCTCGCCACCCCGGCGGAACCCAACCTGGCGCGGGTGGTGGCCGACGCACTCGGCGACATCACCCCCGCGTCCGACCGCAAGCTGCGCGACTTCGCCGCCGACCTGGCGGTCGCGATCGAGGCGCTGCGCAATGCGGGCGATCTCGCGGCGGGCTGGACGAAGCTCGCCGCCGCGATCGACGGCGTGGCGCCGCTCCTCGGCGCGCTCGCCACGTCGACCCCGGCCGCGGGTGTGCTGCAGCGCGAGCGGGTCGCCGCGAAAGCGGAGCTCGCCACCTACCTCGAGTACCTCGGCTCACCCGACCAGGCGCCAGGCGACGCGTCGGCACAGTCGCAGGTGTCACCCGAGCTCACCGTCACGAGCCTGTTCCAACTGCACGTGATCACGCGGTCGATGCTGCCGACCACGGTGCAGACCGAGCAGCCGCTCGAGCTGGTGCAGGTGAGTGCCGACACCCGCGGCGCGCTCACCCCCGAACGGAAGTTCGCGACCGACAAGCTCACCGGCCTGCAGCTGCACCACTTCGGCGCGTTCTACAAGTCGTCGTGGCGGGCCAACGACTGGATGTGGGGCCGCCTCGACGGCGCGGGGTGGCTGGTGCACATCCTCCTCGACCCGCGCCGCATCCAGGTGCTGGCCGAGAACGCCGGCACCGCGGCGCGCCCCGGCCAACGGGCGCAGTGGTTCCTCGCCCGGGTCCGGGAGCTGTTCCCGATGCTCCCCGACCCGAGCAGCGCGGTCGCCGACGACTTGAAGTTCCTCGACGACCCCACCACCCCGGCGAAGCGCCAGCTCACCGACCTCTCGATGTGGATCGCCACTGCGTTCCAGCGGCGCATCGCGGTGGAGGAGGTGCCGGTCGTCGCCCGCGAGGTGATCGTGAACCCCACGCTGCAGGACAGCCAGTGGGCGGTCGACGTGCTCAAGATCAGCAACACCCCCGAAGCGATGGTCGCGGCGGTGCAGGCTGCCGCCGCGGCGGTCACGAGCGACCACTGGAACACCGCGCAGGAGTCGCTGCGCAAGTGGCTCGACCAACAGCCGCTCCCGACCCTCGGCGGCCCGGTGCTGGAGGAGTTGCTCGTCGAGAAGCTGCAGTCGTGCCCGGTGCCGGCCGAGACGCTCGAGCGAGAAGTCGGTCAGCCGCTCTTCACGAAGACGGTCACGAAGGCCGCCGCCGTCGGCGCCGCCGCCACCGCCGAGGCGAAGGAGCTCCCCACGGTGCTCAAGCCCACGCTCGGCGTGGTGCGCAAGGCGACGTTGCTCGCCTACCGCCTCGCGGCGGTGAACCGCGGCAACGGCCGGGCGCTCGCGTTCGGCGGCGCGCTGCTCGCGGTGATCGGGTTCGTGATGCTGGCGACGTCGCAGCTCGTGCTCGGGCTGACTGGCGTGGTCGTGATGGGCGCGGGCATCTACCTGCTGTTGCTCGTCACCTGGCGCGACATCAAGACGTTCGGGGCGGTGGTCGGCTTCGTCGCGGCGGGGCTCGCGATCACCGCAGGCGTCGCCTTGTTCGCCGACGGCGTGCGCAGCTGGCTGTTCGACACGCCCGCGCTGCAGAAGGATCAGGGCTGGGTGAGCGAGGACGTGCTCCCCTGGTTGCGCAGCCCGGCCTGGCACGCGCCGGTGGTGTGGTTCGCGCTCGTGCTGCTCGTCACCGGCGTCGGCCTCACGATCGCCACCCTTTCGAAGCGGGTCAAGGCCGCCGAGGCCAAGAAGCCGGCGACGACTGCACCGACGCCGCCACCCGCCGGGTAGCCACGCGCAACACCTACAGGCGGATCGCCGCGACCATCACGCCGGCCAGAGCCGTGAACGTCGAGACCATCACCAACGTCTGCGCGCGGAACCGGCGATACATCTCGGCACGCAGGTCGGCGCCCTGCGCGCGCGCAGGTCGGCACCCTGCGCCTGCATCTCCGCACGCAGCAGCTCGAACTTGTGGTCGACGAGGTCGAAGTTGTGCTCAATGGCCAAGAAGCGAGCATCGACCGCCGCAAACCGCAGATCCATCCGCGCTTCGAATGCATCGAGCTTGTGGTCGAACCGCTGCTCCGAGGCCGCGAAGCGCTCCTCCCACGCGGCGAAGCGCAGATCCAGCGTGTGGTTGGTGACGAGGTCACCCCACCCACCCGGGGGCCGGTCCATCAGGATCTCCGCGCCGCTCACACCAACCAGCTCCACCAACCGACTTCGCAGTTGTGTCCAGGATTCGTCGACAGTCATCGCACCTCTTCCATGGCTTGCGGCTCTCGGGGAAGAGGACGACGACGAAAACTGCCGACTCGAAAACTGTAACGCGTCGGTGTGACAGCGAAACAGGGCGTTGCTCAGGCCCACCGCCCGATCGCAATGGCGATGCATGTGATCAGGCACATCGAGGAGCACTGGATCAAGGTCCACCTGCGGAACATCCGGCGGATCTCCGCACGGTTCTCTTCCAGGCGGCGCTGGAACTCCGGGTCGGCCCGCAGTTCGAGTTCGATGGAGGGATCCACAACGAACGGTTGCACGATGAGAAGCGTACGCCGACGACACCTCGACGGGAAGAGGTGACCGTGACGGGCGGTGACGGGGCTGGGTACGCTCCGGCGTGACCACGAACAGTGCCCCGACCGACACCTCGCCCCTGCTCGCCGACCTCCGCGTCGTCATCATCGGGGAGAGCATCGCCGCCGCGGTGGTGGGCATGACGCTCGGCGACTTCGGCGCCGACGTGCTGCTCGTCGAGCCGCCCGGCGGCAGCCGGCTGCGCGCCTGCGCCCGCGTGGACGTCGTGGTCACGCGCGCTGCGCACCGAGGAGATCGACCTCACCACCGACGCTGGCAGAGCACGCATCACGGAGCTCGGCGAAGACCGCCGACGTCGCCCTCGTCGCGCTCGAACCCGCGACGGCCGATCGCCTCGGCGTCGACGGGCCGACGCTGTGCGCGGCGAACCCGCGCCTCGTGCACTGCGAGATCACCGGCTTCGGCCGCGAGTCACCCGCTGAGCGACGTGCCCGGGCACGACGCGCTGGTCAGCTCCGCGGCCGGCCGCGCCTACGAGTTCGGCGTGATCTTCGAAGGCGAGCGCCCCGCCTTCCCCGCGGTGCCCGTCGCCACGCACGGCGCGGCGATGCTCGCGCTGCAGGGGATCTTCGCCGCGCTCGTCGAACGCGAAACCACCGGAGCGGGTCAGCAGGTGGCCACGAGCCTCCTGCGCGCGCTCAGCGTGTTCGACCTCAGCGGCTGGACGCCCGACAGCCCGCGCCAACTGCGCCTCGGCGACTCGCCGATGCTCTTCTACCCCGAGGCGCGCACGCGCGACGGCGTATGGTTGCAGTTCAGCCAGAACGGCCCGCGCCTCTACCGCGCGTTCCTGCGCGCGCTCGATCTCGAGCACCTCTTCGACGACGAGCGCTTCCGCACCGCGCCGCACATCCCCGTCCCCGAACACGCACGCGAGCTGCGCACGATCGTGATGCGCCGGGTCGAGGAACGCACGTGGGCCGAGTGGCAGCCGGTGTTCGCCGCCGACCCCGACATCTCCGCCGAGCCGTTCCTGCGTCCCGGCGACGCGCTCACCCACCCGCAGCTCGTCGCCACCGGCGACGTGGTCGAGCGCGACGACCCGCAGCTCGGGAAGGTGCGCGAGCTCGGCCCGTTGTTCACCTGGACGACCACGCCCGCGCCCGTCGGCCCCGCCGGCGCGCCCGCCGCGGCGTCGCTCCTCGAAGGCGTCACCGTGTTGGAGCTCGCCACGTGGATCGCGACGCCGATGGCCGCCGCGCTGCTCGCCGAGCTCGGCGCCCGCGTGATCAAGATCGAACCGCTCGTGGGCGACCCGATGCGCAACACCGGCCCCGCGGGCCTCAAGTGCGTGCAGGGCAAGGAGAGCATCACCGTCGACCTCAAGACGGCCGAAGGCGTGGCCATCGTGCAGCGCCTCGCCGCGCAGGCCGACGTGTTCCTGCACAACTACCGCCCCGGTGTGCCCGAACGCCTCGGCATCGACGACGCCACCCTGCGCGCCGCGAACCCCGGCCTCGTGTACGCTGTACGCGGGTTCCTACGGGTCGACGGGCCCGTGCGCGGCGCTCCCCGCGTTCCACGTGACCGTCGGCGCGATCATCGGCGGCGCGCTCGCGCAGCAGGGCACCGGACCGCTCCCCGGCGCCGGACGTCGAGCTCTCCGACGAGGAGCTCGGGTGGTGGTCGCGTCGTCTGATGCGTGCCAACGAGTCGAACCCCGACTTCAACGCCGCGCTCACCGTCGCCGCCGCGGTCACGATGGCGTTGTTCGCACGGGCCCGCACCGGCGCGGGGCAGTCGATCGAGACGCGGATGATGGGCGCCAACGCCTACGTGCTCGCCGAGCACTTCGTCGACTATCCGGGCCGTCCGCCGCGCGTGCTGCCCGACGCCGACATCCTCGGCCTGCACGCCGGGTTCCGCCTCTACGAGGCGGCCGACGGCTGGGTGTTCGTCGCCGCAATCGACGACGCCGCGCAGCAACGCCTCGCCGAGGCGCTCGATGCACCGAGACACCCGCCGGAGTGGGAGGCGAGCTTCGCCAATCGGTCGGTCGACGAGTGGGTGCACGACCTCGCCGCAGCCGGCGTCACCTGCGTGCGCGTGCACGACGGCATGTACGCCGACTACGTGCTGTCGTCGTCATGGGCCGAGCCCCTCGGCTTCACCGAGCAGTCGGCCGACGGTGGGCTCGGCCCGTACGTCCGCTACGGCCGCATGGTGCGGGACCGCCCACGACCTCGGAGCACCCGGCCCAGCGGACCGGGCCGGCGCGGCAGACCGCCGCCATCCTCGGCGAGCTCGGCTACTCCGCCGACGAAATCGCCGGCCTGCTTGCCGACGGAGTCGTCGGAAGACCCGAGTAGCGGTTACAGCCGGATAGCCGCGACGATCACCCCGCCCACGGCAGTGATCGTGGAAACCATCACCAATGTCTGCGCGCGGAAGCGGCGATACATCTCGGCGCGCAGGTCGGCACCCTGCACCTGCACTTCGGCGCGCAAGTCGGCACCCTGCACCTGCATCTCCGAACGCAGCAGGGCGAAGTTGTGGTCGACGAGGTCGAAGTTGTGGTCGACGGACGCGAAGCGAGCATCGACCGCAGCGAACCGCAGATCCATGCGGGCCTCGAGCGCGTCGAGCCTGCGGTCGAAGCGCTCCTCCCACGCGGCGAAACGCAGATCGAGCGTGTGGTTGGTGACGAGGTCACTCCACCCACCCGGGGGACGGTCCATCAGGATGTCCGCGCCGCTCACACCAACCAGCTCCACCAACCGAGTCCGGAGTCTCACCCAGTCTTCGTCGACAGTCATCGCACCTCTCCCGGGGTTCGTGGCTCTCGGGGAAGAGGTCGACGCCAAAGAAACAGCCGACTCCGAAAACTGTAACGCGCGGGTGTGACAGCGAACAGGGAGGGGCTCAGAGCCATCTGATCGCCGCGGCAGCAGCGCAGCCGGCGGCGAACATCCCCGAACACTGGATCCAGGTCCACTTGCGGAAGATCCGGTCGATCTCCGCGCGCATGTGTTCGAGCAGACGATCGAAGTGCTCGTCGGTTCCGGTCACCCCTGGATTGGACGGGCGCATGACGAAGATCGTACGCCGGTGCTTCAACGACGTCGAGTGGCCAACCCGAGCCCAATGGACAACCCACGCCAGCCGCGCGCGAAGGTCGCGAGCACGTGTCGCAGCAATCACGGGGGGTCGTGATGGGTCGCAAGTACCAGGTCATCTCGGGAGATGGTCACCTCGAGACGCCGCCCGACTTCGTGGCGTTCCTGCCCGAGAAGTGGAAGGACCGGGCGCCGAAGCTGATCACGCTGCCCGACGGCGGCGGCGACGCCTGGCTCATGGAGGGCATGCCGCTCACCTACGCGAGCCAGAACCTCAAGGGCCGCGGCAAGGTGCGCTTCGCCGGGCAGAGCTACACCAACGAGGACGGCTCCCGCGTCGACGGCGCCGGCGACGGCAAGCAGCGCCTGCGCGAGCAGGACGAGGACGGCATCGACGCCGAGCTGCTCTTCGCGCCGATCTTCGCGAGCCGGTTCCTGGAGAAGATCCCCGAGCGCGACGTGTACCTGGCGATGGTGCGCGCCTACAACGACTGGCTCGCCGACTACTGCTCGATCGCGCCCGACCGCCTCATCGGCAACGCGCTGATGCCGATCTCCGGGATCGACGACGCGGTCGGCGAGCTCGAGCGCGTGCACGGCCTCGGCTTCCGTTCGGTGCACCTGCTCATGCAGCCGAACGGCGGCAACAACCCGACGCCCGACGACGACCGCTTCTGGGAGAAGGCGCTCGAGCTCGGCATCGCGCTGTCACCGCACATGTCGTTCGCGGGCGTGATGAACATCGGCGGGCCGCGTCACGACACGTCGCAGTGGCCGCCCGAGGCGGGCATGACCCAACACGCGGGCGGCGGGTGCGCGAACACGATGGCGCAGCTCATCGTCAACGGCACCTTCGAGCGCTTCCCCGAACTGCGCTTCTACTTCGCGGAGATCAACGCGGCGATCTTCCCCGCGGCGATGTACTACATGGACCGCGACTACCTGGAGTACAACAGCTGGTTCCAGCTCGACCTCCCGAAGCTGCCGTCGCAGTACCTGCGCGACCACGGCCTCTACGGCATGGTGCGCGAACCCCTCGCCGTCGCGATCGGCCAGGCACTCCCGCACGAGATGCCGCTCGACCTGTTCTGGTGGGGCAGCGACTTCCCCCACTCCGTGGGCACCTTCCCGCACTCGCGGAAGTACCTGGAGGAGACGTTCGGGGAGCTCGACCCCGAGCTGCGGCACAAGCTGCTGCTCGGCAACGCGGCGGAGCACCTGGGGCTCGATCTCGACGCCGACATCACGGAG